>CAWFRS010000004.1:0-78722 GCA_963818265.1 uncultured Planctomycetota bacterium | reverse complement strand
GGTGATGCGAAACCGTCCGGAGGCCACGGATGCACGATGGTCAGCGGTCCTTTCTTCAGCACATTGAGTCGCTGTTCGACGCTGGAACGATCGGAGAGCACACCGACCGCCAGCTCCTCCAGATGTTTACGGGCCGCGACCGGGCGGCCGCGGAGCTGGCTTTCACGGTGCTGGTGAAGCGGCATGGCCCCATCGTTTCCCAGGCATGCCGCGCGGTCCTCCAAGACCCCCACGCGGCCGAGGATGCGTTTCAGGCAACCTTCCTGGTCCTGGCGCGGAGGGCGGCGGGTCTGTGGGTCCGCGGCTCCGTGGGACCATGGCTCCTGTCGGTTGCCCGTCGAGTCTCTTTGAGTGCCCGCACGGATGCGTCTCGACGGCGCGCCCACGAGCGGACGGCCGCCGAGTCGTCGACGCCGGCCATAGAGGATCAAGAGTGGGATGATCGCAACGCCATTCTCCACGAGGAGCTGGGACGGTTGCCGGCGAAGTACCGGACGGCGGTGTTGCTCTGCGATATGGAAGGGCTGACGCAGGAGCAGGCGGCCCGCCATCTGGGATGGCCCGACGGGACGGTTCGCAGCCGTCTGCGCGCGGGCGGCGACGATTGCGTGATCATTTGGCCAGACGCGGCATGGCGCCTACGGTCGTGCTCGGGGGTCAAGCCTCGATCGTTGAAGTGACTTCGGTATCGATGGTTGAAACCACTGTATCTGCGGCTCTTCGGCTCGCATCGGGCCAGACGGAGTTCGGGATACCAGAGGCAGCAACTGCGTTGATGAAAGGAGCGTTGAAGATGATGTTCTGGAGCAAGGTCAAAATGGCCGCGTTCGTCGTGCTTGCGAGTGCCCTGCTCTGCGGCACGGGCCTGGTCGGGTATCGAGCGATTGGACGCGCACAATCGCCAGCGGCCATTGGAAAACAACAACCGCAAGCGCAATTGCGCTGAACCAAAACCGGCTGCGGCAGACACCTCCGGGTCCGACTCTGCCGAGCTCGATGCCATTGGCAAGGCCCGCATTGGCGTTGCCACGAAGCTTCGAGACGGGGCGCATCAGCTCTATCAGGGGGGCCAAATCAATGTCGAAGATTATCTGACTGCGCAGAAACGTTACGACGAAGTTGTGGCCGATGTGACGGTCAAGACCGAAGCCGACCGCGTTCGATTCCTCGAGCGTGAGGTCGCCACGCTCAAGCAGATCGAAGATGTAGTCCGAGGACGTTTTCGCAATGGCAACGAAACGCATGGCACCGTTCTCATGACCGAACTGGCCCGACTCGACGCCGAATATGCCGCTGGCGAAAGCCAAGGCGAGGATTCGAAACGGCTCAAAGTGAATGTTTGCGGAAAGGCGTAGTGCATGACTTGTTTGGACGTTGCGACCTTGGATTTCCCGCCAGCGTTCCTGTGATTGGTTCACCGATCCTTGCGATACCAGCCAACGTTGTTCTTGTACGCAAGCACCTGAACATCAACGTCGGGCAAGAGTTTCCTGAGCCGTTCGACGGCCGCGGGCTTGATCCGGGTCGCCATGAGCTTGAGCTCGCGCAGGCCGGTGCAAACCTGTGCAAGATTCGGAACGGCTTCGAGCGCGCTGACATATTGATCATTGAAACTCGCGCCCTGCATTTCCACGATGCGGAGGATGTCGTTCTCATAAACCAGGCTCTTGCCGATATAGCTGCACTCCCGTCGAAGCAGGGCCTCGAACAACTCCTTCGCTGAGCTCGCGGGAAGGCCGTCGGGCGCCTTGTTACCCCAGAGGAACTGAAGGACCTCGCGACGGATACTCTCGACGGCGTCGACATAGTAAATCCCGAAGCTTGGGCGTTTCTTTAGCGCGAGGAACCTCGGCGACAAAGGCGATGTCTCGACGGCATCCTTGAAGGTTTTGACGATCGACTTCAGCAGGTGCTTGTAGGCGGCGTTAAACTTCTTCGACTCGCCAGGGGCCGCGATGGCATCATAGGCGTTGGCCCAGCCGACCGAGTGCAACATGATCCGGACGTGCGCCGAAGAGTCGTCAAGCTTGGCCATGGTCGTTGGATAGATCATCACATCGCCTGTCTCGACGGTCACATAGATCACGAAGACTTCCCATTCATCGGCTGCATAAGCCGCATCAACTTCATCGAGCGCCTTCAACCAGACCTCGGCGGCCGCCGCGTCGAGATCGGCGGGACCGACATCTCCCAGTTCGGTCTCGAAATCAACGATGCTGCCCACATTGGTCTGAGGCTCGGGGGGGCGAGCGCTGGCCGTAGCGGGCGCTCCATACTTTGCGCGCAGCTTGGCGTATATTGGGTCGGACCGCACATCGATACGAAGAGGGGGCTGTCGGAGTTGCGAACTTTTCTTCCAGCTCAGCATGGGATTTCTCTCCACCCGAACAAAACGCGGACAATCACAGTTACGGCTTGGCGAATTGCCCTTGCGCGGCAGTTTATGTGAGGAATTCGACGTCATAACTGGCGGCAAGAGTCCTGATGATATCAAAGTTCTTGTCAGTCAGGCCGTCCACCTCGAGGAAGTAGTTCGCAAATCGCCCCGGAATGATGGTCAGGAGCAGCTTGCCCGGTGTCGGGCCGATGTTGCGAAAGGTGTGCGGAATGTCGCGGGGGCAAACAGCTATCGCCCCCACCGGAGCCCTGAGCGTCTGATCGTCGAGCGTGATCTCGAAACGACCCTCCAGAATGTAGAAAATCTCGGTCTCGTGACGGTGGACGTGCAGCGGCGGCCCGTGGCCCGCGGGTATTTGCTGTTCCAGCAAAGCATAAGCACCGCCCGTCTGCTCGCTCAGGACCTTGAACGTGCTCTGGCCGCCGAGAACGCCCACGACTTTGCCAGAGTCCGGCGGATGGACGTTCGGCACGGTTGTCTCGGTCTGCTGAGGGAAAACGCGCTGCTTATCCAATTTGCCGCTCCCCACTTGCCACTGCGAGACTGCTGACGTCTCCGCGATGTTTGATTCAGAGAGATTCGTCGGGACGCAGCCGGAAGCCGACCGGTCACGAGCCGTCAGCCCCAAGCACTGCGTTCTGCGCCACATTTCGTGCATTGCAGCGTGAGGTAACTGTAATTGAGCATGTCGTTGGGATCGTCAGGATTGACCCAGTTATGGTCACAGGTCGAGTCGGACTGGACTGTGCGACGGCCTTCCGACGTTTCCGTGATCTCGGGTTCGACGCTGCTGCTTGTTTCCTGATGGATACTGCGCACGGTGATACCGACCAGGCCAAGGCCGCATGCCGTGATCGCGGCGCCCAAGAGCATCAAGCCGTCGATCCCGGACGCCAACGACGACAGCCCCGCGATCATAGCGCATACACCGGCCAGCATGATCTTGAATCGAAATAAAGTCCATGCCACGCAATTCAGTCCTGACGATCCATGGGAGCGACGAACATTGTTCGAAGATCAGCTTAATCCGTTGACGGGCTGACAAGAAGGGGTGTCGGCGCACAGCCTGGTCATTGCCTTACGGAGCATGCGAGCCGCTCGACGTTTTGACGAGCGATGCGAACCCTTTCACGAACTTCGAGTAGTCGGGCCGCCACGAAGCAATCTCGAAAGGACCCACGATCGTCGAGCGACCCTTTCCACTCACGAGGCGATTGGAGTATGTTATCCAGCGCTGGCCTGCTTTTTCGATCGTTATGGACTGTAGGGACATACTTCGACCGGGGCTCGGTCACCGGCCGTGGAGCGGCCGGCTACAAGCAAGGTTCGGCGCACGGTTTAACCAGCATCGCGCTCCATCCGCCAATACACTGCCTGACGATTTGGTTTGAAAATTGCATAAGTCGCGTGAACATGCCTTCTCGTAACAAGATCGCCGGCTTCGAGACCTTCCTGGCCAATGCGGGCTTGCGGAATTATCTCTTCGTGCGTCTCCAGACCGAGAGCGGGCACACCGGAATTGGCGAAGCCACGCTCGAATGGCAAGAAAAAACCGTTCAAACGATCTTGCACGAGTGGGTCGAAGGTCGCGTGCTGGGCCGCGATCCGTTTGATATTGAATCGCTGATCGGCGGCATGATCCGCGACCAGTATCAAGGGGGCTCGACGATCATGACGGCCATCAGCGGCGTCGAGATCGCCTGCTGGGACTTGATGGGCAAGATCTGTGGCCAGCCGGTTTACCGCTTGCTCGGCGGCCGTTGCCATGAGCGGATTCCTATGTATGCCAACGGCTGGTATGGCGGCGCACGCACGCCCCCGGAGTTCGCCGAGCGGGCCGTCGCGGCCGTCGCGAAGGGATACTGGGCGCTCAAGTTCGATCCGCTTGGCACGGCCTGGAAGTCGCTCGACAAGGCCGAGGCTGATGCGGCGGTGGCGATCGTGGCGGCCGTGCGCGACGCTGTCGGGCCCCATGTCGGCCTGATGATTGAGTTTCATGGCCGGCTCGCGGCGGGACCGGCCTTGGCCTTGATGCGCCGGCTCGAACGATTCGAGCCGCAATGGTGCGAGGAGCCCGTGGTGCCGGAATCCCTCGACATCCTCGCCGAGGTGAAGCGGTCGGCGCGGTGCCCCGTCGCCGCGGGCGAACGTCTCTATACGCTGGCGGACTTTTATCGTCTCACCGCGCTGCGGGCCGTCGACGTGGTTCAACCCGACCTCGCCCACTGCGGGGGACTCTCGGCCGGCAAGAAGATCGCCGCGATGGCGGCCGCCCAGGATATCAGCGTCGCGCCTCATTGCTCGATCGGGCCCGTGGCCTTTGCGGCCGCGCTGCACTTTGATATCAGCACGCCCAACTTTTTGATCCAGGAAGTGTTTGCCGAGTTTGATGTCCCGTGGCGCGACGATCTGGTCGCGGGCTGGAACCCGATCAAGAATGGTGCGCTCGTTGTCGACGACACGCCGGGTCTCGGCCTCGAGCTCGATGAAGACGCGATCGCACGCCACCCGTATGTGGCCCACGCGTTTCCCAGCTTGTGGGACCGAGACTGGCAGACGAACTTCACGCAGAACCGGCAATCGTGACGTTCACGATGAAGGACTTCACTCTTGCGAGAATTTCGGGTCGCGCTGACGGGAGACTTTCTCGACGAGTCGGGATTGCCGGCCTACGGTGACGCGGGGGTCGGGCGTCTTTCGAGTCACGCGCGCATGCTGCGCTGGCGGTTTCTCGACGATCTGGGGCCGAAGCCCAATCAGCCGGATTACTGGAGCCGGCTTTATTCGCTGGAAGTTTCGCCCGAACACGTTCGCGATACGGACGGACTCGTCGTCTTGCGACCGTGGATCAAGCGCGGTCTCTTCTCCGACAGTGCCCGCGACCTCGTCGTGATCGGCCGCTCAGGCGCCGGCTACGACAAGATCGACCTGGGCGCCTGCACCGAGAACGGCGTGGCCGTGTTCAATGCGCCCATGGCGCTCAACCACTCGACGGCCTCTTCGGCCTTGCTCTTCATGCTGGCACTCGCCAAGCGGCTTTTTGACCAGGATAAAGTCACGCGGCAAGGTCGCTGGGATCGGCAAGCGGCCGTGATGGGGAGCGAGATCCAGGGCCGCACCCTGGGCATCGTCGGCCTCGGCCATAGCGGTCGCGAGCTGGTACGGCTGGTTGCTCCTTTCGAGATGAAGATCCTGGCGTTTTCGCCGCACGCGGATCCCGCCGTCGCCGGGGCGCTGGGCGTCCGGCTGACATCGCTCGACGAGGTCATGCGTGCGTCAGACTATATCAGCCTGCACTGCCGGCTCACTTCGGAAACACAAGGGTTGATCGGTGCGCCGCAACTGGCACTGATGAAGCCAACCGCCTGCTTGATCAACGTGGGGCGCGGCGAGCTCGTGGATCAGCAGGCTCTTGTCGACGTGTTGCGCGATCGCAAGATTGCCGGGGCCGGTCTCGATGTCTTCGAAGTCGAGCCGCTCCCGGTCGACGATCCCTTGATCGGGCTCGATAATGTCATCCTGGCGCCTCACTGGTCGGCGTCAACGTCGGACGTCTGGCGTGCGACCGGCGAGGCGATGGCCGAGGGCATGATCAAGGCCGCGCGCGGCGAAACTCCGGAAAACGTCGTCAATCCAGCGGTATTCGACCAGCCGTTCTTCTGGGAGAAGCTCGCGAAGTTCAAGCCATGACCGGCGCGAGCTCGATCCCATTCGCCATCTTCTAGTTCATGATCAAGGTGATATTCATGAGACGAATCGTGGGAGCCGTCACGCTCTTGACCGTCGCGGTGTGTGTCTCGGGATATTCCAAGATCCACGCCGCCGCCGACGATATCTCAGACCTCAGCCAGCATTTCAATCAGCCGGGCAATGCGATTGCGCCTGGCAGCTCGTGCCGGGCGAAAACCTCAAGGAATGGTCGACCGACGAGCATCCAGGGCTGGCGACCATTTATGAAGCAGGCCATGGCGCGGACATCAAGGCGATCTTGAAACAGCCGATCCAGATCGGCGATTACCGGCTGCCGTGGGAGTTCCAGACGTCCCTCGTCCAGAGCTTCAACCTGATGGCCGGCGTGGGGGCGAAAACCCAGGTGAACTCGGCGATCGGCCTGAACGTCGCGGTCACGTTCTCTGATCCAAAAACATGGCCCAGCGATCGAATGAAACGGCCGCCGCAAACGCATGAGTTTCAGCTTCTGGTCGTTCATCTCGGTTGTACCGGAGAAGCCGGGGTCGGACTGCCGCAATTCTCCAGCGAGCCACATCCGGAGACGTATTTCGTGTGGGGCCGCGGCGATCTCGGCCGCACCGTGATGGGGGACTGGCGGATTCCCTACGTCTGGATCGGCGATGGTGCCAGATATGCCGGGCCAGCCAGCCCCCAGCTCTTTTTTCGATGTGTCTTGCAGAGTCCGACGCAGCTTGCGGTCGGGATCAAGTTCGACGCGGCGCACGGTTGGAACATGCGCACGATCGATTGCGCCGAATATGGAAAAATCACCGGAATCTGGGAGATCGGCCCGATCATCTCGGCCGACCGGTGGATACCCGACGTCTTGTGCCGCAGCTTGCCGCAGGTGAAGGGGCCGCACCCGCTCATGCTCGGGTCCGGCGGCGGCGATCCAAAACGCTATGTGCAAACCTTCGCGCCGGTGGCCGCTCCCACACCCGAGCCGCCCAATCCTCAATATGAATACTATCTCGACTACTGTGTCTTCTTCGGGGCGGAGCCGCGGCCGTTCGAGAAATACTCGGATGAATTCAACATTCTCGGCTATCTGGGCCAGTGGCAGGCGCAGGAGCAGTGCACACTCATGGATACGCACTCGCACCCGGGGCACCTGATGTTGAAGCTGATCGGACCGGGGCTGGGCACAGGGTTCGGCCCGGCGGGCGGGTCGTCGCTCAAGTTTTCAGACTATCCGCCTCCCTGGGAAATCGAAACCAGCTTCATCGCGCCCGATGATACCATTCCCTGGAATTACTGGATGAATTTCATCGTCCTCGACAGGAATGGCCGCCATCTCGGGATGTGGACTCCGGGCGTTGAAAACGACCCCGGGGCCAGGCAGCATCGCGTTTATCCGGGCGCCAGTTTTTCGCTGCGTTTTGCGCCCGACTTGCCCGAATCGATCCTGGCGCACAAGCCGCTGGGAATGCTGATCCAGTGCATCGACACCGCGCACGTTCGCCTGGGATTTCGCGCTCAGGAGAATGATCGCTGGCATCTTTCCGAAGTGTTCGACGCGAAAAAAGTCCTCGGTACCGAGATGGGCGGCTTTGCCATGCATTGCTGGAGCACCACGACGGGACGCATGTATGGAGCCCGGCCAGGAGGACCGATGTACCAGAAATTCCTGGTGGATTACGTTCGCTATCGACGTGGCCTTTCGACGGGGCGGGGCGAGTAGGAAAACGGTGCGGGCGGTTAGACCGTGACGATCCTCCTGGTATGATGGAGCGAGCTCGACGCAGTCGCGATTTCGGAGATTGCACGAAGCGAGCCGAGCATCAGTTTCACAGCGCAGGGCCAGCCCCAATCGAATGCACCGGAAGCCGTAGACCGAAGATCCAGGTTTTCGAGGAACCATTTCATGCCCGCTATCAAGGAGCTGCAGATCAACGGCGCCAGGGTCAAGATCGACGCCGAGCCAGGCAGGTTCCTGCTCGGCGTCCTTCGCGATGATCTCGGCCTGACGGGGTCGAAGTACGGATGCGGCGAGGGGCGCTGTGGCGCGTGCACGGTGCTCGTCGATGGCGAGCCCGTTCGCTCGTGCATCACGCGGCTCAGCGCGGTCGCGGGCCATGAAATCACGACCATTGAGGGCCTCGAGCAGGATGGCAAGCTTCACCCGCTTCAGGCGGCGTTTCTCGAGGCCGATGCCATGCAGTGCGGCTATTGCACGGGGGGGATGATCGTGTGCGGTGCGGGTCTTCTGCGCAAGAACCCGCAGCCGTCTCATGAACAAATCATCGAACACATGAACGGCAATATCTGCCGCTGTGGAACCTATCCGCGCATTCTTGCCGCGTTCGCGATCGCCGCCAAGGCGATCAAGGAGGTGCGCCGATGAACGATTTCTCAAACTTCGATGTTGACCTGGAACCCGAACGTTACGAGCTCAACGAGCAAAAGCCACCGCTCAACTTCGAGCACCACCGGCGCGACTTCTTGAAGACGCTTGGCGGTGGCATGCTTGTGTTCTATTTGCTCGACGCCGCCGAAGCCCAACCGCCAGCGCCTGGGCAAGGCCGGCGCGGCGGTGGTGGCGGCGGCGGACGGGGCCGGGGTGGCCAGAGCGTGCCGCAAGAGATCGGTGCCTGGCTGCATATCGGCGAAGACGGCCATATCAAGGTGTTCACGGGCAAGGCCGAGGTGGGCCAGAATATCCGCACCTCGCTGACCCAGGTTGTCGCCGAAGAGCTGCACGTGCCCCCGGCCTCGATTGAAATGGTCATGGCCGACACCCAGCTCACGCCGTTTGACATGGGCACATTCGGCAGTCGGACGACCCCGGACATGGCGCGCCGATTGAGGCGCACGGCTGCCGCGGCACGCGAGACCCTGGTCGAATTGGCCGCTGAAACGGCCAAGGTCGATCGTGCGTCGCTACGGGTCGCCGATGGCACCATCGTCAACACCAGGACGGGCGAATCGCTGGCGTATGGCGCCCTCACCCAGGGCAAGAAGCTCACCAGGGTCGTGTCCGAACAGATCGAGACGATTCCACCGGAAAAATGGACGATCGCCGGCCATTCCGCGGCCAAGGTCGACGGCCGGTCCTTCGTGACGGGTCAACATCGTTATGCGTCCGACATCCGGCTGCCCGGCATGTGGTTCGGCAAGGTCTTGCGCCCTTCGAGCATCGGCGCCAGGCTGGCGAAGCTCGACGCGACGGCCGTCAAGGCGATGACGGATGTGATCCTCGTTCAGGACGGCGATTTCGTCGGCGTCGCCGCGCCCACGCACGAAAAAGCGGCAGAAGCCATTGCGGCACTCAAGGCGGAGTGGACGCCCGGCCCCGAGATTTCCGGCAAGCGCCTCTTCGACGACTTTCGGCGCCTCGGCCAGGAATCGCGTGCCTCACGCGAGCATGACGGCCAGGAAAAAGGATCGATGCGGGCCGGGCTAGCGGCCGCCGACGTGCGGCTCGAGCAGTCGTATCCGATCGCCTATATTGCTCACGCCCCGCTCGAGCCGCGAGCAGCCGTCGCCCGCTGGGAAGACGGTAAGCTGACGGTCTGGACCGGCACTCAGCGCCCTTTTGGCGTTCGAGCCGACCTGAGCGCGGCCTTCCGGACAGGGCTTGATGACGTGCGCGTGATCGTGCCCGATACGGGTTCCGGATATGGCGGCAAACACACGGGCGAGGCCGCCATCGAAGCCGCGCGGCTCGCTCGTGCGGCGAAAAAACCGGTCAAGCTGGTGTGGACGCGTGAGGAAGAGTTCACGTGGGCCTATTTCCGGCCGGCGGGATTGATCGAGATCAGCAGTGGCGTGACGCGCGATGGCAGGCTCACGGCGTGGGGATTTCACAACTACAATTCGGGCGCATCGGGAATCCGCCCGCTGTATGAGGTTCCCAACCAGCTTGCGGCGTTTCACTCGGTGCCGTCGCCGCTGCGTCAAGGTTCGTATCGTGCGCTGGCGTCGACGGCGAACCACTTTGCCCGCGAGTCGCATATGGACGAGCTGGCGCATGCGATCAAGATCGACCCTCTGGAATTCCGGCTGAAGAACTTGAAAGACAGCCGGCTGCGCGCCGTTCTCGAGGCGGCCGCCGGGGCCTTTGGCTGGCCAAAGCGAAACACAGGGGCCGATCACGGCATCGGGATCGCGGGAGGTTCTGAAAAAGGGAGCTATGTGGCGACGTGCGCCGAGGTCGCCGTGAATCGCTCGACTGGCAAGGTCGAGGTGATCCGGGCTACGAGCGCCTATGAGTGCGGTGCGATTATCAATCCCGATCAGCTCAAGAACCAGGTCGAGGGGGCAATGGTCATGGGACTGGGGGGCGCGCTCTTCGAGGCCATCGAGTTCGAGGATGGGCGGATCTTGAACGCTCGATTCTCGAAGTACCGCGTGCCACGCTTTCGAGACACGCCCAGGATCGAGGTTGTCTTGCTCGACCGCAAGGATATCGCCCCAGCCGGCGCGGGCGAAACGCCCATCGTGGCCATCGCACCGGCGATCGGTAATGCGATTTTCGACGCCGTTGGTATCCGCTTGCGTTCCTTGCCGATGGTTCCGAACGGGTTGAAGATCTAGATCCGCCGAGAGGGTGAACAATCTGAACAAGTTCGCGTCGGCGGATCCTTGCAACAAGGGCCCGCGAGATTGACCTATTGAAAATACTGCGCGGATAACGGCGGGCAGTAAAATCCCCGGTCTTCACGGGCCCACCAGTCTGGCGAGCCCTTTCTTGTAAACGTGTATGAATAGAGGCGCGCCCGTAGATATTTTGGCGCCGAGCCGCTGAACGGATGCTCGCGCAAGAGCCCCAGCACGGCCGGCGAGCTCTCGAAGAGCTTCTGCTCGAAGCGAAAGAACCAGGGGGCCGCGCGGCAGTCGCCGGCGAGCGCGGCGAACCACATTTGCCAGTCGAGCCGCGGTAGGTGTAAGAGCGCGAACCGCGGCCGACGATCGAGCTCGCATGGCTTCCAGCGAAAGCGGTAGGGGAGCCAGTTGGTGCCGTCGTCGCTTCCCTCAATGACGATTTCGGGCCGCGTGGTCGTCATCACCGCGAACAGGCCATAAGTGTTGGTACTGCGAGACGGCTCGGCCCACTGTGCCAGCATCATCAGCTCGGACGGAATGAACGTCGTGGGACTGATGGTCTCGATCGTCTGGGTCGCCGTGATGGCCACGACGATTCCGCCGACGAGTCCGATCCCTGCGCGCCTCGGCCATGACCAGACTGAATCCTTGGCGGCGGGAACTTCATCCCCCTGCACGTCAATATCCACGTTTACTGGTTTGGGACGCTTGAACAACCGTGCAAACAGCCAGCCGTAATCGCGATCGTCCAGAATGCACAAGCAAATCACCACACTCAGCAGGTTGAAAAACCCGTAATTTCCCGTGGCGGCGATCATGGCTTGCAAGAAAACGAGGCTGACGAATCCGACGATACGCATCGGCCGCGGGCCGAAGATGAAGAATGGAGCCATCAGCTCGGCGTAAAACATGAAGGCGACGGAAAACCAGTGGAAACTCGCCGGCATCTGGTGAATGTACCAGCTTGTCCACGTCGGCAGCGGCTGGGTTTGATAGTGATGCTCGAGTGCTCTCCAGCTTTGCCAGGTCGGGTCGTGGCTGGCCAGTTTGACAAAGCCAGATAAAAACATCAGTCGAAATGCGAGCCATCGCACCAGTCCCACCGAGAATCGCCACGGCTGGTCGTGCGCACGATCGAGTCGAAAACCCCAGGGTGCGATCAGAATCGCGAGGAAGCCTGTTTCCAGAAGGAGTGAGTCCCACTGATACCCGAGAAACACTTGACCCACACTGACAAGCGAGAGGTAAGACGCCCAGAGAACGACCACGCATAAACCCGGCAGGACTCCCGCGGCCAGCATCAAGGCGCAGCAGATCCCCAGGATGCAAACCGTGTGAAGTGCGCGATCAGACGCATCGATCCAGAAAACGGTCGGCACGCGCCAGTAGGTGTCGAATCCGGTTCCGAGCAGGTCTCTCGAACGTTCGAGATATTCGGCCGCCGGCAAGATTCCGTTGGCCCCGATCAGGCCATCGAGCTGCACGGCCAACGATCCAAACGCCGAGAGATAAACAATTCCGAGACCGCGCAAGAACAGTTGTCGCGTGATCCGGTAGCGGGTCGGCACGGCCTGATCCCACCATCGCCAAGACATGAACCTGGTCACGATCGCCTCGGTGTCGCTTGACCTCGACTGAAATGAGTTATGCGATTCCCAGCGCTTTCACGGCATCGACGACCGCCGCGTGCAATGGTCCATTGGAGACGACCACGCCCCGGTTTGCCGTTAATTCACGACCGTGGGTGAATTCCAGCGGCCGCCCCGCGATGTCAGTGACCACGCCACCGGCTTCTTCGACGACCAGGGTGCCGGCAGCATGGTCCCAGATCTTCTCGCGGTAATCGGCGCGTGTAGGCAGCCGCAAGTAAATATCCGCCTCGCCGCGACCGACCACCGCGTACTTGGCCTGGCTGTCCATCCGAAGGGGCGGTGCCTTGATCCCCAGCCGGGCAGCGATGGATGCGGAATCGCCTTGCGCACTATGGCCCGACTCGACCGATTCGCAAAATCGTGCATCGGTCGGCCGGTCGTGCTGAGTAGTGCGAAGACGCGTCGACTTCCCTGGCTCACCCGTGGGGCTCGACACGGGCATGGCGTAGGCCCCCTGCCCGGTCATGGCGTGGAAGATCGAGCCGGACGATGATCCCGCGTCGCTTGCTCCGTGTTCGCCGCGAGAGGCCGGTTGCACGGCCAGATTGGGACACGCCAGTGCGGCAACAACCACGCGGCCGTCAACGATCAGAGCCAGCGCGACGGCGTATTGTTCACGGCGCAGAAACCCCTTGGTGCCGTCAATGGGGTCGAGGGTCCAGAAACGGCCGCTGTACTGGCTGCCACCTCCACGATCGATCCACTGGCAAAGCTCGTCGGTGCTGACCTCGACGTCGGCGACACCGGTGCCGCTGGTATGGGATCGAGCGCGCGAAACATGCCGACGGACCTGATCGAGAAGTGAGGCATTTTGCGGCAGTTTGAGCTCGGTGGCATCCTCCTCGGCGATGATCGGGTCGTCAGGAAATGCTTCGGCGAGCGTTCGGCAGATGAGTGCCTGGCTGCCAAAGTCGGCCACCGTGACGGGGCTCTTGTCCTTTTTGGCCAGGACCTCGGGCGAGATCGCGCTGGCGACATTCTGGCAAAGCCATGCGGCTTCACGCACGGCCTCGATGGCAATGGCTTGTTCACGTTTGTACATGGCGTTGATGCGTCTCCTGCAGGGGGACCAAAGTTTCTCGAGATTTGACCGGCCCGGTCTCCACGCGAAGAGCGTAATCGTTTTATCGGGCAACGTGAAAGTCCGATGAGGCTTTCGGCCGGAGCCTGCCCTTGTGAAACTCGGTGTACGAGCAACGTGGATAGGAGCAAAACAATGTTTTCTCCAATGCGGTGCGGTGCGAGGTTGCCCATCACGGTCGTTGGCTTGGCCCTGGCGACATGCCTGGTGGCGGGACCACCAGCCCTGGCGAGGGGGGGCCATGGCGGCGGTGGCCATGGCGGTGGCGGCCACGGAGGAGGCCATCACGGCGGCGGGCACCATGGGGGCTATCATCACGGTGGTTACCACCATGGCGGTTATTATCACGGTGGCAACGGCTACTACTACGGCGGCACGGGATATTATGGCGGCTATTATCCGGGCTCTTACTACGGCACGGGCTATTACGGGTCTGGCGGCTATGGCTATGGCTACGGTTATGGCTCGAATAACACGTATCCGACGTATGTGTATAGTGATCCGAGCTACGTTCAAGGCTCCCCGGCGATCGGGGCGTCGGTCGGCTACGCCGGAGCCGGTCAAGGGCGATACCTCGGAATCGACGAGCAGGCTGTCGCCGATGCCGCCGGCTCGGGAATGAAGGTTTTGCAAGTCTATCCTGAATCACCAGCCGCGCAAGCGGGTCTGCAACCAGGAGACATTATCTTATCGGCAAACGGTTACGTCATGCAACAGCATGGCAACCTGGCGTGGGTTATCTCGAGCCTACCGCCCGGCGGTGCTTTGCAGATGAATGTGCGCAAGTTCAGCGATGGAGCCGTTCATGCTGTGAGCGTGAATGTGCCCTGATCGAATCACGCGTCGACGTGGTGCCGGCGCGGCGATTTCGCCTGGATCAATCGGGCGCCGGGGCGTCCCGGCGCCCGGGGTTGCGACGGTCAGAGACTCACGCTGTTGCCGATCGTTGATCGGCACGCCGTGCGCGAACGGCCAAACGGCACAGGCCCAGCCATTTTGTGAAAATGCGTTGTCACGCGTGCGGACCAGGGTTTAGAATCGGCCGGCGGTCGTTGCGTCTGATCTCGGCAAATCCGCGCGAGAGAATCCGCCGGGCCGATTCCATTTCACCTGCTTGCCTGACGAGGAGGACAGCCGTGCGCCTACGTTGCGCTTCGTTCCTGGTGTTGATTGTCGCCGCACTCGCGAATGTCGGCTGCGAGGAGAACGGGTCCACGGGTGGGATCGCGCCGGTTTCGAGCACGAGTTCGGGAGCCAGCGCGGCGGTCGTCACCAGGCCGGCTGTTCCGCCCGCTGGCAATGTCGTGACGATCGAGGCCGGCGAGGGTGCTCCCAAGAAAATTCAGACGGCGCTCATCAACGCCAAGCCAGGGGACGTGTTCGAGCTTGGCCACGGACGTTTCGATTTCAAGTCGACCTTGTCGCTCGACGTCAGCAACATCACGCTCCGCGGCAAGGGCCCGGATAAGACGATTCTCCGATTCAAGGACCAGGGGGCCGGCACTGGCGGTGAAGGACTGCTCATCACCAGCAAGAACGATGTGATTCTCGCGGAACTGGCCATCGAAGACCCACGCGGCGACGGCATCAAGGTCAATGGCACAAAGCGTATCACCTGCCGAAACGTCCGGACCGAGTGGACCGGCGGCCCCAAGGAGACCAACGGCGGCTACGGGATTTATCCGGTTCTCTGCACAGACGTGGTGATCGAGGGCTGCAAGGTGTCCGGAGCGTCGGACGCGGGCATTTATGTCGGCCAGTCGACCAATATCGTGGTCAGGCGTAACCACGTCGAGAAAAACGTGGCCGGCATCGAGATCGAAAACTGCACGAAGGCCGATGTCTATGAGAACGTCGCCACCGACAACTCGGGCGGGATCCTGGTCTTCACCATGCCCGACCTACCGACGAAGGACGGCCGGGTCTGCCGTGTTTTCAACAACAAGGTGGTGGCCAATAACCACGAGAATTTCGCCCCCAAGGGGAACATCGTGGCCACCGTGCCGCCTGGCTCGGGCGTGATGATTCTGGCCAATGACGAGGTCGAGGTCTTTGACAACACGATCGAGAAGAATCAGACCACTGGATTATCGATCGTGAGCTTTCTGCTCACGGACCGGCCGATCAAGGATGAGAAATACGACCCGTTTTGCGAGGCGATTCATATCCGCGATAACCACTTCGCCGGTAACGGCGAAAAGCCCTCCGGGGATATCGGCAAGATGCTCGCGAGCGCACTTGGCCCCAGGCTTCCCGATATTCTGTACGATGGCATCGTCGATCCGAAAAAACAGGTCGATGGCAAGCTGCCCGATTCACTCGGAATTCATATTCATGACAATGGCGACGCGGGCTTCGCGAATTTTGATGCGCCGCGATTGAAGGCTTTTGCCAGCAGCGGCGGCAAGGGCGAGCCTCCTCACATCGACCGTGACTTGAAGGGGTATTCAGGTTCATTGCCGACGCTTGGAGCCGTCTCGATCGAGGGCCTGAAGTGAGTCGTCGATTCGTCAATGGCCGTGCCATACGTCCGCCGCGAATTGGCTGGCTTACCGGCACGGCCGTCTTGATCTTGCTCGGCGCTTTCGGATGTGGCGGCACCCGTGTGGCGCCGAGCGCGGCCGCGCCTGGCTCCGCAGCCGCGCCGCTTTCGACGGCCGAAGCCGGCACAACGGCTGTTGCCCGGTTCGAGAAGCTCTCGGAGTATTCCTTGTTTGAGGGCGCGCCGGCCCTTCAACTGCCCGCGGCGGGTGTCATTCCGTATGATCTCAATTCGGCCCTGTTCAGTGATTACGCCGACAAATTGCGGTTCATCAAGCTGCCGCGCGGAACCAAGGTGACGTATCACCCGGACCGGGTCTTTGAGTTCCCGGTGGGGACTGTGATCGCCAAGACGTTCGCGTTTCCCGTTGATGCACGCGATCCGTCGCGAGGCCGCCGATTGATCGAAACGCGAATCCTCAAACGTGAGCCCGACGGCTGGACCGGTTTGCCCTACATCTGGAACAAGAACCAGACCGAAGCGATCCTCGACGTGGCCGGCGACACCGTTGACGTGAGCTGGATTCACACCGACGGCCGGCCCCGTACGGATAATTACATCATTCCAAACGCCAATCAGTGCAAGGGATGTCACAAGGCCAACGACATCATGCGGCCGATCGGGCCCAAAGCACGCAATCTCAACCGCGACTTCGTCTATCACGATGGAACCGAAAACCAGTTGACGCACTGGACCAATATCGGTGCTCTGGACGGCGCCCCAGCGCCACTTCGGCGCCTCGCCTCGCCGTGTGGAACGACCCGAAGAGCGGCTCGCTCGATGAACGTGCCCGTGCCTGGCTCGAAATCAACTGTGCCCATTGCCACAGTTCCGAGGGGCCCGCTCGCAATTCAGGGCTCGACCTGTCCATCTTGCAGCGCAATCCGACTGCGATTGGCATCGAAAAGCCGCCCGTCGCCGCCGGTATTGGGTCCGGAGGCTTCGCCTACGACATCCTGCCGGGAAAGCCCGATCAATCAATCCTGGTTTATCGGATCGCCTCGACACATCCGGGCGTGATGATGCCCGAGCTGGGCAAGCGGCTCGTTCACGAAGAAGGCGTGGCACTGATTCACGACTGGATCACCGCGATGCCGCGATCATCGCGAAGATGACGCGGGCGACGACCCAAAGTCTGGCGCGCGGGTGATGGACGTCGACAACTTCAGTAGCTCGCTGCTTTGGGGCTGGCAAGGGCCGCGAGCCGAGTGCCTCGTCATCTCGACGGAGTCTCGCTCTCCCAAGCGCCCCGGGAGGGCGAGCGTCTCGCGAGCCGAGTGCCTCGTCAGCTCGACGGAGTCTCGCTCTCCCAAGCGCCCCGGGAGGGCGAGCGTCTCGCGAGCCGAGTGTCTCGTCAGCTCGACGGAGTCTCACTCTCCCAAGCGCCCCGGGAGGGCGAGCGTCTCGCGAGCCGAATGCCTCGTCAGCTCGACAGAGTTTCACTCTCCCAGGATCTTGCAACGGCATTCAGCGTGCTTTTTCCGGCCCGGATGTCGGCTCGGTTTCGGTGTCGATGTTCCAGACGATCTTGAATGTGCCCGAGCTGTTGGCATTGGTCCGGAGGCTAAAGGGCTCGTTCATGTCGTTCCCTGACTCGGCCGCACAGCCCGCGGCCATGGCGCTCTCAATTGCCTGATCCAAACGCTTCAAATCGATCGGCTTGGTCAGATGATCGAAAAAGCCAGCCATGCGGCTCTGTTGAAGATCTTCTTCCGAACCGAAGCCGCTCATGGCGATTCCCGGAATGGGCCGGGTCGCCTGGATTCCCCGCATGAGCTGCAGTCCGTCACCGTCCGGCAGCGCGATGTCGGAAATGAGTAATTCAAAAGGGACCTCCGCTTCCTCGAGAGCACGCATGGCCGCGGCGAGACAGTCCGCGGTCACCACGGTGTGGCCTCGCTTGCGTAGCACGGTTGAAAGGTAGCGAAGCGTGTCGGGATTGTCTTCGACGAGTAACACACGCAGGGGAGATCGGCCCAAGGCGGTCGAGCCAGGCCGATCGGGTTTCTTCTCGGATCGCGCGACCTTACGGCTCGCCGGAGTGGGCACGATCGCGAGCTCGAGCCGAAATGTCGAGCCATGGCCGCGCCCCGGGCTCGTGGCCGAAAGTCGGCCGCCGAGTGCCTCGGCGAGCGAGCGGCTGATCGCCAGTCCCAGACCGAGGCCCTCCGAGCGGCCGCGAACATCATCAACACCTTGCTCGAACGCATCGAACATCCGCGGCAAGACGTCGGGATCAATGCCGATGCCGGTGTCTTCGAATTCGATCGCGATGCGCTCCGTGTTCGTGGCCATGCCGGGCTCACCGGCAGGCTGATCGTCGGCGGCCGGGCCGATCGGCATATTGACGGTGCGTATGGTCAATCGGCCGCCGGAAGGGGTGAACTTGGTGGCGTTGCGAATCAAGTTCCAGATGATCTGGATGATCCGCGCGTGATCGGTTCGCACGTGGTGGTTCTGGGCCCTCAGTTCGGTCAAGACGTGCACGCCGGCCAGAAGGATCTCGTCACGGCAAACTTCCATGGCGCGACGGATGACCTGGTGAATATTCACGACCTCGAGATTGAAGCGGAGCCGGCCGCGGACGATCCGCGTGAGGTCGAGCAAGTCGTCGATCAGGCGAGCCTCGAGCTCGATGTTACGGCGAATCATCTCCAGGGTGGGGGTGCTTGTGGAGTCGGGATCCGACTCGAGCAGGCCCGAAATCGCGATCAATACAGGAGTAAGCGGCGTCCGCAGCTCGTGGCTGAGCACCGCGAGAAATCGGTCCTTGGCCTGAGACGCCGCCTCGGCCACCTTCTTGGCTTCGACCAGCTCGGCAAGCGCGCACGCTTCCGGTCGGTGATATCCTCGACGATGAATGAGCAGAGATTCCGATCCGATCCTGTCGATCCCATCGGCGCGAGCGTGACGGCGATCCATTCGGGGCTCTGGGTGCCGCTTCCCTTCTGTTCAAACCGAACCGGACCGCGCGTCACCTGGCACTCGCGAAAGCGCTCGGTCCACGATGCCAGTATCGGCGGGTGAGCCTTGAGCTGCTCGGCCGATCGCATTTCCAGCTCGTCGGCCTCGACGCTAAAAAATCGATCGGTGAGTGCATTGGAGGAGACAAATCGGGCACTATTTTCAGACAGCTCGACAACGCCCATGGCCATCGCCGAGGATTCATAAAAGCTCCGGAGCACCGACTCCTTTTCCTCGAGCGCTTCTTCGGCTTTCTTGAGTGAGGTGACGTCGGTGACGACGAGCAAGAGGCCCCGCCGGGCGTCGAGATCGGCGAGCGAACCGTCGCCGGGTATCTCGTCGGCTCCGATCGCTCTCACCGCGATGATGGTATGCCGGATTTCGCCGCCGCGAGTGCGTAATCGAGCTTCGTGCCAGGTCAGGGCGTCGGAGTGGATGCGGGTGCGCGTCCAGTCGTCGCTGAAGCCATCGTCGTCCAGTAGCACACTCTTGACGGGTAAGCCGCTCAACTCATCGGGCGCGAAACCGACGATTTCGCCAAGACGCGCATTGGCATAAATCGTTTTACCCTGCTCGTCGATCACCCAGATGCCCTGCCCCGAGGTCTCCATGAGACGATAATATCGCCCCTTGGTCCGGCGATATTCTTCGTCCTTGATCGTGACCCGCCGCCCGGCCGCATGCAGGGCGCAAAGAGGATCGAAATGACCAGGGCAAGCGAGCCAAACCGGATAAGCCTGTTGCTCAGAACCGACCAGTCGCCGGGCGCATCGTTGGCGATCACGATCGCGAGCGCTCCCGGCGCTGTTGCCAGCAAGCCTGGACCGATATCGCCAACCCAGGCGGCTAGGCCCACCACAAGCACAAGCAAGAGGCGCATGGGCGGCGTATCGCCGGTCAGGGGCGTGAGCCAGACAGGCGACAAGCCCGCCAGCACTACACCGGCCACGGCAACCAGATAGCCCACCACAGGGCGGCGGTTGGTTATGGACATGTTCGCCCTCGCGTGCGGATCGCATCAAACGGCAAGGGAACTCAGCTTACGAACAACCGATGCCCTCTCGCTTTGCTGAAGATTAGCAACAGTTTAGCACCTGGCTGCGTACGTCAATACCGGGCTCAGCGTCAATTTCGCGGACCGCCGGCAGGGTATGCGAACTGGCTCGGATTGATCGGCAGCCGTTCAGCCGGTTTGTGACCAGTAAAAAAGTCTCGTCCCAATGAGGAATTCAAGGTAAAATTCGAGAATCGTCATGAGCATAGTGTAGACAGTAGACCACAGTCGATTTATGAGGCGCTGAACACGCGCTCAGAAAAGTCCCGGGGTTCGGCAATCGCGTGAGACGGTCGGAGAGCAACACCGAGGGTCGCAGAAAGGACAGGCCGCATGTCTTGGAACCATCGGCTGTCGGGCTGGAGCCACCGACCGAAAGGCCTCTTCGCGCTCGTCTGGATCGCGGCATTCCTCTCGATCGGCCAATGGACCCGGAGCGCGGCAATCGGACCGGCGGAGACCGCGCCCAAGGCCGATCCGGAATCGATTGAATACTTCGAGAAAAAAGTTCGGCCGATCCTGGCTTTGCGCTGTCAGGGGTGCCACGGGCCCTCGAAGCAGAAAGGGGGTCTGCGGCTGGATGCTCGCGCCGCGGCCCTGGCGGGCGGTTCCACCGGGCCGGCCGTTGTGCCGGGCAATCCCGGGGAAAGTCTCCTGGTCGACGCCATCAACTATGGCGAGACCTACCAGATGCCTCCCAAATCCAAGCTCCCCAGCGATGAGATCGCCACCCTGACCGACTGGGTCAAGCGCGGTGCGCCCTGGGGCGCCGACCTGCGGCCCGACCCGCCTGGCTCAGCCAAACCCACCGCGAAATCCGACAAGATCTCGAAGGCAGAGTTCGACGAGCGCGCCCGGTACTGGTCGTTTCGACCGATCAAGCACGTTTCACCCCCCGGCGCGAGGTTGAACCCCGGCCAGGCCGGGTGGGCGCGCAATCCAATCGATCGTTTCATCGCGGCGAAGCTCGCCGAAAATCGGCTCGTCCCGGCGCCGCCGGCCGACCGGCGCACCTTGATTCGCCGGGTCACGTTCGATCTCACCGGACTTCCTCCGACGCCCCACGAGATCGCCGAATTTTTGGCCGATCCGGCGCCCGATGCTTATGAACGGCTCGTCGACCGCCTTCTGGCGAGCCCGCGATACGGTGAGCGCTGGGCGCGGCACTGGCTCGACCTGGTTCGCTATGCCGAGTCGGCCGGACATGAGTTTGACTACGATATCCCCAACGCGTACCGCTATCGCGACTACGTGATCCGCGCCTCCAACAGCGACCTCGCCTACAACCAGTTCGTCACCGAGCAAATCGCCGGCGACCTTATCGAGCCGCCGCGCCGGCATCCGGCGGCCGGCTTTAACGAGTCGATCCTCGGCACCGGATTTTACTTCCTGGGCGAAGGAACGCATTCGCCGGTCGATGTGCGCGAGGAACAGATGCGCCGCATCGACAACCAGCTTGATGTCCTCTCCAAGACCTTTCTGGGACTCACGCTGGCCTGTGCCGCGCTGCCACGACCACAAGTTCGACCCGATCACCAACAACGACTATTACGCGATCGCGGGCATTCTTCGCAGCTCTCGGCATCAGCAAGCGTTTATTGATCAACCTGGAGCGCTCGAAGCCGCCATTCCCCGGCTCGAAGGTCTCAAGAGCGAGATCGCCGCGATGGTGACCGAAGTCAGCGGCGCGGTGCAAAAGCCAGGATCGGGACTGGCACCGGGGGAGCACGAGCGCAATCGAGGCGAGCATCCGGCTCCCGCGTCGACCGCCGAGCGGCCAGGCGACGAAATTGTCTTCGACGATTTCGATCGCGACCATTTTGGCGGCTGGTTCGTCTCGGGGCCGGCATTCGGTGATCGACCGACCCGCGTGGGGGATTTTCGGCTCGAGCTGGCTGGCGGTGGCGGTGGTGGCGCGCGCGCGGGCCGCTCAACCCGGGCAGGCGCATAGCGGCTTGATTTCCGACCGCTTGAGCGGCGTGATGCGTTCCCGCAGCTTTGTGATCGAATCACGCTATATTCACTGGTTGATCGCAGGGCGCGGGGGCCGGATCAACGTCGTGGTTGATGGCTTCGAGAAGATACGTGACCCCATCTACGGCGAGCTCACGAAGCGCATCGAGGTTGGCGACGAGCCCCGCTGGGTCACACAAGACCTGGCGATGTGGCTGGGCCATTCGGCCTATCTTGAAATCAGCGACGGCGGCACGGTCGATTTCAGCGGGCCCAACGCCCTGCCGGAAAAAGGCCAGGGTTATATCGCGGTCGACGAGATTCGCTTATCGAACCATCCGACTCCGCTCCCTTCACGGTCGCGTGCGGCCGCCGGCACGCCCGGGGTGATTGACCTCGCGGCACGCGTCGATGAGCTCAAGAAATCGGGTCGTTCGCCCCTGGCCGAACGACTTGCGGCCGCCATTGCAATCGCGCGCGACATCGAGCCACGACTGGCCGAGCCGACGACGGCCCTGGCCGTCATTGATGGAACCGGTGAGAACGAGCATATCCACATTCGGGGCAGTCACCGTAACTTGGGCGAGGTTGTCCCGCGTCGATTCTTGACGGTTCTGGGCGGCACCGATCTGTCGCCGGGCACCAGCGGCAGCGGCCGGCTCGAGCTGGCCCAGCGCATGGTCGATCCGGTGGCCAATCCCTTACTCCCCCGCGTGTTCGTGAACCGCGTCTGGAAACATCATTTCGGCGAGGGCCTTGTCAAATCGACCGATGATTTTGGCGCGATGGGACAGAAGCCCAGCCATCCCGAATTGCTCGACTGGCTGGCCGCCCGGTTTGTCGATCAAGGCTGGTCGATCAAGGCGCTTCACCGGCTCATGGTGACGTCGAACACGTATCGGATGACCAGCGTTCCCCAGGGTGATGTCGAGCGCATCGATCCGACCAATACCTTGCTGCACCGCATGAACGTGCGCCGGCTCGAGGCCGAAGCCATCCGCGATTCGCTTCTGGCTGCCTCGGGAGAGCTCGTGTCCCGGATTTACGGGCCGCCCGTGCCCGTTCATCTCACGAGCTTCATGGAAGGGCGCGGCCGGCCGGCCCATTCCGGGCCCCTTGATGGCGCGGGGCGGCGAAGCCTTTACTTGAACGTTCGACGCAACTTCCTCAATCCGCTGTTTCTCGCCTTTGACGTGCCGGTGCCCTTCTCGACGATGGGCCGGCGCAACGTGTCAAATGTGCCGGCCCAGGCGCTCACGCTCATGAACGATCCGATGGTCGTCGCCCAGGCGCGCATCTGGGCCGAGCGCGTGGCGGCCGCGTGTGGCGAGGCGCCACGAGCAAGGCTTGCATCGCTTTATGAAACGGCTTTCGGCCGGCCCCCCGGCGACCAGGAAATCCGCGCGTGTCTCGATTTTGTCGAGATGCAAAAACAGTCGCACGCCGCGGCCGGTAAGAAAAGCCAAGAGATACAGCGGCTCGCCTGGAGCGACCTCTGCCACGTCCTCGTAAACATGAAAGAGTTTATCTTCGTTAACTGAACGAACCATTCTCGCCCTGAGAGAGCGGCCGGCCCAACCTGGGATGGATCGATCATGCACTGTCAACGATTTATCGCGCCGGGAATGAATCGCCGCGAGATGCTGCTGCGTTCCAGCAGCGGCTTCGGGGCGCTCGCGCTGGCCTCGCTCTTGCGGTCGCCGGCCTTTGGTGCGTTGCTCGGCGAAGCGCCCGCCGAGATCGCCACGCCGCGAGGATCGTCAACGTCGTCGATGGCGGCCCGGTCCGCCGCGGGCTCGAATCCGCTTTCGCCGCGGCGGCCGCACTTCGCGGCCAAGGCCGAGCGGGTGATTTTTCTGTTCATGGACGGCGGCCCGTCGCAGATGGATACCTTTGATCCCAAGCCGCGGCTCGATCGCGAGCACGGTTCGCCGATCAAGGTGAAGACGCATCCGACGCAGTTCAACAACGTGGGCAACGTGCTGGGCTGTCCCTGGAAGTTCCGCAATTATGGACAGAGCGGAATCCCCGTCAGCGATCTGTTTCCGCACGTCGGCCAGTGTGTCGATGACATGGCGATCATTCGGTCGATGGTCTCGAATTTCTCGGAGCACACGACGGCCAACTACTTCATGCACACGGGCAGCGGTCTGCAAGGCCGGCCGAGCCACGGTGCGTGGGTGACGTATGGTCTGGGGAGCGAGTGCCAGGACCTGCCGGCGTTTGTGGTCTTGAACGGCGGCCTGATCCCGCCCGGCGGCATTGACTGCTTCAACAGCGGCTTCTTACCCGCGACGTTTCAGGGATCGATCTTCAAGCCGGCCGCCGCCCCCGTGGCCAACATCATCCCGACGGAATCAACGCCCGAGCTTCAGCGCAAGAAGCTCGACCTGCTCCACACGCTTGATCAGGGTGTCATCGGCCGCATGGGCAAGCACGATAACCTGGAAGCCGCGATCGCCAATTACGAGCTGGCTTTTCGCATGCAGTCAGCGGTGCCCGAGCTGATGAGCCTGCACGGCGAGTCAGCCGCGACACAGCGGCTTTATGGCCTGGATGATTCTTATGTCCCGACGCAGATCTTCGCGCGAGAGTGCCTGATTGCCCGGCGCCTGGTGGAGCGCGGGGTCCGCTTCATCGAGCTCCTCTGCCCCAATGTCGGAGCCGACCGCTGGGATCAACACTCCGGCCTGAAGACCGGCCATCAAAACAACGCCCGGGCCGTCGACAAGCCGATTGCCGGACTGTTGACCGATCTGAAAGCCCGCGGGCTCCTGGAGAGCACGCTCGTGGTCTGGGGGGGCGAGTTTGGCCGGACGCCGATGGCCCAGGGGAGCGACGGCCGCGACCACAATCCCTATGGATTTACCATGTGGCTGGCCGGCGGCGGCATCAAGGGCGGGACGATCTACGGGTCGACCGACGACTATGGTTATCACGCCGTCGAAAACAAGGTTGAAATCCACGACCTGCACGCGACGATCTTGCACCTCCTGGGCATGGACCACAAGCGATTGACCTACCGCTTTGGCGGACGTGACATGCGCCTTACCGACGTGCACGGCGAGGTGGTGACGGGCATCCTGGCGTGAGGAGGCGGCTGGCCGGACAGAGAGTTCAGGGCGGACCGCCCCCGCGGGAGAGCGAAGCTCCGACTGAGCCGAGCGCCATCGCTGGTTCAGCCGGACATTCGGCTTTCGGAAGACTGTGCTCGGCCGTCTGATGATTTCGACTACAGTAGACTGCGGAACATATCAATCGTGATACCCGCGGACCGCACGATTGTGGCCATGGTGATCGCGTTCACCGGATTGTGGCGTGGAATCGTGACGACGCGCACGCCGTCGGTCATTACAATATGTTTACCTTGACGCCTGACATGGAATCCAGCTTTTTCTAACGCGCACCGCATCGAGGTGATTCACGCCTGGAATCTTTGGCATCGCTACGCGCCGACCTCGACCTCGCGGATCTCGGCCTCCGCGGCGAGTTCGGCCGCGACGGCCAGATATTCGCGTATGGCATCGGCGATGTTCTCCAGCGCCTCGGCTTCGGTCACCCCCTGAGAACAACATCCTGGTAAACCGGGAACATCGACGCTGAAGCCCTCTTCCGAACGATGAAGTGCGACCTTGTAAATCATGTTAGCCTCCTCCATCCAGTCTATCGCCGCGCCGGAAGCTGGAATAGTTTTCCTTGCTGGTCAAATGCCGCTCACAAGGCTGTTAACTGAGAAGGAATTGTTGTCCCGCCGTGTAAACCGGTTGAGAGGTGACGTTCAAGCTGCCGACGCCTCTTGCGGGCGATCTCGTCCAGGCGCCCGCGATCCAGACAAGAGGCGCATGAGCTTTATCCGCGATTGCCTCAAGGCCTTGGCGGCGTCGCGTGCGTTGGCGAACGCCTCTTCAATGGTCTCGGCCTCTGTGATCAACTCGGGATTGAGAGGCGAGGTCACGACGTATCCGCCTTCTTCCGCCTCCTCGAGAATCAAGACCATCTTACCGTCGATCACTGTATATTTCTTTCCCATGAATCACTCCCAAATGGATTCGAAATCCTCGAACATCGACTATAACGCGACTTGGTGTCAAAAACTCGATCCTTTGCCGATCGCGTTCCATTGTCGTAATATGAATGCGTGGATTTTTTGTGGAATTGACCCTGACCTCGATCAAGAATCCGTAACTTCATCGCACTGATGGATATCACGCTCCCATCGCACGGCTTTCCGACGACCCAATGGAGCCGTGTCGCCCGCGCGGTCGAACCGGCGGGCGTCGATGCGCGAGCCGCCATGGAAGAGCTCTGCTCGGCTTACTGGTACCCCCTTTATGCGTTCATCCGGCGGATGGGTCAGAACGAGGTCGACGCTCTTGACTTGACTCAGGAATACTTCGCCAGGCTGCTTCAAAAACCCGTGCTTTCGGCGGCCGATCCCGACCGTGGCCGCTTTCGCGCGTTTCTGAAGGCCGACTGCCGCTTTTTCCTTCGCGATTGTCACGATCGCGACCAGGCGCGGAAACGCGGCGGCGGCCATGCACCGATCTCGATCGACGCGTGCGCCGCGGCCGCACGCTACGGTGTCGAGCGGGCCGATTCGCTCACGCCCGAGCGGCTTTTTGACCGCGCCTGGGGTCTGGCGCTTCTGGCCCTGGCCCTTGATCGGGTGGCCAACGAGTATGAGACCAGCGGGCGCGGCGCGATCTTCGAAGGACTTCAGAGCACACTCACCGGCTCGCGTTCGGGGTCTTACTCCGATATCGCCAGTCAGCTCGGTCTGAGCGAGTCAGCGGTCCAGCAGGCCGCGCATCGGCTCCGCAAGCGATACAAACAGGCCCTTCGCGACGAGATTGGCGCCACGCTCGATGATCCTACCGACGAAGCTGTCGATTCCGAAATCCGCGAACTGTTCGACGCCCTCGAGCGCTGACCAGCAAGAATTCTTGGCTCGCCTGTCAGCTTTCTGGATGGAATCCTTACAAGAGGATACGGAGTGGTCTCGCGAGAACGCGAATGAGGGAGAGTCTGTCCATGTCCGCACGACTGAGGTGTCCGGATTGTCACGTTGAACTGCCTCCTGGCTCGCCGCGCAATCTTTGCCCGCGCTGCCTTTTCCATGCCGGGCTGGAAAGCGAGGCTGTGACCGGCTCTCAGGTCGAGGGTCACTCCGATATCGTTGCCGGCCCACATTCGGGTGCCGGCGTTCTCGAGACTCTTGATGACCGCCTGGGTTCCGTCCCTCGCATCGTGCTCCCGGACACCGATGTTAGCCCCGAGCCGCCGCTCCATCGCCCGACCGGCGGCGACAATCCAGGCTCGGGCACGCGTTACCGGATCGACGGCGAGATCGCACGCGGCGGCATGGGCGCGGTCTTCCGAGGGCGCGACCCGGACCTCGGCCGCGACGTGGCCTTGAAGGTCCTCCGCGACGATCTCAGGGAAGACGCGGGCATGGTCCGCCGGTTCGTCGAAGAAGCGCAGATCGGCGGCCAATTGCAGCACCCCGGCATCGTGCCGATCTACGAGATGGGCACCCTGGGCGATCTCCGGCCGTTCTTCAGCATGAAGCTGGTCAAGGGAAAGACGCTGGCCACGCTGCTGGCCGGCCGCACGAATCCCGGCGACGGTCTGCCCCGGTTCCTGTCGATCTTCGAGTCGATCACCCAGGCGGTGGCGTATTCGCACGCCCGGGGGGTGATCCACCGCGACCTGAAGCCGACGAACGTGATGGTGGGCGCCTTCGGCGAGGTCCAGGTGATGGACTGGGGGCTGGCCAAGGTCCTCGCGCGCGGCGGGCCTGTCGACGACGCCCCGGACAGCAAGGTTTTGGAACGCGATATTTCAGAGCAGGAGACAGTCATCGCCACGGCCCGGAGCAGCTCGGCCGATTCCGACTTATCACGCGCCGGGTCGGTTCTGGGCACGCCCTCGTACATGGCCCCCGAGCAGGCGCGCGGCGAGATCGACCGCATCGACGAGCGGGCCGACGTGTTCGCGCTGGGATCGATCCTCTGTGAGATTCTCACCGGGCAGCCGGCGTACGTCGGGCGGAATGGCGGCGAGATCCAGAGCAAGGCCGCCCTGGGCGATCTCGCCGACGCGTTGAGCCGGCTCAACGCCTGCGGAGCCGATGCTGACCTGGTCGCGATCGCCAGGGATTGCCTCGCCCGTGAGCCCGAAGACCGGCCGCGGACGGCGAGCGTGGTTTCGGATCGTACGACCGCCTATCTGGCGAGCGTGCAGGAGAAACTGCGTCGTGCTGAGCTGACGAGCGTCGAGGAACGCAGCCGTCGCCGCTTGACCACCGTCACGGCGGCCGCCGTGATCTTGCTGGGCCTTGCCGGCGGTGGCGGCTATCGGTGGACCGAGCATCAAAAGGCCGAGCGGATGGCGAGGACGGCCCGGGCCGTCGACGAGGCTTTGGCCGATCTGGCGCGACTGCGCGGCGAAGCCCTGTCCGCTCCGGCCGGGGATACAGGCCGGTGGTCGGCGGCGCTCTCGGCCGGGAAACGGGCCGAAGGGCTGCTTGCACACGGAGAAGCGGATCCTTCGCTCAGGGAGCGGGTGGATGCGATGATGGGGGGGCTGGAGCGTGAGCGAGCCGCCGCCGCCGAGAACGCTCGACAGATTGAGATCGACCGTGACTTGCTGGCCAACCTGGAGTCGGTCCGGGCCAGCCGGGTCGATCACCGCGAGCTCAAACGCTCCGACGCCGAGTATGCTGACGTCTTTCGCAAGGCCGGGCTGGACCTCGACGCGTCGGCGCCTGAAGAGGCCGGAAAGTGGCTGGCCGCGCGGACTGAGCCGGTCGAGATGGCCGGCTACCTCGATGATTGGGCCATCGTCCGGCGGCGGCTGGGCCGGCCCGAGGCTGACTGGCAACGCCTCGTCGCAGCGGCCCGGGCGGGCGACCCCGACGCGTGGCGCGACGTGCTGCGAGCGAAGTTCGGCCGCAACGACGCCGAGACCATTGCCGGTTTCCGACGCCTGGCCGACGATCCGAGGCTTCAGGACCAGCCCGCGCCGGGGCTTTTGCTCCTGGCGCGTCAGCTCAAGTTCGGCTGCGACGACGGTGCCAGGGCCGCCCAGGTCTTGCGCCGCGCCGCGCGACGTTATCCGGGCGACTTTCGCATCCACTTCGAGCTGGCTCTCGCGCCCGGGGCGACGGTGGAATCAGGTGCGTCGCCGAACGATATCTTTCCCCTTCCCGAAGAGGCCGTGCGGCACTTAACGGCGGCGCTCGGGATTCGCCCATCGAGTGTCTCCACGCACCTCGTTCTGGGCTCTGCCTTGATCGCAAGCCGGAAGCTCGAGGAAGCCGAGGCCGAGTGTCGCGAGGCGGTCCGCCTCAAGCCTGATGATCCTCCAGCGCACTCGAGCCTCGGAGGCGCGTTGCGCTGGCAGGGGAAGCACGAGGAGTCGGGCCGCGAGCTGGGCGAGGCGATCCGCCTCAAGCCCGACGACGGCCGGTTCCACGGCGCTCTCGGCATCTCTCTGAGGGACCAGTTAAGGTTCGATGAATGCCTGCCCGAATTCCGCGAGGCACTTCGGCTCAGGCCCGATTTCTTCCCGCTCTATCTCGACTACGCCCAGGCCCTTCGTAGGAAGACCGATTACATCGGAGCCCTGGCCGTGATCCGCAAAGCCCAGGCGCTCAGCGGTCGTTCGCTTGTCGACCACCACCACCCGCCCGAGTGGTTTGCCAAGATCGATTCGCTCGCGGCCCTGGCTCAGCGGCTGCCGGCCGTTCTGAAGGGGAATGATCGGCCGAAGGATCATGCCGAGGCGCTCGATGTGGCCCAGATGTGTTCCGACAAGAAGCTCCATGCCGCGGCGCTCCGGTTCCGGAGCCAGGCCCTGGACGAGAACCCGAAGCTCGGCGAGAGCCGCCGCGTGCAGCTCCGCTACAATATGGCATGCTCCGCCTTGCTGGTCGCGGACGGCCGGGGTGAGGACGCGACGCCGCTCGACGATGCGGCGAAATCCGCGCTCCGCCGACGGGCCCTCGGCTGGCTCCGGGCCGAGCTGGCGCGTGGACCACCCTATTCGAAACTGGTTCTCCTCAGGACCGCACAACCGTCATGACGACCCTCCGCTGGTGGCCACTCGATTCCGACCTGGTCACGGTCCGCGGCGCCGACGCCCTCGCGAAGCTGCCAGAAGCGGAGCGGAAGGATTGGCATGCATTTTGGAATGATTACGGTGCCCTGATGCGCAAGGGCGGTGAAACCAAGCCCCGGTGACTTCGGACGAGGCTGGGAGTCGGGATACACGACGGGATGGGAGCGTCAATGAGTTTCGGCGCCCGCACTAAAAGCCGCTTCCTCGCTCGTGCAATTTGCGCCCCAAAGGGGCATCAACAAATCAGCCCTGGGCAACGCCCAGGGAAATCTCGCCGTCGAGTTCGCGGTATCGATCAATATCATAATGGCTACGGCGAAATGGAGGAGGTCAGTCATGGCGATTGCCAGAGTGTTCCGGATGGGCCGCAGCCAGGCGATTCTGCTACCAAAAGAGTTTCGCGTCGAGACCAATACAGTCCACCTCAAGCGTACAAGCGAAGGATTTCTGGTAATTACCAGGGATCCCTGGGAGATCTTCTTCGAAGGCGTTGAGAAGCTCTCCGATGAGTTCTTGAGCCGCGAGCGCGTGCAGCCCGAGCTGGAATCACGGGTTTGATTGCCGTGCTCTACATGCTCGATTCGGACATGGTCATCTTCATCCTGCGTGGACTCAAGGCACCCGTCGCGACAGTGCGCTCGCCGCGAGTCAGCCCTGGCGCTCGTAACACGATGCCGGGAAGCCCAGGCGAAGGGCGACATGTTCGACTTTCGGCGGTCACGGTCTCCGAGCTGGAATTCCGTGCCTATCACAGTGGCGCCTACGAGACCAAGATCGTCGCCGTCCGACAGGTCCTGACGCCCTTCGAGAAATACGACTACGACGGCGCGACTTCTCCCACCCATTACGGCCGGATCCGACACGAACTAGAGCGATCGGGCCAAACGATCGGTGCCATGGACTTGTTAATCGCCGCGCATGCCCTCGCTCTGGACGCGACGTTGGTGACCAATAACCTCGGCCACTTCCAGCGAATCTCCAGGCTCTCCGTCATCCGATGGCCGTGACCTGGCGGCCGGTGGACAAGGCGCCGGATGCGATCGCTCTCTCATCGCGGGCCCGCATCGGCACGCCATGTTCACTCAGGAACTTCACGGCCCCACCGGTACCAAACGACGGGTCTGGGCGAGCCGGGCGGCGAACGCGAACGCGGCCAGCAGGTCATCCCGCTCGAGATCCTCGTAATCGGCCAAGATCTCGTCCGGCGTCATCCCAGAACTGAGCAGCTCCAGAATCGTTTCGACAGGGTACCGGAGGCCTCGGATGCAAGGCTTGCCATGGCAGATGGATGAGTCGATCGTAATGCGAGAGAGTAGACGATTCATGGTAAGTAATATACCAGAACGCTCGGCCCCTAACACCCTTACCGACCAAGCCCAATACCCGGCCAAGGACTAACGTTGGAACTCGCGGGGCAGGCACCGCGCACTCGCGGTTGTTTCCACAGGGCCCTGGCGTCGCGTGCCTTGTCGCCGCGGCGTGCTCAGGAAGAATCAGTCGACAGGCTTGACCTCAGCGGGATCATGGAAGTCGGTCATGAGCGAACGAGGATCATGTCGTATTTCGCATTGGTGCCGATTCAGAACCAGACCAGATCCGGGCCATCCTCGACCGCCGGCGTCCGCTGTAGGTTACGGCCCGCTCGTGAGAACCTGGTGCCCGAGAATGGTCGTATACGAAACCCCGGCGGGGAATGTATGATGGGGTCAGCTCGCAAGTTGAGGAGGGAGTTGCGCATGGCCGAGGCATACACGGGACAGGTTCAGAACGGAGTGATCGTTCTCGATGACGGCAGTCCGTCGTTGCCCGAGGGGACCAAGGTCCGGGTTGAGACGGTGGGCATGGACGACACCATTCGGGACCTCTCGCGCCGCCTCGTGGCGATCGCTGGCACGGCGAAAGACCTACCTGCCGACCTGGCCCAGCAACATGACCACTACATTCACGGCACGCCCAAGCGATGATGCCTCGGTTCGCCGATACGTTTTATTTCCTGGCGCTGCTCAACCCGTCTGACGCCGCGCACGAACTTGCGCTGGAGTATGCGGTCGATCTTGGCAGTCGGCTTGTCACGACGGACTGGGTGCTCGTCGAAGTGGCCGACGCCCTCGCGCGTCCCGCGCAGCGGCGGGCCTTCTTCTCACTCTGGGTTGAGATTCGCGACCATCCCGCGATCGACATTGTCGCGGCCGAGCGTGCGATGTTCCAGCGTGGTCTCGACCTTTACGCCCGAAGTCCCGATAAGGACTGGTCCCTCACCGATTGCATCTCCTTCGTCGTCATGTCCGAGCGCGGCCTGACCGAGGCCCTCACCGGGGACAATCACTTTGATCAAGCGGGCTTTCACGCTTTGCTCCGCGAACGTTGAACTCCCGCGCGATAAAGATGTCCCCTTTGTTCGCCCCGGTGGTTCACAGGTCAGTGCAACGCCCCGCCCGTGCGTCCCGCAGGGCCTCTTCGGCCAGCGTATCCAGCCGGCCCTCTGCGACGTCGCGTTCGAACTGCCGGTCCCAAGCCGCGGCATCGAATTCGGCGAACCAGGTGCGGAATGCGGCCAGATCGTCGTCGTCGAGTTGGCGGATGGCGTCCTCGATCTCTTGGATGGTGTTCATGAGGTTAGAGTATTGCCGGGAGTGCGCTGATGCAATCGCTTTAACGCCCAAACACAAAGCTCAGCGGACGCGTACCGTCGAGATGCCGCACGATGATAAGGTCGGAACTCGCGCACAGCCACTTCGCACTCGCGTTTGAATGGGAACCCGCCGACAGGGACGGCGCATTCGCGGCCTGTTCCGTAGTTCCAGTCGGCGCGTGCCTTATCTCTGTGGCGAGCTCAGGAAAAGTCAGTCGAGGGGCTCGATCTCAGCGGGATTACGGACGGTGTCGGCACGTTGTCGGAGGTCGCTGGCGAACCGCTCGACGGCCGCGGCGAACCCCGCATCCTCGATATCCGAGAGCCCGCGCCCGCTGGCGTCTTCGCCGAGCATTCCGATCGTCGCCAGGAGTTCGCCGAGACGCATCTCGGGGCACAGACGGTGAACCTCCTGTAATCGATGAAGGATGTCGGACTGGCGGTCGAACGCGATCACAGCCGATCTTAAACCTCGGGGTACTGAGCGTGAGGGCCGTGAAGCTTGCCAATCACCTTGACCCGGATCAGGGCATCAGGCGCCAGCTTGGCGATTCGGGCCGTCCAGGTTGCCCCGTTAATGAACTCCAGCACTTTATCGGCGCCCTCGCAGGCCCAGATTTCGATAAGATTGACCGCCCTCGGGCACATCATGCAATGGTCGTCCAAAGTCGGGCATCGCAGTATCTAGCAAGGTGGCCGACGTTGAGTGTAGCGACGGTAATCTGATCACCGGGTTGACCAATGGTGGCGGCGCTGGCGGCGAGGATGACGTCGGCATCGAGGGCGTCGGGCGAGGCAGTTGGCGACCCCCTCCTCCGGGCGTCGGCCCAGAGCAAAGCAGCGTGGCGCCATTCCGATGTTGTGACGGGAGCGTACGAGAGGTAGCCGGTCGTGACCAATGCGTCGAGCCGGCGGAGCGATCCGGTCGCCCCGATCCGGGTCAATTCACGGCGGACCTCGTAATCGGAAATCTCGGGGATGATGATATCTACGCCTCGCGCCAGCAAGCCGTCGAGCCAGAGTCGGCATTGGTCTCCCAGCGGTGCCCCGCGGCGGCGGCAGGCATGCCCCAGAGGGCCCGAGTCCAACAGTACATACTCTCGCATGAGCAGATCAGTAACATCCCTTGAAAACCGGCCGATAAGGACGCATTTCGTCTATTCCGCGCATCCATTCCTCGTCGGGAGGATCATCCGGTCCGTCGGGGATTTCCGCGATCTCGCGCAGCCGGCGCCGCGCCAACTCCAGACGTTGGCGGCGTCTTCCTCACCTTCGGTCTTCAACTTACCGTCCGGCCCCAATCCGGACGGCGGCAGCGATTGCTCCTTTAATTCAAAAGGGACGGACATCATAACTGAGGCAACCTTTCTATCCGAGTTATTCCGAAGCTGCAGTTCACTGATCCTACTCCAACATCGAAAATCCTTGGAGGGCAAAATCGACCTCATTGTACAGCAAAAGGCCGCCCAGAAACGATGGGCCGGCTTGCTCGCGGACGGTGATGGAGGGATCGGCCAGGATGTTCCTGATGAAAACGGCAGCGGATTGCCGCATGAAATGGCCAAAGCCGCTGAAATGATTGAGCACTTCGCAAAGCACTTCATGAGTGGTGACGATGGCAGCGTTGCCGAGCGACAGGCTGGCTGCCTGGGCCGCGTCGTGTCCGAGGTCTTTGTCGTTGAGCAAGGCGATCCAGTAATAGGTGTCGGCAAACACCTGCCTCATGGGTTCGGGCGTTTGGGGCCGCCTTAGATAAAATGATCGTGCTGCCGCGCACCGTCATTGGGCAGTTTTGCCCATTCTTCAGCGGGGACGGTTTTGCGGATGTCGGCGGCAACCTCCCATATCGGCTTGTGGGAAACGGCGGCGGGCTGATTCTCGGCCGGAGGCACTGCCTGGCCCTGCTGATTGAGCCGTTGCAATAGCATCGCCGCAGCTTCGGTCATCGCGGCATCGACCGACGCGAAAAGCCCGCGATGGACAGCGGCTTGTAGCGAGCTTTCAAGCTCAGGCGGTAAACGAATCGTCATATTGGGAAGCTCCTGGCATTGAAGCTCCCACGCCGGGGAAGTTTTGCCAAGTCTTAACGGGCTGGGGCGAGTAGGGGGGCGGACCGCCCTAGCTGGCAATCATCCCCTTAATGGACAGGAACTCGAGAACATAAGCACGCGAGGATCGGCACTGCGCACCCGCGTTGTGTTCCGCATTGCTTGTCCTCGCGTGCTTCTCAATTCAAGGAGGATCGACTTCATAACGGTGGTAGCCTCTCTATCCATGTTATTCCGAGCAGCGATGATTCTACTCCAACATCCAACATCGACAATCCTTGGAGGGCGAACGGACCGACCTTAGGCGATGAAGCCGAATGAAGCCTTCCTACAGCAAATGATTGAGGGTTATACGCAGACATAATATGCGGAAACGCTTTGGGCACCGGTTAGCGAATCGCGTGCACTCTTGGAGACGCTGCGGAGCGTACCTCATCCGGCAATGCGTCACTTCCTCCGTCGATTCAACGAGAATTGAACGTCCCCTTTTTTCGTCTGTGGGAACCCTGGGAGCGTAATCCCCCGGGGCGCCCGGCCGTTTTCCGAACCGTCCCCTTTTTCGGCCTTACGGTCAGGCAATTCCGGCCTTGCGCCTTCGCCCTATAACAACTATCACCCCAACGGCGGCGATACCCGAAAGGACGAGCGAGGAGGGTTCCGGGACAGCATTCTGAGTCACCACGATGTCGGTGAGGGCGAACTGTGCCGGAGTCTGGAATCCCGCAAATTCGAGCACTGTTGAGCCCGAAGTTGCAACCGCTTGGAAGCTCACTTGCACAAACGAAAATGCATTTGCATTCAGAATATCCTGGATCTTGGCGCCATTCCAATAGGCTTGAAATTCATTGGTGGGCCCCGCATTGTTCTGTAGGTAGTAAGTCAGGGTATACGTGTCGCCAGCTATCGTCGGTAAAGTCTGAGAGATCGAGTCGAAGGGTGGCGGCGGCGGCGAGCGGCCGCCCGTGTACTCAGCGAAAGACGCCCCGTAACCGATACCATCGGGATTATAGCCGGAGCCGCTTCGAACACTGATGTCCGAAGTCACGCCAGACCCAGACGCATTAAACACGGTCCAATCGGTAAAATCCCCGGTGGAGAAGTTGCCGTTGTGCACCAAGTTACCAGCTCTTGCGCATCCCCCCGAGAGGGCCGCAACGGCGACAGCCGTCATTATCGAGGTGCGAATCAGCGAAGAGCGCATCGTAAAAATCTCCGAGGGAAATTGGTGTCTGTCACCATTTAGCCATTCTGACGGCACGTAACTCATGAAACATTACGAAGCAGAACCCAGGTTGACGTTTCGCTTGCATTTCCGGGCAAACGACGGAAAACTCCCAAGATTTCTGCCGCACAGAGCCTCTCGAAATCGATTACGCACCGTCTTATAGGGATTCTGGCGAAAAAGCTGACAGCCTCTCGCAAAGTTTTTTCTGATGGGCGAACTGCCGCGTTAAAATGAGTGCATGCTTCCGACTCGACGGCATCGTCGAAACGTTCATCGCTCGCCGCGGCAGCGAGCTCGGCGCGAAGCACCTGCCCGTTGGGGACGATCTCAGCGAGACGTATCGCTCGTCAAAACCTCAGAGGGGGTTACCACGTGCGCCGCAGCGGCCAAGGAGCTGCACTGAGCAGGGCCCATCCTCGCGGCCCGGTCGACGAGGATCGGAGTTGCCCGCGTGCGGCCGGAGATTTTTTCGCAATCGTCCGAGGTGTTTTCCCTTGCTCGAATCCGAGGCAGTCTCACAACCCAATCTGCGGAGCGGATCGCCGTTCATTCGGCCTCCGCGTGCGGCGCTCGAGATCCTTTGCGTTGTCATGACGTGCGGTGAACGCATCCAAGACGACGCGTGCGATCCGATAACTTTGACTGAGTGAGGTGGACCGTCGACGTGAATACCGTACTTCGCGAAGTTGAGACATGGCCGGTGGCAGACCGATTCGAACTTGCGCAGCAGCTTTGGGATCGCCTCGAGGAAGAAGGTTATTGTCCGAACCTTGGCGACGACCAGAAAGCCGAACTCGATCGCCGCCTGGCTGTTTACGCGGAAAACCCGAATGCGGGTTCGAGTTGGGAAGAAGTAAAACCTCGCATCTGGAGCCAAGGCTCATGAGCCTGCCGGTCATCGTTCTGCCCGAGGCGGAAGCCGACCTGGCCGAGGCAAAAGCTTGGTAGGTACGAGTCGAAAAGGCGGGGTTGGTCCATGCAAGGGGGGCACGCGCGGACATGCCCTGCAAGAGGAGGCCGCGTCAAGATAGGTTCTGTGGAAAAACAGTAGAGACTGCCACAAGACAGGATGTGTCCGTCGAAGTGAGGGATGGATGACGCTGAGGAAGCGTGAGAATCGAAGGGAATACGCGAGCGTCGTAGACGATAGAGCGACGACTGATTGCCGCGTGGGTGGGATTCGGTCGAGCGGAGGCGGATCACTCCCGAATCGCGATCGCCGATCTGGCAGGACGATCGGTCTTCGGACAAAGGCGCGTGATGACTTCCTGATTCGAGACGATGTCGAGTCGCAACCAGAATCGCATCAAGCTGGGCAGCCCGCGACGTTCACCAGATGCCGTACCCGCAACTTCCTGGCAAGCTCCTGAAGTTGCGCCCGGCTGCCGGCAAAGAAGCGGCCCAGCAGCCGGCCGTTGCGAAGCACCTCCAGCCGGGTGGTCCACTTCTCCGCCGAGAATCCCAGCCGATCGAACACGTTTGCCAACTCGGCCGAGATCGCTGCCTTGCCGTCGCGAAAGAGCCGGCCCGTGTAATCGACCAGGAGAAAATAGCTGCCCAGCGAGAAGCCCGCGAGCATCCCTTCACGCGGCGAGTCCAACCCGCGGCGATCCTCGATCGGACAGAGCCACAACGATCTTCCAGGCTCTTGGCCGCGACCGAGCCCGCAACGCTTCCTTCTTACGCAGCGGCCAGGTCGCCGATGCGGCCCTGGTCCTCGACGTGCTTGGCTCGCTGCTTGATCGAGGTGGAGGCGCTGGTCTCGGGCGCTTGTTCGATGCCAGCAGCGACCGGAAGACATCGGCTGGGGCGCCGGCCGTCGCCCCAAAGTGGTTTGCTATTATTTTCCGGGGGGGTAGAATGATCCGTAGTCAAACTGCCCTTTTGTTCACAGGTCTCAGGGGTGATCAGGCCGCTTGGTATTCGGGGCGATCAGAGAGGGAATGCGCGTGAATTTTCCACTGAAGGTTTTGAAGACGATTCAGGCGATCGGTGTTTTGCTCCGTGCCGACGGCGTGAAACGCATGAATTACATGCGTCTCCTGAAATTGCTCTACATCGCCGACCGTGAGAGTCTCCGTGCCACGGGGCGACCAATCACCGGCGGCCCGGTGACCGCAATGGAGCGTGGGCCTGTTCTCGAAGAGGTTTACGACCTGATCCGTGGCCAGCATCGAGAAATGCCCCTATGGGATTCGTTCTTCCGCAAGGAGCGATACGATCTGGTTGAGCAATGCGAGCCAGACGTGGGTAAGTTGTCGAAGTATGAAATCAACACGTTGCAGGAGACTGCCAAGAAACACGAAGACCAGGATGAATGGGCATTGGTTCAATTCACTCACGAACTGCCCGAGTGGAAGCAAAATGACCCGGGCACGTCCTCTAAACCGATCTCCTTGGCGAACATTTTGGAAGCGGTGGGGCGGGGTGCCGAGATCGAAGATCTGGCCAACGAGGCTCGAAGCCTGGAGGCTTTTGACCGGATCTTGGGAAAGTAGTCGAAATGGATGCCGGAACAACCTTCCTCTTGGCCGCGGTCGATATTCATCTCTGGATCATCGTTTCCGATCCTTTAATCGATCCGGATAACGTGCTCATCGTGAACTTGACGTCGTTGACCCCAGGCAAGGATCACTCATGCATATTGAGGCGCGGAGATCATCCTTGGATTCGGCATGACACATGCGTCAATTACCAAGATTCTCAAGTCACGACCTTGAAAAAGCTGATTGCGGCAAGAGACGGAAAGGCTTTGATACCTGATTCCCCTCTTGATCCGATTGTGCTCAAGAAGATCCGAGATGACTCGTTGAAGTCGACAAAAATGCCTCTTGAACATGCAGATATATTGATTGAACAAGGCTTGGTTAAATGACCGCGTGGGTTTGGCCGTGGCGAACGCAGCGTCGGGTTCATTGAACACATTGAAGGTGCTCACCTCCTCTATTCGAGGAACTTGCGGACAGGCATCGCGTACTCGCGTTGGGATTCGGAATGTGCACGCATTGCGTTCGCAGGCCGTGTGCCGCGTCGCCTGTCGTCGCGCCCTTTCCGCGCCCCGCGGGCAGTTCGAGAAAAATCAGTCGAAAGGCTTGGCTTCAGCGGGATCATGGAAGGTGATCTTCCGGGCGATGCCGGTGCCGGCCGTAGGCAGGGGCAACGGCCGGCCGCCTTGGCGGGCGATCTCGATCCACTCCTCGACGATCTGGCACAATTCCCGGTAGACTTCGATCTCGTCGGGTCCATGACAACAAGGACCGATGATGCCTGGGCACTGGCCGACAAAGACCCCATCCTGCTCCGACCACTCCACCAGCTTGATGTACCGCGCGGCGTCCGTCACGATGTGGCCTCCTCGATCGCCCGCCGGACCTCCCGCTCCTGATAGGGCTTGGCGTCGTCGCCCGGCTGACCGGAGATGGTGACGCGGCCCCCCGCCGGTGTGCTCGAAATTGCGGTGGCTCCCCTTGCCGCCCCGGTCGATGAACCCCGCTTGCTCAAGGTCTCGAATCAGTTCGCGTACTTTGCGCGGCATGGACCTCCCGCTTGCCGAGTGATCCCGAGGGCGTTGCCTCACCGAGGCCCGCCTGGAGCAATTGATCGTCGCACTTTCGGGGCGATGATTCAAGGGACACGCAGGAGTCGCCTGACGAATACGCCTCAAGCGGTAGGATGCGAATGCGGCTTGCCGCTGGCTCGATCACGACGAGTGCGCCGGCTGACAGCTCCGTGTCAAATGGAGAGGCTCATGCAACCTAAAGGGCTTCTTCGCATTCCTGAAGTCGCCAGGTGGCGTAGGCCAGCCCCTCGTCGATGTCGGGCGGTTCAAGAGCGGGATACGCCTGTAAGATTCGTTCACGCGTCTCACCGGTGGCGAGCAATCCCAGGATTGTTCCCACGGTGATGCGCAGGCCGCGGATGCACGGTTTGCCGCCCACAACCGCAGGGCCGTGAGTGATGCGAGCGAACGTCAACGCTTCTACTCCCGCGGATACGACATCCAGAAATAGCCTAGTCGAGCAAACCACGGAGGGCATGCAATTCAGAACCAGGAAGACCCGAGATTTCGAGTTCGTTCAACGTCGTCACACATTGAGTGAAAGTCTGAAGACAGAAGATTTTGAACAGAAGGATACGAAGGGGAAATCAAGACGAAGGTAACACTCTGGCAATGCCAACGTAGCATACAAGGAAACGAGGATTGTTCGCCAGCTTCACGCGAGTTTGAATTGAGGAACCGAGGCTAGTCGAGCCGAACTTACCGTAGGATCTAAATCCAAGGCGCGAGTCGCCATTACGGGCAACCAACGGGCAGAAATCGAAATCAATTCATTATTCTTGGCGCGGCATAAACTCCCCCGCCGGCCCTGGCGTATGCGTATTTCGATTCCCGTGTACTTGTATTCTTCGTTCCCTTCGTTCCCTCATGTTCAAAAAATTAATTCCGTTCAGGCGTCGACCTCGACGTACTCTACGCGGCTGGAGGGCTCGGGGATCGGCAGGCCATCGCCTCATCGTCCCAGCCGGCATTGACCGGCTCACTCCACCGCCCGAACGTGCTCGACCTCGTTGCGCTTGAGCCAGGCGAGCATCGTCTCCTGTTCCTCGGTCAGCTCGACTTCCGTCATGTTGGCCGAATCGAGCGGTGAAACCAGGTAAAAGACGCCTTCGTCAACCCATTTGTCGACTTCCCCGCGTGCGAACCAGAATTCATTCTCGCCCAGGGTGGGGATGCCCTGGGTGGCCGTGGCCGTCATGAAATAGACAAGCTGCGACCGCAGGCGGTCGGAAATCAGCAAGGGATTCACGCCCGGTTTATCAATTGCGACCAGACGAATTTGCGACATGAACGTCTCTCATCACGACAAAAGCTGAGGGGCACACGCACGCTCGCGCAGATTGACGTATTCTACCCGCGCCAGGGCACGCGCGACGAGCGGCAGCCAGGGATCAACCAAACCCAGCCGCACCGCCTCGTCGAATTGATTCGCGCCAGCCGGTAAAGACGCACTCTTTAATAGCACAAGACGATCCGCCCCGAGACGCACGGCCACCCACGCGGCGATCGAGTCCGAGGTGACATCCCAGCTCGCCTTCAGATTCAGGGCTGCCGTCCTCCTCTTCTTCTAGCCGTGCTCGCGGCGTGAGAATCGGGACAGAATCACTCGCCCACACCGCATTCATGGCCGCAAAATCATCAACAACAACCGTGTCGGGTACGAGTGCGGCCAGGATGACGGCGGTCAGGTCCATCGTGTGCAACGCCAATCGATGCGCGGCCAGATCGCCCAGGCGGTGAATCTCATCGAGTGTCCGGATCGTGTCGACGGCCGCGCCGCCGCCGGCGATCAACACGAATCGTTGAGATTGATCGAGGGCGCGGCGGGTATCGAGAAATTCGCTCAGCCGCCGGGGAAATTCCGACCAATCGAACAGGCTGCCACCGACCTTCACGACCGTGATCGTCGGCTGCTTGGTCACGTGGGCGTTCCCTCGAGGATCGCTCGAGTGTGGACATCGCGCACACCGTTTGTCTCGTCTCGAAACTGCTCGGTGGCGATCTTCATCAAGGCATAGGCACAGCCGGCCGACGAGGCGATCGGTCCCCAGGCATCTCGCAGACTGATGACAGGCGCATCGGGATCAAGCAGGCGCTCGCCAGGCGCCTCGCCAGGAATTCACCCGACCCGGCGACGACCGCGGCGGCCGGGCGGCCGATCGTCGGCCCGGCGGCTCGCTCGGCAGCCAGGGTCAAGCGGTCCATCAGGCAATCGTCGGCGGCCTGGGCAACGCGCGTGCGTCGTCGGGCGAGAAACAGTCGCGGTCGGCACCCACCATTTGCGCGAGCCGGTCGCGTGCGGCGGCGATCGTCGCGGGACGGCCGTCGGCCGTCGAAAAATCGTCAGGTGCGGGTTCGATGTCGCCAAGCGTGAGATAGACATCCAGCGTCGATGCGAAGATCTCGGCGGCCAGCCCGGTGGGCGTATTGCGGAGCGGCAGCTCGGTGGCCAGGGCGCAGCACCGGTGTGCGGCGCACGCCCGCGTAGATCAGCTCGCCTGTTTGAAGACGCTCCGTGTCAGACCGCCCACGCGCCGCGACACGCCCCCGGTCGAGCGGGATGATGTCGGTCGTGGTTGAGCCCGTGTCGATCAAGAGCCCCTGGGTTTGCGGGATCAAGCGTGCGGCCAGATTGGCCAGTGCCAGCCAGTTGGCGGCCGCGGCCAGAAGAGGCTGCCGTCGCACCTCGGCGACGGAATGAAACTCGCCGTCGACACCCCATACGACGATCGCCTTGTCGGGCAGACCGGCGACAATCGCGTCGAGCACCGCGTGCACTCCGACGGTCTTCGTCGGGTAGCAGTCGCATAGCTCGGCCGTCATCGTCACGGCGGCCCGTGTGCTCGGCGGCATCGCGGCCGCGGCGATCGCAATGGCATGATCCAGCTCGTCGGGCCGCTTCCAGACCTCGAACGGGACATTGAGCGCCGGCCCGTCTCTGTGAGCGACCTTGATATTGGCCCCGCCGATATCAAGGCCAATCCACCGCTCTGAATCAAGAACGGCTCCGTTCCGGTTTCCAGTCATCGCGATCATCCTCCAGGCTGGTCTTCTCGTCGTATCGGCTGAGCCCGCCGTCGGCCCGGAACCAAACCGAGTGGCCACTTTCATGAACCCGGGACGCCAGGCCCTTCAGGCTCCCGAGATTTTGGGGACTTGCCTCACACACGGCCTCGATCCAGCATTGTGCCAGGAGCCCGCGTGGGGTGAGCCGGCTCAATCCGACAAAGGAAGTCGTCGGCCGCGGATTGATCTCCAGGATCGTGGCACGACCCGTCGCTTCGTTCCAGATGAAATCGACCCCGACAAATCCGCGCAAGCCCTCGATCGCATCGATCGCAGCTTCGATCTGCGGCACGGATCGACGCCAACAGCGTGCAGGTAGCGTGCCGCCATGATATCGAAATTCGCCGTTTTGCACCCTTATTTGCTGTACGCCGACCCCGATGAGCCATTTTTGGCCGCCGAGCCCCACAAAAAAGCTGGCACTCATGGGCGTGCCGGCGATATACGGCTGCAACAAGGCGACGGCCAGACCAGCAGCACGCGCCGGCAGACTCTGTGCATTTTCCACGTAAAATGTGTCGACCGACCCCGCGCCATCCGGCGGCTTGAGCACCGCTGGATAAACCGTGTCGGCCGGCAGCCGATCGCGTAGGATAATTCTGCGCGTTTCCGGCGTGGCAATCGACCGGGCACGGAGCCATTCGCCAAGGCGAAGCTTATCGGCCGTGAGGTCCACGGCGTCGGCCGACGAGCCGAGCAACCGCGCACCGGCGTTCTCGAATTCCCGCGTCAGGCTTGCGAGCGTACCACTCGTCTCGGGCGCGATCAGCACGGTAAAATCGGCCTGGCGTGCGAGGTCGGACAACCGGCCCGGCTCGTCGCCTGGGCCGATCCGCACGATCGTCCAGGGCCCCGGGTCATCGGGCAAGCGGGCATCGAGCGTCACGAGGATGCGCGGCGACAACGACGATGCGCCCGGCAAACCCGCGAAATCCGCGGCGATCGCCCGGCGCATGGCGCGTCCTTCCACGGCCCACGACGCCGGCAATTCCGAGCCGGCCAGCCCGCCGCCCGTGACCCATTCGTGAATCAGAATTGTTCGGCGAGTTTCCCCGGTCATGCAAGATCCACATTTCGAGGTCATCCCGGTCATCGATCTCTTGAACGGCCGGGCCGTCCATGCCATCGCGGGACGTCGCGCCCATTATCGGCCGCTAGAGAGCACACTGCATCCAGGTTCCGACATCGTTTCCCTGGCCCGCGCACTCCGCGAATCGCTGAACGTGCGAACGCTCTACCTGGCCGACCTCGACGCAATCGGCGGCGCCACTTCGAGCGTCGCGCTCTATCGTGAAATCATCGACTCGAACGTTAACCTTTGGATTGATGCAGGAGTTCGCGACGGTCACTCGCTCGCCGCGCTAGGTGCGCTCGAAGGCGACAGGTCGACGATTGTGGCCGGTCTGGAAACCCTGAGCGGCCCTGACGCCCTTCGTGCCATCGTGACAATGGCCGGCCCCGCCCGGGTTGTTTTCAGCCTGGATCTCATCGATGGCCGCCCCAAAACGGATTCACAGGCCCCCTGGATGGCCGCCGATCCACTTGCGCTTGTGGACGCGGCCGTCGATTGTGGCGTGCGCCGCTTGCTCGTCCTCGACCTTGCCCATGTGGGAACGAGCCGGGGTCTCGGTACGCTGGCGCTGATTCAGCAGATTCGCGCCCGGCATCCGGCCCTGGCGATCACCGCTGGGGGCGGAATTTCGCGCCTCGACGAGATTGTCGAGCTCCGCGATGCGGGTCTAAAGTCGGTCCTGGTTGGCTCGGCGATCCACGACGGACGAATCGACGCTCGGGCGCTCGAAGCACTTGAACGAGCATGACATTCGGGGGCGAGACTCTTACCGCGAGGAACCTTGCGCATTCTCGGCGATCGGGCTCCCGTCGTGAACAATGGCTCCGATCTGCCCGACCAGGAAGCACGACGACCCGCCATCGAGTTCCAGATTCCAGACGGGAGCACCGTCGGCGACCACGCGTGCGTCGACTCGCGCGAGGCCCGCGGCCGTGGCGACATGATCGCCTGGCTCGAGGTCGCCGGCTCTGATCCAGCCACCCGAGTGCGGTGTGTGAAAGGGATGACTCTCGGTTGTCACGATCGTTTCGCTGTTGATGGTCAGGCGCAGGGTGCGAGCGGCCTGCGACTGGTGGATTGAGAGAATACGCGCCGTGGCCTGGCCGCTGACTGGGCCGTTCGCGGTCAGGACGAGATCGCCGGGGTGAAGCGTCTCAATTCCGCGCCGACCCTCAGGTGTCAGGACAGGCGTTTTCGCTGCGAAGCATTTATCATGCATGGGAGTCATGCCCTTATCGTGCCTCCAGAGCATGCAATACTTCGGCTTGAGGCCGCTGCCGGCGTCGGTGATGACTGCGGGGCCGCTCTGGGGAACGTAGGGGAGCGGAACCTGAACGTCGAGCGTTTGCGTCTGGGCTTCTCGGGCGGAATGTAGGTCATCCCCTTGCGCTTCATCCACCACTTGAGCCATTCCTCGCGGTCTTCGCCCAGGTCTTGACCGGCGACACGACGCAACGCTTCGCTGACTCGAGCGTTCCGCTCTCGAATCATGGCGTTTGTGGATTCCAGCATATTGACGTCTTGCTGCAGTTGCGCCTGGGCCCCCTCGGCCATCTTGGCTGACTCTTCAAGCTGGAACTCACTGTCGATCTGGCCCTGGAGTACTAACTTCTCGTATTTCTGATAGTTCTTGGTCACCCCGGTCCGCGGCGGGGGCGGGGGCGGTGCCCACGTATAGTCATAGACCCACAAGGTGGTATCTCCGTACGCACCAACGGCGCGAGACCCGAGGGGCGGCCAGTCCCCCGGTGACGGCTTCGAGTCCGTTTGCAAGGGAAGCTCGAAGCTGCTCGGGGACGGTCCCGCCATCATCATTCCTGCTAGCTGGTGATCGCTGGGTGGCGCGTAGAACCTTCTGACATTGAACCGTTGCCCTTCGACCAGGAGGACACCCGGCAAGCCAGGTCCGGCGACCTGGCGCACCTCGTACTTGATCGGCGGCTGAAGCAAGCCGACCCATATTATAAAAACATCATCATACTTGCGCCGTGTCAGGGTTTCGACGGCCGCTTTGCGCACCAGGTCGGTCTTGCCGAAGATCGCGAGGCCGGCAAGCGCGCGCGAAGACCTTTCGCCGTCGATACGGCCGAGCATGTCGATGGCGACTTCCTGCTCGGCTGGCGAGCCTGTGGCAAACACCTTCCAGATGGAAGGCGTGGCACGGGGATCGTTCACAGCCGCCAGGGCCTGTTCGGCGTCTGCTCGCCTGGTTTTCTGGTTGAGCGCTGACCGCCACTTTTGCAGCAAAGGACCCCACTTGGCATCGGCTTTGCGCTGGGCGTCGGCCTCGGCCTTCTCCGCCGCGATCCGAGCGGTGGTTAGCCAGCGGCCCTGCTGCTTGACGAACCCCAGCTTTTTCCAGGCGGCTTCGCGCCGCGGATCGAAGTGCGTGACGGCTTCAAACTCGATCAGGGCTTCGGCTTTCAGCCCGTTCTTTTCGCACCAGAGACCCAGCTTCCAGTGGGCGTCGGCCGTATCGGCTGTCTTGGCGCGGAGTGCCAGGTATTCAGCGCTTGCGGCTGACTTCGCGGGCTCCCGGTCATGGCTCCCGGGATTGGCGAGCTGTTCTGGAGGCGGGGGCTTCTGTCCTGCCGTCAGAATGGCCACACAGACGACCAGCATGTTGATCACGGTGATCTCCTGAACATGATGAACGGTGCGTTTGGGCCGGGCGCCTGAAATGGGCGATCGTCTTACGGCTAGCGAGGCAGACCGTTCGCCGCGCCGTTTTCCGCGGCATCGAATGCCGACGAAACGGGAAGCGCCACGCGCTCGTCGTGAGCCAGTACGCCCTTTGTGCCTACAAGCATTGCCAGCCCCGGCGCGACTTGAACATGATAGATCGGTTGGGCTCCGGCATCTTCGATCGAAGCGACGCGCACGACGTCGCCCAGAGCGCGAATGGCATCGCCGGCCTTGAGATCGACGACCATCTTCCATCCCTTTGCGGCGACCCAGAACCGTTCGACGTCGGTGGCGCACATCGGTATGTCGCCGATCGTGACCGTCTTGGCGCGCTGGAGCTCGGTGCGGTGAATCATGAGCACGGGTGCAAAGCTCAAGGCGCCGCTTGTGGTGTCTTGCGCGAGAACGAGGTCGCCGGCTCGAATGACCTCGATGGGCTTGATCCCGTCATTCGTCCAGACGGGCGTGTGCGCACCAAAGCCGGGAAGGATGGCGCGTTTTTCCGCGGTCTTTGGCTGCGCGTCGGCTTTGTTCGCATCATGACGGGCCGGGGCCGGAGTGGCCGAAGTCGCGGAATCGACCAGGTCGCTCCACCATTTGGTCCACGCCTGCGATTGCGGCCCGTGGTTTTCGAGGAGCGCGATTTCCAGGGCCGCTGTCGCCCGGTCGTTCACCTGATTGACGTCTTTGTTGTAGCGGTCGAGGGCGGCGACGTCTTCCCGCAGGCGCGTCCGGGAGAATTCGGCCTGACGCGCGGCTATAACGGTTAACTGGCCTACGGGCACGTTGGCGCGGAGTGGCATGAGCACCGTGTTCAGCGTCCCCATGGAGCTGCCGATCGCCGCCGCCTGTTGTTGATTCTGGACGATGCGCTCGCCGAGACGTGTCCCGGCGACCGGACCTAATCCCGTCTTGGCCAGAAATTGCGGGGCACCGCTCAGGTCGGGTGAGCCTGACATCTGCGGATCAATGGCCGCGGCCGGCGATTGGTAGGTGTACCCAACAATTCGGTTGGCGATGGGCATGCCGTAATCGTCATAGCCGACGATATCAGTCGGCCTGAACGTCGTGAGGGGCGGCGGCGCTGCGTAAAAGAATCGTTGGTTCATGCGCTTACCGTGGACGTACAGCTCACCCGGGCTGCCGGGCTCGCCCACGTATTTAACCTCGTACTTGATCGGATCTCTCATAAGGCCGATCAAGAACGGCGCGAATTCACGTGGGTCGCGGTGGATCAACCGCTCGGCCGCCGACAGTCGCACCTCGTCGGAAATCCCGAAAGCGGCCAGAGACGCGAGTGCTCGCGACGCGGCCGGGGCGTCAATCTGACCGAGAAGCCTCACGGCACGGGCCTGATCCGAGGGTCCGCCACGGATAAAGACTTTCCAGATCGACGAGACGGCCCGTGGGTCTCGCACGGCGGCCATTGCTGTCTCGGCTTCTGCTCGCCTCCCTTTGCGATCCATCCGGCCGTCCCATTTCTGCAGCAGCGGCACCCATTTCGCTTCGGCCTTGCGCTGCGCGTCGGTCTCGGTACGCTGCTCGGCCGTACTCTGATCGGACGCGGTCCAGCGCCCTTTCTGTTTGCGATATCCCAGCTTCTTGCGCGCCTCTTCGTGCACCGGATTGAGCCGGACGACGGCCGTCAGGTGTGCGACCGCCTCGCCTCGAAGTTCATTCTCCTCGCACCACTGGGCCAGTTGCCAGTGCGCCTGGGCCGTATCAGGAATCTTGTCGCGGCGCGCCCGATAGAGCTCCAGCTTGCGCAAACCCTCAGCGTCGCCACGATGCTCGTCAATGACGACGGCCGGCATCCGCCAGTCGCCCTTGTCGGCGATCTGGCCGAGCAAACCATGCGCGGCAGCGTGTTCAGGCTTGATCTCGAGTGCGATCGCCAGATGCTTGTGCCGCTCGGCAATAAGCCCGTGCGCTTCACACCAGCAGGCAAGTCTCACGTGCGCATTGGCGTCCCGGCCGGCGGCCGTCGCTTGGCGCGGTAGGCGGCTTCGGCGTCACGCTCGGGTGCGCCTTGAGTCGCGAACATCATTAATGCGGAGCAGACCACGGCGAGAGAGACCATGGATCGTTCTCCAGATAGCTAGCCGACTTCGCGCCGTCCTTCACTTTTCGCGCCGTCCGAGGCAGACGGCAACAGCTCAACTCCGCCGACGCGAACCTGCCACGTCCATCGGACGAATCAAGCTCAACGCGCGAAGTCCGAGCTCGTGATATTCCTGATTGTTCCATCTCGCAGTGCAATGAACAAGGCGGCGGTGACGAGGTCGGCCGTTGTCCCGGGGTTGTATCGTCTTTCGGGCTGGCGCAGCCATGAATCAAACTCGGCAAGCTGTTGCCAGGCGCTCGCATGATCGGGCCAACCCGAATGGAGCAATCCACTGGCCCGGCGGCTCACCTCATTCGCCTGGGAATGGCCATATTTGCGCAATGAGTGAGTCCGGATAGCGAGACAGGAGATTCAAGTACGTGACAATGATCGCCTTTTCCAGCGTCTGGCCCGCATCGATCGCTGAGCGCAGTGCGGGCAAAGCCACTGTAAACACTTCCTGAAAACCGCTGGCATATTGCCGCGCGACCAGATCGCGGTGCGCCGCGATCTTCATGACGTCCCTGAGCGTGGCCGTGGGTTCGATCGCGATATCCTGGTCGGCAACCTCGCCGAGGCCGCCCGGTTGCGCCAGCCGGATCGCGCGATAGACCTCGCGGGCATCGTCGACGGTTGTCGCGGCCAGGACCTTTTCGACCCCTGCGTGAATGTCTTGTCCAATGGGAACGGCGGCCAGCGGCGCCAGCAGCAAAACGATCCCCAGGTTCGTGTTGGTGGCGACCAGGTTCCGGGTTGCCCCGATCGCACCAAAGACAGTGCGTCCGATGCCGGCCGAAGCCGCCTGATTTAATGGCTCGGCGATCGCCATGGCACTGAGCAAGAAATCGATGAAGTGTAATCCTGGCAAATCCGCGTCGCGATGGACGTTTCCCGGCTTGCGTGCGGTAACCTCCAGCAGGCAAGCAAGCTGGCCGCACTGGCCGGCGGTCATCGTCGAGAGCGAGCCCAAGGTCGAAGAGGCGTCACGTCCAAAGGCTTGTGATCGATTGTCAATCATCGCGGCCATTCCTTGAGGGCTTCGAGAACGGCGGCGGCGTAATCGATCTGGGTGACGCGCGTGAGTGCGCGCCATCCAGGAACGGCATTCACCTCGAGCGCGACAAGCTGGCCGCGGTCGAGATCGGGAATCAGGTCAACGCCCGCCATCTCCGTGCCGATGGCGCGGGCGGCGGCGCGTGCCATGCTCTCGACGTCATTTTCAAGGCGGCACGGCTCGGCGTGGCCACCGAGTGATACGTTCGTACGCCAGTCGCCCGGCCTGGCGTGCCGGCGCATCACGCCGATCACCCGGTCGCGGAGCACGAACACGCGGTAATCGTATCCGGGATGGCGGACAAACCGCTGAAGATAAAGGACCGATCCGACGCGTTCGAGAGCATGGAACGTCCGCCAGGCCAGCTCGGGGTCGCTCACGCGAACGAGCCCGCGCCCTTCCGAGCCGAACAGCGGCTTGACGACGACGTCGCCACCAAGTACGTGGAAGGCCGCGAGGGCATCGTCGGTTCGCTCGCCCGTCCAGGTCGCCGGCACGGCCAGCCCGGCCGCTTCGAGCTTGGCGATCGTGAGGAACTTGTCGACGGCGGTCTCCACGGCCCGTGGCGGGTTCAGAACTGGAACTCCGGCGGCCGCCACACGCTGGAGGGCATCCATCCGGAAGACGACCTGCTCGAGACTCCCCGGCGGCATCATTCGCACCAGAACGCCATCGGCCATCGTCAGGTCACGATCACCCGCTTTGATGATCGATCGCCCCCCTTCACCCGCGATCAATGCCGAGACGTGTGGAAAGCGGACCGGGTGCAAGGTGACGTCGAGCCGCTCGGCGGCGCGCAACAGATCTTGCACGTGCCACCCGAAGCCGGACACCAGGGCTACGAGCGATGTCATCGAGGAAATGTCCGACGCGCCATGTTCGCCGAGCCAACCAGCTCACGCGACTCCAAATGAACGTGCCAGCACCGGGTCGTTGACGGTTCCAAACGCATGCATCTTTCCCGTTTCGACATTGTGAAAGATCACTTCGGCCGGACTGAAGAGATGCGGATCGACCGCGTAGAAGTCGTTGTTGTATCGGGCGAAAATCGCCGCGAACGGCTCACCGTAGTCGCGCGATGATGACGAAGGCACTCCCGGCCCAATTTCGGCGAGGCTCTTGTCGTCGCCGGTCACCGCGAGGATCACACGTGCGCCATACAGTATGGCGTCATTGGTGCGGCCGATCGCGTCGAGGTCGTTCGCGGCGACGGGCGGCAACGGGGCTGTGCCATGAGCCGAGATGATACGCGCCATGTCAAACTTGAGCTCGGCCAGCTTGTGCAAGGCCGTTTCGACTGACCGTGCGACAATCTGCACGCCGCCCGCGAGGCTGGCCGTGGGCGCGATCAGGAGGCTGACGGCACTGGAATCGACCCGGCATGCGGCCGCGACCTTGGCGACGACCGCCGGCGTGGGGGGCTTGCGGGTTTCGAGCACGCCGACGACAGCCTCGGCCGACTCGCGATAGCCAATGACGTCATAAATCGCCTCGGTGCCAGCGGCCGCGCGCATCGGGCCCGAGCCCATCGCAAAAAACTTACTCTCCTTGAGCGCCCAGCCGGCATACTGGCTCGCCAGACACGCACGCGCCGGATGGTCGCTGATCACCTGGACGAGCGGAACAGCATGGCCGCCGACGCTCCCCGGCGCGATCGAGACCTGGGCCAGATCGGCCAGACAAACGCGTGCCAGATCGAGCCCCGCGATCAGCCCGCCACGTGATTCGATGCCACAATCAATATAGCGGCCGCCGCCTTCGACCGAGTGCACGCTGATCCGGCGCTCCTCGGCATGCGCAAGCATGGCCTCGACAATCCACAGGGCGCGACGGTTCAAAGACATCGTCATCGGAACGTCCCAGGTCGATGAGCGGCGGGCGCGATCACGATCCCCGCTTTGATCGCGATCCAGCAGGTGTCAAGCCATTCTATCGTCTGGCCGTGCGCCGCGATATGTCATCGGCGCCGCCGCACGCGCTGCCAGAACCAGCCCGCCGCGGCGGTCTTTTTCGACGATGCGAGGAGTGCGCCCTCAAACTGATGATCGTCATTGAAGAGACGCCGGAAACTGAGGAGCACCGACAAGACAGTGCCGAGCGCCGTTCCCGATGCAATCAAGAACATGATGACGATCTGATACTTGACGGCTTCGACAGGCGGCGTGCCGGCGAGGAGCTGCCCGGTCATCATGCCGGGGAGGCTGACGATGCCGACGACCATCATGGCGTTGATCGTCGGGATCAATCCGGTCTTGACCGCCTGTTGAATGGGCCTGCGGGCTGCTTCCCAGCGCGTTGCGCCCAAGGCCAGCAAGGCTTCGACCTGCTCGCGCTTGCCACTGCCAATGAGCTCGCTGCCGAGCCGATCAAGGCCCAGCGACACGCCCGTCAAGGTGTTGCCCAGGATCATCCCCAGCAGGGGAATCGCATATTGCGGGGTGTACCAGGGCGCACCCGTACGATCACGCCAAGCGCCAGTGCCGTCACCAGCCACGAGCTGATCCAGGTCGCGGTGATACTTCGAAGCCAGATGCCGGGGAACCGGATCGCCGTGCGCTGGATGGCCGCGACCCCGGCGGTGAGCGTCATGATCGACATCATGGCGAGCACGATGTACCAGCGGTTCATGCGGAAGACCCACTCGAGCACGAGGCCAACCAGAAGAAGCTGTACGATCGTGCAAATTGCCGCGACAAACAGCCGCCGCTCGAGCCCGAGCTGCAAGAGCACCGAGATCGCGCCGTTGATGACAATCAAGAGCGCGGCCAGACCGACCTGGAAGTACGAGAGTTCGATATAGAACTGGCTCATTCATGACTCCGGTCTGGCACGACCTGACCTGCTTCAAGAGAGACGCAGCGCGTCGTCATTCGCAGGGTCTGGTCGCGATCGTGGCTAACCCACACGATCGCACGTTCGCCCGGGCGGTCACTTAGCCACTTGTCGATCGCGGCCTCCAGGGCCTGCGCGGTCGGTGGATCGAGCGATGCCGTGCACTCATCGAGCAGCAGAACAATCGGATCCAGTTGCACTGCGCGGAGAAACGCCACGATCTGAGCCTCGCCCCCTGAGAGATCGCGAGCCGACTTTTCCAGAAAAGCCTCATCGCGCTTCAGAACGCGCAATATGTCCAGGGCGAACTCGCGATCGAACGCGCGTGCGGCGTGCGCTTTGAGTGTGAACGGATAGCGAAGGTTGTCGTCGACGCTGCCGTCATGGAGCACAGGCTTCTGGTGCACGTAGATCACCCGGCTGCGATAAGCCGGTACGGCTTCGCCCCGTACTGGCTTTCCATTCCAGGTCACAACACCCGCATCAAGCGGGTCGAGCATGGCGATTGCCGCAGGAGCACGGTCTTGCCGGCACCTGATGGTCCGACGATCCCCAGTCGGTCGCCCGGATTCACAGAGACACTGACATCTCGAAGCAGCCAGCCGTCCGCCGCCCGCGGATCACGGCGGCTGATGGCATTCGCTTCGATCGCCATGCACACGGCTGAAGCGTCGTCGGAGTGTGCCGTCATGGAATTTGATTATCAGTCATGAAAGTCAACTTCAAGCAGTCCCTCAGCGCCGGGTGATGGTGATTTTGAATCGCCTCGACAACGATCCGCCCAGCAAGGCAAACGCCAGTTGGGGCAAGATCAGCATGATGACGTAGACAACAACCAGAATCGGAATGAAGACGAAACCACTGACCTGTCCGCGGTACTGTTCCAATGGTACGACAAGAGGGCTGAGATAGTAATTCACCAATGTCATATACGAATTATTGGATCCATCGCCGAACAGGCTGGTCAAGGCGATATAAAGGGCCAACGCGACCGCACCAAATGTGACAAAACCGAGAAGGAACGGGCGGCTTCGACGACGCTGGCTGATCAACGCGCAGACGGCAAGGATGTTCGCCATGGGCAGAGCACCCAGAATCAATAACTCCCCCGTCGAAAAACCAACCAGGGTGCGTATCGCCGCGAAGTCGATTGCGATCAGGGCGATCACAATCATGATCCATGCAATTTGAAAGCGAGGTGCTTTCACTGTGTCGGCTCGTTCGTCGAAATCCACATCGCCGGTCGCCTTCTGTTGCCATCATTCTGTCTCGGGATACCGCTGCAAGACGTCATGAAGCCGGATATGAAAGGGCCCGAGCTTTCCGCCGTAGTTACCCGACGTGATGGCAACAAGGCTTCCAGAATGCTGCCGGGCGGCGTGCAAGCCGGCGGCCGTGGCACGCTCGACCGCTTCGAGGGTCAAGCCGTCGATCACGATCTCGTAGCTACAGCGAACGTCGGCCGGTAATTCCGTGGCGACAACGCCACGCAATGTCGGAGTAAAGGCGGTGTTGGTGCTCGCGCGAAGCGTCTTGTACTTGCTTCCCACCTTCGAGCCAGACCGGGCGATACCCCCCGGGAAGGGCAAGATGATCTCGGTACCGCGGCGCATCGCCATCACGGCCGACTCGGCGGCCGCGAGCGTGGCGCCCGGGTCGATCCCCATCAAGATGATGTTGCCGCCGGCCACCCCTTTTGTCGTTCCGAACGTTTCCTCGCAAAGAAACTCGCCGTCCATCACCGGGATGCGCCAGTAGCGCCGGCCGCCCCAGCGTTTCGAGATCTGCCAGCCATCGCCGAAGTAACGCAGCTTGCCGCCGACGCCAATCGTCTTTTCCCCCAGTGGTAGGCCGTTATAGCAGGCCGTGGTCGGGCAGGTCATCACGCACTGGCCGACGCGATTCACGATCGCCTTTTCAAGGGCGTCACGGTTAAACGCGAAAATGAGCACGCTCACGCCGGGTCGGCCATCGGGCGTCTCTTCGGCCGATAGCACGCGCTCGATTCCGGCCTCGGCGTCACAGCCGATCACACTCGTGGCATATCCCGTCATCGTCTGGCCGGCGATCGCCGCCCATGCCGCCGTTTCGGTCGTCACGATCAACCTTGCCGCGGTCATCGGAAACGCTTCGGCGAACGTGTCAACGATCGTGAGGTCCCGTGTGCGCGGCTCCAGGCTTCCCTCGGTTCGCGTCATCGTGGTGTCCTCACTTGATGACCTGATGATCGCCAAGGGACTCGATATCAACGGGATAATTCCGCCACTGAATCGAATAGGCCGATTCGAACCAACCCTTGATATCGGGCTCGATATCGCGGTCGTAATCGGGCGCCACGTGCAGGGTTTTTCCGAACGCCTCCTCGCGGATCTCACCTTGCTCAACGATGATTCGCCCCGATTTGATCACGAATCGCGGCAGCTCGAACATGGTCTCGGCGTTGGCATTGGGCGTGTAAATCGCGATGTCGGCGTCGGCCCCCACGCCAAGATGCCCTTTATTCTTGAGACCCAGAATCCGGGCCGGGCCGGCTCTTGTGATGATCGCGATTTCATATAATGAGTACTCTCGATCGAGGTCGGCTAAAGCGCTCTGTTCGCGCACTTTCTGGGCGCGGTCTTGAGCACGTCCCGACGATATGTGCGGTCCATCAGGAGCCGGATGATTTGCGGGTAGGCCAGGAACGAGCCGCCGTTAGGATGGTCGGTGCTCATCACCACGCGCCAGGGGTCGTTGACCATCAGGTACCATTCCAGGCCGATCGCCCATTGCCAGGCATGAATCAAACTGGTGTTCTTGTACTCGATGGGCACGATGCCGCATCCCGACTCTTGCTCGATGTCACTGCTGTACCACTTGGCGTTATACACCTTGCTGAGGTAATAGCCCACTGGCCCGTCGCCCGTCATGCTGGTGGTTTCACCGAACATCACCTGGCCGACGTCGACCGTCAGGTTGGCGTGCGCATTGACATGGTCAGCCAGGGGCGCGACCCGCGACGAAAATGTTTCCTCGTCGCCGGCCCCGCCACCATAGCTGTGAAACTGGATATGAGTCAGGTGGCCGCGATGGCCTTCGAGGAGCTTCATCGTTTCCAGTGTCGTCGTCCAGTTACCGGGTAGGCCGAGGTGGTTGGTGTGGATATGAACGGCGTGCGGGAGATTCAGTTCATCGGCCGCCTGAGCGACCGAGCGGATAATTTGCCGCGGCGTGACGCCGAAGTGGTCGACCGGCGAGTCAACCGTTTCGACGTCGCCGCCTGGCCCTTGCTTCCACATCTCGACACCACCGGGATTCACGATCTTGGCCGCGTAGGCTTTCGCGGCCGTGAGTAGCCAGCCCACCAGGGCTTTCACCTTCTCGGGCTCGCCCTGCTTGATGGCGCGCATCAAATAGTGATTATTGCCCATCAGAACATAGAAGCCTTTATCGATACAAGGCGTATCGCCAAGCTCATCGTGGGCATGCCGTGCGGTGAGCGGCGGAATCGCCGCGTCGAAGGCCGTGGTATAGCCGAGCCCCGCGTACTTGTAACCGGTGGCAAACGTGCTGGGCACGCTCCCCATCGTGCCGCTGCGCGTCTGTCTCGAACGTTCGACCACCTGGCCGCGGCGCTTTTGCTCGGGGCACATGAGTCGTGCCATGTTGACTTTCGACCCCACCACGTGGCAATGCATATCGACGCCGCCCGGCATGATGACGAGGCCGCGCGCGTCGATCACGCGGGTGATCCGGGCGCCGGATCGACCGGAGGGGCGACGATCTTGTCGCCCGCGATCCAGATGTCGCGCACCTGGCCGTCAATCGCATTGGCCGGGTCGTAGATGGTCCCCCCGACGATCTTGAAATACTCGGTGGCCATGGGTTGGTGTTAATCCACTTTCATCCAGATTTCACCCTTGCCAAGGGCGACAAGGTCGCCGTGGTACAGCGACAGGCTGGCTGTATACAGCTCCTCGTTGACCTCGAATTTATATTTTCCGAGCTCTCGAAAAAGGAGACGGAGAAAGAGCGGCCTGAAAGTGCCGGCCCCTCGGAACGTTGGCAATACGCGGGTCGGCTGGTCGCCGAGGAGCCCGATCGTCCCGCGCTTCATGCCGGCCCCTGGCCGCGCGCCGCAGGCACCGAAGACGAGGATGCTACCGGCAATCATGTTGAAGCCAGCGCCATCGCCGCAGGCGCCTCGAATCGCCAGGATACCGCGCCGCATTGAAGCTCCGGCGTGGCATCCCACAGTGCCGTTTATCAAGATCGTGCCATCGGTCATCCCTTTCTTGCTGCCGGGATAGGCGGCCCCGGCGAGGTGTCCGGCATTTCCCGCGATCACGAGCAGGCCGCCGCGCATCTCGCATCCCGCATAATCGCCGACGTTGCCATCGACTGTAAGCTGCCCGCCATTCATTGCGCTGCCAGCGTGGCGGCCCGCGTGGCCGTGAACGCGTATTTCTCCTTGAGCCATTCCGGCGCCGATGCCATGGACTCCCGAGCAATCGCCTTCAATGTCGATCCGCGCGCGGCCGGATCGCCCGAAACGCGAAAAAACTCGGCGAGTGCGAGCTTGCGGTTGCCATGCTGGACCGGCAGCTTCTCGATTTCCGCCAGTGTGAGACCGCGAACCCGATCGGGAACGATGCCCTCGATCTCAAGAGGCCCAGAGGTTTGAGCATTCAATCGCAAGGTCAGTGACATCAATTCGAGGTCTCGTCGTGCGGCGCGGTGGTTTTCTGTTCCCTGACGCGGCCCTCGATCGCTTTCAAGATGTCTTCCGTGTTCGGCAATGGTGACGGCATCGCGGCACGCAGCGCGATCGCCACGCCGTCCGTGCGATACACGGTTCCAGGCGTATGAATGCCATACGTGCTCACGCGAAACGCAACGGTCGCGGCATGGCCTGTTTCCGTTGCGCTGGAAACCAGGGCGACCGTCGGAATGCGCGTCAGATGCGCCTGGGCGGCTTCGGGCAGCGACATGGTCGAATCGCCCGACACGATCAGGGCCGCGTCGCTTTCGCCACGGGCCAGGATCTCGGCGGCCCGGTAGTCTCTCGGTCCAAACCGAGGGTAGCCGTCGCGCCAGGCTCACTGCCATCGGGTAACCGGTTTGCCACGTCGAGACGTTTATGGCGCCGGTACCGTTTCCGCGTCCTCCGAGCGCCATGCCGACGAACCGGGCGTACGCGTTCATGTCGCGAATCAAGGTGATCAAAGCGTGAGAGCTTTGCTGCGCGTCGAAGCCGTCAGCCGGGCCGCGGCTGTCGTCATGGAAGATCACGCCGTATCGCGCCTGTTTCATCCGCGCCATCAGGTCTTGCCAGGTCGTGAGCGGCACGCCGGTTTCCGCTTCGGCCCTGTTGGCATCGAGCTCGACCCCCCTGGCGAGAGCTCGCAAGGTCAAGAGTGCCTCGAACGCCCGGCCGGGCTTGATGGCGATGAACTGATCCGCCACCCGCGCCGTTGCGGTTTCCTCCACGTCGATCACCACGCAGTAGCGGTCCGCACGGCCCCGCGGCACGAAGAGGCCGGCCGGCTCCAGGCTATATCGACTGAGATGGCGGGGATGCGTCTCGACCGGGTCGCAGCCCCAGAAGACGACGAAGTCGCCCCGGTTGGCAACCTCGCCGAGCGTGCAGGTGACCTTGCCTGTTTCTTGCAGTGCCAGAATCGTTGCGGAATGCGTCGCGCTGGCCGTCGAATCGACACAGGCGCCAAGCCAGTCGGCGAGAGACACGGCCGCGCGTTGCGCCTCGCAATTCGCGTCGGCGAGGCCAAGCACAAGCGGGTACCGCGCGCTGCTCAAGATCCGGGCGGCCCGTTCAATTCCGTCGCCAGGCGCTGCCGGCCGACCATCGATCTGGCAAACGGGTCGTTGGTCCTGGCGCAGGTCGTGCCGCACGTCGAAAAACCAGGATTTGCCCAGCGCGCAGGCGTTCCGGGCTTCCGTGATCCGGCCCCCCTCGACGGTGAGACCGATATCATCGCAGAGACAGCCGCAAAACGTGCACGTGGCGTCTTCAACGATTTTGAGCGTTTGTCCCGGCGCATCGTCCATGCTGTTTCCCGGTCGTTTGCGAGGACTCTTCAATTCGGCCATTCTACCGCGCTTCATTCAGGGCGAACCACGAGCTTCCGGAATGACTTTCCGATCGACCGTCGTGCCGGCATTCGAAAAGGCTCTCACAACGGGTTCAATCATCGCCTCGGCAATGCCGGCGTTCGCCGCTTCGGTGGTATGGCAATAGTCGATAAAAACGAGCTCTGGGGCCTCGGCGAAAATCGAGCTCAGATCATGAAAGGACGATTCCGCGCTCAGTTGTGGGGACCGAGCCACTTCATCATAAACATCCTGCAGAAACGGCGCGGCCCAGGCGTATCTCTGGGCTTCCTCTTGTTCCACGGGCACGAGCGTCTCTTTTTGAAAAATGGTCGGCTGCCAGAAGAACAAGGGTTGAAAGCCGTAGGCTCGTCCGAGCGCCTTGACCATTGCGATATTGGCCTCGTAACGGCGAACGACCTCGTCGGCGAGATCGGGCTGTTTGGGAAACGCGCGTGCACTGGGTGCGACGGTGGGCGTGATACCGAGCCGCCGCGTGACGATCTGGGCGATCCGATACGAACCGGAATTCTTGATGATGTAAGACGCCAGGTCGATCGCGAGCCGACCGGGGCTCTGCAAAAGGTTGAATTCGTCGCGGCGGTTGGATTCATTCGTGGTGACGCCGGCTTCGCCGTCGAGCATCGCCGAGGTGGCGTCGTTGACACCGTCGAAAAAGATCACCACGTCCGGGCGATAGCCACCTTGAATTTCCCTGGTGAGCGTGATCAATTCCTGTGTGTTCACGTAGCCGAGCTCGGTGCGATTTCTCAGCTCGATTCGCCAACCTTTTTGATCAAGCAAACGTGCCAGCAAGGAAGGAATGGTGTGGTCGTCACGGGCACCGAAGCCCCAGAGGGACGAGCCTCCCAGAGCGAGTATTTTTTTGATCGGCTTGCCAGCGGCCGGTGTTCCTCCTCCGGCATCCGGAGATTGCCAGGTCGCGCGTGCACCGTCGGGACCGATGGTGATCGTCTCGCCTCGAAACGGCTTCTGGCGGAAAAGGACGTAGGGATGCCAGAGTTCTTGAAGCTGCTCGATCTCGCGGTAATGCACGATCGGCCAGAGGGCACCTCCGTAGCCCTCGGTGATCACGCGATGGTCGGGAACAGCGACAGGGGCAAAGTGATCTCTGACGGCCAGAATGAGTCGAAAGCTCCCCTCGACCAGCAAGAGCAGAATCAACGTGATCCCGACGATCGACCAGGTTGTCTGAAGTGAACCGAAAGTCTGTTTGGCACGGTGTGACAATTTGGCCATCGGCAAGCTCGGTCAAGGATCGGACGAGGATCGTGTTTCTGGTTGCTGAGCGTTCCCGACGAATGTACGTGACTCGCTTCGCCGTGGGAACAGCCGTGAAACTTCAATGGGTACGGAGGTTGCGATGCATTACAAATTGCCACTCGTCTTCGAGCCACAACCCGAGGGCGGCTACATGGTCACCTCTCCGGCGGTGCCTGAACTGCTCACCGAGGGAGATTCGATCGAGGACGCTCTCGACAATGTTCGCGATGCCCTCGCCGCTGTCTTCGAAATTTATCGGGATCTCGGCAAATCGCTCCCATCCGAGATGGCGGCCGTTGAGATTGGCAAAGAACTTCGAGTGGACTTGCTCGTTGCCATGCCATGAGATGGCCAGCAACTGGCCAATGGGTCTCGCGGCCGCACCCATTTAGCCTGCGAGCATACCGCCTAACCCTGCCACCCAAGCCCCAAGGCCGCAGAATGGCATTGACATGCACCGAGATAACGCGAACGGCGGAAACGCTCACATGCCCCAGGCGACGATCACGCTTCCTGACATCAAAACCCTGGCGGATCTCCGTCGGCGGCTAGGGGACATTTCGCTTGATCGCATCTGGTTCCGGCCCGCACCAGGGACGGCCACCGAGAAAGATGTGATCGAGGCCGAGCTGCGCGGTAACCGGCTGTGCGAGCTGGTGGACGGAACCTTGGTGGAGAAAGCCGCGGGTTTCGAAGAAGTCGCGACTGGCCATGCGGCTGGGTTATTTGATCAGTCACTATCTTGAACAACACGACCTGGGAATCTGCGTCGGCGCTGACGGAATGATGCGTATCGCTCCCGGACTGGTACGGATTCCGGATGTCTCCTTCATCAGGTGGGACAGACTCCCGGGCCACGAAAGTCCCAAGCAGTCGATCGCCGACCTCGCGCCCGACTTGGCCGTTGAAGTACTCAGTCCCGGAAACACCAAGGCCGAGATGACACGCAAGGTCCGTGAATACTTCGAGGCCGGCGTCACCCTGGTCTGGCTGATCGATCCCAGGAAACGGACGGTCCGCGTGTTTTCGGCGATCGACATCTCCGCGCTCGTTCGCGCCGATCAGATGCTCGACGGCGGCGACGTTTTGCCGGGCTTCAGTGTGCGGCTGTCGGATCTGCTGGACCATGGGCAGAGACGCCGAAAGAGTTGATCGCCGACATCCTACCTCCCCACGAATCTTCACTCGGCCGATGCGATAATTAGCAACTCATCGACATTGGAACCGCGCAGCGCACCAGAATGCCGCGCAAAACCTTGTTGCCCGAGCCGCAAGGCGTCAGAATGGCGTTGAGATTCCATACGTGATAGCGGCTCGCGGAAACGCTCCCATGTCTCAGGCGACCATCGCTGCTCCTGATATCAAAACGCTCGCTGATCTCCATCGGCGGCTCGGGAGTATCCCCCTCGACCGCATCTGGTTCCGGCCCGCGCAGGCACGGCTACCGAAAAAGATGTGATCGAGGCGGAGGCGAGCGGTAACCATCTGTGCGAGCTGGTGGACGGGACGTTGGTGGAGAAAACCGTGGGATTCGAGGAATCACAGATAGCCATCGAACTCGCGTACCTGGTCAAGGCATATCTTCGACAAAACGATCTGGGCATCTGCGTCGGCATCGACGGCATGATGCGGATCGCTCCTGGCTTGGTTCGAATTCCCGACGTCGCGTTCATGAGCTGGGACAGACTCCCGGGCCGCAAACGTCCACGCAAGCCGGTCCCCGACCTGGCGCCCGATCTCGCCGTTGAAGTGCTCAGCCCCAACAATACAAAGGCCGAGATGGACCGCAAGGTGCGCGAATACTTCGAGGCCGGCGTCACCCTGGTCTGGCTGATCGATCCCCAGAAACGAACGGCACGCATCTTTTCCACGGCCGAGAATTCCGTTTTGATTCGCGACGATCAATCACTCGACGGCGGCGATGTGTTACCCGGCTTCGTCGTCCGCCTCTCGGACCTGCTGGACGAAGGACGGCAGCCCCGCGAGGGTTGATCGCCGACATTCTCGCTCACCACCAATCTTCATCTGGCCGACGTGATGATCAGCAACCGATCACCTCAGGATTTACAAGGCACTCGCGCCATTGTCCTGGGCTCGACATCGGGAATCGGCCGCGCCGTGGCGCTCGAGCTGGCCGACGCGGGGGCCGACGTGATCGTGCACGGCCGAAGGCCCAGTGATCGTGCCGAATCGGTCGCGGCCGAGATCCGGAATAAAGGCGTACGCTCGGCCATTCTCACGGCCGATCTGGCCGACCGGGCCGCCGGCGATCGGCTCGTCGAAGATGCCTTGAGCGTATGGGGCGGTCTTGACGCGTGGCTGCACATCGCCGGAGCCGATACCCTGACCGGCGCCGCCGCTAAACTGCCGTTTGAGAAAAAACTCGATCTGCTCTGGTCAACCGACGTCGATGCCACGATCCGGCTCTGCCGCGCGGTCGGCCAGCGGATGGTCGCTCAGGGCGCCGGGACGATTGTAACCATGGGCTGGGACCAGGCTGAGACGGGGATGGCGGGCGACTCGGGCGAGCTCTTCGCGGCGACGAAGGGGGCCATCATGGCCTTCACGCGGAGCCTCGCGTTGAGCCTTGCTCCGACCGTGCGGGTCAACGCCCTGGCGCCCGGCTGGATCAAGACGGCCTGGGGCGAGGGGGCCTCGCCAGCCTGGCACGACCGCGTGCTCCGCGAGACCCCCCTGGCCCGCTGGGGAACGCCCGAAGATGTCGCCAGGGCCGCATGCTTCCTCGTCAGCCCGGGCGCGGCCTTTCTCACCGGGCAGATCATTCGTGTTAACGGCGGATCCGTGCGCTAGGGGCCAGGCGTGTCTGACGACGATGGGAACCCCGATCATTGTTCGCGAATCTTGTTCGTTACAGGACGGCTCGCCGAGTTCGCCCTGCGCCAGACTCTCGACGAGCTCGCACCACGAGCCGGCTTCCGCGCCGAGATCGCCGTCTTGCCCATCTCGGTCGCGGCCCTGATGACCACCCAGTGGGTGGCCCGTCATCTCGACGTGCCTGACGGAATCAATCGCGTCATCCTCCCCGGATATTGCCGCGGCGAGTTGAACCTGATCGCCGAAAAAGCCAGGAACTGCACGGTCGAACGCGGTCCGGCCGACCTCCGCGACTTGCCGCCTCATTTCGGCCAGGCCGGCCGTCACTCTCGACCTTCCGGCGAATATGACATCGAGATCCTTGCCGAGATCAATCATGCGCCCCAGTGGAACCGGGACGCTCTCTATCAGGAAGCCGAGCGGTTTGCCGCTCAAGGCGCGAATGTGATCGACCTGGGCTGCGATCCGGGGTCGACCTGGGCGGAAGTCGGTAGCGTCGTCGCGGCCCTGCGTGACCGCGGCTTGCGGGTCTCGATTGATAGCTTCAATCCGACCGAGGTCGCCGATGCCGTCGCCGCGGGGGCCGAGCTCGTCCTCAGCGTCAACAGCAGTAATTGCAAAGCGGCCAGCGAGTGGGGGGTCGAGGTGGTCGCGATCCCCGACCAGCCAGGCTCGCTCGACGGCCTCGATCAGACGATCGAGTTCCTCACGGGTGCGAGTATCCCATTTCGCATCGACCCGATCCTGGAACCGATCGGATTCGGCTTCGCCGCCTCGCTCGAGCGCTATTTCGAGGTGCGCCGGCGCTATCCCGCGGCCGCGATGATGATGGGTGTCGGCAATCTGACCGAGCTGACCGACGTCGACTCAGCCGGCGTGAACACGATCTTGATCGGGATCTGCGAGGAGCTGAAGATCTTGAGCGTGCTGACGACCGCCGTGATCAACTGGGCCAGATCATCGGTACGCGAGCTTGATCTGGCACGCCGCTTGATCCATCACGCGGTCGACGCACCGGGTGCTGCCCAAGCATCTTGAGCCGCGTTTGGTTGCTCTGCGCGATACGAAGGTGACCCAGTTCGGCGACGAGAATCTCATCGAGCTCCAGCGCCGCATTCGTGATCCCAACTGGCGGATCTTCGCCGAACGGGGCACAATCTATGCCCTCAATAACGCGCGGTTTCTCAAAGGCGACGATCCGTTTGTGATCTTCGAGCAAATGGACGTCACCGACCCGTCGCACGCGTTTTACCTGGGATACGAGCTGATGAAGGCGAAAACCGCCTTGACGTTGAGCAAGAGCTATCGTCAGGATCAAGCGCTGGAATGGGGATTTCTGACCGAGCCGGAAGTGAGCCCGCATGCGCGCCGCCAGGAGCGGCTGCGGGCTACAAAAGGCGGGGCGGCCGCCGATCCCGGCGATGTTGTGTCAAACGATGATGGTGCAAGTCAGCACCTGGGCGAGGCGCAAGCGTGATTCTCGAAGGCATCGTCACGACTCTTGATGACGCGGGAGCCCTGAATGTGGCACCGATGGGGCCGGCGATCGACCCCGGCCTGAGCATGGCTCAATTCGTGCTGCGGCCGTTCCAGGCCTCGACGACCTATCAAAATCTCAAGACTCGTGCCGAAGGTGTCTTTCACGTCACTGATGATGTGCTCTTGCTGGCCCAGACGGCGATCGGCCTGGCCCCGTTTCCAGCGCCGGCCACGCGTCCCGCCGACGTGATCACGGGCCAGATCCTCACGGACGCTTGCCGTTACTACGAGTTTCGCGTGATCGAGCTTGACGACCGCGAAGAGCGCGCAGCGATTGTCGCCGAAACGGTCGCGGAAGGCCGGCTGCGCGATTTTTTCGGATTCAACCGGGCCAAGCACGCCGTTGTCGAGGCCGCGATCCTCGCGACAAGGGCCCAGTGGCTGCCGATCGATGAGATGCTCGCCGACTTTCGCAAGCTGGGCGTTCTCGTCGACAAGACGGGGGGGCCGCGCGAGCGTGCGGCCTTTTCTCTCTTGCACAAACATTTACGCGAGGCCGTGCAGAAGCGTGGTCTCGAGTCCGACCCGAGTCGATCGTCTTCATGACGTACCCGCGCATCCGCATTCGAACCGCCAGCCGTTTGCATTTCGGCCTTCTTGGGTGGGGACCCGAGGCGCGCCGCCAGTTCGGCGGGATCGGCCTGATGATCGACTCACCCGGGATCGAGCTCCACGGCCGCACCGGCGGCGGCCTGGAGCGTCACGGGTCTTCAGGCACCACGGGTCGAGCAAATTGTGGCGCAGCTGCTTGAAAATGCGGGGAATTCCGGGTTCGATCTGGTTCCTGCTTGCATCCGGGTCGAAAGCGTTCCGGCCGCGCATGTCGGGCTCGGCGTGGGCACGCAGCTCAGCCTGGCCGTCGCCCGCGCCCTCTTGGCCGTGGCGGGCCACGGGGATGTCTCTGCCTTGACACTCGCACGCTGGACCGGGCGCGGCCGACGCTCGGGCATCGGGCTCCATGGCTTCGAGCAAGGCGGCCTGATCGTCGACGGCGGCCGAAAAACCGAGACAGACGTCGTCCCGCCGCTGCTGGCGCGATTGCCATTTCCCCAGGAGTGGTCGATCCTGGTCGTCCGCCCGCCGGAGGAAAGCGGGCTCTCCGGCCCTGACGAAAACCGTGCGTTCGCCGCGCTGCCGCCGATCTCGCAGGCCGTGACCGACTCGCTCTGCCGCCTTGTCTTGCTCGATATCATGCCGGCTGTCCTTGAACGCGACTTGACGGCCTTCGGCGCCGCCATCGGCGAGCTGCAAACGCGGGTTGGTGCCTGTTTCGCCCCGGTTCAAGGGGGGATATACTCGACCGTTCAGGCGTCACGCATCGTCGATGCGCTGCGAGCTCTCGGTTTCGTGGGCGTTGGCCAGAGCTCGTGGGGACCGACTCTTTATGCCTTTTCGTCGGCGACAGACGCCGAGCTCGACAACGCGACCAGGCGACTTCAGCAGCAATTCGGACTCGACTCCGCCTCGGTTTATCGTACCAAGGGTGCCAACCGCGGGGCCAAGGTTGAGATCGAATCGAGTCGAGTTGAGTCAAGTTGAAACTGTGACACAAGTGAGCCATTCAATAGCCATCTCTTGAGGACAACCGCCATGACGAGGTTCACGAGGATGGGATTACCCGGTGCGCTCTTCTTGACGCTCGCCGTTGCACTACCGGCCGACGCACAGTCGCTTTCGATCGGTGATCCGGCCCCCAAGCTGGAAGTGAAGAGTTTCGTCAAAGGCGAGCCTGTGACGAAGTTCGAGCCAGGCAAGGTCTACGTGGTGGAGTTCTGGGCCACCTGGTGCGGGCCTTGCAAAGCTTCGATTCCGCACCTCACGGAATTGCAAAAGAAAAATCCGGGCGTTTCGTTCATTGGTGTGAGCGTTCTGGAGCAACAACCCGAAGGTGTGAAGCCGTTTGTCGACGAGATGGGCGACAAGATGGCGTACCGCGTGGCCATGGACGCCGTGGATGAAAAGGCCGAGGGCGATCAGGGGGCGATGGCCAGGAACTGGTTGAAAGCCGCCGGTCAGAATGGCATTCCATCGGCGTTCGTCGTCAATGGCGGGGGAAAAATCGCCTGGATCGGCCATCCCATGGAAATGGATAAACCTCTACAGAAGATCGTGTCGGGAGCCTGGGATCTGAAGGCCGCCCGGGAAGAATTGCGCAAAGGGGCACAGACCGGCGCCGCGCCCGGAAAGTCGCCGGCAAGTTCAACTCGGCCTTGCGCTCGGGCGATCCCCGAAAGCTCGTCGCGGCCGTCGATGACCTCGTTGCCGACGATGCGGCCGAAGAGGCGGCCGTGTTCACCTATAAACTGAGCGCCTTGATCAAGCTCGACGAACAGGACAAGGCCCTCGACTATGCGCAGCGGCTCGCCCGGAGCGAGCTGGGCAAGACGCCGCAGGGTTTGAACGAGCTGGCCTGGACGATCGTCGATCCTGAAGCCGGTATCAAGCCGAACCCGAAATTGATCGAGTTCGCTCTCGAAACGGCACGCCGCGCCGATCGAGCTCTGTGGCGGCAAGGACCCGATGATCGCCGACACGCTGGCCCTGGCGTTTTTCGACAGGGGCGATGTGGCCAGGGCGATCGAAACCGAGGAACGCAGCCTGCGCCTGGCGAAGGAAACCGGTCAGGGCGAAAACAAGGATATGAAGGATCGGCTCGAGCGATACAAGAAGAAAGCGGCGAAGTAAGCAAGCTGCCCCGTTAACGACGAGACGACCAGGAGACGGCGGTGGCCGACGTGCCCTCCGCAAGATTGCGAGCGATCGCGTCAGAAAAGATCTCGTGAAAGATGTGCAATTGATTCAATAATTTCGGAACGCCAGGTTGCCGATGCTGCCCATCGTGCTTGTCCTCACGCCGCAAGGTCATCTCCGCGTTCGCGAGACGTCGGAGCCCGATCATGGGGCCCTGGACTCTCCGGCCGGGAAACGAATCAATGACGCATTCAACGAGGGCTCGGCCAACGGCTTGCTGCATCTGGCGACGACCGAGCTTCAAACGAGCTTACCGCCTCCCTTCTCCTATGCACGCGATTTCGCCCGCCTTTACTTGACCCGGCTCTGTCAAACGCCCGTGGACGGAGAACACGGCACGCTACCGCCAGTACCACCTCCCTCGGATAGCGACCTTGCCTTTCAGGTTCTCCAGTCGCCGCCCATGCAGGGAATCGAGTATCTTGATTCCGGCGTCCTGGCGACATGGTGGTCTGAACTCGACGCCCTGGTACGAGAACAGGTTGGACATCATCCGGGCGGTGTTCAGGCCTATCTCGCGGAGCGTAGCCCACAGTGGCGGCTGGTCGGCCGCGTGACGTTGCACCTCGCCGAGAACAAACGCGATCCCGATCACCCGTTCGCATTTCTGGCCACCTATATTCCCAAGCTCTCGGCGCAGGGCGCGTGCAGCACCAGCCGCTGGGCAAGGCCTTGCAAGACTACGCGGGCGCGAAAAACCGGCCGGCGCTGATTTCGCTGTTGTCGCCACTCAGCCGCGCGGCCGAGCGTAGCCCGTTCATCAAGGAAATGGTCGAGTCAGGCGAGATCTATCATCCATCGGCCTGGACGCCGCGCGAGGCGTATCGATTTCTCCAGGACGTTCCGATCCTCGAGGAGAGCGGCCTGGTCGTTCGCGTACCCAACTGGTGGAACCCCAGCCGTCCACCTCGCCCGGTGGTCAACGTCAAGGTCGACGCTCGCAAAGGGACCACGCTCAGCGTCGATTCCCTTCTCGAGTTCTCGGCCCATATTTCGCTCGAGGGCGAGCCGCTCACGGAAGCCGAGATCGAGCAGCTCCTCCAGTCGGTCGGCGGCCTGGTCCAGCTCAAGGGGAAGTGGGTCGAGGTCGACCGCGAAAAGCTCGGCGAGGCACTGGCGCACTGGAAGTCGGTCGAGGAGGAGTCGCGCGAGAATGGCCTGTCGTTTTACGAAGGAATGCGGCTTCTTGCGGGAGTGCCAGGGCAGGCGGCCGCGGCCGCGGCCATCAAGGAAGATCGAGAATGGATCGGCTTGACCGCCGGCAGCGCGCTTGAAGAAATCCTGCGCAAGCTCCGCGCGCCCGATTCGCTGGCCAGTACCGATCCACCAGGATTGCGCGCCGAACTACGGCATTACCAGAAAACGGGGGTGAGCTGGCTGAAACTTGTCACGGGCCTGGGGCTCGGGGCTTGCCTTGGCGACGACATGGGCCTGGGGAAGACCGTGCAGGTGATCGGCCTGCTTCTGCATCGTCAAGCGGAGCGACGGCAGGCGAAATCGACGCGGGCCGGGGCCGGCACAAGCCTGCTCATTGTACCCGCCTCGCTCCTCGCGAACTGGAAGGCCGAGCTCCAGAGGTTCGCACCCACGCTCGCATTCGAGATCGCTCACCCGTCAGAAAGCACGTTCAAGGAGCGACAAGGCGACAAGCCCAGCGCTCGACCGCTCGACCTGCTGATCACGACTTATGGCATCGTGGCCCGCACCGATTGGATCCGCCAGCGCGACTGGGACCTCGTGATCCTCGACGAAGCCCAGGCGATCAAGAACTCGGGGACCCGGCAAACGCGGGCCGCCAAGGAGTCTGAAAGCCGGGCGCGTGTCGCCATGACGGGCACCCCGGTCGAGAATCGCCTGTCCGACCTCTGGTCACTCTTCGATTTCTTGAACCCAGGATTACTGGGTGGCGCCAAGGAATTTGGCCGGCTGGTCAAACAGTTGGAGGCCGAATCGTCGTATCAGCCGTTGCGCAGCCTGGTGGGGCCTTATATTCTGCGCCGGCTCAAGACCGACAAACGCGTCATCGCCGACCTGCCCGAAAAGGTCGAGATGGCCGCCTACTACAATCTGAGTCGCGAGCAGGCCGCCCTTTATGAAGGGACAGTCCGAAATCTCGCCGACAAGCTCGACCAAGCCGACGGCATGCAGCGCCGCGGGCTCGTGCTGGCCCAGCTCATGCGGCTCAAGCAAATTTGCAACCATCCCGACCAGGTCGCCGGCACGGGAGACTATGCACCCGCGCAGAGCGGCAAGTTCCTGCGGCTGCGCGCTCTTTGCGAGGAGCTCAGCGAGCGCCAGGAGAAAGTGCTGATATTTACCCAGTTTCGCGAGATCACCGGCCCGCTTTCCCAGTTTCTCGAGGGTGTCTTCGGGCGTGCGGGCCTCGTGCTTCACGGCGGAACCCCCGTCGCGCAGCGGCGCGCGCTTGTCGAGCGTTTCCAGCGCGAGGACGGACCCCCTTTCTTTGTCCTCTCACTGAAGGCCGGTGGTACGGGGCTCAACCTGACGGCCGCCTCTCAGGTCATCCACTTCGACCGATGGTGGAATCCGGCCGTCGAAAATCAGGCGACTGATCGTGCGTTCCGTATTGGCCAAAAGCGAAACGTCGTGGTACACAAATTTCTATGTCGCGGCACTGTCGAAGAGAAAATTGACGCGATGCTCGCCGAGAAGTCGACTCTCGCCGGCGACCTGATCGACGGCGCTGAGACCCTGCTCACCGAGATGAGTAACACCGAATTGCTGGATTTTGTGAAGCTCGATATTCGAACCGCGCTGGATGGCTAATCGTAACACGTAGAGGGAGGTTTCCGATGGGGTGGAACTACTACGGTTATAAGCCGTATGTGCCTGTGGCAGAGCGGCGTCGCAAGGCCCTTCGCGAGCTCGAAAAAATGAGTAAGAAGGGCTTCTCGATGACGCCGGTCGTGATCAACGGCCGCGTGATCGCCAGGACGTTCTGGGGCAAGTCTTGGTGCGAAAATCTCGAGTCCTACAGCGACTTTTCGAACCGGCTGCCGCGTGGGCGCACTTATGTTTGCAACGGCTCGGTCGTGCACCTCGAAATTCAAGCCGGCAAGATCTCGGCGAAGGTGAGCGGCTCCCAGCTCTATTCCGTGGAAATCAAGATCGCATCGCTGCCCGACCCTCACTGGAAAGCCGTCAAGAGCCAGTGCAGCGGTCAGATTGGTTCCATGATCGAGCTCTTGCAAGGAAAGCTCTCTCAGGCCGTCATGGATATCGTGACGAAGCGGGGCGCGGGCCTCTTTCCCAAGCCGGCCGAAATCAAGATGTCGTGCTCTTGCCCCGATTATGCGGGCATGTGCAAGCACATCGCCGCGGTCATGTATGGTGTGGGCGCACGCCTCGACGACAAGCCGGAGCTATTGTTCGTTCTTCGGCAGGTCGATCATCTTGAGCTGATCGCCGGCGCCGTTGATAGCCCATCGATTGCCAGCGCGGCCCCGTCGCGGGGCAAGAAAACAATCGCGGCCGGAGACATCGCCGACGTCTTCGGAATTGAGATGACCGAAGCTGACATTCCCGCTGAGGCCGCACCGACTGTCACCGCGCGCACGCCGACGGAGCCACGGGTCGCTGCCGCCAAGACCGGCTCGAAGACCAAGCCGAAACAGGCTGCTTCTGCGAAGCGATCGGCAGCCTCTGTCAATGCGGCCCCGGTGGTTGTTCCCAAGGCGGGTGTGAAATCAAGCGCATCCGGTCGGAAGGCAAAGGCCGTTTCCACGCAACCGGCAGGTCGGACCATCACGGCGAAAAATACCAAGCCGGCCACGATCGTGACTTCGAAACCGAAAACGCGTAAGACAAACGCGATCGCGCCGACCGAAGTGCCTTCCGCACCCGCGAAAGCTGCCCCACGCACGCGAAAGCGCGTCAAGGCAGCCATCGTGTGAACGAGCTGGATGACCGAACGTTCGCGATATTGGCGAGGCGATCGGGCGAATGACGCGTGGGTTTCAATACTTCGGACAGGGCGGAACATACCGCGACTACAGTTCCCTGACGTATCGCACCGTATCGGGCCGATATCCGGCCCGTTCGTAAACGGCACTGGCGCGTTTGTTGGCGGCGAAGACGTTGAGCGTCATGAACCGAAAGCCCTGGGCGGCGGCCCAGTTCTCGACGGCCGCGATCAGCGCTTGCCCGACGCCGCGGCCTTCGGCCGCTTCGCTCACGGCGAGAATACCGATGTGTCCGTGCGGCTCCTGTGTGAAGTAGTCGATAGCCTGTTCGGCATAAGCTGCCCCCAGTCGCGTTCCCCGGGCGTCCTCGGCGACCCAGAGGGCGGTGCCGTCGAGCGGTGCATCGAAGTAGCGGTTGAGCGTTCGCCGTTCCCCTTCATCGAATCGCCTCCGCTGACCGTAAGGAGGACGGACCGAATGCGCAAGTCGTGGAATGAGCCCGAGAACGAACGTGCGATCGCCGGCGGTCGCCGGCCGGATGACGAACGGATCAGATGCGGGATAGCTCATGTGTAGAGTTGCTGCTACTTGAGATCTCGTCGCACGAGCCGTCGCGGTGACCGATCGCGGGCTCATGGCGACGAAGGCTATGCCGAGCTTGTCGACCTCGCCGAATACGCGGCCCGTATTACTCCAGTGATTATTCTATAAACGTCAACGTTTCATCGTCGAGTTTGTCACAGTACGCGGCCATGGCCTGATGGCCACCCACAGCACCACGACGGAGAGCCATTGAACGATCGGGAATCCGAGCTCGACCAGCGGGCCGGCACAGTTCATGACCTCCTCGCCCCGGGCTTGAGCGGCGACCAGCGGCCAAATGTCCGACCAGTAGACGGCCGTCGCGACCGCCGCGCTGATCGCTGTGGTAATCAGAATAGCAACGTTCCGGCGAGGCCGCGCGGCGGCAAGGCCGCAATAACCGAGGTAGGGAGCACCGGTCCAGAAAGCGAAGAAACGTAAGGAACGTTCGTCGGCCCCCGCCGCGATTTCGAGTGTGACCGTCGACAGGACGGCCACGATGCTCACGATGATCGTGCAAACGAGATGCATGCGGTCTCCCCACGGCCATCAACAAGACCCGGCGGAGCGGCCCGGCTCAGCCACTTTCGAGACGAAACAAACTTCGGGGGTGTCCGTATCCGACCCTGCGCACGGACAGGCTCGGTTCGGTGCATGATACGACCTGTTGCGGTTTGCGGCTCCTTCGGCGTTGATCAAGGCCGGCCCCACTCGAGTTCACGGATCAGATGTTTGCCATCGACATCCGCGACGACGACTGCCACGGCCTCGACGAAATCGTCTCCGTCGATTCCGACATAGGCCCAACCGATGTCGCCCGGCTGCTTCGCTGGCCAGTTTTCCATCTGGAACTCATCCTCGAAATGAACCGAGCGAGGTTCGCCGAGTGCGTAGCCGCGGAACATGGACGCGAACTTCTCACGCAACGTTTCGCTCGGATATTCAAGACGCAAGTCCGGGGCGAGCAGCGATTCCGCGTGGGCGAAGTCCCCATCGACAAGGGCCGAAGCAAACGCGATCGCCACTTCAGCGTAGCGCGTCAACATCCGGTCCTTCAAAAGCCATCCGGCCCTCCACGTCTCATCTCGGCGCGACAGAGAACGCCCCGGATAGCATCGCGACCGTGAAAACGACCTGGATGATCAAGATGATGACGGCGGCGACCTTGTTGCCGAACGACCACTTCTTGAGTTGCCCGTTCTCGTCGATCTTGTCAGAGTAAACATCGCCCGTCAGGACGATGAAACAAGAAAAGAGGATGGCTGGGCTGCAAACTAGCCCCAGAAAGGTGATCGCGCCGACGATGCTGGAACGTCGATACCAGGGTACCTGGAGATAGCTCGCATAGGCCTGACTCATGGGTTCGCTCCGCGGTGACAGCGAGTGAAAATCATGCGCGGCGGCACATCCCGCCCGGGCCGTCGTAGATTTTAGCCGAACCGCCATGGCGGTACAGGGCCCTCCATACGGCAATTCCGGAGCTGTTGCTGATTGAATCGAGAGGGATTATGTCGAGATAACCGTCGCTGAACAGCAATCGGTAGACCGTGCAGCGGAGTAGTAACGCCATCGGAAGCTCCAGGATGGGGGACGTTCGGCCGCGATATCAAGCGCTTTGACGGTTCAGGACCGATTGAATCCAGAGGCTCACCGCTTCGAGCCGTCCCGCATTTAAACGCCCCGGCTTCATCCTGGGGCGCCACGGATTGAGCAGGCAAGCTGCCGTGATGTAGAATCCCGCCGCCCGTACCTTCGAGTTGCATTCGTCGACATCACGTGCCGAGATCCAACCTTGAGCGGCGTCACCTTTGATGGAGATGGCACGAACCTCGAAGACTGGCATCGCCTCTGATCCCCTATTCATCGAGCTCAGATCAGTATCCGCCGCCTGAGTGATGGCCCAGGTAGATGCAGGGTCCGCCCGGCACGACCGCAAACGACTCGATCACCGTGAATGTTGCGAACGGAATCGGACGGCCCCAGATGTCGCGCCGGGTCGTCGAGTCAACGTACTGATAGCCAAACCCGATGACATAAGCATTTCGCGATGGATCCCACCGCACACGGAGATGGGCGACCCGATCGGGCGGGAGCTTGCAGTATGGGGGCGCAGGCCCGCCAAACTTCCTCTCATAGGCTCGCGCCGCGACCCGGATGGCGTCGGCACGCTGCGCCTGGTAGCGGGACCATCGAACCACTGGCCAGACCAGAAGCAGAGACAATGCCACCAGTGAGACAAGGACACGCCATCTCCGCGGAAGAAGGGACATCGCCGTTGCGCCCATGGATTAACCTCAGCACGCCCGGCCATGGCCGATAAATGTTGACATCAGACCGGACGCGCCCTGCAACCGAGTCGCTGATCGACCGCGATACGAGGTCAAATATCTAACCGGTAAATTCGCGGCCAGTCATGATGCGATCGATTCCTCTGGGGACCAAGAAGACCGCCATCGAGCCGTGACTGGAGTCGGGTTTGACCAGACCAGCCAACTTGTGCACGGTGTTGCCCAAAGTAACGACACGTCGCTTGCGAAAATACTCGTAGCAAGAAACACCATTGAAAAGGGCAAGCAGCCCCAGCACGGAAATCCGTGGATCGAGGTTTGGCAAGACGATCGGGATCGTGATGAGACAGGGAATGACAAGTAGGAGTAGTTGAAACACGAGGCTGACCGCGATCATAAAAGTGCCAACGATCACACTCCAAACTCTTGAGAGTATGGCCCGCATATAGGATACACTCCACTCTGAAGTACTCTGAAGTTATGACGCAGTGCACCCACCCACCCGTGCGATATGGAGCCAATGATCTGCGACGCGGCGACTGAAATCCTCAAAAGAGTAATGCGTGGTGAGACATCAGGCTGTTGCCGGCCCGCGCTGCTTCATCCGCGACCGACGCGATCGGATTGCATATCGCACGTGAAAGATGACCACAATGATAGTAAACAGCGAGACCCAGGCGGCACCGGTTGCCATGCTATGACCGCAATCGCCACGCATCGGATTGAACGTCCACGCCGGATGAAACGAGAGGAGCAACAGACACGCGGCCGGGTAACGGATGCAGCGATTGAACGGCACCCACAATGCCAGTGACAGGGCCGTGAGGATAGCGACCAATAATGCCTGGTAACGCGTAAAGGTGAGGTTGCCGGCGATCGTCAACATCGCGCCGGGGCCGCTGCAGGCCAAAAGCCACATTCGATTGACCCCCCACGCCATCTGACGGACGGCAGAGACTCGACGGACTGGTCACACGCCGAAACACTCAGGCCCGTGATAACGTGATCGGATGTCCGAAACCTGCCGTACTCCCAGGTTCGTCAGACCCAGGGTGGTAACTTTGGCTCGAGGTCGGCAAACCTGGCGAGCCACCCGTCAATGAATACACGAAATTCGTCTGCGGTGCACTCGCCGTCCTCAAATGCCACGTACTTGCTGACAATTCTCCAACGACAATCCGCCAGGTCACTTGTGCGGGCATCGTCCAAGTCGTAAGGAAGATTCCATCCGACGCACAGGACATCGTCCGTGGTCAGGCCGCCTGAACGCCAACGGCGCAGCACCAGCGCAAGAAAGAGCCGTAATGGAAACTCGAAGTGGTCTTCACCGGGCACACTTCTGAGCGCTCGCTCAAGTTCCTCCGGTTTGCGGGCGAGTGCCAGGTCAATCAACCAGGGTTCCGGGATATCGCCATCGGCAATGAGGCCGTCAGCCCAGGCGGTGATCGATGCCGGAATCAGGACTTTGGATTGAAGGCCGAGAAGCGCGAATTCCGCCAGATCCCTGGAGGACAATTCCATCGGATGACTCCTGACAATCACGCTCAGCGGACCCCGCTTCCACGATGCAATGATGGACAATAGACTGATTGCCGCCGCGGAGGAGGACAGTCCGCGTGACGACATCATCGCGCTTTCCGTCGGCGCGATTACAAGCGTCTCGGACCAATCCCCGGTGAGCGATCAGTGCCGAGTCGTTCTGCCTGGCGCCCCGGAGAAGCCGGACGAAGCAACGAGTGCTCGGGGCGGGCGCGAGCTGCCAGGATCTGCCTGCAGCATGGCTGTAGAGTTCAGGCAGAAGAATCGCCTGGAGGTTGCTCGGTGTTGATTTCCCACGGCACGCCGAAGCGATCAATCAAAACGCCGAATCCGGCCGACCAGAACGTTGCCTGGAAGGGCATCCGCACTTCGCCGCCGTCGGCAAGCGACTCGAACAAGAGTTTCGCACGTTCGACGTCCTTGACGGTCAACGTGACATAGAATCCCCGAGGCCGTTCAAAGTCGCCCGGAAAGACGTCCGCACCAAGCAAGGCATGACCATCGAGCTCGAGGCCAGCATGCACGATCCGGTCGTGGCATTCGGGCGGGACCTGCCCGGCCATCGGCGAATCGCCGTACCTCAACATCAGTGTGACCTTGCCGCCGAGTATCCGCTCATAGGTTCGGAACGCAGCCTCGCATTCCCCGTCGAAGCATAAATGCGTCGTCAACTCCATGACTTCTCTCCCGGTTGGTTGGCTTCTCGTCATTGGGCACAGGCGGCTCTCGAAGATTCACACCAGCCCGCGACTACTTCCGCACGCGTTCCCATACCTCTTCGATTGTCAGGCCATTGCTGAGCTTTCCTTCATGAAACCATTTGTCCTTTTCGACCTTGCACTTGAATGACTGAACCTTCGCCTTGATCAGCTCGAAGTCCGCGCTGATCCCATACTCAGGGGTCTCTTCGTAAGAATCTTCCTTGAGGGTGTAACCGCCGCCCGCCGCCCGCGTCACCTTGCCGTCGGCGTCATACGAGGCCCACATGAACTGTGTCGGGGTGACGTGCTTGAGCGTCGTTTGCCCATCGGGTTGCTTGTACTCGTTGCCCCCGTACCTGGCTGAAACCAGCTTCCAGGTGCCGACCAGATCGGCGTTGCCTTTCGGCTCGTCGGCCGGACACACCGCAATGAGGCCAACAACGACGAATAACGTGGACATCGAGCATCTGGCGCGTCGCATGGAAACCTCCTTCGAATTGCAACATCATGTGAACTGACGATCATTCAGCCATTTCATCTGGCTCCAGCCGACTCGGCCGCCGGCCGACTCTTGTGATCGGCGGGAACCCCGCCGCGCTGATCGCTGCTGACGACCAGCCCAAGACGCTTCAGTCAGGGGTAGCCGCGCTCCCTTTGACGAGACCAGAGCGCCTTGCCTCCAGCAAGGATCAAGATCGCCACACCGGCCGCAATGAGTCGTTTCATGGATGGCCTCTTTTCACACTGGCGCCCGACAAAGCTTGGCGGACCGGACCGCGTCGATCACGGTGTAGGCATACAGAAACCCGCCGCGCCGGACGAGATCTGTTCGTACTCGAATACAACTATGAAGTTTGTGGGGAGCCGTCCGGGACGAGCAAATAACAAACATCCGTGGAGATCTTCGATGGGTCGTCGTTCCATTCATCGATCCAGTGACCGTAGATCTCCCAGTTCGGACCAGCCATGACATGCCCGTTCTGCGTGCACCAGAGCCGAACGGCATCGTGGGCTTGGTGAAGGCGCCCGTAGGGCCCGTGATGGGTCGTCGCCGCCACGAGACCGGCGGGCGTGGCCGAGCTGACGACCTCGCCGCAGCCGCTGAACGGGGCGTCTAACTCGACCCCGACTTCAAGGTTGATCTGGTCATCCAGGTAAACCGCGACGTGCCGGCCGGCTCCTGAAATACCGTGCGAGCGAAGAGCATTCCAGACGGTGCCGCAGGCTTCTGGAACAACCTTCGAGAGTTGCTGAATCGTCGCGCAACGGCGCACAACCGCAAGTGGCTGAAATCCGAGTTGTTCGAGACGGATAATAAAGTCCATGCGAACGCCTTAATTGGGTGATGTCAACTTCGGCGGATCGGGGCTGGCTCCGGTCGACTGATGGTATCAGAAAGCGCGGCGATGCGCTGGCTTCCGCTGGTGGCCGGCAGATATCAGACGTCCGACAGCAAATCCGCGGAGACGTCGCGTCCGGCCTTTCTACTCGCCGCGTTTCGGCCGTCGCACAGTCCCCGACTGATAGAGTCGAAATGCCCCCTCCTTGCCCGGGGGCGCGATCTCGAACTTGACCGTGACTTTTTCTTCCGTCTCCCTGATGTATGTGAGCCGAAATTGCGGTCCGGATGAATCGGCCTTGCTCAGGAAGACCAGGCCTTTATTCTCCGGAAGCGGCGTAACCGCATACTGGATCACGTGGCCCTCGTTATCGAAGTAAGAAGCCCGAAATTGCCTGGTCGTCTGCTCCTGATAAATGACCATGAGGTCCTCGTGCTTGGCCGGCGGGGCACCGCTTGTGGCCCGAATGTCGGCCGCATTGCGCCGGACGAGAACTTTGCCTTGGAGGTCGGGCTCGAGAGTAAAGCGGCCGGAATTGCTATCGAGCTTCCCATCGCTGATCCATGCCCCGATTAAAAATCGAAAGGATTCCCAGCGGTCTTCGTCAGCCTGCAGTTTTGGGGCTGTGACGCAAGAACCGAGAAACACAGCGAGAAAGATCGCGATCGCCTTCGCTGTCATGGCCGATTCCCTCGGGGATACCGCTTCAGCGATTGTGCAACTACAGTACTTCCTGATCGGGTCGCTGCAAGTGACATCTCGCAAAGCGGTCGGCGATTCCTCATTTCAAGCGTCTCAGCCGCCAACGACTAACGCAGTACCCACGTCAAAGGTCACCAACGTCTTCGCATGCATACCACGCGTCGTTACGTTCGCTTCACATCGATTCCGCAACGGTGCGTCAAGAGGCTCTCATTGTAAAAAGGAAGCACCCCATATAGAATCTCCGCGCACAAAAAAATCCGCCCTGAACCAAAGCAACTTTGGTCCAGGGCGGATTCATGTGAAGGATTCCGGCGATAACCGACTTTCGCGCCAGAGGCACTATCATAGGCCTGGCGGGCTTAACGGCCGTGTTCGGGATGGGAACGGGTGTGACCCCGCCAGTATGGTCGCCGGAAAAGCGATCCACCGGCGGTCAGGCACGGTGGAGCACGATTTTCCGAGGTCAGTCATACAAGAAGACACAAACCGGTTTTGATTGCACTTGCAATCGCAAGAGCCTTGCAGATGAGTGGCTTCTGCTCCACGCCAGTTCAGATCAGATCGTGTCAAAAGCGCCTTACGGCAATGATATCACCGCCGATCGATTCGTGGACGTTGGCCGCCTTGTTTGCTCTTTTGCAAGAGAAACAAAGTGAGGCAGCGCCCCGATCGGGGTGGTCAAGCTGCTTGGCTGTTAGGACCGGTCGGCTGAAGCGATCACTCGCCGTGCACGCCCGGCCTATCGACCTGGTCGTCTTCCAGGAGCCTACGCATTTCTGCTGGAAACCTCATCTTGGAGGGGGCTTCGCGCTTAGATGCCTTCATG
>CAWFRS010000003.1:0-1046536 GCA_963818265.1 uncultured Planctomycetota bacterium | reverse complement strand
GGGTGGTCGTAAGCCGCTCGGCGGTCTATTATCGGTCGGCTGAGGCGCTGTGGCGCGTGTGCACGCCCGGCCTATCGACCTGGTGGTCTTCCAGGAGCCTTCGCAGCGTATGCTGCCGGAAACCTCATCTCGGAGATGGCTTCGCGCTTAGATGCCTTCATCGCTTATCCGATCCCGACCTGGCTACCCGGCGATGCCCCGAGCGGGACAGCCAGACACCAGAGGTCGGTCCTCCCCAATCCTCTCGTACTAGGGGAGACTCTCCTCAAGTTTCCTACGCCCACGGCAGATAGGGACCGACCTGTCTCACGACGGTCTGAACCCAGCTCGCGTACCGCTTTCATTGGCGAACAGCCAAACCCTTGGGACCTTCTCCAGCCCCAGGATGCGATGAGCCGACATCGAGGTGCCAAACCTCCCCGCCGCTAGGGACGCTCGGGGGAGATCAGCCTGTTATCCCCGGAGTACCTTTTATCTGTTGAGCGACGGCCTTTCCATCCAGCACCGCCGGATCACTAACGCCGACTTTCGTCTCTGCTCGACTGATGGGTCTCGCAGTCAGGCACCCTTCTACGTTTGCGCTCCTGTTGCCCGATTGCCGACCGGGCCGAGGGTACCATGGCGCTCCTCCGTTACTCTTTGGGAGGAGACCGCCCCAGTCAAACTGCCCGATGAGCACGGTCCCGATCCGGGCTACGGACCGGTGAGGGCCAACGCAATTTCAGGGTGGTATTTCACCGATGGCTCCCACGGCTGGCGCCGCCGGATCGAAGCCTCCCACCTATCCTACACAGAAACAACGCTGGACCAGTGCCAACCTGCAGTAAAGGTTCACGGGGTCTTTCCGTCTAACCGCGGGTACGTGGCATCTTCACCACGACTACAGTTTCACCGGGTCCCTCGTGGAGACAGTGCTCCAGTCGTTACGCCATTCATGCAGGTCGGAACTTACCCGACAAGGAACTTCGCTACCTTAGGACCGTCATAGTTACGGCCGCCGTTTATCGGGGCTTCGGTCGGCAACTACCCTTTCGATCATCGCCTTCCTTAACCTACCGACACCGAGCAGGCGTCAGACTCTATACGTCCTCTTGCGAGTTGGCAGAGTCCTGTGTTTTTGATAAACAGTCGCTAGAGCCGATTCTCTGCGGCTCCCCCTTGCGAGGGAGCACCCCTTGTACCGAGGGTACGGGGTCATTTTGCCGAGTTCCTTCACGAGGGTTCTCCCGAACGCCTTCGGATACTCGCCTAGCACACCTGTGTCGGATTGCGGTACGGGCCGCGCGGTTCGTCCCCGACTGGCTTTTCGTGGCCGGACGGTCATCGGGCTTCCAGATCAAGCTGTCGGCCTTGCGGCACGGGGGCATCTAGCACCCCGACCCGAGTCAGTCCGGCGTCCCCGGCCGGTTCAACCTCCCCGCGCGGGTGACGGAATATTAACCGCCTGTCCATCGGCTACGCCCTTGGGCCTCGCCTTAGGTCCCGACTAACCCTGGGCGGATTGACCTTCCCCAGGAAACCTTGTGCTTTCGGCGGACGGGCTTCCCACCCGTCTTGTCGTTACTCGTTCCGGCATGCGCACTCGTCGACGCTCCACAGCTCCTTGCGGTCCACCTTCTCTGCGGCCGACGACGCTCTCCTACCAACCTTGCGGTTCCGCGACTGCGGCTCGACGCTTAGTCCCCGTCATTTTCGGCGGGATGGCTCGACCGGTAAGCTGTTACGCACTTTTGAAATGGTGGCTGCTTCTAAGCCAACATCCCGGCTGTCACGGCGATCCCACTTCCTTTGCCACTGAGTGTCGCATTGGGGGCCTTGGTCGGCGGTCTGGGTTGTTTCCCTCTCGAGCGTGAAGCTTATCCCCCACGCTCTGACTCCCGGGGTCCGTGCCAGGGTATTCGGAGTTGGGTTCCGACGGGTAGCCGGGAAGGCCCCCGATCGGATTCCGTCGCTCTACCCCCCTGACCTACGTCCCGAGGCTGGCCCTAAAGCCATTTCGGAGAGAACGAGCTATCTGCAGGTTTGATAAGACTTTGACTCCTCCCCACGGGTCCTCCCCCAGTTTTTCAACACTGGTGGGTTCGGTCCTCCACGGCCGGTTAAGGCCGCTTCAACCTGCCCATGGGTAGTTCACCTGCTTTCGCGTCTACTGCGCCCGACCATTTCGCCCTATTCAGACTCGCTTTCGCTGTGGCTCCCCCCCTGAAGGGGTTAACCGGGCCGGACACAGTAACTCGCCGGATCATTATGCAAAAGGCACGCGGTCAGGCTGAGCTAGAGCTCAATGCCCTCCCACCGCTTGTAGGCGCGGGGTTTCAGGTTCAGTGTCCTCCCCTGATCGGGGTTCTTCCCACCGTTCGGTCGCCCTACTGGGTTCGCTATCGGTCGTCATCGCGTACTTAGCCTTGCAGGATGGTCCCCGCCGATTCAGGCCGGGTTTCACGTGCCCGACCCTACTTGGGTACCGGATAGGAGGACCTTGCCTGTGCCTACGGGACTATCACCCGCTCTGGTGCCATTTTCCAAAGGACTTCGGCTCGGCTCGGTTCATTCCACGGCTCCGGCCCCGCAACCCCGGACGGTGTCCCGCCCGGTTTGGGCTAGTCCCCGTTCGCTCGCCGCTACTGAGGGAGTCTCGGTTGATTTCCTCTCCTCCAGGTACTGAGATGTTTCAGTTCCCTGGGTTTCTCGGGATTCCGGGATCGACGCTCGTTGGGCAGCTCCCCCGGACATATCGCAGCCTTCCACGCCCGAATTCTGATGACGCCTAGGCATCCCCCCCGCGCCCTTAGGAGCTTGACCACGCCGATCGGACCGCCGCAGCCCTTCCGAGGCAGGCTAAGTGCCTGAACCATCGCACGATCGATTGCCGCACGAGCGACGGGTTCGAGAGGCCCGGAATTCCGCCGCAGCGTCTCGCGACGCGACGGCCGGTGCCGGGCTCCTCGCAATTTGTGTTCCGTAAGGGTTCTCTGACCGGCTCCGCGCGACTCACGTCGGGCCTGACCGCCGATTCGTGTCCTATCATACCTGTACTGTAGGTGGAAGAGTCTGCCACTCTACTCTACTCGTGCGGTTTTCCGCGACGTGAAGACCGTAGCGAAGATCCCGACCCCCACCCCACGAAGCCTCCGGATCCACGAGGTGTGTGTTTCGTGTGTACCAACCACCGGATCGATAAATAGTGCCGACTCCGTCCGAGCCCGCCGTGAGGCGGGCCGTCGCACGAGTCGTTCCCTGGGCTGGCCAGGGGGCGAGGCCGTGACGACACGGCCCCGCCCGCGGTCAGGCGGGGCCACGGTCGATTGCATTCGCTTCGGCCATTCGTCGTGGGATTCCGATCGGACGGACCGCGGGCGGACACATCGATGGATCTCTTCGCGTCGGCCGAACCCTCAGGGGAAGCCGGCGGGCCTGCGGCCGATCCGCGGACATGCGGGATGGTGCCGATGTGGCCTTTTCGATGCCGGCGACGGGTTTCGATCGGTGGTCGCGGACCTGGCTTGCGGATCTTTGACGTCCCCGGACGAGACGTCTCAAGCCAAGTTTTCTAAGAAAGTCCTTAGAAAGGAGGTGATCCAACCGCAGGTTCCCCTACGGTTACCTTGTTACGACTTAGTCCCCATCACGGGTTTCATCTTCGGCGCCTGCCTTGCGGCTCCGACGACTTCGGATGCCCCCCGCTTTGGTGGCTTGACGGGCGGTGTGTACAAGGCTCAGGAACACATTCACCGCCGCAGTGCTGATCGGCGATTACTAGCGATTCCGGCTTCATGCGGGCGGGTTGCAGCCCGCAATCCGAACTGGGGGACGATTTTTGCGATTAGCGCGGCCTTGCGGCCTGGCAACGCTCTGTCCGTCCCATTGTAGCACGTGTGCAGCCCTGGGCATAAGGGCCATGATGACTTGACGTCGTCCCCGCCTTCCTCCGGCTTAACGCCGGCGGTCTGATCAGAGTCCCCGCCATGACGCGCTGGCAACTGACCACAGGGGTTTCGCTCGTTAGGGGACTTAACCCAACACCTCACGGCACGAGCTGACGACAGCCATGCAGCACCTGTGCACGTTCCACCTTGCGGTGTCACCGACGTTTCCGCCGGCTAATCCGTGCATGTCAAGCCCAGGATAAGGTTCTTCGCGTAGCCTCGAATTAAGCCACATGCTCCACCGCTTGTGTGAGCCCCCGTCAATTCCTTTGAGTTTCAGCCTTGCGACCATACTCCCCAGGCGGGGCACTTCACGGTTTCCCTTCGGCAGGGAGCCCATCGGCGAGCCCCCTACCCAGTGCCCATCGTTTACAGCTAGGACTACCGGGGTATCTAATCCCGTTCGCTACCCTAGCTTTCGCGTCTCAGCGTCAGAAAACGTCCAGGACCTCGCTTTCGCCACGGGCGTTCCTTCCGATCTCAACGCATTTCACCGCTCCACCGGAAGTTCCAGGTCCCCCTACGTCCCTCCAGACGGGGCGTTTCGGCGCCAGTTCCCCGGTTGAGCCGGGGGATTTCAGCTACCGACGTCCCCATCCGCCTACACGCGCTTTAAGCCCAGTGATTCCGAATAACGTTCGCACGGTTCGTCTTACCGCGGCTGCTGGCACGAACTTAGCCCGTGCTTCCTCCAGGGATAGGTCAAGGTTACCCCTTCCTCCCCCTCGACAGGAGTTTACAACCCGAAGGCCTTCATCCTCCACGCGGCGTCGCTCGGTCAGGCTTGCGCCCATTGCCGAAGATTCTCGACTGCAGCCTCCCGTAGGAGTCTGGGCAGTGTCTCAGTCCCAGTGTGCCGGGCCACGCTCGCACGCCCGGTAGGCATCAGAGGCTTGGTGGGCCATTACCCCGCCAACTACCTAATACCACGACGGCCCGTCCCACGGCGCCGGAACTTTGGTTCGCTCGGATGCCCGAACTGAACATCGCTGGGAATTACCCGCAGTTTCCCGCGGCTATGCCCAACCATGGGGTTGGTTGCCGTCGCCTTACTCACCCTTACGCCACTGGTCTGGTCCGAAGACCAAACCCGTTCGACTTGCATGCCTAATCCACGCCGCCAACGTTCATTCTGAGCCAGGATCAAACCCTTCAAAAATGAGTCGGTGCCTGCAAAATCGCCTTGTAAACAAGGCTTTCTCGCCGGCCGCCGATCCTCACCACAAGGGTTGAGGAAAAAATACTGGTCGCACGACACTCTTCGCGGTGAATGACGATCTTTCATCTCATCCTGTGCCGGACCTCCCCTTGCGGGGGCCGTCAGCAAGATAATCCGAAAGCCGTTTCTTCCCCACGAGAAGCGTGTGCCGGTCCTTGCGAGCCATCCTGCCGCCTTTTGATCCAGGGACCACCCGGATCGGGCGTAACAGGATCGACCACTCGCACGCCGGCTTCCCTCAAGGGTTATTAACGCGACGATTCTCTACTTATCTCGTCTCGTGTTTGGCTGACGAATACAAACGACCGAATTGTCAAAGAGCCGCCGCGAGTCGGTTTTGTTGCGCCAGCAAGACTAGCACGACCACACACGACCTGCGGAGGGGTTGCTTCACTTAATTCTACCGACGCCATCGGCCGGTTCAATACTGCTGTTCTAGCAGCTTGCCCCGGCCGTCGAGCAACGACGAATATTGGTTAGGCAAGAGCTATACTAACAAGCTTTGGCCCAAGGTCAAACCCCCGCCGTCATTTTTTTGAGAAAAGGGACGGCGGGCGGTTGTCCGCGGCGTTCTCGATTGCTTCGCGGGGGACGTCTCTGGCGCCCGTGATCGGGTTCGTATCATGCGCCGCGAAGTGACGTCGGGGCTGGTCACTGGACCATCACGAATCAGGCGGCCCGCCCAGGTCGTTCAAAAGGCGGCGGCGTGTTCCCCATTCGCCGGCTTCGAGCACGCGTGTGACGCCGTCGGTTGAAAGTTCCATGCGGGTGAGCACCTCGACCCAGCGCCTTGATCCTGGCGGTTGGTCCCTGCACGGGCGGCGGTGCTTCCCAGATCCGCGCCGTGGCGTCGCGGCTGCCGGTCAGGATGGCGCGGCCATCGGCTCGAAACGCGATACCGCAGACGCCCCCTTCATCGGCGAAAGCCGGGCTGATCGGTTTGCCCGAGGCCATGTCCCAGACGCGTGCCGTGCCGCCGTCCTCGACGCTCACCAGGGCTTTGCCGTCGGGCCGAAAAGTGACGCGTGAAACTGCTCGTTGATGTTTGAGTGGCGGCAGGAGTGGCAAGCCGGTGGCGGCATCCCAGAGCCGCGCGGTGGCGTCGCTGCGCCGCCGGTTGCGATCGTGCGGTTATCGGGGCTGAAGCTCAGGTCGAGAATCCCGTTTCCGTCGTGGCTCATGGGGGCGCCGACCATCATACCGGTCGCGGTCTCGAAGACGCGTGCCGTCTTCTCGTGGCCACCAATGGCGAACCGCTTGCCGTCGGGGCTAAACGCAGCGCAAGTCAGCGGCTCACGATGCGAAATCGGCATCCCGAGGGCTCGGCCCGTGGCGATGTCCCAGAGCCTGGCGGTTGCTGCTGTGTCGCCGCCAGCCAGGATCGTCGTCCGGTCAGCACTGATCGACTCGCCCGCCGGCTCGCGCAACAACCGCGGCATCTGGGTGAAGAGATCGACGAGTTGTCGCGAGGGGCCGCTCGACTTCAACGAGGCCAGGTCCCAGAAGCTGGACCTCGATGGTCGTGTCCGCGGCGTTCCGGCTCACTGTGAGGATTGTCTTGCCGTCGCGACGAAAAAATGCGCCAAGGACCATCTCCCTGGGGTGCCGGAGTATGCCCGTGAGAGCCGTGAGCTGCCGCCGCCAACCTGCCAGGTTCGCGCGGGCGGCGGCGTCAAGGTCGACTGCGTCTGATGGGGCGGTCTCCTGCGCCGGCACGAGCCAGAGCAAGCCACGATTGACGTCGCCGCGCTCGCAGAGGGCCAGGCCTGGATCGAGGGTCAGGGTCGCCGACAGCCGCTGGGCAAGGTGGCGTTCTTGATCGGCCGTGCGGAAGTTGTCGACGGCCAGGCGCCGCTGCTCGGTTCGATCCTTCTCCACCCGGAGCAACGCATCGTTGACGATCAAGGCCGCCACGGCCGAAAGGCACAGGACCGCGGCGGCGGCCACCACTGGCTTGTTACGCCGCGCCCAGCGCCAGCCGGGTGGCCGCCGGCTCGTGGTACGCCGTGACGGGCTCGTCGGCCAGCCAGTGTTCGACGTCCACGGCGAGTGCCTTCGCGGACGAATACCGCTCGCCGGGCCGGACGGCCATGGCCTTGAGCGTGATAGCCTCGAGCGCCGCGGGGACCCGGCGATTGACCTGGCGGGGCGCGGGGAACTCGCCCCGCCGCACCTTGGCAACACCTCTGCAAGATCCTCGTCGCCGACCGGGGCGCGACCCGCCAAGAGGCAATAGAGCGTGGCGCCGAGGCCGTAGACATCGCTGGGCGGCCCCATCGCCTCTAGGCGTCCTTCGGCCTGCTCGGGGCTCATGTAAACGGGAGTACCGATTGCCGAGCCGGCTTGCGTCTCGCTACTTCCCGAGGCGTCAGGGGCCGCAGTGTCGCCTCGGCCGGCGAGCCGTGCGGTGGGTCTTCGCGGCCGATCACCTTGGCCAGCCCCCAGTCCACGAGCAGGGTCTCGCCGTAAGGGCCGAGCAGGATATTCGCCGGCTTGATGTCGCGGTGGATCACGCCCCGGCTATGGGCATACGCCACCGCGTTGCAAACCTCGAGGAAGCGCGCCAGCAGTTGCCGGAGGGCCAGCGCCTGTTCCCCCGGATCGGAGCTGACATGGATCGTCACCTGGTGGAAGCGACCGATCGCGTCCTTCAGGCTCTCGCCGCGAACAAGCCGCATGGCATAGTAAGGTCGGCCGTTCGACGACGTGCCCAGGCCATATACGGGCACGATCGCCGGATGTTCGAGCCGGCCGGTGATCTCGGCTTCGAGCAGGAAGCGAGCCTGGCTGGCACGATCGTCAGCGTGGTCGTCGAGGATTTGCTTGAGCGCCACCTCGCGGTTCAGTTCCATGTCGAGCGCCACGAAGACGGCGCCCAGACCACCGCGCGCGTGCGGCCGTAGGTGACGGCCGGCGTGGTCCCGTCCTGTTGACAACCAGACCACCGCGCGCGTGCGGGCCGTAGGATGCGGAACCGCTGGCCGTCGCTGGTGGAAATGCCACGGGCGTAGTCGATCGTGCGGTCGGCATCGTCACCCGGGTTGGCGGTGACGGCGCACGCCACGTGGCCAGATGTCGCGTCGATCTCGAGATCGCCGAGGCTCGCGCGTCTCGCCGCGCCGGTTGATATCGCGGCAAGGCTCCTCTCGATATCGCCGCCATGGTGGGCGAGGAGGGCGGCCGCGAGACCCTCCAGCAACGGTCGATGTGCTTCATCGAGATAGCCCAGAGCGACAAGGTGGTCGGCTAGCGGCCGGCCCTTGTCCCGGGTCCAGGCATGGAAAGCGCCAACCAGCGCCGCCTGGTCGATCAAGCCTGTTTGAAGGGCCAGCAAGCCAAACAGGTGGTGCCCCGATGGATCCATTCCTCGATTCATCTCACGGCACCTCCGGGAGAGTTTGAACTTGCGTCGGCGCAAGGCGTTATCAATAAAACGTTAATCGTATAAACATGAGAGTCCGACGACTGACTCCTGTGCCGTCGCGGATGGACAGAACCTGACTCGGACAAGAGCAGCTAGCATTCCGCCGCCTTCCGGGGCGTCGAGCCGTGGCGCCGGCTCAACCTCGCACGTCACTGGTGGAGACGCGGCCAACGCCGATCGACTTCGACATGAAGTTTTCCGATCAGGCCGTCTCGAAGATCATCCTAGCCGCGTCATGTTGAGAAATCTATTTCCAGGACGCCAGAAGACAACCCGTGGCCATCATGCCCAGGCCGTGATGCCGATTCTGCGTGCCATCTTGAAGCGTCCTTGACAATCGCGGGAAGCCTGTTAATAATCCGACATCGAATCACTTTGCGATGCAAAGTAAAATGTAGCTTCTTCCGACCTGGAAATGGAGGAACCCATGATATCGGGCGTGTCCGCCGATGTGCGGCAATCGCGGCGCCGGCTGAGCCGGCACGGGGCATCGGCGCTTTTGGCCATGCTGGTGCCCGCCGTGTTGTGCCCGCTCGGCCTGTTCTTGCTGCGCGACCACGCTCGCTTCGTGTGGCTGAGAGACATTCGTGCCTACCCGTGGGAGCTGTGGGCGATCGCCGTGTGCGGGACCGCGGCCACGCTGGGGGGCGTTCTGGACTGGTGCTTCCACCGAAGCGGCGAAACAGTGGTGGGTCGCCGTGAGCACCGTGCTCACCTGATGGCGCTCGCCGGGGGTGGAGTTCCGCTCTTTGTGCTGATGGCGGCTGCGTCGATCGGCCCGCGGCCGGCGCGATTTCTGGTCCCCGTGTTTGTGGTCCTCATCTACACGGTGGTGATGATCTGTTATGACGAGTACGTCTTCCATCGCCGCTGTGGCCGTTTTGAGACGTTCACGCACCGGCTGCTCACGGTGGGCAACGGTCTGGCGTTCCTGGCCTGGGTCCACTGGTGCTTTGTCCGGGAGTTCCCCTGAAATGCCTTCAAGGCGTGCCCGTGCGTGCGACTTGCTGAAGCGGGCTGCCGAATGCTACGACGCCCCTGCAAGTCCACTTCGCGCGGCAGCGGCTGGCGCGGCGTTTGGCGGCTTTGCTTCCGGGGCTCAGTGGATGCGGCTGGCGCTGGAAACCTTGCGCGGCCGGCCGTGCGTTCCGTCGGCGCTTAACTACCAGCGGCTCGGGCTCGTCAAATACGGCCTGGCCACCGGCGCTGCTCTCTCGTGGGCCGGAGCTGCTTGCGCCTGGCACGTTGCCTGGCTCGTGCCGCTGGCAGTGGTCGCCTTTTATGCCATCGAGGCTCAGATGGTCTTTCTCTTCCCCCTGGCCCTCGACGGCAATGCCCACCCCTTTGTCGCCAGCCGGCGCTGGACGCGCGACGCCGGCGGCACCCTCGCGGTGATGCGGGTGGTTCTTCCGCTGGCTTGTACCATGCTCTTCGGCGGTTTGATCGGTCGCGGCTTTCTGCGCAGTTGGTGCCTTGGTTGCCTGGCCGTCTGCCTCTGGTACGAGACCCTCCGCGACGACCCTCCATCAATTGGCGGCTCGTGGTTTCCCCTCGAAATAGGCGCCAGCGGGCCGTTGCTCGTCCGCCATGAGCACGTCGAGCTCGGTCTGGCCCAGCCGCTGCGTCTGCTCTACGCCAGCGACCTGCATCTGGGCTGGTGGTGGACGCGCTCCGTTTCCAGGCAGCTTGCCCGAGCCGTCCGTGAGTCGGTGCCCGACTTGATTTTGCTGGGCGGCGATCTGGCCGACAATCGCCACGGGCTGCCCGCGCTCGAAGAATGCGTCCGGAGCCTTGTCGAAGTCGCGCCGGTTCACGCTGTTCCCGGCAACCACGACGAGCGCCCTGGTTTGGCCAAGGTCCGCGCCGCGGTCGAGGCGGGGGGCGGCCACTGGCTGCCGGACCGATCAATCGAAGGCCCCGTGCGGATCGACGGCCGGATTGGCCCGGCGCCGCACGCCGGGCAGCGGCTGCTGTGTACTCATCACCCTCGCGCCTTCGCCGCGGCCGCCGCGGCGGGGTATGGGCTCGTGCTTGCAGGCCATCTTCACGGCGGCCAGTGCGTGCTGGCCACGCGCGGGGGCGGCTGTACCCGGCGGCCTGGATTGACCAGTGGCACGGCCTGCGGTTCGCCGAGTGTGGCGCGATCATGCTCGTCAGCCGAGGCGCCGGAGACATTTTGCCCGTGCGATTCAACTGTCCGCGCGAGGTGATCGTGTGCACCCTGACTTGAGCTCATCGAAGGAGACACCGGCACGCGGGCGCCGGAGCCTGCGGGTGATCAGGCTCATTGGGATTAGCGCCCGTGGAATTTTATGCCTGGAGACCGATCACTCCAGATGGGTGCAGTTGCGCCGCGTCGGCCTCGAAGAAAATTATTGTTTGTGGAGAGGGAGCGACGGCGTTTTGATCGCGCGGATCCGACGTCTGTACCTCATGCCGGCGGCGCCTGCAACGCTCGCGATGCCGCAGAGGACCAGCGATGACGGCTCCGGAACACTCACGTTGGTGACCAACCCGCCGAATACAAAACCATTGGCCGTACTCACGTCGATTCCGGCGTTGGCGTTGGCGCTCCATGGGTAAATCTGAGCGAACAAATTCCAGCTCGTCGCGGGCGGGAATGTATCGGTCCAGTTATAAACGTTGCCGAGACCTGGATTGATTGGGTCCGGTCCTATGCCCCACCAGAACCCGCCAGTCGTGATCGAATTGATGAAAGAGCCGTTCACGGTCCAGTTGAAAAAGTAGTTTGATAACAGGGTGGTTGTCGAGGTTGCCGCGATCGCGGAATATTCCCAGTTGATATTCGGGTCACCACCGATGAGATAGCCCGTGCGCGGCCTGGTAATCGAGAACCAGCCATTCCGCGCCGGGGCCGGCCGGGACGAGAGTCTGGGTCAACGTCAGCTCCGCCTTGATCCAGAACGGTCATACCGGCGCCGAGCGTGACATCCTGGCTGAAACTGGTCCCGAGTGGCGAGTCGTCGATGTTGAGCACCATCGTGCTCCCCACAACCCAATCGGCCGATGTTTCACATCGTGGACGATCTGGGTCGACCCGCAGCGGAAGCTGCCTCTTCTCATGGAAACGACCTATCGCATTCAGGACCACGATATCTCGGCCACCCTGAGCGACTTTCGTATCAACCCACCGCTCGATGATGGACTCTTCGACCTCGACCCACCTGCCGGTTATACCCTTCACAATGTCGATGTGCCGATCGTCATCGGCGAGGCCGCGCTTGTCAATCTGCTCCGATACTACGCCGAGTCGTCCGGCGGTGCTTTTCCGCCAAGGCCCGTCGACCGGGCGGCCTTCCAGAAGCAATTCTCGAAGGAGAAATGGAAAGGTCCCGAGGACCCGCGGATGATTCGCACAGTCCAGTCGATGGCCGCGAGCGTCGCATTCCTCCAGTTCGAGCTGAAGAACGTGTTCGGCTATGCCCCGGAGAAGGTCAAACTCGGAGACACCGACAAGATCCTGTTCTGGTATCGCCCGAAGGCTTCACAGAAGTACCGCGCCATCTTCGGCGACCTTCACGTCGAGGATGTCGCCGCGGAACGGCTGCCGGCAAAGCCGAGTTTCTGAGGACGAGGTATTGCGAGCAACCATCAGGCGACCGCGCGGAATGTGGTGCCGCTTCTCATGCGCCGTTGCCGTTGCAAGGAACGAGCGGCACCGCCACTCCAAGATCGTGTTAAACAGCCTTGCGTGATTCCGAAACGCCGAGGCTTCCCGAGTCGGCACTGGCACTCGGCTCGTGCGGAGACTCGCCCTCCCAGGATCGTGCGAGGACGTTTAGTCGAGTCGAGATGGATCATGGCGACGGAGTGCGGGCACGTGGCTGACTCGCTTGGGGACAGTGTGTTTAGCTGGTTGTTTAGCTGGTTGTTTAACTGGGTGCCGGATTCGCGGTGCGTGGTGGCGAGTCGGTACGGGGCTCGGCGCCGGGCTCGGGTCGGGGTTCGGGCTTGGCGTTGGACTTGGCGTCGGACTCGGCGTGGGACTGGGAGTCGGGCTTGGCGTAGGACTGGGAGTGGGGCTTGGCGTAGGACTGGGAGTGGGGCTTGGCGTGGGACTGGGCGTCGATGTCCCAATATTGAGCACGCCAATAGTCCCGTTGCCCTGATCCGTGAACCAGATGTTGCCGTCGGGTCCGGTGGTGATCCCCGTTGGTGCTGAGGCCGGGGTCGAGGCCGGGAGGGTGGACTGACTTATTGCACCGGTGCTGATGTTGAGCTCGCCAATATCCGGGCCACCCTGGTCGGCGAACCAGATGTTGCCGTCGGGGCCGACCACGATCCCATCGGGCTTCGGGCCGGTGCCCGGAACCGGATACTGTTGTAAGACCTGACCCGCGGGCGAAACCTTGGCGATTTCGCCGTAAAAGTCCTCGGTGACCCAGAGGTTGCCGTCCGGGCCGGTCACGATCCCGGTCGGGTTGGCGATGATCGACGGCATCTTGTACTCGGTCACCGCCCCCGATGTGGTGATCTGGCCGACCGAGTCGGTCCCCACATCGGTGAACCAGAGATTGCCATTGGGTCCGGTCGTGATGTTCACGGGGAAGGACAGCTTGGATGGCAAAGTGTACTGAGTCACCTGACCCGTCGGCGTCATCTTGGCAATTTCGTTAGTCTGGTACTCGGTGAACCAGAGGTTGCCATCCGGCCCGGTGGTGATTCCCTCGGGGAACTCCCCTGAGCCCCCGATCGGGAACTCGGTGATCTGACCCCCCGGAGTGATCCGGCCGATATTGTCGCCGAACTCCTCGGTGAACCAGAGATTGCCATCGGGCCCGACGGTGATGCCGAACGGGTTGGAGCCAGACGTCGGAATCGGGAACACGGTGACCTGGCCGCTGGGGGAGATCTTGCCGATACTGTTCGACGTCGATGCGTTCTCGGTGAACCAGAGGTTGCCATCGGGTCCGGCCACAATCTGGTTCGGAAAGAGCAAGGTCGCGGGGCCTGTCGTCGAGGTGGTGGGAATTGGGTATTCCGTGATCGCCGCCAGGAGCGCGCGGCATTCCAGTCCTTCAACCTGCGAACGGCGCTTGCGACCGGCAGAGCTTCGCGTCGTACGCCGTTTAAATTTTCGCCATTCGCCCAGGGAGAACATGTGAAGAGAAAGGGAGTTGATCATTTGATGACGACTCCTCGATCGCGTTTCGGGATGCAATTCTGAGCCACACGTCCGGCCGCCACGGGCCGCATAACCGTCCGGATTCTAGACCATTGACGCGAAACAGAGGCATGAAGCCACGGAGCGACGCGTCGGAAATCACTCCCCGGCTTGAGTTTGGGCACTCCGCGGCACCGACCCGCCTCTTTCGATCCGGTGGCGCGGCGAATGGCAAAATGCGACCTGGGTCATTCCACACGGAACGCTCGCGCGATGTTGCGGTCTCTCCGCGGCGTAATGCTCCTGGCTGATCGGTGCCCGAGCGTTGCACGAACCGCTCGTCAAAATAGGGGCATCTTCACGGTCCGATTGCAGTATAGCTGGTCTATCGGAGCTGTCCAGTTATGTCAGACTCGCGACGTCAAATCAAGCAAGAATTTCCGCGAATGGAAAATGATGGGAATTCACCGCATTCGAAACCAAGTTTGAACGTTGCCAACCGATCGCTCTGACAACGAAGCCGAAACCCTCCTGGTCTCCAATCTTGATGTACCTATATCCACGGACGTACCACGCGATAGCCGGAACAGGCTCTCGACGTTGCCTTGATCGTTGGACGGCTTGCCCATGTTGGCTCTTTGTCGTTCCCGCGGGCGACGAAGGTCAATCTCGAAGGTTTTTGCCCACCGATGATTTATTTCGCATGGTTTGGTGCCCGTTGTTTTTCGAGTTCTGTTGGAAGTTTCGCATCGGCCGCAAGAACAAAAGGTTCTTTTCCTGTGACGGCCCAGAAGAGCCGTGGAGGGCCGCTGGGGTACGCTTTGCCGGTCGCCCAGGTGTGGAAAACTTTGCCCCAGAGCGTTTTGACGACGGCAAGCGTTTTTTGCTCGTCTTCGCCAGTTTGCGTCATGCTCCGGAGTAGACCCGAATCGACCTCGTACTTGTGGTCGTGCCAGTAAAGCTTTTCTTCGGGAGGCATCTTCTGGTAGAGGGCATCGCTGACCAGATATTCGATCCCGATCAGCTTGGCGTCAGGGCCGGCACCATCGTAGAGAACGCACTGGCTCACGTCGTCGTTGAGCGGCTTGCAATAGTGGTAGGCGACCTGGGCATGCTCGGGTAGATCCTTCAGGAGGTGGACACCGGCGAAGGCCAGCGGGCAGTGAAGGATCTCCTGAATAGGAGCCTTGGCGCCCACCGAGGGCTTGCCGTGACCGGGCTTGCCGTCGTCGGTACGGGCCATCAAAGGACTCTTCGCGCTCGAAAGAAAAACTCCCACCGCAAGGCCCCCCAGACAGGCGAGGAGAGCCGTGATCGGAAGGCGTGAGCGGGACGGAGACCGGGGTCGACTTCTCATGGGTGTGCTTTCATGAAGGTTGGTGAGGAGGAGTCAATCTCGTTCAATGCTTGAATTTGGGACTCGACGTGACCTGCGCAATCGCCGCTCCGCCCCGCGGAGTGGGTCGAGCCATGCCTGTCTCCCCCTGCTCCGCGGCCGACGGAAGTCAGGGGTTTGGGAACGCAGCAATCGTGCGCCAAATCGTCATCGGTTTGTCCTTGTGTTGCGAACCGAAAGTTGCAATCCTGATCCCTGGCGGTTCCATCAATGGCGGTCGATAACTCCTGCGATCGCGGGCCGAAAGAGCCGATACGTCTTGTATCCGCCACCGACGTTCGCCGCCCGGAATCCGGCCTGAAGCAGGATGCGGGTCGCGAGATAACCCCGCTGTCCGACCTGGCAGTAGGCGGCGACACCCCGGTCGCGGGGCACCTCGCCAAGCCGCCCGCGAAGCTCGTCGACGGGAATGTTCACAGCGTTCAAGATGCGGCCATCGGCGAATTCCTCGCGAGTGCGGACGTCGAGTAAATAGGGTCGCCGCTCGAGTGGGGCCTCGAGGATCGTCTCGACGTCAACCTGGGGGTGCTCGCCCCTGAGCAGACCGGCGGCCACGAAACCGGCCATGTTGATGGGATCCTTGGCCGAGCCGTACTGGGGCGCATAGGCCAGTTCCGCCTCCTCCAGGTCGAATACCGACATCTCCGCCTGGATCGCCAGGGCCAGGACGTCAATCCGCTTATCGACGCCCTCCCGGCCGACGCCCTGTGCCCCCAGTAACTGTCCATCCTTCGGGTCGAAGAGGATCTTCAGTGCGATCGGCTCGGCACCGGGAAAGTAGCCGGCATGGTTACTGGCGTGAACATAGACCTTGCGAAAGGGTCGCCCGGCGCGTTGCAACTTTTTCTCGGAAGCCCCGGTCATCGCGGCCGTCTTGTCGAAGACGCGGACAATGGCTGTCCCTTGAGTTCCACGGTAGCGGGCGTCGCTACGTCCGAAAATGTGGTCGGCGGCAAGTCGGCCCTGGCGGTTCGCCGGTCCGGCCAGCGGGACCTGGCTCGACCCGCCGACGACGAAATCGTCGACTTCAATCGCATCGCCGACGGCATAGATGTCCGGGTCGTCCGTCTGGAGATGGTCGTTGACCCTGATCCCCCCACGCGCCCGACCGTCAGCCCCGAGGCGACAGCCAGCGAACTCTCGGGCCTGACCCCGACGCCGAGAATGACCATTTGTGTCGCGAGCGATCTACCGGACCCGAGCCGAACCTCCAGGCCGCCCGGCCCGCGGGTAAACGCACTCGCGGTCTCATTGAGCATGGCCTCGACCCCGTGCCCCGCGAGGTGGGCGACGAGGGGTGTCGTCATCTCCCTGTCGAAGGTCGCAAGCAACTGGTCGTGCGACTCCACGAGGGTCGTCGCGACGCCCCGCCGCACGAGGTTCTCGACCATTTCCAGACCGATATATCCGCCGCCGACCACGATGGCCCGCTCGATACCCCGGTCCACTTGTTCCTTGATCCGGTCGGCATCGCGAAGGTCCCGCATCGTGAAGATGCCGGGCAGGTCGACGCCCGCGACGGGTGGCCGAATTGGCGAAGCTCCCGGCGCGAGGATCAGTTTGTCGTAGGGCTCATCATATTCCCGCCCGCTGGCAAGGTCGCGGGCTCGGATCGTCTTCGCGGCGCGGTTGATCGTTTCGACGGAGGTGCGAACTCTGATGTCAAGTTTGAACCGCTCGCGCAACATCTCCGGTGTGACGACGATCAGCTTGTCGCGCTCGGCGATCTCGCCGCCGATGTAGTACGGCAAGCCGCAGTTGGCGAACGAGACGTCCGGTCCTCGCTCGAACACAATAATATTCGCCTCCTCGGAAAGGCGACGGGCTCGGGCGGCGGCGGACGCACCCCCGGCGACGCCGCCCACGATGATCAGTCGCATCGGATGGCTCCGTCAGCGGCGGCCCGGTTCCAGGGCATTCGTGCCAGAACCAATCCCATACCGCAGGTATTCGTGATCCCGGAGAACACCAGTCCCAGCCCGACGAATGCCGACAGCCCGACGAAAAACGGATGAACGAACATTCCCAGCACGGTCCCGGTCACGACGAGCGAGCCGGCGGCGATTTGCACCTGCCGCTCCAGGACACCGCCTTCTCTCCACGCACCACTTCCAGGCCGGCGCGCTCCCAGGCGAGCGTCCCACCCTCGACGTTCACGACATTGGTGAACCCGGCGGCTTGAAACCTCTCGACGGCCGTTTGACCCCTTTTCCCCGTGTGGCAGATCACGTAGAGCGGATGGTCGTTCGAGCCATTCCGCGGTTCCATGACTGACCTGGGATCGAGCCGATCGAGCGGCATCAAACGAGCGGGTGCGGCGTGGAGAGCCCGGTACTCGACCGGCGTCCGCACGTCGATCAAGCTCGACGGCCTCGCCGCGCCGCCGTAACGTTTCAAGCTCAGCAGGCTTGATCGTCGGTACACTCATCGTTCACTCCTTGATTGTCAGAGTAAGGCGTGTCGTCAGCGCGGTCTTCAACGTCATCTCAGGTCGGCACGCTCATCCGCGGCAAAACCCGGCGGCTCAAAATCATCCAGAGAACAACAATCCAATCGGTACAGACAGCTCCTTCATGCCGTTCCTCGGCGTGGATCCTCTTTTCCTTGAGATTGAGAGTGCTACAATATTCTTGTCTTCACTGAAAACTATATTCCTTATCAGTTGATTGGTCAAGTGATGGTGACCACGATTCCCGACGAATTCCTCGACTTGATCGCCGAGAAGTTCCGGATGCTGGCGGATTCGACCCGGCTGGCGATCCTTCGCACGTTGATGGCGGGCGAGCGCAACGTCACCCAGGTGGTCGAAGAGACCGGCCGAAATCAGGCGAACGTATCAAAGCACCTCAAGATGCTGGCCGAAGCCGGCCTGGTCGCCCGGCGCAAGGAGGGTTTGCAGGTCTTCTACAAGCTCGACGATCCGCTCGTGGGGCGGTTGTGCAAGCTCGTTTGCGAGACGATTATCGCGGAAACCCACGAGGAGATGGAGCGGCAGAGGAAATTGCTCGACGGCTGGGGCGGCAAGAAGAAATCCTGATTCATTCGCGGGATCGAGCCGGCGAAAGAGCACGCGTGGAAAGAGCACGCGTGGCCACGCACTGCGACCGGCATCGTATTGACTCCGAGAGGCACGCGGGTGAGGTAGAGCGGTGGGGATCGCAACGACCAGCGGGGGTCAGCGCATGTCCACGCACGCCAGCGCCTGTGCATGTCCACGCGTGCCTTGCGCCAGTCGCCCGCGGGGCCGCTGCGTCGGCCGGGCTCGGGGATGAACGCGGCACTCACCGGGCGGCAAGTCGCGCGAGCACGATTCGCCGTACCAGTCCCAGACCGACCGATCGGTGACGTCGGTCTGGTGCACGCCGGCGTTGGCCCTGAGCCACTCAATTCGCGTTGCGAGCGCGGGCATGGGTCTGCTCCTCCAGTTCAGCGACGCGCAGCTCGAGGCCCGCGAAGTTGGAGACGGTGATGAAATCAGACATCACAGCTCGAAGCGCCGACAACCGGACCGATTCGGAGTCGGCGCTCTTCGCCGAGCTCGACGATCCCATCGACGGCCCACGTGGCCCGCCTGGCCAATCGGCCAATGGCCTCGTCGAGGGCACGGCGGCGGATCGACTCGATTTCGGACCGCATTTCGGGCTCGGCCGCCCAGCGGTACGCGGTCCGCTCCGGCACCTCGTTGCTCGCGGCCCACTTCGCGATGGCGGTCCCCTCGGCGACCGCGACGGCGAGCAACATTTTCTGACTATTGGTGGATTCTCCGGTCATGGAACAAACGGCACCCGGTGACAGGGTTTCACCGGGCCTCCTTCACGGCCCCGCTCGCGGTTCTCAGCCCGGGGCCCAGGCTGGCCGGCACGCTCTCGAAGAGCAAAAAAGAGGCGATCAATTGCAACGAAACTGACGGTCTTGCGGCCCCAAATGGCAGCACATGGCACTGGATGGCAGCTTTTCGACGAGGCACGAGACGGCAATGAGCCTGGCGATTCCGCACGACCCAATGTCCGTAGGGTGGCAGTCGACGGCCGGCTTCGGCCCGGCGATGCGATTGCAACGAGTCTGATGATTTTGCGGCCGAAAATGGCAGTGAATGGCAGTGGATGGCAGCTTTTGGCCAAGGCTTGCAAACCCTTTCGACCAACGCGATGCGACCAACAGTGATCTCTCGACGCAGATGGCGGTGCCCGCCGAGCTCACTCTCCGCGGTGTGCGTGCTGGTCCCCGCAGTGTCGTCAACCTGATCACAGCCTGGCGCGTGAGGGGCAAGAAGGCATCGCGTCGACATAGGGCGCTGCGCGTTATCTGATTCGAATGCCCTTGTGAGCCGACGAGCTGACCAACGATGACGAAAATCGAGGAAGCCAGGGATTTGACGGTCGGTCAGGTTGATTCATCTGACTTCGACCGGGCAACCGTTGAAAATTCCGTCATCAATCGAGGTGCGGGCCGACGACCGGTCAACCAAAAACAGCGCCGTCGGTGCCCAATCGGCCTTAACCTACTTATAATATACGCATCTTGCCTAATTTCGCTAATGCACTTAGCTCATTTTGTGCCTGAAGCCGGTCCGAAACCCTGTCCCGAGAGAGACTAAAAATATTTTCCACAATTTTTCCATGGCTTCACTAAATACAGCAAAAAGCCATTTAGCCGCGAGGAATGCGCTGGGCAGTCGGCACATGGTTGGACGACGGGACATTCAGCTTGATGCCGCAGGCTTCTGCCTTGTTCTCAAGAAGTTTGGTCGGCCGTCAAAAATTTTCCCTGATGACCTCACCCTCCTACAACCACCACCCCGCTCACCGCTCGATCACCGATCGCCAGCGACGCGGGACGGCCTCCCAGGCGGATTGATAGCTTGATTCAAGCGCGACGGGAACGTGTCCGCCCGCTTTGAGGAACAGGGGCATCTCCATCAGGGTGTCGCCGACCGCCATCGGTTCGACGAAGGCGCGCACACCCGTTTCTGCCTCGTAAGCGGCCAGGGTCAGGGGTTTCCCCGGCGGCGCCTGGTATTCCTCGTCGGTGAGCATCTCCGAGATCGCGTGATGAATCCTATCGGGATTGCCGCGTGTTGGCGGAAGGAGGTCGAGGATGAGCAGGTGCGGGTCGCAGTGCATGCGGGTCGCAGTGCATGTCCAAGCGCGGGTCGCAGTGCATGTCCAAGCGTGGGTCTCCAACGGATCGTGCGGGCCGAGGTCGTCGAGGTCAATCCTTGGTCTTCCGAGAATTGGGGAATACGCGGAGCCGCAGTGAAGGGCGGATTCGTGGGCCTGCGCGGGCGAAGGGGTGTCAGGCTGTTCTTCAGCGATGGGCTCGAGTTGGTCCTGGGCTGCGATCGTCCGGAAGGTCTCGCAGAGGCCATCCGAAGCCAGCTCGCGCAGACGAATTCATCGGCGCCTTCAGCCTGACGAAGCATTGCAGCGGACCGGCTGCGCTGTCCGCTGAATTTCGGCGTCAGGCGGCGGAGGCCGCATGCGGCCACTTGATTCGGAGCGTAAAGGAACTGCACAGATAGAACCAGGCAAGCTGCCAGGAGCCGAATTGTCGAGTTGGCATGGTGTTTTAGCGCGGTGCGACCGATCAGTAGGTAAACGTCGGTTTCGGATTCCAGGCCTGGGGTCTCTTTGCAGGTGGAGTCGAGGATGACAGAGCCTGCTGGTGCTGATCACGACCAGCGTCTCAAGGTGCTCTTGAAGGAGTTTTTCGAGGCTTTCTTTGTTTGCTTTTTTCCCGACTGGGCCAAGAGATTTGAGTTTCTCGAGATCGACTGGCTCGACAAGGAGCTCTTCCTGGCACCGCCGCAAGGGGAGCGGCGGCAGCTTGACCTGGTTGCACGGCTGAAGCTGCGGCCTGGCGTGCCAGCGCCGCGGGAGGATGTGAGCGATCTGGTGGCGTTGGTCCACGTCGAGGTGGAATCACGAGCCAGCACTGTGGCGTTCCGGCCGCGGATGTTCGAGTATTACGTTCAACTGCGGCGTGACACGGATCTGCCGGTGCTGCCGGTGGCGCTGTTTCTGCGTCTGGGTCTCAATGGGATTGGCTGGGACTCGTACGAAGAGCACTTCTGGGAGCAACGGATCATCCGCTTTGAGTATGCCTATGTGGGACTGCCGGGTCTCGATGGTGAGGCATACGCAACGGGTGAGAATTTGCTGGGAGTGGCGCTCAGCGCGATGATGCGTTTGCCAGAGGCGCGACGAGCCGAGTTGTATGCCGAGGGATTGAAACGGATTGCGAGTTCGAGGGAGAATGACTTTCGGCGGTATCTCCTGGTGGAATGCCTGGAAGCCTATGCTGACTTGGACGAAGCGCAGAAGGAGCGGCTGCAAACGTTGTTGCAGACCGAGGCCTATCACGAGGTTGCACCCCTCATGAAGACGACCTACGAACGCGGCATCGCACAGGGCGAGCGGCGATTAACCTTGCGGCTAATCGAAGCGAAATTCGGGCCATTGTCACTTGAAGTCAAGCAACAGGTCGAGTCGTTGTCGGGCGAAGCTTTGGCGCAGCTTCAGATTGATCTTCTCAAAGCGCAAACTCTCAAGGAACTTGGCCTGGACGGCTGACGAGTCACTTTCGGCGGTATCTCATGCGCGAGAGTGCATGCGCGAGAGGACATGCACTGCGGAGGCACGAGATGGCACGAGAGGCGGGAAGCACGCGTGGACACGGGGAAGCACGCGTGGACACGCACCGCGAGCGGCATTGAGGTATCGACTCCGAAAGGCACGCGGGTGAGGTAGGGCGGTGGGGATCGCAGTGACCAGCGGGGGTCAGCACATGTCCACGCGCACAGCGCGCTGTGCATGTCCACGCGTGCCTCCCAGGCATAATGGACGATCACTTACGAACAATCCTGAGAAGAAACCCGTGGATTCCATGACCAAAGGAGGCGGGCGCGATGGCCAAGAAGAACCAGCCTGACGTCGTTGTCTCCTTCAAGTTAGGCGACGAGGTCAGGATCAAGAACTACGCCGGCAACGTTGGCAAGTTCGTCGAACGTGTCCAAGGGTTCCCGCGCATGCTTTTACAGTGCGTGTCCAAGGGTTCCTGTCCTTGAGGGTTCCTGTCCCTTGACGTCGTTGTCTCCTTCAAGTTAGGCGACGAGGTCAGGATCAAGAACTACGCCGGCAACGTTGGCAAGTTCGTCGAACGTGTCCAAGGGTTCCCGCGCATGCTTTTACAGTGCGTGTCCAAGGGTTCCTGTCCTCGTTTTGATGGCGCCCGGGAAGGATGCTGACACATCCTCCCCGGGCTTTCCCTTGGGAGACAGACCTCCCGTGGGCACGCACCACGTTAAAGGAAAGCGACGTGCCAAGGCCAGAGCCCGCCGCCCGCGCGCGCGGCCCTGCCTGAACAAAGAGTGCGGACGTAAGTACCAACCGCGCTGTTGGAACCAGCGATTCTGCCAGGAACCGGAATGCCAGCGACAGGTCGACCGCTGGCGGGCGGCGCAGCGGCAGGCCAAACGCCGCCGAGACGCCAAGGTCCAAGCCCAGCATGCCGAGGCAGAAAGAGTGCGCCGTCAGCAAGCCAAGGCCGTGTCCCAGGCCGTTCCAAAGCCAGAAGTTACGCCGGCGCGTGGTCACGCAGCTGTATCCGTTCGGCCGAACCATACTTGCCGAGCATGATAGCCTGACCTCCGTACCGCGCGCGAGGCGGCGGGAGGATTTCTCGCCAGGCATTGTTGTCTGGCCCCGGACCGCCTCTGTCGCGGTTCCGGAGAGTCATCATGGCTACGCCAACCCGACGAATGAACCACCAGGCGCGGATCGACTGGTGGCGCGGACAGTTCCAAAGGCAGCAGGAAGCCAGCCAGAGCGTCACCGAGTTCTGCCTGCGGCTCGGTGTCAGCATCACGACGTTTTACTACTGGAAGAAGCGGATCCACGAGGTCTCGCCGAGTCGTCTCGACCTAAACACGCTCGACCGGCCCTCGAGTTCCGTGGCCAAGATAGGCACCAGCACCACGAATTTCGTGCCGCTGTCGATCCTCGATTCCGGCACGGCCTCGCACCTCGAGATCGAGCTGGCCAATGCTTGTGTTGTTCGCCTCAAGGGGACCATTGATCCCGTCTTGCTTCAAGCCGCGATCGCCGCGGCCGGTCAACTCGACGGCTGCCGTCAAGGAGCCCAATGATGTTGCCACGGCTCCCCGCCGCCGTCCGGGTTTTCCTCTGCACAAAATCCACGGACATGAGAAAAGGTTTCGACGGTCTCTGGGGCATGGTGCACGAATTCCTTGGCCAAGATCCCCTCTCCGGGCACCTCTTCCTCTTCTTCAACAAACGCCGCGATCGCGTCAAGATTCTCTTCTGGGAACCTGATGGCGCCGTCATTTTTTACAAGCGACTCGAGGCCGGCACCTTCGAGAAGCTCGACCCCGCGTCGCATGCCGGTCGGAGCTCGGGGCCAGCCGGCCTTGAGCTCTCCGCGACCGATCTGACCCTGCTCCTCTCCGGCGTCGACGTGAGCACGGCAAAGCGCCGCAAGCGTTACGCCCGAGCAAGCTGAGCCGATCGAGAACAATCGTCAGGAATCATCCAACAAGTGCTCCGTCATCTTTGTAAAATGAAATGATGACGGAGCACAACGACCCCATCCCCGACGACCTATCCGCCTGCCAGGATCTGCTCCGCGCCGCTTTCCAGCGGCTGCGCGATCTCGAGCGCCAGCTCGACGAGTTCGCCGCGACGACCGACGAGCTCAAACAAGCCCATGCGTGTATCAAGGAAGAATACCTGGCGCTGAAGCGGCTGGTCCGCGGGCCACGCCGCTTTTAAGCTCGGTCCCACGTCGCACGCCGAGCCGATCTCGGGCCAACCCGGCTTCGAGCCCTTGGCGGCCGATGCGCCTCGGCTTTTTTGAGGCGTCGACGTGACCACGGCAAGGTGTCGAGAGCGTCACGCCCGAGCAAACCGAGCCCATCGAGAAAAATCGCCGGAAATCAGAAAATCATCCAACAAATGCGCCGTCATCTTCGTAGATATGATTATGACGGATTACAATAACCCCATCCCCGACGACTTGCCCGCCTGCCAAGAGCTGCTCCGCGCCGCTTACCAGCGGCTGTGCGACCTGGAGCGACAGCTCGACGAGTTTGTCGCGACGACCGACGAGCTCAAACAAGCCTATGCGTGTATCAAGGAAGAATACCTGGCGCTCAAGCGGCTCTTCTATGGACCACGCCGCGAGCGGCTGGCCGAAGCGCCGGGCAACAGCACCTCTTCGATGACGATGTCGCACCTCCCCCGCCGGCGGAATTAACCGCGGCCGACGATGACGAGGAAGTGCCATCGCGCAGCGCAAGGAGAAAGGGCACGGCCGCCGACCCATTCCCGACCATCTTCCCCGCCAAGACGTTCCCCATGATGTCCCCGCCGCGGAGCGGGTCTGCGGCTGCGGCCGCGATAAAACCCGGATCGGCGAGGATGTGACCGAGCAGCTCGAATACGAGCCCGGCAAGATGTTCGTGTTGCGACATGTCTATCCGAAATATGCCTGCTCTTGCTGCAAGGACGGCGTGACCTCGGCCCAGCGCGAGGCCAATCCGATCGAGGGGGGCCTGGCCGGCCCTGGTCTGCTGGCCCATGTCATGGTCAGCAAATTCTCCGAGCACATGCCCCTTTATCGTCAGCAAGACACGCTCAACCGGCACGGCATCTTCGTGGCGCGGAGCACACTCTGCGGCTGGCTGGCCCAGTGTGCTCAAATCCTCGGCCCCCTGGTCGAGCTGATGAGTAAGCGAGTGATCGAGTCGGGTGTGATCAACGCCGATGAGACACCGGTGCGGGTCCTGGACCGGCAACTCGATTCGACCCGCCAGGGTCAGTTCTGGACCTACATCTCCCCTGGCGATCATGGTTATACGATCTTCGATTATACCGATTCGCGCAACCGCGACGGTCCAGCAAAATTCCTCGCGGACTTCCGCGGCTATCTCCAGACCGACGCCTATAGCTCGTACGAATCGGTCATTTTGGCATCGGGTGGTCGCATTGTGTCGGTAGGCTGCTGGTGCATGCGCGACGCAAGTTCTTCGACGCCCGACTCAATCAGCCGCGTGAGGCGCATTATGTGCTGGGATTGATTGCGCAGTTATATGATATCGAGGACACGATCCGGCTCCTGGGCCCCGACGAGCGGAAAGCGGTCCGCCAGGAGAAGAGCGTGCCGGTGCTCGATCGCCTGGAGGCGTACTTGCGCGACCAAAAAGCCGTCGCGTTGCCCAAGAGCCAGTACGGGCAAGCGATCGCCTATGTTCTGAACCGCCCCGCCGAAATGCGGCGCTACACCGAAGACGGCCGGCTGGCGATTGACAATAACACGTCGGAGCGAACGCTGCGGATCTGCGCGATCGGCCGAAAAAACTGGATGTTCCTGGGGAGTGACCAAGGGGGCGAGACGGCGGCGATCTGTTATACGATCCTGGCCAACGCCAAGCGTTACCAGATTGAGCCATTTGCGTATGTGCGTGCTTTACTGGTCGCTCTGTCGTCGGAGCAGGTGGATCTGGAGTCGTTGCTTCCCGACGTCTGGATCGCGGCGCATCCTGAGCACGTCCTCCAGTACCGTCGCGACGAGGCCGAGGTTGCCGCCAATGCCCGGCGTCGCCGTCGTGCCTTGCGGCGTGAGAAGGCCAGAGATCCAACCCCGAGTCTCTGACGCCGAGGCACTGCTTGTGGTGCCCGGCGTCAGAGACGCCTCGTTGCCTGCGAATTGTTGATGGGGACAAAGTAGCGCACTTGATCCGGCTCGGTCCGCCCAGCGCCGGCGGCTGTCGTTGTTTTCGGCGATGCCGCCGACAGTTCGCCTATGGACAAATGCGCGGCGCTAGCGTCAGCACAGGACCACAGGCAACGCCCGCCGCAGCGTGGGACTGTCCGGAAAGCGGCTCGTCTGGCTGACGCCCGGCGTACGCCTCCGTTCGGAGCTGGAACGTCGCACGTGTGCTCCTCAGCCCAGGGGGCCGCGCAACCGCGCGGGTATGGTTCGGCCGAACGGATACAGCGAACGAGCGATCCCCTTGTCGCAACGTCGGGAGGACTTTGTTCGTTCGCTCAAATCTAGCCTCCGATCTCTTCGATGATTCGCCTAATCTCGATTGGAATTTCTTCGGTAATGACGAAGGCCGCAAGCCTGGGTGCATCCTTTTCCTTGTTGAACCTAACGCGGCGGAGCCGCAACCAAAAAGGATGAGCAAAAACGGCGTTCTGCTGCCAAAATGGTGTTATCGAGACAATCACCTTGGAGCAGAACGCCATGAAGACGCTTTCGCGTTTCGTCACCAAGTTTACCAAGCTCATCGTCGCAGTGCTCTCCTGTTTTGACCGAGTCATTTTCAAGGGCTACTTGCCCATCACCAATGGAGCGGCCCTTGAAGGCTTCGTCGATTGCGTCCTCAAGATCCGGCGATGCGACTTCATGGCCTTTGCCGAGAAACAGTCCGAAACCCTTGTCGAATTTGCCAAGCAGCTGGCCCAAGACTCCGGCGCTGAATACCGGTTCCTTCAAGGCCATCACCGCAAGGATAAGTTGGTCGATGAGATCTTGCGGCTGCGGCCCATCGCCGAGGGATTGATCTGTGTCCTCTGCTGCATGGAGACTTGCCCCAGCTTCAGGCTCGTGTATGGCAAGGGGTGTCCTCGGCTGGTCAACGCACGCCGACCCCAGCGTGTGCTTTACTTCTACTTCCTCGACCCCCAACTGGGTCTGATCTACATCCGCCTGACCACCTGGTTCCCCTTCACGGTCCAGGTCTATGTCAACGGTCACTCCTGGCTCGAAAAGCAGATGCTCAAGCAGGGTCTCGGATTCAACCTCCAAGACAATGCTTTTACAGTCTTGGACGATCCCAAGACGGCTCAAAAGTTGGCCGATTCGTTCGGTCAATTGAACTGGCGAAAGATCCTCAACCGTCTGGTTCGCCAGGTTAACCCCTTGATGAAAGAGCGATGGTTTCGCGGCTTCAGTTATTATTGGGTCATCGATCAAGCCGAATACGCCACTGATCTGATCTTCACCAGCCGCGAGTCACTGGCTGGTCTCTATCCGCGGCTCTTGGACCATGCCGCGATCTCCTTCTCGGCCAAGGATATCCTGACTTTCCTGGGCCGACGGTTCCATCCCCGGTTTGACGGGGAGGTACTCACCCGTTGCCAGAAAGATCGCTGGCCCGGTGCCAGGATCAAACATCGGATGAAGAACAACTGGCTGAAGATGTACGACAAATTCGGTCTGGTCCTGCGAATCGAGACGGTCATCAACGATCCGTATGAGTTTCGCGTCCGGCGGATGCGGACTCATAAGGGACGCCGCGAGATGGCGTGGTGCCCGATGAACAAAAGCGTGATCAACCTGTATCGCTACCGCGAACTCGCCCTGGCTGCCAATGAACGCTACTTGGAGGCGCTCTCGGTGGTCGACAATCCGGCGCCGGCCTATCGAAAGCTCGAAAAGCTCACCGAACCCGTGGTGAAAGCCGGTCGGAGTTACGCGGGGTTCAACCCGGCCAGCGGACCGGACGTCAAATTGTTCGCCGCCGTGTTGGATGGTGACCACGTGTTGCGTGGCTTCCGCAACGTCGACATCCGCGAAGCGTTGTATGGCACGACCGCCGATCTGGTGGAACGTCGTCGCCAGAGTGCGGCCGTCGGGCGTTTGCTCAAACGGCTGCACGTGCGTGGACTAATCAAGAAAGTACCAAGAAGTCGACGGTGGCACGTCACCACCAATGGGCATCAAGTGCTCCAAGGTGTATTACAACTATATCACCGCGGAATCCCAACCGCTCTCGGTAAGGTTGCATGACTTCGTTCAAAAGATGCGCACCACGCGGAGAAGTTACAAAGGTAGAATCTAACTCCATACTTTTGGCATACAGCGTCAATGAGCATGTCTCCCGGCACGTTGTCCAATTTCTTTTGGCTCCACGAAGCCTCTACCTCCGCAGACTCTTGATTGTAAATGTCCTCGATTTTCTGAATGCCTTCCTGCAATGCATCTGCTTGTCTTTGAAGTTCTGCTTTGACGGATTCAACGATGCTCTGTGAGGTCGGAATTTCTGCTTCTGCGAATTTTGGGTAAATCGGCTTACTGAGGTTTCTATGCACCCTCTTCTGGATAGTGAATGCCTTCAATTTTTCCGCAGCCTCTTGGATGGCCTGCTTAACCTCGTCAACCGACGGAAGATCGGCGGGCACTTGTTTACCCGACAATTGGCATTTCAGCTTGACGAACTCGATTATAGCCTTTGGTGTGATCAAATAGTTCTCCAATTCACGTCGCTCCAAAACCTTGAGGGCTGCTTGAGTGCCAATAGTCCTCCTCAGGTTTTCAACATCGACCGAGTCCTTCTCATCACGATCTATAACAATCCAACTTTTGACTTGTCTCTTAGCCAGGAAGGAAAGGGTTTTCTCCGCAGCAAAGAATGAAAGAAAGCGTACTCCACCCATCGCCACAAAACCAACATTTGCCTGACCCAGGTTGACTCCCAATTTGACAGAGAACTCACGAATCACATTTTCGTCAGTGGGCGATTCGACGAAAACGAGCCTATCGAACATGAAGAGAGAGCTTAGGCGTAACCCAAGCTCTCTTGGGAGAACGGATTCCGCCTCTTCAATGTCTATGCGCTGCACGCTAGTAGATGTTTTCTTGGACACCAAATAGACATTCCGCATATCAGCAGTATCTAGAAAATTTGTGGAGTGGGTCGTCAGAAACACCTGGCAATCAGCACTAATCCCTTTAAGATACGCACATGACACTGGTCTCTAAGGCAGGATGCAGATGCATCTCAGGCTCTTCGACCAGCACAATGTCTGGATGACCAAACTCCACATCGAGTATCAGCCTCAACGCCTCACGAATCCCTGAACCGTTGACCTCAACCAAGAAGTCATCCACATCTAGTTCAGCAAATGGCCGTTCTGGACGACGCTCCCTGTATTGAGGGAATTCTTCCGGCTCAAAAGCATCGATCTTCACACCCAAGAGCGCCGAGACAGTATCCTGAATCTTTACAAGTTGCTCGGGTCCCCGCCGCCGTGTTTTCAGTTTGAGCAACCGCTCCGCTTCCTCTCGTCCGATTGGAGCACGCCGATCGGTCAAGTAGTGAACTTTGTGCTGTGACAGCTTAGAGAGCACGTTGCCGACATAAGCTGGGACCTGAGATTCTTCCCCACTAAAAGTGTTAATTTTGTTGCGGAGGGGTGCTTTTCTTGCTGACTCGGCGCTGACTGACTCCGTTGAAACAAACGTCTGCCATGCTCGTTGAAAATCGGGAAAGGAAGTCGATTCGGTGGCAAATCTTTTGATGAGCGCCATCATTTCTGGAGTAGGGGGGAATCGACTTTCTACCTCCGAAGCCCTCGAGTAAAACCTGTAGACAAAGCTCGGATCAACCTCTTTCTGCATTTTCTTCCAGTCATCCTCGTCAACTCGCTGCATAACGAGTCTAACTGTATTTGAAAGCTGCAAAGAATCCCTAGCCTTGACCTGATTTACGTAGAGTTCATGGGCAGCTTCGGCTCCCACTTCGAGTAGCATCTTCTCCGGGATGGGAGCAGCACCTCCAGCACCGACAAGAGCCATTTTGCTGATGTAACCGAATGATTGCGGCTTATCAGACAAGGTAAGACCAATGGACAGCCGAAGAGAGGGGTCTAAACCCTCGATCGCATTCTTCATTTGAGGAAGTTCAGTCATGATCCATTGAACAATTTCATCTCTCTCAGCTAGGGTGAGAACAAACTGGAGCACGATTTGGATCGGAGTCGAGTTGTCATTTCGATGGAAGTCGTACGCTTTGAGGGCTCTGTAGCCCAGATTGACAATTTCAGAGGCTTGCGAGAACTCAAAAAAAGCATTTATTGAAGCCAGAATTGTAGACTTGCCGGAATTGTTGCGTCCGATTAGAACATTCAGATTCCCACATTTCTCGACCTTGACTTCAGAGATGCTTCTGAAATTCTTGACCGAAACATTTTCAAGGAACATATGAACAACCTGTTAGAGCGATCCCGGCAAGCCTGAGAGTCGCAGTTGATGTTTTTTCGTTGAGGTTGGGGCATGAACCCCTTCAGCGGTTCAGGCGCAGCCGCCAAACATAGCGGCCAGACGACTCGTGGTCAAGTAATGGGAAAGGAAAGCCGAGCAGGGAATTCCCTTCCCCTACTCGGGACGCTTTTAGATTGCCTTCAGGATCGCATCGAAGCAGGGCAGACAGAACTGGTCACATGGCCGTTCGACGAACGCCCCGCACTCGCACCTGGGCAGCGTCTCGTCTTCGGGGGTCGGCGGATCGTTCTCCAACGGCGGGACTGCCTCGGGGTCGCCCCCGGCACCATGGACTTCCTCGCCACCCATTTCTTCAACTGCTGTTGCAGGTCCGGGCAGGTCTCTCCCCTCGGGCCTAACCTCCTCGGCTGGCGGCAAGACCTCGGCGACGTTCACCACAGCCAGGGCGGTGCGAACGATCGAACTTTCCCGTGTCGCCGTGTCCGTCGGCCCGGTGCGAGCGAGCGAAGGAAGCTCGAAGCCGACCCCGACATCAACTTTGTTCGTTCGCTCGTCGGCCTCGGCCCCGATGATCGAGACATGCGTGGCCTCAGGCAGATCACAGGGGAACCAGCATTCGCCGGGACGCCCGCCCGTCGCCAACATCTCCGCTCGGATGCGTCGTCGGTCCCTCAACTTCGCCAGGGCCTCGACCAGCGTCTTGGCCGGGACGTGACCGCCGAGGGCTTTGTGAAGCCCCTTACGGTTGATGCCGGGGGCCTGCCGGATGAGGCCAAGGAGTTGCTTCTCCATCGGGTCCTCGGCCTCGGCATTCCCCTGGTTGAAGATGAGGCGGGCCGAGTCATCGGAGTAGCGCCACAATGCCAGGGCTGCCCGGAGATGGGCCTCCTCGATGACTGCACTGCCGTCGAGCAGGGCATACAGCATCGACAGCCGGAGCGTCTGGGCCTCGGCTCGACCCGTCACGGCCCCGTACAGCCCATGCTTCTCGGTCGCCAAGTCCTGATAGACTCGTCGCCAGAGGGTCCGGGCATCAGGGCTGCGTCCGATGGTCGTAACTTGCCGGGCCACGGCGATGGCCTGCTTCAGGTGAGCCTGGAGGGGCTGGAGGTCGATGTTCTCGCCCCCATCGGGCAGGAACTTGCTCCGTTTCACCAAAAGCCACAAGAAGCGGTTGGCGAAGCCGTTGAAGCAGTCCGTGTCGCCGAGATACTTCGTTAGCTCGGGCTTGGTGATGTGGCCGAGGATCGAGACGTGGGTGTCGGTCGCCTGGGCGCTGTTGTTCTTGGTCAACGCCCTCAGTGAACCCTTGTCCCATGCCTGCCGAATGATGGCCGAGAGGGTGTTCCCCTCCCGCCCCAGTACCCGCAACGCCTGGGCGAACTCCGACTCTACAACGAGCAGCCGCTTGTCCGTCACGCCGGGGTCATCGACCACGGTCTGATAGCCCTTGATGAGCCCCTTCTCCTTGGTCGGCGTCGTCTTCTCGATCGGGTCACGGACCGCCCAGATGAGTCCCTCGCCGCTCGACAGGCCCGCCGCCATGCAGTTCAGGACCCAGTGGTCATCGATCCCTGGGAACAGGGACATGACCCGGCCCATGCTGGTGCCCTTCCGTCCACGGGACGACTCGCCCACGAGGACGCCGAATATAGCGCCGGGGGTCAGACCTAGGATCAAGTTTTTACCTTGCCGTCGGGTGCCGCACGCGTCGGGGGGTCAGACCTAGGAACAAGTTGTTTCCTTGCCGTCGTAGAGCGCCAGGGGTCAGACCTAGGAACAAGTTTTTTCCTTTCCGTCGGGTGCCGGGCGTAGTTCAATGGAGGGCATGGCACGACGCTTACGCCTTCAGTACCCCGGCGCGATTTACCACCTGATGGCTCGCGGCAATGGCCGTCAGGAGATCGTCTGCGATGACGCAGACCGACGCCGGCTTCAAGAGGACCTCGGCAAGGCAGCGATTCGCTGCTCGTGGCGTGTCTATGCTTTTGCCATCATGTCAAACCACCTACACATTGTGCTCAAGACTCCTCAACCCAACTTGGCCCGGGGGATGCAGGCGTTTTTGTCCGGCTATGCCAACGTGTGGGCGCGTCGCCATCAGTTTTCCGGGCATGTTTTCCAGGGCCGGTATCGGACCGAGCTGGTGGAGGATGAGACGTACCTCTGGGCGGTAACGCGATACGTGCACCTCAATCCGGTGCGAGCGAAGATCATGGAGCACCCGGCGGCCTGGGGCTGGTCGAGTTATCCCGGGTATGCTCGTCGCGCACGCCGGTTGGAGTGGTTGGCTTACGACGACCTGCTGGCGTCGTGGACCGGTGCGTTCGGTGGGTCGGACCCGGCGGGAGCCTACCGCCGGTATGTGACGGAGGGTTTGACTGATCCGCCTGAGTCACCATGGAAGGATGCATACCAGGGTTGGGTCCTCGGCAGTGGAGCGTTCATCGACCGGGTCAAGGCGATGGTACATGGTGAACCTCCCCGCGACCGACGCCGGGAATCACGGCTCATGCTCAGCGTGCCGCTCGCACGAATTATTGAGGTTGTCTGCGCCTTTTATGTGGTCGAGCCCACGGAACTAAGCCAGCGAGGAAGTCGCCTTCCCGCACGAGCGGCGCTGAGTCTATCTCGCAAGAAATCGCAGTTTGGCGACCAATGCAGAGCTCGCGGCCGTGCTGGGGCTGTCGCGAGCCGAAAGTGTGCCCGACCTGACCCGGCGATTCAGTGACTGGTTATCGGCCGATGCGAAATCCGCAAGCAGTTGAGAAGTCTGGAAGAGATGCTGCAAGGGCCGTGAATGACCTAAATAACTTGTTCCTAGGTCTGACCCCTGCCGCCTCAGACCCCTGCCGCCTCAGACCCCTGCCGCCTCAGACCCCTGCCGCCTCAGAGATGCTGCAAGGGCCGTGAATGACCTGAATAACTTGTTCCTAGGTCTGACCCCTGCCGCCTCGACCCCTGCCGCCTCGACCCCTGCCGCCTGGACGGACCCCTGCCGCCCGGGAAGCGTTGGAGGCGACCGAGGCGTAGGCATTCGATGCCCACCCATCGCGGCCGTCTGCCAATCAGCGTGGGGTGATGGTGATCTTGAACCTGCGTGAGAGAAAGCCGCCGATCAGGGCGAAGGCCAACTGCGGCAAAACCGCCCAGAGAGAAATGAGGCGCAGGCGATCATCAGCCGGGGGCTTGTTGAGACCGGCCCCCTGGTTCTGGATGTTACGATGCCCAACATCGTCAAGGGGTCGATGGCTAGCGCGAGATATGGCGCGACCAACTCTCTGCTGAATCGAATCGTCGCACTGATGTAAAGGACCGCCGCCGCCACGCCGAAGGCTTCAAAGCCCAAGAGGAACCGCTTGTTTCCACGACGCCGGCAACCTATTAGAAGGCCGACCGCCATAACGTTCGCCATTGGCAGCGTGCCCATTAACAAGAGGATACCTCTCTCAGCATTGGCAGCCGATCTGAAACCCAAGCCTGCCCGGATCGCCCCGAAGTTGAGTGCGACAAATGCGACGGCGACCATGAGCCAAGCGATGCGGAATCGGGGAGTTTTCACGGCAAACTCTTGGTCGTAGAAGCCGGCCTTCCCGTAGCACACGGACAAAAAAAACAACGCTAAGGGCTTCGATGATAAGACGAGGTCTCAGATAACTTTCGAATGTGGCCCGAGCGGCGGACTGCCAGAAATATAATAAAAACAAGAATACTGGATACTATTATGAGCAAAGATGTAATTTTATAAGCCATCAAGGCATTCGAGTTTCTAATATCATTCTGCTTTTGAGCAAATAAGGCTGATTGTCGGTTCGTCGTCAGCGATTTCTGGGAAGACAAAGACAAGGTTCTGTATTGGTAGCGACTGACAGTCAACGTCCAATAAGCGAGAGGGATGGCAAACAGGACAACCCCAACGAGCATTTCGCCCAAGGTAAAACGGAACTTACTGCCTTCTCCGCGTCCAGTGCCTGACACATTCATACTTATCTCGGACTTGTGATACGGGGGTGTCCCGATAGAGGCCGATTTTGGCACTCATCTCCAGAGTAACCAAAATCCGCTTAAGGGACCTCGAAAACCGTCCATTACCCGTCTCGGAATCAACTCCATGGCTGTCGTCCAGTCAACGAGTTCCGAGACGGACCAGCTTAGCGTTTCATCGGTTTGCGGAGCGAGGTTTGTGCGGGTTCGTTTTTGTGAAGGAACACGACTTGCGCGGACCAAATTGGGGCACGAATCGATCGCCAAGTCGCCGGAATGATCCCTTTGCTCGCGTCAGGTCGGCCGAAGATCGAGTCCGTCTTGCGCAACACGAGAATTCCTCACCCGCCTTTCGGGCTCCCTCTCCCTGAGATGGGAAAAGCGCGATTGCCCGCCGGCGTTTCCTCAGTGAAAGAACGTGGCGGCTTCGTTGTAAAAGCTGAGGTCAAGCGTTTTCATCGCGACCGCGCTCGCGTTCAAGGGGGCTTCGACGATGTTGCCGTTGCTCAGAGTGACGATCGTGCCAAAACGCTTTTGCAAGACCAGGCGACTGGCGGCGAGGCCCAGCCGGGTGGCGAGGATCCGATCGTATGCACTGGGCGAGCCGCCGCGCTGGAGATGGCCCAATGCCACACTGCGTGTCTCGATCCCGGTGTGTTTCTCGATGGCTTCGGCGATCACACTCCCGATGCCACCCAGCCGCGGGTTGCCAAACGGGTCGGGATGATCGCCCAGGAGGTGGGGGCCTTGATCGGGAAACTTGGCTCCCTCGGCGACGATGACAATGCCGAATTTCTTGCCCGCCGAGCGGCGTTTGGCCAGAACGCTGGTGACGTGCCTTATATCGATGGGTACCTCGGGAACGAGGATATAGTCGGCCCCCACGGCGATGCCGGCAAAGCAGGCGATCCAGCCGGAGTGGCGGCCCATGGTCTCGACGACCATGATGCGCCGGTGGCTTTCGGTGGTGGTGCGCAGGCGGTCGACGGCTTCGGTCACGATGTTCACGGCCGTGTCGAACCCGAACGAAAACTCGGTGACGTTCAGGTCGTTGTCGATCGTCTTGGGGATGCCGACCACGGGCATGCCGAAGTCGTTATGGAGCCGGATGGCGACGCCCAGCGTGTCGTCGCCGCCGATCACGATGAGGGCATCGAGCTCGAGCCGGCCGAAGTTGTCGCGAAGGTCGGCAAGGTCGGTGTCGGGATTGCGGTAGGGGTTCGTCCGCGACGATGCCAGGATGCTCCCCCCTTGCGCGATGATTCCGTCCGTCGCGGCGATCGAAAGGGGAATCGTCAAATTCTGGACGAGCCCGCGCCAGCCTTCGAGGATTCCCAGGCACGACGCCCCTTCATTGGCGAGCTGCTGGACGGCCGCCCGGATCACGGCGTTCAATCCCGGGCAGTCACCGCCGCCGGTGAGCAATCCGACCTTCATGGAGTCCATCCCTCATAGCGAAGGTGCAGGTGATCGAAGCCAAGGATGACGACTCAAGGCGGAGCCGTGAGATCTTCCGACACCGTCCAATCCGGCCGCCGAGCTGTGTCATGGAATAGAGCCGGGCGCATGCCCCAGCTTATATTCAAAGCCTACCACGGCACGCGCATAACGACCAGGGAGAGTCCACTCATGCGCCTCGGAAGCGAGCCTCGCGGGCCGCTTCAAGTCGGCGACGATTTGGTGCGAGAAGCACTCGCTCGACCCACGTCGTGTCGACGTTGCCGGCGATGAAGTCGGGGTTGCGGAAGATCCGCTGATGCAGGGGAATCGTCGTCGTGACGCCCTCGATGACGAGCTCGCCCAGGGCGCGCCGCATCGTGGCCATGGCTTCTTGCCGCGTTGGTGCATGCACGATCAGCTTGCCGAGAAGGGAGTCGTAGTTGGGAGGGACGGTGTAGCCGACCTGGATGTGCGAATCCCAGCGCACTCCGGGGCCGCCGGGGATCTTGAGCGTGGTGATCCGTCCGGGTGACGGTCGAAAGTCGTGGTCGGGATCTTCCGAGTTGATCCGGCATTCCATCGAATGGCCGCGGACGACGACGTCATCCTGCTGAAACGGCAGCGGCTCACCCGAAGCGATCTTGATCTGTTGCTTGACCAGGTCGATGCCGGTCACCATCTCGGTGACGGGGTGCTCGACCTGGATGCGGGCGTTGACCTCGATGAAGTAGAAATTGTTGTCGGCGTCGACCAGGAACTCGCAGGTGCCCGCGTTCACATAGCCAGCGGCCCTGGCGAGGCGGACGGCGGCCTCGCCGAGCCGGGCGCGTACCTCGAGCGGCAGCGTGGGGGCCGGCGATTCCTCGACGAGCTTCTGGTGCCGGCGCTGGAGCGTGCAATCGCGGTCCCAGCAATAAACGACATGGCCGTGGGCATCGGCGAGGATCTGAACTTCGACATGGCGGGGCCGGTCGATGAATTTCTCGAGATAGACGCTCGAGTTCTTGAAGGCGGCCTCGGCCTCGTTGCGCGCCGTCTGGAGGGCCGAGGCGAGGTTGGCCTGGTCGCGGCAGACGCGCATGCCTTTGCCGCCGCCGCCGGCCGCCGCCTTGATGAGCACCGGGTAGCCGATCATCTTGGGCCAACCGGTGTGCCTGCTCGTCACTCGTGACGATCCGCCGTCGGACCCGGGTACGCAGGCGACTTCGGCCTGGGCGGCGATCAGCTTGGCCTCGGTCTTCAAGCCCATCTTGCGAATGGCTTCGTGCGGGGGGCCGATGAACTCGAAGCCGCTGCTGCGGCAGACCTCGGCGAAGTCGGGATTCTCGCTCAAGAACCCGTAGCCGGGATGAATCGCCTGGGCATCGGCCACCTCGGCGGCGGCAATGATCCGCGAACGGTTCAAATAGCTATCGGCGCTCGGCGGCTTTGCCGATGCAGATGGCTCGATTGGCCAGGGCCAGGTAGGGGGCATCGCGGTCGGCCTGGGAATAGACGGCGACGACCTCGATGTCGAGCTCCTTGCAGGCGCGGATCACCCGCAGTGCGATTTCGCCACGGTTGGCGACCAGGATCCGTTGAAACATCGGCGGACGTCACCTCGGTTGATTCGAACCGGCCCGGGGATGATCGATCGACTGTATCATCGTCTTCATCTTCGATTATCAGGCCGGAATCACGCGGAAGAGGGGCTGACCGAACTCGACCGCCTGTCCATTCTTGACCAGGATCTCGGCGATCGTACCCGAGACGCCCGCCGGGATGTCGGTGAAGACCTTCATGGCCTCGATGATGCAGACGGTCGTGTTGGGCTGGACGGCCGACCCGACGGAGACAAACAGGGGTGCGTCGGGTGCGCTCGAGGAATAGTAGGTGCCGACCATGGGGCTCTCGATGACGACCGTCTTGGGGCCCGCCGGCTGCTGCCGCCGCCCGTCGAAGGCGTTGTCGAAGCATCGCCGCGAGCCTGGGCGGGGGGCGGGCTACTCATTGACATGGCCGGGGCGGCCGCGGCCGTCGCCATGGCCGGCGGCCGGCGAGTAAGCGGCGCCGAATGCGGCGAGCTGCGCCGCAATCGAATCTGCACGGAGCTATCGCTCACGTCGAGTGCGGTCAGATCGTAGCGCTTCATCAGACGAACGAGGTAATGAAGCCTCTGAACGTCGAGCGGCTCGGTCGGACCGGAGGGCTTCTCCGCCATTCCTTCACTCCGCACTGGCTAGCTGGCAAACCCCGAGTCCGTCCGCTCCCTTGGGCAACCTGGGCGATCCGGTCGTCGAATCGGATCGTTATGCCGACCGACCGAGCGACCGACCGACCGACGCGAATCCGCTTCGGTCTCGAAAGCGAGGGGGGCGGCGGCTTAAGCTTGGATGTTAAATTTCGATGTAAACGGAGTCGAGCGACTTGGGAACATGTGAAAGGACCTCGCAGCCATCGCGGGTCACCAGCACATCGTCCTCAATCCGAATTCCTCCCCAATCGGGCAGATAAACGCCGGGCTCGACCGTGACCACCATACCCGGTTCGAGCAGACCCTGAGCCTCTTTGCGGAGCCGCGGCGCCTCGTGAATGTCCATACCGATCCCGTGACCCAGCCCATGGTCAAAAAAAGGGCCGAAACCGGCTTCCTCGATAACGGAGCGGGCTTCGGCATCGACGTCATGGGCTTTGACGCCTGGCCGGATCGCGGCGATTCCGCGTTCCTGGGCCGTCAGCACGGTTCGATAAACCGTCTCGAACGTGGTTGTGACCTTACCTGTGACGAGAACTCGCGTCAAGTCACTTTTATAAGGACGCCCCGGTCGCGCCCCAGTCGACCAGGACGAAATCATCCTGGCCGATCAGGGTCGTCGACGTCGGCCGCGCATGCGGTAAAGCCGACGTTCTTGCCCACCGCGACAATCGGCGGAAAACTCGCGCCGGTCGCGCCGCAACGCCGCAAATAGCTTTCCAGCAGATCAGCCGCGTCTTTCTCGCTTTCGCCTTGCCGCAATCCGGCCCGCAGCATCGTGAAGGCTCGCTCGGCGTAGCGCACCGATTGGCGGATCGCCGCAATCTCGTCGTCGTCCTTGATTTGCCGGAGCGCCTCGACGCGGCCTTTCACCGGATGGAACGAAACACTCGACGCGGCCTCGCGCAGCGCCTCGTATTCGGCGACCGACCACCCCAGACCCTCGAGCGCGACGTTCTTCAATCCGAGCGACTTGAGATCGTGTGCGAGGGCCGCGATCATCTCTTCGCCGGGCGCTCGGATGTGCGCGGCCAGGCCAGGGCATTCCTGATCGAGCTGCGTTGTGAACCGCCCGTCCGAGACGATCAGGTCGCGCGCTCGTGCCACGATCAATACCGACGAATCACCCGTGAAGCCCGTCAGATAACTCACGTTCGTTGGCGTGTTCACGAGCAAGGCGTCAAAGTCGTCGCCATCGCCTGTGAGCGTACCGCGGAGCGATTCACGGCGCTCGAGAATCCGACTCATCTCACTCCTGCTCATTCACAAACTCGGTTCGCACACGCGGCGGACCGCGGCGTATTGCGTCGCCGCGGTCGTTCGATCTGAGTGGCTGTTTCTCCCTGGAGACAAGATCTCGGTCGGAGTTTACCAATCTCCGCCGCCACCACCACCGCCGCCCCAATCTCCGCCGCCACCGCCACCGCCCCAGTCTCCGCCACCACCGCCCCAATCGCCGCCGCCGGTGTCACCGCCGCCGCCCCAATCGCCGCCGCCGGCCGGGCTATCGTCGGCACCCACGATGGCGTCGCCGCCTGGGTCATAGGCTCCGCCCGAGGTGTATTCCTGAGGGCCGACAGCGTCGGACGTGTTCATACCGTGACGTCCTCCGGAGAACTGGTCGTAGAGCCAGTTGCCGGCGAGGGCGCCGCCAAGGCCGCCGAGCATGCCAGAGAAGAACCCGCCGCCACCGCCGCCGCCATATCCGCCGCCGCCACCGTAATAGCCCGGGCCGCCCGGCCGTGGCATACCCATGCCGCCGCCCATCTGGTTATAACCGGCCGAGCGTCCGAAGAGGCCGCCCAGGAGCCGCAGAAGCAACAGCACGCCGAAGATGCCTCCGATGATCAGTAGAAATGTTCCCATGGTCGATCCACCTCCCCTTCTTGGCACAACAACGGCAGGACGATTGCCGGTGCCGGGACCGCGCCTGGTGCATGAGCCGCACGCTGTCCGACCGATACTCCCGAGAGTGCATGTTCGATGGCTTGAACACCGTTTTTCAGACCGCCATCAAAGTCGCCTTTCTTGAATGAATCAAGAAACGCATTGCCAATCTTCTCTCGTCTCTCACGCGGTAGCACGGATTCGAACCGCTTCCGCACGAGAATGTTCGAGTTGAGACGGTCTTCCTTGGAGATGAGGTAGTAAATCCCTTCGTCACGCAGCTCCGTTATCGCGGTTGACCGCGTAGGCGTTGATGGCCTCTTCCTTTTCCTTGCGCGACGCGTTTTTATCGAGGCCGGGCACCTTATCAATGGTTTCGATCACGACGGGGATATGGGTCGTTCGTTCGAGTTGATCGAGATGGCTCTGTGCTTTCGAGACGACGCTCGCGCTGAACATGCCGGCCGAGTCGCGCACCGATGACCCGTACGCCGATCCTGCGAGCAGTGCCGTCGCCAGCATGGCCGGTACGATCAACCACTGTCGTGGAATTTTCATGTTTTTCCATTCTCCGTGAAGACTTGAGACGGCCTTGGCCGTCGGTCTCGGGTTGTTGCCATCCGACTATCTGGCGGTTTCGTTTCGTTTCCTGACAACGGCGCACGTTCGATCATTCACTGAATGCCTGAAACGGCAAATGGCGCACCATATTGCGCGTACTGTGCACAGAATACATTCGTCGCCGCCGCGTTTCTCTTGAGCATTATACGGATCGCGGCGCGTCGCGGAACGCTTTGGGTTTGTCAGGACACGGGGAACCGTTGATTGTCGGTCACGATTCCGCCACGTCGTCGAACCGGGTAATCGCGACAATGTCGTCAAGCCGGACAAGAACTCGAGCGCGGTTACGGTGGATACCCAGGCGGACTGAATCGTAAACGTAAACCTCGCGTGTGGCCGGACTATCTCGGAAGTCGTGCAGGTCAGCGTCTTTAAGCTCGATAAAAATCTGATCCCAGCTTACCAGCGTGCCCAGGCAGACATACGTCGAGCGCATGTCCACAACGACGATGCGGCCGACGAGCTCGGTAAAAAGGCGTGAGTCATCCCACGATACCATGATGCATTCGACTCAAAAGGAAAATTCGGAAAAAACAACAAAAAGAATTCGATCGTAACAGTCGATACCACAAGAGGACGCAAGCGCGGACTACCTTGACGGATTCTAGGGTGTCCGTTAGCGTCTCGCCACCATTTCAGTCAAAAAGTCTCATTTCCGAATCCAATGACCGTCGGGCCCTTTCTTTTCCCGTCGGCGGTTTCGAGGTGCCACAACGTATGGCGACCCACTATCGAATTCGGGCATTGATCGGCCTGGCCGTCAGCTTGGCCTATGTTGGGGCGGGTTGGCCCAACCGGGCCAACGCAGGTGAAGGGCGCGATTCGAGTGGAGCGGCCGCACGCGAAGCCCCCTCGCTGGAACGCCATTTACTGCTGACCGACGGGCGGTTGATCAAGGGGATCGTCACCGACGAAGGCGCCATCTACCGGGTCGCCCAGCCGGTGGGCACGATGCAATTTCCGAAACGGACCGTTGAAGGGGTCTTTGATACGCTGCGCGACGCCTATGCCTACCGGGTGCAGCAGCTTCCGGAGCGCGACGCCGACGAGCGGTTGAAGCTCGCCCGCTGGTGCCTCAATCTCGGTTTGAGAAATGAGGCGAGGGAGCAGCTCACGGCGGTCACCGCTGTCAACACCCATCATTCACAGGCACGCGCCATGCTGTTTTCGATGGAGCAATCGGCCGCCCTGATCGCGCAGCGCGGGCGCGACTCGGAGGTCAAGCAGGCGAGTGCTCAATCGACGGTCGAGAACCGGCCCAGTCCGCTTGATTCGGCGGTCATCGAGGGAGCCCAGCGCAAGCTGAATATTGGCGGGATGCCTGTGATTTTTGACCTGCCGACACCGCTGGCGATCAAGCGCGTGCACGAGTTCAAGAATTTCATCAATCCGATTTTGCAAGCCTACTGTGTGCGGTGCCATGACGGCCATTACGACGGCGAATACCAGCTCGTGCCGATGAAGAGCCGGGCCGATCACACGGCTGACGGCTATCGCGCCAATCTCGACGCCACGCTGCGGCTCATCGATCCCGAGAGCCCGGCCAAGAGCGAGCTCTTGACCAGCACGTTGCGCTCATGGCCCCGGGCCGCGCCTGCGCCCGATTTTCCCGGGGTCGAACGACCGAACATATCAGATTCTCGCGACGTGGGCGCACAGCCTGCGTAGTCCCAAGAAAGACACCGCGGCAGCGCAGGCCAAGGTGACCCGGCCGAAGGCGGAGAACGATGACGAGTTCGCGGTCGGCCGCAACCGAAAGCCAGGCGATGACTCGGAAGACTCACTGGCCGTCTCCAGTGGCGGCCAGCCTGCCGTTGGTGGTCCGTCGCCGGCCCGCGGCCCCATCCCGGCTCCGTCGCCCTACGCTCCTGGCGGCGTGAACGGTCATCCAGGCATTCCGGCGGCCCCGGACGAGTTCCCGATCCCCTTCGCCGTGTCGGGAAAAGTGCCCAACCTCGCCAACCCGGCGGGCAGTTCAAACCAAGGGGGGGCGGCGTCACGCAAGGGCGGACGGTCGCCCGCCAATCCTCCTGATGATGCAGGCACGCCCGCGAGAAACGCCGCGGCGAAGGCTGGCGATCCGGCGGTGACGGCCGACCAGACGGCCGCTCCGAAGAAAAAGAGCAAACCCTTGACGATCGACCCCTTGCTTCTTCAACGTGCTCTGTCGAATCGCAATAACGCTCGCTGACGAGCGGGACGGCCGGTCAACGACAAGCAAGGTGCGAGCAACGGAACGGCCGCGATGCACGCATTGCCGGGCTCGCGGAAGCCGCGATGGCGGAGAGCCGCGCCTTGAACCGCGCAGCGGGCGTGGTGATACTGAAGAATCCGCAGGAATCCTCGCCACGACCCGCGACTCGTCCCTATTGAGGAGTCACCCGATGACGCGAACCCCCGGTGCGATTACAGCCCTGGCCTCGACGCTGGCCCTCTTGATCGCCGCCGCTGGCTGCGAGGAAGCCAAGCCGGCCAAGCCGCGAATCGAGGCGCGCGACACGCTCAACAAGACGACGCAGGAAGTGCGTAACCTCAAGCCCGAGCTGAGCAGCGGCGGCAAGGTGACCGACGGCAAAACCCACTCCAGTGAATACCTCGACCTCATGGCCGATACCTATCGAACGTCCGTCGCCAACGCCGCCAAGATGCGGGTGCAGATGGATATGGCGATGTACGAGGCGCTCAATGGCGAGAAGCCGAAGACCTACGAAGAGTTCATGGAGCACATCATCAAGAAGGGCAAAGCCGACGGGATCCAGCTTCCGATGCTGCCGTATTACCAGGAATACGGCTACGATCCCGACAAGAAAGAGCTCGTCGTGATCGAATATCCCGCAAAGAAAAAAGCGATGGAAAAACAGACAGCCCAGGACAACGGCAAGTTCTGATCGATTCAACGCCTGGCTCGACGACGAGCCACGGGTTGTTTTGGTCCTATTTTTCCTGGCTCGCGTTTCCGTCAAACAGAGGAGCATCCGGGCAGACCGGTCGATTAGCGGATGACGTCACGCTTCTTGCTGGGGGTCTTTGACTCGGTTTATGTGGTCGCGCTGACGGCTTGGGTCGGCAGCATTCTGTTTTTCTCGTTTGGCGTGGCTCCGATCGTCTTTCAGGTTCTCGACGAGCAAGCTGGCGGCAAATTCCTGCGGGGCCTCTTTCCGCGCTATTATTTGTGGGGTGCGATTGCCAGCGCGGTCGCGTTGCCGGCTTACGTGGCCGGGCCGCTCTGCTATCAAGAGTTCCGGGGGCCGGCGGTCGGGGTGCAGGCGATCCTGATCATCGCCGGGATCCTGAGCATGCTCTACGGCGGAAACTCGCTGACCCCGGCGATCAACCAGGCACGCGACGCCGGATCCGCGGGCGCTCTTCAGTTTGAGCGGCTCCATCGCCGGGCCGTTTACCTCAATAGCGTGGTCCTCGTGATCGGGCTGGGGCTCTTGATTGCCTTTGCCGTTCGCCGGGCGCCGCGGACGTCGGGACTTGTCGAGTTGTCGCCCGCCGAACAGATCCGCTACGACGCGGCGATCAATCGCGTGATCGAGGATGTCGAGATCAAGCACGGTTTTCGCGCGCCGCGCGCACTCGCTCCCGGCGAGATCGCTCCGCGCGATCCCCTGATCGATGACGAAACCGTGGAGGAGCTTGACTCGCTCTACGAGCGCAAGCGGCTGCGCGATGAAGCCCGAGGCCGCCGCCGGCCCATGCCGGCGGCCACCGGGCTGCCCCCCGCCCCGGCGGAGAAATCGGCGGTTCCAGTCCCGTCGCCAGAGTCAGGCTCTGGCACACCATGAGCATGTTGGCGTAGACTCATGGAGTCGACGAGAATGCGGTAACCTTGAATGGAGCGGGCCGTGATCTTGCTCCGTTTGAGAGCAGGCGGCAATTGCAGCACGTGGCGAAGGGACCTGGGACTACGCCGACGATGACGGCCGATCCCCACATGACGAATTCAACGGCCGAGCCGGACGCGGTTCGGCGGACCCGTTCCGAGCGGTTGCTGGCGGCACTCTTGCCGTTCCGGCGCGTCGTGGTCGTGTCTCACGTCAATCCCGACCCTGACTCACTCGCCACGGCCCTGGCCCTCAAGGCACTTGTCGAGACATGTCAGCCGGGCAAGCCGGTGATCCTGACTGTCGACGGCATGATCGCGCGCTCGGAGAACCGCGCCATGGTCGAATTGATACCCGTTCCGCTCGTCCCGGTTGAAACGGTGACGACCGATTCCGAGACGGCCGTCGTGATGGTCGACACGCAGCCGCACACGGGGCGGCGGTTCAGCGAGGCCGCCATGCCCCAGGTCGTGATCGATCATCACGAAACGGGCGGTGTCTTGAACGGTGTCTTGTACAGCGATATCCGCACCCATCTCGGTGCCACGAGCACGATGGCCACCGGTTATTTGATCGAGCAGCGCGTCGTGGTGACGCCCCAGTTGGCGACCGCCCTGCTCTACGGAATCGAATCCGAGACGACCGGCTATCCGCGCGAGGCCAGCTCGCTCGACGATGGTGCCTTGATCTGGCTCTTTCCGCGGGCCGACAAGGATTTGCTGGCCCAGATCCGCAACCCCAAGCTGCCCCAGAGCCACTTCGCCACGTTTCAACACGCGCTGGCCAATGCGTTTCTCTATGACGAGCTGGTCGTCAGTTGGTGTGGAACCGTGACCCAGCCCGACATCGTCGCGGAAATCGCCGATTTTTTTATCCGGTTTGACCAGGTCAACTGGTCTTTAGCCGCCGGCATGTTTGAAAACCGCCTGAAATTATCACTGCGTGCCGGATCGCTGGGGGGCCGAGCTGGTGAAACGCTTCAGGCCGTGGTCAACGGGATGGGCTCGGCCGGAGGCCACGACAAACGCGCGGGGGGGGCCATCATCGTGGACGACGTTCGTCCCGAAACAGTGGAAACGCTGCTGGGCTCGGTCCGCCGCCGCCTGCTCGATCGGCTTCATATCGATGAACAGCAGGGCCACCGCCTGCTTCAATCATGCCCTGTCATTCCGGCGCCGTGACGTGACGCGACCGACGTCGCTTCGGCAATTCTTCTCTTCTGAATGTTGACCCCTGAGGCCGGCATCCAATGATGGACCAAGAGCATGCGGTGCGCGATCCGTCCGAGCTTCTCAGCCCCTCGCTGGTGGTCTTCCCCAGGATCGTGAAGCGTAATCTCGCCGAGATGATCGCGCTGGCTGGGGGTGCGGGCCGGCTCCGGCCGCACGTGAAAACACACAAGATGGCCGAGATCGTACGGCTTGTCGAGGCGTCGGGAATCAAGAAGCACAAGTGTGCCACGATCGCCGAAGCCGAGATGATCGCGGTCGCCGGCGGCACCGACGTGCTCCTGGCCTATCCACTCGTTGGGCCCAACGTCAAGCGATTTGTTCATTTGATTCGCGGTTACCGCTCGACCCGGTTTCGCGCCACGGTCGACAACCCCGACTCGGCCCGGGCCCTGTCGGCCGCCGCGCCGGCGCTCAAGGAGCCGATCCCGGTGCTGATCGATCTGAACATCGGCATGGGACGCACCGGCATCGCTCCCGGACCGGACGCCGAAGAGCTTTATGAGCACATCAATGAACTTCCCAACTTGAAGGCCGATGGCTTTCATGCCTATGACGGTCATGTCCACGATTCGGATCGGTCCGAGCGCGCGCAAACGACTCGCAGCGGTCTCGACGCCGTGATCGCCCTGCGCGACCGCCTGCTCGAACGCGGGCTTTCGGTGCCGCGACTCGTTCTGGGAGGAACGCCGACCTTTCCGATCCACGCGGAACTCAGGCTTGACGGTGTCGAGTGCTCGCCCGGTACGCCCGTGCTTCAAGATTTCAGCTATTTGACGCGCTACCCTGACTTACCATTCACGCCCGCGGCCTTGCTGCATACGCGGGTGGTGAGCCGTCCCGCGCCGGGGCGTTTGTGTCTTGACCTCGGCTACAAGGCGGTCGCCTCCGACCCGGTCGGCCAGCGCGCCCACGTGCTGGGGATCGACGACGCGCGCCAGGTGGTTCATAGCGAGGAACACATGGTCATTGAGACCGCGCAGGCCGAGAATATTCCCATCGGCACCTCGCTATTTGCCATACCGACGCATATCTGCCCGACTGTGGCGCTTCATCGGCGCGTGTATGTGGTTGAAGACGGAGAGCTGCTGGGCCAGTGGGAGGTCACGGCGCGCGATCGTGTGCTGGGGGTTTAATTCCGAATCCGAGATCTGGCCAGATGAAGTTCAAAGTTGCACTGTACCCATCCGACGAGAGCGTTGCCGTCTGTGCGCCGAGCCTACCGGGTTGCTGGTCTCAAGGCGAGACCGTCGCGGAAGCGCTCGAGAACATCGCCGTGGCGATCCGGGAGTATCTTGAAGCCGATATCGAACCCGCCGCGGGGGCCGAGATGGCCGAAGTCGAAGTGGCCATTTAAAGATCCTGGAGCGGCACGGCGCTGACCATTTCGACGCGGTAGGAGCGGGATTCGTGGCAGGGTGAGAGAAGACACTCTTTCTTTCCCGAGAGATGCCAGCCATCAAGCGGGCGAACCATGCACGGCGTGGAATATCAACTCCCGGAGCCCCTGCAGGCATTCAGCGCCCTTGCCGAAGTCATGTCCCCTGCAGTTCGGAGCGTGGATGCGCTCCACCTCAAGTACCGCAAGCAGAAAGACTCCGGACGGATTCTCGCGAACTCTGTCGAGGCTATGCGCATTGAGACTCACATATCATTCCAACGCCATCGAGGGGAGCACGCTGACGCTTCGCGAGACGCAGCTCATCATCGAAGGGTACGCTCCGACGAGCGGCGAGACTCTTCGCGAGATCGATGAAGCGAGAAATCATGACCGGGCACTCCGCTTGCTTGAGGAGCGAGTGGAGACGCACCCCATGCCGGCGCCCCTGACGGAGCAAGACCTTCTAGACGTTCATGCCCATGTGCTTGCCGATATCGCCCCGAATGCCGCCGGTTGTTTTCGTACCGACCGCGTGCTGATCAAGGGGACCAGGTTTATCCCGCCTGGGAGCCACAAGTTTGGCGAACTCATCCCGAGGATGTTGGAGCTCGCGAACCTGAGGGGCGTGCACCCCGTGCTCCAAGGCGCCCAACTCCACTACAATCTCGTGGCGATCCATCCCTTCACCGACGGCAATGGCCGAACCGCCCGGCTCCTCATGAACTACCACTTGCTTCGGCACGGCTACCCGCACACGATCATCGAGGTTGAAAACCGAGCCGAGTACCTCATCACGCTCGAAGCAGCGAACGCCGGCCGTTGCGAGCCATTCGCGACGTTCGTGGTCGGGTGTACCGAACGATCAATTGAGCGGCTCATCGGCGAGGATTGAGGGAGAGCCAGGAAAACAACACGTGTGTCATCGAGCCTCGCTGACACTTGGTCTTTTTTTCACTGCCCCTCTCTCACTCGGGGATTGTCGTCGAACGGCGGCGGCGCTTGCCCGATAGAACGGCCCAGATCATCGCGGCCGTCAGCCCGGAGACGATTGTCACCGGCTCGGGTACCGCGGCGGTCGATATCGAAATTGTCCCGGAAGCGCTCGTGAAGGGAGTCGCCGAGAGCTCCTGCCCGGAGGTCGGCGAGCTTTCATTCAGATCAAGAAACTTAAAAGATGTGCAAACGTTATCGCAACATCAAGAGCATTCCTTCAAGCGTCATGTGTTGTCCAGGGACGAGGATAAATTAACCCAGCGGAAGGCCCGGCGCCAGTTTCCGGCCCTTCCAATGGGTGGCCAATGTCAGGTCGATCGCGTTCACGGTGCCGGTGCCCGTGACGTCGGCGGAGAGTGGCGTCCAGCCGGATGGCGCCGACTCGTTGATGCTGGCGGCAATCTCGTTCAGGTCGTTCTGGTCGACAATCCCATCGCCCGTGACGTCTCCCAGCAGCCGGTCGAAATGGTGCACCGAAAGGGCTCCGCCCGGCGGCTTGATGTCGACTTCGTAGTATCCATCGGCGGTGGTGGTATTCGGGTTGCCGCCGATTCCATTGATGCCGAAATCGAGCTCAATCGCGTGGTCGATGATCTTGACGCTCACACCCGCCAGCGAGACAGCCGTCTTGCTGGCTGCTGTACCATTCAAGTCATACTTGTAGATTTGAATATCGGGCGATCCGGTCGCCAGTGAGCTGATGATCGTCGACAGATTGCCCGCACTCTGGCTAACGGTCTCATTGAAGCCGATATCGAGGTACCGGATATAGGATCGTTCGGGGCTGCCGTGTTCGACCGTGAAGCTCGACACCGCGAGCGCACCGGGCACCGCGAACGTCTGACTCGCGAAAGTGACGTTGGGGCTCGCGGGAACGGCCTGCATGTTGCCGGCCGAGTCGAGCCCGACGCTATAGAACGAGTAGCTGTGCGGCAGTCCGTCGGTGAGGCCCTGATAGGGCATCGTCGAATGATATTTCCCTTGCGTGTCGGCGAGGCCGGCCGGAATGGCATAGGGGCCAACCTCTTGATAAGCGCCGCTGTCTATCGAAACGAAGAGGTCGAAATAGGTGAGCAGTCCACCACCCGGATCATTGCCAGTGAGATTGAGTGTGAAGGTGCCGTTTGAGGTATTGATCGTGCTTGGGTTGGAGCCCGTCGTACCGTTAACGGTCGTCACGGGCGGGGTGAGGTTGGGCACATAAGTGCTGGCCTCGATCACAGGATGCTTGACCTCGGTGTTGCCGGCGAGGTCGTGGGCGATGCTGTAGAATGCGTAGGTGGTATTACTTTGTCCCGTGAAATTGCTCGTTGCACTGGACGCGGACACCGTCGTCCAGAACGTCCAGGGCCCACCGTTGGTGGACGAATAAATGTCGAAGGATTTCACGCCCGACGGCGGCGAGCCGCCATCCGTACCGGTTACGGCCACGGCGAACGTCAGGTTAGTCTCATTCTTCGGGAGCGCACTCACTGTGCTGGTTGGAAGCGTCAGGTCGACGAGAACAGTGAAGAACGCGTCTGCATCGGTGCCATTCAATGAGGTTCGTTCACGAAGCAGATGGCTGCCTTCCGCGAACTTGAGTGGCAAGCTGAACGAAGTACCCGTCACCGTCGCGTTGCCCAGGTCGCGGTTCGTGCTCATGTCGAATACATCCACCGCCGTTCCCACAGTGGAGACCTTGCCTGAAAGAGTGATTGCCCCTGTGTCGGTCACTCCGTCGACGCTTGAGGCACCCGTATCGGGACTGATTGCCAGGTTGGTGGCCGGACTCGCCGCCGGCAAAACATCGATGGTGGTCGTGTCGGTGGCGCCCGCGTAATCGGTGGTGTCTGACGGCGTGAAAGTGACGGAAAGAAGTAGGTCATCGCCTGCTTTCAAGACGGTCACCCGCGGCCGGCGAGTACGCGAACGAGCCGGCCACGCTGGCAGAGGCATCGAGTTGAGTCGCGGATAGGGCGGTACCGTAGACGATGCTTGCCGGGGCCGTCCACGAGAGTGAGGGAGCGGCTTTCAAGACGTCGATGGCGGTTGTGTCGGTGGCGTCCGTGTAATCGGTGGTGTCTGAAGGCGTGAAAGTGACCGAGAGAAGCTGGCCGTTGCTCGCGTTCAGGATGGTGCCCGCGGCTGGCGAGTACGCGAACGTGCCGGCCACGCTGGCGGAGGCATCGAGCTGAGTCGCGGACAGGGCGGTTCCGTAGACGATGCTTGCCGGGGCCGTCCACGAGAGCGAGGGCGCGGCTTTCAGGACGTCGATGGTGGTCGAGTCGGTGGCGCCGGTGTAATCGGTGGTGTCTGAGGGCGTGAAAGTGACGGAAAGAAGCTGGCTATTTCCCGCGTTCAGGACGGTGCCCACGGCCGGGCTGTACGTGAATGATCCTGCGATGTTGGCGGAGGCATCGAGCTGGGTCGCGGACAGGGCGGTACCGTAGACGATGCTTGCCGGGGCCGTCCATGAGAGCGCGAGCGTGGCCTTCAGGACGTCGATGGTGGTCGAGTCGGTGGCATTCGTGTAATCGGTGGTGTCTGAAGGCGTGAAGCTGACGGAAAGAGTCTGAGCATTGCCCGCGTTCAGTATGGTACCCGCGGCTGGCGAGTACGCGAACGTGCCGGTCACGCTGGCGGAGGCATCGAGCTGAGTCGCGGAAAGGTCGATACCGTAGACGATGCTTGCCGGGGCCGTCCATGAGAGCGCGGGCGTGGCTTTCAAGACGTCGATGGTGGTCGAGTCAGTGGCATTCGTGTAATCGGTGGTGTCTGAGGGCGTGAAAGTGACCGAGAGAAGCTGGCCGTTGCTCGCGTTCAGGATGGTGCCCGCGGCTGGCGAGTACGCGAACGTGCCGGTCACGCTGGCGGAGGCATCGAGCTGGGTCGCGGACAGGGCGGTTCCGTAGACGATGCTTGCCGGACTCGTCCAAGACAGCGAGGGAGCGGCTTTCAGGACATCGATGGTGGTCGTGTCGGTGGCGCCGGTGTAATCGGTGGTGTCTGAGGGCGTGAAAGTGACGGAAAGAAGTAGGCCATCGCCTGCTTTCAAAACGGTACCAGCGGCTGGCGAGTACGCGAACGTGCCGGCCACGCTGGCAGAGGCATCGAGCTGAGTCGCGGACAGGGCGGTACCGTAGACGATGCTTGCCGGGGCCGTCCACGAGAGTGCGGGCGCGGCTTTCAGGACATCGATGGTGGTCGCGTCGGTGGCGCCAGCGTAATCGGTGGTGTCTGAAGGCGTGAAGCTAACCGAGAGCGTCTGGCCATTGCCCGCGTTCAGTATGGTGCCCACGGCCGGGCTGTACGCGAACGTACCGGCCACGCTGGCAGAGGCATCGAGCTGGGTCGCGGACAGGGCGGTACCGTAGACGATGCTTGCTGGGGCCGTCCATGAGAGCGCGGGCGTGGCTTTCAAGACGTCGATGGTGGTTGTGTCGGTGGCGTCCGTGTAATCGGTGGTGTCTGAAGGCGTGAAAGTGACCGAGAGAAGCTGGCCGTTGCTCGCGTTCAGGATGGTGCCCGCGGTCGGGCTGTACGCGAACGTACCGGCCACGCTGGCAGAGGCATCGAGCTGAGTCGCGGACAGGGCGGTACCGTAGACGATGCTTGCCGGACTTGTCCACGAGAGCGCGGGAGCGGCTTTCAGGACATCGATGGTGGTCGAGTCGGTGGCGCCAGCGTAATCGGTGGTGTCTGAAGGCGTGAAGCTAACCGAGAGCGTCTGGCCGTTGCCCGCGTTCAGTATGGTGCCCGCGGCTGGCGAGTACGCGAACGTACCGGCCACGCTGGCAGAGGCATCGAGCTGGGTCGCGGACAGGGCGGTACCGTAGACGATGCTTGCCGGGGCCGTCCATGAGAGCGCGGGCGTGGCTTTCAAGACGTCGATGGTGGTTGTGTCGGTGGCGTCCGTGTAATCGGTGGTGTCTGAAGGCGTGAAAGTGACCGAGAGAAGCTGGCCGTTGCTCGCGTTCAGGATGGTGCCCGCGGCTGGCGAGTACGCGAACGTGCCGGCCACGCTGGCGGAGGCATCGAGCTGGGTCGCGGACAGGGCGGTACCGTAGACGATGCTTGCCGGGGCCGTCCATGAGAGCGCGGGCGTGGCTTTCAAGACGTCGATGGTGGTCGAGTCGGTGGCGCCGGTGTAATCGGTGGTGTCTGAGGGCGTGAAGCTGACGGAAAGAAGTAGGCCATCGCCTGCTTTCAAGACGGTACCCGCGGCCGGCGAGTACGCGAACGTACCGGCCACGCTGGCAGAGGCATCGAGCTGAGTCGCGGACAGTGCGGTACCGTAGACGATGCTTGCCGGACTTGTCCACGAGAGCGAGGGAGCGGCTTTCAGGACATCGATGGTGGTCGAGTCGGTGGCGTCTGTGTAATCGGTTGTGTCTGAGGGCGTGAAGCTAACCGAAAGCGTCTGGCCATTGCCCGCGTTCAGTATGGTGCCCACGGCCGGGCTGTACGCGAACGTACCGGCCACGCTGGCAGAGGCATCGAGCTGGGTCGCGGACAGGGCGGTACCGTAGACGATGCTTGCCGGGCTCGTCCAAGACAGCGCGGGAGCGGCTTTCAGGACGTCGATGGTGGTCGAGTCGGTGGCGCTCGTGTAATCGGTGGTGTCTGAGGGCGTGAAAGTGACGGAGAGAAGCTGGCCGTTGCCCGCGTTCAGGATGGTGCCCGCGGCTGGCGAGTACGCGAACGAGCCGGCCACGCTGGCAGAGGCATCGAGCTGGGTCGCGGACAGGGCGGTACCGTAGACGATGCTTGCCGGACTCGTCCAAGACAGCGCGGGAGCGGCTTTCAGGACATCGATGGTGGTCGAGTCGGTGGCGTCTGTGTAATCGGTTGTGTCTGAGGGCGTGAAGCTAACCGAAAGCGTCTGGCCGTTGCCCGCGTTCAGTATGGTGCCCGCGGCCGGGCTGTACGTGAATGTGCCGGCCACGCTGGCAGAGGCATCGAGCTGGGTCGCGGACAGGGCGGTTCCGTAGACGATGCTTGCCGGGGCCGTCCACGAGAGCGCGGGCGTGGCTTTCAGGACATCGATGGTGGTTGTGTCGGTGGCGTCCGTGTAATCGGTGGTGTCTGACGGCGTGAAGCTGACGGAGAGGGTCTGGGCATTGCCCGCGTTCAGTATGGTACCCGCGGTCGGCGAGTACGCGAACGAGCCGGCCACGCTGGCAGAGGCATCGAGCTGGGTCGCGGACAAGGCGGTACCGTAGACGATACTTGCCGGGCTCGTCCACGAGAGTGCAGGCGTGGCTTTCAGGACATCAATGGTGGTTGTGTCGGTGGCGCCTGTGTAATCGGTGGTGTCTGAAGGCGTGAAGCTAACCGAGAGCGTCTGGCCATTGCCCGCGTTCAGTATGGTACCCGCGGTCGGCGAGTACGCGAACGAGCCGGCCACGCTGGCAGAAGCATCGAGCTGGGTCGCGGACAAGGCGGTACCGTAGACGATGCTTGCCAGGGCCGTCCACGAGAGCGAGGGAGCGGCTTTCAGGACATGGATGGTGGTCGAGTCGGTGGCGCCGGTGTAATCGGTGGTGTCTGAGGGCGTGAAGCTGACCGAAAGAGTCTGGCCAATGCCCGCGTTCAGTATGGTACCAGCGGCCGGCGAGTACGCGAACGAGCCGGCCACGCTGGCAGAGGCATCGAGCTGAGTCGCGGACAGGGCGGTACCGTAGACGATGCTTGCCGGGGCCGTCCATGAGAGCGCGGGCGTGGCTTTCAAGACGTCGATGGTGGTTGTGTCGGTGGCGTCCGTGTAATCGGTGGTGTCTGAAGGCGTGAAAGTGACCGAGAGAAGCTGGCCGTTGCTCGCGTTCAGGATGGTGCCCGCGGCTGGCGAGTACGCGAACGAGCCGGCCACGCTGGCAGAGGCATCGAGCTGGGTCGCGGACAGGGCGGTTCCGTAGACGATGCTTGCCGGGGCCGTCCATGAGAGCGCGGGCGTGGCTTTCAGGACATCGATGGTGGTCGAGTCGGTGGCGTCTGTGTAATCGGTTGTGTCTGAGGGCGTGAAGCTAACCGAAAGCGTCTGGCCGTTGCCCGCATTCAGTATGGTACCCACGGGCGGGCTGTACGCGAACGTACCGGCCACGCTGGCAGAGGCATCGAGCTGGGTCGCGGACAGGGCGGTACCGTAGACGATGCTTGCCGGGCTCGTCCAAGACAGCGCGGGAGCGGCTTTCAGGACATCGATGGTGGTCGAGTCGGTGGCACTCGCGTAATCGGTGGTGTCTGACGGCGTGAAGCTGACGGAGAGGGTCTGGCCATCGCCTGCTTTCAAGACGATACCCGCGGCCGGCGAGTACGCGAACGTGCCGGCCACGCTGGCAGAGGCATCGAGTTGGGTCGCGGACAGGGCGGTTCCGTAGACGATGCTTGCCGGGCTCGTCCAAGACAGCGCGGGAGCGGCTTTCAGGACGTCGATGGTGGTCGTGTCGGTGGCGCCCGCGTAATCGGTGGTGTCTGACGGCGTGAAAGTGACGGAAAGAATTAGGTCATCGCCTGCTTTCAAGACGGTACCCGTGGCCGGCGAGTACGCGAACGAGCCGGCCACGCTGGCAGAGGCATCGAGCTGGGTCGCGGACAGGGCGGTTCCGTAGACGATGCTTGCCGGACTCGTCCAAGACAGCGCGGGAGCGGCTTTCAGGACATGGATGGTGGTCGAGTCGGTGGCGCCGGTGTAATCGGTGGTGTCTGAGGGCGTGAAGCTGACCGAAAGAGTCTGGCCAATGCCCGCGTTCAGTATGGTACCAGCGGCCGGCGAGTACGCGAACGAGCCGGCCACGCTGGCAGAGGCATCGAGCTGAGTCGCGGACAGGGCGGTACCGTAGACGATGCTTGCCGGACTTGTCCACGAGAGCGAGGGAGCGGCTTTCAGGACATCGATGGTGGTCGCGTCGGTGGCGTCTGTGTAATCGGTTGTGTCTGAGGGCGTGAAGCTAACCGAAAGCGTCTGGCCATTGCCCGCGTTCAGTATGGTGCCCACGGCCGGGCTGTACGCGAACGTACCGGCCACGCTGGCAGAGGCATCGAGCTGGGTCGCGGACAGGGCGGTTCCGTAGACGATGCTTGCCGGGCTCGTCCAAGACAGCGCGGGAGCGGCTTTCAGGACGTCGATGGTGGTCGAGTCGGTGGCGCTCGTGTAATCGGTGGTGTCTGAGGGCGTGAAAGTGACGGAGAGAAGCTGGCCGTTGCCCGCGTTCAGGACGGTGCCCACGGCCGGGCTGTACGTGAACGTACCGGCCACGCTCGCAGTGGCGTCGAGCTGGGTCGTGCTCAGAGGCGTGCCGTAAATAACACTGGCCGGCTTCGACCAGGTGATGGTTGGCGTCGTCTGGTTCGGCGCGAACACATTGATTGTCGTTGTTCCGGACGCCGTGGCGTAATCGGTCGAGTCGGTCGGTGCGAAGCTGACGGAAAGAGTTTGGCTATTGCCGATGTGCAAAAGCGTGCCGGCCGCCGGCGTATACGTGAATGTACCGGCGACTCCTCCGCTCACGCCGGCGATTGTCCAGGACGACGTTGCGTCAAGCTGTGCACCCGACAAGGTTGTCCCGTAGGTGATATCGGCGGGCGTGGGCCAGGAGATTGTCGGTGTTGCCTTCTCAACATTGATGACCACCGTGGCGGACGCCGTCGTGTAGTCGAGCGTATCCGTGGGAGTAAACGTGACACTCAGGCTCTGATCGTTTCCAGCTCTCAGGATTGCGCCATCGGCCGGGGAGTAGCTGAACGCGCCGGCAACGCTGGCTGTCGCATCGAGCTGGGATGTACCAAGTGCCGTTCCATAGACGATATCCGCGGGATTGGACCAGCTAACCGTCGGAGTGACGGCTTGCCGCACCCATGTAGTCGATAGCGAGCCTGCACCGGCATTGCCGTAAAGATCGTTGACGTCGGCAGCGTTGATGCTGAGCACATACGTTCCCGCGGTCGCGGTCAGGCTCGACAGGTTGCCGATGTCGTAGGTTGATGTCGTGCCCGCAACCAGCGTGAGCGAAACGCCGCTGGTGTCGACAGCCGTACCATTGTCGGTCAACGTGATGGCGCCGGCGGTCAGCGAGGCCGTGTCGATCGGCAAGTTGAAAACGGCGTCAACGTCCGATACGGGCGTGGTTCGAGGGTTCGGTGAGACCGCGGGGATCGACGTGACCGTTAGAGGGGAAAGGATCTGGACGGTCCGCTGCGGCCCCGGCGGTGTTGTCTGGACGTTGCCGGCATTGTCAGTCGCCACACTGTAAAAACCGTAAGCGTGACCGGCCTGGCCTGTGAATACGACAGAGGGGCTCGCGGGCGTCACAGTGGTCAGAAGACTGAACGCGCCGCCGTCTTCTTCTTCGTAAATGCCGAATGTCGCGATCCCTGAAGGCGTGCTGTTATTCGACCCGATCGGATCCGTGCCGCTGGCTGTGATCGTGAAGCTCGTGGACGTCGTCTCTGACGGCAAGGTCATCACAGCGCTCGTCGGCGGCGTGGTGTCCATCAGCCAAGAGATCGAGGACGACCCGCTCCCCGTATTGCCGGCCAGATCCTCAATTCCGCTGGCGTTCACGGTCAGCTTGTACGTCCCCTCGGATTTCGTCAGGCCGGAGAGCCCGTCAATCTCGTAAGAGGAGCCGCCGATCAAGCTGATCGTGACGGCGTTTGTAATGAGATTGGCTCCTCCATTGTCGGTCAGAACCAAGCTGGAGGCCGAGAATGTGGCCGGGTTGATCGGTTTCGAGAACGTGACGTCGACGGAGCCGACAGACGTGTTCCGGGGGTTGGGCGAAATACCGGCGATTGCCGAGATGGCGGGCGAAGTCAGATCAATCACAGCGTCGAAATAGGCGGGACTCGAGACATTTCCACTCCCCGCTTCATCCGTGACTTTGAGTTCGTTTTCACCAGCAGGGAGGTTGAGCACGATCGAAAATGAGGTGCCGTCGACGGCCGCTGGCCCGAGGTCAGTATGGGTTGTAACGTCGAACACATCGACACTCAGGCCTGAATCGGGAAGACGGCCGCTCAGTGTCACCGAGCCCGTGTCGGTCAATCCGTCGACTGAAGAGACTCCATTATCGGGAGAGATCGCCAGGTCTGTCGGCGCCGAGGGTGCGATGAAGAACGCGCGGACATAATCGCCTCCGGGGGTGCCGTCGCCGTCGCCATCGAGGTCGATTCCTGATAAGTCGTGGAGGCTGCGGGTCGAGTCGCTGAAAATCGTCAACTCGTACTCACCCGGCGGCAAGCCGCCCGCGGGAGCCGTGAAACGGAGTGTCACGTTGACCGAGCCAAGAGTGTAACTCGGGCTCAACGCGTAAAGCACATCGTCGGCCGTGCCAAAGATCCCGTCAGGGCCGGCACTCGTAGCTCGTACTCAGCCGGCGCGTTGGCGTCGATCGGGTTCAATTCCTTGGAAAACGTGACCACGATCGAACCGGTGAGGCCCGCGAGGCTGCCGTCAGAACCGATTTGCGCGGGGGTCGTGCCGACGACCGTTGCGGGCGTGGTGTCGTTACTGTTGCCGAGGAACTCGTAAGCTCCGATATCAACGTAGCTCGCCTTCAGGTCGAACTCGACCGAATTCACGCTGGTCAGGCTGGCCTGTCCATCATAGGGCGCGAGGCGAAGAATTCCGTTGACACCCATCGAGAGGCCGACCGTCGGTGAGAGATTCGCATTACCGGCGCCGTAATCAAACTGGATATTGCCATTGCTGAACAAGGTCACCGAGAAATTGACAGGGCTGTTGTCTTGCACTTCCGACGCCTGCCAGCGGATCGTGACCTGGCCTGATACCGACGTATCGACGAAGATGTCGTCGCCGGAGAGATCGGTTCGGATCGCAGCCCAGAGCGGGGCAATCCGTCGATACTGGGCCAGGTTGGCATCGCTGTTATAGAAGTCGTTGTCGTTCGCGCCGCCGCCGAACTGGAGGTAGCCGCTCGACGAGACGTCGACTTGAGTATAGGTGCCGTCCGAGAACGGGAACGAAAATGGCAGATCCAACGTCCACGAGGTTTGATAGCCGTTCCAGCCCATGGGCGTTCCGGTCGCGGCGAAATCGCTGGAGCTGAGCGTCGTCGCGAAATAGTCAGGCCGGCCGTTATTGGGCGTACCAAGGTCATCGACGCGTAAATTGCCGGCGATGTCCGTGGCCGGTGCATACCACGGGTCGCCGCGGTCGATCGGCAATGAGCTCAGCACGGTGTAGAAATTGTCGTCCTCACCACCGTCGTAGCCGCCGTACTGGGTCGTGTAGCCCAGCACGTTATCAGCGCCGTCAATGTCGACAAAGCCCGGATTACCGAAGACGGAATGAGGGTCCTGGCCAATGGCCTGCCATGCGGCAAACGTGTCCTCTATGCCGCCAAAGAAGCCGACGTGGGCGTTGGGGTCGGTTCCCTTGTAAAACACGTTGTAATCACTGACAAGACCCGATTGGGAGTCGTTGGCGACGTCAATGTCATACCCGGATTCTACCCAGAGGATGTTGTTTTCGATCCGAATGTCGAACGAGCCATTCGCCAGCGCGATCGCGTCGCCCACCAGTTCAAAGATGGTGTTGTTGACGATCAGCGCACCTCCAGCCGAGTTGAGAAGAATCGCTTGATCGGTGTTTACATAGATGAGGTTATCTTCAATGGTTCCGGAATAATTCGCGTAATCGGTGTAATCAGCCTGCACGCCGACGTCGTTCGAGTAAACATAATTGCCGTCAACAAGCGAGTTTCTATATACATGAATGCCGATACTCGAGTTATCGTAGATGCGGTTGCCAGTGATAGTCGACGACGTGCCGGCCGTGTCGATGCCAGTGGTGTTGCCGTAAACCACGTTATCGGAGGCCGTCGCGTTTTCGACCGCTATGCCCGTACCCGTCACGTTGTTGAACACGGTGTTCTGAGTGGCGATCACGTCTCCCGAGATCACGATGCCGTACGAGCTGTTCTCGCGGACGGTGTTGTTGCTGACCGTCGACAGGTCGGAAAGCGCCCCACTGTAATCCGAGACGTTCATGCCCGTGGCGTCGTCGTGAGCCTGGTTGCCATTGAGAAGGTCGCGCAGACCATAGACCCAGAACCCGGTATTCGAAAGATCATGGGCGACATCGCCCGTGATCGTCGCGTCATTGACGTTGTTGAGATAAAGGCCGTACATCTGCGTTGTCGACACGACGCCATAGAAGCTGTCACCCGAGAACGCGGCGTGGTCGTTGGAAACTTCGAGATCGACACCCGCGAAGGCATTGGCGTAGAAGGAAGAGCCGGTGACGGTGAGGCCGGTGCTGGCGGAGTTGGCGTCGCCGTAGAGGCCCGCGTAGCCGCCGGTGACACCGATGTCGGTGATGGTGACGTTGGTGGCGCCGTCGAGCTCGAAAACATAGCTTCCATTGTTGGTATTGCCACGGTCGAGGATCGTGCTGGCGGCGCCTGCGCCTTCGATCGCGATGCCGCTGTCGTTGGGTCCGAGCACGATGTTGCGCACGCCGTTGTAGGTGCCCGAGTCGATGGAGATGATATCGCCGGGGTGCATGGTGTAGGCGGCCAGCAAGGCGGCGAGGCTGGCCATGGGCGTGGCCGCCGTCTTGCCGTCGTTGGCGTTATTGCCGGGCGCGGTGGTGAAGACGTCGCCGGACGACGAAGAGTCGTTGACGTAGTAGAGATTCCCGGAGTTGGCGACGGTGAAGGGGGCGGAGGTGCCGCCGACCGTGGTCGCCTGGTCGGAGGTGACGCTGACGAGGTAGTTGTCGCCCGTGGGAGCATGGGTGGGGATCGTCCAGGAGTAGTTGCCCGCGCCGAACGAGTCCATGCTGACGCCCGAGGCGATGGGCATCCAGTTCATGCCGCCATTGGTCGAGTAGGCGAGGTCGACGGTGGGGTTGGCCGTGCCTTCGGGGTTCAAGCGAGTCAGTTCAATGCCCGAGAGGATGGCGGGGGTGTAGGTGTCGTTAACAAGGTTGAGATTGATGCCCTGGCCGCCGGTGACGGTGAAGGTGTACGTGAATTGGGTAGCCTTGTTGTCGAGGTCGCCCGCGGCCTGGTAGATGTCGTAAGCGGACGCCACGGTGGAACCCTGGAGCTGGATGTCGAAGGTGCGCTGACCCTCGGCAGAGTCGTTGGGGTCGGCGAAGTCGAGGCGGATGGTGTAGGTGCCGTCGGGGACGGGGAGGTTGTAGGAGAGGGTGTTGCCGACGCCGTAAGACGCGGAGGAGTACGATTGATAGACGACCATGGGGGCGGGATCGGCGACGCCGCTCAGGTCGATCGGTCCGGAGATGGAGCCGTTGTCGTAAGAGTAGCCGCTCGTCTGGTAAGAGTTGGAGAGGAACGCGCCGACAGCGGACCCGTTTCCGGTGTTGATCGAGAGGACGTTCTGTGAGGGAGTGAGCCCGTCGGAACGCCACTGGATGTTGACCTGCTGGCCGTCGACGAGCTTGCCGAAGCCGCCGGGGGCGAGAACCTGGATGAGCTGCTGGGGGCTGGTTGCGGCGGCGGAAGTATTGCCGTCGAAGCCGAGGTTGACGCGGCCGCCGTTGGGCTCTGGCTCGTTGAACGATACCGAGGCGGGGTCGCCGGCATCGATGGTGGGTGAGCCGGGCATCACGTGGAAGTTGTCGTCTGTGGCTGCGTTACCCACGATCTGCTGGAGCCGGACGGCGTCGGCGACGGCGATGGAAACGCCGTAATAACCAGAAGTCTGAGCGATCTGGACTTGAAGAGTGGTACCGGTGACGTAGAAGGTGCCGAGCGACTGCCAAGTTGAAGAGGGATCGTTGGGGTCGGACGGGTTCTGGGTCTGGTCGATAGTGAAGGTGTTGATCACATGACCGCCGTCGAGGACGGAGACGGCGTTTTGGTAGGCTCCTGTCGTGGCGGGCCATGTGATGGCGATCTGCTGGAACGAGCCTGGCGTCAGGCCAGTGAAGGTGTAGGTGGCGACGTCGCTTCCCGAGGCGTCGCTCTGGGCGAACTCGCCGTCAAATCCTCCGGTTGTCTGGGTCGTCCAGTTGCCCGAGAGGTTGACGCCTGTCGAGCTGCTGTCATCGAGGATATTGGCTGCGCCGACGGGGAGGTTACTGAATCCCAAAGCGTTGTCGGCGCCGGGGGATCGATGAACATGGGGTTGGCGACGGTGCTGTGGTAGTCGAGTCCGACGTCGTAGGCCCAGTCGTCGAGGGCGGCGAAGGATTGGCCTTCCCAGAGTCCGATGCGGCCGGTGGCTGTGGTGTAGAGGTCGTTATAGTCGCTGTGGAAGCCGACCTCGCTGTCGGGAGTGACGTTGATGTCGTACCCGGACTGAGCCCAGAGGATGTTGTTCTCGAGCGAGACGCTTGAGGACGAGCTGTCGACGGCGACGGCGTTGCCGGCGGCCTGGTCGACGGTGTTATTAAGGACCTGGGCGCCGCCGGCCTGGTTGAGGAGGATACCGTCCTGTGAGTTCTGATAGATGAGGTTGTTAGTGATGGTGCCGGAGTAGGGAATGTTGGGGTAAGAGAGGTAATCGCCCTGGACGCCGACGGCATTGTCATGGACGGTGTTGCCCTGGACGAGCGTATTCCAGTAAACATGAATGCCGATGCCGGCATTGTCGAAGACCTGGTTGTCGGAGATGACGGCTCCGTTACTGTTGGCGAGGATGCCGACGTTGTTGGCAAAGACTTGATTGTGGAAGGCGGTGGCGTCGGAGACGAGGATGCCCGTGGCGTTGACGTTATTGTAGATGTTGTTGTAGGAGACGAGGACGTTGCCGCCGGCATTGATGCCGTACTGGTAGTTTTCGCGGACGATGTTGTAGCTGACGGTATCGAGATCGCCCGCGACGGCGCTGCTGGACTGAACGTTGATGCCGGTGTTGTTGGAGACGACGGTATTGCCGTCGACGGTGTTGGGCCCGCCGATCAGGTCACGAGCACCGTAGACGTAGATGCCGGTGCCGGCATCTTCGGCGAGGCTACTGGCGACGGTGGCGTCGTTGACGTTATTGAGGTAGAGGCCGTAAGAGCTGCCGGCGTAGGTGTCGCCGGTGAACCCGGCGAAGGTGTCGCCGGTGAAAGTGGCGTGGTCGTTGGAAACTTCGAGATCGACACCTGCAAAGGCGTTGGCGTAGAAGGAGGAGCCGGTAACAGTGAGCCCCGTGCTGGCGGAGTTGGCGTCACCGTAGAGGCCGTCATAACCACCGGTCACTCCGACATTGGCGATGGTGACGTTGGTGGCGCCGTCGAGCTCAAAGACATAGTTGCCGTTGTTGGTGTTACCGCGGCTGAGTACGGTGCTGCCGGCGCCGCGCCTTCGATCGTGATGCCACTGTCGTCGGGACCGAGGACGATGTTGCGGACGCCGTTGTAGGTGCCGGTATCGACGTAGATGATGTCGCCGGGATGCATGGTGTACGCGGAGAGCAGGGCGGCGAGGCTGGCCATGGGAGTGGACGCTGTTTTGCCGTCGTTGGCGTTGTTGCCGGGTGCGGTGGTGAAGACATCGCCGGATGTGGAAGAGTCGTTGACGTAGTAAAGATGCCCGGAGTTGGCGACGGTGAAGGGAAGGGAGGTGCCGCTGACTGTGGCCGCCTGGTCGGAGGTGACGCGGACGAGGTAGTTGTCGCCCGTGGGAGCATCGGCGGGGATCGTCCAGGAGTAGTTACCCGAGCCGAACGAATCCATGCTGACGCCCGAGCCGATGGGCATCCAGGTCATGCCGCCATCGGTCGAGTAGGCGAGGTCGACGGCGGGGTTGGCCGTGCCTTCGGGGTTTGAGCGAGTCAGTTCAATGCCCGAGAGGATGGCGGGGGTGTTGGTGTCGTTAACAAGGTTGAGATTGATGCCCTGGCCGCCGGTGACGGTGAAGGTGTAGGTGAGTTGGGTGGCCTTGTTGTCGAGGTCGCCGGCGGCCTGGTAGATGTCGTATGCGGACGCAACGGTGGAACCCTGGAGCTGGATGTCGAAGGTGCGTTGGCCCTCGGCAGAGTCGTTGGGGTCGGCGAAGTCGAGGCGGATGGTGTAGGTGCCGTCGGGGACGGGGAGGTTGTACGAGAGAGTGCTGCCTGCGCCGTAAGAAGCGGAGGAGTAGGATTGATAGACGGCCGTGGGGGCGGGGTCGTCGACGCCGCTCAAGTCGATCGGTCCGGAGATGGAGCCGTTATCATAAGAGTAGGCGCTCGTCTGGTAAGAGTTGGAGAGGAACGCGCCGACGGCGGGACCGTTGCCGGTGTTGATGAAGAGGACGGGTTGTGAAGGAGTGAGCCCGTCGGATCGCCACTGGAGATTGACTTGCTGGCCGTCGACGAGCTTGCCGAAGCCGCCGGGAGAGAGAACCTGGATAAGCTGCTGAGGGCTGGTTGCGGCGGCGGATGTATTGCCGTCGAAGCCGAGGTTGACGCGGACGCCGTTGGGCTGGGGCTCGTTGAACGATACCGAGGCGGGGTCGCCGGCATCGATGGTGGGAGAGCTGGGCATCACGTGGAAGTTATCGTCCGCGGCTGCGTTACCCACGATCTGCTGGAGCCGGACGGCGTCGGCGACGGCGATGGAAACGCCGTAATAACCAGAAGTCTGAGCGATCTGGACTTGAAGAGTGGTACCGGTGACGTAGAAGGTGCCGAGCGACTGCCAAGTTGAAGAGGGATCGTTGGGGTCGGACGGGTTCTGGGTCTGGTCGATAGTGAAGGTGTTGATCACATGACCGCCGTCGAGGACGGAGACGGCGTTTTGGTAGGCTCCTGTCGTGGCGGGCCATGTGATGGCGATCTGCTGGAACGAGCCTGGCGTCAGGCCAGTGAAGGTGTAGGTGGCGACGTCGCTTCCCGAGGCGTCGCTCTGGGCGAACTCGCCGTCAAATCCTCCGGTTGTCTGGGTCGTCCAGTTGCCCGAGAGGTTGACGCCTGTCGAGCTGCTGTCATCGAGGATATTGGCTGCGCCGACGGGGAGGTTACTGAATCCCAAAGCGTTGTCGGCGCCCGGGGGATCGATGAACATGGGGTTGGCGACGGTGCTGTGGTAGTCGAGTCCGACGTCGTAGGCCCAGTCGTCGAGGGCGGCGAAGGATTGGCCTTCCCAGAGTCCGATGCGGCCGGTGGCTGTGGTGTAGAGGTCGTTATAGTCGCTGTGGAAGCCGACCTCGCTGTCGGGAGTGACGTTGATGTCGTACCCGGACTGAGCCCAGAGGATGTTGTTCTCGAGCGAGACGCTTGAGGACGAGCTGTCGACGGCGACGGCGTTGCCGGCGGCCTGGTCGACGGTGTTATTAAGGACCTGGGCGCTCGCCGGCCTGGTTGAGGAGGATACCGTCCTGTGAGTTCTGATAGATGAGGTTGTTAGTGATGGTGCCGGAGTAGGGAATGTTGGGGTAAGAGAGGTAATCGCCCTGGACGCCGACGGCATTGTCATGGACGGTGTTGCCCTGGACGAGCGTATTCCAGTAAACATGAATGCCGATGCCGGCATTGTCGAAGACCTGGTTGTCGGAGATGACGGCTCCGTTACTGTTGGCGAGGATGCCGACGTTGTTGGCAAAGACTTGATTGTGGAAGGCGGTGGCGTCGGAGACGAGGATGCCCGTGGCGTTGACGTTATTGTAGATGTTGTTGTAGGAGACGAGGACGTTGCCGCCGGCATTGATGCCGTACTGGTAGTTTTCGCGGACGATGTTGTAGCTGACGGTATCGAGATCGCCCGCGACGGCGCTGCTGGACTGAACGTTGATGCCGGTGTTGTTGGAGACGACGGTATTGCCGTCGACGGTGTTGGGCCCGCCGATCAGGTCACGAGCACCGTAGACGTAGATGCCGGTGCCGGCATCTTCGGCGAGGCTACTGGCGACGGTGGCGTCGTTGACGTTATTGAGGTAGAGGCCGTAAGAGCTGCCGGCGTAGGTGTCGCCGGTGAACCCGGCGAAGGTGTCGCCGGTGAAAGTGGCGTGGTCGTTGGAAACTTCGAGATCGACACCTGCAAAGGCGTTGGCGTAGAAGGAGGAGCCGGTAACAGTGAGCCCCGTGCTGGCGGCGTTCTGGTCGGCATAGAGGCCGTCATAACCACCGGTCACTCCGACATTGGCGATGGTGACGTTGGTGGCGCCGTCGAGCTCAATGGCATAGCTGCCGTAATTCGTGTTGCCGCGGTCGAGGATCGTGGACAACAAAGGATTGGAAGTATCGTCATACCCCTGGATCGTGTAACCCGATGAGCTCGAGTTCAGAACGATGTTCGTGCTCAGCTCGTAGGTGCCCGCATCGACTTTGATGATGTCGCCGGGCCCGAGTTTGTAGGCAGCCAAGACCGCGCTGATCGACGCTTTGGGGTCTGCAGCGTCGAGCCCCGAGTTGCCGTCGTTTCCGGGAGCAGTCGCCCAGTCGGGGTCGCCCGAGGGTTTCGCCGTGGCGACGTAGTAAGTATGAATCGGTAGAGTAACGGTAAACGCCGATTCGCTGATCCCGCTCAAACCGGGCACGTCGGGTCGGGTAACGCGTACGAAGTAATTTCCGGGCGCGAGCGACTCAGGAATCGCCCAGAGGAACTCGCCATCATTGAGAACGTCGGTGGCGATGTTCTCAACAACAGTGGTTCCGTCGGCTGCCACGAGATCGATGTTGACCGTGCTGAGCGGGGCATGCGAAGGAACCCTGATTGGCTCAGCGGTAACGACACTGCCGCCAAAAATCGCCGTGTTGCCATGGCCGGTCAGGTCGGGCGAAGTTCCGCTGGTCTCCGTGTCGAATGTGTAATAAGCGTCGAGGCCGCTCTCGGTGCCGGCGAGCGCTCGGTTCATGTTCGCCTGAATTGTCGTTTGCGGGAGCGCCGAAGTCCAGAACCGAACCTCGTCAATCAAGCCGGAGAACCAGTTCCCGAGCGTGGAATTCTGCGACTGAGCACCCAGGAGCACCGGGCTCGAATCATACTGGATCGCCCGGCCTGAATTGCCCGACGCCACGGCGACCCCATCGAGGTACAGGACCTCCGTCTGCGAACCTGCGTCGAACGAAAACGCAATCTCGTGCCATGTGCCTACCGGCGGCGACCAGGCGAATGAGATGACGGCGCCGTTCCCGTTCGGGCCGCCGATGACGGCGTTCAGGTTTCGGCCGTCGTACCACACCGCGAATGAGCTCGAGGTACCGGTGCCGGCCGCTTTCGAGATCAAAACTTGCGCGCCGCCGGCGGAGGCGAAGTTGAACCAGCCTTCAACAGTCAGGCTGGCACTGTCAAGGCTCGGCGAACTCGGGACCTCGACATACTGGCTCGAACCATTGAGAGAGAGGGCGTTCTCGGTAGCGAGAGCGCTCCGCCAGAGGATCGGAAAGGTCTGGCCCTGGGGCCAGACTTCGCCGCCGCCCGGCTTCGTGACCAGGACGTACGATTGCGGGCTCTTCGACGCCTCATTCGTATTTCCATAGGCGCCGATGTTGACGTAACCACCGTTCGGGGCCGGTTCGTTGCTGAAAGACGTGGTCGGAGATCCCCGGTCGATGGCCGGCGACTGATTGGCGTCGATCGCGAAAGTGCCCGGCTGGATCGCGGGTAACCCGGTCGTGAAGCTCACCACCGGCGCCAGCGAGCCGCCGTGGTCGCTGCCGTACAGGCTCTGCGCATGAAAATCGTCGTCGCGGCCGTCGCTTGCCGGGCTGACATACCCGAGGTTGCCGTCGGGCCCGGCGGGATCGACGAACATCGGGTCTTGCGACAGGCTGTTCTCGTCGGTGAAGTCGGCATTCTGCCAGGCGGTCAGCGATGATCGCGCGACATTTTGCCATAAGCCGACCTGTCCGGTCCCAGTGACGTAGAGCAGGTTGTAGTCGCTCTGGAAGCCGTTCTGACTGTCGCTCGCGACGTTGATGTCGTAGCCGGACTGCGCCCAGAGGATATTATTGATGAGGTCAACGCTATACGATGACGCGTCGATCACGATCGCATCGCCGACGACTTCGTCGAGCGTGTTATTCACGACCAGGTCACCGCCGCCCGAGTTCAAAACGATGCCATCCTCGGTGTTGTCGTAGACGACGTTGTTGGCGATCGTGCCAGAGTAGTGGGTGTACTCGTCGATGTCGGCCTGGATCCCCACGGTGTTGGAATAGACCGTGTTCCCCTGAACGAGCGTGTTCAAATACACATGAATGCCGATGCCGGCGTTGTCGTAGACGCGATTATCAGTGACGACCGCCCCATAAGAGTTGGCCAGAATTCCGTTGTCGTTGCCGAAGACGACGTTGTCGGTCGCCGTCGCGCCTTGGACCACAATGCCCGTTCCGGATGTATTGTCGTCGACGGTGTTGCCGGCGATCAGCACGTTGCCGCTCGCGAAGATGCCATTGCCGGCGTTGTCGTGAATCATGTTGCCCAGCCCGGCCGCGAGGTTGGTACTGCCGACCGTGGCCAGGCCATTCGAGCTGGAAATGTCGATACCGTCACCGCCGTTATAAGCCGACACGGTGTCTGTGATCGCAACCACTCCGGGGTTGGGCAAGACGATGCCGGTCCCGCCGCTTTGCTCGACCACGCTGCCGGCGATGCTCTGGATCGTCCCTTCATCATCGATGCCTGAACGGCCAGCGCCAATCGCCGAGACGCCGGTCAAGCTGGTCACGGTGGTGCCCGACTCGAACCGAAACCCGTCGATGGTTTGATTGGTGGCGACCAGGTTGGAGCCCGCGAAATTGGTGCTGCCGTTAAAACCCCAGACGCCGTACGAACCACCGGCCAGCGTGAGGTCGTCGATCGTCATGAAGTCGGCGTTGTTGAGCTCGATCAACGGCGTGGTCGAGCCGGGGATCGCGTTGGTCAGGGTCGCGACGTCCGCGGGGTTTGTGGGCCCCGTCATGATGAAGCCGCGATCGTCGCCAATCCCCAGGGTGCCCGAGAGCACGATGGGATCGATCAACGGGTAATCGCCCGTATCAATATAGAGCGTGTCCGTGGGGCCGATGGAATAGACACGCAGGATGTTGACCGGGTTGGGCTTGGGGGCCGTGGCGAGACGTCCATCGTTTCGATTGCTGCCGATCGCTTTCGTGTAGACATCGCCGGTCGTCGATCCATCATTGACGTAAAACGTCGGGGTGTTTTCCGGGACCGTGAACGATTCAACGCCACGGTCAAACGCCACCGGATCGCCCACGATCGATACCTCGACCCGCAGGCCATAGGTGCCGAAGTTGACGCCGCTGGTGAACGGAGTCCACGTGTAACTGCCGGTGTCGGGCGCTCCGGCGGCGATGGTCTTCCAGTAGGCCGGGCCATTGATCCCATCCTGATAAAGGTCGATGCGGATCGGCAGGTTGCTGGTGTTGCCGTAGGTGTTCCATGTGATCACGATGGGCGCATTCTGGATCGCGTCGACATACAGGTAAGGGGTGTGCAGCACGATGTGCGGGACGACCACAGGCGCTAGATCGGCGGCTGTGTCGGCGGAGGCCCCCAGGTCGGTCTCGACGCCCTCGGGCTCGAGTTTGAGCACGGCATTGTCGAGGCTGGCATCGTCGGTGCTGCCGCTGATCCGGACGGCCTCGAAAAGATACTGGATCGAGCGTGTGCCCACCGGTACCGCGACGCGGCCGCCGAGTAGCTCCCACCGGTCGGAAGCCCCCTGGGCCTGGACGGTCGTCGACGAGATCACGTTGCCCGACCCGTCGAGGAAGCGCATGGTGATCTTGCCGAGGTCGGGCGACGCCTCGGCGGCCGTCCGCACGCGTCCGCTAAAGACGGCGAACAGGCCGCCGCCGTCGAGCTGAGCCGCCGTGTAACCCGCTGCGAGCAGGTTGACCGTCTGCAAGGCCGAGCCGTCGGCCACACTGCCCGCATAAAAGACGCTCGAACCATCGAAGGGAGCGCCCGCCGGCGCCGAGCTCGTGGCCGATGAGCCAGGGTTGGTCGTCCAGCCGGTCAGCCCCGACTCGAAGCTCGGGTTCGTGAGCAGATTGGGCGAACCGGCGGGCAGCCCTTGGTCGGCGATCGGGTCGCCGAGGCCGACGGTCGGGCTCGAGGCACGCTGGCCGTCAACCACCGGGAAGACCGACAGATCGCCTGCACCGAAATTCACGAACTGGGGCTGCTCACCGGTCGGATTGATGACCGTGGTGCCGATCGAGTGCAGGTCAAATTCGGCGACGTCGTCTTGCCAGTCGAGCAGGTCGGTAAAGTCCATCGTCCAGTACACGAGCTTGCCGTCCGGGCCGGCGATCAGATCGTTGTAGTCGCTATAGAAGCCCGACTGGCTATCGTTGTCGACCTCGATGTCGTAGCCGCCGTTGGCCCAGAGAGTATTGTTCTCAATATCGACCTCACTGGTTTTGCCCGTGATGTCGATGTTGTCGCCCGTCTTCGAGTAGAAGGTGTTGCTGAAGAGGCGGATGTCGCTGACGCCGCTCAGATTCAAGCCGGTTTGCGTGTTCAGGTCGAAGATGTTGTGCGCGATCAGGTGGCCGTCGGCCGTATTGCCCCCCTGCCCCGTGGATGGCACAACCTCCACGCCGATCGTGTTGCGCGTGATCTGGTTGAACTGGATCGTCCCGGCGAAATCGACGCCGAGGCCGTTGTCTTCGATGACGTTGGGGTTGGAGAAGTCGCTGCCTCCGAGCGTGCCGTCGCCGATCACGCCGGTGCTGTTCTCGAAAATGTCTTGTCCTTGCATCTGGCCCAGGAGGTCGACGCCCGTGGTATTGCCGTAGATCGAATTAGGATCGGCCGGGCCGACGAACCCGAACGCCGCGGCGGTGCCGATCACGGTGGCGAGTACTCCGGTCGTGTTGCCGAAGATCTGGTTGCCGCCGACGGCGGCGGCTGCGCCGTAGTCGAGGCCAATCGTTCCGCCGGTTAACGAGTTGCCCGTGATCGAGCCCCCGAACGGCGCCGCGATGTCAAGAACGGTTTCTGATGACGTGATGATGTTGCCCGCGATCACGCCGTCCGAGGCCGCCTCGATTGTGATGCCGTCGAATCCAGCCTGTGCCGTGATCGTGTTGTCGCGGAGCGTCAACCCGGCGGCCCCATCGATGACGACGCCTTCCCCTCCGATGGTGTTCTTTTCGACGTCGGTGTCGACCGCGCCGTTAGTGATCGAAAGAGTCGCCATGACATCGTCGGTCAAAAGGGCCCCCGACCCGCCCTCGATGCTGACCAGGCCGGCCGCGCTGTCGCGGAGCGTGAACCCAGAGCCCCCCGTGAGGAATAGCCCGCCTGCCAGGGTGACGTCCTGGAAGGTGAGGCCGTCCCCTGGCGCGAGCGGCGCACTGGGTTCGAGCGTGGTCGTGCCGTTCGGAGCGCCGATGACCGTGACGCCTGCCGCGTCGCCTGCAAACGCGTCGGGGACCGCATAGGCACCGGCATCGATCAGGATCACATCGCCGGGTAGCAGCGTAAAGTCGTCGAGCACCTGCTGGATCGTGGCCAGTGGCGCCGACGGGCTGAGCCCGCTATTCGCGGGATCGCCCGGGACGGTTGTGTAGAAGCCGCCGGAGCCGCCGCCATTCACATAGAAGGTGCGGGCGGCCTGGGCCGGGTTGCCAACGACGTAAATCGACGGCGACCCGCTGGCCCCCTGGTTCCAGGCGACGAAGGACTTGCCGGCCGGGTCGATCGCCAGCGCGAGCGAGAGAATCGTCCCGCTCGTCGTGCTGATGCCGCCAGCCTCGGCATCACCGGCGATCTTTTCCGAAAATGACGAGCCATCCCACTGCTTGACATACAGCACGTCGTGCGCCGAGGCACCATTGTCCCAGACGTCGGACCAGCCAAGGATCAATCCGCCGGCCGACGCCGCCAGCTCGGGCGAGGTCGCGTTGACCGTCGAGTTCGATACGCCGCCGCCGCTCGCGGCCCCCGCGCCGGCCGGCGACCACGCCGAGCCGTTGAACTCGGCCGCATACACCTGGGCGTAATCGCCGTCGTACCCCAGCCAGGCGGCGAAGAGCGACCCGCTGTAAAAGGCCAGCGTCGGCGACGAGGCACCCGAGGCCGCCATGCCGCCGATCCCGCCGCTGCCGGCGGGCGCCCATGCCGTGCCGGCCCATTCGAGAACACGCACAGACCCGGCGCCATGGACCCAGGCGATCGCCACGTCGGTCCCGTCGGTCGCCAGCGCCAGATTGTGAGCGTCTGGATCGGATGGGATCGCGGTGGTGCCCGAGCCGAGCGATTGCCAGGATGAGCCGTTATATTTCAGGGCTCGCACCTGAGCGGTCCCGCCGGTGCCGTCGATCCACGCGACCACCGGACCGCTCGACGTGACCACAACCTGGGCATTTCCTGGTGCTCCCAGGCCGCTGATCCCGCCGGCCCCGAGCGACGAGCCGAGGGCGACCCAGGTGCCGGTCGACGGGTTGTATTCGGCGACCTTGATGACGCTGCCACCGCCGGTGGAATCGGTCCAGGCGACGATCGGCTCGCCGGCCGCGTCAACGGCGATGCTCGGGCTCGTCGCTGAGCCGGTGGAGTTGCTGATCCCGGGTCCGTGAGCCGATCCGTCCAGCTCGACCCAGGCGCCGTCGATGTGCTCGGCGACGTAGATTTGGAAGTGGCCCGATGTCGCGTCGGCCCAGGCGACAAACTCGCCGCTTGCGGTCGCGGCGATGCTGGGATCGACTGCCAGGCCCGGACCGCCGAGCCCCTGGCCGATCGCCGAGTTGCCGGCCAGCTCGCCCCACCGGCCGGCCTCGTCGGCGCCCGAAGGAAGCGAGGCGGAGGTCCCTGGGATCGACGGGTGCGCGGGCGGCGTGAAGACGCCCGCGCCGGCGCCGTGCCCGAGGCGTTGTTGAACTGCGAGCCTGCACTGCCGGGCACAAGTGTGTCCCCCTGACCGAGGAGGATGTCGTTGGCCGCCCCGCCGTACAACGTCGAATGGCCAGAGCCGCCGATGAGCGTGTCGATGGCCGTCAGCGGCCCCGTTGTGCCCGGTGCATTGGCATACAGAGTGTTGGCTCCGGTCCCGCTGATCAGCAGGTCGGCGCCGGTGCCGCCAATCAGGGTGTCTCTTCCCGAGCCGCCCGTGAGGGTGTCGTTACCCGACCCGCCTTCCATGAGCGTGTCGCCGCCGTAGGCATAGAGCCGGTCGTTGCCCGAGCCGCCGATGATCGTGTCGTTGCCGGGCCGATCCGTAGAGCACATCATTGCCGGTTCCGCCATAAAGACTGTCGGCGCCCGAGCCCATCGCATAGAGGACGTCGTTGCCGGTCCCTCCCGAGATGGTGTCGCCGCCCAGCGGACCGCCGACGATCGTGTCGTTGCCGGCGTTGCCCGCGATCGTGTTCCCCCCGCCGCCGGCGACGATCGTGTCGTTGCCCGTGCCGTTGCCGGCTTCGATCAGGGCGCCTCCGGCTGAGGAACCATAAATGAGGTCGGTGCCATCATCGCCATAGATCTGGTCGTTGGGGCCGGAACCGCCCCAGATCGTGTCGTTGCCGGTTCCCCCGTGGATCGTGTCGCTGCCCGAGCCGCCATGGATCGTGTCGTCCCCCGAGCCGCCGTTAATCGAGTCGTTGCCGGCCAAAGCCCAGATGACATCATTGCCGCCGTTGCCGACCAGGGTGTCGCCAGTGCTCGTCGAAGAGGCCGGCGGAACGCCGCCTGACGGCCCGAACAGGGTACTGTTACCGGTTCCCCCGTCCAGGAGTTGGCCGAAGCCCGGCCCGGCGACGAGGATGTCGTTGCCGCTCCCTGCGCTGAGCGTGTCGGGCCCGGGCCCGCCGTAAAGGGTGTCGTTGCCGGTGCCGCCGTACAGGCTGCTCCCGATCAGGCCGCGTGCGTAGAGGACGTCCGTGCCCGTTCCCCCGGTGATCGTGTCGCCGCCGAGCGTGCCGCCGATCAGCGTGTTCGTGCCGGACCCGCCGATGATGGTATTTCCACCGCCGCCCGCGATGATCGTGTAGTTGCCGGTGTCGCCCTCGATGAGCGCACCACCCGCCGACGAGCCATAGATCGCGCCATGGCCGCCGTCGCCATAGATCTGGTCGTCGGGCCCGGAGCCTGCCCAGATGGTGTCGGTGCCGTTGCCGCCATGGATTGTGTCGCTTCCCGCGCCGTCGTGGATCTGATCGTTGCCCAGGCCGCCGTAGATCCAGTCATTGCCATTGCCCGCGAAAATGGTGTCGCTGCCGGCATTGCCGAGAATGCAATCGTTACCGTTGCCGGCAACGACGGTGTTATCGCCCGACCCCGTACTGATCGTGTCGTTGCCGTTACCGGCGGTGATGGTGTCCTGACCGTCCCCGCTGGTGATACTGTCGTTGCCGTCGCCCGCTTTAATCGTGTCGTTGCCGTTACCGGCGGTGATGGTGTCATCGCCGTTGCCGGCGATGATGGTATCCTGGCCGTCCCCGCTGGTGATACTGTCCTTGCCGCCGCCGGCGGTGATGATGTCGTTGCCGTTGCCGGCGGTGATGGTGTCGTTGCCATCGCCGGCGATGATGATATCTTGACCACCCCCGCTGGTGATAAAGTCGCTGCCACCGCCGGCGGTGATGAAGTCATTGCCGTTGCCGGCGATGATGATGTCATTGCCGTTGCCGGCGATGATGGTATCCTGGCCGTCTCCGCTGGTGATACTGTCCTTGCCGCCGCCGGCGGTGATGATGTCGTTGCCATTGCCGGCGGTGATGGTATCGTCGCCGTTGCCGGCGGTGATGGTGTCCCGACCGTCCCCGCTGGTGATACTGTCGCTGCCGCCGCCGGCGGTGATGATGTCGTTGCCATTGCCGGTGGTGATGATGTCGTTGCCATCGCCGGCGCTGACGATATCCGCGCCGGCCCCGATGCTGATAATGTCGCTGCCGCCGCCGGCGGTGACGATGTCGTTGCCGTCGCCGGTAATGATCGTGTCGTTGCCATCGCCGGCGCTGATAATGTCCGAGCCGGCCCCGCTGGTGATAATGTCGCTCCCGCTGCCGGCGGTGATGATGTTGTTGCCGTCGCCTGTCGTGATCGTGTCGTTGCCGTCGCCGGCGGTGATGGTGCTCTGGCCAGCCCCGCTGGCGATCAGGTCGCTGCCGCCGCCGGCGGTAATGAAGTCGTTGCCGTCGCCGGCGGTGATCGTGTCGTTGCCATCGCCGGCGGTGATGGTGTCCTGGCCGCCCCCGCTGGTGATGATGTCGCTGCCGCCGCCGGCGGCGATGATGTCGTTGCCGTCGCCGGCATAGATCGTATCGCTGCCTGACCCACTCTCGACCAGGTCGTTCCCCGAGCCGGCGCTGATATACGTGTTACCTGTGCCACCGTAAATCGTGTCGGCGCCGTCACCGACATAGATGGTGTCAGTACCGGCCCCACCGTAAATCATGTCGGCGCCCGAGCCGGCGCTGATGAATGTGTCGCCCGTGCCCGCGTAGATCGAATCGTTGCCGTCGCCCGCATAGATCGTGTTGCTGCTCGATCCGCCATAAATCAGGTCGTTGCCCGAGCCGTCGGTGATAAAATTATTCCCCGAACCCGCGATAATCAGATCGGCGCCTCCGCCACCTTCGATATGATCGTCGCCTGTCCCTCCGAGAATCGTGTCGTTGCCCGGCCCGCCAAGAATGGTGTCGAGGCCGGTGCCTGCCTCGATGAAGCTCCCACCCGCGGCCGCATAAACGAGGGCATTGCCATTGCCGACGACGATGTCGTTGCCCGTCGAGTCGGTACCCGGCCCGCCGAAGATGGTGTCGTAGCCGGTGCCGCCATAAATGGTGTCGGCGCCCCCCGCGGCCTCGATCAAGTTGTCGCCGACGCCCCCGTACAGATAATCTGTGCCGGTACCCGCGATCAGCGTGTCGTCGCCGATGCCCCCCCGGATCACGTCGTTGCCATTACCCGCGGTGACATTGGCGTTGCCGTCGCCGGTGTAGATATAGTCGTTACCGCCGCCGGCGATGATCGTGACATTGCCGGCCCAGCTCAGTCCGTCAAGGAAATCGTCGTTGCTGCCGAGGGCAAATTCGCCGTCCACGATATCGTTGCCGTCGCCGACCTTGATGTAGTCGCTGCCGCCTCCCCCTTCGATCGAGTCTCTGCCGTCGCCACCGACGATCGAGTCGTTCCCCGTGCCGCCGATCAGGGTATCGTTCCCCGTGCCGCCGATGAGAGTGGCCGGCCCCGTTCCGGCGATCAAATCGATGCTGCCTGTACCACCCGTGAAGTCGACCGCGACGCCCGTGCCCGTGGCGTCGATCGTATCGGCGCCGGCGCCGCCGGTGGCGACGATCAGGTTGACCCCGGTAAATGTCTGGCTGACGCCGAAAGCCGAGACGGTCACCGACCCGTCGTTGGGACTCGACGGATCGGCGGGACGGATCACGAAGTCTTCATTGAGTTCCCCTTTGCCGACATTGCGCTGGTCCGCGAGCGCCGCCGGCCCCATGAACAGGGTCAGCACCCCGCCGGTTTCCTCACCGAGGATCGGCGGGGTCGTGCTCGTGCCGTCGGCGAGGCCGAGGATGTTCGTCGCGTCCGGCTGGCCGAAAACGAACTGGTAGAACACGGTGGGACCGTAGATCAAATTGCTTTGCTCGGTCTGCGCCGAGTCGGTGAGATAAGAAAAAGAAACATTACCTAGAGATGCCGTCGCGTTGCCGCTGACCGCGTTGTCGACGGTTGTCGCGGTACCTGCCGGAAGCGGGAGGTCGTTGACGTAGCCCTCGATTGTCGCCCCGGGGTTCTTGACGAAATTCTGATAGGCGCGCCCCGCCGAGTAGCCCACATCGCCGAGCGCGTTGAAGACCGCGTTGACGCTCTGTGAGGGATCATCGATGATCGACGCAATGTCGGGAGGAACTTTGAAATGCGGTCCCTGGAGCAAGTTCACGAGCAACTTCGCCTGATACGTGAACGGGTTCAACGCGATCGCCATCTCGAACACCGACTTGAGGGTCTGCGCCAGCGCCTCGATCGTTAAATTGTACTTCGTCAGAGAGAACAGGCTCAGCGAGCCGCTGAGCTGTCCCGTACCCATCAAGGGGTAGCTCCCGAGCGCGTCGAAATAGGCGATGTGGCTACCGGTCTGGGCCGGGAAATACAGGTCGAAATTGCCGGTAATGTCGCCTTCGATGCCGGCCACTATCGCCAACACATCCTCATCCGTGCCCACGCCGAACTTGATGCTCAGATCGGGATTGGCCGAGAAGATGGGGTTTGACGAGCCGGCGCCGACATAGAGCCCTGACAAGGGGTCAGACGTGCCCAGGCCGCTCGAGTCGAGCCCCATGTTCAAGGCAAACGTAATTTTCGGAATCGAGAAATCAATCTGGAAGTTGACCGGCACGATGCCGATCACGAAGTTGAGGTTGAAGAGCTGGATGTCGGCGCTATCGTTGAGATCGATCGAGCTGTCGAGGCTCGACGATGGGGACGCTCCTGGAGCCCATCAGCAACTGAAACGCGAGTACCGGGTTGTCGAGCATCGGGATCTTGAGCGTGAGCTGGAGCGGGTCATCCGGGCCGGGAGCGGGTAGCGCCAGCGCATTCGCGATGCCGCTCAAATACGCGCCGCTCGCGGCACATGAACTGCTGAACGGGAAGCCGCTGGCACCCACGCCGGCGAGGGCGTCGGCGGACGCCGTGCGTAAATCGGAGCCGGGACCGCCCAGGGTGAACGAGCCGAAATCGGGCAGCTCGTCGGGAAGCTCCTGGATCGCGGTGGCGACATTGGCGAACGAGTTGATGGCCTCGAGCGCGTAGGCGACATTTTCGGCATAACTGTAGTCGTCGGCGCGCGACGGGTCGAGCGCCTCGGCAACCTGGGCACCCGTGATGATCAGGTTGTCGAGGCTCGGGTCAGAGAGAAAGCTGAGCAACGTGTTGATGTTGGACTCGTCGGTGTCGCTCTCGCTCGAGTCATCAACGTTTCCGATCAACCCGTTGATCTCGTCGCCCAGCTTCTGGAGCGCGGGGTTGGGGGCGGCAAAGACGTTGGCCAGCGTGACCAGCGGTTGAATGTACGCGAGGACCGGGTCGAGAATGTTGCCGATGGTCTTGGTCAAGATTGGCCCGAAGTCCATCTTGATGTCGGACATCGTCAGAGTGGGGTCGCCCCCCAGCTCGGTGAGCGGCACTTCCGCGAGGCTCGATTGAAATGGCCAGTTGAGCTCGAGACTGGCCGTCAACTCGGGATTCAACGTCGACGAGTTGAGTGGGGCAAATCCCAGGGTCAGGCCGAAGTTCAGGTCGGCGTCGCCATTGAGCACCGGGACCGCCTTCACGGTCGCTCCGTTCACGTTGATCGGGCTGAGAAGATTGATCGAGTAAACAACGTCGAGCATGTCGCCCGTCCCGTTCGGCACGGCCTGAGACTGGAAGGGACCGAAGGTTCCGTTCAAGGTCGGCACGGCCGACACGGGCAACGTGACGGTCAGGTTGAGCGGGTCGTTGTTCGATGGCGTCTGGAAATAGAACGATGAGGGGGTCGTGCCCGTGGTTCCCACGGTGAGATCGAGCGAGTAACTGGCCTGGGCATTGAACGTGGCTGGGGCCGTGAATCCCAGCGCCGAGATTCCGGCGTAAAAGCCGTCGACGGGAATGGAAAGAGGCGTTGTACCGGGTACCGCCGGTGAGCACCAGGTGAAAGGTGTCGCCATCGGCCGTGACGGGAATACCAAATGCCGCGGAAAGCAAGGCGGCCTCGGCGCCGGCCGTATCGACATCTCCATCGTGAATCGTGCCGGCGGCCTGGCGTAGCCGGCGAGGAGCGGATTCGCGTTCAGGTACGAGCTTCGAGTGCCGACCCGATGGCAGGCAAGGGCGTCGCCGTGGCCTGAAGCGTGACTGCGTCCAGGGTCTCGAGCGTCGACTGGATGAACGCCCCAAAACCCTCGTATTTCGGCGCCGCCGTCACGGTCAGCGTGGTGGTGTCTGTCACGCCCGCGAACGCGGCCTCGATCGTGGTCCCGCCCGGCGCGACGCCGGTCGCCAGGCCTTGGCTATCGATCGTCGCCGCCGCGACGTTCGATGAGCTCCACGTGGCCGAACTTGTGAGGTCGGCCGTCGTGCCGTCGGTATACGTGGCCATCGCCGTGAACGCCTCGGTCGCTCCCTCGGCGATACTCGCGTTGGCCGGCGACACCACGATCGAGGTCAACGCGGCCGGCATGACCGTCAGCGCCGTTGTGCTGGTCACGGCCCCCGACGTGGCCGTGATGGTCGTCGCGCCCGTCGTCAAGGTCGAGGCGAAGCCGCTACTCGAGATCGTGGCGACGGCCGTCTGCGACGATGTCCACGCGGTCGAGTCCGTCAGGTCGGTCGTCGTGCCGTCGGTGTAGTTGCCGGTCGCGGTGAATTGCTGAGTCAGGCCCTTGGCGATGCTGGGATTGATGGGGGCAAGCACGATCGACGTCAAGAGGGCGGGTGTGACCATCAGCGTGGTTGTGCCGGTCACCGTGCCCGAGGTGGCCGTGATCGTGGTCGACCCGACACCCGGCGTGCTCGCCAGCCCGGTCGCCGAGATCGTGGCGACGGCGACGTTGGATGTGCTCCATGCGGCCGTGCCGGTCAGGTCATGTATCGTGCCGTCGCTATAGGTGCCGGTGGCCGTGAACTGGTGAGTAAGCCCCTTGGGCACGGACGGATTGACCGGCGTGACGGCGATCGACTCGACGACCGCCGGCGTGACGGTGAGCGTGGTCGACCCGCTCAGGCCGTTGAACGAGGCCGTGATGGTCGAGGTCCCCTGCGCGAGCGTCGCGGCCAGGCCCTGCGAGCCTGAACTGTTAGAGATGGTCGCCACTGAGTGGTTGGCCGACGCCCAGGTGACCTGGTTGGTGAGGTTGGCCGTCGAGTTGTCGGAATAGGTGCCGATGGCTGTCAACTGTTCGGCAAGGCCCTTGGCGACGGCCGGGTTGGCCGGTGACACGGCAATCGATTGGAGCACGGAGGCGACGTGCGACGTGAGGACCACGTTGCCGGAATTGTAAGCCGTACTCAGCGACGTGCCGACCGGGGAATTCGTGGGTATCACGCTGGCGAACTGGCCGCTGTGCGAGCCGTAGCTGAGCACCTGGAACGTGGCGCCGCCGGCCGGGGCGAAACCGTTGACGAGGCTGACATCGAGCGTTCCGTCGAGCGTGGCCTTGCCGCTGACGGTCAACTGGCTGTACCCGGTTCCCGAATTCGGGCCGCCGAGATCGATGGTCGTGCTGCCGGAGGAGCTCTGAGTATAGGTCCCGCTGATATTCAGGACGCCCACGCCGCCGACGCCGCCGGGAATCACCTGACCGGAGCTAGTGACGTTACCTTTGACCGTCCCGGTGCCACCGAGCAAACCGCCGTTGATCGCAACGGTATTAGCCGTCGAGGCGAGCGTGCCACCCGTCAGGTTGGTGCTGCCCCCTGACTGAGTGTAAATGCCCGTTGATGTAAACGTGCTCCCCGTGCCGGCTGTCAGGGCGCCGGCATTGCTGAACGCGCCCGGCGTGGAAAGATTTCGTCCTCCCAGGAGTGTGAAGCTCGCGGCCGATGCGTTCGTCGTCAGGTCCTGCAAGGCGCTGGTATTGTTCCCGTCGACAATCGCCGACGAAGTACCGTTGAGCGTGATCGCGGCCGCGTTGGTCACGATGCTGGCGCCCACGAACTGCAAGGTTGCCGCGACGATGTAGGTGCCGCCAGCCAAGGTGTCAGTCGCCGCCGAAAAATTGCTGAAAGTCCCTTGAAAACTGAGCGTACCTGACGACGCCCGGATTGTTCCCGTATTGTTGAGGGTGATGTAGCCGCCGAGGGCGCTCGTGCCAGTGCCGCCGGACTTGGCGAGGGAGCCGTCGTTGATGAAGGTGCCCCCCTGGGGGGAGCCGCCGGCATTGCCGATGGAGGCGTCGGCGACGAACGAGAAGCTGGCGCCGGGCTTGTTGTCGAAGGTGGCGCCATCGAGGAAGTAGAGCGCGCCGCCCTGGCTGGGGTTGATCGCCAGGGTGGCTGTGCCAGCGTTATTGAGGGTCCGGCCGTCGAGGTATTCGTAGTAGGAATTATTGTCGGAGCCGCCGATATTGAGGCCGCCGTTGGCGTTGGTGACGCCGGTGCCGGCCATCGTGCCGCCCGTCCAGGACGTCAGGCCCGAGACCGTGAGAGTGCTCGAGCCGGTCAGGGTGCCGTTTGAGAGCGACAGGGTGGTCGTTGGCAGCGGAGCCAAGGTTGAGCCGCTGAGATTGAGCGTGCCGTTGGTGAGGGTCACCGCGGTACCGACCGACGTGATCGCTCCGACGATGTTGCCGGCGCCGCCGTAGGCCGCGGTGCCGCCGGTGACGTTGTAGGAGCCGGCGAGGGTCGTGGTGCCGCCGGAGAAGCTGACCGTTCCGGCGCCGGATAGGGCTGTCGAGGCGTCGGCGTTGAACGTGCCGCCGCCGAAGTCGAGATCGCTGTTGCTGGAGACGGAGAAGTTTGCCGAGGAAGCTGTTCCACCCCCTTGGAGGCTGAGCGTTCCGGTGGATACGGAGACGGGCCCGGTGTCGTTGAGGGCGACATAGCCGCCGAGGGCGCTCGTGCCAGTGCCGCCGGACTTGGCGAGGGAGCCGTCGTTGATGAAGGTGCCCCCCTGGGGGGAGCCGCCAGCATTGCCGATGGAGGCGTCGGCGACGAAGGAGAAGCTGGCGCCGGGCTTGTTGTCGAAGGTGGCGCCATCGAGGAAGTAGAGCGCGCCGCCCTGGCTGGGGTTGATCGCCAGGGTGGCTGTGCCAGCGTTATTGAGGGTCCGGCCGTCGAGGTATTCGTAGTAGGAATTATTGTCGGAGCCGCCGATATTGAGGCCGCCGTTGGCGTTGGTGACGCCGGTGCCGGCCATCGTGCCGCCCGTCCAGGACGTCAGGCCCGAGACCGTGAGAGTGCTCGAGCCGGTCAGGGTGCCGTTTGAGAGCGACAGGGTGGTCGTTGGCAGCGGAGCCAAGGTTGAGCCGCTGAGATTGAGCGTGCCGTTGGTGAGGGTCACCGCGGTACCGACCGACGTGATCGCTCCGACGATGTTGCCGGTGCCGCCGTGGGCCGCGGTGCCGCCGGTGACGTTGTAGGTTCCGGCGAGTGTCGTGGTGCCGCCAGAGAAGCTGACCGTACCGGCGCCGGATAGGGCTGCCGAGGCCGCGGCGCTGAACGTGCCGCCGCCGAAGTCGAGATCGCTGTTGCTGGAGACGGAGAAGTTTGCTGAGGAAGCTGTTCCACCTCCTTGGAGGCTGAGGGTTCCGGTGGATACGGAGACAGGCCCGGTGTCTCTGAGGGCGACATAGCCGCCGATGGTGCTGGTGCCGGAGCCGCCGGACTTGGCGAGGGAGCCGTCGTTGATGAAGGTGCCCCCCTGGGGGGAGCCGCCGGCATTGCCGATGGAGGCGTCGGCGACGAAGGAGAAGCTGGCACCGGGCTTGTTGTCGAAGGTGGCGCCATCGAGGAAGTAGAGCTCGCCGCCCTGGCTGGGGTTGATCGCCAGGGTGGCTGTGCCAGCGTTGTTGAGGGTCCGGCCGTCGAGGTATTCGTAGTAGGAATTGCTGTCTGAGCCGCCGATATTCAGGCCGCCGTTGGCGTTGGTGACGCCGGTGCCGGCCATCGTGCCGCCCGTCCAGGTCGTCAGGCCCGAGACCGTGAAAGTGCCGGTGCCGCCGAGCGTGCCATTGCTCTGAACGAGTGTGCCTGTGGAAGCGGAAGCGTTGAAGTTAACTGCGCCATTTGTGACGAGAGTTGTGTTGGCGACGTTATAGGTGCCGGCGACGGTGACCGTGGCGCCGCTGAAGCTGACGGTGCCCGTGCCCGTGGCGCTGATCGATGAGCCGGCCGGGGCCGTGTAGGTCCCGCCGCCGAAGTCGAGATCGGCGGCACTGGAGGCCGAGAACGCCGCCGAAGCGGAGATGGTTCCACCCCCTTGGAGGCTGAGCGTTCCGGTGGATACGGAGACGGGCCCGGTGTCTCTGAGGGCGACATAGCCGCCGATGGTGCTGGTGCCAGTGCCGCCGGACTTGGCGAGGGAGCCGTCGTTGATGAAGGTGCCCCCCTGGGGGGAGCCGCCGGCATTGCCGATGGAGGCGTCGGCGACGAAGGAGAAGCTGGCACCGGGCTTGTCGTCGAAGGTGGCGCCATCGAGGAAGTAGAGCGCGCCGCCCTGGCTGGGGTTGATCGCCAGGTTGGCCGTGCCAGCGTTATTGAGGGTCCGGCCGTCGAGGTATTCGTAGTAGGAATTATTGTCGGAGCCGCCGATATTGAGGCCGCCGTTGGCGTTGGTGACGCCGGTGCCGGCCATCGTGCCGCCCGTCCAGGTCGTCAGGCCCGAGACCGTGAAAGTGCCGGTGCCGCCGAGCGTGCCATTGCTCTGAACGAGTGTGCTTGTGGAAGCGGAAGCGTTGAAGTCGACTTCGCCGCCACTGACCAGAGTCGTTCCCGCGACTGTGTAGTTGCCGGCGATCGTGACCGTGGCACCGCTGAAGCGGACGATTCCGGTCCCCGTGCCGGCGATCGACGAGCCCACCGGGATCACATAACTCCCGTTACCAAAATCCAGATCGCCGCCGCTGGAGGCCGAAAACGTCGCCGAGGCGGCGATCGTCACACCACCTTGCAGGCTCAGCGTGCCAGACGACACCGCGACGGCCCCGATGTCATCGAGCGTGATACCCGTAATATTGCCGATGGAGCTGGTTGCCGTGCCGCCGGTCTTCGACAGCGTCCCCCTGTTGATGAACGTGCCACCATCGGGCGTACCGCCGTCATCCAGGATCGATGCGTCGGCGGCAAACGCGAAGCTCGCCCCGGCCAGGTTGTTGAATGTGGCGCCATCCATGAAGTACAGATCACCGCCATAGCTCGGGTTGACCGCCAGCGTGGCTGCGCCTGAGTTGTTGAGCGTGCGGCCGTCGAGGACTTCGGTGTAGCCTGCGTTGTCGCTGCCGCCGATTGTCAGCCCCCCCTTGGCGTTGGTGCCACCGCTCCCCGACTCGGATCCCCCCGTCCACGTCGTCAGGCCCGAGACTGTCAGCGTGCCCGTACCCGTCAAGCTGCCGCCGCTCTGCGAGAAATTCGATAGTGTCGCGCTGCCGTTGACTGTCGCTGTCGCATTCGTGAGTCCCACGGTACCCGTACCACTCTCCGACAACCCGCTGTTGAGAGTGAAACTGCCATAATCCAGGCTCAACAGGCCGGCGACGCTGAACGTGCCCCCCAGTTCGCCGCCCCCGGTAAGGCTGATGGTCCCCGTCTTGACAGTGACCGCTCCCCCGAGCGCATCGAGAGCGATGCCGATGGAGCTGGTTGCCGTGCCGCCGGTCTTCGACAGCGTCCCCCTGTTGATGAACGTGCCACCATCGGGCGTACCGCCGTCATCCAGGATCGATGCGTCGGCGGCAAACGCGAAGCTCGCCCCGGCCAGGTTGTTGAATGTGGCGCCATCCATGAAGTACAGATCACCGCCATAGCTCGGGTTGACCGCCAGCGTGGCTGCGCCTGAGTTGTTGAGCGTGCGGCCGTCGAGGACTTCGGTGTAGCCTGCGTTGTCGCTGCCGCCGATTGTCAGCCCCCCCTTGGCGTTGGTGCCACCGCTCCCCGACTCGGATCCCCCCGTCCACGTCGTCAGGCCCGAGACTGTCAGCGTGCCCGTACCCGTCAAGCTGCCGCCGCTCTGCGAGAAATTCGATAGTGTCGCGCTGCCGTTGACTGTCGCTGTCGCATTCGTGAGTCCCACGGTACCCGTACCACTCTCCGACAACCCGCTGTTGAGAGTGAAACTGCCATAATCCAGGCTCAACAGGCCGGCGACGCTGAACGTGCCCCCCAGTTCGCCGCCCCCGGTAAGGCTGATGGTCCCCGTCTTGACAGTGACCGCTCCCCCGAGCGCATCGAGAGCGATGCCGATGGAGCTGGTTGCCGTGCCGCCGGTCTTCGACAGCGTCCCCCTGTTGATGAACGTGCCACCATCGGGCGTACCGCCGTCATCCAGGATCGATGCGTCGGCGGCAAACGCGAAGCTCGCCCCGGCCAGGTTGTTGAATGTGGCGCCATCCATGAAGTACAGATCACCGCCATAGCTCGGGTTGACCGCCAGCGTGGCTGCGCCTGAGTTGTTGAGCGTGCGGCCGTCGAGGACTTCGGTGTAGCCTGCGTTATCGCTGCCGCCGATCGTCAGCCCCCCCTTGGCGTTGGTGACACCGCTCCCCGACTCGTATCCCCCCGTCCACGTCGTCAGGCCCGAGACCGTGAGCGTGCCCGTACCAGTCAAGGTGCCGCCGCTCTGCGAGAAATTCGATAGTGTCGCGTTGCCGTTCAATGTCGCCGTCGCATTTGTCAGGCCGACGGTGCCTGTACCACTCTCCGACAGCCCGCTGTCGACATTGAAACTGCCATAGTCCAGGCTCATCGGACCGGTGACGCTGAACGCGCCCCCCAGCTCGCCGCCCCCTGTAAGGCTGATCGTTCCCGTCTTGACAGTGACCGCTCCCCCGAGCGCATCGAGAGCGATGCCGATGGAGCTGGTTGCCGTGCCGCCAGTCTTCGACAGCGTCCCCTTGTTGATGAACGTGCCACCATCGGGCGTACCGCCGTCATCGAGGATCGATGCGTCGGTGACAAAGGCGAAGCTCGCCCCGGCCAGGTTGTTGAATGTGGCGCCATCCATAAAGTACAGATCACCGCCATAGCTCGGGTTGACCGCCAGGGTGGCTGCGCCTGAGTTATTGAGCGTGCGACCGTCGAGGTATTCGTAGAAGGAGCCGTTGGAGGAGCCGCCTATGGTGAGACCGCCATTGGCGTTGGTGATGCCGGTTCCCGCCATCGTCCCGCCGGTCCAAGTGGTCTGTTTAGTGACGGTCAAAGTCCCAGAGCCGGTCAGCGTACCGCCGCCGATCGTCAGGTTGCCTGAAATTGTCGACGCCGCCGCGATCGCCAGCGAGCCGCTCGACAGGCTCAGGGTCGTCGTGCTCGACGTCACCATCAGGCTATTGACCGAGTCGGCCGTGCCCGAGTTATGCGTGACGGTGATTCCGCCGATGCCGATCACGGCGTTGTCCGACGATGTCGGCACGTGCTGGTCACTTGGGTTGGTCGAGTTGACCCAGTTGCTGGCGACGTCCCAGTCGCCGCCGGCGGCATTGGTCCAGTCCATGGTCGAGAGCAGGGTCCGGTCTTCCATGGACTCCCAACCCGGCAAGAAAGCTCGTCGCCTAATCTGGCTCGCTCGTCGTCGAGCGGCCTTTGCACTGCACTTCCTCGGCTCACGTCCCTGGCCGCCTGCATGCGTCCCATCCAACATACTCATGGTCCTTGATCAAGGTGAATTCCAGGCAATCGGGGCGGGCGAAGCCGGAGTCGCTTCACTTCTCGGCTCGCAATGCGGCCAGTACCGGCTCTTGATTCAAAGAGCCGGAAGCTGACGGTCTCCTGGGCAAAATCCCGGACGAGCGGCGACGTCCCCTGGCCGTTTCTCTCGTCGATCACGCGACGGGCCATCTCGTGGACCGTCACCGGTCTTCCGCTACATAACCTGCTCCAACGTTTTCACGTGCTTTTAAATCCAAGTGTCGTGGCTTGATGCACTCATCGACCGCTGCTTACCTCTGCTGTTGTGTCTCTGATTGGAGAGCGTAAGCCGAACCCCGAAGAGGGCATGGCCGATCAGACCCATTTTTCTGATGTCCGCGGACATGCTTGCAATGGTGCGAACTTGCACAGGCTACGGCCGCGGTTCGTCTCGAGACTTCGAAACCGAGAATCGTGGAACCATATCCTGCTGCTAACGTCTCCGTCGGGAAACCCCTCAAACAATCCCGTACCCCTCTGTAGGGATTCCGTTCAAAAAGCTGACAGCCTTTCGTGAATTTTTTTCCGATCAACGCCGGAATGAATGCTGATCTTGGGCTCGACCGCGAAGAAATTCGCATCCGTCGGCTCGTCGTCGAACTTCCCCCACTTCCGCGTGCGATCATTGCTTTTCTCCAAAGGACCATCAGGGGCGAAAACCGAACACTTTTTAATTCAATTGGTCCGCACGTCACTTCTCGTTTATTCACACCGACTGGCCGAGACCCGTTTATCGGAAGAAACACGCAACCAAGCCCGAAACCGCCAGGCCTAACTTGATCCCGCGAAGCGGCTGATGGTCACACTCCGCCACGCGTCGCTTTGTGCGGATAATTCAGGCGCCCAATCGTAACTCGTCTTCGGAATTCAACATGCGTCCGGATAATAAACTGTGCCGGTTACTCAGGCGCCCAGCCGTAAGATGATGATACTTCGAGAGATACAGCAAAAAGTCTGGTCATGCGGATTACTCAGGCGCCCAGGCGGAACTCGATGATCCGCAGAGAATTAGAGCGATTTTTCGAAGTTCTGATTATTCAGGCGCCTAAATGGAACTCGAAGCCACGTAAGGAGATGAGGACACACCCTGTCTTGCGGAGGCATTTTTGGGCGCCGGGCTGTCTGTGCGCCACGCACGTCACGGCGCCTTTGATCAGCGCAGGGCGCGTTTATCCTTTCTCATTTCCGCAATGAGGGCCAGGACGGTCGCTCTATTGACTAATCCTGCGCGGAACAAAAAAAGGTCACAGGCTTTTTCCAAAATCATTCGATGTGGCTAAAAGTGAACCTGCACGCAATCACAGCGGTCGGCACAACTGGTCTCGTTCTGAGGTGATTGTTGTCCCGGGTGTGAGTCGCGTGTTAGATCAGCGATTGCTCCGCCAGTCGGTAGCGGCATGACACGGCCACTTGGGGTTTGACCACAGTCCAGCAATGACCGGGGAACACGCGCAGGTGGTCACCGAAGCCAGTGGGTGCAATCCGGGGGCCGAGTGCTTTCGACCGAGATTTGCGAAGGCGTGAAGAGAAAGGATAGGGCTCAACGCTGATCGCTGGTGGCGCTGAATTGAGCGATCAGTTGAGCAGGTGTGAGCACGGATATCGGACTGTTGTTGAAGTCTGTTCGTTGCGAAGACCGAGCAGTACGCGTGTCATCCGTACTTCCTCATGCGTTCGTCCTCGATGGGCTTTTCCAGAAGATCGACCAGCGATGATTCGTTTCAGAACTGAATAGGGGCTACTACCGCCCTGGCCCAGGCTCGACCCTGGCCATCTCATCGGCGTGATACGACGACCGCACGAACGGCCCGCTGGCGACATCGACGAACCCGAGTTTTTTTGCCAGGCGGCCCAGCTCGTCAAACTCGGCCGGTGGCAGGTAACGCGCCACGGGCAGATGGCGTAAAGACGGCTGCAAGTACTGGCCCAGCGTCAAGAGATCGCAGCCGATCGACCGCAAGTCGGCCAGCGTTTCGAGCACCTCCTCGGTCGTCTCGCCCAGGCCGAGCATCAGGCCCGTCTTGGTGCGGATCTCGGGGCGTGTCTTCTTGACATGCTCGAGAACCGCCAGGCTCACCGCGTACTGGCTCTTGCGGCGGACATGCTGCTGAAGCCGGGCCACGGTTTCAAGGTTGTGGTTGAACACCTCGGGCGTCGCGGCGAGCACGATATCGATCAGCTCGGGCCGGCCGTCGAAATCGGGGGTCAGCACTTCGATCGTCGCTCCGGTGCGCTGGCGCACGGCCAAAACGCACTGGCGGAAGTGCTCGGCGCCGCCATCGGGCAGGTCGTCACGCGTCACCGACGTGATCACCACATGGCGCAATCCCAGCCGATGACAGGCCTCGGCCAGTCGCTCGGGCTCGTCGATCATGATCTCTTCGGGATGCCCGCGCTTGACGGCACAGAAGCCGCAAGGGCGTGTGCAGACGTCGCCCAGCACCATGAACGTCGCCGTGCGCCGGGTCCAGCATTCCGAGCGATTGGGGCAGCGGGCACTTTCACAGACCGTTTCGAGACCCAGCTCGCTGACGAGGCTCTGGGTAAACCCCATGCCGCCGGCCGCCGGAATGGGCCGCTTGAGCCAGTCGGGGAGCCGCCGCGCCGGGGCGGAGGGACGCTCGCTGGTCGCCGCCGAGACCAGATTCGCGGCATCGTTGGTGTTTTCGACTGTTCCCAGAACCGGAAGGAGGGGAAGTCTCGTTCGTTCACCCGGGACTGGGAGCGTAGACATCGGTGAAAACCTTCCGGCGAATGAGCGGGTGGCGGGTGTAGATGTGATGCTGTTCCAGGCCGAACACCTGTTCGAGATGCCGGATCAGGGCCTCGCGCACCTTGGGCATGGCCGTGCGCCGCTGGCGGCGGGCCTCCATCGAGGTGTATCGCAGCGGGATCTTGCCGATCCCCGGCTCGTCCATGACCTCGAAGAGCTCGAGATAGGGCCCGACGTTGAGCGTGAGCCCGTGGTAGGCGATCATCCGGCTGACCGCCACGCCAACCGTGGCGATGCGCGTTTCCCGAAAAGACGCCGGCAAGGTCAGGGCGAAGCGATCCGGCCAGGTCGAATTCGGCGAGCACATTGATGATGGCGGCATGAAGACCGTCGACATACTTCTGAAGGTTCAAGTCGACAAGGCTCAGGGGCAGAGCGAAATAAGCGGCAAGCTGGCCCGGCAGATGGAGGACACAACCACCGCCCCGGTTCACCCAGTGGATCTGGATTCCCAGGCCGGCAAGAGTCTCATTATCGGGCGCGATGTGGGCGCGGCTCCCGCGCGGCCCACGCTGATCGTCGGCGGGTGCTCGCACAAAACCAAGGCCGCTCCGCCTTGCTCGCCAAGATCATAGACAATACGGCGCTGAAGTTGCTGGACTTCGGAAAAGTCGACCAGCCCCAGCATGTAGACTTCAAGCGGCGGCAATTGGGGGGTTGGCCTCATCGTCAATTCAATCGCAACGCTAAAAATAGTAAAGATACGGCCGTTTCGGCCTGTTTACAAAAAATCCGCCAGCAGCGCCCGGTCAGTTCGCCCCAACGAAGCAATGCGCTTTGGGGTCGCCCCCTTTTCCCATGATAACTTCGGGGGCCCGCACTCCACGACGGACGACCTGATTCGTCTCATCGCGAGTGGACGCTTCTACTTTACATCCCAAAAACAAGGTCCGGCAAGTGCAGGCCCCGTGGCGCCCGTGAGGCTCGTCCCCAACGCCAGACACGCTTTCATTGTGCGTCAAATAGGGAATCGGGGAAATTGTTCGGTTTCGAAACGAATTCCCGCGTGTCACCGCCCGCCCGCGTCATCACTTGACTGTCGCGGATGGCATTTCGAGGTCTCTACATCGGCCGTCGCGATCGGTATGATCAAAGGCGTCGCCGATCGATCGGCGTCTGGGCTGTTCAGGCCCATCAACTAACTTGCTGGATGAATTTTCCGAGGGACGGCCAGGCCACGATGCATCCGAGCCTGCCTGTGATCGACTCGTGCGATGGTTGCGGCGCCTGCTGCCTGGTGGTGACGCGTCCGCCGTTTTACCACGTCTTTGAAGATCTGGGTGAAGAAGCCTGGGACCGCCTTCAGCGGCAACGCCCCGACCTGGTCGCCGAGCTCCATGCTGACTACGTCGCGCGACAAGCCGCGGGCGGCCCTTTTTACGGCACGCCATGTGTATGGTATGACCCGGTCAAGCGCCAGTGCCAGCATTACGAGTATCGGCCGCTCGCTTGCCACATGTTCGAAATCGGCGACGAAGACTGTCTCGATGCCAAGCGCCGCGCTGGAATTGGTTTTGGCGAACGCGAACGGGAACGGGAGCCATGTTCACCATGAACCGTCTGCCGTGGCAGCAATTTGCGTTTTGCGTTGTCTTGTTCGCAGTCGGGCCGCCGATGTTTTGCCGTGCCGACTCATCCGACGATAAAACCGCGAACGCCCTTCTCGTGGCTCATAATCGCGAACGTAAAGAGAAGAAGCTCGAGCCCCTGACGCTCTCGCCGAAGCTCTGTGAAGCCGCCACCATCCAGGCTCGCGACATGGCCGAACATCATATGCTCAGCCACAAGGGGACTGATGGATCGAATCCGATGGACCGCGCCAAGCGCGTTGGCTACCTTCCTGGCTCGGTCGGTGAGAACGTCGCCAAGGGGCAGGAAACCATCAAGCAGGTCATGAATTCGTGGATGAATAGCAAGGGACATCGCGCCAACATTCTTGGCGACTATCGCGAAATGGGCGCGGCGCGGGTGGAAGACGACTCGGGAATCAACTACTGGTGTGTGGATTTCGGCAATACCAGGCCCGGCCCGTCTGGCGGCGAAACCGGTCTCCAGCCTGACGGCAAGCCGATCGTGCTCAAGCCCGACGAGGCGTCCGCCGCGGTGGTCAAGTATCTCAATCGCGAGCGGGAATCACGCCGCCAGGTCTTGCTTCACGTCGACCCGGCGCTCAAGAAGGGGGCGATGGCCTTGAGCGCCGCCATGGCGGCCAAGGACAGCCTGGAAATCGACGGCGATCCTTTCAAACTGATCGGCGACACGGCCATTGACGGCCGCGAAATTCAGGTGCAGATGAGCGCCAACGTCCCCACGGCCGAACGGGCCGCGAAATCGCTCGCGGGCGAAGATCTCGAAAAGCTCAACGGGTTTCGCGAAGTCGGCGTGGGCTACGCGGTGGCCAAAAGCGGCACACCTTACTGGTGCGCCGTTTTCGCCAAGCGCGCTGGACTTCTCAAACGGCCGTTTGACCCGGAACCGTGAACTCGGCGTGTCGGCCGCTGGCCACCGCGCCGAGCCAGTTCCGACCGGATCGAGTGGAACTTCAATTCCAGCTCGGGTCGGCGGGAACCTGTGAGAGCCCCACGAGCTCGCGGAGCGTGCGGGTTCGCACCTTGTTCATGAGAACGTTCCAGAGTTCCTTTTCGCCGTTCCAGAACACATGGTCAAACGTCGCGGGGAGAGTCAGCCAGGTGTTGGCCCGTAGCTCGCAGTCGAGTTGTCCGGGCCCCCAGCCTGAATAATTAGCCACCACGAGCGAGGGCTCGAACCGCTGCTCGATCAGCTCGTGCACCTTCGACCCCTCGGTCGTGATGAAAACGCCCGGCACGATCTCGTCGTCAGCAAGGTCTTCATCGGTGTGAAGCACCATCAGTGAGCTCGCGACCGGTCCACCGAGTGAGATCGGTTTATCCCACTCGAAACCCTCGAAGAACACGGTCCCCGACAGGTCGGTCATGGTTGTGTTGATTTGTTGATTCAAAATCACGCCCAGAGCCCCTTCCTCGGTTTGTTCCACAACAAGGATAACCGAGCGAGCGAAGATCGGAGACTTGAGCTGGGGCGTGGCGATCAGGAATTGGCCTTTGAGCGATTGCATGGTGCGGTCGTCTATCGAGCCTGATATTTGGATGGAGCCGGCGAATGACCGAGTGTCATTCCGGCCGTCCTCTCTATTCTACGGGCAGTGTCAATGAAGAATGCGCATGCCAATTCGATGCCAGATTCCACGAGCACGCCGGCTTTCGTGGTGTCATCGCTCAAATTAGCGCCGCACGAGCGGTTGATATGGACGGGGCGTTGTGGTTCGGTCGGACGTTATGTCTGGCAGGCGGCGCCCAAGGCCGCGATCGGGCTCGCCTTGATCGCGCTGGTCTTGATCTGGTCGGCCGCGGTCATCCACGGCGGCAACAACAACTGGGATCGCGGACGGGTTGTCGCACCGTTTGCTCTCCATAATGTCTTGATCGCCGCAGTCGCGATTCTCTGGCTCCTTCCGCCTTTTCTCTTTCTGCTCTTGATGCCTGTGCGGGTTTACCGCGGTCTCGCAAAATCGTCCTACATTGTCACCGACCGCCGCGCCGTGATCGTCGAACCTTCGCTTCCAGGTCGCATGAAAACGCGGAGTTTCTATCCCGATGCGCTTCACTTGATGCAGGTCAAGAGATACCCGGATGGAACCGGTGATTTGATACTGGCTCACCCAAAATCCTCGAGAAGCCTCGAGCGGCCAGTCGGGTTTTTTGGGATCAACGATCCAGGAGAAATCGAGGCAATGCTCCAGAAAATCAAACCCGTGGACGAGACCTGGAACGACTGACACGCCGGACGTACGATTCTACGCGTTCGCATTCATTCATTCATGCACGCCGCTGGCACGCAATGACTGACCGTCAAGCAATGATTTCGTTGATCGGCGCTCCGCCGTGGGCGATGGCGATGGGCCGGCCCGTCAGATCGGGGAGCATGATTCCGGCGTCGACACCCAGCAGATGGTACATGGTCGCGACGAGATCGCCTGGGGATACAGGACGCTCAGTCGGATACGCGCCCAGCTTGTCGCTGGCTCCATAAACCAATCCCTCCTTGACTCCGCCGCCGAAGAGCAATGCGAAGCCGCACCGGGGCCAGTGATCGCGCCCGGCCTTGCTGTTGACACGCGGCGCTCGTCCCATTTCGCCCATGATGACAACCAGCGTGGTCTCGAGGAGGCCGCGCCGGTGCAAGTCTTCCACCAGGGCCGCGCCGATCTCGTCGAGATTGGGCAAGTTGAAGGTTTTGAGCATGGAGAAATTCTTTTCGTGCGCGTCCCAGTGGCCGGCGCCACGCGATTCGGTGGTCACCCCGACGAAGGTCACGCCGGCTTCCACAAGTTTGCGAGCGATCAACAAGCTCGTGCCAAAGAGCGATTTTCCATAGGTCCGGCGGACAGCCTCGGGCTCGGACGACAGATCAAACGCCTGGCGGGCCCGGCTGGAGGTAAGAAGCTCGATCGCCTTGCGCTGGAAGTGATCCATGGTGGCGAACTCGGGTGAGTGCTCGAACCCCGCAAGCTGCCGATCGACCTCGCCCAGCAGTGTCGTCCGTTGCTGAAACCGATCGACGGTCAGCTCGGGTCCCGATGAAAGGGACGGGAGTCGCGGCTCACCGGACGGTGGCACCGGGTCATAGAACGATTGATTCTGGTCGAATTCACGCGGAAACGTCGGGTCGCAGTCGGCAAAAAGCGGATCGCACTGGCGACCGAGATAGCCGCCATAAGGCCCGGCGCGGCGAAGCCCCTGGCTATATCCAGGGAGGGCGGGCAGGAAAACCGAACCCGGCAGGTCGCGCGGGCCCACCCCCAGATGCTGGCAGACCGCCGAGATCCCCGGGTGATCGGTCCGTTTCGTATAGTAATTCTCGCGATCGTCGCCGCCGGTAAACCCGGTCAAGACGGCATAAGGATTGTGGCTGTTGTACGTGTGTGTCACCGAGCGAATCAGCGTCGCCTTGTGCATCCAGCACGCCAACCGGGGCATCAGCTCGCAGATCTGTAAGCCTGGCACCGTCGTCGCGATCGGTCGAAACTCGCCGCGCACTTCCGCGGGTGCGTCTGGCTTCATGTCGAACATGTCGAGGTGGCTGGGCCCTCCGAAGAGGTTGAGCAGAATGATCGACCTGGCTCTCGCGATCGGCCCGGTCGCGTAGGAGGCTCCCACGGCGGCGGCCTGAAAGAGCCGAGGCAACGTCATCGAACCGAAGAGCGAAAGCCCGCCGGCACGCAATAGCTCGCGCCGGCTCGTTCCATCACAGGCCGGTGATCGAGTCCCCCGGATTCGGAGCATGGCAGCCTCGCCTGGCGATTCAGAGGTGAACCCCCGTTTGGCCAAATGTTTAACGTTCGTCGAACATCGTAGTGTTCGGGGCGATTCGAAGCAATGTCACGGCTCGCTCAATTATCGGCAAGCCGACGAGACAGAATCGGGAACGCGCCTTGCCGCTGAAAGACGCCGTCGTACCAATCGCAGAGGGCCGTGGCGTCGGAAGGTGCTTGCGCGGCAATATGAGTCAGTTGCGGATATCTGGCAAGCCGGTCGCGGGCCGCGGCGAGCATGGCGTAGCCGTCGATCGGATCGAGAAAAGCGCACGAGAAGAGGCCGGTGACGCGTTTGTGCCGCTCGCGCTCGGGTACCAAACGCGCCCAGGCGAAAGCACGGCATGGCCGGATCGATCCTGGTCGGATCGGCGAATCGATCGTTCACAACCAGGAGAAAGGCACCGATGACCTTGCCGTCATGAGCATCCTTGAGCGCAAAGAGGCTCTCCGGAAAATCATGAAAGGGATTGTGCCAGTAGAACTCTTCGAGGTCTTGAGCCTCGACGTCCGTGAACAACTCGGGGACGAAGGCGACCAGCTCAGAGACGTCGCGTTGCTCGAGGGGTTCGATGATCCGGGTGGTGGTCGGCAATCGCTCGGGGGCCTTCAGGCGAGCGAGCTCGGCCACATAATTGATCATCGTCCGCTTCTCGCGAAACGCATCGGCCTTCAGGAAGTCAAGAACCGCGGTCCAGTCGCTGCGATAGGCGGCCCAGGCCTCGGTATGGCCCTGCCTGTGCATTTCGGCGACGACCGTGGCGAGCAAGGCTTCGCGCTGGTCTTCGGCTCCAGGCCGGCACCATGGGTAGCTGACGCGGGAATTGGCATTGAAGACGGCATAGCCTATGACCTGGTCGTCCTCGACGGCATAATACCGGGCGCCCGCGTCGGGGCCGGTCTGCTCGTGGCGCCTGAGAATCTCGGCGGCCGTGCTGGGCTTGAATCCGGGAAGGGAGCCCGCGGCAGCGTTGTAAATCGCCGCCTGGGCGTGCTCGTCACCCGGTTGATAAGCTCGAATGGGCATGACAGTTTCCTGTGTTCTACACTGATTCTCCAGCCAATCGTTGGCGAACACGGCTCCGCCTGTCAACGCACAGAATCGAGAGCATGGTGGTTTGATTCGATCGACAACTCTCCAGTTGGCCGCCAGGCACCTGATGAAACCCGATCGAATGACAGTTCAGCCGAATTCTCTTGCAATCGAGGGGCCACACGATGAGCGACGTGGAGACGAATACTTCTGACCCGGACAGCCCCGAGATTGGGCCAGCACCAGCGGCAGCCCCTCTTGATCTCGTGGTCGAGACGGCCGCAACAATCAAAGCCCCTCGGCCCTGGGGACCCTGGGCGACGCTCGGCTGGTCGCTCCTTTTGATCGTGGTATTCGCCGCCATTCAAGTTGTTTCGGCCGTCGCCTTCGTCGCGGCCGTGAGGGTGATCAAGGGACCAAACGCCGACCTGATCGCGGCGGGCGGCAGCGGCGACTTCGTGGCGCTCGCGACCTTCACCAGTACGCCTTTTGTCGTGGGCCTGACTGCTCTGATCATCGTCGCCCGCGGGTGTTCGGTTCGCGACTACCTGGCGCTCCAGTGGCCGCCGGTCCGCAAAGGGGTGCTCGCTTTTCTGGCCATGGTGGTCATCGCGGTCTCGAGCGACGGGCTCTCCGTTTTGCTCGGTCGTCCTGTGGTACCGCCCGTGATGGTCGACATGTTCCGGTCGGCCTGGCTACCCACACTGCTCCTGGCCGTCGTGGTGCTCGCTCCGATCGGCGAGGAGGTTATCTTCCGCGGGTTTTTCTATCGCGGTATTGCCGCTTCACGCTGGGGGCCTGTCACGGCGATCATTCTGAGTGCAACCGGCTGGGCCCTCTTGCACGCGCAGTATGACTGGTACGGGGTCGCCTCGATCGCGGTTTTTGGCCTTTACCTCGGGTTCGTACGCTACTGGACGGGATCGCTCTTGCTTACCATGGTGCTTCACGCCGTCATGAACGGGGTTGCGACCCTCGAGATCGTGGTGCAGGAATACTGGCTCAAATAGACTCGCCTCCGCCCACGAGCGGGGCGTCAGGCAGCGGCAAAAGCCGCCAGCGGCCTTGCTGGTCGAAGATTGACGGATCGTCGATGTCAACGGTCATGGTCGGGGCCATGACCGGGCCATTTGATTCCGAACCCGGTTTCGATGCTCTTTGATCGAGCTTCAGTATGCAATGTCGCATTTAAATGCGTATTTGATCATGAATGAATCCGATATGAATCTCTCAGACCGTGCGAATTCAGGCTCCGGGCTTGTGCCGCCGCTCGAGCCGGTCAGCGATGCGGAATTCTCGACACCGGCCAAGCCGACGGGATCCACGCGGCCGTGGGGGCCATGGTCGACCCTGGGCTGGACCATCCTCTGGACCGTCGTGATGACGGCCATTCCATTGTTCGGCTTTATTGCCGTCGTGGTCGTCGAATCTGTCATGAACCGCGATCTGGGTATCGCCCGCGCCAATCTTATCGCGATCTTGACTTTGTTGAGCGCCTCTTGACGCTTGGATTCATTGCCCGTTTGATCCGGGTTCGTTCGAATCGGATTCGTGATTATCTGGCGCTCCAGTGGCCGTCGGCTCGTTCGGTCTGGGTTTCGCTGGTCATCATGGTCGCTCTGGTGGCCTTCAGCGACTTGCTTTCGTACTGGCTCGACCTTCCGGTCGTGCCCGCGCTTCTGGTCAATCCGTTCAGGGAATCGTGGCGGCCGCTGTTTTGTCTGGCTGTGATCCTGGCCGCGCCATTGCAGGAAGAAGTTCTCTTTCGAGGCTTTCTCTACAAAGGGATCGCCGCTGCCCGCGAGAGGCCAATCACGGCGATTGTCGTCAGCTCGCTCGTATGGACGTTATTCCATGCGAACTATGATTCGTTCGGTCTTGCAACGATGACCGTCTTCGGGCTGTATGATTGGTACGGGCTTGGAAAGATCGCCGTCTTCGGGCTCTATCTGGGCGCGGTTCGCTATTACACGGATTCTCTTTATTTGACAACGCTGCTTCATGCCGTGGCGAACACCATCACCATCGTCACGATCCTGATCCAGGACCGCTCGTTCGGGTGAGATCCTCCTGCGGTGGCGTGGCGGACGCGGGCGAGAGGGCCGCCGGGTCCTGACGATAAAAGGTCTTGAGTTCCTCGTATAGCGCCGGGTGCCGTTTCTTGAGCGTGCGCGGCTTTTCAAAGAAGCACTCGGTCGCGACCGCGAAGAACTCGGCCGGATCGGTGGCCCCGTAATCGTCGAGCACCGTGGCACGCCCCAACTGGCTGTCGCGCTGAAGGCGCTCGAATTCGGCCGTGAGCACGCGGCCCCAGGCGAGATACTGGCTGCGCTGTTCCAGAAGCGGTGTACCATTGATCGCGCCATCTTCGCGGTCGAGCTGATGGGCAAACTCGTGGAGGACCAGGTTGTGGCCATCGTGAATATCCGAGGCCCCGGCCTGGACGTCGTCCCATGAGAGCACGACCACGCCGGTGGTCCACGATTCGCCCAGCCGCGCGGATTGACCTTCCAGCACGAGCGGGCCGCCGATCGGCCGGACGTCGCGGGCCACGTAGGCACTTGGATAAACGAGAATCGTGACCAGGCGGGGATAAATATCGGTGTCGCGGTGCAAGAGCAGCAGGCAGGCCTGGGCGGCGATCGTGACCTTCATTTCCTCACTGACCGTGAGGCCGCCACAGCCCTCGAATGTCTTCTCGGCCAGGAAAATCGGTATCAACCGCTCGAGCCTCACGGCGGTCGGCCTCGGGCAAGCACGCGTAGAAACGCACGTTGCGCTCGATGATCGCGCGCCAGTCGTTTGGAAACGGAGCTTCGAGTAACCGCCTTCGGCGCCGCCGCTTGAAGAAACCGAACACGATCCACTCCTCGGGACTTCAGTGACCCAGACGTCGGAAATCCCTGTTAGAATAACACGCCGATCATCCGCAATGACAATCGAGCGCCGGAACGAGGAGCACACGGCAATGGCGGGCTATTCGGGAACACCGCTGGCCAGGAAGCTGGGAATCAAGTCCGGCACGTCTCTCCGCGCAGTCAATCCACCGGATGACTATGCCGAGCTCCTGGCTCCGCTGCCTGAAAACGTGATCATCGCGCCAAGCGACGTTGCGGAGCTCGATATCGTTCACCTCTTCACAAAGTCGCGGTTGGAGCTGGCGCGATCGCTCCACCATTATGGGGCCTTGATCAAGCAGGCCGGCGCGATCTGGGTCTCGTGGCCGAAGAAGTCGTCGGGGATCGCGTCGGAGATCACCGAAGACACCGTGCGTGAGATCGCCTTGCCCATCGGCCTGGTCGATATCAAGGTCTGCGCCGTCGATGAAACCTGGTCGGGGCTCAAACTGGTGATCCGCAAGGAAAACCGCAAATGACCTGAGGCCGTCATCGATCAGGGGACGATCGCCGTAGGGCGATTGGCTGGATTGCCATTCATTTAATTCGATCGATCCCGGGATCATCCCGACCCAATCTGGCTCGATGCTAAACAAAAGCTTGACATCGACGATCGACTTATGCGCGAATCAACCGAGATATTCGACACCGCGCTGATTTGAGGAATGAAATCAATGCGTGCGCAGGACTGGTTGATTGTACTTGTGTTCGTGCTGGGTCCCTGGGGTGCAACGGCGGCCGAGCCTCCTCGCGCTTCGGACCCGGGTGCCGTCGATTTTTTCGAGTCGAAGGTGCGTCCCGTGCTGGCCGACCATTGTTACAAGTGCCACTCGGGCCAGAGCAAGTCGGTCAAGGGGGGCCTGCGGCTCGACAGTGTTGACGGCATGCGCAAAGGGGGCGATACCGGCCCGGCGGTCGTACCGGGCGATCTCGAAGGCAGCTTGATGCTCAAAGCCATCAAGTATGATGACGACATCTTGAAAATGCCGCCCAAGGGCAAGCTGCCCGACGCGGCGATCGCGACGTTGAATCAGTGGGTCAAGCAAGGTGCGCCGGCTCCGCATGACGTTGGTCCGATTCGTCCTACCAGAAGTTCCGAGAGCGACTTTGCCGCCAGTCGTTCGCACTGGGCCTATCAGCCGATCAGCCAGGTGGCCGTGCCGACGGTCAAAGAGGGCCACTGGTCCCACTCGGCGGTCGACTCGTTCGTGCTTGCGGCGCTTGAAGCCTCGGGCCTGACTCCCTCGCCCCCGGCCGAGCGGCGAACGTTGATCCGCCGCGCCTATTACGACCTGATCGGGCTGCCGCCGACGGCCGCGGAGGTGACCGCGTTTGAGAACGACCGTGATCCCGACGCCTTCGCCCGCGTCGTCGACCGGCTCCTGGCGTCGCCCCACTATGGCGAACGCTGGGGCCGGCACTGGCTTGACGTGGCCCGCTTTGCCGACACCAAGGATGGCGTGCTCATGTTTGGCGACGATCGCGTGCGCCCGTTCGCTTATACTTATCGCGATTATGTGATCCGCGCCTTCAATGAGGATCTCGGCTTCGATCGCTTCATTCACGAACAGCTTGCGGCTGACCAGATCGCACCGAAAAACGAGCCCTGGCGTCTCGCGGCCATGGGCTTCTTGACGCTCGGCAAGGGATTCGATAACAACCTGCACGACCAGATTGACGACCGAATTGATACGGTGACACGCGGTTTTCTCGGTCTGACTGTCGCCTGTGCGCGGTGCCACGATCACAAGTACGATGCGATCCCCACAGCAGACTATTATTCGTTGTACGGCGTGTTTGCCAGCTCCGAAGCGCCGCTCGAGTTGCCGCTAACGGGTCAACCCGGCTCGACTGCAGCGGCGAACGCTGCGGCGGGCGCGGCGGCCGAAAAAGCGATGGCCGCCAAGCGGCTCGAGCTGCGGCAGTTTCTTGATGGTCAGTACAAGCTTTTATCGGAGACGGCCCGCCAGCGCACGGCCGATTACCTGGTGCGCGCGGCGACCACGCCCCCTGACCCACTCGAGACGGCGATCTTTTACCTTTCGCTGGCCCCGGATGACCTGCGGCCGCAAATAGTGGCGCGCTGGCGTCGCTTTCTCAAGCTTCGAGTTTCGGCCGACGACCCCGTTTTCGGACCCTGGCACGATTTGATGGCGTTGCCGGATTCGAGCTTTTCGGCCGCGTCGCGTGCGATCGTCGAGCGGTGGCGCGCCAGGCCGCGGGGTACAGCCGCCGGCCAGCTCAATCCCGTGGTCGCCGAGCTTCTCGATCGTTCCACGTTCAAATCGCGGGCCGAGCTGCGCGTGCCTACGGCGATTTGATCCGCCGCGTCGATGAAGAGGCGCGCGGCTCGTCGGCCTCGGCCGCGGCGACCGAGCCGCCGGCGCGCAGCAAATTGCCGCCATCCTGAACGGTCATGATAGCCCGATTTATTTCCCCAGGGGCCAGACGTATTACTACATGTCGCGCGCTGAAAAAGATGCGTTCGGCGGCAAGATTGTCGAGCTCGATCGCATGGCCGTGCCGCGGCCGAGACGCCGCCCCGCGCGATGGTGCTTTTTGACGCCGAGGAGCTGCAAGAGCCGCACATCTTCGTGCGCGGCAACCCGGGCGTGCCCGGCGATCGCGTGCCGCGGCAATTCCTGCGGATCGTGGCGGGCGAGAACCGCCGGCCATTTTTGCACGGCAGCGGCCGGCTCGACCTGGCGCGGGCGATCACCTCGCCGGGGAATCCGCTCACGGCACGGGTCATCGTCAACCGGGTCTGGATGCACCACTTCGGCGAGCCGATGGTGTCGACACCCAGCGACTTTGGCACGCGGAGCACGCCGCCCAGTCATCCCGCACTGCTCGACTTCCTGGCCGGCCGGCTAGTGCAGCGACGGCTGGTCGCTCAAGGGGCTGCATCGCCTGATTCTCTTATCCGCCACCTACCAGCAAGCCAGTCTCGACCGCTCTGAATGCCGCCGGATCGATCCCGAGAATCGTCTCCTGTGGCGATTCCCAAGGCGGCGGCTCGACCTCGAGGCCATGCGCGACACCCTGCTTTTTGTCTCGGGGCGGCTCGATCTCGCGATGGGCGGCCGCCCGGTCGACGTGGCCAACGATCCCAAGAACGGCCGGCGCACCGTCTATGGCATGGTCGACCGCCAGAGCTTGCCGGCTGTGTTTCGGGCATTCGACTTCGCCAGCCCCGACCAGTCGGCCGAGCGCCGACCACGCACAACCGTGCCTCAGCAGGCGCTTTTCAGCATGAACGCCCCCTTCGTGATCGAGCAGGCCAGGGCTTTGGCCGCTCGGTCCGGGGCCGCCGGTGGCCCGGATCAGAGTGACGACGCCCGGATCATGTCCCTTTATCGGCTGGCCGTTGCGAGGGTTCCGGACAAAGGCGAGCTCGATGCGGCCAGGCGCTTTCTGTCACCGGTCGTTTCAACGACCGCGTCGGGCCGTGGTGGTTCATCGCACCTGTCGCGCTGGGAGCAGCTTGCCCAGGTCTTGCTGATGACAAATGAACTATTGTTTGTGGATTGAATGATCAATACGAGGCGAACATGCACGATGCCAGCACCACCCGCCACGCAATGACCCGGCGCCACGCCCTCTGCCAGACCGGTACGGGTATGGGCCTGCTCGGCTTGCTCGTGCTTCTGGGCGACACGGGCTATCTCGGCACGGCCCTCCAAGGGGCCGAAACGGCCGGCGGTGCGACGCCGAGCCCGGCGGCGACTGGGCGCTGCGCGCGCGCTGACGCCGAGGGCCGCTCATTTTCCCGCCAAGGTCAAGCATGTGATTCACATTTACTTGAATGGCGGGCCGTCGCAGGTCGACACCTTCGATCCCAAGCCGCTGTTGAAGAAGTATGAAGGCAAGATGCTGCCACAAGGGAACCTGACGACGGAACGAAAAACCGGGACGGCACTGCCGTCGCCGTTTCGCTTTCAAAAGTACGGTCAGAGCGGCATCGAGGTCAGCGAGATCTTCGCGCGGACGGCGCAGCACATCGACGACATCTGCGTGATCCGCTCGATGCAGGCGAACACGCCCAATCACGAGCAGTCGATGCGGCTGATGAACTGCGGCGACGAGCGTTTATCGCGTCCCAGCATGGGGGCCTGGACGACCTATGGCCTCGGCACCGAAAACCAGAACCTGCCCGGCTTCATCGCGATGTGCCCGGGCTTGCCGGTCGCCGACGTCTCCAACTGGCGCGCGGGCTTCTTGCCGGGCGTGTATCAGGGGACCTATATCGACACGCGGCGTACCAAGGTCGACGAGCTGATCGAGAACATCCAAAACACCCAGGTCACGCGTGCCGATCAGCGCCGCCAGCTCGACTTGCTGGCCGAGCTCAATCACCGGCACAAGGAAATCCGCGCCGAGGATGATGCGCTCGATGCCCGGATCGCCAGTTTCGAGCTGGCCTATCGAATGCAAATGGCCGCGACCGACGCGTTTGATATCGAGCAAGAGCCGCAATCGGTGCGCGACATGTATGGCCCGGGCATTCAGGCCCGCCAGTTCCTGATGGCCCGCCGTCTGGTCGAGCGCGGCGTGCGGTTTGTGCAGCTTTATCACGGCGATGTCCAGCCCTGGGATAGCCACGATCACATCGCCGAGAGTCATCGCAAGCTGGCCTCCGAATGCGACCAGGGGATCGCCGCTCTTCTGGCTGATCTCAAGCAGCGCGGGTTATTTGAGGAGACACTCGTGATCTGCGGTGGTGAATTCGGCCGGACGCCGGCCGTTGAGATGGTCAATGGCCAGTCGGGCATGGGGCGCGACCACAACCACTGGGGCTTCTCGGTCTGGCTGGCCGGCGGCGGGGTCAAGGGGGGCATGGTCCACGGCGCGACCGATGAATTCGGCTACAAGGCCGTCGAGAAAATCGTACACGTGCATGATCTACACGCGACGATCTTGCATTTGCTCGGTTTCGATCACACGCGGTTGACCTACCGCTATGCAGGTCGGGATTTCCGGCTGACCGACGTTCATGGTGAAGTGGTGCGGGATATCCTTGCGTGACGGATACGGCCGTTTGAAGTGATTGTGTTCGTTCGTCACATTTTGGCGTTGGCAATCAGCCGCCGCACGTCAGCCTAACCGATCGACGCATCATGTGCGACGGATCGCGCATTTGTCGATCTGCCATGTTCGCAGCCAAGATGAATCCCTCCGCCAAGAGGAGATTGCAACAATGCCCCACTTGGTTGCGGTCTACAAGGTCGTCCCCGGGGACGGGAATACGACGCCGATCTGGCCGAACCATACGCCAGGTACTTGAGTTTGCGGGATACGCGAAATTAGACGTTGGCTAGTCCAGTTTAGATGGCGAGTCTCTTGGAGGTTTTCGCAACAGGTTACCAGGAATTTTCTACATGTCCCGTATATGTGACAAAACCAGCTCACTGCCCGGCATTTGCTTCCACAAATGACAATCGCGTCGAAATTTGCCTCTAATTGGCGTCTGACACCTTCGCTGTCAGGCTCTCTCGGAAACGATCAACCGCCAAGGACGCCAAGAGTGCCAAGATACGCAATTGTATGTATTAGTATTCACGTCGAATAGATTCATGATTTCACCGGACGCAACATTGTGTTCTCTCTTTCTTGCGCTCTTGGCGTCCTTGGCGGTTGATCGTCACGAGGGTAGATCATCTTTTTGATCGCGGGAACTCGAACAAATCAATCTGTATGTGAAGAACGGCACTGCCCTGCGGCGACGCCGGGCCAGTCAATAAGGCAGGCGGATCAGCACGAGGTGGGAGGGTGTGCAAAAGATTCCAAGCACAGCCAAGGTGCGGCCGAGACGGTCGATCCAGCTCGGCTCGGGGTTCCATCGCCGGGTTGCGATCAAGACGACCCACACCAGCGGTACTGCCAGAACGAGGAGGATCTGAACGGCCACAGAGATTATTTGTTCGGCGCCCTCCGGGAGAGGCAGCCAGACCAGAGGCATCGTTGCGAGCACAATCGCGACGGGTGCGGCGCAGCCGGTGAACCCAGGTTGGCAGAATAGAGATGCGCAATTTGGCCGCGGCCGTCTGAGCCGCACGATCAGAAAAGCGGGCAGGAGAAAAAACAGAAAATTGAGCAAGACAATGTTGAGAAAACGCGCAAGCGAGACAGCCCCGGCCACTGTTTGAAACCAGTATCGTGGCTCGGAGCCGATCGCGTCGGCAATCAAGACGATCGCAGGCCGCGCCAGCGCGAGCCCCAGCCCGAGTGCGATGATGAAAATCATCGCATCGGCCAGACCGAACCGGCGGACATCGGGGCGCTCGATGTCGGCATCTGGCGTTTGCTGCATCCGACATGTCTCCAAGAGTTTTCGCGTCGTGAGCCAGCCGGGATCGAACCCGGGATCGTCGGCGTCGCCATCAATGCAGAGGCATTCGGCGACCCAATGAGAATATTCAGCGTTTCTTTTGATCGATGGCAGCTCGGCTTTTCAACCAGACGTCCGGTCGGTGAAGCAGTCCTGTTGTAGAATTGACGCCTGATTGAAGACGCACGTATCACAGTACAACATGTTGACTCGAGCGCAACGTGCGAAAAGGCCCGGCGTCTTTCATCGCACGCACCATGTCAACTATGCCAGATCAGTCCTGCCATTCTGGCATTTCGGCGAGACGCTTTCAGGCCAGAGGATTTGACGTAATGCCTTATTATGGTTGAGGTTGAAATTGTCATTCTCCTTTGGCACGCAGCTTGCTAACAAAAAATTTCAAGAAGTAACCAATCGGTGCCAGTGCAACACGGGCCACTGGCCTGGGTTCTTCCCTGTGTGCGAACAACTTTCCTTTCAACGGTTGCCCGTGAACTTTTGAGAGGAGTCTCTCATGCTTCCCACGACTCGCAACAACTCGAATTCGGCTTTTGCTCCTTTCGCCACCAATCCGATCAACCGGCTGGACGCGCTCTTTGACCAGTTTCTTGCCCCTGACGGCGGTCAGGTTCGTCGGGCCTGGTCCGGGACGACTCCTGTCGCGGTCTGGCAAGACGATGACATGATCTTCGTCGAGGCCGAGACGCCGGGCGTATCCGAGAACGACATTGAAGTGACTGTCCACGACGGGATGCTTTACATCCGCGGCGAACGGAAGCCCGAAGAGGGCCGGCAGTGGCTCTATAACGGCCGGTCGTATGGCCGGTTCGAGCAGACCATCGCCCTCCCCCATGCCGTGAGCGCCGACAACGTGCGTGCCACGTTGACAAACGGGGTTCTCCACATCGCTCTGCCCAAGAGCCCCGAGGCCAAGCCCAAGAAGATCGCCGTCAAGGCGAGCTGATTGATGGGCTGAGGCCATTGCCTTTCTCACGACCGGGTGCCAGCCGGCACTCGTGTCGCGACTCGGCCCGGCACCCTCCGCCGGGCCGATCGCGCCAATGTCGCGTGCAACACGTCGGTCTCGGAGTCTGTTCCGTAAAAGCGAGCGGGGGGCGTCAGCCCTATATGTCCGGAGCCCGAGAAGACAGGGGACTGACGCCCCCCGCTCGCCCGGATCCGGACTTCAGGAACAGACTCTCAGGCGGGCGGGCGGGCGGGCGGACCGGGCGGTGGCCCCTGGCAAAGCGGGTCATCGCGGAACCCGCGGGCGTCTCGCGCGGCGGCGTCCCGGTGATCGGACGAACGGCCCGTTCGCGCCGGGTGAGCTATGCGGTTCTGAATTAACGTGCGTGCCTATTGATCAATAAATGCAAACACGATAGCATGATTTCTCGATGATGAGGGCACCGCCATTCAATCGGCCAGGCCCGTTTTTCCAAACTCGTCCTGGAGAGGAGGTTTGCAATGCGTAACCGCCTCTTTCGCTCGTTCGTGAAATCCGCCGTGATGGCGCTGACGGCTCTCCTTGTCGTTGCGGCCTCGGCACGGCGCAAAACGCCCCCGCCAGCTCGGCCGAGCACGAGAGTCAAACTGGTCCTGTGGTCCGTTCGTTCGGATCGCAGGGGGGTTATCGCACCGAGGTCAGGAGTGAGACGCAAGGGAACATCACCCAGGAAGACCGCCGGCAAGTCTCTCTTCTGGCAGCGCAGATTTTCCAGCACATCGATGAGGCTCGCCAGGCCATCGAAGCCAACGACACCAAGCAGGCTCGCAAGGAAGTCGGCAAAGGGAACGAGGCCTTGAAAGCGATTCGGGCGATGCTGCCGCGGACGACCGTTCACACGCGGACGACCGCGCCCGATGGCAAGGTGATTTACGAGGATGAACGCGAGGTTCAAGACGAGCGCGTGCCTCTGTTTGAAGGGATGCTCCACGCCCGAACACTGGCCCCCATCCAGGAGGCCCGGCGTGACGCCAATCGGATCGTTGGTGTTCAGGTTGTTGACGCCGAAACGATCAGCACCGAGGCAACGGCCGACCTGGGCTTCGTGGCGACCCAGCTCGAGCGGGCAGCCAAGGCGCTTGACGACCAAAAGACGGCAGACGCCGCCAAGGCCCTGCTCGCGGCTCAGACGCGGGGTGTCACTTTCCGCTACAACCAGGAAGACACACCGCTGGCGGAGGCCCGAGACGCCATCTGGCTGGCCAAACGAGCGCTCGAAGAGAACAACGCCATGGAGGCCCGGGCCAACCTGACGGTCGCTCGCCAGTGCCTCGAGATCTACCGCAAGGTCTTGCCAGAGAACAAGCGGCAGGACGTGAATGCGATGATGTCGGAAGTCAACCAGATGGAAGGCAGGCTCCGTCAGGAAGCCAGTTCTTCCTCAGGGCATCAGGATCGGTCCACCCAGGGCAACGCCATGACCCGCTGGTGGGATCAGCTCAACGGCTGGTTCAAGCATCAGGGCAAGTAAGGCGCTGGCCGGCAAGTTGAAGACGAATCCCCGGCGTCGCCAGATCGACCAACCTGGCAGTCTTAAGTCCGCGGCTCGTCCGGCATCTCGCCGGCCGAGCCGTCGGGGCTGGCCAGGACGACCGTGTAGCCGTCGAGGTCGCGGATCCAGAGTTCCCAGTGGTTCGGGCCGCCGTTGCCGTCCGGCGGATTGCGATGTCGCGGCAGAACGATCCTGGCGTTCAATTCCTCGGCGCGGACCAGAGCGGAGTCAAAATCGTCGATCTCAAACCATAAGAGAACTCCGTTGCCACAGGGCGTTGCAGGATCGCCGATCGGGCCGTGGTGATGATCGACATTCCAACTGTGCAATTGCAGAACGAGCGTGCCGTCTGATTCGAGACGTTCGTATGCTGCGCCGCCATGAGCGCTCTGGCATCCCAGAAGACATTGATACCAGCGGCTGCTCGCCTCGACGTCTCGCACCGAAATTAAAGGCTGGGGACGCATCGGAAGTGCCTCTCAGAGCATTGAATGGAATGTCGGCGTGGGTCAGCTCGGCCCTTCAAGTTTCTGGCGATGGTCGTGCCTCATCGAAGGGTGCTGGTCGACCTGTACCGGGATTTAACCAGTGGCGAGTTGTCCGGGATCTCCAAGATCGATGAGCTGACTATACCCTGAGAATCCGGTCAAGCTCTCGGGCGTAATGGTGGCAGCACCGCTTTTGGTACCATATGATCGACGGCGCACCGCTTTCCAGTCGAGTCCAATCCGCATCTTTCTGGAAGGCCGGAGCCGCCGCTTTTTTGTCAAGCGAATCGCATGCGAAACCGGCTTGCAACAGTCGTCACGGTGTGCGCCGTACAGTATGGCACGCTCCTAGTGGGATCCACCTGGGGACTGGCGGCGGTCCATCATGTGCATTGGTTTTCTCCTCATTGGTCATATGTCGGCGGTGGCGCTGTCCTTTTACTGGTATGCGACGGAGTACGCTACCTGTCATTCCGTCGATTGAGATTAGCCCAGCCCCCTGCCCCGTGGATCTGCATGAGTTTGAGCCTATACGCGGCCCTGATCATGTTGATTGAGCCGTTTTTGTGGTATCAAAGTGACGATAGCACCTTTATTGAAGGTGTCATCCTCATGGTCCCTTTTCTGCTGGCCATGAGCCCGCTGGTTCGCTTTGGTGCCTGGATCGCCGCTACGGGCTCGGCCTTATTCTTTGCGTCGTCGCTCGCCATGCTGATGCATAACGGATCATGTAGACACGGCGGTTCTGGCTTCTTCTCGAGCTGGGTCTCGTGAATACTGGGAGCGAGCACCCGACGATCTACCTCTAGTAGATTCGCTCTGCGGAGACACGTTTACCTGCGATCGAGATTGATTCGCGACCGGATTTTTCGCTTGCTACGATCGGCGTCGGCCGAAGTCCGCCTGAGGTCGCTCAATTCGCCACGGCGACACTGCCATGTAGGACCGAGCCGGCACAGACCAAGGCCGAGGCATGCGTCTCCTGATCGGCGTCGTAGCGGAACTCCTGGCCCTCGCCGACGGCCGGGGCGGGCTCCCACGAGGCGTCGTGGAGACGCGCGAACAGCGCCTCGACGTCGCTTCGTTCGGCGCTTTCGGTTGACGAACGTTTTTCCAGGGCATCCATCACCACGCCGCTCAAGAGTCGATCCCAGATCTTGGCACAGGTTGACGGTTTGTCAAAAAGATCGAGCGCCACGACCTTCTTGCCGATGGCGACGGCCAGACCAGTCGCGCCTTCAGTGTATTTGAGGCGGCCGCGGAATTCGTCGAGCTGCTGGCGGTGAGTTTCAAACGTGTCAGACATCGCCGTGGTTTCGGACGACGTGCCCAGCGAGCTCATCTGGCGGTTGACCTCGGTCCAGACTTCCGTCTGGTCGGAATTGTATCCGCGCCCTTCCTTCATCGATTGGTATGCCGATTTCTTCAAAATGTGCCGCAGCTTGGACGATGAGTGGGATTCGCCGGAGCTGAATTGCTTGGTCCGGTACCGCCATCGTCCTTGTTCGACACAGCTCACCGGGATCGGTGTCTTGCTATGCGGCGGGACCAGAACCGACGTGTTCAAGACGCGATTCTGCTTGGCTCCGCGAAGCTCTTCGCCTTCAAGAAAAAGGACGCGTGAATCCCCATTGTTTGTCACCAGCAAGTTGGGCACGGAGCCCCCTTCGCTGACCTCTTCGACCGTGAGCGAACCCGCCTGGATCGCTTCGTCGGAAAGCAGGTAATCGACCATGCCGTCGGCCGTCGAGAAGAGCGCAAAAACGGCAAGCGCCTCGTGGCGGACCGGATCACCGACGCGGATAGCGGGAAAAGTGGACATCTGTTGCTTCTCCACGATCAGGGAGATATCCCTCGCTACAAGATCTGTTCATCCATGCGTCGACGCCCGCGAGGCCAGGGCTCGGCGTCAACAATCTTACAGTGTCGCAGCCACCTTGTGACATCTCGTTCGCCTGACCACCGTCGGTAAGGACGCCGCCAATTTGGCGTGTGAATTTATAATCACATGACACCTTGTTTCGAGATCTTGGGTGCCGTCAGCGTGCTCGTCGTGAAGTTGGCGTCGCCGCTGTAGATGGTCGTGATCACCTTGCCGAGGACGCGCTCGGGCGCGACGGCCAGCATCGCCGCGCCCCCGCTGTCGACCTTGACCGTTCCCAGAGCCGTGGTCTTGATCTTTTTGTTTTTCTTCGTCGATAACTCGAACGTCACATTGCCGGTGGGCAGGCCGCCGCCGGGCGGCACGGGTTCGATGCGCGCCATCAGGGTTTCTGATGCGACCTTTTTCTTTTTCACGGTCGGGTGCGCGACCAGAGCCACCGTGGTGCCAGACTGAGCCACCGCGGCGACGGCCAGGTGAGACTGTACATTGCTGAGATTGCCGTCGCTGTTATACGTGGCCGTGATCGAATGAGAGCCGAACGGTAGCGTCGTCGTCGAGAATGTCGCCGTATGCGAACCTCCGAGCGCGACGGTGCCGAGCGGGGTCCCGTTGTCGAGGAAGGTGACGGTTCCCTCAGGTGCCACTCCGGAGGCGACATTCACGGCAAACGTGATGGCTTGCCCGTAAGTGATCGAGCTACTCGATGACGTGAGCGCGATCGTCGCTGTTCCCGGTGCGATCGTAAAAGGCACGGCGCTCGACTGGGCAGCCGTGTAGTTGGCACTCCCCGCAAAGCTGGCCACGACCGTGTAAGCTCCCGCGGCCGTCGGAGGTGTCGTGCCCAGGCTCGCGCCCGCGCCGGTCGTTCCGGCGTAATAGGTCAAGGTGGGCGCGACTCCTTCCAGGCTTGACGCGGGTGAACTGTCGGGGCCTGTGCCGGCGATCGTGGCCGATGCCGCGAACGCGCTGCCGTTGTACGCGCCCCCCGCGCCGAGACATTCACGCTGGGCGTGGCCCTGGTAATCGTGAAGGTAAGCGGGGCCGAATGGCCGGCGAGATAGTTGATGCTGCCAGCAAAGCTGGCGACCACCGTGTATGTGCCCGCCCGCGCGGGAGCCCCTGATAGTGGCGCACCGCTCGCCGTATCGCCGGCAAAATACCGCGACGTGATGCCGACGTCGTCGAGCTGGGTTGCGCCCTGGCCGTTGACTCCCACAAGACTGCCAATCGCGCCATAGGCCGATCCACTATACGGGCCTCCCGCATCGTTGATGTTTACCGCTGGCGTCGCCTGGCTGATGACGAACGTCAATGGCGGCGATGTGGTGGACGAGTAATCCGTGCTGCCGGGGAAGTCGGCGACCACCGTGTACGTGCCGGCTTGCGAGGGAGCGGCGGAAAGCGAAGCGCCTGCTGGCGTCGTCCCGGCATAATATTCGGGCACCGGCGCCACGCCCTCGAGCTGAGTGGCGGCCGTGCCGCCTGGCCCGGTCACGGTGCTGCTTGCGCTGTAGGCGGTTCCTTGATAGGTGCCTCCCGAATCGCTCACGGTCACACTGGGCGTGGCCTGCGCGATCACGAACGTGATCGGTTGCGAGATGGAAGATGCATAATTCGGGCTTCCCGCGAAGCTGGCGATCACGGTGAAAGTACCCGCGTCGACGGGCGCACTGTCCAGTGGAGTGCCGGATGCCGTGCCGCCGGCGTAGTACAGGAGCGTGGGTGCGGTCCCCTCGAGTTGCCCGGCCGGGGCACCGCCGAGCCCCGCGACGGCTTCGGTGGCGCTGAAGGCCGAGCCGTTATAGGTACCCCCGACACGCTGACAGTGAGCGTCGGCGCGGCCGGGCGGATCGTGAACGTGGTCGGAAGTGACGACTGGGGTGTGTAGTCAACGCTCCCCGGAAAGTTGGCGACGACCGTGTAACTCCCCGCGGCCGTCGGGGCATTCGAAGAAGGCGTCCCGCCCGGGACGATTCCGTCATAATATTCCAGCGTGGGTGCGACCCCCTCGAGTGTCGAGCCACTCGGGCCGCTGGCTCCGGTCAAGATGACGGTCGCGCCGACGGGTGAGCCGCTGTAAGTGGCGCCGGCGGTGCTGATTGACACCTGGGGCGTGGCCGGCGTGATGTTGGCGGTGGTCGTCGCCGGCATCAGCGTGTAGTCGACCGATTGGAGCCCGTTGAGTGAGAGACCCGTCACGGTCACCGTGATTCCGGTTCCGACGTTGGCCGAAGCAAAAGTGCCCGATGCGCCGGCCCGATTAAGGTTGACTCGATCGCCGCTGAATACCCCCAGGAGCGTGACGACCGCCGTCTGGACCGTGGCCGAGGTGCTGGCGTTGTATACCCTGTTCGAAGCCGTGATGCCCGAGACCGTGAGCGGGGCCGGCGTGATGGTGCCAGTCAGCGGGGGTGGAAGGGCCAGGGTGTAATCGGTCGATTGCGACCCGCCAAGAGACAGGCCGGTGACGATCACGGTGATGCCGGTCCCCGCGCGCGCGGAGGCAAACGTCGCTGTGGCGCTCGACGGGGCGAGGGCCACGTCGTCACCGCTGATGAGGCCGACGAACGTCGCCCCTGATGTGACGAGTGCGGCCGTTTTGGTGGAATCGTAAACCTTGTTTGCGATCGATAAGCCGGTGACGCTCAAGGGAGCCGGCGTGATGTTGGCCTTCGCGGTCGGCTCAACCAGCGCGTAATCGTTGGCCTGCGCGCGCCCAGCGATAGACCGGCGGCCGTGACGGTGATGCCGGTCCCGACATTCGCGGTGGCAAAGGTGCCCGTGGCGCCACCTGTACTGAGATTGACCGCGTCGCTCCCGAGCACGCCTGCCAGCTTGGCAGCCGTTGTCGAGACGGTCGCGACGACGCTGGCGTTGTAGACCTTGTTGGCGGCCGTAAAGCCCGTGACCGTGACCGGAGCCGGCGTGATGCTGGCCGTCGTGGTCGGCTGGGTCAGCGTATAGTCGCCGGCCTCCGCTCCGCTGAGTTTCAGGCCGGCAATCGTGACGGTAATGCCGTTGGCGACATCCGGTGACGCGAAGGTTCCCGTGGCGCCGCTGGCATCAAGGTTGACCGTATCACCGCTCACGACGCCCGCGAACGTGGCACCCAGCGTCGTGAGACTGGCGGCCTCGGTGGTGTCATAAACCTTGTTCACGGCCGCGACGCCCGAGACGGTGAGCATGGCGCGATTGACAGTCTGGTTCAACTTGCCGACGCTGCCGCCAAAACCCCCTGTCGCTGTGTAAACGGCGCTGATCGCGTGAGCACCCGCGCTGAGCGCGGCGATGTTGAAGGTCGAGATCGCGTTCGTACCACTGCCAATCAAGGCTGTGCCGGGCCCGAGGTCGATAGTGCCATCGAAGAATTCGACGCTTCCGCTTGGGGTCCCGCCGGCGCCGCTGGTGTTGGTGACAATGGCTGTGAACGCCGTCGACAGCCCGTAGGTCGACGGATTGATCGAGGGGTTCAGGGACGTGCTGGTCGTGAGCTTGGCGGAGTCGACGTAGAAGGTGGCGGTTTCTGCCCCTGAAAGGTTGAAGGCCGCTGGCGTGGAGGAAACGCCGCTACCGGTAACGGTGAGCTGGCCGCTCGCATAAACGTCGACCAGGGTCACAGCGAGGGTTTCAGGACCGGCGTGAGTATAGGTGTGGGTGCCGGTGACGGTGTAAACGCCCAGGCTGTCCGGGCCCGTGATGGAGCCGGTCGTTGTCGTTCCGTCGCCCCAGGCAATCGTGGCTTTATACTTGCCGGTGAACTCGCCGTTGGGGTCGACGAACGTCGCGACCGTCACATTGCTGAGCGGTCCATCGGCGTCGGCCGTGAGAGCGTCGGCCGTGACGTTCGGTGCCGCGCCAATCGCCGCGGGCAAGGCGAAATTGACCGATGTGGCTCCGTTGGTAACCCCAATGCCGGTCGCATTCCAGTTGGTGGTGGTGGCGTAGTAGGTTGTGCCGATCTGGGTCGCCACGCTCACGATGGGATAATTGGTGTCCATCTCGGCGTCGTCGCCGTAAGAGGCCCCTTCCGAGGCACCGTTGAGTGCCGAACCGGTCAGGGTGAAGCTGTTATTCCCATTGGCCGCGATGCCCGAGATCGACGGGGTCACGCTTGAATTGACCGATCCCGTGCCGGTGTAGACATAAAGGTGAGGGTCGGCGCCGACGGTAAACAGCGCCTGGCCCGTCGGCAGCATCAAGAAACGATCGGTGTACGCCCCGTACGCGTCGAGTTGATTGACGAGGTCGGTCGGATCGCCGCTGGCGGCCGACGGCGTGATGTCGCTGATCGTGTTACTGACATAATCGTAGTCGAAGACATGAGTTGGTTGGGTGTAACTGGGCAGATCCGCGGTGAAGACAAACTGGCCGTTGGGCAGCAGCACACCGGGCGCGTCGTCGCAGACATAACCGCCCGGGAGAGTCGGGCCCGCGGTCCACGTGCCTCCGCCGGTATTTGTGTCAGTCGATGGGTCGAAAATCGCCGAGTTGCCGTTACCCCCGAGCTGGATGACTTTGCCGTTGGGCAACACGGCGTTCGGTCCGAGCTCGTATTCAGTGGTATTCGAGAGCGCAATGGGTACGGGCCCGGTGTTCACCCACGTTCCGGTCGAGGGGATATAGCGCTGCGCGGCCCGGCGCGGTTCCCGTGTTGTAGAAAATGTCGTAGGAGAGAATGCTGTCGTCAGGCAGCTTGGCCCAGGTTTCCTCGTCACTTGCGTCGGAGTTGTTCTTGGTTCCCGTCGGCGTCCAGGTGTTTGCCGCGATATTATAAAGGTACGTCTGGGGTCCGCTCAGGTAGCCGGCGAGAATATCGCCATTCTCGAGCAACATGGTGGGATCGTCGCCGAAGTGGGCCTGCGGGAAGGGGGCAATGGCCGACCACGAGTTGGTGGCCGGGTCGTAGATATCGCCCGTGTTGCTGTCGGTCGGGGTCGACGATCCGCCGATGTATTCACCCCCAACGAGAAAGAAATTGCCGTTTTGCAGCACGTTCGAGCCGTAATACTGGCGCTGGGTCGGCTCGTCGGCAAGCCTCGACCAGGAGCCGTCGACGTAACTGCCGCTCGAATCCGGCGTGAGTAGATACCACTGGTCGCTATAGGTTGACGCCAGGACCGTGCCGTTGGTGAGGAGCTCCATCGTCTGAATTTCGGTCGGGGGCACTTGCACCAGCGCGGTCCAGTTGCTGGCGAGCAACGTTCGGCATTCGAGTTGCTCGGCCGTGACGAGCCGAGTCATGCGGTCGATCCGCCCGCGTCCAGAAGGCTCGCGCCGGTCCCCAAGCGAAAAGGCCCTGCGGCGGGGTCGCCGCTCGCGTTGAACAACTGTCATCAGGACCGCTCCGAATGGATTCCAGCGTGCTGCGGTGTCGTCGCGCTAGCGACGGGAACAGTCAGGGCGCCGCGTGATGGGAAACTCAGCGAATTGACCACGGAGCCAGCGCATTCCCTGGGCGCGATCCGGCTCTGGATTGACGAAATTCCAGCGAATTCCGGCCGTTCCACGGGAGACACTCGCGGCGCAATAGTCGAAGCGGTCGATCTGCGACGAGCCGCGCATGCTCACGAACGGATAAATAGTCTTACTCGCGCAACGGCGAAGTTGCAAGCGGGCGGGCAAATTTCCGACACCGTGTGGGGTGGTTACACGGTCTGAGGATTGGTGATCGAGCGGTCTGTTCTCGACCCGCTTCGGAGAGAATCCGAAAACCATTCGCCCGGATCAATCAGGCCGGCACGGGGCACATAGGTTCGCGTGGGCTTTGCGGCTCGGGTGTCGTCGCTGGCTCTTGAGCTTGGAGCCGCATGAGGACGGGATGTTTCGGCCGCAGGGTGATCGACGGCAAGAGCTCCAGCGTCTGGCCGGGCTCGATTGTGACACGAAAACGCGCCGCGATCGTGGCCAGAATGAGGGTCGCTTCCATCATCGCGAAGTGATTGCCAATGCAGGTGCGCGGGCCGCCCCCGAATGGGAAATAGGCGCCTTGCGGCAGGCGCTTGGCCAGGTCGTGATCCCATCGCTCGGGCTTGAACGTGTCGGGCTCGGTGTACCAGCGCGGATCGCGGTGCACCAGGCGCTGCACCATGAAAATTTGCGTCCCTTTTGGACAGTGATAACCGCCGATTTCGCAATCGGCGAGCGCTTCGCGGGCGATCCCCCAGGCTGGCGGATACAACCGCATCGATTCACGCACGACCCACTCGGTGTATTTCAAATTGGCCACGTCGGCGGCCGTCGGACAGCGATCGCCGAGCACCTGTTTGAGCTCGGTTGCCAGGCGATCGGCGCATTCGGGTGCCTGAGCGAGCAAGTAGAACGCGTAGAACAAGACCAGTGCCGTCGTCTCGTGCCCGGCGAGGACGAGGGTGACGACTTCATCGCGAAGCTGGCGGTCGGTCATGCCGCCGCCCCCCTGCTCGTCACGCGCGGCAACCAGGCGCGAGAGCAGGTCGCTTGTGTCGTGGCCGCTCTCGCGGTGGCGCCGGATGATGCCGTAGATGACCTCGTCGATTTTGTGGATGGCATGCCAGTATCGTCGCGACGACGGAAAGGGCAGATGATCGAGGAACTTGAACCAGCACATCGGGCTCATGAAGTGATTGATCACCGTATCCAGCGACTGGCCCACGACATCGGCCTCGCCGCTCAGGTCGGTGCCGAAGAGGGTCTGGGCAACGATCGCCAGTGTCAGGCGGGTCATGTCGGCGTGTATATCGCGCACCTGGCCGACCTGCCGAGCTCGCGAGCATCGCCTCGGTATGGGCGACCATGGCCTGGGCGTATTGCTCGATTTGCTGGCGCTGAAACGTGGGCTGGGCGAGTCGCCGCTGGCGCCGCCAGAACGTTCCTTCGCTGGTCAAGAGACCCTCGCCGACCAGGGGGATCAACCACCGCGTCAGCTTGTCCTTGATGAAATTATCAGCATGCGAACGCAAGACGTAATCAATGTGATCGGGGTTGACAAGCACATAGGTTGTCAGGTTGCCGAGCCTGAGCGTGACGATGTCGCCGTGTTTCCGCACGGCCGCTTGCAAGAAGCCGATCTGGTCGCGCAAGTAGGCGAACGTGTTACCCAGAAGCAGGCCCCGCCTGGGACCGGGGGGCATCACCTTCGCGCGGAACAGGTGTTGACGGCATCGCACTTACCCTTCGTTCGATAGCGGAATGTACAGTTCGGGCACGCGGCTCTCGAGCATGGGGAAGAGGGCTTCCGTGGCGTATTGCTTGAAATGCGGCGAGCCGCGATGGGCGTCGAGTGCCGCCTGATCGTCGTATTGCTCGTACAGAAAAAACCGCCGCGAGTCCACGGTCGAGCGATGGGCCAGATACATCCGGCAGCCTGGCTCTTGCAAGGTGTGCTCGGTCAGCTTGGCGAAGAGCGCGATGGCTTCATCTTCGTGGCCGGGCTGAATCACAAATGTGACGGCGAGGCAGATCATGGCAACCTCCAGGCTCGATTCCGCGGATCAAGAACGGTACGATTCATGACTAACCATCGTCGCCCAGACGATGAGCGTTCGCTACCTCATCATCGGGTCAAGCTCGCGAATTTATTGGGACCGCTCGTTAATATTACCATGTAAGGTGTTCATATGGTTCTCACCTCCACTGGTCGCAAGCATGTGTTCTCGGTGGCCCCGACAGGTGCCATTCGCGCATCGTTTCCGGCTCTCGATCGCGTTCACCACGGTCACCGCGTCGCCCATTTCGACGGCCCGGGGGGCACCCAGGTTCCCAGGCCGGTGGCCGAAGCGATGACGGACTATTTGTTTCATCATAATGCCAACACGCACTGGGGCTTTCCCACCAGTGCCGAGACAGACGAATTGCTGGCAGCGGCGCGTCAGACCCTGGCCGATTTTCTCAATGCCACGCCGGCGGAAATCGGCTTCGGGCTCAACATGACGACGCTCACGTTTCACCTCGCGCGAGCACTTGGCCGCTCGTGGGACGCGCACGACGCGATCATCGTCACCGAGCTCGATCACCATGCCAATATTGATCCCTGGCGCGCACTCGAGCGTGAGCGGGGCGTGCGGATTCTCCAGGTGCGAATGGATCCCGAGAGCGGCACGCTCGACTGGGACGATCTCGAACAGCGACTTGGCGACGGCCGCGTCCGGCTCGTGGCGATCGGCGCGGCGTCCAATGCGCTGGGGACCATCAACGATATCGAACAGGCCGTCGACATGGCACGTGGGGCGGGTTGCCTGTCGTTTGTTGACGCGGTGCACTATGCACCCCACCAGCTCGTCGATGTGCGTGCGTGGGGTTGCGATTTCCTGGCGTGTTCGGCGTACAAGTTTTATGGGTCCCATGTCGGGGTGATTTACGGCAAGCGCCAGCGGCTTGAATCGATCGATTTTCCCAGGCTCAAGCCGGCCCCCAATACGGCTCCCGAACGACTCGAGACCGGCACGCAAAATCATGAGGGAATCGTCGGGGCGGCGGCCGCCGTCGACTACCTGGCGTCGCTGGCGCACCCCGAGACGCCGCACTCGCGGCGTGAGTGTCTCGACGCCGTGTTTCATTCTCTGCATGAACGAAGCCTGGCCCTGGTGCAAACGCTGTGGCAGGGATTGAGTGAAATCAAAGGGGTCAGGCTCCATGGCCCCACTCCCGATGCGCAAGAACGCCGACGATCGCCTTCACGCTCACGGGCTCGACCGCCGAAGCCGTCAGCCAGGGCCTCGCGGCCAGGGGGATCTTCGCGTCGCACGGCAATTTCTATGCGATGACGGTTGTCAAGCGCCTGGGTATCGACGATAACGACGGCCTCGTGCGGCTCGGCTGCGCCTGTTACACGACCGAGGAGGAGGTCGCGCGGGTGATCGAGGCCATGCGGGCCATCGCGCGGGGAGATTGATGGTCGTTAGCCGAACATCGAGGCTTGTCTACTTGGCGAATTCCGCATGCGGATGAAGCGTGTAGAAATGTTGATGGCGCGCCGGGTCGTTGAACCGGTAGAGCGGTACGGTGCCGGGCCTGGAGCCGGCGAACAGGTAGCCGGCGATACCGCGCGGCCGGTAGCCGCCGCGGGCTGATTTTTCGCCGTCAGCGGCGGTCGTGTAGAGATCGTCGCGGCCGTTCGTCCACCGGTAGAGGGGAACGGTGTCCGGGGCGGGGTGATCGTAGAGATAGCAGCGAATTCCCTCGTAAACCGAATTCGGCCGGTCGGGTGCGTTTGGCCGGATGGTGTAGTAGTGCGAGCCGCTGCGCGGGTGGAACCAGCGATATAGGGGAACGGTCCCTGGCTGCGCCTCGGCGAAGACATGGCCGGTGATGCCCTCGGCGCGAAACCGCGTCGTGTCGAAATGAAGGACGACGCCCGTCGCGGCGTAATCGATGGCCTGGAAGACGCCGTATTCCTTGAACAGGCCGACGCGTTTGACGACCTCGTCGTTGAGCCGCTGGTTGAGTCGCGACGCCCGGCCGCTGACGATCTGCGTGACCAGATCGTCGAAATACTGGCCGAGGAACCTGGCGAGCAGGCCAGATAAACCGTCGAGATCGCGCTTCTTGACCTCGTCGATCTCGATCCGGAAACGTGGGGTGCCATCGGCACCCGGCTCGATATTCACGCGTGCCTTCACATCGAAACGAAACTTTCGCCAGCCTTCGGGCGTTTGCGGGCTGCGGGCGACCCGGTCCGAAATGGGGCCGTTCACGGGCGCATGAAACTCGCCCTCGATCTGGCAGGCGATCAAGAATCGGCGGGCACGCGGCTCGATCGCCACGAGGCGATAAGAGTGAACATTTCCGCGGTATTTGTCGGGCTTCTGAAACTGCGCTGGCGGCAGCTTCTCGATGACGCCCGCGAGAAAATCCTTGTCGAGCTTGATCTCGGCGCCGGCTCGAGCAGGCGGGCCAGCGCTGCAGACCAGGAGTCCAATGCCCAGGCTCAATCCGAAACTGAAACGGCGACGGAAAAGATCAAGCATCACGCTTTGCCTGCGCCCCTGAACGACACCCGGTCTCCGGTCTTGTCCATGAGGGATATCGATCCGACGCGTGATACCGCCGCGGCCGCGCAACGTCGACGGCGCGGGCGCATCATGACTTTAGACTGACGGCGAGTCGTTTTACACCGAATCGACAAAACCGGCCAGGCGAATCGTCCGGCCCGCTCGCTCGACGGCCGCAAGCATGGCGGCCAGCGGTTCGGGGTCGGCAAGCCGATGATCATCGCCGACCACGACCAGCGCCGACGCGGGAAGCCCGCTTCGTGCGATCAATTCGCGGCTGTGCGCGATCGGAACAACATCGTCGGCCTCGGAATGAATGATCACCGTGCCCGGCTCGACGGTCGTGGCGGCTCCCCACTTCTTCCAGGCCGGGCACAGGAGCACGAGTGGGGCTCCATGCGCCTCGACGTTCATGGCGATGGCCCCACCGCGCGACGAGCCGACGATGACGGCGGGACGTTGTGCATCGATCCCGGCCTGAGCGATCTGAACGGCCGCTTCAAAGTCCTCATCAGGCAACGCCGGATTGATCACGGTGTGGCCATGGGCGAGCAAGAAGCTGGGCTTCACGCCGCCGACTTTCGAGTTCCAACCATGAAGAAATAACACCGTGGCCATCGTCACTCCTCTGGAGCAGGGCCGCCGATCGCGCGAACATGCGTCGACAACGTCAATGTCAGTGTCAACTCACATTGACCGAACGGAACAAACGGAGCACACTCGCGGGCGCGTGGGAACCATTGAACCGGCCGGATTGGGCTCGTGGAGACGTTGACAGTCGATGATCGAGGAAGGTTCGATCGCATGGCGCAGGGCTCTCGAGCGGCCACCTTGGTGGATCATGATCGCCATACTGGGACTTTATCTCAGCCTGCGCGGCTATCATAGTCTTGACGGCGACCAGACCTACCGGCTGCCGTTGCTCTTGCACCGGCAAGATCCGGCCACGTTTGCCGACGACCCGTTCGTGCGAGCGTTTGACACGTTCAACCCCCACCGCGGCTCGCTGCTGGTGCTCGACGCCGTGACGCGGGTGCTCGGGCTCTCTGGCGGGCTGTTTTTCCTCTTCGTGTTGACGTTTGTCGCGACGTGCTCGGCCGTCAGTCGCCTGGCGCGGGGAGTCTGGCCGCGGGCGGGAGGGTACGGCGTCGGTCTCGTGGCGGTCGGCGTGTTTCTGACGGCCAAGGCCGGTAACATCGGGACGAACCATCTTTTCGAGGCCATGGTTCTCGACCGGCTGATGGCACTGGCCCTCGGCTGGATGGCCATGGCGGCCCTGCTCATGCAGCCACAGGGCAGACACTGGCGAGCTGCCGTGGCGATCGCGGCGGCGACACTCGTGCACCCGTCGGTCGGCTTGCAGCTTGCCCTCGTGCTTGCGGCGAGCGTATGGGTCTGGGGCGTGGTCGGAACCCGAGCCGAGATGACCTTGAGCTCGGCACTGGGCTGCGTGAGTTTGCTGGCCCTGGCCGTCGCTCCGGGTTTGTTGATCAACCTGGGGCCGGGGCGTTCACTCCAGGCGGACATGCCGGCGGACGTCTTCTGGCTCTTGAGCGTCGAGCTTCAGAGTCCCCAGCACATGCTTCCGCACCTGTGGCGCATGCCGCAATGGCTGGCCGCGGGCGCGTATCTGGTGCTGGCGCTGCTTGCCCTGTTCGACTCGACGCCGCTCCGCGCCGCCCATCATCATGGGGAGACGAACAAACCGTTTGACGTGGCTCTCGGATCGCCGGCACGGCTGCGTCTCGGGCTGACGCTGGCCGTTATTCTCATTGCACTCTTCATCGCCTGGTACGCCATCGAAGTGCGTCACCTGGTGCGTGTGACGGTCTTCCAGCCATTCCGGATGGCAACCGTGGCGCGAGGGATTGCGCTGGTTTTTCTCAGCGGCCGGCTGGTCGGTCTCTGGCGGTCGGGCACGCGCCTGGGCCGTCTGCGTGCCATGGTGACTGCCACGGCATTCATGGGCGACTGGCTACTCGTGGTGGTGACTCTCGCGGAGCTCGCGGTTTCGGCGATCGGGGCGATTCGAGCATGTCTTTCATTGGCGCAAACATGGGAATCTGCTGATGCGGCAGTTTTCCTCGTCATGCTGGCGCTCGGTTTCCACTTTCTGGCGCATCACGACACGGAATATGGACATATTCCCTTGCTGACCGCCTGCGGAGCTGGCTTGCTGGCAGGCAGCCTTGCGCAACGGCAAGCGCGGGTTCCTGTCCCGGGTTCGCGCGTTTTCTTGGCGACGCCGGCGTGGCGATGGGCCTTGCTCGTTGCGGTATGGATCGCGCCGCTCTTATCACTGCTCGCGGCGGCCGTGCCGCTCGACCATCGAATGGCGGCCCACCCCCTGGTGCGCGGACTGATTGGCCGCTGCCGATTCGCGGCGGTCCCGGCCGACGATATCGAACGACTGGGGCTATGGTGCCGCGACCATATCCCGGCGAATTCTCGACTCGTCGGGCCGCCGGGCCCCAAGACGTTGCGGCTCTGGTCGCGCCATGGCGTGGCCTTCAGTCGGTCCGCCAGCCCTTATGACGCCGCCGGACTGGCCGACTGGTTCAGCCGGTTTCAGGATCACGTGAATTTTCATGGCGACCCGGCCGATTTCGTTCGTTCCTATGTGAAAGATCGGCATGGATTCGAGGGTCGATACCAGGCGCAAAGCGACGCCGATCGAGCCGCGCTGGCGGTGCGCCAGGGTGCGGGCTACGTCGTGGCCGCCGCGCCCGCCGAGCATATAGACCCGGCATCGTCAACGACGTCGAGTCCGCTCGAATTGCTCCATGTGGAAGGTCGATACGCCGTTTATCGAGTCAAGCCCGAGCTCCTGGTCCAGCGCCAGCGGTAGTGCAAGCGGTGGGTGAACTGGCCCGGCTGGATCGCGGCCAGCACCTGCACGCGGGTCGCGCCGCGGCCGGCCTCGGCGAGAACCAGGGTGCTCGGCGCGATCGCCTCGAGCTCGAGCCGGCCCACGCTTTCTTCATCGTGCGGATCCCAGATGATCAAGGTGGGTCCGGCATCGACGAGTGCTCCGCTATCGAGACGAACCGTATAGGTGGCGGCGAGGTGATCGACGGCCGTGCGGCACCGATCGGCGACATCGAAGTCGAGCACGAGCCCGCCGCGCCGCTCGGGATCACGTTCAAAAGTGACGACGGCCGAAAAGTGGTGCTTGAAAAATGTCCCCGTGAGCAAGAACCGCGGGCACCCGCCATCGGCATCGCCGGCATGCTCGTGCCGTTGAATTTCCTGATAGACGGGGCTAACGACACGACCGGGATCGTCGCGATCGGGATCGCTTTCGACGGTCCGCGCGACCTCGACCTCGTTTTCATTGGCGGCACGTAGGGAATGAGTCCAGACCGCGCCATGCGCGCAAAGGCGACCCGCAGACCGGGCGCGCTCATGTCGACCCGGTCCGCGGATTCGTTCCAGACAAAGCTTGATCGCGGTTCGCCTGGGCGGCCTGTCATGCCTTGGCAAGCTTCATGCGCAAATACGCTTCGATAAACCCGTCGATCTGGCCATCGAGCACGGCGCGGGGATTACCGATTTCGTGGTCGGTGCGCAGATCCTTGACGATCTGGTACGGTTGCAGCACATACGAGCGAATCTGGTTGCCGAAGCTGACCTCGCCTTTCTCGTCGTATTTCTTGGCGAATTCGGCCTCGCGTTTTTCTTCTTCGAGGCGGATGAGCTTGGCCTTCAACGTGGCGAGCGCGTTGACATCGTTCTTGTGCTGCGAGCGTTCGCTGCGCGACTCGGCCGCCACGCCGGTCGGCAGGTGGGTATAACGCACGCCCGACTCGGTCTTGTTCTGGTGCTGGCCGCCGGGCCCGCCCGAGCGAAAGACGTCGCGCTTCAATTCGTCATCCTTGAGCACGATATCGATCGTATCGTCGACTTCCGGCAAGACGTCGATTGAGGCAAACGAGGTATGCCGGCGCGCATTCGAGTCAAACGGGCTGATGCGTACCAGACGGTGGACGCCCGTCTCGCCGCGGAGGTAGCCGTAGGCGTACTGGCCCTTGATGTGGATCGTCGCCTCCTGGATACCGGCGGCGCCGCCGTCTTCACGGTCGATGATCTCGGTCGAGAAGCGCTTGGTCTCGGCCCACATGAGGTACATGCGCAAGAGCATCTCCGACCAGTCGCACGCCTCGGTGCCGCCGGCGCCGGCGTGGATGGTCAGGTAGGCGTTGCAATGGTCATTTGGGCCGCTGAGCATCGATCGGAATTCAAACTCGTTGAAATCGGCATCGGCCTGGGTGCAGGCCGCTCGGATCTCGTCGTCGAATTCGTCGGTCTCGGCCTCCTCGGCCAGTTCAATGGTGGCGCCGAGATTCTCGGCCTGATTGACCAGGGCCTCGAATGGCTTCAAAACCGTGTTGAGGCTCTTGATCTCCTGGATGATGCCCTTGGCTTTTTCCTGGTCGTTCCAGAAGGACGGGCCGTTCATCTGGTCTTCGAGCGAGTCGCGATGAGCCTGTTTTTCGCCGAAGTCAAAGAGAGTCTCGGAGATGGAGGATCTTGTCGATAACAGCTTTGGCGTTGCGTTTCAGTTCAGCATCCACGGTCGGGCACTCCTCTTTAGTCGGCGACAGCCTGCGAATTCGTCCGAGCGATCGCCGGGGCAAATCGGTCGGTCGCATTCGTGATCAGACTAGATTAGAGCCGATCGGGTTCGCGAGGGCCAGTCAATCTCGCGAGGAAGCGAAGGACGCGCCTGGAATAAGCGGCCTCGGTGGGGCCGAAGTTGGTGCGTGGGCGTCGGGAGTTGTGTATAGGTTGTTCGTAGTAATGAGTAAAGAGACAAACTGCGTGCGTCGCGTCGTTTGCATGCACTCAATTGTGGTTCGCGTTGTCATGCGAAGCGGCGAGGCGGAAGGTCGGGCCGACGATGATTCCAACCTCCCTGAGCCTGCTCGAGCGTTTGAAGGAGGCCGGTCCGGGTGCCTCGGACTGGAGCCGTCTTCAAGCCATCTATTTACCGTTGATCAAACGGTGGCTCGGCCGGGTTCCGGGCATCGGTCATGATGTTGACGACCTGGCTCAAGACGTATTTGTCGTGGTCATTCGCGAGATCCCGCGCTTTCAGCGGCGGCGGGAGGGTTCATTCCGCGCCTGGCTCAGGCAGGTGACAGTCAATCAGGTTCGCACAAATCAACGGCGACGCCGCCGCTACGCCCACGGAGCCGGCCCTGGCCCTGGCGCCGCGGACGGATTTCTCAACAACCTGGCCGACCCCAATGGCGACCTCGCTCGCGAGTGGGACGCCGACCACGATCGCTGCGTGTTCGACCAGTTGCTCGCGATCGTCCGGCCTGATTTCAGTGCGAGCACGTGGGATGCTTTTCAACGATTCGCCGTCGATGGGCTCCCTGCAAACCAGGTCGCCAACGAACTGGGTCTGAGCGTCAACGCGGTCGTGCAAGCCAAGTCGCGCGTTCTCAAGCGGCTACGGGAAGAGGCCGGGGAGCTTTTGGGATAATTGCGCTTCGCGAAGGCCAGCAAACCCCTTTTGGACTAAACCGGGTGGGCCGATTATCACGCGAATTAAAACATGCGAAGCAAAAGTCGCTGGTCAAATTCGTGAATCGAGGGCACGCTCTGCCGTTGCGATGAGGCAAATACACTGGGTCGGACTCAAAAAGCCGAATGCCGAGTTCGGCTCGATCGCCCGGAAGTGCGGAGGCTGGCCCACGATGTCTTCCCATTCCGCCAGGTCTCAGCGAAAATCGAGTCGAGACGCGATGCCAATCAAAACGAGAGACGGAGACTCGCTGAGATGACGATTCAGACCGCCGTTATTCGTGGTATCCTGAGTGCGGACGGCACGCTCGCACTCGAGACGCGGCCGGAGGTGCCGGCCGGACCCGTGGAAGTTACGATCCGCTCGATGCCTCAAACCTTGGCCGAGACCGAAAACTGGTGGGAGTTCCTTCAGCGAAGTCGGGCGGAACTCCAAGCCGCAGGGTCGTCGTTTATGACCGAGGAAGAGGTGCTCAGGCACATTGAGGATCTGCGTTCAGGAGACGAGCGCGTTGATGCGGTGCATCGCCAGTTCGATAACGAGCGGGTGACGAACGGTGCATGATGCTAATCTACCTTGACAGCGTGATCCTGATCTACGCGCTCGACCACGTTGGGCTGTTTCAAACGCGCGCCGATAACCGTCTCAGAGCGATCGCGGAACGTGGCGATCGAATTGTCTTGAGCGACTTGAGCCGGCTCGAATGTCGCGTCAAGCCGATGCAAATCGGAGACCTGGGGAAGCTTGCGGTTTTCGACTCGTTCTTTGCCCGGACCGATGTGTCGTGCGTCTCGTTGACCCGTTCGGTTTACGATCGAGCCACTCTTATCCGAGCTGAACACGGCTTCAAGACGCCCGATGCGCTTCATCTCGCCGCGGCCATCGAGGGGAGTTCCACATTTTTCTGACCAACGACTTCCGCCTGGGTCGATTCTCGGATCTGACCGTCGAAGTTCTCGCCTGACGCCGAATCCCAGAGACCTGGAAGTTCTTGTCTCGCGACAATTGAACGTCATACTGGTCAGTGGATCGAGAAGCATGCCGCCAGAAGGGAATGGAGTACACCATCGCCTTTAGGCACACGCGAATCCAGGGCTCAGCCAAATGGTCGCTGCCCGCTCGATGCCAAACTGAGCGGGTACTGCTCGCCGAGCGGAAATTTACGTCTTGCGTGCAAGTCGCTGAGCTTGACGTCGTCTTATCGGTATATACCGAAGTATTCGCGGCGAAAATACGTCGCAAACCGGGCGAGTCCCGCACTCGTGGAATTCAACCCCTACGATGTCTCGACGAAGGAACTGGTATGGGACGATCCAGGCGCCTGGCTGGACCGGTTCGGCATCGGCCCGCCCGGTCCGGCCGAGGTGATCGACTCCGACATCACGACGCTCTCGGCCGCCGCCGACAAGGTGATCAAGGTCGGCGCGGCCGAGCCCTACCTGGTGAATATCGAGCTTCAGTCGAGCCACGATTTGGAGCTGGTCGCGACAACCTGGTATCGCCAGGCGGCGCTTTATCATCGTCATAAGCTGCCGGTGCTGACTGTTTTGGTCCTGTTGCGCCGCGACGCGAACTCGCCGAGCTTCACGGGCACGTTCGAGATCGAGATGCGAGACGGCTGGCGGACCAATCAGTACAATTATCGGGTGGTGAGGATGTGGAGCGAAAATCCCGAGCCTTATTTGACGTCGGGAGTCAACCTGGTTCCGCTGGCTCCTCTGACGAACGTTCGCGAGGACGAGTTGCCGGCCTTGGTGCGGCGGATGGAGGAGCGGATCAGAGCAGAACCGCGGCCCAGCGCGGCGAAACTCTGGACGGCCACGTACTTGCTCATGGGGTTACGTTACTCGCAAGAGGTGGCGTCACAATTACTGGAAGGGGTGCTCGACATGCAGGAATCGACGACGTATCAGGCGATTCTTAAAGAAGGACGCAAGGAAGGACGCAAGGAAGGACGCAAGGAAGGACGCAAGGAAGGTCGCAAGGAAGGTCGCAAGGAAGGTCATGTCGAGGGCGAACAGCGGCTTCTGATTCTTCTGGGAACTCAGCGATTTGGAAAGCCCGATAACCAGACTTTAGCTACAATTGAAGCCATTCGAGATATCAAAAGACTAGACGCCTTGGGTCTGCGAATTGTAGATCCGGAAGTTCGAGATTGGAATGACTTGCTGAGCTCGTCGTGATTTGACGTCGGGAGTCAACCTGGTTCCGCTGGCTCCTCTGACGAACGTTCGCGAGGACGAGTTGCCGGCCTTGGTGCGGCGGATGGAGGAGCGGATCAGAGCAGAACCGCGGCCCAGCGCGGCGAAACTCTGGACGGCCACGTACTTGCTCATGGGGCTGCGCTACCCGCAAGAGGTGGCGTCACAATTACTGGAAGGGGTGCTCGACATGCAGGAATCGACGACGTATCAGGCGATTCTTAAAGAAGGACGCAAGGAAGGACGCAAGGAAGGTCGCGAGAAAGGTCGCAAGGAAGGTCGCAAGGAAGGTCATGTCGAGGGCGAACAGCGGCTTCTGATTCTTCTGGGAACTCAGCGATTTGGAAAGCCCGATAACCAGACTTTAGCTACAATTGAAGCCATTCGAGATATCAAAAGACTAGACGCCTTGGGTCTGCGAATTGTAGATCCGGAAGTTCGAGATTGGAATGACTTGCTCGAGCTCGTCGTGACCCTCAGCGTCAGGAGATCGCCGCATGCTCGACCCGCAAGATTCGAGGACCTATCAGGCAATTTTCAGGAAAGCTTGGGAAACAGGGTACGCTGAAGGTCAAATCCTGGGCGGGCAACGGATTTTGACTCTCGTGGGAACGCGGAAATTCGGTGAACCAGAGATCGCGACAATGGCTGCAATCGGGGCGATCCGGCTTCGAGCAACTTTGCACTCTCGGAGTGCGTATGTGGGACGACGACCTACGCTGCTGCAGTGATTTACTGTCGGACCTGCTCGACTCCAACATGACAAGCACTTCGCGCCGAGCGACAATTTCCAATTTGATGCGCAAGTGATTGAGCGGCTCTTCGTCTTGTCCCTGCATGGCAAACTCTCGGCATTAATCGGCATTAAGAAGACTGAGTCAACCAGGCGAGTCCCCATTCGTGGAATTCAACCCCTACGACGTCTCGACGAAGGAACTGGTGTGGGACGATCCGGGCGCCTGGCTGGAACGATTCGGCATCGGCCCGCCCGGTCCGGCCGAGGTGATCGACTCCGACATCACGACGCTGTCGGCCGCGGCCGACAAGGTGATCAAGGTCGGCGCCCCCGAGCCGTACCTGGTGAATATCGAGCTTCAGTCGAGCCACGATATGGAGCTGGTCGCGACAACCTGGTATCGCCAGGCGGCGCTCTATCATCGGCATAAGTTGCCGGTGCTGACTGTTTTGGTCCTGTTGCGCCGCGACGCGAACTCGCCGAGCTTCACGGGCACTTTCGAGATCGAGATGCGAGACGGCTGGCGGACCAATCAGTACAATTATCGGGTGGTGAGGATGTGGAGTGAAGATCCCGAGCCTTATTTGACATCTGGCGTCAACCTGGTTCCGCTGGCGCCGTTAACGAACGTTCGCGAGGACGAGTTGCCGGCCCTGGTGCGGCGGATGGAGGGACGGATCAGCGCCGAGCCACGGCCCAGCGCGGCGAAACTCTGGACGGCCGCGTACTTGCTCATGGGGCTGCGCTACTCGCAAGAGGCCGCGTCACAATTACTGGAAGGGGTGCTCGATATGCAGGAATCGACGACGTATCAGGCGATTCTCAAGAAAGGGCGCAAGGAAGGTCACGTTACCGGCGAGCAGCGACTCCTGATCCTTCAGGGCACCGAGCGATTCGGAAAGCCCGACGACGCGACACTGGCTGCCATCGAAGCCATTGACGATATCGAGAGGCTAGAGGCCCTCGGTGTGCGAATTGTGCACCAGGACGTTCGCGACTGGAAAGATCTATTAAGCTCGTTTTGATGTCAGGAGTCAGGAGATTGATTCCGTGCTCGACCCACAAGATTCAACGACTTATCAGGCAATTTTCAGGGAAGGTCAGATTTTGGGCGCACGACGGCTTCTGATTCTTCAAGGAACGGCCAAATTCGGTAAACCAGAGGACGCGACAATGGCCGCAATCGCAGCGATCCGAGACTTCGAGGTGCTTTGCACACTCTGCGAGCGCATGCTTAACGACGACGTCCGCGGCTGGAGCGATTTACTGCCGACGACCTGATCATCCGCCAAGTCCGTATTCGCGAGGATAATTCTCGCTGTAAGTGCCAATCTGGAAAACCTTTAAATCTCGCCCCGCGGTGAATCCGGATTTTTCTGAGATTTTCGCGGCATATCCCGCGTGGTTGCGGCCTTTCTCTTTCAGTGATTGATTGACCGACCGCTGTTATTTTGATCGCACGAGGAGATCGCGACATGGGCGCCACCGACGCCGTCCACCCCAGCGACCAGGTGTTGCGGGCTTATGGCCTGGGCAAACTCGACGAGGTCTCGTCGCAATTGGTGAACACGCATCTGGAAGGCTGCACCGCCTGCCAGAACCGTGTCGCCGCGATGTCGTCGGACAGTTTTCTCGGTCGGCTGCGCGACGTGCAAGGCCAACCGGGCTCGACCGGTCCGGTCATGTCGTCGTCGCTCACCGGATTGTCGATGCTTGAGACTGGCGTGGACTCGTTGGAACGGCCCCCGACAAGCTCGTTGCCCCCCGGACTGGCTGACCACCCGGACTACGAAGTCATCCGAGAGCTTGGCCAGGGGGGAATGGGAACGGTCTACCTGGCGCTAAATCGCTTGATGGGACGGCATGAAGTGTTGAAGGTCGTTTCCAGCCATCTGATGAACCGGCGTGGCGTCCTCGATCGTTTTCTCGGTGAGATTCGCAGTGCGGCCCGGCTGCACCACACGAACATCGTGACAGCTTATTCGGCGTCGCGTGTCGGCGAAAGCATCATGTTCGCGATGGAGTACGTCGACGGTCTGGATCTATCCAGGCTGGTCAAGACCAAGGGAGGACTGCCGGTATCGAACGCCTGTCACTATGTGCATCAAGCAGCGCTGAGGCTTACAACATGCGCACGAAATGGGCATGGTACACCGCGACATCAAGCCGAGCAACCTGATGCTGGCGAAACAAGGGAATAGGGCCATCATCAAAGTGCTGGATTTCGGGCTGGCAAAGGTCAAGAGCGAAGGGGCCGTTGACGGTGGCTTGACACATGAGGGCCAGATGCTGGGGACGCCCGATTTCATCGCGCCAGAGCAGATTGTAGACGCTCGTGGAGCCGACATCCGGGCCGACATTTACAGCCTGGGCTGCACGCTGTATTACCTCCTCACCGGCGGCCCACCGTTCCACGCGACCAGCTTATACGAAATTTTGCAGGCGCACCATTCGATGGATGCGCTGCCGCTGAACCTGGCCCGCCCTGAAGTGCCCGTTGAATTAGCCGCGCTGGTCTCCAGGATGATGGCGAAGGAACCGGAGCGGCGGTTTCAGGAGCCGAAAGATGTAGCGCAAGGGCTCACAACGTTCTTCAAGAGAGGAAACCTTGGTGCGCGGACTTCGAATCCGGAGTCTGTCGCAATCGGAACTGACCCATCCGAGACCGCAACCAATTGATGCAAGCGTCGCATTGAATCGGCGCGAGAGCCATCTGGCACCGCCGTCTGTTCCCGCGATCAAGAAGCCAACAAAAGAGTCGGAACCGGATTCAATTTGGGACAGCTTGATCGAATCGGAAAGGGCTGAACCGCGCATCGAGGCTGGACTGGCGGTCGCAGGGCGGCGACCAGTGCCGCCATCAATCCGGGTGGTCGGGGGCCTTGGGCTGCTAATAGCCATCGCGCTCCTGCCAGCCGTCGCCTTTTCGATTTTCATGCTCAGGCCCGCCGTCGGCATTATTATCATCGATCACTTACCGGAGAACGCTGTCGTTAAGGTTGACGATGAGGAAGTCGCCGATCAGCACTCCACGGGCGAAATACTCGCAATCGAACGGGCGGCAGGCAAACACGTCGTAGTCGTCAATTGGCGCGACGCACCTTCGTGGGTTGAGACCGTAACGCTTCAACCCGGTAAACAGGTCAAGCTCACTGCGCCATTCGATCCGCCAATTCTGAACGCGAAAAAGTCGCCGGTCGAGTCCGCGAGCGGAGCAATTGCTACCGAGCACAACCAGCGAAGCGAATTGACTCGGCCCGATCCGCCCGACCTGAGCGTGAAAAGGCCAACGGTCAGCCCTTCGAACGGATCGATCGCAATCGAGCGTGATTTACGAACGAAGTCGAAGGCAACGCCGGCGCTGGCGAATGCCGTCGCAAAGTCGTCTCCGAAGCGCTCGATCCAAGGCTTGCTCGAAATGCCGATCCCAATGAAATACCCCAAGAATACACCGCTTGAAGACGTTCTCAAAAACATCAAGGCCGCGACAAGAGGGACGAACGACTCGGGTATCCCAATCTACGTCGACCCAACCGGGCTGCGACAAGCCAAGAAATCCCTGGCTTCGAGCATCACGATTAACGTTGAAAATCGTCCCTTGAAAACGACGCTGCCGCTAATACTCAAGCAGCTTGGCTTGATCAATTATGTCGCGGACGGCTTATTAATCATCACCAGCGTCGACCGTTCGATTGACGAGGAGTTGAGATATCTCGGACAAAGCATCAGCACCGACGCATCCGACCAGACGAAGGCGATCGTTGCGAAGCTCGATGAGCCGATACCGATGCTGTTTTGCGCGAGACGGCGCTCCAAGATGTTCTCAAGTACATCAAAACGGCAACCAGGAGAGCGGCCGAGACAGGCATTCCAATTTATGTCGATCCGCTTGGCTTGCGGGAATCAGGTAAGAGGCTGAATTCTACTATCCGGATGGATATCGAAGGCGTGCCGCTCAGAACAACCCTCCGGCTGGTGCTTCGTCAACTCGGTCTCACTTACTACGTTGATGACGGACTGTTGGTCGTCATTTCTCTTCACGAAAACATCGAAACGCAGGCGAGGCCGGTCGTCACAATCGACACGTCACCAAAGACCATGGCGATTGTCGAAGTACTCAACAAGCCCTGCGCAATGCCGTTTCCGAACGAAACGCCGCTGGAAAATATTTTGCATTACATTCTCAACAAGCCAGCGAACGAGAAGGCAGGCAATCTCTCCGTGCCAATATTTGTCGACCCAAAGGCACTCGAGAAAACGAGGACTTCGGTAACTTCGCCTGTTGTGATCGACGTGGACGGGGTACCGCTACGAACGACGTTACGGCTCCTGCTGCGCCAGCTCGGCCTTGCGTACTCGGTCGACACTGGCTTCCTCATGATACGCCAACTCAACGACGAAGTGATCGTTTTAGACAAACTACCCGAAGGTGTCGCCGTATCGCTGGAAACGAAGGCGATCCTGGCGAAGCTCAACGAGCCGATCGGGATTCCATTCGTACATAAGACGAAGTTGAGTGACGTCTTGACCTACATCACAAAAGTCACGAAGCGGCCCGGCGACTCCGGCATTCCGATCGACGTCGCGCCAGAAGGTCTTCGGAACGCGGGCAAGTCCCTGACATCGACAGTCACGCTCAAGTTCGACAGCGTGCCTCTCAGGTTCGCCCTCCCTGCGATGCTCCAGCAGCTAAAATTGGGCTATTACGTCAAAGACGGCCGGTTGATTATCGACCATCCTGCTACCATCTATAACCTCTGCAGGAAGGCAGGAAAGGTTTAGGTGGCGCGTTTCAAGTTTCCGAGCGGTGCAGTGCCTTAGATGGTCGACACGCAACGTATTGACTTATTATTACGAAATTCTGGGTAGAGACGAATGGGTCGGGCTACTCCTTTCGACGTTCTTATAGGATGTTCCACGCAGTTTCGACTTTGTTTTAAGAATGATCGATCGATCGTCTGGCATTTTGACCTCAGCAGAGGAGATCGCGACATGGGCGCCACCGCCGCCGTCCACCCGAGCGACCAGGTATTGCAAGCCTATGGCCTGGGCAAACTCGACGAGGTCTCGTCGCAATCGGTGAACACGCATCTGGAAGGCTGCACCGCCTGCCAGAACCGTGTCGCCGCGATGTCGTCGGACAGTTTTCTCGGTCGGCTGCGCGACGTGCAAGGCCAGCCGGGCTCGACCGGTCCGGTCATGTCGTCGTCGCTCACCGGATTGTCGATACTTGAGACTGGCGTGGACTCGTTGGAACGGCCCCCGACAAGCTCGTTGCCCCCCGGACTGGCTGACCACCCGGACTACGAAGTCATCCGAGAGCTTGGCCAGGGGGGAATGGGAACGGTCTACCTGGCGCTAAATCGCTTGATGGGACGGCATGAAGTGTTGAAGGTCGTTTCCAGCCATCTGATGAACCGGCGTGGCGTGCTCGATCGTTTTCTCGGTGAGATTCGCAGTGCGGCCCGGCTGCACCACACGAACATCGTGACGGCCTATTCGGCGTCGCGTGTCGGCGAAAGCATCATGTTCGCGATGGAGTACGTCGACGGTCTGGATCTATCCAGGCTGGTCAAGACCAAGGGAGGACTGCCGGTATCGAACGCCTGTCACTATGTGCATCAAGCAGCGTTAGGCTTACAACATGCGCACGAGATGGGCATGGTACACCGCGACATCAAGCCGAGCAACCTGATGCTGGCGAAGCAAGGGAATCGGGCCATCATCAAGGTCCTGGATTTCGGACTGGCAAAGGTCAAGAGCGAAGGGGCCGTTGACGGTGGCTTGACACATGAGGGCCAGATGCTGGGGACGCCCGAGTACATCGCACCGGAACAGATCAGGGACGCGCGCGGAGCCGACATCCGGGCCGATATCTATAGTCTCGGCTGCACGCTGTATTACCTCCTGACCGGAGGTCCGCCGTTCCGAGCGACGAGCCTGTACGAGCTGCTTCAGGCACATCACTCGATGGATGCGATGCCCTTGAATTTGGTGCGCCCGGAAGTTCCCGTGGAACTGGCAGCTCTGGTCGCCAAGATGATGGCGAAGGAGCCTGAGCGAAGGTTTCAGAGTCCTGTCGACGTCGTACGTGCCCTGGCACCATTTTTCAAGAGAAGAGCAACGACGCCGCCCGCCCCCCGGGGCGAACTCTCCGCCGCCGATGTCTCGCAGGTCGCCGCGATTACAATTCCCAGTGGAATTCGAAAGTCGGGTTCGTTGCCGGGCGCCGACGAGGACGAAAGCTCAACGCAAGCCGACCCGCCGAAGACGCTTGCGGATGCGCTCAAGTCTGAGCGGCTCGCCCAGAATGAGGACTCTGAGCCTTTGGTTACGAGGTCGGTCTTCGAAGCGATCAACACCGAGTCCGTTTTCGAGGGGATGAACATCGATCGAGGCAACGCCCGGCTGCGGGACGGTTGGCCGCCTTGGAGTTCCTGGCCGATGGTTGTCGCCGGCTCCTTGTTCGCTGCGTTCATCGCTCTTGGAGTGATTATCTACATCACCACGGAAAACGGCCGCATCAAAGCCGATCTCACCGATGCCAAGAAAGCCGTGAAGATCGAAACGGACGGTGTGGCTATCGAGTACGAGCCGAAATCCGAACGCGATAGTCCCGATCGTACAGGGGCGAATCGACGGCCAGCGCACCCCGACTCGGGCACGACTCAAGTACGGAATGCTTCCATTCGTCGAAGCAACGGGAGGCCCTTCAACGTCACCGGGGGCGACTGGAGAGCGCTTGGGGACGATCTCGTTCAATCGGACGCAACTGTGCGATCGGCGGCGTTAGTGTTCGGCGACGATAAGTGGACCGATTATGACTTTGTCGCCGAAGTGATGCGAACGGAGGGCGCTGGTGACCTCAGTTTGGATTTTCGCGAGACAGACGCTGGCAATCACAAAAGCTTCGCGATTTCCGGAAAGTACGATCGGAAGCCGCAGAGTTACGTGGCCGGGCTTGAACGTGGAAAGTCACGCTACTTGCAGGGTGTCGAGTTCAATATCGTGAACCACAAGTGGTACGCGGTACGCGTCCGCGTTCGGGGGGATCATGTCGAATGCTCGCTGCGCGATGGCAAGAACGAAGTCGTTCATCTCGATCTCGATGATGATCTCCACCCGAAGGGTAAAGTGGGCATTCGGACTTCCTGGGCGGCGTGCCGGCTCCGAAATATCGCCGTCACCGGTGGCGATGGAACCGTGTTGTGGCAAGGACCGCCGGCACTTGAACCGCCGGCAGTGAACGATCCACCGACGAGGTTAAAATTAACTGGCCCGGAAATTATCGCAGGGGATTGGGTACTTGAAGGGCAAGATCTCGTCCATGCGTCGAAGGACGTAGGCTATTGCCTGATCGGGGAGGCGTCGTGGTCTCATTACAATATTCGATGTCAGGCATTGTCATCGGGGCCGGAAGGTTTTTTGATTGTATTTCATTACAAAGACCTCGGTAATTTTTGTAGGATTAACATAGGTGGTTATGATAATAAGTTTGTAGAAATTGCCGGTTATTCTCAGGGAAAATTTGGTCGCGATCAGAGACTGCTGAGGCAACATCACATTGAGCTCAATTGCTGGCATGACGTGCGCGTGGAAGTTCGGGGCAGCGAGTATGTTTGCTACCTCGATGAGGAACACGTGTTTCGACATAAAGACGACCGTTTTCAGAACGGGCGAGCTGCCCTGCAAGCCTTCCGCACTGTCGCTCGGTTTCGAAATATCGAGATCACGACACCCGAGGGGGTGGTCCTCTGGAAAGGGCTGCCAGGGAAAAGTCAGTACCATCCGAAGAAAGCGGATCCCATGCCGGTTGCTTTCACTGATCAATCCGAGCACTTCAAAGCGACTGATACGGCTGTTAACGCGTTGCAGAAAGGCTCGTCCGCGAATGGAGCGATCAAATCGAACCTTTCAGCGAAATCAAGCAAGCCAAAACTGCCGATAGATCGCCGGTCTTGGGTCGGGGACAACTGTAGGTTCGAGAACTACGCTCCGGGCAAGTGGCATGAGACCAATACTCAGGGCCGAGTCATTGAATGGGAAGAGCTTAAACGGACAGAGAAATATGTAGAACTTTATGACGGAAAACGAGGCGGGGGTGGGTTCCTGCGTCTGGAGGATGGCACAAGCTGGATCAAATGGACGGACCGGCACGAGGAATATCGCGTATTTCGCTCTGGGAATTGGGTATCGTCAGCGACGCGAACCGCGGATGCAGGTAAGACATCGCTTTCGAATCCTAGATCTGCTCTGCACGACCATAGTCGGCAATCACGGCAATGGAGGGCTGTCTTCAATGGCAAGAATCTAGATGGATGGAACGGCTTCCATCGATTCGCGGTTGTCGATCCGACGGAATGTGTCAGGATTGAAGGAGAAGAGCTCGTGTGGTCTACAGAAGTCTTTGGAAGAATTTTTCCAGACCGGGAATTTAGCAATTTTTCAGTGAAATTCGACTGTTTTATGCCTATCGGTGGCAGCAGGCGAGAAGCGTATTGCCTCCTCAAACTGTTCGAACGCGACGAGTTTCGCATCAGTGGCGCCAACTACCGAGTCAGCGAGGTCGGATGTGCACTCCTAAGTGGGACGACGGGACATACAGGAGATGTCCTAGTGTTCGAGTTCCAGTCTCGAAGACCGGGGAACTATGTATCGCCCCGGTCCGTCGATACTGAACTGTCGGCCGGAACGTGGAACGAAGTGGAGGTTCGGTGCGAAGGCCGCGTGATCACATTCTTTCTTAACGGCCGAGAAGTCAATCATGTGGAAGGTAATCGGACAATCGTCTGTCATCCGGGGTTCCAGGCGGTCGGCACAGATATTCGTTGTCGCAGTATTCGGATGGCACCGCTCGCGAAAGTTAGCTCGGGTCCTATTCGGAACAGTCCTCCGTGATCGATGTCGCGTAAAAACGGAGACGGGCGAGTATGAAAAGCCGATTCGCGGACGCCAAGACCGAACGTAAACTCAGACTCGAGAGCACTGAGGATCGGGAGTCGAAGACGGGAATTCGAGGTCTGTGCACGACACTGGGACGTTTTCGCATCGATTAGCCCTCGAGATTTGAACCAGTATGAAAACCGAATCAAAACGCCTGCCTCTCGCCGAACGAATCCGCAAGGGCCTGGAAGAAGGAATTCGCCACGTCAAAGGCGAAATAACACTGAAAACCACAATCGTCGAATCGCCCGATCGGCCGCCGGAAGTGACTGCCAAGGAACTGATCAATCTTCGGCTCAAGAACGGAATGTCGCAGGCCCTCTTCGCCCAGGTGCTCAATGTTTCGACCAAGACGGTCCAGAGCTGGGAGCAGGGCAAGCGCAAGCCGTCGCAGGCTGCATTACGCTTAATTCAAGTTTTTCATCAAAACCCGTCCGGTATGCTGAAACTCGCAGGGATGCCCGCGAGCGCAACGAAGGCCAGCGTCGGCGACCCATTCAGTCGTCAGTCACAAGTCGAGCAAGTTGTCATGATTCCGCGTTCTGGACCGCGCAAAGGACACAAATAATGGCCCAACCACCCCCCAAGCCCGGCCAGCCTAACCCGCATCCGCAGCGGTCCGGACCTTGATCGAGCCTGGCCTCAACGTCCCCGCGCAACCACCGGGAGGTCCCCAGCCCGTGGAGCGCTCCGGCACCCTGATCGAAACTGATGACGATATCCGCCAGGCTTTCTTGTCCGGCCGCAACGGCAATCAGCCCGGCCAGCCGTTTGCCGTCGACCCCCCTGCTCCGCTACCGCCTCCACCTCAGGCACCGGCGGGCCGCGCCGCCGTGCCGTTTCGTCCCACGGTGCGGCCGCCGCTGGCCATCTTGACCGTTTTCGACGACGGCAAGACCGATGGCGAGATGATCCGCATTCGCGATCATCGGTTTGTCATCGGCCGCAGTGAGGGCGATTTCTGTATTCCCCTCGATGGACGCATCTCGGCGCGGCACGTCGAGATTACTCATCAGATGGTCGGCGGCTTGCACCGCTGGGTCGTCACCGATCTTCAGAGCACCCATGGCATGTTCGTCCGCGTCAGCCGGACGGCCCTGGCGGATAAGGCCGAGTTTCTTGTCGGCAACGGCCGCTACCGGTTCGATGCCCCCGTCGTCGACGCTGGCCCCACCGTCGATCATGTTCCGGGCGAAGGAGCCTTCAGCGCGACTCATGGCTGGAACGAAGGCGCCAGCACGTTCCGCCCACCGGCTGTCACCGAGCTCATCGGCCCGGAGATTGGTAACCGCATTCTCCTGGTCAAGAACGAATACTGGATCGGATCGGACCCGTCGTGCTCGATCTGCCGGCCCGACGATCCGTTTTGCGAGCCGCGGCACGTGCGGCTCTATCGCGGCGGCTCGCGCGGCGGTTGGCACGCCGAACATCCCAAGACTCAGAACGGCCTCTGGATGCGAATGCCCCAGATCAACGTCGAGTCCACGGCCCAGTTTCAGATCGGTGAACAGCGGTTTCAGCTTCGGGTCAAGTGACGAGAGAAACATCACCGCGGCGAAAAGCCCTGGTGAAGGATTGACACAACGGCTTCATTATCGAAAATTTTGGAAGCCGGACCTTGAGAACTTGGTGGATCTTGTTTGCTATTTCGGTGCCTCAGCAGCGAAGTCTCCTTGTTGGTTCCGACTCAAGAAGGCTGATATTCATGAAGAAATCGACCGTGCTTTCCGTCGCGCTTACCGCGCTGGCCGCCGTCGCCGCGATCCAGAACGAAGCCCGCGCACAGTACATCGGGGCCGGCTCGACCCCGGAGGGCGATTATCTTCGCGGGCTGGGCATCGCCGCGTGGGGAATGGGTCAATACAACCTCAATACGGCACAGGCCGAGTCGATCAACGTCGACACGTTCATCCGCTGGAACGAATATCTCGCGGCCGTCGCCAAGGAACAGACCCGCGAATACGTGGCGCGCAAAATGGCCGACGCGAACGAGCGTAAGGAATTTTACAAGGTCAACCGCGAGCGGATCCTCAATAGCCCGGAGTCGCACGATGTCTTGAACGGTGATGCCCTCAATCGCACGCTTGAAGAGTTGCTCAACTCTAACCTCGGTGAATCGGCCTACCGCCTGGACCGGCTGAAGGTGCCCATCCCGGTCGACCTGGTCCGTCACATTCCCTTCAAGCTGGCCGAGAAAAATGAACAGTTCTCGATGGTTCGGCTCTCGCTCAAGGGTAAAGGCGTGTGGAGCGTCGCGCTTCAAGATACAAGATTTGACTATGTGAAAAAACGATACGGCCAGGCGCTCGACAAGGCCCTGGAACAAGCCATCGATGGAAGAATGCAGATCGCGGCCATCGAGGAGGTCGAAGCGCGGGCCGACGATCTGTTCCGCCGGCTTGATGAAGTGGTTCCCCCAAGTAGCGACCGGCTTTATCTCGAAGCCAAGGAACGTCTCACCGAGCTGAAGTCGAACGTCAGGCTCTTGAAAACCGAGAAGATCGAGCGAGCCATCGGCGACATCGATAAATATTCGGGGACGACCGTGAATGACCTCAAGAATTTCATGATGACGCATAACTTGCGGTTCGCGGCCGCCAAGACCGTGGGCGAACGACGCGCGTTTTCCGGAGCTGTACGCGGCACTACGCGAACAGCTCGATCGCACGAAGGTGCCCGAAAGTCGGTAACCCGCTCAACAAGGGAGAGGTCCCGGATATGGTTCGCAATCTCGTGGCCGCCGTCGTGGGTTGCCTGTACGTGGCTGGCTCGATCTGGGTTGTCCAGAGCGAGGGCCGGGCGTACCGCGAAAGCCAGAAGAAAACGCCGGCAGCAACCGTTACGGCCCTCGAAATGAAGACGCCGCCAGCCGAAGCGACGGCATCCCGGCCGGCTGCCGCGCCCGTCGCGGCTGCTGCGCCGTCGACGTCGGCATCCGCTCCTGTGGCCCCGTCGGCGGCCGCTCCGGTTGTTGACGCGGCTTCGTCGACCCCGCGGCCGGCTCCGCCCCCCATCGAGATCGCCAAGCTCGCGCCCAAGACCGCACCGCCGGTCAGCAAGGCGGCCGTTCACGCGCGCGACAAGACGACGTCTGGCAATCCACTCGCCGGGAGCGCGTTCTGGAACCAGCCGCAATGGACGCGCGTCTGGGACGTGAACCACCTTAGCCTCGATGATGAACGCCGACTCCGCGACGAATTTCACGAGTTGATTGTGCGCTTCAACCCGCTCGTTGACGATTCGAGTCCCTGGCTCAGCCGTGTCGAGGAGCTCGCCGAGCCGTTCATGAAGACCCTGCATCGCAAGGAAATCAAGTATCAGTTTTTTGTTCTCAATTCCGATGTGGTCAATGCGTTCTCGATCCCGGGGGGCAATGTCTACCTGAGCCGCGCCCTGTTTGACTTGATCGGCGATGACGAGGATTATGCTCTCCAGTTCGCCATCGGACACGAGATGGCGCACGTTGATCTCGAGCACGCGGTGAAATGTCTCCGCGATCCGGGCGTCATGAAGATGCGCGAGGGAACGTTGCAGAAGCTCTTCATGTTGATCCTGCCGTTCGGTTATCTGGAAAGCGCCTCGGTCGACCAGGAATTCGAAGCCGATCAATGGGCCGCGACTCGCATGCAACGGATCGACCGCACCCGTCGCGAGATCCTCCTCTTTCTGCAAAAGCTCGAAGGCTATTCGAAGGCACACGGATTCTATGAAGGGCGTATCAAGCCTCAGCCAGGGCGCGATCTCTCACCACTTGAAAATCACTACCGCGCCCAGACCGCCGCGCGCAAACGGCTGAAGAATTTGAAGACGTTCATCGATCGGACCGCGGGAGCCCCGAAATAAACAGGAATGAGGTCAGGGCCGAGAATCCAATCAGCATCGATCCCAGCGCCATGACATCGGCCCGCGGTCCCATTTGCTCGGAATCGGCGGGGAAGTATTGTTCGACGGGATCTTGATTGGCGGTACGTTCCGCCGCCACCCGTTCTTGCGAGCCGGCCGACGTGGGACGCTCCGCGGCCTCGAGCAAGAACAAGGCCTCGAACGCCCATCTCGGGGGCATGACGCTCGCGACTGCTCTGAGTGGCGAAACCATACTGGGCGATGGCACGACCCAGCCGCCGAACGCGACCATCGCCATGAAGCCGATGAGCAATACGGGCACGGCCGTGACCCAGTTTCGGATCGTGAACAGGACAGCCAGGGAAAGAAACATTCCGACGAGTGACGTCAATCCGAGCACGCCGTACATCGGCAACCACGGCCCTTTGAGACCGCTAGCGGGATGGACGATGGCGAGCAGGATGGCAGCCGCCACGAGGGATAACCCGGCCAGCACGGCGATTTGCTGGCCGATGGCCACAGCATGGCTTGTCGAGTCGACACGCCCGTGAGCCGCGATGCCGGTACTCGCATGAGCACTGGCCAATCGTCCGGTCAGTCCATCGATTGCGGCGAGTGAGCCGCCCAGCCAGACGGCCGCGAGCGCCAGCGCGAATGTCGTCGCGGCAACGCCCTGACCGGCCGATTGCCAGTCAGTGGCGGCGGCCGCTCGTCCGAAAATCGCGACGATGACCAGCGCGAGGATCGGAGCCTGCGCGATCCCGGCCAACGGCCATTGATATTTGATCAGGGGAGACGGGACCGACGGCGACTGAGGAGATGGGACCGACGGCGACTGAGCGCGCACGGTCGCGAGCGGCTCGGCGAGCGTGGCCGCAGCCATCGGGCGCTGAGGTACGGGAGCCGGTGTCGGCGCAGCCGCCGCTCCGCCAAGAAGACGGACGGCCGGCACGGCGAGCGTGCCAAAATAGAGCGTATCGATCGCGCTGATCGGCGTCGGACCTGTCACCCGGCGATCGGTCGAGTTCAAGAAAGTTCCATTTGATGAGCCCGTGTCTTCGATCAGCGTGTGCAGGCCGGCCACGCTGGTGAGCCGGGCGTGGCGGCCCGAGACCCGCGGATCGTCGAGCACGATGTCGTTGTCAGCCAGGCGGCCGATGCTCTTTGACGACGTCGAGCTCGGACGGCCATGGCAATGGCACCGTTCGACCCAGCGTGACCGAGTCGCCGGCTTTCAGGTGAACGGTTCCGTTGATCTTCACGCCATTGACATAAGTCCCGTTGGTCGAGCCCAGATCGTTGAGAACAAGGCGTTCCGGCGTCTGCGTCAACTCGCAATGCCGGCCCGACGCCAGCGGCGAATCGACGACGACGTCGCACACGGGACTGCTGCCGATCACCCACGACCGCATGAATATTCTTCCCGGAGGTTTCCTGAAGCGATCACTCGAGGCGAATTCGATTGACTCGCCCAGGCTACAAGAACGACCTGCCGTCGTCGAGTGGGTGCTCGCTATGGAAGAACGGGTGCTCCATTCCGATCAAAAGCGGACCATGAAACAAAGGCCGCTCAAAACTTTCCACCGACGCCGCGGCGCAGAATCTGTTGCTGTAATTCGTTCGCCGCGGCGCTCTTGAGCATCCCCTGATAGAGGCTTCCCATGGCCGAGTTCAGTGCTTCCATCTGACCAGTCTGGAGCATCTTCTTGTAGGCTCTGACTCGCTTCTTGTAATTATTGGCGAAGTGGGCGAACCGTTCGACCTCCTCCCATTCCCGGTCATCGGCGATCGTCTCGATCTGCCCGAGAGGCGTGATTCGAAGGATGTGGTAATCGATGTCGCCTTCCGGGAGGAAGGTCGCCTTCTTGAAACCCAGCTTATGGTAGCGCAGGACATCGACCTGAACGATCAGGGCGTTGCCGCCCTCGGAAGGAAACCAGAGGGTCAACAACGACATGGTGGCGGACAACCTTTGTGATCCCAGGGCGTCGAGTCGTCTGGCCACCGCGGGTTCGACCTCGAGTTCCTGGGCTTCGACCGAGGTTATTCCGAGCGAGTCTTTATGCACCGCCATTCGTCGTTCGAAGATCAGATACTTTCGCTGACCGTGGGGATTGTCGCTCGCGGCCGGTGTCAGGTTGAACATCCCCGTGGGAACCACGAGCCGGCCCGCGTATTGCCTCGGGGCCGCGAGGACCTTGGCGAGCGAGTATTTCTTTTCTGGCTTGCTCTGCTTGAGAATAGTCGGATCGAAGGGTGTCGGCTTTGGCGCGGCGGCGCGTGTGCGTTTGGCTCTGCTCGGGCTCAATGACGCGACGGATGTGGGCGATGGCTCTCGTGAGTCAACGCCCCCCGGTGGGATTGAGGGCTCCGAGGGATCCTTCTCTTCCGCGACGGTGGGCTCTGGCCTGGCGGGTGCCGAATCGGTGTCGGCCGGATGGGTCGCGCATTCGATGGGTCGCGGTCAGCCGTTTTCTCGGTCGGCGCGATCGACGTTGAGGCCGACGCGGCCGGATCATGTCTGGGGCGCGACAGGCTGGCGAGCGCTTCGGGAGCGGCTGGCGGCGGCGCGGCGGTCTCGAGCGGTTTGGCCGCCGGGACCGCCGCAGCGGGACCTGGCTCGCTCTTGCCTCCTGGCAGCAAGGCCATCACGATCACAACCAAAACCAGGATCGAGGCCGCGCCCCCGCCGGCAGCCAGAGCGATCGCTCGGCGATCAAACCGGGAATGGGCGCCGCCCGCAACCGCCGGGCCCATCGATGGCCGCGCTGGCGACTCCGCGACCTGGAACATCATCGTGCCGGTCGGACCGATCGCCAGCGAAGCCTCTGCTTGCGTCGGTGACTTTTCGATCATCGTTCTTGCCGCGGGCCGCGCGCCGCTTGGCGGCACGTTCGATGAGCGTACGGGGTGGGACGCGCCCCTGCGCCGCCGCGCGATCTGTTTCGTCGACCTGGATCGGAATCGCTTCGATCATGGTTTGGGGGACAGGTCGCGATGCCGCGGGCCTTGGTTCGATCAGCGTCGGCTGGGGGCGGCCAAGAGGCGCCTTGTGGTCTCCCTTTTCGGATAAGAGGGGCGACGGCTCGATCATTGTTTTTGGAAACGGCCGCGGCGTTCCGGGGCTCGGTTCGACGACGGTTTGACGCGGTGTGCGATTCTTCGGCGGGGTTTGGGATAGATTTTTCAGGGTATGGCCGCCCGAATTCGGTGGCTTCTCGCCGGACGTACGCCCGTTGCTAACGACGTCGAGGGGACTCTTGCATTCGGGGCATGCGGGATGTTTCTTGGCCTTGCGCGCCCGGTCGTAGTCGGCCGCCGTCATCGCTCCCGACTTGCCGCAGGCCGGGCACTTGAGCCGGACGCGGCTCTCGCGTGCGGCGATGTCGTTGACTGTCGTGGTGATGGCCGCGGCGAGCGCCGCGCAACTGGGATAGCGATCCTTCGGTTCCTTGCTCAGACTCTTGAGCACCACCTGCGAGAGTGTGTCGGGCAGCTCCGGACACCATTCGGTCAGTCGCGGCGGCGTTTTCGAGGTGTGAAGCACCAGCAGTTTTGTCTTCGTTTCATGTTCGAATGGCCGGCGCCCGCAGAGGAGCTCGTACACGGTGATCCCCAGGGCATACTGATCGGCGCGGCCGTCGAACGGCTCGCCCATGATCAGTTCAGGCGCCATGTACTCGGGCGTTCCGAGGATCATTCCGGCGCCGGTCATCGCCGTCTGCGCCGCGTGTGAGCTGGTTTCGGTAGCAAGCACCTTGGCCACGCCGAAATCGCTGAGAAACGCATGGCCTTCGGCGTCGAAGAGAATATTGCCCGGCTTGACGTCGCGGTGAACGAACCCTTGAGCGTGAATATAGTCAAGCGCCTGGGCGACCGCCTCGAGCCAGGCGGGCACCGTGGAGGGGTCGCACGGGTAGAGCGTTCCGTCGGGTCCGGCTGGCCGGCGGTCTTCAAGGCTGCCCCCCGGCAGGAACTGCATCACGGCGAACGGAATGCCGTTCCACGACCCGACGTCACTCACCTTCACAATATGAGGGTGCGACAGTTTGACGAGCGACCGAATCTCACGCGTGAACCGTCCCGCGAATTCGGGATCGTCCATCATCGACGACCGGGGAATCTTGATGACGATGTCAGACTCAATATTCTGATCCTGGGCCTGGTAGACGGTTCCCATCCCGCCTTCGCCCAGCTTTCGGGTAACGCGGTATCGGCCTTGCGAAAGCGTTTGCCCTTCGAGCTCGTGAGTTCCCATCGCCATCGAACGGTCCTCCCGCGAAAGACACGAACGCGCCCCCTCCGCGATGATTGCACCGGCGCAAGCGAACAATAATCCGGCCAGAATCAAATCAATCAGCACGTATGGCCCGATTGTCAGCCACAAGTGACAACCCGGGCAAGCCAGGACGCGCCGTGCACCGCCGGTTCATTCAGTCCCGTTGATCGCCACGTTTCGGAGCAGACAGATCGAGGATACCGTAACTCGCTCGGGATGATGACGGGTTTTCCGCCACCGACTTGCACGAATTCCATCCAAAAATTTCAACATCTACGTTTTGGGAAGTCAATGCATCACCCCGGCCACCGGCCGTCGACCGTGGCTTCCCCGAGCGCCGGATCCGATCGGTCCTTTCAATCAATCAATCGCGTACCATGGCGGCCAGAACCTCGTCGAGCGAAACCGTCGCGAACGTGCTGGCGTAGTCAGACATGGCGTAGGGAATGACGAGGTCCCGGTTATGGATCACGGCACCGCAACTATACACGACGTTGGGAACGTATCCCTCGCGTTCGTTGGCATCGGGCTCCAGAAGGGGCGACTCGAGACGGCCAATCACGCGCGACGGGTCGTCACGGTCGAGCAGGAAGGCTCCCATCGCGTACTTGCGCATGGGCCCGACCCCGTGCGTGAGGACCAGCCAGCCGGCCTCGGTCTCGATTGGCGAGCCGCAATTGCCGAGCTGGACAAACTCCCACGAGTAGGTCGGCTTGGCGATCAATTCCTTGGTGTACCAGAAGTGGAGATTATCCGAGTACATCAAGTAAATGTTCTCGTTGTCTTGCCGCGATAACATCGCATAAAGGCCGTTGACCCGGCGCGGGAACAGCGCGAACCCCTTGTTGCGGACTTCGGGACCATTGAGCGTGCTGACCTTGAAGTGAAGGAAATCGTCGGTCTCGAGGATCTGGGGCAAGATGACCTTGCCGTCAAAGGCCGTGTAGGTCGCGTAATACCGGACCGAGCCGTCGTCTTCATGGAACTGGACAAACCGGGCGTCCTCGATGCCGTTGGCCTCGGTCGGCGAGAACGGGAAGATCACGCGCTCGGAAATGGGCTGGTCGGGAGAATAGCTGATCTCGTAATTCGCCTTGGCCAGTGTGATCATCGCCTGCGCGACGGGCTCATTCTCGGAATGCCGCGGCCGGCTCTGATGCACGGCCCGGCTGATCGCGCGCTGCAACTCCTCGAACGTGAACTGCTCGCCGAGCGTGGCCAGAACCTTGCCGCTGAAGGAGCTTTCGATTCCCAGCTCGATCAGCTTGCGCAAGAACAGCGTTTTATCGTAGAGCGTGTTGGGAACCTGCTCGGGCGCCGTGACGAACCGGGTCGGCTCGTCGATGCGAATCTTGTTCTTGTCGTCGATCGTGCCGCTCCGGAAGATGATCGACGAGATGTGCCCCTCGCCGGTGGCGCGCAGGCTCAGCAAGAATCGCCGCGTGCCCGGCTCGAGGTTCGATTGATCGCGGTACCAGACCATCGACGGGTTGAAAAGCGCGGCCGATTCGAGGGCGTATTCCTGCGTGAAATAGGCCCCGATCAACATCTGGCGGTTTTCGCTCAAGGGCTGGTCGGTCAGAAGGTATTTCTTGAGCTGCGAGAATCGGTGCAGGAAAAACTGCTGGGTTCGCTGGTGCCGGCTGTGAAACTCGCGCATCACGTCTTCAAGAAGACGCTCGATCTCCGGCTCGGAAAGCGAGACGACGCGCGCGATGATGCGCTCGATGCGGTTATCGCTGGCCGGCTCAAAAGGCCGGATCACCACGCGGCTATTATTGGGCTTGAGAACGATCCCGGTGCGAAGAATGTGGGGCCCGCGCCCAGGGCCAGAATGAGGACCAGGGGCTGGCCCAGGTCTCCCCGGCGGTTCGCCATTGGTTATCATGGTCGAGCTCGCGAGGGCTTCGGTCGTGGGCAACGTTGATTGGTTCGCGTCCATGGAGCAAAACTCCTGACCTCGCTGTCAAGAGAAGAGAGAGAAAGGTTGGTTTCGACCCGGAGTCGAACCTGTCAATTGACCTGCATCTGACGGTATGTGGCCAGACTGTTCTCGAGCAGTTTCATCTCACCAAGCGCCAGGAGGAACGCAAGCGTCGATTCGGCCCCCTGGTTCAAGTTCAAGCGATCCTCTTGCAGGCCGTCGCAACAGCCACCCGTCTTGGCGTCGTAGAGGTCGAGGCCCAGATCATTACTCCCGAGGAACCACTCGAACGTCAGCCGCGCTTCCTGGAGCCAGCTCATTTCCTCGGTGGCGTGATAGGCTTCGATGCACGCCGAGACCGTGGCATTGGCCTCGATCGGCTGCTGGTCGAAGTGGGCTCGTTCCCGATCGCGGCGATAAAAGCCATTGCTGCCGATCGGCCGAAAATAGCCAGTCGGCGACTTCTGCTGCTCGACGAGCCAGCGCAACGATTCCAGGCCCAGCGATACGGCCCTGGCGTCGCCCTTGGATCGCCCGCCGGCGATCAGGGCGTGGGGCAGCTTGGCGTTATCATACGTCAAGGCCTCCTCAAACCAGGGCCAGTCGGATTGTGAAGATCGTTCCAGGCAATCGATCAGACGATCCATCAAGTGGTCGCGGGCCTGGGTCGCCGGCCGGGCGCCGCTGAAGCGCTGGAGGTACTGGCACACGCCGATGATGCCAAACGCCCAGGCGCGGGGCGATGTCGTCTCGGTGAGCGTCGGCAGGGCCAGATCGAAAAGCTGCGATGCCCAGAGCTGGAGGTCGCGGCGCCGCGAACGTGCCACACTCACGCCCAGGACCCAGAGCGCCCGGCCGTGGCTGTCGTCGGAGCCAACCTTTTCGAGCCAGGTTCGATCAAATCCCAGAAAATTACGGAAGCGATTTCGTGTGCGATCGAAGGCGTAGTTCAAGAAGGCCGCATACGTGGTTGCCAGGCGATGAACGTGCGGCGAGCTCTGGCCGAGCTGTTCGAGAAGAACCGTCAGCAGCAGGGCGCGAGCATTGTCGTCGGTGCAATAGCCTTCGGAGAAGTTAGGAATCGTCGAGGTGGCGTGCTGGAGCATTCCGGCCGAATCGGTCATGCGCACGAGATGGTCGAGCCGCCAGCCGGGAAGATCCATCGGCTGCTCGGCCAGGGTGCGCACGGCGAGCGGCTTGTACGGCATGTCGAGGCGGCTCCGCCGCGCCCGCTGGAACGATTCCATGTAGAGATGCGCGACATGGCTCCAGATCATCTCGCGGCCCATCATGTACGCCTTCTTGCGCATCGAGTGCCGCCGCGGCTCGTCGCGCAAGAGCGCGCAGATCTCCTTGGCGAGGGCACTCGAATCGCCGAATGGGACCAACACGCCGCGGCCATCGGCCAGCAGCTCCTCGGCATACCAGTAGGGCGTCGAGACGACGGCCTTTCCGCAGCCGAACGAGTAGGCCAGCGTGCCCGAGGTGATCTGCGCGGGATTCAAATAGGGCGTGATATAAATATCGGCCATGCCGATGAACTCGATCAGCTCATCGATCTCGACAAAGCGGTTGTAGAAGCTGACATTCGGCTTGATGCCCAGGTCCTTGGCGAGCCGTTCGAGGCTGATCCGGTATCGTTCGCCCTGTTCACGCACGAGATTCGGATGGGTCGCGCCCAGGACGATATAGACGAAGTTGGGAAACTCCTTGAGGATTTCGGGCATCGCCCGCAGCATCAGCTCGATGCCCTTGTTGGGCGAAAGCAGCCCGAACGTGAGCGCCACGAACTTGCCTTCGACGCCGAACTGATCCTTGTAAAAGTTGGGATCGACAAACGGCATATCGGGGATGCCGTGGGCGATCAGGTCGATCTTGGCCTCGGGCACGTCGTAGATATCTTGAAGAAACGTTTTCGCCCGTTCCGACATGACAACCAGGCGGGCCGAGAGATCGGCGACCTGGGTGAGCACGCGGTGATACTCGGGCGCCGGCTCGGCCAGAACGGTGTGCAGCGTGGTGACCACCGGCATCCTCAGGTCGCGGAGCAGGCGCACGACGTGGCTGCCCGCCGGTCCGCCGAAGATGCCGAATTCGTGCTGCAAGCAGACGATGTCGGTATTGGCGAAATTGAGGAAATCGGCGGCGCGGAGGTAAGAATCGAGCTCTTGTTCCTCGATTTCAAACCGGACCTCGGCCGGGTAGTCGTACCCCGGCGAGATGTCGTTGATCGGCACCACGAAGCAATCCGAGCCGGGATACTGAGTCGCAACCGAAGTGCAAACATCGTAAGTGAATGTGGCGATCCCGCATTTTCGCGGCAAGTAATCGCCCACGAATGCGATTTTCTGAATCTCGCTGTTACGTTTCATGACGGGCATGCAAACCTGGGCGCGATTCGCCACGGGGTTGAAGCCAGGATGGACGACCCGGCCAGTAATGCCGATCGAACGTCGCAGCCGGCGGAATTTTGATCAATGGTTCGGTTCGGACTGAAACTCAGTATTCTTGTGAGCGGTGCGAGCGGTTATTTCTGGCCGCGACGGCGATCACAAGCGATCGACTGCCGATCGAGATGACGCATATCCATACTCCCCTTGTTATCACAAGGGGCGCAAGATCACCTGGAAGGCGAGACTCTGTCTGACCGAGCCAGTCACTTCGGCTCACCGTCGCCCCGGCAATTCTCGGTGTTCCTTCCGTGCGAGCAGCCGCATCCTCCTGGCGCGGACACACTGGTCCGACCCAACCCGGGTTTCCAGACCTTATCATAGCAAGCGGCCCGTTTCAAACAATCCTTGGTGGCTTCCGTGATTCGCCCGAGCAAATGGGCAACTCAGAAAAGGCCAATCGATAGCACTCATGCACGTGTCGGCCGCCGTTGTCATGGGGGGTGGGTCAACGGGGCGTCGAGCAAGAAACGACTCATTCACGATGTCGCATCGAAGCGGATAAGTGGTGTATCAACACCGTTAGCAACCCGCCTGGTGACGCTATGACTGGAAGAGTCGGTTCGTGAGCTCTTCCTTTGTCATCCCATGATGTTCCGCGACGTCGCGGAGGATCGAGGAGAGTGTGCCGACTCGTAGGGACTCGGCCGTGACGTGGAATCGTGTTGTGATGCTCACCCGGAAGCACGGTCGTAAGACGAAGATGGCCACCGGTCTGCCGCGTGGGCAGATAGCCCAGGCGCCCCGGGGAGTTGGCGAGGTCGTCTCCCGAAAGGTCGCGTCGAAGCTTCATACGGCCAAGACGTCCTCACGCACGTAACGGAGCCTGACGACCTTGGGCAACTGGCCGTCCTCGAAGTGACAGCGCATTGCATCGCGAACCTGCGACTGGAGTTCGCTCCAATCGCTCGCTTCGGTAAAAATCGATGCTCCCAGCGCACGGGCGGTGAATCCGCCTTCCGGCGCCTCCTCGACAATAAAGATCAATTCGTTCATCTCTTTGCTCATTACTGCGTGTCTCGGGTCAACCGTCATGGAACATCGGAGGCCGATCGAGGTCGGCCCCGATCGTGCTGGATCGATTGCCTGGATTGATATTACGGCGGCGGCCGGGTAGCCCATGATACCAAATCTTTCGGTCGATCGAGTTATTCATTGAGGCCAGCAGACAGGATCCCGCGTGAGAGTAGTCGAAGCCCTCTCGGGCGGGTGCGCCACGTCCATGGGGGGCACGCGGAGACAGGCATTTCGACCGAGATCAGGATCGGTCGCATAGACGAACTTGCACGGCAACAATCAATCGCGTCCCGGTTTCACCGTCCCGACCCGGTTTCATTCCCCGCGACCCGGTTTCATCCCGCCGCGTCCTCTTCGTTTTCGGCAAGAAAGGAACACCGGGCGCACGCAACGGCTCTCCGTGCGTTATGATTGAGAATCGTGTCGCCAGAAGCAGTAGCTATCATGGAGAGAGCCATGACCTGGGACCTCGCCGAAGCCGAAAACCGACTGACCGAAGTCGTGAATCTTGCCCTCACCGAAGGGCCTCAGACCATCACACGGCGGAGCGATACGGTCATCGTCATTTCGGCGGAGAAATACGCCGAACTGACCGGCCAGAGCTTGGATTTCAAGGAGTTTCTCTTCCAGCGAGTCGGACTGGACGAGCTTGATTTAGACCGCGATCAGTGCGCCAGCCGGGATCTTGATCTGTGAAATCGTTGCTTGACACTTGCGTCCTCACGGAGTTAGGGAAGGACGATGGAAATCCCTTCGTAAAAGCCGCCGTGGCTGACATCGCCACCGCGGACCTTTATCTGAGCGTGCTTACCCTGGGCGAAATCGCCAAAGGTATCGCTCTGCTTGTCGCCGGTCGGAAGAAGGCCGCACTCAGTAAGTGGTTTGCACGGTTAGAAAACCAGTATGCCGATCGGGTCCTCGGGATCGACATCGAGACGGCCCACCTCTGGGGTGAAATTACAGCGCGCGCCCAGAAGTCCGGGATTGTCATCCCGAGCGTCGACGGCAGGCGATCCCGTTGTAGCACCTTCCACTCCGACATCGGGACCGGCCGCTGGTCGGTCTTGCCCGCTCCCGACGCTTTCCTTCTGGCATCACATGGACGGCGTCCATATGCGTACGCGCCGGCATAAATCGGGTTATGCAGCATCTGAGTCAGGGTCGCCAGCGAGGGTCTTCGCCACACCAGCTCACCACGTCGGGGGCCATCCTGGGCGTGCATCCCCAGCCGAATGCCATTGCTCAGCAGGTAACGGAAGACGGCGTGGACACTGCCCAATTCATCGAACTTGTCAAAGACCGACTGCACCACGTTGCGCGCCTGCTCATCCGGCTCGACGGCCAACTCGCCGGACGCCCGCTTGATGTACCCGCAGGGCACCTTGGCGAACAGCTCGCCGCGCGTGGCCTTGTTCAGCTTACCGCGTACTAGCCGATTGCGCATCGTGCATAGCTCGAATTCGCTCATGGTTCCTTTCAGGCCCAGCAGAAGTCTGTCGTTGGTATCGTGCGGATCGTAGACGCCGTCCTGATCGGCCAGGAACGTCCCGAAGAGGGCGCAGACCTCCAACAGATGATGCCAGTCCTTCGATGAGCGCGACAAGCGGCTCATCTCCAGGCCGAGCACCAGCCCGACATGATCCATGGTGACCTCGGCCAGCAGCCGCTGGAAGCCGGTCCGGCTGGTCGCCGTCCGGCCGCTTTGGCCCTGATCTTCGTCGATGATGGAGACGCGATCCTTCCGCCACCCCAGGAATATGGCCGTGTCCGCCAGGGCGTACTGACGTTCGCGGGATTCTTTATGCTCGATGACCTGTTGCGGGCTGGACTGCCGGACATAGACGATCGCCAACCGGTCGAGATGCCGGTCAAGGATCTTCGTCGAGCGCGATCCTCGCTGGATCGGACGAACCGCGGGATCGATTGCTTCTCGATCGGCAGTGGTTGAGCGGGCGAGGCTGTCAGGGGTGCTCATGCGGCACCTCCCGCGGATTCGGAGCCACTTCCAGCTCTCGGGCCATGGCGCGGGTTAGAGCCCGCAGGATCTTGCGCCGGGATTCGACCGGCAGGGCCATCCAGAGTTGACTCGGCAGGACCGGCGATGCCGGGCGTCCTGAGCGCGGGGGGGGACAGATCGGGTGCGAGAGGGTTGCATGATGATCCTCCTTGCTGGTCTCTCAGCCGACGTGCCTGGCTCCATTCGACCAGTTGCAGCAGCGCCGACAATCCGATTATCGGGCGCGCCAGAGGACGATCTTCGAGGAGATAGTTTGCTGGTGTTGTGATTATCTGATGGACTCGAGTGCCCTGGTCAAACGCTACGTCCAGGAGACTGGCACGTTTTGGGTGCGTGGCATTACACGCCGCAGCCCATCCACGGTGATCTACGTGCCATTCGGGTCAGACCTAGTTTCACGTCCGCAAGACCAATTAATTGGAACTAGGTCTGACCCCGCTGCTGCGCGAGGTCTGACCCCGCTGCTGCGCCGCCGCAGCCCATCCACGGTGATCTACGTGCCATTCGGGTCAGACCTAGTTTCACGTCCGCAAGACCAATTAATTGGAACTAGGTCTGACCCCGCTGCTGGACCCCTAGGTCTGACCCCGCTGCTGGACCCAAGACCAATTAATTGGAACTAGGTCTGACCCCGCTGCTGGAGACCCCGCTGCTGGACCAGAAACTGTTGATTCGCGTTGATCAACCTAACGGCCGGTCGTTATGATTTCAACGTCCACGCGCTGGCCTAACTTCAAGGGCGTCGGTTCGAGCAGGCCGATCTTGACCAGAAGGACCCGTGTGTCGGCGGGGCGGCCGGGGTCTTCGGGCCGAAGGCGTCTTCCGACAACAACGTCGGGAATATCTTCAACCCGGCCCTTCCACACTGAACGAGGAAATCCCTCGGCGAAGATCTTGACGCGAGCTCCGAGCGTTATCGCGCCGAAGTCGAACTCATCAACCTCGGCCTCGACCCGAACGCGACTCAGGTCGGCTACGGTGACCAATCGTGTGGCCACGTCGACGGTCTCTCCCGGATGGGCAAACCTGGCGGTAACCACACCGTTGATCGGCGACGTGATGCGTGTCTTAGCGATCAGGGCCTCGAGCCGGCGTTTTTGAGCGATTCCTGCCCTTCGGCGAGCGAGCGCGGTGTCGAGGTTCCGCTCATTGCCCTGCAATTCAACCAGGCTGGCTGCGCTGCGGGCCAGGAGCTGACGAGTCCGACCGATTTCGTGCCTGAAGAATGAGATATCGGCCTCGGACTCGGCAATGCGCGCCAGGGCCTCTTCACGCGACTCTTTGAGATCGTCAGATACGAGTTCGGCAACGAGGTCGCCGCAACGGACGATCGACTTTTCGTCCACGGGCAAGACGATGATTCTACCCGCGACCTCGGTCGCGATAGTCACCTCGGCACCCGGGTAAGCGACGAGTCTGCCGTCGGCGATTACGTGGCCCTGCGCGGTCGCTCGCGAATTGAGGGTCCCGTGATCTTGCTCGCTCACGGTCAGTGGCGGTGTCGTTTGAATCCAACCGGCGCGGGTGGCTTGCCAGATCATCACGAGCGTCACCAGCAGGGTCAGGATTGGCCACAAGAGTCGCGATGGCTTGCTCATGGTTCCTGGTCCTCCAGAAGAACCCCGTCCCGAATTCGAATGTTCCGGTCGGCGACGGCGCGTACTTTCGGATCGTGCGACACGATCAGAATCGCCCGGTTCTCTTCACGGGCGAGACGGTGGAAAAGATCGAGGATCTGGCTGCCCAGCCGCGAATCAATGCTTGCCGTTGGTTCGTCAGCCAGGATGATCGCGGCGTTCCCGGCCAGGGCTCGTGCGATCGCCACCCGCTGCTTCTGGCCGCCAGAGAGGTGGCGTGGGCGCGTCTGCCTGCGATCCGCCAGTTCCACCGCCTGGAGCAGTCGTTCCGCCTCGCGCCGTGCTGCAAGACCGTGATAGCCCTTGATGTGGAGTGCGTATTCCACGTTTTCAAGTGCGGTCAGCGCAGGGAAGAGATGGAACTGCTGAAATACAAAGCCGACCGACCGCTTCCGAAATAGGGGAAGTCGGTCCGGCCTGGTGTGGCGGCCGAGCTCGAGGCCGCCGGGTTCACGTGCGAGTGTCGTTGGGCCTGCAGCGTCCGATAAGGTTCGGCACCGCCGAGCGAACACACACCAAGGGTGAACCATGAGTGATCCTAAATCAGCCGCAAGCGTGGCGGGACAGAAGCTTAAAGAGATTGCGTTCTGGTGCCGATTCACTGGAATCGTCATCTTTGTCGGCGTTGCAGTGCTCTCTGCGGCCGCGGGCTACGGCCTGGCCCAGTACTGGACGCTCAAGAGCAACGTCGCCACGGCGCAGGCTGAGTTGCAAAATGCCAAAGACGAGTTCGCAATGAAGCTCGATAGACCTGCGAAGTGACAACACCCACGCAGATCGGCGTTGACCTGGTGGGCGCCAGAACGAGCTAGGCCGTGCGCCTGCGAGGCCGGGAGCCGAAGCCAAGCCCGATCACGACCGCGATGGCGCCCATCGTCAACGAGGCGGGCTCGGGGACGGCGGACGCGTTTACCGCGAATGAATTGAGGACGGTCGCTGACCCGGTCGGCGCGAGGCTGGCTGCGCCTGAGTTATCCGCGTAATAACCGGCGAAAGTCGCCACGCCCGTGGGAATGATGGGTGGAGAGTTCCCCAGCCAAGCGACGTCTCCCGATCCTGATATTCCGTACGCGACAATGAAGTAGGTCGTCGAGGGCTCTAACAAGTACGGGCTAATTGGCGTAAGAGTCACAGGCTGAACATAATCTGTCAAAGTCGGGACCGCGAAAGTGTCAAGAACGACGCCCGTGGGGAGCCCACCGGAGCTACCTTCAAGTACGACCCCGATTTGATTGGAAGGATCGGTGGAAAAGAGACGCATCACCACGCTATCAAGGCTGTAGGAAACGCCTGATGGCATGGTGAAGCCAACGGCTTTCGATCTGAGGAAGTTCGGCACGACCAGATCGGACAAGGTTACATCATTGCCAGGGAGATTGGAGATAATCGTCCCGGCTCGCGAGGGAGCAGCGCCAAAGACCATAGTCAACGCAGCGGAAAGCGCGATGGTTCGGATGTTCACTGTAAGGCTCCGTAAGGTCTGGGGGTTCCATCGAGACTCACGCGGCTCGACAATTTGTTCGATCGCCGACATCGGGCCCTCACGCCTCACGCGACCAGAGACCCGATACCACTTTACTGCGAGCCGTTGGAATCCTCGCCTGAGAAAATAAAAAAATCGCCACCAGCTTGCGGCCCTGGTGGCGGTCAAAATCAAGGGCTCGGAAAAGACTGCCATGCGGGTTTTGAGTGAGTGATCGCAGCGCGCACCCTCCCCATGCTCGCCGAACGGCGAGTTAATGGGAGACATTTGACCAGTAACCACGAGGCCACGGCCACCTCTGTCGCGTGTTGGCAATCACCACTCGCCACACTGGTTATCAGGGGAGTGACCCCACGCTGCCGCATCAGGCGTTGGGTGATCCGACAGAGCGCCACGCTTTACTCGAAGGCGTCAAAGCGCCACGGGGATGATAGGCGTTGTTCGGGCCGTCGGCCATCGCGGTCAGGTGGGATCGGTCTCCCCTGACGCGCTCGATTCTATCATCGTCACCCCCAATCGAAGTAGGATCTCGGGCAAAATGGCACTCAGCGGACGCGGCCCGGTACAACGTCGGCCGATGTTCGAGTGCGGCGTGGCAGGGCGAGGCGAGGCCGAAGGGCCACGCTTGGGAGTTGCCGCGCACTTGGCTTGGAACCGCTGGGCTTCGGCGGCATGCTCGGCGGCTGGAATCGCCTTGGCTGCTTCACACAAATCAGTGAGCATCTGATCTATTGGTACATTATGATTTACATAGAATGTACTCAACTTCTCAATAATATAGTGCCGCTCCCGGCAGCTCGGGTGGCGAAACACCTGGCCCCCGGCAACCATGCGATAGGCGATCCGGCAAAACCGCTTGGCGGCGCGCACGACCATCACTCGTTTATCGACTCCAGCCTCTCGCCAGGCATCGCCCAAGCGGCGAAAATGAGCATTACACCTCAGCAGGTTTTCGCCGATCAGGAGAATCGTATAACGTAGCGTGCGATTGGCCCGGCCAACCAGTGGCCCAGTGCGGTCGACTTGATCGCTCTGATAGCGGGCGGGATACAATCCGGCTCGCCCCGTGATGGCGCTATCGCTGGGCGAGTTTTGAATCGGACCCATCTCGCCAGCGAACTCGGCAGCCGAGACGACGTTGATCCCTGGAAAGCTCAAAAGCAGCACGTAGGGAGTTCGCGCCAGAAGCGACGCCAAATCCCCCTCAAGAAGGCGGATCGATTGGAGCCGAGACCGGCGTTCGTCATCTAAGGAAACTAATATGCGCTGATGAACACCTTCATGTTCTGAAGCTTCATGAGCCTGGTCGGCCCAGGCCAGGATCTTCTCCAGGCTGCGGGCTGGAAGCGTACCTTCTGACCTTCCAGCAAGCTGACCAGACCTTCCAAGCCACGGGCGCGAATGGCCCGAGCAGAACCGAGTTGCCGCGCAATCAGAAGCGCGGTTTCATTATCGAGGGCATTGCCAACGGCCGCCGAGAGTCCGGGCAACAAAGCGTCAAGCTCGACGTGGATTTGATTGCGGAGTGAGGCGTTCTTGCGCACCAGGTCGCGGCGGTGGCGCGCGAGCAGTCGGAGTTGAGCATGGACCTCATCAAGCGCCAGCTCGATCAAGCCAAAGCCATTGACGGCCGCTCGTTGGATGGCAGCCAGATCGGTATCATCAGTCTTGTTGCCGGGATCGGCGGGGAGGCGGAATTGCTTGGAAGTGAGCGGATGGACGACGCGGGTCTCAAAGCCGGCGGCCGCGAAAGACCGTTTGACCGGCAGGTGATAATTGCCGGTTCGCTCGACGGCGACGATCAGATCGGCAATCGCATGAGCCTCGATCGCTTGACGGACACAGGCGACAGCCGCATTGAGGCCAGGGCCTGTATGCTCAACGACAGTTGGTTGTATAAGAATGTTACCATAAAAATCAGTAAACATCCATTTAGAACGAGCCTTGGCACAATCGACGGCGACGATGCCGAAGTGTTGCGGCCCGACTTTCTGGACTCGGGGGTGAACCGATCCTGAGGGCTTGGAAACCGTAGCGGGGCGCCGGGAACGGCGTGTCAATCGGCGAGACATGCTGGCCATACAGACACCTCATCGAGTTGGAGGAAATCGAATTCCAACCCGCAAGATAGCCTGGATGGATGAAAGAGAAGATTTCTCTCTCAAGAAAGAAAACTACATACCAGGGGATAAGTCGAATGGCATTAAGTCGGTTCTAACCCCAGAAGGGGTCGACTCTTGAGAAAAACGGGCCCCCTGCGCGTCATGGTATTTGTGACAACATCCATGGCACAGGAGGCCCCGCGATGCATCGCCGGATTTCTACCACGCTCAAGACCCTCAGGCAAGACCTCGCCGCCAAGCTCGGCGGCGACTTTATCCACGCCGCCTGTCGAGCTGCCGGTCACACCTGGTGCGACAGCTGCCTGTTGACCCCGGCGGCCATCATCCACTGGTTCTTGATCCAGATCCTTCACGGCAATACCGCCTTGACACACGTCTCGTTGATGGCCGGCCGAGCCTTCTCCGCCAGCGCCTTCTGCCAGGCCCGCTCCAGGCTGCCGCTGGCCGTTTTCCAGGCGGTCCTCCGTGAGGTGGTCAAGGTCCTGATCCCGGCCACCGAGGCGGCCAGTCTCTGGCTCGGCCATCGCGTCTTCTTGATCGACGGCTCGTCGTTCTCCATGCCCGACGTCGCGGCGCGACAGGCCTACTTCGGACAGCCGGGAAACCAGGCCAAGGGATGCGGCTTTCCGGTGGCCCACATCCTGGCCCTGTTCCACGCCGGTACTGGCTTGCTGCTGGAAGTCACCGCGGCGCCGTTGCGGTCGCATGACATGGCCGGCGTTGGCGGCATTCTCCCTTTCCTGAAGGCCGGCGATGTCCTGGTGGCCGATCGTGGATTCTGTTCGTTCGCGCATCTGGGCCTGCTGCTCAAGAAGGGCGTTCATGCGGTGTTTCGCCTGCATCAGAAGCAGATCGTCGACTTCACGCCGGGGCGTGCGCAGTGCGCGGCCCGGCCAAAAGGGGACACCAAATGGGCTGCCGCGCAGCCGCTGGATCCGGGCCATCGGCTTGATGGATCAGGTGGTCGAGTACTTCAAGCCGCCAAGGTGTCCGAGCTGGATGAGCGAGGAGCAATACGGCGCTCTGCCCGAGTCGTTCCTGGTGCGTGAATTGCGGTATCGGATCGAAGTGCCCGGGTTCCGAACGCGAGAGGTGACGCTAGTGACGACCCTGCTGGACGGCGTCGCCTATACAGCCGAATCGCTGGCCAATCTTTATGCGACAAGGTGGCGCGTAGAGGAGAATCTGAAGTCGCTCAAGGTGACGATGAAGATGGATGTGTTGAAATGTAGGACAGTGGATGGTGTTCAGAAGGAACTGACGATGTATGCGATCGCTTACAACCTGGTGCGATTGACGATGTGCGAGGCGGCGGAGCGTCAGGATGTGGCCGCGGATCGAGTGAGTTTCATTGACGCCTTGCGGTGGCTGCGCGGGGCCGAGGAGGGGGCGGAGATGCCGGAGCTGGTGGTCAATCCGGAGCGCCCGGGGCGGTACGAACCGCGAGTGAAGAAGCGTCGTCCCAAACAGTACCCGTGGCTGCAGCGACCGCGGGCCGAATTGCGAAAGAGTTGCGGGAGAAGGACTTGGCGGCCTGATCGAATCGAACAAGTTTATGTTGAAACAATTCCTATTTTGATAGGACGGGGAGGGGGAGAAGCCGTCCGTATTAATTATGAAATATTGATTTCATGATTTGTTGCCAGCCGAAGCCCGGGCAAATCCACTTGTATAATCTTGACATAATAGAATGCAGAACTTTATGTATCAGCAAGTCGTTTCATGCCAGGAACTTGCGCGATCTTAATGCCATTCGACTTATCCCCTTTTCTCGCCCGTGCCGTGGGACCAGTTCTCTCGTCTGGAGAAGCGTTACAGTCTTCCCCTTGCTCGTGTGGTCCATGGCCTGCGGAGCAGCGTAGCGAAATCATAAAATGACGAGCCAGATGCGTTTAACGCGCACGTCTGGATCTGAGGGGGGCCTGGGTGGGTAACCACCCAGTTCTACCCGGCCCACTCCCTGAGGTGGTTGAACCTGAGCCCTCCTGGGAAGCTGCTGGAGCGGACAACCGCGGAGATCGAGCGGGCGCAACGTCGAAACGCCGTGGCGCGGCGGTGCCACGCCAAGCAGACCAGACGAAGGCTGCGTGACGCAGGCATCAGGCTCACTGGCTTACCCCGGTGCAAATGGGATACAACTTAGCGCTGTAGTACTAGACCCCACTCCCTAGGTAAAATGCTGTTGCGGAAATCCGAAGGCGGAATGGATGCTAGGTTTGCTACGCACCGAAACCAATCCTTTGGTGCTCGACTTATGGCTGAAATTGCTCTAAACTGAGATAACTTAAGGATTCACGCGGAGGATCAAAGTATGTCACATAACGATTTCAATCACATATTGAGTAGTATCAATACTCTGTCACCAGATCAAATGCGACTTCTCTTCCACGAACTGGAAACGAAAATCGCGGCTACAGAGACGCAACCCACCGCCTTTGGACAAGGATCGCTCGGAGCAATGCGGGACGCCGCCGATGAGCTGGACGAAGCGGTCGAGCATGCCATGCAATTGAGGCAGCGGACCTGGAGGCTGCCGCACGGTGAATAAGGCCCTACTCGATACGGATACCTATTCGGAAGTTCTCAAAGCGGTCAATCTTACCGTCGCCCAAAACGCCGCAACATATCGGCAACAGCATGCGAGGTACTCAGTTTCGACTATCACGGTGATGGAAATCGTCTATGGTTTCCAGTTCGTGCAGAATCACCGCCGCTTGCAGAATTTTCTCGACGCCGTCGTTCACGAAGAAGTGATTTTCTTCGAATATTCCGCCGCTGAGCTAGCGGGCCGCATCGCTGCCGACCTGGATCGCTCCGGGCAGACGATTGGCAAAGCAGACCCCATGATTGCCGCCATTGCCATCACCCATGGCCTGGAATTGATTACGGGTAATACCGCTCATTACCAGCGTGTTCAGCAACTCGGGTATCCACTTACGCTAGCCAATTGGCGGGTTTAACCCGTTCAAAAGCTCTTGCCCGAACTTTGGCTCCGCTGCCGTTCCAGGCTCTCTCTAAAATGCCGCTGGCACATTTCGGAGGCATTCACTTCGCTCAGCTCCATTGCTGGCGTCGGTGACAAATGGAATGCCCGCTCTGATAGCGATCGCAGGATGAGCACCATTTTCGATCGTTGGAGCGGCGCCATTCGGGGCGGTTAAGTTGCGTCGGTTAAGCGGGGCGCGCATTCCCGGGGGTCCATTCCCGGGGGTCAGACCTAGTTCCACATTCCCGGGGGTCAGACCCACATTCCCGGGGGTCAGACCTAGCATTCCCGGGGGTCCATTCCCGGGGGTCAGACCTAGTTCCAAGTTATTTGGACGGCCCGATTTCATCAAGAACCCTCTCCAAGGAACGCAAAACCCCGCAGACTCGCCCGTCGGTTGTCAAACGGGCGCGGAATTGTCGTGTGAGGTTGGGAACGCTTTCCGGGCGGGATAACCCAAGGGGGAGTGAAACCGGAGTGAAACCGGGACGCGATTGGTTAACAAAACCGGAGTGAAACCGGGACGCGATTGGTTAACAGGCGGGAGGTGCGGTGGAACCGGGGGGCTCAGAATTTAAAGGGGAGTGAAACCGGGACGCGGGGAGTGAAACCGGGACGCGATTGGTTAACAGGCGGGAGGTGAGGTGGAACCGGGGGGCTCAGAATTTAAAGGGAAGGAAAAAGCAGGGAAAATCCAGGTGAGTGTGGCAATCACAGGCAATCAACAGTCAAAAGACGAATCATGAAATGATGAATTGGCAGCGACGACTCGCACCGGATCGGTGACCCAGAATGTCGTCGCGATTCGATCACTGGGTATTTGAATCCTTCGTTACCTTCGTTCCCTTTTGGTGTATCAGTGAAGTCGTTGATCTTGTTAGTTGAAAGGTACTAACCATGGTAATTGCTCGTTCACCATGAAGCCGATCCAGCGGCGATGGGGGTGACCCCACAACCGAAGCCTGGAGACGCGAAGACGTCAGCCGTAGCGCAAGCGATCCTGATTCGGCCTCGTTAAAACTAATTGGGAGTGGCCAACCTTCCAGAAGAGGCGAAGCCCGAAACCGACCGTGAAGCAACGAGCATTTGCAGCGGCCGGACTCCCCGGGGTGATTGAGGGCAGCGGGCGTCGATAGATCAACGAGGAACCTGAGAGACCCGTCCGGGTGGCCCAAGCTCAGGGCCTGAGCTGGACCAACGGTGAGTGGGAATTAATAACCGCTGACCGGCCCGGTCGGGAGTCGGAGGGGGACATAGTAGCGATGATCCGGGGTAATGCCCGAGGAGCAAAGGTCCCCTGCCGAATTCATGTTTTCGTCAAACGTGAGGAGATCCGCTTGGATAAGTATCCCACTACGGAAGAAAGCGGTCAGCCATCGAAGAAGGGCCAATCCCCGATTCCGTCGGAGAAGAAGTCCGGCATCGATCTGCCGCCGAAAGTCTCCGAACTGAGATGGAAGCTGGGTCAAAAGGCCAAGCAGGAACCGAAGTTCCGGTTTTACACTCTGTATGACCGGATCTATCGGGACGACGTGCTGATGACCGCGTGGTGGCTGGTGATGGAGCATAGCGGCGCTCCCGGAGTGGATGGCATGACCGTCGGAGACATCATTGATGGACCCGGCGCGGAGGTCTTCCTCGCCGAGCTGCGTGAAGAGCTGCGCACCAACCGCTACCGGCCGCAGCCGGTTAAACGTGTGTACATACCGAAACCGGACGGCCGGCTCAGACCGCTGGGGATACCCACTGTCAAAGACCGGATCGTTCAAACGGCAGCTATGCTGGTACTCGAGCCGATCTTTGAAGCCGACTTCCTGGACAGTTCCTATGGGTTCCGTCCAGGGAGGAACGCTCATCAGGCGATCGACGCGATCCGCCAACATCTCGCCGCTGGGTTTCAGGAGGTCTACGATGCGGACCTGAAATCGTACTTCGACACAATCCCTCATGATGCCTTGATCAAATGTCTGGAGCGACGGATCGCCGACCGCTCGGTCATCAAGCTGATCCGCATGTGGCTGGAAAGCCCCATCGTCGAAACCGACGAGCATGGTCGAACACAGACAACTCGACCCAAGCAAGGCACGCCGCAGGGAGGAGTCATCTCCCCCCTGCTGGCGAACCTGTACTTGCACTGGTTCGAGAAGTCGTTCTACCGCTCGGACGGTCCCGGTCGCTGGGCAAACGCCAAGCTGGTGCGGTACGCCGATGACTTCGTGGTTTTGGCGCCTATCAATCTGGGCAGTTGGTCCGGTGGATCGAAGGATTGCTGGAAGGGCGATTTCAGCTCACCGTTAACCGCGAGAAAAACGCGCATCGTCAAGTTGCATCAACCGGGTCAGAGCCTGAACTTCCTGGGTTTTACGCTCCGATACGACCGCGACCGATTCGGTCGTGACCGTCGTTATCTCAGCATAACTCCCACAACCAAGGCGCTGATCCGGGCTCGCGAGCGAGTTCGTGAGCTCACGGACCGGAAGCGGAATTTCGTACCGATCGATCAACTGATCGGCGATATGAATCGCTTCTTGAAAGGATGGGGTGCCTATTTTGGTCACGGCCATCCCCGCCGGAGCTACAACAAGCTTAACTGGCATGTGACTGAACGACTGCGTCATCATCTACGACGTCGAAGTCAGCGCCGTTACCGTGTCCCCAAAGACCGGACGTTCTATGCCCACCTTGTGCATGACCTTGGTCTGCGCTTGTTGTGAACGCTTGGCTGCTGATCCTGCGCATGCCCCGACCGAGAGAATTCGGGCAAGCCGGATGCGGGAAATCCGCTCGTCCGGTTTGATGAGGGCGGAGGCGGCCGGGAAACCGGCCCCTCCGCTACTCGACTTCAAAGGATTTCGTTATATCTCCCAGCATCAGGGACATGACACGTTGAACGCCGAGCCATGCCGGCGTGTGCGTTCGGCGCGACCGCGACATGCGCCGGCCGCCTCCCTGATTCGCAAACCGATATTCCTCTTATCACCGCAACGGGATAAGCCCGCTTCGCTGCGATCCAGTCGCACCGATTCTTCCCGCTGCGCCCATTGTTTCGGTCGTCGTGCGGAAAAAATAATCCCGCAACTCGGCCCAAAACGCTTAGATAGGCTATGGTCTCCAGGTAAGCTGCTTTATGTATCCCGCACATTCGCGGTCATCGTCCGGCTCGCTGGCAGGGGCGGTCACTGCTTGATCCATCGTGTAGGAGGCAAGTCATGCCAGTCTCCGCGGCCCAGTTGGAAGCCAATCGGCGCAATGCTCAGAAGAGCACCGGACCGCGCACCGCCGAAGGCAAGAACAAATCCAGGTTCAACGGGCTCAAGTACGGCCTGCGCGCACGAACGCCCGTCTTGCCCGGGGAAGATCCTTTGGAACTGCGCGAACGCTTCGAGGCCTGGAACGAGCGCTCTTACCGACCGGCGCCGTCGAGCAATCGCTCGTGCACGACGCGGTCCAGTTTACCTGGCAAGTCGACCGGGCCCGGCATGCCCAGGTCGCTCGTATCGAGTTCAACATCGAGAACAACGGTCGCGACGACGCCCAGCGCCAGGCCGACGAGGTGCTTTACCTGGGCCAGCTCCTCTTTGTGGACCGCCGCGGGCCCCTGAATCTCTTTCCGCACTTCGACCGCACTCGGGCCACGAATCCCGACGCCGTCTCCCGTATCTCTTCCGCACCTCTTGAAGTAGAGCCTTCCGATCCGCCACGGCTAGTGCTGCGCCTCGAGTCGACCCTCGTCGGCTGCCAGTGGCTGCTCGACCAGTGGGCCGAGCTGCGGTCGATTCTGGACGAGGGCCGGAAGTGGCTGCCGGCCGACAAGCTCAAGGCGATCCGCCTCCTGGGTCGCCAGCCCATGGAGGCAATCAGCGATCGCCGGGTTCTTTTGATCTTTGCCGCGTGCCAGGCCGTTGAGGAGTGTCCGGGTACGACCATTCCGGAGATCTTCTGGGAGCTTGGCTTTATCGAACGCAAGCCCTTTGCCGAGCATCTGGCCGACCGCGGCCTGGACGAGCTCGACTCCCAAAGACCCCGCCTCGGGGCGCCAGGTGCTGCTGGGAATCGTCGATCAAGCCACACAGGCGATCCAGATCAAGGCCGACGACCATCGCCGCCACGCCGAGGTCAACGCCGCGCTCCTGTCCGATTGCCTGTCGTTCGATGACAGTCAGGAAGGCGAGCGGCTGCGCCGCTACGAGCTGGCCGCCACCCGGGGGATTGCTGCGCAGCCTTGATACGCTGCTCAAGCTTCGCCGCAAAGGCGCCCAGGTCGACCAGGCAAAGCCTGCCGAAGTGTCATTGTTTAACGAGAGAATCGCATCGGCCGAGAAACCCGAAGGTGCTGGAAACGCCAGCCGAGAGGCCAGCAACGGTTGTGATTGCGAGACTTCCGAAGCGCCCGGTGTGGCGACCACCGAACCCGCCGTGGAAGTCCAAAACGCGACGACCGAACCCATTTCGGCTAGCAAGACCGGAATGGCCGACCCGGTTGAAGTCGAACAGGCATCGACGGCGGACGCTTCAAACTCGACGACCGAACCCGATTGTGCCGGCGAGATCGAAACGTCGAATGCGAATGATGGGGAGTCTTTACCGGCCGCGGCCGTCGAAAACGCGACGACCGAACCCATTTCGGCCGGCGAACCCCAGGTGACAGATGCGGCCGATTTTGGGCACGCACCGGCCGCCGAAATGAAAAACGCCACGAACGAAGCCAATTGCACGGGTGTTGTTCCTGAAAATAGCGGGCCAGCGCCGGGCCAGGTCGAACGGCATCGCCAGCCAGCGGCGCGTGCTTTTGCGGAACGCAACATGGCCAGCGGGGCCGAGGCCCAAGACGTTGAGAAACCGGACAATCTGCCGATGAGCGTGCCGGATGCCTTGTTGAAGGACGCCCTGGCTCTCCAGTGGCTGCCGGGGACCCTGGTTCAGGAAATCCTCGAGGCGGCTCGGAAGGAGCGCGCGCCGCGACCTGGCGGAAGCGCCCGGTTTCGCGCCGACGATTCTTGAAGCCCGTCGACCGCCCGCGCGGCCACTGGCTGGACGACGAACTGGCCACTGAGCTGAAAGACCGGCTCCTGACGACATTGTTCAATCCAGATTGATCGATCTGTGTGCATCTGTGTGCATCCGTGGCTCATTTTCTTGTTTGGGGCAACCTGGGCGGAAGAACCGAATGCGAAAACGTTTTGAGCCACGGATGCACACGGATGCACACGGATAAGACATGATGACAGACAGAGATCGGGCCGTGGCCTACCGGCTTCAGGGACCGCGGCGCCAGAACGTGGCGCGGGTGTGACTGGAACGGGCGTTGCCGCACTCTTTGACAATTCGGTTGACCGGACGTGCCCATGCGGGAGCGAACACCGATCACCCTGCGACGCAAACTGAAAAGGGGCGGGCGGGGCTCGATGTTCGCTCCGGCTGGGCACTTTTCCCAAAGAGATTGGAACGGTTCGACTCACAGGCCGGAGGCCGGCCTCGATCAATAGGCCGATCGGGATCTGGCACGCGATCGAGCGGCGACCATGGTGATCGTCTTTCGTTAGAATCTTAAGACATGGATTCCGCGTGGACATGCACTGAGTCGACGGTCCGACGACCAGGTCCCGCGTGGACAGACACAGATCCCGTGACGTCCCTCTCGATCGGTGATCCTTCTCAGCGGAGGTACACCGTGAACTCCCCGGGGACTGTTTGCTCCGCCTGATCGATATAGCACCAGGCCCATCGCTCGCCGGGCTCGAAGGACGCGACGACCGGATGGCCGGCATGGTGAAAATGTCGAGTCGCGTGACGCCCCGGCGAGCTGTCACAGCAACCGACGTGACCGCAGGTCAGGCAAAGGCGCAGGTGAACCCAGGGCGTACCCAGTCTCAGGCACTCTTCACACCCCGAGCTTCGGGGAGGCACTGGATCCAGACCGATCATGTGTTGACAATTCATGAGGGAACTCCCGGAGAAAAAGCGGCTCACTTCGTCTGTTCAATGGTCCTTCGAGCACACGCCAGGCCGCGCCACGCCACGGCCCGCGTGGTCAGCCGAGGACTGAGATCTCTGTGGCATCCTCGTTGTGTCGCTGTCGTGGCAAGGCGAGCCGGGCGCGCGACCAGTCCCGCTGTCGGGACCTCGCCGCTCCTCGCCAGGCGAACGCTTCGCCCCAGAGCGACTTCGCCTCGGTCGCGAACTGTCGGGCTAATTACAGCGGTTTTCCCGTGTATTGCACACAAAATCCCTCGTTCCCATGCTCTGCGCGGGAATGCCGTCCAGGGCGCTCCCGCGTCGTCCGGCAGTCGCGCGACCCGAGCGTGAGAAGAGGACGCAGAGCGTCCCGGACGGCATTCCCACGGGGGACCGTGGGAACGAGTGTAAAATGCCCGAAGCGTTGGGGCGTGTCGGCGCCTGGGAGCAAGAATTCGGTCATATTCACATCTCGAATCGACGATGAGCCTGACTGTGTGCAACGCGAACGACAACCGCTGTAGACGCGTGGCCCACTCGCTCTTCCCGCGAGTTTGTCTGCGGGTTCGGCGGGCCTGATTCCAGCAATGACGATCAGTCACGCACGCCGGCCTCAAGTCGATCTGGTCGCCGTGCCACTCTGGGCCGTGCTGCCCACCTTGATCTGCTTCGGCTTGGCCTCTTCCGCCTTGGGGAGGGTGAGGGTCAGCACACCATTGTCGAACTGGGTCCGGGCCTTGTCGGCGACAACCGGCGCCGAAAGTCGCACCGTTCGCTGGAACTGTCCGGAGCGGATCTCGCGGAGGTGATAGTGCTCGCCCTTCTTCTCCTCCTCGGCCTTCGTCTCGCCGCGGACCGTCAGCATATCGCCGTGGACCGTGACCTCGACATCGTCGGGCTTGATGCCCGGCAACGACACCTTGACAATGAACTCATTCTCGTTTTCGGAGATGTCCAGCGGCAGCATCGCGGGGCTGCCGTTGGCTGGCGCGCCGCCTGGGCGGACGAAGCTCTCCTGGAGCAACGAGTTCATGGCGTCTCGCAGACTGATCATCTCGTGTACGGGGTCCCACAGTTGGATTGCCATGGCTGCGATCTCCTCTCAAATCGCCGTGATGAAGCCTCCGGGACCGAAGCCGTCGCGCGACGGCTCGCCGACGGAGGCGCGGGCGTGATGATGCGATTGGCACTCGCCGGCCCTTCCGGCCGCGGAGCCACTCCAATACAAGTGGCATGCCCGAGCGGTTCTTGTGATGTTTCTTCTCGAGCGGCGCTCGCGAAGTCTTTCGCGAGCCAAGGTCTACGTCGCGGGCCCTGAGACCCGCGGGCTCGACCTGGCGCAGAATGACCCGACCAATACTGTGACAGAATGTCCCCCAATCCGGGGATAGCGACAGTTTGTCGCAGGGGATAGCCAGCAGGAGGCGGATCACCCGACAGTGATCGACGGCGGCAAAGGAGAAATCTCGTCGCGCGGCTTCAAGTGGTGGAAGGGGTCTCTTCGGAGTCGACCGGAGGGCGCCGTAACGGATCCTTCAACCCGTATTCTCGAATCTTGCGCAACAGGGTGCGCGTGCTGATCCCCAGGCGTTCCGCAGTCTGCTGCCGATTACCCCCCGTCTGACTCAAACACTGCTGGATCGCCTCGCGCTCCAGCTCGGAGAGGGTCGTGCCCGCGCGAGGCCGCGTGAGCGGTTCGCCGCCGTTTCCCTCGACCATGTCTCGAGGGAGATCGGCCGGCAGGAATATCGGCAGCAGGGTCTGGCCGACGGCTTGCAACAGGGCCTGCTTCAACACGCTCTGGCAGCTCGCGGATATTGCCGGGCCAGGAGTACTGGTACAAGCGATCCATGGTTTCCGGGGCAACTCCGCGGACCGTTCGCCCCAGTTCCAGGCTGAGGCGGCGCACATAATGCCGCACCAGCAACCCGAGGTCGTCGCCACGATCGCGCAGCGCAGGCAGATGGATCGTGAAGACCCCGAGCCGGAAAAAAAGGTCCGCCCGGAACTTCCCCTGGGCCGACAAGGCTTTCAGGTCGCGATGAGTGGCCGCGATCAGACTCACGTCGGTCCGCACGGTCTCGTTGCCCCCGAGTCGCTCGAAGACCTGGTCCTGGAGCAGGCGCAAGATCTTGGCCTGGAGGGCCAGTGGCATGTCGCCGATTTCGTCCAGGAACAGGGTCCCGCCACTGCACTGCTCGAACTTGCCAATGCGGCGGCGGTCGGCACCGGTGAAGGCGCCTTTCTCGTGGCCAAACAATTCGCTTTCCAGGAGCGTCTCCGGGATGGCGGCGCAATTGAGGGTCAGGAACCGTTCCTTGGCCCGGGGGCCATGCTGATAGATGGCCAGTGCGACCAGTTCCTTACCGGTGCCGCTCTCGCCGGTGATCAAGACGGGAACGTTCTGCCCAGCCACCCGACCGATCGCCTTGTACACTTCACGCATTCCCGGGCAAATGCCAATGATGGCACCTTCCACGTCGGAATCGGGAAGAGTCTCGGTCATCACGGCCGGCTCGCGCATTCGTCTGGCCACTTCGAGCGCCGCGTCGACGACCATCTGCAATTGCGCGAGATCGATCGGTTTGAACAGGTAGTCGAAGGCCCCCTGCTGCATCGCTTCGATCGCCGCGTCCGCTGACTTGGCGATCGTGACGAAGATGACGGGGATGCGTGCATCGATCCGGCGAATGGCCTGGTAAACATCCAGGCCCGACTGATCAGGCAGGCGCAGGTCGAGGAGAATCAGGTCGGGCGGCTCGGCACGAACTCGATCCAGCCCTTGCGCTCCCGTGCGGACCACATCGACCCTGTGCAATGGGGCAGGGAACGCCTGCCGCACCTGCTTTGGGATCAGGGCCGGGTCGTCATCGATGACCAACAAATGAGCCATATCGATCCATCCAGATCCCCGAGGCATCATCTCGGAGCTAATGTCGCCATTCGCAGGGCTGGCCTTACGGTATTCAGCCCGCGACACGGAATCGGCCAGCCCATGAAGTGTTATCCCCACGCACGCGGAAAGGATCCGTTCCGGGAGAGCAGAGCGCCGTCCATGCCGGCCCGTCCAGGCGACACCCGGACGAAACCGCGCCATTCCCTGGAAAACATCGCCGTCCATCCCGCGAGGAGCCCGCCCCCCTCGCCCGGCGGGGCGAATCCAGTTAACCGTCGCGCGCAACCCGTAAGCACCTGCGGGCAACCGCAATATCGGGAGGCGTGATAACCCCATCCCTACACGGTGAATCCGAACGAAAAGTGGTTCGTAGATATCAAGGAGGAAACGCGTCGAGGGAACGACTTATCCGGCCACTGGCCAGACCTTGCTAGAGTGTACTGACTCTCCGCCGGCCATGTTGGCATTCTAATTGCGAACACACCGGCTTGGACCGCCCGAGGATCGAGACGATACCGTCCGAGACAAGAATGTCCGGAATGACGTAAGAGTTACCAGCAATCAGCCGGAAATGGCTTCTTGCTCTCCTTCCCACTTCCTGCAACAGCGGACTTCCAGGCCGCTGTTTTCCTCTTCCGGTCGCGGTAACATCGTCGGAGGGGTCAACTCATACCGATGGCTGTGGCCAAGGGCTTTGGTGAGCGACCGAGTCGATCAGGGCTCTGGGAAGAACGGGTTGACGCGTTGGTCCGGATTGCTCCTGTCAAGTCGTCGTGAATGACGGGTCCGGGAGCTGCTCGTGTCGCACAATGGTCCTCGCAGCCACGCCATCTTACCGCCAGGTCTCACGGTCACCAAGGGGGGTGTCTGGTGGATTTTCTCGCAAGACTTTTTGACTCCTCCGGCTTCGTCCCACGGAGGATCTGCGGAGAGTGGTCGACGGGGCTAATCCTGCTTCACAATCTCTCCGATGGTCTCATCTGGCTTTCCTACATAGCCATTCCGTTCGTGCTGGTTTACTTTGTCCGCCGACGTAGCGATATGCCGTTTCCATGGATCTTCTGGCTGTTCGGGGCGCTCATCGTCCTCTGCGGCACGACGCACCTCATGGAAGTTATCCTGTTCTACTGGCCGCATTACCGGCTTGCGGGCCTGATCAAGCTCGCCACCGCCATCGCATCGGTCAGCACGGTCATCGCCCTGGTGCCCATCACACCGGTGGCACTGGCCATGCGCAATCCCCTGGAACTGGAGCGCGAGATCTCCGGGCGCAAACGGGTCGAGGACGCGCTCCGGCTGGCCAACGCCCGACTCGAGCTGGCGGTGCGCGGTTCGAATATCGGCATCTGGGAATTCGATATGCCCAACGGTGAGATTTACAACAGCCAAGCGAATTTCACCAACATCTGGGAGCAACTGGGCCTAAAGCGCCCCGAGGTCCCGCCCGGCTTCGAGAGCGTTTTCGACCTGGTTCATCCCGATGACCGGGAGCGGCTCGACCGTGCCATCCAGGATTACCTGTCCGGCAAGACCGCTCAGTTCGAAGTCGAGCATCGCGTCCGGCGTGAGGATGGGTCATCTCGCTGGCTGCTCACGCGCGGCGTGGCCGTGCGCGACCCGTCGAGTCGACCGATTCGGTTCATTGGCAGCTGCATCGATATCACCGATCACCGGCATGCCCAGGAGGCGCTGCGCGAGAGCGAGGGACGGTTCCGCGGCACCTTCGAAAACGCCGCCGTGGGCATCGCCCACAAGGACGCCGACGGCCGCTTCCTCCGCGTCAACGAGACGTACTGCGAAATCGTCGGCTATACCCGCGCGGAGCTGCTCGCGCGCACCTTCCAGGACATTACCTATTCCGAGGATCTGGCGACGGAGTTCGAGCAATACGTGTTACTCTTGCGGGGCGAATTGCCCAGCTACTCGCTGGAGAAGCGGTACATCCGTAAGGATGGCTCGCTGATCTGGATCGCCGTATCGATTTCCCTCCAGCGCGATGCGGCGGGCCAGCCTGCTTACGCGATCGCGGTCTTGCAGGATACCTCCGAACGCAAACGGCTGGAGGAGGAGTCGCGCCAGGCCCGAGAGGCGGCCGAATCGGCCAATCGCGCCAAGGACGCGTTCCTGGCCAACGTCAGCCATGAAATCCGCACGCCCATGAACGCGATCATCGGCATGACCGAACTGGTCCTCGATACGCCGATGAACGACGACCAGCGGCAATGCCTGGAGACGGTCAAGTCGGCGGCCGATAACCTGCTCGCCATCATCAACGACCTGCTTGATTTCTCGAAGATCGAGGCCGGGAAACTGGAGCTCGACCCGACCGATTTCGCCCTGCGGCCGATGCTTGGTGACACCTTGCGGGCTCTGGCCATGCGGGCTCACCGGAAGGGGCTTGAGCTGGTCTTCAAGCTGGAGCCGGACGTGCCCGACGCCCTGGTCGGCGACGCGGGCCGACTCCGTCAGATCCTGTTCAACCTGGTCGACAACGCCATCAAGTTCACCAGCTACGGCGAGGTGGTGATCCGCGTGGAAGTCGCCGCCGACCTGGCCGCGGAGGGGGAGATCGGCCTGCGGTTCACGGTGAGCGACACCGGCATCGGCATCCCGCCCGAAAAGCAAGAAACGATCTTCCGGGCCTTTGAGCAAGAAGACACCTCGACAACCCGGAGATATGGCGGCACCGGGTTGGGACTGACCATTGCCGCCCGCCTGGTCGCCCTGATGGACGGCACGATCGCGGTACGAAGCGAGCCGGGCCGCGGCAGTACGTTCACCTTCACGGCGCGGTTCGGGCATCAGCCGCAACGTCTGGAGCCTGGCGTCGCCAACCGACCCGCGGCCGTGTTCCGCGGGCTGCCGGTGCTGATCGTCGATGACAATGCCACCAACCGGCACATCCTGGAGGAGTGGCTGCACGGCTGGCAGATGGAGCCCACCGCCGTGGGCGACGGGGCCGCGGCCATGGATGCCCTCTGGCACAGCATTGCCTCAGGGCGGCCGTACGTCCTGGTGTTGCTCGACGCGTGCATGCCCGGTACTTCTGGTCTGTCGTTGGCCGCCATGATTCGCGAGCGGGCCGAACTGTCCGCGACCCGCATCATCCTGTTGACCTCGGGTGACCCCACCGGCGACCGAACACGGTCCCGCGAGCTGCAAATCAACGCCTACCTGCTCAAGCCCGTGCCGCAGGACGAGCTGCTCGAAACGATCTACCGGGTCATGTGCCGGGCCGAACCATCCGTTCCGACGGTCGGCCGGCCGGCCGTTGTATCCGCTCCGGCCGAGCTACCGCTGCGCATCCTGGTGGCCGAAGACAACGAATTCAACACGCGGCACCTGGAGCGGCTCCTGGCCCGCGGGGGCCACAGCGTGCGCGTGGCTAGCAACGGCCGAGAGGCGCTGGCCCTGCTCGGACTCGGAGATTGGGGATCCGGAGTCGGCCTTCAGAGACCGGGGATTCCGGGGGAACGGTCCGCCGTTCGATTCCCTCTCGAAGACCGTCTCACGATGTCGGATTTCGACGTCCTCCTGCTGGACCTTCACATGCCGGAGCTCGACGGCTTCCAGGTCGTCGAGGCAATCCGCGAGCGGGAACAGTCGACGAAGGCCCATCTTCCCGTGATCGCCTTGACGGCCCGCTCGCGACGCGAGGACCGCGAACACTGCCTCGCGGCCGGCATGGACGAATACCTCGCGAAACCGATCCGGACCGTGGACCTGTTCGGGGCCATCGGCCGGGTCGTCTCCGCCCACGGAGGGAATCGGCCGGCTCCGACACATGATGGGGATCAGACCCGTCTGCTCGCCCCGGTCGTCTTGCTGGCTTCCTGCGGAGACGATCGGGAGTGTCTCCGCGAACTCTGCCAGGATTTCCAGACCTATGCCCCGGCCCGGCTCGCCGAGGTGTGCGACGCCCTCCGCGGCCAGAACGCAGCGCGGTTGCGCGAGACTGCTCACAAGCTTTGTGGACTTCTGTCAGCGTTCTCCACGATGGCCGGCAACCTGGCGTCGGATCTCGAAGATCATGCGGCCCGCGGCGAATTCGATCTGGCGCGGCCCCTGGTAGAACGACTCGAACCGATGGTTCACGGACTGGTTCGCCAGGTCGACGGTCTCACTTACGAGAGCCTGCAACAGCAGGCGGGATCCGCAGACGACCGCGACCGCACAGACGGGGCCTGATTCCATCACACCGAGCTCACGACCGTCTGCGCGATCGGCCTGTCTTGAGAGTCGCCCGCAAGCGAAATGCCGGGCTTCCTCTCGAGACCATGTTTCAGCGCGAGAAGGGCGCAGGCTCCTGCTGGCCGCCGGTGAACTTCGTCGTGTACCCAGGATCGGTGTCCGGAAAGCAACCGCCGCAGGTTCGACAAAATGTCCCTCGCTCATGGTGGGAATGACAGAATGTCACCCTGGACTAGCCGCGAATCGCTCGCCCTTCCCGTCGGGCTCCGCAGCACTGACTGTAATCCTGCCACTCAACCGCTTGTTCCGCGGGATGATGAGACGGATCGCTGCAAGGGACCGCATAGGAGACGGCCAGCCGGCACGATCATTGCGTTCGGTGAGCCAGGATCAGCAGCAGGTCGTTCCGTGAAGCCAACTTCGGAAAGAGAAACGATCATCGATCTCACCTTTTCGATTTCCAGCTCTTGTGGAGGCAGTCATGAGCCAGGTCGAAGCCCCGGTAGCACCGACGAGTCAGCCGAAGTCCGAACTCACATCGCGTGTCGTCGCCGTCTACCCCGATCACGAGTCGGCGGAAGACGCAGTGCGGCGCCTGCTCCATGAAGGGTTCGCAATGAGAGACGTCTCCATTGTGGGACGGGACTTCCAGGTGAAGGAGGAACCGATCGGCTTCGTGAGCCCGGGCGATTTCGCGAAGCTCGGCGCGACGACGGGGGCATGGATCGGCGGGTTGTTCGGGCTGCTCCTTGGCGCGGCTTTTCTGGTTCTGCCGGGCGTGGGGCCAGTGATCATCGCCGGGCCGTTCTCGGCGGCCATACTGGGCGGCGTCGAGGGTGCCCTGGCCGGCGCAGCCATGGGCGCACTGTCTGGCGCTCGTGGGCTGGGGCGTCCCCAGGAACCAGGCCTTCAAGTACGAGGCCGAGGTCAGGGCGGGTAAGTTCCTGGTGCTGGTGCGGGGCACGCCCGGCGAGATCGCGCGGCGCCAAGACCATCCTCACCACCGGGCGCCAGGAGAGCGTGGATGCTTACGAGGCTGAGGCGGCCTGAGTCGAGGATTACGCCATCTCTCCGGTCTGTACTTCGGCGGCGGATGAGGTTCGAAGGCCGGGAAGGTGAAACGATCACGACAGCCGAAATCGAACGCTTTCGCCGGTCGCTGATTGCATTGACGAAGCCCGTCGGTGGGGAGCTGTCCGCGGAGAGGGATCATCATGACCGAGACGAGACTGATTCGCTGTCCCTCTTGCGGTTCGACCAATCGGGTTCCCCTGGAGAAGGTCGAGCAAGGTTTGACTCCGGTCTGCGGGCACTGCAAGGCGCGGATGCCCATCGAGCTGAAGCCGGTCACTGTGACCGATGCGACGTTCTCGCCCGACGTCGAACGATCGCCCGTGCCGGTGCTGCTCGACCTGTGGGCGCCGTGGTGCGGGCCGTGCCGGATGATCGCTCCCGTGCTCGAGAGCCTGGCGGCAGAATGGGCAGGGCGCGTGCTCATCGCCAAGCTCAACGTGGACGAGAACCCGGCGACGGCGTCGCGATTCAACGCCCGCAGCATCCCGCTGCTCGTGGTCATCAAGGATGGCAGGGAGGTCGACCGCATCGTCGGCGTCCAGCCCAGAGCGGAGATCGAACGCCGACTCCAACGCGTGGCTGGTTGAGGATCGCCACGAACGGCACACGCTGGGCTGGAGAGGAGGACCCGGCCCGGCTTCCTGTCCAAGGAGAACTTGCCAGGAATCGCACGCCGGTCCTGGCGGCTAACGTTCGTACGGCACACTGAACACCCGGAAGAAGAGTGAACCATGACCGGCAATCGAGCAGTGGTCTACTCTGGCCCCCGCGCCGTCAAGGACGATGAACTCAGCGACCCGAATCTGGTCGACCCTCGCGGCAAGAAGTGCCATCACGCGGTCATCATCAAGCACGTCACGACCAGCATCTGCGGGGGCGACGTGCCCATCTACCGCAGACGCCTCGTCGTCCCCGAGGGCGTGGTGCCGGGCCCAATTCCGACGGCCAGGAATGTCGGGACCACCCATAATCTCTCCCGGCGCGGGAGCCCTCTGTCCTCGAACTGTATCCGTGATCGACGTGAACCTGAAACCCGTGCATCCTGATGAGCCTCCTCACCGCGTCCGTCCAGGAGTTCTAACATGGAGCGACGGCCATTCGGTCCCACCCAGCGCGACGTCCCGGTGATCGGCCAGGGGACCTGGTACAACGACAACGAGGATCCCGCCACGACGGTCGACGCGTTGCGGCGGGGTCTCGATCTCGGCATGACCCACATCGACACCGCGGAGATGTACCTCTCGGGCGGCGCCGAGGACCTTGTCGCCGAGGCGATCGCCGGGCAACGCGACGAGGTCTTCCTGGTCTCCAAGGTCCTCCCGCATAATGCCTCGCGGAGGGGGACGATCGCGGCCTGCGAGCGGTCGCTGTCGCGCCTCCAGACTGACCGGCTGGACTGTTACCTCTTGCACTGGCGGGGTGACTACCCGCTGGAGGAAACTTTCGCGGCCTTCGAGCAGCTTCGCACCGAGGGCAAGATCCTGGCCTGGGGCGTGAGCAATTTCGATGAGCCCGACCTGGATGAGGCCCTGCAGATCGCCGGCGCAGGCCGCATCGCCTGCAACCAGGTCCTCTACCATCTCAAGGAACGCGCGATCGAGCACGCCGTAATCCCCTGGTGCGAGGAGCATGGAGTCGCGGTCGAGGCCTACAGTCCGTTCGGCCACGGCGACTTCCCCGGCCCGCGCACCCAAGGGGGCCGGATCCTCACGGAAATCGCCGCCGCCCACCACGCGACCCCGCGCCAGGTCGCCCTGCGATTCCTGGTGCGCCGGCCGCGCTCTTCGCGATCCCGAAGGCTTCGCGCGTGGAGCACGCGATGGAAAACGCGGGAGCGGGCGACCTGCGGCTCACCGCGGCCGAGCTTGCCCGGATCGATGACGCCTTCCCGCGCGGAGCCCGCCCGCGTGAGCTGCCCATGCTCTGAGCGGGACGGCACGCTCGCGAGCCCCGGGGCACTGCGGGGGCATGGCGGCTTCGCGTTGTCAGCCTTGGTTTTTGGTTTTTGGTCGTGGCGAAATCCGCGACGACTTTGTACGTTTCGCGTTGTCCCGAGTGACCCCGACGTCTGCTGAACTTGCCCGCTTGAGGATTTCAGCCAGATCGTTGGATAATTCGGGTGACGCTTTCAGCCGCGTTTCGATGCGACGCGTGAGGTTGGGGACGCTGTCGGGACGCGAAAGTCCCAACGGGGCGGCGAGCCTCGCGGAGTGACGCCTCGGTGTGCCGGCGGCAGAGCCACGCCGCGACCGCCCGCGCCAGATGGGGGTCGTGACGCCGCGACAGTGCCGCGTCGTCCAACCCGTAAAATGACGTGACGGCCGCGAAGATCCGCTTCGGGTCGAGGCCGGAGAGCTCTTGTGCCTCGGCGACCGGTGGATGAGACTGTATCGAGCTGGCGCGATCTCGCAGTCGAGACAGGAATCGCTCGGAGCCCAGAGGGACGCGAGTCATTCTTGAATCAGACTCCCCTTCCCTTTTGCTCTATGCGCGAAGAGTTCACCGCAAAGAAAACACATGTAAAGCGACGTCACGCTTTTGCCCGAGTCAGGCACGGCCGTCGCTGCATTTCCGTCGGCGCTGAATGACCAGCGCCGACAGCTCCGATGCCGAGCAACATGAGACTGGCCGGTTCTGGCACAATGGCATCGCTTAACACGGAATACAGGCTACCTCCGCTCGATTGGCTCAGTACAAAAAAATCGTTGTCGTTCGTTGACAGGCTCAGGGTGCTACCGGTGGCAACCACATTAGTACCGTGGCTCGACAAATCGCTCGCAAACATGGAGATCAAGCTCGTAGCTGATGTCGTGTCGGGTACGTCGAGCAGACTACTGGTCGCGATCAACTCGTCGTCTTGGTTCATTACACCGAGTTGCCAATCGATGTGCAGCGACGGACTGGGCGGGGTAACGGGAACAAGTTGAAGCGATGTTTTTCCGGGTCCGGCGTGAACCACCTGAGGCTGAATACTGACGTTGCTTGGAGCCGAGTCGCCCGGCGGTGGCGTTACCGATCCCGTGGTGAAATCTTGACCTGGCCTAGCAATATTCGGTTTGATCATTACATTGTCGGAAGTGAACGTGAGAGAGCCATTTGTAACAGTTTGGTGCGCCACTGTCGCATCATAGCCAACGCCTGCAAGAGTGTAGTCGATCTGGTTATATATGCTTTGAGCAATCTGCGCTGCCGTCTCACCTGCCGTGACGTTGACAGTCAGGTGTGACAATGCGTCCGTACCGGTGCCAGGATCCGTTTTGAAATTGAGTGTGACTGTTCCCGCACCGACTTGCTGGTTCGGTCCCGTGGCAGTGATTATTCTAATTGTAATGGGATTGGCGGTGACGGTGGTGGAAACCGGCGCCAGCAAAAAAAGTAATGCAACCGAAAGTACGTGTAACATCATCCGCTTCATGAAACGAAAGCTCTCCATCAAGATGAAAGGCCAAAACCATCGCACGAGAAAACGGTCGGAACGACGACCCCAACATCGCGTTGCGAATGACAAGCGGTGCCTAAACCGATAGGCGACTTCGACAGGTATGCTGCCAGCAATTCTGGACCGCATCTACTGGCGAGTGCCGGCGGGTGGGAAAGAAACGGGGACGCGATCAGAAAAGCCAATGCGGCTTGCATCGGGAGCGCAGCAGTGCTCGCCGGCCGCCGCGCTGGCCCTGCCCTATCGCGGACGCGGTTCCGGCCGTTCAGCGGTGATGGGCGCCGCCCAGCGATTGCGACCGGCTGGGCGTACAGATCGGACGAATCCCCGTCGTGCGGGCCGTGAGCGTCACCGGCGGCTGCGTGGCACGGCCGGAACGCATTCCGGGGAAGTAAGTTCGCGGTTGCGACCGCGGAGTTGGGGGCATCGGTTCTGGCTGCGGTTGACTGGAATAGCGGGGGACGCCTGACCCGCCGCCTTGAGCCAGGGCGGAATTCGGACTGCTGTAAGGGTGAAGAGACTCCGAGCGCGCCGTCGTGCGGGCAACCCCACCTGGCGCGGCCGATGCCGTCGCGTTACCCGATCGGACCGCCGAAGACGATGCGTTGCGCTGGGCGTTTGTGGTCGTCACGCGGCTGAACCGCCCGGCCGGTTGACCGTGTACCGTCGCGGCCATTCCCATCATCACCGTGAAACAGGCAGCGCCGATTCGCATCGCGTTTTTCATTGCCGTCTCCCGCCCGGATCGTTGCGATTTGACCGCCGTCGATAGAGATGAGCCAGAGTGACTGACGGACTGACGCGCTCGCTGTGCAGGTTGCCAGGAACAATCCTGAAATTATCTGACTTCCCCGGGTCGAATACAAGAAGCCACCGCGCGGTTTCCGCGATGTTTTGCGGGGAGAGCGGATCGATTTGGGCGTCTCGGCGCGTGTCCTCGACTTTGCGGATCAGAACTCACTCGCATTTGATATTCATTTGAGAGAAAATCAAGCGGTCGCGGCTGCCCGGGCGGCCATTGCGCTCGATCGATCCCTCCTTGTTGTTGCGGATGTGTCTTATCGAGTTCGCTGATCGCATCTTGTTGCCCGAGCGATGCAATGCGGTGCGATGCGACGCGCTCTCACTGTTGTTCCCGAGGAGTCATGCCCATGAGCATCATCACGAATCGTCGGTCTTTCTTGTACGGGGCATCGGTCGCAGGATTTGGGATCTTTGCCCAAGGCCGGCGGGGTTGGGCCCGTGGCGCTGGACCTAATGAAACCTTGAACTTTGCGTGTATCGGTGTCGGCGGCAAGGGCCGCAGCGACACCGAGCAGGCCGGCCATCATGGCCGGGTCGCGGCCCTGTGCGACATCGACGACGAACGTCTCAATGCGATGGCCTCGAAGTTTCCAGAGGCCAAGAAATTCAACGATTACCGAGAGCTTCTGCACCAGCTCGACTCCAAGATTGACGCGGTCGTGGTTTCGACGCCCGACCACACGCACGCGCCGGCCGCGGTCATGGCCATGCGTCTGGGCAAGCACGTCTATTGCCAGAAGCCGCTGGCCCACTCGGTCTGGGAATGCCGCTTGATGCGGGAGACCGCGCGGCAGAAGGGCGTGTGCACCCAGATGGGCAACCAGGGGACCGCCGACCCGGGATTTCGCCGCGGCGCCGAGCTGGTCCGCGCGGGTGCCCTCGGCGACGTCCAGGAAGTGCATATCTGGACGAACCGTCCTTTCAAGTACTGGAAGCAGGCGCCCGACATCGTCGCGCGGCCTCAAACCATGCCCGTGCCCAGGAACGTGCACTGGGACCTCTTTCTCGGGTCGGCTCCCGAGCGGCCGTACAGCAAGGTTTATCACCCGCACGACTGGCGCGGCTGGTGGGATTTCGGCACGGGCTCGCTCGGCGACATGGCTTGCCACACGGCGAACCTCACGTTCATGGCCCTCAGGCTCGGCTTGCCGGTGAAGGTCTCCGCCGAGAGCGGCGAGATCAACTCGGAAACATACCCCGCCTGGGCGACCATCACGTATGAGTTCCCCGCGCGTCGCAACCTCCCGCCCGTGAAGCTCACCTGGTACGAAGGGGCCAAGGACGGCAAGCGCAACCTGCCGTCGAAACGGCTCTTCCCCGACTCGGGCTTTCAGCCGTCGGATAGCGGCTCGCTCTTGATTGGCTCGAAGTGGCGGATGTACTCGCCCAACGATTATGGCGCCGTGCAGATGCTCTGGCCGGTCGGCGAGTATTCGGATATCAAGGTCCCCGAGCCGACGCTGCCGCGCATCGAAGGGGCCAGGGGCGACGACGACGCTCAGAAGCTCGAATGGGTGCGCGCCATCCGCGCGGCCAAGCCGTCCATGGCTCTCTCGAATTTCGATTACGCCTCGACGCTGGCCGAATCGATGCTCCTGGGCAACGTCGCCGTGCGGTCGGGCCAGGCGATCGACTATAACCCCGAGACGGGTGAGATCGCCGGGAGCTCGTCGGCCTCGCAGTACCTCAAATCCTACTTCCGCAAGGGGTGGGAGATCTGAGCGATGAACCTCGTTGAGCGCGAGCCGCCGATCAGTGTGGTCGAGCCGCGCTCGATCGAGGATCTTGATCGCGAGCTATGGGGAAAGGTCGGCGGAGCCGGACGGCTGCGCCGGACCGTTTCGCTGTTCGCCGAGTTTCGGGAGCGACGCCGGAGCCCGGAATCGCCGGCCTCGACCTGATGGACGATTCGTAACAAGCCGCGCTGACTGGAGATTCTGTTGATGCCCCCGATTCAGGCCAAGGCCGCGGCACGATTCGCCGTGGGCTTTCTCTGCTGTGTTGTCAACCTGACTCGTGCCGACGAGCCGCTCAAGCCGACCGCGACGGCTTCAGAGGCCAATCCGGCCGTTCCGGCCGCCGGCCACTCGGTGCACGGCGAGGCCTTCAACGACGGACCGCGACATGCCGCCTATCTCATGCCGGGCATGGGCAAGGTGCACTTTCCGGTCACGACCAAGAAGCCCGATGTTCAGGCCTTTTTCGATCAAGGGGTTGCCCAGCTTCATTCGTTCTATTACTTCGAGTCGGAGCGATCCTTTCGTCAGGCCGCCATGATCGACCCCGATTGCGCCATGGCCTACTGGGGCATGGCAATGTCGAACGTCAATAATGCCAAACGCGCTCAAGGTTTTTTGAAAGAAGCTCGCAAGCACGCGGCTTCGCTGTCGCGCAGAGAGACGCTCTACCTGGAAGCCCTCGAGTCGTTCTTCAAGGACGGGGCCAATGCGAAGGTGAAGAGGCAAGGGTGGCTGCACGGGCTCGAGGCGGTCGTGCAGGAGTTTCCCGGCGATATCGATGCCCGCGCCTGGCTGGCGATGGTGACCTGGCAAAACGAAGTGGACGGGATCGGCAGCCGCCAGGCCGTGGATACCGTGCTCGACACGGTGCTTCAGGTCGAGTCGATGCACCCGGGCGCTCACCACTACCGTATTCATCTGTGGGACCATCAGAAAGCAATTCGGGCCGAGAAATCGGCCGCCCTTTACGCCAGAACGGCCCCCGGCATCGCCCACGCCTGGCACATGCCGGGGCACACGTATACCGAGCTCAAGCGCTATGCCGATGCCGCCTATCAACAGGAAGGTTCGGCACGTGTTGACCATGCTTACATGATTCGTGACCGCGTGATGCCTTTCGAGATTCACAACTATGCTCATAACAACCAGTGGCTGTGCACGAGCCTCAGCCATATCGGCCGGGTGCACGATGCCCTGGCTGTGGCGCGGAATCTCGTCGAGCAGCCGCGTGATCCCGGCAAGAACGGTCCCAACGACGGCGGCTCGGCGCAGCGAAGCGGCCGGGCGCGCTGGGCCGAAATCTTGACGCGGTACGAGCTCTGGGACGCCCTGATCGAGGCGACGGTTTCGCGGGCTCTCGACTGGTCGGATATCCCACTCGAACGCGAGCAAAAAGCGTACACGCTGGGACTGGCGTATGCCGCCAAAAACGATCGTGCCAAACTGGCCGAGCAGATTGAGCTGCTTCGCAAGCAAACGAGCGCCAGTGCCAGGTCGGCCCTTGCCGAGCTCGAAGGGTTGCAGCTTCTGGCCAAGGGGGATGTCGGCCCGGCGTTTGAGCACTTCGCCAAAGCGACGGCCATGCGGCCCGAGGCCCTGGCGCGAGCCCATCTGGCGGCGCGCAACTATGGGTTTGCCGAGAGCAATGCGCGGCAAGCCGTCGAGAAGAATCCCAACCAGGTCGCCGTGCTCGCCGCGCAGGTCGAGATCCTGCAAGCCTGCGGCAAGCAGAAAGAAGCGCAAGCGGCCTATCGCGCGCTCGAGCCGCTCGCCCGCGCCGCCGACCATGATCTGCCGGTCTTTCGCCGACTCGAGCGGATACTGGCGTCATGGAAGGCTGCCGGTTCGTGGGCCGAGACGGGCGCGCAACCCGTCAACCCGGCGGGCACTGACGAGACGGCCATCGATCGTATCGATGTGAAAACGCTGGGCCCCCTGGTCTGGAAGCCGGTTCCCGCGCTGGCTTTCGCCCTCAACGATACGTCGGGCACGTCCTGGAATCTCGCCGCGCACAAGGGCAAAAATGTGCTCGTCCTTTTCTTCCTGGGCGGAAAATGCGCCCACTGCATGCAACAGCTCGAGACATTTGGCAAGGAGTACGACGCGCTCAAAAAGCTCAACGTTGAGACGGTCGCCGTCGGGACCGACGACCTGGCCGCGACCCGCGAGCTCAAGAATAACAAGGATGGGATCAAGTTCCCCATGCCGATCCTGGCGGATCCCAAGCTCGCTGTCTTCATGCAGTACCAGGCCTACGACGATTTCGAGAAACAGCCGTTACACGGCACGATCTTGATCGATGCGCAGGGAAACGTCCGCTTCGAGCGACATCTCGGCCGATCCGTTCCTCGAGGTTGACTTCATCAAGACCGAGGCCGATCGCGTGAATCGATTGCTCAAGCATTGATGCGACAGAGATCAGGTCGGTAACGTGTCGGCCCGCCTGGCGTCGCGCCGCACTCCGAGGCTTGGTCTGGGCGATCGCACGGTCACTCCGTAGGATGAGTGCGGCTCGAAAGTTTCTCTCTTTTCCTGTTTGTCTTCGGGGCGGCGATGTCTTCTGGTTTATTGTCAAAAGGTCGAGACGTGAATGGTCGGTCGGAGGCCGCGCGGGAAGGGCCTGCGCAAGCACCATCAGACCGCACTCGCTCTCGACTGTCGCCGCTCGAGACGAAGCCGGCCGGGTCGTTGTTGATTCACGAGATCTATCGCAGCCTCCAGGGTGAGAGCACGTTCGCCGGTCTCCCTTGCGTTTTCATCCGGCTGACCGCGTGCAACTTGCGGTGCGTTTATTGCGATACGCCGCACGCTTTCACCGAGGGAAAGGTGATCGATCTTGATCGTGTCGTGGCCGGCGCGCTCGAATATGGCGACGAGCTCGTCGAGATCACGGGAGGCGAACCGTTGCTGCAGGCGGAGGTGTATCCCCTCATGACGCGGCTCGCGGACGCCGGTAAGACCGTGTTGCTCGAGACCAGCGGCGCCGTCGCCATTGACGAAGTCGATCCGCGCATGCGCGTCATCCTCGATATCAAGACGCCCGGCTCGGGCGAATCGGCCGCGAATGTCTGGTCGAACCTGGATCGGCTCAAGCCGATCGACGAAGTGAAGGTGGTCGTCTGCAGCCGCACCGATTTTGATTGGGCCGCAGATATCGTTCGGACGCGTTCGCTCGCGAAGCACTGTCCTGTTTTATTCAGCACAGCGTTTGGCAGCGTCAGCCCGACCGAGCTGGCAACGTGGATCCTCGAGTCGGGCTTGCCTGTGCGGCTCCAGCTCCAGCAACACAAGATCCTCTGGGATCCGAACGCCCGCGGCGTTTAGTCATGCGATCACGATCACAAGCCTGTGTATGGTCGAGTCGTACCCAGACCGATCACCATCCCAGAAGCGGGCGCATGCCGATCCAGTATTGAAGGGCCAGAAGAACAGCGACGTATCCTGTGATTCGAAGCGCCATCTGGTAGAAGTTCGCGAAGAACTGTCGGAGCGTCCGGCCCGTCGACGATTCCTGCGAGCCGCTCTTGAGCGCGATCATGCTCCCGACAAAGAGCAGGATCAGGACGGGAATCGCTTCCCACGTTTCTCGAAATATGCTGGCCGGCCCCATCTCGGTTCATCTCCCTCGGCGGCGTCACTCGTCACGTCGATGCCAGACTGACGCCCATGAATCCCGGTGCGATTACGCGAATGATGCGCCGGTCCGATAAAACGTACGCGGCTCGTTGAGTCGTCCAATTACACGTAACTCACTACGCATCGTCGAGGTGAAATGGGCCTGCAAAACCCAGTTTTCCATAACCCGGCGCGAGGTTGTAATGGTCGCGCCAAATTCAGTGGCTGGGGGGGTTTGGTGGCTCCCGGGCATTTAGGTGGAGAGTATCGATGATGCAGGGAGCCCAAAGAGCTGTCGAGCGTTCGTCGTGCAGGCGTGAGCCAGCTCGTGCAAAGGCAGTCCCCGGATCTCTGCAAGCCGTGCGGCGGTGAGAGCGACGCGACTCGGCTCGTTGGTCTTGCCGCGGAACGGGTGGGGGCTGAGGTAGGGGCTATCGGTTTCCACGAGGATTCGGTCGATTGGCACGCGCACCGCGACGTCGCGTAATTCATCGAGGGTCTTGTTGGTGAACGTCAGCATACCCGCGAACGAGAGATGAAGGCCAAGTTTGAGAAAGGCCTCGGCCTGATCCCAGGATCCGGTGAACGAGTGCATCACTCCGCGAACGGGACGATTGAGGCCGAGAAGCTGGTCGAGGATGTCAGTTTGGCAGTCGCGGCAGTGGATAACGACCGGGAGGTCATGCTGGGAGGCCAGGCTCAGGTGGCGATCGAACCACTCTTGCTGCTGGGCGAAGGGAGTATGGTCCCAGTAGCGGTCGAGACCGGTCTCGCCAACGGCCACAACCCCGGGGCGCTTGACGAGTTCGGTGATGGCCGACCAGTCGGATTCGCCGGCGTCGCTTGCGTCGTTGGGGTGAATGCCGACGGCCGCGAAGAGGCCGCTGTGGCGCTCGGCCAGCTCGACGCAGGTCTGGCTCGTGGCGGCCGTTGTGCCGATGGCGATGATCTGGACGACACCCGCCTCGCGTGCACGGGCGAGCACGCCGGGCAGGTCGCTGGAGAGTCGGCGGTCTTCGAGGTGCGCGTGGGTGTCGACGAGTGACGGGGAACGGCTCGGGTCGAGGGCGCTCATGAATGGGCCAGGCCGGCGGTCTGGGGTTCGGTCGCAGGTTGGTCGGGGGTGCCGGCAGCGAACGCGTCGGCCGTCGATTCACTTTTGTTGGCGTGGTCGGGGGCGTCGGTCCGCTTTTGATAGCCAACAAGCTCGAGGCGGTATCCAGTGACCTCGAATCCCTGACGGTCGAGGTCGGCATGCAAGTCGGGGTCGAGCTTGGCGAGCAGATCAGGGTCGAAATGTGTGGGCAGGTCGTGCACGGTGCCCGTGCCGCAAGCAACGAAAATGGTAATGCCGGTCGGGGCGGGCGTCATAGCGTGACCGGGTGCCGCGAGGGCCGGGCGCCAGCTTGGTGGCCACTCCGACGGAGACCAAGGCCTCGAGTGCTTTGTAAACGGTAGCCAGGCTGATCCTGGGAAGCTGAGTACGCACGGACTGATAGACGTCTTCGGCGGTGGGATGGGCATCCGAGCGACTGAGGTGCTCGTAGACGGCAAGCCGTTGCGGCGTGCGACGCAGCCCCGCCTGTTCGATGATCGTGCTGACGTGCTGGCGGCCGAGCGGCACGGATTCCATGGCTGTGGGTCGTCTCCCTTTCGCTCGGCTCTGCTTGACGACAGAGCGCTCGCCCATGAAACGCGGGACGCACGCTGACGGCCGGCGATCGCAATGCCTTGCAGGCCCTTGCCCTTCTATTCTTGGGACGCTTGACAGCCGTGTCAACCACGTGTTAAATTGGTCCTCTTGGGCCGGGGCTGGAGAAAGCGATTATCGAGCTCGGCTCTTGAGGGGCTTGGTTCGCTCCCTGCGCCTGGTGGGCCGTGCGGTCCTGGGCCATCGAGTGCTCCCAAGGAGGTGTTGCTCATTTTTGGCGCACCGCGACTGGAACTCCGAGCCCCTTTGAGAGAGGGCCCGTTGTTCGCGCGGCGGCGGCCTGCTGAGGTGGCGTCCGCTCCGCCAGCCAGCGTTCCATCACACTGAGCACGCCTCGGAGGAGATGAATGAGCGTCGATCTGGTTCGTATCGTCGATAGCATTCACCGTGAAAAGAATATCTCCAAGGACATTCTTTTCGAAGGGATCCAATCGGCACTCACCACCGCGGCCCGCAAGCATTACCCCGAGGCGGCCGAGATCGAGGTGCGCATCGATCCGGATTCGGGGGCCATTGACGCCACCAAGGACGGCGTCAAGATGGACCCGGCCGAGCTCGGCCGGATCGCCGCCCAGACGGCCAAACAGGTGATCATCCAGAAGATCCGCGAGGCCGAGCGGGATAGTCTGTTCGACGAATTCGAGGACCAGCGCGGCGATCTGGTCACCGGGACCGTGCAGCGGTTCGAGGGGGGGGCCGTCATCGTCAATCTTGGCAAGACCGACGGAATCTTGCCGCGGAGCGAGCAGATCCCCGGCGAAAGCTATCACCCCAACGAGCGGATCCGCGCGATCATTCTCGATGTGCGCAAGGTCGGCCAGCGGGTGAAAATCATTCTGAGCCGAACGCATTCCGACTTTGTGCGGCGGCTCTTCGAGCTCGAGATCCCCGAAATCGCCGACCAGATCATCGCCATCCGGGCCCTGGCGCGCGAGGCCGGCTATCGGTCGAAGGTCGCGGTGACCTCGATCGACACCAAGGTCGACGCCGTCGGAGCCTGCGTGGGCGTGCGTGGCACGCGCATCAAGAATATCGTCGATGAGCTGGGGGGCGAGCGAATCGATATCGTACGCTGGAACGAGTCGCTCCAGGTCTTGATTCCCAATGCCTTGCAGCCAGCCGAGATCGACGAGGTCATGCTCTGTCATTTGCTGGGCCGGGCGATCGTCCTGGTGCGCGACGATCAGCTTTCGCTGGCGATCGGCCGCCGCGGCCAGAATGTACGGCTGGCCTCGAAGCTCGTCGGCTGGGACATCGAGATCATGACCGCCGAAGAGCTCGACGAGGTGATCGAGAAGGCGGTCAAGGCGTTTGAAAAGATCGAGATCGTCGAGACCGAGCTGGCCGAACGGCTCGTCGAACAGGGCATCTTGAGCTTCGACGACCTCTCGGTCATGGAAATTTCGGACCTGGTGAACACGATCGAGGGTTTGACCGAAGAACAAGCGATGGAAATCGTCGCCAAGGCTGAAGTCCTGGCCGAGGCGCAAACCGAGGAGCTCCCGCGCCGCAAGGGAGCCCGGACTTTTGCCAGCGAGCCGGCACCGGCCGTGGTTCGCCCCGATCAAGATGAAGCTGAGAGTGCAAGTGAAAGTGGCAGCGATAACGAAGGCGGGAGTGAGGCAGACAAGGAGGATACGGCTGACGGCGCACAAGCCAACGGCGAAAGCGAAGGCGAATATCTCGACAACGACAATGACAACGATCTGATGATGACCGACCCCGATGCCATGACCGCGGAAACACGTTCGGCCTTGCCCGCCGATCACGCCGACGCGGTTGTGGGCGATTCCCTCCCCGATGACAGCCTGGATCCGGAGCGTGACGAGGCCAGCGACGACGAGATCCACGACATGGCCCTTGCGGTCGAGAAATCCCCATTCTCGCCTCACGGCCATGAGGTGACCTTCCCGCCCAGCGAGGATGATCAGGGCGAGAGCATTCGGATCGTGACCGAAGCAGTCGAACAAAGCGAGTCGGACTCCGATCTCGAGGTGCCGCCAGAGCCGGCACACGACCCGATCGTCACTCCGACGGCGCAGCCCGCCGCGACCAGACCGACGGGCTCGCGCCCAGCAGGCGCGTGCCGCCCGTCGAGGAACCGGCGGCCGACGACGTCTCCTGATCGAATCAAAAGCTCAGCGCTTTCTGGCCATTGTGTGGCCCTGTTCGCCCCCATTGTCCGGTCTTCGTCGTCAATTCGTGCGGGCCGCGGCCGCCCTGTGAGCAACGGGGTTCGCATGAGCCTGACCCTCTCCGAAACGCGGAAAAAAGGGTCTTGAGACTATATCGACAGGAAAACCTATTGGACCGGGAGCGGACAAAAACGGATCCCCTTGAATCATCGAGTGTCAACCCAGGCCCGGTCGGTCTGGGTAGACCCGGATCAAATCTGGGAGGAGTTGCCTTTGTCGACGCGCGTTCACGAGTTGGCCAAAGAGCTGGGCCTGAAGAGTCAAGAGCTGCTCGAGCGCATCCAGAAGTGGGGTCTTGACGTCAAGGCGAACGCGTTGGCCAGTCTTGACCCCCCGATGGTGGAACGAATCAGGGAGCTGACGGCACAGGAACGAGGAGGAGCAGCCCCGACCCCAGGACCTGCCGCGCCGGCTCGAACGACGACGCCCGCGCCCGCCCCGGCCCCTGCGCCGCGTGCCCCGGCCGCCGCGCCGCGGGCCGCCGCGAGTGCCGACGAGGCATCCTCGGCCGCCAGGCCGATCGGCACCGACGCGCCCTCGCCGGCCGCGACGGGTCCATCGCGGCCAGAGCCGAGCCGCGTGTCGCCGCCGCCCCCTGCGCATGCCCACCCCGCCGCCTCGCCGGGATCGCCGCCCGTGGCGCCCCAGCGACTCGTTCCGGGATCGTCCCCCTCGGGCTCGGCGCGGCCGACGCCACCTCCCCCGGCCGCTCCTTCTGCTCCGTCTTCGTCGTCACCGCCGCCGCCGGGCGGCGGTCGACCTGCCCCCGCGGGGCAGGCGCCGCTGGCTCGACCCGGCGGATTTTCCGGCTCGCGGCCGACGGCCGGCCCGCTCTCGGCCCATACGCCGCATCGCGGCACCAACCCGCGGCCGGGTGGTGGTCCGGGTCCTGACATCGGTTCTCGAAACGAACCGCGGGGCAATTATCCGTCTTCTCAAGCGAGTTCATCGGGGTCGTCCTTGCAGCCTTTGAAACGAGACGATTACATCTCGTCGTCGGGAACCCGCCCGATGACTCCGCCGCGGCTTGGCCCGTCGGCGCCCGGCTCGGCGGCACCGCCGCGCCGCCCCGGTAACGACCTTGGCGACGAGGGTCCGCGCCGCGAGCAGTCGCGCGGCCCGAGCCGGCCGCTGCCCAATGTCGCGGCCGCCGCGTCGCAGCCGCCCCGCATGGGAGGTCCGCCCCGTTCGGCGCCGCCGGCGCCCGTGGCCAAGACCCAGCGTCCCGAAAAATCGATGACCAAGGACGAAATGCTGGCCTGGATGAAGTCGGGCCAGCTCAACAACTTCCAGTCGCCCGGCGGCCCCGGCGCCGCCGGGGGCGGGTCTCGTCCCGGGATGCCCCAGCGCGGCGGCGCCGCCGATGGGACCGCCGCGCGGCGGGCCACCGGCAGGTGCCCGGCGCCACCACGCCGGCCGGCCCCCGGTCCTGGCATGCCGCCAGCGCCCGCGGTCGCCCCGCCGACCGACGAAGAAGATGACAAGAAGGGCAAGACCGGTCGGTTGGGATCGGCCGCCGATCGCGCCGGCCGCCGGGCCGCCGGAGCGAGCGAGCCGTCGATCGCCGCGTCACCTCGCCGGTTCCCGCCGCGGCCCTGCTGGCCGACGACGATGATCCGCGCCGCACACGATCGTCAACACGAAAAGTCGCGCGGCAATCAGCGCGTGGCGGCCGTCGCGACCCGCAAGGTCGCACGCCGAGATCGAACCGCCCGTGACCATTCGCTCGCTCTCGCTGGCGATCGGCGTCAAGGCCAACGATCTGATCCGCAAGCTGATGGCCATGAATCAGCTCGCCACGATCAACGCGACGCTCGACGACGAAGTGGCCACCATGCTCGCGCTCGATTTTGGCATCGAGCTCGAGGTTGTCCGTCAGCGCACGGCCGAGGATGATTTGCTCGATTCATTCACGTCGTCGGGATCGTCGGAAAACCTGGTGCCACGGCCCCCCGTGATCACGATCCTGGGGCATGTCGACCACGGCAAGACCTCGCTCCTCGATCGCATCCGCAAGTCGAACGTGGTCGATTCCGAGAGCGGCGGCATCACCCAGCACATCGGTGCTTACCAGATCGAGTCGGATGGCCGGCCGATCACATTTGTCGATACGCCCGGCCACGAGGCATTCACGTCGATGCGTGCCCGTGGTGCCAACGTGACGGATATCGTCGTTCTGGTCGTCGCGGCCGATGACGGTGTCATGCCCCAAACCGTCGAGGCCATCGCGCACGCCAAGGCGGCCGAGGTGCCGATCGTGGTGGCGCTCAACAAGATCGACCTGCCCAACGTCGATAACGCGTCCAATATCAACAAGATCTACGGCGAGCTCTCGACGCAGGGTTTGAACCCGGTCGAGTGGGGCGGCGACACCGAAATCGTCAAGACCTCGGCGTCGACGGGGCTGGGCATACCCGAGCTTCTGGCGACGCTCGAGACGATTGCCGAGCTTCACGAGCTCAAGGCCGACCCGAGCCGCCCGGCGACCGGTACGTGTCTCGAGGCGTCGCTCTCCGAGGGGCGTGGCGTCGTCGCGTCGGTCCTGGTGCAGGATGGTACCCTCCGGGTGGGCGATGTCATCGTCTGCGGCGACGGCTTCGGCCGCGTGCGGGCTCTCTTCAACGATAAGGGCCGGTCGATCGAATCGGCCGGGCCATCGACGCCCGTCGAGATCTCCGGGCTCGACGTCGTCCCTGGCGCGGGCGAGAACTTCGGCGTGATCGACGATATCTCCCGCGCTCGCGACGTTGCCGAGGCCCGCCGGGTTCGCGCCCGCGACCTTGCGCACGCCGATCGCCAGGCTGTCACGCTCGAAAATCTCTACAGCAAGATGGCCGAGCAGAAGCTCAAGAGCCTCAACTTGATCTTGAAGGCCGACGTTCAGGGCTCGATCGAAGCCCTGACCAAGGAGCTCGAGAAGCTCGAAAACGACGAAGTGCCGATCCGCGTGCTCTTGAAAGGCGTCGGCGGCATCAGCGAGAGCGATATTGTCCTGGCCGACGCGTCGCAAGCGATCGTGATCGGCTTCCGTGTCGCCCCCGAAGATCGGGCGATCACGCTCGCCGACGACAAGAAGATCGAGATCCGCCGCTACGACATCATCTACCAGGTGACCGACGACATCAAGAAGGCCGTCGAGGGCATGCTCGTCCCCGAGGTCAAGGAAGTTCACCTGGGCCGGGCCGTCGTGCGGCAGGTCTTCAAGATCTCGAAGGTTGGAGCCGTCGCCGGCTGTTTCGTCACCCAGGGAACCATCGAGCGCTCGGCCAAGGTTCGCTTGATTCGCGAGGGACGCGAGATCTACAAGGGATCTCTCGAGGCTCTCAAACGCTTCAAGGACGACGTCAAGGAAGTTCCGCAGAACTTCGAATGCGGCATCAAGATTGGCAACTTTGATGATGTCAAGCCCGACGACGTGATCGAAGCGTATCGGGTTGATATCATTCGCCGTACGTTATGATGATGAAAGCGTGGCTAGCGATCAGGGGATGAATCAACGATGGCCGCGGTCAACCTTTCGGTCTGGAAACCGCCGTTCGCGGGCTGATTTCCGGCTGAAACGAAGAGTGCCGCGGATGCGGATGTCGTTCCCTGGATCGCTGGCGAATTAACCTCAGTCAATCGATACCAGTTGCTGGCCTTGCGCCGCGCCTTGAATTCCAGAGGTCGAAAGCAGTCATGCCGACACACCGAAGCCTACGGATGGCCGAAGCGATCCGCGAGGTCGTGGCGACGGCGATCTTGTTCGAGGTCGCCGACCCGCGCGTCCGGGCGGTGACGGTGCTGCGCGTCGAGGTTTCGAGCGATCTGCGCAGCGCGACGATCTATGTTTCGATCATGGGGAATGAGGCCCAGCGCAAGCAGACATTCCGGGGGCTCGTGCATGCCACCGGCTTCATTCAAGCGCGCGTGGCGGCGCGCCTGCAAACCCGGTTCACGCCGGTTTTGAGCTTCAAGCATGACGACGGCGTCAAGAAATCGGTCGAGCTTGTCCGGCTGATCGAAGATGCGGTGGCCTCCGACCGCCGGTCGGAACCCGCCGACAACGAAGAACAGGACACGCCCGCGACGCTGACCTCATCGGGTGAGGGAGGCTCTCCGCGTGGCCAGCCTGTTGAAGATCCGCTATGAGAACGCTCGGCGGCGGCGGCGATGGACGACACGACCCTTGTGGTCGACAAGCCATCCAGACCGCCGTTTGTTTGTTTGTCGGTTTGAAACTGAATCATCGTCGGCCGGGTCAGCGCCCGAGCCTCAATAATCTCTGATAATCGGGCCCATCCAGCTTAAGGCCTCATCACAATATGGCGACACAAAGTAAGACCCAGCTTCTCACGAACATTCATGCGCTCCTCAAAAAGCGATATAAGCCCAAGACCGACCCGAACCCTGCGCGTCTCTCGGTATTGAAGGCCGTCGTATACGGAATTTGCCACGAAGATACGACTCGCGAACAGGCAAATCAGGCACTTTCGCGTTTTCAGGACGAGTTTTTCGACTGGAACGAGTTTCGCGTCAGCAGTCTCGAAGAGATCCAGGAAACGCTGGCGGGAATTCCCGACCCCGACGACCGCGCCAGCGCATCCGCCGGTTCCTCCGTCAGCTCTTCAACCGGACGTATGGCTTCACTCTCGACGCCCTCGCCAAGAAGCCCCTCAAGGAAGCGCTCAAGGTCTTGCAGACCTACGATGCCTTTGCTTCCGATTACGTCACCGCGACCGTGATTCAACAGGCCCTTGGCGGTCACGCGATCCCGATCGATAAATCAGCGCACCGCGTGCTCGAGCGCGTGGGAGTCTCCGAGTCTGAAGTTCCCGCCCTGCGCGCGGTCCTCGAACGGGCGGTTCCCAAGAATCGCGGGGTCGAATTTCTCGATCTCCTCGAGGATGTCGCCAATGACGTCTGCCATGAAGGCGTTCCGGAATGCCCGCGTTGCGAGCTTCGCAAAATTTGCACATATGCTCTGACGCACAAAGCCGGCGCACACGCTCCGGCGCATGCCGCGACAGCGACCGCCACAGCGACGGCGACGGCCAAAACAACCGCCCCCCGCGCGGCCAAGGCCGCGGCCAAGCCAGCCAAGGCCGAGAAGGCCGAAGTGAGCGACGCGAGCAGTAACGGGCCAAAGGCGGCAAAGCGGCCGGCAAAGGCACCCAAGGATGTCGCGCCGCCTCCTCCTCCCGCACCGAAGCCGTCACGCGATAAGCACCGGGGCTCAAAATAAGCATCGCGCAAGCCACTGGACACGCCTTGCGCGCCCTCTGTTTCGATTCGTTACACTGCGAGAAGTCGCACCGCCATCTGGCTGGCTACGGATTCTCGGGCCGCCGCTCCGCGGCGCTTCTTCCACGCCTCGGCCCGAGGGCCTTGCTCCGTTCACCGTAGCCGGCTCGGGCGTGACTTCGGGCAGACTCAGGGCCAGGCGGAAGCCGATGTTGTTCGCGCGGTACGCCGGGTCGTTCGTGTAGCGGTACGCCGATCGGCAATTCGCCGCGTCGAAGTACCAGCTGCCGCCACGACGCACACGGGACAAGCCCTCCTTGGCAGCGGGCGAATCCGCGGCGGTCGTTTCGCCGGAGGCACCGGCCCCATCGTGAGTCCACTCAAAGACATTTCCGTGCAGATCAAACAAGCCTCGAATGCTGGGACGTAATTCCTTTGGCGGATGGACGTGCTTTTCACTGTTCTCGGCAAACCAGCCGAATCGACTCAGCAAGCTCGCCTCGCCGCCAAAGCCGTACGCCGTCCGCGCTGCGGCACGGCTGGCCACTTCCCACTCCAATTCCGTCGGCAATCGAAGTCCCCGTCGAGCCAGCCCCGCTGGCCAGTTCCCCGGCGCCCCGTTCGTTGCTGCCGGATCCGGGTCACGTGGATCCGTTGCTTTCTCCGGTGTCTCCGCGGCCGGATACCACTGGTCTCCTTCCGGCAACCCCGACTGCTGGCCCAGCCACCGGCAAAAGGCGGCCGCGTCGTACCAGTCCGCATAGAAGCCGGCGTCCGCGGGTTTCGCATCGAATTGCCGCATGAATTCCGCGTACCGTGGCGAAAAGGCGATCAGTTCCCCGAGAGTGATCTCACGATCCAGAAGCGCGAAGGGGCTTTTGATCACGGCGCTCCGCCGGACTTCGGTTTTTTGGCGGTTCGGTTCGTCATTGACCGATCCGATCTCGTAAATGCCCGCGGGAAACACGATCAACGTGTAATAAAACGTTCTGGTCGACGGTGGAAGGGCCGGTGGTGATCCCGATTTGGCCTCCCCGGCTTTCGGCTTCGCTGGTGCTGTCGGCGTGACCGTGATCGCCAGCGTGAACCACTCGCGGCCAGGCGTATACGGCACGACGGTCTGATCCACCTGGCGAACCACCGTCGCCCGCCCCCATTGTCGCAGCAGCCAACCCGTGGCACCGTGTACTCCTGAACTCGGATCGTCGCGGTACCAGTCGGCCAGTTGCTTGAGGAGCGCCTCGCGACGCGAACCGGGGATCTCCGCGATGGAAAACTCACCCAGTGATAGCAGCAGGACGTATCGGGAGTTTCTTGGATATCGACCTTTCGGAGCCTCGCTGACGCGTTGCAAGCAGTCGAGCAGTGCAACCACCCCGACCCCGCGCGGGCGGCAGCGAAAGATGAATTGCGTGAGCGCCTCGGGATCGTCGGTCATCTCGAAAACCGGCATCGCTTTCTCGGGCTCGCCCAGCCGTAGCAAGGTGACCGCGGCGTTCGCGCGGCGCTGACCAAACGGTATGCGCTCGACGGATCCCCGTTCCAGGGGTGGCGGCGTGGCGGCGATCCTGGCCAGAGCCTCGATCGTGGCGGGCGCCGGGCTGGCGGCCACGATCGGGTAAAGCACCGCGTACTGTTCCGGCGTGGCGACGGCCAGTAGCTGAGACAACTTCGGAATATCACTGGCGGCGTAATCAGCGAACGCGTTGGCGGCGCCCAACCGCTGAGCGACTGACGCCCTGGTATCGGCGAAGATTCGCTCCAGATGTCCCAGCAGTCGCGCACGAACCGGCCGCAGCGCGTCGCGCAGTAGCGGCTGGGACTCGGCATTGGACGAGACCAGTTGCTCGGCCACGAACGTCAGGTCTTGCTCGGTCCACGAGGCAGCCCTGGATTCGGGAACGAAACCCGCGAGCGCCACCGCGGCACGAAATCGGCGATCGGCCTCGGCGTTGCCGTCTCGCAATATGGCCTGAAGTCGTGCCGTGAGCTCACCCGCGTACGGACGTAGTTGCGTGCGAATCGGGCCGACGTAGACGACCTTGTTGGTGAGCAGCTCTTCCACCAGGGGCTCGACCAGCGCCCGGTCGCGGGAAACCAGCGCCAGCCGAGCATGGAGCTGCGCACGCTCATCGTCGACCGTTCTAGCATTGGCGGCCAAGAGCGGAGCCAGATAGGTCGCGGCGACCCCGGAATTCGCATCGAGTTCCTTGATAATGACTGGCAACTGATTCGGTTCGGCACTCACCAGGCGACCGACCAGCCCCTCGATGCGGGTCGCCTCTTGCACCCTGGCAACCTGGGTGCGAACCACGACTCCGGCGGAAATCAACGCGGCGAGACCAGCCACGGCGAGCGCGCACCGAAGGCCGTGCAACCGGGTCGCCCTCGACATCATCAGCCGCTGCGCGACTGTCCACTTTTTTGGGTCTGTCAGCGTGCGGATACCCAGCCATTCCCAGAGGGCCGGTAGATGGCGGTTTTCTGGCTTGGCGTTCCACAAGCTAGACCGTTCCGCCAGTGTCAGCTCGGCCCGGCCCCGGCGAGTTTCCTTCTGCTTGCGCGTTAGCCATTCGCGCAGCGAGGGAACCAGATAGTCGTGCGTGAGCTGGTAGTATTTCTGTCCTGGCTGCGTCTGCGGAACGGCGTCGCCATCGGCCTCTTTTCCTTCCGGGTCGGTCGGCGTGATCAGGCGGATCTCGCTGTCGAGAATGCGGATCAAATCGTCGAAATCGCCGAGGCGTCCACCATAACCCGACGCGTCGAGCAGCTCCGCGTAGGACCGCATGTGCCCCTTGATGTCCGTGCCGGAATCGGGGAGCAAGTCTTTGAGAACAGCGCGGGCCGCTTTCTGGTGATAACGATGCTCGGGTGACGCCGTGTACGAGCTGAACGTCTCTTCGAGAAACGTCACCCCCACCCCTTTGGTTCCACCGACTTCCTTGAGCGTGCCCGGTGTCCACGGTTTGCCCTTCATCATCTCGGCATACAGCGCCAGACGAACGCAGATGACCTTGCCTTCGTCGGCGAGGCCGGCGACCGATTGTTTGAGGAAGCCTTTTTGCTCGTTCGTGGCCTCGCTGATCTGGACGGGCAACACTCCGAAGGCTCGTCCGAATGCCGCCAGCACCTTCTCGGCGTGACGCTCTGGAAACAGGTCGACGGCGGCCAGGTTGTGATCTTCGACTAATTTGACTTCCAGGCTCCCGCAGGAATCGAGTCACCGCCATCCAGAAATCATCGCGCACCATCACGACGCACTGCACCCGGCCCCCGTCGCACTGCCGCAGGGCTTGTACGAGGTCGGTGTTTTCGACTTCCTTTCTGGCATGCAGCCATTGCTCGAACTGGTCGAGCACGATCAGCACTTTCTTGTCGGTCGGAATGCCCTGCCCTCGCCGCAGCGCCGCCAGTGTCTCCTTGAGGCTGAGGTCGCGATCGAGGGCCGGACACCGCTTTCGCAAGCCATGCAGGAGACGAGGCTCGGTATCGTCTGGTGTGGCCTCGACGTAAACGACGATCACGTTCGCGGAAAGTCGAGGCAACAACCCCGCCTTGACGAGCGACGACTTGCCGCAGCCAGACGGCCCATAAATCAAGCCGACCACGAACGTATGGTCGGGATCGGTTTCCTCGATGCGCGTCTTCCAGAACCTCAGCCCCTTGGGCAGTCCCTCTCGATCACGGGGGCCGGGCAACAGCTCGAGAAAGAAGTCGGAGTCATGAGCGTCAAACGACCGCAGGCCTTTCGGCACGATCTTGACGAGCCGGTCGTCCGAGGAGCTCGCACCCATGGAAGCCGACGACCGGCGTGCCGGAACCGGCCGAAGTCGCGGCCGACGGTGACGCCTTGTTCGCCGAGACTCCGGGGCGAACGTACCCCCCGGCGTGCCGCTCTGGATGACCGTATCCTCGGCCATCAAGTGCCTCAGGTCTTCGGCCATTTCATGGGCCGATGAGTAGCGTTCCGAAGCGCGTTTGGACAGTGCCTTGAAGCAAATCCGTTGCAGTTCCTTGGGCAGCTTTTCGTCATATTGCAGAAGTGGACGAGGCTCGTAGGTCGTCACCTGCTCCATGAGGTCGGCCAGCGTCTCGCCCCGAAACGGCAGGCGACCGGTGAGCAGCTCGTAGAGCACGATGCCCAGGCTGAAGATGTCGCTACGGCCGTCGACCCGGTGCCCTTCGCCGCGGGCCTGTTCGGGCGACATGTAGGCGGGCGTGCCCGTATAATTCGGTCCCTTGCCGATATTTTCTTCTCTCAGGGCCAGTCCGAAATCGACGATGTACGGCTTGCCGTCGTTGCCGATCAAGATGTTGGCCGACTTCACATCACGATGAACGAGCCCCTGTTTGTGGGCATAGTGCAGCGCGTCGGCGACAGTGGCGACCAGCTCGACGGATTCCCTGTACTTGAACCGGTACTGCTTGATCTTCGTGGCGAGATCGGTCCCCTCGATGTATTTCGACACCACGTAACAGGGGCAGTCATCCGTGCTCCCGGCATCATGCACCGGAACGATGTTGGGATGATCGAGATTGGCGACGGTGCGGGCTTCGGCGAGATACGCCTCGGCATCTTCGGGCTTCGAGATCAGCCTGGCGTGCGGCACCTTGACGGCGACAGGCCGGTTCAGTTGCTCATCCTGCGCCAGATAGACGAGGCCGAAGCCCCCTTTGCCGAGCAACTTTTCGATCCGGTAACGCCCGATCCGCCACGGGCATGCAGCGAGCGTACCTTCGACTGTCAGGATGTGATTCCCAAGGTAATCGTGCGTCACATCGTCGGGATTCGGCTCGCTCACGTTGGCAGTCGGTTCCTTCGGAAAGCCGGTGGTAGTCACAATTGCCTGGAGAAACAACTGATTCTATCTGGCTGATTCTATCGGATTCAACGGCGAAAATCATCGACAGGCATAGCGCGGACAAGGCAAAGGCATAGCTCCAAACCGTGGACAGGCAGGACGCGGATCCCCCTGACGAGCCGCGGCACCTATTTGCTCACTCTCACACGCGAATCGGCTGACCGCCAGATCGGCTCACCGTGTATTTCCTGAGCGACATCTCTTCACCGGTATGACTGCTCCATCACAGAAACACGCGCTCGTCAAAGCGCCGCGACGTGGCGTGGCGCATGGCGCACCACCCGCCCGCGCCCAAAAATGCCTCGCGAAGACAGAAATTATCCCCATCTCTTTATGCCGCTTTGAGTTCCGCTTAGGCGCCTGAACAATCGGAAGTTCAAAATATCGCTCTAACTTGATGCGGATCATTGACTTTCACTTAAGCGCCTGAGTAATCCGCATGACCAGACCTTTTGCCGTAACTCTCGAAGCACCATCATGTTCCGGTTAGGCGCGTGAGTAATCCGCATGACCAGACCTTTTGCCGTAACTCTCGAAGCATCATCATGTTCCGGTTAGGCGCCTGAGTAATCCGCATGACCATACCATGTGCCGCAACTCTCGAAGTATCATCATGTTCCGGTTAGGCGCCTGAATAACCGGCACAGCTTAACAATTTAGCGTATGTTAGCGATTTAAACGATTTACGAGCGGCGACGGAAGAGGCGTCGTCCTCGTTTTCGTTCAAGTCGGAATGATCCCCCTTTTCGGCGTTTCTACTGTCGAGCTATTTAGAACGCTTATGCCGAGTTCGCCGCGGAATCCGCTTGTCACTGGCGAGCCGGTCCGCATCTTCATCGTGATAAGGCCGCTCAAGTAGCGGAAAAAGCCAGATGTCTCTGACGTGTTCGATCGCCGTGTCGTCCGCCTGCCTCATCCGGTAAAATTGACCACAGTGTCAACACGTTCGCACAGCCAAAAATGGCCTGTATGCCTGCAATTCAAATTCATTCCGGATTCGATGAATCTGGGGAGACGGGGAGCCAGGGGTGGTGGGCGGCGTTCTCGTACTTGAGCCTCATCGTGTAGTGCCATTCAAGACGCCGATTGATCGCTTCGCCGAGGTTACCGAAAGTAACGTAGGGTGACCGGTTGACGAGGTTCTCAAACTCGGCCTGATGCTGGGCGGCAATCTTCCTGAACCGGTTACGTCGCTCAATCGTGACTCCGAGCACGATGCCCATGATCGCCACGGCGACCATCAGCCGTCGCACAGTGAACCGGGGGCGGGGCAGCCGCATCGCGCAAACTCCAGGTTTCAGGGTGAAATTGACCACAATATCAACGTGTGCAGACCACCGGACACGTTACCTACAAGCAACTTTGATCGAAGGGAAGGTTCTGAACGACCCGCCCTGCTAACGACCCGGCGAAGCATTCGGCCCTGGCATCCAGCACGTCGATGACGATCACGCCACCGTCGCCGGGGCCATATTGTTCCCAGTCGATTGCACCATCAGCAGCGGGTTGCGGCGGTGGCCAGAGGGCGATGCCGTGAGCCCCGGATAACTGCTCGTGCAGGAATCCGCATAACCGGGCGGCTGCTGCGCTCGCATCGTACATGCACATCCGGGGAGCCGCTTGAACGAGCAGGTCGAGAGCCTCATCACCGCCCCAGTGGACGTAAATACCAGGGCTGTACTCCTCGCCGTTCTCGTGGCAGACGAAGACCGCTCGACTCCCCATCGACTCCCCTTCCGAAATCTGGGGTAAAAGTGACCACACCGTCAAGATGTTCAGAACACGATACCAGGGGTACGGTCCGCCCTTCTATCTTCGCTCTGGTGGGTGGGGCTCGATGAGATACCAAGGCTTGGGATATCCCGACGTCTTGAAATCCTTGGATGTCAGTCTGCGACTGGATATGAGTCTGTTTCCGACGTATCTATACCTTCGGGGTTGAATGAAATCGGTGACGAACCACCTGATTAAATCCAAGGCCAGCGCCAGGATGACGACAACCATCATCATTCGTCGCACGGTAAAACGGTGGTGAAATAGCAGCATCGTTGAAGAATCCCGTGACGAGGGTCAAATTGTTCGCAATGTCAGGCGGATCGCTCCTCGGGTGCCCGATTGGCATCGAGTTCGGCACCACACCGCTCGCTGGCAAAGATACCGCCGACGAATTCGATCTTCTCGAATGATTGGTCAAGGCGTTGATCGAATTCCTCGTTCGACCACTGGCGTCCCTCACGCCGGATATCCCACTTGATGGGTTTCATTGATCGGCTCCATGAATGGACGCCAAGAAGCGTTACCGCTAGCTATTCGAAATTTTCCCGCTTTTGGGCACTCATCGTCAATGTTGAGCGGGTTCCGTTGACGCCGGGAAAGGCGAGGAAGAGTTAAATTTCGTCGGAACGACTCCGGCGGCAAGACCGGGATTGAGCGGGACGACGAGGTACGCCAGCGTCGGTATGAATGCCTGAGAATCGCCTGTCCTTGCCGACAGGCTGAATGAAAAGAGCCTTCGCGTGCGACCTTTCATTTCCCGCGTCTTGCTAGCCTCAACTGGTCAAGCAGGGAAGCGAAGACCGGGCCCTCGCACCTCACGAGTTGCCCGGATTTCTGCTGGAGACTCGTGCGAATGCTGAAGAGGCGGTGGCGACTGCCAGGATCGTCCGGATAGGAGACGTCGTTGCCAAGAAAATCGGGATCGTGCCGCTGCTCCACTCACCTGACTTCCGAGAAGGATGCCAAAGCGATCGACAACTCCGGCATCAAGGCGGCTTCAGCCGGCCTGGGAACGCTCGGGGGCGTGTTCTGCGTGGCGGTCATGCGAGCCAGGCGAATTCCGTACCAACCGTAAGTTCAGCGGATCTCACACCGATCGGGCGAGACCCAGCAAGCTCTTGCCTCATCGCAGAAGAGCCGCTCCCTGGAATAGAAACGCAACAAGTAATTCTTGTCGCCGCATTGCTCTAGCAACTCACCGGCCAGTACCGACACACGCACATCGGCGTCTCTCACGCCCAGGAACCCCTCGATCACGGCGACCCACGCCAGAGTGATCGTCTCATGGTAACCGTTGAAATTTCCCTGGCACTCATTATTACGCTGAATACCGTCCCGGATCAGCTTGATTGCCTCGTCCCGGTTGTGGCGCCGCAGATACCAGAGCGCCATGACGAGGTGCCTGGGGTGCGTCCATTCCGACCTCGATAACGACCCAGCTTCAAAAGCCTGCACGAATGATTCGATATAGGCGTCCGTCACGTTCGGTCTCGTGGCTTCGCAAACTTGGAGACACCAGCCGTTGACCCCCCGGACACCGTTCGGGCTCGTCAGGTTCGTTCGTGAACCCCAAGGCGCAGCGGGATGTCTATCCTGGAGTTCGTCAGGGCCAGCCCTACGGCCGCGGTGGGTCATGCTCATCGTGAGGGTGAGCGGATGGCTCAAAGTCTGAACGACGAACGCAGCCCAGGTCATCATCCGATCCCGCGGGCGGTCACCGTGTGAATCGGTTGCCGCCGTGGGCTTGATGGCGCGCTGGGTCTTGTGGCCCCCGAATTCCTGGTTCCACTCGGCGTGGTAAAAAGATCGCTCACGATTGGGATGAAGGGGCCGTCACCCGAACGGTCGCCCGAGCGAGGCGACCGGGAGCAATTCCTGTGGAGAAGGTTCACATCAACGTCGGAACGATCGGTCACATTGACCACGGCAAAACCACTCTGACCGCCGCCATCCTGGCGGTTCAGGCGACCAGAGGTCTCGCCCGCCCAAAGTCCTACCAGGACATCAGCAAGGGGGGTAACGTCCGTGATGCCACCAAGACTGTCACCATCATCACGAGCCACGTCGAATACGAGACCGAGCAGCGGCATTACGCTCACATCGACTGCCCGGGCCATGCTGATTATGTCAAGAACATGATCACAGGCGCGGCGCAGATGGACGGGGCCGTGCTGCTGATCTCGGCGGCTGATGGTCCGATGCCGCAGACCAGGGAGCACATTCTCCTGGCCCGCCAGGTCGGCGTCCCCCATCTCGTCGTCTTCGTCAACAAGGTCGATCTCGTGGATGATCCCGAGTTGATCGAGCTTGTGGAAATGGAAGCTCGTGATCTGCTGGCGAAGTACGGCTTCGACGGTGAGGGCACACCATTCGTTCGGGGCAACGCCCGGGCCGCGCTCGAGCGTCCTGGCGACTCCCGGGCGAGCCGGTGCATCACGGAGTTGCTCGACGCTCTGGATGGGTACGTCCCGGAGCCAAAGCGGGCGGTTGACCGACCGTTTCTCATGCCGATCGAGGGCGTTCACACCATCGAAGGGCGAGGGACGGTGGCGACCGGTAAAGTCGAACAGGGGGTCATCGCACCCGGCACGAAGGTTGAGATCCTCGGCCTGGGCGGGACGCAGGAAACGGTCGTGACGAGCGTCGAACAGTTCAACCGACAACTGGAGCGGGCGGTTGCCGGTCAAAACGTCGGATTGCTATTGCGAGGCGTCAAGACCGATCAAATCAGCCGTGGTCAGGTTGTGGCGGCACTTCGATCGCTTCGTCCTCGAACGCACTTCCGTGGCGAGGTCTACGTGCTGAGCAAGGATGAAGGTGGGCGGCACACGCCTTTCTTCAGTGGCTACAAGCCGCAGTTCTTCTTCCGCACGACAAGCGTGACTGGCGAGCTCGACGCTGCCCGAGGGAGTCGAGATGGTGGTGCCCGGTGATCATACGTCGTTGCACGTGAGCCTGGATAAGCCAATCGCCCTGGAGGCAGGGAGCCGGTTTGCGATCCGCGAAGGTGGCAAGACGGTCGGCTCGGGTGTCGTGACCGCAGTCATCGAGTGATGTCATGAGCCCCCGGTGGCACAGTCGCCGGGGGCTCGTTCCCTTTCAGGCACGGCACGTACCACGTCATTAAACGGGCGGGTTCGAGAACGGGAGAATCGTATAAAGCAATCCAGCCCGACCATTTTTGATTTGTGCGAAGAAAACAGCATCCACGCCGCTCGTTCTGTGTCAGTCGTCCAACTCGAAGTGTCACGACGGGTCCGTTCGTGGGTCTGTTCTTATCGGCGAACAATCACCGAAGAGGAATTCGCTCTTTTCTTCGTCCACGGCCTCCCATTCCAGCGTTTCGATATCTGCGCCGTCATCAAAATCAGCTTCAACGCATGAACGACACTTGCGGCACCATCCGACCCAAACCATGCACGACCAGTTCGGCGTCGAAATGCCGCTAAAATACGACGAGCCTTGGAGGACAACATCGATCTGGGTCGGGCCGCAATTCGGGCAGACGCCTTCGATCGTTCTCTGTTGAAACGGATCGGGCATATTCATAGCCTCCCCACTTACCGGGCTGCGTAGGTTTGTCACGATGACGAAGGAGTTCCATGCGACGGGTTCCCCAAGATCGACGGTCCGGGATGCACCAACGCCGTGATGGACGTTCCTCAACGATTATTCTTCGCGGAGTTTAATCGACTTGGAAGAGTCGACCACGCTGGCGATTGGGTTGGGTCGCTTATCAGGAAACCGCAGGAAACCGGGTCATTCTAGTTTTCGTTTAAGTTGAATAACCCTTTCCCGTTCTCCGTTCTCAACACGCCCTAAACAAGACCCTGGTCAATCAAAATATCCGCATGCTCAAGAGGCATTTTTGTTGACTTTGAGGGGGGCTGACGCCCCCCGCTCGCTTGTACGGAACAGACTCTCCGATCACACCGAATACCAAACAGCCCGATGTCTTCGGAATCTTCAATGGAAAACTCACGAGCATTCCCTCTCTGAGTCGGTTCCGGAAGTCCGGATCCGGGCGAGCGGGCGGCGTCAGCCCCCTGTCTTCTCTTGTGAAAAAGGGAACTTTCGCTACTTATGATTCTACCTCGCGGCGCTTCGGGAACAAACTGTTCAGACGCCGCTCCCTGATGACCCGGCGTGCGCCGTTCCCACGCGCTTCTCGCCTGAACCATCGCCGAGCCTGGCTTGCGCCCGAACTCCGTTTCCGAAATCGATATACGCCCGCTGCCCGGCTTTCCGTATGGCCGATGCCATGCCCATGCAGGGCTTGGCAGCCCTGGCCGGGCCGTGTTACGATGCACGTTCTTGACGTAGGGTAGAGCCCGGTCCTCATTTTTCAGACGATGGAATGTCGACCCGCCAGCGATGACCTCAGGTGCCGACACTTCTTCGGTATTCCCGCGACGAGGTCATGAACGTCGCTCGGCGTGGCGACTCGGATCTTGAACAGGAGAGACGTCCATGCTGGGGTCGATTCGAATGGTTCGAGTGACCCTGAGCTCCCTGGCGCTCGGTGTCGGGTTGAGCTTGGTTCCGCAGACGTCGAGCGGTGCCGGTGCCACTGCCCGCGACGGTGACGAGCCGGCGAAGCCCGCGGTCGTTGCGGGCGAACACGCGGACAAGCCGCCGGCCGCTGTGAATAATAACGCAGCCGCGCCGACACGAAGCAGCAACGCGCCTTCAGCGTCAACTCCAACCAAACCGGCCGCAACCGCGCCCAGCGACACGCCTGGCGACTACGCCCAGCCCGGCGACGACCGGGCACTGCCTTTCGTGCCGCTGCGTCCCTCCACCGTGGATGATCGCCGGCGTACCGAAGCCGTTCGTCTCTATAGCGCCGCTCGCGCGCTGGAAGATCAGCACGCCTGGTCAGACGCGGTGACATTGCTGCAAGAGGCGCTCAAGCTCGACCCCGATTCGATCGCCGTCGTCAGGCGGCTCTGCCGGCTCTATGTGGGTGCGCTCGGGCGTCCCGAGCTGGCTCTGCAATACGGCAAGCGGATTCTCAATATCGAGCCGGGCGATAGCAATACGCTCACGCAGTTAGTCGACTATTACAAGAAGAACGATCCCCCTGGTGCCGAGGAGCTCTTGAACGAGGTCCTGGCCAACCCCAGGCTCGAGGCCCATGCCCCGGCCCGTCTGCTCGCGGAATTCGAGCTGGGCAAGCTTTATGCCGGCCGGTTGCATCAAACAGATAAGGCCGCCGAAGCCTACGCCAAGGTGCTCGAGGCGCTCGATGACAAGTCGGCCAATCGCTTCTCGCAGGCCGACCTCTCTCGCGTGCTCCGTGATGATCCGTCGGTCGCCTATCTCGAATTCAGCCTGGTTTTCCTCGCCGCCAAGAAATATGACCTGGCGGTCCGCGCGCTCGAGCGCGGGCTCGTTTATGACGAGGACAATTCGCAGATCGCCCTGCTTTTGGCCGATACCCTGGTCCGGATCAATAAGGGGGCACAGGCGCTGGCCCTGGTCGAGCGGCACATCGAGCGGCAAACGCCGTTTATCGACTATTACGAGCTTCTCGGCCGGGTCTTGAAGGCGTTGAACCGCGAGAAGGAATACACGCCGCGCCTCGAAACGGCCGCGAAGCGCGACTCGAAAAACGTGCCGCTGCAATATTTCCTGGCCGATCGCTACCGCGAAACGGGCGACGTCGAGAAGGCCGAGCTTCTGTACAAAGACCTGCTTTCATCGCAGCCGACGCCGCAGACGTATCGGCGCTGGCCGCGTCGCTCTTGAAGCGGAAGAAGGCCGCCGATCTGCTCAGGGTGATCAGCGAGGCCTGGGTGCGCACCGAAAGCCAGGACGCGGTCAAACCGCAGCTCGTCGCCGCGGCCCTGGACGACGAGATCGCCGAGGGCATGCTCGACGAGGGGCTGCGTCAGAGCTTGTTGAAAAACTCGACCCTGCCGAAAACGGCCTTCCAGGTGTTGTCGCTGGTGGCCAACTACCCCGGGCGCTCATCCAATAACAAACAGCGCCGGCTTGAAAAGCTCTTGCGGCTTCAGCGGCTGGCTCTTGAGCAGAATCCCAGCGATACCGGATATATCGAAGTCGCCGACACCCTGAAGCGCCTGGGCAACTTCGCGGAAGCGGCCACCGCGGTCGAGCAATTGATCGCCAAGTATCCCGCCACCAAGTCGGCGCGCACGCTCATCTTCCTGGCCGATTATCACCGCCGCGCGGGTCATTTCGAGGCCGCCAAGGCCACGCTCAAAGAGGCCATCAAGCTCGATTCGGGCGACCCCGACTCGCAGCTTCTGCTCGTCGATGTGCTCCGCCAGATGGGCCAGATCAATGACGCGATCCAGCTCTTGCGGGCCGCGAGCCAGAAGACGCCCGGCGACCCGCGCTATGGCCTGACACTGGCCGACTTGCTGTCGAAGTCGAACCAGAAAGACGAGGCGATCAAGCTCTTTGAAGAGATGTTGAAACGGCACGGCGATAATGAAGACCTCGTGTCGCTCATTCGCCAGAGCCTTTCGGCCATTTATGTGGATCGTGGCGACTTCGTCAAAGGCGAGGCCCAGCTCGAGATGCTCTTGCAGCGCAATCCCGACGATCCCGGGCCAAACAACGACCTGGGATACCTCTATGCCGAACAGGGCAAGAATCTCGAGAAAGCCGAGTCGATGATCCGCAAGGCACTGTCGGAGGATCCCAACAGTGTCGCCTATCTCGATAGTCTGGGCTGGGTCTTGTTCAAACGGGGCAAGTTCAAGGAGGCACTTGAACCCTTGAAGCGGGCGGCCGCGCAGATGAAGGCGGATGCCGAGCAGAAAGGGACGGGCCTGGATGCGACGATTTTCGAGCACCTTGGCGATGTCTATTTTCAGCTCCAGCAGCTCGAGCAGGCTCGCTCGTGCTGGCGCGAGGCCGAGCAGATCGCCTCGCACAACGTTCCGCCCGACAAACGCCTGGCCGAGATTCGTAAGAAGCTCGACTCCCTGGCGAAGCTAGGACCGATCCCCAAGCCGACCGCCGAACGAACCCCTTGATTGGTGGCTCAATCATTTCGAGCCGTCGATCGCGACGGAACGGCGCGCTTGCCTGCCTACCGGCCCGCCCGCCTGGGCGGAACGGCCGATCAATGGGCGGTTTGCGAGTCTCGCTTGTATCTAATCAATTTCAGTATTGAAATGACGAAATGTCAGGCGCGCTTCGCGACGATCTCGGACAGTCAGCGCATCGCCCCTGGCTTTGAATCTTGCAATCATTTGGAGATGTGAAGAGATGGCGGGACATTCCCATTCAGCCAATATCGCCCACCGAAAGGGCCTGGTCGACGCCAAGCGTGCGAAATTGTTCACCAAGCTTTGCCGTGCGGTCTACGTCTCGGCGCGTAATGGCGGCGGCGACCCGTCCGCCAACATGCGCCTGCGTTACTCGATCGACAAGGCGCGGTCGTTCAGCGTCCCGAAGGAAAACATCGAGCGCTCGATCAAGAAAGCGACCGGCGAGCTCGGCGCCGAGAATTTCGAGGAAGTTGTTTACGAGGGTTATGGTCCCGGCGGCGTGGCCGTTCTCTGCGAGGCCCTGACAGACAACCGCAACCGAACCGCCAGCGAATTACGACGGCTCTTCGAAGTCGCCGGCGGCAACCTTGGCGCCAGCGGGTGCGTCGGCTACCTGTTCAATTTCCGGGGATTGTTCGTGATCGATCCCAAGCACGTCGCCGAGGATCGCCTGATGGAAACGGCCCTCGACGCCGGCGCCGACGACGTTCAGCTCGTCGAAGGCTATTATGAAGTCACGTGCGACCCCAAGCTTTTCGAGACCGTTCGCAAGCGCCTGGAGGAAGAAAAGATCCCCACCGAATCGGCCGAGACGAGCTATATCCCCTCAACATCGGTTGATCTCGACGTCGAGAATGGCAAGAAAATGCGCAAGCTGCGTGATATGCTCGACGAAAATGACGACGTTCAAAACGTCTATGCCAACGACAATATCCCCGAGGAAGCCATGGCCTCGTGACGTTCGAGCGCCTGGGGCTGCTGATCTACGGCCGATTCATTCTGGACTGACAACCGGACGTGGGAGGGCGAGACTGTCGTGGTAAAAAGTTGGGCTTGCACCGCTTTCGCGTTCATCCCGTTTTCATTGACGAACCACGCGGCACCCAGAGCGTCAGGCCTTTGTTGGATGTCCGCCTTCAGGCGGCGGGTGAGCCGAAGATTCCGCCTGAAGGCGGTACTCCAACAGGAAGCCGCGCCACAGAACCGGCGCGCGCTCAATGCGTTTGGAAGTCGATTCAAGATCAACTTTTCACCGGGCCAGTCTCGCCCTCCCGGCGAAAATGAAATAGTCCCGGGGGCTACCGCACGTTGCGAGATGATGACCTGCGGCCGATTCGACCTAACCGAACGAACTGCGTTGATTGATCAACACGACGACAGGAATTGATTGAGGAACACAATCGCGATGGCGACAACGCAGTTCGTGAAATCGGAGCGGCTCAGAAAGCTGCCGCCTTACTTGTTCGCCGAGATTGATAAGAAGAAGAAAGCCGCGATCGCCGCGGGGCGCGACGTGATCAACCTGGGCGTGGGCGACCCCGATCGGCCCACGCCGCCGTCGATCATCAAGAGTCTTCAGCACCACGTCGAAAACCCGGCGTTCCACCAGTATGCACTCGACCAGGGCGCGCCCGAGCTGAGGCGGTCGATCGCGGGGTTCTGCAAGAAGCGCTACGGCCTCGATCTCGACCCCGATACCGAGATTCTCGCGTTGATCGGCTCGAAGGAAGGGCTGGCTCACCTGCCCTTGGCCGTGCTCAACCCGGGCGAGATCAGCCTGGTTCCCGACCCGTGCTATCCGGTCTATCGCTCGAGCAGCATGTTCGCCGGGGCCGATGTCTATACGATGCCCCTCGAGGCCCGGCTGACGTTTCGACCCGACCTGGACGCGATTCCGGCCGATGTGTATTCGCTGGCGCGCCTCATGTTCTTGAATTATCCCAACAACCCGACCGGCGCCACGGCCGATCTGCCTTTTTTCGAACAGGTCGTCGAGCTGGCGCGCACCCAGAACTTCGTGATCGCGCAGGACGCGGCCTATAACGAGATGTATTTCGATCACCCCGCGCCCAGCATTCTGCAGGTTCCCGGCGCCCGGGACGTCGCGATCGAATTTCACAGTCTTTCGAAGACGTTCAACATGACGGGCTGGCGAGTCGGCTTCGCGATCGGAGGCGCGCCGATGATCGCGGCGCTCGCGCACGTCAAGGCGAACGTTGATTCGGGCATCTTCACGGCCATTCAGTTCGCCGGCAAGACGGCCCTCGACGAGTACGACACGCTCACGCCGCCGATCCGGGCGCTTTACAAGGAACGCCGCGACGCTTTCGTCGGCGCGCTTCAGAAAATCGGCTGGGAAGTCACACCGCCCGAGGCGACGTTTTACGTGTGGATCCCCTGCCCGGCTGGCTACACATCCGCGGCGCTTTGCACGCGCATCCTTGAAGAAGCCGACGTCGTGACGACGCCCGGGATCGGCTTTGGCCGCACGGCCGATGGCTACATTCGCGCGGCCCTGACCGTCGAGACCCCGCGGCTCCTCGAAGCTGTCGAGCGAATCGGCAAACTCAAGCTTTGAATCGGCCGTCATGTCGGTTCCCGCTTATATCGGCCTGGGCAGCAATCTGGGCGACCGGTGCGCCACCCTCGATGCCGCGGTCGCGGCCCTGGGCCGCATTGGCGGGATCACCGTCGCCGCAGTCAGCCGCTACCATGAGACCGAACCGGTTGGCGGCCCGCCCGGCCAGGGATTATTTCTCAATGCGGCGGCGGCCCTCGTCACCACGCTCAGCCCGCTTGGCTTGCTTCGCGAGCTGCAGAATGTCGAGACGCTTCTGGGCCGCGTTCGCACCGTGCACTGGGGACCACGAACGCTCGATCTTGACCTGCTTCTCTTTGGTGAACGGGTCATCGATAGCCCAGTGCTTACGGTGCCTCACCCGCATTTGATGGGGCGCCGGTTCGTGCTCGAGCCACTCGCGGAAATCGCGCCCGATGCGTGGCATCCGGTTGCGGGGTGCACGATCAAGGAATTACTGACCAGGCTTGATTCACCCTCAGACTGACGTTCGCGTCGTCGCGTCCCCTTGTCGAGCCCATGACTGGGCTTTATCATTCGTTCACACATGGCGCAGCGGGTTGTGCGCGAAACCCTGGGGCGATTTGACCTCTCGATGGCCAAGAAAGATAAGAACAAGGCGAAGGCGGCAGCCAAGGCCGACGATTCGGGAATCAAGATCGTCGCGCGCAACCGCCGTGCGCGGCACGATTATGAGCTTCTGGAAAAGGTCGAGGCGGGGATCGTGCTCACGGGCACCGAGGTCAAGAGCCTGCGCGGGGGTAAGGCGAACCTGGAAGACGCCTATGCCGAGGTCTCCGGCGGCGAAATCTGGTTGATCGGCTGTGATATTCCCGAGTATCTCCAGGCCAACCGGATGAACCACGTCCCCAAGCGTGCCGCGCAAGTTGCTGCTCCACCGCCGCGAGATTGACAAGCTCGATAACAAGACGGGCGAAAAAGGAATGACGATCGTCCCCTTGTCGATCTACTTCAAGAAGGGGATGGCCAAGGTCGAATTGAGCACCGCGCGGGGCCGCAAGACTTTTGACAAGCGCGAGGCACTCAAGAAGCAGGACGCCAAGCGCGAGATGGATCGGGCCCTGCGGAGGCGATGAACGGGCGTAACCTTTTGCCGTTTCCTCGATCGGGAGCAAGCAAGCACATGCCCATGCGTCGGCGCGACTGGCTGCGAATGGCGGGGGGCGGCTTGCTCGGGGGCCCCTTTATTCCACGCGGCCTTGCTTTTGGTGCCGATCGGCCCGCGCACCCGCCATTAACAATCACGGGCTGCAAAATCACACCGATCGCGCTACCCGATCCGCCGCTCCTGGCGGCCAGCGGGTGCCATGGCCCGTACTTCCTTCGCAATATTGTCGAGTTGAGCACCGACGCGGGCATTGTCGGTATTGGAGAAACGCACGGCGGCGAACACGTCACGGCCGCCCTGAACCAGGGTGGCAAAGCCTTGATCGGCCAGAATGCCTTTGCCTACCGCCGCTTTGCGCGCGCTCTTCAGGCGCGAGACATGGCCGCGTACGCCGGGATCGAGCTGGCGTGCCTCGACGCGGGTGCTCGAGCCACGGGCCGGCGCCTGTGCGAGCTGGTGGGGGGCCCGGTGCGCGACCCGGTCGAGTTCGCGGCGTATCTTTTCTTTCGATACGCGGCCGACCACCCGCTGGTATTGAGTGATCCACACCTGGTCGATTTGCGTGGCCGAGGCGCTAACGCACTCGATACGTGGGGCGAGGTGCGCTCGCCCGAGGCGATGGCATCGCTGGCCGAGAAATTCCGTGAGCGATGGGGTTTTCGCGTCTTCAAGCTCAAGGGGGGCGTGCTACGACCCGAGGTTGAACGAGACACGCTTCGAGCGCTGGCGGCGAAGCTTGGAGACGGGGCGCTCCTGCGCATCGATCCAAACGGCCGCTGGAAGGTGCCGACGGCGATTCGCATCGGCAACGAGATCAAGAGCCTGCCGATGGAGTACTACGAAGACCCGGTCGCTGGTCAGGCGGCGATGGCCGAGGTCCGGCGTGCGACGGGGTTGAAGATGAGCACGAACATGTGTGTGACGCAGTTCGCGCACATTCCTGACGCGTTGCGAATCAAGCCGATCGACGTCTTGCTCTGCGATCACCACTATTTCGGCGGGTTCGCCGGCTGCCTGGCGTTAGGACCAATGTGCGGGCCGGCCGGCTGGACGCTCAGCCAGCACAGCAACAACCACGCGGGGGTCACCATGGCGGCGATGATTCACCTGGCGGCATCGATCCCCGAGCTCACGATGGCGAGCGACACGCACTACCCGTGGCTGGTGGATGGATCAGACATCATCGAGGGCGAAAAGCTACCAATCCAGGGCGGAAAGATGGCGATCCCCAGAGGCCCTGGCCTGGGTGTGACGCTCGATCACGATAAGGTGGCCCGCGCGCATGAGACTTTCGTGAAATGCGGCATGCGTGGCCGTGACGATCGCGCGCTGATGCAGCGCATCGAGCCCGGCTGGACGGGTGAGAAGTTCTGATCGGAGATGAGCCTGTCATACTCATTCTGGCTTCGGCTTTTAGAACGTGTCGAAGCGACTTTGTGCTTGACCCAGGCTGGCGATGCCGAATAATGAATGACGGCCCAATTGGGCCCGTGCTATTTGTTCTTCAGGAACCAATGACACTGACGGGGGCGAACCAGGATCGACCGGATGTCAGAGGTGACAGGTGGCGTGTCGAGGTTGGTCAGCGGGCCTCGTAAAAAGCCGACCGAACTTTAGTTGCCAACAACACTGTTGGTCTCCGTCTCGCTGCCTAAGAAACAGCAACGGCCTCGCGCCGCGTTTTTGCCCACGAGGCGCGGCCGGGGACGACAATGTGGGATCGCTTGAGCCTAACCGCCTGTTGCGGCTTGAGTTAAACTCATGACAGGATAAGCCGAAGGGGACCTTGCCGATCGGGGCCTCGAGGCTGACACTCAAATGATAGGCTACACACGTAGAGGCCGTCATCAAAGCTTCTCGGGACGCGGGTGCAATTCCCGCCGCCTCCATGCTTAAGCCCTTTGCGAAAAGTCGCAAAGGGCTTTTTTTATTGAACTTACGTCGAATTCGCCATGTGAAGATCGGTGTGCAATACTGCTCTGGGTGCTATATTTCGGCTTTTTTGGGTGCTATAGACTGGTCTTCTGGGTGCTCTAAGAGCTATACTGGGGCGAAAGCATCCAACACCTCCAAACCTAGTATGGAGGCGCATCCATGCCCCGCCGTAAGGACACAAGCGAGTGGAAGACCGATAGCCGAGGACGTTATCGGCGAATGGTTGGTTGGAAGGATGAGGGTGGCAAGCGGGTCCAGCAGCCGTTTTACTTCGGCACTGAGTTAGACCCGGCTAAGGCTCGCTACCTCCGGGTAAAAGAACTCTGGACGCACCTCGAACGCATCCACGAGTCCTCGAAGTCTGTGCTCAATTCCCACTTCGAGTTCCCCCCTGCCGAAAGCGAATGCCTCTGGGACTTGGAAGCTCTCTGGGTTGCCCGAGAGCTGTCTGCTGGTCGTGTCCAGATAGTCGTGCCACTTGCCGCTGGAGTTCCAGGGACGGCGTACGTCTCAATGATCGACAGACTTGGCAAGCGATATCCGATGGTCTATTTCGTGCCCGAGGACGGCGGGACATATGAAGCTGGGAGGGAGACGTGGCAGTTATACGTCGAGGGTGAACAGCGAAAGCTTCCCCTGCCCCTCGCCAATGTTGTCCCGCACGTCTCGGCCCAGTTTCATGATGCCCTCGACAAATACATCGAGCACGTTCAGAAGGCAGCCTTGGAACCGACGCCAGACGGCCCCCAAATGACCGCCTTCGGGCATTTGAAGGTCGAGCAGGCCAGACGTATCAAGCTTCATCAACCCGATCGTCCGCTTTCAACGCTCGATCTCCAGGGCTGCCAGGAACTCCTGGACTATTGGCGAATGCGACCCCTGACGAAAAAGCGGCCCGCCAGGCCAATGGAGGCGAGGTACTGCGAAAACCACCTCGCCGAACTGAACCGATTCTTCCGATGGCTTCACAAGAGCAAGAGCTTCGACTGGAGGAAACCGGAGGATTTCGACGAACTCGACACGAGGGTCAAGGATCTACCGGAAGAGCGAACGAACATCGACTTCCTCAATGTCGAGGTCTTTACCGTCGATCAACTGGCCATCCTGAACAAGTACGCCACACCACTCGAACGACTCTTGTTGCTCTTGGGACTGAACTGCGGCTTCAAGGGAGCCGAGCAAGGAACGCTTCGGTTCGACCACCTCTTCCTTGACAGGTCACATCCGCACGCCGACACGCTGCGAGAGCAGACTGGCTTCGACCTCCGAGCCGAAGACCGATTTGTGCTTTACTCAAGAAACAAGTCCAAGGTCTACGGGGAGTTCATTCTTTGGCCGCAAACATTGGACGGACTTCGATGGGCGATGGACCACCAAAAAAGCATATGCGACCGAAGAAAACTCGAGTCCTCCGTGCTGCTCCTTACAGAACGTGGGATTCCCTTCTACCGCCGCACTGTGAGCAGTAAGAACCGTAGCCAGATCTTTGTCAACAAGTGGGCCGGGCTCATGAAGCGAGTGCGGAAGGACCACCCCAACTTTCCTGGGTTCGGGTTCACGGCGCTCAGGGATACGGCTGCCGATCGGATTCGCCACATCGCCGGGGGTGAAGTCGCTTCCGTGTTCCTGTTGCATGGGAAACCGGTCGAGAAGGATGATCTGCTTGACCTCTACACCAACAGACCATTCGGGAAGGTGTTCAAGGCGCTGCGGCAACTTGAGCAGGACCTCAAGCCCGTATTTGACGCCGCTCCGCTCGATCTTTGGCAGAGCCCTATGCAGCAATACACATCTCTTGGTGTCAGGGAGCAGATGCTGGAGCTTTACCGTCAAGGCATGACGGCTCCCAAGATCGCCAAACAGTTCGGCAAGTCGCCTATGACCGTGTATCGGCTCATTGAGCGGCAGAAACTTCGTAAGACGCCGAACGGTCCGTGATTCCTCCAACGGTCAATTTCCGCTAACCGACACCAACGTACGAGGAGTTCGACCACCCATCGTGAGTGGTCCTAACTTGCCTCCAACCATGGTGTCCTGTGCCTGATCAACATGCCTGCTGCGATTTCTGCTTCAATCGTGACATACCACTCTACGAGGGCGGCTTCGATCCGCCCGTCCGCATCTGCGCCTTTTGCTCAACCAAAGCCCTCGCTGAGACTCAACCAGTCCCGGAACCCGCACCGCCTCCCGAGCGCCCTTCCAAGGAGGCACGCCTTGCCTCAATACCAACCCCAAAATCCGTCGTTGCCCATCTTGACCAGCACGTGATAGGGCAGGATGTGGCAAAGCGACGATTAGCCCTCGCTGTGTCGAACCACTTCAAACGTCTCGTTGATACTTGGGACCGAAACGACCACGATCCGATCATCACCGACCACGATCTCCGGAATGTTATCGTCGAGAAGTCTAACATCCTGCTCATCGGCCCAAGTGGCAGTGGCAAGACTCATCTCGTCCGAAGCCTGGCTTCCTTCCTGAGCGTCCCACTGGTCATCGGCGATGCCACGAGTCTGACCGAAGCTGGGTACGTCGGGGATGACGTTGAGAGCGTGCTCGTCAGATTGATCCAGGCAGCGTACGGCGACCTGAATGCAGCCCAGAGCGGCATCGTCTACATCGACGAGATCGACAAGATTCGGTCGGTAGGATCTGGCTTCAAGGACATGCGGCAAGGCGTCCAACATGCCTTGCTCAAGATGTTGGAAGGCACTATCGCCACGGTCCCGTATCCGTTCGGCCGAACCATACTTGCCGAGCATGATAGCCTGACCTCCGGACCGCGCGCGAGGCGGCGGGAGGATTTCTCGCCAGGCATTGTTGTCTGGCCCCGGACCGCCTCTGTCGCGGTTCCGGAGAGTCATCATGGCTACGCCAACCCGACGAATGAACCACCAGGCGCGGATCGACTGGTGGCGCGGACAGTTCCAAAGGCAGCAGGAAGCCAGCCAGAGCGTCACCGAGTTCTGCCTGCGGCTCGGTGTCAGCATCACGACGTTTTACTACTGGAAGAAGCGGATCCACGAGGTCTCGCCGAGTCGTCTCGACCTAAACACGCTCGACCGGCCCTCGAGTTCCGTGGCCAAGATAGGCACCAGCACCACGAATTTCGTGCCGCTGTCGATCCTCGATTCCGGCACGGCCTCGCACCTCGAGATCGAGCTGGCCAATGCTTGTGTTGTTCGCCTCAAGGGGACCATTGATCCCGTCTTGCTTCAAGCCGCGATCGCCGCGGCCGGTCAACTCGACGGCTGCCGTCAAGGAGCCCAATGATGTTGCCACGGCTCCCCGCCGCCGTCCGGGTTTTCCTCTGCACAAAATCCACGGACATGAGAAAAGGTTTCGACGGTCTCTGGGGCATGGTGCACGAATTCCTTGGCCAAGATCCCCTCTCCGGGCACCTCTTCCTCTTCTTCAACAAACGCCGCGATCGCGTCAAGATTCTCTTCTGGGAACCTGATGGCGCCGTCATTTTTTACAAGCGACTCGAGGCCGGCACCTTCGAGAAGCTCGACCCCGCGTCGCATGCCGGTCGGAGCTCGGGGCCAGCCGGCCTTGAGCTCTCCGCGACCGATCTGACCCTGCTCCTCTCCGGCGTCGACGTGAGCACGGCAAAGCGCCGCAAGCGTTACGCCCGAGCAAGCTGAGCCGATCGAGAACAATCGTCAGGAATCATCCAACAAGTGCTCCGTCATCTTTGTAAAATGAAATGATGACGGAGCACAACGACCCCATCCCCGACGACCTATCCGCCTGCCAGGATCTGCTCCGCGCCGCTTTCCAGCGGCTGCGCGATCTCCAGCGCCAGCTCGACGAGTTCGCCGCGACGACCGACGAGCTCAAACAAGCCCATGCGTGTATCAAGGAAGAATACCTGGCGCTCAAGCGGCTGGTCCGCGGGCCACGCCGCTTTTAAGCTCGGTCCCACGTCGCACGCCGAGCCGATCTCGGGCCAACCCGGCTTCGAGCCCTTGGCGGCCGATGCGCCTCGGCTTTTTTGAGGCGTCGACGTGACCACGGCAAGGTGTCGAGAGCGTCACGCCCGAGCAAACCGAGCCCATCGAGAAAAATCGCCGGAAATCAGAAAATCATCCAACAAATGCGCCGTCATCTTCGTAGATATGATTATGACGGATTACAATAACCCCATCCCCGACGACTTGCCCGCCTGCCAAGAGCTGCTCCGCGCCGCTTACCAGCGGCTGTGCGACCTCGAGCGACAGCTCGACGAGTTTGTCGCGACGACCGACGAGCTCAAACAAGCCTATGCGTGTATCAAGGAAGAATACCTGGCGCTGAAGCGGCTCTTCTATGGACCACGCCGCGAGCGGCTGGCCGAAGCGCCCGGGCAACAGCACCTCTTCGATGACGATGTCGCACCTCCCCCGCCGGCGGAATTAGCCGCGGCCGACGATGACGAGGAAGTGCCATCGCGCAGCGCAAGGAGAAAGGGCACGGCCGCCGACCCATTCCCGACCATCTTCCCCGCCAAGACGTTCCCCATGATGTCCCCGCCGCGGAGCGGGTCTGCGGCTGCGGCCGCGATAAAACCCGGATCGGCGAGGATGTGACCGAGCAGCTCGAATACGAGCCCGGCAAGATGTTCGTGTTGCGACATGTCTATCCGAAATATGCCTGCTCTTGCTGCAAGGACGGCGTGACCTCGGCCCAGCGCGAGGCCAATCCGATCGAGGGGGGCCTGGCCGGCCCTGGTCTGCTGGCCCATGTCATGGTCAGCAAATTCTCCGAGCACATGCCCCTTTATCGTCAGCAAGACACGCTCAACCGGCACGGCATCTTCGTGGCGCGGAGCACACTCTGCGGCTGGCTGGCCCAGTGTGCTCAAATCCTCGGCCCCCTGGTCGAGCTGATGAGTAAGCGAGTGATCGAGTCGGGTGTGATCAACGCCGATGAGACACCGGTGCGGGTCCTGGACCGGCAACTCGATTCGACCCGCCAGGGTCAGTTCTGGACCTACATCTCCCCTGGCGATCATGGTTATACGATCTTCGATTATACCGATTCGCGCAACCGCGACGGTCCAGCAAGATTCCTCGCGGACTTCCGCGGCTATCTCCAGACCGACGCCTATAGCTCGTACGAATCGGTCATTTTGGCATCGGGTGGTCGCATTGTGTCGGTAGGCTGCTGGGCGCATGCGCGACGCAAGTTCTTCGACGCCCGACTCAATCAGCCGCGTGAGGCGCATTATGTGCTGGGATTGATTGCGCAGTTATATGATATCGAGGACACGATCCGGCTCCTGGGCCCCGACGAGCGGAAAGCGGTCCGCCAGGAGAAGAGCGTGCCGGTGCTCGATCGCCTGGAGGCGTACTTGCGCGACCAAAAAGCCGTCGCGTTGCCCAAGAGCCAGTACGGGCAAGCGATCGCCTATGTTCTGAACCGCCCCGCCGAAATGCGGCGCTACACCGAAGACGGCCGGCTGGCGATTGACAATAACACGTCGGAGCGAACGCTGCGGATCTGCGCGATCGGCCGAAAAAACTGGATGTTCCTGGGGAGTGACCAAGGGGGCGAGACGGCGGCGATCTGTTATACGATCCTGGCCAACGCCAAGCGTTACCAGATTGAGCCATTTGCGTATGTGCGTGCTTTACTGGTCGCTCTGTCGTCGGAGCAGGTGGATCTGGAGTCGTTGCTTCCCGACGTCTGGATCGCGGCGCATCCTGAGCACGTCCTCCAGTACCGTCGCGACGAGGCCGAGGTTGCCGCCAATGCCCGGCGTCGCCGTCGTGCCTTGCGGCGTGAGAAGGCCAGAGATCCAACCCCGAGTCTCTGACGCCGAGGCACTGCTTGTGGTGCCCGGCGTCAGAGACGCCTCGTTGCCTGCGAATTGTTGATGGGGACAAAGTACGCGCACTTGATCCGGCTCGGTCCGCCCAGCGCCGGCGGCAGTCGTTGTTTTCGGCGATGCCGCCGACAGTTCGCCTATGGACAGAAATGCGCGGCGCTAGCGTCAGCACAGGACCACAGGCAACGCCCGCCGCAGCGTGGGACTGTCCGGAAAGCGGCTCGTCTGGCTGACGCCCGGCGTACGCCTCCGTTCGCAGTCTGGATCGTCGCACGTGTGCTCCTCAGCCCAGGGGGCCGCGCGACCGCGCGGGTATGGTTCGGCCGAACGGATACACGGTCCCAGCTCTTGGCGGTTACAAGCATCCTCAGCAGCCTGGCATTCCCTTCGATACGACGAACGTTCTTTTCATCTGCGGCGGGGCGTTTGTGGGCCTGGAAGAAATTATCGCCAAGAGACTCGGGCGAGGCGGCTTTGGATTCGATCAGTCGGCTGAAAACTGCCAAGTGACTGCTGATGGGTTCGTGCGCCAGGTGAGGGCTGAAGACTTGGAGTCGTTCGGGCTGATCCCGGAGATCATCGGGCGGTTGCCGGTGATTGCTTCATTAGATTCCTTGGGCGTTGACGATCTCGTTCGGGTGCTTCAGACGCCGAAGAATTCGTTGATCCAGCAGTTTAGGAAGCTGGTCAGGTTCCACGGCGCAGAATTGGTGTTCACCGATGCGGCGGTTCGGGAAATCGCTCGGATCGCTTTACAGCGTGGAACGGGAGCCCGAGGGCTTAGATCGGTTGTCGAGGAAGTGATGGAAGGGATTTTGTTCGATGTAGAGGCGGGGGTGCGGTATGTGGTCACGGAAAAGACGGTGACGGGCGGGGAGGTTCTCAAACGGAGTTTGGCGCAAACGAAGACACCGCTCGGATCTCGGGTGATGCGGCGGTTCCGAGCTGGTGTTTCTTCGTGAATCAAGCCGTTGAATAGGCTGGTCCAAAGTAGGATGATGAAGCAACCGATTTGTTCTAATTTAGAGCGTGAAATGGGAAAAGCGAAAAAGGTGTTCTCGGCGGCGGAATCAGCCGCCGTCTGGCTTGCATACGAAGGAATCTGCACTCTTTGCGAGACCCCGATCGTCGATTTGCGGTCAAACACCGTCGATCACGTTCTCCCAGAAAACCTACAGAACGAACCCAGCGAGTTTGAAGCTGTCAAAAAGTTCTACGGACTTCCTGATGACTTCGACCTCAATGATTTTCCCAACTGGGTTCCCGCCCATCCCAAATGCAATTCCCGCAAGGGCGAGACTATCCTAGAAGGCCCTCAAGCGATGGGGATGATAATTGCAAGAGCTAAACGGATGGGTGAAAGAGCCCGCACGATGCACGCACGTATGATTCGTGAAAGAGAGTTTGCCGCCGTCGTTGCTCAACTGGATATGCAAATCAACGCCGGATTAGCCTCGATTGACCAACTGGTCGTTCTTCGGGCGTTGATAGAAAAAGCAGAAGGCTCATCTCACCCAGAAGCTCAGTTGCTCGTGGACTACAATATCTGGAAGGTTGTTGTGATCAAGCCTTGGGGTCTGGCCATAGTGAGCAACGGAAAAGTCCTCGGTGACACGCCAGTCCGGACCGCCCCAAGCGACCTCAAGGAACTATGGCTATGCGAGAAGTGTAATGGATATGGACCCTGGCACCTCGATATGGAATCCTACGACTTCATGTGCTTGACATGCGGACATGTCTCTGGATTTAGGCACATTCCTGCCTATTAGAGCCAGTCTCAAATCACCGCCCTAAACAGGACCGGCTCAAGCTGGCAGAGCACCTTCAGCGACCCATGCAGGATATCGTCGCTTGTAGTCGAAGTCGATCAAGTGGTACGCACGATGCCGCTTTGGAAGTTGCAGACGGTTGGCAACGAGCGGCTCGAATTCTTGTACGAGAACGTGGACCGTGGCAACCGCATCACCCTGAAGCCCGGTGTCGCCTATTGCTTTCGGGCCTTTTACGAATTGGTCCGTGACCTGATCGAAGGCGACATGGGTCCGGTTCGTTCAGAAACTCAACGCTAACAAACTCGGAAACGTTACGGACCTTGGCACGTTCCTGTTCGGCCAGGAGCGAGCCAGCTTGGACGCCTATCGGCCGATCCTGCTCGACGTGCAGAGAGGCGTTTGCCTCTACTGCCAGAAGCCGCTGTCCAGGCAGTCGCATGTGGACCATTTCGTTCCCTGGTCACGCTACCCCGCCGACCTCGGACACAACTTCGTGCTGGCCCACGATAAGTGCAACAACGCCAAGTCTGATTTCCTCGCAGCAGAGAACCACCTTGCCGCCTGGGTCGAGCGGAACAAGGACCATCAGGTTGAACTGCAAGCCCGACTGGTCGAGGCGGCGTTTCCATGCGATGAAACGGCGACGATGCAGATTGCCAAGTGGGTATACCAGCAAACCGAGAAAGCGAACGGGCAGGTGTGGGTGGTGGAGAAGGTCTTGAGGCATCTTGGTCATGATTGGACGAAGTGGTTTGCGGCGTGAATCACAACGCAATCCTCACCAACGCAAACTATCTCGTCGCCCCGTCCTCGCTGACGGTGATCTCTTTGAGCTTGGGGCGAAACTTAGATGGGATCGGCATAGAAGCGGGAGCTGGGGAAACGCTCTGGCGACGATCAAAACGCTCCCGGCCTCGCCCACTTCCTGCCTGTGTATCTCCGCACTTCGGCTATCCCGCTTGTCCCTTCCTCGTCCATCCACAGCCGTTCACGGGCAAGAAATTACTCGACAGGCCGGTGGTTCAAGGTAGCCATACTCCTTGATAGCTCCGACCTACTCCCACTCGGTTGCATTGGCGAGTCGATGGACGATACCGGGTGAGATTACACGAGTAACATTAGACATACCCTCATGGCATAATAGGTAGAAAAATGGCAAGGTTGTTCAGGGGTAAGTCCTGGAGGGACGGAAACCGAACTCGAAGCGACGGCTCGTCGGGTCTCTCCTCCTACGGTGCGCTGAGCGGACGAACGACGTTTGAGCGTAGAACGATCCGCCCCGAAGAACACGAAGGATTTCATCATTGTATGAACCGGTGATTAGATTAGGCGACATGGCATCGGGCTTGCCTGGTTCATAACTTGCGGCCACATCCTGCACCCATTCCCACATGTTCCCCAGCATAGCGCCTCTGTTGGCTCAAGAACAGGCGACCCTCTGCTGTGATTTGCACCTTGAGATCGTCGGTCAGTCTGGCCGAGCGGACGTAGCCTTGGTCGTCCAAGCTCTCGATGTACTGCCTCACCTCCGTGAGTTGCAGCCGATTTTGTCGTGCAACGGCGGCGTCCAGTAGCCAACCGTCAGCTTCGCCGAGCATGTCATTGCATGTTTGCAGTACAAGCCTCAGAGCCCCGAGTTCGCATGATCCCCTCGAAGTCATGATAGTGAGTTGCCAGGGAAGTTCCTGGGCGGTGACGGCAATCGTCGATGCATCGTTGCTTAACCAGCACTTCAAGGATATAACCAAATAAAGCGAAATGCGACGGGGTTGTTAGCTCCCCCGAAAATGCTCGACGTTGAGGATAGAGGCGGTGGGTAATGGCCAAGCTCTTCGGCGCTCAGCGAATGGTCCTCCAGGCGCTCTCTGGAGCGCAAGGCGATCAGCGAACTTTCATCGAGGATACCCGGATCTGCCAAGCAACCGGGATTTCCCTCCGTGACATGCGGGACTGGTTCCTGACACTCGATAACGAAGAATACGTGGATCTAGCCCGCTCCGAGAGCGGCATGAGCGCCTCGGTAACTGCCAAGGGCCGATTGGCTCTTGGGCTCTACCAGCCATTTCCTACACCTGTTGCACCCGAGCCAGCCCGCTCAAGAAGCAAGACGGGAAGAGAAAGAGCCCTGGTCGTTGGCATTAGCGACTATCCGTCGCCCGTCCCGAAACTCCTTTCCGTCGCAAACGACGCAAGGGAAATGGCAACCCTTCTTGGTTCAGACAAAGGCTTGGCTCCCGCCCAAAACGTTCTCTCGTTGACCGAAACAGAAGCGACCTCAAAGAGGGTTCTGAAGGCGATCGAAGCGACTTTTTCTGGAGTAAAGGCGGACGACGCCGTTTTTGCTTATTTGGCAGGTCACGGAGCAGTTCAGAATGGCAAGTACTACTTTGTTGCGTATGACACCAAGGCTGATAAGGTGCCTTCAACGGGCGTCCCACTGAGTAAGATCAAGCAAGCGTTTGACTCCTCCCCGAGTCAGCGAGCCTTCTTGTGGCTCGACTTTTGCCATAGAGGTGGGATCATTCCTCGTGATGTAGAAGGAGGACCCGACGATAACGAGGTCATCAGTCGAGAGTTGAAGGTGGTCCAAGGCCAGGGCAAGCTGATCATCGCCGCATGCACGCCGAGCCAACTAGCTTGGGGGTCAACATCCGCTACCGGGCATGGATTGTTAACCGAGGCGCTGCTGAAGGGGTTGAAAGGGGAGGCAGCGAACAAGGGCGAGGTGACGATCAACTCGCTCTACGACTACATCGACAAGCGGATGGGCAGTGATCGTCAGCGACCGATGATGTTCGGTCAGATGATGGGGCGGGTGGTGCTGATGCACTTGGTGTGAGGTCCACGTGATGGCGAAGCTCATCGGTGCACAGAAGTTGGTGCTCCAGGCCATAAAAGACTTGCCGCAGGACGCTGCCGGCTTCGTCACCGACACGCAACTCGTTCAGAGCACCAACATTGCCCTCAACGACGTGCGGGACTGGATCGAGACGCTCGAAAAACACGGATACGTTGATGTCGCCCGCACAAAAAAGGGTCTGAGCGCCTCGGTGACGGCGGAGGGAAGACTTGTCCTCAGCCAGTTCCTGCCATTCAATGACGAGAAGCAAGTAATCCGAACAATCCTGGTCCTTGCGGCAAATCCCAAACGCACTCAGCCCTTGCGCTTGGACGAGGAGGTAAAGAAGATCGAACAAGGGCTCGGACGGGCGAAGCGTAGTGATCAGTTCAAGCTCGTCAAGAAGTGGGCTGTGACTGACGATGATCTACGCCGTGCCCTCATGGATCACAAGCCGGAGATCGTCCATTTCAGTGGTCGTGGAAGTGGCTCAAGGGAGTTGGTGTTCGAGAATGATTCAGGGCAAATCCGCTTAATCACCGGTGATGCTCTGTTCCGGCTGTTCGAGCTTTGTTCCGACCGTGTGAAATGTGTGGTTCTAAACGCCTGCTACTCCCAGACTCAAGCTGACGCCATAGCGAAGCACGTCGATTATGTGGTTGGGACAGAGAAGGCGATCGGAGACGAGGCGGCAATGAAGTTCGCTTTCGGCTTCTACGATGGCCTGGGCAGCGATCACAATTTCGAGGATGCCTACAAACAAGCGTGCGTCGCTATTGAGCTGGCGAATCTCCCTTATGATCAGACGCCGATCTTCGTGAATCGCAATAGAGAAGCGTTGTTTCCTAACGCGGCGGAGCCGCAACCAAAAAGGATGAGCAAAAACGGCGTTCTGCTGCCAAAATGGTGTTATCGAGACAATCACCTTGGAGCAGAACGCCATGAAGACGCTTTCGCGTTTCGTCACCAAGTTTACCAAGCTCATCGTCGCAGTGCTCTCCTGTTTTGACCGAGTCATTTTCAAGGGCTACTTGCCCATCACCAATGGAGCGGCCCTTGAAGGCTTCGTCGATTGCGTCCTCAAGATCCGGCGATGCGACTTCATGGCCTTTGCCGAGAAACAGTCCGAAACCCTTGTCGAATTTGCCAAGCAGCTGGCCCAAGACTCCGGCGCTGAATACCGGTTCCTTCAAGGCCATCACCGCAAGGATAAGTTGGTCGATGAGATCTTGCGGCTGCGGCCCATCGCCGAGGGATTGATCTGTGTCCTCTGCTGCATGGAGACTTGCCCCAGCTTCAGGCTCGTGTATGGCAAGGGGTGTCCTCGGCTGGTCAACGCACGCCGACCCCAGCGTGTGCTTTACTTCTACTTCCTCGACCCCCAACTGGGTCTGATCTACATTCGCCTGACCACCTGGTTCCCCTTCACGGTCCAGGTCTATGTCAACGGTCACTCCTGGCTCGAAAAGCAGATGCTCAAGCAGGGTCTCGGATTCAACCTCCAAGACAATGCTTTTACAGTCTTGGACGATCCCAAGACGGCTCAAAAGTTGGCCGATTCGTTCGGTCAATTGAACTGGCGAAAGATCCTCAACCGTCTGGTTCGCCAGGTTAACCCCTTGATGAAAGAGCGATGGTTTCGCGGCTTCAGTTATTATTGGGTCATCGATCAAGCCGAATACGCCACTGATCTGATCTTCACCAGCCGCGAGTCACTGGCTGGTCTCTATCCGCGGCTCTTGGACCATGCCGCGATCTCCTTCTCGGCCAAGGATATCCTGACTTTCCTGGGCCGACGGTTCCATCCCCGGTTTGACGGGGAGGTACTCACCCGTTGCCAGAAAGATCGCTGGCCCGGCGCCAGGATCAAACATCGGATGAAGAACAACTGGCTGAAGATGTACGACAAATTCGGTCTGGTCCTGCGAATCGAGACGGTCATCAACGATCCGTATGAGTTTCGCGTCCGGCGGATGCGGACTCATAAGGGACGCCGCGAGATGGCGTGGTGCCCGATGAACAAAAGCGTGATCAACCTGTATCGCTACCGCGAACTCGCCCTGGCTGCCAATGAACGCTACTTGGAGGCGCTCTCGGTGGTCGACAATCCGGCGCCGGCCTATCGAAAGGTCGAAAAGCTCACCGAACCCGTGGTGAAAGCCGGTCGGAGTTACGCGGGGTTCAACCCGGCCAGCGGACCGGACGTCAAATTGTTCGCCGCCGTGTTGGATGGTGACCACGTGTTGCGTGGCTTCCGCAACGTCGACATCCGCGAAGCGTTGTATGGCACGACCGCCGATCTGGTGGAACGTCGTCGCCAGAGTGCGGCCGTCGGGCGTTTGCTCAAACGGCTGCACGTGCGTGGACTAATCAAGAAAGTACCAAGAAGTCGACGGTGGCACGTCACCACCAATGGGCATCAAGTGCTCCAAGGTGTATTACAACTATATCACCGCGGAATCCCAACCGCTCTCGGTAAGGTTGCATGACTTCGTTCAAAAGATGCGCGCACCACGCGGAGAAGTTACAATGGTAGAATCTAATAGACTTGCTTTGTTCACAGTAATGCCATACTTCAACCATGCCGCATGGCACCGTTTCAAGTACTGTGCAGCGACTCTCGGCATGTCCGTCCACGACGGCAGCGACATCGATCGAGTTATGCGGGGAGTCGCAGCAAAGCTCAATCTTAAGTCCGATGAGATAAAGACTGGAGTCTGGCAGTCGGATACTCATGTCGTACTGGTCGTAGACATTTTCGAGGGCGAGCCATCAGGAAAGGGTAGCGATCAACATCATCGCAACACACCGAGACAGTATGCGGATTTCATCTTCCAGTGGAGGGATCTGACCAGGGACAAGAGCAACGAAATCATTTTTGTTCTTTATCATAAATCAAACGCCTTTCGGGATCTCAAGCATGGACTTGACGAGAAAACCGTCCAAAGACTGAATGGCTATTTCACGATTTACTCTGATATCGATAGTGAGACATCGTTCGCTGAAAGCATGAAAATGATCCAGGCTAGCATCAGGAGTGAGCTTCGTTTGCACAAACCATGACTCATCAATTCCCGTGTTCCGATGCTACTGGACGTGATTAATCGCAGCCTGGTCAGACAGGAGGAGTTCTGAGATCTGCCGGCGATCGTCATCGTCGGGGGTACGGTCAACACCGTATACCAGTGGAGGCACAAGGCCCTGAGCGGCCGTTCCCTCAAGCTGGCGGCTGTGATTTTCATAGTCGCCGGGAGCCTCCCCACATTGGTCGCTATCACAGCGGCTCGTATCCTGAGATGAGGCGAGGTATTTAAATCCTCGTACCCAATCAACCCATCCCGTAGCGCTGTAATCTGTCGCACCACGGCGATGTTGTCGTTGGCTCCCCGCCAAGTGACAGAACCCCCAAGCCATTATGAGCAGCCAATCATCACAGCCGGTGCCAACCACCGGGATCACGAACCTGCTCCTGACCGGCTCCCCCGGCTCCGGCAAGACCACTTTACTGGAGCGGACGTTGGAGCATCTCCGGGATCTTCGACTGGCTGGCTTCCTGACTCTGGAACTTAGAGAGCATGGTCAGCGGGTCGGCTTTGAGGCGGTTGGGCTGGGTGGGCATCGTGCCATCCTCGCTCATGTTCGGTTTCAGTCACTTGTTTCTGTAGGGCGCTATGGCGTTGAGCCAGGTCGGTTGGTTCCAATGATCGAGGACGAACTGAACCGACCTCTGGGGACCGTGGACGCCTACGTGATCGACGAAATCGGCAAGATGGAGTGCCATTGCCCGCAGTTCACCGACGCAGTGAGCCGTTTGCTCGAAGGATCGGTCCCACTCGTGGCGACGATCGCTCTTCGGGGCGGTGGATTCATCGCCGAAGTCAAAGAACGCCATGACGTGCAGATTGTGGAAGTGACCCCAGCAAATCGGCAGGCACTACCGGGGGAGATCGCTATTTGGGTCAAGCAACACACGGCTCAGGCGAAGACACCTTGAGAGAACACCGATTTTGGAGGGTAAGATGATGGGCTGGTTTGGTCCCAGCAAAGACGAGGTGTGGCGGCAACTCAGCCAAGAAATCGGGGCTGAGTTCGTCGAGGGCAGCTTCTGGGCGAGTACGGGCAGTAAGGTCCAAGCTCATGTTGGTCCCTGGACCGTGACCTTGGACGTGGGCAGGTCTGACGAGGACGGCAAGAGCCTTGTGACACGACTGCGTGCCCCTTACGTGAATCCGGAGGGCTTCAGATTCAAGATCTATCGAAAAGGCGACTTCAGTGAACTGGGTAAGCTCGTGGGTATGCAAGACATTGAGGTAGGCGATCCTGACTTTGACGAAGCCTTTATCATCAAGGCTACCGACGAGTTCAAGGTCCGTGATCTCTTTGCTGACCCGAAGATCCGGCAGATGATCCAAGATCAGCCCAAGATCCGCCTAGAGGTAAAGGATAGCGAGGGTTGGTTCGGCCCCGCTTTCCCCGAGGACGTTGATGAGCTGCACTTCCAGGTCGTAGGAGTGATCAAGGACACAGAACTGCTGAAAGCTCTGTTCAACCTCTTCGCCACCGTGCTAGACCAGGCTCTGCCGGAGTGGGTCGGCATACAAGCAAGAGCCGGGCGTCATGTTGTGAGGCTAGATCAAGACGCCGCCGATCGCCTCGGATAAAATGACTATGCAGGAGCTGGATGCCAGCGTCGATCAAGGTTTCGACCACCAACGGACTTCCACCCAATTCGCCCGAGCCCAACCGAACGCCAAGGCGATTTGCCATGCTCGATCCCGAGTTCGACACACCTGACAAGACGGAGAGTCGCCGTCACGTGTTTGCCTTGCGAATCCGAAGGCTCAGCGGCTTGGTGTGCATTGCTCTAGCAATACTTTGGTCGCTCGGCTTCTCTCCCTATTCCCGTCGTCCATTCACATGTGCCGTGTGTCGAGCGAACACGTTGGACAATAATTTCCTCGGATTGAGATGGTCTTCCCAGGAAGACACTGATTGCAGCCGTTGGTATTCGGAGAACGTCGAACGATTTCATACGCATGCTTGGATTGGATGCACGTACTGTCGTCGATTCGGTATCTCTGGCTTGGGAGGTGGCTACGCATGTTTCGTCGGGGGGCCGCTGACGGGGCTCTCCAAGAAAGTGCAGATGACGATCTATCAGCACTTCGAGGACCCGCTTGAGGCGAAGCGACTCTTCATTCACTTGGGGCAGCCGGACGCCGAAGGCAATCGGCTGTGGGAATCACTCATGGGTTGGGTTGACCAGGATTGTCCCGGCACCTGGCACGACTGGTGTGAACAGCAAAGTGCCACTCGCAAGTAAACAGTCCACTCAGAGTTGAGGCCGAAATCAAGGATCAGCAACGGTGCGGCTGCCGGACGGCGATGAACTGTAACGGTCGGCGGTCGTCGCCAACAGGTGAATCGAGTGTACATCGACTTGTTCAGAGTCTTGGCCCTCAGCGATCAAAACGCTCCAGGACCCACCCACCGTCTGCCGATGTATCTCCGAACCTCGGCCACTCCACTTGTCCCATCCACATCGATCCAGAGTCGCTCTCGGTCATAGATGACCCGGCAGCCAGGTCGCTCTTTGTAAACGTATTCCTTGATAGCTCCGACCTGCTCCCACTCGCTGGCATCATCGAGGCGATGGACGATGCCCGGTGCATAGCCCAAAAACGTCCCGATGATTCGAGACTCAACGATCACGCTCATCATCCACCCTCCGCTAAGGGCGATAATGAACGTGCGATCAGTTGATGTCAAGACTTGATTTGCGTCGATTGCGGCCTGGCGGCGGTCGGCGAGGAGCCGAAGCCAGCCGATCTTTGGTGAGTTATTAAGGATGCCGGTGCTTATCCTTGAGTCAGTCCGACTAACAATCGACAATCAAGAGGTCGCCAAGTGCCGTCATCCAAGAGTTGATTGAGTCGTCTGGAGGTCCGATGGCGCAGGGTGATCCTCTTGGCGGTGGCGAATGGCCGGGTGACAATCCGTATGCCCCGCCACAGGCACCGATTCTGCCAGCGGTCGATGAAAAGCCAACCGATCAAGATTGGAACCAGAGAACGAAACACTTACGCCGTGAATCATGCATCCGGATCGCTGGGTTGTTCGGCGTTCTATTGGCGGGATTTGTTGTTCTGGTGTTTGGGCTCGTCCTAATCGTTGAATTTTACGGTCAAGAGGAAGACGAAATTCCCTCGTGGATGTATCGCCGCTGGGTCGCCCGACTGATCAGCGTGATCTCGATCGCCGTCCTCGCATTTGTCACCAATTGGGGCTTGTTCCGGCTCCGTGGTTGGGGACGGTGGGCTCTGACTGTCTCGACGACGCTACCCGTGCCGGTGCTCTTTTGCGGCTGGATCTTGCTTATCAACACTCCAAGCACAGGCGGTCAAGAGAGCGTCAATCCTGCGGGTTTGACGACGTTGTCGGTGATGTCAGCCTTATCTTGCCCGCTCCTGCTTTACGTCATGTGGTCTTCAAGCGGCCAGATGGCGTTCTCCCCTGGGAAATCGGAGTCAATTCGTCGAACGCTTGCGTCACGTGCCGGGTGCTCAAGCATTTTCGCTGCCCTCGTCGTCCTATCCGCTGAGTCGGTTTCGTACGTTGTGATGTTGGTGATCGTACTCACGATGTTGGCAAAGCTGGAGCTGATCCGCTCGATCTAAGTTTGTCAATCCAACAAGGAATGCCGAGTTAGACGGAGTTTGAAGCCCGTTTGACGAGGGTGAAAGACTTAGCGGTCGCAGACTGCCACATCATGCTCCATCGACGAAGTTCAGACCCCTAGAGTCACGGAAGACCGGCGAGCGCTTTGAATACGGTTTGGTCGTAGTCGCTTTGGACGGTGGTATCGCCGCCAACCATATCGCAGGATCTTCTCGTCTCACGATTGAGATTGACGAAGTCACTCGGGATTTCTTGATCGTCGCCGATCAATCGGTTTAAGTGGGATTGGAACAGTCCGCCCTCTCGGTCGCAGTATTGGCGAACCACTCAATTTCGGTTCAAGTCGTATCTCATCCTCGCCTCAATCAAATATCGGGGGCTTGGTCGTGATCGCAAGAATCACCAGAGACGTCATCGAAGCTTACATTTCCTGCAAGACCAAGGCTCACTTGAAACTGGCGGGCCAGCAGGGAATCGTGTCCGATTACGAAGCGCTACTCGTCGAGAACCGACAAGGTGTGCGGCAGCGGGCCATCGACAAGATCATCTCCAGGATTTCACCGGCTGATGTCACGTCGAAGCAGCCACTCACAGCCGCTCTATTGCGAGCCGGATCGTCATACGTACTCGACACAATCCTGGAGAACGACATGTTCTCCATCAACTTCGATGGATTGAAACGAGTCGATGAGCCGTCTGGATTGGGCGATTTCCATTATGTCCCTATGCTGTTTCATGAGGGTCGAACGGTCGGAAAAGACCAGAAACTCTTACTGGAAGTCATGGGATTGCTCCTGTTACCAATACAGGGCAAGTTTCCGGACCATGGGATCATATGGCACGGACGGGACTGCACGCTCTCCAAAGTCCGACTCAATTCGGACACCCAGAGTTCTCAGAACATTCTGCGTGATCTCAACGAGATGGTGATTGCGACTTCCGCACCACGACTACTTCTGAACAAACACTGCCCGATTTGCGAGTTCCGCCAACGTTGCCACGACGAGGCAGTAAAGGAAGATAACCTGAGCCTGTTGCGAGGCATGGGTGAGAAAGAAATCAAGAGCTATGAAAGAAAAGGGATCTTCGCAGTTACTCAGTTGTCTTATACCTTCCGCCCAAGGCGGCGACCCAAATGGGCAAAGGCAGCTCCCCGACCTCATAGCTTCGCCTTGCAAGCCCTCGCTCTGCGTGAGAACAAGATTTACATCAATGGCTCGCCCAATCTGAAGAAGTCGGCTCTCAGCATGTACGTCGATATCGAGGGTTTGCCTGACGATGATCTCTTTTATTTGATCGGAGTTGTGATCGACGATGGACTGACGCAGCAGCCCCACTCATTCTGGGCGGATTCCAAAGATGAACAAGCTCATGTCGTCACGCAGTTTGTTCAACTGCTAACGCAGTTCACGAATTACACGGTTTATCATTTCGGAAGCTACGAGACCAAGGCTCTGAGAGCACTGAAGACCTTGGTTTCTGACGAACTACGACAACCGCTTGAAGAGATCCAGCGCCGTGCTGTCAATGTCCTCGCCACCGTGCATGCATCGGTCTATTTTCCGACTCTGTCGAACAGCTTGAAAGACGTCGCCGGTTTTCTCGGTTTCAATTGGTCCGACGCCGAGGCGACCGGGCTGGATAGCATAGTCTGGCGTTACCGCTGGGAGACGACGAACGATGATGCATGGAAAGAACGGCTGTTGCGATATAACCGGGAAGACTGTCTGGGGCTCAAGAGGGTCACCGATTTTGTCGTTTCGACGAGCCGGGACCAAGATCCCGAGTCTCCTACTGCGCCAACAACATTTCCCGATGTCGTCAACACGAGTGAGTTACAGCGGAGCCCCGGACTTAGCCACAGATTTGGGAAAATATCCTTCGTCCTTCCCGAGTTGGACTTCGTTAACAAGTGTGCTTACTTCGACTATCAGCGGGAAAAAGTATATGTGCCGTGTCGACAGCGGTCAGAAACTGAGCCATTATCGCGGCCAGATTGAGCCACCGGCGTCGTTGCCGGGCGGAGCGATGGCGAGATGTTTTGGGGAGGTGAGGTCTGCGGAGTGGTTGAAACGTCAAGAGCCGGAGCAGGCGATCACTGCCCAACTCCGGCTCTGACAGCGGGTCATTTCTTCGGCGGCTTGCGGTCTGAGGCTTGTGCAGCCCGGTGTGCTCGGTAGGACTTGCCGTTGATCTTCAGGATGGCCGCTCTGTCCACGATCCGGTCCATGAACGCCATGGCCAGCGGCAGATCACCCAGATACTCACCCCATTTGTCGAAATCGACGTTCGTCAAGAGTGCCGTGGACCGCTCGCCGCGCACGTTGATCAGCTTGTACAACAAGCTCGCCGCCTCGCGTGATTCCAGCCGCTCGACGCGTTCGAAGCCGAACTCATCAAGGATCACCAGATCGAATTTGGCGTAGTACCGCAGTTTCCGCGCCAGCGTGCGATCCGCGAGCGCAGCCGTTAACACTTCCAGGATCGAGGCGCTGGTCTCGTATCGCACCCGATAACCGAGCACACAGGCGCAGCGGCCGATGGCCTGGATCAGGTGACTTTTTCCGACACCGCTTTGTCCCACCCAGACCAGGTTCTGGCGACGGCCGATGAACTCGGCCCCGGCCAGCGTCTCGATCCGTACCCGATCGATGACCTCGGCATTGAACTGCCAGTCGAAGTCGGCCAGGGTCTTGCTCTCGGCGAACCCGGCGTCGCGGATGCGGTTGGCCAGCGCGCGTTCGCGGCGGCCGTTGGCTTGCTCGTTGATCAAGGCGCGAAGAATTCCAGATGCGACATCCCCTCGCTGTCGGCACGCCCTAACGCTGCGTCGAGCTGCTCAGGTTTCAGAGGAATGCGCATCGCCTGGAAGTCGTCAAGAATCTGCTGGCGCAGGTCCGTCGCAACCAGCTTCGCCGGACGTGGTTTGAGGGCTTTCGTCATCGTGTGGCTCCGACTCGCAGAGGTATTGGTAGCCCGATGTCGGCCGGGGAGAGACCAGGTCCTCGCCCAGCCAGGGGGGTATCTGCCGCCGTTCTTCCTCGGCCAACGCCTCGAGGATGGTTTTGGGACGGGCCTGGGCCGAGAGAATGCGTTCCACGGCCGCGTGAGAATACGCGCCGTACCTTATGGCCCGTTCCAGCGCCGCGATCAGGTCCACCCGGGCGTAGGTCCCCAACAGCACCAGCACTCGCTGCGCCTGGTCCTTGCCGTAACGCTGCATCCGAAGCAAGCCTTCCAGGAACCGACGGCCCGGCTCCCCCAGTTCGGCGAACCGCTCCTCCAACTGCGCCTGCCGCCGTCGCGCGTCCTCGACGGGACGGTGCTCCTTGAGCACGACTCGTTGCCCCGTGACCTTCGCCGCCAGGAGCGCATGGCGGGCGACCTCCTCGACGTGGGGACCGTAAACGATCAGCTCCTTCTCGGTGATCCGCACCGGCAGCATGCTGCCGATGTGCCGCCATGGCACCGAATAGCTGTTCTGGCAGTATGTGATCAAGCCCTCGACGTTGACCGTGCGATAGACCACAGGGGATACGTCATAGGCTTGGGCCGGCAGCGCAACGAGATGGGGCCGCTCCTGGGCATGCAACTGCAAAGGGGTCTGCTTGGCTTCGCGCAGCTCGCGGACGTCGGCGACATGGGCCAGCCACCACGCGGTCATCTCATTGAGGTGCTCAAGTGACGAGAAAGTACGGCCGTTGAACAAGCTGGTTTCCACATAATGAAAGGGCCGTTCAACCTTCCCCTTGGTCTGGGGCCGCCGGGGCCGGCAGGCCACCGGCCGGAAGCCGTAGTGCGTGGCAAACGCCAGGAACCGCGAGTTGTAGACGGGCACATCGTCCTCATACCCAGTTACGACAACTTTCATGTTGTCGTACAAGCATGTCGCTGCCACGCCCCCCAGATGCTCGAAAGCCCGCAGGTGCTCGCGTAGCGTGGTCGTCATGTCCTGGGACTCGACGAAGCGGAGGTACTGCCGTCGCGAGTAGCCCAGGATGTAGCTGAACAAGGAGACGCGGCGGCGGCCTTCGCTGGTGAAGTCGAGGTCGTAGACGGCGTAGTCCATTTGAGCTTGGTCCCCCGGCGCCGTCTCGAAGCGGACCACCGGCAGCGGCGCCGAGCGAGGACGCAACGCACTCAACCGCTGGCGAACCACGGTATATCCGCCCGTGAAGCCGCGGTCGCGCAGCTCTTGGAGGAGCCGCACGGCGGTCAGATCGGGATATCGGGATAGCAGCTCGCCAATGACCGGCTCAAAAGGATCAAGCCGGCTGGGCCGCGTTCGAGCAGGCGAGCCCTCGTGACCGCTGCGCTGGGCTTTTATCCGAGCCAGGACCTGGCTGACCGTGTTGCGGGCCAGCCCCAATTCACGGGCGATCTTCCGGATCGAAGAGCCGGCTCGCCAGCGGCTGATGATTTCATTGCGCTTGGGTTCGGTCATGAGTGTGAAGCTCCCCGATCAAGTCTTCGGCAAGAGTGGCCACGTTGTGAGCATCGCGAGCCAGCCGGGAAAAGGCTGGCAAGAGCACCAGTCGATCGCAGGGCGTCAGGCCGGCGCGACCCTGACTTTGAAGCCAGAGTTCCATGCGGCCCAGGCCATCGAGCACGCCGGTCAGGCGGCGTGTCAGACGATTGCCGGCTTGACTGAGCCGCGGGTCCCAGGCCCAGCCCTCCTGCTGCCGCGCCTGCTGCAAGGCACAGCGCGGTTGTTCCAGGATGTGCCGCTCTGCCGACTGGCTTCCCGCGGCGAGCACCAGATCGACGACTCCCTCGAGCCTCGACTGCCGTCAACTCGTCGCGGTGTAATGTCGCCAGTACGTCGAGTTGGTTGCCGGCCGGCAACCGCACCAGCGCCCGCGCGGCAGTGGTAGACAAGAGCCCCAGGCGGAGATCTTCCCGGGCTTCGTTGGTCAGCTTTTCGACCAGCGCCAGTCGCCGGCAGACCCAGCTCTTGTGGCGGCCCAAGAGCTCGGCGACCTCGACCTGAGTCATGCCGTCTTCACGCACCAAGGCGTGAACAATCCAGGCCTCTTCCCACTCCTGGGGACGACGGCCAGTCTGGTTGAGCCCGTGAATGGCTGCCTTGGCCATACGCTCGTCAGCCTCGATTAGCCGAGCACTCAGTGTCTTGAAGCCGAGGGTCCGTGAAGCGGCGAGTCGTTTGAAGCCATCGAGGACCTCGTGCGTCTCATCGCGGAGACAAACGACAACGGGAGTGAGTTGTCCATAGCGCTGCAACGACCCTGCCATGATGGACTCGGCGTCGGGATCGGGGAGCCGATAGCGTCGATAGCGCTCGCCCAGTTGAGCCAGGGGCAGGAAGCGGACATCACCTGGATGCCAGTCAGCCATGGGGAACCTCGTTACCAAGCCCCGACTTCCGAGCAAGGAAACGGGGGACCGGCAGACCCGGCCCTCCCGCTTCCTCCTCGGTTCTTGGGGGCAAGAAAAACTTATTCCTCGCGGACGGCATGCTCAATACGCGGCGACATGACCGAGGTGGCTTGGTGGTGGTCCACGATGACGCAGATAACGACCACGGATGCCGCGCCGGCGTCTGAGTCTGAGGCGGGCTTCGCGCTGGTGAACTCGCCGTAATGCCTGGCGGCATGAGTGGCAACAGAAATGTTGATCGGGAGAACGGGATGAGGGCAAGAAGAGGACGTAACACCCGGGCCGACAACAGGGCGAATCGCAAGATTCTGGGAGAATTTCGGCTGGGCGCTGGCCTACGCCATGGCGGTCCTCGGAGATCATCGGGGCCGAATCGGACAGGGACTGAGCTTCGATCACCGGCAAAGTCGACTCGACGGCAGGTATGGAGGCCGCCGGTTCCGCAAGAGCGGCTCGATGCCGTTGCCGCTCACGACGGCGTTGGGCCTGTTTCCGGCGACGTTCCTTACCTCCGTCGGTGGCTCGATAAGTTTGACCGGCATGCCAGGACCGCCAGTGCTCGGCGGCTTGCCGGCAAGCAGGACTGCAATAACGAGCCTGGGGCCGAGGCGGCAGGAACCAGCGCTCGCAGCCTTTAAGCAGGCACCGGCAACAGCAAGGGTGCCAACGACGACCGGCGACTGGTTGACCCGGCACCAGCGCGCGGGGACACTTGAATTGGCCCACGGGAGGTTCGTTCCCGAGCGGTCAGGCGGCGGGAAGGTGGTACTTCCCGCCGCCACTTTGCGCCGACGGCACGGACGCCGCTCGTCCGCGACCCGGCGGCGGATCCATCCCAGAATAATTGCGGCACCTCATCCATACCAGGGATGAACCGGCATGCAGTGAGGGGAAAGACCAATACCGCGATCGATCGATCGCGGAATGGCTCAGGTGGCTCTGCGAAAATGGCTCAGTTCTTGGCCGCTGTTAACAAGCACCTTGCGAATCCATCGATTAGCGAAGCCTCGGTCTCGACGCAGAGTGGTCATGGTTGGACTCCTATCTGAGACCGAACGAAGCCGATCAAAGGTACCGGTCGATCATTTCGTCATCCCCTCGACCCGATTTCACGGACGATGGCGGAATTTTCAGCGACCTGATCGCCGAACTGCTGGTACATCCCGACGATCGCCGCATCTTTCGACTTGATGTTGGCAAACGCCTCCTCGAAGCATCGCCCAACCTCCTCCCGACTCCCGATTCGCCGCCCAGCAGCCAAGACCTTGAAAGCCAGGCACGGTTTCGAGGTTGTCTTGATCGCTTTGAACATCCTGGGAGGATCGGATGGCAGGTAAATCTCACCGAGCGGCAAGTCGTTGCCCAACATCGCCCCCAGTTCCTCTTTCGTCCGAGTTCGGAAGTAGAGAGACGTCATATAGTAATCGACATCCCAGCCCTTCTCTTCGGCGGTCTCAATCAGGGTCGGATCATGAGCCGAGAGTCCGACGAGGACACCGTGGTCCCGGATTCGTTTCAACAAGTCGGTCAGGACGTCGTATTTCTTCTGACGATGGAGCCGATCGCCCAGGCTGCCGTGCGGGGCGATGCCGATTGGTTTGTGCCTGGCAGCGTCGTCAATGAATTCGGGATGCTGGTCCCAATTGGGTTTCCCAAGGCAGAGCCAATTCATCGTGCCGCCCGCAGACCGGTACCGTTCCAGGTCAGCAAGCGTTCGCTCCGAGTAGCTGTTCTGGAAGGTATTGAGTCCGCATTCTTCGCATCGCTTGAGCAATTCCATGACTCGTTCCGGCGTGTGCCAGGCGGTCATGTGGCGGTCGAAGTTCTTGTTGAAGTGCGAGTAACCGTAGATGGGATTGCCCCCGATGATCAGCCGGGTGACTCGATACGGACCAAGTTGAATAGTTGGCAATAGCGAGGACTTTGAGGCACGCCCGTCAGCGGCCTGAACAGACGGGGGCATCGTTGCGATCCCAGCAGCGATCCCCGCAGTCTGGTGCAGGAAATCCCGGCGAGTGGGAGTCGAGCGGCTGCTATCAGCGAGACGATCCGATGAAGAGGTATCCACGAGTGACCCTTTTCTGGTCAGGTAGAGGATGGGGCTTGCCTCAGCATATCAGAGTTCTTCAAGAAAGAGCCAGCACGGCAACGTCGAAGTCGCCCTCCTGGGCTCTTCCTGCCGACATCGAGGCTTGATTGATTTATAATCAGAGCCGTTCGTTCAGATCAAGCTCCAAGGTGATTCAATGACCGACCATTCTATGCGAGATCCGACCCAAATTCGTGCCGACTGCGCCGGAAACTCAAGCCGATTGACACCGGTATGATGTTCATGGCGCTCCTCGCCGCTTTGCTCGACGAGGATTGGACCACGCCCAAGATCGAGGAACTTTTCATCACGTCAGACCGGTGCATCCTCGCCCGATTAACGGGCGAGATGACACACAATCTTATGATCGGAGCGGAGGCCGACCTGATCCGGAACATCCACGGGATCGCAGAGGTCGCTGGACTCGATGGCGACGAGCTGGGATACCTACTTGGCCAGGTCGCTCAAGCCAGGAGAATTGAGTAGCCGGGAAAGAATGAAGCCCCGAAAAGGACGAAGCCATGAAGCTCTGCGAAATCTCGATTGAGCAATGTGAAGCGGCAAAGCTGATCGAGGCCGAGTGTGGCACTCAGAAAAACCATCGAATACTTGATCGGCGAGAAGTTTCTGAACTTCCTCCAAGCCGCTGAAACTGATGCGGAATTCAGGGCTGAGATCCCGGCTTTCGTTGGGGGAATCAAGTCTGTGTTCGAGAACTGGCACTTGGCCGAGTATCTGGAACGGGCTCGCCAGTCCAAGCCGTTCGATCGCAGCCTCTATGAACCTCTGGATGAGGAGGAAGCAACGGATATCGACCTTGAAGCGGCTGAAGATGAGCGCCAGGATGAGCTTCGGCGTTCGGCTACCGATCTGCTCTTGGTCGAGCAGGCAAGGGCGTGGCTCTTGGGGGTAGGCGATTAACCGTCGGCTGCTCCCTCCTCGGGTGTTCAGGATGGTCATTTCCCACGGCTGCGTCGTACGCTCCTACTGCGGCTTTCGCCCTCAGATGCATCGTTAGTTGAGATGGAAGTAACGGTAGCCGTTTGAGCCTCATATCAGAGATCACTTCAAGAATGGCTTTTTCGATCCGCTTCTCAAGCTTGCGGACGGTTTTCTCGTCCATCGGCCCGACCCCGTCCGAAGAGCGACGACAACTACTGGAGAACCAGCCTTGGATGCCGCCTTCCTGCTCAATGTCTCCAGAGCATCAGCTTGCTTGATCGCACATTGAGGATGAATCCCCGCCAGCGAATAAACGCTTTGTTGGCACACTGGGCAACGTTTCCGATCGGGATCAATGATCGGGGCGTGGCGGTAGCTGGGAAATATCATGGGCACATGGTGTGTGAGCACGGTGATGGGAGCTTCAATAAGTTAGCCAAGACAGACTTACGGCTTAAGAGGATCGGAGAGCAGTCGTCGAACAAAAGGAGTTTCTCTGGCCACGCTGTTGTATCCCGACAGGGCGACGGGCTAGCCCTTCCGATGAGCACTCCGAGACTTCACGACTCGCTTGGCGATAATGCCGGGTGAATCGCTTTGACCAAGCGGTTTCCAAGAGAGACGAAAAAGAGCGTGCCCAGTGGCGGGATCAGTTTTTCCGAGATCAATGACCTCGGTTAGCGAAACGCAGACCGAATCCCCATTCTGAACGTAACAGATTTCTTCGCCCGTATATGAATAAGCACGGGCAAATATGATCGAGTCGCCAGCAGAAAGTGTGTTGCCAGCAGGCATCGGCAGGATGGCCTTGCAGATTAGACCTCTCTCAACCTCAGATATCCTTTGCTCGCTGGCGGGGTAGGTGTTCACGTGGGACTCCGCCTCATGGTTGATGGTTAGATTAACTCTTCGGCGATGGCTAATGAGAACGACTTGATCACCAATGAACAGAAGGATATCAGCGGATTCTGCCTGCCCTGATCCGACTCGGTGTGATCAAGAACTCGCCGATTCGCATGCTCGGCAAGCCAGAGGTCACGAAGGTGGTGACCACACAGATCGGCGGCAGCGGCGGGATCGAGAGGATACGACAGATCTCTTAAACCCCACCTAAATGTCGAACAATCACAAGCCCCATGGCTTGACCCAGGCAATGATGGGGGCAGGTCGATCAAGGAGCCCAATTGAGGGGCTCCTTGACCCTACGGCAGTATCGAATTCTCAATAACGCCGACCGCCACCCCCTCCGCCTCCATAACCACCACCACCACCGTACCCGCCCCGACCACCACCGCCGCCACTACGCTCTTCCCGTGGCTTGGCTTCGTTGACCGTGAGGTTGCGGCCGTCGTAGTCATGACCGTTGAGACCCTGGATGGCCGCCTGCGCCTCGGCGTCAGAGCCCATCTCCACGAATGCGAACCCCTTCGAGCGGTTGGTGTCCCGATCGACGATGACCTGTGCGCTCTGTACCGAGCCGTACTGCGAGAACATCGTCTCCAGGGCTGACTCGTTGACATTGTAAGTCAGATTGCCCACATAAAGCTTCTTACCCACGATCGAACTCCGGACAAAAGTCTGACGACCCTCGGGATGCTTTCAGGGTCGAGAAGAAAGGGGCTTCGGTTGAAGCCAATTTGGTGGATAAGTCGAGGGAGAAGCATCGACCAGATCGGGAAGACCCAGCGGTTCCACTCAGTCGTCAGACCAACCAATTAAAGAATAACAAAAAAGTGAATTGATTGATAGAACACTTCGGCTAGTGCATCGGGAGGTCAGCAGTTCACGGTACGAACCGTGGGTCGTCTCTGATGGCTTTCATGCAGTCGTCCAATGAAATGGAATTGTGCAGCCCGACCCATTCGCCTGTGTGCCGCATGAAAGACACGGCAAACGTGCCGTCACCGAGCGGCTCCATACGTGCAAATTTCGACTCGAACGTTGGTGAGAGTGCGTTCGTGCCTGGACAAGCGTATATAGAGACGAAGTAGAAGCAGTTCCTGAACCACTTTGCCTCGATGTCTGTGACGTAGTTGAACTGGGCCTCAGCGGGCGGTGGCCGAATGTGTTTCGGCTTCAGCACCTTGTCAATCAACTCTTTGGCCTTGGTTTCGACCTCGGTCTTGAGTGAGGCAGCTATGGTGGCTCGTCTCTTTGCCGGGCGGATGTTCCACGGTTCTCGTGGCTTTGCCATCGTCAGTCCTCTCGACGGTGCAGCATCATACGAGGCAACATCGGGAATCAGCGGTCACTCTCACCGCTTGTATCCGTAGAGCCACTTGGCAGTGGTCGCCCCGAGTTCACCTGCGGAATGGATCGTAGCAGCGGGGATCAGAAGTTCTTCTCCGATCAAAGGGTGACAAACCTGCCCAGCGACCTCGAATTCCATCTCGCCTTCCAGGACAACGACCAATTCATCGGTGGCATGCGTGAAGTTTTCCCATCTCTGTCCTGGCGGGTCGGTCCAGAAGTCGCAACCGAACCCACGCTTGGCCGAATCGGCAGCAATCTGTTCCGTGTTTATGCTCGTCATTACTCATGCTCTCTTCGATGTGACCATCCTGCCCCTGCCGAACGATCATGGCTTCTTGCCCAGAAGGGCGTCAATTTCAGCATCGAGTCCCTTCGCTCGTTTTTGGGCCTCCGTCAGCGGTAGACCCTGATTCATACCCGGACGCTTGTGCCCCGTGCTCGTTAGCCAGGCGTCTTTGAGTACCCGTTGCTTTTGCTGGACCAATTTCAGAATGTCCAGCCCGTCTGGTTTGCCCGAAAACACCTGTTCGCCGTTGACCGCTTCGACGACCTCACGATCTCGAATGCCCCAATGTCGCAGGATTTCTCGGGCCATGAGCCAGTTTCCAGTCGTGTTGATGTGGACCCCATCGTCGGCGAGCCGGAAACCGGCGTCACGTTGTCTGGCTTTGGATAGGTGTTGCTTCATAGGGCCGTGGACATCAACGACGTCCCAGCCAACAGCTTTCTGAGCCAGCAACCACTCGGAGTAACGCTCCAGCACCTCATCGTATCCCACGTAAGGCTGCCGGTACTCGGTGAGACCCGCCGGAAGCGTCCTGGACCGAATCGGGATGGGGTCGAATACGGGCGGGGTGACATGTAACACTTTGGCACCGACCGCCGCTGCCTGCTTCCGCAGCCGCCGAATCCCGTCCTGATATTTCTCGAACCTCGCCTGAGCAAATGGGTAGTAGATACCATCGTTCATCCCATAGCAAGCGACGACCAGATCGGACTTGGTCCGCTCCAGCACCCGTTCAAGCCGCTCGTGGAGGTCAGGGCGTGCGAACGCTCCCCCGGCATGGCCCGGCTCAGAGAGGCCCGAGACCGTCTCGCTCGGCAGGCCGAGGTCCAGGAACTCGTAGCGGTGCGTCGGTTGGCTGATATAGAGGTAAGCTTCGATGTATTCGACATACTGACCAGCGTAGGTGATGCTGTCGCCCAAAAAGACGATCCGACGTACCCCCGCCAAGGATTGGTCATCAGCGGCAATCAAGGGACCGGGGACGAACCACAGGGCTGCCGCTGTGGCCAGAGTGATAAGACGGGGCATGGGATGACCTCGAAGGGGTTGCTGGGCGGGACAATTCATGGCGAACTTCTTGGGAGAATCGTGTCCGAACGTTGTTCGAGGGGAGATGCCACAGTTTACTTGGTACGCAGCCCCGCCAAATAGCTCGACGTCCGTTCCTCGAACTGCTCGCCTGTGATCTTCGCCCCCCAGGTGGTCGGGATCTTCACCAGCCGTTTCACCTCGTCATACGACAACCCAGCTTCGACCAACTTCTTCAGAGTCGGAAGAAACGCATCCTCGAAGAACTTGCCCATCTTGTTGGAGACCTGTTTGTCGAAGGATTCAGCGGTGATCGTCGTCTTTTTTTTCTTCTCGGCGGCTTCTTTCTGGGCCTGGAACTCTTCGTGTGTTTGCTTGCCGATGCCAAGCCGTGTCTTGGCACCCATGATGGCGGCGACCATTCCCTGGTGTTTGGCCTCATCCTCATTCAGCCCGTGAAGTAGGGCTTGGGCGTAGACGTATGTGGCGAGGATGTCGAACTTGCCGATGGACACTTCGTTTGGTTCGGGCTTCATGAGCATAGCCGTTCCAGGTGGGTCAGCATGGGTGTTTCTTCGACTCGAACTCCAGTGTCGGAAACCAGACCCGGAGAGCCCCATAGTTGATACCGTGGCGGCCTTTCCACCAACAAGCAGGATAACCCAAATCGACGAAGCGATGTGGTGGAAGGTGTCGTCTGTCGAATCGAATAAAGTCGTTCAAGAATCCGGCGTGCTCCAGGGTCGTCAGGACACCTGTGTAGCCCAGGATGTTGACAAGAACCTCTCTTTCCGCCTTGTTTGACGGCAAGAGATCCCCGAGCGCCTTCTCTAACTGCGGAGCGGTCGTGTCGGGTGCCACGGATTCGATCGCCTTCAGGATACTGCGGAAGATCGCAATGTCTACTTCGGTCGGCAACGGCGACTCAAGGCTTTGGAACCACCCCAGGTCGAACGTGGCGTAGAGCGGGTTCTCGTGACGCACGCCGCCCCATTTGAATCGCTCGAAACTGAGAATGTTGAGATCTTCGTCCTTGTCGGGAGCGTTGTATCCACCGCATACGGGGCAACTCATGCGCCGTTCGTGGTGCTCGTGGGCCGGGAAGTGCCGCAGCACTGCATAGCTGCCCAGGGCGGATCGGAGTTCCAGCCTTCGGGTGGAAAGGCTAGCGAGGAACGCATTGGCGATTGCACGGGGATTTGACCTCGATCGTGTCTCGATCGCACGTTGCACAATGTCTCCGTGAGACACCCGGATCGGGTCAAACATCACCCCAGCCTGCTTGGCGTAGCGAAGATCGTCAGGGGAAGTAGTCCGTTCCACATCTGACTTCCAGCCCTTCGAGGACCAGTACGTCGAAAACAGAATCTTCAGCGCTTTCTTGTCCACCCCGATTCATCTCCTGTGGTCACCGAAACCCATCCGGATCGGCTTTCATGCCCTCTGATCCGTCGCCTGCGAAATAACGATCTTCCTGTCCCCGGATGAATCAACCATTGTCATCGCAAATCCTGGCTTGTCGTCTCGATCCCCTTAACTCAAAATCCATTATCTCACCTTCTCTCATCGATTGAAGCCCGTGGACAATCGCAGGACAATCGAGATTGATCCTGGTTGACGTAATTGGTCCGTCCTCGGAGCAATTCGATGAAACCTATCGCCTGGGACATTCGCCGTGAGGGACGCCGGTGGTCGCATGAGGAATTCGATCAACGGTCGTACCAAGCTCCCGAGAAGATCGAGTATGTGAATGGGATCTTCGCCAGTAACCGAGAACGTCTCAACGTGCTTGGCATGCTGTTAGAGAACCTCCGGATCGACAAAGTGATCCGGTTTGGCAAGCTGGAAGACTGGAAGGCCGCAATCGCAGACCTGGAGAAGAATCGAGGTTCGGGGAGCTAGCTTTGATGGAGAGTTTAGCTGGTCGAAAATGGTTGATTACTTCTGCCCGGATGGTCTGATTGACGTGAGTCGATTGGGTTTTGGCGCATGGAAAGACGGAAACTGATTCACGAGCTTTGGGAAGATTTCGGCGACGAGGGCGAGTCATTGCCGGGTCTGTGTCTAGCCGGTCCGATGGGTGACGGATTCCGCAAACTGCTCAGCCCAAGGGCGAAGCTTGTCACGACATTCGATGATGGAAGCCATTTCGAGGCGATGACGAGTTACTACGAGCTAATAGGATGGGGCGTGTACAGCACGGACCAACCATGGGATCTCCAGCCTTACCCAGAGGAGTGGTTCCGAGTTCAGGAGGAAGGCCGACGAATCTGAATTCTCGACCGCAGGTGACCCTGCCTCGGGTGGCAAGTAGGAGGTGCGCGATGGACGAAAACCCAAAACCCAAAGGTGTTCCCCTACGGCTCGATCGGGACGCTCGATCTGCCGACTCGTCTTTGCCTGCCTATGTCGCCCGCCCCGAGGATGCCCCTGTTTACCACGGGTTCCGCCTGCTCGAACAATCGAGAACCGATGACGGCCGGTGTTCCGGCAGGATCTCGGAGCCTGGCAGCCCGAAAGAAGCCATTGCGTGACGCCCTCGTGGTCTCCTCAGATGGCAGCCGTGCGGGATCATCTGGGAGGTCGGTGAATCAAAAATTGAAGTGAGCGCCAAACCGGATGAAAAACGCTGGGGAGTCTTCCATATCGGCTACACACGCCAAGTCCACGACGAAGCGGGATTGATCGAACAACTCCGAGAATGGCTCCCCGAGTTGCGTCGGATTCATCTCGTGTTGAAGGCAAAGCGATCATCCTGACATTGCGAACAATTTGACCTTGGTTACAGGATTCTGCACCGATGCCACTATTTCGCCCCCTCTTTACCGTGCGACGAATGATGATGGCTGTCATCGTCTCGGCGTTGGCCGTAGATTTAATCAGGTGGTTCGTCACCGATTTCATTCAGCCTAGAAGGTACAGATACGTGGGAGACAAACTCATATCCAGTCGAAGACTGACATCCAAGGAATTTGAGGCATCGGGTCATGCCAAGCCCTGGTATTTTGTCGAGCCCCGCCCGCCAGGACGCAAATAGAAGGGCGGACCGTATCCCAAGCAGGATGTTCAAGACCGTCTGACTTTGTGGTCAATTTCACCCGTCTTTGCGGGAGGCCATCGTGACCTACGAGGAGATTGTTGCCGAGGTCGCATTGTTTCAGAAAATCAAGGTCGAATCCCCTCACGCAAGAGCGGTCTTTGGTGCCTTCATGCAGTGCACGAGCGGCCTCGCAATCAAAGAACGCTGCCCGTACTGCAAAGGCTTGTTGTTCGTGACCAATCTCAACGATCGGGCTTGGACTGTCTCGTGTCCGTGCGGACGCTCGTCGGACACTCTCAGGGGCTTATGATCGAGCGGGCTCCCGTTTGGCAGGCATCACATTTTGACGTTGTAGTCAATTAGACCCGAACAATCTAAACAAGCAGAAAAGAGGGCGAATGATGGGTAAGCTGTCGTCGGAATTGACCGTCCAAAATAATCGTGGCCAGCCGATTCTAGTCATCCTGAAGGAATCGGGCGATGAGCAAATGATCTCCGTGGGAGAAGCGGTGCTCGTTTTTGCCCTAGGGATCGGGAGCCGCCCTCCGAAGTTCACGGTCGTCGCCTCGAACGACTCGATCGAAGTCTTCACATCTGATTCCGACGCCTCTTCCCTCTTCAAGTTGCCAACCGGTTCGGAGAAGAAGCACGGCACGGAACCCTTCGGGGTTTTCGATCGGGAATTGGATGGAACGCCCCGACATTCTCGTCCCGACTGTGATGTTTGCGAGGGGGATGGACCGATTCCGGCGGTTTCCACCTTCTGACATTATGCCCGCCATCTTCGCCTCCTCGGTGAGTGTGTCGGATCTGCCTCGTCCCCACTTCTCGTTACCGGATGGTCGCTAAATCGCAGGCGAATGCTGACCAGACATTCCAGCCGAGTCTGGATCTGCCACCAACGGCGGCAGGTGTGGCGGACACGACATCAAAGTGCTTGTGGCTTTGCCGTCACAACCCTCCGAGGAAGACATCTCGATCAACCGCCAGTGGGCACCTGCCCTCGGCTGGCTATGACAGATAATCCATCGCCGACCCGACATACTTGTCGGAGTTGATCACGAGAAGGCAGTAGATCAATGTCAGGTGGTTTCATGGTTCCGACGAGCCGAGCGGAAAACTGACGCTCAAGCAGAGTCCGATGGACCAAATACTCCAGTCCGGTTGCCATGTGCTAGGATTCAACTTCTGAAAGTCTTCTCGTTTCGGCGACGTAAATGGCCACGACATGCTGGGACAAAAATCTATTTCGTGAGGAACATCGCTTTTAGGATGACGATAAATTCGTGCATCACTATGTTCCTCCAAGGATGGATGAAAACGCTAGTCAGCCGAGAGTGTGAAGGCCGTGATTCAGACATACTTCCCACCTTCCATGACCGGTAGCCTCGCTTCGGTATTCAGATCGAGTTGCTTTTCTGGTTCAATAATAGTGTAACGTTCAGATTCCATGCCCCGGAGATGACATCATGGCAACCGCAACCAAAAGTGGGAACAAGACCGACTTCGTCAAGGAGTTCCTCAGAGAAAATCCGCTAGGCAACGTGAAGGCAGTGAACGAAGCATGGACGGCTGCCGGGATGCCTGGGACGATCGGTGGCACCCTCATAAACAAGATGAGATCGGAGATGGGACTCACCGGCAATCTGCGTGCGACCTCGACACCCAAAGCGGTCACCAAGGCAGAGCCAGTCGCCGAAACGTCCACGGCTCCCGGCAAGACCCTGTTTGTCAAAGAGTTCCTCATCGACAATCCCAAAGGGAATGTCACGGCCGTGAACGAGGCTTGGAGTTCAGCAGGATTCGGTGGGTCAATTAGTACGACCCTCGTCAACAAGATGCGGGCAAAATTGGGTCTAGTGGGGAACCTCCGTCGCCGCAATAAGAAGTCCAAGACAACGGCGGCGGTAAAAAAACCTCAGACCTCTCGTGTCAAAGGCGTGCCTGCTGTCAGTTCGGGCAATGGCCTGGCGACACAATGGAGTGGATGAGCTGGAAGTCGAAATCGATCGGCTGATTTTCAAGGCGATGGCAATTGGTAACCTGACGCCGATCGAGAACGCCTTGCGAAAGGCCAGAAGATTGCTGTATGTGAATGGAATGTGAGACTGATGACAACTTTTTGTAAACAGATTTCACGCACGCCGGGGCACCCTCCTCGGCGTGTTCCTTTCGTCGGTCATCTCCCAAGGTGAGTGACCGCTCGACCTTCAGGCATGTCGGAGGGTTGCCTAGACAGTGCCCCCCGAAAGCGATGGGAGCCCGCTTCGAGACACATGGAAGGCAGGTCCACGAGGTTGACCGCTGAGCAGTGAGAAACTTCAGACCCCGGAGGCTCGACCATGCACCGCCGCAATTTTCTTTCCAGCAGTGTTGCTCTGGGAAGCGCCCTTTTTTTGCCCGGTTCCATTCAGGGCGAGCCGCAGGGCAAGACGGACAAGGCCGATCTCGTGATCGATGTTCATGGACATGCTGGTCATGGGCAGGCATTGAGCGCTCCCTGGAGCACGTTCAACGATCCCGAAGTGATCCTGCGTCATGCCGAAGAGGCTGGGATCGACAAGACGATCATCTTCCCCATCGAGAATCCCACCTACCAGAAGGCGAACGAAGAGATAGCCCGAATAGTGGAACGATATCCGGGCAAATTCATCGGCTTCGCCAAACATGACCCCGTAGCTGAGGCGGGCAAGATTGAGCATTTCCTGACCCGTGAAGTCAAAGAACTTGGACTGAAAGGGCTAAAACTTCACAAACCACCGACACGTGAGATGCTGGATGTGGTGGCGACTCTGAAGATCCCGGTCCTGTTCCATCCGCCAAAAGTCGCCGATTTCCATATGATCGCCTCTGCCTATCCCCAGGTCACATTTATCATGGCTCACCTGGGTAGCTTCTCCTCCCGAGAGCTGGTCCGAGCACCTGGCGGCGATCGATGTGGCCAAGCGGTATCCGAACGTTTATCTGGAAACGTCTAGCGTGATCCTCTGGAGGTATCTGGAGATGGCAGCGAAGGAGATACCAGAGAAGCTGCTCTTCGGCAGCGATGGACCTGACGGCGATTCAAGGGTGGAAATTCACAAGATTCGGCTCTTGAAGCTCCCCAAGGACGTTGAAAGGAAAGTACTTGGAGGGACGGCGCAAACGCTGGTTCCCGTCTGAGATCAATCAGAGAACTCGACCCTCTCACCGAAGTTGAGCGTGGCAGACGCCAACGGAGATCCTGATGGACTCGAATTTGCCCTGCAAAACATGTCCGTGGCGAGTGGACCAAGTTTCCTCCGGTATCCCTAATTATGAGCATAAGAAAGCGTGCAGATTATTGAACTCGGTCGGCGAAGGCGATGGATTTCGACCGATCATGGCGTGCCATTATTCTACCGACACGGACTCGATTGCTTGCAAAGGTTATCTGGCCAAGGCGGGATGGAGTGGAACTGAGCGCATGAAACGGTCCCACCCTCGGGCAATCTGAGCGCCTAAAACGGACCCACCCCAGCAGCCTTCATCGTAGACTGGCTCTTTTCAATCGAGAGCTACTCGCATGGAGGTATGGATGTGCTTACGGTGGACGATTACGGAGCGATTCGCAGGGCGCGGCGTGATGGAATGAGCATCCGCTCAATCGCGCACACTTTCCATCATTCGCGGTACAAGATCCGCCAGATCCTCGAGCAGTCCGAGCCGATTCCTCGGCTCCAGATCAGAAACCGTCCCGCCCCCGTCTTGGGACCGTTTCAGGCCGTTGTCGACCAGATTCTGGCCGACGACCAGAACGCGCTCCCAAGCAACGCCACACCGCCATGCAGGTGTTCCGTCGGTTGCGCGACGAACACGGCTACCGCGGGTGTTACGGCCAGGTGCAACGCTACCTGCTCAAGAATCAACGCCGAGATCAAGAAACCTTCATACCTTTGGTTCATCTCCCTGGCCAACGCCTCGAGGCCGATTTCGGCCACATCTACGTCGACTTCCCCGAGGGACGACGGCAGATCCCCTTCCTGGTCGCCACCTGGGCCTACTCGAACTATCCCTTTGTTCTGGCGCTCCCCTTCGAACGCACCGAGGCGATCCTCGAAGGCATGGTTGCCGCCTTCGAGTTCTTCGGAGCCGTTCCCAAGGAAGTCTGGTGGGACAATCCCAAAACGGTCGCGACCTTGATCCTTGAGGGACGCGAACGACAGATCCACCCCCGATACGCCGCGCTTGCCAGCCACTACGTCTTCAAGCCCCTTTTCTGCATGCCGGCCCGGGGCAACGAGAAGCCCGACGCCGAGAGCACTGTCAAGGCTGTGCAACGCCGTTTTGCGACTCCGGTCCCGCAGGTGAAAGGTTTTGATGAGTTGAACGGTTACTTTCGGCAACGCTGCCAGGCGGAGAAGGAGCGAACCGTTCAGTCGCTCTTGGGCCCATTCGTGATCGGCACGCGGTTCGCCGAGGAGCAGGCTGTCGCGGCGCCGTTGCCAAACCATCGGTTTGACGCCTGCGTGATCCGCCCGGCGGTCTCCGTGGACAAATATCAGACCGTCGCTTTTGATCGCAGTCGCTACAGCGTTCCGCGACGGTTTGCATTCCAGTTGGCGACGGTCAAAGGCTATGTCGACCGGGTCATCGTCGTGGCCGGCGGCCAGGTTGTCGCGACCCACGAGCGATCCCCACATCCCGGCCAGATGATCCTCGACCCACTCCATTACCTCGCGACCTTGAGTCGCAAGCCCGGCGCGCTGGATCACGCGCCGGTGTATCGTGACTGGAAGCTGCCGGCTTGCTTTGCCGCGTTCCGCGCCGAGCTTGAGCAACTGCATGGGACACAGGGGGGCGCACGCCGCTATGTGCGGGTCCTGCAACTCCTGGGTGAGCACCCGCTGACTCGGGTGCAAAAAGCCGTCGACGCCTGCCGGCACGACCAGCTAACCAGTGCCGATGCGGTCATCCAGCGGACGTGCTCGCTGGCTGCAATCGAGACCATAGTGCCTGGCGGCTCGCCACCGAACCCCGAGTCGGCCGCGGCGCCCCGAGTTTCGGTCCCTCTCCCCGACCTGAGTCGTTTCGACGAACTCATAGGTGATTATGGGAATGAAAACGTGTCTAGTAATAAAGTCTTGAATATGCACTGTTGCGATTCATCCCCCAGGCGTCCGATCACCACCAATGGGCTCTTGAACCATCGCGAGAGTGGTAACGAGTGTAGTAATGAGGGTATGACTATGCGATCATATAATGCATCCCGCGCTGGTGAGAACACCGTGTTTTTCGCCTGAATAGGGGCGACATGGTTGTAATCGGGCTCCGCTAGCGAGCCTGGCTTTCGTTGGGAATTTCTTGGGAGGATCATGTTCATGGTCGATGTTACGATCGAATTGGTCAAAGCCCAGCTCCGGCAGTTGCGCCTGCCGACGATGGGTCAAGAGTTCGAGAAGCTGGCGCGAGATGCCGCCGCGTCCAACCAGACGTTCGTCGGTTTCTTGCTCCGATTGACTGAGGCCGAACTGGCGAGTCGCGCCGCCAACGCGGTCGCGACCCGGATCAAGAACGCGGAATTCCCGGTCTTGAAGGACTTCGACACCTATGATTTCAGCGTGATGCCCCAGCTCTCGAAGCCCAAGATCCTGGAACTAGCACGATGTGAGTGGGTGGAACAGAAAACCAATTGCTGCCTTGTAGGAAGCCAGGGAACTGGAAAAACGCACGTCGCCGTGGCCTTGGGGCAAGCAGCGTGTCGCGCGGGTCTGCGGGTGCGCTTCTTCACGGCGGCGGAGCTGGTCAGCCAATTGGAGAAGGCGCAGAAGCAGTACACGCTGGACCGGTTCCTGGACCAGTTGGAGCGGGCCCACCTGCTGATCTGTGACGAGCTGGGATACGTCTCCTTGAGTCGTGGCGGCGTCGAGCTTTTATTCCGGGTGTTCGCCGATCGCTATGAGCGAGCCAGCATGCTGGTGACAAGCAACTTGCCGTTCAGCGAGTGGAACCAGATCTTCCAGGGCGAGCGGATGACCGCAGCGTTATTAGATCGTCTCACCCATCACTGCCAGATTTTCGAGATGAATGGTGAGAGCTACCGCTTTCGCGAGTCGATGAAAGCTAAAAAGACTCGAAAGGTGGACTGAAAGGCAAATCACCGCTCTTGCCCAAAGCGGCTATTTTGAACACCCAGGTGGGACCGTTTTACGCGCTCAGGGTGGGACCGTTTCTCGCGCTTAGTTCCAATGGAGCAATATCAACGTGCGGTTGTTATTGACAACAGAAGAGATTGAGAACCCATCGGTGGTCCTTCAAGCATGCAAAGATCATGGCATCGAGCTTGAGCCGGATTATCCGACCGTGTTAGCGAAACTCACTGCGTCAGACGTCGACTATTAGATCGATGAACGGGCGGTCAAAGTCACCCACGCCTCGACCAACGAGTGCGATGTCCAACGCACGCTCCTGGTGGCATTTGACGAATTCAGAGCGGGCCGATCAACAAACGATTCGACGGCGAACGACGGCGAACGGTGCACTCAGCCTTGCCCGTCGTTAGAGCCATGGCGATCATTCCAGTTCGTGTACGTCATGCAGGACGCCCCTGGGGATGCAGACCGTCAGGACCGTCAGCTTGCCGATCGCCTTGTGCTTCACGCCCCTCGGGACGTACACGACGACGCCTTGGTGCAATTCGATCTCCTGGTCGTCGAGGATCATCGTGCCCTTGCCGTCGATCACGTAATAAAATTCGTCGGTCTGCTCGTGGTAATGCAGCTTGGCATCCTGGATCTCGACCTGGTGGATCTCGGCGGCTGCATCGTCCCGCTCCTCGATGAGTGGACGGATCTGACCGCAAGTCTCGGCCCAAGGTTCGACCTCGGCGGGGTCTCTGCGCAGGAAATTGGCGACCGTGCTCATGGAGTTCCTCCTTCGGTTCGGGGGGTTTCCGCCATTCTCTCAAATCGCTGTACCGATGCCCATTTTTTCGACGGGTTCACTCGGTCGGAAATGAGCCAGCCATCTCGGAGGATGGCGTCCATTTCGAGTACCAATTATCAAACAGAGATGATCCCGGAACAAGTGAGCCGCCGTCACGCCGACCGTTTGTGATCGCCTCCCAAGGATTGGTAAAAGCATCATTTCTTGTCATTCGTTTCCGGCCTCAAGTGCCAACCCACTTCCTACGAAAACAACAAAGGCTGGGGTTGCTCCCAGCCTTTGTTGCAATGTTACCAACAATTTCGCAGAAAAAAAGAACTCCTGCTACTTATATATAGTAATGTTAACAGTAATTTCCAAGAAAAAAAGAACGAAAGATCCCGTTTGTGCCTACTTACGAAAGCTGATCAGCCCTTACGGCTTCGGCTGGGAAGGCGAAGATGGCGGAGTCGCTCGATACTCTAATGAGCAACTGATCCGCTTCTATAACAAGTCGAACTTCATGGGCACCCCGAACAACAGCGACCTTTATGCCCACTTCACCGGCCAGATCACGCTTTATATCTGGGCAGACGGCAGGAAGAACGCACCCGAAACTATCAGCATGATTGATATCGATTGTCATAAGAGCGGAAATCCTCAATCCGCCGAGGCGTTCGCCAAATGGCTCAGCGACAATTACTTCCCGAATCTTTATCACGAGCCCTCGACCCATGGGAAAGGCAGGCACGGTTATTTCGTCTTGTCCAAGGCAGGATTCAAGGATATCGCCGTGAGCGAAACCTTGAAGCGCCTCGACAAGACCCTCAAGAAGCTCCTCCAAGTGTTCCTGGCGACTCATCCCCAATACGAAGTCGAAAATGTCGAGATCAAAGGCACGCCTCACATCTTTACCTGGGCAAAGGGATCGAACCGACAGATCGAGACTATGAAATCGGGTTACCTGGCCAAGCTGCCCAGGGACATCCTCGACCGGTTCGATGAGTTCAAGAAAACGACCGTCGTGAGCTTTGATGATATTGATGAATTGGAAGTCAAAGTTGAAAAGATCCTGATCCCTGCTCCCGAGACGTTTTCGATTGCCAAGATCAAGGGGTCAACTGCCGCTCATCCCATCACAAAGTCCGAGATCGAGGCGATCAATGGTCCCTATCTTGAGTTTGCAAACACATGGATCTCGGAGGCGCTGGGAACTTCAAGTCGGGCCAAGGTCGATGCGATGGATCTCGCCATTGCGTTGCCGATCTTGAAGTTTTGCTCCCAACACGTGAACTCAGACGGCACCATGCCGACGAACAGGATCAAAGTCATCTGGGACAGGTTGTTAGCGGAGGGAGAGATTGATCGAGCGTTTGATTATCACAGGTGGAAGGTCATCAGGAATTTGATTGAATGTCAAGGTGGTCTGGAGATTGAAGATCGTTATTACTTCACTGGATTCATCGATAAGACAGGTACGCTGATCAAGGGACGAGCTGCAAAATGGAAGATGGCGGATTGGTTCATGGAGACACTGGATGAGTTGGTTGAGTTTGGGTTTGTGGGGCAAGAATCTGAAATGCAGGATTCGTTACTATTAGATAAGATAATTGATCAAGTAATAGAGAGTAATCAAACTAATGTTCTTCATTCTTCACTAGTAATGGATGGAGGAGGAGCTTTGCTGGAACAAGAAGAGTATCAGGAAGCAGAAGACCTGTTTGATCGTGATTGGATCATTGAATTTCGACAATCAATGCCACCAATGATCGGATTGATCTGGGGAGGAAGCATTGAAAACCAACTGAGAGAGACAGGCTAAAGCAAACACATAATTCATGACCAAAACAATCACATAAGATAATTGGAAGATGCAGTCGGAGGAAATGAAAATCCAAGGAGGAGACAACGATGAAATGCCCAAAGTGTGGAGCGGAGATGCATGAGAAAAATGGTCGTTATGGACGGTTCCTGGGTTGCTCAAATTGGCCACGCTGCGATGGAACCAGAAATGTGAAGCCAACCAACGCTTCGGTTCCAACGAAGCCGAGCAAAAGAAGAGCGGATTTGCAAGTCATATTCCCGGAGACAATCAAGCATACTTTTCGTCAAAGGCAAGCACCACCGGACAAGCTGAGCATCTACCGCCACGACGATGCCGACGTCATCGATGAGGTAAACGAGTTTTGTGAATTCCTTGGAACGGACCAGGAGTGGATGACCCTGGAGGATTATTGTCTCGAACGAGACCTACTGCTGGATCACCGCCAGCTCATCAAGGAGGGAAAAGCCATTGCACAGTTTCACCGTACGCACTGTCTGCCGGGACCGCACAAGTTGCCGCACGATCAATACGGCACGATCAATGGTTACCGGCGTTGCAGTCTCGATCATTGGTATGAAGAATTCATAGCACGCCAGTAAATCATGACGTCGGTCGGGATGCCGTCGATGTCTCGGTTCTGAGGATGTTTTGCTTTGATGACGCCGCAGCGGCCCTGCGATCGTTGATAGACATGCAAGGCTCTGTAAGCCCCTACAGGCTCGGTTCACGTCTTGGCGGACGAATCTATCAGGCACAAACACAAAATCTTATTGAGGGCACCCTGGGGCTATTGATTAATGGGCGTGCGATCGCCCCGAGGTCTATTGCCAAAGACGACCACGCAGCCGGGGCGATCGGATTTATCCATAGTGGTCGGCTTAGCTCATCTCTTGATCTTCGTCAAAGTCAGGTAGCTAAGAAAATCCTGACATCCTTGCCGGGCGGCGTATTCCAACATGGTCATGCCACAGACTCGACGATCCGGATTGGCACCAGCTTCGACGAGTTTCTTGGCGATCTCCTCATGACGATTGGAAATTGCGATTTCCAGAGGAGAACAGAACGACGGCCCATGTGGGAATTCGGTGCGCCGTGGAGCGTCCACTTCAGCCCCATGTTCAATCAAGAGGTCAACAATCTCGACGTAGCCCCTGGCACTTGCGAAAAATAAGGGACCGGCACCGTCGTTTGATAATATGCGTGGATCGGCCCCGTGGTTGAGGAGAAATCGCACCGCCTCAAGCTGTCCGGCAAGTGCGGCCTCGAATAACGGAGTTTGACCAAATTTTCCCTGGCAATTGATATCAATATCTCGGCCGATTAGCCGCTCGATTCGACCGACGTGACCCTTACGGGCTTGCTTCAAAAGTTCGTGCTTCGGATTCCTGCTCATTCAAGCCTCACTCGGCGTCAGACTCTGGAATCGTTCGAGATCGAGACTGGCGCTGGAACCGGTACGGGAGTCCGTGGTGAGTTCGTTGTGTGGAGGTATCTGGAAAGCTGACCTGCGAGGAGTGCGACGGCGACTGCGAACAGAGAGTGACCGATCCGAATGAAATTCTCGGTGGTGCCGAATCCCATTATCGACCGCCCGATCAAGATGTTTGTGTGCCTGGTCGGATTAGATCCAGCGGTCGCCGTCACGTCAGCGATCCAATCGCCGTTCCCTTTGGTCCGAACAAGGGAGGTCGTTTGCGATGTGTTGACAACAACGAGGTCCATCGAGTTTTCGCCGTACTCGAAGTATCCGGATAAGAATGGGACTGGTCGAGAAATCTTGGTATCGAGGAAAGCAAGCCACTTCGTTGTGATCAGCCTAGGCTCGATCGATGGGACAAGTGAAAGTCCCAAGTAGGTCCATCCGAACAGAGCGAACCCCAGCCAGAAAACCTGACTCGTCTTGGTTCGATGGACAGCGAGCAGGATCGAGATCAATAGAACTACGAGCGTGATGCTGAAGACGCTGCTGTCCCAGAGGTCGTTGGACTCACGCAGGGCGGCGAAGCCTATACCCAGGAGCAGGACGAGAATCACGAGGGTATTGAGGTGGAAACGAAAGCGCCTCATGGGATGGTCCATTGGCCGTTGAAAGATGATCTGCTAAAAGACGATCTGAGCAGAGTTTGAATCTGGGAAAATGCCGTCGAACCGCTTGGCGGATTTACCCGAAGTGCCGGTCAACTAGCCGCATGGCGGTCGGGACCGAAACCGGATCTAATCAGCCCTTTCTCGTCCCTGACGGGATCATCTAAACGATACTGCTTCAGCCGTTGGTTTATCTCTGACTTCGACGTCTTCGTTACGGCCAATTTGAGGGCTTCGCTCTGGACCAAGATCGCCTCCTCGAACTCAGCGTTCTCGGCATGAGCGGCTGCCAAGACCTGAAGATAGAGACGATGCCGCCAGTCGCCGATGAGTTGTCCTGCCTGCTCGGCCAACTTCAGGGCTGTCCGAGCATCATCGAGCGCCTTTTGTCCATCTCGCAATGACTCGTCGGGACAAGTTGCCCGCAGGCTCGCACGGGCACAATATGCGTAGGCAGTCGCCGAATTGATCATGACGGATGTGTCGAAATCCGCTAGCGCCTTAGCAAATGATCCGTTCCAATGATGCCATATTCCTCGGTTCAGGTAAGCGACCGAATCTTCGGGATGCCGGCGAATGCGTTCGTCGTGCTGCAATAGTCCCATGTCATACTTAAACGAACGAGATGCAATCAAACGTATCTCTTTCGCTTCGTCGATCCGTCCCTGTGATCGAAGAATTGAAGACAACCTGAACTTCAGAAAGAGATTGTCGGGGTAACGGTCGAGCAGTTCCCGGCACTTCGCTTCGGTTGATACATCGGGGAACGGTTCCATGGCAAATCTCCAGTGGGGAGCGTGCCTTCCGAACGTCACGCCATCAAGCTCACAGTAACTTTTCTGCCCTTTGCATCGATCGAAGTTACCCGCACGGCATGCTTGTCGCCGTCCTTCAGTCGCCCGGCTTCCAGTCCACACAGCATGACCTACGCCCCTGGACGCAGGGCGAGCAGATATCCACCCGCACCGGCGCAGCGATCGGCCTTCTCAACCCACCGAACGACCGACGCCTCAAGCACGTCGCCGGTATTGAGTTGCCACGCACCGCTCCAGGGGTCGTTCTCAGGGTAAACGGCTCGAATGCTCCCGGCGATCTTGCTTCGTTCCGTATCAACATGCACGATTTTGACTTCCAACTCATCGCCGATCGCCGCAACCTGCTCGCAACCTGCGAACGACGGTATCCACGAGACGTCCGGGATCAGCACAAGGATTTCGTGTGTTCGGTACTCACAGAAAAGCCCAAATACGGCGGTCTTCCGTACGACGGCTCGAACAATGTCGCCAGGTTTCAGCGTCGGTGCCTTCTCGTCGCAAGCCCTCAACATCGCCTTAAGTGGCTGCTGAACTCGCCAATCTCCCAATTCGATTCACTATTTGCCCACATCCCGCACCGTCGCTATGAGTTCTTCGACTCCGGCCACATTCACCGGGATCGGTGGCAACCACTTTAGAGTGACGGCTCTGGCATCAGGCAGATCTTTCCCCCCGACCCAGAACGAGTGCCAATGTGCCCTGCGAATGTGGGGACGAGGGCTGGCATGAGTGCCAGTCGGGTCCGCTGGTTCATGCTCCGACAACGCCTGCCTCAAAGCCGCCCCAAGGCGATACCCGACTTCCCATCGGCTCGGTCGATCTGGGGCGAAGATCCTGAGCCCCTTCTTCGTCTTTTGCGGCTTGGGACGAGCTGGCACACGCTTTCCGGCACCGACCTCCTTGATCTCGGCGGCTTGGCAGCAGAGGTAGAGGACCAGCGAGACCAGAGGCGAAATGTCGGCGGAGAGTCGCTCAGACTCGCCCTCGGCTGATCGCAAGCTGCCGGGAACGTGGCGAGCGGCTTCCTTTAACATCGCCTCTATCCCACCAGCAACCCCGCCTTTGCCCAGATGGATCGGCATGCTGATCAGATCGTCACCCGATGGACCGGTCACATCGAGGACGAGACGAAGCTCGGTTCGCCGATCGTTCATGTCAGATTCAAGGTGGGCGAAGAACCCATTGAGGGTGGCTCCCTGCCAGGTTTGGTCGGGCGTTGGGATGTAAACGCACCACTCAGGGAGGTGAAACAGGACTTCGGTCGGGATGTCACCGGTGACTGGCGTCCTCCAGAGTGCGTCAAACGTGGTTGGATCGAATCGGTAGATCCCCTGGGTCACACGCCAGGCAGCCAAAGCGGCCAAGATTCCGATGTGACGAGCTTGCATCGTGGACTCGACAGTTTTGCCCTTGACCACGATGGCGTAGGTTCCCGCCAGCGGCAGAAAGCACCAGACGGGCCAATCACCGAGATCCTTCCTGCTGGCCCGAAACTCGTCCACCTGCTTCCAGGCGTCGGGATAGAGACGACCGAAGGTGCTCAGGATCTTGCCAGGACGGAGGTATGGTTCGGTCACAGAGCAATTCCTTATTCCTCGGCCGCCGAGGTTGGCTCTGTCGGTCTCGAAACTCGGCAGAGACGGTGAGAGATTTGCCCACCGAGCCAGGCCGCCAGCAGAGCGAACAGAGAGTTTCCGATCCGGACGAAGTTCTCGGTGGTGCCGCCCCAACCGTTGAGTAGCTTGCCCGCCTCCACATCCCAGACCCTCGCTTGCCGCTGCCCGGCGGTCGGAGTCTGAATCCCGCCGATGGCCCACATGACCTTATCGTTCCCCGTTTCAGAGCCGGTGCCTGTGCTAATGACGTGGTACAGCCACATCGATCGCCCCGGCACTTTGGAGTCAAGGTAAGCCAACCCCTTGGTTGTTATCAGCCTGGACTCGACTGATGGGACCAAGGTGAGCCCCAAGTAGACCCAGCCGAACAGTGCGAACCCGATCCAGAATGCCCGCCTTCGTTCAGTTCGATGGAGGGCTAGAAGGATCGAGGTAAGCAGGATGCCGATCGTAAGTGTAAGAATCCCGCTGTCCCAGAGATCATTTGATTCCCTCAGAGCAGCGAAGCTGACTCCGATGGTCAGGATGAGGATCACGAGCGTGCCGATGTGGAAACGGAAGCCTCTCATTTAGTCGCCCCTGAACCGTTGAAAGTTGATCCGCCAACGATGATCTTATATCGCACAGGGTTTCTGGAGAATGGCTTACGAATTGAGAGAGGCGAATAGGTCGAGACCATGCCCAAGACTGTGAAGCGCCGTGACGAGACGAAGTACTGCCTCCTTCCGCCGCTCGATGCCGAGACTTACGCCGGGCTCAAAGCCAACATCGCTCTGAATGGCGTGCAGGTTCCGGTGGTAAAAGACGAGGACGGGTACATCCTCGACGGCTTTGCCAGGGCGAGGATCGCCAAGGAACTTGGCTATGAATGCCCATCAGTAACTGTGGAAGGGCTGTCCGATCAGGAGAAGCGGTCGCAGGTGCGGGCGTTGAACCTTTCCCGACGACACCTGGATTACGCTTCCAAGAGGCAGATCATCGCCGATGAATTGAAGGAGAATTCTCGTCGATCTAATAATTGGATTGCCAAATCACTAGTGCTTTGTCACAGCTTAATTGTCGGGTAGATCGACTTGAGTTTCGTTCTCGCTCCGTCGATCTTCATTTGCCAGTCAACCCCACGCTGCGTGGCGTTGACGTCAGTAGACCAAGCGTTTGTTTCCTCGCGGAGTGTCGCGACATCGGCGAATCGACGATCCGAGACGCACTGTCGAGTGAGCGAACTCAGTTCGTTTTCGGCGATGTTCAGCCAACTACCGTGCTTCGGTGTGTAACAAAACTCGATGCGCTGGACCAAGGACCGCGCTCGTTTCGGCTCGAACGCTTCATAGAACGCGCCCTTCGTATGCGTATTGAGGTTGTCACACACGACGATCACTTTCGCGCGTGAGGAATAGTGACCCTCCAGCAGTCGAGCCATTTCAGTGGCCCAATCGATTTTCGTTTTCCGCTCCCGGACGGCGACTTCACGCCAGCCAGCCAGCGGCTCGCTGAACATGAAGATGGTGGCCGTGCCCGCTCGTTCATACTCGTAGTCGACCCGCTTGGCATGCTTGACCGTGGCGGGGATGGGCGGACGGGTTTCCTTTAACAACTGCACGGGTTGCTCGTCCATACAGATGACGGGAATGGCCGCATTGTACGGCTTTTCGTAGAGATCCAGCACCTCTTCCATATGGGCGACGAACTCACCGTCGGCTTCCGGCGGGATCACCCAGTATTCGATTTTTCGATTGGTCATGCCGTTTTTTTTAGAGTTCGCCGGACCGTTTCGTGGCTCACTGAGTCCACGATTTTCAACTCCACAACCTTGCGAGCCAACAACCGCAGCGTCCAATTGGCATAACCTTTCGGTGGTGGTCCAAGTCGCGTTGCGATGATGCGAGCTTCTTGGTCGCCCGTCAAAAGCTTCTCCACAGGCGGTTGCGCTCGCTCGGCTCGGTGGAGCGTCTCGTCAAAACCCTGCTCGACCAGCCTCTGCCGAAGCCGCTCGACTGTTCTCGTCCGACACGAAAATACCTTGGCGATTCGCTGGTCAGTCCAATTCTGTCCGTCGGCGTCGGCCTTCAGCAGAATCTGGGCACGCCGAACCTTTTGTCCTGTGCCTTTGAATTTCTTGATTACGCTTTGCAACTCGCTCCGCTCTTGATCCGTCAGTCGCACCACGTACCGCTTCTGCATGGCACATCTCCTTTGTGCCACGTAGCATCGCCGATCTGCCCAAACTTAACTACCCGACATTTTAGCCGTGACAAAGCACTAGGCGTTGATGATAAAACAGTCGCCAGTGTGCGAAGAGAAATGCAATCAACTTCGGAAATTCCGAAGTTAGGTTACACGCTTGGTTCGGACGGGAAGTATCGTCCTGCGACGAGAGCCGTCGTCGATCATGAGATCGCTGAAACTCGCTCTGCAACTGTAGCTCGTAGTTATATCGACCCCAACAATGAAGACGAGATCCTCCAGGCTGCGGCTGAGATTCGGCAGCGTCGGGTCGCTGCAAAGCTCAAAGAGATTCAGGACAAGCGCCAGCAGTCACACCCAGTCCGAATCAAGAAACGTGGCGGTCCAGTCCTCCTCGGCGACTGCCTGGACCTGATTCCGACCTTGGACGACGGATCGGTCAGCTTGGTCGTTACCAGCCCTCCTTACGCCGAACAGCGTGCTAGCCTGGATTCCCATGCTCAAAAGAAGGGCTAACATTTAGCCTATATAATTGACCACACTAGCAATCGATGATGTTAGTTTTTGACTTTACACCATGCTCACCTGAAGCGACCGTGGGGCTATCCGAATACGAGCTGCAATCGCTTGCGCCCCAGCCATGGGATGACCGTCTCTGTCGTATCGAAGCCGGCCGCGACGAGCAAGGGGTTATGAGTGCGCTTCTGATAGCGCACCACAATATCCGACTTGGTTATCGTGACATGGGCTGTGGCATCCACGAAATCGTGAAACAGATGTCGTGACTTGGCGTGTTCGTAACCTTGGCCGATGCGACCGGCCAGCAAGCGATACAGGCTGCTGGCCATCAGCGTCAATTGCAGATCACAGTTGACCTTCATCGCCACGGCAGAGCTCAGTGCGTCCATGTGAAAGAAGTCGATCCCGTCGGCGATGCTGTTTTCAATGATCATCCGCTGAGCGTATCGCTCGACCAGATTGGCAGCCTTTCGTGTCAGTTGGTTGGTCAGAAGGATTGTCGGCTCCTCATGGCCCAAATCGGTGACGGTCACTTGACGCAGATCGCCGTCGTAAGCGGCCAGAGCGATCCGTCCATCGAGGATCCGCGGATTCTTGTATTTCCGCGAGACGCCCTTCAGCTCGATCTGACGCCATGCGGAGCTGGGCGTTTGGTCGATCTCCTGCTTAAGTCCCGGCGAACGTCGTCGCAGAGTGATAAATTGGATTCCCAGTCGATTGAGTTCACTGAGATTGGCGTAGGTCGTCAACTTGGAATCGAAGATCAATTCCTCGGGATACCGTCCTGTCCGTTTCTTCCAGAATTGGACGAAGCGGAGAATCTCATCGTTTTGCTGGTCCTTGCGCAATTCGCCGTTGGCGTAACAGAAGACGCGGGTTTCGGCATCTTGCGCCAAGAAGGCCAGAATACCCTTCTGTCGCCGGCTCCGCTTGGACACATAATGCTTCTCGATCAGAGCTTCATCGCCATGGAAGGGGATTGTGTGAAAGTCCAGGTCGAAGGAACGACCGCGTGGCAAACCGAGTTGGCCGACGGCATCGAACCAATAACGCATCAACTGCGGATAGCAGACCGGATTGATCCTGCAACTGTATTCCGTCAAGAAGGATCGCTTTGGGATGACGTTCAACCCGGCGAAGAGCGCCAGTCCTTCATCCAAGACCACGCTCATGACATGTCCATGGCGAGCCGCCCCAAACAGCTTCAAGGCCAGGAGCGATCGCATAGCCGGGCCGGGCGGGATCATCTCCGAGCCCGGAAATCCCGACTTCTTGAGTATGCGATCGAGTGGAATCGAAGCCAGCGTCGGCAGAAAGAGAAACAAGCCGCCGAATTTGGTCCGGAAGGATCGCGGGCTCAGATCGAGTTGTCGAATGTCGGCGACATCAGCCGTGGTTGGCCGCGACCCCGGCGGGCGCTCGTCATCGGCCCGGCGTGGCAATCGCGCGAATCCTTCGTCTTTGAGGATCTGTGCGACGGCGACCGCGCTGAGGGGATGCCCTTGGTGGGCCAGGCTGCGGCTGATGTCATATATGGAGAGATTCTGCTTGCGCAAGGCGACGACACGCTCCCGGAGGGGATCGGACTTGGGTGCATCCTGAGGCCCCTTTTTTGGGCTGAGGAAGAAGTCTCGTTGCGGATTCTGGCGGAAATGGTGGACGAGAACTCGGAAGCTCCCTGGAGTGTAACCGAAGCTTCGTGCGACCTCGGCACTGGGTGTGCCATCAACGAAGAATGCGCGGAGGGCCTCATACTGGCGGTGGATGGAGTTGGCCGGTTCTAGAAAGAGCCGAGCTAGATCTGTTAGTTTTTTTGCTTTACTGGTAAACATAGTCCCCAAATGTCATTTTGGGGAAAACTTGTAAAGCCCAAAATGGCGAAACACCAAAATCAGGTAAAAACAAGGCCCACGCGAATGATCAGCGATGCTACATGCGACATCAAACAGAGTGGAACTCGATAAATGAGTAAAGCAAAAAAACTGCGGTGAATAGCTGATTATAGCCAGAATTACGCACAAAATCAGGCAAATTGTTAGGCCTTATTTTTTGCATGGGAATCCAGGCTAGTCACTACGAGGGCGTCTCCGAGGAAGACTATCCCGATTTCACCGTCGAGTGGATGTCGGCTCTTGCGCCGAAGATGAGAGCGGATGGTTCGGTGTTCATGGTGATCCGCCCGCATCTTCATAACGGCGTGTTATCGGATTACGTGCTGCGGACCCGACTGGCGTTGCGTGTGGCGGGCTGGAATGAGTGTGAGGAACTGGTCTGGCTAAAGCCCGACGCCCCACCGCTTGGGAGCACGTTACGCCCTCGGCGTGCTTGGGAAAGCGTCCTTTGGTTTAGCCGATGTGTCCAGCCCTATGCGGACTTGAAGGCGTGTGGCAATGAGTCGGATCGACTAGGTTTCGAGGGGTCAATGCGGTTCGGCGTGGGGGGTGATAGCCCAATTAATCAAGGTAATTCAGCGAGATGTGCGAAGGGTCTGGCCCGCATCTCGGACGTGATCGTCGCACATATTAGTGGAAACGAACGAGGTCTTGATCACCCTGCTATGTTCCCGCTTTCCCTTGCCGATCAACTGATCAAGACGTTCAGCCAGACGGGCGATTTGGTTTTGGACCCATTCGCTGGGAGCGGGCAGGCGCTTTTAGCGGCAAAGCAATGCGGTCGGAGATTCCTTGGAATCGAGAGGGAGGAAAAGTACGTCAAGATCGCTCTGGCACGGCTGAAATGAGGCAGGCTGCGACAGATCACATAATTGTCGTTGGACCCAGAGTAACCGATGACCTCCAGGACAGGTGACATGGATCGCACCGAAGCCACCGAAGCCATTCGTGAGAAGCTCATGGAGCAGCGGATCTCCCGGACCGCAAACCTTTGGTCAACAATCCTGAAACAGATCAGGAAACAGTATTCCTTTGATGGCAATTACGCAGATACGATCCTGGAGATCATCCGTGCGTTCTTGAGTCGGTTAGACGACCAAACGGCGATCGGTCTCTGGAGGACGACGGAAGCAGGATTTGCCGACGCCTCTGAAGATGCCAACCTGTTTCTCGATTCCATCCGCATTGACTTGGAGATGGAACTATTGAAGGCAGTCACAGAGTTGGCGTGGAGCGAAGCCGAGGAGAGAAAATAAAGAAGGCGAGCCTGTGCGGGTTTTCGATGTTAGGAGCGGCCAGGGATGGGGCCTCCATGGCGGTCAGGAAAGCCACCGGGCCGTCCCGGTTCGCCGCCCGTTCGACTCGCAGCCATGATTAAGGTGGCCCAACTGTGGCCGCCGTAATGGCTCAGTTCCTGACCGCTGTGAGATTCGGACGAACCCACTCACCTTACGTTCCGTTTTCATCATCACATGGTTGTCAACGGGATTCTAGATCGTGATTGACCAGTCGAAGGGCTCATAGAATGTGCGATTCTCGGTATTCGACATCGATTCTGATCATGGCCGCCATCGGGACCGCATCGGCTCTTGTTCAGACACAAGAACCCAACGCCTCTCGTGATGATCGGATTCTTCCCGCACGACTGGGACTTCCGGCGACGAACACACGAAGTTCCGAGCCCTTCGTTACCCGCATCTACAAGACGGACGATAACGATCATGTTCTCAAAAAGCAGCCCACGGGCTACCCGTTCACGATCACCGAGGATTACGAAGCTTGGAGAAAACGAGAAGCCCATCGTTCACAAGGGAGTGGACGTCACGTCTCGCCCCGGAGCTAATCAGGCCGCCGTAACGATGGACTTCAAGGCGGGCGTCTACGGACTTGTGGTGAGGGCTGGGGATGGCAACTGGGGGACGATCTCTGTTCAAATTCGTGACGGCTCGGTCATTCAATACCTTCATACGACGGCTTCGCATGTCAAGGTCGGGGACATCGTCAGCCCTGATTCTTTGCTCGGAGTGACCGGACGGACTGGGGCTCGGGATATTCATCTTCATATCCAGGCCAGGACCAAGTTCAACGATTTCATCTCGCCCGACCTGGCTTTCAAAGTCGGTCAGAAGAAGCTTTCCACGCCGATCAAGCCCGAAGACGGGGCTGATGCCGATTTCGAGCCGGATCAGTTTCTCGGAGTCCAGCCCAAGGTGAAGGGACAGAAAGTCGAGCCAAAAGTTGAACTTCCGACGAAGTGGGTTGTCGAGGTCATCGGCGGCGGTGGGAAGATCGATCAGGTCCTGGGCGAATTTCCGACTTATCGAGACGCTGCGTATTGCTCACAGAGATGGAGTGAAGATCATCCAGATGACCTTCGATTGACGAGGGAGCGTGAGGTTGCAACGAGCAAAGTGCGGATCAATGACTGAAAAGCGTCTTAGATTCAGCGTACCGCTTTTTGCTCGAACGGCTTGCCAAACCGTTCTTGGTAGGACTTATCACTAGAAAAGTAGCATCGTTGCGCATTGAAATTCAGGTGACCTGCGATCCCAATCGGATAGCAGTCACCCCTTGGCTCCGATAAAATGCCACGAACAGGGGCGACGTCGATGAATCAGACGTCGTGATCCGTTCCGACAAAGTCAGTCCCTCGTATTCACGTGGCGAAAGCCCGCTGGGAAGTGCGAAATCCATGTCCGATTTGCAACCTGCCGGATTGTGGGACAAGGTCGCCACGTTTTTTGTCCCCAAGCGATTAACGTCCCACGTTCGGACGGAGATCCTTGCCAACGGTCAGGTTGAAATCACCCCCGTGTTCGAGATCGATGGTAAAGAGGTTCCGGCTCAGCTCGTTGGCCAGGCTCAATCTCAGACGATCTTGGGCTATGGGGTTTCTCTCGACAATCCCAGCCTCCAAGTCTTGCAGAAAACTCAGGGCAAGCAAGCTCGGTACTCGAAGCGCAAAGCCCCAGCACTTCTAGAAGAACTTGAAAAGCTAAACGTCGAACTGAGATCCAAGGACGGCAAAAATCGACCACGCATCGCTCGGGCCAAGCCGGAACTGACGCTGACGTTGCATCCAGACGACAGTCTTGTGATCGAATCCGATCTGGTCTCAGCGGAAGGCGTTGTCCTGCCAAAACCGTCAAATCTTGAACAACTCAAACAAGACGATGGTTGGTATGCGGTTGGTGACGATTTGCTGAGAGTCATCACGACAAATACCCCATTCGATGAAATCCTGCTCTCGGCGAGCAGCAGCCACACGCTTACCGGCGATGCGGTCCCAGGCTTCATCAAACTGCTCCAGACAAACTCTGATGCAGTCGGCGATGTTGAGAAGAACGAGCCGCTCCAAAAACTTTCGGTTTTCGGCGAAAGGAACGAGCATTCCGTCAACGTGGACGGCGATGCCGAGACCCTGTCGCTAGACCCTCGTCTCGTCTTCCACGGGCCAAAGGGACAACGATTTGCGCTAACGGCCGATCAACTCAAAGAATTTGAAAATAAGGCGGGATTTCGCAGAGAGAACGCCGGATGGATCGAGGTTACCCAGGAAGTCGCCGCAAAGCACTTTCGAGCACGCAAGGAGTTCGATGAGAAGATTGGAGGATCAGGCGAGATCCACGGCACCGGCATCCCCGAAACTCTGATCAAGCTCAACGAGGCTCGCCAAGCCAGATCAGAATGGACCAGCCCTTGGACCGTGTATTTCTCGAAGGAAGTCATCGATTCGCACCGAATCATCGACACACAGGCGCAAGTTGAGTTCAAGCTTAACATTGTGGAGCGAGACGGCGGCTCGCTTTTGGAGCTTGATCCTATCTACAACCATGAACGGTTCCAGGTTTCGCACTCGGAATCCGAAAACGCCGCAAAGAACACTGATGATTGGATTCGGCGAAAAAATGCCTGGATCAGAGTGGACGATGAAAAGTATCGACAAATCGCAAGTCATATCACTGATCTGGGGCTTCAGCGAACGAATGATGGATTCACGTTCAACGCTAGTCAGAGAGAAAAGATCATCGAGATCTTTTCCACACTTGGCACTCTCCGACATTCGTCCGCTTATGCCGACTTTCTGTTAAAGCTCGCCGACTTCACGAAGATCGAAGAAGTGCCGTTGCCGAGCACGCTCAAAGAGGGTTTTACGTTCCGAGAGTACCAAAGACATGGACTGAATTGGCTAGCGTTTTTACATCGGTTCGGACTTAACGGAATCCTGGCAGACGACATGGGGCTTGGAAAGACTCTCCAGTGCTTATCCATGATTCACCGAGCCAAAGAGAACTCGAAAGCCAACCTTCCCTCATTAATTATTTGTCCAACATCCGTCATGACGAATTGGAGATCCGAAGCTTATAAATTCTTTAATGATACTCATGTTCTGCTCTATTGCGGCAGTCGCCGCCAGCATGTCATACCACGACTCCGAAGCCAGATGCGGCAAGACGCACATAATTCAGAATGCCTATTAGTGGTTACCAGCTACGACATTGCTCGCCAGGATCAGCAAATGCTTGGCGATGTCTCTTGGCTCTATGTCGTCGTGGACGAGGGACACAATATCAAGAACCCCGATGCTAAACGCACGAAGGCGATCAAGACTTTGAACGGGCGCAACAAGCTGGTCCTTACGGGAACCCCGATTCAGAACAACCTTGAAGAGCTTTGGTCACTATTCGACTTTACCATGCCAGGGTTTCTTGGATCTCGCACCCGTTTCCGGGATAAATATGGCCGAAACGGCAAAGTGAATTGGGAGGCCGTACGCAACGGTGCCGCCCCGCTCAAGGAACGCATAAACCCATTTATACTCAGGCGGATGAAAGAGCAAGTTGCTAAAGATCTTCCTCCCAAGATCCTCATCGAACGCCTGGTTGAACTGCAACCTCGGCAGGTCGTGCTCTACAAGAAAGTGATCGAAAGTGCAGAGTGCAAGAAGCTCTTTCGAGATGTAAGTCAAAAAGGCGTACGTACGCAGGCAAAGAAATCCTGGCAGCGTATGCAAAGCTCAGGGCGATCTGCAACCATCCGAGCCTGGCTGACCATGAGGATAACGTGGTTGCGAGCCGCTCTGAGTCAGGAAAGTTAGAGCATTTATGGGAGTTGATAGAAGAGATAAACGAGGGTGAGCACCGAGCGCTGATATTTTGCCAGAGCACGCAGATGCTTGACATTATCGAGCATCATCTAACGCTGGATCTCAAAGCCCATAACAAGACGTTGCTTCGACTCGACGGTAACACAGCTCAGGAAAAAAGAGGCACATTGGTCGATCAGTTCAATAACGATCAATCAATCGCAATCTTCCTCATCAGTACGAAGGCTGGCGGCACGGGGCTCAACCTCACAGGTGCTGACACAGTGATCTTTTGCGATCACGATTGGAACCCGGCAAATGATAATCAAGCACAGGATCGTGCCCATCGCATCGGCCAAACGAAACCCGTGACCATCTACAAGCTCATCTCCAAAGGCACGATTGAAGAGAAGATCATTCAGCGCCAAGCCCTCAAGCAAACGTTGGCGGATGAGATTATCGGTGCGGACGAACAAGGTTTCAAAGACCTATCACCGGAGGAGCTGCTCGGACTTTTCAAATTGGATCTGAATTGAGGATGTCAGAAGCCGCTTTGATGTTGTCGTCGTGCTTGACATGCCGACAAACGCCTTGCAGAGACATCGAATTGGGTCTCACTCATTGCCTTATCCATGATGACTGGAACAATCACAGCGCAGCCAGCATTTCCATTATCTCGTCATCGGAGAACATTTTGTATCGCTCAAGGGCCGCCAGAACCTGCTGGTGTGATGGTTCGTTCAATCCGCACATAGCGAGGCACTCGGTGATCGTCGTTGCCCAAAATGTCAATTCGTTTCTTTGACTGAGCGGCGGCTGATCGTGGGTCGGAATTACGCCCCGTACGTACGTGATTTTCTGGGCGATCAAGAGAATCGCACGGATCTCCGCCGCATAGTGACGGTCATCGCAAACTCTGCCAAGCGTGATATAGTCGCCGTTTAGGCTGTTCCGCAACGAGGAGTATAGATAGCCGTGGAACGAATCCGTTTCGGATTCTCGGCCAGAAGTCGCCATTTCGATCCAATCGCACAGCCAGGCAATTAAGTAGAACCGCTTGACGTACACTCGCTTTCCGACCTCATCCGACCTCTTGAGCCATATGTACTGAAGTCGGACCAACGAGGTCAGGATGTCAAGGAAGTTGTCCATGCCGTTGATGTTTCCACGGCTGGCGTGCCTGCGGAGTTTCTGCCGGTCGTGCCGCTTCACGAAGTCCTGAATCGCTACTTGCAAGTCCGCCGAATCAGACTTCGTTTCGATTAGCCAGGCGGGTATCTGATTCGTCTCAAATGGGTCTGTGATGCGTACCCGAAACTTGCGCCTGCCCAAGACGCTGCCTGCCCCATCGTGAAATCTAATATTGAGATGCGCGAATTCCTCCGCAATGGCACCGACACCCTGCCGGTTGCCAATCTCGTCGAGGTACTCAGGGAGGCCCTCTCCCGTTTCTTCGATCCGTCCCTTGGAGGAAGATGAGCTTTCTCTTGTGTTAACAGCGGCCAAGAACTGAGCCATTTTCGCAGAGCCACCTGAGCCATTCCGCGATCGATCGATCGCGGTATTGGTCTTTCCCCTCACTGCATGCCGGTTCATCCCTGGTATGGATGAGGTGCCGCAATTATTCTGGGATGGATCCGCCGCCGGGTCGCGGACGAGCGGCGTCCGTGCCGTCGGCGCAAAGTGGCGGCGGGAAGTACCACCTTCCCGCCGCCTGACCGCTCGGGAACGAACCTCCCGTGGGCCAATTCAAGTGTCCCCGCGCGCTGGTGCCGGGTCAACCAGTCGCCGGTCGTCGTTGGCACCCTTGCTGTTGCCGGTGCCTGCTTAAAGGCTGCGAGCGCTGGTTCCTGCCGCCTCGGCCCCAGGCTCGTTATTGCAGTCCTGCTTGCCGGCAAGCCGCCGAGCACTGGCGGTCCTGGCATGCCGGTCAAACTTATCGAGCCACCGACGGAGGTAAGGAACGTCGCCGGAAACAGGCCCAACGCCGTCGTGAGCGGCAACGGCATCGAGCCGCTCTTGCGGAACCGGCGGCCTCCATACCTGCCGTCGAGTCGACTTTGCCGGTGATCGAAGCTCAGTCCCTGTCCGATTCGGCCCCGATGATCTCCGAGGACCGCCATGGCGTAGGCCAGCGCCCAGCCGAAATTCTCCCAGAATCTTGCGATTCGCCCTGTTGTCGGCCCGGGTGTTACGTCCTCTTCTTGCCCTCATCCCGTTCTCCCGATCAACATTTCTGTTGCCACTCATGCCGCCAGGCATTACGGCGAGTTCACCAGCGCGAAGCCCGCCTCAGACTCAGACGCCGGCGCGGCATCCGTGGTCGTTATCTGCGTCATCGTGGACCACCACCAAGCCACCTCGGTCATGTCGCCGCGTATTGAGCATGCCGTCCGCGAGGAATAAGTTTTTCTTGCCCCCAAGAACCGAGGAGGAAGCGGGAGGGCCGGGTCTGCCGGTCCCCCGTTTCCTTGCTCGGAAGTCGGGGCTTGGTAACGAGGTTCCCCATGGCTGACTGGCATCCAGGTGATGTCCGCTTCCTGCCCCTGGCTCAACTGGGCGAGCGCTATCGACGCTATCGGCTCCCCGATCCCGACGCCGAGTCCATCATGGCAGGGTCGTTGCAGCGCGATGGACAACTCACTCCCGTTGTCGTTTGTCTCCGCGATGAGACGCACGAGGTCCTCGATGGCTTCAAACGACTCGCCGCTTCACGGACCCTCGGCTTCAAGACACTGAGTGCTCGGCTAATCGAGGCTGACGAGCGTATGGCCAAGGCAGCCATTCACGGGCTCAACCAGACTGGCCGTCGTCCCCAGGAGTGGGAAGAGGCCTGGATTGTTCACGCCTTGGTGCGTGAAGACGGCATGACTCAGGTCGAGGTCGCCGAGCTCTTGGGCCGCCACAAGAGCTGGGTCTGCCGGCGACTGGCGCTGGTCGAAAAGCTGACCAACGAAGCCCGGGAAGATCTCCGCCTGGGGCTCTTGTCTACCACTGCCGCGCGGGCGCTGGTGCGGTTGCCGGCCGGCAACCAACTCGACGTACTGGCGACATTACACCGCGACGAGTTGACGGCAGTCGAGCTCGAGGGAGTCGTCGATCTGGTGCTCGCCGCGGGAAGCCAGTCGGCAGAGCGGCACATCCTGGAACAACCGCGTGTGCCTTGCAGCAGGCGCGGCAGCAGGAGGGCTGGGCCTGGGACCCGCGGCTCAGTCAAGCCGGCAATCGTCTGACACGCCGCCTGACCGGCGTGCTCGATGGCCTGGGCCGCATGGAACTCTGGCTTCAAAGTCAGGGTCGCGCCGGCCTGACGCCCTGCGATCGACTGGTGCTCTTGCCAGCCTTTTCCCGGCTGGCTCGCGATGCTCACAACGTGGCCACTCTTGCCGAAGACTTGATCGGGGAGCTTCACACTCATGACCGAACCCAAGCGCAATGAAATCATCAGCCGCTGGCGAGCCGGCTCTTCGATCCGGAAGATCGCCCGTGAATTGGGGCTGGCCCGCAACACGGTCAGCCAGGTCCTGGCTCGGATAAAAGCCCAGCGCAGCGGTCACGAGGGCTCGCCTGCTCGAACGCGGCCCAGCCGGCTTGATCCTTTTGAGCCGGTCATTGGCGAGCTGCTATCCCGATATCCCGATCTGACCGCCGTGCGGCTCCTCCAAGAGCTGCGCGACCGCGGCTTCACGGGCGGATATACCGTGGTTCGCCAGCGGTTGAGTGCGTTGCGTCCTCGCTCGGCGCCGCTGCCGGTGGTCCGCTTCGAGACGGCGCCGGGGGACCAAGCTCAAATGGACTACGCCGTCTACGACCTCGACTTCACCAGCGAAGGCCGCCGCCGCGTCTCCTTGTTCAGCTACATCCTGGGCTACTCGCGACGGCAGTACCTCCGCTTCGTCGAGTCCCAGGACATGACGACCACGCTACGCGAGCACCTGCGGGCTTTCGAGCATCTGGGGGGCGTGGCAGCGACATGCTTGTACGACAACATGAAAGTTGTCGTAACTGGGTATGAGGACGATGTGCCCGTCTACAACTCGCGGTTCCTGGCGTTTGCCACGCACTACGGCTTCCGGCCGGTGGCCTGCCGGCCCCGGCGGCCCCAGACCAAGGGGAAGGTTGAACGGCCCTTTCATTATGTGGAAACCAGCTTGTTCAACGGCCGTACTTTCTCGTCACTTGAGCACCTCAATGAGATGACCGCGTGGTGGCTGGCCCATGTCGCCGACGTCCGCGAGCTGCGCGAAGCCAAGCAGACCCCTTTGCAGTTGCATGCCCAGGAGCGGCCCCATCTCGTTGCGCTGCCGGCCCAAGCCTATGACGTATCCCCTGTGGTCTATCGCACGGTCAACGTCGAGGGCTTGATCACATACTGCCAGAACAGCTATTCGGTGCCATGGCGGCACATCGGCAGCATGCTGCCGGTGCGGATCACCGAGAAGGAGCTGATCGTTTACGGTCCCCACGTCGAGGAGGTCGCCCGCCATGCGCTCCTGGCGGCGAAGGTCACGGGGCAACGAGTCGTGCTCAAGGAGCACCGTCCCGTCGAGGACGCGCGACGGCGGCAGGCGCAGTTGGAGGAGCGGTTCGCCGAACTGGGGGAGCCGGGCCGTCGGTTCCTGGAAGGCTTGCTTCGGATGCAGCGTTACGGCAAGGACCAGGCGCAGCGAGTGCTGGTGCTGTTGGGGACCTACGCCCGGGTGGACCTGATCGCGGCGCTGGAACGGGCCATAAGGTACGGCGCGTATTCTCACGCGGCCGTGGAACGCATTCTCTCGGCCCAGGCCCGTCCCAAAACCATCCTCGAGGCGTTGGCCGAGGAAGAACGGCGGCAGATACCCCCCTGGCTGGGCGAGGACCTGGTCTCTCCCCGGCCGACATCGGGCTACCAATACCTCTGCGAGTCGGAGCCACACGATGACGAAAGCCCTCAAACCACGTCCGGCGAAGCTGGTTGCGACGGACCTGCGCCAGCAGATTCTTGACGACTTCCAGGCGATGCGCATTCCTCTGAAACCTGAGCAGCTCGACGCAGCGTTAGGGCGTGCCGACAGCGAGGGGATGTCGCATCTGGAATTCTTGCGCCTTGATCAACGAGCAAGCCAACGGCCGCCGCGAACTGCGTGCTGGCCAACCGCATCCGCGACGCCGGGTTCGCCGAGAGCAAGACCCTGGCCGACTTCGACTGGCAGTTCAATGCCGAGGTCATCGATCGGGTACGGATCGAGACGCTGGCCGGGGCCGAGTTCATCGGCCGTCGCCAGAACCTGGTCTGGGTGGGACAAAGCGGTGTCGGAAAAAGTCACCTGATCCAGGCCATCGGCCGCTGCGCCTGTGTGCTCGGTTATCGGGTGCGATACGAGACCAGCGCCTCGATCCTGGAAGTGTTAACGGCTGCGCTCGCGGATCGCACGCTGGCGCGGAAACTGCGGTACTACGCCAAATTCGATCTGGTGATCCTTGATGAGTTCGGCTTCGAACGCGTCGAGCGGCTGGAATCACGCGAGGCGGCGAGCTTGTTGTACAAGCTGATCAACGTGCGCGGCGAGCGGTCCACGGCACTCTTGACGAACGTCGATTTCGACAAATGGGGTGAGTATCTGGGTGATCTGCCGCTGGCCATGGCGTTCATGGACCGGATCGTGGACAGAGCGGCCATCCTGAAGATCAACGGCAAGTCCTACCGAGCACACCGGGCTGCACAAGCCTCAGACCGCAAGCCGCCGAAGAAATGACCCGCTGTCAGAGCCGGAGTTGGGCAGTGATCGCCTGCTCCGGCTCTTGACGTTTCAACCACTCCGCAGACCTCACCTCCCCAAAACATCTCGCCATCGCTCCGCCCGGCAACGACGCCGGTGGCTCAATCTGGCCGCGATAATGGCTCAGTTTCTGACCGCTGTCGACAGAAGATTGCTCCAGTCGGGCCAGAAAGCGCTTTTGGTTTTGGACCAGTTCGAGCAATGGCTGCATTCAAGGCGAGGCAAGGAGAACACGGAGCTGGTCGCCGCTCTTCGGCAGTGCGATGGCGAGCATGTCCAGGCGGTTGTGCTGGTGCGGGATGATTTCTGGATGGCGGCGACCCGGTTCATGAGGGACCTGGAAATCCGACTTCTCGAAGGGGAGAACTCGGCGGCGGTCGATCTCTTCGACATTGACCACGCCCGAAAAAACTTGTTGGCATTCGGTCGGGCATTTGGCAAGCTCCCTGAGAATTCGTCGGACGCCTCCAGAGACCAGAAGGACTTTCTCAAGGAATCCGTCAATGGGCTGGCAGAAGAGGGCAAGGTCATTTCCGTCCGCTTGGCGTTGTTTGCCGAGATGATGAAAGGCAAGCCTTGGACCCCAGCCACGCTGAAACAGGTCGGCGGCACGAAAGGTGTGGGTGTCACTTTTCTGGAAGAGACCTTCAGCTCTTCGACTGCGCCGCCCGAGCATCGCCTCCACCAGAAAGCCGCCCAGGCGGTGCTAAAAGCACTGCTGCCTGAGTCCGGCACCGACATCAAGGGGCAAATGAGATCACGCCAGGAGTTGCTGGAAGCATCGGGGCATGTTAATCGCCCAAAGGATTTCGATGACCTAATCCACATCCTTGACCCTGAGCTTCGGCTGATCACTCCCACGGACCCCGAAGGTTCATCAAGTGACAGACATGCAACGACGAATCTCGAAGAGCGCTATTACCAACTAACCCACGACTATCTGGTCCACTCCCTGCGGGATTGGCTAACTCGGAAGCAAAGGGAGACCCGGCGAGGAAGAGCCGACCTGCGACTGACGGAAAGATCGTCGCTCTGGAACGCCAAACCAGAAAACCGGTATTTGCCGTCCGCCTTTGAGTGGGGGAACATCCGGCTGCTGACGAGTCGCAAGGATTGGACCAAGCCTCAGAAGATGATGATGAAGCGGGCGGGGCGAGTGCATGGCGTCCGCAGTGTCCTGTCACTGGTCTTGGTCGGCTGTGTCGTTCTCGGTGGGCTAGCCGTTCGCCGACGTTTGATCGAGGACCGGAGCGCCACTCACGCCGAGGGATTGGTCGAACAGGTTCTCAAGGCCAGCATCTCTCAGGTTCCCGGTATCGTGGATTCGATGAGGGACTACCGTCGGTGGGTCGATCCGGCCCTCAAAAAGGCGCTGGCAAAATCCTCCGAAGACGCACCCAAGAAGCTCCACGCCAGTCTCGCCCTTCTTCCGGTGGATGCAAGTCAGGCCGAGTACCTCTACGACCGCCTGCTGAATGCCGACCCTACCGAATTGCCGGTGATCTGGAAACTGATGCTGGAGTATCATCAAGCCCCGGTTGATCGACTGTGGAAGGTCATGAACGATCCGAAAATCGATCCCGATCAGCGATTCCGAGCGGCGTGCGCCCTGGCGAATGTGGAGGCGGGTGTGGAGACGCAGCAATGGGACGGTGTAGCAAGTCTCGTCGCTGATCAACTTCTAGCGTCGATCCTCAAGAACCCGAGCAATTACCCACCTTTGATCGAGACACTGCGACCTGTGCGTGGTCGGCTCCTGGCTCCGCTGTCTCGAACCTTTCGAGACGGTAATCTGGAGTCCGAACGTAGCCTGGCGACAAGCATCCTTTCCGACTACGCCGCCGACCGATCGGAAGTGCTGGCCGACCTGCTCATGGATGCAACTCCACCTCAGTTTGGCACCCTCTTTCCGAAGGTCCAAGCCGTGGCCACTCAGGCTGTGACGGCCCTGGAGACCGAGCTGGTCAGAAAGCTGATATCCGAGGCAAAGGAAGAAGACAGGGATAAGCTGGCCCAGCGACAGGCGAGGGCAGCGGTGGCTTTGGTGCGGCTAGGTCGAACTGAGAAAGTCTGGCCTCTCCTGTGCCACAGCGCCGACCCACGGCTGCGGAGTTTCATCGTCAACTGGCTCACCCCCCTCGGTGCCGACCCCCGCACTCTCTTCGCTGAACTCGCCCGCTTACCGATGACAGTCAAGCCGACCCCTGCTGAGGGTCAGCGGTTTATGGAGGCCGTGCTGTTCCATCCGGAAACATCGATGCGCCGGGCACTGATTCTGGCGATGGGGGCGTACGGCAAGGACTGGCTGTCTCCCGGCGAGCGAAATCTGTTGAGCGGCAAATTGCTCGACCTCTATCGTAACGATCCCGATGCAGGCATACACGGAGCCGCCGAATGGACGCTACGGCAGTGGAAGAACGACGAAAAACTGAAGGTGATTGATGGCAACTTATCGCAACTTAAGGATCGGGGCGAGCGCCGCTGGTACGTGAACAGCCTGGGTCAGACGTTCACGGTGATCGCCGGCCCGGTCGAGTTTTTGATGGGATCGCCGCCGAGCGAGCCGGCTCGTGACAGCGACGAAATACTTCACCGTGTGGTCATCCCTCGTGGGTTTGCTATCGATACAAAGGAAATCTCGGTCGAACAGTATCGGAGGTTCATGAATGACAGTTCGACAGCTCAAGAGCACCATGTAAAGGTGGATCAGTACAGCCCAGATGCCAGAGGGCCCATGAACGGTCCTAACTGGTATGACGCCGCTGCGTTCTGCAACTGGCTTAGCGCCAGGAAGGGTTAACAAAGGACCAGTGGTGCTACCTTCCCGCTGAAGGCAAGAAATACACCACGGGCATGACGATTCCCGCCGATGTTCTTCGGCGCAAGGGCTATCGCCTTCCGACCGAGGCGGAGTGGGAGTACGCTTGCCGGTCAGGTTCGACGACGAGTCGTTACTACGGTCTGTCGTCTGATCTGCTCGATCGTTATGCACGGTACAAGGTAAGCGCCGATGACCATACATTGGCAGGTGGAAGTTTCCGACCGAATGACTTTGGCTTATTTGACATGCTTGGAAACGTGTACGAATGGGTACAGGACCAAGACTATTCCTACAAGACGGGCCAGGCTCAAGCTACGTCAGATTCCATCGTTATCCGTCTATCTGTTCCTGACTCGAGTCGGCTGCTCCGGGGAGGGGCGTTCCTCAATTCCCCGCCGTTTGTCCGCTCAGCCTACCGTCACCGGGAGGGACCATCGGTCAGTGCTGTTAACTGCGGATTCCGTCTCGCTAGGACCTACGACTGATCTGTCTTAATTCTTTACCACTTCGGCTGCCGTGAACGTATGCGAAATAAGCCTGTATCTATGATCATCCGGCGGAGCCGAGTCGGACCCAAAAATTGCTTTCCACTGCCGATTCGGCAGTAGATCATTCGTTCAATGACAGATAGGAATGGGGCTTTAGACATCGTGAATCGGGTAGTCGATGATAAATCGTACTTAGAATCATCCATTATATTAATTTGTATAACCACCCTTGCACAAATCAATGAAAAGAGCAAGAATTGATCGTGATCACCAAGACCTACGACCTGATTCTCTGGTCCTGCAACCACACGAGTAAGTTCCCCCGCAATCATCGTTTCGTGCTTGGCGAGCGAATCGAGCGCAACCTCCACGGGCAACTCGAAACACTGATTGCCGCCAAGTGCACCAAGAACCGTCAACGATTGCTCGAAGGTCTCGCTGGTTCATCTCCTCTGGCGAACGTTACAGATTGACTCCCGCCGCCTGTGATTCGATGATCGAATGGACAATGCTGTCCAAACTGAGTCCGCCCAATGACGACCAATACCCGCATCGACCTCAAAGTTCCGTACGCCGAAAAGGATCAAGCGAAGATCCAAGGGGCTCAGTTCGACTTCGACAAGAGGACTTGGTACGCACCGCCTGGTGTTGATCTCCAAAAGCTCAAACGGTGGCTCCCGAGAGGCATCGTCGAAGACACTTCCGAGCCAACGCTCGCCTCGGCTAAAACACCCGAGAAGGGCGTATCGCTCAGCGAACTCCTGGGTAAAGTCAAGACAGTCATCGACGAGGGATTCCCAACCGCCGCCTGGGTTCGGGCCGAGATCAGCGAGCTACGTGGCAAGAACGGCCACCTCTACCTCACCCTGACTGAGCGTAACGAGCGGGGTGATGCTCTCGCCTAGGCGAAAGGAGTCATCTGGCGGAACAGAGCCGATGCGATCACAGCCAAGTTCGAGGGAGCCACCGGAGGGGTTCTCAAGAGCGACATCAAGATTCTCTGCCTGGCAAAAGCCCGCTTCGACCCACTCTACGGGCTGGATCTGATCATCGAGGACGTTGACCCATCCTACACGCTCGGTGACCTCGCCGCCAAATTGGCAAGGATCAGGGAGTACCTGCAAAAAAGCGGCGTCTACGCTCGCAACAAGCGACTGCCTGCACCGGTTGAATTCGTCAGGGTCGCCGTCATTAGTCCCGAGACCTCGGCCGGGTTCGGAGACTTCAAGCGTGAGTCCGATCTGCTCCATCGTTCGGGGCTCTGCGTGTTCCACCTCTTCCCGGCGACTTTCCAGGGCGTCGAAACCTCGTCCTCGATCCAAGCCGCAATCCTCCAAGCCCTCACAGCTCACAAGCATAGGCCCTTCGACGCCCTGGTCGTGATTCGGGGAGGTGGTTCGGTCACCGACCTGGCCTGGCTCAATGACATGGATCTGGCCAAGCTCCTATGCCAGTCGCCGGTCCCCGTTTTCACAGGAATCGGTCATGAGCGGGACAATACGATCCTCGACGAGATTGCCCATACTCGCATCGACACACCCTCAAAGGTTGCCCTGCACATCAGCACGACCATCAAGGACAACGCCTTCGGTGCGATTGAGGCGTGGGAGCGGATCAACACCTTGGTCGGCCGGATCATCTCAAGAGAGAGGACGATGCTGGCAACCCAGGCAGACCGCATCGAGACCGGAACCTGGTCGGTGATGAGACGGGTTCAGTCCGACCAGGAAGGTTTCATCAAGCTCATCCAGACAACAATCACCGCCCAGGTACGAGAAGCGACCATTGCACTGGAGAGCCAACAAGGTCGTGTGATCGACGGAGCCGAGAAGGCTCTCAGCAATGCTGAGCTTGGTGCCAATCGACTTCTGGAGACCATCGCCCAGCGGACTCAGATCCAACTCGAAAGTGAAAAGTCGGAGATTGAGCGCTTGGCTCACACGGTGACTCTAAAAGCTCAAGGAAGAATCGATGCATCGGGACTTGATCTGGACCAAATGAAGACACAGATTGCCAGAGACGCCGGTCGCATGGTCACGAAGGCGATGGAAGACCTAAGCAAGCAGATGACCTCGGTTACAAGTGGAACCGAATCGATCACGACGGAAGCCAGGAAAGACATCGAGAACTTCGCCAAGCTCATCGTCGGCATGGGACCGATGTCCACGCTCCAGAGGGGCTTTGCCATCGCCCGAGACGACGACGACAAGCCATTGACGAGCCGGGAAGCGGCGATGAGGAATGCCGAGTTTCAGGTCGAGTTCCATGACGGTAAGGTGGCGGTCAAGAACTTGGAATCAGCCAAGGAGAAAGATCGATGAGCGACGAGAACCAGCTTGACAGCAGCAGCTTCAACAAGAACTACAAGGTCTTGAAAGAAACCGCCGATTGGCTTTCAACTCAGAAGGAGCCGGACATCGACCAGCTTGTGCCGAAGGTCGAGAAAGCGATGAAAGCATACCAGATCTGCAAGGATCGGCTCACGAAGGTGCAAGAGACGCTGGGTATCCGTTCGGCCGAACCATACCCGCGCGGTCGCGCGGCCCCCTGGGCTGAGGAGCACACGTGCGACGATCCAGCTCCGAACGGAGGCGTACGCCGGGCGTCAGCCAGACGAGCCGCTTTCCGGACAGTCCCACGCTGCGGCGGGCGTTGCCTGTGGTCCTGTGCTGACGCTAGCGCCGCGCATTTGTCCATAGGCGAACTGTCGGCGGCATCGCCGAAAACAACGACTGCCGCCGGCGCTGGGCGGACCGAGCCGGATCAAGTGCGCTACTTTGTCCCCATCAACAATTCGCAGGCAACGAGGCGTCTCTGACGCCGGGCACCACAAGCAGTGCCTCGGCGTCAGAGACTCGGGGTTGGATCTCTGGCCTTCTCACGCCGCAAGGCACGACGGCGACGCCGGGCATTGGCGGCAACCTCGGCCTCGTCGCGACGGTACTGGAGGACGTGCTCAGGATGCGCCGCGATCCAGACGTCGGGAAGCAACGACTCCAGATCCACCTGCTCCGACGACAGAGCGACCAGTAAAGCACGCACATACGCAAATGGCTCAATCTGGTAACGCTTGGCGTTGGCCAGGATCGTATAACAGATCGCCGCCGTCTCGCCCCCTTGGTCACTCCCCAGGAACATCCAGTTTTTTCGGCCGATCGCGCAGATCCGCAGCGTTCGCTCCGACGTGTTATTGTCAATCGCCAGCCGGCCGTCTTCGGTGTAGCGCCGCATTTCGGCGGGGCGGTTCAGAACATAGGCGATCGCTTGCCCGTACTGGCTCTTGGGCAACGCGACGGCTTTTTGGTCGCGCAAGTACGCCTCCAGGCGATCGAGCACCGGCACGCTCTTCTCCTGGCGGACCGCTTTCCGCTCGTCGGGGCCCAGGAGCCGGATCGTGTCCTCGATATCATATAACTGCGCAATCAATCCCAGCACATAATGCGCCTCACGCGGCTGATTGAGTCGGGCGTCGAAGAACTTGCGTCGCGCATGCGCCCAGCAGCCTACCGACACAATGCGACCACCCGATGCCAAAATGACCGATTCGTACGAGCTATAGGCGTCGGTCTGGAGATAGCCGCGGAAGTCCGCGAGGAATTTTGCTGGACCGTCGCGGTTGCGCGAATCGGTATAATCGAAGATCGTATAACCATGATCGCCAGGGGAGATGTAGGTCCAGAACTGACCCTGGCGGGTCGAATCGAGTTGCCGGTCCAGGACCCGCACCGGTGTCTCATCGGCGTTGATCACACCCGACTCGATCACTCGCTTACTCATCAGCTCGACCAGGGGGCCGAGGATTTGAGCACACTGGGCCAGCCAGCCGCAGAGTGTGCTCCGCGCCACGAAGATGCCGTGCCGGTTGAGCGTGTCTTGCTGACGATAAAGGGGCATGTGCTCGGAGAATTTGCTGACCATGACATGGGCCAGCAGACCAGGGCCGGCCAGGCCCCCCTCGATCGGATTGGCCTCGCGCTGGGCCGAGGTCACGCCGTCCTTGCAGCAAGAGCAGGCATATTTCGGATAGACATGTCGCAACACGAACATCTTGCCGGGCTCGTATTCGAGCTGCTCGGTCACATCCTCGCCGATCCGGGTTTTATCGCGGCCGCAGCCGCAGACCCGCTCCGCGGCGGGGACATCATGGGGAACGTCTTGGCGGGGAAGATGGTCGGGAATGGGTCGGCGGCCGTGCCCTTTCTCCTTGCGCTTGCGCGATGGCACTTCCTCGTCATCGTCGGCCGCGGCTAATTCCGCCGGCGGGGGAGGTGCGACATCGTCATCGAAGAGGTGCTGTTGCCCGGCGCTTCGGCCAGCCGCTCGCGGCGTGGTCCATAGAAGAGCCGCTTGAGCGCCAGGTATTCTTCCTTGATACACGCATAGGCTTGTTTGAGCTCGTCGGTCGTCGCGACAAACTCGTCGAGCTGTCGCTCCAGGTCGCACAGCCGCTGGTAAGCGGCGCGGAGCAGCTCTTGGCAGGCGGGCAAGTCGTCGGGGATGGGGTTATTGTAATCCGTCATAATCATATCTACGAAGATGACGGCGCATTTGTTGGATGATTTTCTGATTTCCGGCGATTTTTCTCGATGGGCTCGGTTTGCTCGGGCGTGACGCTCTCGACACCTTGCCGTGGTCACGTCGACGCCTCAAAAAAGCCGAGCGCATCGGCCGCCAAGGGCTCGAAGCCGGGTTGGCCCGAGATCGGCTCGGCGTGCGACGTGGGACCGAGCTTAAAAGCGGCGTGGCCCGCGGACCAGCCGCTTGAGCGCCAGGTATTCTTCCTTGATACACGCATGGGCTTGTTTGAGCTCGTCGGTCGTCGCGGCGAACTCGTCGAGCTGGGCTTGAGATCGCGCAGCCGCTGGAAAGCGGCGCGGAGCAGATCCTGGCAGGCGGATAGGTCGTCGGGGATGGGGTCGTTGTGCTCCGTCATCATTTCATTTTACAAAGATGACGGAGCACTTGTTGGATGATTCCTGACGATTGTTCTCGATCGGCTCAGCTTGCTCGGGCGTAACGCTTGCGGCGCTTTGCCGTGCTCACGTCGACGCCGGAGAGGAGCAGGGTCAGATCGGTCGCGGAGAGCTCAAGGCCGGCTGGCCCCGAGCTCCCGACCGGCATGCGACGCGGGGTCGAGCTTCTCGAAGGTGCCGGCCTCGAGTCGCTTGTAAAAAATGACGGCGCCATCAGGTTCCCAGAAGAGAATCTTGACGCGATCGCGGCGTTTGTTGAAGAAGAGGAAGAGGTGCCCGGAGAGGGGATCTTGGCCAAGGAATTCGTGCACCATGCCCCAGAGACCGTCGAAACCTTTTCTCATGTCCGTGGATTTTGTGCAGAGGAAAACCCGGACGGCGGCGGGGAGCCGTGGCAACATCATTGGGCTCCTTGACGGCAGCCGTCGAGTTGACCGGCCGCGGCGATCGCGGCTTGAAGCAAGACGGGATCAATGGTCCCCTTGAGGCGAACAACACAAGCATTGGCCAGCTCGATCTCGAGGTGCGAGGCCGTGCCGGAATCGAGGATCGACAGCGGCACGAAATTCGTGGTGCTGGTGCCTATCTTGGCCACGGAACTCGAGGGCCGGTCGAGCGTGTTTAGGTCGAGACGACTCGGCGAGACCTCGTGGATCCGCTTCTTCCAGTAGTAAAACGTCGTGATGCTGACACCGAGCCGCAGGCAGAACTCGGTGACGCTCTGGCTGGCTTCCTGCTGCCTTTGGAACTGTCCGCGCCACCAGTCGATCCGCGCCTGGTGGTTCATTCGTCGGGTTGGCGTAGCCATGATGACTCTCCGGAACCGCGACAGAGGCGGTCCGGGGCCAGACAACAATGCCTGGCGAGAAATCCTCCCGCCGCCTCGTGCGCGGTCCGGAGGTCAGGCTATCATGCTCGGCAAGTATGGTTCGGCCGAACGGATACGACGCTGGGGCAGTATTTTGAAAAGGACGAAGTGAACGGGGAATCTGGCCGAGCCGAATGATCAACCTCGGGTTTCTCGAAACATAGACAAAATGAGACTTACCGGTTTCGGGACTTTCTCGATAGTCTTTCCGCCTGCCTCATCGACGTAAGCGACAGTTCCGTTGCTCTTGAAAGGAGAAAACGAAGCGGCGGGAGGTTCTTGTACTCGCATGACTCAAGCACGCTCAGAAGCACCAGGTGATGCCCTAATGATTTCGATGTAAAGCGACCATCGGCACTTCGGCGATATCGAACAAATTTCTTGATCGCATGCTCGGCGTTGTTGTTGTTCCACGGCACCCCATCATGACCAAGAAATGTGAACAGCCGGTCCCCGTACTTGGCAAACTTCTGCTGATATTTCAAGGCAAAGTCAGACGTGAGTTTCTTCTCTCCCACCGATTGAAGAAACTCGTCGGCGTGCCATTTATGTTTACACAAGTGCCTACGCTTGAGTCCGTACTTGTCAACCGTCTCTATAATCGATCGGAACAGAGCAGCGAACGGCTGAACCACATCTCGCAACTCCTGATCGAAGGGACTTTTCATCAAGTCCTCATTGATGTCTCGAAGCAAATGGATCACACACTTTTGTTGAGGGCATTTCAGCGTGTCGTAAGCCGTAAAGAAATCGGACACGACCACGCCTGAGAAACCTTGCAACATCTCCTCCAGGAACAGCCCCTTTCGAGATTCTTTATAGAAGAAATAGACTGCTTGCATACTTGTTACGACCCACACGCAGCCTTTTTCTGCTTTACCTTTAATGATCACTTCTGTTTCGTCTATATGCATTAGTTCGCCGCAAAGAATGCTCTTGAGAAGTGCCTCGTATGTTTCTCCATAGAAGTCCACGAGCGATTTCTTGAATCGATGATATGAACTCGTTATGGACAACCCGAAAATCTCCTTCACTCCGCTTGTAATCCTCAAGACGTTTTGCCCGCCGATGATGTTCTGAAAGATGTACCAGCATTTGAGGCCGTGTCCGTATTTCTCAGTTGAAGTCGGAAAGCCTTCGGGATAGAACGTCGCACCACATTTGAGGCACTTGTGTTTGGCAGATTCATACCTCGTTAGCCATCTCTTAACACCCTTGTTGAAGAACTTGAGATCGATGACAACCCGACTGACCCTTCTACCATGTTCCAACTTCTTACTTCCGCAAGACGGACATTTTTTGCATCGTAGCTCGACCTGAATGTTCGGTCTTGGAGTTCGCCGTTCCCGCCGCCTGACTTTCTGGACGCCCTTCAGTGTCCCGTTTGTGTTAACAGCGGCCAAGAACTGAGCCATTTTCGCAGAGCCACCTGAGCCATTCCGCGATCGATCGATCGCGGTATTGGTCTTTCCCCTCACTGCATGCCGGTTCATCCCTGGTATGGATGAGGTGCCGCAATTATTCTGGGATGGATCCGCCGCCGGGTCGCGGACGAGCGGCGTCCGTGCCGTCGGCGCAAAGTGGCGGCGGGAAGTACCACCTTCCCGCCGCCTGACCGCTCGGGAACGAACCTCCCGTGGGCCAATTCAAGTGTCCCCGCGCGCTGGTGCCGGGTCAACCAGTCGCCGGTCGTCGTTGGCACCCTTGCTGTTGCCGGTGCCTGCTTAAAGGCTGCGAGCGCTGGTTCCTGCCGCCTCGGCCCCAGGCTCGTTATTGCAGTCCTGCTTGCCGGCAAGCCGCCGAGCACTGGCGGTCCTGGCATGCCGGTCAAACTTATCGAGCCACCGACGGAGGTAAGGAACGTCGCCGGAAACAGGCCCAACGCCGTCGTGAGCGGCAACGGCATCGAGCCGCTCTTGCGGAACCGGCGGCCTCCATACCTGCCGTCGAGTCGACTTTGCCGGTGATCGAAGCTCAGTCCCTGTCCGATTCGGCCCCGATGATCTCCGAGGACCGCCATGGCGTAGGCCAGCGCCCAGCCGAAATTCTCCCAGAATCTTGCGATTCGCCCTGTTGTCGGCCCGGGTGTTACGTCCTCTTCTTGCCCTCATCCCGTTCTCCCGATCAACATTTCTGTTGCCACTCATGCCGCCAGGCATTACGGCGAGTTCACCAGCGCGAAGCCCGCCTCAGACTCAGACGCCGGCGCGGCATCCGTGGTCGTTATCTGCGTCATCGTGGACCACCACCAAGCCACCTCGGTCATGTCGCCGCGTATTGAGCATGCCGTCCGCGAGGAATAAGTTTTTCTTGCCCCCAAGAACCGAGGAGGAAGCGGGAGGGCCGGGTCTGCCGGTCCCCCGTTTCCTTGCTCGGAAGTCGGGGCTTGGTAACGAGGTTCCCCATGGCTGACTGGCATCCAGGTGATGTCCGCTTCCTGCCCCTGGCTCAACTGGGCGAGCGCTATCGACGCTATCGGCTCCCCGATCCCGACGCCGAGTCCATCATGGCAGGGTCGTTGCAGCGCGATGGACAACTCACTCCCGTTGTCGTTTGTCTCCGCGATGAGACGCACGAGGTCCTCGATGGCTTCAAACGACTCGCCGCTTCACGGACCCTCGGCTTCAAGACACTGAGTGCTCGGCTAATCGAGGCTGACGAGCGTATGGCCAAGGCAGCCATTCACGGGCTCAACCAGACTGGCCGTCGTCCCCAGGAGTGGGAAGAGGCCTGGATTGTTCACGCCTTGGTGCGTGAAGACGGCATGACTCAGGTCGAGGTCGCCGAGCTCTTGGGCCGCCACAAGAGCTGGGTCTGCCGGCGACTGGCGCTGGTCGAAAAGCTGACCAACGAAGCCCGGGAAGATCTCCGCCTGGGGCTCTTGTCTACCACTGCCGCGCGGGCGCTGGTGCGGTTGCCGGCCGGCAACCAACTCGACGTACTGGCGACATTACACCGCGACGAGTTGACGGCAGTCGAGCTCGAGGGAGTCGTCGATCTGGTGCTCGCCGCGGGAAGCCAGTCGGCAGAGCGGCACATCCTGGAACAACCGCGCTGTGCCTTGCAGCAGGCGCGGCAGCAGGAGGGCTGGGCCTGGGACCCGCGGCTCAGTCAAGCCGGCAATCGTCTGACACGCCGCCTGACCGGCGTGCTCGATGGCCTGGGCCGCATGGAACTCTGGCTTCAAAGTCAGGGTCTGCGCCGGCCTGACGCCCTGCGATCGACTGGTGCTCTTGCCAGCCTTTTCCCGGCTGGCTCGCGATGCTCACAACGTGGCCACTCTTGCCGAAGACTTGATCGGGGAGCTTCACACTCATGACCGAACCCAAGCGCAATGAAATCATCAGCCGCTGGCGAGCCGGCTCTTCGATCCGGAAGATCGCCCGTGAATTGGGGCTGGCCCGCAACACGGTCAGCCAGGTCCTGGCTCGGATAAAAGCCCAGCGCAGCGGTCACGAGGGCTCGCCTGCTCGAACGCGGCCCAGCCGGCTTGATCCTTTTGAGCCGGTCATTGGCGAGCTGCTATCCCGATATCCCGATCTGACCGCCGTGCGGCTCCTCCAAGAGCTGCGCGACCGCGGCTTCACGGGCGGATATACCGTGGTTCGCCAGCGGTTGAGTGCGTTGCGTCCTCGCTCGGCGCCGCTGCCGGTGGTCCGCTTCGAGACGGTGCCGGGGGACCAAGCTCAAATGGACTACGCCGTCTACGACCTCGACTTCACCAGCGAAGGCCGCCGCCGCGTCTCCTTGTTCAGCTACATCCTGGGCTACTCGCGACGGCAGTACCTCCGCTTCGTCGAGTCCCAGGACATGACGACCACGCTACGCGAGCACCTGCGGGCTTTCGAGCATCTGGGGGGCGTGGCAGCGACATGCTTGTACGACAACATGAAAGTTGTCGTAACTGGGTATGAGGACGATGTGCCCGTCTACAACTCGCGGTTCCTGGCGTTTGCCACGCACTACGGCTTCCGGCCGGTGGCCTGCCGGCCCCGGCGGCCCCAGACCAAGGGGAAGGTTGAACGGCCCTTTCACTATGTGGAAACCAGCTTGTTCAACGGCCGTACTTTCTCGTCACTTGAGCACCTCAATGAGATGACCGCGTGGTGGCTGGCCCATGTCGCCGACGTCCGCGAGCTGCGCGAAGCCAAGCAGACCCCTTTGCAGTTGCATGCCCAGGAGCGGCCCCATCTCGTTGCGCTGCCGGCCCAAGCCTATGACGTATCCCCTGTGGTCTATCGCACGGTCAACGTCGAGGGCTTGATCACATACTGCCAGAACAGCTATTCGGTGCCATGGCGGTACATCGGCAGCATGCTGCCGGTGCGGATCACCGAGAAGGAGCTGATCGTTTACGGTCCCCACGTCGAGGAGGTCGCCCGCCATGCGCTCCTGGCGGCGAAGGTCACGGGGCAACGAGTCGTGCTCAAGGAGCACCGTCCCGTCGAGGACGCGCGACGGCGGCAGGCGCAGTTGGAGGAGCGGTTCGCCGAACTGGGGGAGCCGGGCCGTCGGTTCCTGGAAGGCTTGCTTCGGATGCAGCGTTACGGCAAGGACCAGGCGCAGCGAGTGCTGGTGCTGTTGGGGACCTACGCCCGGGTGGACCTGATCGCGGCGCTGGAACGGGCCATAAGGTACGGCGCGTATTCTCACGCGGCCGTGGAACGCATTCTCTCGGCCCAGGCCCGTCCCAAAACCATCCTCGAGGCGTTGGCCGAGGAAGAACGGCGGCAGATACCCCCCTGGCTGGGCGAGGACCTGGTCTCTCCCCGGCCGACATCGGGCTACCAATACCTCTGCGAGTCGGAGCCACACGATGACGAAAGCCCTCAAACCACGTCCGGCGAAGCTGGTTGCGACGGACCTGCGCCAGCAGATTCTTGACGACTTCCAGGCGATGCGCATTCCTCTGAAACCTGAGCAGCTCGACGCAGCGTTAGGGCGTGCCGACAGCGAGGGGATGTCGCATCTGGAATTCTTGCGCCTTGATCAACGAGCAAGCCAACGGCCGCCGCGAACGTGCGCTGGCCAACCGCATCCGCGACGCCGGGTTCGCCGAGAGCAAGACCCTGGCCGACTTCGACTGGCAGTTCAATGCCGAGGTCATCGATCGGGTACGGATCGAGACGCTGGCCGGGGCCGAGTTCATCGGCCGTCGCCAGAACCTGGTCTGGGTGGGACAAAGCGGTGTCGGAAAAAGTCACCTGATCCAGGCCATCGGCCGCTGCGCCTGTGTGCTCGGTTATCGGGTGCGATACGAGACCAGCGCCTCGATCCTGGAAGTGTTAACGGCTGCGCTCGCGGATCGCACGCTGGCGCGGAAACTGCGGTACTACGCCAAATTCGATCTGGTGATCCTTGATGAGTTCGGCTTCGAACGCGTCGAGCGGCTGGAATCACGCGAGGCGGCGAGCTTGTTGTACAAGCTGATCAACGTGCGCGGCGAGCGGTCCACGGCACTCTTGACGAACGTCGATTTCGACAAATGGGGTGAGTATCTGGGTGATCTGCCGCTGGCCATGGCGTTCATGGACCGGATCGTGGACAGAGCGGCCATCCTGAAGATCAACGGCAAGTCCTACCGAGCACACCGGGCTGCACAAGCCTCAGACCGCAAGCCGCCGAAGAAATGACCCGCTGTCAGAGCCGAAGTTGGGCAGTGATCGCCTGCTCCGGCTCTTGACGTTTCAACCACTCCGCAGACCTCACCTCCCCAAAACATCTCGCCATCGCTCCGCCCGGCAACGACGCCGGTGGCTCAATCTGGCCGCGATAATGGCTCAGTTTCTGACCGCTGTCGACACAAAACAAAGAAAGAGGTGGCTGTCTCCACTTGGATTGGTGACCTTGCTACACATCTATTGACCACGCAGGTCTCGGCTAAATGGTGGATTGACCACCGGACGTCTAGCCTTGGCGACATGGTGTATGAGATGAGGGACGACGTCCAGAGGATTAGGGATGACAACCAAGCGAAAGCTAACAACGGAGATTGACCGATGAAAGCTGACGAATTTGAATTGTTTTGTGCGTTGAGGAAGGAACTGGTTAGCGAGTTGATTCGCAAGGACAACTGGGAGTTTGCCGACCAAGCTGAGGAGGCAACTACTTGGGAGGAGTTACAGAGGCACGCAAGAGGGTCGAGAGTCGAGGGTTTAATCATCAACAAGTGTTGGGAGCTGTGAGCAGTGAAACTCAGCCAAAATTTAGGCAAGTATATGTGGTGCGCCGTCTCGGAGCAAGACGGCGTGGCAATTAGCACCCAGGGATGTTCACCATGCTGGCGCAACCCAGAGGCAACACCCGAAGAGCTATTAGCAGAGCTTGAGACACCCGACGAGGTGCTTTATTTCAGTCTGCGTCAGTGGCAAAAAGTGAGTGATCATTGGGCGAAAGCCGATCGACTGCATCGTTCAGTTGCTTCCAGTCCTTAGAAGGGATCGGCACGCTTTTGTAGACGTAAGCAACCTTGTGACGAAGCTTTGCGAGGGCGATGCCGACTTCAAGCCATGCCGCCAAGGGCAGATCTTTCTTAACGATTCTCCGGAAAAGAAAGTCGATGCGTTCCAGCTTTGCCCACTCAAGCTTTTCCAATGATCGTCTTTCGCCGACAGTTTCTTCCACCGGGCCGATGCCGCAGACCAAGTCATGGAGTTCACCCGCTTCATGGAGGGCTTTCTCCAGGTTTGCGTACTCCGCCGCTGTGAGCTTATCTGCCAGCACAAACGCCGCCTCGTCGAGCTTCTTGAGGCAAACATGAACATCCTGGACCTTGAAAATGCCCCCTTCGATTCCTGCCCCGAGTATGGATTTCAGGCTTAGCCCATGATATCCGAGCAGGAAAACGGCGAGCCTTTGAGAGTCTCTAAGAGGCCACTGGCGACTTTCTTCAGCGACGTGAAACGTGGTGCGTATTTCCATCATGAACTCCTTCCGATTGAGGGTCGAGCTTTGCCTTGGTCTCTTTCGTTGTCCAGGTGAACGAACTCGGTGTTGTCGGTTGCGTTGACGATTGTCCCTTTCGTTCTTCATCATCGAGGTCTTGCTCGCTACCAATAAATAGGCCCGTCAAATGAATTCTGACGGGCTCTGGTTCGTCCCATTTTTGGTTCGAGTCAAAATCCAGGATGTTCGTCAGGCTTGGCAAACCGCCGATCAGTCTTGTAACCGAGCAGTTGCTTCACGATCGAGACCGGTGCGATGAAATACCCCTTGCCTGCCACACAGGCTATGGACAAGGTCTTGATGTCGCCACACCACGTGAGCCCAAGTGGAAGAATCCGATCGTCAACCTTGCCAGGTGAGTAGGTCCGGATCTTCCCACCGTGGTATCTGAGGGTGCTGGGTGTATACGGTTCCTCAAATCCTACAAAGCAAACCGGGTGAGTGCCCTTTCCCTTGGAAGGGTCTCGGTAAGTCTTCGCCGCTGTCGTTGCCTTCGCTGCCATGTTCAAACCCCTTCTAAAAAATGAACCTTTGTAAATCACACCACCGATGGTGGTGTCACCTAGCGTTCACCGTTCACTGGTGTCAGAATGCGGGCTTTTTGTCTTTGTCCTCCTTCTTGTCCTCGCAGGTCTCAGGTGGTGTTCACACGACCGGTCCAAGTGCCCCTGTCCCTGATGGTCCCGTTGAAACGACCTGCCAGTGTCGGTTTGCTCGGACCGGTGTCAGTCCGGTGAACGAAGTCGGTGGTGTCCGTTGCGTTGGCGTTTGTCCCGTTCGTTCTTCGGCTTCATCACGGCCATCTCGTAGGTGTCCGTTTATGGGCGGTTTGCCTTTGTCAACCGTTGGTGATCGGTACTCGGTGCTCAACACGCCACCTAGAATTAGTGAAGAGAAATCGGGATACTTAGACCCGAGTGGATCGTTTGCTAAGCCGTCTGGGCGGATTCGCCTTCACAACTTCCGCAAGCAGCACTTTTTGAACTTCTTGCCCGACCGGCATGGGCAGGGATTGTTTCTGCCTCTGTTGCTCTCAGCACTTGGTCTTCTGATGAGTTGGGTCTCGGAGGAACTGTCGAGGCGCATCCTTCGTTTGGCTCCCCCAATAAGACGCCGAAACATCTCCGTCCGTGTGCGATCCAGGTATTCGCAAAATGCGATTACCTTGTGGACTTCTGAACGATGATCGAGGGCGATGTAGCGTGGTGGAATGGTCTCTCCTTCATTACGAAGAGTGTCTGGAAGGAACAGGTTTCGGACTTCATCCGAGGGAGTCAGATCTACCAGACGCCCATCCCGAGTTCGCCACAGACAGTGGTGGATGAGCTTGAGATAGCGCCCGCCCCAACCTTCATAGACGATCCACCCTTCTTCCCGGCGTCCTCCGTCACGAGCGATCCAAGAGTCAACGTTCCCGTAGCAGAACATTGGAAGGCAAGCGGGGAGCGGGGTGATCTCGATGTAAAAGGGATCGGATGAAGAGACCTGCCGCAGAGCATCACCTATCGTGAGGGTGACCTCTGCCGGGGTGTTTTGTTTCAGTGCAGGGAACGTGAACATCGGAGTACTCCTTGTTTTAGTGGTTTTGAAAGCATTGTCGTCACAGGCGAGATATTTGAGCGATGTAGATAAGTAGGGACGGACGGCGATCCCCAGCTTCGGCGAGCGCCGAACCGTACACGCTTATTCGGGTAAATCGGGCTAGCTCGACCGAGCGGTCGTCAGCCAGCGTTCTGGACTTAGTCGCCCAGTTGAGATGGGATAGGCTGCGGGTTGATCAGTCGAAAGTTCATGTTCGTCTGCCGCCGATGTGATCTTACGCTCGCTTCGTCGCTTGGCTTGTTCGACGGACACCATCTTCGAGTGAGTGGAAGGCGGTCATGGGAAGGTCAAGAATTACGAAGGCGGGTTTCTTCTGGTGCCGCATCTTGGCGAGCACCATGCAGCAAAAGTGGGGTGCCACCGTTTGCAACTGGGCGTGTTCGTGAACCATCAAAATCGAAAGGACGTGAGTGCCATTGGGATCGACACGTTTGAAGAACAGGTCGGACAGGTTGCGGTTGTAATCTTTGGCGATGCTGATGGCGTTCAGCCGAGCCAGGGTCTCGGTGTTTGCGAGCTTTATTGGGTCATTGATCTGGGTATTGGTCCGCTTTGCCGAACGCATCGTCAGAAGTCTGTTCATCAGTACCCTCCAGTTTGGGTGTTGTGGACGATTCAGTTTCTTCCCGCCTGCTTGATCGTGGTCGGTTGTCTTATGGGGTGGTGTCTGTTTCTGGCCTTTTTGTCATTGTCCGTCTTCCGCTCTTCTCAGGTCTCAGGTGGTGTTCCTCGTCCCGTCCACGTGCCCCTCCTTTATTGGTGATCCGAGCGTCAGGTTGCAGCGTCTTGGCCCTCATTCTCGTCTTCGCAGGTCTCATGGTGTCAGTCACGTTTGACTACTGTCTCTTTGTCTATGTCGTTCTCTCGGGCTCCTCCATGGGTGTCGATTAGTGGGCGGTTTGCCACTTTGGTCGTTTGTGCTGCCGGTAATCGCCTCGGAACTGCCTATGAGATTGATCAATTGCTTCTTTACTCGTTCGTGCGCTTAGTGAGCAGCACAGTGGTGTCATTTGAAGAGACATTTGTCCCCAAGCAATTGAGATTTGGGTCAGCGTCCCGACGGAGTCGATCGCCCTCTGGCCTCTGTCTCCGTGCTCTCCCGTGGTGTTGGTTACCGCACTCGATTGTCCCGATCGACGGGCGCATAGATGCATTGCAGGATGGATGGTCTGTCAGGTTCGCATCGTTTTCACGTGTGGGAGTGGAAAGCGAAGTGTTAGGTGTTTGCTCGGCTTTGGCGAAGGCGACGGGGAGCGATCTAAGGAGGTTCTAACGGGCAGGGGCTTCTGAAGGAGGCTTGGGCTATCTAGCCTGCTTGGGAAAAATGGAGAGTCAACGTTGCCTCAAGCGTTCTGGGCGGATTGTCGGACCTTGATATATAAACTGTCGGTCACAGGTCTGGTGGCCTTGCCATTGAGGCGATCGAACGGGTTGTCGCCGTTTTTGATTTGGACGTGATCCTCGTATAGATCGTCTGGGACGGGGATTGTTCGGTCCAGATCGCCGAGGAACCCGTTTAACGAGAGCAAATGGTCTCCATCCTGTTGGCGGAGCCATTTGAAAAACTCAGGAAAGTCGATCATGCCCGAGTAATACTTGTTTGTCTCATTCAGGTAGGGCGGGTCGAGGTAAAGCAGATCCCCGGTCTTCGAGTTCACTTCTCGATAGTCACGGGTGAAGAAATGAACGTTCTTCCCTTCGAGTCTCCGTCGCCAATCGGCGACCAGTAACTCGATCCGCTCAGGAGACATGCCGGGGCGGGCTTCGTGGAACCCGCTATTGAACTCGCCCGCTTGGTTGAAACGAACCAGCCCGGTGCGGCAAGTCCGCAAAAGGAAGAAAAACAAGTATGGGTCCTGGCGGCGATTGAAATCGTCACGGACTTTGAAGTAGTAGGTCTCGCCTCTCTCCTGAAGCTTCTGCCACATTTCTCGATACTTGCGGGTCAGACCGTGCGGGTCATTAAAGACGACCGTCCACAGCTTCATAAGGGGAGCACAGGTGTCACTGCACTCGATACGATCAATCTCGATGTCGGAAGCCAATAACTCATGAAGGACGGAGCCTCCCCCGAGGAACGGCTCATAGTAAGTCGAGATTCTGCGTGGGAAGTGAGCGACAATCTGTTTGGCCTGTCGTCGTTTGCTTCCCGTCCACTTGATCAGGACGTGATGCAGGTTCGTCTTCCGATGAACCTCGCCATCCATCGGCCCAGGTTCTTGCGCCTTCTCGGGAATCGCTTTGCGATGCAGGTCTTCAATGAGTTCGTAGAGATAATCATGCTGCCCGGAAGCGAGCAAGTCGCTGAGTCTGTCGAGGGTTGCTGACCTTCGAGTCTGACCGGTGCCGTTCGGCTCCTCGCTCCAGTCGGGAGCAAGCCGCAATTGGACAAGGGATGGTCGCCAGAGGTCCTCGAATTTGGTCAATCCGAAGAAGGCAGCTACTTGCTGGAGGCGGTCAGTGTTTCGCCGATCGGGCCTTGCCAATCCTTGGGACACGGCTTTTCGTAGCCACTTATATGGAACGCCGATCGCCTCGGCAGCTTCTTTGCGGCCGAGTCCTTTGAGAGCTAGAAGGCGATCGAGGTTTTGGGCTAAGACGCTATTGGGCGTAATACTGGCCATCATTAGTCCCGAAGAAACTACTCTTCCCTGAGCCAGTAAATTGCCTCGAAGAAGAGATCTTTCTGCGCCTCGGCGACGTATGAGATCGGTGACCATTTTCGGTGCGAGAACAAAGGCACCAGCGTTGGAGCGATGCTATTGAATCTTGAAGGCTGTCGGAGTTGAGGAACGACGGACATTGAGAACTCGATTAACCGTCTTACCGAATCTTAGCTTGGCGGCATTCGCAACAGAAGTGGCGTCATTTATCACCTCGTTCGTAGCTCGCCGGTCGTGACGATGCCTCGGTGGAGCAGCGGGAGGACAGAGGTAAGTTTTTCGTGACGCCGATCTGGTCGAACATTCATTGGATGTGCATCGTGACGTGGGTGCTATAGAGGCTCATTTTTGGGTGCTATAAGCTGAGATTGCAAAAGGACGGCGTTTTCTTAACTGTTTGTTCCGCAGGCATTTAGGAAAAGCAGAAATCTCGCAATGTGAATTCCCGCCGCCTCCACTTTCTATGCCTTAAGTCATTTTGGTGAAATGCTTTGCGTCTGCGAGGGACGCGGGTAAGTTTCCCGCCGCCTCCACATCTGTCCGGAATTCAGGATCGAGGCGGAATGGCGGAACACCCTATGAGCAATCGGTTTGCAGTTATTCACTTCTTTGGCTTGCGCATTGTGCTTCGTCGCCACGGGAGGTGAATGACGCCGAAAATCCGGCGCACGGCCAGCGCGAGTACGTGTCCTCCGCTTCGCGATGGATCGCTGAAGCGCTCGGTTACTGGGTCGAGGTGCTGTGTAGGAATTCAAGAGTATCCGCATCCCGATTCCACGTGACCGGGTCGAGGTAAGGTGTCGGAATAAGGAACGAGGACTGTGTCTGTTCTTCGTCGCTCCTGATCCTCGTCATGATGCATATGACTAGGGACTCGGACTGCCGGCCTTGCGCATCAGGGTATCGACCTCGCCCCACAGGGCCAGCCAGTCACTCCGCTCGGCATCGGACAGACTGGCGAGGCCCTCCGCATCGCGGACGGCGACCAGGTCGGTGTCCTTCCGCCATTGTCGCATCGCCCGGAGTACGAGATCGCGATCCCGCGGCGCGCCGGATGCCAGCGTACGGGACCAGAGCGCCAGGTCGACCTTGAGCCACCGGAGAGCCAGGTGCCGTAAGTCGGCCCCGGATGCGGCATCAGGCGGTGCTTCCTCCTGCCCTTTGCCCGATGCGGCCATCACGGCGGTGCAGGCCGCGCTGAACCAATACTGGAAGCGGCGATCGTCGCCAAGCGTTCGATCCGCTTCCAGCGCCCAGGCCCAATACCGGGCGGACGCGACGAACCTCTTCTGGTCGGAGCAGATCAAGGCCAGGTCCAGCGATTCGAGCGGGTCATTCGGTCGCATGCTGCCGGTCGGCTTGCCTGGCAAAGGACTGGTGCCGCGCGGCCATTCGCTCGATGTGGGCGACCCACGCCGCGGAGTACCAGTAATTGGGGACCTGGTCTGGAGCGGCTTCCTTCGCCTTCCGGACGAGGGCCAGTGCCTCCGCGTAATCTCCCCTCATCTGCAAGGCCTTTGCTAGGCTAAGGAGGATTCTGTGATCAGATTGCCCGAGGCGGATCGCCTCCCGGAACTCGCGGATCGCGCCGTCGAAGTCCTCCCGATTTCTCAGAATCGTGCCAAGAATCTCGTGGCGCGCACCATCGGCAGGATTCGCAGCGACTGCTGCGCGGGCTTCGGCTTCGGCCTCATCAAAGCGGCCGCTCCACCGTAGCGAATTGGCCAAGACATGACGTGCCGATAGATCATTGGGCTTGATCCGGACAGCTTCGCGGGCTTCCGCCACCGCCTCCTCAGGTTTCCTCTGGGCCAGCAAGGCCCCCGCAAGAACAAGATGGGTTGAGGCGCTCCCGGGCCGAATGGCGACCGCCGTCGACAGGTGTCGCACCGCCTCCTCCGTATCCGGGAAAAGGTCGTCGGCATAGGGGCCCTCTTCTAGCGGCGGGCCGAGAGCGTGCGCCAGCTCGAAATGGATCCGGAAGTCGCCCGGGTAGCGCCGGGCGGCCCTCCGCAAGACCGCCGCGGCCCGGTCGACGTCGCCGCAGCCGAACTTGAGCTGACGTGCCAGCAACAAGAGTCCGGGCGCGGCCTGGTCCTCCAGCTTGGGATCGCCGGCCATGCGGCCGAACTCGGCGACCGCGTCGGCGGCGTTGCTGCCGAACTTCGCCCGCAGGGCGTCGCGCCAGGGGTCTGGATCGCCTCCTCGCGCCGCGGCCACCAATTGGCGCCAGGCGGGCTCGGGCCGGCTCGCCGCTCGACGGACGAAGGCCCAATCATCGATGTATCCCGCGAGCTCAATCGGGTCCGTGCGGGACGCCAGCCACTTGCCGGCCTCATCGGGCCTGGTCGCGTCGAGGTCCAGCCCGGCCTTGCGAAAGGCTTCGGCATAGTCGGCATCCGTCCGCTTCAAGCCAGGGTTCGTGGCACGGCTGCCGCTGGCCCGGACAGATTCGAGGTCATCCAGCAAGAGCCGATCGACCTCGATCTGGCGCGCCTTCTCCGCGGCGGCTGACCGGTCGCGCTCGACCTCCGATACCAGAAAGTCGACGCGACTCCTGAGAAGGTCCTCCGTTTCGCCCTGCGCCAGCAGCCCCTCCGCCCGCTTCGCGGCCGTCACTGCCGCCGACCACCGGCCCACGTCGCCTGGCGGTGCCGCCCGGGCTTCGCCGAGCATCCGGGAGGCGTCAGCAAGCGCCTCGTCGACGGCCCGGCCCGTCCTCGCAACGCGCTCGGCACGCTGCCGCTGGTTCCAGGCAAAACCGCTGCCGCCAAGGAGTGCCAGCAGGATCACAGCCGACGCCGCAACGGTGGTCAGCCGGCGCCGTGCCCGCTCTTCCACCCGTTGCAGCTCCGACCGACGCAGCCGCTCCAGAACTCCCGCGAGATGGGCCGTCATGCGGTCGGAAACGGCGGCCGCCGACCTCGGCCGGTCGGCGGGCTCTCGGGCCAGGCAGGCCCTTGCCAGCGTGATCAGGTCGGGGTCGGCACCGCTGGCGTCAAGCCGGGCGAATGCGTCGGCCAGGTCTCCCACCGAAGCCTTGCGCTGGATCTCGCCGGCCGTTCGGCCCGTGAACGCCGGCTGCCCGCTGAGGATGTCGCAGAGGATTGAGCCAAGGGCGAAGACGTCGGCCCGTTCGTCGACCCGGTCGTTCTCGCCGCGCGCTTGCTCGGGGGCCATGAACGACGGCGTGCCCAGCACCGATCCGGCGCGCGACAGCTCGGAATCGGCGGAGCCGCTCCGCGCCGTGGCGATGATCGTTTCATCCTTGGGGAGCTTGCCGGCGTGCTCGTCGTCGACAACCCCGCCGCGCGGCAGGACCTTCGCGAGCCCCCAGTCCATCACCTGGACCTCGCCAAACGAGCCGACCATCACATTCGACGGCTTCAGGTCGCGATGGATCACGCCGCGCGCATGGGCGTAGGCGACGGTCTGGGCGATCGACTCGAAGATCGACAGGAACCGGGGTAGTTGATCGCCCGAATGTTTGCGGCCGTCAAGGAGCTGGGCCAGCGTGTCGCCCTTGACCAGCTTCATGCTGAAGAAGGGGCGATGGTCGGCGAAAGCGCCGATTTCGTAGATGGGGACGATCCCCGGATGCTGCAACTGGCCGCCGATCTGGATCTCCTCGACGAACCGGCGTACCATGTCGGCGTCGTTGCGGAAGTCCTCGCGCAGTACCTTCAGGGCCACGTCGCGGCCGATGTCCGGGTCGTGGCCTTTGAGCACCGAGCCCATGCCGCCTCGGGCGATCTCGCCGTCGATCCGGTAGCGTAGGCCCGCGTCGGCGCCGGGATTTGGACGCAAAAGCGGCGGCTCGGGGCCGCCGTCGGTATCGCGTAGCAAGACGTGCGGGACCGGCCCGATCGTTGCGGCAAGCGTCTCGAGCACGCCCGGCGCCGACGCGCGGACGTCGATGTGCTCGGCCTTGGATTTGGCGCCGGGCAGAGCCTTGCCCCCGTGCGGGCCGCGCGGACTTTCGAGACTGGAGGCGGCTTCGCGGCGGCGGCGCCACTCCAGCTCGACGGCCATCAATTCGGCCTTCAGATCGGAACGGAATCGTCCCTCGCCGTGGAGGTGATCTTCGAGCCGAGGATGCTCGCCGGATCGCCACGCCGCCTCGAAGCGGTCACACAGTCGATCAATTTCCTCGGCCTCGCTGGCCGAGAGCGTCGGCGCGCCATGTTGCCGGCCGGTGTCCTGCCCGTTGCGAGGATCGCTCATACGTCCCCCTCGGCTGCCCAGCGCTTGCGGATGACCGCCAACTTCCTTTCGACGGTGCGCAGGCCGCAGTCGAGGGCTTTGGCGATCTCGTCGTTGGAATAGCCTTCGAGTCTGAATCGGACCACTTCACGCAGGGAATCATCAGCCAGGCTCTCAAACAGGCGGCGGGCTTCGTCGGCCACCAGAGCGGCGAACTCGGGCGTGGGCTCCGCGCCAGCGATCTCGTTGAGAACCTTAGGGTCGGCGAAGTCGACCAGTCCGCCTCGCTTTTCTCTCCGCTCATCGCGTTCGGCGTTCATGGCCTTTCGCGAGGCCATCGTCACGAGCAGCCGCCACAGATCCTCGCGGCTATCGAGGTGCTCGAACCTCCCGGCCGCGGCGCCCCGGAAGAAGCTCTCGAAGACGCTCAATGCCACGTCTTCCCCATCGGACGGACACCCGGCCACGCTCCGGAGCCGAACCTGGACCAGCCGGGCAATCTTGGTGAAATAGCGATCCCAGAGACGGTGCGACACGTGCTCGTGGCGCGAGCTGCCTAGCCCCCTGATCCAGCCGGTGACCGTGTCGGTGTCGTCGGTTCTCAAAGTTTGCGGCCTTCGCTGATCCGGATGGATGCTGACGTAGGAGGGCATTTTACCAGGCCCTGCGCCGAAGTGCAGGAGCCATTCTCGAGGGAATCGACCGACCTGGGGCTGGTGACATCGGGGCCCTTCCTTATCGTTTATCACCGTCTGGGCGTCCCACCCGCCACGCCGCCCAGAGTTGTCTTGTCCCGGGATGCCGCGGGCACGGAATCTTCGTCGACCTTGGCGGGCCGGCGGCCGTTGCGGTGATATTAGAGGTGATGGCAATGTGGTGCCGAAACTTGGCTCGACTTGCCAAGGATCGGCGTCCCTTCCCGTTCGCAAGAGTTGCTGTCATTATAAGGCATCGAGGAGCCAGCAATCATGCTCAACAACGCACCGCGTCTGTTCGTGGCCGCATCCGTCACTCTCGGGAAGGCTCGCCGTCATGCGACGGTCTACCAGCTCAACCGAACCACGTTGAATGAGGTCCGACGATGCGCTCTTCAATCTCCCCGCCCCCCACGCCTGCGTGATTGGTTGATGGCTGTTGGCGTCTTAGCCATGACAATTACGGCAGTTGGTGGGAAGATCCAAGCCGGAGTAGTCATCAACATCAATCAGGTTGGCAATGATGTCGTCGCCACGGGGTCGGGCACAATCGACACCACGGACTTGACGTTCGAGGCAGCCACAACCGAGTATGCCGGGATACAACCGAACGCCGCCGACTCGGTGTTCGGACCGGCCCCGTTTGTTGTTCTTCCGATCGACATCTATATCGGTGCCAGCGGGCCTTCGTCCTGGGGCCCGGGCACCTTCACCTACGCATCTTCGGGCAGTGGTGATGCCGTCGGCCTTACAGCTTCCGATGATGGCAACGTTGGTCTCATCACGCCCTTGGGTTACCTCTCGGGTACGGCTCTCTCCTTCTCCAGTACATACACGAATCAGACTTTCGCCAGCATGGGCCTGACTCCAGGAGCCTACACCGTCACCTGGGGCACAGGAGCGAACGCCGACTTCCTCACGGTCAACATCGGCACGGCCTCCGTACCCGAGCCAACCAGCTTGATGATGCTCGGCACGGGGACGCTGACGATGCTCGGGTACGCCCGGCGACGAAGGCGGGCCTTGGCCTGACCTCGCGTCGCAGCGGACCCGCTCGCGGCCGCGCCGGCGGACTTCGCTCAGGAATGCCGAATCCCACTGGCGACATGTATGGGAATTTCCCCTATATCGAAAACCACGGGAATCGCCGCTCGAGGCCGTTTCCGGAGCGAGGGGCTGGAGTGCGTGATCCGCAGCGGAAAACGCACACCGCTGACCAGAGCCGGGCGCGCCCGCCAGTCGCCAGTCGCCCTCGATCAGCCGACCTGTGGGCCGGTCTTACGGATTGGGTTGGCAGGGTTAAGCTGGGGGAGTAGCCACAGCGCTGCTGATGCTGCCCCGCGAGGGAAGTCGGGTGACCACGCTCGGCCGGAGCCTCCGGACCACGGCCTTGGTCCCTATCGCGCAGTACGGGGGTCGCGTGAACACAGACACGACAGCAGAGCCTTTACCGGCGACCCAGCCGGCGCCCGACACGACCCGCCGGACCATGCTCTACCTGCTGCTGGCGGCAACCGTGGCCGCCTTGCTCCAAATCCCTTTCAGCGCGGCCCTGGCGCCGGGTAACGCGCAACCTGGGACGGCAATGACCGACGCCGCGGCTAACGCGGCCGCAACGGTCTTGCTTGCCTACGCGATGATCCGCCTCGGATTCCGTGCTGCGCGTCGCACTGGGTTTGGGACGCTCATGCTCGCGGGCTGGGACGACGGCGCGTTCCGACCCGCCGTGGCTCGACGGGCGCTCGTGGTGGCCGCGGCAATCGGGGTCGCGGAGGGTATCGCAGTGCTGGTCGGTAACGGCCTGGTGTCGCCTTATCTGCCCGAGGGAAACGTGAAGGAGCCAGCACCCTGGATGGGATTCCTCGCATCGGTCAGTGCCGGTGTTACCGAGGAAATTCTCTTCCGCCTCGGCTTGATGACCTGCCTGGCCTGGCTTTTGACCGTAATCACGCGGCGCGGCGCCGCTGGCCCGGTGATCGTGCTCGTCGCGAACGTGCTCGCGGCGCTGGCGTTCGCGGCGATTCACCTGCCGCAGGCCAAGGCCTTCTACGGTCTTTCGACGCTGATGGTCCTGGTCGTGATGATCGGCAACGGGGTGCCCGGCGTCCTCTTCGGCTGGCTCTTCCGGCGCTTCGGACTCATCACGGCGATGGTTGCCCACTTCAGCGCGGATGTCGTCTTGCATGTCATCGGGCCAATAATCGGTTAGCGCGGACAACTCCGCTGGCGGATCGGCGCACGTCGTACTCGCCGGACCCGTAACCCTGGCGCCGGCTGCATTATCGGAGGCAGATTACGCACGCCCGAGGGGACGGGCCCCGTAGATCGTTGATCTTTGTGCGTTTGCTCCCGGAACGCCGAGTGAGTAGGGCTTCACCCGAACTTCTGTTCCAATGATTGTCGGGCCCCGAGCTTCCGAACTCAGCGGCAGTCTGAAGTACTGCTTGGCGTCCGGCGAAAGCCTTAGTGGTCCGTTTCACAAATAACGTCGTGGTTGTCACGGACTTTTTGTAAAAGGAGATGAACTCCCCAAAAAAATCCCGGCACGTAAAGGACGCCGCTATGCCAGGACCACGCCCACTTCCTTGTACTTTTCCCGACGATTTCGTGCAAGTGGCGCTGGAGACGGTCCGCCGCCGAACTGTGGCGGTCCAGGTCGTGCAACGGTTTCGGCTGGCATTGCTTCTTCACGAGCAACCGGACATGAAAAACGACAAGGCGGCCAAGGAGGTAGGGTTGTCCGCTCGGCAAGTGCAGCGCTGGCGAAGTCGCTGGGCTGCTGGTGATTTCTCCATCGAAGACCAAGCCAGACGCGGGCGCAAGCCCGTTTTTTCCCCCTCTGGACCGAGCGTTGATCCAAGCGATGGCGTGCGAATTGATCGCAGAGACAAAAGAGCCCCTGAGCCGGCAATCGCTCGCCGATTTAGTACGCCGTTCCAGAGCGACGCTGGGTAAAAAGATCAGCCGCAGTACGGTGTGGCGGATGTTGCACGAGTCGGCGATCAAACCGTGGCAACATGAACATTGGCTTTTTCCAAAAGATCCACGGTTTGCAGAGAAGGCTGGGCCCGTTCTCGACCTGTACGCAGGCATGTGGGAAGGCAAGTCATTGGAGCGGACAAATTATGTGCTGAGCATGGATGAAAAGACGAGCATCCAGGCTCGAGGGCGCAAACACGAGGAAACACCACCCCGACCGAAACAGACTCGGCGGGTCGAAGCGGAATACGACCGGAACGGGGCGTTGCAGTACTTGGCAGCGTGGGACGTGCATCGTGGAATCGTCGTGGGACGATGCGAGAGGAAGACGGGGATCAAGCCGTTTGGTTTGCTCGTGGATCAGGTGCTGCAACAAGAGCCGTACAAGGATGCGACCCAATTGTTCTTCATCGTGGACAACGGCTCGTCGCATCGAGGGCAGGCGTCGGTCGAGCGTATGCGTCGATGCGACAAGCGAATCGTGTTGGTCCACACCCCAATCCATGCGAGTTGGCTGAACCAGGTCGAGATCTATTTCTCGATCATCCAAAGAAAGGTGTTGACGCCTAATGACTTCACGGAACTCGAAGCGATCCGCGTACGCCTGGCGTTATACGAGGAGTTGAGCAACCGCACGCCGAAACCGTTCGCGTGGAAATTTACTCGACAAGACATGCTGAACTGGCTAAAACGTGCGATTGCCGCATTTTCAAGCAGCTCCTGCTGTGTAGAAGAAGGAACAGGCCAACCACGACGTTATTTGTGAAACGGACCACTTAGTTCACGCTTGGCGGTCCGTGTCGATCGTCCCGGAATCGCAATCTCCTAGTCGTTTTTCAGGTGTTAAATAATAGCATGCTTGTTCGAGAAAGTCATAACAGATCATTCCGCGTCGACCCCTTGACCCTTTGCCGCACGCACGAGGGTGAGGATCGCCTGGACGATATGCGGAGGCAAACTTGGCCAACTGTCGATCACCTCGCGGAGTGACTCGGCCTCCCGACCCATTTCCGACCAGGGGTAGGAGCGATTTCCGTAACCGCAAGTGCCGGAATTGGTTGCGGAATCCAGGACGCGGGTGCAATTCCCGCCGCCTCCACTCAAGAGCCCTTTGCGAAAAATCGCAAAGGGTTTTTTTACTGACTCTGTGTCAATTCGCCCTGTAACGATCGGAGCACAAACCTCGGAGGCAGAAGCTGAGGCTCTCGTCCAAAGCACCACGAGACGCGGCATACGTCGCCCATGTACACGAAATCTGAGATCGTTATACACGACCGTTATCCCGATACTTCGTTCTCTGCAAGCGAAGCGGAAAAATGGTTCAGTGTCCTGCGAAGCAAACAGTTGCGAATCGCCGACTTCGCCAGCAAGGAGCAGTTGGCCGCGCGGCTGATCGCTTTCATCAGTAAGGTAAGTGGAACGAGGCCGCTCGTCCGTTGACCTGGACCTCGAAGTCGATGACGCAAGTCATGGCGAAGTGTCGGACCGAGGAGCTCAATCCCGTGGCGACGTCCGCGCGGGATTTCCTTTCCTTATTTGCGGGGATCGGTACCGAGGATTCGCTTCTCATGTCAAAATCGTGGTGTCGCCGATCAACGCTGTCAGCGACGGGGAGGCCCCATCGCTCAGCGGTCAAAAAGGCATGGGGATTGAGCACCTGGAAAAACGTCGGTGCGACAAATTTTAACAAAGAATCCGTCCAATGAGGTTCGCTTAACCTCGGCGCATGGACTTGCTCAGCGGCGCGGATGGAGCAATGGCACGTCTCGCAAGAGCGAACTGACGTTTTGTCAGGCGGCCGACCGCGCGCGGTGTTCATGCGGCGCAGCGAGGCCGACGTCCCGTCGTGGCGGCCCATCGCTGAGCGGCGGCGGCGCGACGGGTGCTGGCGGCGCCTCAGGATAGAGGTTCTCCCATCCGCCGCCGCGGCCGAGTGGGGGTACGGGGCCTGAATATCGGCCGCCGCCCGCGGGCGTGCCGGCGCCGCTTGGGGAGTCGAAGAAGCCCTCGCTGAATGGGGACGCGGCACCGCCGCTCATACCGGAACGCCCTGCCCCACCAGACCTGCCTCCCGCCGCAGGAGGACTGTAGCGCGTTTGAGCGGCCAAGGGGTCTTCGAGCGGGCGCAGCGTGTCGGAGCCGGACGGTCGAGCCGGGACGGCTTGCCAGGCTCTGAGCGCCGCCGCCGAGCCGCGCTTTCCGGCTGGCGCGTTTCGAAGAGAGTGGCGGCTCCGAACGAAACTGGTTTCGCTCCATTTGCTCGAACCGTTCCCGGTCAAACCGATCGCGGCCCTTGATCATCTCGCTCAACGAGTCAGAGACCTGGCTGGTCGCCTTGTCAAGACGCTCGGCCGCGGCGTCTAGCCGACTGTTTGAGCGACTCGAGCTCCTTCGTAAGCCTCGCGCCGCGCGGCCAGATCGCCGATCTTGAGCGACGTCATGTTTTCGCCGATGTTCTCGAGCGCGTTTTTATGGTCTTCGTAATTCTTCTGAAACGCCACGCGCTGTAATTCGGCGCAGCGGGCCTCGATGTCCGCAACGATCCGTTGGGCGTTCTTGAGCCGCTCCAAGCCCTGGGTCGTCTGCCGCACGCTGAACAAATTCATACCCGACCAGTTCGTCCATTCCGCTGGTGTCCGCCGTAGCGACGGTCCCAGCCGCCCGTGCTGATATTTCGTCTCGTCCCGCACCTCGTTGAACCACTGGTTAAACGAGACGAACGGCTGGCCCTTCATGGCGCTCGCCGCAGCATCTCCGGCTCGCTCCAGCGTCTTGAGCGAGTTCTTCACGCGGCCGCCCAGGTAGTCTTTCAGCAACTCTTGAAGCGACTTCGCCGGTGCCGCCGCGGGAATAATCAGGCCTGCGAGGGCGACAACCAAGGTTGCGGCCAGCGGTCTGTGCCTCATGGTGTGCCTTCTTTTTTCTTCAGCTTTGGCCGGTTGGGCCGGAAAGGCCCGGCCGTTAGCGCCGGTAGTCGGGGAACGATTTGCGGTACGTAGCCTCGTCGACCATCACTTCTTTCGAAGAAACACGGACGACAGACTGCTGAAACGGGTTTTGCTTGCTGCGGATCTGGATGGCGCGTTCGTTGGCAGCGCCGGATCGAAGGTCTCGTATACCACGACCCAATCACCATCGGACAGGTTACGGTATTGATAGACCAGCACCTGGTAAAGTAGTGCCCGCTTCCTGGTCGCCGGAACGCTGATGGGAGGCAGTCCATCCAGGCCGCCCTGGCTCTGGGCAATGTAAGACTCGAGCCCGGCTTGGCGAGCGGCCCGCTCGGCAGCAACCGCCTCGCCCTGAGTGTCGAACCGGCCGCCATCTTTCCAGTTCCTGACCTGTGATTCGGGGTCTCGCACCCAGAGAACATACGTCTTGGGCACCGGCACTGTTTTTCGGACGGGTCGGATGCGGGTCCGATAACCGCCTGCCTTCAGGCTGCGCGCCGCAGTGATCGCCTGTCCCTCGGTAGGATAAGTTGAATGTTCGGCCCAGTGCGGATTAGCATCATCTTCATCCATGATATCAAGAATGTAACTTGTGCTCACACTTGGCCGAGGCCGCGGCACGGGACGCATCGCGTCACCCAGTCCCTGGGCCTGTGCGAACTGGCCACCTGCACTGATGAACAACGCCCCCGCAGCGAGTACACCGACAATTTCCCATTTCATCTGGCGGCCCCACAAAGGTTGTGTCGTCGGGGTATCAAGCGATCGACCAGTTGATGGAATCCATATTGTCCAATATTATCGCCACTGTAAACTGGTCGTCTGGCCACCAGTCCTGGCGTAGTCGAGGCGCGGATACGCGGTTCACAGGGCAATCAGCGGACCTGATCCCGATTTCGTCGAAGTTTGGCACCGCCTTAACACTCCTTTGGCAGCGAAACTTGCTGCAATCACCGGGTTCCATGGCCGATGTCCATCGGGATGCTTCCAAGCCAACTAGCTCGACAAGGGTCTGGTTTAGGCCGTCAATGTCGCAACAACTCTGACCCAAGACGTGTTGCAATTCACCGATGCCTTCACCGGGATCCCGGCAAGTACTCGACCCTCCGCCGATTCTTGATGTGAATGAAGCGGATGAGCGCTCGGATTGGTTGGTCCTACAACTTTGAAGGCCCCGTTTTCGGTCACACAGGCGCCGTACTGTTGAGCAACCTCGCATTCGTGGGCGCACGACGGACTATTACGGAATGACCACACATATCAGGTCCATGAAGTCATGTGTTCAAAACTCGCTGCTCTGTTAGCATATGATGATCCCAGATCACAAACCCGGTGTCCGGGTATGATGGCCCCCCATCAGCGAGCGCACAGGCGCCCGACGCGCTGCGCACACGCTGGGAACCTCGGAGGCTTGCGTTTACCCCGGGGCTCTCCAAGCTAGTCCGCCGGCCTGATAGAGTTGAGCCCTGGTCGCTTGTCGGGCAAGGCCAAACCAAGGGCTTGAGGTGGAGTCATGAGAATTGAGAGGAAGCCGAACTTTGACCCCGAGCAAGAGTGCTTCCGATTCCGGTTCCGTCGACCGCTGGCTAACGGCGTTGAACTGGTGCGAGGCGTTTTCACGGACTGGATGCGCGAGCGCGAAGCGAGCAGAACCTGCGACTGCTACCTCAAGGAGCTGAGCGTCGAACCTGCGAAGAATGCACGAGAGCCTCGAAGTGCTCTTCGGGTGGTTTTGCGATCGCTGCTTGCCAACGCTGGAATTCTTGGTCAAGGAACGCTTGCCTTCGGTCACGGCCCTTTCGGTTGGAGGCGACCTTGGCCCTGCCCCCCCGCGCGACGAGAGGTTCATTCACGTCTCTTCGGCGGTTGCCCATTTCGAAGATGGCTCGTCGGTGGCGCTTGCCCCGTACGAGATCTGTCGTTCCCCCCGTCACCATCGGTCAGTACGATGAGTTCACCAGGGCGACGGGGTACGTGACCAGTTTCGAAACGAACGGGGGATGGCTCGTTCCGATTTGACGAAACAATCGAACCGATCCGGCCGCGGGACCGCGGCAACCTTCTCGTGCATAACGTGAGCTTCGAGGATGCCCAGGCATACTGTGAGTGGGCGGGAGTCCGGCTGCCCTCGGAGGCTGAACTGCTGGCCGCGGCCCTTGTGGACCAACGTGTCCTCACCTCTGCCGAAGAACAGGAATTCCTGTTCGGGAAGTCGGGGCGGTTTGAGATCGATCGATTCCCCGATGCACTCGACCTGCTTGGCCCGGAATTTGTCGTCGGTGCCGCGGCGACTGGTCGTGCTGTCGTTCGCTCTGGCCCTTATTATGTCAGAAACATGAGCTGGGAAAAATGTCCGTACCGACAAGAATGTCCGACCGACTTGTACGATCTGATGACAGGATTCCGGATCTGTCGACGATCTCTTTCCATCTGAATGGATGTCGGTATCCCAGGTTCTCGATCAGGGTTCGAGGCGTCGCGACAACATGCGCACCGCCGAGACCAGCGGCGCGCGAGGCGACCGCGGTCACGTTAGAGCGTTACTGGGACAAACGCCTTGCGCCGCCATGCCGCGTGCGTACTGCCAGGAAGCGACCGAATATGACATGGACGGCAAGTTGTTGGTGCCGTCCGTGCGGGTGCCGTTCCGGTACTCCAGAACGAAGATGGAGCGCCCCGCAGGGATTATGGAAGCCACAAGAGTCCGCCGGACATGGCCATGACGCCCGAACAATGGGTGGCCGAAGACAAACTTCGAAGTCCGACCATGTATCTGGTCTGTTTGACTTTGCGACATACAGCGACCATCCGGTCCTGGCGCGTTACGTCTGCGACGCCATTACGGGCTGGAACGGCAACTTGGGAGAAATCGAATTTGTTTCCTTGACGGAGGGCTTGGGCGATCTTCGACAGTTTCCTGACCTTCTTGATGATCCGGGCTTCTGGCGACCGAGACATGGTCAGTCGTTCCGATCACCTCATCGGGTGTTTCTCGAAGAACTCCCACATCAAGTCATTGGCTGAGATGTTCATGGCCGATTGACCGAGGGTGTCCGTGGGCGATCTCATCCCCGGCCAGGTATGTCCGCCTCCCTCGATCACCACCAAGACGACTTCGGTCTCGTCCTTCCGCGCCGCATAGGTTTTGCGGGTCACTGTCATTTGATCGCCATTTTTCGACAACAAGTCAATCTTCGGGTTCTCGTCGCACTCGTTCGACTTCACCCAGGACTGAATCGACTGATCGACCGAGCAATACGGCGTGCCGTACAGGCTTTTCATTCCTTTGCCGCCGAGGAATGGGATGTAATCATCTAAAGTCCCGTGGAAGTGGAGGACTGAAATCGGACGTTTCAATCGGCTGATCTCGGTTCCCACCGATCCGGCGACCGGAGCGATGGCGGCGATGCGATCCGAGAGTTCCGATCCAAGCCGGTAGGTCATCGTCGCCCCGTTCGATATGCCCGTGACATAGATTCTTCGGTTATCGATGTGGTAAGACCGCATCAGATCGTCCAGCAGGGCGTCGATGAAAGCCACGTCATCAACATTGTTTCGCATGGCCGAGCCACAGCAATGACCACCGTTCCACGTGAACGACGAGAAACGGCCAGTGCCGTTCGGATAAACAGCGATGAAGCCCGCTTCGTCCGCCTTGCGATTCAGGCCGGAAAACCAGGCCATCATCGGGCCATTCATCGTCGCTCCGTGCAGCGCCAAAACTACTGGCGTCGGATTCTCTTGGTTGTGCCCTTCCGGGAGATGAACGAGGTAAGTGCGATTCAAGCCACCCACCTGGAGAGTTCGGGTCTTTCCCGGGCGAAGCCACCATGAGAAGTAAAGATCGCTGATCCGCATTTGTTGTGCTCCGCTTCGCAGTGCTCGGGTCTTGCGGGATGCCGCGCTGACGTTCACGGCCGTCTCGGCGCCTGATTGGCGACAACGGCATTTCCCCGCTTGTTGCCTCACTCAAGAAGGCTAACGAGGATCATCTCATCGGCCCCACATCAAGCATTCGGTCGCGTCATGAACGAGGACGACGGTCTATCGGTCAATTGACGCAAGGACAAAACTGTCACCTGCGACACCGTGAATGTTCGCGCCCTCCCTCGAGGGCCGTTTGGGTCATACTTGAGTGAGGCAACAGTCTGGTTTCGGTAGCGCAAACGTCGAGTCAACGCGCCGATAGGAATGCCGGAATCCGCCGGCGCACCTGTTCTGGTGCTGGTGGATTGACACAGCGCAAGATCGATCGATATCTTGCGGGTTCTGAGAGTGATCTGGGGTGATCTCGCCCAGGAGCCAGTAACTGACGCCGACGACGGCGGTGCATGCGAGTTGACAAAGGGGTTGAACTGCATAGCAATCAGGAGCTCTTCAATGCGTAGTGCGGGCTTCATGAAAGCGTCGCGGTTGATGGATTCGCCACGCCGGGAACAACAACAACAGGGTGTAGCCATCAGTTCATCGGACCGGGTCCGGGATACGCTCCCACCACCTCGCGGCAGGATATCGATCCGCCGACGCCTGGCAGCCGGTCTCTCGATCTTGTGCCTGTGCATCATGGCCGCTCCGACCCGCTTGGAAGCGGGCCTGGTCTCTTACACAGAGACATTCTCCGGCGCTCCCGCAAATGCGACCGACATCAAGGTCACGTTTTTTGGAAAGACGGGCAACAGTTCGTACCTCGAATACGTCACGGAAAACATTACGAGAAGCACCAATCCGGCGAACAAGGAAACGTCTTTCAGCTATCGCGACGAAATGGCCTCGGCCAACAACGGAATGGTCGCCAGTGGTTTTCTCATGAATTTCACCCCATTACCCGCCGGCGGTTCCGTCACGATCAACTTCAGCGCCTTGAACAACGTCGACCATACGACATATCAATGGTCGACCGGCCCGCCCGCCACTCCGACCTATGGCCCCGAAATGAACGGCACCCCAACGGCAACCCCCGAGCCATCCTCTATCGTCATGGCGGCGATGGCGATCGGAGCCGGCTTGATCAGTTGGAATCGATTCAACCGCGCGCACAGGCGGCCAGGGTAGAGAGCGTTATCGGGGCGCCTGCTCGGCCATCAAGCTCCCTCATCGCTGTCCGAGGCCGCTGGAAACTCAGCGGCCTTGAATTGGGGCCGTGGTTACTATTTCTTGCCCGGGAACTCGACGAGTGTCCGCCGCATGGCCTCGGGCGGCCTGGGCGCGAAAACTCGACCGCCGAGAGTGTTGATGATGTGGGTGATCTCGCTGCCGGCCTGGCCGTCGAGCCAGACCGTCGTCAGGTGGTGGAACTTGACGCCAGGGACGGCCGGCGCCTCGACGGCGCTTTGGGCCTTCACGGGTGCGTCGCGGAAGTAGCAGTACACCCCCACGCCCCACGCCTCATGACTGGTCACGCCGTCGGCGACCTTGTACGAGGCAAAACCGTCGTTCTTACCGCTCATCCAGGAATTCTGGTCGGGCACGTCGTATGGCATCTCTGACTGGTACATGTACACACGGCCGCCGTTACCGTTCCAGAGTGTCTGGTACTCCTCGTGGTGCTCGTTGAATAGACCATAGATGGTCACGTCCTTGCCATTCACGACCAGGCCGTTCCTCGTCGGGTTGGTGGTCCAGCCGACGCCGGCGCCGTGGTCGGCGCGCCAGATCCAGAGCTGGTCCGCCACGACGTGATTGCTGTTGATCTGGATGCCCACGTCGTTCTCGCCCGCCGCAGGACCGCCGGTACGCACCGTCAGGTCATAGAGGAAAGTGGGGTTGGCCGAGTGGTCGGCCTTGCTGTCCGCGGGACCGACCTCCAGGAGCGTCGGCGACTTGACCGGGCCGGCGTCGAGGATCAGGCCGGCGATCTTGACACCGTCAACGTCGGCCACCGCGAGAATCGGCAGGCCGTTTCTCGGCGATAGCGACGGCACGCCGAGTCCCAGGAGGATGGTGTCGGCCCTGGTGATCCGAAGGGTGTCGTCGAGCGAATAAACGCCGGGCGTGAACAGGATGTGCTTACCCCTGGCCAGCGCGGCATTGATGCGCTCGGCTGTCGCCTCTTTCGGCTGGGCGATGTAAAAGCGATCGATGGGAATCGATTCGCCGGGCGTCGGGCCGTCGAGCCAGCTTACGCCCCGGGCGTTGGCTTTGAGCGCCGGGACGAAGACGCGGTATTCGCCGGATCCAGCCATGAAGAGGTATGGCTTTTCCCGAATGACGGGCGTCTTGTCCACCACCGTGTAGGCCGGGTTCGGGAATGTGCCTTTGGGGGTGTTGACGCAACCGACGAACACCATGTTCCACACGGCGTTGCTCCACTCCGACCACTTGCTGTTGCGGGAGAGCCACTGCTGCTGCGAGGCGGGGACAACCTTACCGTCCACGACCGAGTCGGCCAGAAACCCGCCGCTGGCGTATCCCACGTTTCCTTTTGGGCCCCAGTCGAACAGTTGAAGCTCGCCCTTGACGTGCAGGCGTCGCAACGGGGCGGCCTGGGAGATCGCGATCCGCGTGACGCCTTTGATGGTCTTGTGGGGCACACTACCGACGGTGTGACGGCGAAGTTCTCCAGGGTCCGCCAGAAGTTGTTCAGCGCGTGGCCGTTGGGATCCCACTTGGCGTTGACGGTCACGCCGCCGTCGATGTGGACATCGTCGGGGTTTTGCCCCAGGCCGGCCACGTGGGTGTAGAAGCCCACACTAAAGTTTACGTTATACGTGCCCGGCTTGAAGAGCAGTGCGTAGCGCTCGGGACCGAAGTGGTTCGCCTCCATCTTCGAGAAGATGTCGTTCACCGCTTTTTCCACGCCGGCGGCGGGCATTCCTGGGTTAAACACGAAGACGTTCGGGCCGAAGATGGTGGAATTGGCCTTGGATGGCGGAGCGCCGAAGGCGACTGCCGGGATCTCGGCGCAAATGGCAGCCGAGGCGAGTAAAACCAGGAGGGTCCAACGTGCTTGCGGAAACATTTGTGCACTCCACGAATGCTTGACGCGACTTCCGGGATATCCGTGAGGGATGATCTCCTTTCCGGGACAGCCCGAACCGATGGCATCAGTGTAGGCACTCTGCTGCTCCCGGGCTATCCTGGGTCGTGAACGAATCATGCGACGACGGCCACGTTCATCAAGATTGGACCAGGTTTCAGGGGCAGATCAAACAACGGGCCTGCTGTTGGGCCGCTCCCTTTCGCCTCCACGTCGGCCTCGCTTTCCCTCCCCGCGAGCCTCGAAAAGGACGCTCGTAAAAGCGCCATGTCCCGCTTTTTTCGTCTATGTCCCCTTTGTCTGGACGCCCGTGCACAGGGATCGCCACAGCGACTCCTTGATTGTAAAAACGCCAGGGGTTTGACGGAAATCGCCAGGTACGGTATCCCGGAGCTCGTCCGTGAACCTCGGCCACCTGCCGTAGCGCGATTGACGTCGTACAACCGATCGCCCCGCGGAGGGCCGGCGTTTGATTCTTCAAAGAGTTGCCATGACGACGCATGGAATAACGCGACTGGGCCTTTTGGCCCTTTGGGTCTTTAATCTCGCAGCCGCCGAGCTTTTCGCGGCCAACGACATCGTTTACAGGAACAATTTCAATGGACCCGTGAATTCGTCGTACGACGAGTGGTCGTCGTTGCCGATCGTCTTTTTCAACAGCTCGACCCCGCGGAAAGGGGCAAGGCTCAAAGCGCCGAAGGTCATGACCAGCGAATCGCCCAATCGCAAGGAGCGCCGACATCGGCCCGTTTGGCGGCCCGCGTCTGGCCGAGAATACGAGAGACTTCAACCGCACGCGCGTCGAGCAGACGATTCGGCTCAAGCTCGAGAAGCTACCCGCTCACAAATCGGTCACCGTTTCCTTTGACCTTTACATCCTGAGCTCGGTGGGATGGCAACAACCCACACTTCGGGCCCGATCGGTGGTCGCTTTCCGTCGCTGGCGGTCCGACGCTGCTGGCGACGACATTTTCCAACAATCCCAAGACCGGTGCCTACGATCTCGGCAATCAAAATTACCCGAAAAAGGACAGCAAGTTCCAGACGAAGGCCTCCGCGGTGAACACGCTCGGCTCGCGGTTCTTCGGCGACAGCGTCTACAAGCTCACGTACGCATTCGATCATTCATCCCCGGCGTTCGTCCTCAACTTTGCGAGCGACCTGTTCGAAGGCAAAGGGACCGACGACGAGAGCTGGGGCCTTGACAACGTCAAGGTCGTCGTCCACGCCGAGGCCCTCAAAAAGGTGCGGCGCTGAGATTTTCGCCGCGCCTGGCGGTGGACCAGCTTCGCAACCGCGCGGCGCCATTCACCCCGGTCTGTCATCGCGATCCGCACGGTTTCCGTCGTCCAGCCGCCGTTGCAATCGACCTTTCCAGCCCCGACCACCGGCGACAGGAAGATCAATAGCCGTCCTCTCGCCCCGAGCTCAAGAGACGGGACCGTTCGCGCACGGAGTGCCGCCAGACGCCGGCCCAAACGTGGCGTCGTTCTTGACTCCGATCATCGGGCCGTCACGGTAATCGAGTCGAGGCACTCGACGAGCTCTGACGAACGGGAAAAGAGGGGTACATCGGTTTATTGACTCGATCCAACTGGGCCTTTATCGCGACAGATCAAAATCCGTGGGGATGACCTTTTCCCGATCCAGGAATGGAACCTGACCGCTTCTCGCCGGTCGGTCGGCAGCATGACCGTATGGCCAATGGCAGACTCGGCAACATCGCCACATCATAAAGTCACGAGGGCCGTGCCGAAAGACTCGCCAGGTGCAAACAGACGGTCGGCCTTCCGCGGGTCGCGAAAAGCCCCCATCGGGCTGGCGGTTTGCGATTCGAAGAAGAGCAACGGGTTTTCTCGACGGCCGGCTGTCAGAACGTCGGACGCGGCGCGACGCGACGGCTATGGCTACGAAGGCCCTGGATCCTCGACGGGTGATCCTCGACGACGTCGCCCCGTCTGTGCGTGGGGTATCGTACTCGCCGGGACGTCATCAGTTCAGTCAAGCCTTGTTTTTCCAGCCCGCGCAGCCGATTCCGAGATGATTCCTTGGTACGGCCTCGACTCGTGAGCAGAGTCTCCCCTCGTCGGCTCCCTGGCAAACAACTCTTCCGCTTCGCGTCGGATCGCCCCGAGCTGCTCGGCATCCGCGGCGGGACGTTGGGCCTCGGCCTGCAGACGGCAGGCACGTTCCATATCGGCCCTGGCCCGAACAGTATCTCCCAGACGAACGCGGCACATCGCCAGGAAGAACAGATCAATCGGGGCGTCGGCGGGGCTCGCTTTCACCAGGCTCTTCTCGAGTTCGAGAATGGCGTCGCGATAATTTTCAGCGCGGTAGAGTGCGACGCCGAGCGTGTTGTGATAGCCGGCCTTCTCGGGAATGAGCTGGACCGCCATGCGTGCGTGGATGACAGCCTTGGCTGGATCGCGCAATGGCAACGGTGCGGTTGCGTAGGCCCACGCGAGATTATTCTGGAGTGCGGCCTGATCCGGCAAGGTGGCGAGAGACACTTCGCAATCGGCAAACCCAGCGGCATATTGCTTCTTCATCAGATAGGCGTCGCCCCGTCTTCCCAGCAGTCGGGGATCGCCCGGTCGACTCGCGAGCGCCTGTGTATAATCGCTGATCGCATGGTCGTACTGGCTGATGTCGACGTGAATCCGGGCGCGACGGGCAAGTGAGTACACGTCGCGGGGGTCGATCTCGAGAGCCTCGTTCAAGCAATCGAGCTCCCGTGGAACGGATGCGCCCCAGGCAAAGTCGTGGCCACCGAGATCGGTCGCGACGCGGAGCGGCTTCTGGGCCAATGTCGTCGCAGGGGGCTCTGGCAACGGAGGCCAGTCCCAGTCAAGGCCCATCCCGGCCAGCTCATGGCGAATTGCTCGCAAATCCCAGACGTGAGCCGTGCGGCTGTCTTCGCCGGACAGAATCAGCCGGGAGCCATCGAGGCTGAATGTGGCCTGGTTCGCCCGCGACTGCTGCGGATCATCAAAGCCGGCGACATGACGCCCTGTCTCGGTTTCGATCAGTGACACCGATTTGTCGAGCTGCGCGATGGCCAGGAGACGGCTGTCGGGTGAGAACACGAGCGCGAAGCCATCATGGCGGGAACGGTCGTTCCAATCGCCGACTGTCCTCAAAGTCAGTTCATTGCCCAGGTTCGTCGCGAGCCAGCGCCCGTCCGGACTGAAAAGCGGAACTGCATACAGCCCTTGATTAGGAAAGCGTTTTTCGAGTCGGCCTTCGGGAAGTGCCCAGACGTTGATCCCCTGACGGCTGTTATGGCTGCCGGTCGCCGCCCAGCGGCCGTCGGGGCTGATCGTGATGTAGTGCACGTCAGTCTGAGGTCCGAGACGGATTGTCGTCGCCGGGTGGTCGAGGTCCATGACGATCGGGTTCATGTGATCATAACAGAGGCCCAGTAGTCGTCCGTCGCGACTTCGGGCCATCCTGCCGCTATGGTCGTTTGACAGCAGGGCTGGCGGACCGACCCGAATTGAATTCGTGTCATCAGGGAGCGTGCGCACCGGCCAGCGAGCCAATCCCGTTCGACCGAGGGTCAGTAGATCGCCCGAGGGCTCGAACATGAGCGATAGTGTTTGACCGATCGGCAGCCACGCGACGGACACGTCGCGATCGATGTCCCAGAAGCCGACACCACTCGTGTTGGCGATGGCAAGCAGCCGCCCGCCGGGGTGAAGGGCCGAACAAATAACATGGTCTCGGCGCCGCGGTGGCGACTGCACATATGAACGATACTCGCGTCCCTCCGCGACCTGGAACTGTGTCGCGATTCTCCCTGAAGCCAGCGCGGCGAAACGCAATCCGTCCCGTCGGAAAGCCATCGTACCGCCCGCGCCCAGGGCCAGGAGCATCTCGCCGGTTTGAGGCTGCCAGATCCGCAGCTTGCCGTCCCAGCCGTTACTGGCCAGCAGCGACCCACCGGGTTGAAATAGGGTGAAAATGCCCATGCTCGAATGATCGTCAAGGACACCGGTCTGCCGTCCCGTCTCGGCATCGTACATATAGATCCGCGTATCCTCGCAGGCCGCCGCCAGCGTCGAGCCGTTGGGATCCCACGAGAGAGCGCAAGGCGCGCGCACCGTGATCTCGCGAACCACCTCTCCCGACGGGACGACACAGATCTTGACCTTGAGAGGGTCCGCCGCAAAGATGGCGGCGAGTTTGAGACCGTCCGCCGAGAAGGCAACTTCCCGCACGCTTCCACCCAGATTGCAGCGCGCTTCAGCCATGCCCGACGCGAGGCCGCGAAAGACGATCGAGCCATCGGCATGGATGAGCGCAATTCTGCGACTATCGGGCGTAAAGTGAGCGTTATAGATGGCCTCCGGACCATCGAGCACGAGGATAGGGTCATCACGATCCAGGCGCCAGAGCTTGAAAGGGTGACTCGAACCGAGTCGATAGATGACGGCGAGGTATCGTCCGTCGGGGCTGAATGCAAGCAAGTAATTCTCGCCAACCGCGCCTGGCGACAAGAATCGGCGCACTTCGTGATCGTCGGCGACCCGACGCACGCTCAGAACGCCGTCCCAATCCAGGCGAGCATACTGTTCTAACGACGCATCATAAATGAGCGCGACGCCCGAGAAAGGTTCGGACGAGCGCTGGATCTCACCCAGGTCGGGAAGGGCGAGGCAGGCGATCGCCTCGTCCCGCAGCACGCCCGCGGTACGGATCTTTGCTGCCTCGTTGAGAGCGTGGAGAGCGGCGAACCGCTGGCCGGGCCGGCGGCTCAAGCGGCTGGCCCGCGCCTGCGCCACGTACGAGTTATAGAGCTTTTCGCGGCCGTCGATCTCGGCGGCGCGCGCCCGCTCGAACTGATGCTTGTACCGCGTCGCCGAAACCGAGTAATAGCCAGCGATGAATGTCAAGAGCGCGACGACCGAGGTGAGCAATACCGTGACTGTCGGGTTGCGGCGGCACCAGCGACTTGTGCGCTCGAGCGAGTTGCTCCGCCGCGCGAGGATCGTTCGGTTCTCGACAAAGCGCCGGAGGTCTTCGCCGAGGGCATGTGCCGAGACGTAGCGCGCCGATGGCTCCTTGGCCATCGCCTTGGCGACGATCGTTTCCAGATCCCGCGGGATGTGACGGTCAATGCGTCGAGGCGCGATCGGAGAGCCGCGGAGAACCTGGTGGATGAGCGCTGCCTGCTGCGCGGCGTCGAAAGCCGGCCGAAGGGTCAGGAACTCATAGAGTGTCACGCCCAGACCGTAAACATCGCTACGGCGGTCGGACCGTCCATCGAACCGTTCAGGTGCCATGTACCGCAGGGTTCCGACGATGTCGCGCGACGCCGATTGTTCACCCAGGGCTTCCGCCTTGGCCAGACCGAAGTCGAGGACCCAGACGGTGCCCTCCATGTCCATGAGCAAGTTCGACGGCTTGATGTCGCGATGCAGCACGCCCTGATCGTGGGCATACGCCAGCGCCTCGGCGACCTGAAGTCCGATCCTGGCGATACGCCGATGATATTGAGTCTCGCCACGTTCCGCGATTGTCACGTTGCTGATGTCTGTGTCCGTGGAAGGGACGGAGGTGTCTGTTGCGCGATCGAGCGGTCCGCGCCATCGAGTGCCTTCGTACGCCGGATCGTTCTGGTCCAGGCTGGCACGATCGCCCGCGGCGCCGGTGAATTGCCCTGACATCAGAGACCCGGCGAGATCACGCGACATGCCCTGGGCCAAGGTCAAGGACGGCGCCGGCACGGGGCCGGCCACGTCGCGGATGCGGCGGACGCCCCCCAGCACCGCCTCGAGCGTCTGCCCCAGGATCAATTGCATCGCATAAAAATGATACCCGGCATGCTCCCCGACGCCGAAGACTGGCACGATATTCGAGTGGTGAAGGGCCGCCACCGAGCGGGCCTCGCGTCGAAATCGCTTGAGAGCCGCCGGATCAGCCAGAGCCCCCAGGGGCAGAACCTTCAGAGCGACCCGACGCCCGAGCGACTCCTGGACCGCCTCGTACACCACACCCATGCCCCCGCGGCCGATCTCGCGCTTGATCCGGAAATCGCCCAGGCGGTCGGGCATCAAGCCGTCGCCGCTGGTCGTCAAGGTTCGCGGAGACCCGAGATCCGCCGGATGAGGACCCGCTTCTTCCAGGGCAACGAGGGCCGGAAAGACCTCGCGGATTTCGTCCGAGAGCGCGGGATGTCTGGCGACGTACTCCGTCACCGAAGGCCCTTCGCCCCGCCGGTATCGTTCAAGGAATTCCTCGGCCAGTATTTCAACAGGATTGCGCAAGAACTCAGGATCGGTCATCGGGTGCCCCTGCTCCGCCGGGACCGGCAAGGTGGCCGAGGAATCCCTGGCCGCTCGAGAGGATCGGACGCAGGCGCTTGAGCGCGCGCACATAGCGGTTGCTGGCCGCCGCGACGCTGAGACCAAGGATCCGTGCCGTTTCGGTATTGGTCAATTGCTCGAAGTGGCGCAGCGCGAGCACCTCGCGGTCAAGCGGCTCGAGACTGCTCAGGGCATCCTGGACACGTACCTGCAGCTCGACGCGCGCGGCCGCCTGGCTGGGAGATGTCAGCCTGCCCAGAAGCCGGGCCGCCAGTGCCACGGAGGCTCGTCTGGGCTCGACCTCCTCCCAGATGAACGTCACGGCGCGCGTCGCGAACGCGAGTGCCCAGGTGCTTGCGGTGCAGAGCCATCAGCTTCACGACCGTGATGTGACGCAGCCACACGAAGAAAGGCACCCTGGGATCGCTCAGGTAGCCCGGCATCGACCGAACAACCTCGAGGTAGGCCTCCTGAAGCACATCGGATGGGTTCACACGGCCGTGCAGGCGGCGATCGATCCGCACCTGCACTAACCGGTGCAGACGGTCCCAATGCTCCATGAACTGGCGGCTCAACGACTGCTGGTCGGCGGCAGGCCCGCGCGCAGCGAGTGCCGGTGAAGCATCTGGATCGTCATCGGTTTGCGGTTTCATCGGTATCGTAATTGTGCGCGGAAATGATCTTTACACAAGAAATATTTTGATTGTTTCTATTTCACCTCATTTACCGCCTGCATGACACTCCCATGCGAATTTTTCGGATTCGCTGTTTGCGCCGAAGCCAGGCGCAGATTAGGCCTGAAGCCGGCCTCGCGATCGCGAAAACATTGAGCCGACATCGAGAACAGCGACCGTCTTCGGAGACGACACCGATTTTCGGGACAGTCGCTGGCCAAGCACCCGTTTCCGACAGGACCGTCGAGTCATGCTGCATCGATCGGATTCCCAGCGCCCGCGTAATCCTCGAAGGCGAAACGATTTAAGCGGCGATGGTGGCCGCCGTATTCGCCCCGGCCGATCGCCCCAGGGACGGGTTGCGCTGGTGGAGTTCCTCGAGGACCGCTGCTTGCTGGCTCTTGTATCGTGGACCAGCCCGGCCGCCGGAGCCTGGGAGGTCGGCAGCAACTGGAGCAATGGCACCGGTCCAGGCGCTGGTGATGACGTCGTCATCGATCTCACCGGGATCAGCGTGACCCACGCTTCCGGTTCCGACGCCGTGAAAAGTCTGACCGTCAATGACCCGTTCACCCTTTCGGGAGGCTCGCTTGCCGTCGGCACTCCGACGGCTCCAGGCATTTTACAAGCACAAAATGGCAACGTTTTCACTTTGTCTGGAGGAACCCTTCGAGACGCGGCGGTTGCGGCGGGCACAACACTGGTCTCCACCTCCGCGACCAGCACTCTTGACGATGTCACGCTCGGCGCGTCGTTGCACATTGAAAGTGCAATAAACGTGACCGACACGGCCGGCACAGGCGCGGGCTTGACGCTCGCCAGCGGCGGCAGCGTCATGATGGACCCGTACACGGGCCTGACGTTTGCCGGCACGCAAACGCTGGCTGGTAGTGGTACGGTGAGCGCACAGTATGGTAGTGGCATCGGCTTATCAGGCACCAACCAGACGCTAACGATCGCCGCTGGGATCACGTTCAAGAGCTCGGGTTCTGGCTTGAATGTCGGCGCCAACAGCCTGATCAACGAGGGAACTCTGAGCGGTGACGCCAGCCTCGGGCCTGGCGGCGGCAGCTTGACGATCAATGGGACGAACTGGGTCAACGACGGCACCATCGAGGCGATCAATGGCGGGCCTGTGAGCCTGAGCGGCTCGTGGAGCAATAGCGGCACAATCAGCCTCAACGGCAACACGGTCAACCTTGGTGGCACCATGACTCCGGCCACGCTGGGAACCGTCAGCCGCGACGCGGCCAGCCCGGGAGTTCTCAATCTGGTCGGCACGCTCAACCTGAGTGGCCAGACGCTCGACTCATCGATCGGTCCGCTGACGCTGGCGGGCGGGACCATCAACGGCGGCACCATCAGCGACACCATTCTGGCGTCCTACGGCACTCTCAACGACGTTACGGTCTCGGGCCTCTTGCACATTGTGAGTAGCCTGAGCGTGACCGACACGGCCAGAACCGGCGCAGGCTTGACGCTCGCGAGTGGCGGCAGCGTGATAATGGACGCTTACACCGGCTTGACGTTCGCCGGCACGCAAACGCTGGCCGGTAGCGGTACGGTGAGCGCCCAGTATGGCAGTGGCATCGGCTTGTCCGGCACCAGCCAGACGCTGACCATCGCCGCTGGGATCACGTTCAAGAGCTCGGGTTCTGGCCTGAACGTGGGCGCCAATACGCTGATCAACGAGGGAACCCTCAGCGGCGACACGAGCGTCGGACCTGGTGGCGGCAGCTTGACGGTCAATGGCACGAACTGGGTCAACGACGGCACGATCGAGGCCATCAACGGCGGTCCTGTGAGCCTGAGCGGCTCCTGGAGCAACAGCGGCACAATCAGCCTCAATGGCAACACGGTCAACCTTGGCGGGGCCATCACCCCGGCCACGCTGGGAACCGTGAGCCGCGACGCGACCAACCCGGGAGTTCTCAATCTGGTCGGCACGCTCAACCTGAGTGGCCAGACGCTGGATTCATCGATCGGTCCGCTGACGCTGGCGGGCGGGACCATCAACGGCGGCACCATCAGCGACACCATTCTGGCGTCCTACGGCACTCTCAACGACGTTACGGTCTCGGGCCTGTTGCACATTGTGAGTAGCCTGAGCGTGACCGACACGGCCAGCACCGGCGAGGCTTGACACTCGCCAGTGGCGGCAGTGTCATGATGGACGCTTACACCGGCTTGACGTTTGCTGGCACACAAACGCTGGCCGGTAGCGGTACGGTGAGCGCCCAGTATGGCAGTGGCATCGGCTTGTCCGGCACCAGCCAGACGCTGACCATCGCCGCTGGGATCACGTTCAAGAGCTCGGGTTCTGGCCTGAACGTGGGCGCCAATACGCTGATCAACGAGGGAACCCTCAGCGGCGACACGAGCGTCGGACCTGGTGGCGGCAGCTTGACGGTCAATGGCACGAACTGGGTCAACGACGGCACGATCGAGGCCATCAACGGCGGCCCTGTCAGCCTGAGCGGCTCCTGGAGCAACAGCGGCACAATCAGCCTCAACGGCAACACGGTCAACCTTGGTGGGGCCATCACCCCGGCCACGCTGGGAACCGTGAGTCGCGACGCGACCAACCCGGGAGTTCTCAATCTGGTCGGCACGCTGAACCTGGGCAGCCAGACGCTAAACTCATCGATCGGTCCGCTGACGCTGGCGGGCGGGACCATCAACGGCGGCACCATCAGCGACACCATTCTGGCGTCCTACGGCACTCTCAACGACGTTACGGTCTCGGGCCTCTTGCACATTGTGGGTGGCTTGAGCGTGACCGACACGGCCAGCACCGGCGCAGGCTTGACACTCGCCAGTGGCGGCAGTGTCATGATGGACGCTTACACCGGCTTGACGTTTGCTGGCACACAAACGCTGGCCGGTAGCGGTACGGTGAGCGCCCAGTATGGCAGTGGCATCGGCTTGTCCGGCACCAGCCAGACGCTGACCATCGCCGCTGGGATCACGTTCAAGAGCTCGGGTTCTGGCCTGAACGTGGGCGCCAATACGCTGATCAACGAGGGAACCCTCAGCGGTGACACGAGCGTCGGACCTGGCGGCGGCAGCTTGACGATCAATGGCACGAACTGGGTCAACGACGGCACCATCGAGGCGATCAACGGCGGGCCCGTGAGCCTGAGCGGCTCCTGGACCAATAGTGGCGTAATTAGCCTCAACGGCAACACGGTCAACCTCGGTGGGGTCATCACCCCGGCCACGCTGGGAACCGTGAGTCGCGACGCGACCAACCCGGGAGTTCTCAATCTGGTCGGCACGCTGAACCTGGGCGGCGGAACGCTGGACTCATCGATTGGTCCGCTGACGCTGGCGGGCGGCACCATTAACGGCGGCACCGTCAGCGACACCATTCTGGCGTCCTACGGCGGCACACTCAACGACGTGACGGTGTCGGGCCTCTTGCACATTGTGGGTGGCTTGAGCGTGACCGACACCGCCGGCACGGGCGCGGGCTTGACGCTCGCGAGTGGCGGCAGCGTGATGATGGACGCTTACACCGGCTTGGCGTTTGCCGGCACGCAAACGCTGGCCGGTAGCGGTACGGTGAGCGCCCAGTATGGCAGTGGCATCGGCTTATCCGGCACCGACCAGACGCTGACCATCGCCGCCGGGATCGCGTTCAAGAGCTCGGGGTCCACCCTGAACGTCGGCGCCAACACGCTGGTCAACCAGGGAACTCTGAGCGGCGACGCCAGCGTCGGGCCTGGGGGCGGCAGCTTGACGGTCAATGGCACGAACTGGGTCAACGACGGCACCGTCGAGGCGATCAACGGCGGGTCTGTCAGCCTGAGCGGCTCCTGGAGCAATAGCGGCACAATTAGCCTCAACGGTAACACGGTCAACCTTGGTGGCACCATTACCCTGGCCTCACTGGGAACCGTGAGTCGCGACGCGACCAACCCGGGAGTTCTCAATCTGGTCGGCACGCTGAACCTGGGCGGCGGAACGCTGGACTCATCGATTGGTCCGCTGACGCTGGCGGGCGGCACCATTAACGGCGGCACCGTCAGCGACACCATTCTGGCGTCCTACGGCGGCACACTCAACGACGTGACGGTGTCGGGCCTCTTGCACATTGTGGGTGGCTTGAGCGTGACCGACACCGCCGGCACGGGCGCGGGCTTGACGCTCGCGAGTGGCGGCAGCGTGATGATGGACGCTTACACCGGCTTGGCGTTTGCCGGCACGCAAACGCTGGCCGGTAGCGGTACGGTGAGCGCCCAGTATGGCAGTGGCATCGGCTTATCCGGCACCGACCAGACGCTGACCATCGCCGCCGGGATCGCGTTCAAGAGCTCGGGGTCCACCCTGAACGTCGGCGCCAACACGCTGGTCAACCAGGGAACTCTGAGCGGCGACGCCAGCGTCGGGCCTGGGGGCGGCAGCTTGACGGTCAATGGCACGAACTGGGTCAACGACGGCACCGTCGAGGCGATCAACGGCGGGTCTGTCAGCCTGAGCGGCTCGTGGACCAATAGCGGCACCATCGCGGTCGCCAATGGTACATTGACCGCCTCGGCCTCGCCAACCAATTTCAGCGCGGGGACACTCACTGGCGGCACGTGGAAAATCACCTCGCCAGGTACGTTGCGGGTGCCGTTCGGATCATCCATCGTCACGAACGCGGCGACGATCCTTCTCGACGGGTCCGCCGCGGGCTTTTATATCGACACCGGCACGACGCCCGCACTGAGCGGCTTCACGACCAACACCGCATCCGGAAGCTTCACGATCCAGAACGGAGCCACCTTTTCGTCGGCGGGAGCGTTCAGCAACGCCGGCAGCGTGATCATCGGTAGCGGCAGCAGTTTCTCGCCCGACGGAAATTACACGCAGACCGCGGGCAGCACCGTCTTGAGTGGCGGCACGCTCGGCACGTCGTCGCCAGCGACGACCATCAATCTGCAAGGTGGCTCGCTCGCCGGCTGGGGTACGATCAATGGCAACCTGACCAACTCCGCCGACCTGAGCCCGAGCGCGACGAATGGCGCTTTGACCGTGAGCGGCTATTATTCGCAAACCACGACCGGCCGTCTCGACGTCAACCTGGCCGGAACGGCGGCCGGACAGTACAGCCAGCTCGACGTTCAGGGTTCTGCCTCGTTGGACGGGGCACTCAATGTCACGGTCGCTACCGGTCTCATCGCCACGACGGGCACCAAGTTTCCGATCGTCACGGCCGCATCAGTGACCGGCCAGTTCGCCACGGCGACCGGCCTCAGCTCCAGCGCCTTGTTTCTCAAGACCATCTATGATTCCGCCGACGTGACCCTGACCACCAAAGCCGCGCCCGCCATCCAGATCACGCCGACGAGCGGTCTGGTCACCTCTCAGGCCGGCGCCACCGCGGCTTTCACTGCGGTACTGACCTCGCAGCACACCGACTCGGTATCCTTCGGCGTCTCGTCCAGCAACACGAATGCGGGCACTGTCTCAACGTCTCAGCTCACGTTCACGACGACTAACTGGAACGTCGCCCAGACAGTCACGATCACCGGCGTGAACGACCTGATGGCCGAGGCCAATGTGGCCTACACCATCGTGATGGCCCCGGCGGTCAGCGCCGACCCTGCCTACGCAGGGTTTCAACCGGCCAGTGTGGCCGTGGTCAATCTGAGCACGGACGTGGCAGGATTCACCGTCTCGCCGACATCGGGCCTGGTCACCACGTCGACCGGCGGCTCGGCCAGCTTCAGCGTGGTGCTCAGCTCGAAGCCGGCGGCCGAGGTTGACCTGCCGCTATCGTCGAGCAACACGAGCCAGGGGACTGTTTCCACATCGAAACTCGTCTTCACGCCCACCAACTGGAACCAGCCGCATACGGTCACGATCACGGGCGTGGCGAACAGCCAGTACAGTGGTAATGTCGCTTTCCATATTGTCTTCGCCGCATCGTCAAGTGCCGATCCCAATTACAATAGTGTCGTTGTCGCGTCGGTATCTGTCACGAACATCAACCCGGCTCCCGACCTCGAGGTCGCGAACCTGAAGGTCACTCCGGCCACCGGCGTGCAGTCGGGTAACGCCCTCTCGGTGCAGTGGAACGACACCAATGCCGGCACGGGCTCGGTGACCGCTTCGTTCACGGATAGCATCGTCGTGACGAACACGACGATCGGCCAGACCCTGGGCTCGGGCACAGTGACGTACAACGAAGGGACCGCTGGCCCGATCGTCCCTGGCGCATCGCCGGCCATGCAATTTGCCTTCACATTGCCCGATGCGGTCGCCGGCACCGGCCAGATCCAGTTCACGGTGACCACGAACGCGGGTAACACCGTCGTTGAATCCAACCCGGGAGGCACGGCGTCAACCAACAACACGGCGTCCGTCACGGTGGCATCGACGTTGGCTTCTTATCCGGACCTGCAAGTGACCAACCTGGCGGTGGCCGCGCCGTCGGGCATGATCGCGGGGGGTACCTACGCACTGAGCTGGGATGACGCCAATTCGGGTGCCGCAGCGACACCGGCCGGCACGTCGTGGAGCGATCAGGTCACGATCACCAACACGACGACCGGCACGACACTGGCGAATGTCTCGGTTCCTTACAACGCGGCAGTCAGCGCGAGCGGACCGATTCCGGCCGGCGGTGCCCACCTTCAGCAATATTCGTTCACACTTCCCGGCGGCACCGCGGGCACGGGCCAGATCCAGTTCTCCGTCGTCGCCAACGCGAATCACGCGGTGTTCGAGTACAACTCTGGAGGCACCGCCACAAGCAATAACAGTGCGTCGATCACCCAGACCGCGGCGCTCGGCAACTACCCTGACCTTCAGGTGACCGGCCTTTCGGTATCGCCGTCGTCGGGCTTGCAATCCGGCGGCAGCCTGACCGTGAACTGGAGCGACAGCAACACCGGCACGGCCGCCGCCGGCACTTCCTGGGTCGACTCGCTGGTGATTCAGAACATGACGACCGGCCAGACGCTCGGCTCGGTGACGCTCCCCTACGGTATTGGCGCGACGAGCCATGCACCCCTCGCGGCCGGCCAGGCCGTTGCCCGCCAGTACATGTATGCGCTGCCGGACGGTGCCGCGGGCGTAGGCCAAATCGCGGCTACGGTTATCGTCAACTCGACGAGCTCCCTGTTCGAGTACAACACAGCGGGCACCGGGTTCAGCAATGACACGGCGGCCGTTCAGGTCAACTCGGCGATCGCCGCTTATCCTGATCTCCAGGTTCAGAACCTGGGGATGAGCCCGGCGAGCATCTACTCGGGCGCCTCCTTGGTCTTGCACTGGCAAGATGCGAACACGGGCAACGGAACGGTTTCCAGTTCGTGGGACGACCGCGTTATCGTCACGAACACGACCACCGGCCAGACGCTCTTGACGTCGACCCTGGTTTACGACGTCACCAAGCTCGGCGCGCTGGCCGGCGGCGGCGCCGGCAATCAGCAGGTTTCGATCACGTTGCCAGCCGGCTCGTCGAGCGTTGGCACGCTTCAGTTCAGCGTGACGACCGACGTGCTCAACCAGGTGTTCGAGTACAACAGCGGCGGCACCGCCGAGACGAACAACACGCTCGCGATCTCGGCCGTATCGGGGCTCGCGCCGGCCGCCGATCTCGAGGTCTCGGGCATGGCCGCGACGCCTTCTTCCGGATTGCAATCGGGCGGCAGCGTTGTCTTGTCGTGGAATGATGCAAACCAGGGGAACGCCGCGGCGACGGGTTCCTGGGTCGATGCGGTCACGGCCACGAATCAGGGGACAGGAGCGACGATCTTCACGGCGACGGTTCCATACGACGGGTCAGCAAGTGGCAAGGGTCCGCTTGGTTCCGGCGGCTCTGCCAGCCAGCAGGAGTTGATTCCGATTCCGCAGGGCGACGCGGGGGCCGGTCAACTGGTCTTCAAGGTGGTTACCGATTCGACGCGGACCATCCCCGATTACACCGAGCTCCGGGGCGGTTGATCCTCTGGGCACGGCCACGACCAGCGTGACCTCGGCACTGGCGCCCTATCCCGATCTGGCCGTCTCGAACGTCACCGCCCCGGCGCTCACGATCGGGGACCCGGCCACGGTCACCGTCGGCTGGACGGTGACGAACTTGGGCACCGCCGCCACGACCGCCGGCAACTGGGTAGATACCGTCATCGCGTCGCCCGATGACACACCGGGTAATGGCGATGACATTATCCTGGGCACATTCTCGCATACCGGCGTGCTGGCCGCGGGGCAGAATTACACGCAGAGCGAGACCTTCTTGTTGCCACCGGCCTTCAACGGCCAGTATCACTTGTTCGTCCATGCCGATGCGGGCGAGGCCGTGTTCGAGAATGGGGATCGGCCCGATCGCTACGCTCAGGCGGGCAATCTTTTTGATGTAACTCAGGTGCCCTATGCTGATCTCATTGTCTCGTCAGTGAGCGTGCCTGCCACGGCCGCCAGCGGTCAGCCGATGACGGTGAGCTGGTCGGTGCTTAACCAGGGGATCGGCGTAACCAGCCCCAGCTCTTGGGGCGATACCGTCAGTCTGGCCACCGACCCTCTGGGACAGGATATTGTCGCGGGGCTGGGATCCTACTCACACGCGGGCGCGCTGGCTCCCGGCGGCGCGTATTCGCGATCAACCTCGTTTACGGTTCCCGATGGCATCAGTGGTACGTACTACATCGTCGTTCACACCGGGGGCCCGTACGAGTTCCTGTACACGGGCAATAATATCGCGGTCTCAGCGCCGTTTGTTGTCTCTCTCACTCCAGCCCCCGACCTCACGGTCACGAACATCCAAACCCCCTCGACTGTGAGCGCAGGCGGCTCGATCGATGTGGCCTGGACAGTCAAGAATCTCGGTCCGGGCGATGCGGACGGGCTTTGGCCGGATATCGTGACCCTTCAAGAAATTGGCGGCGCGGGCCGCCAGATCTCACTCGGAGCCTTCGCCTACACGGCGACGCTCGCGGCGGGCAAGTCGTATACGCGCACAGAGGAATTTACCCTTCCCACCGATTTTCAGGGCGTCTTTCAGGCGGTTGTCAGCACCGATCCGTACATTCCAGGGATTGGCCGCGACCAGTTCGAGGTCGCCAACCCGGTCGATACGACAGTTGACCCGCAACCGATCTTGATCAGTCAGCCGGCTCATCCCGACCTGCAAGTCGCATCGATCACGCCGGCGGCGAGCCACTTTCAGGCGGGGGGTACGCTGGGCTTGCAATTTGTCGTGGTCAACGAGGGGACCGTCGCCACGACCACGCCCCACTGGACCGACAGTGTTTACCTGTCGCTCGATAGCACCTTGAGCGGCGACGACATTCTCCTGGGCTCAGCCGGCAACCAGTCGGCCCTTGAATCTCTCCACACGTATCAGACCACGCTGTCGAGCATTCCGATCCCCAAGACCAAGAGCGGCTCATTTTACCTGATCGTCGACACCAACTCGAGCGGCGCGCAAGACGAATATCCCAACGGCAACAATAACACGCGGGCCGTGCCCATCACGATCGATCCGATCTTGCCGTCGGACCTGGTTGTCTCGAATGTCATCGTGCCCACCCAGGCGGTCGCCGGCAGCCAGATTCAGGTCACCTATACCGTGACCAACCTGGGCAACGGCCCGACCGATCTATCGAGCTGGACCGACGGCGTCTGGCTGGCCGCCGATCGGAAGGAACCCTACGTCACGGGCACGCTCCTGACAACAGTCACCGAGACCGGCGTTTTGACCAATGATCCCCACGACCCGGACCTGCCGCAAAGTTATACCGAGACGGTGACAGTGACGTTGCCACTGCACTTTTCGGGCCAGCTTTTCATCACGCCGCAGACCGATCTTTACGAGCAGCTCGACCAGACGACACTGGCCGCCAACGTGAATCCCGACGATCCCAACGACTTGCGGAGCGACAATTTCAAGGCCGCGGCGATCATCGTGTTGCCCGAGCCTCCTCCCGACCTGGTGGTCAGCGCCATCAAGGTCCCGGCCAACGTGGCGGCGGGGACCGTACTTCCGGTCACATGGTCGGTCACAAACCAGGGGAACGGAACCACCGAGGATTCGCAGTGGTATGACGGCGTCTACCTGTCTGTCTCGCCTACCTACAGCACCGCAGCCGCTTCGATTTCGCACCAGATCAGCCTGGGCTATTTCCTGCACGCGGGCGCCCTCTCGTCAGGGCAGAGCTACATGATGCAGGAAAGCATTCCCCTCTCTCCAGCCTATTCCGGCGACTATATCATTATTTACGCGAATCAACTCGACGCGGGCGGCCATTTCGGCGGCACGTGGGAAGGTCCGTACGGCAATAACAATACGTCGTCAGTGGCCACGGATGTCGTCACGGCACCGGCCGACCTGAAGGTGACGTCGGTCATTCCCGCCGCGCAGGCATTCTCCGGCGAGTTGACCACCGTGACCTGGACGGTCACCAATTCCGGGGCGCCAGTCTGGGCCGGCACACAGTACTGGGACGACCTGGTTTATGTCTCGCCCGACCCGACATTCATCCAGAGCCGGGCCACTTTCCTCAAGGCCTTCCCGCACACGAACACTCAAACTCTGGGAACCGGCCAGAGTTATACCAATAGTCAAAGCGTCACCCTGCCGCCGGGCATCGGAGGTAAGGTCGCTCCGCTCACTTACTACATTTACGTCCAGACCGATCAGCTCCCCCCAGACCCGGACGACGGCGAATATGTGCAATATCCCGAAAGCGTGCTTTTCTATCAATCACACGTCTACGAAGGGGAAGCGGCCAACGAAACGAACAACGTGAGCTCGGCGCCGCTGCCTGTGTATTATCGCGAGCCTGACCTCTTCGTAAATGACGTGGTCCTGCCGGCGACGGCACCTTACGCGGGCGACACGATCCCGGTGACCTGGACCGTGATCAACCAGGGAACGCGTGACACACGCGCGGGTGGCTGGACTGACGGAGTCTGGCTCTCGACGTTTCCTTCGATCGATCGCATCCAATCGATCTTCCTGGGAGACTTTCAGCACATTGGCATCCTCGCCGCGGGGGCGTCTTATTCCGGGACCTTGAACGTGACCTTGCCCTATGGAATCTCGGGCGCCTATTACCTGGTGGTCTTTACGGATGACCTGGCGCTCGATGGCAGCATGGGCAAAGTGCAGGAGTTCCAGGACGAGGGCAACAACATCACGGCCATGCCGCTTCAAGTTAATGCAACACCCTTGCCCGATTTGCAGGTCAGTTCGGTCACGGTGCCCCAGCAAGCCATTGAGGGCCAGACGCTCGCGGTATCGTATACGGTATCCAACGATAGTGCGGCGGCGACCTTGCCAGGCCAGTTGCCATGGAACGACGTGATTTACCTGTCGGTCGATCAGTATCTCGATCTCTCCAGTGATATTTATCTCAAGTCCGAGCCTCATAAGACCGTTCTGGCCGGAAACGATAGCTATACTGTCACCGACACAATCAATTTGCCCGCCGGCCTTGTTGGGTCGTTCTACCTCTTCGTCGACACGGACCCGATCCTCAGCCCCCGCGGTACGCCACGCGGCGCCGTTTATGAGGAAAACGAGACGAATAACGACAGGTCAAGCGCGCTGCCGATCATCATCAACCAGCCCCCGCCCGCCGACCTGGTGGTCTCCAATATCAAGGTTCCGGCGGCGGCGACGGTCAGTCAGCCGGCCCATTTCGAGTGGACGGTCACGAACCAGGGCGACTTCCCTGCGTCGGGCAAATGGACTGACGCGGTTTACCTTTCCAGCTCCCCGATCTGGAACATCTCCGATCCGCTGATCGGCGAAGTACCGCATTCCTCGACCGGGCTCACAACGGGCCAGACCTACACCTCGACGCTCGATGCCCTGTTGCCGCCGGCCATCCCGGGCAGTTACTACATCATCGTGCGCACGAACCTGTTTGGCGATGTCTACGAGGGCGTCGCCAACATGGCCAACGACATCACGGCCTCCGCGGGCCAGACCGTGGTGAGCGTCGCGGCCCTCCAGTTGGGGGTGCCGATGGGAACGTCCCTGACCAAAGGCGAAGACCAGCTCTTTCAGGTCACCGTCCCCGCCAACCAGACGCTCCAGGTTTCGCTCACCGCGGCGAACTCATCCGCGGCCAACGAGATCTTCTTGCGCTACAACGCGGTGCCCTCCAGCTCGCAGTATGACGCGATCTACGGCGGGCCGCTCGCGGCCGATCAAACCGCGGTGATTCCCGGTACGACGGCCGGGACGTATTATGTTCTCGTCGATGGCACGGATAACGCGGTGACCTTACTCGCACAGCTCTTGCCGTTTGAGATCACCAACGTGACGCCCGACCAAGGGGGCGACAGTGCCTATGTCACGACCGTGATCACCGGCGCCCAGTTTGACAAGGATGCGATTGTCAAATTGATCCGGCCCACATTCGCCGAATTCGAGCCCGTCAGCTATCAGGTGGTCAACAGCACTGAGATCATCGCGATTTTCGACCTGACCGACGCTCCTCATGGCCTCTACGACGTGAGCGTGATCAATCCCGATGGCGAGGAGGTTGATGCCCCTTATCGCTACCTGGTTGAGCCATCCCTGCCGCCGCAGGTCAGTCTTGGCCTGGGAGGATCGCGAATCCTCTATTCGGGTGAAACGGGCTATTATGGGCTCTCGCTGCAAAGCACCACGAATGTCGACATTCCCTACCTTCAGCTCGAGTTTGGCGTACCCAACCTGGGCAAGAATCCGGCGGTCGGTTACGCACCTTATCTCGGGTTCTCGAATAACCTGGGAGGAAGCCCCGATGTCGCTGGCGTTCCCTGGGATGAGTTGACTCGACTGTCGACACCAATGGTTATGACCTGGCATTAGGCTACGTGACCGACCTGGCCGACCAGGGTTATGTCGGGCTCAACTTCACGGCGAGACTTATCCTGGGGTGTCCGGTTACACGCTTTCGCAAATTTTGCCAGCCTCGGCGGTCGGTTTCACGTTCAATGTCGTGGCGGCCGCGACGCCGCTGACACCGGCCGAGTATCTCGCCGAGCAAACCCAGGAGGCCGAGTATCTGCGCACGGCCATCCTGGCCGACCCGACGGCCACGCAGGCGCTTCAGGTGCTTGCCCTGAATGCGACCTCATGGGACAACCTGTACTTGACGGCGCTCATCCAGGCCGGCCTCTTGCGTCCCGTCGATGAGCCGCCCGCTGTTCATCTCGATCCCGACGTGAACAGCATGATGGCCACGCTGGCCGCCGGCATTCTCGCCGGCTCGGGCGGGAATACAATCCTCACCGATGGCAACTTGCCTGCCTTCTTTGCCCAGCTTCAGACGTGGTATGGCGACGACCCGACTCTCATCGAAACGGGCGTTGATCCCAACAACCCCCCGGTGATTGCCCCCACTCCCTCGTCCAGCTTCTTCAACCTGAACGCGACAAGCCCGACGGTCTCGGAAGCGTTCAACGTTTATGTGCGGCAGATTTCCCACCCCGACGACATCATTGATATCTACTTCCCCGACCTGGCGAACCCGGCACCGGCGCAGGCTGCCGATATCAACCAGTTCCTCGCCAGCGCCGGCGCGTCAGACCAGGGGGCCACGCTGATTGGCCCGACCGCCTACGGCTCGAATCAGTTCTTGCCCGTGGGGCAGAACTTGCCCTATACGGTGCAGTTCCAGAGTGCCAGTGCCGCCACCTCGCCGGTCGAAGAAGTCCGGATCGTGACCCAGCTCGATCCGGGTCTCGACCCGCGCACGTTCCGGCTGGGCGCCCTCGAGATTGGTGGCCTGACCGTGCAGATTCCCGGCGGCCGGGGGACATTCCAGGAGGATTTTGACTACACCCAGACCGCAGGTTTCATCCTCCGGGTCAGCGCGGGTATGGACCTTGACACCGATACAGCCACATGGCTCTTGCAGGCGATTGACCCCACCACGGGCGAGGTTCTTCAGAATGCGACCGAGGGCCTTTTGGCACCCGGCGCATCCGGCTTCATCTCCTACACGGTTCAGCCCATGAAGGGTTTGGCGACCGGCACTCAGATCAGTGCCAGCGCCCAGGTGCTCTTCAACAATGCGCCACCGCAAGAAACCAGCACTCTGACCCAGGCCATCGATGGCACGGCCCCCACGACCACGCTGACGGCAACCCCGCTCACGGCTGGAAGCTCCAACTACCAGGTCACGTGGAACGCGCAAGATGACCCCACCGGCTCGGGCATCAAGAGCGTGACGGTCTATGTCTCGGTTGACGGCGGCGATTACACGATCTGGCTCGACCAGACGACGGCGACGTCGGCCGTTTACCAGGGCCAGTCGGGGCATACCTACGTGTTCCTGGCGCTCGCGTCGGATAACGCTGGCAACATGGAGCAGCCCCCCTCGGGCGTCGTGGCGCCGGCAAACGGCTCGGGGGCCGACCTGGGCGCAATCCCGACGGTTCCGCAGACATCGCCGCAGGACGTCCCGCCGGCCCCGACGCCGACCCCGACGACGCCGCCGGTGGCCAACCCGCTCTTCACCCAGGCGCAAGAAGCCATTCCCTCGGCGCAGCCGGCGACGCGGCGCTCCCAGTTCACCACCGTTCTGCAACCGTTCACGGCCCAGGCTTTCGCGACCGGCATTCTCCAGAGCCATGCCAATATCGGACCGGTTGCCATCGTCGTCATGCCCGACGGCTCGGTCCTGGTGAGCGGCGGCCCCGGCCGCAACGAGCTTTTCCATCTGTCGAGCGCCGGGGGTGCGGTGGGCACTCCGCTGGCGACGCTGCCTGATCCCATCTACGACATGGCCTTCGATTCGGCCGGCAACCTCTGGGCCACGACCGGCGGCGGCCCGTTGCTCGAGCTCAACCCCACGACGGGTTCGATCCTGGGCCAGTACAGTGATAGCCTCACCCAGTCGCTGGCCATCGATCCGGCGACCGGCCATATTTATGTTTCCTCCGGGCAGGGCGTCGAGAACTTTAACCCGAGTACTCATACTTTTACGCATTTCAGCGACCTGCGTGTGGGCAGCCTCGCCTTTGCGCCGGACGGCAGTCTCTGGGCGGCTCTCTGGCCCGTCGATCAGGGGGACGTGATCCGCTTCGACGCCACGGGCCAAGCCGTGAAGGAGCTCGAATTCGCCGACGACGTCGATTCGATCGCGTTTGGCGTCGCCGGCAGCGTGCTTGATGGGCTCCTCTTCGTGTCGCACGATGAGGCACTTTCCGCCGGGCAAGGGACTGAGCTGACGATGGTCGACCTGGCGACGATGCAGACGCTCGCCGTGGCGACCGGGGGGAGCCGGGGCGACGAGATCAAGACCACGCCCGACGGCCGCGTGCTCCTGAGCCAGTCGCTCCAGGTCGATGTGCTGGGGCCGGTCACGGCCCCTCATGTCCTGGCCGTGAATCCGCCCCCCGCCGCTGTTGTGGCCCTGCCACTGGGCAGTATCAGCGTGACCTTTAGCCAGGACATGCTGGCCGACAACGTCACCGACCCTGGCTCCGTGTTAGACCCCAACAACTTCGTCTTACAAGGAGACTCGGCCGGACTGGTCCCGATCCGGTCGGTCGTCTACGACGCGGCGAGCCGCACCGCCGTGCTTGGCTTCAACGCCCTCAGCGCCGATTATTACAACCTGAAGGTGCTCTCCAGCCTGCTGAGTAACCTTGGCGTTCCCTTGGCCCAGGAGTTCGATTCCAGTTTCACGGCCACTGCCGATCTATCGTCGGTGATCAGTCTCCAGTTCGGTGCGACCCGCAGCGACCGTGCGACCGGGACTGTGTCGTTCGACGTCACGATCACCAACACGAGCACGCACAATCTGTTATTGCCGATTGTCTTGCACCTTGCGCCTCAGGAGCAGTTCGCTGGTGAGCCCCAGGGGAATAGCGGCCGGGCCGCGGACGGCTCGTGGTTGATCGACCTGAGCGGCGATTTGCCCCCCGACGGAATCCTCGGGCCCGGACAGAGATCCGCCGGCCAGACGATCACGGTGACCACGCCCGATGACGAGACCGTCAATTATGATCTGGCAGTGACTGGCGTCGCCCAGGGCAACCAGGCGCCGGTGTTCGTCACCAACCCGATCACCACGGCCTCCGCCGGCCAAAGCTATACCTATCAGGCGGTTGGTTTCGACGAAAACGGCGATCGACTGAGCTACCTGCTCGTGAGCGGGCCGGCCGGGATGGCGTTTGACTCCTCGACGGGCCTCCTGACCTGGATGCCCACGGCAAACAGTCCCGTACAGGCCCAGGTGGCGCTACAGGTCTACGATTCGGCAGGGTCGTCAGCCTCTCAGAAATTCACGATCGCGGTTGCTGGAGCGAATCAAGCGCCGGCGTTCGTCAGTCTGTCTTCGCCGGTCAGCGGAAAGGAAGGAGTGTTCCTGACCATTCCTGTCCAGGCCGTGGACCCGCAGCACGATCCCCTGACATACTGGGCCGACAACCTGCCGCCGGGGGCCGTGTTCGACGCCGCCCAACAAGCGCTCGACTGGACGCCGGCTTACGGAGAGGCGGGCACTTATCAAAACGTGGTCTTCACCGTGAGCGATGGTCTCAGGCAGGTGAGCCAGGATGTGACGATTGTCATCGCTCCCAACCCCCAACCCCCTAAATTACTCGAGCCCGCCGAGACGACCGGCCAGGAAGGCTCGCCGATCCAGATCCAGCTTCGAGCAAGCGATCAAAGCGGTGCGCCTTTACATTATTCGAGCGCCGATTTGCCCGCCGGTGCGACCCTCGACCCGGCTACGGGTCTCTTTCTATGGACGCCCAGCTATGCGCAGCAAGGCACATACACATTTCCCGTCACGGTGAGTGACGGACCCGCGAGCACGACGCAGACCGCGGATATCGTCGTGTTGCACGCGGATGCTGTGCCGGTCTTCGAGAACCTCAGAAACTTCCAGGTGCTCGAGAATCAGCAGATCCAGTTCCTGGTGGCGGCAATCGACCCGAATGGTGTTGGCTTGGTCACGTCAAGTAGTGGTTCGGACAGCTTGCTGGTTCCGACCACGGGTTCGGTGGCGGGTGTGACCGAGACGATCAGTGGTCTGCCAGCCGGCGCGACTTTTGACCAGAACACGTTGCTTTTCACCTGGACCCCAGATTTCAGTCAAATCGGCCAGTTTCCGGTCACGTTCACGGCGACGAAGGTCGGATCGAACGGGCCGCTGAGCACGTCGCAAACAGTCACAATCAACGTGCTGGCCGTCGACCGCGCACCGCAGCTCACGCCGATCGTCGATCAGACGGTGCAGGGTGGCGCCACACTCGGCGTTCCGGTCACGGCCGTTGACCCTCTTGGCGGCAAGCTCACGCTGGCCGTGAGCGGGCTCCCCGCCTTTGGCACTTTCGTCGACCACGGTGACGGCACGGGCACTTTCCAGTTCGCCCCTGGGCTCCCGCAGAAGGGTGCTTACACGATCACGGTACAGGCCACCGACGACGGCCGCGGGGGCGCAACGCCACCAATGGCCTCGCAGGAAAGCTTCATACTCGACGTCGCGGTGGCCAGCGAGCCGCCCCAACTGCAATATATCGGCGACAAGGTTGCCAGGATCGGCAGCCCCTTTCAGCTCACGCTTTATGCCTCCGACCTCGACCAGCAGCCCCTGACATTCTCGGCCAGTGGGCTCCCCGCCGGCGCGACCATCACCCCGAGCAATACCTATGGTCAGGCTGTCGTGTCGTGGGTTCCCACCGTCGCTGACGCGGGCATCTATGGTGTCACGTTTCTCGTGACCAATACGGGCAACGGCAATCCCACACTCGTCGCCTCCGATCAACAAACCATTCACCTGGTCGTACGGTCCGACGATCAGGCCCCTGTGCTAGCAAATCCAGGCAATCAGAGTGTCGTCGAGGGCCAGACACTCATCGTCACACTCCAAGCCACCGACCCCGACGGCGATGCCCTCACCTACTCGGTGTCTAATGCGCCTTTGGGCTCAACCTTCGATCCCGTGCATGGCGTTCTCACCCTGGCCACGAATCCGTTTCAGGCCGGCGACTACCCCAACATCACGTTCTCGGCAAGCGACGGCTTCCTCACGAGCACCCAGTCGATCACGATTCACGTCACGGCGACCGATCACGCGCCGACGTTGCTTCCGGTCGCTCAACAGTCGGGCCGCGAAGGCGCTCTCGTCCAGTTCACCCTGCTGGCGTCCGATCCGGACGGTGGCGACCAGACCTACGCGGCCGTCACGTCCTTGCCCGCCGGTGCCGCACTCGACGCCCACACGGGCACGTTCACCTGGACGCCCAGCTTCACGCAAGCGGGCTATTATTCATTCATCTTTTCGGCGACCGATCCGGGGGGATTATCCGACAGCACCACTGTCTCTCTCCAGATCACCAATGTCGACCGGCCTCCGACGATTCAGGTTGTCAACCAATCGGTCCTGGTCGGAGCCAACCTCGCGTTCACCGTCATCGCCACCGACCCCGACGTGGGCGATACCCTGACCTACTCGGCGTCTGGACTCCCGGCCGGTTCGGTGCTTGATTCCCGCACGGGCGTCGTGAGCTGGACGCCCGGCGCGGGCCAAGCTGGCATTTATCCGGTCGTCTTCACGGTATCCGACAGCCAGTTGGCGGTCTCCGAGACAGCCGTGATCAATGCCCTTCTGGCCAGCCAGGCCCCGACGGTGACCCTCACGGTGACGCCCAGCTTTCCCGCCCAACCTGGCCAGCAAGTCGTCGTACACGCGACCGCGACCGGAATTGCCGCCATCGCTAGCCTGTCGCTCGTCATGAACGGCCAAGCTGTGTCGCTTGACGCCCAGGGGCGCTACTTCTTCACAGCGACGGCCCCCGGGCGTGTGCAATTCCAGGCGACCGCAACCGACGTCGGCGGCCAGGTCGGTCAGGCTATTGCGGTGGTCAAGGTTCTTGACCTCGCTGACACGGTTCCGCCAGCGGTGAGCCTCGATTCCAGCTTGAGCAACGCGATTTTGACACAGCCCAAAGACGTGATCGGAACGGTTCTTGATAGCAATCTCGATTCGTGGACTCTCAACATCGCCCTTCTCGGTAGCACGACTTCCACCACGCTGGCGAGCGGGACAGCGCCCGTGACGAATGCGACACTGGCAAGCCTCGACCCTGGTACGCTTCAGAATGGCGTATACGTTCTCACGCTCACCGCGACCGACATCGCTGGTCGAACCAGCCAGCAAACCGTCACCCTGCAAATCGATTCCGCCAGCAAATCGGGGCAGTACCTCCGCTCCGAGACTGATCTCGTCGTGCCGTTCGGCGCAACGACCGTCAACGTGACCCGTGTCTACGATTCACTGGCGCGTAACGAAATCTCCAGTTTCGGATACGGCTGGAGCCTGGCTGTAGAGGACACGTCGCTCCAGACAAGCGTGCCGCCGACCGGCAACGAGGCCAGCGGGATTTATAATCCGTTTATTCAAGGAACGCGCGTTTATCTCACGCTTCCCACCGGGCAGCGCGTGGGATTCACCTTCACACCGCAGCGCCGTGATCAGCCAGGCGTGACCTCGTACACGCCCGCCTATGTGGCTGACGCCGGAGTGAACTGGCAGCTCAGCTCAGCCGCCGCGGTCTTGATCCGCGGCGGCGCGGGCTTCTACGATGCACAGACGGGTTTGCCCTATAATCCCGCAAGTGGCCTCTTCGTCGGGTCAGAATACACGCTGACGGCCCCCGACGGCACGATTTACGACATCGATGCGGCGCGCGGCGTTCAGAAGGAAATCTTGCCCGGCGGCGAACAGCTTTACTACAGCGGCAGCGGCATCACCAGCTCGACCGGGGTCGCAGTGCAGTTCATCCGCGACGCAATGGGCCGGATCACGACAGTCGAAGCGCCCGACGGCACTCGCGTCGTTTACACCTACGATGCCCAGGGAAACCTGGCGTCTGCCCACAATACCCTCACCGGGCAAAGCAGCCGTTATGGTTATTCGGCAAGCGACCCACATTTGCTCACCGATGCCAGCGCCCCGGCGTCTGGCAGTGGCGCTGCAGTCACGTATGGGCCGACCGTCAACGTCGTGCCGATCACGGCCGATCTCGGTGGAACAACCCAGTTCCTTGCTCACGATTACAACGGCAACCTGGCCGGGAACGCCACCGGTTCGTTCACCTTTTTGTTGACAGCCGCCGAAATCGCCTCGACCTCGACGGGCACCGTTCTGGTGAGCATAGCGGTGAGTGCCGCTCCGGGGAGCACCGTGGAGCCTTCTGTTGCCACGATCGCCGGTTTGACACCTCTGGTGCAGCGAACCGGCGCCGGCACCTCCTTCACACTTTTTGCCTTCGACCGCGCAGGTCTGGAGCTGCTCGATTTCACCAATACCGGTAGCGGCGCATCGGGCGGGTATTCGTTACACATCTCGATTGCCGGCGACGCCGACGGGAGCGGCTCGGTCAATGGCTACGATGGCGCGCTTGTCGCCGGCCTGATCGGCACGGCGGCCGGTCAGCCGGGCTACAGTCTCGCGGCTGACGGCAACGGCGATGGCGTCATCGACGCCGCTGACGTCCAGATCGTGGCGGCGAACCTCGGTTTTCAGGCAACGAGCCCGCCGGTGGTGCAGCCTGGCTCCGTCATGACCCACGTCAATTTGCCCGTTGAGTATAACCTTGGCCCTCAGGCCACCGATCCCCAGGGCGATCCAGTGTACTTCCGCATTGTCGGGGCGACCGGCGGCGTGGCCACCTTGAATCCCGATGGTGAGACTGCCACTTTCGTCCCGACCCCGGGCTTCACAGGCACCGCTAGCTTCCAGTTCGTGGCCGACAACGGCCTCGCCGTGTCGACGCCCGCCACCATCACCGTTAACGTCAGCTCCGCGCGGTTGATCAGCCTCGATTTCCAGAAGCGAGAGCCCCGCATCAACCAGGGTGGCGGCATCCAGCTCGTCGCCGTCGGCGACTTCGCCGACCAGCAAGACGTGGTGCTCGACCCGTCTTACGTCACATTCAGTTCGAGCGATCCTGCGGTCGTGGCCATCTCGTCGGATGGCCGGCTGGTGGGCAACGTCGTGGGCACATCCGTGGTCATCATCTCCGCCCAGGGGGTGCAAGCGGCCACGGCTGTCACGGTCGGTCAGCCTCAGGACACGGTCAGCGAGGATCTCTATCTGCACGGGCTTGCCCTCTATCCCTTATCGGTGTCGCTCAGCAGCGCGGGGGGCACGCGTCAGCTCGACCTTCATCCTGGCGACGATTTTGTGCTCGCGACCGATCTGGTGCCCGGCACGACCGGAACGGTGTACATCCTCAGCCAGCCCGGGGTGGTGACGGTTGACGCCAACGGCCTGTTGACCGCGGTGGCACCAGGCAGCGTGACCGTGACGGTGATCCACGGCCCGGCGGAGGCGCTGACGACCGTTCAGGTATCGGCGCCAGTGGCTGGACCGGTTGTGGTCGACGCTGGCGGCGCCGTGGTCCAGGGGAGCGACGGCTCGCTGGTCGCGGTCCCCCCGGGCGACCTGACAGGCGGCACGACGGTCAGTATTACCCCGCTGACGCTCGCGAGTTTGCCGCAGGGTGTGCCCAACGACTTCGTATTTGCCGACGCATTCCAGCTTGACGTTGGTCCGAACGAGGCTCAAGGTCCCTGTGCAAATCGCCGTGCCGGTCCCCGCGGGCGTGCCGGCTGGAACGGCCGTGTATATCTTCCGCGCGGGTCAAAATCTCGACGCGGCCGGCAATCTTCAGCCCATCTGGTGGCAGATCGAGGACGGAGCGGTGGGCGCCGACGGCATGGCTCACACCGCCTCGCCGCCATTCTACGGCGCCGACCAATCTGGGACCTACATGGTCGCGTACAGTGGCGGTTTCGGCGCGTACAGCGATATGGTGCCGCTCAGCTTACTTAAAATTGGCGTCGCTCTCATTGCGGCGCAGGGAATCACCGAAGTAAGCGCAGTTAATTCGGACCCATTTGCCGCCGCCGAATATAACATCTCTCTGCAAGGATCCAACGGCGTCAACATGGGCGCGTTCGTCGATGCGATAAGCGATCTCGCAACGATAGCCATGCCGACTTCGCCCGAGCCTCAGGCCGTGATACTCGAGCAAATTCCCACGGTCGGGCCCCCGTTACTCAAGACGGAATTGGTCCAGATTAATCCATCATTGACGACGTACTTCACGGCGATGGTACCCCCGCCGCAGCAGACCACAAGCCCGCCCGCCCCCACCATCAGCCAGGTTTCCTTGATCTTCTCATCGGGCGGCACGCCCCAGGTGGTGCTGACTGGCAATTATTCCCACGCCGACGGGTCGCCGGCCGCCCTCAACGACCTGAGCGCCAACTTCACGATGCCGGGGGGCCAAGTCGTCACGCTGATGCCGGACCCAGCCACCAGCACGCAATCGGAATTGCGCTTCAACGTGCCCACCAGTTTGATCGTCGGGCTGGCCCAGATCACCGTGGTCAGGCAAGACAAAGTGCGTCAATTTCCGCCGGGACCAAACCCGTTTGTGTATGTGTATGTCCCGGCCGTCAGCAGTTCCGCGCAGCTCGAGCCGAGCGGTAATTACATCTTTGTAGCGCTCCCGGAAGCGCCCAATGGTAAGGGGGGGCAAGGCGAAATCGGCGTCATCGACGGCTCGCCGGATTCGAGTACCTTCAACCAGGTCATCGCGGATATCCCCGTCGGCACCAAGTTTCCGACGGCTGCGCCACGCGAGGTCGTCGTGACCTCCGATAACACGCGCGTTTACGCCACGCTTCGCGGAGGTAGTAGCGTCGCAGTGATCGACGCCCTCGCACTACAAGAGGTCACCGACATCGCTCTGCCGGCAGGATCATTGCCCTATGGCCTTGCCATTGACGAGGTCCACCAACTGCTGTACGTGGCCGACCAGGTCGTCCACACGTGGACAATCGGGTCCGACGGGGCGATCCACGGCGTTTCCTCGCTGTATGTGATCGACATCGACCCCGCGTCAAAAAAGTTTGATACGCTTGTTAACACAATTTCACTCAAGTATGGGACAGACCTGACCGTGATTGCCGATTCGACCGGGCTGATCGCGCCGACCGGCCTGCGTAACGTGGCCGTCTCGCCGGACGGTCTGCACGTTTACGTCACGGCCCCCAACGTCAATGCCGATCCCAAAGGACAGAATTTCGACGTGCTCGAAGGCAACGTGATCCGAATCGACATGACTGAACCTGCCATCGCGGGTCAGCCGCTTTTGACTCAATCGATCAATGCGATCGGTGCCAGCGAGGCGACCTACGGTCTCGGCCTGTCGCCCGACGACCCGACCCTCGTCGCGTTCACGAATGCGGAAACAGATGACTTTGGTTTCGAGACCTCAACTCTGACGGGGAACCCAAGAGTCAACATCCCACTGAATCTTGATCCGCTAGAAGTTCATGATGCGGGCGGCATCGCGTTCATCAAGGCCGTCGATGGCACGCAATACGCTTTCGTGGCCGGACGCGCCGACGTAGTCCCGAGCGCATCTGGTGGAGGAACTGACGACTTCGGCAACCTCATCGGGGGAAGCGTGAGCGACTTCCTAGACCAGACGGCCAACCCGCTCTACGAGGATGGCAACGTCGGCATCATCCGGGATCCGTTCGGCACAAGCGGCGAACTGGTCGCGGCGACGCGGCCGATCGCCTACGGTTTCCCCGTGGATTTGATGCTCACGCCCCCCGAAGGCGCCAGTGGAGACCAGTACCTCTACGTCAGCTTCCAGGGGCTGCCACTCACATCGGGTGGCGGCGGAGTCATGGTCTACGACGCGACCAAGATGATCGCCGCCGTCGAAAATCCGGCAAACGCCCCCTACCTGAGCCGGGTGGGCATCGACGACCTTCCTTTGAACTCGACCAATCAGCGCAATCCCAATACGGCCATCGACGTCCAGGCCGACTACCACCTCGATTACACCAATCCCAGCGCCTTCGTCTATACCATCACCAATCCTGCGCGGGCCCCGATCGCCACCGGAGGCTTTCCCGGCGGGATCGCGATGATGCACGGGGATGTTCCGGATGTTGAAGTCCTGGCACCCGCGTACGCAAACCAACCTGCTCCGGTGCCGACAGTCAAGAACGTGGTGATCACGACCACCGTCGACGCCATCGCCGGCACGGTCACGTCGAGCGGCGGTGCATTCACTTTCTCGATCGACGAGGCAGCCCAGGTCACCCTTCTGATCGCGGGAGCGCCCGCCGAGGATCTGCCAGGCCATGAGCTTTACAACTTGAATACTGGGCATACCTATTCCCTCCCAACCTCGGAGGAATTCAAGAACGTTCAGCTCGACGCCGGAACCTACACGACCGACCTGTCCAACGTGCCGGCGGTGGCGCTGCCGGGCAGCTACCCGTTCACTCTCACAGCAGTCAATGCGGCGGGCGCGTCGAGCAGCAAGGATGGCACAATTGACCACGAGATCGAAGAGAACGAGACCTATCCAGTAGCCCACACGATCATCAAAGGCGTAGACATCTGGGACGGCCACTTGACGATGTCGAGTCAGGATATCAACGTCCCCGGCCGCGGTCTCGATCTGCAATTCACGCGCACTTATTCCAGCGCTGGCAATTCAAGCCTGGGAGTGGTGGGTGCCGGCTGGAGCGACAACTACAACGCGACTCTGGTTGATGACGGCCTGGGACATTACACCATTATCGGTGGCGATGGAAGCGGGAATACATTTGGAGTCGCAGGGACGCAGAACGCTGCCAAAGCCTTGCTCTACGGCGTGCCGGCGAACGCCTTGTTCTTCGATCCCCAGGTCGGCTATCACTCGACCCTGGCCCGCTATCAGGATCCTGTCGATCCAACCAAGGTCGATTTTGACTTCTTCAGCACGGCGGACATCCGCTACCATTTCCAGATTCAGGCGGACCAGCCGCCTACGATGCTTCAACTCACGACGGTGTATTCACTCCGTTATATTGAAGATCCGAACGGCAATAAGATCAGCCTCTATTATAGTTTCAATGACCCCGGTGCATCGGCCTTTCCGGCGGCCGACTTCGACAACGACCCGACGACCCTTGACGTGGTCGCCGACTCGTCGGGACGTGCCCTCATATTTCGATACGACTTCATCTACGGACAGAAACGAATCGTGGAGATGACGGGCTTCGATCCGGATCCGACCGACGCGGGTGATCTGCTCGGCCTCGACATCCAGTACAACTACGACGAGCTACCTCCAGGTTCGGCAGCCGATGCGCCGCCCCCCGCGAAGATCGGCAACCTCACGAGCGTCGTTCACATTGACCGCGGAACGGGAGCCGTCCTGAGCAAGGAGGCCTACACGTACACGACCGGCGAGGGCCTTGACGGCCATAACCTGCTGAGTTACCTGGAGCCGAACGCGTTCGCCGCGGACGGCAGCCTGGGGCCGGATTACCAGCTTCATACGACGACGTATTCGTATATGACGGCGACCACGCCTGCCGGTACGAGCATAGGCGTCAATGTCCTGTTTGGCACAACGAGCGTTTCACCAAACTACATTGGATTCCTGAAGGCATCGCCCGTAGAAGTCGTGCGACAGATCCAAGAGCCAGGAGGAGTCACCGGCGTCACTTCCTACTCGCTGACCAAATTCACTTATAACTTTAGTGTTGATCCCAACGTGCCCAACACTCGCCTGGTGACCGACCGCGCGACCCCAGCGGGACCACGATCGCGCCGACCACCTACGTTCTCGACAACTATGGAGCGAACACCAGGATCGAAGCCCCCGATGAAAACGGGGTCGCGGATAAGGCGATCACCATTATGAGCTGGAACATGGACATGGACGTTCCTGATTCCAGCGCCGTGCCAGTCCGCAAGGATGGTCGCCCCGATGTCGAGATGGTCTCGATGATCGATCCGATGCAGCGAGAAACGGACTACAAGTACGATGCGCTCGGCAACGTCATCGAACAGACGACCTTCGCACCGACGTCGCAACTTTCGACATTCAAGCAGGTAACGGACAGTAACAGCAACGCCGTCGGCTTCGTGCGCGTCTTTTTCACATACGACCCGCTCTTCAGCAAGATGACCAGCGAGACCGACGCCGAGGGGCACACGACGTATTATGTATACGATGACACCGCGTATTCGCTGGCCGACAGCACGGGCGGCCCGGCACCGCCCATGCCGCCGCTAAAAGGAGGCGTCACCCTCCCGGCTGCCACCGGGCTGACCGGGAACTTGCTCGCCACGATCGACGCGGTTGGTGACGTGACCCAGTATCAGTATTTCACAGGTTCATCTCAGTATAACGTCGGAGCCGGCTATGGCCCCGGCGACCTGATGCAAGAAATTGACCCCAAGGGGTACGTGACTCTTTACGAGAATTACGACGCATACGGCAACGCCGGCAAAATATTCGCCCAGACCACTGGCATGCAGGGGATCACGACCACCCAGACGTTTGACTCGCGGAGCCGAATGACCTCGCAAGAAGACACCTTCAAGCATCACGTCGATGACGTTTACGACGGGCTGGACCGAGTCGTCCGGGAAGTGCACCTCGACGACCAGAATGACCAGGCCTATGGCTTCTCGCTGCCGGAGGACGGCCAGTACCCGCTGCCTGGAGCTGACGCGGGTAAGCCGTGGGCGGAGGAGACGATCACCCAATACTACCCTGGCGGCCAGGTGAGCGAGACGATCAACGGTTTGGATCAGCAAACCCTGTACGTATACGATGACGCCAATCGGCTGATGACCCAGACTGAGCCCGGCGTGATCCAGGCGGACGGCTCGACGACGACGGTCGTGACAGCCTACAAGTACGACGAGGACGACAATAAGACCGACGAGTACGACCTGCGCGACGGCCCCGGCACCATGCCGATCAATGTTCAAAACACGTCCGACCCGATCCATTTCCAGTACAAATTCGACAAGTTGAACCGACTGATCGAGACCGACGTGATCGACAATCCGTCAAATCCCGCCGTTGAGCCGACGATGAAGGCTGCGTACGACCTCGTGGGGAACAAGCTCTGGCAAATAGACCTTCATCAAAACCGCACCATTTACGCCTACGACTGGCTCTATCGCGTGGTTGACGTGACTCTGCCGCTGACCGGCCAGTCGCTGATGGTGCCTCCCGTGCTCCACACTACTTACGACCGAGCCGGAAACATCCTTGTCCAGACCGATGCGAACAATAATCCCACGACGTCGACCTACGACGCGGCCAATCGGCTCTTGACTGAGATCGACCCGGTCGGAAACGAGATTGACTACGTATACGATTTCAATGGCAATGTCATTCTCGAGACGCATAAGAGCCCGCTCGTGGAAACGTCGCCTCGGATTCCGAACGCCGCCACCCATGTGACCTACATCGTCGCTCACCCCGCGGACAAGATCGACGGCATGGACCGCCCGACAGAGATGGACGAAACCGTCTATCTCGGCGATCCCACGGACCCCAATGTTAAAACGGTGATCTACGAGACGACCTACCAATATCTCGATCCCACGAACACGGTTATCACGACCGACCCGCGCGGTAACGCCCACGACCCCAAAGACCCCGTCTCAGGTCAGACCGAAACGCAGCTCGACGGTCTGGACCGCGTGCACAGCACCATCGTGGATTTCAGCGCGCCCGGACCAGGCCCGGCCGGATTGAATCTGACCACCAGTTACACCTACGACCAGGATGGCAACCAGGCCACGATCACGGACCCCGCGGGCACCGTCGTCGCAAACACATACGACGGCCTGGACCGGATGATCATGTCGAAGGACGAGCTCAATCCCGCCGAGCAGTTCTTCTACGACGGCAATGGCAACGTCGTCGAACACGTCGACAAGCGCGGCATCGTCTTCACAACCACTTACGACAATCTTGACCGCGTGCTCACCCAGAATGTGCGCGAGGACATTAGCAACAACGGCACAGTGCTCCCGCTCTTGTCCAAAGAATATCACGATTCCATCAACGAAGTGATCGCAACTGACGCCGACGGGCACTCTACCTCGACCACGTACGACGCATTAGGTCGGCCTCTGGTTGTGACTGACCCCTATAACAACACCGTTGTATCCACCTACGACGGCGTCAACTTGAAAACACAGATCGACCAGAACAGGAACGAGACGACGTTTTTATACGACGCCGACAACCGCTCAATCGAAGTCGACGAAGACGGAACAACCGGCTCTGCGATCACAACGACGTACGAAGAGTATCGCGACGCTCAGAACCAGATCATCGACGTCGGACCCCGAAAGATAGGGATCGAACTGATCAGCACCATCCATCAAAATGATTCCCTGGGCCGGCTGATCTCACTGAGCGTCCAGAATGGTTCCCTTGCGTTGGAATACGGCACCGACGAAGTAACACTGGAGCGCAACAACTACGATGGCGATGGCAACGTGACCGTGGCCACTGACGCCCTGGGAAATCTAACTAACTCCGTCTATGACGGCGCCGACCGCTTGCTGAGCATGACGGAGGGAGCCAACGACCTTGGTGTGGCTGGCACAACCCATTATACGTACGACAAGGTCGGCGACCTGGTCTCTGTGCAGGGCCCCCGTGTCCACGGCGCCCCGACGCAGGCGTTTCCAACGGATGCCGAACCGCCACCAGTAGGATATTTCGACACTTATTACACCTACGACATCTTGCATCGAAAGCTGACCGAGACCGACGGCGCGGGCGACACGACTCACTACGTCTATGACGCCAACGATAACATCATAACTATGATCGATCCCAAGGGCTTCACGACCGCCTACGCATATGATGAGCTGGACGCAATATTATCAGTGGATGAGACGCAAAGACACGGCGGAATCACGTATTACCGATACGACGGCAATCGCAACAAGATCGCCCAGCAAGATGCCGACGGCAATCTGGTCACTTATGAGTACGACGCACTCAATCGGCTCACTGATACTTTCCAGTACCTAACGCCAGGCCCGTTCACCTCCATTTCGCCCCGACCGTTGCTAACCTCGCTATACTCGAACAATCCGGCTGCGACCCAAGCGATCCATTGGCAATTCGCTTTCGACGCGAACGGGAATGAGACGCAGATTCTAGATCCGAAAAGTCAGATCACAATTATGACGTATGATTACCGCAATCGCTTGGCGACGGTAACCTACACAAACGCCGCCGACGCAGGCCTCGCCTACCAGCCCCTGATGATCATGTACAGTTACGACGCCGACGACAATCAGATCAAATCGGTGGAAACGAAAACCGGTCCCGGTGGAGGCGCCATCAGCGAGCAATATCTCAATGCCTATGATGCGCTCGGCCATCTCACGCAGACCACTCGCGATGACAACCTGGGCGCCAGCGATGATACTACAAACGAAATCGGTTATACCTACGACCGCCAGGGTAACCTCAAGAGCGAGACTGTCCCAGGCGCAACCAGTTATTACCAGCAGTGTCGCCGACGGCAAGCACGATCACAACGACCTATGGCTATGACGCTCGGGACCGTCTGACGTCTGTGAACACGGGATCGGGCTCGACGACCTACAGTTACTGGCTGGACTCTCTGGTGGCATCGATCCAATATCCGAACGGCGTTATTGCCGATTCAAGTTACGCCGATTCGTATGACGCGGCCGGTCGCCTGACCGACCTGGTCAATCATACCGGACCAATCACGTCAGACCCAGCACTCACATCACCCCAATTCATTTCGAGTTTTCAGTATGCCTACGATTTCGACGATAATCGGTCGTCTCAGTTTGAATCGCACGCCTGGGCGACCAGTCCAACGACCGAAATCGTCAGCCAAGAGACAGTTTACACATACGACAAGCTAAACAGACTGAGTTCTGTCAAGTACATAAGCATTCAAAACGGGATCAACGCCAGCTTGTCATATGCATACGACGTGGTAGGTAACCGCGTGAGCGAGGTCGGTACCGACCCGAGTAGTCCATCACAGCAGGTTGATCTGACCTATAATTATAATCGGCTTAATGAACTGGTGAATGTGACGGATAGCTTGGATTCCTCGAAGAACATGGCTTTCAGTTACGACGCGAATGGCGATCGCACCTTGGAAACCACCGCGTCAAGCATCGTTCCGTATTTCTATAACATACTGGATCAGTTGGTAAAGACGTCCAATACGGGAAGCGGCGGTGTGGACACGTTTGATTATGATTACAGCGGCATGCGCGATAAGATGATAGACGCCGCTGGCGAGACTCGCTATCTGTACGACGACAGTGGCAATCTTGCGTTGGAATATGACGGCGAGAGCGCCGCGACCGATCTCAAGTACAATTACGGCCGTGCGCTGGTTTCCACCGTCGACGCCACGAATAACGAACATTTTTACCTCCTCGATGCGTTGGGAAGTGTATCGGAGCTAGTCAGTCTCGACGGACAGGTTACTGAAGGAATCCAGTACGATGCGTGGGGTAACATGGCCCGTTCGTTCGACGCCGATACCAGCGAGATAGGCTTCACGGGTCAGCTATTCGACGCTGATACCGGCCTGAATTATTTCGCGGCTCGCTATTACGACCCAAAGACGGGAACCTTCATTTCGCAGGATGATTACCTTGGCGACGATGTCAGCCCGATTAGCTTGAACCGATATCTCTATGCTGCCGCTAATCCGTTAGCCAACACAGACCCGACGGGTCATGAGGACGTTCCTGTCAATCGCGCTCCAGCGACGCCAGCAGTGCAGGGTGATCCGAACTTCATTGGACCTCCAGTATTTATTGGCCCGCCAAAGCCGCCTGCCGCGGCGCCCACGGCGGCCGAGGAAGGTGTCGCCCAACAACAGATTGCGGCGGCGTTGAAGATCAAACCTCAGGATGTCGCGGATCTGGCGCTGAGGATCGGCGCCGGACCGCTAACGATGGTGTCGTTGAAGCAATATCTTAATGCACATGGTATCTCTGTCTCGGAGAGTTCAGGGATGGCGACCGAGTCCGCGAGCCAACCCGGAAACGTCGTAGGAAAATATCTGCGTCATGCGGACGGGTCATTATTTGATTGGAACGCGGTGGAAGCTAGTGGACCAATGCACGGTGCGCCGGTTCAGGAAAAGACAATTTGGCAACAGACGGAGATGGGAAGTGTCCCGGTAGTGGTTGACGTCACTGACAAGCGGGCCGAACAGATGCAGGATGCAGCGAACAGGCAGGCCGCTGTAATGATGGGCGAAGGGTTGAGTGCTGGTCTGGCCGGAATCAAAGGCGGCTCCAGTTCCTTTCGAGCGGTTGGGCCTTCATCTCCGCCTGGGCCAGATGTTAGTCTTGTCGCGGCAGACGAAGAAGCGATTGGTGGGCTGGGGCGCGGTGGGTCTGGCGTTGCGGTCGAAGAAGAGATCGAAGAAGTTTTTGCGGGACGGTCGCAAGGCAGAGGCCAAGCCAACATCCCATTTGAGGAAGGTGTGCCAACAGGCTTCGGAGACATGGAGAATCAAGGCGAAGCGCATAACTGTCTAGCCTGCGGTGTACATGCTGAAGTCGGCAGAGTTCTGGGCAGGGATTTGGTGACTGACGAAAAGTCAGAGGTGACAGCCACTATATATGATGAGCTGATAGTCCGCAACTCGAGGGAGGCCTTTGCGACTGCTGCTTCCGAAAGAGTCAGATTGGGCGATGAGCTCGCGCGATCGGTTCCCGGCAGCCCGTATTATCAGTTGAGGACGACAGTCTTGGAGGGTCACAGGGTGCAAACCTCCCTGATCGTTGGCCTATCTAACCATGCGGTCACAGCAACAGACATAATTTTAAGTGCGTCACTCGAGGAGATGGTTGTCATCGAACACTCGGGGCCATATCCTTACGATCCGACCAATTTTCAGGTCTTACCGGCGGGCGGGATTAGAGAGCAGATGAACGCGGATGATTTCGCATCTGCACGTGAAGTAGCGGGTTCGCATGCCATCGTTAACTACCCCGAGGGTTCGATTTTTGCCGGCATCCCACTTTTAGGGGCTGAGCTCAACGCTACGGCGAGGGCAACACCCGCTGTAGGACCCGCACTTTGGCAGTCTGTCTCGGCGGATGCCTCGGTCCTGTGGGCCGCAGCCTTTCCCGCCGTAGTTTTGCCGCAAATCACTGTCGAGTTTGAGTCTTTGCCCGGCGGCGAACTCGGGGATACAGTCATCACGGCCTTCGACGCAAATGGACTGCCCACGGCCGGCACAATCATCCTTAGCTCGGACGCCGCGGGCTTAGGTTGGTTCGTCGATGCCACGCCTCTAGATAATTCCGAGTTCGCCGCTGCGCTTGGTCCGGATGCATTCGAGGCGACTGGCAATTCACCCGCCGCGGGGATGTACGACCTGGAAACGGTCCTTCTGCATGAAATTGGTCACCTCCTCGGAATCGATCCACAAGTCCCGGGCTTCGCAGCGCACGTGGGCATGGTTTCAGGAGCTGCGGTATTCGCAGACGGTGGGGTCGTTGCCACGTTGACCCCACAGGCTGATGATTTCTCTCCGAACCTCTTTTCCAACGACCTTATGAGCCTCTATCTCACACCCGGGGAGCGCCGTTTCCCATCGGCCCTGGACGTGCAAATCATTAACGCGGTGCGCAGTACGTCACTCTCCGAAATCGCAACTGGCTTCGTCAGGGAACGCGCACCTTCCGGCTCGTCTGTCACCGCGGTGGCTACCGCTTCGAACGTGGTCTCGACGCCGCATGCGCCGCCGACGCTCATGTCTTCCGTGATCTCAGTGACGCCTCCGACGTCAACGACGCCCGCCCCAGTCGTTGGCGGTGTCGATGAGGTTCTCGCGAGCTCGTTCAGTCTTATTCCAGCGGTACACGTCGGAACAACACGACATCATAAAATTCAACATGGAAAAAACGTCGTACGTGGCCCACTAACTCACAGTCCGGCTACTCCGCATAAACACCATCAGCAGTTGTCCACGACAACCTTGGTCTACGGGAATATTCGTCCAAAGCGCCCTCTCCCGGCCGAAGTCAGGCTGGACATGACCGCGAGCCGGAACTAGACGTAATCCCGCGCGGTTATCCCGCACTCTCGGTCACGAGCCTCGTATTTTGATGGAGCCACGCTCATCACGGCGCGGCGACGATCGATGCGTCTGAGCGGATTCATGCGATGGTGTGCTGATATGAGGAAATGCCTGATACATCGAGGTGGTCCTTGCCGGCGATCGTGTTTATCGAAATTCGGCGTGATCGGGGGCATGCCGCGCTTTAATCGTTCGCGAGTTTGCAACCGGAGTCGAGTTGCACAGCCGTCGGCATTTCCGGTAGGGGAAGCCCCGAATGCTAGAAAATTACCATCTAGACGACTTTGGCGTGCTCCACCAGACGACCTGGAAGCCCAAGGTCTACGACCGTGCTTATCTTTCTTATTATGAAGGCCTGCACGACCGCACGATCAAGCTGGGCTACCAGCGACTCGGCTGGGTCGTGGGTCGGCTCGGTCGCCTGCCGGAATCGGTACTGGAAATCGGTTATGGGCTCGGGACGTTTCTCGAGGCGGCCGCCCTGGCCGGGGTACCGCGATGCGTAGGATGCGACGTGATTCCCTACCCACTGCCGCCCCGGTGTGATTTCATCGACTGGGAAGCAGCATTATCGCGGTCGTGGGACCTTACCGCTCTCTTTGACGTTCTTGAACATCTTCCCGAGCTTTCATTTCTCGATCGCTTGACGACGTCGGCGCTCGCCGTCGCCGTCCCCTATTGCCGCTGGCGCGAGCTCGGCGACGACTGGTTCCATCAGTGGCGGATGAGACTCCCTGACGAACATTTACACCACTTTGATCCCAATTCGCTGTGCGCGCTCTTGAAGCACCACGGCTACAACTGCGTCGACCTGAACACCTTCGAGGATGGCCTGCGCCTTCGTGCCGGAGAGTCGGGTCCGAACATCATTTGCGGATTCTTTGAAAAACGGCGGTGAGTCCTGCTCCGTGATAGCAATCAGACGTGGCGCGGGGACACAGGCGTGGCCGGGGTACATTTCTCATTCCGGACGCGAACCGCATTGGCTGGGCAGTTGCCGGCTTGTCGCGTTGTGATGCGGCGCGAGCGTCGAAGATTGATCGGTTCGTCGGCGCGGCGTTCAGTCCGCGCTTTGCGTCAAGTCGTACAGGATCAGGCCGTAGCGGGCTTGTGCACGCTCTGCCACCGCGCGGCGGACCGGGTGTCGGGCACGCTGGCAGACGTCATTCCACGCCTGCTGCCGTTCGCTGGCGTGTGCGACGGTGGCTCGACCGGCCGGCAGCCGCTTTTCCAGCTCGACACCGTTGAGGCCCAGCAAAGAGCGGAGTTCCTCGATTTCGACCGGGGAAAACATCTGCCGCCCCTGGTCGACCTCTTCCCAGGCCGCGAAGTCGGCACTGTACTCTTCCATCTCGTGGAAGAGGGTCGCAAGCTGGCGGTCCACGTCCTTCACGGTCGCTTCCAGCCGGTCCGCACGTGCGGCCGTGCCGCATTGCCGCGAGATGAAATCCGCCAGCTCCTTGGCGACCAGCGGGTCGCCACTGGCGGAGTGAACGAAACTGAGGAACCGGTCCCGCTGGACCTTGTCGTCGCGGTCCCGCTTGCGGAACTCCGGTAGATGCCGGTAGCGGATGTCGCGCACGATTTTTCGGGCATCGTTGGCGATACGATAGCAACGCAAGAAGCGGGCGCGCTGGAAGAAGTGGCGTTCCAGCACTTTCTGGAGCGGTCCGAACCCCGCGAGCTCGTCCAGCCGCTCCACGATGGCCTGTTCGCTCAGGGCGCTGTCCGCCGCCAGCCGGGCTATCGCCGTGAAGACGGTCCAGTCCATCGTGCCCAGTAGCTGTTCGCGTTCCTGGGCGGTCACGGGGCAGTCGTCGTAGTCTTCCAGGTAAAGCTGGTGGTCGTCGAGAAGCTTCACCAATCGTTTTGCCGGAATGCGGCGGAGCATGGTCGTCCAGCGAATCAGCTCGGCGTTTTGATCGGCTCGGAGCCGATGGAGCGTCCGGTAAATGCCAGCGGAGACGGGTACGACGGTGCTCAGGCTGTCCTTGAGCTGGTCGGACATCTTGGCCGCGAGGTCCGTCCTCCGGGCGAGGATTTCGGCTTGCAGATCAATCTTTGCCATCACGCCGATGGCGTTCATCGCCCGGGAGCCGCCGCCGGTCGCCTGGCTGAAGTCGTCCAGGAACGCCTGGTCGGCGGCTCGCGGCACCGCACCGACCAGGTAAATAACCGCGTCCGCCTGGCTGCCGATCCGCTGCGTTTCCTGGGCGTGGCGGTCGCGGAGCTGGTTTTGAAGATTCAGGAACTCCGCCGTGCGGTTCTGGTGGTCATCCACAACGGCTCCGGTGCCGGGAGTGTCCACAAGGGTCACGTCGCGCAGATAGGGATTGGGGAGCAGGTATTCGAGGTACTCGATATTGTCGGCGCGGCGCAGGCTCTCGACGTTGGTGCCCTGCAAGCTCTCCAGGAATGCGACGCTGACGTACTCGTCGGCACCGCTGCGCAGGCGACAGCGTACCGGACGCTCGGGATCAGCCGGATTGCCGTAACGGAAGTGATTGATCGTCGCGGTCGTCTCCCTGCTTCCGACCGTGGCGACGGTCTCGCCCAGAAGCGCATTGACGAAGGTACTCTTGCCCGCTTTCACGCGCCCGACGACCGCCAGCACACACGGCTGGTCTACCTGGGCGGCCAGGTGCTCCAGTCCGGTGGCCACCTCGCCCGGCAGTCGGGCCTCCCGCAGCCGCCTGGCGCATTGATCCAGCGTTTCGACCAGTCGATTCTTCTGTGTATTGTCCATGACCGCTCGAATTCCCGGAAAAACCGTTCAACGATGACTTCCGTCGGGTGTGTATGGCCGTCTCTCGCGGATTCTGTCCTAAAACATGACATGAACACTTGTTAGTATCAACTGAAAACCTTTGATACCAGTTGATTGATTCCTAGAAAGTCAGCCACCTTGTCGATGATCCATCCACACGGGTAAATCAGAAGGACCGCGAAGGGGCCCGTGAATGCCAGTAAGACAACAAATAACAGGATAGCACCGGCGCCGCCAATCAATATCAAGACCGCACGAGCTGCCAGCTTTCCTGGCCCGATTTCATTTTCCTCGAACCATTCAGCGATCGTTTCTCGCAATCGGTTTTGTTCCTGTGTCACCGCCGTTCCTTGCCGCGACTTTTGCTTGAGTGCCTCTTCTTTTTCCCGTAGCTCGCGGTTTCGGGTTTGTTCGGCTAGCTTTTGCTTGAGTTCGGCCTCTTCTTTTTGGCGTAGCTCGCGCTGTCGTTGTTCTTCCTGTCGCTTTTGTTCCCGCGCCCGCTCGTCGATTGTGCGCTGGATGCGCTCTTTTTCAGCTTGATTTCTGGGTTCCTCCTCTGAGTTTCGCTGCCGCCGTGACTCTTCAATTCTCTCCTGGGTTTGCTGTCGTTCTGCGTCGTGAAAGCTTTGCCTTTGCTGCCGTCCGCGCCTGGTTGATTGCCACTGGATTTCCCTGTGTGGCCTGAAGCCGTTCACCCCAGAGTCGCTGGGCGTGGTAAGCGGCACCAAGGGCGACGGCAACGTCCTGCTTTTGCCACTCGCGCGGTTCGATCTTGAGGGTCTCGTGCAAGCGCTGAACGATGCACGGCGTGCGCGACGCCCCGCCGATCAGGATGACCGAATCAAGCGGGTAGCCGTCCCTGGCGGCGAACTCCTGGACGGTTTGGGTCAGCCGCACGGTGCGCTCGACGTGGGCGTTCACCAGGCTCTCGAAGCTCGACCGGGTCAGCTTCAGCTCGAGCTGGCCCTTGCGGGGCCAGCGCCAGATGAGCGGGGCCGGCTCCTCGATCGAGGTCAGGGTCTCCTTGAGCTTGCGGCACTGGCGCAGCAGGTGAAGGTCGCGACCGTCGGTAGAAATGGGCTGGTCGAATTTCTTGCGGATGATGGCCTCGAAGTGATCGTAGATGGCGCGATCGAAATCCTCGCCGCCGATGCGGTCGCCCGCTGGATCCATGGCCACGCGGAAGCCGTCTTCGTCTTCCTCGCGGGCGAGCAGGGCCAGGTCGAAGGTGCCGCCCCCCAGGTCATAGACCAGCACATGACGACCCACGTTCATGCCGTCGCTCGCGTAGGCCAGCGCGGCGGCGACCGGCTCTGCGAGCAGCTCCACCTCGCGAAATCCGGCCAACCTTGCCGCCTCGCCCAGCTTGTCCTTCTGTAACTCGTCAAAGGTGGCGGGGCACGTGATGACCGTGCGCGTCACCGGCTCGTGGAACTGGCGCTTCTCGGCATCCCGCTTGATCTTTCCCAGGATCTCGGCGGCGGCGACCAGCGGTGTGACCAGCCGATCGCCCTTGCGCCACTTGAGCGGCTTGGCGAGGTCTGGCTTCACTGAGCTGAGCACCCGCTTGCGTCCCTCGGGACTCTCCAGTTGCTCTTCGGCGCATTCGGCCGACCACGGTCACATTGTTGGGTCCGAAATAAACGACCGAGGGGGTCTTGTGATCGCCCTCGGCGTTGAGCAACGACTCGGCCTGGCCGGTCCTGGGGTTGAAGAAGGCAGCGCTGCTGTTGCACGTTCCGAAGTCGATGCCGATGAAAGGTTGCGTCCCTCGTTTGGTCGCCGACCCGCTGGCTTTTGACTGCGACCCGTTGCTGACCTGCGTCTGTGAGTTATCGCTGACGCTTCGGAGCTCTCGCGGCGGCTGTGCGGTTCGGTCCCTTGCGACGGGCTCGACCCGTTTTTCGGATCTCGCCTCTTTCTTCATGGCCGGGCCGACGTCGACAACGTCAGGAAGGAGGTAAAGAGAGATTTCGTCCGCTGTGGCCTCAGGCTTGGCGACGGTAGTTGGTCCGGACTCCTCCCCGAGGTCCAGGTCGGCAAGAAAGAGTGCGATCGGATCAACGTCTGGTCCGGCCACGGAGGTTGTCTCGGCCTTCTTCTCCTCCTCGAAATCAAACTCCATCAAGAATTCATCCGAGTCTTCCAGCTCAAAGTCTTCGCTCACAGCAAAGGTCCCGTCCGATGTAACATCAATCCTCGCCATGGGAACTGGTCGCGCCGCGGACTTCTCTCTTCGAAGCTTTTGCTTGAAATGATCCGCCGAAAACCCATCTATTCCCGAGATTCGCCGAAGTTGAAATCCGCGTTAAAAGAATTCCCACTTGCGGACGGCCCTGCCATCTCTGAGCTTCACGGCGATCGCATAGGCGTCGTAAGCGCTCAGGGCCCACACAAGTAAGATAAGCAGGCCCCCGGTGCACAGCCCGACGACCAGGGCGCCAACCAGCATCACCACGCCCTTGGCGACTTGTCCCAAAAGCATCTGGCCCAGCCCAACAAGGAGGACGCTGAAGACCGCCATCAACATCGGACTTCTGGGGTGGCCGGAAGGTTGAATCATCCCGGTCGTGTCCGGCTCGTCGGCGTCGGCGCTGTAGTCGGTGGTCTTCTTCTTCTGTGGTTTCGGGGGCGGCTCGTCGGCGACGAAGATTTTTTCCGCGGGCTTGACGGGGGGCAGGACGTCGTAGACGCCGGCTTGAACGCCGTTGTCCTTGGGGCGATCCGATTTTTTCTGTGCCGGCTTCGACGGCTGTGGTTGTTCTCCCCAGAGTCGCTGCGCGTGGTAAGCGGCACCGAGGGCGACCGCCACGTCCTGTTTCTGCCACTTGCGGGGCTCGACCTGGATGGTCTCCTCCAGGCGCCGGACGATCAGCGGGGTCCGCGATGCCCCGCCGATCAGGATGACCGATTCCAGCGGGTAACCGGCGGCCGCGGCATCATCCTGGATGGCCTGGGTCAGCCGCACCGTCAGCTCGACGTACTTCGCGACCAGACCCTCGAATCGGGTTCGAGACAGCGGCAGCGTCAGCTTTTTCCCATGACCGCGCCAGTTCACCGGGGGCGGTTGCTCGCTGGCGCTGAGGCTTTCCTTGAGACCGCGGCACCGCCGCAAGAGGTCGAGATCCACTCCGTCGGGGCAGATGACCTGCTGCGTTTTCTCGTGGAGGGCGTTGTCGAAGTAATCGTAGATGGCCCGATCGAAATCTTCGCCGCCGATCCGCTTGCCGCGCGGTTCCATGGCCAGGCGGAACTCGTCTTCCCCTTGCTCACGCGCCAGCAAGGCCAGGTCGAAGGTGCCGCCGCCCAGGTCATAGACGAGCACATGCCGACCCACCGTGATGCCATTTCTGGTGTAGGCATCCGCGGCCGCCACGGGCTCCTCCAGAAGGGCCACTTCGAAGAATCCGGCCCGGCTCGCCGCGTCGCGCAACTGGTCCTTTTCCACCTCATCGAAGACGGCCGGACAGGTGATGACCGCCCGCGTCACGGGACGATGGAAGTGGAGTTTTTCGGCATCCCACTTGATTTTCCCCAGGATCAGCGCGGCGGCTTCCAGCGGCGTGATCGAGCGACCGTCGACGACGCGCGCAATCTTCTTGGTCAGGTTCCGCTTCACCGCGCTGAGCACGCGCTTGCGCTGCTCGGGATCTTCCAGGCGCTCCTCGGCGTATCGGCCGACCACGATTTCATTGTTGGCGCCGAAAAAAACGACCGACGGAGTCTTGCTATCGCCCTCGGCGTTGAGCAACGACTCGGCCTGGCCGGTCCCGGGGTTGAACCAGGCAGCGCTGCTGTTGCATGTTCCAAAGTCAATGCCGATGAATGGTTCGTTCATAGCTGTTGTACCCGCCTGCCCGAATGTTGCCCTGCTGCCTGATTGCTCGCTGCTGCCTGCTGCCCGCGTTCCAGGGCGTCTAGCTCGTTGCGGATTTCCTGGAGACGCGTTCCGATCCCGTCCCAGTCGGCCAGGTCGCGCCGTGTTTTCTCGGCCTTCTGCTGTCGCGCTTGATCGTCGAGCGTGGTCTGTTCCCCGAGCCGGTCGATTTCCCCCTGGGCCTCTGCCAGCTTCTCGGCGGCCAGCTTGGCGATCAGCTCGCCCAGGCTGCGTTCCAGAGAGCTGAAGCACTCGTCGACGCGGCTCGACCGGCCACCCTTCAGGTCGACCTCAGTCAGCAACTGGTTCCTGAGTCGTTGAAGAATCGCGCCGAGTGACTGCAAGAGCTCCGCCTTGGTGTTTTTGAGCTGGGCACGTTTGTCCGCGAGAACCGTCGTGATACCGGCAGCCGCGATCGCGAGCGTACCCAGAAAGAAAGGCGCGGCCGTCACGCCGATCACGGTCGCCAGAACCGGCGCCAGCAGATTGGCGGCCCCAGAGGTTCCTATGAGCAACGACCCAAAACGGGCACTGGTCATGAACAGGGCCTCTGGCGCTGCCTGTTGACCATGCGGACTGGTGGCCTCCCACGGATTCGGTGCGATTGATTCCGCGACCGGGTTTTGCATCACGCCTTCGGCTGCCAGCGCGAATGGGGACAGCACTTCGGTACATTTCGATTCAGTCGCCTTGCGCACGTCTTCCCAGACAGTGAAGGCAGAGGCTTCAACCTCTTGAGGAAGAACCCGGTGCCACTGTCCCAACTCGGTGATCGGATCCTGGCCACCGGTTCCGCGCAGGCCTTCTGGCAGACCGGACCGGAGCAGATCATAGCTGGTGGCATTCGCAGTGAGATCGTTGATACGAGAGCGAAAATGCCTTTCGAGAACGCCCCCCGGCTCCAGGGCGTTCCGGATCGTCTTTTTGCCGAGATCGGCATAGGTGCGGATACTTTCCAGCAACTCGCGGCGCTTTTGCCGCGCTCGCCCCAATCGGCCTCGAACTGCTTGCGGCGTTCCATGGCTCGGCGCTGAAATTCCGCCCGTTTCTGCTTCGATTCCTCCGTCAATGCACCAAGCCGCGCCGCCAGGGTCTGGCGGCACAGTGCCTGGTAGTGCCCGGCCAGTACGACGGCCTCCGCGGACCGGCTCCAACCGGCCACGCGAAACAGGAATGCTTGCAGAGCGGCGGCCAGCTCGTTGTGCCGGCTGACCATCAAATAGTCGTCATCGCCGGTCTGCGCGGCCTTGCGCAGGTTGATGCTGGAAATTGGCCAGACCCGCGGGTCGGAGAGCCGGTCGCCGAACCGCAGCTTCAAGATCTCTTCATTCCGCTTCTGAATCTCCTGCCAGATTTCCCGGCGGAACAGGTCGATCTTCGTCTGGATGAAGAAAATGCTGCGCGTCACCTCCAGGAGCGCGGTCACGATCTGAATCTCCGGCTCGCCGATGGGAGCCTGGGAATCGAGCACGAAGATGACGGCGTCGGCATGCGGCACGAACCGGTGGGTGATCTGAGCGTGAGCGGCATAGAGGGCCCCGAGGCCCGGCGTATCGAGGACGCGCACGTTGGCCGGCAGGAACCGCGCTGGCACATCCACCTCGATCCAGCGGATGATCTGGTCGAGCCGCGGCACCCCGTCCGCGTCCGCGACGACCTGCGAGCCGTAGAGAGCCAGGTCCGCGGCGCCGATCTCCTGCCGCGAATCGTCTTCGAAACGAAGACAATAACCTTCGCGCTCCGCGGGACAGATCCGGAATACCTGGCTCGTGGCAATATCCACGTCGGTCGGCAAGAGGTCTCGACCGATCAGGGCATTGACAAACGTGCTCTTGCCGCGTTTCGCCTCACCGACGACGAGCACCTCGTACGTGTTGGCCGCCAACTTCTTCGTGTACTGTTCGAGAGTGTCGCCTGGGTCTGCCAGCCCGAAGGCCGCGGCTGTCTCCGCGAGAGAGCTCGCGACCGCCAGGGTCTTCTTGCGAACCGCATCGGCGCGATCCAGCGCCGTGTTGACCTGAAGCATGATTGACTTCCTTCGAAAAAACGGCGTCAGCCCATGTCGTGATGCCAGTGGCCGTCGAGCACTTGATCGGTCGCGTCGTGGTGGCCCAGGCTCGTGTCGTGGTGATGCGAGTCCATGCTTGTGTCGTGGAGACCGTCCGCGGCGTCATGATGTCCGACGTGCTCTCCGTGGTGTTCGGGGAGCGTGTGGTCATGAAGGGAGTGCTGTGGCCCGTCCGCACCGTGATGGGTCTCGGCAAGGTGGTGAACGGCCTCCTCGTACTCGTGGGGATGATTTTCGAACCCGAGGAACTGGTCGTATGGCAGGCCCGCGACGTCTGCGATGTGACCCACGGAGTAATCGAAGTTAGCCATCTCCGGCAGATGGGCCGGCGCGGGATCCTGGGTGGCGACCATGAAGAAATCGCTGCCGTGCCAGGCTTCGAGGAACTGCTCCATGGGATAGCTCGCCAGCGCCTGTCCGGTGCACCCGGATCACTGACCTGAACGACGACGTGCCGCGGATCGGTCGTATCGATGCCGGACACGACGACGGCGTGGTCGGCGGTCCCCTGGAACCCGGCCAGGTCGCGCAAGGCGTCGAGAATCGGGTTCTGATGCCACAGGGCCTCCGACTCGACCCCCACGATCACCTTGTGCCCCTGGGCCAGCTCCATGGCGAGATGAAACTGATCCGCGTGCTCGTAGTGGGTCACGGGGATATCGTGCAGCTCCAGGAGGTTGCCCACGTGGGGCAACGGGGTTCCATGGCCCGGCGAATACCAGCCGTTGTCCATGGCCTCGCGGACGAGTTCACCCTCACTGATGGCTTGTCCCTTGAATTGCTCGAGGATGAATTGCTGACACTTGATCGCGCAATCGTCGGAAAGCTGCTGCTTGCCCTCCCAGAAGGTGGTGTCCTGGCCGGGCGTTCCAAAGGTCGGATCCGGACAGGCCTCGCTGGCGCCCAGGTCGTGGGCGGGGGCGGCCATGCCTCGTTCAAGAATCTCCTCGAATGGGGACTTCCAGGCACTTTGATCAGGATCGCGATTGGGTGGACTCATGGTCGGGCTCGCTTGTCAACGGAGGATAAGGTCTCCCCCTCAGGATGGATGATAGGTGCGGCGCACGTTGTTGCTCACTTCGGGACGATGAAGTCCCATGCTGGATACCAGGTAAATTGATACGACGATCTCGGGAACTCGAATTCAACGATCACGCTGGGATCGTCCAGGCCATTGAAGCGCTCGTCCGAGAGCCACATCCTGGCGCCGGCCGTGATGGTGCGGGCGGCAATCCGCCATTTCAGGGCCTGTTGCTTGTCCTCCTGCTTTGCCCTCACCGAAATCGCGTTGACCGGGAAGGAGGACATTTTCCCCGTGAAGGAAAGCTCGTAGCCGTTGTTGTAGAATGCGTGATTGGCGTAACTGAGCCAGTGACCCGTGAAGGTGGGCTTGAGGATGGTCTCGAAGTAACGCTTGACGTCGTTGTCGTAGTCAGCCCCCATGTAGGTGTAATTGACCTCGCCCCGGCACTGGTCGGCCATCACTGTGACGTGGACCGACTCCACGGAATCTGCCGACTGGTCGGCGGCGATTCCGCCGTGGCACTTCGACGGGTAGGTCGCATACACCCAGGCTCCGGCCGGCCAGTTCGTCACGTAATGCAGGTGCGAATCACTCTCCTTCTGGTCGGACCGGGCGTTATAGCCGTTGAGCCTGACCACGAGCGTGCAATTTGTCAGGTCCGCGCCGGTCTTGTTGCAGCAGTAGAAAACGTCTCCGGTAAACGTATTGTTCCACGATCCGTTAAACATGACGGGGAAGGCGTCGGGCCCGATTTTCTTGTTGCCGGTGATGTCCTGGTGCTGGACGGCCATCGCGGCGAGGCCATCACGGGCCGCGCGGCGGGTCTCTGCGTATGTCTTCCGGTACGTCTCGCGTTCGGAAGCTGTCTGGTAGGAGGTGATCGCGAGGTTAACCACTTCAAGGGCGACTTTGATTCCCACCTCCCTGAGAGCTTGCGTGTCGCTGTTGGTTAGAGCTTGCCTGTCATGGTCGTTCTTGTTGAGATTTTCGGCCGCTTTGACCAGCGAGGGGCTGTTCTTGAGGGTCGTGGAGGCCAGACCTTCAAAGTCGGGCAGGGTATCGTCCAGCTCCCGCAGGCGCTCCATCGAGCGATGACAGTCGTCGAGGCGCTCGAGTAAGTCGGCATGGATCGGTGCCAGCTCCGGGGGAAGCGATCTCAAACGCTGGAGGGCGAGCCGGGCGACTTCCATGCGGCGGATCACCTCGGTATCCGCGTGGACAGGGCGGCGGGCCGCCTCGAACGTCAGTGACACGGGCGAGGCCAGGACCTGGGCCATCGTCGCATAGGCGGACCGGGCCGAGTCGTCGTCGCCGTATGCGGACGTCGCCATGACCGCGAATGCGAGCCCGAGTCGAGACACCAGGTGCTGGTTCATCGTTGAAACGCCCCGCGAGAGCAGGTGATCGGGCTTGGCGACGCGTAACCGGGCGACGTGCGGAACTTTGACCCTTGGTCGCCCAGCTAATGACGTCGGCCAGGCGCCAGGCCGCGGCTTTGCAGCGGACATACGGGTCCACTACTGATAGAACGAAACCGTTGGACGCGCCGTCAAACGGTGTGCTATTCTGGCAGTGCGCTGAGTTCAAGTCGCGGAGTTGCGAAAGCGGCCAATCCATGAGTGAAGCCCCCGACCCTACTGAACTGGCGACCACGCAGTTGTTGCCTTATCTGGCCGTCGGCGGCAATGAAGAGGCGTGGCGCATTTTCGTCGTACGCTACAGGCCGCGCATTCTCCGCTGGTGCCGGCGGCTCCAGGCGGACGATGCCGAGGAGATCGCTTCGCGCGTGCTGCACAAGCTGGTGGTCGGGCTGGCCCGCGGGGTGTACAAGCGGCACGCCCCCGACACCTTCCGCGGCTGGCTGCGCCGGGTGGTCAGCAACGAGGTTGTTGATTTTGCCCGCCGGCAGCACCTTGGCCAGCCGGCCAGCGATCTCTTGCACGGCTGGCCCGACCCCGCCAGTGTCGACGAACTGGCCGACGAACTCGACGAGGAGTTCCGGGCCGACTGCGAGCGCGCCGAGCGGGTCTGTGCCCGCGTGCAGGGCCGCGTGCAAGGCCACACCTGGGAAGCCTTTGCGCGGACGTATCTCCAGGGCCATGAGGTCCGCGACGTGGCCCGCGACCTCGGGCTGACGCTCTCGGGCGTGTACAAGGCCCGCGACCGGGTTCGCCGGCTGCTGGAAGAGGAAGGGCAGGCTGGGTCTCTCCCCTGCGCCGGAAGCGGTGCTCCTCCATGATCACGCATCTGTGCGACGAGCAGATTCACCGACTCCTGGATGCGACCTTGTCCGATGATGAGCTGCTCGAGGCCGACGCTCATCTCTGGCAATGCCCCGACTGCCGGGACGCGTTACGACGGCGGACGGAACCGGCGCCCGACGTGCCCCCGTGGACCGCGCCGCGGACCGAAGATGCCGCTTCCAGGAGTACCCTGCCCACGGTGCCCGGCTATGAGGTGCAGGGCGAGCTGGGCCATGGTGGCATGGCGGTCGTTTACCAGGCCCGACAGTTGCGGCCCAACCGGATCGTCGCTTTGAAGATGCTCCAAACCGGGCTGCCCGCTGACGCGCGGCGACGCTTTGGCGACGAATCCGAGGCCCTGGCGCGGCTGCGGCACCCCGGGATCGTCCAGGTCTACGAGGTTGGAGAACACGATGGGCGGCCGTATTTCTCGCTGGAAATCTGCGGCGGCGGCAGCCTGGCGGCCAGGCTGGCCGGAGCCCCGATCGAGCTGCGCCAGGCGGCGGCCCTGATAGAGGCCGTGGCGCGCGCCGTCGCCGCCGCCCACAGGGCCGGGATCATTCACCGCGACCTCAAACCGGCCAATATCCTGTTTCACCCTGTTCACCACGATGGCATCGAAAACTCGGAGAGGAAAATCAGCAGGCCCCTGCCCTTCGGACCGAACTCTTGGCCTGAGCGCTTTGTCGCGCCTTTGGTGTGCCTCCGTGGTGAATATGTCGTGCCCAAGATCACCGATTTCGGACTGGCCAAGTTGCTGGCGAGTGACACGGCCGAGCCAGTCCGTTCCGCGGCTGTCCTGGGCACGCCGGCCTATGTGGCCCCGGAACAGCTCGATGGCGCGGCCGGTCCCGCGTCGGACGTTTACTCCCTGGGGGCGATCCTCTACGAGTGCCTGACCGGCCGGCCGCCGTTCCAGGCTCCCACGGTGTTTGAAACGCTCGAGCTGGCGCGGAGTCGCGAGCCGGTCCCCCTGCACCAGCTCCGCGCGGACGTGCCGCCGGACCTTGAAACCATCTGTCTGAAATCCCTGGAAAAAGAAGCGGCCCGCCGCTATGCCACGGCCGAAGGGCTGGCCGACGACCTGCGTTGCTTTTGCGAAGGCCGGCCAGTCGCGGCGCGCCCGGTGTCGCGGCCGGAACGGCTGCGGCGGTGGGCTCGGCGCAATCCGCTACCGGCCACGCTGGCCGCGATCCTGGCCGTGGCCGTGACGGCCGGCCTGGCGGTTTCCCTGACCTTGTGGCGGAACGCCGAACGCCATCTGCGCGACGAGCAGATCGCCCGCCGCGAGTCGGACGCTCATTACCTGACATGCCGCCGACTGCTCGGCGAGTACGTGGCGGTGACTCACGACCTGCAATTGAACAACCCCACCGCCCGGCGTGAACAGCACGAAGCCCTGTCCAAGGCGCGGGCGTTTTGTGAGGGGCTCGCCCTGGGCCGCCCTGACGACCGCGCCTTGCAGCGCGTCCTGGCCGAGGTCTGCACCGGGTTAGCCGCGCTTGACGCCCGCGACGGCCGGCTCGGTGAGGCGCGAAAGGCCGGCGAGACGGCTCGCACGCTATGGCAGGAGATTAATGCCGTGGCGCCCGACGCCGACTGCCGCGATCGGCTGGCTCGCGTGCTTTCGACCCTGGGCTTCGTTTACGGGCGCCTGGGCGCAATGCCGAAGCCTCGTCATCCTTGCAAAATGCTCTCGCTTTGTGGGACACGCTCGGCGGCGATGGCGCCCTGTCCACGACGGCCCTGCTGGCCGCGTGCTCCGCCCGCCGTGAGCTGGCCGACCGAATGTTTGAGCAGGGTTCTGAGCGCGAGCGGCAGCGGATGTATCAGGAAAACTGCTCCCGGCTGGAGCAAGCCATGGGCACGGGAGGCGGCACTCCTGAGCTGCGGCTCGAATTGCTGTCGAACCTGTGGGAGATGGGTCTGAGGCACGAACATGCCGGCAACCCGGTCGGTGCCATCCGCTACTGGCGGCGCGGCTACGAGCTGGGGCGGCGGGTGATCGACGAGATGCCCGACAGCGGCAGCGCGGTGTACCATCTGGCGATGTGCAGCCGCGAGCTGGCCAGCCGGGACCCGGCGGCCGCACCCCCAGAGGAGACCGCCCGGCTGTGCACGCAAGCGGCCCGGTTGCTGGAGGCGCAGCGGCTTCGCGACCCGGCCGACCGCGAGTGCACGCGGGCGCTCGAGCGGGTTTGCTGGATGCTCGCCGACAGCTATATCCAGGCGGGCCAGCACGCCCTCGCGCTGCAAGCCGCCCGGCGGGCGGCTACGGTGCTCGCCGACCTTGCTGACCGGCACCCGGACGACGCGGCCGCGCGGCTGCAAGCGTTCCGGGGCCAGGCCGGGCTCGCCGCGGCGAAATCCGGTGCGGCGAGCCGTCGGCCGCGCGGCATTCGGCCCGGCAGGCGGCAGATGGCCTCGAGCGATTTTGTGAATCGGAGTCGGCCAATCCGCGATCCCTCGCGATGGCGGTCGGAATGGGAGCCTACCTCGCCCCGGGGATGCGACAGGCCGGAATCGCCGACGAGGCACTGCGTGTCGTCGAGTGCTGCCTGCGGACGTCCGAGCGCCTGGTACGCGAGTATCCTGACGAACCCATCTACCGCGCCCGCCTGAGCGAGGCCTGGATTCAAGTCGCCAAGGCGAACTGGAGTGCGCGGCAACTTGAGCAAGCCGAAGTCTGCGCTACGCACGGCGGCGCAGGTGGCTGACCGCCTGGCGGAGCGCTGGCCCGAGTATCGCCCGTTGCACGAGGACCGGGTCCGCCGGGTGGAGCGCATACTGAGCGAACGCAGGAAGCTGGCAGCCGCCGCGGCGCGTGCGCGAGCCAAGTAATAGAACTGTCTTACGCCTGGCTCCGCGCGATGCTCCCTTCGTGCCGAAGAGGCGAAGACCGGCGCACCGCTGAATGGAAAAGTTTGCTGATGACCGGGCAATGTCGTCCTGAAGAAACCCCGAAAGACACTCGACGCCCGTGTCGAATGATATTATGAACTTGAGGCTTTGGGGATTGTTAGGCCGTGCGCGTGTTCTGTATCATTCCCTAATACCGGTACGGGACCGTTGATTCGTGCCGCCGGGTTCATCGGGAGCACGCCGGCGGAGCCGCGCCGCAGCGAGTCAATTGTTGGTAGCGAAAGTGTTCCGAAAATCAGGCGGCAAAGCCGTTGTTCTTGAACGACTCAAACGAAACGGCCGCGTGCCAATGAAGGGGCATGGACTCGGGATTTGCACGGCCTTTGGAGCGTCGTCATGGATGCACTACTGCGGCTTTCAGGGGGCCTCAAGCGCGACCCCGCCATCGACGTCTGGCTCAATTCACCTCCGGACGACTTGCGTTCGATTGCACGCGAGTGGTTCACGCAGATGCGCGCGCTCGGCGACGACGTCCGAGAGCTGATGCACGACGGCTGTCCGGTCGCGTGTGTGCACGACGCGCCATTTGGGTATGTCAACACCTTTACGTCACATGTCAACGTTGGCTTCTTCAACGGTGCCGTTCTGAGTGATCCAGCGAGGTTATTGCGAGGTTATTGCAAGGAACTGGCAAGCGAATGCGCCACGTGAAGCTGAAGCCCGGCTTCGAGATCGATTCTTCATCTCTGGCTGTCTTGATCCACGCAGCCTACCTCGACATGCAGATGCGGTCATAACATTTGAAACATCTTCACGCTTGGCCACCCGCCCTGGCACCTGGTGAGTCAGAATGTCATGAAGGCGTTCATTGATGAAAACTTTCACCGCTTCGATTTCGATACGGTCGTGAACCGGTGGAACGATCTCTCTGCCGCACGATCGGCATTGACTCGATACGGCCCCGGCGTGATCGTCGGGTTCCGGCGCACGGCACCTACGGGAACGACAGATCGCGAGAACGGGCGCCACGAAGCCCCGTTGCTGACCCGAGCGACGGTATCGATCGCCATTCCGCGAACCGCGAAAACTTCTTGCGATGGGCGTGCGGAGTGATAAGACTTTTCTTATCATCGGATATCGCCTCCGGCCTCACCTCCGTTCAATGAGGGCTCATGATATGTGGTCATGTCCGAAGTGCCATTCAAAAGTGGATGATTCATTCGAGGTCTGCTGGGCGTGCGGGACAACCGTCGATGGCATTGAAGACCCGGATTTCGTCACCGCCGATGAAGCCGAGCCGATCGCGGACGACGAGTTTCCCAAGGAAACGCCGCTCGACGATCCTCTCGCCGACTTCGCGGGAACGCCCCTACCGGATCTGATCGCATGCTACATGGCCAGGAACACGGTCGAGGCGAAGTTCATCGCCGACCGGTTGATGGAACAAGGGATCCCGGCCGTGGCCGACGAGACCGACGTCAACATGCTCATGGGCGGATTTCAGCCCCAGTTATGGGGATATGGACCCAAGGTCCGTGTGCGACAAGACGATTTGGCCAAAGCCCAGGCGTGGATCAAAGACTTTGAGCAGCGGCAAGGAGAGAAATAGAATCATCCCAAGCTCGAGGTCTGGTAACCGATTGCCAGTAACGAATCGAAGTCGACTCATGATACAATCGTCCTGGAGGCACGCTCGCAGGCCGCTAACCCGTTTTCATCATGACCTGGTTGCGCGGAGGAGTTCGAGGTCGTGATCCAAACGGCCGCTGACGAGGCGGTTCATTTATCGGGGTTTGAGCATGCCTGGACTCTTCACTCGAGCGATAGGAGCGATGGCAAACGATGAATGGCGGGATTTGCTGGCTCGGCCTGGCTCTGCTCGTGCTCGGACCGGATTCTCTACTCGCCTCGGAAGGGAAACTCCGGTCCAGAACTTTTGAACTGACGTACCAGGCCACCGTTCGGAACATCTCCGAAGGAACGAAATCGCTCGACCTCTGGCTCCCACTACCTCAATCCGACAGGAACCAGACTGTCCACAAGATCATGATCGACGCTCCGAATCGAGTCACGATCGGACGGGAGTCCCGGTTCGGCAACCAGGGCCTGAACGTCCGTGTCGATCGGCCCACGGCCTCATTGACCGTCACGCTCGTCGTCGAGGCGACTCGCCTGGAGAACGTCGGGGACGGGGAGGTTCTGAGCGACGAAGCGCGGGCCGAGTATCTGCGGCCGGAGCGGCTGGTCCCACTCGACGGTCCGGTGCGGTCGCTGGCCCTGGAGGCGATCCTGGGTCTGGACAATGACGCCGCGAAAGCCAGGGCGATCTACGAGAAAGTCGTGGGCATGATGAAGTACGACAAGAGTGGCACCGGCTGGGGTCGCGGAGACGCCGTCTTCGCCTGCGACGCCAGGCGGGGCAACTGCACCGACTTCCACGCCCTCGTCATCGGCATGGCTCGCTCGGTTGGTATCCCGGCTCGCTTCGCCGTGGGCCTACCGCTGCCGCAAGAACGGGGCACGGGCGAGATCCCTGGTTACCATTGCTGGGCCGAGCTTTACGCCCGCGGCCGCGGCTGGATCCCGGTCGACGCCAGCGAGGCCGCCAAGGATCCGAGCAAGCGGGCTTACTTCTTCGGACACCACGATGAAGATCGCCTGGAATTCAGCCGTGGCCGACACCTGAACCTGAACCCCGCTCAGAAAGGGCCGCCCCTGAACTTCTTCATCTACCCATACGCCGAGCTCGACGGCAGACCACACGAGGCCATCGACCGGAAGTTCACGTTCATTGACCGATAGTCGACTTGCCGCATTTTTTCCAATCGCATCGATCGGCCCGAGATCTGTTTAGCGGAAACACGCAGCCAAGCCGGCACCCGCGACGAGTCTGTTGCTCCCGCGAAGTGGCCCGGTGGTCACACTCCGCCACGCGCTGGTTTGTGCGGATAATTCAGTGCCTGCGCGTAACCCATTTTCGGATTTCAATATACGCTAGAATGTTAAGCTGTGCCGGTTACTCAGGCGCCAAATCATAACTCGTTTCGAGGGTTCAGTATACGTAAGACTGTTAAGCTGTACTGGTTACTCAGGCGCCCAATCATAACTCGTTTCGAGGGCTTAGTACCGCTCCCCACAAATAAGGAATGAAATTCGCTAGAATTTTCCTCGCAGTGATGAATCGGAACTTTGTTTCGAAGGATAGCACCGCAAGGAGGTCACCCATGAGAGGCCGCAAGTCTTCATTGCGTGTGGTCTTAACACCAGAGGAACGCGATCAACTTCTGAAGTCCCTTCGCTGTCCCTCGACCTCCCTGGGCTTGGCCCGGCGATGTCGGGCCATTCTCGAAGTCGCCGAAGGGACCCCGTTTGTCGTCGTTGCCCGCCTTGTCGGTCTGACCGACAAGCATGTCCGCAAGTGGGTTCAGCGATTCCTCCAGAGTCGCATGGCCGGCTTGCACGATCGCCCCGGACGCGGCCGCAAGCCGGTCTTTTCCCCCCGAAGTCGCGATGTACGTGGTCAAGATCGCTTGCGAACGGCCTGATGAGTTGGGGCGATCCCTGTCGCAGTGGGATTGTACCGAGATCGCGCGGCAGTTGGTGCGAGACGCCGTGGTACCGAGCATCTCGGCGGAGACCGTCCGTCGTATCCTCCTGAGTCACCGCCTCAAACCCTGGCGGCAGAAGATGTGGCTCTCGCCCAAAGTGCCACGGGACGCGGCATTCGCTACCCAGGTCCAGGAGATCTGCGATCTCTACACACGACCGTTGCGTCCTGACGAGGTCGTCCTCTGTGCCGACGAGATGACCAGCCTGCAACCGCGGCCGCGGAAGTCCAAGACGTTGCCAACCGTCGAGGACCGACCGACCCGAGTCGAACACGAATACGGCCGTTGTGGGGCGTTGAATCTGTTCGCGGCCTTCGACACCCGCACGGGAAAAGTCTATGGCAGCACGGCCTCGCGGAAGCGGCAATCGGAATTCATCGCATTTCTGGAGCAACTCGACGGCGAGATCTCGGAGTCGATAACGACGATTCACATCGTCCTGGACAACCTGCGGATGCACAAGGGCAAGCAGGTCCAGGCGTGGCTGGCGAAGCATCCGCGATTTGTGTTTCATCATCCGCCGGTTCATTGCTCTTGGATGAACCAGGTGGAGCAGTGGTTCAGCATCGTTCGACGCAAACGACTGCGAATCGTCGACTTCGCCAACAAGGAGAAGTTGGCCGAGCGGCTGATGTCCTTCATCAACGAGTGGAATCAAATCGCTCATCCGTTCAACTGGACCTCGAAGTCGGTGACGAAAGTCATGGCGAAATGTCAGATCGAGGACGTCAATCCCGTGGCGAACGCCGCGTAGGATTTCCGTTCCTTATTTGCGGGGAGCGGTACTTAGTATACGTAAGACTGTTAAACTGTGCCGGTTACTCAGGCGCCCAATTGCAACTCGTTTCGAGGGTTGAATATACGTAAGAACGTTAAACTGTGCCGGTTACTCAGGCGCCCAAGTGGAAGCCGATGCCCCACATCGAGTTAGAACGATATTTCGAACTTCCGATTGGCATCGTCCCAAAAACTGCCGAAATGGGCCATTTTCAAGGTGACACTTGGCAAGATTTTGCCACTTACTCCTTGATGTTTGAGGGGATGGGCCTCATGTGTGTGGTTGTCAACCAGATCCATACACAAAAGGACCCACCCCATGCGCAAGATACCCTTCCGCGTTTGGATCGCCAATGCAGCCGCGCGCTTCCATGGAGCCCGCGGCTCGGTCACGACCCAAGCCCAGCAGGTCGACTGGCAGTCGGCAGACCGTCTACGAACATGCTCAAAAGGTGGAAGCGGCCGTCGGAGTCGAACACGGCGGCGGGCCGACACACGAGGAGCTGACCAGGGAGAACTTGGCTTTCCGCCAGGAAATTGCCCAACTGTGGGACTGGTTATCTCAGACCATCGAGCTTCCTGCGGCCAAGCAACAGATGTTCGCCGCCAAGGGCATGGGCATGGGGCTCAGCCACAGCCAAATCCACGACTTATTGGCATTTCTCCTGGGGGCCACGGCGTGTCCCAGTCGCTCGACGATTCATCGCTGGGCCCAAGCCGCTGGAAAAGCCGCCGGTGCGGTCCTCAAGGGACTGGATCGCGGTTGCCGGGTGTTGGTACTGGTCGGCTGTCTCGATGAAATCTTTTTCCACCGCCGACCGGTCCTGGTAGGGATTGATCCCCAAAGCATGGTGTGGTTTCTGGGAAAAAAGGCGGCCAATTACAAAGGTTCGACTTGGTTTGGAGAATTGCAGCCTTGGACCTCGTTGCGTTACGTGACGTGCGACGCGGGCACGGGACTGCAGTCGGGAATCGCCCAGATGCAACAGCACCAACGCGAGATCGACCAAGCTGCTCTGGTGAAGGGGTTGGACGTCTTCCACACCAAGAAGGAAGCCCACCGGGTCTTGAGCGTCCTCTGGAGCCGAGTGGAGCGGCTCTGGGAACGGGCTGAGAAAGCGAGCCGAGCCCTCAAGCGAGCCCAATGGCTGGGCCGTAGTGCGTGCGGGTTGACGCACCCGGTCAACAAAGCGTGGAAGAAGGCGACGCTGGCTTTCCAACTGTATGAAAAGAGGGAAGCGGCTTGGAAGCGGGTCGAGCCAGCCTCCGGATGTCTTTCGTGCCGACGGTCAACTCAACGATCGGGCCTGGGCGCAGCGCAAGTCGCGTGGGCTTTGCCCCGGCTGCCAGGCTCGGAATGGTCCAAGGTCCGTGGGCTCCTTCAGAGGCGCGGAGTCGTTCACGTTCTTGGATCGGCTGCACGATCAGTTGGGTCAGCTATCGGTGCCCGCGGCTACGCGTGACGCCTTGGTACTGTTATGGTGGCTACGTCGGCAGCGGCCGAGGAAATCGGGTAAGACGGATATTACTAGTCGTGAACACATATTATATTTGATTCAAATGCTTCTCTGCCGGGGACTCGACTCGAACTGGCGTGAGTCGTACCGGCTGGTCGCGACGGTGTTGAGTCAAACGCTGCGAGCCAGCAGCGCGGTCGAGTGCATGAATAGCGTCCTGCGCATGCATCAATCGCGACATCGTACAGTAACTCAGGGGATGCTTGATCTCAAGCGGCTGTACTGGAACTCTCGGGTGTTCCGCGGTGGCAAGCGGAAAGGCCTTTGTCCCTATGAGCACCTCGGCTTGAAACTGCCTAGCTACGACTTCTGCACTCTGCTGGAAGCTGAGATGAGCACGGCCGTTACCGAAGCCAAAGCCGTGGCTAAAGCAAAAATCGCGGCCATCGCGGCTTGACGTAAAAAGTGTCAAGCTGACATCTTGCGATTTGGGACGATGCCTTCCGATTATTCAGGCGCCCAAACGGAACTCGAAGCGGCATAAAGAGATGGGGATAAATTCTGTCTTCTCGAGGCATTTTTTGCGCGTTGGGCCGTGTGCGCGCGACACGCCACGGCGCGGTGACGAGCGCGCACTTCGATAGCGGGGCGGTTATACCGGTTAAGTGAAGTCGGGGCCGAGGAAAATTCGGAATTTTGCGACTTCTCGTCAAAGTCCAGCCGATGAGCACGCGACGCCACAGACCATTCGACCGGCTTCAGGTTGTGATTCGCCACGAGCAACTCGTTCCTGGTGAAGATCCGTGAGAAGTCTCCAATTTCAGACATCACTGACGACCGCATTTTCGGCACCGAAACTCGTCCGCAAGATGTTCGCGGGATACGAGTAACGTTGTAAGCCATGAAACGTCGGCCGAGGTTTCGGGCGGCGCCGGGGTTGAATCGTCAGATCTTCGGACCACACTTAACCTGGTTGATCCATTTTCTGCAATCATGTGAAGTTGTAGCAGTTATAACGTAAAGGCAACGTCATGGAAGAATCGCGACCATGCCGGGCCGTGGGACGGCATGACCGCCGCGGTGCGAGTCTGGTCCGGTTGAATCGACGTCGCAAAGATGGTGCGACTCGTTCTGACCGACGCGGTTGCGCTGGATCTCGTCTTGTGCACGCATCGCAAGCCTGTCGACTGCGCGTCCTCGCTTTCTTGAGACGAGGACGACACGTGTCCACGCAGTGTGCATCGCGGCCTGACCGGTCCTCTAGTCTGCCCGCCTCTCGACAAGGGGCAACGGCGAACGGAGGCGGAGATGACGACGCGAACTTCAACGATCGGGCGAGCGCTCGAAATGCCGCCGCCTGCGCGTCAATGACACACTGACGGTCACTGAATCGACGGAATACAAGGTGCGGATTCCCGAGAAATTTGGCGGGGCGTGAGACACTTTTGACCCGGAGGGCGCATTGACGGCAAAACCCCAACTGGAAAGTGAGCCGATGGCCGTTGACGCCCCGCGCGGCAAAATTGCTGTTCCTTGCGGCATCGGACCTCGACTCCGCGGCGGATCGCGCCGCCTATCTTGATCGCGAGTGCGGCGACGACGCCGAACTTCGCGCTCGGGTCGGAGCACTGCTTGCCGCGGATGCCGGAGTTGGTCTCTTTGGCCAGTCGGAGGGCTCCGCCGGAGCCCAGCTGGGCTTGTCCAAAACCCTGCGAGAGACGCCGGCATCAACGCCCGGGACAGAGATCGCGTCGGCCTTTCATACTGACGAGACCACGCCGGAGGGCATGCGCACCACGATCGCGGCGACCCCGCGGGCTTGCCGTCGTGAAACATTTGTCGCGGGCCAGGTCATTGCACGACGGTACACGCTGCTGGATGTCCTCGGCGAGGGGGGCATGGGCACCGTCTATCGGGCCGAGCAAACCGCACCGGTCCACCGGCAGGTGGCCCTCAAGCTGATCAAGTTCGGCATGAACTCGCGGGTGGTCCTGGCGCGGTTCGACGCCGAGCGACAGGCGCTGGCGCTCATGGATCATCCCAACATCGCCCGCGTCTACGATGGTGGCACCACCGAAACGGGTCAGCCATTCTTCGTGATGGAGTTCGTCAACGGCGAGCCGATCACCGCGTATTGCGACCGCCAGCGGCTGCCGGTGTGCGCCAGGCTCGAGCTCTTCGTCGCGGTCTGCCAGGCCGTGCAACATGCCCATCAGAAGGGGATCATCCACCGCGACCTGAAGCCGGGCAACGTCATGGTCACCGAGGTCGACGGCCGGCCAACCCCCAAGGTGATCGACTTTGGAGTCGCCACGGCGACCGAGTTCAGTCTCACCGACGAGAGCCTCGCTGATACCGGCGCGATCGTCGGCACGCCGGTTTACATGTCGCCCGAGCAGGCCGACCCGTCGTCAATGGATATCGACACACGCACAGACATTTATGCACTCGGCGTGATCCTCTACGAGCTGCTGGCAGGTTCGCTCCCCCTCGAGGCAAAACATTTCAAGCACGGGGCGATCCTCGAAATGCTCCGTATGGTGCGGGAAGTCGAGCCGCCCCGACCGAGCACCAAGGTGAGCACCGCGGACGCCCTGCCCAATATCGCCGCGAGCCGCGCCATCGATCCAGCCCAGTTGACGCAGGCGCTGCGGGGCGATCTCGACTGGATCGTGATGAAGGCGCTCGAGAAAGACCGCACCCGGCGGTACGAGACGGCGACCGGTTTCGCGGCCGATGTGCTGCGGCACCTGACCTTCGAACCGGTAATGGCCGCACCGCCGAGCCGGTCGTATCGTTTCAGGAAAATGGTGCGGAAGAACCGTGGTCTGGTGACCGCGGCGAGTCTACTTGTTCTCGTGCTCCTGGGGGGCATGGCCGGCACGACGCTGGGCCTCTTCGAGGCCAGTGCGCCATGAACACATCGCCCGGGCGGAAGCCAGAGAAAAGGACCGGGCGCGCGAGGCTGAGGCGAGGCGAGCCGAAGGCGAACGCCTTGCCACACAGAAAGCGCTGGCCGCCGCCGAGCTTGCGGAAAAAGCCAATGAGACCGCTCAGCGCCACTTCGCCGAGGCGTGCAAGGCCGAGGCGGAAGCGACTCGCGAGCGCAACCGCGCCGACCACGAAGCCGAGGTCGCAAACCAAAATCTCTACGACGCGCAGATGCACCTGGCCCTTCAAGCCTGGCGGGAGCACCGGGGCTTGCAATAGATGCGCGAGCTGCTCGGTAGCTGGCTTCCCAAAGTCAATTCGCCCGACCGCCGCGGCTGGGAATGGTTCTACTTGTACTCGCTCCCCTATCAAAATGTCCGAACCTTCACCGAGGGCGGGCGCGAGGGTCGGCCCTCTACGGTCGCGTGGCACGTCGCCAGCAGGCGACTCGCCGAGCGAACTCACGACGGCTTGATCCGGATCTGGGACGTTGATCGTGAGCAAACGACCCTGATCCTCAGAGGGCCTCCGCCCGCCGACCAATTCTGGGGGACCAGGTCGCTCGCATGGAACCCAGACGGCAAGACGCTGGCTGTTGGCTGCATCGACGGCACGGTTCACGTCTGGGACACAGGCTCCGGACACGAGCTCAAGGTTCTCGCAGGGCTCAAGGCGCCGGTTAATTCAGTGGCTTTCAGCTCTGACGGTGCGCGCGTGGCGGCCTGGGCAACCGATGGTGCCATCAAACTCTGGAACGCAGGCACGGGCGCGTCGTCGGCGGACGTACTCCATCCGGGCAATGCCTGCGCGGGGGCGTGGAGCCCTGACGACAAATACCTGGCCACGGGCCGCGTGGACGGTACGGTGACCGTCTCGGGCACCCGAGCCGGCGACAAGATCGTGGTGCTAAAAGGACATGTCGATTTGATCTACGACCTCGCCTGGAGTCGCCGACAGCGCTCGACTCGCCTCGTCGAGCGGCGATTTCACCGCGAACGTCTGGGAGATTGCGTCGCAAAAAGTTGTACTCGGCCCGCTACGGCACTCCCATGGCATCACGTCGGTCGCGTGGGACCGAGACGGGCAGCGACTGGCGACGGGCAGCCTGGATCAGACCATCAAGATCTGGCATGCGTCGGGCGGGCCCGAGGCCGTGACTCTTCGTGGTCATGTCAATGGCATCACGTCACTCTCGTGGGGACCGGACGCGTCGCTGGCCTCAGGCGCGAATGACGGCAACACGCGGGTCTGGAAATCGTTAGGCGATCAAGAATCGAGCGTGTTGCACGCGACCGCCGTGCGCACGACGGCGGTGGCCTGGAGCCCGGATGGCAAGCAAGTCGCCTCTGGCGGCGATGATGGTCAGGTCCGGATCTGGAATCCAGCCACGCTTGCCGAGGTCAGGGCTTTCAAGGCACACGATGAAGGCAAAGTGATCCCACAGTTCGGCCTGATCCGCTCGCTGGCCTGGAGCCCCGACGGCAAGAGGCTCGCATCAGCCGCCCTGGACGGCAGCGCGAAAGTCTGGGACGTCGCGAGCGGCCGGGATGTTTTTTCCCTGCCCGCCGATCATGGGATGGTCTGGTCCGTGGCGTGGAGTCCCGACGGCGCCCACCTCGCGGCCGGCTCCGAGGACGGGACGATGCGTGTGGCCGACATGCACGCGCAAGGATTCCAGATCCAGGCGTTCCAGGCCCATGAAGGTCAGAACGGAAGCGGCGACCGACGGGTGGGTGTCCACGCGCTGGCGTGGAGCCCGGAAGGAGATCGCCTGGCCTCCTGCGGCTGGGACGGGCTCATCAAGGTATGGGAGCCGAACAGCGGTGTCGAGATCGTCCGCATGGAAGAAGAATGCCGGACCTGGGTGCTGGGAGTCGCGTGGAGCCCCGACGGCAAGAGCCTGGCATCCGCCTCGGCCGACTTTCTCGTTGTCACATGGGACGCGAACACGGGTCGCAAGCTCGCGACGATGCGCGGCCATAACGACTTTGTCGACGCGGTCGTCTGGAGCCCTGATGGGTCGCGGGTGGCATCCGCGGGTATCGATAACTCCGTACGCATCTGGGACCCGCGAACCGGTGAGCAAACCTTCGTGTTCCGCGGCCATTCCGGAATGTTTCACGACGTCGCGTGGAGCCCGGACGGGGCGCAACTGGCCGCGGCCAGCAGCGACGGACAGATCTGGATCTGGGACGCGACGCGGGGATTCGAACGCGACACGACGGCCAGGGCCTTGCCCTACATCGACTGAAAAGTGGCCTCGGGCACCGCACGCGGCGAAGACCTCTTTCGCTACGCCGAAGCCTATGTCCGGGCCGGGAAGCCCACGGAAGCCTGGGCGCTCGTCAAGAACAAGCCCGCCCAGTTGTGCGCTCTGTCCCCCCAGCTCGCTGGCGCGTATCACGCTCTGGGCGATCAGCAATCGCTGGAAAACCTACTCAAGGAGCACCCGGCGGCCACGGCCGCCATCGGCGATCTGTACGCGGCGCGAGGAGACTGGGGGCGGGCCATAACGGAATACAGCAGGTTCATCACGGAACGAACGGCCGATGGCAATTTGTTGAACCAACGCGCTTGTGCATACGCGGCCGCCGGGCAGTGGGCGCAAGCACGGGCCGACTGGATGCGAGCGATCGACAACCAGCCGTCCCTTGTGCCGCGGGTTTTCATCCGGCTCAAGCAGGCGGAGCGCTGGGGCGAAGCGGCCGAGTTTGGCCTGAAGCTCGTTGACCAGAAGCCAGCAGAGACTCTCGTGTGGCTACGCGTCGCGCCGATATTCGTACTCGCCCGTGACGAAACAGGATACAAGGCTTTTTGCGATCGCATGGCGACTCAGTTCAAGGCAGTCGCGAGCCCGGCGGTCGCCGAGCAGTTGATCAAGTCATGCCTTTTACGAGCGAGCGCGATCGACCTTGCCAAACTTCGTGGTGACTCGCTCACGCGATACCTGGAGAAAGGCGAAGAACCAGCCTACTTGCGGCCGCACGCCGGGGCCGCCCTCGCTCTCCTGGCCTATCGTGGCGGCAATCCGCGGTTGGCGATCAAATACGCGACCGACTCACAAAAAGTCAATTCGCGCGACTTTCTCCGGGCCGTGAATCTGACGGTTCTCGCGATGGCCCAGCATCAGCTCCAGCACGCCGACCTGGCCCATAGCGCTCTCGCGGAAGCAACGAACGTGACCGGCCGCCTGCCGACAGCCGCTAACCTTCCGAGCCATCACGACACGCTGATTGCGCGGATCCTGTTGCGTGAGGCCCAGACCCTGATCGATCCTGAACTCGCAGGAGATTGACCACCAAGGCTTTATGCGGTATTATAATCATAAATAGATCTCTATTGCAGGTTCCTCGGCGGCCCTGTTTTCGAGAATCGCCAGCACCATGAAACATCGGCGATCGACCGGAGATTTGAGCCGTTTCCTGCCAGCTCTGTCTGCCACCGAGTGACCGCCGATGCCCGACGTCAACGACCTCCTCGATTCTGTGACTCAGGGCGATCCTGCCGCTGCCAGCAAGCTCTTGCCCTTGCTCTACGACGAGCTGCGCATCCTGGCCGCGCAGAAACTGTCGCACGAGCAGCCCGGTCAGACGCTTCAGCCGACGGCCCTCGTGCATCAGGCCTACCTTCGCCTGGTGGAACGCCCGCACGACGCCGGGGCCGAGGAACTCCCCTGGGACAGCCGCGGGCATTTCTTCGCCGCCATGGCCGAGGCCATGCGCCGGATCCTCGTCGAGAACGCCCGGCGACGGACGCGCGTCAAGCATGGGCGCGGCCGCCGACGGGTCAACGTCGACGATCAGGTCATGCCGGTCCGACTACCGCCCGATGAGTTGCTCGCTCTCGATGAAGCACTGACCAAGCTGGCCCTGGAAGACCCTGAGGCAGCCCAGGTCGTCCAGCTCCATTTCTTCGGGGGCTGTCGATCGAACAGGCCGCCGTGGCTCTCGGCGTCTCGCGCGCGACGGCCTACCGCCAGTGGCGATACGCCCGGGCGTGGCTCCGCTGCGCCATCGGTGGCGAGAATGACGCACCATCGCCCTGAAGCCGTAAAGCCTTGAGGCTCACCCATCGACGGCTCGACGGCGCAAAGGCGAACGGGAAAATTCCGTCCGACTGGATTGCCTGAGCGTCAACTTATAAAAAAACTTCCGCAACTGAGACGAACTCCCGATTTCGTCGCATTGGAGAACAGGGACCGCATCAAGGCGACAACAACGTCTTCGAATCGGACACCCGCCAGATCGTCTGCAACATCGACGAAACCCAACATTCCATGCGCGGGCTTCTCGTTCACCTGAAGAGAAATACGATGAAGAACCCATTCCATTTCAATTTGTGGCAGGCATTCTGGAATTTCAATAAAAACGGCAATCCGGGCCAGGCTAGCCCGACCAGCGTCACCGTCACGAAATTTCAGTATGAGCCGCTGAAATAATAGGTGAAGGATCGAGCGCACGCGTCAAGCGCTTTCAAGGTTGTACTCTGCGATCGGTCGTCGACATGACCGTGCCGTGCCCGGGACGAACTGGACACGATTCCATTTTTCGCGGCGGTGAGACAGATGTTTGAATGCGTCGTATGAGCTAGTGAAGACTCACCGGACATTGGCTCGAACGAAATCCGACCCCATGGCGGACGGTTACCGAGGACGAGCCGAATCCACGAGCGGCTCTCCGTTATTTCGCGATCGGTCTTTCCTGGAGCGTCGCTCGCATGATCTGCGAATCGTTGAATGATCAAATGCCTATCGAGCAATCCGTCATTTCAGAACCAGTTCGGGTCGCGGGCACCCGATCGCGAAAGTATCGGTGCGGTTTTGACACGCTCGAGGCGCGTGCCCTCTTCGCGGGTGACATCCATGGCGCTTTGACTCATGATGTGCTCGGGTCGGCGACGCCCAGCACCGCGACGGCCCACATCCAGACATCATGCTTTGTCGGGCGACAGACGTTTTTTCGTCACAGCTCCATACAAGTATCGAACGAGAAGGTGGGGAAACCAATGAGATCTCGTGAGGTTTTCACAGAACAAGTATCGACGAGAGATGCCAATCCCGTTGCAAGCCGCCGATTGCGTCGTGCATCGAAACTCGTCCGGGAAACCACCCGGCGCATGCGGCCGCGCTCGAAGGCCTGGAAACGAAGGCTCTCCTGTCGACCACGGCAACGTCCTCGAGCTTTCCGATCGTCGACAACAGCGGCCAGGTCCCGTTTCAGGTTCAGCTCACGCCCCTGAACGTTCCCGACGCTCCCAGCCTGCAATCGGCCGCGTCGGCCGAGGATGGAGGCAAATGGCTCTTCATTGGCGGCCGAACCAATGGACTTCATGGAATGCTGCCAATCGGCAATGATTTCCCTCCCGAGTATCAAAATACCAACATTATTGTCATCGACCCCAAGACCGGCGAGGTATGGAGTCGTCCCTGGAGTGATAGCACGCTTTCACAGGCCGTGATCAACCCCTTGACGTCAACCGCCACCGAATCCGAACAGCAGGGCAACAATCTCTACATGATCGGCGGATATGGCTACGACTCGGCACTCGGCTACGACACCACGTTCGACACGCTCACCTCGATCAACGTGAGGGGCATGATTAATGCCGTGATTCACAAGGGCAATATCGCCGCGCAGGTCCAGCAAACTCAGAATCCCCGCCTCCAGGTTACCGGCGGCCAGCTCGACAAGCTGGGCGCTCGCGATTACCTCGTCATGGGCCAGTCATTTGTGGGCAATTACGGGTCGCCGTTTTCAACACAGACCTACACCGACCAGATTCAAAGCTTTCGGATCGCCGACAAGCCAAATTCGCTGGCGATGCGCGATTACCGAACGGTGACCGACGCTGCCGACTTTCATCGCCGCGACTTCCGGATGAGCCCCATCATCCTGCCGGATGGACGGCCAGGAATCGAGGCTTACGGCGGCGTCTTCACGTCCCTCTTCGGCGTCTGGCGCCAGCCGGTCACGATATCCGGAGCCGGCAGGATCGCCATCTCGCCCTATCAGCAGTATTTCAGCCAGTATGACTGCCCCCAGATTCCGCTCTACAATGCCAAGAATCAGACGATGCAGACCGTCTTCCTGGGCGGGATCAGTTATTACTATTACGACCCGGCGGCCTCGCCGAGCATAAACTACAGCTACGGAATTCCTTTCATCAACACCATCACCGACCTGGTTCAACCCCCCGACGGCGCCGACCAGGAGTATATCATGCCCACGACATTACCCTACTTGCTGGGCGCCGAAACGCAGTGGATGAAGTCGGACTCAGCTCCGCGGTACAGCAATGGCGTCATCAAGCTCGATGAAATCAACCGACCCACGACGGTCGGTTACATGTACGGAGGCATCCTTGCCGATGCGCCGAATTTTGGAAATTCGATCGCATGGAGTGGCATCTACAAAGTGACCCTGTCGCCGACCACAACAGCAAAGTGAGCCATCGCGGCGCTGCTGTTTGCCCTCGCCTTGTCGGCGCGTTGTCGAGCGAGTAAGCAACGTGATTCGGATCTTGGCTGACATTCATCGGGAAAGAGTGGATAATGTAGTACGAAGTGCACACGTGATCAGAAATCTAATTTTGTGTGTCCCGTCGGCAGCGATCAGGTGGCATTTGTGAAAGTGAAGTTCGGCGATACTCACGCGAACCGCCTTGCTCGGCTCGGTGTTTCTCCGCGCAATCGACGGCGCATGCCGACCGTCAGACTGAATGCTCGCCGGCACCAGAACAGTTTCACTCGGAGCTTGACCCGAAATGTTTGATCACCGACCAGAGCGCTTGGCCAGGAATCGCCCGATCCGGAGACCGCGGGCCCTGCAGCCTGGAATTGTGAGGCTGGAAGAGCGCGCTTTGCTCGCCCCGCTGGTGATGACCGGGGCGGCCGTTTCAGTCTCGTTGACCGGTGCGACCTTGAATGGATCGGTCAATCCTGGCGGCTCGATGGTGGCTACCAGCTTCCAGTATTCCACGAACCCGGCGTTCACTCCGACTGCCGTCCAGACCATTGGCTCCGGGTTCAGTCAGCCGGCCGGAGTCGCGATCGATTCTCTCGGCGATATCTTCGTCGCCGACACCGGCAACAACACCGTCAAGGAAGTCACTCCCGGCGGCACCATCACCGCCATCGGCTCCGGTTTCAGTCAGCCGGGCGGGGTAGCGGTCGACTCGGCGGGAGACCTTTTCGTCGCCGACACGGGTAACAACGCCGTCAAGGAAGTCGCTCCCGGCGGCACGATCACGACCATTGGCTCGCGACTCAGTCAGCCGGCTGGTGTGGCCGTCGATTCCGCCGGAGACGTTTTCGTCGCCGACACGGGCAATAACGCCGTCAAGGAGGTCTTGCCAGACGGCACGATCACGACCATTGGCGCCGGGTTCAGCCACCCCACCAGCGTGGCAATAAACGCAGCCGGAGACGTTTTCGTCGCCGACAATGGTCATAACTCTGTCAAGGAGGTCATCCACGGCGGCGCGATCACGACCATTGGCTCGGGGTTCAGCGGCCCGGAAGGTGTCGCGGTCGACTCGGTCGGCGATGTCTTTGTTGCCGACACGTTCAACGATGCTGTCAAGGAGGTCCTACCAGACGGCACGATCGAGATCCTCGGCTCCGGATTCAGCGGCCCGGCCGGCGTGGCGCTCGACGCGGCTGGCGACCTCTTCGTCGCCGACACCCACAACAATCGGGTCGTCGAGGCGCTGGCACCGCCGTCAGTGATCGCCACGCCGTCGTCACTGAGCGGCACGACAGTCACGGCGTTCTCGGTCGGGATCAACGACCTCACTCCCAGCACAGTCTATTACTTCCGCGCGGTCGCTGCTGCTCCGCTCGGCGCCGTCGTCGCCTCACCCGGGTCGTTCACCACACTGACTTTGCCGCTTGTGCCCACGGTTGCGCCTGCCATCGCGATCTCGGCCAGTGGGGCGACGGTGAACGGCTCGATTAACCCGAACGGGCAGACGGTCACTGCCACATTCCAGTACGCCACGGATGCCACGTTCACTCCCAGCATCGTGCAAACGATCGGCTCCGGATTCAGTCTGCCGGCCGGCGCGGCGGTGGACGTCGCCGGCGACATTTTCGTTGCCGACAGTGGCCACAACTTCCTCAAGGAGGTCTTGCCCAGCGGCACGATCACGACGATCGGCTCGGGGTTCAGCGATCCAGGCGGCGTGGCGGCCGACGCGGCTGGCGATGTCATTGTTGCCGACACTGGCCACAATGACATCAAGGAGATCCTCGTTGACGGTGCGGTCAAGACCATCGGCTCTGGGTTCAGCAGCCCAGGCGGCGTGGCGGTCGACTTGGCTGGCGACATCTACGTCGCCGACAGTGGCAACAATGCCGTCAAGGAGATTCTGCCCGCCGGCACGATCAAGACGATCGGCTCCGGATTTAACCACCCGTCCGGCGTGGCGGTCGACGCGGCCGGCGACGTGTTCGTCGCCGACAGCGGCAACAACGCGGTCAAAGAGGTCTTGCCCGATGGCACCATTAACGTGATCGGCTCCGGCTTCGCATTTCCCGAAGGTGTGGCAATCGACCTCGCCGGCGATGTCTACGTCGCCGACACCTTCAACAACGCCGTCAAGGAAGTCTCACCTGACGGCACCATCAAGACACTTGGTTCCGGGTTCACCGGCCCGAGCGGCGTTACGATCGATCAGGCGGGCGACCTCTTCGTGGCCGACACTCATAATAACCGTGTGGTGGAACTGTCAGTTCCGACGGTCGTGGCTACCCCGCTTTCGCTGAGTGGCTCAACCGTCACGGCGGTCTCGGGTGCGCTCAATGGCCTGGCTGCGGGCACAACCTATTACTTCCGCACCGTAGCCGCGAACGCCGCTGGCAGTGTCGTCTCTTCGCCCGAGTCGTTCACGACTTTGACTCTGCCGACCGTCTCCATCATGCCGGCTGTCGGGATTTCGGCGACCGGGGCTACCTTGAATGGCTCGGTCGATCCCGGTGGTCCAGCGGCTACCGTTAGCTTCCAGTACTCCACCGACCCTACGTTCACCCCCACGAACAGCAGCAATCTCACCAAAGTTATATTCTCAGCACCCGCGGCTGTCGCGGTCAATGGATCCGGCGATCTCTTCATTATCAGTGGGTATAGCACTGTTTATGAGTTGTTCCCCGACAGCTCCACCACGCAAATCGGGTCTGGGTTCAAAAACCCGCTGGGCGTCGCTGTCGACAACGCCGGGGACGTTTTCGTCGCTGATACCGGCAACAATGCGGTCAAGGAGGTTCTTGCCAATGGCACTATCAAGACCATTGGCTCCGGGTTCTCCAATCCGACGGGCGTCGCGATCGACCTCGCTGGCGACGTTTTTGTCGCCGACGCTGGCAACTTTGCGTTCAAAGAGGTTCTCCCGAACGGCACGATCAAGACCCTGGGCATCGCCTCGTCCAGTTATCCTTCCTCGATCGCCGTCGACGCGGCTGGCGACCTTTTCGCCTGCGACGGCTCGAACATCACAGAGTTTCTGACGAATGGCACCAAGAAAACCATGGCCTCGGGATTCCCAGGGATCAAAGGCATTTCAGTAGACTCATTCGGTGACGTGTTTGCCGCCGACTACAACAGCACGAGCGTGCTCGAAGTCCTTCCCAGCGGTATCGTCAGAACCATTAACGCTGGCAACCTTGGTGGCCCGTCCGGCACGGCCGTGAACGCGGCCGCTATCCTTTACGTCGTCGACCTTGTCCCCTTTGTCTTCGTTGTCAGTCCTCCGACGGCCGCCGCCGTGCCGTCGCCGGTTAGCGGCTCGGCCGCCACGGCGATCGCGGCCACGCTGACCGACCTGACACCGGGCACGACCTATTACTATCGCGCCGTCGCGACCAGCGCGCAGGGCATCGCCACCTCGTTGACCGGGTCGTTCACCACCCCAAGGCTCGCAAGCATCTCGTCGGCCAGCGCGACCAGGGTTACGACGACGGCCGCGACGCTCGGCGGCAACGTGATCAGTGACGGCGGCCAGACGATCATCAGCGCGGGGTGATTTACGCGCCGACCGTCGTCAACCCGAGCCCCACTCTCAACGGCGCCGGCGTGACTGAAATCGACGATGCATCCACGACCACGGGGGTATTCATTGACTCGGCGACAGGGCTAAGCTCCGGCGCTGGTTATTCTTTCGTCGCCTTCGTCACCACCAGTGCAGGAACGACGTACACTCCGGTTGCGACCTTTAAAACATTGGCGACGGCCAGCCCGGTCTCCGCGCCGCCTGAATTGCTCGGCAATGTCGCCGTGAGCCGTTCAAGGCGGGAGACGACCTACACACTCACCTTTGCCGGACCGCTCGACCCGGCTTCGGCGAGTCGTCGCGGTCTTTATCGAGCGTTCGGGGGTGTGACGAGATGGGTGAAAAAACACACCGAGAAAGTTTATATCGAACCGCTCAAGATCAAGCGGGTGGTTTACAACCCTGGCCTCGATTCGGTCACGCTCACCCTGGCCAGGCCGCACAGGGGTCCTGTCAAGGTGACGATCAGGCCGGGTCTGGAAAGCGCCGCTGGCGTACCGTCAGATCGCAGCATCCGCGAGATCGTATCCCCGCGCAGTGTTGGCTCACGATCGCGTGGCGGCTACAGATAAGACCGGGCGACCGCTTCGAGCGTGACTGCCCCGTGCCGTAGCAAGCTTTCATCACTGGCGTTGACCCAAAATAGTTCAATGCTCACAGTGCAACCGCAGGATGTGAGTGCTTTTCGGCAGGTCAGCGCGAATGATTCGAGGGATGGCCCGGTCGGAGCTTTCGTCATGACGACGGCCGCGGGGATCAGTATTCCGGCCAGGACAAATCTTCTGACGGGTGTTAACTCAAACGAGCTACACTTTGCACTCAGCACGAGTGTGACGTCGACGAGCACGCCGATCCCGCGCCTAAACGTCAATCTTGTCCCGCAGTCCGCCGTGAATCAGGGCGTTGACCATATCTCTCGCATAGAAGTCGTGCGGGAAGCCCAGCTCGACCTGACTGGCCGCATCCAGGCGAGCGATCTGCGCCTCGCCAAGTTTCAGGTCGAGGCAAGCAAGGTTGTCCTTGAACTGCTCCAGCCTTCGGGCCCCGATGATGGGGATGATCGGGATCGGCCGCTGCCGCAGCCAGGCGAGGGAGACCTGGGCCGGGGACCGGCCGACCTCACGGGCGACGGCCAGGACCTCGGCGACGACCGCTCGTCGCACGCTCATCGGCCCGGTCGAAGCCCTTCATCATCTCGCTGTTCATCCGGGCGTCGGCCGCGGCCTTGCCCTCGGCGTACTTGCCGGTCAGGACGCCGCCGGCCAGCGGCGACCAGGCCGTCACGCCCAGCCCCAGCGCTTCGGCCATCGGCAGGAGTTCCCGCTCGACGGTCCGCTCGATGAGACTGTACTCGATCTGCAAGCCCACGAACGGCGTCCAGCCCCGCAGCTCGGCCAGCGTGTTGGCACGGGCGACCGCCCAGGCGGCCATGTCTGATACCCCGGCGTGGAGAATCTTCCCCTGACGCACGAGGTCGTCGAAGGCCCGCATCACCTCGTCCAGCGGCGTGATCCTGTCCCAGATGTGCAGCCAGTAGAGGTCGATGTAGTCGGTCTGGAGCCGCTTCAGGCTGGCCTCGACCGACCGCATCATGTTCTTACGCTGATTGCCCCCGGCGTTCGGGTCGGTGCCGGGCATGGCGATTGGTGTACTTGGTCGCCAGAACGGCCCGGTCCCGGTCCCCCTTGAGGAACTCGCCCAGCAGCGTCTCGCTGGTGCCGTTGGTGTAGATGTTGGCCGTGTCGATGAAGTTGCCGCCGGCCTCGAAGAAGGCGTCGAGGATCTGGCGGCTCTCGTCCTTCGACGAACCCCAGCCCCAGTCCTCGCCGAAGGTCATGGTCCCGAGGCACAACTCAGAGACCCGCAGGCCGGACCTGCCAAGAAGTCGGTATCGCATCGCTTGATCCCTCGAATCAAAAAATGATATACCGATCGACCGGGTCAATTCGTGCCGAATCCCGGCACGACCAGCCCGAGGCCGCCGCTGGCCTCGACGTACTGGCCCGTCACCCAGCCCGAGTCGGGCGAGGCGAGCAGAGCCACGGCGTCGGCGATGTCTTCGACCTTGCCGATCCGGCCCAGGGCGGTCATCGACGAGAATGCCCGCTCGACGTTCGGTTTCGCCCGAGTCTCGGCGTTCATGTCGGTAGCGGTCAGGCCGGGGGCCAGCGTGTTGACCGTGATCCCCCGATTGCCGAGTTCGGCCGCCAGGGCGATGGTGAACGTGTTGATCGCCGCCTTGGTCATGCTGTAGGCCGAGTACTGCGGCATCGGGCCGCCGGGAGAGCCCCGAGGAGACATTGATGACCCGGCCGCCGTCCCGAAGCCGCGGGATGGCGTGCTGGGTGGTGAAAAACGGCCCCTTGACGTTTGTGGCGAACACCCGGTCGAAGTCGGCCTCGGTAGGCGAGGCGGTCGTCCCGACCACGGCGACCCCGGCGTTGTTCACCAGGATGTCGAAGCGGCGGTCTCCCCGGCGTGCGTGTCAACTCGGCGTCGAGCGTCTCGAAGAACCGGCCCAGTTGCTCGACGGAGCCCACGTCGGCCTGGATCGCGAACGCCTCGCCGCCGGCCGCCTCGATCTCCTCGACGACCGATCGTGCCGCCTCGGAATCGACTGCGGAAGTTGACGCACACCAGCGCCCCGTCACGGGCAAGACGCAGTGCAATGGCCCGGCCGATGCCCCTCGATGCACCCGTCACGACGGCGACCTTTCCTTGAAGGTTCATGGCCTCTCCTTGTCGGACAGAGTATCCCCGGACCCGACAATTGTGGCCGGGCTTCCTGGGTAGACCGAAACAGGTAAGATCTGGTTCCTACGGCTTGACGCGTCCGCCGTTCCGTCCGGTGAGGCGTCTGACGAATCCATCGAAAGTGACGATCTCGTCGCAGTCGAGCCGTTGCAACCGCTGGTCCAGCACCGAGCCAATCGCGACTTGCCCCTGCTCGAGCGCCCTGCGTCCGGCGATCGTCGGAACGAGCCGGTACTTCCGGAGGTCGCCCGGCTCGGCCTTACGCTCCAGGAAGCCTATCTCCTCCAGTTGCTTCACCAGGTACGTGACCGTCGGAGGCGGCAAATGCATCTTCCGTGCAATCTCGGCGGGGAACGGGTGCTCCTCGACCTCGGCCAGCAGGAAAAATGCCTTTGGCGAAAGCCCAAGCGCCCAGGAGATCGGCCTCGGAGTCGTCCAGGACCGACTGGATAAGTTGCCAGAGTTTGGCCAGAATGCCGCAGGCATCCGGCTTTCCTTTCTTGCGACTCGGTGACATCGTAGGCGCACCCCGTTCGGAAGTCAAATAGTTCAATACTGGAATTATATGGTCTACCTCGCGGGCTCACCAGCGGTGCTTTGGGTGAATACGGCCGCGAGCCCCGAACTTGGCCGTCGCCATGCCAATCAAAAAGATCCAGTGGTCAACCTCTTTTCTTTCCTACCCGATGGCGAGGAGACCGGCTCGATCGCGCTCTCGCGGGGCGAGCTAGATCGCCGTGACCGGGCACTCGGGGCGCGACTCCAGCGACTTGGCCTGGCCGGACAGCGGGCTCTGCTGCTTTAACCCCCCGGACTCGAACTGATCGCGGCGTTTTTCGGCTGCCTCTATGCGCGGGTCGTCGCGGTGCCTGCTTACTTGCGGCGGCCCCGCCGCCCCATGACGCGGCTACAGTCAATCGCCGCGGACGCCCGGCCGTCGGTCATTCTCACGCTCACGGATTCGTCCCTTCGCAACGATTCAGCGCGATGGTTGGCCGGCGTGCCTGATCTCGCGGGGCTCGCCGTGCTGTATACCGATCTGGAGGGCGCGAGCGGGACCGCGGCCGATAATCTGGCCAAGCAATGGACCGACCAATGCGCAACACGCGAGACGCTCGCCTTTCTCCAGTACACTTCGGGCTCCACGGCGAATCCCAAAGGTGTCGCGATCACCCATGGCAACGTCGTGGACAATTCGGCTCGCATCCAGGCGTGTTTCGGATCGTCGGCCGATGCGCGGGGTCCTCTGGCTGCCGCTGTCCCACGACATGGGGCTAATCGGAGGGGTGATTCAGACCGTCTACTGCGGCGGGTCGAGCACGTTTCTATCTCCCGTGTCGTTCCTGCAGCGGCCATTGCGGTGGCTCCAGGCGATCAGCCGCACGGGCGATCGGATCAGCGAGGGCCCCAACTTCACCTACGAGCGCTCTGCGTCGAGAAAACGACTCCCACGCAGCGTGCGGAACTGGACCTGAGCTGCTGGCGGGTGGCCTTCAATGGTGCCGAGCAGATCAGCGCCGAGACGCTCGAACGCTTCGCCGAGGCGTTTGGTCCGGCCGGGTTCCGGCCGGAAGCGTTCCTCCCGTGCTATGGCCTGGCGGATCAAAACAATGGCGGCGTCGACTGCCTTCGATCAGTCTGTTTCGGCTTGACCGGAATGGGCTCGCCAGCCCGAGGCCAGTCATCTTTTCCCCAGGTCAAGGGCCGAATCTGAAGCGTGGGCCGACCTCTGTTCACGGCATCATAGAAATGATGGACCAGATAATCATGATTCCCTTCCTGGAGAACCGAATTATGACCCGGGCCACGGAACCGTCCGTAGCCCGCGAGCACAAGCGTCCCCCCGCCATCGAGAAGCTTCCGGCCCATGTCATCGAGATAAGGTCCTGCAATATTTCGTGATCGACCCACCATGATCTTGTACGTGCTGTCGACGCCCTTGCAGCATTGATCAAAAGAGACAAACAGATAATAATATTCACCTCGTCGAATGATAAACGGCGCTTCGATGGCCCCGCCGTTGCGGCCGGCTATCCCGAAAGGCGAGCCGCTTGGCTTACCGGTCTTCTGATCCAGACGCACCATCTGGATGCCACTGAAAAACGAGCCAAATGATAGCCACGGTGTCCCGTCCTGATCAAATGCCACGTTGGGATCGATGGCATTGAACTTGTCGCGGCCGGGCATCGAGTCAATCACGAGTCCTTCATCCACCCAGCGAAAATGGGGAGATTCACGATCGAGCGTCTTGTTCGAGGCCAGACCGATACAAGATCGATTCTTCCCCCAGGACGAGACCGAATAGTAAAGATGGAACTTGCCACCAAAAAAGCTGATATCGGGCGCCCACAGGTCTTTCGCCGCGGGCACCCGACTCTTCGCCCAGGCGGGAACACCCGAGAGCACCATGCCGTCTCTCTTCCAGTTCTTGAGGTCCGCCGATTTCCGAACCATGATTCCGCCGCGCGTCGAGAAGACGTAATAGTACGCTCCTTCCTTGATGATGCAGGGGTCGTGAACGCCCTCGACGTCACCTTCCTGGCCGATCGCGGAGGACGTCTGAAGTGTATGACCGGTGAACACGATAATCACGGCGACGATTGGTAATCTGTTGCAGTTCATGGTTCTGTTCGGGATAACCTTTATCCGCCGGCATGTTTCACGACGTTGCGACGGCCGGAGAAATTTCTGATCTCGTCTGGCTCTCCCGCGCTGTATTACACAAACGTCACTGACCCGCGTCAAAGGAAAAACGGTGAGTTCGGAGCGGTCGGCAGGCAAGATGACCGTGAGCACCCGTTCGCCCGCAACACCGCCCACCGCTTTTCTTGGGGTTCTCCGGGCTTTTTCATCGAGTGACCTTTTCAGGTTTGAATCGAGCAGAGCCTGCTCCCAGGGGCGGCACTGTCGCGGCGGATCCGGTAGACTCGCTTTGAATCGACCAATCAACGGCCGCGGATTCAGGGGGAGAATATGAAGTACAGCATATGGCTCGCCGTGGTACTCGGATCAGCCTCGGTCGCCCAGGCTCAAAGTCCCGAACTGCGACTACCGGACGGAACAAGAGCCCAACGCAACCTCGAATACGTCAAAGGGGGCCACGAGCGGCAGCGGCTCGACCTCTATACACCCGAGAAAGCCGACGGCCCGCTGCCCGTGATCGTCTGGGTGCACGGCGGCGCCTGGATGGGCGGCAGCAAGGACGACGGCGTACCGGCGATGCCTTTCATCCGAAAGGGATACGCCGTCGCTTCCCTCAATTATCGCTTGAGCCAGCACGCCGTTTTTCCCGCCCAGATCGAGGACTGCAAGGCCGCCATCCGCTGGCTGCGGGCCAACGCCACAACGCACAACCTTGACCCGGCACGGTTCGGCGTCTGGGGTGCGTCGGCCGGCGGCCATCTTGTCGCGCTTCTGGGCACGTCGGGAGGCGTCACCGATTTCGATAGGCAGGGCGGCCATGCGGATCAATCGAGCCGGGTGCAGGCCGTGGTCGACTTCTTCGGGCCGACCGACTTTCTCCAGATGGATAGCCACGCCACGCCGGACGCACGCATGAAACACGACCCGCCCACCTCGCCCGAGTCGCGATTGATCGGCGCGGCGATCCAGGAAAATGCCGAGAAAGTCGCGCGTGCCAATCCCATCAAATACGTGACCCGGGAGGCCCCGCCGTTTTTCATCGTACATGGCGAGCAAGATCCCCTCGTGCCCATCCATCAGAGCGAATTGCTCTACCAGGCGCTCAAGCAGGCGAAGAGCGACGGCACCTTCTACAAGATCGCCGGCGCGGGCCATGGTGGCCCCGAGTTCAACTCAGACATGATGAACGCGGCCGTCCAGGCGTTCTTCGACAAGCACTTGAAGCCGCGTTCGACGGCCAGCGGCGAAGCGGTTGCTCAGCAAAGATCGCCGGAAGCCAGTCGCCCGGCGCCGGGCGGCCCGCGCCGTGGCGGGTTCGGCGGCCCGATCGTGCTCGGCCCCGACGATAAGCCCGCGTTCGACGACCCCCCGGCCAGTTTCAAGACGGTGCGCAAGGACATCCCGCACGGCAAGCTCGAAATGATCGAGTACGACTCGAAGTCGGTGGGCACGCGCCGCAAGATGAACGTGTACACGCCGCCGGGCTATACCGCTGACCGGAAGTACCCTGTGCTCTACCTGCTCCACGGAATCGGCGGCGACGAGACGGAGTGGCAGCGGTTTTGCACACCGGGCGTGATCCTGGACAACCTGATCGCCGACGGCAAGGCAGTGCCGATGATCGTCGTCATGCCTAACGGCCGCGCGCAAGAATGACCGAGCCGAGGGGAACATCTACGCCGCGGCGCCGGCCTTCGCGGCGTTCGAGCAAGACCTGCTCCGCGATGTCATCCCCGCAATCGAGTCACGCTATTCGGTCGCCGCCGATCGCGAGCATCGCGCCCTGGCCGGGCTCTCGATGGGGGGCGGCCAGAGCCTTAATTTCGGCTTGAGTCACCTCGACACGTTTGCATGGGTCGGCGGGTTCTCGTCGGCCCCAAACACGCTGGCGCCCGCCCGGCTCGTCCCCGATCCGTCGGCGGTCCGCAAAAAATTGAAGCTGCTCTGGCTTGCATGCGGCAAGCAAGATGGCTTGATCCGCATCAGCCAGGGCCTTCACGCCTATCTCAAAGAGCACAACGTGCCCCACATCTGGCACGTCGACTCACACGGGCACGACGCCACGGAGTGGGCCAAGAACTTCTACCTGTTCGCGCAACGGGTCTTCAAGTGACAAATGGCGTCCTCAATCGCGTTCACGCGCGGAAGCACCCTGCCGCCGGGCGGCGCTCGGATCGCCGGTCGGCGGGGGCGAGTCGTCGGTCTGAGCCGGCGGGCCGAGCAACTCGGTGAAGATCGGCTTCAATGCCGCCGCCCAGGCATCGTAGCCTTTTTCTTCCAGATGCAAGCCATCGCTCGAAACCCCGGGCAACAGGTTACCTTGACTGTCCGTCAATTGGTCGTTGATGTTGACGAAGCGAATCTTTTTCCCGTCCGCCAGTTTCGCGAGCTGGTCATTGATCTGCCCGATGGCAGGCACGAGCGCCTTGTTCTGAGGGCGCGGGAAGAGTGCCGTCAGCACGATCGTCGCCCCGGGCTTTCTGCTCGGAGACCGCGATGATCGCCTTGATCCCGCTCACGACATCGTCAACCGCGGTATCTTCGGCCGGGCCGTTCGAGGGCAGATTGTTGGTGCCGGCCTGAAGCACGATGATTTTTGGTGAGACGCCGTCGAGCTCACCGTTCTGGAGGCGCCACAAAATGTTGTGCGTGGTGTCGCCTCCCCAGCCGAAGTTGGCGGCATTCCAGCCGTGAAAATGTCTCCGCCAGTGGTCGAGAAACCTCGGGTAATCGGTCGCGCCCCAGCGCCGTGTGATCGAGTCGCCCTCGAAGTAAACGTCGATGGTTCCCTGTTTCGTCTTGGCGATCAGTTGCTGATGAGCAAGCTGAGATTTGGGATCGCTGCGCTCGATGGGGGCGTGCACGGTTCGAGGCGTCCGCAGTGTGACGTACACCGCATCAAAGGCTGGTTTCGGCCTGAGATTACGGTCGAATAGCAAGGGATGGTTGACCCGCTTCCAGGGGAAGTCGTTGAGCCAGCTCTCGCCGTCGTGCAGGTTCCAGAACGAGATTCGCTCGATCAGGTCGCTGTATTCGTCGAAGAGTCGAAAAAGCGCGACATACTGTTCGGTCTGTTTCCGCTCGATGTCGGCCGGCAGCCCGTCTTTGTAGGGATCGTGTTTGGCGAGCTCTTCGCGATGCTTGCCGTCGTCGGCCCACCAGCGGCTGCGTGTGACCACGTCGATATCCAGCTCGGAGACAACAACCTTGACCCCCACCTTCCGCAGGGCGTCGAACGTCTCGCGGAGCTGGGGAATCACGTCTTGGCCGAGCTCGAAGTGGCCCTGCATCCCGTAGGCATCCACCGGGGCCGCCCTTCTGCTTCAATTGCGTGAGCAGCTCGATCACCCTCTTGCGTTTGTCAGGCTTGTCGTCGTTGTAGTCGTTATAGATGAGCAGGGCATCGGGATCCTTGGCCCGTGCGGCCTTGAATGCCGTGACGATGAAGTCGATGCCGGTGGTGCGCGAGTAAACCGAATCGCGCAGCAGGCCATCGCCGCTATCGGCGAGCGCCTCGTTCACCACGTCCCACATCGTCGCGACATCGGCATACCGTGTGACGACGGTCTCCACATGGGTCTGGATGCGGCGCAGCAGCGTCTCACGCGATACGGGCTTCCCGTCTTCCTGCTTCATCCATGGGTCGGTCCGGTCGTCCTTGGCCCACACGAGACAATGGCCGACAACCTCGAGCTTGTTGGCGCGTGCGAATGCGACAAAGCGATCCGCGTCCTCGAAACGCCAGGTGTCTTCGGCCGGGTGGATACTCTGCGGCTTCATGCAGTTCTCGGGCGTCAGGATCTGGAAGTGGCGTTTGATCAATGCCACGTCGGCTGGCTGCTCGAGAACGCGCTGGCCGACACCGACACCGATCTTGAAGCGGTTGCCAGCCGCGTCTTTCAGTGAACGGTCGTCGGACGTCGACTTGGTGGAATCATCGTGCTTCTTGTCCTTTTGCCATCGGGCCGCCGCCCAGCGAATGAAATGCTCGACATTGGGGCCATCGGTGTGGCCGCCATCGTGCTGGCGCCAGGCGGCCTCGCCATCGAGCATGTCGACGTTAACCCCCGGCATCTTCTCGGCCAGGGCATTGTCGCTGCGGCCAAGGTCGCGGGTGCCTAGCAGCCGGAAAACCGGTTGCGCGGCGATCGCGGCCATGAAGCTCCCCTGGTGGTCGAGCCACTGCGCATCGCCGCGCTCGGGAATGCCGTGACTGATGAACGTCAGCCGCGGGGCACACAGGGCCAGCGTCATCTGCGAATCCACGGGCAGGTCGTCGGCCGTCTTGCGGCCGAAGGTCGATTCCTCGGCCGAGTATTTCAAATAATTCCCGGCCATCCAGTGATACTCGCCGGTCGCGGCGAGATTCTCGAGACTTTCGCCGAAGCTGCGGCGGAAAAGCGCGGTCCCCCCCTTGCCCGAGGATGCGATGAGCCCCATGGCGAAACGGGGGTCGAAGGCCATTGTCACGAGCGCGGCCTTGCCATAACGCGAGACCCCCGCGATACCGACGTGCTTCGCGTCGACTTCGGGCACCGTTTCGAGGTAGTCAAGCCCCCGCGACGCGCCCCAGGCCCAGGCCCGCAGCGCGCCCCACTGGTCGGGCTTGCGCGGTTGGCCGTGATTGGTCAGTCCGATGATCCCGCGAGTGAGTCCCGCTCCGGTCGGTTTCGCGTTCGGATCGGCGGCGGGGCCGGGGCTGAAGCGCCGCGGCTGCCACCCGCCCGCGTCGTCCTGCACGGTAGACGGGTTGAGCGTGGCGCACCCCCATCCAGCCGCGATGAGCGTATCCTCCTTGGTCGACGGCCGCGGCCCGCCGCGCGGTCCCCTTGGGCCAAACGGCGACGGCTCGAACGGGGTCCAGCCGAAGCTCATCAACACCGGCACTGGCCGGCCGGTTTCTTTTGGCAAGGTCAGCGACATGGAAATTTTTACGTTGATATCGGGACAGGACGCGTTATCCACCACGCCGACGATGTGCCTCTGAACGGCCGGCTTGCCGCCGGCCACAACGTCCCGCGTTTCGCGGACTTCCCACCGCACCCTGGGGACGTTTTCAGGAATCCGCCCGTAAACCTCGCGTTCGAGCAGCTCGACGATCTCCGGCCGTCGTTCGGTCCACCATTGTTCAGGTGTCGCGACCTTCTTGCCGCTCTTCGTCTCGAGAACGTCGGGCAGCTTCGGGTAGGGATTGGCCTTTGCCTCATCATAGTTCGCGACGCGGGGCGATCTGGCGTTGCTGTCTCGGCCGGGACGAAGCTTGGTGATGCCGAGTTGATCGAGCATGTTCTGCCGGTCCTGGGCCGTCGTGAAGACGACTGGCTGCGGACCTCGAGGTGCCGCCGCCGAGCCCGGGCCGTCTTGAGCAGCACCAGGCTCGGCGGAGACCGCGATCAAAGCCAGCAACACCGCCATGAAGGAAAGAGAGCGATTCATGAAGACCTCGCGCTGCATTGAAGAGTCTGCGGTTTGAGACGCCGATGGTCGTGGGTGACCGACTTGCGGAGGACGGTGCGCTGGGCGCCGAAACAACGCAGACCGATCAGTGACGTGGCGACCCTCTTCAGAGCAGCGTACCGCCCGGCTTGGGCGGCAACCAGGCCATACTTACTGGAACTGGCCGGCCAGCCAGCCGGCCGGTCCGCTACAACCGAAGGCAGCGTGAGCTTACGCCGACCAGACCTCGGTGCCGATGGGCACTTCCGATTTCGGCAAAACCAGCACGATCGCAAAGCCGCCGTGCGCGTCGAGGTTGAAAAGGTCGATGCCGTCGATCGTTGCAGGAAGCTCCGACCCGTCGGGATGGCGGAGGCGCAAAGCGTCGCCGATGCAAAACCGCTCGTCGCCTTGAGGCACGATCCCGGGCACGAGGACGATGCCGCGCCTATGGATCGTGAAAACGTCCTCGACGATGAAGAGTCGACGAGCCATCGTGTATAAGCCGCCTAATAATATCAGATATAAATTATATTATTTTGCTTAAATTCAACATATAACTCACACGTGGGCACGCATAACGAGACGTCCCTTTCCTCAGGCTGGCGTTACTTCGTGGCGGGCTCGTTTCCGTCGCCACGGCAAATGGCGAGGCGGCGCTGCAAGAATTCTCGATCGGCGCAGGCCGTGGTCAAGCGAAGGGCTTCTCGCCAGGCACGCTCGGCGGCGGCGTGTTGGTCGAGGCGAAAATGGAGCTCGCCAATCACCGTGTACCAACCGGGATAACGCGCGGGAACCTGTTCCGGAAGCACAGCGGCCAGGCGATCGAGGCCGGCTTGCGGACCGTGCAGGTACGCTTCGGCGACGGCGCGGTTGAGACAGTTGAGCGGCGACGGCGCGATGCGATCGAGCGTCTCGTACAATTCGGCGATCCGTCGCCAGTCGGTGTCGGCGAAGGTCGGCGCGCGGCAATGTTCCCAGGCGATGCCGGCTTCGACGTGATAGCGCGTGAGCTCGTCGCCGACGGCTGACCTGGCAAGCCACGCCATGCCTTCACGCACGTCACTCCAGTTCCAGGCGAACCGATCCTGTTCCTCGAGCAGCACGATGGCGCCATCCAGAGCGACACGCGCATCAAAGCGAGCCGCGTGGAAGCACATCAAGGCGAGCAAGGCATGGACCGCCGGTGCGTCGCCGATGGAATGCTCGGCGAGCATCCGCGCCAGCCGTCGGGCCTCATCGCAGAGGTCGCGGCGGATCGGCACATCGCCATGCGTGACGTGGCAGCCCTGACTGAAAAGCAGATACACGACCGCGAGCACCCCGCTGAGCCGGGCGCCAAGCCCGTCCGCGGGCGGCGTCTCAAAACCGATGTCCAGCTCGCGCAGCCGATCCGCGCCCGTTCGATCCGCTTCTGAACGTTAGCGTCGGTCGTAAGCAACGCACGGGCGATCTCCGCGGTGCTGAAACCGCACAGCGTCTTCAGCGCGAGAGCGACTCGCGATTCGGCCGGTACCGCTTCGTGGCAGCAGACAAAGAGCAGGCGAAGCGGCTCATCGCCGATCTCGTCAGCGAAATGCGCTTCGAGCGGCGGCGACGATTCTCGCTCGTTGTCCGCGGCCAGGCGCGGCAATGTCTTGGCGTGGGTTCGCTCCCGCCGCAGCGCGTCGATCGCCAGGTTGCGCGCGGTGCGGTAGAGCCAGCCGGCGGGGTCTTCCGGCACACCGCGCCGCGACCAGGTTTCCAGGGCCTGAACGAGCGCGGCCTGAACGACGTCCTCGACGAGCTCGAGCTGGCGCACGCCGAGCGACCGGGTCAGCAAGGCACCGATCCGGCCGCTCTCGTGGCGAAAAAAGTGTTCCACCAGCGCGTGCGGTTCGCTCATGCGTAGCCGGCCAGTTCGCGGATCTCGATCGTGTGGCCGGGCGGACACTCCCGGGCGATCGCCACCGCCGCATCATAGTTTTCAGCCTGGATCAGGGTGTAGCTGACGACGATCTCCTTGGCTTCGACATAGGGACCGTCGGTCACGAGTCCGTCTTTCAACAGCCGGCCGGTTTTCTTGAGTCCATCACCTCCGGGCACAATCGCCGAGCCGAACTTTTGCATCCATGCGTACCAGGCGCCTTGCAAAGCCTGCATTTCCTCGGGAGACGGCCTGGGGCAGCCCTCAGTGGGTTCGCGGTAGATGAACAGAAACTTCGCCATGACAAAACTCCAGTCGATTTTGTAGACGCTGGCGAAGGCCTGTCCCCCGCCTTTGTGCGAATACAACGAACAAGCGGCAGCCGTTCGGACACTGGCGCGGAATAAAAAGGTCGACACACCCGATACGATTCGCGCAAGTCGGTGAGCCGGAGTGGATTGGACGCACTGAACTTAGATACCTGACCTGGTCGGCGCTGTGCAGTCCGACGAAGATGAAAGTCGACGACCGCACGAACCGGAGTTCGTGAAAGGCACGCCAGCATGGAGCACTTCGGAGGAGACCGCCGACTCCTCGGCGCCGCCGGCATCAAGAATCGACGGCCGTCGAGCATTGTCCAGAATTTCATTAGCAATGCCCGGAGGTGGAATACCTCCCGACTCAGGCCGTGCGAGCGGATAACGATCTCGATTGACCTTACCGACATTCTGTTGAACAGGGTCGGCCGCTTTTTCGTCTGAAAGACGGCAGACAGCCTACCCCGGATCCGCAAGCCCGAATAGGTCGCCGCAAAATTGACAACAAAAAATACTTGCCAGGTTTGCGAAAGCTTTGAACATGGAGGCGGCGGGAATTGGAGCCGCATCCCAGATTCCGCAAGTCATTTCGACATGTGATACGTGCTTCGAACAGGGGCGCCAGTGTTTGCATTATATCGGCCCGGACGCGGCACGGCTGGATCTTGTCGCGAACTGGCACCGTCTGCCGCCATCCGTCAGAGAGCAGATCATGAATCTGGCCCGGAGCGGTTGAATCTCGTGATGCGAATTCGCCTGCCGAGCTTTTGCGCCGGTCGATGACAACGACACGCGCAAGGACGCGGGCCAACCTGACGCTATGGGAGGCATCGAGCTCAGGAAGCAGCAGCCCAGATGCCCGGCATGCAGGCAAGATGAGGCGGCGCGTCGAGCGAAGAAGTCGTGATATACGCCGGTCTGGTCGTTACAGTGAAGTAGGAGAAACCCGGATCACCCTGCTGCATGGCGCGGAGGTTTGACGATGGAGGAGTCGTTGGCGGCGACATCCTTGCCGGGCACGCTGGCCAGGCTGGCGGAAACCCTTGGGGACATTCCGCGGGTGCACTTGCGCGACACGGAACCGTTCACCGGCCCCGGGCCGGTCGTTCGCCCCTCGTCGGCCGAGATGCCCGACCCATCCGACCGTCCGGCCCGGCTCCAACTGCTCGGCGAGGTCGCCCGCGGCGGCATGGGCGTCATCATCAAGGGGCGCGACAGCGACCTCGGCCGCGACCTGGCCGTCAAGGTCCTGCTCGACCAGCATCGCGAGAACCCTGACCTGATCCGTCGGTTCGTCGAGGAGGCCCAGATCTCCGGCCAGTTGCAGCACCCCGGCGTGGTCCCGGTCTACGAGCTGGGCACCCTCGCCGACCACCGGCCGTATTTCGCCATGAAGCTGGTCAAGGGCCGCACCCTGGCTGAACTGCTGGCGGAGCGCGCCGAGCCCGGCAGAGGACCGGACCGCGGCTCCTGGGCATCTTCGAGCAAGTCTGCTTGACGATGGCCTACGCCCACGTCCGGGGCGTCATCCACCGCGACCTGAAGCCCTCGAATATCATGGTCGGCAGCTTCGGCGAGGTCCAGGTGATGGACTGGGGCCTGGCCAAAGTGTTGCCGCAGGGAGGGGTCGCCGACGACGAGCAAGGCCGGGCTCAGCCGCCACGAGACGGTGATCCAGACGGGCCGGACCGGCACGGACGCCGAGCTCTCGCAGATGGGCTCGATCATGGGCACTCCCGCCTACATGCCGCCGGAGCAGGCCAGCGGCGATCTCGATCGGCTCGACGAGCGGGCCGACGTGTTCGCGCTGGGCTCGATCCTCTGCGAGGTGCTGACCGGCCGGCCGGCATTCACGGGCCGGACCGTGGGCGAGATTCACCGCAAGGCCGTAAGGGGGGACCTGGCCGAAGCCTTTGGCCGTCTCGACGCCTGCGGGGCCGACGCGGAGCTGGCCGGGCTCGCCCGCGAATGCCTGGCCCGCGAGCCCGAGGACCGGCCCCGCAACGCCGGCGCGGTCACCGAGCGATTCACCGCCTACCTGGCCGGGGTGCAAGAGCGGCTGCGGACGGCCGAGATCGCCCGGGTCGAGGCGCAGGCGCGGGCCGAGGAAGAGGCCAAGCGGCGGATCCTGGCCGACGCGCTGGCGCAGAAGGCGCAGGCGCATGCGGTCGAGGAAGGGCGGCGGCGACGACTCCAGGTGGGCCTCGCCGCCTCGGTCCTGGCCCTGACGACCGTCGGCGGCCTGGCGGTCACGGCCTACCTCCACCAGCGACAGGTCCGGGCAGCCCAGATCGAGCTGGTGCTGAACGAGACGACGCTGCTGCACGACCAGGCCCTGAAGGTGCCCGACGACCTCAGCCGCTGGCAAGCGGCGGGGGAGGCGATCAAGCGCGTGGAGGTGGCCCTGGGCGATGATGGCACGCTCGCAGGCCCGGCTCCGGCTCGGCGACCTGCGCGGCGAGGTCGAGGCCGGCACCGCAGCCGCGCGCCGCGACCGCGAATTGCTGGATGCGCTTGCGGAGATCCGCAGTGGACATCTGGGTGCCAAGCCCGGCGTGACGGACATGGCCTATTCCGAGGCCTTCCGCCGGGCCGGGATCGACCTCGACATCCTGACTCCGGCCGAGGCCGCCGACCGGCTCCGGACACGGCCCGCCGCGGTGTTGCTCCAGGTGCTGCCCTACCTCGATAGCTGGTCGCTCGTTCGCCGTAACGACGAGCAACCGGCTGATCGGTGGCAGCGCCCTCTTGCCGTGGCCCGCGCCGCCGACTCCGATGACTATCGCAACCGGCTCCGCGCGCTGGTCGAGCGACCGGACAGCCAGAAGAATCAGGGCGCGGCCCTGCGGTCCCTGTATCAGGATCAACAATTTGCCGAGCTCCCGCCCGCCAGCATTCTCCAGTTCGCCTCCGCGCTGAAAGAGGCCGGTGATCCGGCGACGGTCTCCGTGCTCGAGTCGGCTGCACAGTGCTACCCGGACGACGTCTGGATCAACTACAGCCTGGCGCGAGGCCCTGGCAGAGTTGCCCACGCGGCGTGAGGAAGCCGTGCGTTACTACACCGCGGCCCGGGCGCTGCGACCCGAGTCGGCCCATAACCTGGGCCACTTGCTCGACCGGATGGGACGAGGCGAGCGAGGCGATCGTGACCTTCCGCGCGCTGGTCAAAGTGCGGCCCACGGAGGCGCGGAACATCGGGTGCCTGGGCACGATCCTTCTCGGCCGACAGCGGCGCGAAGAGGGGCTGAAGACGCTCGACCAGGCCATCGCCGCGGCCCGAGAGACGATCCGACGCCGGCCCGGTGACGCCGGGGAGGCTCACATCCTCGGCTACTTGCTCGCAGCCAGGGAAGATCCGGATGGGGCCATCGCCGCCTACCGGGAAGCCCTGCGGATCGAACCCGGCCACACGGGCGCCGTGACGGATCTGGCTGACCATGCTTGAGAACAGGGGCGATCAGGATGGTGTCATTGCCGTCCTGCGTACGGCGATCCGGGCGAGGCCGGACCACGCCTGGTCGCATGAGGCTCTCAGCGCGGCACTCCAGGCGAAAGGCGACCACGACGGCGCCATCGCCGAGATCCGCGAGGCGATCCGGCTCAACCCCGAAGAAGAGGCGTACCGCACGCAACTCAACGCCTTACTCAAGTCGCAGAAAGACATGCTGATGCCGTCGCCGTGACCCTTGCGTCGATCGGGATCGAGACCGATGATGACACTCGCCAGGACGCTCACGAGACCATTCTGATGGCGACAATAACCATCAAGGTGTGTTCGCCACGTTCCGTTCCCCCCCTCTCGATCAAGCCAATCAGTGCTGATGCCGCCGAGTGGCTGGGTCGTAGGGCTGAACGCCCAGGGATCGCGACCGCCTTTGCAAAGTCGACGGAGTCCCCTGCGTCGGAACCAGGTCGAAACCGAGCGAAATTAACGCTGTACCACCTCGAATTGGTCATCCTGTGGCCTATCCCTGCCGTCGCTCTTGGTGCAAGCGACACTGACATTGGCCCGGTCACAGAGCTAACTTAGTCCTGCATTGGATCGTCCAATAACTTGTGCGCGTCGTTCGGACAAGCCGGAGTCGATTGGCAAAAGTAACTCCCGCCGATCTGACCTGCGCGTCCAACTCCACGATGCGAACTTGCGTCGGTCTCTTTGAGAGGCCGCCTGCTATCGCAAGATTCATGGTTGGCGCTGCGTTCCGTTGCTGGAGAAAACGCCAATTCGGGGTTGGCGATTTCTAGGATTCCGTTCCGGATTCTCTTATTCTACCAGCACTCGGCAGTGTTTAATTCGTGTTCAGGGATGCCTGGCAACGCTGTGGAAAACGTGGTCAACGCTCATCTGGTGGATCCCGGCTGAGAGTGCATTCAACCTGAGGAGTAAGCACATGGAGCCGCGACGACTCGGCAAGCAGGGTTTGACCGTTTCCGCGATGGGACTCGGCTGCATGGGTATGAGCGATGCCTACGGGCCGGCCGACGAAGCCGAGTCCATCGCGACCATCCACCGGGCCCTGGAACTGGGGATTAATCTCCTCGACACGTCGGACGCCTACGGCCCGTTCACCAACGAGGAGCTGGTCGGCAAGGCGATCCGCGGCCGGCGTGACGAAGTGAGGGTGGCCACGAAGTTCGGCTTCGTGGGCGGCACGGACGGTAAGGGGGGAGGGAGCATAGACGGCCGGCCGGAGCACGTGCGCGAGGCCTGCGACGGCTCGCTCCGGCGGTTGGGGGTCGATCACATCGACCTCTACTACCAGCACCGCGTCGATCCAGCCGTCCCCATTGAAGAGACCGTCGGCGCGATGGCGGAGCTGGTGCGGCAGGGGAAGGTGCGTTACCTCGGCCTCTGCGAGGCGGCGCCCGCGACCATCCGCCGGGCGCATGCCGTACACCCGATCTCCGCCCTCCAGACCGAGTATTCGCTGTGGAGCCGCGACCCAGAGGACGAACTCATCCCCACCGTCCGGGAACTGGGCATTGGCTTCGTCGCGTACAGCCCGCTCGGCCGCGGCTTCCTCACCGGCCAGTTGCGACGCTTCGAGGATCTGCCACCGGACGACTGGCGTCGCCACAGGCCGCGGTTCCAGGGAGAGAACTTCCAGAAGAACCTGGAACTCGTGGACCGGGTGAAGGAGATCGCCGCCACGAAGCAGGTGACGCCGGCCCAGTTGGCCCTGGCGTGGCTCCTGGCCCAGGAGGGTGTCGTTCCCATCCCGGGCACCAAGCGCCGCAAGAACCTGGAGGAGAACGTGGCCGCGCTCGGGATCGCCCTGACGCGCGAGGACCTGCAACGGATCGACGAGGCGGCACCGAAAGGCGCGGCCAGCGGGGAGCGCTACGAGGATATGAGCGTGGTGGATCGCTGAACCGACCCCCCGCACGGAGGACTTCATGAGCACCATTGCTGCCCCTGATCGGTCGCCTGCAACATCCTCGCGTTCGGCTTCCGCGCTGAACCTGATCGGCGGAACCTGGGTCGAGGGCCGTGGGAACACGAGCCGCGACATCTACAATCCGGCGGACACGGCCGAGATGCTGGCGCCGGTGCGCGAGGCCGCGCCGGAGCAGGTGGACGAGGCATGTGCCGCCGCCGCCCGAGCCTTCCCTGGCTGGCGCGCCACTCCGGCGCCGGATCGGGCCCACGTCCTGTTCAAGTTCCGGGAGCTGCTGGAAAAGAACTTCTCGGACGTGGCGCACAGCATCGTCCGCGAAAACGGCAAGCTGTTGAGCGAGGCGCGCGGCTCGCTGCGGCGCGGGCTCGACGTCGTTGACTTTGCCTGCGGCATTCCCTCCCAGATGATGGGACAGACCCTGACCGACGTTTCGCGGGATGTCGACTGCCTCACCTTCCGCGAACCTATGGGCGTGGTGGTCGGCATTCCGCCGTTCAATTTCCCGGCCTTGATTCCGCTGTGGATGATGTCGGTCGCCGTCGCCTGCGGGAACACGTTCCTCCTCAAGCCTGCCGAGAAGGCACCGCTCACCGGCACCCGACTCGTGGAGATGTTCGCCGATGCCGGCTTGCCGCCGGGCGTCGTCGGCGTGGTGCAGGGGAGCAAGGAAGTCAGCGAACGGCTCATCGCCAACCCGCATGTCCAGGCGGTTTCCTTCGTCGGCACGTCGGCTGTGGCGGAGTCGGTCTACCGCACCGCGGCGGCTCACGGCAAGCGTGTTCAGGCGCACGGCGGAGCGAAGAACCATCTGCTCGTCCTGCCCGATGCCGACCTGGAGCGCATCCTGCCCGACCTGATTGGATCGTGCTTCGGCTCCGCGGGACAGCGCTGTCTTGCCGGGAGCGTGCTGGTGGTGGTCGGCGATCGAGCGCGACAGGACGCCGTCGTCGATGCCTTCATCCGCGCGGCGGGTGAACTCAAGCTGGGAGACGGCCTGGACGACACCGCGACGCTCTGTCCCGTGGTGAACCCGAAGGAGGAAAAGCGGATCCGGGCTGCGATCGAGCGCGGGGTGACGGAAGGAGCCCGGCTTCGCCTCGACGGCCGTTCCCAGACCGTACCCCACAGGCCGCGGGGTTGCTTCATCGGGCCGACGGTCTTCGACGATGTGACGCCGGAGATGTTCGTCGGCCGGGAGGAGATTTTTGGCCCGGTGGTGAGCCTGATGCGTGCCCCGGACCTGGACGCGGCGATCACGTTGACGAACCGCAGCCGATACGGCAACACGGCCTGCCTTTTCACGCAATCCGGGGCGGCGGCCCGCATCTTCCGCGAACGCATCCAGGCCGGGATGCTCGGCATCAATGTCGGCGTGCCGGCGCCGATGGGGTTCTTTCCGTTCGGCGGCTGGAAGAATTCGATTTACGGATATTTCAATACGCAGGGTGCTGACGCCGTTGCTTTCTACACGCGAAAGAAAGTGATCACGGATCGCTGGTTCGGTGCCGAGGCGCCGAAGGATGGATGGGTTTGATCGAACAGGTTGAAATCCGTTCAGAGGAGGTAAGGATGATGAGACTAGTCGAACTAACCCAATCGATGACTGGTCGGGGAATTCGTCAGGCGACCGCACTGGTCCCGGCCGAACACGGGTACCGGGCTGGGCGCGCGGCCGCGTCGGCTGCTGTGATTCCTCGCCTGGCAAGCACGTGACGAGGCACTTTTTTGAGGTGGGACATCGATGGTGCGATCGGTGATGCCCGAGCCGCCTGGGCCTCCGGCGGACGGCAACTTCTTGACGTGTTGTTCGTGCCCCGGGAAGACCTGGTCATCGGCATCCAGTGTAGATCTGGTCGGCGACGGTCGCGGGCTGAAGTCCACCTGGAAATTCTCGGAGGGGTGAAACAATGGTAGAAACCGACAACCTTCGCTATACGAAGATGGCCCTCAACAATGGATCCGGTGCCATCCCCGCCCTGGGCTTTGGCACACTGATTCCCGACCCCATGGCAACCAGGACCGCGACCAAGGCGGCGCTGGAGGCGGGATTTCGCCAGCTCGACGCTGCGGAACGCTACCGAAATGAAAAGGAGGTCGGCGAAGCGATGCAGGAGGTGTTCAAGGCGGGGAAGATCAAGCGGGAGGACGTGTTTATCGCCACGAAGCTCTGGAATAACAATCATCGTCCCGAACGCGTCAAACCCGCCTTCGAGGCCAGTCTCAAGAAACTCCAACTCGACTACGTCGATCTCTATCTCATCCACACCCCCTTTGCCTTCCAACCCGGAGACGAGCAAGACCCGAGGGATGCGAATGGCAACGTGATTTATGATGAAGGGGTGACTCTACTGGATACATGGAGGGCGCTGGAGGGCCTGGTGGACGAGGGCAGGTGCAAGGCCATCGGATTGTCCGACGTCAGCCTGGGCCAGACGCAGGAGATCTTCGAGGCGGCGAGGATCAAGCCGGCCGTGGTTCACGTCGAGTCCCATCCGTATCTCCCGCAATGGGACCTTCTGGACTATTGCAGAGAGAATGGCATCGTGTTGCAAGCGTTTGCGGCGCTGGGGCATAGCAGCGAGCCCAAGTTGCTCGAAGATCCTGTCATTACCGCTATCGCCGAGCGAGTCAACAAGACCCCAGCGCAGGTCTTGCTGGCCTGGGCCATCCAGCGCGGCACGGCCCTTCTGGCCACCTCGAAGACCCCCAGCCGAATCAAGGAGAACTTCGAAGTCTCCACCCTTCCTCAAGACGCCATGCGGCAGATTAGCGAAGGAATCAAGTCGCGGGTCAGGTTCAATGCCGTTGTCGAAACCGGCGTTCCAGGCTTCATTCCGAGAGCGAAGGGAGGTTGAGGCCGCAATGTCTCAGAGTTCCGCCATACCTGGGAGATATTCGGGCGGTCCCAATAGAGTTGGTGACTGGACCATCAAGCGAGACGGTCTCAAGTTGCTGGAAATTGCGTTCATAACGCCCTGATTGACCAACATAATGGCGCTGTCGCTCGCTGCCGAACAACCCAACGGAAGAAATCCCATGACGCGCCTGCCTCCTTTTGCCATCGCATTGCTGATAGTGCTGGGAAACATCGCGCCTGCCGACGACAAGCCTATCAAGGGCGATCTTGCGAGGCTTCAAGGGACCTGGACAGGAAAAACAATGCGAGGCGGTCTTACGCAATCGACGGTGAACATCAAAGGCGATGTCTGCTCATTTGATAACATTTTACCAAACGGTGAGAAGATCGGGTTTACCAGCAAGATCAATGTTAACGACCAGGCGAAACCACACAAAACAATTGATCATACCGATATCAACCGATATGGGGGGTCGGGAAACGGGCCTGCCCAGATTTTAGGAATCTACGAATTCGTGGATGATAACACGATCAAAATTTGTAATGGTTTCGACGAGCGGCCGAGCGAATTCAAGAACGGCGATGGAAGGCCACCCATACTCTTCACCTTGAAGCGTGAAACCAAGGAGGTCAAACCCAAGAAGTGATTGAGGGGGGCACGTCGAGTCGGCACCAGTTGTGGGATGCGCTGATCGATATCTCCCGCCTCGGACAGCCTGATCTTTGCCGCCGACGGCTGCGGTGGCCGAGTCACCGCGGCGTCGCCGCGCTATTCGCCGCTCCCTTTGATCACATACAGATTCCCCCGGAGGAACCAGCGCGCGATGATAGCGCGGAAAGCGGCCATCACGGACTCGATCCCGATTGAGGCTCCGGGCCCGGTGACAGGGATAAGGAGCGTAACTGAAGTTCATGAGCAACAGCGATGGCCGACGGTTAATCCTGGGTCCGGTGTTCGCCTATGAGTGGGTCAGATCCTCGAGGCGCTGGCAGGCCTATGCCTTACGCTCGTTATTCCTCCTGTTCTTGCTGATGGCCCTGGCCTATGTCTGGTCGAACACGCGCTCTTACCCGTCCAGGGGCCGCATTCGCCAGATGGCTGAGCTCGGCGAGTGGTTCTTCCAGGCTGTGATCGGTACCCAGTTGACGCTCGTGCTCCTGGCAGCGCCAGCGGCGACGGCCGGGTCGATTTGCCTTGACAGGGCTCGGGGTACGATGACGCACATGCTCATGACAGATCTGGCCGACTTCGAAATCGTGCTGGGAAAGCTGGCAGCGCGGCTGGTTCCGGTCGTAGGGCTAGTGGCCTGCGCTCTGCCGATGACGGCGCTCCTCATACTCTTCGGCGGTGTCGCCTCCGAGGCGGTCTGGGGCGCATTCGTTGTCACACTGGGCGTCGCGTTGCTCGGCTGTTCGTTTGGCCTACTGTTCTCGCTCTGGCTGAGCAAAACCCACGAGGCGCTTCTGGGCACGTACGCTCTGTGGTGTCTCTGGCTGCTGGGCTTGCCCTTGTTGCAAATGGTTGCAACGACGATGGGCTGGTCCGTGCCGCTGCCGCCACTGACGATCAACCCATTCTTTCTTGCTTTGAGCCAGTCGTCCCCCGTTGATGTTACGTGGAAGCACGCGCTCGCATTTCTGGGGGTCGAGCTCGGCGATCGCGGCGATCTTGATCGCCTGGGTGACCCTCCGGCTGCGCTACGTTTGCACGCGCGAATCCGTCCCGAAACCGTGGTCCAGGTACGCCAGGACACCAGCGGGGATGATCGATCGGGTCATGCGATCACCGCTCGTTGGAACGAGCGTCTTGCTGGACCGAAACCCGCTGCTTTGGCGCGAGTGCCGCCGAGGCCGTCCGTCGCTCTGGGCGGTCGTTGTCGCGTTCGCTTCGATCATTCTGGCGTCGACCTCGACCATCGCGGCTGTTCTCTTGCCGCCGAACACCGGTGCCGCGGAGTGGGTCAACGGATTGCAAATCTCGGTTGGTCTCCTCATTCTGAGCGTGATCGCGGCGGCAGCGCTCGGCGAGGAACGCACACGCGGCAGTCTCGACGTCCTTCTGTCCACGCCGTTTTCCGCCAGACAGATGGTACTGGGCAAGTGGCTGGGTACCTATCGTCGCGTGGCGTTGCCGGCGATCTTGCCCGGGCTCGTCGTCTGGATGTGCGCCCCGCCGCACAGTGGATTCGAGGCGACGCCGGCCGTGGTGCTCATGATGGCCTACGTGTTATGCGCGGGGGCGGCCGTCACCAGTCTCGGGCTGGCCATCGGAACCTGGGTTACCCAGCTTGGTCGAGCCGTGGCCATCAGCGTCGGCATCTATCTGTTTGTGACACTCGGCCCATGCTACCTGGCCCCCATGCTTTGGGCAAGAAATGATGGTGCCGCGTTGCTCAGTCCATTGCTCTGGGCCGGGACGATGACGGTCGACCTCGCGACACCATCCCGTGTGGTGACTCCAATCGACTGGGCCATTTTCTGGATGTTGCTGTGGGTGCTCGTGGCAGTCGGTCTGCTCTCGATGACGCTGGCGAGCTTCGATCGGCGGCTGGGCCGCGTCGAGACTGTCTTTGCCCGTCTGGCGCGGCCGTCGCGCTGGGTGCAGATCGCTGCGATGATCGGTCTCGGTTTGGGCGCGATCTTCAGCCTCGACGCGCTTCTCGGGTGGCACGTCGGCGCCCGCCAGTTCTGGATGAACGGCGTCCTGGTTACCGTGGCTCTGTTCGTGGTGGGCGCGGCGGCCGCGACGTCTCTGTTCGAGGGGCGCGACGGAGGTGTGGACTTGCTCATGAGCGGTGAGCTTTCCAGCGGTCGAATCGTACTGGCAAAGTGGCTGGGGGCGTGCCGTCTGCTTCCGCCTCTGCTCATCCTGCCGGCGTGGGTCGTTATCCGATTCGGCACGCCTTTACCGGGACTGCTGCTGCTCATCGCGTATCTGCTTTCGATCAGTGCGGCGGTGATCAGTCTCGGTCTGGCCTGCGCCACCGCCTTCAGGCAGCGCGGTCGAGCTCTCGCCGTGACGGCCGGTTTGATCGGATTGGTCTCGGTCGCTGGTCCGCTGTTCGCGGACTTGCGGACCGCGGACGCAGACACGCGCAATCGCGTGATGGGAAGTCCATACAGCGGGACTAACGCGATGACGCTGGATCTTTCAGGTTACCATTCCTCCGAGCTCAGCTTCACAATCTGGGCGCTGGGCTGGAGCCTTGGCTACTGCGTTTGCGCCGTGGTTTTACTGGGGATCGCGATTGCCACTTTCGATCGGCGTCTGGGCCGCGCGGCGACCGGCCGGGGTCGATTTGCGCCCATTCGCGTGCTCCCGGCTGGCACTGCCCCTGTCCCACCGCAGTAGCGAAAAAGCGGAGCGGATTTGAAAAATCCAGATCGAGCGTCACCAGCGTTCGACCAACCGCTTTGCAGGTATCATAAATCGTTTCGTCCGGGCTTCCCGCCAGGCCTTCGGCGATTACGGTGTCCACGTCGAAGCCTTCCTTGAGCAATTCCGGCACGAGCCGGGTGTCAAAGTTCTCATCGAGTTTCAGCTCCATGTTGATATCGATTCCGTCGGGATCGAAATGATTCGTTCGCGTGTCATCTCCGCGGCAAAAGCTAGCGCTGCCCGAATATCCTCAGGCGCGAGTTGCGGATATGCACGCAGTAATTCAGCCTCGGGAACGCCTTCTGCCAGATTGTCGACAACGAGCGAAACCCATATTCGCGTGCCTCGGATCACGGGCCGCCCAAAGCAGACACCGGGATCAACCGAGATTCGCTTGAGAAGCGCGTTGCGGTCTCTCATGGTCCACAGGCCTCAACTCGTAACTGCCGTTCGATTTGGGAAATGGCTGACTCGGCTCAGCGTCAATCCGAGCATCGGGTCCCATGATTCCATGCCAGAGAAGGTTGGCCACTGTCGGAAGTCGCATCAATGGAAACATGCAACGGGATTGAACCACGCCAATGCATCACCCGCTATCTGGCCGCGTCACGTTGAATTTGGGATGTCGGCCGGTCCAGTTGGCCCGACTTTGATCGCGACTTTATCTCCGTAACGTCTTGATCTGTGCGACCGAACAAGAAACAGAGGCCGCCACCGCGCAGCGCCCCACGGCTGACACCGCGTAGCCGCCGAGCATCGCTTCACCCGCGGCGGAATGTCCACGCGTTTGCAAGCGGATCAACGGCCAGTCACGACCACGATCAATCATCCCAGCAGCCGGTGTACATCCTTCAATTTGGCGGGGATGTCGATCTCCTGGATGCAGGCTGGCAGGCAGTCGCCGCAGCCGACGCACGAGGTGCCGTTGCGCGTCAGGGCGGCGTATTCCTTCCGCGCCCGGTCAATGTCGTGATAATCCCGGGCATATCGCTCGTAACGGAAAATATCGGCAATCCCGACGTGTTCGGGGCAACTCGAGACGCACTGGGCGCACAGCAGGCAGGTCAGTCCCTTGTTATAGCCGGACAACAGGGTGAGTGCCGCGCTATCCTGCGGAGTCATGGCCAGGCTGGTGGCCGCGCCCACATTTTCTCGGAACTGATCAAAATTCTTCGTTGCGATTACCGCCGCGGTGAGGTTGGAGTTGGAATTCAGCCACTTGACCATGGCCGCGGCGGGGGTGCTACCCTGGTATTTTGGATCGGCCAGAAGCTTCTGGAACTTCGCGTCGTGCGCCGCACGTCCGACGCCGCCCATCGTCTTCATGGCGATGGTCCCGATGTCTTTCTTCTTCGCCGTGTCGATCCATTCCTGCACTTCCTTGCGGTCGCCGTACGTATAGAAGAACTGGGCTGCCTCGTAGGGCCGATTGTCGGCCAGGTAGTCGAGGATTTCCCAGGCCATGTCGCCGCCAATCGTGTTGTAATGATGCTGTGAAATGGCGAGGTGCTTGACGAGCCCTTCCTTCTTGAGCCGCTCGAATGCGCGGACCATGCCCGTGTTCTGCTTGGCTTCCTCGACAGAGTGATAGCCGAAGTGAAATTTGAAGACGTCGTAGTAGCCGACGCCCGCTTGCTTCAGGCGACTCTTGACGAACTGGTAGTGCTGCTCTTCGTCGATGCGGCCGTGCGAATGGTCGCCGTTCACGCGGTCCACGACACATTCGAGATAATACGATTCCCTCGGCTGACTCTTGATGGCCGGCGGCAGCGAGCTGGCGGTCCATACCTGGGCCTTGTGCCAGTAGTTGACTCCGGCGCCCACCGCCCTGGGAATCAGCTCCTTCGTCCAGTCAGACGTGCCCACGAGCCAGCCAATCTCAAGACCGGTACGGCCGTAGCGCCGCCTGGGCAGCTTGCTGGGTGCGGCCTTCTCGTTTGCCAACGCGGGCAGGTTGGCGATACTGGCCGCGGCCACACTCGTCGCCCCGAGCCGCATCATGTCCCGGCGCGAAAGGTCCTGCGCATCATGACTCATGGCTGTCATCCTCTCCATCTGCCGTTGAGGTCTGTCAAGCAGCCCGGTTCCCGCGATAGATTCAGTCTACAGAACACGCCGGGGGGCAACAACCGAGTCGTCGTGAGATACTGATAGGCCGGTCAGGTCGTTTACCAGTTCAAGGAAGCCGTGCGATCGCACAGGTGAAACGATGGATCACAACTGGCTTGATAGCCTGCTCGACACACTCAAGAAGTCTGTCCTGTTTTCGGCGGACTTTCCAAAACGCCTGCGGCGCTCGCACGCGGAGATGGCCGGGCTCGGTGAGGACGAACGTGTGCGGGTATACGAGCCTGGCATGATCGCCATCCGCCGGGTGACGAATGCTTTGAATTTGGCAGACACCGTCCAACAACTCGGCATGGCGAAGCATGCTGCCGCGGTGCCGCTTTTGACCGACCTCTGGGCCAACTGCGCCTTAAGCCAGTGCGAAACGCGGCCGGCCACGCACTTCGCACCATTGGAAATCCGGAGGCACGCCGAGCGCTGCTTGATCTCATCGAGGATGCGGACCACCTCTCGGTGTACCTGGCCGTTGCAAGCGTATTCGACGAAGACTCCGCAATGGCATTCGACCACCTTGTGCATTATTTCAAGCCAAGTCGCGTCGCGCAGCCGGGTGGGGCGGTCATCCCCAATGCCGTTCTGGCGACTTTCGCCCCGGGATCATTTGTCGTCGGGCAGAATGGTCAACTGACGCCCCGATGGGCCGACGCGCGGGCGCCGTCCTGGCTACGACAGGATCCGCGCTGGGTCAGACTGTGCGTCAGCCTGCGGCATGATCAGCAACTGGGGTACACCGCCCGTAAGGTTCTGCGGTACGCCGACCCGAACCATGTCGGCCCCGCGCTGGAGGAGGCACGGGCCGGCGAGGGTCCACGCGTCGTCCGTCCTGCAATCAGGGCGGCCGGAGACCTCGTGACCCGTTATCTCCGCGGCGAACATCGATCAGTCTGGGATGAGTTGCGGTCGCACCAGGCGCTCGGTGGAGACCTGTTGGAGGAGGCCCGGGCGGTCGCGAACGAAACCATGAGACGCGTTGCGCGCGGCGCGGATCTACTGGCCGAGCGGCTCGCAGCCCGGGGATGGGTACCGCTCTACGACGAGCTACGGACAAGTCCGCGAACCGAAGACCGCGGCGTGATGCGCCGGATCGAAGAAATCACCGGTGCCCCGCTGCCGGTAAACCTTCGCGCCTTCTGGGAAGTCGTCGGTGGCATCAACTTTATCTGGGATTACGAGCGCGGCGATGCACCGGACCTGGCGGTCGAACTTCCGATGGACGAGATGGACCCGCTTTGCGTTGACCCTCCTGATCGAGTGACTTACCTGTTCGAGGAATGGGACGAGCAGCGGTCAGGCGTCAATCCTGACCTTGCCGATCCATTTCACCTGAATCTGGCGCCCGATTACCTGCACAAGGCCAACACGAGCGGCGGTGGGCCGTACGGGATCGAGCTTCCCTTTTTGGGTGCCGATCCCGTTTTCATGAATGAGGCTCATGAACTACCGTTTGTCAACTATCTGCGTCTCTGCTTCCGCTGGGCGGGCTTCCCGCGGCTGGAGGCGCCATGCCGATCGGCCGGACGTCCGCGAGTTCTTGCAGGCGATGGGCAAGGACCTTGAGCTGTTCTAGCCCCAAGACAAGCGTCATAAAATCGCTCTATATCGATTTGACATGATCGTGATCTCAGGCTGATCACGTGCCTTCTACTGGCCGGCGGCCTCAGGTGCCGGCTTCGCGCGTCCAAATTTCCTCGTCATCGCCGATCCCCCCTTTGCTTCGCTCGAGAGCCCATGCGGATCGGGGCATCCAGTCCGCCGTCTCGCACATCGCCCCTCGAAAACTGCCTGAAATTGACGATCTCGCTGATTTGTCGCGGATGAGGCGGCCGGAGACAATCGCGGTCATAAATGCCTTGGACTTTCAGATTTGATGCCGGAGTTCGAAGCTGGGAAACGCGTCACGGTGCTGGCCTTGTCTCAGCCGTTTCGATGCTCGGCGTGACCGCTCTGCGATTCGACCCAGCCGCGATCCTCAACCGTGAGCGATGTTATCTCCGGAAGCCGGGTATCGTGTCGAAGCGTGCGCGCATAGCGGCCCAGGTCGTACACACGGTTTACCAGAACCCCGACATCGATCGGAATGTCCGCATCGGGCGCACGCAGCGGAATCGGAATAGCGGGCAAGGGGTCGCGGACGCTCCAGCGGTACACCTCGGCCAGCGGTAGCATCGCGCCTCGCGCAACGATCGCGTAATAGGCTCCCGGTTCGATCTGCTCCTTCATGGGTAACGGTTTGCCACACAGAAGCAAATCGATTTCGACGAGGTTCACTCGCGCCCCGTGAAGCTTGTCGCGCTTTTCCAGATACGCCAGGCGCCCTTGTCCCACCTTGTTGATCGGCGATAGGATTTCGATCGCCGTCACCAAATCGAGGTCGGGCAAGGCGCGGATCTCGATCCCTGTGACGCGGATTTCCTCAGGATCGCGGTCGAGAATCTCGACCAACTTCGGTTCGACGGTGGCCGCACCGGCGGTTGTCGGCGTGACCTTGGGAGTCCCCGCGTGTTTTGGAAAGCGGCCTACCAGGACGTCCGGGCGAAAGGAATACGACGATTCCAGAGTCCAGGTCGCCACTTCGATCCGCTCGTTCACCCGGGCGAAATAGGAATCGGGAAGCCTGGTCCCCAGCTCGTTGCGGACCTCCGCGATCAGGCCAGTATGAAAATCGGGCCAGGCAGCCTGGAATTCGAGGTAAGGATCCATCCCCGGAAACGGTCCCGCCATGTTCGCACTCCCGGTCCCTACGTCTCGAGACGAGTGTCGCTCGACAATCGGCTCCGTGACTCGACAGCCTCCACCATAACTTCCGGCTGCGCATCGCGACAGATTCGTGGCTCGCGGGCTCCGCGTACGGACACGCGCGGCCCGGCAAACGGAAACCATTTGAGCTGATCGGCTGATTCGGGTGGGGGCCTGAAACGGGAGGTCGAGTGCCGTGCCGCGGGAGATTGCGATTGCCAACTCTTCGAAGTCGCTTGAATCGATTTCGTGGCTTTCCTCGGCATCGGGCGTCTGTCCCACCCTTTCACGTCTCAGGATATTGCGGCGGAGACTTGCCCACCCGCTTGATGACGCGAGGATACGTGACCGTCGGGATGGCTTTCTCGATCCGTTCAACCTCGACCTGATGGAACCATTCGTCGCCAAAATCGAATCGGTATCCGAAAACGCGATCCGGCTTCAGATCCAGGTCATCTAATTTTGTGGTGCGAGCGTCTCCGCGCCATGCTTCTGTCGCTGATGGATCGCCAGGCGCGTAGTTGGGGCCATTGAGATCGAAGGGTCGTTTGCCGAGCTCGAAATTCGTACAGATGCTCGTCCCAGCGGTCATAGGCATTGAAAATCGCCTGGTGCAGTTGTTCGAGCGTTTGGTCTCCGCGGATTTCGATGACGCGGCTGACTTCCTTGCCAGCGAACTTCTCACTGACGGGTCCGCCTCGCAGGAACACCGTCATGACGTACAAGTTCGTTGGCGGGGCCGCCGCCTTCGTCACGGCGCGGACGGGCCGTTTACCAGGTCGCGGCGGGCTTTTCGCCTGACCACGCTGATTCCACGGTGGAATATCGGCCTCCGGAATCAAGATCTGGAGGGCACGCGGCTGACCGGGCTGGCGCAGGACCAATCCCTTCTTTTCCAGTGTCTTCACCATCTGATTCACCGACGGCGGCGAAACGCACATCGCGGCAGCGATATCGGATTCGGCAGGCGGAATGCCGTGCCGGCCGATATAAGCGTGGATGAAGGCCAGGTATCGGCCCTGGGTCGGCGTGAATTCGGCCATGCAGAACCTCGATCAGAAATATCGCGCATGATACAAATCAAGCCTCAATCCGCATGAGGCAACGGCGAAACCAGATACGATTTTGACGAGACTGAAAGCGAATTTCGAGGGTGACTTTGATCCCGGTTAATTTCGACAAGGTTCGATCGAGCATGGACCCTGAGCGAAGGTTCTTTCGCTTCGTGCCGGGCTCGTCTGTTTAAGGCCAATCGTTTACGTTTGAGACGATGAGTGAAGTCATCGGGATTCAATGCGGTTACGGCAAGGATTCAAAGGCGCCAGCGAAGCCGACAAGTTCAACCTGGTAAAAGAACTCTTGCTCCGCGCCGCGGCCGCCCGCGACAAGACAGAAACCACCCGCTGGCGATCGTGGTTGGCCACCCATTCTCTTCCGATCGCGAAAGTGTCCGCCGGCGCACCACCTTCGTAGAAATGGTCGGATCTCAAGTTCAAGCATCGCGTGGGAATCCGCCGGACCTTCGCGGCTCAGTTCGATCTGTGGCATAATGCGCTCACTCGATGATCAATGCCATCTGCGGAGTCATCCATGAAAGTCATTGCGGTGAGCGTGGGGCGTCCACAAGACATCAAGGTTGACGAAGGGTCGGTACGCACCTCGATCTTCAAGACGCCCGTCGGCCGACGGCTCAAAGTGTCCAAACTCAATATCGAGGGCGACGAGCAATCCGACCTGACTGTCCATGGAGGAGTCGACAAAGCCGTTTATGTCTACCCATCAGAGCACTATGACGAATGGCGCCAGGAACTACCCGAGGTCGAATTCCCTCCGGCTGTTTTCGGCGAGAATCTGACCACCGAAGGCTTGTCGGAAGACGTTCGACTCGGCGATCGCTTCCGGATCGGCACGGTCGAATTCATCGTCACCCAGCCGCGAATGCCCTGCTACAAGCTGGGGATTCGGTTCGGTCGGATGGATATGCTGAAGCGGATGCTCAAGAACGGACGGACCGGGTTTTATTTTGCCGTGACGAATGAAGGTGAAATCGGAGCCGGTGATGCCATCGAGCTGATTGCGCAATCGGATGAAGACCTGACGATCGCCGACATTGTCAAACTCTATACGGTCGAGGCGCGGAACCAGGATCTGCTGCGCCGCGCGATCGAGTCGACCTATCTTCCCGGGAGCTGGCGTGACTATTTCAGCCAGCGACTCCATTAACGCGACGGCCCCCGGCGTTTTCATTTCGCCGCGTCGGACCGTCGCCGCCGGCCGCTCAGGATGTAGACATCCGACCGTACCTGGGTCAGCGGATCGCCGGCCGAATCGATCCCGTCCACCTTGGGGACCGGGTCGAAAATCATCTTGCGCCGCTCGGGGGCCAGCTCGTCGACTCGCTCGATGAGGGTCATCGTTCCAAATTCGACAATTTGCCGCGTCTCCGGCCAGACCGCGGTGGCGTCGGTGACGTCGTCGCCGTCGTCCGCCAACTGCACCTGGATGCGGAACACGACCGGCCCCTTTGACAGTCTTTCCGACATTTCGGCCGCCAGAAAATCCGACGTCTTGGTCAACGCCTGCTCGGCGGTCAGAAACTCGACTCCAGCCTCGGGTACGAGGCGGAACCGACCGAACGCGCTATGACCCTCGGCATTGGTGAACTTGAAAGCCGTGATCGCGAAATAGGGCTGCCGCGCGAAGCTCGCGGGGATGGGCTTGGGCGCTTCGACAAACGCCTTGGCCGCGGGGTGCGCGGCGAGGAACGCGACAATGGGGGGCGGATTCGGACTGCCCGGTCCGCTCGCGGCGGCTGCCTCGAAGAACGCGAGCAGCTCCTCGCCGGTACTCGCCGGGAATCCGTTGAATGAGTGGGCGATGATGTCGGTGTGAACATGGTCGGCCAGGTGGAATCGCATCGCCATCCCCTGCGGGCTCGATCCTGCCGGCGCATTGTCCGCGACAGCCGGCATTCCGCCCGATGCCGAGAACCGAACGGTGACTGGCGTCGAGGGTCTTGTAGCGTGTGGCGCCCTCGTCAGTTTGCCAGCGGCCTGTGATGGGACGAACGTGCCCGAAAACATTACGCCCCTGGCATGAACCGGGCGAAAACCAGGATGAACGCCTCCAGAAAGCTGATCGAGGACACCCAGCAATTTGCTTGCAAGCTCGGAAGGCACGGCGAAAGTCTCCAGGGTGAGTTGAACAAAATCAGAAGCGTCTAACGCATCGCGCTGACGGCTTCGTCGGTGGTCAGCACGGCGTTGGCGATGAAATGGTAGTTAACGACCGCGGCCTTGTAACCGTCGCCGAGCTCGGGATGGCGAGGCGCGGCCGTGGCGTCCTTCACCACAGCCACCTCGAACCCTTGCTCGATCAACTCGCGCAGGTGGCTCTCGACACACAGATTGGCTAGCATGCCCGCCAGGACAATCTTGTTCACAAGTCGCTTGCGAAGCTGCAACACCAGATCGTCCGTCTGCGGACCCCACACCTTGTGGGGGCTCACGACTATCGTTTTGCCATCTTCAATGTAGGGCTTGTAGCGCTCGGCCAGTCGGCCCCTGAGCGGGCGAACCCATCGAGGCTGAGCGGATCGGGACGGAAGAATTCGCGGTCCGCGAGCATCATTCGTTCGACGGCTCCGCCATATCCCCACCCTTGATCGCCTGGGTAAAGATAGTGCGGCGAGATGAAGACTCCATGATTCCCATCCCTGGCGGCCCTGAAGAGACGCTCGATATTTTCAACCGTGTTATTCTCCCGGACGCTCTCGCCCACCAGTTTCCAGGAGATGCCGTTCTCGCTCAGAACGTCATTCTGAGGATCGATCACGACCAGGGCGGTGTCGCTCTTGCTGAAGTCCATTTCGAGATTCCTCGCTAAATTTGAATTTCGCTCTATTTCTTCACATGCTTATCGAGAAATGCCCGCATCAATGTGGCAATCTCGGCGCCATTGGTCTCAAGGGCGAAATGACCAGCGTCAAGAAGGTGGAATTCCAGGGTCTTCAGATCGCGCTTGTAGGGCTCGGCGCCGGCCGGCGGGAAGATCTGATCGTTTTTTCCCCAGACAATCAAAACGGGCGGCTGGTACTTCCGGAAATAAGACTGCCAGCTCGGATAGAGTGGTGGGTTGCTGCCATAGCTGAGGAACAGGTCGAGCTGGATCTCGTCGTTCCCCTTGCGGTCGAGAAGAAACTGGTCGTGGGTCGCGCCGTCGGGACTGACAAGCTCGGGATTTTTCGCCCCCGTCATGTACTGCCACTTTGTTGCCTCATAGGTAACCAGGCCCCGAATAGCGTCACGCTTTTGCTTGCTGTTTGGCTCCCTCCAGTAAGCCTTGATCGGCTTCCAGAAGTCATTGTCCAGGCCCTCGTCGTAGGCGTTGCCGTTCTGGACGACGATGGCCGTGATCCGCTCGGGATGCTTGACCGCCATCCGGTATCCGACCGGGGCACCGTAATCCTGGACGTAGAGAGCATACCTCGTCAGACCGAGCCGTTCCGTGAACTCGTCGATCACCTTCGCAAGGTTGTCGAACGTGTACGCAAACTTGTCGTGCATCGGCATCGAGCTGTGACCGTAGCCGGGATAGTCTGGCGCGATCAGATGATACGTATCTCCCAGAGCGGGGAGCAGCTTGCGGAACATCTGCGAGCTGGTCGGGAAGCCGTGAAGCAGCAGAACAGTCGGGGCGTTCCTCGGACCGGCCTCGCGGTAGAAGATATCCAGGTCGCCGATCTTGACGGTCTTATGATAGACATCCGGTTGCCGGGCAGAAGCAGGCAGACCCAGTGTCAACGCAATGGCCGCCAAAGCAAATAAACGAAGCATAGACATGTCTCCCCGCGGGGAATTTAGATTGATTGGAGCGACTTCATTTCTTACCAAACCTGAATTTGTAATTCCGTCACGCTGGTCGTGACAACATGAGCGTGTTGAGTCCATGACGCGAAGCGTGCTGCGCCGGGTAAGCCGCGGGAAATCGACGATTGGAGCAACCTCACAGATCGGACGAGCAGCCGTGGGGTCGAACCGGGAAGCATGGGTCTGTGAGCAACGGCCCGCAACGCGGTCGGCGAGATTATCGCATGTGGAGAGCTTCAATGCGACGACCAGGCGTTCGATCGCTGCCAACGTCACAGAGGAGTTTACCAAGCAGCTGCACCAATCCGAACCAGTGAGCACCGACTTCGCTGACGAAAATCCGCGTTTCGAACGTATATTGAGAGAGCGAACCGCTGTCGACAAGAAGTGCGGCGCGGGGAGTCAGCCCGAAACGGCATTGCGCGATTCCGAGACTCCGAGGCTCTCCCAGCCGGCACTGGCACTCGGCTCGTCCGGAGACTCGCCCTCCCAGGATCGTGCACGGGCATTTAGTGACTCTTTGGCGCGAACGGCGCGTAGCTCGGTCGAACGAGGCCGTCGAGATAGCCGGCAATAATGTCGGTATCGGAAGATGAACACGCGACATAGCCATCGGGTCGGACGAGCCAGATCCCACCCTCGTGAATGGCGGGCCGGATGTCGGGATCAAGCAGACTCTGAAACCGGGTGACGAAGCTGGCGATCACCTCGGTTTTCTCCGCGAACAGTGCGAAACGCGGTCGATTGCCCGAGCCCACGGGCGTCTGGCCGGCCATGGGCGCGACACGCTCGCCCGGCTTGGGCCCGGCTCCGCCCTGTGCGGGGCCGTTCAGCGGGCTCTCGGGATAGCCGATCGCGACCTCCGTCATCGTTTCCGCAAGCGCGTGCTGGACGGGGCTCAGGCCAAGCATGACGTGGCCCAACCAGGTTGCGCACCGTCTGAGCGATCGGGTTCTTCATCGTCCCAATCGCCGTCAGCCGGTCCGGCGGCCTTGAGGACCTCGTCGCCGACGTCGGCTGCGCTCGGGACTGTAGCTCTCGAGCAGACGCTCGTCGCAGGTCTCTTGGACAACCATCGCCAGCTTCCATGCCAGGTTGAACGCGTCTTGCATTCCGGTGTTCATCCCCTGCCCGCCCGCCGGGCTATGCACGTGCGCCGCGTCTCCAGCCAGGAAGACACGTCCGTGGCGATAGCTCGCGACCTTACGGCCATTGATCCGGAAACCCGCGAGCCAGATCGGGTCGAACGCCTTGAGCCCGCTCGGCCCACGGCGATCGATGATCGCCTGAACCTCTTGCAGCGTGGGGTCGGCCGGATGCTGGGCACCCGTGGCTGGCAGGTCGGCGATCACGCGGTAGCGGCCCGGCGAAATCGGGAAAATGACGAACACTCCGTCGCTTATGCCAGTAAACCGACGATTCGGAGTCGGGATAGGGATAGCCCGTCATGTGAATGTCGGCCAGCATCCAGTCGCTCTTCAGCGTCTCGCCCGCGAACGGAGCACCGAGGCCATGGCGAACCGCACTATGAGCCCCGTCGCAGCCGACCAGCCAATCGGCCGATACGGCTTCCTCTTGGCCATCGGCGTGCCGCAGCATTCGCTTCGACACCATCATCGCTGGTCTTGAATGCCGTCAGCTCGACCCGCCGCTCGATCTCGACGCCCTGCTGACGGAGCCTTTCCTCGAGCAGGCGCTCGGTCTCCGACTGCGGCAGCATCAGAGCGTAGGGATAGGGAGCTCGGAGCCTCTCCATGGTGACTCGACCGACCACTTTGTCGCCGGCGACGAAGTTAACCGCGTGCATCTTGAACCCGGCGTCGATGAATGCGTCGGCGACCGCGGCCGCCCCGGTTCAGCAGTTCCAGGGTCCTGCTCCAGACAACGAGCGCCTTGGATTTATCCGTCCGCTGGGCGGCCTTATCGATGATGCGAACCGGCACGCCATAGCGTGCCAGTTCGGAGGCCATGGTCATTCCGACGGGGCCGGCGCCGACGACGAGAATGGGCTTCATCGTACTTGCCTCCGAGTTGAAGGAGCATGAACGGCTCTGACAGCGCAGGCAATATGCTCCAGCCAAACGCGAAGGTCAAGGATTTTTCGACCTGGTCATTTGTCGCCATCGTCGATCCAGGCGGCCTGGCGTGATCCTGAAACGCCGAGGCTTACGGAGTCGGCACTGGCCCTCGGCTCGTGCAGAGACTCGCTCTCCCAAAGTTCTCCAAGGGCATTTGGCGTGGGCCATTCGACCGACCGCGGCGAAGCGGTGCTGTCGTCTTTATTTCGGCTTGACGCCGCCGGTGCCGTGCGTCTGGCCGACGACTCCGGTGGAGCTCGCTCGGTTGGTTGAGCGCACCCTCGGGGTGGCGCGGTGGCTCGTCATAGTGCTGCCGGTCGACTTGCTTGGCGGCCAGCTTATCACCCAGGCTCGGCACGAGCTTGGCCATGGTGGTATTCACGACGGCCATGACGCCCACTTTTTTGAATCGGGTTGGCGTCTCGGCGGCCTCCAGGATCGCGTCGGCAACCTGTTGCGGTTCGATCATCGGGTCGGGCAGTTTGGGCTCCTTGTCTTGATAGTTTCGCCCGTGCTGCGGAAAGGGCGTGTTGACGGCCGTCGGCTGGATCAGGGTGATCGAGACGGGTGCCTTATCGACATTCTCGATCTCAATTCGCAGGGCGTCATTAAAACCTTTGACCGCATGTTTCGACGCGGCGTACATGCCAAGGAGCGGTATGGCGGCCTCGGAGACCTCGCTACCGAGGTTGATGAGAGCACCGCCATCACGCTTCAAATGCGGCAGCGCCGCGAGCGAGCCGTTGACCAGTCCCCAGAAATTGATGTCGAAGAGCCTGCGGCTATCCTCTTCGCTTACCTCGTCGAGCCGGCCGTAAATCGCGATGCCGGCGTCGTTGACCCAGGTATCGATCCGTCCGAAATGGGCGATCGCCGCCGCGGCGAGCTGATTGACCTGAACGCGGTCAGCCACATCGCACGTGACGGCCACGGCCTCGCCGCCGGCGGCGTTGATCCGCCCGACGATCTCATTGAGGGCGTCGGTACTTCGCGCCGCCAGCACGAGCTTGACCCCCTTCCTGGCGGCCGTCTCGGCCGTCGCCAGCCCGATGCCCGAGGAGGCCCCGGTAATCACCATAACCTGGTCGGCCAGTTTCTTCAGTTTGACGGTCATGGGACGCGTCTCCTTTCATGCAGCGCCAGCTTTCCATCGCAAGTCGCGCCACGATCGCGACCGCGATCGAGAACCGGCGAATCAGTCGTCGCAGGTGTGTTCGCTCGTGAATCGGTGTTGATGTCCCGCCAGATTTTCACGAAAGCAGGCGTTTGTGCGAGCAAACTTCATGCCGCCGGTATCAAGCCGTCCACCAGTCACGTACCGCGAACCGGCGGGAAAAACGGCCAGTTGATGGCCAGCAAACAGGACAGGAGATGGCGGCCCGCTGTTCTCTTCACATGAATGCACGCGGATCAAAGCTGGTGCGGGCTGAGCCTGCAAGCACCACGCCACCAGGGTAAACCGCGTGATCATGCGTGCGGTCTCGCGCGTTGAACCGCGCCTACGCACAGACCCGGCCGGCGATCCTCAGAGCGGAAACTTGGGCACGATCTGCCCGTCGTCCGTGTTGGAATCATAGGTGTAGAGACCGAAGTGTCCCTCGGCGCCGGCACTGCTCACCCAGGGCGTCTTCTGGCCATCGGGCGACGTCGGGCTCAAGTTCTGGTCGCTCTTCCAGGGCTCGTCAATTGCCTCGAAATAATAGCTGGGCACCTTGTTGGCGTTGGCCCACTGTGTAAATCCGTTGTAAAACGCCTGCTCGTTGGCGACAGTGCTCGTGCGACCGCTCCGGTCATTAAAGGAAAGACCCGTCGAGGGCCAGCCGGTCTCGCCAATGATGACCTGCACACCTGGCTTCACTCCGAGTGCCAGGGCCTTGAGCATGTTGTACTGCGAGGCGACATCCTGCACTCCCGAGATCGGCCCCCGCGCCACGGCTTGCTCGCTCGGATAGATGTTGACCATTACGAAATCAACCGCATTCACGAGATTGGTCATCGCGGTCTTCATCGCGTGATTGGTCCCGGCGAGCTGGCCGAGGTTGTTCAACCTCACGCCCACCTGAACCCCGGGCACCTGTGATCGATACTTGTTCACAAGCGCAATCACCTCGTCGACCCTGGCTGGCGTATCGACATATTCGTTCGAAAAAATCAGCCGATTGACAGTTCCCGCGTACGTCTTGTTGGCGATTTGACTCACCTTGATGGCCGTATCGATCTCCGACTTCCAGGCCGCCGCGCCTGGCTGCTGAAAGATGCCCTGGCTGACCGTGAGCATCTGTGCGTTCGCTTGCTTGTTGATCGCGGCGGCGTCGGTGGCCACCAGCACATTCGAGTTGAGATCCTTCAGCGGCACCGGTGGATCCCAGTGAAACCATCCCGAGCTGTAGGTCGCCACGCTATTGAAGTTCTGGGCGATCAGCGTGAGCTGCTTCATCACACTTGCGTTGCCCGTCTTGTACGAGTTCCACGCCGGCACGTTGAACTTGCCATTGATCTTGTTCGGATTCCACTGCTTCACGTACGGCTCGAACGCGACGCCGACATAGGGACTGGTGCGCCCCCGCTGAGCATCACCCGCTTGTCGACGGATTCGACGCCGGGAACCATGCGGTGCTGCCGCCGCGAATCCGGGCGCCCGATTTCCGTCGATAGTCGGCCCAAGCAGAGGCAAAATCCGCGCAACGACATCGTGACTGGCCCTTTCATTCCCCTGAATCAAGCGCGACAACGAACAGCCGGCCCGAGGATATCACTCCTCGATATCCTGCCGGCGGACCCGCACAACCCCCGCGGTCCGGCCCTTTTCTTCGTGGCCGCCTCTCAAGCGTCCGCTTAGTCAGACGCCGCCATAGCTTAGGCTAAATTGCCCATTTTGCCAAGCCAGTGCGCTACGAAGTTGGCCGAAGTCGACGCGCTGAGCTCGAACCAACCCCAGGCGCCCTGGCGTCGTCGACGTGAGGGGTCGGGCCGGCCGTCGAGCAGCGCCGAATCGGCGGCGGCCGCTGAAAAGTTAGAGATCGGTTTACTTTTTCAGTGCGTCGTCGATGAACTCGAACAGGACCTTGGTCGCCGGGTCGCCGGGCTGGCCCAGTCCCGCATTGATCTTGCTGTGGGTCGATTCCGATGCACCAAAAACCCTGGCCGCGATGCCCGCGCTTTTGAGCGCGGCTCCGAGTCGCTGGGCCTGCGCGGTGGTATCGGGATGGTCGGCGACGTGCAAGATCAGGAATGGTGGAATGCCTTTGTCCCTGGCCACGTGGGTGACGGCCGAGAAGTCGCGATGCTTGGCCGGGTCGTTGCCAAATTTCTCGCGGTGGCCGAATTTCGCCGGCGGCTGGCCGTGTACGCGGCGGCGGGTCTCGGCCGTCTCGATGATGGCCGGCACGTCGTAGGTATCGCCATCGACGGGTACGCAGCCTTTGATCATGCCTGGTGAAAGGCCCTCGGCCTTGAGATAGCGGCCGTCAGTGCAAATGAGGGCGGCAAGCTGGGCGCCCGCGGAATGGCCCATGACGATGATGCGGTCGGGATCTCCCCCATATTCGGCGACGTGATCGTGAACCCAGTGGAGCGCCCGGGCGACGTCGCGCACAATTGTTTCCATGTCGACTTGCGGCAAGAGCCGGTAGTTGGTCGAGACGAAGACAAATCCCTTATCCATGAATGCCTTGGGCTTGATATCGACGTTCGATTTGTCACCCATCTGCCAGCCACCGCCGTGGATCCAGAAGATTACGGGGAGCTTCGTGGCGCCTGAAGGTGAATAAACATCGAGAGTCTGGCGCTCGTGTGCCGGATTGGCATAAGGAATATCGCGCTTGATGTCTTGAGCCCGAGCTTCGACCGCGACAATGATAAGAACGACAATGGGGCAAACGTATTTCATGATGTTGATCCTTCGTGTACACAGTGCCGTTCGTCGTCGCGCATTGATGCCGGACGCGGGAGTCTTCAAATCAATGCCAGCCGTCCCTATCCTACAGCGAAACTATTGGCTGCCAATGGCTGGGAGGCCCGGGATGGCTGAACGGCCTTGCACGATCCTGGGACGGCGAGTCTCCGGACGAGCCGAGTGCCGGTGCTGACTCGAGAAGCCTCGGCGTTTCGGAATCGCGCAAGGCCGTTCAGTGAGAAAGAGGTGTGGCACGATCATGGAGGAGACTCAGACCCATGGGAGCAAATCGAATGGACGAGCCGTTTCCAGGCTTTGATGCGATCAAGCGGCGGTTTCCAGCAGCCGAGTCCATGCCGATCGCGATTGACTTCCAGGGGCCGGCGACGTCTTTGTTCGCCGCCGTGTCGCACCTGATCGGCAAGATCAACGAAGCCGAGTTTCGAGGCAAGGCCGCGCAAACGGTCTGGTTCAGCGGACCTGTCGCCAGCGAAGACGGGATAATGCTGCGCTTCGTCCACCGTGCCGAAGGCTGGAAACCCGTGGCCAACGGCAGCTGGGTCGGCCGAGGAAACCGATGCCGCCCACGCGAGCCGCGGCGAATCGACTTATGCGGCGGCCGATTTCACACCGCTCGAAGCGTTGATCGACGGCGGCTCGGATTGACACGATGTGTGATCGACGACAAATCCGCGATCGATCAGGAATCCAGCGGTCGCGCGTCTTCAAGCGATACTCAAGTCGTCGCAAGCTTGCTCGTAGCTTTGTTCGAGATTGAGCGGAACGACGATGTCTCGGCTCAGCCAAAGGGGCAACGTCGGCAGCGGGTTTTCCAGGGCCAGAACGTGTAACCACGCCTCCAGGAGGGTTCGTTCCCTTTGCCGCGTCCAACGACACGAGGCCGCGTAGAGGTGGGGAGGCGGATCACTCAATGTCGGGTCGGAGTGGCCGAACAGGGCGAGGAGTTCAGAGTAAAGATTGAAGTGCTTGACAGTCACGAGATCGACGATGCTGACCGCAACGCCCTTCTGAAGTAGCGCCGCGCACTTGGCGACAAAGATATTTCGATGTTCGGGCCGATCTTTATTGGCCGGACTGACGATCTCGATGGCCGCAACCAACCGCCGGCGTCGCTTTGTATCGAAAATGAGTACGGCGTACTCATCGTAATCGGATAATGTCGTCTCGACAGCCAAACCTGGCCGAGCTGGAGCCCATGCGGCGGTCAAAACTCCTCCGTTTCCTGCGGTCATCGTGGTCCACGGCGAAGCGTCATCTTTCTCGAACGCAGCCACGTCGATTTCAGCTTGCGCCCGAGAGTGAACGCGCGGCTCGGCAACGTATCCGGCTGGTAGCTGCTTTCGCAACTGCTGGACGATGACCGCGGGCCATTGGCCGTGGAAACCCTCCCACGAGGTGACGAGGTCGAGCGGCGGTCGGAAGTGATCGCGAAGCGGCATGAACGGTTCCTCCCATCCCTATTCTACCGCACTTGAGCGAGCTTGCGAGTGCCGCCCAGTCGATGCGCGGCGACCCGCTCATGAATCGTCGAAAGAGCACTGAACGGAAGTCCGTGCGGAGGCGTGCTTCTCGCTACGGCTCAACGGGTGCGCGGACATGGTCTGGCACGTCCTTTGCGATTCGACATTCCATAGGCAGAAAACCCCAACAGTTCGAGAATCGACGACTTCTGTTTTGAGGAAAACGACGATGGCTGAAACAATCAAAGAGAAAGCCGATCATGCTGGCCACGATATTGCCGATGCTGCGAGTCAGGTTGGGCATACAATCAGCGAGAAGGTGAAAGAAGCCAAGGACTGGGTGAAGGACAAAGCCCACGATGTCGCCCATCCGAGTGCCGCGCCTCTATCCGAAAGCACGGGATCAGTCGGCTCGGCCGTTGATATCCGGCAGCACATGGGAGTCTACGCGTCATGCGGCACGTTCGTCGGAACGGTTGACCACGTTCAGGGCAACCAGATCAAGCTGACGCGCAAGGACAGTCCCGACGGCCAGCACCACCTCATTCCCACGTCGTGGGTCGCCAAGGTGCACGATCACATCCATCTGAACAAGGACCACAAGCAAGTTCAGAGCGAGTGGCTGCCTGGTTAAGTCGTCGGGTTGGAGCACCAAACGAGCACGGGCCAGGTTGGTTTCCTTTCTGGCCCGTTTTTCGCTTGCATCATGTTGGAGATAGCGCTGGAGAATCCTGCAACCATGCAGCATGAACACTTGCAGTTTGGTCGCGGCTTTCGCGTCGCGCTGGGTAATGCACAGTCACAGGCCGCGCAGATGAGTCTCGCGCCCGGCGACGTTGAAGGCGGTCCAACGAACCGGCACAAGGGCGCCGACCAGTGGCTGTTCGTTGTGAGTGGTGAGGGAACGGCCGTCGTGAAACGCGAAACAGTCAGACTTCGACCCGGAACGCTTATTCTGATTCAGAAAGGCGAAACACACGAGATCCGCAACACCGGCGCGGAGGCTTTGCAAACACTGAACGTTTACGTGCCCCCCGGATATTCGGCTGAGGGAGTGGAGTTACCGGCCGGGCGTGCCTGATCAACGCGCTGGCGGAAGGAGACTCCGTTATGATTTCCTGGCAACCCTCTCGGAATCCGAAAATCAGTCCATCAACCTCAGGGTGCGAGCGAAAGGAGCCAGACATGGCCGAGAGCATCAAGCGGCGAAAAGATGTGAACCCCGAGCGCGGCGAGCACGAGTATGGCGATGTCAAGTTCGCCGACCCGGAGAACAAGAAGTACCCCATCGACACGCCCGAGCACGTTCGCGCGGCGTGGAGCTATATCAATCACAAGGACAACGCGGCAAAGTACGAGAAAAAGGACGTGACGAAGATCAAAGGACGCATTAAGCGCGCCGCGAAAGCTCACGGGATCGAGATCAACAAAAATTAATTTGGTCACGCTCAGAGCCTCGGCGTCTCGGAATCACGCAAGGCTGTCTGGGCGAATTTACTTGTGAGAAAAATCATGACTGACACGAACTTCCAGAGTTGCATCGAGGCGTGCCTGGCCTGTGCGCAGGCGTGCGAACGATGTGGCGACGCTTGCATCGGCCACGCCGATATGGCCGGGTGCGTGCGTACCTGCCGCGACTGCTCCGAGCTTTGCTGGGTTTGCGCGGGCTACATGGCGCGCGGATCGGCCGTTGCGGCCGCCGTTTGTCGTGCCTGCGCGAAGCGTGCGACCGCTGCGCGGCCGAATGCGGCAAACATCAGGCCGATCATTGCAAGCGGTGCGCGGAAGCGTGCCGCCGGTGTGCCGAAGAGTGCCGCAAAATGGCTGCCTAGGTCACGCCATCAAGACGATCGCGATGCGGTTCACTCTGAACATCGTCGATGGGAAAGCTTGATCTCCACGGACGCCCGATCAAGCGATCGAATTTTGATAGCGATCTTCTCCAAAGGCAGACTCCCCCGATCAGGGGGATGATCGCGCTCAGCGCCGCGGTCGCGACAACCATGAGCGCGCCTTCGCCCGTGTCGATACTCATCCACTCGATTCCCGGATAAGCTGCATATTTAAATGCGTTGCGGACGTCGCGATACGAGACTAGCGAGAGCCAGATCACAAACGGGGGCGAGCAAGCCCCGAGCGCGATGGAATTGAGCGCACGCGGCAAAACGAACGGCAGTACGGTTGTTCCTGTGGTGAGAAGGATTAGCCCGAGGTTGGCCCCGGTGTTCTCGTTTGAATTCCTCGCCGGAATCGAAATCGAGACTCCAAACGCGAGCATGAACCATGTCCACGCCGCTGCGACGAGCAACGAGACGACAAACCCGACCGGGTGGATCGCGCCGGCGGCGAGGCCGATTATCCAGAGCACGAGCAAGGTCGCGATCAGGATTCGCGTTCGCCATAACGATGACAGCATGAAGGGCGCAAAATGTCGCGGGCGGTCAGCGGCGTGGCGACCAGGCTGTCCCACGTCTCACGGGTCCGTTCGCGGAGAATTCCCTCGGCCGCGAAGCCGCTTACGATCATGATAATTAAAAGAAAAAGCGGCGCCGTGATGAAACGCAAATAAACATTCAACTCGACACGCGCCAGGTCGGCCGGCGGGCTAATGTCGACGATCGACATCAAGCGAACGACCAGATTCCACTCGGGGCGCTCAGGAGCTCGTGATGCCCGACAGATAACCGTGACGCCAGACTTCGACCATGGCCCGCCACGCGAAGAAGCCTGTGTAATAGGCGAGCCCGCCAAACAAGCCGATGTAGACGAACCAGCCGAGCAGCTTGGCGAGAAACCCCTCACGCGAGGTTTGCGACTCGCGCCAGAAAATCGGGTCATCGCCGACCGGCGGCTTGGGTCGCCAGCGCCATCCGGGCCGGGTGAGCCGCGTCAGAAAAGCCTGATCGTTGCCGCTGACGTTCCGCCGATACGCTGAACGAAGCGTGGCGATTGACCACGCGATCAAGATTGTGCCGGCCGCGAGCTGCAATTCGCCCATCCACATCATGGCGTCAACCAGTCCGCTCGACGGCGTTGCACCGCTGCCGATGCTCAGAAGCAGGCCAAGTGGGCCGCTGGACAGCGCCCATGCGTTGAGCGTTGCCAGAACGGAAGGTAGCCGGACTCCAAATCGCGGGAGGACCCTGGCCAGGCAAAACGGCACCATGAGCCATGCGGTCAGCCAGCACACTGCGGCGGTGACGGCCTCTCGAATCGTCGCCGCACGCGTCGAAACCCAGATGGACAGGGCGAGGACGAAGTAGGCCGTCGTCAAGAAGCCCGCATAAGCAGCGGCGATCACGCCGGGATCGACGCCCCCAAGTTGATACACCGACAACATCACGGGAAAGCCGACAGCAAATTCCGCAAGCAGAAAAGTCGCGCACGCCGTCAGCTTGCCCAGCACGATCTCGGCGTTGCTCAAAGTCGTCGCGAGCAAGAAATCGAGCGTCCGGCGTCCTTTTCGGCCGCGATACTCGGGACCGCCCGCCCCGTGACGACGCCGAAAAGCAAGAATCCGTGGGCAAGAAGGATCCACGCGAACGCCTGTAAACCAACCCGCGTCAATGCGCTTGCTTCAAATTCAAGACGCCGATCCCCAAAGTACTGGTTGGCGACGGCCGCCAGAAGGATGCTCAGGAGCATCGCCGCGAAAAACGCGCGAAAGCTCCACAGGCTGCGCCTGCGCGTGGCCGTGACGAGCTCGCGATTCAAGATCGGCCTGATATCCAAGGTCATTCCCTCGTCGGCAATGGTCGATCGCGGCGCCCCTCGCGATGGCCCGCGAATCGGCGCGAGCTCGCGAGCCACCGCACTGGCCCGGTCAGCCGTCTCGCCAACCTACCACAAATGTCAGAATCAGTTCAATGGCGTGTTGCTCGTGAGCGTCGGGTCTTGCCCTGGGGCGGGGTGGCTGCGAGAATCGCATTAGGGTGGTGCATCGATCGCACGAGCGAAAAAACGAACCACGCCGGGCGTCTGGGTGTCCAGGCAACGCGTTGGTCAACGAGCTCGTGCGCGATCGTGACCCGAAAAAACGAAATGGCAAGGGAGCGGCCCTGGCAGCTCTGCCTCGCAGGTCGGAGGTGAGGCATGGCGGAGGGTTGACACGCATCATTTTGAGGCTGGGTGGAAATGTCCGAGACGCTGTTTGAGAAGGTGTGGAACCGCCACGTCGTGCTCGCGACCGACGAGGCGACGCTGCTTATACATTGACCGCCACCTCGTTCATGAGGTCACGAGCCCCCAGGCGTTTGACGGTCTTCGGCTCGCGGGACGCAAGGTGCGGCGGCCCGATCTGACGTTCGCGACGGTCGACCACAATGTGCCGACGGACAATCAGCTCGATATTCGCGATCCCCTGTCGCGCAAGCAGCTCGAGGCGATGCGGGCCAACTGCGCCGAGTTTGGCATCAAGCTCTACGATATCAAGAGCGGCCACCAGGGGATCGTGCACGTGATCGGTCCCGAGCTCGGCGTGACGCTGCCGGGCACGACGATCGTCTGCGGCGATAGCCATACGAGTACCCACGGCGCCTTCGGGGCGCTTGCCTTTGGCATCGGCACGAGCGAGGTCGAGCACGTGCTGGCGACCCAGACGCTGTGGCAGGGCCTGCGTCCTCATTCGCTGGGTATCGAGGTCACGGGACGCCTCGGCGCGGGGCTCGAGCCCAAGGATATTATCCTGGCCATCATCCGCAAGATCGGCACGGGGGGCGCAGACCGGGCACGTGATCGAATATTACGGTCCCGCGATCACGGCGCTATCGATGGAAGGGCGGATGTCGATCTGCAACATGTCGATCGAGGCCGGCGCCGCGCCGGCTTGATCGCACCCGACGATACGACGTTCGATTATATCAGCCAGGGGAACCGGCCGTTCGCGCCCCGAGGTACTGACCTCGAAACGGCGATCGCCGACTGGAAGACCCTGCGTACCGACGACCCGTCGGCCTATGAGCGTCACGTGACGATTGATGCCGGCTCGCTCGTTCCACAGGTGACCTGGGGCACCAATCCGGCGATGACGGTCGATGTCACGGGTGTCGTCCCGAACCCCGACGATGTGCCATTTGCCTCGGCGTCCGCGGCGCGTCGGCGCCTCGAGTACATGGGGCTCGAGCCCGGCACATCGATCAGTTCGATTCCGATCGACGTCGTTTTTATCGGCTCCTGCACCAACGGCCGAATCGAAGACCTGCGGTCGGCGGCCCGCGTTTTCAAAGGACGAAAGACCGCCCGGAACGTACAAGCCCTGGTCGTTCCGGGGAGCGAAGCCGTGCGGCAACAGGCCGAGGCCGAGGGCCTTGACCGGATTTTTCTCGAAGCCGGCGCCGAGTGGCGGCAAGCCGGGTGCAGCATGTGTCTGGCGATGAACCCCGACAAGCTCCGGCCCGGCCAGCGATCGGCCAGCACGAGCAATCGCAACTTTGAAGGCCGCCAGGGGCCAGGTGGTCGCACCCATCTGGTCAGCCCCGCGATGGCAGCCGCGGCCGCGGTCATGGGGCACTTCACCGACGTCCGGCAACTTCTTGACTGAAGCCTATTCGTGACCCTCCTGGGGACAGCCGAATTGCCCGGTTGCCGTTCACGCTTCCTGACATGAGATTTTGAGGCGCACCCTGATGGAACCCTTTGACACGCACCGCGGCCGGATGGCTCTGCTTGACTGGACCGACGTCAACACCGACCTGATCATTCCGGCGCGCTACCTCAAGAAGGTCGAGCGAATCGGCTTTGGCCCCCTGCTCTTCGCCGACAAGCGTTACGTGCCGGGGGGCGCCGCCGAAGCCGAGAACTCCGACGTCCACGGGCCTGAAGTGGCCGACTTCCCCTTGAATAACCCAGCTTACAAGGGCGCCACAATCCTTGTGGTCGGCCAGAACTTCGGCTGCGGCTCGAGCCGCGAGCACGCGGTCTGGGCGGTCGCGCAGGGGGGCTATCGCGCCGTCATCGCACCCGGAAAAGGCGTCGGTTTCGCCGACATTTTCGAGTCGAACGCCTTTCAAAATGGCCTGCTCGTCGTCGAGCTTGATGACAACGACTGGGCCGAGATCGCCGACGCTTGCCGGCAAGGTTCCGGCCAGGCCGAGCTGACGATCGACCTGCGCGCAGACGATCGTTCTCCATCCGTTAACAGGCGAGAACGACCCTTCCAGGCGTTCATTCCGGTTTGAAGTTCCCGAGTCGCACCGACATCGGCTGCTCAACGGGCTCGACTCGATCGCCGAGACGTTGATCGAGGAGCCGGCAATCAGCCGCTATGAACGCGATGCCACCACATGGCTCTCGGCACGCCCGGCAGCCATGTGAATATTTGGAACCGTCGGGCGGCTTTGAAAGGACCTATTGTTTCATCTCGCCGAGCGGAGACGGCTCGCGAAGAATGGACTCTCTGATGCACCGCGAAATCTCGGTGTCGCGCCAGTCCCACAGTCGCTTGTGGTCGATATCGATGTCCGTCGGGTAGAAGATCCAGGTGCTCGGGAAACAAAACGCGCCAATCGCCTGGATGGCCGCCGAGAAGAGGATGACGGCTGCGAACGCGATGATCAAGAGGCGCGAACGATCCCAGGCCCAATCCAGAGCGGCGGCAAGGAGCACGCCGAAAATGGGGGCCGCGTCGGTCCAGTAGCGGGGCCCGAAGCAGCCGCCCCCCCACCAGACGGCGTATTTCGAGAGCACGAACAAATACGGGATCAGTGCCAGGCAGAGCCAGCGCACGAGTGAACCCGGCGCGATCTTCCGGAACGACACGGGCAGGACGGCGATCGCCAGCGCGACCCAGGGCGAAAAGACAAACAGGCCGCGACTCGGGCTCACGAGGGTGCCGGCCATTCCCTCGGCGAGATCGCCCGACCAGGGGCCGGCGACCGCGTGGATTCGCCGGTGCTGTGCTTCGATCTGGTCCTGTCCGCCTGTCATTCCGTTGAAGTAATATTGATGATAACCGAGAAGCGCCAGGCCCAGGATGATGGGCGCGGGAAGGAACCAGCCGAGGAGTCGCGGATGTGTCCAGGCGGCCCAGGCCAGCGCGAAGACGGCGAAAATCAGATCGAGCGGCCGGCACAAAACGATCGTGGCCGCCGCCACGCCCAGGATCAGCATGCGCCAGCCGGACATTGACGGCGGAGTTGAAAGAAGCATCGTCAGGGTCAGCGCCAGGGCCGCCGGGCCGTGCTGCCAGAGTGCCTGGCTGGCGACGCTCCAGAGGTTCGAGCCCAGCGCCGTGGCGATAACGGCCGGAATCGCCACGCGGCCAAGGCCGAGTCGCACGAGGAGCCGATGCAGAGCGAATGCCAGGAGCGCCGTGAGGATGGCGGCGGCGCGCTTTCCCATCATTCGCGTCTCGACGTACACCCGATTCAAGTTTCGGTCCCATCCTGGCTCAGCCCGGTCGAGCGCCATGACTTGCGGTGCGATCAGGGGCAGCGCAACGAGTGCCGGCGCCACCGGGTAGCACGAGACGATGTGCCCGGCGGATTCGCGGACGAACATCGGCAGCGGCCTTCCCCACACCTGCAAGAGCGGCCGGAAACGGTCCAGGTGCAAGCCATCTCCGCGCACGATCGCCAGGGGCAAGAGTATTGTCGGCGTGGTATCAAAAGCGCCGATTTCGCGGCCGTTGGCCAGATAGACAAGCGCCACGCCGATCCCCAGAACGACGGAAGCCGGCCAGCGATCGCGGAAGCGAACGGCGGCGTGATCCGCGGGGCCCGGTTGGGAGATCGTCTGCGCGTTCATGATCGATTTCGATCTCCGCCGGCTGCCGCGGGAATGGTTGATTGAGCGGTTATGAACAAGCGTTAATGCGACTGCATCCTATACCAGCACGGGAACATCCGCAAGGTCGACGCTTGAAAGCGCAGCCTGCCGCTCACGCTCAAGGGCGCAGGGGCATGGCCTTCCGCGGCCACGCGCCAGCCGGAGCCCGCGGCCGCCCCGTGCGCGGCAGGTGCACGTAGCGCCCCAACCGATTTCCCTGCGGTAAGTAGTGTTCCCTGGCGGTCTGAGTCACGACTTGAGGGAATCCGGTGACATCGACTTCGTATGCGGAGTTGAACAGGTCGGCTGTGGTGATGACGTAGTCGTACCCACCTTCCCGGAGTTCCTTGAGAATCACATCGGGTCGAATTCGCCCCGAGTCGACCATGTGGCGAAACTGAAATGGGTCGACGAAGGGGGCACGTTCCTTCTGGTGGAGCTGGATCTCGCCCGAGTCGGTCAGGAGCTTGACTCTCGGATCGGCCGCGAGCGTGAAGAATTTCTTGCGGGCCAGCAACAGGCGGCGGCCTTCTTGCGAGCGGTAGAACCGCGCGTCAAGCCTCGACAGCCATGCGTAACGCACCGCCAGCACGGTTCCTGGTATGAGCGACGCGGCTGTGACGAGCAGAATGGCGAGAAGTCGCAGGCCGCGTCGCGACTCTGGGACGCATGCGGCTCGCCAGACCGCTCCCAGCGCCAGCCCTTCGGCGACACGAAAGCTCAAGAAATAGTTAGACGCCGAGCCGAATTTGGCGGCCGTGACCAGCGCGGTCATCCAGACCATCAGCGTGATCGCGATCGGCGCGGTTCGTCGCGGTCGCTCGGACAGCCAGATCGTTGCGCCCAGAACCGGGACAATGAAGAGATCGGGTGCGGTCATCGCCAGCTCGGCTAGCTGGGTCGCCCAGAACTGAAAGCTCCACGGCGCTTTTCCTTCGCCGATCAGTGATACTGCGAACATCGGCTCGAAATAGGTGACGCCGGCGATGATCGCGGCCAGAGTGACGGCCGAATTCAAGAGCAGCACGGCGGCATGCCTTTGACGCCCCGAGACAGCGAGAGCCGCGACCGATGCGATGAGAAAGAGGATGGCCGTCTGCTTGGAGAAAATCGCCAGAATCAGCATGCCAAGCCCGGCGATTCTCGTTCGACCTCGAACGCCGAGGGCCAGGGCAAAGCCGGCGACGCCGCAGAGGCTCGGCCATGGTGTCGGGCCGGACCATGAGCGCCGCACCGAACATCGGTGCCGCTCCCAGCGTCGCGGCCGCTCCGAACAGGCTCGCCCTTGACCCATCGCTACGGCGTGTCATCCAGCCGACGATGCACGTCGTTGCCAGTGCGCAGGCGACGGTGACCGCGCGACCGATCACGAACAACTGCGTGAGGCTCGCGTTCGTCAGGGCGCCAATCCAACCCACCAGAACGAAGTACAAAGGACTGAAAAAGTTGGTGACGTGAGGATAATCTTGCCACGGCGGATACAGCCTGACTCCAGCCTGGAAACGCCACGCAAGGTGGACGAATTTGGACTCGAGATCGCAAACCTCGGTTGGCGCCGCGATCTGTTCGTCAACGTAGACCAGGAACGCTATGCCTCGGATCATGACCAGCACCGCGACCACGAAAAGACATGCTCGCATGAACTTCATTGTTCGAATCTCGAAAGACAGGTAATGGCGCGGGGGTGCCCTCACGGGAAGTGCGTGCGTCTGTCGACAGAGATAGCCCGTGCCAACGACTAGCGGCGGTTCGATCGCGTTGATCCGCCTCAATATCCGGCAGCACCGGTACTGGCCTTGAACCGTGCTAGCGTCTTCCGGAATCGCTCGAGCTCGGAGAGAGGTGCGTTTCTCGAGGTGAGGTTGATCAACTCCCGCGGGTCGTCGCGCTCGTTGTACAGCTCCTCACTATGATCACGTTCGTTAAGAATGTAAACAAAATTCCCCTCGGCCAGTGAAATGAGCGGTCCGCGGCGTGCCGGTGATTGGCCATGACTGGAGTCGACCGGGCTCGGAGCACGCAGCTCGGAGAAAACGTCGCGGCTCGTATCGTCGTGGGGTCGAGGCGCCGAGTTATCCCACAGGCTCATCAGCGAGCGTCCGGGAAAAGGCGCTTCCGGATGCCAGCCCGGCCATCTCGACGACGGTCGCTGGCAGATTGCGCAGGCTGACGACGTCTGCGCACGACGCGCACTTCCCTCGGCTGGCCGCCGAGCGGCGGCACGATCAAGAGGGGGACATGAATCTCGGTACTGTACAGGCTTTCGCCATGCTCGAAGAGACCGTGTTCACCGAATCCTTCGCCGTGATCGCTGGTGATGACGATCCAGGTGGTTTCGAGAAGCCCGCGGCGCTCTAGCTCGCCAGTCAACTGGCCGAGCATCTCATCGACATGGGCGATGCAATTATCGTAAGAATCGCGGGCCAGCCGCAGGTAGTAAGGGGGCAATCGCGATTTGTCGATAAACGTCCAGTCGTCGTAGATCACGCCAAGCTCGTCGGGTGTCTGCGGCTTGCGACTGAAGCGCGGCGTGACTGTTTCGGGGAGCCGGTAGGGCGAATGGGCATCGCAGTAATTGAGAAACCCAAAAAACGGCCGCCGGGGATCGCGCCGGTGGTCAAGCCAGCTCAAGAATCCAGCACCCACCGACTCGCCAGCGCGTCGAAGCTCGGTGCCGAACCAGGTTGCCGACATATCTTTCACATCATGAAGTGCGCTCGCATCGTGGCGCACCGCGGTTAAAAGCGCGGCAACGACTGATTTGCGAACTTCCTCGAAAATCACGGCCATACGCAGCGGAGCGAGCTTCTCGAGCACGTAATCTTCGTAGTGCGTGAAGCCGCGGTCGAGGCCCGTGTCGTAGGAACAGTAGCCGATGTTGCCGACGAAGCCCGACGTCGCGTAACCGCGAGCGCCCAGGTACTCAGCCAGCATCGGAGCGTTCGTGACGAGCGGAGTTTCCCATTCGACCTTCAGTTCATGAGGCCAGCGGCCGCTGAAAAAGCTGGCATGAGACGCGAGCGTCCACGGCGCCGGCGCGCGCAGGCGTCGAACCGGATCCCCCGTTTGGCCAGCCGCTCGAGCGCCGGGGTTGTCGAACGCTGATAGCCGTAAAGGCTCAATCGATCAAATCGCACCGTGTCCAGAACGATGAATAGCACGTTGGGTGAACCGGCCGGCGGTAGCGCGCGGGCGTGTTCGCGGCGCTCCTTGAGCCACTCGCCGCCGAATACGCCCGCGGCCAGAATCATCACGACTGCCAGCAGGGCCGGCACGAGGCGTACCAGGCCGCGACGCAATCGGGCCGGTTGGCCGGGAAGCCACGACGCGATGAGCGATCCCATCCCCAGTGCGAGCACAAGACTGGCTTCGGGATAAATTTGAGGCGCGGCCACGATGAATATCGGCACGATCGTGAGGGCACACACGATGCGGGAGCTCAACCATCGGCCGAGCCGGGGCCAGAATCTGACGATGAGTGCCAGGCCCAGGGCGAGACACACAAACAGGAGCAAGTTCACGAGCGGAGTCAGCCAGACGAAGTGCCGGCTCATCAGGTAAAGGCGCCTGGTGGGGTTGATCGCCCGGCAGACGACCCGGGTGCCGACCTCGGTCAGGCCGCCGGCCAGGCCGCCCGCGGCGGCAAGGAGCAAGATATCCACGGCGCCGAGCAGTCGATGTGCATCCGAGTTTCGCCCGGTTCGGGGCGGCGCCGCCGTCCGCCCGGCGGGAGTGGTCGTGCTCATTGTCGTGGCAACTTCGCGCCAGCGGATAAAATCATCGCGATCGATGACGTCCAGGACTTGAGAAATTAGGCAGCCAAGGCGGCTCGCGCATCCGCGCCGAGCACAGGATCGGGAACTTGACGATTTACTGGAGTGCGCTCGAGATCCACAACGCGCCAAACGTATCGATCGCGCGTCAGAACATCAGTTAATCAGCTTGGGTCGCGAAACGTCAAGGCCGGGTCAAGAACGAGCCCGGGTCGCTTCATTCCGGACCAGTAACCGGATTTTGGGAGGCGCGACACTGTCGCGGTGGACGCACGACATGGTTCGCATAATGACGACGACTGATCTGATCGTGCCAGCCGGCGTCCCTATTTCTCGCTCAATGCAATCACACATTTGGAGAGAAATTGCGGAAATGAGGAAGGATAAACGCGCCTCCGCTCATCACGGCGCAGTGGCGCATGTCGGCGCGTAACCAGCCCGGCGCCAAAAATGCCTCGGGAAGACCGGAATGTTCTTCATCTCTTTATGCCGCTTTGAGTTCGGTTTAGGCGCCTGACTAATCGGAAGGTCGAAAATTGGCCCTAACCATCGTCGCATCATCGACTTCCAATGAGGCGCCTGAGTAATCCGCATGACCAGACGTTTTGCCGTATCTCTCGAAGCATCATCATGTTCCGTTTAGGCGCCTGAGTAATCCGCATGATCAGACGTTTTGCCGTATCTCTCGAAGCATCATCATGTTCCGTTTAGGCGCCTGAGTAACCGGCACAGTTTAACGGTATGGCGGATGTTGAATCCCTGAAAAGAGTTACGCGTAGGCGCCTGACTTATCCGCACAGAGCGACGCGTGGCGGAGTGTGACCATGAGCCGCTTCCCGGGATCAAGACTCTGTCGAGCCAGTTCAGTTCGCGGCTTAACTCGATAGAGACTTGCCCCTCATGGGGAGAATGAAACAGCCCCGAAGAAGGAGCCAGTCCCGTTTCATTTTGGTGCCCCAGCCAAACGTGGGAGGGGCGAGTCTCCGACGAGCCGAATGCCGTTGCCGATTGAGCGGAGTTGGGACCCGTGAGCGAGCCGAACGCCGTCGCAATTCGTGACATTTCACAGCCGGCTCGTCGACGGCGGCCGGCGGCTGCATGGTAAAGTCGATGACTGACCCGTCGATATTCAACCGCAATGACGAGAGTGCATCCGCGACACGGATTGGAATCCATCAGATATGACGGAGTTATGTTCGAAACCGCTTTCTTGGCGACCGCTGGCTCTTGTCTTCATCCTGGCACTCTTTGCGACAGTTCCAACGACCGGCGACATCGGCTTGACCTGGGACGAGCCGGCTTACCGCTACAGTGAAACGGTCTCGGCTCAGTGGTGGGAGCAACTCGCCGGATGCCGTTCGTGGAGGGCCGCTTCCGAGCTCTTCGATCCCGATGTGCTGCTTTACCACTGGCCTTATGGCCGCAACGGTCCCAATCTCCACCCGCCGCTGGCGGGGCAACTGTGCCTGGCGACGTATGCGGCATTCCATCACTGGTGGAAAGATATTCCGTCTCGCCGGCTGGCATCGGTGCTGGAATACAGTTTATCCGTCACGATCCTCTTTGGGTTCCTGGCTCGCCGCTATGATCGATGGGTCGGTGCCGTGGCCGCCGCCGCGCTTCTCTTGATGCCGCGCGTTTATGGCGACGGCCATATCGCGGGAACCGACACCCCGGGGCTCTTGCTCTGGGGAGCGACTGCGATCGCTTTCTGGAACGGCCTGCACGGCACGACGCGAGCGTGGGCGTGGCGAATCGTGGTGGGGGTGCTGGTGGGCCTGGCGTTTGTCGAGAAGATGGCGGCCATGGCCGTTATTTTACCTTTGCTCGCGTGGTTGCTTGCGACGCGAGTGCCCAGGGCGTTCACCCGGGACCGCGGCGCGGCTGCGTGGATCGACGGCGTCGTCACGTCAATTGCCTTGCTGTGGCCACTCATCCTGGCATTCGAGGAGATCGTTCGGCTCGCGCGGCTGCTGCCGGCTCCCGGTGAGACCGATCTGGTCACCCACCGGCCAGCGGCTTACTGGTCGGGAACAATCCTCGCATGTCCGCTGGGCGTCTGGATCGTGCGCCGGGTGATCGCCCGGATGCGGCGCGGGCATGCCATCTGGGGTGTCGAACGGCCGGGACTTGAAACCTGGACGGCGATCCTGGCCTTCGCCCCGGTTGTCGCCTGGCTGGGCAACCCTCTCTGGTGGCGCGAGACGATGCCGAGGCTCGCCCATTACTTGATGCTGAGCGCCGCGCGGCGCGGCGCCTTGCCTGATATCCCGATCTTCTATCGAGGCTGTATTTACCTGTACAGCTTGCCGTGGGAGAACGCCTGGGTCTTGATCGCCATCACAGTTCCCGCCGGCATTTTACTGGCTTCCATCGCGGGCCTGGCGCGTGGGCTCTGGATGGTCAGGCACGACCGGATCCCGACCTATTTCGCGGTTCATCTCGTGAGCCTGCCAATGATTCGGATGTTTGGAACGCCGGCTCACGACGGTGTTCGGCTCTTCTTGCCGACATTCTTCTTCCTGGCCGCGTTCGCGGGATGGGGAACGGTGTGGTTGGCTCGCGGGTTCGAGCGGGTGACAAGGCGCCAGACCGCCTTCTGGCGCTGGGGCGTGGCGACCATCGTGCTCGGCCAGGCCGCCGTGCAGCTTGTGCAGATTCATCCGTATGAACTGTCGTATTACAATGAGTTGATCGGAGGACCACGGGGAGCCTGGCATGCGGGCTTCGAGCTTTGTTACTGGTATGAAGCGTTCAACGACGAGGCGATTTCAGAGATCAATGCACGGCTTCCCCGTTCGGCCAAGGTTGACTTTTTTAATCCCATGGCCACGCCGGAGACATTTGCCGAGCTTCAGGCGCTGGGCCAGTTGCGTGGTGACATTCAGATTTGTCCGCGCAGCCCGAATGAGTTTCCGTACATCTGGCTGTTGACTCAAGACTCGAAGGCGACCGCGTTCACGCGGCTGCTCTTTGCCATGCGGCCCTGGTACGCCAGCCGTCCGCGGCAGCTTGACGGCCTTCGGGTCGCCACGGTGGCCGACCCACCCGCTGTTGCGCGGGCCTGGGCGCTGCAACTCTTGCTCGACGCGCCATCGGGCGGTGCGATCGAAGAGCCGGCGGCCCCGAGGTGGGTGATAGCCCACGTTCCGTGGCTTGCCCGAGCTTGGGGCGATGGCATCCCCAGGTCAAGGCGGCAGAATGTTTTCAAGCGAACCCTCGAATGGGCGCGCCGCGACCCCGAGGGGCTTCGATCGGCGGCCCGAGCCGTGGCATCGGGGTCGGCCGGCCGCGATGATAATGGCGCACGGTTGCTCCGCATCTTGAAGCGTCATGACCCGCTCGATCCGCCCGGGCAACTGGCTTCGGAGCGGCTGTTACGGGGACGGCCCGAAGCGCTCGTCGAGGCCGTCGAGATCCTCATCAATCGCCCGAACGACGTCCTCACCGTCCTGCTCCGTCAGCCCTATACCACCGAGAACATGATCGGTGGGTTTCTTGACGAGGCATTCCCTGCGGGAGATATCGACGCACCCGCGCAATCCAAACATCCCGACTAGCGAAGCGAGCCATTACACCTGCGGTCAACAGCGCAATCCCAACGAACTTTTTAGGACACGAGGGGGGTCAAAAATCGCAAACATCACGAGAAATTTTTCTTGACTTCAAGTTTGATGTTCGCGAACATATTTTCCTGGTGTGCAAGCATGGCATCGATTCGCATCGAGAAGAAAGTCACGCAGAGCTGGAAATAGCACAACCGAAGGTGAGCAATTGCTCGGCGTCTCTCCACCTCCGCGCCGTGACAACGATTGCCTCGGCAACATGAGTCGACTGCAACGGACCAGGTCGATAGATCGGGGCTCGCTGACTCAATTTCGTGGGTTCCAGTGCTCATCCCATATCGCGCATGATCGCCGTGTGTCTTGTGCATGTCGATGCCTGTCATTCGTTCGCTGAACAGATGACTGCGACATGATTGGAAGCGGTCAAATTGACGTGGTATGGTCTCTGTTGGTTGCGGTTGTGATTGAGCATCACAGTTCATGTCGACGAAGCTTTGCCCTCTGCTAGCTAGACTTTCCGATTGCACTCTTCTGTTTTCATTGAGCGGAGTGTTCCGATGGTGAGATGGTTCCTTCCAGGGCCGAAAAAGATGACGTTGGGGTCATCCAGCATCCTCCGCCGCGAATTCTTGTGTCGAATCATATTGACGTCGGGAGGCAGCGTTCTCGCATTGGCACAGATCGGCTGCGGGACGTCTGGAGAAACCGATGCGACAGTGGCCGACGACGCCAAGGTCAAGCGCAAGGAAAATCTCTTGAAAGGGACAAAGCCGGTCAAGGCCGGCAAAAGCGGCAAGGGTCCCTGATTTCGAGAGTGTCGAGTCTTTCGTTGGTGATCCCGATTCGAGTTCTTTTCTTTTCCTAAGGAGTGAGTGAGAATGATGACAAATGTTCAAAAGAGCAAACGACGGGGCTTTACCCTGATCGAGCTCTTGGTTGTGATCGCGATCATCGCGGTTTTGATTGCGCTTCTGTTGCCGGCGGTGCAGGCTGCACGCGAGGCGGCCCGGCGGGCGCAGTGTGTCAACAATCTGAAGCAGCTCGGCCTGGCGCTCGCGAATTACGAGAGTGCCAACGGTAGCTATCCCTACGGTCAGGCGCGCGAGAATTGCGGCGCCGGTTGCACGGTGACGGCCAACGGTTATTTCATCGGCAGCAGCGTGTTCGTCCGCATGCTCCCCTTCATCGAGCAGGCCACGCTGGCCAACGCCTACAATTACAGCCTCCATATGTTTCTCGCGCAACAAAGCACGGTCGTGTCGACCGGCCTGGCTGCTCTCTGGTGCCCGAGTGACGCATCGATCACCGGTTTGAAAAACACAATCGGTGACTGGGGTTATGACGGCTCCACGATGACTCTGACCTACACGAGCTATGCCGGCAGCAACGGTACGTTTGACCGGATCGCATTGCGAGCCCAGGTTGTCGGGTCCGGCTATTACCAGACGATGCTCAGCCAGGCGAATGGCGTCTTCTTCTACATCGGATTTCCGACTTACCCCGTCATCCCGACCGTCGCCGGTGCGTCGAGCATCTCGCCGACCAGGCTTGCGGCCATCACCGATGGCACGAGCAACACGTTCGCCTTCAGTGAACGCGCCCACGGAAAGTTGAGCAATAGCCAGGACGCGGACGGCACAAACGATTACCAGTGGAACGGTTCGTGGACCGACGGCGCCGACGAAGGCAGTTTCTTTACGTCCATGTATTACATCAACCCGTTCGGGAAACTCTCGGGGTCCGATGCCAACGGCACGGACTATAATTTTGACCAAGACGGTGACTACTACTCTATCTCGGCGTCGAGCTACCACCCCGGCGGAGCTAACTTCGCCTTCTGCGACGGGTCGGTCAAGTTTCTCAAAGACACGATCCAATCGTGGCAACTCGTGCCACCGAATTACACTCCGGCCAACGTGACCTTTAACTCCAGCACCGGCGCTTTCTCGGTCGGCCCGCCAGGATTCGGCGTCTACCAGGCATTGTCGACGAAGAATGGCGGCGAAGTGATCAGCTCGGACCAGTATTGAGCGTAACTCGCGCGTGGGGTTGGCTTCCCGCCTTGATTCTCGCGCCAGAGTAAACACTCCAAGCTTTGCCGATCGTCCTGGCCACCGGCTTTTTCGCCGGTTGGCCGGGACGATCTTTTGTTTTCGGTCCCTCGCATTCGTCTGGTATCGGCTCTCGCGCAACATGATATCGATTTTCGAGCGTCTCGACCGCGCTCGCGTCTTGAATGGATCGCCAGGTTACACATGTTCGAGCCGCGTTCATGCTGGCTCGACGGGGGCTTCGGTCGTTCCGAATGTCATTCCAGCAGAGGCCGACGGTTACGCGAAATCGCCTCGACCGCGGGATCCCTCGGCCGTGGCATGGCGTTAGCCCGAGTATCCGAATCTCATCAGCATGTCGGCGAGCGTTCCAGGGCCGTAACATTCTGACTTGAACACAGATTTGTTCGGGCGCGCCCTCCGCGGGCGATGCGGTGAACTCCCATGCTGAAACAGGCAATCGCGGCCTATTGTTATAGTCAAATGTCGCCGGTTAACCGCGCCGCAACGCCTGGCAAGAATTTGTTCAGCACCGTGCTCGTCTTGAGACGCCGGTCGCTGGGAAGGAGCATGCCTCCTTCGAGGGACGCCTCAACAGGGGACGCTTGATGTCGGTCCCGAGGCACTCACTTCCGAAGTTTCCACGAGACGCGGGTTGGCTCGTGGCAATCGGGCTAACCGGAATGGTCGTGCGGCTGGTTTTCGCCTGGCAGTATACAGGACAGCCGCTGGGCCAGTATCCGTGGGTTGACGAATCGTCGTACTGCTCGTGGGCGCAAGCGATCGCTCGCGGCGGCTGGTGGCCCGTGCGGCCGTTCTATCAAGATCCGCTCTACCCCTACTGGCTGGCCTGTCTGATGGGAGTCGTAGGCGAGAACGTGGCCGGTCTGCGCCTGGTCTCGGCCGGCCTGGGCGCGGTGACTCCGCTCGTTGTGTTCTGGGCGGGGCGAGTCGGCCTGGGGAGAAGCGAGGGCCTGCTCGCGGGTTGGGCGACCGCGCTTTACGCCCCCTTGATCTTTGCCGACGGCTCACTCGAAAAGGAAAGCCTCGCGGCGTTCTGCACCGCACTCGCTCTGGGGCTCACCGCGTGGACGATTCGCTCCGGCCGGGCGGCGCTCGCCGGCACGGCGGGGGCCGCCTGGGGAGTCGCCGGGCTGCTCAGGAGCAATGCCCTGCTCATGGTGCCGATCACGGCTGGCTGGCTTTGGCTTGTAAAAAATCAAGATCCGCGACGCGATCGTCAAGAGCGGCGACGGCTCGCCCTCAGCGCTTTAGCGGGCTCCTTGCTCGTCGTTTTTCCCGTTGCGGCGATCAATACGGCGGTCTCGAACCCTCGCGAGTTTCTGGGCACGACATGGCAACTCGGGCCGAATTTCTACATTGGCAACGGCCCGGGCGCGACGGGGACCTACATGGCTCCCCCTTTTGTGCGTGCACACCCGGCTTACGAAGCCGCCGATTACGCGACCGAAGCGGTGCGTTTGAGCGGCCGGCCGCTCAGCGCGGGTCAAGTTTCGCGGTTCTGGATGGGCGAGGGCCTGCGCCAGTGGGCCAGGGAACCGCGTGCATCGATCGAGCTTTTCCTCTGGAAGCTCGGGCTTCTGACTCATCGATTCGAGATTCCCGATAGCCAGGACATTGAATTCGTGCGGATTGTCGCGGCCCCCGCTCTGGCGTGGGGCATCGTCGATTTCGGGATCGTGTTCCCGCTGGCGGTCATCGGGCTGGCCCGGGTGCCACGAACTAACTTCTGGTGGTTCTTGAACCTGGCCACCTGGGCGAGTTTCGCGGCGACCGCCGTGTTCTTCGTCGTCGGACGATATCGTGTCCCGTGGATTCCCGGGCTCATGCTGCTCGCGGCGGCGGGGGTCGTCGACCTGGCACGCCGGCTCACAGCCCGCGACTGGACAGGGCTTGCCTGGCGAATCGGACTTCTGGGAGTGCCCGCGGCGCTCCTGTGCTGCCGTCCGCAGGCCGATCCCGTACCCACCCGATGGGGCAATCAACTCCTGGCAATGGGACTGGCCGACCTGCGAGCCGGCGAAATTGACCACGCGATCGAGAGTCTCGATTTGGCTCGCGCGTCGAGCCTCGAAATGGCCGCGCGGGTCCGGGAGCTTTCCGAGGCCGGCGCGTTTCACGATCTGTTGCGCGAGGTGGTCTTCCGCGAGCTTGGCAAATTACCGCGTACGCCCCGCACCGTGGCGGCAACCATCAAGCGGGCACGGTTGTTGCGACAGCTCGCCGATCGAAGCAACGAGGCGCGTTCACTGCTCGAAGCGCGAGTCGGCTCGGATCCGACCGATGCGCTGGCCAGACGGGAGTGGGGAGCCCTGCTTCTCTCGTGGCCGAAGACGCCGGCCGATCGCGCCGATGCGCTACGAGCCCTCGAGCGCGCAGCCGATCGCCCGGCCGTTGACGAACAGGCGACCCGTCTTCTTGCCCTGGCGACGAGCAATCCCGCAAGTCTCGATCGGCTGCGTGGCATGCCCGGCTCGGAGCACGATCGTTTCACTCGCCTGGTACAGGCGATTCTCGCGTCTCGCAGTGCGCGAGGGACAGTCATTGAACAGGGCGATCGAAACGCCCGGCGTTCGGACGCCCGTTGATCGTCACGAATACCGCATTCACTGATGCTGCTGCTGGCTCCCGCTCATTCCGTTTCGAATTCGGCGTCCGGTCCTGCAACCGTTCCGGTTGATTTCCAGTCGCGGCGCCGTTGTTCCGCGAGGTGTTTGTAGCGGTCGGCTTCATCGAGTTTGCCAAGCATCCGATAGGCTTGACTGAGATTGTAAAGTGGTGCGACAGCCGACGTCGAATGGTCGGCAGCGCGTTTCAACAGATCGGCGGCCTGGGCCCACTGCTGACGGCTCAGGGCCATTCGGCCCAGGTGGAGACAGGCCAGCGTGCTGTCGGGATTCCAGGCGATGGCCTGCCGCCAGCATCGCTCGGCCTCGTCGGTCGCACCTTGCTGAAAATAAGTCAGTCCCAGAAGCTCCATCAAGCCGGCATCGTGGGTCTCGACCAGAGCTCGGCTCAGATATTCGCGGGCTTCTTCCGACCGGCCGGAGGCCATCAAGTCCCGCGCCAGGTTTTTCCAGAACAATGTCTTCGGCAGTGGCAGCCGCTTGAGGTCTGGGTCGAGCTCCAGGACACGTTTCGCCGAGATCGAAGCCCGTTCAAATTCATTCGACTCGTGAAAAGCGATCCCCGCCATGGTCAGCGCGGCGATCTCTTCGGATGGAATCGCGGCCAACCGATCGGTGATCTTGAGAACTTCGCCCCACTGCTTGAGGCCCAACCGCAGAAACGCCAGCCGCTTCATGGTCGGGATATCCGCCGGCCGGCGGCGCAAAATCTCCTCGTAGACCTCGATCGCTCGCCGAGATTCCCTGGCATGGACGAGGCCTTCGGCGCGGCGCTGCATGTCGTCGATTTCGATCACGCCGCCATGCTGATAGAATTCCTCGGCCTCGACGGGCTGATCAAGCCGCGTGAGACATCGGGCCGCAATGAGCGAGGCCCCTGGATCTTCACCAACCGACTTCAAACGGTCCTTTGCCAGGCGAAGCCCGGCGCGATACTGGTGCCTCTCGAACGCCGCTTTTGCCCGCTCGAGCGGATCGGAGCGAGTGGCCATCCAGAGCGCGAACATCAGCGCCACGAAGACCACGGCGAACAACGTCGTGCCGAGCACAAACGCAAGTGAGCCGTTCTTGCGTTGTTCTGACCCTGGGGTGGCCGGTGCTGGGCGGGCTTTTTCCATGACAACTCAGCACCGAGGTAGCCCCGGGGAAGACGGCATTCCGGAAGGCGATCCAACGACGATATCCCGGTGGATTATAACGAATTCCCGATCATTTAACAGAATTAACCCGGTGGACGTCACGACACCACGGCGGGGCCGGCCAGCTCGATAGATCGTTGGGATTTCGTTCACAATCTTCCCTAAACGGGAGTTTTCGCCGAAGCGGCCCTGGCCATCAGAGCCGCGGGGTCGTATCGGGCGAGCGAGCATCCGCTTGAGCTCGCGCCGAGCCCCCATGTCAGGCGAAGTTCGCGCTTCGGCCAAACCTTCCGTCGGGCTTGATCAAAGCCGGTCGAGAATACGAAGTGCTTTGCGGCACAAGACTTGCGAAGTGGCGTCCATCAAAGGCTCGTGAATGTTGACTTTGATTAGCAAGATACGTAAGATTGCGGCAACCCCTGGACCGATGATGGGTGTTGGAGTGTGAGTTCGGTCGATGGCAGGATGAGAGTACGCGGATCGACCCGGCGAGGAGTTCCAGTCAACATGTCAATTATTGAAGCTCCGGCACTCGACCAGTATGTCGAGGCCAATCAGCGTCTCGCGGGTGCCTCGCCGCGTGAAATTCTTCGATGGGCCGTTGAGACCTATTCTCCCCGGCTGACGATGGCGACCGCGTTTGGTGCTGAGGGCTGCGTGCTCTTGCACATGCTGGCTGAGATTGACCCGCAGATCCGGGTCTTCAATCTCGATACGGGCTACCAGTTTCCAGAGACACTCGAGCTCCGCGATCGAATTGCCGAGCGTTATGGAATCGAAGTCGAGATGGTCCGGCCCGACACGACGGTTGCTCAGTATGAGCAAGCCCATGGCGGGCCGTTGTTTGCGTCAAATTCGGATCAATGTTGCTACGATCGCAAGATTGTGCCATTACGGCGAGCGCTGGTGGGTTACGACGCCTGGATCACGGCGATTCGCGCCGACCAGACGACGCACCGTGCGGCCTCCGCGATTGTCGGCAAGGACAACAAGTTTGGCTTGATCAAGATCAATCCTCTCCTGGCCTGGACCAAACGCGATGTATGGGCCTTTATCGTCACGAACCAGGTGCCGTATAATCCGTTGCACGACCGCGGGTATGCGTCGATCGGCTGCTGGCCGTGTACACGCGCGGTTGCTGGCGGCGAAGATGAGCGGGCTGGGCGCTGGGCGGGCCATGCCAAGACGGAGTGCGGCCTGCACTCGCTTGACAGCAGTCAGCTTTGATTTTGGTCCGCTCAAAATAGTGCGGGCCTGGCGGGGTGAAAGGTTGGGCTTCCACCGCTTTTGCGTTCATCCCGTTTTCATTGAAGAACCACGCGGCACCCAGAGCGCCGCGCCTTTGTTGGAGTTCCGCCTTCAGGCGGCTTCTTACGATATCAATCAGCCAGAGCAGACCGGCTAAAGCCGGAACTCCAACGGTGGCGTGCAGGAGTTCCGCCTTCAGGCGGTGCGCGTGCCGAAGATTTCGCGTGAAGGCGGTACTCCAACAAGAAGCCGCGCAACAGATTCGACCTGCTCTCAATGCGTCTGGAAGTCGATTCGAGACCAACTTTTCACCGGGCCAGATTGGGCCTGTCTTTGCGGCTGCCCGGACGACGTCGCGATTGAATTTATGAAAATCTCAGCGAAGGCGGAATACGCATGCCTCGCGGTACTGACCCTGGCCCGCCGGGGGACGGCCTCGGCACCGCTACGTATTCGCGACATTTCGCGTGAGTATCAAATACCAGAGCGTTATCTCGTGCAGATCCTGCTTCAATTGAAGGGAGCCGGCCTGGTCGCCAGTACCCGTGGCGCTTCTGGCGGTTATCGCCTGGCCCGTCCGGCCGCGAGCATCTCGCTCTCCGAGGTCCTGGCCGCGGTCAACGGGTCCGACGATTCACGACGCGGCGCAACGGCGGCGAGTGGCCCGTTATCATCGGTTTTGACGCCTGTTTGGGAAAGTGTGCGTGCCGCGGAACGGCACGTTCTTGACCACACCACGATCGAACAACTTGCCGCGCAGCAGTCCGCGGCCCACGAATGGACGATCTGAGCGAAAGCAAGACCCGCTGCGCAATCGACGGTTCAATGAAATCGATCCGAGCCGCCTTACCGTGTTGTCGCGTCAGGCCAAGCTCGCGAGAATGTGACCCTCCCCGAGATGTCTCACGGCCGGGGCGGATTTGTCTCTTGTTGTCATCCGATCTCAACAGTGCTCACGACTGTGTACCAGGAGCTCTAAACGGCCTTGCGTGATTCCGAGACGCTGAGCCTTCCCGAGTCGGCACTGGCATTCGGCTCGTGCGGAGACTCACCCTTTCAGGATCGAGCAGGGGCCTTTAGCGATTACGCCCATGTCCACTGGTTCGACATCCGCAGCGAAATCCGGGAAGCCGACAACCTCGAGCCCCTTGAATCCGCCCTTTGGCGGCGGCTCGCTTGTCGACTTGATCGTCAGCAATGAGCGGGCCGCCGAAATGAAGGCGGCGGCCAGGGACCACGCCAGCCTCACACTTGATGAGCGTCTGCTCTGCGATCTCGAGCTCCTCGCCGTTGGCGGCTTTTCGCCCCTGAACGGATTCATGTCGAAGGCCGATTACGAGCGCGTTGTCGGTGAGATGCGGCTGGCGAATGGGACTTTTTGGCCTCTGCCGGTGACGCTTCCGGTCACGTCCGGAGACGGCGTCGCCGAGGGTAAGACCGTGGCCCTCCGCGACGTTTACGGCAATCTGCTGGCTTGTCTCCACGTCGAGGAAATCTACGCGTACGACAAGAAGACGGAAGCGCGGAATGCCTGTGGCTCGGCCGATTCGACACATCCGTACGTTGCCTATCTGGAACGATCGCCCGGCCACTACGCGTCTGGCAGGCTCGAGGTGATCCGTGTCCCGCCGCACTATGATTTCGTCGATCTCAGGCACACTCCGGCCGAGCTGCGCGAGCGCTTCGAGTCGCTTTCATGGACCAGGGTTGTCGCGTTCCACACGCGCGGCCCCCTGCACCGAGCCCATGAAGAGCTGACAAAGCGCGTGGCCAGGGAGATCGGCGGCGGTTTGTTGATTCATCCGGTCGTCGGCGTGACTAAGCCCGGCGACGTCGATCATTTCACCCGGGTGCGATGTTACCGCGCCTTGGTGGATAACTATTATGAGCCAGGCTCGGTGGTCTTGAGCCTGTTGCCGCTGGCCATGCGCATGGCCGGCCCGCGCGAGGTGCTACTGCACGCGATCGTCAGGCGCAACTATGGTTGCACCCACTTGATTGTCAGCCCCGAACAGGCCAGTCCTGGATTCGGTTCGGCCGGCAAACCTTTCCATGAGCACGACGCGGCCCAGGAAGCGATGATCCGGCACAAGGACGAGATCGGAATCGCCATGGTGGAATTCAAGCAGATGGTCTATCTGCCTGACGCGCAACGTTATGCGGCCGTCGACGAAATACCTCCGGGAGCCAAAACCGCTGATATTTCCGCCGCCGATGTCCGCGACAAGTATCTTGCGAAAGGGCTCCCACTCCCGGAATGGTTTAGCCGGCCCGCCGTCGCCGAGATCTTGAACGAGACCAACGCCCCGAGGTTTCGCCAGGGCGTGACGGTCTGGTTCACGGGTCTATCGGGCGCGGGAAAGAGCACAATCGCTCACGCGGCCATCGAGCGGCTCGCCGAATTCGGCCGGAATTGCTCGTTGCTCGATGGCGACGAGATTCGCACCCACCTGTCGAAAGGTCTGAGCTTTAGCAAGGAAGATCGCGACGTCAACATCCGGCGCGTTGGCTATGTCGCCGGGCTTGTGGCGCAACATGGCGGCACGACGCTTTGCGCCGTGATTAGCCCTTACCGGGTCATCCGCGACGAGGCCCGCAAGATGTCTAAAGGGAACTTCGTCGAAGTTTATTGCGCGACGTCTATCGACGTCTGCGAGCAGCGTGATGTCAAAGGTATGTACGCCAAGGCGCGTGCGGCCGTCGCCGATGGCAAGCCCCTGAGTTTCACGGGCGTCGACGATCCCTATGAGCCGCCGCTCAATCCCGAGGTCACGATCGACACCGGCCGTCTGTCCGTTCAAGACTGCGTCGACCAGATCATCGACAAGATGCTCGAGCTCGGTTACATCCTGCCCCATGGGCACATTGCCGGGTGATTCTTGTTCTTGACCGTGGATTTGCCCGCGATCCGTCAGGTTTCCGGCCTGGTCTCTTTCAACCCGAAGAGGGCTTTCGGCGGCCCGAATTCGGGATGTTCCAAAATCTTTTCGACCTTCTCGACTTTCTCGACCTTCTCGATCTTTTCGACGGTACCAGGCCTGAACCGAGCGTCGTTTGGACACATTGGAATCAAGAGATGATTCGAGACTCCGTTCGGTGTACCCACGTTGACGTCGAGCAGATCGCTGCCGCGGTCCGTGGGCGTGGGCGAGGCGTCTTTTGCGATCGTCACTTCGAGCAAGTTGCGGCTCACGAGCACGGCACTCGCCAGCTTGCCGCCGGCGATCACGTGGGTGTCGTGAACGCTGAAGTTGCGTCCTTCGAGGAAAATCGTTGACTCCTCGCCGCGCACCGGCGGCTTGCCGTGCCAGCCCAGAAGAGACGGCCGAAGTTGCAAGCCCTGTGAGCAGAAAATGCGCGAATCGTTGTGGTCGCCGCTGAAAGGGACACGAATGAACAAACGCTGGGTCGGCATGAGATCGCGGAGCTGCTTGATGCGATCCATGGCGATCTGGTATTCCTCGGGGCGGTACTGGCCGTCGACCTTGGCCTGATTGATCGCGTTTTCGGCGGCCACGAGCTTTCGACCGAGGATCGACGACCGCTCCAGGTCGGCCTTCTGGCCGTCGCCGACTTCGCTGGTCCGGAACCAGTCGGCCACGGTGACAAATTCGATCTTGGGAATAAAATTGGGCATTTCGATCAGGACGGTGCACTCGCGCTGGCCTGGCTCGATACTCTGATCGCCGCCGACCGGATCGGGCAGATGGCCGTTCAACAAGAGCGCGACGTCGGTCAGGAGCCGCCCGCTGCGGCCGCTGCTCGTTTGAAGGCGCGGGTAGAAAATCCAGCCAAACGTGCTTTGCCCGGCGCCAAATCCGACCATCGTGGGGTTCAGTCGGATGGCCGTCTCGTCATCTTGAGCGCGGCGCTCGGTGCCGAAGCCGGCGATCACCTTGGCCGGGGCGAGCAGACCCGATCCCACAAGGTCGAGCGCCGTCTGGGTGCGCCGGCCGAAGACATCGGCCACGTTCTGCTGGGCGATCACCGGCTCGATGGCATAAACCCGTAAAGGCCATTTCGCGTTGACATACTTTTCAAAAGCTTGAAAAGCCTGATCCGAAGGTTCGGGCTCAAAGAGGCTGAGTGTTCGTAATGCCTTGGGATCGACGTCGGGAACCTGGTCGGCGATGTCGTGCTTGAGTCGGCGATTGACACCGGCGGCCTGAATCTTGAGCGCGAAGGCCAGGATGTTCAAGACCTGCATTCGCCGCCCGGCGAGCTCGTCTGATGCCGACCTTGCCTTTCCGCTGGCCGTCTTGACCATCGGGTCGTCAAGGGGATATGAAGCTGTCTGGGCGATCCGATTAATTTCCGCGAAGTCGCGGCGGGCCACGTGATCGGCGAGCTCTTCGAGCGGATCAAGTTGCGCCGCGGGCTGGCCCGACTTGATCGGAGCGGCGGCTTCCTCGAGGAGGTGATACGACGCTTCGAGCTCGTTACGCACCCATTCCGAAACGCGTGCCGCGCGGTGATGGGGCTCATCACTCAAGTCGCCGGCGAGCTGTTCCTTGGCTTCGTCGCTGAGCAGTGCGATATTTTTCCGCCCGTAGAAGAGCGTGGTGTCGGCAAAGGCGACAAGTGAAAAATGGCCCGAGCCTGGCCCCGAGCTCCGCGCGCCCTCTTCGGTCCACTGGTTGCAAATCGCCTGGCTGAGGTTGTTGACGGTCTCGTTGACAACGGCATTTCGAAGTGCGTTTCGCAGCGTGTGCTTGGTCATGACCGACTTTGCCGAGACGGTGATGATGGCCCCTTTGCCTCGTCGGCTGCGCGGACCCGGCGAGAGCGTGACCGGAATGCGAACGAGGTAAAGTCCATAGCCGGGGCGATCGGCCAGGTCATCACCCGCGTTGACGCGGCGTAATTGATTGAGATGATTGAGATAATTAGAATGTTCATCGAGTACAACAGTCGACTCGAGCGATGCCTGCGACTTGTCGGGCAAGCTGGCTGCCGGAGGTAGGCTGGCATCAACGCCGGCGTGCGCCTTCGCGACCGTGTCAAGGCTGACCGCACTGGCCTGCTGGGCCGCCGGATTCGCGCCTTTTGCCAGAGGGGGCAGAATCTCGGTCCCGATCTGGAAGCGAGTCGCCTCGCTTTCGTTACGACGAACCGAAGCATTGATGTCGCTCTTGAAAGCGACCTTGAGCCATGAGGCCATCTGTGCTTCGTATTCGCACCGGAACTTGGCGAGCCGATCCTGACCCCAGACGTCGGGTGTCTTGACGCTGATCGTGCCGTAGGCCGTCAGGATGCGGTCGAGATCGTCGATGAGCTGCTCGGCTTCGGGCAGTTTGATCTGTTCGTCGGCGGTGCGTTTCCATGCGGTGAGGCCAAGGCCGTTCCCCGCGCCGACACAGGCGAACCCGGGGGCGATGATCGTGGCGAGCAGGATCGCCCGCAGGACGCTTGATTTCCGAGCCTGGCATCGATCAACCATCGAACCCTCGTGTCCGGCTCGCGCGGCCTCGATCACTCCGGCGAAAATTCCGGCGCGGCGAAGTGCGCCTGGGCTCGCGTGCCTGCCTGCCACGCATTGTCCCGGCGCACTCTTCTTGAAGAAGCGGCCCGGGAATCGTCTATTCGAAAGGGATCGGCATTATCACTGTATTTGCGGGCCTGTCAATGCCGATATAGACCTGTTGCGCGAACGCGTGAACGCGTCGATCCGGTTCCGATCACCTCGAAGCCGGCCCGATCAGCGGCTCCTTGATCGGCTCGGTGATCAGCCGGGCGCCGCGGTCAAACGTGATGTATGACCACGCCCACTGAACCATCACCAGCATCCGATTGCGAAATCCGATCAGGAAAAGGATGTGGATGAGTAACCACATCAGCCACGCGATATAGCCCGATGCGCTGATGGGACCGACCCTGGCGACGGCCGCGCCGCGGCCGATGGTGGCCAGCATCCCTTTGTCGACATAGGCAAATGGTTTGCGGGGTTGCCCGTTGAGAGTGCGGATGATGTTTTGCGCGGCGTGGCGTCCTTCTTGCATCGCGGCGGGAGCCACGCCCGGTACGAGCTCCCCAGCTCTCTCGACGTGCGCCAGGTCGCCGATCACGTAAACGTCGCCGTGGCCGGGGATCGTCAGATCCGGCTCGACGATGACGCGGCCGGCTCGATCGAGGGGCACGCCAAGCGTTTCCGTCAGCGGTGAGGCTTGAACTCCGGCCGCCCAGATGACGGTATGAGCATGAATCCGCTCGTCGCCGATTTTCACCCCGTCGCCGTCGATGTCGGTGACCTGAACTCCGGTCCACACCGAGACCCCGAGTTTTTCGAGCTGCTGCCGCGCCGCATCGGAGAGTGTTTCGGAATAGCGCCCAGAACCCGTGGTGATGCTTCGATCAGGATGACGCGCGCCGAGGCGGTGTTGATGTGCCGGAAGTCGCGTGCCAGGGTCTGTCTCGATACCTCGGCCAGTGTGCCGGCCAGCTCGACACCGGTCGGCCCGGCCCCGACGATCACGAAGGTCATCCAGGCGCGGCGGCGATATTCATCCGGTTCGCGCTCGGCGATCTCAAACGCCAGGAGGAAACGCTGCCGGATCGATAGCGCGTCTCTCAGGCTCTTGAGCCCCGGCGCATGCGCGGCCCACTGGTCATGCCCGAAGTAAGCGTGAGTGGCGCCGGCCGCGAGAATGAGAATATCGTAATTCACCGATCCATCGAGCAGCTCGACGCGCTTGTTGTCGACGTCGATGGCCTTTGCGTCGGCGAGGACCACCCGCACATTGGCCTGGTGACGAAAGATCCGCCGGATCGGCGCGGCGATCTCGGCCGGAGAAAGCGCGGCGGTCGCCACCTGGTAGAGCAGTGGCTGAAAAACATGGTGATTGGAACGGTCGATCAGCGTGATCCGTACGGGCGAGCGCCGCAGTGCGTGGGCGGCGGCAAGCCCGGCAAATCCGGCCCCGATGAGAACAACATGAGTCGGGTGATCGTTTAAAGGCATGTGTTCATGATGCGTCGAATGTTCTGCTTCTAAACGCCCTTGCACGATCCCGGGAGGGACGAGTCTCCGCACGAGCCGAGTGCCAGTGCCGACTCGGGAAGCCCCGGCGTCTCGGAATCATGCGAGGCCGTTCAAGGATTGTGCCATTCGTCGCCTTGCGGCAGCAGGCGATCCGCCTCGCGCGGGCCCCAGCTTCCGGGTTCATAGGGATGAACGGGCACCACGTTATCAAGCACCGGCTCGACGATCTGCCACTGGGCTTCGACCAGGTCCTCGCGCGCAAAGAGGCTCGGGTCGCCGTTCATCGCCGATTGCAGCAGGCGGGCGTAGGGAGGCACCTCGTCGGCCACCTGGCGGCTCACCATCAATTCGACTGGCTGTAAATCATCTGTTTCGCCGACCTTGCGCACGACGGCGCCGATCGCGATGATCTCCTCGGGATTGAAACGAATTCGCACGTAATTGTGCGAGTGATCGAGCGACTGCGTCGCGATCGTGCGCTGGGGGGGCGAGTGGAGTCTAACCAGGACCTCGGTCGCCGTCGTGGCGAGTCGCTTGCCGGCGCGAATCAAGAATGGCACGCCCGACCACCGCCACGAGTCGATTTCGAGCCGGATCGCGGCGTAGGTTTCGACTTGCGATTGCGGGTCGACGCCCTGTTCGTCGCGATAGCCAATATACTGCCCGCGAACCGCATGGTCGGGATCGATCGGATTGATCGCCCGCAGAACCTTGACTTTCTCGTCGCGGATACCGTCGGGAGAGTTGCTGCCGGGGGGCTCCATGGCCAGCATGGAGACGACCTGGAGCATGTGGTTTTGAACGACGTCGCGGATGGTGCCGGCTTCTTCATAGAAACCGCCGCGGCCCTGCACTCCGAACGATTCGGCCATCGTGATCTGAACGCTTTCAATACAGTTGCGATTCCACATCGGCTCCAGGAACTGGTTGGCAAATCGGAACGAAAGGATGTTGAGAACCGGTTCCTTACCGAGGTAATGGTCGATCCGGAAGATCCGCGATTCGTCGAACGTGTTGAGGAGCACGGCGTTCAGGGCTCGCGCCGATTCTTCATCATGGCCGAACGGTTTCTCGATCACGACCCGCGCATTGGTCGCGCAACCCGACTTGGCGAGGTTTTGAACGACCACACCAAAAAGGCTCGGCGGGATCGCCAGGTAGTGAAGCGGCCGTTTCGCCCCATCGAGCGCCTGGCGCAGTTGCTTGAAGGTTTCCAGATCGTTGTAATCGCCGTCGACATAGCGGAGAAGCTGCGTGAGCTTGGCGAACGCAGCTTCGTCGACGCCGCCGTGTTCACGCAGGCTGTCATGGGCCCGGGCTTTGAGCTGCTCAAGCGACCAGCCCGCCTTGGCGACGCCGATCACGGGCACGTCGAGATGCCCGTGTTGAATCAAGGTCTGGATCGCGGGAAAGACCTTCTTGTAGGCCAGGTCGCCGGTCGCCCCGAAGAAGACCAGGGCATCCGAGTGTTTTGAAGTTCCGGGCATGGTGATCGACTCCCCTTTTTACGCTTTCTTTTCCAGATGCCCGCCGAAGGCGAAACGCATTGCCGAGAGGAGCTTGTCGGCGTAATCGTCGGCCCCGCGCGAGCTGAACCGGGCAAACAGGGCCGCGCTCAAGACGGCCGACGGCACGCCCTCGTCGATCGCCGCGTTGATCGTCCACCGCCCCTCGCCCGAATCGGAGACCCGCCCCGAGAAATCGGCGAGGTCGGGGCTGCGTACAAGCGCCTGGGCTGTCAGGTCGAGAAGCCACGACGCGATGACACTGCCGCGCCGCCAGACCTCGGCAATATCGGCCAGATTGAGGTCGTACTGAAAGAGCTCGGGGTTTCGCAATGGCGTCGTTTCGGCGTCGACGTCTTGCTTGACCTTGCCGACATTGGCGTGCTTCAAGATGTTGAAGCCCTCCGCATAGGCCGCCATCACTCCGTATTCGATGCCGTTATGAACCATCTTCACGAAGTGCCCGGCGCCATTGGACCCGCAATGGAGATAACCGTTCTCGGCGGTTCCTTCCATGTTCTCGCGGCCCGGCGTACGTGGCTCGTTCCCTATCCCGGGGGCCAGTGCGGCAAACACAGGGTCGAGATGCCGCACCACATCGGTCTCGCCACCGATCATCATGCAGTAGCCGCGATCCAGACCCCAGACTCCGCCGCTGGTTCCCACATCGACATAGTGAATCTTCTTGGGCTTCAACTCCGCGGCGCGGCGGATGTCGTCGTGGTAGTACGAGTTGCCGCCGTCGATCACGATGTCGCCCGGCTCGAGCTTCCCGATCAACTTCTCGAGCGTCGAATCGACGACCGCCGCGGGCACCATCAGCCAGACCGCGCGGGGCGGCTTGAGCTTGGCCAGGAACTCATCGAAGCTCGAGCCGGCGCTGGCCCCTTCCTTGACAAGAGGCTCGGCCGCCTCGGCGTGGACGTCGTAAACGATGCACTCATGACCCTGGCGCAGCAAGCGCCGCACCATGTTGGAACCCATTCTTCCCAGACCGACCATTCCAAGCTGCATGGAGACCTCGTCGTTGATTAAAGCATGAGCAGGTGAAGAGCGATCGCCAGCCCCACGATGGCCAGGATTCCCGCAAGTGCGATCGACGTTCCCGTGGGCAGGGGCGGGTTAGCGACTCCCTGTTGCAGGCTCCGGATATAATTCCGGTGGCGAACCGCCGCGAAGATTGAAACCAGGACGCCGACACCGACCATCCCCGACCCGAGGGCCGTCGCGAAAGCGAGCTTCGCGTGCGAGCGCTGCGCCTCGTCGAGAGCCGATTCGCGTATCCAGAATGCCAGTCGGGCAATGACGAACCCGAATCCCATGAGCGAGATCGACGTGCGGATCCACGCCAGGAACGTCCGTTCGGCGGCGAGATAAACGCGCGGATCGCTCGCGGGACCCGATGGGGTTAGCATGGTACCCGTCTCGTGTCGCGTCTGTTTTCGCCAGGTCGCATGGTCAATCGCCGGTCCGCGGTCGTGTGGTCGTTGTCTACCCGCAATATGGAGCGCTTCTAGCACCGGTGTCAAGTTAGCCAAGGGTCATCGGGCTGTTTCCGACAACTATTCAGAAATCGACGCCCTGGGTACAACAGACCGAACGAATTCCGAAAAACGGGATCGAGCTTGTACAAAGGGCTGCCTTCATGCAGAAACGTGGTTTCCGGGCGATCGCGTTCGGCTTCGGCCTGTTACTCGTCATGGCTCAATGGAAAAACGCCTCGGCAGCCGCCGCTGACGGGCCGCGTCTCAATCAGATTCAGGTCATCGGCAGCCATAACTCCTATCACATCGCGCCCTTCTCGAACGTGCTCGCCCTGGTCTCGGCCAGTGGTGCGCACTGCGCCGAGTCGCTCGATTACACTCAGCGGCCGCTTGCCGAGCAGTTCGGCCAGCTTGGCATTCGCCAGATCGAGCTCGACCTTTATGCCGATCCCGAGGGGGGCCTGTACGCCAACCCGGGCGCCCGCAAGATTCTCGCCGGACTCCACAAGGAACAGGGTCCCGACCCCAACGAGAACGGCCGGCTCATGAAACCGGGCATGAAGGTCCTGCACGTACCCGACGTCGATTTCCGGTCAACCGCGCCGACGTTTGTTGACGGCCTCCAGCAGGTACGCGCCTGGTCCCAGGCCAACCGGCATCACGTCCCCATTTTGATCATGGTCGAGCTCAAGGAAGACGCCATCCCCGGTTTGCCCACGCGGCCGCGTCATTTCGGACCCGCCGAGGTCAACGCGGTCGACGCCGAGATCCTCTCTGTCTTCCCCAGGAATGAAATCCTCACGCCCGATCGAGTGCGCGGCCGTTTCGCCACGCTGCCCGAAGCGATCCGGTCTCAGGGCTGGCCGCTCCTCGACGACGTGCGGGGACTGGTCATGTTCGCACTCGATAACGAGAACCAGATTCGCGGCCATTACCTCGAAGGCCATCCGGCACTCGAGGGTCGCATGATGTTTGCGAGTGTCGCCCCCGAACATCCTGCCGCCGCATGGTTCAAGATCAACGATCCGGTGCGCGACTTCGACAGGATCCAGCGTCTCGTCAAGAGCGGCTTCCTCGTCCGCACCCGGGCCGACGCCGACACACGCCACGCTCGCAGCGGCGATACTCGCCAGCGCGACAAAGCCCTCGCCAGCGGCGCCCAGTTCGTCAGCACCGATTATCGTGAACCCGATCCACGCTTCACCGGCTATTGTGTGCGGTTTCCCGCCGGTCAGGTCGCCCGGTCCAATCCCGTCAGCGGTGATCCCGCGTGGAAAGACTCAGACCTCGAACGCCGTGGTCCGTCGTCCGGAACGACGGCGAAGCCAGAATGACCGGCCGCGGCGGCGATGGTCATCGCCTTGCGGTTTCGACGGCGGCACCGGTCGTCAGACGCTGGCTTTGGCGGCTCTCGGACCTCTCGCGAGATGAGGCTCCCTCGTGCTCGAGTAGCCATTCCTTGCGGTCGAGGCCGCCGCCAAAACCGCCCAGGGTTCCGTCAGCCGCGATCACGCGATGACACGGAACGATGATGGCGATCGGGTTGCGGCCATTGGCCGACCCGACCGCGCGCGACGCCCCCGGCCGGCCGATCCGGCTCGCCAGCTCCGCATAGCTTGTGGTTGAACCGTACGGGATCGTCCTCAGTCCGTCCCACACGAGCCGCTGAAAGGGCGTTCCTTCCATCCGCATCGGAAATTCGAAGTCGCGGCGTTTTCCGTGAAAATAGGCGTCGAGCTGGTCGTGAATCGTGCCGAACCACGACTCGTTGCGCTGCCAGGCCGGTTCCGGTCCCTTCGCGGGCTTGCCCCGGTGCACGCCCATTCGCAGGCCGGTGAGCGCCTCGCCATCCGAAGTGAGCAAGAGCTCGCCAATCGGACTGGAATAAAGCGAATAAAACGTCACCTGGCGACCGAGATCAACCATTACTGTTCTCCTCTTTGAGCATGTGAAGACGTTCCCAGAGATAGATGGCCGCATAGCCTCGCCAGGGGCGCCAGGCCTGCGCCGCGATCACGAGCTGCTGCGCAGACGCTGTGTCGCACGCTCGGAGCAAGCCGAGATCACCCGCGGGGAAGGCGTCGGGCCAGCGCAGGGCGCGCATCGCGATGTACTGGGCCGTCCAGTCGCCGATCCCGGGCAGTTGCCGCAGCGTGTTCATGACGATTTCGGGGTCGCCGCCGGGCTCGAGGTCGACCTGGTGTGACACGACGGCCCTCGCGATGGCAACGATACTCACGGCACGCGAGTGAGCGATGCCGAGCGTGGTCAGGTCGGAAACAAGAGCCGCGGCGAGTGTTTCGGGCTTGGGGCTCGCACGGCAGAGTCCGGGAAAAGGCGTCTCGATCGGCGTGCCGAAGCGCGCGGCCAGGCGGCCCGCCAGCGTGGTTGCGGCCTGCACCGAGATTCGCTGGCCAAGGATCGCGCGGACCGCCAGTTCAAAGCCGTCAAACGCACCCGGCAGCCGCAACCCTGGAAACCGGGCCGCGACATCCGCGAGCCGGGGATCGTCATGGAGGTGCGCCGCGATCACGTCGGGGCGGGCGTTCAGGTCGAACAGGTTCTTGATCCGCGATAAGACCGCGGGCAAGACTGGCATGAGCGACGTGGCCAGCTCGACCGACACGGCGTTGCGTCCGGCGATCGGTGTGACGCCCAACCATCCTCGGTGCTGGCCCAGGGCGACCGTGCGGCGAAACGTCCGGTGCTCGACACATTCGACGCCGGCCGTCGCTCGACCCGAAAGAAACCGGACGAGGGAATCCCATGCCATGGGCGGCCGGTACATCAAGCTCAGCCGGATGCAATCGCCGCCCGGCGATGCGGCAGGCGACGCGGGCCGCCGCATGAGCGACGGCGTGAGCCGGTAATGCGACTGGAAAAGGGCATTGAATCGGCGAACGCTGTCAAAGCCGCTCGCGAATGCGATCTGGGTGATGGGTAGGGCCGATTCCGTCAGCAACTGCTTGGCCAGCAGCAGGCGCTGCGTTTGCGCCAGCTCGACCGGCGAGACGCCGAACTCCTGCTGCACCACCCGCCGAAGCTGACGCGTGCTCAAACCCAGGTCGCGAGCCAGTTGATCGAGTCCGCGTTTATCGTTCAAAGCCCCGGCCTCGATCTTGCTGGCAGCCGCCCGCGCCGTGCGCCGCACCGCGTCGACCGGCGCGTGTCCTGGTGCCAGCTCGGGCCGACACCGCAAGCACGGTCGAAAACCTTTCCGCTCCGCCAGAGCCGAATTCGAGAAGAATTGACAGCGTGCTCGGCCGACGCGCCGCGCCGTGCAGACCGGGCGACAGTAAATGCCCGTCGACGTCACTCCGACGTAAAACAAGCCGTCGAAGCGGTCGTCGCGTGCGATCAGGGCTCGATAACAGGTCTCATCGTCGATTCTCATGGTGAGATCTTATCATCGCTGGCGATTCGAGACTCGCCATTTTCGGACATCGAAATCCCGTTTCCGCCGAATCGCTTTTCACGTTTCTCGATACTCGCGAGATCATCGTGGTTCTTGACGAACATTGAGTCTCATGCGCCAGCCATACCGCCGCACTACAATAGCGCGTCGCGAATCGTAATGTAGCCGATTCTCGTACTCAGCCATCGGGAATGACGTGCGATTGTCGTCGTGCACGACGCTCGGCGATTGGGTTGCGCGGCACGCGCTGGTCGATTAGGGCTGTTGATACGAAGTCGCCAAGGTGCACGAACGCCGGCAGCCGGGTCATGAATCGTTTCGGGTTGCGAAAGTGGAGATGGCGGCCGAGAAGTAGCACTACTCATAGTCCGGTCGCTTGCTGTATTCGTGGGCCTTGACTTGCTTGATGGGGCAAGTTAAGCTCTCAAGAAATCGTAGCCTGATATCTATTGTATTGTGCTCCCAGAACGAAGGCATGTCTTGGAGCAAAATACGTTCAGGCATATCGCGTCAGCTTCGTGCGAAACGAGTGTCTATTCGGTCGGCGGCCCGCGAAACGGGCGGATATCCGTTCTCTTTCACGCTGGCGTCAGTATCCCGGTTTCACGAGGTCGGCCATCGATCGAGGTGAGCGGAATCACAAACCAATGAGCTTCGGTCCTGGGAAAAAAGTCTTTTCCTTCAGGGGGGGATCGAATTCTCGCCGTGAGCCCGGCGAATGCGTCACAGGGTGAAACCTGACGGCAATGCGAGTGTCATGCGGGTTGACACCCGCGACGGCTGACAGCGAGCACGCATTGAAGAGTAGTAACTCAGAATTTCTCAACAGGGAGACTTCATCGATGAACATCATGCACGATCTGACGCAGCGGCTCGGCTCGAGATTTTTGGGTCGCGCAGCTCGTCGTTCGGCGGCCGGTGCACGACGGAAGAGCCGTTCCGCGTGGCCTACGGCCGAGGGTCTCGAAGTGCGGAGCCTTCTGTCGGTCGGGTTCGACCCCACATTCGGATTCGGCGGAACCGCGAACCTGAGCTTGCCCGCGACGACAAGCTCGGTGCCGAATTTCTCGGCCAATAGCATTGCCCTTCAAAACGGTCAGGCCGTGGCCGCGGGTTCCGAATACGATTCCGTGTCGACCAATTCGACACTCGCCGTCGCCCGGGTGACCACCAGTGGTGCTTTGGACACAACATTCTCTTCGACCGGCATAGAGACGATCGCGTCGAATGTCGTATCCGGGTTCACTTTGAGCAGCAACCCGGTCGGCATCGCGGCACAATCGAATGGTCAACTCGTCGTTCTGACGACGGCGACCGCCGGGGCGGCTACTGACTTCGCCGTCATCCGGCTCAATGCCAACGGCGGCCTTGACACATCATTCGGCAATCACTCCGGGATCGAGTTGTTCAATTTCGGGTCCAATTGGACCGTTAATGACGCCGACGCGCTGGCTATTGGACCCGACGGCCGGATCATTCTGGCGGGGACTGTGACCTCGACCACTGTGGGCAACACCCAGTTCGGCATCGCCCGTTTGACCACAAGCGGTCAGCTCGACACAACCTTCAACGCCGGCGGTACCACGCCTGGAACGCAAGAGTCAACTTTCGGGTCGACGAAGAACGCCACGGCCGTCGGCGTCGCGGTCAATTCCTCGAGCGGCATCGTCGTGGCCGGCAACATCACTCCAACCACCTCGGGCGCTTCCCCTGTCTCGAACATCGGCGTGGCACTATTGAATAGTGCCGGTGGGATCGGAACCGACACGTTGCCCAGCTTCAACAGCAACAACGATGATACAGCGACCGCGCTGACGCTTGAAGGTTCTCAGATCGTGGTCGTGGGCTATTCGGTCGCGACATTCGCACCGAATGCGTCGAACTTGAGCGACATCGATTCTCTGATCGTGACCAGGCTCAACCCGGGCGGCACTCTTGATACGACGTTTAATGGTACGGGCATTTACACTCTACCGCTCAACATCGGGGGCGTCGCTTATAGCGCCCAGGCCGCCGCAGTCGCTGTGCTGCCCGATGGTTCACTGCTGGTCGGCGGCGGCACCGGCCCCATTTACAGCTCCTCTTCCGCCGGGCTGCTGGTTAATTTGAACGCCAACGGTAGTCTCAATACCACTTACGGCACCAATGGCGTGGCCCTTTTGCCGGGATACGTCTCCGGTCCACTTCTGCTTCAGTCTGATGGCAAGGTCCTCTTTGCTTCGTACGGCAGCATCGACCGTACAACGGCCCCCACGCCGGTGGTCTTTCCGGCACCCGTCCTGGTCACCACAGGAACAGGGAAGAAGACCAAGGTCTCTGGCGTCACGGCCTTCTTCAACACGGCCGTCGACCCGGGCATGGCGTCGAACGTCAAGATCTACCAGGTTCGTATCGGGACGAAGGGCCGCAAGTATATCAAGGTCAAGCGGGCCACGTACAACGCCACGAATAACTCCGTGCTACTTCAGTTCGCCAAGCCCGCCAAGCTGAACAATAAGGGCTATACAATCACCTTCCTGGCGAGCACCGGAATCGTCGGAGTGGGCTCCCCGATTCTCAACGGCGGCGCGGCATACTCGGTTTACGTTCCGCCGACGGCGACGACGACCTGATCGGCGATGCCGTGCCGCAATCGACGTTGAAATGGTCTTCGCTCGCTTCACGACCAAGCTCCGGGGCCGCCACGCGGCCCCGGTTCGTTTGCTCAGGGAAGGCGGTGGAGAGCGCGAACGTCTCGTTCCCGCCGGCTCCGAACGCCGCGTTGATCGGCTCTCTCATTTCGCAATCAGAGAACAAGAACGGACCGCCGTCTTGACTTACTGTGTCGCGCTATGTACGATGCGATGGACAGTATAGTCATGGTTTTGGGAACCTGAGTGATGATGGCAGGCGAATTGCGCGAAGCGTCGAACGGCAAGATCGACCCCGAGCTGCGGCGCGGCGTCCTGGTACTTTCGGTGCTTTCGCAACTGCGCACGGCTCAGTACGGATATTCACTGCGACAGGCTCTGGCCGGTGGTGGCCTGCTGATCGAGGAAGGCACACTTTATCCCCTGCTCCGTCGCCTCGAGTCGCAGGGTCTACTCGCGAGCGAGTGGCGTATTGAAGACGGGCCGCCCCGCCGTTACTACACGTTGAGCCCCGAGGGGGCCAAGCATTACCAGAACCTCCGCGCGAGCTGGACCGAGCTGGTGAACACGGTTAACCGTCTGATCGCCAACAAAAAGTAGGAGTCGCCACAGTGGATGCGACCGAAGTGCTCGAAGCGTACATCAACGACACGGTTCGATTGCTGCCGACGCGTCAGCGAGACGACATCGCGGTCGAGCTACGCTCTCTCCTGAGCGACGAGTTACAGGCGCGGTCAAGAGAGTCAGGATGCCCACCCGATGCGGTCATGGCCTTGGCGTTGGTGCGCGGTCATGGCCGGCCGAATGAATTTGCGGCGCGCTATCAGCTTCCGTCGGCCATCATTGACCCTGCCGACTCGACGAGTTTCGGGAGAGCAGCGTTCATCGGCGCGGGCACGCTGGCGATACTGGCCGCGGTCAGCAGGCGCGTACCCGCCCTGCCGGAAACTGCCGACAACCTGCTCAAGATCGGGCTCCTGGTCTGGCTCGGCCTCCTTGTGGTGGTTTTCGGAGCGAAGAACGTGATCCGGCAACGCTGGCCCGGGACCATGGATTGGACACCCCGCGACCGCGATCGAACGAATCGCGTGGCAACGGCGGTGGTCGTTCCGATTGCGGCCGCTGTCGTCGTTTTGTATGGCGCTCCAGCCTGGGTGCTCGATTCAATCTCGGGCGGCCGGCTCGACACCGCGTGGGCGGCCTACACGACGGACTTTCAGCGCCGGCGCCTTCCCTGTTTCATCGGGTTGATGGTTGGCCTGCTCGCCCTGTTATCATTCGTCGCGATTGAGGGCCGTTGGCGTCGGCTGACACGCCGCATTAATATCGGCCTCAACATGGCGCTCGCCTGCCTGGTCCTGTCGTTCGCCGCCGACGGCTACATTTTCGAGTCGAGCGTGGTCGACCAGATCGCAAGAAACGTGTTGGGACTCGTCGCGCTCATCTATGTGCCGAGCGCGGGTGTGCAGCTCTACGGCGAGATAGGGCGGCTTGATCAAGGTGCCAGTGCGAAGTCCGAATCTTTTCCCTCTATCGGCGCTACGGACATGGTGGACTGACTCATCGGCCAGCCCCCTGCTGGGCCTGCGTGAAACCATTGATGGGATCGGGTTGTTCGAGCGACGATAACCTGCCGGACCCGAGGGCGACGGTGATGAGCCAGTTGCTCCCTTGTGGGGTTTGCACGGGTGAGGCGACGTCGGTTCGCTCGGCAAGCCAGAAATGAATGAAAGCCGAGTTCATGCTGTTGATGGCGGGCGTTGAATAAATCGTGTTGAGCACGACGGTCCCATTGGGGTAGACGAGAATATCAACAGCCCCATTGTACGGATTCACCGGCAGGCGTGAGCGCGGTTGCGGCGACAGGCCCCACCCGCTCAGGTCGACGACCATATTCGTGGGCAAGGTGACCTCGCGAGCGTTGCCCACCGGAGCCGCCCGCCGGCGGATCGTGTAAGGCACGTTGTTCACGCTGGCCGCGTTCGAGCCGACCGGCAGCGATCCAAGCCAGGCCTCGGGTTCCCGCTCGTTCGTGTCGGCGCTATCAAGGCCATTGACTCCATCGTTATCGATGCCGTCGAATTCTTCGTCGATCCAGCCGTTTCCATTGTCGTCCTGGCCGTTGACCAGGTAGAGATACTCGGGATTGACCGCGGTGCCCGCTTGCTTTTCGGAAAGGTCGGATTTTGTGCCGGGCGGGCCGACGTTGACGAAGAGCTCGGTATTGGCGTAGGTAATGCCGTCTGTCCACGGTTGAGCAGCCGGTCCGATTGCCAACGGTCCGACAACCGTGTAATACGGGCCGGAATTGTTGATCTGGATCTTGTCGCCGACTCGCACGTTCCAGAACCACGACGTCGGGTTAGACGGGAGCCCCGAGTCTGGCGATCACGGTCTCCTTGACCATGAGGTAGTGGTTGGGGATCGAGAATCCGCTTGGGAGCTGGTTGAGCGGGTTTATAATCGGGATCACGAGTCCCTCGGTGTAATCCGGAGCCGACGCGATGGGGATGATCCGGTTCGCCGCGAGGGGCAGAGTCGCGTCAATCGTTGCCGAGCTGGCCGGGTACGAGGTGGGCCATGCAGGGTCGGGGAGCAAGCGAATGCCGCTTGGCCGGTTGGTCTTGATCGCGGAGTCGCGTGCGCCGACGATCGCCGACTGGACGATTCGCGTCGCCTCGCTGGCCTGACGGTGCGACAGGGCCGGCAGCACGGTTGGCAGCGCAACGATGCTCACAATGAGGATGATGGTGATCACGACCAGGAGCTCGATCAGCGTGAAACCGCGTGCGTCGAGCTTATTAGGCGTACCCGTCATCGACTCGGCCCTCCCCAGTATCGCCAGAGCGTTCCGGCTATATGCGCGAGAATCGGCACCCAGAGGCTGACGATGAGAAACGTTCTCAGGCTGAATGACAGCTTCACGTACGCCATAGAAAGCGGCCGCCACCGCATGTGAAAATATCAACCTGCCACGAATATACCATTGGCGAGACGCGGCGGTCTACTGAGGACTTTCAAGTGGTTTGCCCGTTGGTTCGGAGTCGGGACCACGAGCGAGTCGCCGAACCTGTATGGCTGACAGCCAAATACGCGGCTCGAGTGACCAGACTCGGTGCGACATTCAACGGCAGGCGAGCTCGGCCTGCGACGATCAGGTTTGCCGCGAAAAACCGGTCCTGGGGCGACGCCCCCAGTTGTGGCCGCGCCGGTCCTGGCCGAACGAACGAACCCGCAAATCCGGCGCATCCGGCGGAATCGTTCAAGTTCCCCAGGCTGGATGACGATCTGATGCTTGATAGGGTATGACTCCGTTCGTCCGTTCGCTCGTTCGTTCCGATCATCGGAAGGGAGGGATTTTATGAACCGTTCATCATTGATCCGTGCGTCTGTCGTCTCGGGTGCACTGCTGACCTTGGCGGGTTCATCGCTCCTGGCTGGTCCGAACCGGGTTAGCTCGATCGAACGTTTTGGAATCGGTGGTTTTATCCAGCCGGTCGGTCTGCACCATGGATTCCACATCGAGCGTGTCGTGGAAAACTCATCTGCCGAGAAAGACCACCTCCAGCCGCACGACGTCATCGTCAAGATTGATGGCGAGGTGATTCGCAGCATCGATCACCTGCGAGCGGCGCTTGCCGAGGCCTACGCCGACGACGGCCAGGTGACGATCACCTATCTTCGAGACGGTTCGCTCATCCACCACGACATTCACTGCAACGTCAAGAAAGCCTCGCCGGCGGCGAAGCCGGTCAAGAATGCAAGCCCGATCCAGACGTGGACGTGGACACGAATACGGATGTGGAGATTCGCTGAACCGCTTGGAGACGTCTACTGAATGAATGCAACACGTGAACAGGAGCGGAAGAAACGCGGCACTCGAACAAGCACCGCGTCACGCGCGGAGATGCCGTGCCGAACGCGGTGCCTGTTCACGAGCAGCTCCTTATGACACATCGGAGAGCGCTGACCCAATCACGAACGGCGGCATGTGACACATGAAATAAGGACCAGTGTCCACAGGAAAACAGCCCCACATGCTTCGATCCCATTTGGGCTGGCGGTGTTCATGCCGGCGTAGAGGCCTAACCCGGCGGCAAGACCCGTCGTGATGAATAGCGAGAACCCGAGTCGGGCGACGATGAGGATCAAGCGTATAACGACGCCATCGCGCGGGGCGACCTTCGGTTCGGCCCCGTCCAATGCGCGATCCCAGAGTCCTTCTCGTGTGAGCGAACATGGTGCTTTCGCGGCGCACGGCTCTCGGTCACCGCTGGGGCGAAACCGCGTCGATCCTATCGTTGAAACACGGTCAAGCGCCGCTCGCTCACGAATAAGTCGAGTCATGGTAAAGCTCCACTGATAAGAGACTGTCGAATACGCCCGATGAAGTGACCAATCGCGAGATGTTGCCTCGACGCGGCGACCATGGCTTGCTCTCCCAGACGCCTATCACAAAGAGAGGGCCGCTGCGCCGGATGCCCTCGTCGGATATCGCGTGAGCTGTCGCGGCCTCCAGTTCGTTGCGGCGGAACACCATCGTCTCGGCTGTTCCTCCGTGAAGCGGGAGTCGATGTCTTTTTCGCGGCGTCGCGACTCTGCGACGAGGCCAGGCGCACTTTTGATGATCTAATTCCAGGCAAGAGCCCCCACCTGAAAAAGCCGTCCGATCAAGACAGCGACGGCGAGTACGGCAGGCATGGCGGTGGCGATGACCAGCGGGTCGAGCACATACCATAGCTCGTCGACATCCCACCAGATCACGATCCTGGCGAAAGTCGGCGCGGTGAGAAACAAGACATCCTTCGCCATGGCGATGTCTGATGGATCACCAGTGATCCAGGCCGGAACGAACGGCACAGCGACCCAAATCATGGCGAATGGCTTGTAGAGAAATGGATAAACTCGGATTAGAAAATAGACAGGCGCAATGATGAAGGCAACGACAGCATCCATCGGTCGCGGCGCGGCCCGCAAGCCGATCGCCACCAGTCCAATGACGACACCGACCTCTCGCAAGGTGATCGGGTCCGGGCGTGATTTCGCTCGCTTCGCGTTATGAATTTCATGAGGGCTGGTGTTGGCCGTTCGAAGTCGGCAAAACTCCGGTCGGTTCCGCTGCAAATTTGTTGGTGACGTGGCTTTGGCCATCGGCACGCGCGGCGTCATCAGACTTGGGTTCATCGCTACCCCTCGCGGTCGCAGGTCGAATTTTCATGATTTCACGCCACCTGTTGGATAAACTTCCTTAAAGGGAACCCGACATTAGCGAGCTGATTTTCGTGGTGCGAATTCAAGCCGGAATTGTTCCGGAACGGCCCGCGTTATTTTTTTCGGACCGATGTCGGGTCGTCGGAGGAAACGGTGATCCATTGGGTGGAAGGCTGTTCGCCGCTTCCGTGATGGGTCACGGGAGCCGTGCACGGGGTGATCCCTGGGGGGTGGGTTGGCGATGGATATTTCCGAGGCTGTCACGCAGATGATCCACAGGCTGAGGTCTGATGATCCGCGCGAGCGCGATGAGGCGGTGCGCCTGGTCTGGGAATATTACTTTCGCGATCTACTGGCCCTGGCCCAGCGGCGACTCGGTCCACAAATTCGGCGAAAGGTGGACGCGGACGACATATTACAGAGCGTTTATGCTAGCGTGTGTCGACGGCAAAAGCGGGGCGACTTTGAGCTTTACGACCGGGACGACTTCTGGAAATTGCTGGTGACAGTCACGCTCAACAAGGTGCGAAACGCCGCGAAGTGGCACCAGCGGGCGAAGCGTGACATCCATCGCGAAGTGGCCATCGCTGTGATCGAGCGGAGCCCCGACGACGGGACCGGCCAGCGACTTCAGGCCGCCAGCGCCGATCCCGACGAGGTCCTTGGCCTGGCTGAAGAGGCTCAAGCGACGGATCGACTCCCTCGGCGATTCCCTGCTGAAGCAGGTCGCACTGAAGAAGCTTGAAGGGCTCACAAATAAGGAGATCGCCGTGGATCTCGACTTCACCGAGCGAACCATCGAGCGAAAGCTGGCGGCCATCCGGGAAAGATGGAGCACGCCTGATCTGCAACCCGACTGAGTGGTGACGATGCCGGAGGCGAGCATGAAGACGCAAAACATGGGCGATGCTGTCGAAAGCGACTTCGCCTTGATTGACCAAAAGGCCGACGCGTTCGAGGAGGCCTGGCGGCAGGGCCAGCGGCCGAGAATTGAGGATCATCTGGGCGAGGCGCGCGGGCCTCTGAGAACGGCCTTGCTCCAGGAGTTGCTGATGATCGAGTGGCAACGAAGGCTGGGCGTGGGTGAGCACCCGGTATTGGATGAGTATATCGATCGATTCCCGGAACAAGCGGTCTGGGCCCGCGCCGCCACCCTTGGGCAAAATCCAATCCTGGGAACGACGGTCGGTTTCGAGTACCCTTCTACATCGACTTCCGACCCGCGGCTCCCTGTCCTCAGGGAATACGAGGTGCTGGCGGAGATTGGCAGGGGAGGTATGGGAGTCGTGTACTTGGCCCGGAAACGGTCACAGCTTCACGACAGCAACGTGGCGCTCAAGATGGTCGCCGATCATCTCGTATCTCGTGACAGCGTCGATCGATTCATTCTCGAATGCCAGAAACAAGCAAGGCTGTCGCATCCGCATATCGTCCAGGTGCTTGACTCAGGGCAGGAGGACGGTCGACCCTATTTCACGATGACCTTTTACGGCGGCTCCGACCTCGCCCGCGTTCTGAAGGAGCACGGACCGCTCGAGCCAAGAACGGCCGCCCTTTATGTCTCGCGTATCGCGTGGGCCGTGCATTTTCTTCATGATTGCGCTCATCGGCTCGTCCACCGCGATCTGAAACCGCAAAACGTCCTGCTCGATCAATACCCAGACGCAAGCTTCCCGTTCGGCCGCCCTTATCTCGCCGACTTCGGGCTAGTTCAACTTATTGAGGAAGCATCGCCAAATTCCGCACGAGGCGCTATCGAAGGGACCGTTCCCTATATGGCGCCCGAACAGGTCGAAGGCAAGACCGTCGTTCCTGCAGGCGATGTTTGGGGTCTCGGGGTGATCCTCTTTGAGTTATTGACCGGCCGTCGTCCATTCCGGGGTGAGACGAACGCCGAGACGATCTATCAGATTGTTCATCACGAGACGCCGTCCCCCCGCAATTCGTCCCGAAATTCCACGCGATCTGCAACGGATCTGCCTGAAATGCCTGAAGAAACCGCTGGAGAATCGCTATGCGTCGGCCGTCGAGCTGATCGAGGATCTCGAGTGCTTCTTCAAGAATGAGCCGCTGGTCCATGTGCGTCCGGAGGCCCTCCGAGAACGGGTCTGCCAGTGGGCATGGCGAGCGCCGGCGCTGGCGGCACGCCTCGCCGTCATCGTGATTTGCTCTGCCATTATCTGGAGCTATCCTCTGTTAGCCGGACACTTCGCCCCGCTGGGTCCGGATCACCCGGTCGTGACGACAATACTCTCCCATCTGGGCCTGTCCAGATCCAACGAAATGACGACGGCGGTCCTGGTGTGGACGAACCAGGCGACTCTGGTCGCCTGGGGTTTGATCTCGTGGGCCTTCCAGCGGCAACTTGAACGAAAAGGGCGGGATGACGGCATCCAACTCGGATGGAGGATCGCCGACGTCATCGCATTGGTTGTGTTAATCCAGCTCGATGATGCCCTCATGAGTCCTCTGACGGTCGCTTTCGCGGTGCTAATTGTCGCCTCCGCACTGGGATCGTGCGCCAATCAGATCATCGAGACAACGCTTCTGTCGATGGCCGGCTACGGCTTGCTAGCCGTTACCTACAGGATCATGCACCCCTTTCTTGACCGTCCCTACCGCCACTTCCATTATCTTGCGGGTCTGGCCGTCCTTTGCGTCATCCTGGTCTATCAGGCGAATCGCACGCGAGCTCTCGACCGGATTGGCGGAGAACGGCTCCGTGGCTGAACGCTTCGCTGTCCTCGAAGTCTGGCATTTCCAATTCTGCGCATCTGATCCCGCCAACAGATAAAGTGTCGCGTTGATCGGACTGCGCTGCATTTCTTGGAAAGAATATTTGATCACTTCAATTCCAGGGATCGGCCATTCGAAGCGACGACGGCCGATGGACGGCGAAATCAGTTCGGTGATTGTCCGTGGTCGACGTTCGATCTCAATGGTCATTCGGCTCACTTTCGAGTAAAATGACCTTTCATGAAATCAACGACCACCTAACGCACCGAAGGAGTTCAGACGACGACAGATCCGTCGACGGAACCGGTGCGCATTGTGAGCACCCCGGCACTTGCGGCGGCAGGCCCCGTATCGACGGCCACAGCATCAAGGTCGACCATATTGTTGTTTGCTACGAGCGAATGGGAATGAGTCCGGACGCAATCGTGACTGAGCTACCGACGATTACGCTAGCTCGCGTACACGCGGCCCTCGCCTGTTATTACGAGCACCAGCAAGAAATTGACGCCAACATTGAAGAGGTCAGCGGTTCGCCGAGCAGATGAAAGCGAGGTACCCGCCTTCGAAGCTCCAGCAACTGGTTGAGAGTCGGAAGGCCAGTGTCACGGACGATTCGCTTTCATCTGGATGAGTGTTGCGCCCCACCATTGCCGATGGCCTACGCCGCCGCGGAGTTGTAGTCACCACCTCGCAGGAAGTCGGCCTTCTCCGAGCGGATGACGTGGAGCAGGCCGCATTCGGACTTGCTCAAGGCTGTGTCGTCGTCGCCCATGATGCGGATTCCTTCGACCTCAGGCAGGCGGCGTGCCACATGCGGCATCGTCGATCGCGCCAAGGACGCGTCTACCCTGAGTGAAATGATCCGGTGGCTCGTTCTCATCTGGTAAATGCACGAGCTCGCGGATGTCCGGAATGGCATCGAGTTTCTCCGAAAGCACATTTTACGTGCGATTCTTTTGCCCCGATGACTGTGTTGCGCTCCGGTGTGCTCCGCCGCACGCAGAGTCGCTCGAACCACCGACCCTCCAGCAGCGTCTAGAATGGTAAAGAGGGGCCACAATCGAAACCCGGCTCCGGGGCCGTCGCGAAATCAAGTGAGATGGAAATGGCGACTTATTTTTGCAGTGATCCGCACGCGTTCCACGGCAGCATCATGAAATACTGCCGGCGGCTCGCCTTCATGACGCCCGCGGATCGCGAGGCCTTTCTCGCGCTCGAGGCGAGTGGCGGCGACATGCGGTCGTTTCGCGTCACCGAGGAGTCGATTGACAACATGAACCGCGGCCTCGCTGCGAGTGTCAACTCCCGCGTGGGTGCGAACGACACGCTCTGGTGTCTGGGCGACTGGGTCATGACGTCGGGGGGCGACTATTACGCCAAGGCCAAATGGTTCCGCGATCAGATCGATTGCCGGAATGTTTATCTGCTCTGGGGCAATCACGATGATCGCAAAATTCACGACCTTTTTTCCGCGACGTTCGACCAGGCCGAGATTCGAGAAGGCGATGTGAGGATGACGCTAAACCATTACCCGATGGTGACCTGGAACGGTCAGCACCTTGGTTCGGTGACGTTGCCGAATATTCACCTTTACGGCCACGTCCACGCGATTTACCAGAATCGCCACGAAACGTGCCCGATCAAGGACGCCGGTGCGTGGGCGGCGCTCGACGTCGGATTCGACGGACACGATTACCAGGTCTGGTCGCTCGACGAGATTCTGCGGGTCTTGCGGCCGAAGCTGGCGGCGCTCGAAGAGCTGAAACGGGATCGCGGTCAGTTCGATCCGTTTCGCGGCCGGGGCCACAGCCAGCGGTCGCCGGCGCTCAAGGGTTGACGCGATGGTCTGACTCGTCAGTCAGCCGCGGCTCGGCCGCACTTCAGCACTGATCGAAACGAGCCAGAGTTCCTTCGATCGCCTCAACATGAATGCGCCATGATTCGGCGGAATAGCCACCCGAGAGAACCACGGCGATTGGGATTTTCTGGTCGCGCAAGACTGACGACCAGGAGATCGCGCTCGGCCAGGTCATTCATGGTGAGCCGAAGGCCCGCGAGCGGATCGTGAATAAACGGGTCGGAGCCGGCGTTGTAGATGATCAGGTCGGGGCCGACGGCGTCGATGGCGGCCGGCAAGTACCTGCGGACCACGTCGAGATATTCGGTTCCGGTTGTTCCGGCCGGCACGGGGCGGGGAAAGTCTTCGGGCTCCTTGCGTACGGGAAAGAGCGAGTCTTGATAGACGTCGAAAAGGAACGCCCAGGGCCATTCTCGAATGGCGGCGGCGGTGCCGTTGCCCTGATGGGCGTCAAGGTCGACGACCAGGACTTTTCGAACTTTTCCTTCGCCGTGCAGAATCTTCGCGGCCAGGGGGATGTCGCCATAGACGCAGAAGCCGCCGCCCCAGTGCCCTGACGCATGATGAAAGCCGCCGCCCAGGTTGATGGCGATTCCCTGCGTCAAGGCAAGGCGGCATGCCAGAACCGTGCCCCCCGTGGCGAGTCGCATCGGTTTCAAGATGCGCCAGTCGAGAAGCCACGCGGGCAAACGAGCCGCGATCGGGACCTCGAGAATGCCTGCAAGCTGCGTCGGGTTTCGTAATGACCTCAGGTAGTCGGCGTCATGCAATTGGAGCAGTTCGGAGCGGCTCGCCGCCCTGGGGCGGACAAAGTCGCGCGCCCGCCGCAAGCCGCGCGTGATCAAGGCGTCGTGAATGCGGCGATACTTGCGGCTATCGAAGGGATGGAGCCGCTCGAGGCCGAACGCGGTGATGTTGTAACGAGGATGATAGATGAGCGGGATCATGCGGGGGGCGGCCCTCGCGGCGCGAATGAGAAACCAATGATGTCAGGCGGCAAGTTGCCGGCCAGAAGGGTCTCGTCCGGTCGGATGGTATTTGATTACGGCGCGATCGGAGTGGCCGGCCGAACCGGAAGCTCGCCGGCGCGGTGCCGCCGCGCCTGGTCGACGTAGTGCCGCCAGCCGTGGGCCAGGCGCTCGAGCATGGCCGCGTCGACGTGGCGGATCACGCGCGCGGGAACTCCCACGACCAGCGACGCCGGAGGGACGATGGTCCCCTCGACGACCACGGCTCCCGCGCCGATCACCGAGCCGCTGCCGACGTGGGCGTGATTGAGGACGATGGCCCCCATCCCGATCAGGCAGTCATCGTCGATCGTGCAGCCGTGCAAGATGGCCCGATGCCCGACCGTCACGCGGCTGCCGATCACGCAGGGGACGCCCGGATCGGCATGAACCATGGTCAGATCCTGGATGTTGGTCTCGGGGCCGATCGTGATCCTATCGGTGTCGCCCCGGATCACCGCGTTGTACCAGATGCTCACATCCTTGCCGAGCACGACGTCACCCAGGACAATAGCGCCCTGGGCAATGAACACCGATGGATCAATCATGCGGAGTACTCCCCTCTTGGCCGATTGATTGCGGCTGAAAAACGGCCTTGCGTGATTTCGAGACGCGGAGGCTCCCCGAGTCGGCACTGGCACGCGGCTCGTGCGGAGACTCGTCCTCCCGGGATCCTGCAAGGGCATTGAGAATCCGGGACCGGCGTATTGAATCGAAGCGGCACGCGTCACCTTGCTTTCCCGGCCACGGTGATCGCCGCGCAGCCGCGTTGGCCTGTCAGATCTCCCGGATCGGCCCGCCCTTCGGCCGTTCTGACTGTGACGTGCAAAACGCAACCCCCCGAGCCGAACGTCGAGTCGGCGAACCCTGTTTCAAAAAAGAGCCTGAGACCGTCACGCGGACCATGATCCTATCAAGTTTGACGGGCCCCGAAAGCAACGACTCATGATGGAAAAAGTGAACATTCAAGAGAAACTCGCGGAATTTCGCGATCATTGGAACCCCAGGATCATCGGCGAATTGAACGGCCAGCACGTGAAACTCGTGAAGTTCCAGGGTGAATTTGTCTGGCATCACCACGAAAATGAAGACGAGATGTTCCTGGTGGTCGAGGGGCGATTTTGCATGGAGTTTCGCGATCGGCGGATCTGGCTGGAATCAGGCGAAATGCTGATCGTGCCGCGCGGGGTCGAACACCGGCCGGTCGCGCCCGAGGAAGTTCATGTGATGTTGTTTGAGCCGAGCTCGACCTTGAATACGGGCAATGTCGTCGATGAGCACACCGTTCATCATCCCATTCACATCTGAGTGATCGGAGCGTTTCTGGATGACGTGCCCGCGCCCGCATTTTCGTGTTGTACGGCCTCTCTTGCGTCTTTTCTTGCTCGGACCGCTGGCGCTGGCGGCGGCCGAGCTGCGCGGCCCGGCTCTGGCGGCTGGTCCTGACGACTTCGCGCCTTTGCGTGCTCGCCTCAACGACCTGGTGACCCTCGAATTGACCGAGCACTGGTATCCGCACGCGGTCGACCGCGCGCGGGGCGGTTTTCATCAGTCGATGGCCCGCGACTGGTCGCTTCGGCCGGATGATAATAAGTTCCTGGTTTATCAGGCGCGGATGACCTGGACGGCCGCGGCGTTCGCCGAGTTCTCGCCGCGCCATCGCGACGAATTCATCGGGTACGCGCGGCATGGCATCGCGTTTCTCGACCAGGTGATGCGCGATCGCGAATTCGACGGCTTCCACTGGATTCTCGACGCTCAGGGACGCGTGAGCACTCGGCTCGGCGATGAGAAACATATCTATGGCACAGCTTTTGTCATTTACGCGGCCAGCAAGGTGAGCAAGGTGACGGGCGACGCCATCGCTCTGAGGGTCGCCCGCGATGCTTTCGACTGGCTCGAACGCCACGCCCATGACAAGCAGTTTGGCGGCTATTTCGAGGCCCTGCGCCGCGATGGCACGCCGATCTTGGCCTGGGAGAACGCTGATCCGAGGGCGCAGCGCACTGACCGCCTGGGCATCTATTACGGTTTCAAGTCGATGAACTCGCATATTCATCTGCTCGAAGCGCTCACCGCGCTGGCCAGGGTTGATGACCGGCCGATCGTGCGGGAACGATTACGCGAGACGTTTTTCAATGTCCGCGACCGGATCGCGGTCGAGCCGGGGGCGCTGAATCTCTATCTGACTCGCGACTGGAAGGCGATTCCCGCGCATGACTCATTCGGGCACGACATCGAAACGGCCTACCTGCTCATCGAGGCGGCCGATGAGCTTGCTCTGGCCGGCGACCCGAAAACGGCGAGGGTCGCGCGGCTGCTCGTCGATCATGCGCTTGACTGGGGCTGGGACAACGATCTTGGCGGCTTCTACGACAAGGGCGAATCATTCGGCGACCCGGCGTTCGACCGCACGAAGGTCTGGTGGACCCAGGCGGAGGGGCTCAACGCCTTGATGCTCATGCACTCGAAATTTCAGGGCGAGACCGATCGCTATGCAACGGCATTCTTGAAAGAGTGGGCGTTCATCGAGAAACACCTGATTGACCCTGTGCACGGCGGCTGGTTTGCCGAGGCCACGAGCGAAGGGCAGCGCAAGGGCGACGGGGCCAAGGCCGATCAGTGGAAGGCTAATTATCACACGTCTCGCGCATTGATGAACGTCGTGCGCATGCTTCACGGGCCAGAGACGACCCCGAGCGATGCTCGGAAGACCGTCCGGCCAAGCACGCCGTGACTTCAGGACGTTCATGGTAGAATATCAAGGGTTCATGTATCCTTTTTTGAAAATGATTGGAGATTTCTCTTGGAGAAAGCGGCCATGAAATTGCGAGGAAGCGTGCTCGGGGTGGCGGTTCTGCTCGCCGGATCGGCGGCGGTCGCGTGCAGACCGACGCCAAGAATCAGAGTCTCGACGCACTTCAGGGGGGTTGGTCGGCCGTCCTTATTTTTAATAACGGCGCGGAGGTTCCCGTCGCCCAGGCCAAGGGGGGCGAGCTGACGGTCGACGACAACGAGTATCGCGCCAAGCTCGGTGCCAACACGGTGGCGGCCACGATCGAGGTCAACACTTCCAGGACTCCCAAGCAAATTGACTTCACCTACAAGGAAGGTCCTCAGAAAGGCAAGAAGATCAAGGGCATCTACAAACTTTCGGGCGATGAACTGACTGTCTGCCGTGGCCTGACCGACAGGGAACCCCGCCCCCTCGAGTTCGCGGCGCCCCTCAATTCGGGCTTGTTGCTGGTGACGTGGCGGAAATCGAAAACGGTGGTGAGCGCCAAAACCAAGGCGATCGAAGAGGAGCTCAAGCGATTCAACGCGACCTGGCACTTTGTTTCGGTCGAGGCCGAGGGAATGCAAATTCCCAAGCAAGCGTTTGAAAAGGATACGCTCATATTGAAGGGGAAGCGGTTCGCCACGTTCATGGGTGGAAAACTCGTCCATGGCGACTTCAAAATCGATCCGCTGGCCAGACCGAAGACGATCGACATCATTTTTACCGAGGGGCCGGGCAAAGGCCACATCCAGAGGGGCATCTACGAGCCTCAACGGCGACACGCAGAAGATTTGCGTCGCAATGCCCGACAAGCCGCGTCCCACCGATTTCGTCAGCCGGCCCGACAGCGGGCATATCATCCAGGTGCTCAAACGGCAGAAACCTTGACGTTCGCGGATTCCCTGGTTTCGCGCGGTGTCGAGTGAAATGGGTTCGACGAGGCGACCTGTCATGCCAGCGATATGCGACTCGCGATCGATTCTCAGGCTCGCGCCGGGGCTCTTTTTCCTGGGCTTGTTCACGTCATCTCTACCGGCTCAGTGGGTTCCCCAGACGAGTGGCGCCACGGCCCGTTTCCGCGGGCTGTGCGTGGTCAATGCAAAAGTCGTGTGGGCGAGCGGCACCGGCGGCACCTTCGCCCGCACGTCCGACGGCGGCAAAACCTGGCGCACGGGGACGGTGCCCGGCGCCTCCGCCCTTGATTTTCGCGACATTCACGCGTTCGACGATCGACGTGCCGTCTTGCTCTCCATCGGCGAAGGGGGTCTGTCGCGGATCTACCGCTCGGACGACGGCGGGACAACCTGGTCGAATCAGTTCACAAGTAAAAATCCCAAGATCTTTCTCGATGCGCTGGCCTTCTGGGATGACAAGCACGGTATCGCCCTGGGTGATCCGATCGACGGCCGATTCCTGGTTTTGACCACCGACGACGGCGGTGTGCACTGGAAGAACTCGGGCGCCACGATGCCCGCGGCGCTAGCGGGTGAGGGTGCATTCGCCGCGAGCGGAACATGCGTGGTCGTTCAGGGTTCGCGAGATGCCTGGTTTGGAACGGGCGGCGCGAAGGTGGCGCGTGTTTTTCACTCGACAGATCGCGGCGAATCGTGGAAAGTGCACGACACGCCGATTACGGCGGGCAATCCGTCATCGGGGATTTTCTCGCTGGCCTTTCGCGGCGAGGCCGAAGGGGTCGCCGTCGGTGGCGATTACAAACGCGAAGACCGAGCGATCGGAAACGTCGCCCGAACGTCCGACGGCGGTCAAACCTGGACGGCATCGGCCGGCGAGGGACCTCACGGCTATCGATCGGCCGTCACGTTCGTACCGGGTGCGCCCGCGCCGACCTTGGTCGCGGTCGGGCCCACGGGTTCGGACCTGTCGCTCGATGGAGGCGCGACGTGGTCGGCACTCGGAAAGATGGGCTTCCACGCCGCGGGGTTTGCCGGTCCGATCGACGCGGGATGGGGCGTTGGCGACAATGGCCGGATCGCCCGCTTTCACGGATCATTGCCAGCGCGGCGACCGTGAGAATTTACTCGGCCCAACCGAACTCTATTGAGCCGACCTGGGTCCGCGAATTGGTTGATCACTTTAACCCTGAATGAACGATTGAGGGGCGAAGCGCGTGGCCACCAAACCGACCCGGCTGCAACAGCAGGCCGCCGAATATCTCGCGGAATCATTGTTCTTGATTTCCGAGGCGTTCCGGCTAGACGGCCGCGGGGCTCTCGCCGCGAACGATTTCCGCGCGCTGGCGCAGACGATTTCACGGGTGTCGTCGCAATCGTCGTTCGACGAGATCGTGGCCGGGGCACTCAAGCGACGGGCCAAACATCTGGCACTCAAGTCGAGCACGGCCGATCTGATCACGCTCATGGATGGCGACGCCCGGCCACTCGAGACTCTCTTGCTTGCCGACGCCTCGTTCATTGAACTGGTGCGACAGCTTGAAGACGAGCTCGGCGAGATCTGATCGGATCGAATCGCGCCGAGCCACGTCGGCCGTCGTGTTTCTCATTGGCGGCGGACAGGTAAGAGGAGATGGCCGCCGAGCCAGCAAAAGGTCAGCGGCATCGCCCCTTCGATGTAAGAGAGGTCGTGCTGGGCCCCCGGTGTGACACGGATATCGACACCGACCCCGCGCCTCGCGGCGAGCCATGCGAACGACTGACACTGGGCGTCGAAATTGTAATTGTCGTTGCTCGGATAGTTGATGTGGATGGCGAGCTCGCCCGGCCCGACGCCACTGGTCAAGAGCACGTCAGCCGGATTGTCGCGAATGACCCTGGGGGCCACCTGACCGGGCTCGCCGTAAACCGGTCCGATGAAACTGTTGACGCGGCGTTTCAAGAGACCGCAATAGTAGCGGGCGACGATCAATTCGGGCTCGTAGGCGATGCGCTCGCGATAGGTGGCCGGGTCGAAGTCGTCCGAATAGCAGTGCCGGAAATTGTCGTAGCGCAGGTTGAGGGGTCCGCCGATCGTGGCGACCGAGCCGAAGAGGTCGCGATGGCGCATCGCGACGGTCATGGCGCCGTAGCCGCTCGCCGAGATGCCCAGGATCGCCCGGCTCTGGCGTTCGGGCCGCAAGGAGAATGTCCGGAACAAGAACGGCACGATCTCGGCCACGATGTGATCCTCGAACCGGCCCCCCTCGCCATTGACCCACAGCGAATGGATACAGGTGATCCGGTTCTTTCCGCCATAGGTGCCATCGGGCGCGGCGATGATGGTCGGCGGGATCTGGCCCGCGTTCATCATCCAGTCGATGGCCTTGATCACGCCGGGATCGATGAACGCGTGCTCATCGATATGGGCACCGTGCAAGTAGATCACCAGCGGATACGCCACCGCCGGGTCATAGGCGGGGGGAAGATAAACGTAAAGGTCGCGCGGTCTGCCAAGTATGGGGGAAAAGATCCGCCGGTCGGCGCCGTGATTTTCGGTAAAGTCGATGATCTTGCCGTGGATCTTGCGATTGAGATGGTCGAGGTTAACATGATTGAAAACCTGTGCCTGTGCCGGAGCGGCTATCGAGGCAAATAAGCAAAGAGCCGCGACGACCCTTCTCATGAACGGTCCTTCGTTCGGGATGACTCGGATTGAATTTCCCTCGTCGCGATCCAATCGGCCAGCATCGGCCGTTGCCGCGCGGCAGTCCGAGGAAAACTCCTGGGACCCGTGATGACTCTACGATCGCGGCGCGGACGCCGAGTGGAAGCGGTTGATCCGCCTCGTATCAAGCCCGTCACTGTGAATTCGTTGGCTCACCACTTCCTTGTTTGAACGATATATCGGGTGGTAGCGCGCGGCTTCGAGAGACCCCGATTGACGGCCTCTCCAAATCTTGCGGGGTCCTGATCAATGTGGCGCCTGAATCGAAACGGCATGCTGATCCACGGTGGTTGGGCGGTCGGCAAAACGCCGCCGATCATCAGGAACGGATCGAGCGGCTTCACTGAAAGGACTGTCGCAACTGGAACAGTTCGTCGAGTTATTACGTCTGAACGGCCGTGCGTGGTTCCGAGAGGCCGAGGCTTCCCGGGTCGGCACCGGCACTCGGCTCGACCGTTGACTCGCCCTCCCGGGATCGTGCAAGGCCGTTTGGCCGTACTAGAGCTCGCCGCGGGCCATGAGCTCGAGCGGTGCACCGGTGCCGATCCCTGCAGGCTGACGAACGATGCGCCACGTTGACAACGAGGCGGATGTTAGACTGACCAGACGTCGCGTCCCTCGATCGGCTTTTTGAATTTGCGATGGACGCTTCACGAATCATCGGTCGCAAAGAGGGTAACGCGATGGTGAAACGCACCGCTCGGAACGGCTTCTTGCTCCATGTTGTTCTCTGTCTGCTTGTGGTCAGGGCATCGACAGCATCCGCGGCTCCGCCGAAGCTGACCGCGGTGACCGCCCCGCCCAGGGAGTTGGGCCTGGACCCGTTCTACGCCAAGTATCTCAGCGCCCACGGCCTGCCGGTCGTCGGATCGTCGAAGGTGTCGGATTATGCACTGCGCGAGGCGGCCTACCTGGCCGACAAGCTGCTGGATCATCGGCCCGAAATACGGGACGCAATGATCCGGAACAAGGTCAGGCTGGCCGTCATGGCCTATTCGGAACGAACCACGGACATTCCCGAGCACCGCGACTTGCAGCCGAAATTATACTGGAACATTCGCGCGCGGGGCCTGGGAGCCAGCCGCGAGCGGCCGGCCGTCAGTTGCGCCGAGGAAAACCTGCTCAATTACAAGGGCGACCCGTATTCTACGGAGAACATCATGATCCACGAGTTCGCCCATGCGATCCACTCGCTGGGCCTGCGAACGGTCGACCCGACGTTCCAGCCGCGGCTAAGCAAGGTCTACGAAGATGCGAAGACCAAAGGACTGTGGAAGGGCACTTATGCCATCAGCAACGTCAGTGAATACTGGGCCGAAGGCGTCCAGTCGTGGTTCGACACCAATCGTCAGAACGACTCCTGCATAACCACGTCGACACGCGCGCCGAACTGAAATCGTATGACCCGGCGCTGGCAAAGCTCGTCGAGGAGGTCTTCGGCGATGACCCGTGGCGTTATGTGCGGCCCGACAAGCGACCGGACCTCGCCGAAAGTCATCTTGCGGGCTATGAACCCGGTAAGGGCCCGACGTTTCAGTGGGAGCCGGAGTTGCTGGAGGCCCGGTGAAGCGTGACGCGAACCTCGATCGTTCCAAACGGAAAGCGCAGCCGGCCCAGAAGCCGCGATGAAAGGCGCCTGATGCCAACCACGCTTTGGCCAGGGTTTCCCTGGGAGATCGTCGAGATGCACGCCTGGCGAGGCATGCCGAACCCGGAAAAGAGGTGAGGCGGCTCGTGCATGGAACCGCGCCCTCGTACGTGCTATGATCGTCGCCACTCGGAAAGTCGTCACCTCTGGACACCGGAATGGTCACGTGCCGCCGGCGCCATCCGATGGGCTCGGATGCCGCCGGTCTGCTGTGGCAGGATCTCTGATTCGAGGAACATGATCATGCAACGCCTTGTATTTATCTCCATCGCGGCTGGGCTTTTTTGCATCGTGCCAGCACTTCATGCCCAGGATTCATCGGCGGCCCCCCAGCACAAGATTCTGGCATCCGAAGAGGGCGTGTGGGATGCCGAGGTCTCGGTTTTCATGCCGGGCCACGATCCCAAGGAGGCGGCCAAATCAAAAGGTGTCGAAACCAATCATATGGTGGCTGGTAAATGGCTCATTAGCGAATACAAGGGTGAATTCTCCGGCTCCAAATTCGAGGGGTATGGCGTTAACGGCTACGACGCCAAGAAGGGAAAATACGTTGGAACCTGGGTCGACTCGATGTCGACTCAGATTGACTTGCTCGAAGGCACTTATGATGCGAAGGCCAAGACGCTGACCCTCCATGCTGACTCGGTTGACCCGGCATCAGGCAAGCCGATGAAAATGCGGCTCGAAACGCAGTTCAAGGATGATGGAACGCGGACGTTTTCAAACTATGTGAAAATGGATGGCCAGAAAGAGTACGTCAAGTTCATGGAGATCAAGTACACGAAACGGCCGAGCGGACGAACAATCCGATCGCGGAAATAAGAGCGGATCCGGTAAAAGGCTCACACGCGTCGCGAAGCATGCTGTGCTCGAGTGGTGCGCGGTCAAGGTCGGGATGGGTCCAGCGTATTGGATCGGGCCGTTTGATTGACGACTTGCTCGAAAATCGGGAGAACTTCATGTCCTGGAACTGGATTGTCTGCATCTTTGGCCTTCTCTTCGTCGGCGTGTGTCCGGCACTTTTTGCGCAAGCGGCTGAGCGGCCGCCCGCGGCCAAACAGGTCGAGCACTTCTCCGACTGGCACGGCGAAAAAGTGAACGATCCGTTTCACTGGGTGCGCGAGAAGAGCAATCCGGACGTCATCAAGTACCTCGAGGACGAGAATGCCTACACCACGGCGCTCACCAAGGAGATCCAGCCGTTTGCCGATATCGTTTACAAGGAAATGCTCGGGCATATCAAGCAGACCGATCTCACGGTGCCGGTCCGGCGCGGCGATTATTCGTATTACTCACGCACCGAGGAGGGGAAGCAATATCCCATTCAGTGCCGCAAACGAATTGCGGGCGAGGGCCATGCCGGCGAGGGGGCCGAAGAGATTCTTCTTGATTTGAACGAGCTCGGCGAAAGGGCACAAGTTTTTGTCACTCGGCGGCCTTGACGTCAGCGATGACGCGAATCTCCTCGCGTATACGACCGACACGACGGGTTTCCGCCAGTATCGACTGTCCATCAAGGATCTGCGAACCGGCGTGGTCTATCCCGATAGTGCCGAGCGCGTGACGTCGGTCGAGTGGTGCGCCGATAATCGCACCTTGTTCTACACGACCGAGGATCCGGTCACCAAACGGTCGAACATCGTCTGGCGCCATGTGCTCGGCGATGAGACCGAGCCGGTCTACCAGGAAAAAGATCGGCTCTACACGATTCATCTTGGCCGCAGCAAGGACAGGAAGATGCTGTTCCTGACCTGCAGGAGCACCGATACGTGGGAGACGCGTTACCGGCTGAGCGATCAGCAGGGATCGACTTTCGAGATCGTCTTGCCCCGCGAAAAGGGGCACAAATACAGCGTCGAGCACCGCGACGGCCTTTTTTACCTGAGAACGAACAAGGACGCCAAGAATTTCCGACTGGTGACCGCGCCGGTGGGAAGCCCCTCGCCGGCGAACTGGAAAGAGCTGATCCTCCATCGGCCCGACGTCTTGTTGAAGAATGTCGAGATTTTTCGAGACTACCTTGTCGCGTCCGAGAAATCGGCGGCCCTCGATCGGCTGCGGGTGCTCAATTTCGAGTCTAAACAGTGGCACGACGTCGATTTTCCGGAGAGTGTTTACTCGGCATTCGCGACTCCCACGCCGGAATACACGTCAAGCACGTTTCGATTCAGCTATCAGAGCATGGTCACGCCGTCGACGGTCTTTGATTTCGATATGGTCAAGAACGAGCGTATTCTCAAGAAGCGGCAGGAAGTGCCCGGATATGACCCCCAGTACTACGCCACCGAGCGCGCCTGGGCCGTGGCGCGAGACGGCGTCAAGATTCCGCTATCGATCGTTTGCCGCAAAGGCGTGAAAAAGGACGGCACGGCCCCGCTTTTCCTTTACGCCTATGGATCGTATGGCGCGGGGATGCCCGCCAGCTTTAACAGTAACCGCCTGAGCGTCCTGGATCGTGGCATGGTGTACGTGATTGCCCACATTCGAGGGGGCGACGAGATGGGCGAGACCTGGCATGACGACGGCATGCTGATGAAGAAGAAAAACACGTTTCATGATTTCATCGACAGCGCACAGTGGCTCTGCGCCCAGGGGTGGACGAGCAAGGATCGCCTGGTGATCGAGGGGGCCAGTGCGGGCGGATTGTTGATGGGAGCGGTTCTGGTCGAGCGGCCCGATCTCTTCAAGGCCGTGCACGCGGGCGTGGCGTTCGTCGACGTGATGAACACGATGCTCGACGCCAGCCTGCCGCTGACGGTCGGCGAGTACCTCGAGTGGGGCAACCCCAACGAGAAGGCCGCTTTCGACTACATGCGCTCGTATAGCCCTTATGACAACCTCAGTCGGCAGGCCTACCCGGCAGCCCTCTTCACGACGAGTCTCAACGACAGCCAGGTGATGTACTGGGAGCCAACGAAGTTCGTGGCGAAGATGCGAACCATGAAGACCGATGCCAGTACGCTCTTGCTCAAGTGCAACATGGGGGCCGGCCACGGCGGCGCCTCGGGCCGCTATGACCGGCTGAAGGAGACGGCGTTCGAATATGCGTGGCTGATGAGCCAGGTCGGGATCGGCCCGGCGACGCCCAAATTGAAATAGGTTGCGACTTTTGGCGGAAAGCTACTGACTATTCATCGATCGCTGCGGTATCCTCTCTTGGAGTCTGTTCCGTAAAGGCGAGCGGGGGGCGTCAGCCCCCTGTCCGGAGCCCGAGAAGACAGGGGGCTGACGCCCCCCGCTCGCCCGGATCCGGAAGGGAAGGCGAGGCTCCTGACGAGCCCTGGTTCGCCGCCGCCGATCAGCTCGGCGGAGCCTCGCCTTCCCAACGGCGGCCTTTGGGACAGGTCTGATTCACCGTGAGGGGTCGATCCATGAAGAGCCGCGTCGTGTGCATGGTGGTGGTCGCTGTCAATCTCGTTTGGACGCCCCTTTCGCCGGCCATCGGCGGCGTGCGAGCCGAGCGGGTGTCCGAGAGTCAGGGGGGCATTTCAAGGATGGATTTCGGTAAAACGGCTGAGGGCGTGCCCATCGAGTTATACGTGCTGACAAACGGCAAGATGACCGCCAAGGTCATGACTTATGGCGCCATCCTTACCGAGCTCGACGTGCCCGACCGCGCCGGCAAGGTGGCCGACGTCGTTCTCGGCTTCGAGACACTCTCCGGCTACCTGGCCGGCCACCCTTATTTTGGAGCCACCACGGGGCGCGTCGCCAATCGGATCGCCGGCGGCAAGTTCACGCTCGACGGCAAGGAATACAAACTGGCCGTGAATAACGGACCCAACTCGCTGCACGGCGGCTTGAAAGCGTTCGATAAAAAGGTGTGGAAAGCCGAGGACGCCTCGGGCCCCGCCGGTCAGGCCGTCAAGCTGTCTTATAAGAGCCCGGACGGCGAAGAGGGCTATCCGGGCAACCTCACGGTCACCGTGACTTACACCGTCACGCCCGACAACGCACTCCGGATCGATTACACGGCGGTGACCGACAAGGCCACGCCGATCAACCTTACCAATCACACGTATTTCAATCTCAGCGGCGCGGCCGCCGGCGATATTCTCGATCATGAGATGATGCTGGCCGCCGATCAGTATACGCCGGCCGACGACAACCTGGTTCCGACCGGCAAGCTCGCGCCCGTCAAGGGGACGCCGCTCGATTTCACCACGCCCACGCCGCTCGGCGCGCGCTTCGATCAGCTCACGGGCGATCCGCGCGGCTACGACCACAACTACGTGCTTCGCGGCGCCGGCAAGGCTCCGGAGCTGGGCGCGCGGGTGTATGATCCCAAGAGCGGCCGCCTGATGGAAATGTTCACGACCGAGCCGGGCGTGCAGCTTTACACGGCCAACTTTCTGGATGGAACGCTCAAGGGTAAAGGGGGCGTTGTCTACAAGAAGCATCAAGGCTTTTGCCTGGAAGCCCAGCACTTCCCCGACTCGATCAATCATCCGGAGTTTCCTTCAACCGTGCTTCGGCCCGGCGAGACCTACACGCAGACGACGATCTACAAGTTTTCGACGCGGTGAACCCGCGTGCCGCGCAGTGAGTTGAACCGGGCGACCGGCCGGTCGCCGCTGCCGGCGAGGGTAAGCCCGCGCAGCCCCTTTGAACTTCATTTGACCAGGCGCCCTCACGATGAAAGCCGTAGCCGTTCTGCCCGGAAAGCCCAGCAGCGTTCACCTGAGAGACATTCCGGTTCCCAGGCTCTCCGACCAGCCGCACCCCCACGTCTGCCGGATTCCCGAAGGGCGGTCCGTCCTTGTCAAGGTGCTGCAGATCGGCGTCGACGCGACCGACCGCGAAATCAACGAGGCCCTCTATGGGAACGCACCGCCGGGAGGCGATTTTCTCGTCATCGGCCACGAAAGTTTCGGGCGGGTTGTCGAGGTCGGTGCCAGCGTGACCCAGGTCCAGCCGGGCGATTATGTGACCTGCACGGTACGCCGGCCGGGGGGCTCTCTGTTCGACATGATCGGCCGCAACGATATCACCAGCGAGGAAGTTTATTATGAGCGCGGGATCAATCTCTGCCATGGTTATTTGACCGAGATGTTCGTCGACGACGCCGAGTATATCGTGAAGGTGCCGCAGAACCTCAAGCACCTGGGCGTCCTGTCCGAGCCGGCGAGCGTCTGCGCCAAGGCGATCGAGCAGGCGTTCCTGGCGCAAGAGCGACTGCAAGTCTGGTATCCACGGCGCGCGTTCGTTCTGGGCTCGGGCCAGATCGGCTTGCTCGCGACGATGATGCTCAAGCTGCGCGGCATGGAAGTCTTCACGCTGGCGACCAAGCCCGGCCCGCATCGCAAGTCGGGAATCGTCGAGGCTTATGGTGCCAGCTATGTGAGTACCAGGGACACTCCGATGGCCGAGCTGGCCAAACAGGTGGGTAAACCCGATCTCATCTTCGAGGCGACCGGCAACGCCGAGATCGCTTTCCGTGCCATGGAAATACTCGCCCATAATGGCGCCTTGATCTGGACGAGCATCACGGGCGGCACGCACGAGACCACGGTAGACGCCGCCAGGATCAATCTCGAATGGGTGCTGGGAAACAAGCTCCTGGTGAGCAGTGTCAACGGCAATCGCCGCCATTTCGAGCTGGGTATCCAGGCGCTCTCGCACGGCGAGCTGACGTATCCCGGCGTGACCGAGCGTATCCTCACGCATCCGGTCGCCGGTCTCGACAAATTCAAGGAGATGATGCGGCTTCTCGAAGAGAAGGAAGCGCTCAAGGTTTTTGTGAACGTCGCCGAGTGAGTGACTGACTGACTGAGTCAGCCGGTCAGTCCGTGGCCCGAGTTTTCGAGAACGGCAGACGCGGCCTGGTTCCTGCCCGAACGTTCGCCTGCCCATTTGACCATGTCACGTCGAAATTGTTTCTTGTCCACCGTGAGCATCTGGAGTCTTTATGAGCGGTTTGAATATTCGCAAGGACGCTTGCGAACTTGATTTTCTTTCGCTGGGCGCGCTCATCCATCGCCTCGACCCGGGCGTGATCCCGTTCCGCAAGGCGCGTTCGGTCGAAATTCATGTGTCGGGGGGCGAGTACAACGTCGCCGCGAATTTGTCGGATTGTTTCGGGATGAAAACGGCGATCGCCACGGCGATGGTCAACTATCCGATTGGCGAGCTCGTGCAGTCGCGCGTGCGCGAGACGGGTGTCACGCCGTTTTACAAGTTTTTCGAGCATGATGGCGTGCGCGGGCCCAATATCGCCACGGTCTACAGCGATCGAGGCTACGGGGTACGTGCGCCGGTGGTTTTCTACAACCGGGCCAACGAGGCCGGCGCGCTCCTCAAGCCGGGCGATTTTGATTGGGCCCGGATCTTTTGCGCGGTGTGCGCTGGTTTCATTCCGGCGGGATCTTCGCGGCGCTGTCAGAGACGACGGCCCCCTTGATCATGGAGGGCATGCAGGCCGCACGCGCCGCCGGGGCCATCACGTCGTTCGACCTCAATTACCGGGCCAAGTTATGGGCGTCGGTCGGGGGCGCCGAGCGCGGTCATCAGGTCATCAAGAAAATCGCCGGCCAGCTCGATGCGCTTTTCGGCAATGAGGAAGACTTGCAAATGGGCCTGGGCATCACGGGTCCCGAAGTGACGCTCGACGAAGTCGAAGCTCGACCCCGACGCCTTCTTTGCATTGATCGAGCGGGTCGTCGAGCAATATCCGAATATCAAGCTGGTCGCGACGACCTTGCGCGAAGTTCATTCGACCAATCGCCACGACTGGGCGGCCGTCATGTGGCTTGACGGCCAGCGTTACGTGAGCCCGACCGGCCAGCTCGACGTCATCGACCGGATTGGTGGCGGCGACGGCTTCGCGGCCGGACTCGTTTACGGGCTTCTCGCCGGACGACCACCCGACGAGGCACTCCGCCTCGGCTGGGCTCACGGTGCCTTGCTCACCACGTTCCCCGGCGACGTGACCATGGCGAAACTCCCGGAGGTCGAAGCCCTCGCCAAGGGGGGAACCGCGCCGCGTGCAGCGCTGAGCCGAAATGAACGCATAGGCGCCCTCTCGTTGTTCCTGTGGAGAAAAGCCAGATGTTAACAGCCGAGGGTTGTGCGGCGCACCGCGAGCGGCTCTGGAAGGCATTGCCCGCACCGTGCGACTTCTTGATCGTGGGCGATCCGTCGCATCTGAACTACTTCGCGGCCTATTCGCCGTCGCCGTTTGTCTTCCGCACGGTCGAGTCGGCCGCAATGCTCGTACTCGAGCCGGGCCGTGCGACTCTGGTGGCCGATGATATGCTGAACCCGTTTGCCCGTCGTGCCCATGTCGATCAGCGTGTGGCACCGACCTGGTACGACGGCCAGCACTCGGCCCCTTATCGGCGCGGCCTTCTCGTCCAATCGGTTCTGGGGCAGTTGGCCAAGGTAGCGGGCAGCCGTGTGGGCGTCGAGATGGCGGTGGTTCCCGCGGGGGTGATTGACGGGTTACGGGCGATCCGCACGGATCTGGAGATCGTCGATATCGGCCCGATCATCCGGCCGATGCGGCGTTCGAAGGATGCCGATGAAATGGCTGTGCTAAAGCGTTCGATGCGTGCCGGCGAGGCGGGTCTGGCCGCGGCGCGTGCCCAGGTGCGGCCCGGCATGACGGAGCTGGATGTCTACCTGATCGTTCAGAACGCCGCGATGACCGAGCTTGGCGAACAGGCGGTCGTGTACGGCGATTTCGCGTCGGGACCGCGCACCGCGACCGACAAAGGGGGCCCGCCCACGTCGCGAAAGATCGAGGCTGGCGATCTCTTGTTGATTGATTTTTCGGTGATCGTCGACGGTTACCGGGGCGATTTCACCAATACATTCGCGGTCGGCGGCGGACCCACACCCCGCCAGCGCGAGCTCTTCGAGGCGTGCACGGGCGCCATGCGCGCCGGCGAGGCAGCGCTCAAGCCCGGCGCCGCGGCGCGGGCCGTCGACAACGCGGTTCGCGGCCATTTCGCCAAGCTGGGCCTCGACCAGGCATTCCCGACACACTCCGGTCACGGCCTGGGGCTGGGCCATCCGGAACCCCCCTACTTCGTTCCGGAAAGCGGCGATACCTTGCAAGAGGGGGACGTCGTGGCGATCGAGCCCGGATTATATGTCGAAAGCGTCGGTGGGATGCGGTACGAGCGCAATTACAGGGTCACGGCCGACGGCTACGAAACTCTCTCGAACCACGAGATTCGGATTGAACAATGACAGACTGCCGGCCTCTTCATTCATGCCGGAGTTACGCGTTTCCACTGGTCGCGCTGGTCGCCGTCTTCTCGTCGGCTGTTTCCGCAACGCATGCTGATCCAGCAAAACCAGCTCAGAAAAAATATGCGCCGGTGGAACGAATGGCCCCGGCGCGGTTGAAGGCCGTGCACGAGGCCGTGGCGCAGGATTGAGCCATCACGGCGGCGACTGCCGGAACTCGCCGGTTTCAAGGATTATCGTGCGATCCTGCACGCCCACGCTGAGGATTCGGCGCACACAGGGGGCACGCGCCTTGAGATGCTGGCGGACGCCAAGCGTGCCGGCGTCAGCGCGATCTTGCTCAGCAACCATTTCCGTCCGCCCGTCGACTTCATCACCGATAGCTGGCGCGGTCTGCACGAGGGCGTGTTGTTCATCCCGGGCTCCGAGGATCGCGGCTTTCTTGTTCTGCCCATGCGTTCGATCGTCTCGCACATGAAAGATCCAGGGCCCGAATTCATCAAGGTCGTCACAAATGATGGGGGCCTCATCTTTCTGTCGCACATCGAGGAACGGCCCGACCATGCCATGACCGGCTTGAGTGGAATGGAAATCTACAATCGCCACGCCGACGCCAAGAAAGATCCCGCCAGCCTGAGGGCCATCGCGCTCAAGCTCACACACCCTGTTTCGCTCAAGGAATTCGAAGAGAGCCTGCGGCTTTATCCCGATGAGATTCTCGCCGCCCAGTTGGAATATCCGGCCGACTACCTGGCGAAGTGGGACGCTGAAACCGCGAGTCGCCGCCTCACGGGCGTCGCTGCCAACGATTGTCATCATAATCAAATTTTATTGATGAAGATGCTCGACAAGGACACGGTCTTGATCGGGACAAACGTCGATCGCGACGACCAGATGACGAAGATCAGCGCAAGGTTCCGGCCGGGAATCGCCGCGCTCACAAAGGGGCACAAGACGGGCGACGTCCTGGCGCGCCTCGATTTCGATCCGTATTACCGGTCGTTTCGTAATGTGAGCACGCATATTCTTGCCGCCGGGCTCACGGAAGATGAGATCCGCGCGGCCCTGCGCGACGGCCACGCGTATGTCAGTCATGACTGGCTGTGCGATCCATCGGGCTTCTCTTGCGAGCTGGTCCCGGCGTCGGGAAACACAACGGGGCGGCCCGTCATCATGGGCGACGAGGCGGCATTTCGGCCCGGATCGCGGATCAAGGCGCGGTTCCCGGTCGCCTGCCACATGCGGTTGCTGAGTGCGGGCAAGGTCATTTTCGACCAGGTTGGTCACGATCTGGATACCCGCATCGAGAGGCCTGGCGTTTACCGTGTCGAAGGGTGGCTCGACGTCGCCGATGAGCTGCGGCCATGGATTTATGCAAATCCACTCTATATTCGCTAGCACGATCGCGTCGCTGGCAAATGACCCTGCGTATCGAGACAATAGATCGATTGTCATTGAGTGACCTCTTGAATGGCGGAGGACCGGGAAACGATGTCGAGCGCCGTGGTTGAAGTTGAATCCGAAACGTCCGTTGAAGAGACGGAAGCCTACCAGGTGTTGATTTCACGCGTGGGCCGGCGGACGGGAAAGATCCCCGCCGACCTCATGGTCCGCCACGTGTTGGGCTGCGTACCGCCTCACGAGTGGCCGACGCGAATCGAGGCCATGGACGCGGTGATCCGGCGGATCGAGGCGGCGCGCAAGGATAGCCTGCGTATTGAATCACGCCCGGCCGACCGGCGTGTGCTCGGCCACTATTTGACACGCCGTCCGGGTGCCGGAGCTCGCGGCCGTATCACACGATCTTGCACGGGATCGATCCGATCGCGGGGCGCTGCGATTGTCCTGACTATCTCAAGAATTCACTGGGGCTCTGCAAGCACATTCTTGTCGTGCTCGAATTCCTGTTTGGTCGTCCGCGCCTTGCAACAGGCGTTCAAGGAACAGGAATGGGAAAGTCCGCAGTGGTCCAGCGGCCTCAACTGGGACCCGGTTCGGCCCCTGACCGGTCTTGGCGACTGGCTCGACCGCGTGGTCTGGCGGGGCGATGTGCCGCAGAGCAAAGCGCGTTCGGTTCGTGTGTCGGAAGCGCTCAAGTGGTTTCGCGCGAGTAAAGATGGCGTCGCGAGCTTGAAGAGCAGCTTATTCTGAAAAGCCAGCGCGGCGGCTCGAGCTGGTTGACGACTTGCTGAAGGCGCTGCCCGCGGCCAGTAACAACGGGAACGGGCACGATCCGGCGCTGCGGGCTTTACTGGTGCGTGAGCGCGAGCGGTTGAAGCCCCTGGTCGAAGAGAGCCTGAGCGCGGCCGAACTGCGCGAGTCGCTCAAGAATCTCAAACGGCCGCTTTACGCTTATCAGCGCGATGGGGTTGAAAAGTTCTTGTCGGTCGGGCGTTTGGTCCTTGCCGACGATATGGGACTGGGCAAGACCGCGCAGGCGATCACCTGCTGTGACATCTTGCGACGGACAGGCCGGATTCGCCGCGGCCTGATCATCGCGCCCGCGAGTTTGAAGCCGCAATGGCTTCGCGAATGGCAGGTGTTTTCCGACTTGCCCGTGACAGTCGTGGACGGCACGCCCGACCAGCGCCAGGCCGTTTACGCCCGGCGGAAGGAAGGCTTTCTGATCATCAATTACGAGCAATTGCTGCGCGACCTTGAAACGGTCAAGAACTGGAATCCGGATGTTGTCGTCCTTGACGAAGCGCAACGGATCAAGAACTGGGCGACCAAGACGGCTCTCTCGGTCAAAGGGCTGACGCCCCCATATCGGCTGGTATTGACCGGCACTCCGATGGAGAACCGGATTGACGAGCTGGCCTCGATCGTCGAATGGGTCGACGACATGGCGCTCGAGCCCAAATGGCGACTGTCATCATTGCACGCCACCCGGGCCGACGGCCGCCACGAAATCGTCGGCGCTCGCAATCTTGACACGATCCGCGAGCGGCTGGCGCATTGCATGATCCGCCGTATCCGCCAGGATGTGCTCGACCAGCTTCCGTCGCGCACCGATACGCGCGTGCCGATCGACATGACGGATGAACAGATGGAAGAGCATGACGCCCTGATCCAGCCGATCGCGGCTCTGATTGGTGTCATCCAGCGAAGGCCGCTGACTCAGGCGGAGTTTCTCAAATTGATGTCGCTGTTGACGACCCAGCGGATCATTTCCAACGGGCTGGCGCAGATCCAGTTTGAAAGCCTCTGGCCGACGTTGCGCGAGCCGAGCTCCTGATGAGAGCCTCTTGAAGAGCCTCTCTTCGCCCAAGTTGCTCGAGCTGCGTCAGCTCGTGCGGCAGATCGTCGTCGAACAGGGGCGCAAGGTCGTCATTTTCAGTCAATGGCGGCGCATGCTCAACCTGGCCCACTGGGCCGTGAGCGATGTTTTGCGTGAGGCAGGCCTGCGCGCCGGTTTCTTCACCGGCGCCGAAGGACAGCGGCGGCGCACGCAGAATATTGTCGAGTTTCACGACGATCCCGGTTTCCGGATTCTCTTCACCAGCGATGCCGGCGGCGTCGGGCTCAACCTGCAACGAGCGGCCAATTGCGTCATCAATCTCGAGCTTCCCTGGAACCCCGCCGTACTCGAGCAGCGCATTGGTCGGATCTATCGCATCGGTCAAAAATTACCGATTGATGTCTACAATCTTGTTTGCGAACAGGGCATTGAATCGCGAATTGCGGCGCTTGTGGGCTCGAAGCAAGCGTTTTTCAAAGGTCTCTTCGATGGCGACAGCGACACGGTGGATTTCGGTCAATCGTCGAACTTCCTCGCCAAGGTTCAGAAGCTCTACGAACCGGCCACGCTGGCAGCCGTCTCGGCGACGGGAAATGTCGCCGATGCGGACGCTGATCTCGCCGAGACGGAGCTCGACGATGACGTGGCCGACCCGTTCGACGAGATGATCGAGGCTGGCAACGAGGCGCTTGACGGCGCCGTGCCTGCCATTGCAAACGAAGACGAAGAGCGTGCCGCGGCGACCGTTCCGTTCGAGCAAGAGGAGCAAACGCCGGCATTTGAGGAAACGGCCGAGCTAGTCACCACGGCCGTGGCGGCGATGCCGACGTCTCGTGACGTGCGATCGTTTTTCGCGCAGCTTCACGTGCGTCGCGAGGCCAGTGGCAACGTGGTGATCGAAGCGCCGGCGGAAGCGGCATCGACACTGGGAGCACTCTTCGAGGGGATGGCGGCGTTGTTGCGGTCGCTCGACAAGCCGGACGCCTGAGCCGGGCAGCCTCGCCGCCTAATAGGACTGCTCAATTCTGGGCTTACACCAAGATTTGGGAGGGGCGAGACTCTGTCGAGCGGCCGAGGCCCTCGGCACGCGAGACGCTCGCTCTCCCGGGCTGTCTTCGGGAGAGCGAGGCTCCGTCGAGCTTCCGAGGCCCTCGGCTCGCGGGACGCTCGCCCTGGCGCGGTGAAACTTTGGGCTTGACTCGAAGTATCGTTCATCCCGGTTTTGTTGCGCCGGCCAGGCGACCATAAGCCAGTTGCCTCTGCGATTGTACCGACCGGCCCAACGTTTGGCGGCACCAGTCCAGGACATCGCGCACCCGGCATTGCTCCAGCGCCTCACCAATGGTCTCGGCCGTCCAATCCGAGACCATTGCGCCGAGGCTCAACACTAACCCGGTGAACCCCCCCTTCGATTGACCGTCCTCCAACGCCTTGAGCTTGCCGAAGCATGACTCCACCACCTCCGTCGTCCCCGGCAGCCTCTCCCCCGGCCGTGCCTTCAATCCCTCCGCCTTGACGAACTCCAGCAGATCCTCGCGCAATTCTCCGGCCGGGCCCAACCGCGGGGGAACCGTCGCCGCCAAGTCGATCTCGGCCCCCGCGTACAGCCCCCGCTGCCGCACGAAGCCCAGGGTCTCATCGATCACCGCCTGGTAACCCGACCACTCCTCCAGCGCCCCGCGATACGCCTGCAGCCAACCCAGCTTCTCCCGCACCCGTTCCTCTTCGATTGCCAGCGGCCCCAGCCTCGCCGGCTCATCGATCAACGCCAGCGTCTTGACCCCCCAGGCCACCAGCTTGCCCACGTTCATGAACCGAGCCTTGGACCGCTGGCTCGGCGGCACCAACCCTGCCAGCTCGGTCTGCTGCACCCGAAACTTGGCCTGCCCCAGCTCGGTGCTATAGGACTTCCACCGTTCATCCCTCTCCAGGTGCGCCTTCAACAGGCACGCCGCCTTGTGCGTGATGTCATACACCTCGACCGTCCCGGGATACGCCGCGCGGAAGATCTCGACCCCGCCGTGCAGGTCGGCCCCATGATCGTCGAGTATCACCCGCGGCGCCCCGGTCCGCCCCGCCGCCTCCCCAAGGCAGGCCGCGACCGCCGACTTGGTCGAGCTCATCATCGGGACCAAGGCGATCGGCTCCAAGTCGCGGTGGCACAGCGCCCGACCCTCGGGGAACTGGCTCAACCGGACGCCGAGAATGACCAGGCACTTGCACGTCCCGATCTGGATCGAGTGATCGATCATCCAGACCCAATCGTCGGCGATGACCTTGGGCCTCAGCAGGGCCGCTAACCCTAACCGCAGCAGCCAGAGTCGACCGGTGGACCGATCGGGGGTCAAGTCGTCGCAGCCGGCCGCCGCGCCGATCGACTCCAGCACTGCGGCGGCGCACCGAAATGAGGCCCCGCAGTCGAGGACCAGCATCGTGAACCACTGCACTACGCCCACGGCATACTGCTGGCCCCGGGCCACCTCGAGCTGCTCGGCGGTGAAGTTCAGCGGACCGGCTCCGGGGCTCGTTTTTTTTTATCCTCCGCCGCAGCGATCCGAGCCCGCAGCTCGGCGTTCTCGGCCTCCAGATGCCCAGTCGTTGGTTCGCCTGCTCGGCCTTGTCCCGCCATTGCTCCCGGCTCTTCGTGAGGTCGGCGATGCGATTCTTGAAGCCCTTGACGGTGACCTTAAGATCACGGTATTTACGCTTCCAGCCGTCGCGGCTCTTGCGGAAGAACCAGGCCAAGGCCCCGGGCCTGCTCTTGTAATCCTTCGGGTTCAGGTCCGGGTCCGGTGTCGAATCAGTGCGACCGTCCATAGAGGGGTCCTTCGCCTTGTATCCTGGAGTATCCTCCCATCGCCGAAGCGCAACAGAAACCGTAAAATCCCCTGTGCGAATTCGCCCTGTCAAGACCAACTTTTCACCGCGCCACGCTCGCCCTCCCAGGGTGTCTTTGAGCGGGCGATACTCAGTTGAGCGACTTGAATTCCGCGCGATCAATCTCTCAGCTCGACAGGCTCTCGCCTCCCGGGGAAAACGAAATAGCCCTGGCCGACTTACGGCAACTAGTTGCGGTTCACCGCCGGGCAAGGCATTCTGAAAGGAATGCTCGAATCATTCAGAATGATCGATTCACGATCTGACCTGACCCGACCCAACCATGCCGTGCCCGGCGTTTCAGACAGGGCGAGCGTGCGACAAGAAAAACCGGGGCACAGTGGGCCACCTTTGACACTGGGAGTTTCTGACCATGGACCGTCGTGAGTTTTTCAAGCAGACCGCGGTTGCCGGCGCCGGGCCTTTCCTGCTTGGCGGGGCCACTGCCCCTGTCGTTGCCGCCGCGGCCCAGCCGCCCCGTGAATCTCCTAACGAAAAGGTACGCTTTGCCTGTATTGGCGTGGGCGGCAAGGGCGAGAGCGATACGAACGACGCCGGCCGTCACGGCGAGATGGTGGCGCTGTGCGACATTGATAGCGAAGTTCTCGATCGGATGGGCAAGAAGTTCCCCAAGGCCAAGAAGTTCTTCGACTATCGCGAGATGCTCGAGGTCATGGGGGACAAGATCGACGCGGTGACGGTGAGCACGCCCGACCACACGCATGCGCCGGCGAGCGTGATGGCAATGCGGATGGGCAAGCACTGCTTCTGTCAGAAGCCGTTGACCTGGTCGGTCGAGGAAGCGCGCTTGATGCGCACGCTCGCCGCCGAGAAGAAGCTCTGCACGCAGATGGGCAATCAGGGCACCGCCGAGGATGGCTTTCGCTCGGGGGTCGAGCTCATTCGTTCGGGCACCCTGGGCGCCGTGAAGGATATTTATGTCTGGACCAATCGCCCCATCTGGCCGCAAGGCATGAGCCGGCCGAAGGACACGCCGGGAATCCCCAACAAGTACCGCTGGACCGAGTTTCTGGGCGCGGCCCATGACCGGCCATATCACCCGGATTACCAGCCGTTCAAGTGGCGTGGCTGGCTCGACTTTGGCACGGGTGCGCTCGGCGACATGGCGTGCCACACGATCAACATCGCCGCGATGGCGCTCGAGCTCTTTGATCCCGAGTCGGTCGAGGTCGTCGATACTTCGGGCATCGTCGACCATGAGAGCTATCCCGTCTGGTCGATCATCCGGACCCGCTTCGGCCCGCGCAATGGCCGCGGACCCGTCACGCTCACGTGGTTCGACGGCGGCGATAAATTGCCCGATTCCAAGCGATCGTACAAGGAGCTTCTGCACGGCGAAAAACCCTCGGATAGCGGCTTGCTTCTGGTCGGCGAGAAGGGCTCGTTTTACTCGGTCAACGACTACGGTGCCCAGCACACCTTGCTGCCCAAAGACAAATTCAAAGAGGTGAACAAGCCGAAGCCAACCTTGCCGCGCTCGCCGGGCCACTTCAAGGAGTGGGTCGAAGCGATCAAGACGAACGATCCCAAGAAGGCCATGTCGAACTTTGATTACGCCGGCCGGCTCACCGAGACGGTGCTCCTCGGCGTCGTGGCCTTGAAGGCCGGCACATCGATCGAATGGGACGCCGAGGCCATGAAGGTCAAGAATGTCCCCTCGGCCGATCAGTACATCAAGCGCGATTATCGCCGCGGCTTCTCCATCCATTGAGCGACGTATCATCACAGCGCGGCACGAGGGACCATCGAAATTGGCCCCTCGTCGCCGCTCCACGTATTCGCCTTGACCGAGCGCGATTGTGAACTCAAAAGATGTCACAGAGCCCCGAACGTGAAACGTCGGGCTTCTGCGTTTCAAACGAGTCTTTGGCGAATTCGAGCTGGGCTATCGCGCAAGCGAAAGCCGAACGAACCAATTGCAAAGGGGCCACTGATGATCAACCGACGTCAGGTGATCGGGTCGATGGCGGCGGCTCTCGGCTGGGGCAGTCTGGCCGATGGCGTGCCGGCATGCGCACAGCACAAGAAAAAGGCTGGCCGACCCGCTGAGAAAGCCGCAAGAAAAGGAGCTGGAGGGCTCCATCATTTCAACCGCGTCTTTGGGGAAATATTGGACGAAGCCGATATTGTCGGCGGGAGTTTGGCGATCGCCAAGGACGGTCGACTCGTCGTTGCCGGGGGGCACGGGTTGGCGGATGCCGATGCCGAAAAACCAGTCACGCCGACGACATTGTTCTGCATCGGCAGTGTAACCAAGGCTGTGACGGCCGTGTCGGTCCTGAGACTAGTTGATATGGGCAAGTTGCATCTCGACGCTCGGCTCGTCGATGTCGTCAAGAACGTGAAACCGCCCGCCGGCGGGTTCGCCGACCCGCGCTTCGGCGATATCACGGTGCGTCACGTGCTTTACCATGCGTCGGGAATTCCCAACCGGCTCAAGGTGAATGGGAAACATCACAAGAAAGCCGGCCACCATGCCGAAGAAAGTGACGATGACGAATCGAGTGCCGAACCGCTCGAGCAGTTGCGTGCGGCAATGAATTCGCCGCTCGATTTTGAGCCGGGCACGGATAGCCGGTACTCCAATTCGGGCTACATTGTGGCACGGATGATTCTCGAAGCCGGCGCGGGGCAGGAATATGTTCCGTTCGTCACGGAGAAGGTATTCCCATCGATGGGAATCACCAGTGCCGTGATGGAAAAGGAAGAGCCTGTTCCCAATGAGACGTGCCGCTATGTGGTCGGGCCTAAAGGCCGGCACGCGCCGGGGCGTAATCCGATTAACTGGCTATTCACGGCGCCCGAGATGGTCAAGTTCTTGACGTCAGTCGCCGGGAATCGTGGAGAGCCGTATCTCTCCAAAAGAATGATGCACGCCATGACCGCGAAGCCGAAACCGCCGATCGCGTCGCAATCGGGCGAGCATCATGTCGGTCTCGGGTGGGATTCGGTGACCAGTACACCAAACGGCCCCGGATTCAAAAAAAACGGTGGTAAGAACGGCGTCAGCGCTTATGCCGAACACCGGCCCGACGGCATCTCCTGGGCGTTCATGATCAATACCAATGGCGATAACGAATACGATGGCAAGAGTCCGTTCGAGGTGATCAAGAAGCGGATCAACGAAGAAATCGACGCGCAAGCGGCGTGGCCTTCGATGGATCTATTCGAGGCGTGATGCTCAAATCAAATCTGGCCGCCTGGGTTTGAGCATGGGCTGGGTTTTCGTCATTCCCGTCGGGACGATGGAAACGAGAAAATTCAAAATCGATCGTTCGCATGGCTCGAGATCATGCAAGGATATTTGGCTGCTCGTGCGCCATTGCGAGGCGAAAAAGACGAGCGTCGGCGCATGATGTTCAGTAGGAATCGCCGGACGTGACCTCGCAGCCGCTAACGGTTCCGAGCGCACGCCACGTCTGGTAGTTGATCGAGTTCTTGACCGAGTGCACGCTGCCGTCGGCGAAGAGGACGTTGACGCATCCGGGATGATAACTACGCGACGTGACAGCCGCGTAGGTCGGGCCGCCATCGTCCTCGTCTTCGGAGCTCATGTCGCTATCGACGGCTGGCGAACCAGCAGGAGACTGGGTATTGGGCGGGAGCGCCGTGGTGAATCCATCATAGAACGAATTGCCGTTGCACCAGTGAGTATGTCCGCCACCGAGCAAGGTCGATGGGCCGGTTGCGAGCTTACATCCCGACGTGGCCGCCGCCGCCACGCTTGACAAGACCGTGGCAACGTCGGGATAGGCTGAGACGCCTGTTGGCCCCGGCGGGGGGACCGAAGGACAATCGTGGTATGCTTGCGTATACGTCTTCACTTCGGAGCTCAGCAGCGTGTTGCTGAGTCCGTCGGTGAACGAGGCCAGCTTACGGCTGGCGTTTGAGCCGAAGGCGCACGGATTCGGGCTGCGGCCGCCGAAGCCGCCGAAGGTATACCAGGTGCCCTCGCACCAGCCGTAGTTCGATACGCCATAAATGGTCGTCACTCCGGCTGTGCTTGTCGTATGCAGGGGCTGCGGATTGACTTCGCTCGGACAGAGAAAAACATTTACTTGTGTGGAGATCGCCGTGGCATTTGACGGGTCGGACGTTTTATTGTCGAAATTGATCGCGTTATAGACGGCCCCCAGCTCCAGGAACGGCGTGATGCGCGACGAGACGCCCCACTGGGATTTCCAGAACACGCTGCCGGTGTTCGTGAAAGTGAGCACCATCTGGGGCGGCAAGACGCTGTTCGAGCTTTCATAGTTGTGAATGCCAAGCCCGAGCTGTTTGAGGTTGTTCACGCACTGGATGCGGCGCGCGGCCTCGCGAGCCGCCTGCACCGCGGGGAGCAAGAGTGCGATCAAGACCGCGATGATCGCGATGACCACTAGCAGCTCGATCAAGGTAAACGCACGAGCGTGCCGCCCTGCTGGTCGTCGCCTCCGTAAACTTCTCACGTTCGAGCGTAACGGAAACAGGGAGTCGTTCAACTTCAACACAGTGAGCCTCGTCGGAGTAAAGGCAACCATTGAGGATCCGGAGGCGGGGGACCAAGACCGTGGCCGGACCAGTTTGAATGAGATTGAGATTCAATCTCAGCCGAATGGACTGTATCGGCCGACGAGGCAGGGTGTCAAGGGCACGATCGGAAAAGCGTCGTCTCGGCTGTTCTTGAGACAGGGTGTGCAGCCATCGACCAGACCATAGGGAGTTGATGATTGCGACAGCAGTTCGGCCTGGCTTGTCGACATTGGTTGGAAACGGAGCCATTATCGCGGCCAGATGGAGCCGCCAGCGTCGTCGCCGGGCGAGGTTTGGTCGGCCAAGCATCGCGTCTGCTTGCCTCCGCGGTCACGTCGAACCGATCTGCGCCTCGGGCCTGCCCGAGCGGCTCTGCTTTTCCCCGCTTGCCAGCGGCAGTCGCAAATCAAAGGGAGGCGAGCCACCGGGGAGTGGTCCCGCACTCGCCGAGCCACTCGACAGAGTGCCCTCCCCGGTGAACCCGCCATTGTGATAGGCGCATCATTGCCTACCTACCTGCCCGGCGGTCGTTCCAGCGACGTTCGATGCGCCTTGCTAGCCTGTGAAATCGTTTCGCGGCGCTGTTGGACCATCACATACCGCATTGCGTCGCCAAGCCTCGATCGCGGACGAACCAATTTGAAATTGAGATTCAGTCTCAGGGGCCAGAAAACTCTACGAAGTCGACGCGGGCCCTGTCAAGAAGTAGGGTGGAAACGCGCTCGAGCCGTGGAGCCCGGTGCGAAAAGGGCGCTCAATGCTGTGGTCGGGTCGCCGCGAGCGCGAGCAGGCCATAAGAGGTCACGATGTTGGGGTCTCCTTCCATGAAGCGATCGTCACGGTTAGCCCAGCTTCCGTTGGGTTCTTGACGTTTGGCAAGCGCCGCGACAAGCTCGTCGCGCCAGTGGTGTTCCTTGCCATTGGCGTCAACGATGGTCGGTTTGCCGAGGACGGCCATGGCCTTGGCGAACGTCTGATAGTAATAGTAAAGGCCGCGCTGGCCCTGTCCCGGATTCTCGTCGAGCGTGTAGTTTTTGCGGATGTAGGCGAGGGCCGCTTTGATCCGGGGATCATCTTGCGCGAGGCCCGCGTAAATCATGCTCTTGAGGCCGGCATAGGTCATCCCGGCATACGATCGCAAGCCGCCGCCTTCTTCGCCGCCGCTGGCGCGCGATGCGCCGGCCCCGGCACTTTTGCCGGCCTGGGTGCGTGCGCCGGCGTTTCCCGTGGTGGGGGTGTATATGAAGCCCCCGTCGTTGATCTTGCTTGCCCCGGCCAGATCGTTGAATTCGCTTTTGAAATTCTGGCAACGCGAAACGAATACCAGAGCCCGCTGAAGGGCCGGATCGTCGGCGGGGAGGCCCGTATCATGAAGGGCTTCCATGAAAAACGAGGTGTTTGAAAGGTCGGCCCGGCTTTGGGCGCCCCCATACCCGAGGCCGCCGTATTGCGCGTCGTCCTTGCTCTTGCCCTCGCCCTCGTCCCACTGCGTCGTTTTGAGAAAGTCTTGACCCCCCTTGATCACCCGGTCGTAACGCCCATCTTTATTTGCGGCCTGGAAGGCCATGAGCGCCACCGAGGTCGAATACACTGAGTGAGGCGCTTCCGGAAGCCCCCCCTTGGGGCTGACGAATTGCTCCAGATAGCGAAGGCCCCTGGCAATAGCCGGGTCTTCGGGAGTCACCCGGCCCGATCGCAGCATGGCGGTGACCACCAGGGCCGTGATTCCCGGTTCCTTGCGATCGCCCGACCAGCTTCCGTTGGCCCCCTGGCGCGGTCGCAAGAATCCGACGCCCCTGGCCATTAATTCCGTCGCGGAGGCGTGCTCGCCCGCTCGTGCGCCGCGGTGGCCGAGGACGAATCCTGACAGGGCCGCCGTCTGAGCACTCCACGCGATAAACCACCGGCGCGATCCTGGCTTCATGTTCCACCTCGTGAAGGAAAATCCATCTGTTCTACTACTGCTCATTATTGGACTTGAATGCGAGCCGAGGAAACAGGACGAACACGATGATCATCGGTCATGGTGATCTCCCGAAATGGACGAGGGCTCGCTGGGCGTAGTCACGAACGAGCGCATCGCGATCGTTCTCACTCATGATCTTGAGCTGGGCCAGGATTTCCGCGCCGGAGCTCTGAGCTTGGCCGCGGCATGCACGGCGGCTCGGCGAACGAGTGCATCTGGATCGTGCAGGATCTGGGCAAGGCTCGGCTCGACGGCGGAATCGGCATCACCGACGTTACCCAGCTTGACCACCGCCTGACGGCGTATCGACGGCCGCCTGTCATGCAAATCGGTGATCCACGCCTTCACGTCGCGGCCTCCGGCAAGAATCGGACCGCGCTCTTCCGGCGCGCACGCCGGCACGATCGCGATCGAGAACGCCAGCAAGCAGCCGGTTGATTGCCGTTTCATCACAAATTTCCATTGCCCAGAGGTCATCGATTCAGTTTGAACGAATTGTGAGCATTCGTTCAATTATAATACATAATGGTTTGCCTCACATTTTGATCAGTAGGAATCGGCGCTGATCGCCTCACCCCCGGCGCGTGTTCCGAGCGCTTGCATGATCAGGCTGGCCGGCGTGTACCGGGTCGAGCCGTCCGGGTTGGTTCCTGCGTCACCGCTCACGTTTTTCAGGAAATGCACCGAGCCGTCGGCGAAGACGGCATTGGCCCCTCCGGGATGAAAGCTTGAAGGATCGTCGAGACCGCCGTCGAAATCGGCGTTGGCGTTGAGAAGGTGGCAATGCAACAGAACCAGGCAAGGGGCGAAGTAAGATGTGTCGCCGCCGATCGGGCAAGGGTTGAACGGACCCTTCAAGATCACGCCCCCGGCGATGGCCCCCGTCCAGGTCCCCTCGGAATCGCCCCAAGCCCGCTCCTGCAGCAAGATTGTCTGACTCGTGCCATCCGTGATCGAACCGATACGCGTGGCGCTGTTGCGATGAAAGACACCGTTGCCCAGGCCGTCGTTATTGAGCCCGAGCGCGACGTCTGCCGCATCGTTGCCGGTGCACGCTCCATAAGACGTGGGGGCGACCGTCGCAACCGTATTGCCAAAGCCGTCGGTGACCGGGTACGTCGGCCCGGGAAGCTGGTCGGAAGGGCACAGAAACGCGTTGAGGCTCGTCCGGGCGGTCGTCGTATTCGCGGCCGCGGCCAGCGGCAACGCGAAGTTGGCTGAAGCGAACAACGGCGATTGATCGAGCTGCGGCAGGATCATCGACGCCCAGCTCCAGCCGGGAGACGTGTCGGTCTCACCATCAATGAACCTGGCCGCGGCGACGTATCCCGGCGGAAAAGCGAGTATCGCATCGTGATAGTTGTGCAGCGCGAGTGCCATCTGCTTGAGATTATTCACGCACTGAGCCCGCCGCGCCGCCTCTCGCGCTGCCTGGACCGCCGGCAGCAGCAGGGCGATCAGCACGGCGATGATCGCGATGACAACCAGAAGCTCAATCAGGGTGAATCCCCGGGGCCGCCTGGGCATGGTCATGTGTTTCCGATATTGAAACGTGGGTCTGGCTTGCACGAGCGTACGTGCGGGCAAACGGTCTATTCAACCCCTAGCACGGTTGATGCCACTCGGGAAAATTTCTATAAGTTTATAAGGGCAAAGATGTTGCGGAATTGATCGCTCTCTGGCGTGAATGGGTCATGGTGAGAATTTAGCCACACCTGGCGAAGAGATGTCCTTCATGGAGCGACACTCAGCGATGGGTCGTACTGCGCGTGACGATCGTGCTCGACGACTTTTGGGTTGGTTGCTTGGTTGATTCTCGATGAAGTGCCGATAGAGTTGGTGCGATACCACGTCACCCGGATTTCATGGAATGAAAATGAGGACGGCTGGATGTGTGTTTCGTCGCGTCTCGACCACATGGACGATTCGAGAGGGGGCGTGATCCATGTCTCAGCAACGTCGCCATTCACGAGGTACGCCGCTTCAGTTGGCTCTCGATCGTGGTGTATCACCGGGAGCCGGAGCTGGGTGAAGCGCTTCAGCAGCTCGGTGAGTACGTCGTCAAGTCCCGGTCGGAAGCGGAGCTGATTTGCGACCTGCTCGAGCGGAGTGTACGCGGCAACGCGAGTTTTGGCGGTCAATCGGCGCTCCACGCCTTGATCGGGTTGTTTCAGGATGTGGAAGGGCGCGACTGCGCCGCGTTCTCGGTGATGGTCGAGCACGGCCTGCCGATTCTGATTGACGTTGTCGACGCGGCGTGTGACAACGCGTGGGGTTTCGACCATGAAGACGCGCTTTTCGCATTGAAGATTCTGGCGATGTACGGCACGAGCGATGGCGCGGCCACCGTGGTCCGGGCGATTCGAAAGGCGTTTCAACCAGGCTCGTACTGGTGGCATCTGATCCTCGAGCCGTTCGGGTTGGGACATCCGTGCAGCGTGGGTTTCTTCCGCCGCGCTGAGCGAGCCGTTTCCGGCTAATTTTGTCGCACTCTCGCTGGTCGACTGCGCCAACGCCGCCCAGAAGCTTGGTGCCGGATATACGCACCCGTGCAACAGCGTGTCCGGGACGCGGCGGCTTGATGAATGGCTGTCTGACCGAAATCCGGCGACACGTTGATTATGCCGTGAGCACTGCGGCCGCGCTGCGTTATCTCACTCACGAAGGCTGCGACGGGCTGTTGACGCTCGCACAGAATCACCACAGTCCCGACGTTCGGGTCGAGGGGGCCTATTCGTCCGCATATCTGGGGCGCGCTGCCGGGATCGATGTCCTGGCCCGCTTTTGTCTCGACGTGAATTATTCGGAGAAAGCGTGCCATTACCTTGGCGAGCTGAACCGAGCCGACGCCGTGCCGCGGCAGGCACTTGCACCTGATTTTCGTGCGATGGCCGAACTTTCGCAGTGGCTGGCCGACCCCCGCGAGCTGGGCCGGCCTCCTGATCGCCTCCGGATTCTGGACCACCGTGATTTGCAGTGGCCGCCCACGCGCGATCGCACGTCGCTCTGGTTGATCGAATACTCGGTCACGGATCGGTCTGGATCGAGCACCGAGCTGATCGGCGTGGGATTCGTGGGAAGTATCACATTCAGCCTGAGCACCTACCGGATGGAAGGACGTCCGCTGGAAGATATTTATGCCATCCACTGTTACTGGGAGCTCGAAGCGCAAGGCCTTCTCGCGGAAGCCGAGGTCGAGGAGGGATCGACGGAGTACGACGGCATGTTTCGCCAGGCGCCTCGGGACGACGTGCGCGAGCCGCGAATCGTTCGCGTTGTCGAGTTCGCACCCGCGCTTTACCCGCAGCGCTGATTGCGCTCGCCCGAGGCATGCGCAATGGAGATCCAGGATGGATCGTTCTAGATGGCTCGAGGAGTCGCTGGTATTCGGTGTTCGACCTGCCGCCCGATCAAAGCGAGCGTCAGATCTTGATGGTTCACGCCGGCCGCATTCTGCTTGATTTTCACGACCAGCCCGATCGGCTACAGTTCATTCGTTCGGAGGGGGCGGCGCAGAGCGCCTGAACACCGACAGCACGATTGACGGACGCGGCTTTGATCGCGTACGGTTCACTAAACGGCCTTGCACGATCCTGGGGGCGAGTCTCTGCACGAGCCGAGTGCCAGTGCCGACTCGGGAAGCCTGGGCGTCTCGGAATCACGCACGGGCGTCTAGTCCCTTGGCCACGGCCCATTCGGATCATGGAGGATGGCAGAAATGCGGCGCAAGAGCGCTTCATGGTCCTGGCGGCATCGCTGTTTGTTGCGACTGGCGGCCTCGCGGCGGTAGCGCACTGCCGCGGCGAACTCGTTTATTTCCGCAAAAGTGGCGAGGCCCAGCTTCCGGCCGCCATTGATGGAAATCGCATCACTCTCATGCTACCTGACCGCAAGGTCGAGCTGGTTCGAGCCGATTTCAAAAAAATCGTACCGGGATACTGGCCGGAGGTTGAATGGAAGACGCGGCGGGACCGTGCTCGAGCGGCCGGTTCAGAGTCGCGTTTCGCGGCGGTCTGGTGGGCGATTGAGAACGGCCTGACAACCGAGGCGGTCGCGGAGATCCGGGCTTTTCATATCGAAGACTCCAGGAACCTGCCAGTTGCGCGGATGGCGGAACGCATCGAGCGGCTTGATCGGCCCTGCGGTGATCCCGAATTCGCGCGGTTTCAAAAGAGCCTGGGCATTGAAACCAAGGTTGCGCGGGGCCCGCACGTGATCTTGCTCCATCAACATTCCGATGCTAACGTCGAAGAACGCATCGCCTTGCTAGAGCAGGTTCTGACGGGTTTTCACCTCATGTTTGCCGCTCAAGGGGTGGAGCTGGCCGTGCCGCGCAAACGTCTGGTGTCGGCCTGGTTCGCCGATCAGAAAGACTACCTGGCGTTCTTGCGGACAGAGGACGCGACGGCGTTCGCCACGACGCGCGGCTATTTTCACCCGACGTGGAACGCGGTGGTCGCTTACGACGCCCGTAGCGGTGACGACCAAAAGACGGCGCGCGACAAACTGGCGGCCAAACGTGATGAAGTGAATCGATATCAGGAAATGGTTGCAAGGGCCCCGGCGCGTAGCCGCATCAAAATGAAGGTCGCCGATGAACGCGTGCGGACGGTGAGCCCGTCCGAGGCCCGGGCCTTGCTGGCACGAATCGATGCCGACATCACGAGTGAAACAGTGCTGCTGGACCTCGATCAACGCGCGATCGATCTGGGGACCGCCGCGCACGAGATGATCCATCAATTGTCGACTGATAGCGGCTTGGTAGCCGAGCATGACCTGTTCCCGGTATGGCTCCACGAAGGTCTCGCCGCGCAATTTGAAGTCATTCGCGGCGGGCGCTGGGCGGGCATTAGCCGGGCTCACGACCTGCGACTGCCCGACTGGCGCCGGCTGGAACGCCCACTTCCGCTTGAGCGACTGGTGCGTGACGCTGGTTTCGGTCGGGGATATAACCGCGACCTGTATGCCCAGGCCTGGGCGCTCGTCTATTTTCTGCGGACCCAGCATTCGGCGCAATTCCTTACGTTTATTGACTTAATACGAACGCGCACGGTGGCGCCCGACGGCGCAGCTCCGGCATCGGCCGACCGCGTTTCCGAAGCGTTTCGCCGGGCGTTTGGCACTGACCTGGTCAGATTGGAGGGGCAATGGCGAGCTTTCATGACGACCGTTCAAACACCCCTGGAACAGCAGGCACCGCGTGCTTCGCGGTGAGAGAAATTGAGACGAGTTACGGCACGTTGGCAAAATTGCTGGAATTGACAGAACCGGCCGAGGCGTTAAGATCGTAACCGTACAGTGCGGGGCGTAGCTCAGCTTGGATAGAGCGCACGGTTCGGGACCGTGAGGTCGCAAGTTCAAATCTTGTCGCCCCGATTTTTTCGCCGACGGCGAAAAAATAGAGCAGGAGATTGGAGAGACTAGTGAGGAGAGCGGGAAGACCGATGCCCGATCCACGGTCTCCTTTCTAATCTCTCCTTTCTTTAGCACGCCCGTTCGTCACACCACTGACCTCGATTGCGGCTTACCCGGGCTCCCCGTAGGTTTGCCGAGCTACGCCGCTCAAATAGAGCAGGAGATCGGAGAAGTTACCAGGCAATGCGGGTCACCTCACACATTACTTCGACGCACGGCTCTGGGCGACCATTGTTTGAACTTGCTGAGTTTCTGGAGCGGCAAAACGCGCCCGCTCTGATAGTTGTTAAGCCTTTTGTCATCGGCTTCGCAATGACGTCGAGCACGCAATCAAGCCGTGCGGTTGATCTCCAATCGACAACGTTCGCACCTACGAATTTAATGGATTTCAAGGTGAACTTCCTGCCACTCCACTGACGGCCGTTGCGGGGACGGCTAACTCCTCGTCAATGTCTGATTTGCCCCGCCTGCTCGCAGACGTTCAAAAGAAAGACCTCCAAGCCGCGGCTGAGTTGCTGCCGCTCGCCTGTGACGAACTGCGGAGGCTCGCCGCCGTGCGCATGGTCGCGGAAGCCCCTGGTCACACCCTCGACGCCACCGCCCTGGTTCATGAAGCCTACCTGCGGCTGGTAGGGGATCAGCATTTCGACGGCCGCGGTCACTTTTTCGCGGCCGCCGCCGAGGCTATGCGTCGGATCCTGGTAGACCATGCGCGGGCGAAACGGGCCGAAAAGCGTGGCAACCGCCCGGCGCGGGCCGATCTCGACCCGGATCACCTGCTGGGCACCGGCTTCGACCCCGACCGGTGGATCGACCTCGACGAGGCACTGACCCGGTTCGCGGCGATCGATCCGACCGCGGCCGAGCTAGCGAAAGGAAAAATCAGAAGATCGGCAATTGACCAACGCTTTTCGGTGGCTTACTATCAGCCCGAACCGTTAGAGAATCACCAGTACGCCGGCTTGGTTCCTCGCGCCAGGAGCGAAAAAGTGATTATCAGTGCGCTGGGTGGCAGACCAAATGACGGCTCCGGGGCCGCCCGGTTCATCCGGTGATGTACGAACCAGGTAAAGCCATTCGATATCGTTGTCGCCAATCACGGACGAGCCGCTGCTGTGGGAATCGGGATCATTTAGAGCGACGATCTTCAGCCCCGGTCGCCAAAGAATCCGAGTCAGAGTGGGTGGCTCCCCCTGTTGGTATGGGCTTCTTCTTGAGCGGACTTTTACGCGCTACTTGACCTTCGCCTGGTGTCCATCGACGAAGGCACGATGCAGGTGCTGCGTTCGCTCAAGTCAACGGCACAGGTTACGAGTACTATCGGGGCAATCACGCTTGGATTCTGAAGAGGAAAGCGGTCATCCAAGCCGCGAGCCGCTTGAGCAGCATCGAGTCGAGAGTGGTCTCGACTGGAAAGGCGCCGGCGGGATACTCGCGAAAAACGACATGATGACTGTGCTCTTCGACGCCAGCGCCTACCCGTCGTTCGCCCCGGCGTGGCAGGAGTTGCAGCAACAACCGCAGGCCGAACCAGGCGCTGCGGCAGACGGCGGGGCGTGACGGCCTTTCGAATGCCCACATCTCAGCGGCACCGCCGCTGCAGAGCGGGGTCGTTCGGCATTCAACATCTCGTCTCGACCAATTTCCGAGGCAATCAGCGTGTCGATCGAAGTGATATCCAGCGACCTCGACGAAGCGCGGCGCTATCTGCCGCATGGCTTCGAGGCCGAGCACCACGCCTTTGCCCACCGTCAACTAAGCGCCCGCGCACGGCTTTCTCGGTTGCTCAACTTCTACGAGCGCCACCCTTGCCGGATGGCGCACATTCATCTGCTCACGGCGAGCAGTGTCGTCATCGGCAGGTTCTGCGGCTTCTCCGACACTTTCAACGCGCTGGGAGAAGCCGTCATGCCCGTCGCTGAGGCCGGCCGGCCGCGGTCCGCCGCCTGGGAAGATTACCAGAAGTCCTGCGCCTCCGGTAGCTCCTGGACGGTCCGGGACGAGCTGTGGCTGGAGGCCCATGCCCAGGACTGGAAGTCCCTCCGCCAGGCGGGGCTCGACGCGGCATTCTTCGCGGACGCGGCCCGGCACGCAGGCGATCCAGCGTGGCAGTTGTTGGAGCGCCATGCGGAGATGACCGTCGACACCCGGCAGTTCGAACACCTGGCCCGGGAAGGCCAGCTCCCGTACGAGACGGCCATTTCCTTTTCCATTGGAATGGCTCTGCGGCAGGCGGCGGGCCGTGGCTGGCCGGTCATCCGCCGCTACCTGGTAGAAACGCTGCGCGCACTGTTCGGCTGGGCGCACGAGACACGTCCCGGGTTGCCGAGCTACCGGCGCACGGCCCTGACGGTCGTCCGATCGTTTGTAACCACCTGGGGGGCCTGGAAAGTCTACCGGCGCGGTCTCCGAATCAAGAATCGCGGGGTCTGCTGCCAGGAGGTCGATTGGCCCCTGCTGGAGACGCTCCTGGGCGACGCCGTCCGGCACGTCAATCCGCTCATCGTGAAATTCTACGGCAACCCCGGCCAGTTTACCGCTTCGGCCTCCCTCACGATTCATACCCTGCCGCTCAGGGTGTATTCGCGGTTCGCCGCGCTGTTGCTCGGACAGGGACTGTTCGAGGATCAGGCGCACGTGATCCCCGCCCGCCTGCGGGTCTTCCGCCGCGACGACGGGTCCATGCACTTTATCCGGGAGCTGTATTGCGCGTCGGCGCTTCGTGTCTTCGATTCCGATTTCGTCCTGCGGACGATGGCCGGTAAGCCCGTGCTCGTGGAAGTCTTCGGTGACATTGGCGTGCAGGTGGTGCTCGACGTCGAGCACCGGCCCAACGGCGGTGTGGCCGTCGTTGGAAAGGACATTTACTGGCACGGCATCCGCCTGCCCCGAACGGCGCTGCGAATCGAATTCACCAGTCAGGTCTGCCGCGACGCGAACAACCAGGAGTTTATCGAAGTGCTGGGCTCCCTGAGCATGGACCCGCGAACAGCCTTCGGCCGCGTCTTGATGTATAAAGTCTTTCGCCGCCCTCGAGACCTGGGGAGTATCAAATACCTGTTGCGCTACGATGAAGGCTCGCCTGACCGGAAGCAGCCACGGCCTGATGAGGTGCTGCATCCGACCGGAGCCGCGGCGGGACTGCGTGTCGAGGTAGATCGTCCGCTCGGCGGCTTCGGCTGCTGAACCTGGCGTTGCGGGCATTTACCCTACTCGACGACCGAGAATCCGCCGCAAGCGTGCTTTTCAACGAGGTGTCCCACGCGGCTATCGGTTTCTCGACGACCAATTGAGTCGCGCAGCCCTTTCGATAGCCACCAATCTCGCCGAAGGAAACGGCCGTTTCACCATGCCTGAGCGCCGAAACTTCTTCAAGATCGCTCGCAGTTCCGCTCAGGAATGCGTGCCGCTCTTCGAGATTGCACGCCGGCATAACATCGCTCAAATTTCGGTTGCCGTTGCTCTGAAGGATTGGCTCGAGGTTATCGCCAGAATGCTCAGCGGCCTGATCAACGGACTCGATAAGTGAGACGATTCATTCGCTGGTCTGCCGTGCCGAGCCCAATGGTGCGCAAGTGCCAGGATGGCCGGATCTGCTGGTTGCGAATCCAGAGCAATTCCGGAATTGAACCGATCGGACCGCGTCACGGGGGGCCACGGATTCGCGGTAATCATGGATCGAGGCCCCCCGCTGGGCGACGGTCGTGGGGCACGCGGACAACGTCGTACTTGAGCATCCAGGCGAGCGTGGCCCGGCCGGTGGCGTGATCGACGCTTGAGCTGGACCAGAAGCGGTCGAGGCCTTCGACCGTGCAAGGCAGCAGAGCCAGGGCGGCGCGGAGAAGGCCGGCGTCGGTGACGCGGCGTCCGCCAGCGTGGTGCGTCAGCGGCATTGTCAGGAGCACACTCAGTGAGTCGCTTGCCCCTGGCGCTGATGCGAGCGCGTCGCTACCGGACAGCCGGCTCGTCGGGTACGCGGCGAACGTCCGCTCGGGGTTCGGATAGAAGGCCGGTTCGGCTCGATCGAGCACGGGCGCGGCGCCGCGGGCCGCCCGGGCCCGCGCGGACCGCTCCGCTTCCTGGTCGCGCCATAATTGTTCATACGAATGAATGACGTGACGCCAGGCGAAATGTTCACACGCCCGACGGCGGCCGGCCTCGCCCATCCGCCTCCGCATGGCCTCATCGCCGACTGCCTGCGCCAGGGCTGCGCCCAGGGCCGGTACGTCGACCACCGTTGCCTGGCTGATCTCGGCGAGGAAATGGTCGTAGGTCAATTCGCCGGTCAAGAGCCGCGTGGTCACTCCGGCGGTGGCTCCTTCCACCATCGCCGTGGGAACGAGGAGACCGGTCTGGCCGTGCTCCACCAGGTCGCGGTAGCCGTCCCAGTCGGAGGCGACGACGGCCAGTCCGCTGGCCATCGCCTCGAGGACCGCCATGCCAAAAGTCTCCTGAATATTGTCTGACGGCGAGACGAAGAGGTCGGCCGCGTGCCACACAGCTCGGCGTATCCGCGCATCGCGGCCATCGACCAGCGACGTTCGCACGTTCCCCGCGAAAAGCCGTGCTCCGTCAACGAATGCGTCGTGGATAGCCGGGTGCGCTGCCCAGCCGGCGAGGATCAGATGGACCCGCCGCCCCGAGACAGTGGCAGCCTCGGAGGCGCCTCTGAACATCGGAAACGGGTGCGCCTTGGCATGATGCGAGAGCCGGCCGACGTATAGAATCGCGACTTCGTCGTCGTGTACATTGAGCAATCTCCTCGCGGCGGCACGTTCTTCCGGGGTCGCGGGAGAGAACCGGTCGATATCCACGCCCAAGGGTATCGTCTCCAGGCGCGATCGAATCGCGTCGGCCGGTCGGTGCGCCGGCGTTCCTCCGAGGCGTGCACGTAGGTAATCGCCGTAGGCCTGTGTGACCTCGCGGACCATGCTGGCCACCGCACGCGACGTGCACACGAGTGCGTCGTATGTTTCAAAGGGGGCGGTGACGAGCGACTGAAGTAGATCGATTGCCCCGGGCGAGCAGAGGGTGTGAGTGACCCCAGATAGGGCGTATGCATGCGGTCCAGCCTGCTGCCGCGCCCATGCGAAAGCGGGGTTCGGCGGCTGCGGAGCGTGCAGAATGGTCGCCGGCGGCACCGGGAAAAATATTCGGTGGAACTCGGTGGTCTCGATCACGCGCAGACGTCGCGGATGGGTTCCAGCGACGGCATGGTTGCGCCATAATTGAACGAGCGAGGCTGCCGACCCGCGTTGAGGCAGAAATGCCGCCAGCTCGGAAAAGGTTCCATGGCTCAAATACGCCTCGAGGAACGCCCGGCCCGCGACCTGGCGGCCAATCAAGCCGATGGCGTTCCCGCCCGCTTCGACGTAGGCGTCGTCGTCGTAAACCAGCGCCACTGTCGGTTCCAGGCTTGCAGCCATCGGCCGTGATCATCCTTTGAGGTGAAGGTCAAAACTTTGAAGATAGACCATGCCCGCCACTATCGTCTCACGTTCTCGTTCAAGCTTGACACTTTAAATTGAGATGGCTGACTCCGGCTCGATGCTCGAGTTCGGGGATACGATCCAACACGCGACGACCGAGGGCGGCGTTCTGGCTGCTCAGCAAGCCCTTGAGACAGTGAAGACCTGGAATTGCGATTTGCCGATGCTGGAGTAACCTGTCGCGAAAATGACCCTCGGGCTCAACAGAGCGTGTATCATGATAGGCGACGATGGTTGGTGTGATGCGATGGTTGGCACAGTGTGAGTGACACCTCGAACCCGTGGGAATCGTTATGGCGGCCGTCTGTTTTGTGACCACGTGCATGGGGAGGCTCGACGCGCTTCGGTGCTCGTTGGGGCCAATGCTCGCACAGCCGGGCGGATCGTGCGTCGTGGTTGACTACTCATGCCCGGACCTGACTGGCGACTGGGTTGAAGCAAATCACCCAAAAGCCCGTGTCGTGCGCGTGCCCGGACAGGCCTTTTTCAACCTCGCCGCGGCTCGCAACGCTGGTGCGCAGTATGCCGATGCGCCCTGGATCTGCTTTGTTGACGCCGACATTATACTCGACTCGGGCTTCACGGCGGATCTCCTGCGGTTGTTCGCACCGGGGGGCTTTTACCGCGCACTCTCGGGCGACGGGGGGGTCGGAGGCACGTTCGCGGTGGCCCGATCCGACTTCGAGCGAGTTGGAGGCTATGATGAAGTGATTCGCGGGTGGGGTGAGGAAGACAACGACCTGTATGACGCCCTTCAGTTCGTGGGCGTGGAACAGCGAACAATGCCAGCCGAACGACTGCGGCATCTCCCGCATGGCGACCTCGAACGCACGCGATTTTACTCCGTGACGGACCGGCTTCTGGGACACGCCGTCAACCGCGTTTACCGCATCGTCAAGTGGGACACGGCCCGGCTTCGCCGCGAGCTGTTGCCGCTCGAGACGCGCCGCGCCCTGTATGACACGATTGCCGAGGCTGTCAAAAGCTCGATTCAGACGCAACGTACTGGCGAACTGACGGTCCAGATTCCGCATGGAATCGTCCCTGGCGGCTGGACACTCACGCGGCAGCTCACTTATCGGCTTGGCAAAGACGCGTGAATCAACCGTCAACTCCCATCGGGTGTCATCGCGACGTCGGCACGGCGGCGGAGCTGAGCCAGGAAGCTCGTGCCGAAGTGTTCGATCTCCAGGAACGCCGCGTTCTCGGCGGCGGGCTTGTAGACTCGGAACGTCCGCATCAGGCCCAGCGTGGCGGCGCTTTCCAGGGGCCCGATGAAACTGGTGTCGCGATCGAGGAAATACGGCTCTCGCGCCCACGACTCCATCTGGCGGGCATTCAAGAAGAAGCACCCTGAATGGGGGTTTTTGGCCCGCTCGAAGGCAACGGTCGTTCCGAGTAAGCGTCCGGTTGCGACCGGCCGGACGGTGAGATCCTGGAACGGGGCGGTGACGCCAGGCGCAAGGTCCCCGTCGATATACGCCTTGTGTACAAGGCCAAGCGGGCCCACCTCGTATCGGTTCGGCTGGAGCACAACCTGGTCGCCAAGCTCCGCCGTGAACCATCCGAGCTTCACAAACAGCCACGGATCGCGCGAGATCAGGTCATCTTCAAGATAGACATAGTAGTCGTAGTCGCCCAGTCGGTCGCGGAGCAGGGAGTGGCATTCGAAGCCCAGAAGCGGTGGAGCACAATCCGCCGAGCAATGGATGAACGAGCCCGCGGGCAAATTCAACCGGTCGACCAGGTGGTTTTCATCCGTCGTGCAGACCAAAACGTCTAGATTGGCCGTCGTTCGCTCGTTGGCAGGATGTGCGACGCGGGTCGCGTGCTCGATAACGTGCTGGGCACGACCGTAAAGCTGGTGGAGCGATGCGATGCACGCCGCAAGAGCGTGGCGCGTGTATGGGCCGCGTGCCCAGAGGAGCCATGCCATCGGCCGTCGGGCGAGCTAGCTTTGCCCGCGGCGTAATAATGGGGAATTGCCGCGAGAATGCGCATGCCAGGTGTCCCTTCTCCCCCGATGTCCTCCACCGAGTATGGCACTACGCACGGCTCCCGATCAAGCGCGCGGTGTCGGGCTCACTCACTCGCGCGCTCCGCCACATGGCGACCGCGCGATCGATCGTGGACGCTCTGTTGCAGTCCGGTGCGACTTTTCCTTATCCCAGTGCCAGCGTCGACTTCAGGGCTCGATTCTTGGAACGGGTCGCCAGCGTCACATCCATCGTGTTCACGGTGCCGCCGCCAGTGACGTCGACGGAGAGCGGCGCCCATCCATTTTGTGTCGACTCGTTGATGCTCGCGGCGATCTCGTTCAAGTCGTTCTGGTCGACGATCTCGTTGCCGTCGACGTCGCCCAGCAGGCGGTAGAAATGGTGCACCGACACCGTGCCTCCTGGCGGTTTGATGTCGACCTCGTAGTAGCCGTCGGCGGCCGTCGTGCTGGGATTGCCGCCGATTCCCTTCGCGCCAAAGTCGATCTCGATGGCGTGGTCGATGACCTGAACGCTGATGCCGGTGAGCGGAAATTGATATGACGTGCCATGATCGCCGGCGCTGTCGCCGTTCAAATCATACTTGTAGATCTGGATGTCGGGTGAGCCGCTGGTGAGCGAATTGGCGATCGCGGTGAGCGCGCCTCCGCTCTGGCTATCGCTCTCGTTGAAGTTGATGTCGAGGTAACGAATGAACGACCGGCTCGGACTGTCGTGCTCGACGGTGAAGCCGGTGACCGCAAGAGCCGCGGGCACGGCAAACGTCTGGTTCGCGAACGTCACATTGGGGCTTGCTGGGCGCTCTGTATGTTGTTGTTGGAGTCGTATCCTACACTATAGAACCGATAAGTGTGTTGTTTGCCGTCGGTCAGGCCCTGGTACGGGAGCGTCGAGTGATACTTGCCACTACTGTCGGCCGGACCAGCCGGGATACCATAAGGGCCGACCTCCGTATACGCGCCGCCGTCGATCGAGACGAATACGTCGAAATAGGTGAGTTGCCCGCCGCCCGGGTCGCTGCCGGTGAGATCGAGCGTGAAGGTTCCCGTCGATGTATTGACCGAGCTGGGGTTGGTCCCGGTCGTGCCGTCAACGGCAGTCACCGGCGGCGTGAGGTTGGGAACGTACGTGCTGGCCTCGATCACAGGATGCTTGACCTCGGTATTGCCGGCCATGTCGTGGGCGATACTGTAGAATGCGTAGGTTGTGTTGCTCTGCCCCATGAAGCTGGCCGTTGGGCTGGACGCGGGCACCGTGGTCCAGAACGTCCAGGCTCCGCCGTTGGTCGACGAGTAGATGTCGTAAGACTTCACGCCCGACGGTGGTGATCCGCCATCGGTGCCGGTCACTGACACGGGGAAGTTCAGCGTGCTCTCGTCCTTCGGGAGCGCGCTGACCTTGCTGGTCGGCGCCGTCGCGTCCATGAGCCACACGGTCGAAAGCGCGTTGGTGCCCGCGACGCCATACTGGTCCTGGACCAGGGCCGAGTTGACCATCAGTGTGTAAGACCCGTCGGCCAGTGTCAGGCCGGCCAGTCCGTTGATCTGATAGGTCGAGCCGGATAACAGCGCCACCGTGACGGCGCTCGTGATCAGGTTCGACCCGCCATTGTCGGTCAGTGTCAGGGCCGAACGGGTGAAGGTCCCAGGTTTGACGGGCTCGTTGAAGGTGACGTCGATTGACGAGACGACCGAGTTCCGCGGGTCGGGCGAGACCGTGGCGATCGACATGACGGCTAGCGCGGCCTGTTCGATGACATCGGTGACGACGCCGCTGGTGCTGGCGTAGTCCGTGTTGCCCGCGAAAGTCCAGGTGTCGACGTAGCTGCCGGGGGTGGTATGGGTGGTGCCGCTCAAGTCTAGCAGGCCGCTCAAGTTCGCCGGGGTGGGCGTCTCCACACCCGTCGCGGTGCCCGATGCGGTGTGCGGGTTGCCGTCGACGGTGACGCTGTACGGAGTGACCATGATCTTCGCGCTGGCCTTGGCGATCGTCAGTGTGCCGGATGCATAACCGATTGTGTAGTTGGGATCGTACGCACCGCTGACGGTGATGGCGTAGCTGCCCGCGTCGCTTGTGGCCGGAACGGTGGAGATGGTGGGTGCTGTATTGGGAGACGTCGCAAACGTCGCCGGAGTGTCGCCGCCAGCCAGGCCCGAGTAGCTGACCGTCAGCGCCGGCATGGTGCCTCCGTATGTCATCGACTGGTCGACGGCGGTGATCAAGATGGGTGCGGGAGTGATCGTCAGGTTGACCACGCTCGATGTGCTCGTCATGTTGCTGACATCGCCGCCGTAGACCGCCGTGATCGTGTACGGACTGCCGGTCACGGGCAGCATCGACGTCTTGAACGTGGCCGTGTCGACGCCCTTATCGATGCTGAGAGTGCCGGTGCCGATCTGATCGGCGGGTGTGACCGCACCGGCGTAGAAAGTCACCGTTCCCGTCGCGGCCAACGGCCCCGCCACCGTGGCCGTGAAGGTTGCCAGTTGGCCGTAAACCGTCGAGGCCGACGACGAGGTCAGCGTTGTTGTCGTTTCGGCAAGGGTCACGTCGACCTTGACGCTGGCGGTCGTCGTGCCGCCGAAATACTCCGAGACGGACTCGCCGATCGTATACGTCCCCGCCTTGGCATAGGTGTGAGCCAGGCTGAGGGCTCCGGAGGTCGTCGGCGCGAAGGTCGAGGTCTGGCCATCGCCCCAGTTGACCGTGCCCGTGAACGGGCCGATGCCCGTGGTGGCGAGCGTGCCGAGGTCGATTGACGTGCTCACGCCCGCGAAGGTGCTCTGCGAGCCGCTCGGGGCCGTCAGGACCGGGGGCACGTCCAGAGACGTGATCACCACTTCGGCCGAGTCCCAGCCGAGCTGAGATCGACGGCCCTGAAAGTCGCCGTGTAGGTTCCAGCGTTGCCAGGGGTGAACGTGAAGCTGGTGCCGATGCCGTCGGCGATCTGCTGGCCGGAGGCCGACACCACGTGCCAGTCGTAGACTTGCGTGTCGCCGGAGGGGTCGAGTAACGAGCCTGTCAATGTGACGGTCGAGCCCTCGTCGACCGTCTGGTTGACGCCGGCCGAGACGTTCAACGAGGGGTTGGCCGCGAGTATATTCGACCGCGCCCGACCCGTAGACGATCGTATCCGGCGGCGGGTCGGCGATCGTGTCGTCGGCGGAGCCGGCGATGATCGTGTCGTCGCCCGAGCCGGCGTAGATCGTGTCGCCCAGGCCGGGGGCCGTGGACGCGTACGCCGCGGTCGTGCCGGCCGAGAACGTGTACATGAAGAGCTCGTAGTCTCCGGTCAACGGCTCGCTGAGTGCGGCCGACTTGGGAGCGCATGTCACCATCACGTAATACGTGCCCGTGGACGGCAGGGTCAAGTCGATGATCGACGAATCGGCATCCTGGAATGAGTCATCGTTGTACTCGAGCAGCTTGCCGCTCGAGTCGTAGATGGCCACGTAGGTGTCGATGGGGCCCTGGTTGTAGGCAGTCGGGCTGGTGCCGGCGGGCGCCTCCGAGCGCGTCAGCAGGTCCGACATGAGCTCGAGGCTGATCTCGGTGCCGGCCTGCGCGGTGAAGGAGTAGTAGTCGGTGTTCGATGCTCCGCCTGTCTCTCCAAGGTAGCCGACGACGTCGGCGGCACGTGACATCGAAGACCTTGGCGGCGTTAACGCCTTCGAGATCGGTGTCGGGCACAACCAGTGTCTGGAGCGCGATCGGCTGGGCGTCGGCCATCGAATAATGCGCACTCGTCTGTTCGTTGGTGGGTGAACCGTTTTCGCCGAACGACAGTGCGATCGCGTCGCGTTCGCTGACGAATGGATTGTTGATCGCGTCTTCGAGGGTCGCGTTGACCGAGGCGCCGGAGGCCATGATGTCGAGGATCGACTGGTTGGCGGCGACCGGCCCGGGATACGGAGGATTGTAGAGGTCGGGGTTCACCCCGGAGTAGATCCCCGAGCCGATCGGTCCGTACGCGTCGACGTGCAGAAGGCCCGACAGATGCCCGAGCTCGTGCGCGGCGATGGTGGCCGACAGGCCGATGAAATCGGCGCTGGTGGCGGCGGGCTCGCCCGGACCGCCCAGGAAGTTATTGACGTTGACTCCGCCCGAATCGGCGGGAATGACTTCCAGGTGGTTTGACGTGAGTCTCGTCGTACCCGAGATGTCGAGATCGCCCCAGTCGACCTCGGAGGAGATTCCGCCTTCAAGGCCGACCAGCGCCGGGTCGTTGAAATAGATCGGGGTGTAGGGCTCTGACTGCGGCTGTGTCTGGGTGAAAACGTACGAGAAAGCGGAATAGTCGGCCGTGAGCTGCGCCTGGATCTCGTCGCGCTCGGCCTGGGTATAGATGTGCTGGCCGGGGAGCTCGTAGGTGTTGAAGTCGAGATAGACGGTGCGGGTAACGGCTCCTTCGAGGAGGTTATTGCCCCCCACGCCGACGATCACGTCGTCGCCGCCCCCCCCGATCAATGTGTTATTGTTTGTGTTGCCGATGATGGTATCGTCGTAGCGGCTGCCGAGCACCGTGTCGATCGCGAATGGGTCGGCCAGTGTCAAGGTCAGCGCTCCGCCATTGAGCGTTGCGGGCATCACGCCTTGGGGCGTGGATTGACTGAGATTGATCGAGATCCCGGCGGGGGCCTGCGAGAAATCAAGGCCGGCGACGGGGTGACCGGCCGGCTCGACGGGCTCAACGATCGTCTGGCTACCGCTCGAGTAATCGTCGAAGGCGAAGGTATCGCCGCCGCCACCGCCCACCAGTGAGTCGTTACCGGCCCCTCCCTCCAGGGTGTCGGGCCCGCTGGCGCCGATCAAGGTGTCGTTGCCCGTTCCGCCCTGAAGGATGGCACCGCCCGCGAAGCCCGAGGCGTCGATCGTGAAGTCGCCGGGGCCAGCCGCCAGGATCGCGTTCTGGAACCCGCTGATGGTGGAGACACTGGCGCCCACGCTTCCTCCGGAAGTGGAGAAGGTGGTGTTGGTGAGCGTCATATTCGTCGAGCCGTAGAACATCAGCCACGAATCGAACCCGCCGCCGGTCAAGACATCGTTGCCGCCGCCGCCGGAGATCGTGGCATTGCCTGTGCCGCCCGAGATCGTGCTGTCGCCGGGGCCGCCGTAGATGATGTTGTCGCCCGAGCCGCCCACGATCGAGTCATGGCCGCTGCCGGCTGCGATCGTGCTGTCGCCGGTACCCCCACGATGACGTCGTTGCCATAGCCGCCCAGGATGAGATCGTTGCCGCTGCCGCCGGTGATCGTGCTCGACTCGTTGCCAGCGATCAAGACGTCGTTACCCGAGCCGCCCACGATCGACTCGGCGCCGTAGCCGCCCACGATCGAAACGTTGCCCGTGCCACCGACGATGATGTCGTCGCCATCGCCACCGATAATCGAATCATTGCCCGATCCGCCGGTGATCGTGCTCGACTTGAGGCCGCCTTGAATGAAGTCGTTGCCCGACCCGCCGAAGATCGAGTCGCCGCCGGTGCCCCCCACGATCGAGTCGTTACCTGTGCCACCGACGATGGTGCTGTCGCCCGAGCCGCCGACGATCGTGTCGTTGCCGGTGCCGCCGACGATCGTGTCGTGGCCGGGCCCGCCAAAGATCCAGTCATTGCCTGTGCCCCCCACGATCAGGTCGTTGCCTTTCCCGCCGTAGATCGTCACGCTGGTCGAGCCACCGTAGATCACCTCGTCGCCCGTCCCGCCGATGATCGACTCGTTGCCGGACCCGCCGGTGATGGTCGCGCTGCCAGTTGAGCCGTAGATGATGTCGTTGCCCGACCCGCCGGTGATCGTATCGTGGCCCGAGCCGGCGGTGATGCTCGTGTTGCCCGTGGTCGAGTAGATGATGTCGTTGCCCGACCCGCCGGTGATCGTATCATGGCCCGAACCGGCGGTGATGCTGGTGTTGCCCGTGGTCGCGTAAATGATGTCGTTGCCCGATCCGCCCGTGATCGTGTCGTGGCCCGAACCAGCGGTGATGCTGGTGTTGCCTGTGGTGGCGTAGATGATGTCGTTGCCTGATCCGCCCGTGATCGTGTCGTGGCCCGAACCAGCGGTGATGCTGGTGTTGCCTGTGGTGGCGTAGATGATGTCGTTGCCTGATCCGCCGGTGATCGTATCGTGGCCTGATCCGGCGGTGATGCTGGTGTTGCCTGTGGTGGCGTAGATGATGTCGTTGCCCGATCCGCCCGTGATCGTGTCGTGGCCTGATCCGGCGGTGATGCTCGTATTACCGGTGGTGGCGTAGATGATGTCGTTGCCCGATCCGCCGGTGATCGTATCATGGCCCGAGCCGGCGGTGATGCTGGTGTTGCCTGTGGTGGCGTAGATGATGTCGTTGCCCGATCCGCCGACGATCGTATCGTGGCCCGAACCGGCGGTGATGCTGGTGTTACCGGTGGTGGCGTAGATGATGTCGTTGCCCGATCCGCCGACGATCGTGTCGTGGCCCGAGCCGGCGGTGATGCTGGTGTTGCCTGTGGTGGCATAGATGATGTCGTTGCCCGAGCCCCCCACGATCGTGTCGTGGCCCGAACCGGCGGTGATGCTGGTGTTGCCTGTGGTGGCATAGATGATGTCGTTGCCCGATCCGCCGACGATCGTATCGTGGCCCGAACCGGCGGTAATGCTCGTGTTGCCGGCGGTCGCATAGAGGAGCTCGTCGTCGTCGCTGAGTGCGACCTTGTCGCCGTTGGACGAGCTGATGTACTCGTTGAACTTGCCCTCGAGCGAGACCTCGTCATTGTTCGCGTCGACGACCTGGGTCTGGCCTGAATTCATGCCAAGGTTGATCGTGATCGGCAGACCGGCGATCGAGAAGTCGAGCGCATTGGATCCGCTGGCGGCGATCACGAGAGGATCATGGCCAGGATTGATCCGGAACATGGCGCTCCCCGTGCCGCCGACCAGCGTGTCGTCACCGCCGCTTGAAACGAGCGTGTCATCGCCGGCCCCGCCCACCAGGCTGTTCACACCCGGACCGGCCACGAGCAAGTCGTCGGCCGAGCCGGCCAGAAGCGTCGCGTTGCCGCCATAGCCATCCAGCTCGACCGGACCAGGCGCCTGGGTCGCGTCCACCAGGTCGTTTGCGCCGTAGACCTGGGCGATCAGCACGTCGCCACTCGTCAGGCTCGCGAGCCCGACCTGGCTGCCCGCCACCGTGACCGTGATCGACGACGAGTCGATCTTGATCGTCGCCCCCGACTGATTGACGACCGCAATCTGCGCACTGCCCATCCCCGAAGATCCGTCGCTGCTCATGACGGTCGCGGTCACGGTCCCGACCAGAAGCCCCCCCGGGTTTGTGAACGAAAACGTGGATCCCGTGCCGGTCTTGGTGACGCTCCCGCCCTGGGTCAATGTCCAGGTCACCGTTTCCGTGGCCTGCGGATCCAGGTCCGTGACGTGGGCAATGAGCTCGATCGTGCTCGAGCCCTGGTTCCCCGCGCTCCCGATCCGGATCGAAGGCGCTACATTGTTCACGACGGTCGACGTGCCGGCCGAAGTGGTGTTCACACCGTCAGACACGGAAACGTTGATCGCATAAGAGCCCCCGGTCAACTCGCCGGGCGGATTGCTCAGATACTGGTGGGTGGTCGAGTAGGTGTAGAGCCCTGGCGTGGCCGACTGCACGACCTGGCCCGCCAGCTCCTTCAGGACGGTCGGCGTCGAGCCATCCCCCCAGTCGATCGTCGCCGTGTACGAACTGAGCGCGTCCGGATCGGTGAACTTGCCGGACAAGGTGACCGTGTCGCCCTCGGTGGCCGTCGGCGGCGACAAGTTCAAGTCGGCCGCGGTGAACACGGGAGCAACTTTATTGACGGCGACGCTCGCCGAGGCGTATCCAACCTGGTCATATTCATTCGCCACGGATCCGGTGATCGTGTAAGTCTCCGACCCAACTCCAGATGGATTGTTCAAATAGGCATGACTTGTCGAGAACGTATCCTGGCCCACGGGGAGGACGATCGCGGTCGGCGCCGAGCCGTCGCCCCAGATGAGAGTGACGGTGTTGGTGTCGTACTCGTCGGGGCTGACGATGGTCCCGCTGACTGTGATCGCACTCCCTTCGACGATGCTGGTCGATGACAACGCAAGGCCCGGCGATGCGAACGCCGGCGCCGGGCTGCTGATGGCGACGGTCGTCTGCGCGAACGCGGTCTTGCCGAAGAGGTCGCTCAAGGTCACGCCGATAGTGTACGACGCGGAGGGCGGGTCGATCGTGTAGTCGTGCGGGGCCGCGAAGGCGTAAGAGCCAGCCGGAAGGTCGAGAACAGTCGGGGCGGACCCATCGCCCCAATCGATCGTGGCGGTGAGATTGGCCGCGGGGTCGGCGTCCTCGAACGTGCCGCTGACGATCACCGAGTCGTGGGGCGCCGGCGCGAGGTGAGCCGTGACCGAGGAGACCGCGATCTGCGCTCCGGACTGATAGAGATCCACCGACCCGGCCGCGCCAACGATCGAGTGCGCCCGTGTTGAACCCGACCGAGGTGCCGAAGGCGTCACCCGAAGTGGGATCCGGTTCTTGAACGGCCGCGATGACGTTGCCAAAGGTCGGGCTCGACGGGTCGGCGTCGAAGAGATAAGCGGCCCCGGCATCGCTGGTGGACAGAAACGCTCCAGGCGCGCCGATCAACGCCGTGTTTTGCGTACCCGCGACGGCGGCGCCAAAGTTGCCCGCGCCACCGTCGGGCTGAACAAAAGTCGTCTTCAGTGTCGCGGCCCCGGGGGTCGCGGGGGCGCGTAAAGGTACGCCGCACCCGCACCGCTGTTGTGCGTCCGGTGAACCGATCAGGATATCAGACCCGACGCCCGCCACCGCCGAGCCAAACCCGGTCGTCATCCCCGCGATCGGGTTGGCGATCGATGTGATCTTTGCCCCGGTCGTGCCGTCGAACAGGAAGACGCCGCCGATGGCGCCCGCGATGGCAGCGGTCGGAGCCCCAACGATGATGTTGTTGTCGAGCCCCGCGACAGCCGCGCCGAAATCGGACGCGGGCTGTGAATCCGGATTCGTAATGTCCATCAGCAGGTCGCCGAAGTTCGCCTGGGTCGTGTCGCCCTCAAACTCATAAACCTCGCCCGTGCCGCCGTCGTTGCCGGGCGCCTCCACCAGGATATTCGTGTCGGTGGCGCCGACGGCAGCGCCGAAGCTGCGCCTGGTTCAGCGTGCCGGCGTCAGGGATCGTGAGCGTCGCCAGCAGACTGCCGAACGTCGTGCTCTCGGCATTAGCGTCGAACACGTACACCACGCCGTCGCCCGGCCCGGAAAGCGAGCTGCCCGGAGCGCCGACCACCAGCTCATTGCCAACCACGGCGAGCGATGCCCCGAACTGATCGCCGGCCGTCGGGTTGGGGTCGGCGAAAACGTGGAGCAGTGATCCATAAACGAAGCTGGAGACGGCCTGGTCGGCGGGAGTGACTCCGTCGTAAAGATAAACGGCGCCGGTGCCGTTCTGGAGCGGTGCGCCGACCGCCACGTTGCCAAAGTTCGCGGCGACGGAGTCACCAAATCCGTTCCCCACCGAGGGCGTCGTGAAAGTCACGGGGGCCGTGAATGAGTTCGCCGTGAAGACAGGAGGCAAATCGTTGACCGCGACTTCCGCGGTCGCCGTTCCCACCCCGCCGAAGCCGTCAGAAACGGTCAACGTGACGGTATCGATCCCCGGCGCGGTGTAAGTGTGACTCGGCTGGGCGCCCGTCGCCGTCCCGCCGTCGCCAAAAGACCAGGTGTACGTGAGCGGACCGCCGCCGGGGTTGATCGATTGCAGGCCATTGAACGGAAACGCGGCGCCTTGATCGACCGACGTGTGCGAGAACCCGATGACGGCCGTCGGCGGGACGTCGACACCGAACGCTCGCGAGAATTCCGAGGTGTTGCCCCCCGGGTCGGTGGCCGTGGCGGTGGCGAACACGGCCCCGCCAGCCGGAGTCGGGAACTGAAGGACAAAGTCAGCATGACCCGTCGCGTCGGTTGCGAGCGTCGCCGAGCCGAGGACGTACCGCCCCTCGCCGTAGCCCGAAGCGTTAATCGACGACAGCGTATAGAAATCGACGGCGAAGGTCGTGCTGTGCGTGCTGTCCAGACTGCCGCTCACCGTGGTCACGCCGCCCGCGTTCGTGATCGCGGTGATCACGGGGAAGTTCAGGTAGTCGTCGGGGCCGGTATGCCCGGCCGAGTCGTTCAGGGTCACGCCGTTGCCACCCAGGTCGATACCCAATGCGGCGTTCGAGAAGATCGAGTTGAGCCTGATCTCGTTGCCGGTACCGGCCGTCGCATCGATGTCCACGCCGATGCCCGTCGAAAACGCGATCGTGTTGCCCGCACCGGCGGCCGTTCCGCCAATCGTGTTACCGGATGAACCGCCGTCGATCTGGATGCCGTTGCCGTTGCCGAGCGGCACCGAGCCGGTGGTATCGGTGCCGATCAGGTTGCCCTCGACCAGTGCGCCGGTCGCGTCGGCATAGAGCCCGATGCCCGCGGTGGGATTGGCCGAGATGATGTTCCCGGCGCCGCTGGCGGTCCCACCGATCGTGACCCCGTATGTCGCGCTCACGACCACTCCGAAAGTTCCGTTCCCGAGGGGTGCGGCTCCGCTCTCGTCGGTGCCGATGCGGTTGCCCAGGAGCATGACGCCCGTGGTGGCCGTTCCGGCGATCGACACTCCCGTGCTGCGCATTGGCCGAGATCACGTTGCCCACGCCCTGCGCCGTCCCGCCGATCGTGACGCCCACCGCATCATTGACGGACACTCCCGAGCCCGTGTTGGGCAGGCGCTTGATACCCGTCTGGTCCGTGCCGATGTAGTTGCCCTCGACCAGGGTGTTCACGACGCCGGGGCCGATGTCGATGCCGTCACCCGTGTTTCCGGAGATCACGTTGCCAGCGGGACCGTCGGGCGCACCGATAGTGGCGCCTATCCCACCCGTGATGATGACGCCGCCGGTCAGGTTGGCCACAGCGGCGGTGCCCTTGACGTTGGTACCGATCAGGTTACCGGCCACGTCGGTGAATGCCGTGGTCGCACCCGTGATCAAAATGCCTTCCGCATTACCAGAAATAAAGTTTCGCCCGCCGCCAGTACCCGCTGCGCCGATGGTGTTGGATGTGGAACCGTTGTCGATCAACACGCCCGCCCCGTGGTTGCCCAGGGCCCGCGTTCCCGTCTGATCGAGCCCGATCAGATTGCCCTGAACGAGCGTGCCGCTCGCGTCGTTGATTTCGATGCCGTTGCCGGCGTTGCCGGAGATCAAATTGCCAGCGCCAAGGGCTGTGCCGCCGATCGTGACGGACGAGCTCGGATCGATAAACACGCCGTCGCCGCTGTTGGCCAGAGCGGCCGTGCCGACGGCGTCGGTGCCGATCCAGTTGCCCGCGATCAGGTTGGCGTTGGCATCAATGTCATCGATGCCGTCGCCGGCATTGCCGGAAATCACGTTGCCAGACCCAGCCGCCGTGCCGCCGATGGTGTTGCCCGTCGCGCCATCGATGATCGCGATTCCGGCCCCGCCGTTGCCCAGGGCGTGGTTGCCGGTGGAGTCAATGCCGATGTAATTACTTTCGACAAGCTCGTTATTGCCCGTCACCTCAATCCCGTCGCCGCTGAAGCCGACGATGATCAAGCCCTTGACCGTGATACCATTGCCCGCGAGCGTCAATCCGTTGGCACCAACGCCCGCGCCGGCACCATTCAGCTCGATCAAGGGCGTGCCGGAATACCCGGCCTGGGTGGTGCCGTCGATGGTCAACGGAGCAGTGATCGCCGGTAGCGGCGACATGAGATCGATCGTCCGCGAACCCGTGCCGAAGTCGAGGGCGATCGTCGTGTTGCCGCCGTGCGTGTTGACGTAGTCAATCGCATCGCGGAGCGAGCCTGCCCCCGAGTCGGCGTTGCTGCTCACGCTGTAGCTCGCCAGTATCGAAGTCGCCGACAGCGTTGCCGAGTTGTTGGTCTCGCCCGTTCCGGACGTGTTGTATTCGGTGATCTGATTGCCGGCGTCGGTCGTGACGGTGAACGAAAGATCGCCGGTGCCCGCAAAGCCCTGTGGGAGTGCAAATGTGTAGGACCGAGCCACCGAGCCGCCTGGGCCGATGGGCGCGTTGCCGGTCAGCGACGGGTCGTAGGTGACATTCGTGTCGAGCACCGTCGCGCTGGTGGTGGTATTGACCACGGTCAGGTGATCGACGAACACGCTCCCAACCGCGCCGTCGCCGGTATTCGCGTCGTTCCAGGTCACGTCGACAGTATCGCCGGACATGATGGCCGTCGGCGAGACCGCCAGGCCCTGAACCCGAAGATCAGGATACGCCACGATCGAAAGCGTGTGGCTGCTGTCCGTCGAACCGCCGAAGTCTGTCGTCGCATTGAACGCCGCCAGAATGGTGTATGAGCCCGCCGCCGTGCCCGCCGGCAATCCGTAGCTGGCGCTGGCAGCGCCATCGCTCACATCGACCGTGACGGAACTGCCGATAAGCGTCATGCCATTCAGTATCGAGAAGGTCTCGGTTCCCTCGTCGACCACTCCGGCCGGACTGACGACCGTCGCGTTCAGCGCCACGGACGCTGCCCCGTACGCGGCGGTCACGCTCGTGGCCGCGGTCGTCGTCCCCGCGGCACTGATCAGAAGGCTCTGACTACGATCGGTATCGCCGACGAAATCGGTTGTCCCGCTGAAGACGGCTTGAATGATGTACGTACCCGCCATCGTGCCCGCGGGTAGCGGGTAGGCCGCGCTGGCAGCTCCCGAGCTGACGTTAACGGTGACGGGGCTGCCCACCGGAGTCATTCCGTTGAAAATCGTGAACGTCTCTGTCCCCACATCGACCACTCCGGCCGAGCTTGTGACAGTCGCACTGAGCCCGACGGAGGCGTCGCCGAATACGGCGGTCGCGCCGGAGGCGGCGGTGACTGTCGGCGCCGCGGAGATAACGAGTGTCTGGCTGGCGTCGGTTGATCCGACGAAATTCACGGTGCGGTTATAGACCGCCTGAATCACGTACGTCGCGGGCGGCGTGCCGTCAGGCAGCGCGTAACTTGCACTCGCGCTGCCCATACTCACGTTGACCGTGACGGCAGAACCGACCGGAGTCATCCCATTGAGAATCGTGAATGTCTCGGTCCCTTCATTGACGACACCGGCCGGGCTCGTGATCGTCGCGCTGAGCATGACCGACGAGTCACCAAACGTCGCCGAGGCCCCCTGCTCCGCGGTCGCCGTCGTCGCCGCGCTCACGATCAGGCTCTGGCTGCTATCCATCGAGCCGGCATAGTCGGAAGTTCCATCGTAGACCGCCTGAATCGTATACGTTGCTGCTGTCGTGCCGCCGGGAAGAGCATAACTGGCATTCGCGGCTCCGGCGTTGACGTTCACGCTGACGGGAGTGGCAATGACCGTGTTGCCGCTCAGAATCGTGAACGTTTCCTGCCCCTCGTTCACGATGCCGACCGAGCTGGTGACCGTCGCGCTGAGAGCGACGGACTGATTACCCGCACTGAAGGTGGTCGCCGCGCTCGCGGCCGCCGTGTTCGTCGAAACATTGCCGATGGTGAGCGTGTGGCCGCTGTCCGAGGAGCCCAGAAGGCTCGAAGTTCCGCTAAAAACAGCCTGAATAGTGTAAGTGCCACCGGCCGTCGAGGCCGGCAGTGCATATTCAGCGCTGGCGAGGCCGTTCGCGACGTTGCTGACAACGGTCGTGCCGACGACAGCCGAGCCATTGAGAATGGTGAATGTCACAGTGCCGGTGTTGACCAGACCGGCCGCGGAGATAACGGTCGCACTGAGCGCGACGGACTGCGCTGCGATGCTAAACGTTGCGGTGGCGTTGGCCGCGGTGACGCCTGTCGCATTCTCGGCGATAACAGGCTCATACAGTACCGTCGGGAGACTGGAATTCTCGGTGTGGTCGGTGATCTTGGCCGCGATCTGCGAGGTATTGAGCGTCCCCCAGAAATTGCTGGTCAAATCAATGGTTGCGGTGGAAGTGCCCGAGGCGACCACGGTGGCACTGGAGCTGCTGAAGTCATCGTTGTGGATGTCGATCGACGCCCCGCTATTGACGGCGAGCAGGTTGGCGAAGATGACGAACTCGAGATTATCGGTCGATCCGCCTTCAAGGGCGAGCTGGTTCAGAGCAAAGGTGCTGCTGCCGGCGGTAAGCTTGCCGCCGGAGTTGACCTGAAGCTGTGCGAACGATGCATAGTTACCGCCGGAGATGTAAAAATTCGAGCCGGTGGCGGAAAGGGTGCCGTTGACCAGGATCTGTGTCGTCGCCGAATAGCCGGCCACAAATCCGATCGACGCCCCGGTGACGTTCATGACCCCGTTGTCGGTGATCGTCACCGGGTCGATCAGGACACTCGTGCCGGCACCGACGGTCAGAGTGGCTCCCGTGCCGACGGTGAAGTTGCCCTCGAAGACGTACACGAGGCTGGCCGTCGACACCGTGCCGATCGGGACCAGCGACAGCGTCTGCCCGCTGGCCATGGTTCCGGCGATGATGTTGATGTTCTGGAAGCTCTGATTGTTCGCCAGCAGCGCCACGTCCTGGAACGGCACGTAGATCGGCAAGTTGAAAACGTCGTCGGTCAGGTCGCCCGTGTTCATGATGCTGCCGCTGACCAGGCTGAGCTGATTGATGCTGAAGGTCGTGTTGCTGGCCGTGAGCTCGCCGCCGGAGTCGACCTGGAGGAGCGTGAACGACGCATAGTTGCCCCCCGAGGTGTAGAAGCTCGAGCCGGCGGCGGCGAGGGTGCCATTGACCAGGATCTGCGTCGTCGCCGAGTAGCCGGCCACAAACCCGATCGACGCCCCGGTGACGTTCATGACCCCGTTGTCGGTGATCGTCACCGGGTCGATCAGGACGCTCGTGCCGGTCCCGACTGTCAGAGTGGCTCCCGTACCGATCGTAAAATTGCCCTCGAAGACGTAAACGAGGTTGGCCGTCGACACCGTGCCGATCGGGACCAGGGAGAGGGTTTGGCCGCTGGCCATGGTTCCGGCGATAATGTTGATGTTCTGGAAGCTCTGGTTGTTCGCCAGCAAGGCCACGTCCTGGAACGGCACGTAGATTGGCAAGTTGAAAACGTCGTTGGTCAGGTCGCCCGCGTTCAAGATGCTGTCGCTGACCAGGCTCAACTGGTTGACGCTGAAGGTCGTGGTGCTGGCCGTGAGCTCGCCGCCGGAGTCGACCTGGAGGAGCGTGAACGACGCATAGTTGCCCCCCGAGGTGTAGAAGCTCGAGCCGGCGGCGGCGAGCGTGCCATTGACCAGGATCTGCGTCGTCGCCGAGTAGCCGGCCACAAACCCGATCGACGCCCCGGTGACGTTCATGACCCCGTTGTCGGTGATCGTCACCGGGTCGATCAGGACACTCGTGCCGGTCCCGACGGTCAGAGTGGCTCCCGTGCCGACGGTGAAGTTGCCCTCGAAGACATAAACGAGGCTGGCCGTCGACACCGTGCCGATCGGGACCAGCGACAGCGTCTGTCCGCTGGCCATGGTTCCGGCAATGATGTTGATGTTCTGGAAGCTCTGATTGTTGGCCAGCAGCGCCACGTCCTGGAACGGCACGTAGATGGGCAAGCTGAACGTGTCGCCGGTCAGGTCGCCCGCGTTCAGGATGCTGCCGCTGACCAGGCTCAGCTCGTTGATGCTGAAGGTCGTGGTGCTGGCGGTGAGCTCGCCGCCGGAGTCGACCTGGAGGAGCGTGAACGATGCATAGTTACCCCCCGAGGTGTAGAAGCTCGAGCCGGTGGCGGCGAGGGTGCCGTTGACCAGGATCTGCGTCGTGGCCGAATAGCCGGCAACGAAGCCGATCGACGCCCCGGTGACGTTCATGACCCCGTTGTCGGTGATCGTCACCGGATCGATCAGGACACTCGTGCCGGTCCCGACGGTCAGAGTGGCTCCCGTACCGACGGTGAAGTCGCCCTCGAAGATGTACACGAGATTGGCCGTCGACACCGTGCCGATCGGGACCAGGGATAGCGTCTGGCCGCTGGCCATGGTTCCAGCAATGATGTTGATGTTCTGGAAGCTCTGATTGTTGGCCAGCAGCGCCACGTCCTGGAACGGCACGTAGATCGGCAAGTTGAAAACGTCGTCGGTCAGGTCGCCCGCGTTCAAGATGCTGCCGCTGGCCAAGCTGAGCTGGTTGATGCTGAAGGTCGTGGTGCTGGCGGTGAGCTCGCCGCCGGAGTCGACCTGAAGGAGCGTGAACGACGCATAGTTGCCTCCCGAGGTGTAGAAGCTCGGAGCCGGCCGCGGCGAGGGTGCCGTTGACCAGGATCTGTGTCGTCGCCGAATAGCCGGCCACAAACCCGATCGACGCCCCGGTGACGTTCATAACCCCGTTGTCGGTGATCGTCACCGGGTCGATCAGGACGCTGGTGCCGGTCCCGACGGTGAGCGTCGCTCCCGTACCGATCGTAAAGTTGCCCTCGAAGACGTAAACGAGACTGGCCGTCGACACCGTGCCAATCGGGACCAGGGAGAGCGTCTGGCCGCTGGCCATGGTTCCAGCGATGATGTTGACATTTTGGAAGCTCTGGTTGTTGGCCAGCAGGGCCACGTCCTGGAACGGCACGTAGATGGGCAAGTTGAACGCGTCGTTGGTCAGGTCGCCCGAGTTCATGATGCTGCCGCTGACCAGGCTGAGCTGATTGATGCTGAAGGTCGTGGAGCTGGCCATCGAGCTCGCCGCCGGAGCCGACCTGGAGGAGCGTGAACGACGCATAGTTGCCCCCCGAGGTGAAGAAATCCGAGCCGGTGGCGGCGAGCGTGCCGTTGACCAGGATCTGTGTCGTCGCCGAGTAGCCGGCCACAAAGCCGATCGACGCCCCGGTGACGTTCATGACCCCGTTGTCGGTGATTGTCTGGCCGCCCTGAATCAACACGCTGGCACCGGCGGCCAGATTCAGGGTCGCCCCCGCGCCGATCGTCACGGACCCGAGAGTCGAACTGCCATCGCCGATGGCGATCGAGCCGCTCCCGATGCTCAATGCCGTGTTTCCGTTTGTCGTCAGGCTCAGCACGGCGTCGCTCGCACCCGTCGAGTGAGTGACCGTTCCGCTGCTCGTCAGGCTGATGACCACATTGCTGGCCGCGGTCGGGACCACGCCGCCCACCCAGTTACCGGGTGTATCCCAGTCGCCGCCGTTGGGGGCTGTAATGGTGTTCCACGCGATCGTCGTTGGAGCTTTGATCGTCAACGACTGGCTCGCGTCGGTGGAAGTGGTGAAATCGACGGTCCCGTTGTAGACGGCCTCAATCGTGTAAATGCCGACGGCCGTGCCACCGGGCAGCGTATAGCTGGCCGTGACGGACCCGTTCACGACGTTGGCCGAGGCGGGGGTTCCCACGGGCGTTGTCCCGCTCAGGACCGTGAATGTCTCGGTCCCCTCATTGACGGTACCGGCCGGGCTCGTGATCGTCGCGCTGAGCATGACCGACGAGTCACCAAACGTCGCCGAGGCCCCCTGCTCCGCTGTCACCGTCGTCGCCGCGCTCACGATCAGGCTCTGGCTGCTGTCCATCGAGGTGGCATAGTCGGAAGTTCCATCGTAGACCGCCTGAATCGTATACGTTGCTGCTGTCGTGCCGCCGGGAAGAGCATAACTGGCATTCGCGGCTCCGGCCGTCACGTTCACGCTGACGGGAGTGCCGATGACCGTGTTGCCGCTCAGAATCGTGAACGTTTCTTGCCCCTCGTTCAGAATGCCGACCGAGCTGGTGACCGTCGCGCTGAGAGCGACGGACTGATTACCCGCACTGAAGGTGGTCGCCGCGCTCGCGGCCGCCGTGTTCGTCGAAACAGTGCCGATGGTGAGCGTGTGGCCGATGTCGGAGGAGCCCAAAAGGCTCGGGGTTCCGCTAAAAACAGCCTGAATTGTGTAAGTGCCACCGGCCATCGAGGCCGGCAGTGCATACTGGCGCTGGCAAGGCCGTTCGCGACGTTGCTGACAACGGCCGTGCCGACGACCGCCGAGCCATTGAGAATCGTGAATGTCACGGTGCCGGTGTTGACCAGACCGGCCGCGGAGATAACGGTCGCACTGAGCGCGACGGACTGCGCTGCGGTGCTAAATGGTGCGGTGGCGTTGGCCGCGGTAACGCCTGTCGCATTCTCGGAAATAACGGGCTCATACAGTACCGTCGGGAGACTGGAATTCTTGGCGTGGTCCGTGATCTTGGCTGCGATCTGCGAGGTGCTGAGTGAGCCCCAGAAATTGTTGGTCAGATCGATGGTTGCGTTGGAAGTGCCCGAGGCGACGACGGTGGCACTGGAGCTGCTGAAGTCATCGTTGTGGATGTTGATCGTCGCGCCGCTATTGATTGCAAGCTGGGTGGCGAAGGACGAGAACTGAATGGTGCCGGTCGAACCGGAAAGTAGGGTCACTTTGTTCAGGTCTAAGGCGCTGTTGCTGGCTTGCAGTTGCCCGCCGGAGTTGACCACGAGGGAGGCGGTGACGCCGCCACCCCCCGAGGTGAAGCTGGTGCCTGTCGCGGCGAGGGTCCCGGAGACGGAGATCCCGCCAGCGACGTTGTTGTTGGTGTCCTGGTAGACGACCGAGGCGGCCGCGACGGTCATGGTCGCCCCGGCGTCGACCGAGATCGTCGCGCCGTTGCCGATCAGGACCGTGGCGCCGGTGTCGACCTTCAGCGTCGCGCCGGACTTGATCTCGAAGGAGGACGGGAAGACGTACTGGAGCAGCGGCGACGGCGAGGAGGGAAGGTTGGGCGTGAGTTCGATGGTGCCGCTGGGGAGGTTGGCTGAGGTGATGTAGATGCTCTCGAACACGACGTTACCGGCCAGCAGCGGGATGTCGCTGATCGGGACGCTGATGTACATGTTGAACGAGTCACCGGTCAGGTCCCCTTGGTTGAGGACGCTGCCGGCGGCCAGGGTGAAGACCTGCCAGGCGAAGTTGGACCCGGTGGCCGTGAGGTGCCCGCCGGAGTTGACCACGAGGGAGGCGGTGACGCCGCCGCCCCCCGAGGTGAAGCTGGTGCTCGTGGCGGCGAGGGTCCCGGAGACGGAGATCCCGCCAGCGACGTTGTTGTTGGTGTCCTGGTAGACGACCGAGGCGGCCGCGACGGTCATGGTCGCCCCGGTGTCGACCGAGATCGTCGCGCCGTTGCCGATCAGGACCGTGGCGCCGGTGTCGACCTTCAGCGTCGCGCCGGACTTGATCTCGAAAGAGGACGGGAAGACATACTGGAGCAGCGGCGACGGCGAGGAGGGAAGGTTGGGCGTGAGTTCGATGGTGCCGCTGGGGAGGTTGGCTGAGGTGATGTAGATGCTCTCGAACACGACGTTGCCGGCCAGCAGCGGGATGTCGGTGATCGGGACGCTGATGTACATGTTGAACGAGTCACCGGTCAGGTCCCCTTGGTTGAGGACGCTGCCGGCGGCCAGGGTGAAGACCTGCCAGGCGAAGTTGGACCCGGTGGCCGTGAGGTGCCCGCCGGAGTTGACCACGAGGGAGGCGGTGACGCCGCCGCCCCCCGAGGTGAAGCTGGTGCTCGTGGCGGCGAGGGTCCCGGAGACGGAGATCCCGCCAGCGACGTTGTTGTTGGTGTCCTGGTAGACGACCGAGGCGGCCGCGACGGTCATGGTCGCCCCGGTGTCGACCGAGATCGTCGCGCCGTTGCCGATCAGGACCGTGGCGCCGGTGTCGACCTTCAGCGTCGCGCCGGACTTGATCTCGAAAGAGGACGGGAAGACATACTGGAGCAGCGGCGACGGCGAGGAGGGAAGGTTGGGCGTGAGTTCGATGGTGCCGCTGGGGAGGTTGGCTGAGGTAATGTAGATGGTCTCGAACACGACGTTGCCGGCCAGCAGCGGGATGTCGGTGATCGGGACGCTGATGTACATGTTGAACGAGTCACCGGTCAGGTCCCCTTGGTTGAGGACGCTGCCGGCGGCCAGGGTGAAGACCTGCCAGGCGAAGTTGGACCCGGTGGCCGTGAGGTGCCCGCCGGAGTTGACCACGAGGGAGGCGGTGACGCCGCCGCCCCCCGAGGTGAAGCTGGTGCTCGTGGCGGCGAGGGTCCCGGAGACGGAGATCCCGCCAGCGACGTTGTTGTTGGTGTCCTGGTAGACGACCGAGGCGGTCGCGACGGTCATGGTCGCCCCGGCGTCGACCGAGATCGTCGCGCCGTTGCCGATCAGGACCGTGGCGCCGGTGTCGACCTTCAGCGTCGCGCCGGACTTGATCTCGAAGGAGGACGGGAAGACGTACTGGAGCAGCGGCGACGGCGAGGAGGGAAGGTTGGGCGTGAGTTCGATGGTGCCGCTGGGGAGGTTGGCTGAGGTGATGTAGATGCTCTCGAACACGACGTTACCGGCCAGCAGCGGGATGTCGCTGATCGGGACGCTGATGTACATGTTGAACGAGTCACCGGTCAGGTCCCCCTGGTTCAGGACGCTGCCGGCGGCCAGGGTGAAGACCTGCCAGGCGAAGTTGGACCCGGTGGCCGTGAGGTGCCCGCCGGAGTTGACCACGAGGGAGGCGGTGACGCCGCCGCCCCCCGAGGTGAAGCTGGTGCTCGTGGCGGCGAGGGTCCCGGAGACGGAGATCCCGCCAGCGACGTTGTTGTTGGTGTCCTGGTAGACGACCGAGGCGGCCGCGACGGTCATGGTCGCCCCGGCGTCGACCGAGATCGTCGCGCCGTTGCCGATCAGGACCGTGGCGCCGGTGTCGACCTTCAGCGTCGCGCCGGACTTGATCTCGAAGGAGGACGGGAAGACGTACTGGAGCAGCGGCGACGGCGAGGAGGGAAGGTTGGGCGTGAGTTCGATGGTGCCGCTGGGGAGGTTGGCTGAGGTGATGTAGATGCTCTCGAACACGACGTTACCGGCCAGCAGCGGGATGTCGCTGATCGGGACGCTGATGTACATGTTGAACGAGTCACCGGTCAGGTCCCCCTGGTTCAGGACGCTGCCGGCGGCCAGGGTGAAGACCTGCCAGGCGAAGTTGGACCCGGTGGCCGTGAGGTGCCCGCCGGAGTTGACCACGAGGGAGGCGGTGACGCCGCCGCCCCCCGAGGTGAAGCTGGTGCTCGTGGCGGCGAGGGTCCCGGAGACGGAGATCCCGCCAGCGACGTTGTTGTTGGTGTCCTGGTAGACGACCGAGGCGGCCGCGACGGTCATGGTCGCCCCGGTGTCGACCGAGATCGTCGCGCCGTTGCCGATCAGGACCGTGGCGCCGGTGTCGACCTTCAGCGTCGCGCCGGACTTGATCTCGAAAGAGGACGGGAAGACATACTGGAGCAGCGGCGACGGCGAGGAGGGAAGGTTGGGCGTGAGTTCGATGGTGCCGCTGGGGAGGTTGGCTGAGGTGATGTAGATGCTCTCGAACACGACGTTACCGGCCAGCAGCGGGATGTCGGTGATCGGGACGCTGATGTACATGTTGAACGAGTCACCGGTCAGGTCCCCTTGGTTGAGGACGCTGCCGGCGGCCAGGGTGAAGACCTGCCAGGCGAAGTTGGACCCGGTGGCCGTGAGGTGCCCGCCGGAGTTGACCACGAGGGAGGCGGTGACGCCGCCGCCCCCCGAGGTGAAGCTGGTGCTCGTGGCGGCGAGGGTCCCGGAGACGGAGATCCCGCCAGCGACGTTGTTGTTGGTGTCCTGGTAGACGACCGAGGCGGCCGCGACGGTCATGGTCGCCCCGGTGTCGACCGAGATCGTCGCGCCGTTGCCGATCAGGACCGTGGCGCCGGTGTCGACCTTCAGCGTCCCGTTGTCGGTGATCGTCTGGCCGTCGGTGAGTACGACGCTGGCGCTCGCACCGACGCTGAGCGTCGCACCCGGACTGATCAGAACTGGACCGCCGAACGTCGAACTACCGTGGCCGAGCGCGATCGAGCCACTTCCGATGCTCAATGCGGTTTTTCCGTTTGTCGTCAAGCTCAACGCGTCGTCGTTCGCACCTGTCGAGTGGGTGACCGTTCCGCTGCTCGTCAGGTTGATGATCACATTGCTGGACGCGGTTGGGAGCACGCCCCCCACCCAGTTACCGGGCGTATCCCAATCGCCGCCGGTGGGGGCTGTTGCCGTGTTCCACACGGTCGTGATCGGGGCGTTGATCGTCAACAACTGGCTGGTGTCGGTCGAAGTGGTGAAATCGACGGTCCCGTTGTAGACGGCCTGAATCGTGTAAGTGCCGACTATCGTACCACCGGGCAGCGTATAGCTGGCGGTGACGGCCCCGTTCACGACGTTGGCCGTGGCTGGGCTGCCCACGGGTGTCGTCCCGCTCAGGATCGAGAAGGTCTCGGTCCCTTCGTTGACAATGCCCGCCGCACTGGTCACGGTCGCGCTCAGGGATATCGTCTGATTTGAAGCGCCGTACGTTGTTGTCGCACTGCTGGCCGCGGTCGTCGTCGCGGCGCCACCGATGGTCAGTGTATGACTGCTATCCGAGGAACCCAAGAGCGTGCTTGTTCCGCTGAAAACGGCCTGGATCGTGTAAACGCCGCCAAGAGTCCCCGCGGGAATTGTATAAGTGCCGCTGGTTGCACCGTTCGCGACGTTTTCTGTAATGGGCGTGCCCACGTCCGTCAAACCACTCAGGATCGTGAATGTCTCGGTTCCGCCGGTGACCGGACCTTCCGCACTGATGACGGTCGCGCTCAAGGTCACTGTCTGAGCATTGGCACTGTAGATGAGCAACGCATTGGAAGAATTGGTGCCCGTGGCATCTTCGCTCAGGAACGGTTGGTAAGTGACATAGGGGAGGTTCGCGTTATCGGCGTGATCCGTGATCTTGGCCGCGATCTGCGTGGGGTTGATCGTGCCCCAGAAGTTGTCGATCAGACTGATCGTTGCGCTCGCGGTTCCCGACGCGGCGACGGTCCCGTTGGTGAAATCGTCCGAGGAAACGTTGATTGTCGCACCGCTGTTGATCGCGAGCTGGGTGGCGAAGGAGGAGAACTGAATGGTGTCGGTCGAACCGGAATTTAGATACACATTCCCAACGCTGAGCGACCCCTGAGAGGCGATGAAGTGGCCGCCGGAGTTGACGGTGATATTGGTGAAGCTGACGCCGGCCGAGCCGGGGGCGTTGAAGGCGGTGCCGGTGGCCTGGAGCAAGCCGCCGTTGCCGACGACGATCTGCGCCCCGAAGTAGATGCCGGGGTTGCTGATGTACGAGCTGGAGAGGCCCATCGTGTCGCCCGAGGCGAAGCTCAGCGTGCCGTTGTCGGTCAGCGTCGTGTACGTGTTGCCGCCCGACGGCGGCCCCATCGTCACCGCGTCGCTGGGGCCGAACGACACGCTGCCCCCCTGGTTCACCGTGAGACCGCCGGAGAGCACGACCGGGATGCTGGCGGCGGCGGTGACGATGCCCCCCTGATTGACGGTCAAACCGCCGGGGAACACGTAGCGGAGGTTGGTGGTGGTCTGGGTCCCGATCGAGTTCAACGCCAGCGTCTCGCCGCTGATGATCGTGTCGGGCTGGACGTAGATCGACTGGAACCGCAAGTTGCTGGCGAGGTACTGGACGTCAATGGCGGGGATGTAGAGGGGCGAGTCGAAGCCGTCGCCGGTCAGGTCGCCCGCGTTGAACACGACGCCGTCGGCGAGGAAGACATCGCCGATTGCGAAAGAGCTGGAGGTAGCCTGGAGGTGGCCGCCGGAGTTGACGGTGATATTGGTGAAGCTGACGCCGGCCGAGCCGGGGGCGTTGAAGGCGGTGCCGGTGGCCTGGAGTAACCCGCCGTTGCCGACGACGATCTGCGCCCCGAAGTAGATGCCCGGGTTGCTGATGTACGCGCTGGAGAGGCCCATCGTGTCGCCCGAGGCGAAGCTCAGCGTGCCGTTGTCGGTCAGCGTCGTGTAGGTGTTGCCGCCCGACGGCGGCCCCATCGTCACCGCGTCGCTGGGGCCGAACGACACGCTGCCCCCCTGGTTCACCGTGAGACCGCCGGAGAGCACGACCGGGATGCTGGCGGCGGCGGTGACGATGCCCCCCTGATTGACGGTCAAACCGCCGGGGAACACGTAGCGGAGGTTGGTGGTGGTCTGGGTCCCGATCGAGTTCAACGCCAGCGTCTCGCCGCTGATGATCGTGTCGGGCTGGACGTAGATCGACTGGAACCGCAAGTTGCTGGCGAGGTACTGGACGTCGATGGCGGGGATGTAGAGGGGCGAGTCGAAGCCGTCGCCGGTCAGGTCGCCCGCGTTGAACACGACGCCATCGGCGAGGTAGACATCGCCGACGGCGAAGGTGCTTGAGGTGGCCTGGAGGCGGCCGCCGGAGTTGACGGTGATATTGGTGTAGCTGACGCCGGCCGAGCCTGGGGCGTTGAAGGCGGTGCCGGTGGCCTGGAGCAACCCGCCGTTGCCGACGACGATTTGCGCCCCGAAGTAGATGCCGGGGTTGCTGATGTACGAACTGGAGAGGCCCATCGTGTCGCCCGAGGCGAAGCTCAGCGTGCCGTTGTCGGTCAGCGTCGTGTAGGTGTTGCCGCCCGACGGCGGCCCCATCGTCACCGCGTCGCTGGGGCCGAACGACACGCTGCCCCCCTGGTTCACCGTGAGACCGCCGGAGAGCACGACCGGGATGCTGGCGGCGGCGGTGACGATGCCCCCCTGATTGACGGTCAAACCGCCGGGGAACACGTAGCGGAGGTTGGTGGTGGTCTGGGTCCCGATCGAGTTCAACGCCAGCGTCTCGCCGCTGATGATCGTGTCGGGCTGGACGTAGATCGACTGGAACCGCAAGTTGCTGGCGAGGTACTGGACGTCAATGGCGGGGATGTAGAGGGGCGAGTCGAAGCCGTCGCCGGTCAGGTCGCCCGCGTTGAACACGACGCCGTCGGCGAGGAAGACATCGCCGATTGCGAAAGAGCTGGAGGTAGCCTGGAGGTGGCCGCCGGAGTTGACGGTGATATTGGTGAAGCTGACGCCGGCCGAGCCGGGGGCGTTGAAGGCGGTGCCGGTGGCCTGGAGTAACCCGCCGTTGCCGACGACGATCTGCGCCCCGAAGTAGATGCCGGGGTTGCTGATGTACGAACTGGAGAGGCCCATCGTGTCGCCCGAGGCGAAGCTCAGCGTGCCGTTGTCGGTCAGCGTCGTGTAGGTGTTGCCGCCCGACGGCGGCCCCATCGTCACCGCGTCGCTGGGGCCGAACGACACGCTGCCCCCCTGGTTCACCGTGAGACCGCCGGAGAGCACGACCGGGATGCTGGCGGCGGCGGTGACGATGCCCCCCTGATTGACGGTCAAACCGCCGGGGAACACGTAGCGGAGGTTGGTGGTGGTCTGGGTCCCGATCGAGTTCAACGCCAGCGTCTCGCCGCTGATGATCGTGTCGGGCTGGACGTAGATCGACTGGAACCGCAAGTTGCTGGCGAGGTACTGGACGTCGATGGCGGGGATGTAGAGGGGCGAGTCGAAGCCGTCGCCGGTCAGGTCGCCCGCGTTGAACACGACGCCATCGGCGAGGTAGACATCGCCGACGGCGAAGGTGCTTGAGGTGGCCTGGAGGTGGCCGCCGGAGTTGACGGTGATATTGGTGTAGCTGACGCCGGCCGAGCCTGGGGCGTTGAAGGCGGTGCCGGTGGCCTGGAGCAACCCGCCGTTGCCGACGACGATCTGCGCCCCGAAGTAGATGCCGGGGTTGCTGATGTACGCGCTGGAGAGGCCCACCGTGTCGCCCGAGGCGAAGCTCAGCGTGCCGTTGTCGGTCAGCGTCGTGTAGGTGTTGCCGCCCGACGGCGGCCCCATCGTCACGCTGGCACTGGCACTCACACTCAGGGTCGCCCCTGGCTGCACGGTGAAGTTGCCAAGGTTCAGCGCACTGCCGCTGGCCATGGTGATGCTGCTCAAGCCCGTGCTGCTGTTGCTGGTCGTGAGATGGCCGGAGTCGGTCACGGTCCCGGTACCGTTCAACGTCGTGCCGTTGAGGTTGAGACTACCACTCCCGCTCACGGTGATGGAGCCGTCGATCGTTGAGGTGGCGGCGCCAAGGGTGAGCGAGCCATTGCTCACGCTTATGGTCGTCGAGGAGTTGGTCACCAGGTTGAGGACGGAGTCGCTCGCGCCGGTAGTGACCACTCCGCTTGATAGGTCGATCACGGCAGTGTTAGCACTGCCAGGGACCACGCCCCCCAGCCAGTGAGCCGCATTGTCCCAGGCTCCGCCGGTCGGATAGTCGGCGCTGTCCCACGTGATCGTGGGGTGTGCGTTGATTGTCAACGACTGGCTCGTGTCGGTCGAAGTGGCGAAATCGACGGTCCCATTGTAGACGGCCTCGATTGTGTAAGTGCCGACTGCCGTGCCACCGGGCAGCGTATAGCTGGCGGTGACGGCCCCGTTGGAGACATTGGCAGTGGCCGGCGTACCGATGGTCGTCATCCCGCTCAAGATTGTGAAGGTCTCGGTCCCTTCGTTGACAATGCCCGCCAAGCTGGTCACGGTCGCGCTCAGGGATATCGTCTGATTTGAAGTGCTGAAGGTGGTCGACGCGCTTTTGGCCGCGGTCGTCGTGGCGGCGTCACTGATCGTTAGCGTATGGCTGCTATCCGAGGAACCCGTGAGGGTGCTTGTCCCGCTGAAAACGGCCTGGATCGTGTAAACGCCGCCGAGAGTTCCCGCGGGAATTGTGTACGTGCCGCTGGCTGCACCGTTAGCGACGTTTTCCGTGATGGGCGTGCCCACGTCCGTCGAGCCGCTAAGGATCGTGAAGGTCTCGGTTCCGCCAGTGACCGGGCCGCCCGCACCGACGACGGTCGCGCTCAAGGCCACTTCCTGCGCATTGGCGTTGTAGACGACGGAGGCGTTGGAAGAATACGTGGCCGAGGCATCTTCGCTCAGGAACGGTTGGTACGTCACATAGGGAAGGCTCGCGTTATCGGCGTGATCCGTGATCTTGGCCGCGATTTGCGTGGGGTTGATCGTGCCCCAGAAGTTGTCGATCAGGCTGATCGTTGCGCTCGCGGTTCCCGACGCGGCGACCGTCCCGCTGGTGAAATCGTCCGAGGAAACGTTGATTGTCGCACCGCTGTTGATCGCGAGCTGCGTGCTAAAGGTCACGAACTGGAGGTTGTCGGTCGAGCCGGACGCCAGGGTGAGCGGAACGGCGAACTTCGAGCCACTGACGGTCAGATCTCCGCCAGAATTCACCGCGATGTACGGGCCCTCACCGCCGTTGATGAAGTTGGCGCCGGTGGCGGTCAGGCTGCCGCTGACGGAGATCCAATCATAGTAGACGGTCACCTGGTCACCGCTGGAGAACGTGACGGCCCCCGCGTCGTTGAATGTCGACCCGACGTAGACCGGCACGTTCGTACCGACGACCATCGCGCCGCCGGCGGCCACCGTGAAGCCGCTGTCGAAGAGATACGTCATGCTGGCATTGTTGCCGATCAGGTTGAGCGCCAGGGTGCCGCTCGAGATCGTGCCGGATTCGATATAGATCTGATCGAAGCTAGTGTTGCCCGCGAGCGAGGTGACCAGCGTGTAGGGGACATAGATCGGCAAGCCGAAGGTGTTGCTGCCGCCAGTGAGCGTGGCGGTCGAAGTGAACGTGATGTACGCTCCCTCGCCGCCGTTGATGAAGTTAGCGCCGTTGGTGGTGAGGCTGCCGCTGACGGAGATCCAATCATAGTAGACGGTCACCTTGTCACCGCTGGAGAACGTGACGGCCCCCGCGTCGTTGAACGTCGATCCGACGTAGACCGGCACGTTCATGCCGACCGTCATCGCTCCACCGGCGGCGACGGTGAAGCCACTGTCGAAGAGATACGTCATGCTGGCATTGTTGCCGATCAGGTTGAGCGCCAGAGTGCCGCTCGAGATCGTGCCGGATTCGATATAGATCTGATCGAAGCTGGCGTTGCCGGCGAGCGAGGTGACCAGCATGTAGGGGACATAGATCGGCAGGCCGAACGAGTTGCTGCCGCCAGTGAGCGTGGCGGTCGGACTGAACGTGATGTACGCTCCCTCGCCGCCGTTGATGAAGTTAGCGCCGTTGGTGGTGAGGCTGCCGCTGACGGAAATCCAATCATAGTAGACGGTCACCTTGTCACCGCTGGAGAACGTGACGGCCCCCGCGTCGTTGAACGTCGACCCGACGTAGACCGGCACGTTCATGCCGACCGTCATCGCTCCACCGGCGGCGACGGTGAAGCCACTGTCGAAGAGATACGTCATGCTGGCATTGTTGCCGATCAGGTTGAGCGCCAGAGTGCCGCTCGAGATCGTGCCGGATTCGATATAGATCTGATCGAAGCTGGCGTTGCCGGCGAGCGAGGTGACCAGCGTGTAGGGGACATAGATCGGCAGGCCGAACGAGTTGCTGCCGCCAGTGAGCGTGGCGGTCGGACTGAACGTGATGTACGCTCCCTCGCCGCCGTTGATGAAGTTAGCGCCGTTGGTGGTGAGGCTGCCGCTGACGGAAATCCAATCATAGTAGACGGTCACCTTGTCACCGCTGGAGAACGTGACGGCCCCCGCGTCGTTGAACGTCGACCCGACGTAGACCGGCACGTTCATGTCGACCGTCATCGCTCCACCGGCGGCCACGGTGAAGCCACTGTCGAAGAGGTACGTCATGCTGGCATTGTTGCCGATCAGGTTGAGCGCCAGAGTGCCGCTCGAGATCGTGCCGGATTCGATATAGATCTGATCGAAGCTGGTATTGCCGGCGAGCGAGGGGACCAGGGTGTAGGGGACGTAGATTGGCAAGCCGAAGGTGTTGCTGCCGCCAGTGAGGGTCGCGGTCGAAGTGAACGTGATGTACGCTCCCTCGCCGCCGTTGATGAAGTTGGCGCTGTTGGTGGTGAGGCTGCCGCTGACCGAGATCCAATCATAGTAGACGGTCACCTGGTCACCGCTGGAGAACGTGACGGCCCCCGCGTCGTTGAACGTCGACCCGACGTAGACCGGCACGTTCATGCCGACCGTCATCGCTCCACCGGCGGCGACGGTGAAGCCGCTGTCGAAGAGATACGTCATGCTGGGATTGCTGCCGATCAGGTTGAGCGCCAGGGTTCCGCTCGCAATGGTGCCCGACTCGATATAGACCTGATCGAAGCTGGTGTTGCCAGCGAGCGAGGGGACCAGGGTGTAGGGGACGTAGATTGGCAAGCCGAAGGTGTTGCTGCCGCCAGTGAGGGTCGCGGTCGAAGTGAACGTGATGTACGCTCCCTCGCCGCCGTTGATGAAGTTGGCGCCGTTGGTGGTGAGGCTGCCGCTGACGGAAATCCAATCATAGTAGACGGTCACCTTGTCACCGCTGGAGAACGTGACGGCCCCCGCGTCGTTGAACGTCGACCCGACGTAGACCGGCACGTTCATGCCGACCGTCATCGCTCCACCGGCGGCCACGGTGAAGCCGCTGTCGAAGAGATACGTCATGCTGGGATTGCTGCCGATCAGGTTGAGCGCCAGGGTTCCGCTCGCAATGGTGCCCGACTCGATATAGACCTGATCGAAGCTGGTGTTGCCAGCGAGCGAGGGGACCAGGGTGTAGGGGACGTATATCGGCAAGCCGAAGGTGTTGCTGCCGCCAGTGAGCGTGGCGGTCGAAGTGAATGTGATGTACGCGCCGGCGCCGCCGTTGATGAAGTTGGCGCTATTGGTGGTGAGGCTGCCGCTGACGGAGATCCAATCATAGTAGACGGTCACCTGGTCACCGCTGGAGAACGTGACGGCTCCCGCGTCGTTGAACGTCGACGACACCAAAAGGTGCGCACCGGCTGCCATGCTCAGAGACGCCGCCGCACCTACGGTGACGGGACCTGCGAATGTCGAGCTGCCGGCGCCAATCGCGATCGAGCCGCTCGAGATGTTCAGCGTGGCGAGGTCGTCGAGGCTGGCGATGATCGGCTCGGCGGTGGCCTGCGTATGAGTGACCGTGATGCCGGAATAGGGGATCGCCACGCTTTGTCCGGCGACGGGGACGCCGTACGTCCAGTTGCTGGCGGTATCCCAGTCGCCGCCGGCCGGGTTGATCCAGTCGTTGACGACGTTTGAGGTCGTCAGCGTCAGGTTGACCGGGTTGCTCGATGGCGAGTAGGCCGGGATCAGGCCGATCTGGCCGGCGATATAGAGACCATTATACGTCTGGAAGTTGCCTGTCTTGCTGGCGAAGGTCAGGACCTGGAACGAGGTGTTAACGGTCGGCACGTACCCATTGATGGTGGAGATATTGATCGTCCCCCCCAGCGAGGCTGTACCCGTAACGGCAAGCTGGTCGTATCCAACTCCGGCCCCGAGCCCGCCGAGTGCGATATCCAGGGTGCCGCCTGTCCCCTGGGTATAGGTTCCCTGGATCGTCAACGTCCCGGCTGCATTAGTGGTGCCGGGACTGATCTGAGCACCAGTATTGCTGACATTGCCTTTCACGGTCCCCGTTCCGCTCAGCAGGCCGCCTGTGAGGGTCACAGTGCTGGTCGTCGACGTGAGCGTGCCCTGGGCCAGGGTCGTGCTGCCGCCCGACTGCCCGAATGCCCCTGAGACGGTCAACGTTGACCCGCCCGATACTGTGATCCCGCCGGCGTTGCTCAGCGCAACGGCCGTCGTGAAGCTTGCGCCATCCTGGACCGTGAACTGGCCTCCAGCCGCGTTTGTGGTGAACCCAGCGAGAGCGTTGCCATTTGACGTGTCGATGATCGCTGAAGACGGGCCGTCGAGCACGATCGTGGCGGCGTTCGTGACAATGTTGGCTCCGGCGAACTCGAACTGTCCGGTGCCCGAGACGGAGTAAGTGCCACCGGTCAGGATGGTGCCGGAGAAATTGCTGAAACTACCCGACTGGTAGAGCGTGCCGGATTCCACGTTGACCATTCCTGTGTTCGACAGCGCATAACCGAGAGAGGCGGTACCGGTTCCGGTAGACTTTTCCAGCGTGCCGACGTTGGTGAAGGTGCCGCCGGTGTAGACACTGTTGTTGGTGTAAGCGTTGTCGAGGTACGCGGTGCCCTGAAGGTCGAAAGTGGCACCGGCCTGGTTGATGATCGAGGCGCCTGAGGATGGGTCGCTCTGGTAAATTGTCACCCCGCTGTCGACGACGATCGAGCCTGAGTTGGTGAGCGTACCTGTGAGGGTCTCGGTCCCGCCGGCGGTAGCCGTGAGCGTGCCTGCGTTGGTGATTGATCCGGAGATGGCTCCGCTCGTCCAGGTCACCTGGCTGCCGGCGGCGAGCGTGCCGGTGCCGGTGAGCGTTCCACCGGCGATGACGACGTTGGTCACCATGTCGCTCCCAGTCAGGGAGAGCGCGCCGCCGGTCACTTGAAGCGTGCCCGATCCGCCGGGCACCGGGGCTACCGACGCCCCGGCGTTGAGCGTGAGAGTACCGCCGGTCAGCGCGACGGTGCCACCGACGCTGGTCGCTCCGCTCCACGTTCCGCCCGCCGAAAGGGCCAGGGTGCCCGCCGCCGCCGTCACCGTGGCCGAGTTGTTCAAGGCATAACCGAGAGTGGCGATGCCGGTTCCGGTGGAGTTTTCGAGCGTACCAGCGTTGGTGAAGGTGCCGCCAACGTAGATACTGTTGTTGGTGTAAGCGTTGTCGAGGTAGGCGGTGCCCTGAAGGTCGAAGGTGGCGCCGGCCTGGTTGATGATCGAGGCGCCTGAGGATGGGTCGCCCTGGTAAATTGTCACCCCGCTGTCGACGACGATCGAGCCTGAGTTGGTCAGCGTGCCGGCCAGCGTTAGACCCGATGTGGCGGCTGTCAGCGTGCCCAGGTTTGTCGCAGGCCCGGTCAGCGTGCCTCCAGTCCACTGAAGCGTGCTGCCGGTGAAGTTGAGCGATACGCCTCCGCTGCCGGCGGTGATTCCTGTCAGCGAGGCTGTCCCGGCGCCCGAGCCGGAGAACGAGCCGGTATAGGTGCCTGTCATCAAATAGGTGGCGCCCGAGGCCACGGTGATCGTGGCGTTGGTCCCGGTCACGCCACCGGTCGGGTCGAGAGTGGCGGAGTCGACCGCGATGGCCCCGCTGTCTACGAGCGCATAGCCCATCGTGGCGATGCCGGTTCCGGTGGACTTTTCGAGCGTGCCGGCGTTGGTGAAGGTGCCGCCAACGTAGACACTGTTGTTGATGTAAGCGTTGTCGAGGTAGGCGGTGCCCTGAAGGTCGAAGGTGGCGCCGGCCTGGTTGATGATCGAGGCGCCTGAGGACGGGTCGCCCTGGTAGATTACCACCCCGCTGTCGACGACGATCGAGCCTGAGTTGGTGAGCGTGCCTGTGAGGGTCTCGGTCCCGCCGGCGGTAGCCGTGAGCGTGCCGGCGTTGGTGATTGATCCAGCGATGGCCCCACTGCTCCATATCACCTGGCTGCCGGCGGCGAGTGTACCGGTACCGGTGAGCGTTCCACCGGCGATGACGACGGCGGTCAGAGTGTCGCTTCCAGTCACGGAGAGGGCGCCGCCGGTCACTTGAAGCGTGCCCGATCCGCCGGGCACCGGGGCTACCGACGCCCCGACGTTGAGCGTGAAAGTACCGCCGGCCAGCGCGACGGTGCCACCGACGCTGGTCGCTCCGCTCCACGTCCCACCCCCCGAAAGGGCCAGCGTGCCCGTCGCCGCCATCACCGTGGCCGAGTTGTTCAAGGCATAACCGAGAGTGGCGATGCCGGTTCCGGTGGACTTTTCGAGCGTACCGACGTTGGTGAAGGTGCCGCCAACATAGACACTGTTGTTGATGTAAGCGTTGTCGAGGTAGGCGGTGCCCTGAAGGTCGAAGGTGGCGCCGGCCTGGTTGATGATCGAGGCGCCTGAGGATGGGTCGCTCTGGTAAATTGTCACCCCGCTGTCGACGACGATCGAGCCTGAGTTGGTGAGCGTACCTGTGAGGGTCTCGGTCCCGCCGGCGGTAGCCGTGAGCGTGCCGGCGTTGGTGATTGATCCAGCAATGGCTCCGCTACTCCAGGTCACCTGGCTACCGGCGGCGAGCGTGCCGGTGCCGGTGAGCGTTCCGCCGGCGATGACGACGTTGGTCACCATGTCGCTCCCAGTCAGGGAGAGCGCGCCGCCGGTCACTTGAAGCGTGCCCGATCCGCCGGGCACCGGGGCTACCGACGCCCCGGCGTTGAGCGTGAGAGTACCGCCGGTCAGTGCGACGGTGCCACCGACGCTGGTCGCTCCGCTCCACGTCCCACCCCCCGAAAGGGCCAGCGTGCCCGTCGCCGCCGTCACCGTGGCCGAGTTGTCCAAGGCATAGCCCATCGTGGCGGTGCCGGTTCCGGTGGACTTTTCGAGCGTACCGGCGTTGGTGAAGATGCCGCCAACGTAGACACTGTTGTTGGTGTAAGCGTTGTCGAGGTAGGCGGTGCCCTGAAGGTCGAAGGTGGCGCCGGCCTGGTTGATGATCGAGGCACCTGAGGACGGGTCGCCCTGGTAGATTACCACCCCGCTGTCGACGACGATCGAGCCTGAGTTGGTCAGCGTGCCGGCCAGCGCCACACCCGACGTGGTGGCTGTCAGCGTGCCCAGGTTTGTCAGTGGCCCGACCAGCGAGCCGCCGGTCCACTGGAGCGTGCTGCCGGTGAAGTTGAGCGACATGCCCATCGCGCCAGCCGAAACCACGGAGATCTGGACCGAGCCGGCACCCGAGTCCGGAGAACGAGCCGGTGTAGGTTCCCGTCATCAGGTAGGTGGCACCCGGGGCGACGGTGATCGTCGTTTGAGTGCCCGTCACGCCACCAGTGGGGTCGAGCGTGGCGGAGCTGACGATGATCGGCCCGGTGTCAACGAGGGCGTAGCCCATCGTGGCGGCGCCGGTTCCGGTGGACTTCTCCAGAATGCCGGCGTTGGTGAAGGTAGCGCCGACATAAACAGAGCCATTGGTGTAGGCGTTGTCGAGGTAGGCGTTACCCTGAAGGTCGAAGGTGGCGCCGGCCTGGTTGATGATCGAGGCGCCCGATGACGTGCTGCCCTGGTAGATGGTCACCCCAGTGTCCACGACGATCGAACCGGCGTTCGTGAGCGTGCCGGTGAGGGTCACGCCCGATTTTGTCACCGTCAGCGTGCCCAGATTTGTGACGTTCCCGCCGAGATTACCCCCTGAGAACTGGCTGCCACTCCCCGCGACCGAGACGGCCCCGTTGCCGCCGAGCGTGCCGTTCGCCAGGATCAAGTTCCCTGAGATTGTCAGAGAGCCACTCACGCCGACTGTGCCCCCCCAGGTGCTGTCGATGGTCAAGCCGGCGATCGAGAAAGACGTGTCGACGTTCGCGGTCGAGTATTGTGATTCAGAAGCCGTGAAATAGGCCGTTTCCGCGGCGGTCGGGGCCGCGCCGAAGGTCCAGTTACCGGGGTTGCTCCAGTTGTCATTCCCTCCCTTGGCTGCCGAGGCCCCGGTCCAGATGTCGGTCTGGGGCGGCGTATTCACGGTCTGCGGGATTGTGAGGCTGCTCGGATTGTAGTTGGAGTCGCCGAGATACTTGGCCTCGATCTGCTGATTGGCTCCCACGAGCAGGCTCGACGTCGTATAACTGGCCGTGCCGCCACTCAAGGTCTCGGTGTCCAGGAGCGTCGAGCCGTCGAAGAACTCGACCTGTCCGGTCGGTGTCGCGAGGCCAGGGGTCGAGGAGGTGGGCGAAACCGATGCGGTGAACGTGACCGAATCGCCATAGTTCGACGGGTTCTTCGACGATTGGAGGCTGGTTTGGCTGCCGCTTGGATTGACAGTCAGCGTGCTGGTGGTCTCGGCGGCCGGCAACGTCGCGGCAAAGTCGGTGTCGCCCGTGTACTGCGCCGCAATCGTGTAGCTGCCCACGGGCTCGAAAATTGCGAGTTGCGCTGTCGCGCCGCTGAGCGCCACCGGGCTGCCGTAGGCGACGCCATTGACCAGGAACTGCACCGAGCCATCCGGCGGCGTGCCGGCCGGCGACGACACGGTGGCCGTGAAACTCACCGACTGGCCGTAGCCGACCGTGGCCGGCGGCGTCACCATCTGATATTCGAAGACAGTGCCGTCACTGTCGGCTCCTCCAAAAGCCGTTGCGCCGTAGAGATTGCCGCCATACTCAGCCAGGTCGCCCCATGGCGATCCCCCGGTCGTGGCCGTGTTGAAGGAAGCGAGGGCCGTGATGGTACTGCTGCCCGCGGCCAGCTCGAACACGGTTCCGTCGCTGAACGCGCCGCCCTCAGTCGCATCGCCGAAGAGATTGCCGCTGCCGTCCTCAACCAGTCTGCAAATCGGGTTTTCCCCATTGGTGCCGTTGAACGACGCGAGGGTGGTCAAGGCATGGCTCCCCGCGGCCAGCTTGAACACGGTCCCGTCAGAGTACGCCCCGCCCGCGTAGGTGGTGCCAAAGATAGTGCCGCTGGCATCCATCATCAGGCCCCCCTCGGGCCATTGCCCGTTGGTGCCGTTGAAGGATGCGAGGGTCGTGATGGCGTGGCTGCCCGCGGCCACCTCGAACACGGTCCCGTCCCCGGACGCGCCGCCATCGGTCGCCGTGCCGAAGAGATTGCCGCTGCCATCTTCGACCAGGCTGGTGACCGGTTCAAATCCGTTGCCGCCGTTGAAGGAAGCGAGAGCGGTGGCGACGCCGCTCCCCTTGACCACCTCGAACACGGCCCCGTCACTGGACGCGCCGCCGTACTGGGTGGTGCCGAAGAGATTGCCGCTGCTATCCTCAATCAGGGTGACGTTCGGGTTGGCCCCGTTGCTGCCGTTGAATGTCGCGAGGGTGGTAATGGCATGGCTGCCCGCGGCCACCTCGAACACCGTCCCGTCCGACGCGCTACCGCCCCCATAGGCGGTGCCGAAAAGGTTGCCGCTGGCGTCGAGAAGCAGGCCGGCGCGTGGGCCTTGCCCGTTGGTGCCGTTGAATGTAGCGAGGATCGTGATGGCGCCGCTGCCCGCGGCCACCTCGAATACGGTCCCGTCACCGTACGTCCCGCCCTGGCTGGTGGTGCCGAACAGATTGCCGGCGGCGTCGCTGATCACACCGCCGGTGGCGAAGGAGCCGTCAGTGTAATCGAACGAGGCCAGGTTGATCAGGTTCGAAAGCGTGACCGCGGTGCCGGTCGACGCCTGATTCACGGTCAGCGTGCCAGTGGTCTCACCGGCCGCAACGGTGGCAGCGTAGTTGGCGTCGCCGGTGTACTCGGCCCCGATCGTGAAGCTGCCCACCGGCTCTGAAATCGCGAGCTGCGCCGTCGCGCCGCTGAGTGCCACCGGGCTGCCGTAGGCCGTGCCATTGACCAGGAACTGCACCGAGCCGTCGGGCGGTACACCGGCCGACGACGACACCGTGGCGGTGAACGTGGCCGACTGGCCGTAGCTGACCGTGGCCGTCGACGCCCCAATTTGATATTCGAAGACAGTGCCGTCGCTGTTTGCTCCTCCGAGAGCTGCTGTGCCGTAGAGATTGCCGCCGACGTCAACCAGGTCGCCCTCCGGCGATTGCCCGTTGGCGCCGTTGAAGGAAATGAGCGCGGTGATGGCACCGCTGCCCGCGGCCACCTCGAACAGGGTCCCGTCCCCGTATGCGCCGCCGAGAATCGCATCGCCGAAGAGGTCGCCGCTGCCATCCTCAACCAGTCTGCACAACGGGGACTTGCCGTTGGCGCCGTTGAAGGAAGCGAGGGTGGTGATGGCATGGTTGACCGCGGATACCTCGAACACGGTCCCGTCAGAGTTCGCGCCGCCCGTGTAGGTGGTGCCGAAGAGATTGCCGCTGCCGTCCATGATCAGGCCGCCCTGCGGCCATTGCCCGTTGGCGCCGTTGAAGGAAGCAAGCGTGGTGATGGCATTGCTGCCCGCGGCCACCTCAAACACGTCCCCATCACCGTACGCGCCGCCATCAGTCGCAGCGCCGAAGAGATTGCCGCTGCCGTCCTCAACCAGGCTGCCGAACGGTTCAAACCCATTGGCGCCGTTGAAGGAAGCGAGAGTGGTGATCGCGTGGCTGCCCGCGGCCACCTCAAACACTGTCCCGTCGCTAAACGCGCCGCCTAACTCGGTGGTGCCGAAGAGATTGCCGCTCGCATCCTCAATCAGAGTGCCGTTCGGGTCCGCCCCGTTGGTGCCGCTGAAGAGAGCGAGGGTGGTGATAGCGTGGCTGCCCGCGGTCACCTCGAACACCGTCCCATCATTGGACGCGTCGCCGCCCCCAGCGGTGACGCCGAAGAGATTGCCGCTGGCGTCCTCAATCAGGCTGACGTTTGGGTCTTGCCCGTTGGTGCCGTTAAAGGAAGCGAGAGTGGTAATGGCGCCGCTGCCCGCGGCCACCTCGAATACGGTCCCGGCATCGGACGGGCCGCCCTGGCCGGTGGGACCGAACAGGTTGCCAGCGGCGTCGCTGATCACGCCGCCGGCGGGGACGGAGCCGTCAGTATGATCGAACGAGGCCACGGTGATTAACTTCGAAAGCGTGACGACCGAGGTGGCGGTCGACGCCTGATTCACGGTTAGCGTGCCAGTGGTCTCACCGGCCGCAACGGTGGCAGCGTAGTTTGCGTCGCCGGTGTACTGCGCCGCGATCGTGTAGCTGCCCACGGGCTCGGTTATCGCGAGCTGCGCCGTGGCGCCGCTGCAGCGCCACCGGGCTACCGTAGGCGACGCCATTGACCAGGAACTGCACCGAGCCGTCCGGCGGCACCCCGCCCGACGACGACACCGTGGCGGTGAACGTGGCCGACTGGCCGTAGCTGACCGTGGCGGTACCCGGCGCGACGGTCGTGGTCGTCGCCGTCGCCGTCCCCTGCGAAGTCGTGAACGAGCCGGTCGAAGTGTCGGCGACGAGGCCGCCGGCGCTGGTGGCGACCACGCGGTCGTAATAAGTGGTGCCGGGTGCCAAGCCCGTCAGGGGGGCCGAGACCGCCGTCGCCGTCGTGCCGGTGAGCGGCGAGGGCGTGGCCGCGACCGTCGGGGGCGCTATCTCGACGATCCGGCTGTTACCGAAGTCGGCGACAAAGACGTCGCCGGCGGCGTCTACCGCAACGCCCCGCTCGCCGCTGAATCCCGAGCCGAGCGTGAGGATGGTGTTGTTAGTCAGGACCTCCTGGACGAGGTTGTTGCCGAGGTTGCCGACGAAGACGTCGCCGGCGGCGTCGACCGCCACGCCGATCGGGTCGTTGAACCCCGAGCCGATGGTGTTGATGGTCCCGCCGGGCAAGACCTCCTTGATCGCGTTGTGGCCCGCGTCGCTGACGAAGATGTCGCCAGCGGCGTTCACCGCCACCCGGCGCGGGCTGCTGAACCCTGAGCCGATGGTGAGGATGGCGCCGTTGGGCAAGACCTCCTTGACGGCGTTGTTGCCCGAGTCGGCGACGAAGACGTCGCCGGCCGCGTCCACCGCCACACCGGCCGGGCCGCTGAACCCGGAGCCGATCGTTTTGATGGTGCCGCCTGGCAGGACCTCCTTGACGAGGTTGTGGTTGTAGTCGGCGACGAAGACGTCGCCGGCGGTGTCCACCGCGACGGCTGTCGGGCCGAGGAACCCGGAGCCAATGGTCTTGATCGTGCCGCCAGGCAAGACCTCCTTGACGAGGCTGTTCTGGGTGTCGGCGACGAAGACGTCGCCGGCCGCGTCCACCCCCACACCTTGTGGGCCGTTGAACCCGGAGCCGAAGTTGTTCTCGACGGTGGGCGTGAAAAGGGAGCTGGTCGAGTACTCGAACAACGCGGTGGTCGTCGAGCCCTTCGGGTTGACCGTGGCGTTGAGCGTCGCACCCGAGTTTGTGATCGAGCTGGCCGCGCCGGTTGCGACCGTTGGAGGGGGCAAGGTGTCGAACGAGCTGGCCGTCGCAGCCACCGTGCCGCCGGCATTGATGGCGACAACGCGGTCGTAGTAGGTGGTCTGCGAACTCAAGCCCGTCAGCGTGGCCGAGACCGACTTTGCCGTCGTGCCGGTCAGAGGCGAGGGCGTCGCGGTGACCGACGGCGGCGCAGTACTTGTCGATACGCTCGCTGTCCCGGTCGGCAACAAAGACATCGCCGGCGGCATCCACCGCCACGCCGGCCGCGAAGCTGAACCCGGAGGCGATCGTGTTGATCGTGCCGCTTGGCAGCACCTGGTAGACGGCGTTGTTGCCGGAGTCGGCGACGAAGACGTCGCCGGTCGCGTCCACCGCCACGCCACGCGGCTCGTTGAACCCGGAGCCAATGGTGTTGAGCGTGCTGCTGCCGGACGGCACCTCGTAGACAGCGCTGTTGACGTAGGTTGCGACGAAGACGTCGCCGGTCGCGTCGACCGCCACGCCACGTGGCTGGGTGATCGCCGAGCCAATGGTCTTGACGCTGTTGTTGGTAAGCACCTCCTTGACGGCGTTGTTGCCGTAGTCGGCGACGTACACGTCGCCAGACGTGTCCACCGCCACGCCGTACGGGCCGCTGAATCCGGAGCCGATGGTCTTGATGGTGTTGTTGGGCAAGACCTCCTTGACGGCGTTGTTGCCGTAGTCGGCGACGAACACGTCGCCGGACGTGTCCACCGCCACGCCGCGCGGCGTGAGGAACCCGGAGCCGATGGTCTTGATGGCGCCGCCCGCCGGCACCTCGTAGACACTGTTGGTGCCGATGTCGGAGACGAAGACGTCGCCGAACGCGTCGACCGCCACGCCGACCGGTTGGTTGTACCCCGAGCCGACGGTGGAGATGACGGTGGGCGTGAAGAGGGGACTGGTGGAGTACTGGAACAGCGCGGTGGTGGTCGAGCCGTTCGGGTTGACCGTGGCATTGAGCGTCGCGCCGGTCAGTGTGATCGGGCTGGCGGCGCCGGTGGCAACCGTGGGGAGGCTGCTCAGCAGCATCTTCCGCTCGAGCGATTCGAGTGTGAGTACCGCGGGGCGAACCCGCCGCCAACGGCGCCTCGACTTCCTGGAGGCCGCGGCCGATTCAGCCGGCGGTTCGGTTTCGGTAGGCGAGGGGCGAAGGGAGGGGTCGGGTCGGTCGGGCTCTTGTCTCATGGCGGGCTCCGCTGGTGTCGGACGCGGGCTTCGTCAAGCCCGGATGAATGCTCAGTGGGCGATGGTGATGATCAGTTCCGGGCCGAGGCCCGGTGTAGCGTGGCCAGTGCGCGCGAGGTCGCGGCGGCAGGCGATCGATTTGGGGTCCATCCGGCCCGGGCCGGAGGCAAGCCCGGCGAGGCAGGTCCTGGCGTGGCTGCGCTGCTCCTGGCGGGCCAGGCGCCCGGCGTACGGCCCGGCGAACTCTCCGCGATAGGTAACCAACCGCCATGCGTCGGCGTGCGGCAAAACTCGATAAGCCGCACCAGCGATCGCGCGTTCTCCGGCTCGATCGTCTCGTCGAGCGCACCTTTTTGATGTGTTTTCAGGTTGTCCATCATGATTCGCGCCGGATCGAGCAGCATGCCGATGACGCTTATATTGGCTTCGCTGCCGACACTGGCCCCGCGGCAGATTCGCAACGCGGGGGTGTGCGTGCGACGCACCGCGCGACCGAGCGGTCGGTTCCTGCGCTCGATTGCGCCTCATCAGTTGCACCTCTAAGAAGCTGGCGGACTCAAGGCATTCAAGGCTTCGATCACGACGCCGTGCTCGGCGATCGACCTTCGAGCTCACGGATTCCGTTTGCAAATCGGCGCGGCGCGGCCCATCGCACGTCAATCACCAGCGGGCTCTGGTCTGCCCGCGCGCAGCGGCTAGCGCCGGCCGAAAATCGCCCGTCTAATACAAATACGAAAACGATTGACACTACTTGCGCGATTGGAGGGCGAAAATCAACGAATCCGGAAAATGGCGACGCCGACCGGATCTTCACAACGACTGACGCGACTTCAGGATCTGTCGTGCTCGCGCTGTCATTACCTTCTGTGTTGATTTTTTGAATCGAGTTCGGCCGGCGATTCGCGGCCGGAGAAATTGGCTGCGCTAACAGCCGACGACAGTCCAGCACAACCGATGCTCATGCAATGAGCACCCGCGTGAATTAACAAGTACCTTTTCATTCGACTTGAGAGGCCGCTGCCGGAGAAACTCCCCTATTCTTGTTTCCGCCGATGAGGTTACCATCACCTCGGCGCTCAAAATCAAGCGGTTCGTCCCGCCCTCGCACCCGCCGAAGATAATCAACCTCAGAAACGAATTCCATCGTTTTTTGTGCAAAAAGAAATAATCAGATCGAAGGCGCACAAACAAGAACGACAAAGAACGCGAGGATGCTCGGCACGTTGACAAGCACCGAGTCGTCCTGAATTCGAGTGGGAAACGGGTACGACCTTTGAAAGAAGCGACGGGAAGGTCGGACTTTTCGGGGGAAGGCCGCCCGTGAATTTCGTGCAAACTATGGCATGCGGTCTCGTTCATTGCGCGGTTGGGAGAGGCTTCTGCGGGCGACAGCCCAGTGGACTTGGCACGGACATTGAGGTTAGCTTTAAGGATATTGCTGGTTCTCGAAGAAGACGAGAAGAACCTGGTCATCGATTAAACGCCTCTTCGTTCGAGGTGTCGAAGGTCACACTCGACGAGCCTTGAACGTCGACCGGACCGCCCGCGAAAGGTCGGCGAGCGGCCGCTGGGCGGGAACAGATCGGGAGAGACCATGAATCGTCTTGGTGACGCATCTGGCGATTTGCTTTTCGGCGTGATTGCCGTCAACAACCACCTGGTCGCGCCGGCGATCATTCCCGGCGCGCTGCGGAGCCGGGCCGGCCAACCGACACGGTCGCTGGCCGAGCTGCTTGTCTCTCAGGGCGCCCTCACCCCGCGCAGCGCCACTTAGTCGAGGCGCTTTCCAGCGAATACCTCGCGCGCGAGGGCGGCGACGCCATCAGGGGCCTGGCGACTCTGATCGCGACCCCCTCGGCCCGGCAGCGGCTGGATCAGCTCGGCGACCACGAGATGTCCGCAAGTCTCTCGGCCGCGGCACTCGAAACGACTTTTCCTGACGAGACCCATCAGCTACCCGATGATCCCGGGCGTACAGCGCCCCTGACGACAAATGGCGCGGTCGGCGCGCGGCCGCGGATCGCCGGCTACGAGATTCTCGAGGTGCTCGGCTCGGGCGGAATGGGAATCGTCTACAAGGCACGCCAGGAGCGGCTCGACCGATTTGTCGCTCTGAAGATGATCCGGGCCGGCGCCGGCGCCCGGCCCGACGACCTGGTTCGCTTCGAGACAGAAGCGAAGGCGGTCGCCGCGATCGAACACTCGAACATCGTCAAGATCTTCGAGATTGGCGAGCAAGACGGCCTCCCTTATCTGTCGCTCGAATACCTTTCCGGCGGCAGCCTCGCCAGCAAGATCGGCGGCAAGCCCCAGGCCGTCGATGAGGCCGCCCGGATCGCCGAGGTTCTGGCCAACGCCATGCATGTTGCGCACCAGCACAAGGTGGTCCATCGCGACCTCAAGCCGGCCAATGTCCTGCTCGCCGGCGATGGCACGTTGAAGATCACCGACTTCGGACTGGTGAAGCGGCTGGAGGACGACTCGGGCCAGACCCGCAGCGGCTCGATCCTGGGCACGCCCAGCTACATGGCTCCCGAACAGGCCCGCGGCGAGGTGCAGGCTGTCGGGCCGGCGGCCGACCAGTATTCATTGGGTGCGATCCTCTACGAGCTGCTCACGGGCCGGCCACCGTTCCAGGCAGCCTCGGTCATCGAAACGCTCGACATGGTCAGGCACAAGGAGCCGGTGGCGCCGTCTCAGCTCCAGCCGAAGACGCCGCGCAGACCTCGAGACGATCTGTCTGAAATGTCTCGAAAAAGACATTTCGCGGCGTTATCCCAGCGTGCTTGCCCTCGCCGAAGACTTGCGGCGGTTCCGGGCGGGAGAGACGATCCTGGCGCGGCCGGTTTCGGGCACCGAGCGGTTGTGGCGGTGGTGCCAGCGCAATCGCAGGGTCGCGGCGTTGAGCGCCGCCGTCGCGCTCTTGCTCGTGATCGTCACGGCCGGCTCGGCGATCGCCGCTGTGAACCTCAACGAGGCCAGAACCGTGGCCGAGGAGAGACGCCAGGAAGCGGAGAACAAGCAAGCGCTCGCCGTCACCGCCGCGCGGGCGGCCAACGAACAGAACCGGATCGCGGTGGAAGCCGACGTCAGCCTGATCTTGCTGTTCACACGCACGCTGCGCGATGTGCCCGCGATCCAGAATGTGCGCGAGCAGACGCTCGACAAGACGATCGCGCGACTCGCGGCCGCGGCCAAGACGATGACCGAGCTGCGCCAGACCGTCGACTGGGACCCGAAGGACGAGGAGAAGAACTTGCGGTCGCTCGCCAGGGCGTACCAGGCGCAGGCCCTGGTGAGCTTATCGCATAACAAGTTCGCCGATGCATTGGGGGAATTCCGGCAGGCCGAGGAAATCATCGCCAGGCTCGCCGCGGCCGACCCCAACGATCTGGACAGGCAGGTCAATCTGCTCAAGACCCAGCGCGAGCTGGGCAATGTCTCCATGCAGGGAATTGGTGATACCGACGGGGCTCAAAAATACTTTCGCAAAGCCGTCGAGATCAGCCGGGCCTGCCGCGACAAGAAGCCCAACGACGACGGTTACAAGGGTGAGCTGGCCAATTCGCTGGGTAAACTCGCGGGCGCGGAAACGGCGCTCGGTCATCTCAAGGAGGCACGCGAGCTGTATCTCGAAGAGAGCGCAGTGCGCGAGTCGTTCTCGCCGGCCAAGGCCAAGGACTGGGAAAGCCGCCGCGAGCTCTCGGGCCACTACACGGAACTGGCGACACTGACCGTGCGGATGGGCGATCTCGTCGAGGGCCGGAAGCTTCACGACCGAGCGTCGTCGATCCGCGAGCAGATGGCGGCGGAAAAGCCCAACTACTGGCCGGCCCAGAATGATCTTGGCCTGTCGTACAATCATCAAGGGACGATGCGCTTTCCCCAGGGTAAGGACCCCAAAGCCGCGCGCGAGTTTCATCGCAAGGCGCTCGACGTGTACAGAAAGCGGGCGATGCTCGACCCGGCCGACTTCGCGAACAAACGCTCGCTCGGACTGACGCTCTATTACGAAGCGACGTGCGCCCTGCACGCGGGCGACAAGGATGGAGCCGACGCGGGCTATCACGAATGTCTGAAAATTTTCAAAGAGCTGGACACCGAGCCCACGGCGAAGTTGCCGAGGGCCGAACTGATGCTCGCCCTGGCCCGCTGCGGCGATCATGCCGGGGCCGCCACGATCGCCGCGGCGCTCGTGGCCACGCCGCCCAAGGACGAGGGCATCTACGTCCAGGCCGCCTGCGGCTTCGCCCTGGCCGCGGGCGTCCTCGCCGACGGCCGCGACACGGCGCTGGTCAAGCGGTACACGGATGCCGCCATCGATTGCCTGCGCAAGGCCAAGGAAAGAGGCTGGGCCGACGTCGAGAGCCTCAAGGTCGACACCGACCTCGAGCCGATTCGCAAGAACGAGGCATTCAAGACCTTGCTCGACGAGTTCCAGCGATCGAGTGGAAAACGTCCGTGAAGCAAGTCTCCTCGCTGGCGGCGAAAAATCAGAGCGGGTCAGAGGGGGAACACTTGAGCAGGTAAAAGGACCAAAGACCCGATGCGTGAGCCGGGTTCGGAGCGGTCTCACCTGTGTTTTCCTGTTCAACTTCTCGCAAGGACCAGCTCGACGTCACGGCCAGAATGATCGGCGGCCTGATCAAATGGACTCGACGATCGCCACGGCGGATTCGAGCCCAGGCAGTCCTTCGCGTGGAAACGACGTTTCACTCGCGGCCGCCTCGGACATATGATGTTATTCAACGCCAGAGGAGGTGCCATGGTCGCCAAGTTTGAAACACAGTATCAGCACCTGGAGCCGCGCCCAGGCTCCAATTACCGGCAGTTCTTCCTCAGGGGTCGACGCATCCGCGCGGCGGTGGTCGATCAGGCCATCCATGGTCCCGATCCGTTCACTCCCGAGGAATTCGCCGCGGAGTACGACGTTTCCGTGGAGGCTGTTCACGAGGCTCTCGACTATGTCGCCCAGAATCGGTCGTTGATTGAGCGAGAGCGCGACGAGGAGGCGGCAAGGCTTCGCGCCGAGGCCTACTTGGGCCAGCGTCGGAATGAGATTTCTGATCGATGAGAATTTGAATAGTTCACGTCTCGCTTCGAGACTGCGGGCGCAAGGGCACGATCCGGTCCTGGCCAGCGATGTTGGATTGCTGTCGGTCACGGATGCGAGGGTGCTGACCTTCTCGATCGCCCCGGCCCTCCCCGTTCTGACTCAGGATTCGGAGGATTTCGAAGACCTGCACGACCTGGTGATGGCGGCCGCCGGCCGTCACGCCGGGATTCTGATCGTCCGGTTCGACAACGACCCGCGCCACAACCTGACCGATCGAGGAATATCGACGGCCCTTTCGAAACTGGAAACTTCTGGAGTTCCGATTCGGGATCGGATTCATGTTCTGAACCAGTGGCGGTGAACACCCGTTCCGAGACACTGCGGTGTCGCTGCACGCGCACTCATCGCAAAGCCGACGAGCCGTCTCACGACGTTCTCGCTGCTAGATATGGTTGTATTACGCAAACTGGCGCACGATCAGCAGGTAAGTCGCGCATCGCCGAGGTCGATTTTTCGCCCGGGGCGAAAAAAAGAGCAGTCGAGCACTTGAGAGGAAACAAAGACCGAATCCACGAGCCGAGTTTGCGGCGATCTCACCGTGGTCTTCTGTCCAAATGATCAACTGCTCATTCCGTGATGAAAGCCTGGCCGTCGCAAACGGCTTGACTTATTTGGTTCTTGACACTTTAATGCGCCATCAAGCGATGTCAAAGCGATCGAGATTCATCACTTTATCCCAGGCCGCGACGAAGTCAGCGACGAACTTCTTCTCAGCGTCAGAACTCGCGTAGACTTCCGCCAGGGCGCGAAGTTGAGAGTTCGAGCCGAAGATCAGGTCGATTCGCGTGCCGGTCCACTTGAGCTCACCCGTCTTGCGATCGTGGCCTTCAAACAGATCGGCGGCTTGCGAGACCGGCTTCCACTCGGTGCTCATGTCGAGCAGGTTCACGAAGAAATCGTTGGTCAGTGCCTCCGCTCGCCTGGTAAAGACACCGTGCCGGGCCTTGTCGAAATTGGTATTCAAGACGCGCAGGCCGCCCACGAGCACCGTCATTTCGGGCGCGGTCAGGGTCAGTAATTGTGCCTTATCGATCAGCAGGGCTTCGGCTGGCACGCTGTACTTTCTCTTGAGGTAGTTGCGGAAGCCATCCGCGGCCGGTTCGAGCACTGCGAAGGAGACCGCGTCGGTTTGCTCCTCCGAGGCGTCCATGCGTCCCGGCGTGAAGGGAACCGTGACGTCGTGGCCGGCATTTTTTGCAGCCTGCTCGACGCCAGCGCAGCCGGCCAGAACGATCAGATCAGCCAGAGAGACTTTCTTGCCGCCAGTCTGGGCGCCGTTGAATGCGCTTCCAATTGCCTCCAGGGTCGTGAGCACCTTCGCCAGTTGGGCGGGCTGGTTGACCTCCCAGTCCTTCTGCGGCGCCAGCCGAATGCGGGCCCCGTTGGCACCGCCGCGCTTGTCGGAGCCGCGGAACGTCGACGCCGAGGCCCAGGCCGTGGAAACCAGGTCAGACACGGGCAGACCGGAAGCCAGGATCTTGCCCTTGAGTGACGCAATGTCTTGTGCGTCAACCAACGGGTGGTTCACGGCGGGAATGGGATCCTGCCAGACGAGCTCTTGCGAGGGAACCTCGGCGCCGAGATAACGTGCGCGGGGACCCATGTCGCGGTGAGTCAGCTTGAACCAGGCGCGGGCGAACGCATCGGCGAACAGCTCCGGGTTCGCCATGAAGCGCCGCGAGACTGTCTCGTAGGCCGGGTCGAGCCGCATGGCGATGTCGGTGGTGAGCATGGACGGCGCGATCCGCTTCGAGGCGTCGTGCGCGTGCGGCACGGTGCCCGCGCCGGCGCCGCCCTTGGGTTTCCATTGATGGGCGCCGCCCGGGCTCTTCGTGAGCTCCCAGTCGAAGCCGAAAAGGCTCTCGAAGTAGCCGTTACCCCATTTTGTGGGAGTGGTCGTCCAGGTGACTTCCAGGCCGCTGGTGATCGTGTCGCCGCCCTTGCCACTGCCGAAGCTGTTTTTCCAACCGAGACCCTGCTCCTCCAGACCAGCCGCTTCGGGTTCGAGCGACACGTGGGATGAATCGGCGGCGCCATGTGTCTTGCCAAAGGTATGGCCGCCGGCGATCAGGGCCACGGTTTCCTCGTCATCCATGGCCATGCGGCCGAACGTCTCGCGGATGTCTGTGGCCGCGGCGAGCGGGTCGGGATTGCCGTCCGGTCCTTCGGGGTTGACGTAGATCAGGCCCATCTGCACGGCGGCCAGCGGATTCTCGAGGTTGCGGCTATGTCTGTCGCCATCGGCATCGTCGTCGGACACGAGCACGCTGCCGTTCTTGCCGACCCCTTCTGAACCGTGCTTGTAGCGAATGTCGCCGCCGAGCCAGGTGGTTTCGGCACCCCAGTAGACGTCCTGGTCCGGCTCCCACACGTCCTCGCGACCGCCTGCGAAGCCGAATGTCTTGAGTCCCATCGTTTCGAGAGCGACGTTGCCGGTCAAGATCATCAGGTCGGCCCACGAAATCTTGCGGCCGTACTTCTGCTTGATCGGCCAGAGGAGCCGGCACGCCTTGTCCAGACTGACGTTGTCTGGCCAACTGTTGAGCGGCGCGAAACGCTGCTGCCCCCTGCCCGCCCCGCCGCGGCCGTCACCCGTGCGATAAGTGCCGGCGCTGTGCCAGGCCATACGAATGAACAACGGCCCGTAGTGGCCGAAGTCGGCCGGCCACCAATCCTGCGAGTCGGTCATGAGCGCCGCGAGATCTTTCTTCACGGCCGCCAGATCGAGACTCTTGAATTCCTCCGCGTAATTGAAGTCTGCGTCCATCGGGTTGGACCTGGAGGAATGCTGATGCAGCAGTTCGAGCTTGAGCTCGTTCGGCCACCAGTCTTGGTTCGACGTGCCGCCACCAGCGGCGTGGCGGAAGGGGCATCTGGCTTCGGTCGACATCGGTGCACTCCTTGTATTTGATTTGATAAGTGGTCGTATGATTCCGAGATTTCGATTTGTTGATGCTCAGTCTCGGGTCGGTCCCTGGTTTGGGGCGAGACACTCCGGACACACGCCCCAGTAGATCACCTCCGCTTCATCGATCTGATAACCCGAGCCGTCGGCCGCGGTCAGGCACGGAGTGTTGCCGACGGCGCAGTCGACGTCGACCGTTTTTCCGCAATGGCGACAAATCAAATGGTGGTGGTTGTCGCCAACCCGATCTTCGTAAAGGGCCGGCGATCCCGCGGGCTGAATCCGCCGGATGATGCCTTTCTCGGCCAGGATTCCCAGCGCGTCGTACACCGCCTGCCGCGAGATGGCGCCGATTTCCCTGCGAACGTCGCGGGCAACGTCGTCCGCCGTACAATGGGGCCGCCCAGCGACCGCCCGGAGAACAGCCAATCGCTGCGCCGTCACCTGAACGCCTTGTTTCTGAAGGATCTTCGCAGGATCGTCGTTCATGAGAGCAGCGTAACCAAGATTTTGGACTCTGTCAAGAAACGGACTGATTCCAACCTGCCCAATGCCACTTCTCATTTCAGTCACACTGACCGGCCGAGACCAGTTTATCGGAAGAACACGCAACCAAGCCTGAACTCCGCATGGTTTCACCTGATTCCGCGAAGCGGCGGATGGTCACATTCCGCCACGCGCCGCTTTGTGCGGATAACTCAGGCGCCCAAGCGTAACTCATTTTGCGGGTTGAATATACGTTAGAGTGTTAAACTGTGCCGGTTATTCAGGCGCCAAGCGTAACTCATTCTGTGGATTGAATATGTGTTAGAGTGTTAAACTGTGCCGGTTATTCAGGCGCCCAAGCGTAAAATGATGATGCTCTGAGAGATATGGCAAAAGGTTTGATCATGCGGGTTACTCAGGCGCCCAGGTGGAAGTCGATGATCCGCATCGAGTTATAGCGATGTTTCGAACTTCCGATTATGCAGGCGCCCAAACGGAACCCGAAGCGGCATAAAGAGATGAAGAAACTTCCGGTCTTCCCGGGGCATTTTTGGGCGCCGGGCTGTGTGTGCGCGCTACGCGCATCACTGCGCCGTGATGAGCGGAGACTCGTTTATCCTTGCTCATCTCTCATTTTCGCGAAGTGCAAACCATGTCGTGCCGGCGCGACCCTGTCGAGTTGAGCAAACAGAAGAGGCCCGACTGAGTCTCGCCCTCCCAAAGGCATCCTGGGAGGGGCGAGCGTCCCGCGAGCCGAGTGCTTCGTCAGCTCGACTGAGTCTCGCTCTCCCAAAGGCATCCCGGGAGGGCGAGCGTCCCGCGAGCCGAGTGCTTCGTCAGCTCGACTGAGTCTCGCTCTCCCAAAGGCATCCCGGGAGGGCGAGTGTCCCGCGAGCCGAGTGCTTCGTCAGCTCGACAGAGCCTGGCTCTCCCAAAGGCATCCTGAGAGGGTGAGCGTCCCGCGAGCCGAGTGCCTCGTCAGCTCGACTGAGTCTCGCCCTTCCGGAGAGAGATGAGGCTCGACAGAGTCTCGCTCTCCTGGGGAGAATGAAACAGTCTTGATGATGGGACGAGGGCGCCTTGACACAAGCAGATCCGAGGCCGTCTGGCTCGTCGTCATCGTGGTCGGCTCGCGGCTTGCAGATCCACTCATGGCGTCAGAATCCACACCCGAAACGTCGAAGAAAACTCGCGACGGCGACACCGGCAAACGCGTACTGAGAATTCGTGACGCGCACGACTGGGTCTGGCGATTGAGTCTGTGCGTGCTGGCCGCGGCCGTGGGCTATGGTGGCCTGCGGGCTCTGAGATCCGGCACGAGCGATCCTGAGGCGATCTGGAAAGAGGCCGAGGCGAACGTGGAAGCGGGGAAATTCGACGCGGTTGACTCGGCCGTCGCGCAGCTCATCCGGTTACGGAAACCGAACGCTTCGGACTGGTATCTCCGCGGCCAGCTCGCCGTCGCCCGGCATGAGGCCGATGCGGCCATTGCTTTTCTCTCGCGGGTGCCCGACGACCACGGCCTGGCCGCGCAGGCGCGGCTTCTGGCCGGTCAGACCGAGCTGAGGCGGTCCCGCGTCCGGTATGCGGAGGAGTGGCTCGTTGCGGCGACAAGACTTGATCCCCGGCTCGTGCAGGCGCACCGCGAGCTGATTTACATTTACGCGACTCTTCTCCGCCGCGCCGAGCTCGAATGCCGAGTTCACCGTTCTGTCGACGCTGACGGACCTCTCGTTCGACAATGCCTTTCATTGGGGTCTGTTGCGCGGTAACTCGTGGGATCCGGGCAAGGTGATCGAAGGGCTCTCGCGCTATGTCGAAGCCGATCCACACGACCGCTGGTCGCGGCTGGCCCTGGCGGAAAACTACCGGAGAATGGGCCGCACGGACGACGCTGAGAAGATGCTGGCCGGACTCCCGGCGGGAGAACCCGAGGTGATCGACCTCCTGGCCCGCATCGCGCTCGATCGGCAAGCCGTGGAAAGAGCCGAGCGGTTGCTGGCGAATGGACCAAAGGATGATCCGCTCCTCGCGCGACAGCGCGGCCGGCTGGCGCTGGCGCAGGGCGACGCGAAGTCGGCGGTCGCTTACTTCAAAGTCGCATTCGCAGCCGACCCGCTCAATCGCGAAACGATCTTCGGCCTGGCGACGGCACTCGAGGTATCGGGCGACCCCAACGCCGCTCTTCCCTACCGCCAGACGGCCGCTAACCTCGACCGGTTCAACTCGCTGATCCAGCGTGCGACCGTACGGGGTGCGCGGACTGACACCAGCCTGTTGCGCCAGCTCGGGGCGGCCTGCGCGGCCCTCCAGCTCAATGCCGAGGCCCGCGCCTGGTACAAACTGGCGATCAGCGCCAACCCGCTCGATTCCGAGTCGCAAGAAGCGTTGTTCCGGCTGACTCATCCGACGGAGAGCCGGCCTACTTGAAATAACGTCTGGCCAGCAATAGTGTCAGATGGGCCGCGGCCCAAGCGTGAAGGCATATTCAATTTCCACGGATATTCAATCCAATTCGCACGAAATCAAAGGACCCATCAATGAGCGACTTTGAGACAAAAGAAAATGCCCGAGAAGAGCCCGCTCAAACACTGGCCGCACCCGATTCGTCGGACACGGTTGCGCCGAGTGCAGCGGCTGTTGGAAGAACGCTCGTGGTCGGCGTTCTGCTCGCGCTGGCAGGCGCATGGATCGCGTCCACGCTCGCGGACCGCTTCCGAATTCTCGAAGTTGTCGAGCAAGGTGCGAGGGTTCGGGGCGCTTTCGAGGGCCGTCGCCTCGTGGTCGGAAATGCGGCTCAGAACGCGGCCGTCGCGTACGCGCTGCTGGGTGCCATGTTGTCGCTCAGCCTTGCGATCAGCGCGGGCTGTTTGCCGCGACGACCTTCACTTCATCGGATATTGCCTGCCGGCCTGGCGGGCATTGCCCTCGGTGGCGTGTTCGGCGCCGCGAGTGCTTACGTATTAACGCCGTTATATCTTAATCGCCTCGATACGGCCGATGTCACGCTGTCGGTGCTCATTCACGCCGGGATCTGGTCCGCCACCGGAGCGGCGGCGGGTATCGCCTTTGGCATTGGCCTCGGAACCAAAAAAGCGCTTACAGGCTCTTTGATCGGCGGGATCACCAGTGGAGGCTCTGGCGGCGTCTTATTCGACATCTGTGGCGCCTTCCTTCCGCTCGCCCACACCGAGAGACCACTGTCGGAAGAGGCTGGTACGCGGCTGGCCGCCGCCGCACTCCTGAGCGTATTGGTCGCGATTGGTACCGTGATTGTCGCGATCCAGGAGCCGAAAAAAAAGACAGGCCGGAGATCGTCTCCAGCCCGTCTTGCTAACGACACCGCAATCGGGTGAGCAGATTCTGATCAGTAAGAATCCGAGTTTTGATCAGTAAGAATCCGAGCTGATCACTTCGCCATTAGCCTTTGTGGAAAGCGCCCACCAGATTGGGCGGCTGATCGAGTTCTTGATGAACTGGACGTGGCCATCGGCCATGGTCACGTTCACTCCGCCGGGGTGGTTGCTCGTCGCGGGCATTGACCAGGACGAGTCGGTGTTGTTACTCACGCTACCACTATAGCTGCCAGGACCTGTCCGAGACCCGTTGAAAATCGATTCATTCGGCGTCTGAACCGAGTTGAATAACGTGGCTCCGGTGATGCCGATAATCCACCTGTAGCCACGATAGCCGACGACCTTGTTCGGATTGCTCAAGACTGTCTGATAATTGATCATCATCTGGGAAATGGCCGCGATGTCACTCGCCACGAGCCGCTGCGCATTCGGCACCGCGCTCACGTCATAAACGCGACCAGTCGAGTTACCTCCACCGCTGGATGCGACAAAGCTTGATGGAGTGTCAACAATGTTCCCGCGATACATGATATTACCGCTGTACGCCGAGTGCCGCTGCCCGTAGCCCGTGCCCCCCGCATAATTACCGACGAGAGCCTCCGCGAAACCCAGCGTGTTGCTTGTACCGTCGGTCACGTTCTGAATGCCGTATGACTTCCACATGGTGAAGATACCAGTCGTATCTCCGGCACCTTTGATGGCTGCATTGCTGACCTGGAATTCCGGGCTGTAAGTCGTGGTACCTATCGAACCTGCGTAATTGCACAGGTTCGTGATGCCCGAGTACGGATCGGACGGGCAGAGGAATGCATTCAGCTTGGTATTGTAAGCCGTGGTGTTCTGAGGCTGCCCAGCACCGAAACCGGTGTCGGGGCAGATCGAAAGGTTCATGGAATTGAAGACCGTCGCTTGCTCCAGGTAGGAGAGCATCATCGCGAAGCTGCTGTAGTTTTCCCACTCGTAAGGCCCGGACGCTGTCCCGGGGCCGTTAGCGGTCGGATCCATTTGAGCACTTGCACCCATCGGAAACGAGTTGTTTCCGGAGTGGTAATTGTGCAGGGCCAACCCGATCTGTTTGAGATTATTCGTGCACTGAATACGCCTCGCTGCTTCGCGCGCTGATTGCACGGCGGGAAGCAAAAGTGCGATCAACACTGCGATGATGGCGATGACCACCAGCAGCTCGATCAGGGTAAATCCTTTTTTACAACGGCCAAACATGGGCAAGCCTTTCGTGTGGAGGGATCGTGATATCAGCACACACACTCTTTGCCGGATAACCTGGTTGCGAACAATCCTTGAGCCTGACTTGACGGGCGGATCGTGGAAGATCGCCGATTTCTTTGCCGGTTGAATCAGAGCAGGATGGCCGAGGTAGCGACACATGGCTAGCGATTCGTTTCAATCGCCTGCGCCCAGTAGTCATCGATCGCCCAAGAACTCCGCTGTTCTCAGCGAGCTATCAACCGGCAGGACAAGGCCCTGAACCTGGTTCTACGGATTGTTGCGAGCAGTTTTGCCTTTCTTGGAAGACTTGGAGTCTTTCACGTCTAACCTTCGCTTCTTGTACTGGGATTGGACTTCTGCTTTCTCTTCCGCATTCAGATGCGGTGGCTCCGCGAGCATGCCGTCGGCCGGCTTCGAATCACATCCGCTCAGGCCGCACAAGCATACCGACATTAATCCAAAGGCGAATAGCACACCGCAACGCGAACAGAGAATGCGCACAACCGACTCCTCTCGCACGAGCAGGACCTCTCAAAAGAGTGATTCGAGCGGTTAGACTATCCAACCGCCAGTCAACCCGGAGACATTAGACAGCGCATCTCAGAAGCAGACAATAACGTTGGATTATGCCAGAAGTTTGATGTTCTCATTTAGAATTCGCGAAAAGCTCAAGTATGCAGGGCTCGTCACTTGCGGTGCGTTCATCGCGCCAGCATCTTTCAGGGAGAGCCCGTTCAGAGAGTTCCGAACGCAATTAAGCCTGATCCTTCTGGTGAATCAAACGTCAAACGCCATCTGGCCGTTTGATGAAAATTCATCGCGTGAGATTCTCTGGGTTTCTGCACGACCGAAACCGAATGCGCCGACACTAACCGGATGGAAGAGCGATTTCAATTGAAATCTTGGTAGGAACGCCGGTCTGGAGCGGGGACGAAATCGAGCAAGTAGACGATTTCGAGGTCGAGCCGACCGAACGGGCCGGAGGGCGGGCGTCGTGCCGTAGCCGTGGGATGTGCCGGGCTCAATCGCTTGAGAGATAGGCTCTCGACGAAGAGTTGAAAAATGCGACCGCTTGGCGAGTCGGCTCGGAGTCGCGGTCAGGGGGGAAACTGGCTCGGGAGCAGAGGGCCGTTGGTCCATCGGTCGAGGTTCGCGCAGTCGGCGGAGCGTGTCCTGGACGGACGGATCCTGGGCGAGGTTGCGCTGTTCTCGGGCGTCTTCGGTGAGGTGATACAGTTGTTCGCCGCCTTCCACTTCGCGGCGCAGGTAGGACCATTCTGAATCCTTGAGTGAAGCTCTTGGCGGTAGCGGTATGGGAACGCCCCAGTAGTTTCGGCTCTTGGGGTCGTTCGGGACGAGTTCGGATAGACTTGGGCGGCTGGGCACCGCCTGACGCGGGGGACGGGTTTTTCCAGAATCTCAGGAGGGACTCGCCCGGGAATGATGCGTCTGTGGCCAGCCCTGCCATGTCGGCGATCGTCGCGGCGATGTCGCGCAGACTGACGGGTTCGCGGACGGCCAGTGCGGCCGCGGCCGCTTGCATTCCGGATGGCGGGATGATGAGCAGCGGTACGCGCACCTCGGTATCAAACAGGCTCGTACCGTGGCAGAAGATATTCGGATGCTCGCCGAAGCTTTCGCCGTGGTCGGAAACGACGATCAGCCAGGTGTGTTCGAGAACGCCGCGCTCGGTCGAGCGTGTCGATCAGTTTACCGACCTGTTCGTCGAGATCGGCGATACAGTCGTCGTAGGCATCGGAAGCGAAAGCAACGCCAGAGGGTGACACGCCGGCCTTGTCCATCGTCCCCCAGTGATCTATCAGTATGCGTTTATACTCGTCGTCGGGCTCGGCACCGAAACGGCGGAGCCTTCCGGGCTTGAGCACATAGCGGTAATGAGCGTCGAAATAGTTCAAGAACGCGAAGAAGGGACGGTCGGGCTGGTCGCGTGTGGCCAGCCAATCGAGAAGTTCTCGGTTCACCTCGGCGGCGTCTTTGCGGTTGCCAGCAATCAATTCGTGGATGAAATTCGACGGCGTCAAACCAGCCGATGTACTGGAGAATGTCCCTTGTGAAGTGGATCACGACTTCATAGTTGTCGAAGTCGCGCGGCCGACCAGCGCGCACATCCTGAGCGCCGTGAGCCTGGGGAATATGTAATCTTCGTAATGCGTAAAGCCACGTGACAACCCCGAGCTCTGACCACAGTACCAGGTATTGGCGATGAAGCCGGCGGTCGCATATCCGTGATTTCCGAGGAACTCGGCGATCGTGGGCTCTTTATTATCGAGCGGGGTCAGCCAGCCGAGCGACAGCTCGTGATACCAGCGGCCTGTAAACATGCTGGCATGTGACGGCAACGTCCACGAGGACGTGGATCGGGCGCAGTCGAATCGGATACCGCGGGTGGCGAGTTCGCTCAGAGTGTTGGTCGTGGCTCGGTTGTAGCCGTTCACGCTGGCGTGGCCGGCGGCGACGGTGTCGAGCACCAGCATGAGAACGTTCGGCGAGCCCGGCGCGGGGAGCGGTCTGGCGTTTTCAGCGACCTGTTTGGCTTGATCGCGATACCACACCGAACCGGCGAGGATAGCCACGACGGTCAATGGCAAGAGGAATCCGGCGAGCAAGAATGGACGCAATCGCCAGCAATTGCGTTCGATGATCGGGAACGATCCGGATGCCGATTCCGGCCGCAACCATCAGCAAGGCCGCGCTGTAAATCTTGGGAAATGCCGCCATGAGCGGCGGGAGAACCGTCAGCGCCGCGAGCGTGCGAGTGGCAGAGCCAGCGGCCGCGGCGAGGCCAGATCAGCACGACGGCGGAGCCGACCACCGCCAGCGCGATGAAGATGCCAAGGTTGGCTACGGGAATCAGCCATACGAAGTGGTGGCTGAGCCTGATGGCCCGGTCCGCATCGAAGAAATGCTTGCGAAAAAGGATCGCACCGACTTCCAGCAAGCCAGCGAACAGTCCGCACCAGACGTACAAGCAAGATGATCGTCTGGAACGTTAACCGGCGATCGGGGAGGACCGGATCCGTCGAGCCGACAGCACTGCCGGTGCTCGTGTCCATGGCGGTCGGATTGGTCATTGGCGTCCGTCGGATACCGGGGCGCAGGTGCATGCTGCCGGAATCATGTTTCGTCTTTCGTTTGGTCGGTAACTCTTGCGACGATCATTCTTCGAGACTGGTGCCGCGTCAGCCCTCGAAATTCGTGCGTCAACGCCAACTGATACTTAAATACGAAAGCATTGTCGATCTGTCGATCATGAGTCTCTGACGTCCGGCGATTTTGAGTCTATCAGCCGCGAAAACGGCCGACAAGTTGGAAGGAAACCCCGTTCTGGGCCGGGCGTGGTCGGCGTGTCGCTGCTTCACCGCGATCGGAGGACCTGGGTATGATGATCCAATCGAAGGCTGGCTCGACCGCTCGGAGATTGTTGAGACGATGATGGCACCAATTACCGCGGCGGAGCAATCGAGCAGAACGGACAAGCCACGATGGCGGAGAGCGCGTGGAGTCTGGCTTGCTGGTGGGTGCTGGTCTGATGATTGGCGGCTGGACTCTCGTGGACTGATCGTCCGTTACAAGCACGCGATGCTCGAGATTGAAGATCACATGGCCAGGGGCCGCTTTTCGGCGGCTTGCCGGAATCTCGAGGCACTGCTGGCGGGGAATGCGGACGGGAACGGGGAGCTTCTGTTATCTGCTGGGATCGTGCGAGCTTGCGCGGGGCCATATCGGGGCGGCCGCAAAAGCATGGGCCAGCATCGAGCCCGGGACGGAGTTCTCCGAGCGCGCGATCTTCGGCCGGATGCAGCTGCTGCAGGAACTCGGAAGGCTTGCGCGAGGCGGAGCAGCTTCTGCGCGACGCCGCCGGCGATCCGCGGAACAATCGAACATCGCTCATGGTCGGGCTCGTTCCGATCATGATCGATCTGGGTCGCCACGATGAGGCGATCGAGCTGATTGAGGATCGCTGGGAAGATTTGAACGCGCATGGAATGGCGGCGCTCGACCCGGCGATCAAGCTCTTGCTGCAGCACGTGGACGTGACCACCGGCGAGGCGGCCGATCGATGCCGTGCGGACCTCACTGGACGAGGCCGCCAACCTCGCCCCCGACGATGATCGGGTGTGGCTGGGACGAGCAAACCTGGCGATCCGCGCCGGCGACTTGAAAGACGCGGAGCGGTGGCTGAACGAATGCGAGAAGAAACGGCCGGACGATCCCGCTGTCTGGCGGGCACGACTGAAATGGGCCATGGCAACCGAACGAATTGACGCTGTGGAACGCGCCATGACGCACCTTCCGGATAGAGCGTCGCTCTCCGCCGAGCCGCACCGGATCAACGCGTGGCTCGCCGGCCATCGTGGTGATTTCGCAAAGGAGCGCTCGGAGCTGGAGCAACGGCTCGCGGCTGACCCCTGGCGACCTCTCGGCTCTCGATCGCTTGATTGACCTCCACAAGAAAGGGGGCCAGCCGGCCCTGGCGGCCGAGGTCTTGCAGAAAAGAAATGCTGTGCGTGAACTGCTGGATCGTTACATGATGCTGCATGGCCGGAAGCAACCGATTCGCGACGCAGAAGAATTGGCGACGATTGCAGAGCAGCTCGGGCGCGGATTTGAGGCGCGAGGGTTCTTGACGATCGCGGTTTTCCAGGAGCCGGGGCGCAAGGACTTGAGGGAGAAGCTGCGGACATTCGATTCGAGGCTGCCGACGCTAGGCAAGGGTCGGATGCAGGCGATGTCCACGAAATGTCGAGGCAGTGAGTTTCTGGCTGTGAAATTTGGCCAGGATGGCTTCCAGCGGCTTTGATCGGGTCGCGATCGCTGGTGGGGATCGGCCAACACGGTGTTCACGATGCGAGAAACGCATCCGACCGCGACACACAATCAAAGCATCACGCCATTGAAACTTCATTATAGTTATTAATGATATGCAAATTAAAGATGAAGTCGCGGTCGAGCCGCGCGAGGTTGCATCTGCCGTCAAGCCTGACTTGCCTGGCGTCGGGGCAGGCGCAGTGATCTTGATCGGGGCCTGGATCGGCTTGATCGCGGGCTTCGGCGACGTTGGCATCCTGGTGGTGAACAGGCGATTGATCTTTCGCGACTTCTATCACCTCGGGGCGGACTTTCCCTGGATCGTACCTCTCGGGCGTGATGGTCATGGTACTTGTGCCCGCGCTCTTGATCGCCTTGTTCGCGAGGATTCGCGGGTCGGTACGGCTGGGTGTGCCGGTGCTGCTGCTTTCGTTGATCGGGTTTCTTGATCTGAGTGCCCGGCTTCGGCTCGAGCTGTGGGCGTCCTTGATCATCTCCATCGCGATGGCCGTTCAGTCGGTCCGGCTGGTACGAACGCGGCGAGCCGGTTTCTTGCGGTTGGTGCGGCGGACGGCAGGATGGCTGATCGCGATCCTGATCGGGACGATCGTCGCTGACTCGCGGCGGACGAGTCTGGTCGGAGTATCGCCAGCAGGCGAACTTGCCGCGGCCGGCGGCCGGTGCGCGGAACGTGCTCTTGATCGTCTGGGACACGGTGCGTGCCGCCAACACGAGTTTGCACGGATACCGCCGACCGACGACCCCAAATCTTCTTCGCCTGGCGAGCCGCGGCGTGCGGTTCGACAGGGCGTTCGCGTCGTCGTCGTGGACGTTGCCTTCACACGCGAGCATGCTTACAGGACGATGGCCTCATGAGTTGCGCGTCGGGTGGAAGACGCCGGTGCGCGATGGTGTGCCCACGCTGGCGGGATACCTCGCCTCGCACGGATATGCGACGGCGGGGTTCGTGGCGAATCTCGATTATTGCAGCCGTGAAACCGGCCTTGCTCGTGGTTTCGCCCATTACGAGGATTTCTCCTGTAGTGTCTTTGATACGTTTAACCGCTACGTCGCGCTCGGGCGGCGGATCGACGTCTCGTCGTGGATGTCGAAGATTGACGCCTGGTCGAGAGAACAGACCGGGCACTGGTACGACCTGATCCCGCGGTCGAAAGAGCACGCGAAGAATGCGGATGCGATTAACGATGCGTTTCTGGAGATGGCTGGGAAAGCAGCCCGGGAAAGGGGCGGCCGTTCTTCGCGTTTCTCAATTACAACGACGCCCATAGCCCGTATGAAGTGCCAGACAAGTCGATACCGGGTTTTGGCCGCGTCCCACGATCATCGCGCCAGCGGCGGACGCTCGAGGGCTTCACCGCCATTGACAAGACCACGCTCTCAACCGAAGACGTGCAGATGGCGACTGATGTGTACGACGATTGCATTGCCTATCTCGATCGGCGGCTGGGATCGCTGCTCGACGAGCTGAGCCGGAGGGGAGTCCTCGAAAATACGCTGGTGATCGTGACTTCCGATCACGGCGAGCACCTGGGCGATCATGGGTTGTTCTTTCACGGCGGCAGTTTATACCGGCAGCTCGTGCAGGTGCCGTTATTGATCGTGGGTGATCAGAAAATACCGGCGGGCCGAACGGTCGCCGAGCCGGTGAGCTTGCGCGATCTGCCGGCCACGATCATCGACCTGCTCGGCCAGGGCGCGGATCACGGATTGGGCGGCCGATCGCTTGCACGGTACTGGCAAGCCACGGAGTCCGGGGGTTCGTGTTCTGGACGATCCGTTGCTCATGGAGACAACGAAGCCCGAACTGATCATCAACGGCGGTCGGGAGCCAGCGGCCAAGGGCCCGATGAAGGCGGTGGTTGCCGCGGGGATGCACTACATCCAGATGGCGGATGGATCAGAAGAGTTGTACAACATCGATTCAGACGTTGAAGAGAAGGTCAATCTCGCTCTCGTCGGCGACAATGCGCCGATCGTCGTGGAATTCCGAAATTTGCTGGGCCTGATGCTTCAGAGGCAATGATTCACGTCAGCACCGTATGCTACGGATGCGTCCTCTTTGGCTCAGAAGTTTGACGCCTTGGTGGTTCGTACAATGCCCTTCACACCATCTTCGCGTTCGAGACATCTCAGCGAGGCCCCACCCCTCTCGACCTTGCAACCTCGATTGATTGGGCTCCCGTTCCCTCTTTTCTCAACAAAGGACCGTCGCCATGCCAACCTCTCGCCGAGATTTCTTGAAGCAAGCGGCGATCCTGTCCGGGGTCGGCACCACGGGGCTGTTTCCCGAGTCGATTCGGCGAGCGGCGGCGATCGAGCCCCTGCCCGGCACCACCTACCTCGACGCCGAGCACATCGTCGTCTTGATGCAAGAGAACCGGTCGTTCGACCATACGTTTGGCACGCTCCGCGGCGTGCGCGGATTCGATGACCCTCACGCGATCACGCTGCCCGACGGAAACCCCGTGTGGGCCCAACCGGACAAGGATGGCAATCGCTTCGTTCCCTTCCGGCTGAATATCAAGGACACGAAGGCGACCTGGATGGGTTCTTTGCCGCATTCCTGGACCGACCAGGTCGATGCCCGGAACGATGGCCGCTACGACCGCTGGCTGGTTGCGAAGCACTCCGACGAAAAGGAGTTCTCCGCGATGCCGCTGACGCTGGGATACTACACGCGCGACGACCTTCCGTTTTACTACGCACTTGCAGACGCATTTACCGTCTGCGATCAGAACTTCTGCTCCAGCCTGACCGGGACGACCCCCAACCGCCTGCACCTCTGGACCGGCACCATCCGAGCGGAGCAATCGTCGAATGCGTTCGCTCACGTCTTGAACGAGGACGTCGACTATGGCCGCTGGGCAAGCTGGCCGACGTTTCCCGAGCGGCTCGAAGATCTTGGTGTCTCTTGGAGGATCTACCAGAACGAGCTGAGCCTCGAATCGGGCCTCCACGGCGATCACGACGCCTGGTTAGCGAATTTCACCGACAATCCCCTCGAATGGTTTGCGCAATATCGCGTGCTTTTCGCGGCGACGCACCGCGAGTACGCCCGCCAGCGGGTGCGTGAAATCCCCGGGGAGATCAATGCCAAAGAGGCCGAACTCGCCTCGGCGAAAGGGGCGCACCGCGACCGCATCAAGAAGGAGATTTCCGAGCTGAAGAAGAGGCTCGCGCGGTTTCAGTCCGAGCAGACCGAGTTTTCCCAGCGACGATTCGAATCGCTTCCGGATCGGGACAGACGGTTGCATGAGCGGGCCTTCACGATCAATTCAGGAGATCCCGACTTCCGGAAGTTGACCGAGCTCGCCTACCGCGATGGTAACCTCGACCGGCGCATGCTCGGCCCCCAAGGGCGATGTGTTGCACCAGTTTCGCAGGGACGTTGGCGAGGGCAAGCTGCCCGCGATCTCTTGGCTGGTGCCTTCGGAACGATTCTCCGACCACCCTGGCTCCGCATGGTACGGCGCCTGGTACGTCTCGGAGGTCCTGGATATCCTGGCCAGGAACCCGTCGGTCTGGAAGAAGACGGTCTTCATTCTCACCTACGATGAGAACGACGGCTACTTCGACCACGTCCCTCCGTTTGTCGCCCCCGACCCGGCTCGGCCCGAAACCGGTCGCGTCTCCGAGGGGATCGACGCGGGGCTCGAATATGTGTCGGTAGAGCAGGATGGGGCGTGGCACCCGCATCATGCGCGTGGCAGCTCGATCGGACTGGGTTATCGCGTGCCGATGGTCATCGCGTCGCCCTGGAGTCGCGGCGGGGCCGTCTGCTCGCAAGTATTCGACCATACCTCGGTGCTGCAGTTCATCGAGAAGGTGTTATCCCACAAGACGGGTAAAAAAGTCGAAGAGCCCAACATCAACCGCTGGCGACGAGCCGTCTGCGGCGACCTGACCTCGGCCTTCAAGTCGGCGGACGCCTCGCCGTCGCCCCTGACTCCCATTGATCGCGACCAGTTCATGGCGCAGATTCACGGGGCACAATTCAAGGACGTGCCCAGGGGATATCACCCCCTGAGCGACTCGGAGCTCACGGACCTGCGGCGGATTCCGGTCGGTTCACCGCTCCTTCCCAAGCAGGAGAGCGGCGTGCGCCCTTCGTGCCCGCTTCCCTATGAGCTGTTTGTTTCCGGTTCACTGAACCCGGCACGGACCAAGCTTGTCATCCGGTTTCAGGCAAGAAACGATCTCTTCAAAGACGCGGCCGCCGGGGCGCCGTTCACGGCCTACGCATTGACCGCGGACGGTGGGTATGTCTGTCGGAACTACGCCGTGGACGCGGGAAATATCGTTGAAGACTCGTGGGATCTCTCGGATTTCGACAGTGGCGTCTACCACGTTCGTGTTTACGGGCCCAACGGTTACTTCTGGGCATTCGACGGCAGCGCGGAAGATCCGATGCTCGAAGTTCAACTCGCGCCGGCTTCTCGCGGCACCGAGTCTGGAGACGTGCAAGTTCTACTCGGCTCGAGCTCGGCGGGCACCGCAATCAACGTGTCTGTGCGCGATCATTCGTATGGCAATGCCGAACAGACCAGGCAGGTTGCGGCGGGCGCCAGGGACGTTATTTGCGTTTCGACGGCGGGAAGCCACAGGTGGTACGACCTGAGCGCTCGAGTGATCGAAGCGGCCAAGTTCGAGCGCCGATTCGCAGGACGCATCGAGACCGGCGCCTGGGGCTTCAGCGATCCGAGGATTGGCTCGAAAAAGTAGCGGCGGCTTCCATGTCGCGTCATGGCAACGCCACCTGAAGCGGCGCTTCCATTCAGCGGCGACTTTTGTGGTGGGGGTCGGCGGGGAGAAGATTGACAGCTTGGAGTAGCTGCGAACCGGCTGATTTCGCGTAATCCACCGGCTTGAGAGTCGAGCTCGCGACGTTGCCCGTATTCGTCTTCCGACTTTTCTGAGCGAAAAAGATGGCAACAAATTTGCCAGGCTGGCTGTTCGTCGACGTCCCCGCGCCGATGAGCTGGGTCGCGCCATTATTGATGGTGACAGAACCCTTGAAAGCCGGCACGGCGGCATCTGGCTTCAAGAAATACTCCCATTCAACCTTGAGAGAGTTTACACCGGTGTTATTTGTCAGTTTTTCGTAATAATAGTAGGACGTTTCGGATACCTTGCCACCGCCGTGATGATGAATACTGGCGACATGGGCCAGTTGGCCAGCGCTCAGCAGGGTCTTCTTGTCGAGAGCGTCGAGAACTGGTCGGAAGCGGTGAGCGAGCCGTTTCATTGTTACGACCTTGTCCGTTGATTTCAAAGTATAAGATAAGACCCCGGCGCCACGTCGAGATTCAGGTCGTGCCGCGCCGCGGAGATGTGATCGTTACCGTCGATGATCGCCGTTTGCTGGAAGAATGTAAGCTCTCATGCATGTAGAAATTGTACTTGCTCCTGGCTCTCAAGAACAGGTTCGTCCTCAAAAAGCGACAAAAGGGCCGACAGTGGATCGAGCCCCGGGCGCAGTCAAGGGGCCGACGCCGAGTCTGACGAAGGGGTGCCAGTGACGACCGAGTGTCAGTGTCCGCGCCAGACAGCACGCCGCACGCGGCCGGATTGCCGGGTCGCCACACCGATCAGCGGAGCGTTCGCGCGGGTCGAAAACCGTCATTCATGATCTTGATCGCCGGCGTGCCCCAGTTGAAGTAGGCCGATCGAAGGTTCGCCGGTTGATTGAGGAACGTTCCGCCCCGCAGCAGGCGAGCGTTCTTTTCATGCACATGTTCAACAGTCAGTATGACATCACTGACGACTCCCCTGGAGCGTGGCCTGGTGTGACCGCGGCTGTCGTGACACCATTCGTACTGATTGCCCAGCATGTCAAAGAGACCGAGGTCATTGGGGAATCGGTTTCCGCACGGCCAGGCGTGGTCGTTGCTGTTGACCTGATACCTCGCATAAGCGCCGAGCAGTTCGACGGAATGCCCGTAATAGCGGCTGGTCTCGGCACCCGCCCGGCAGGCGTATTCCCACTCCGCCTCGGTTGGCAGGCGGTAACCGGTGCGATCGAGGACATCAGCCGGGATGGTCATCCCCTCTGTGTACACACCCGCGCTGTTGGGTATATAGCACCACTCTTCCTTGGGCAATCCCTCCTGCTCGGAGAGCCAGTTGCAGTACTGGGCCGCCCAGTACCAGTCGATATCGATGCACGGTCCGCTCGGGTCGGGGCTGTATCGGTGCAAGAATTCGGCGTCAATCTCGTGGCGCCGCATCGTCAGTCCACCACGCTTCAGGAACCGCCGGAACTGGTCGTTCGTCACCTCCTTGGCCGCGATCGCAAAACGGCGCGGGATCTTCACACGTTTTGAGGGCTCCATACCGGGCGGATGTTCCGTCTCGGCCGGCGCCGAGCCCATGCGAAACTCCACTGGGCCTTCGATCAGCGCGAACGTTTGTCCCTGCCCATTACGGTACCACCGCCGCTGGCCCCAATCCTTCAGTTTCATCAGCTCGGCGTCTCGTCGATCGAGTTGCTGTTGCTGTCCCCAGGTGCGCAGGGTCCACTCAACGGCCCCGTGAATTCCGCTGTCGGGGTCGTCGCTATACAGGTTGAGCAGCGTGTCAATCAGCACTGCTGATGCACCAGCGGGGAAAATGTCGCGCTCGAATGTGCCCAGCGCCAGGATCAAAGCGCGTCGCTGCGACGTCTCGCGATGAAACAGGATGGCGTCCATGAGCTGTTGCCCCGGAGCCTGCGTGGTTGCGATGTCGTCGCCCGGCAGTGCGTCGATCCGGTCGAGCTCGGCCGCAAGCTGGTTTGGATCGACGTTCCGGGGATGCAGCCAGTTGATGACATCGCTTCGCAGCCTGGGGTCGACGCTGTGCCGCAGGACAGGCCAGGCTTCATCGGCTTTACCCAGGCTGATCATGGCAATCGCCGCCCGCGCCTGGCGGCCGGCGACGCGGTCCTTGACATTCTCGCCGACCGTGGGGCGGCGCAGACCGAGGCGCTGATGAGGGGTCCATCGTTCGATGTCTGGCTCACCGAGCATGAGATGGGGCGATAACCCCGTTCAATCAGCTCCCGGCATTTTCGCCGATGCGCGCCCGGATCCAGGCCATGAATCGGAACGGCCTCGAAGCTCGCGTCGCTGGTCCATGCAGCATCATAGCGGCGGTCGGGATGACCGGCCGTCATGAGGTCGGCGAATGCAGGGTCGGCCCGAATCGGGTCGAGGTCGGCATCCTCGTCGATCTTGCCAAAATCGGCATCGTTGTTTCTGACGGATTCGCCCAGCAGGCGAATCGAGCGCGACGCAAAGGTGTCGGATACCTCGGGGCGCCGGGCGGGCTCGACCGGCGCGTGACCGGAATTGGCGCGTTTTTCGCGGGCTCGTGTTGCCAGTGAATAGGCCCGGGCCGCGTCGTATCGTCGATCTGGATCGCCGGGTTGTCGGCGGATCGCTGCCTCGAGGTTTTCAAAGGCCTTATCCGCGCCCTCGTCCAGCTCGGCCGCGACGACGGCCGCGAGGCAAAGTTTGGAGTGTTCCGCGACGTCGTCGTTTTGAAATTTTTCGAGTTCCGACCGGGCGGCTTGCTTGTTGCCCAGGCGGGCCAGGGCGATGACCTTGTACTTTTTGGCGATGACGACCTGTGGTTCCTTGTCGATGACGACCTGGAAATCGTCGAGTGCTTTCTGGCTCTCCCCCAGCCGGAAGTTGGCGATGGCCCGCGCCAGCCGTGCATCGAGATCGTCGGGCTTTTTTGCAAGGTGATACTCCGCTCGCTTGAGCTGAGCCTCGGCACGCTCGCGGGGGGCTTCCTGTCGGCCGGCGGCGCGGACCGTCAAATCGACGAGGGTCCGGTCGTTCTGATCCTGGATTTTCTGAGCGAAGTCGCTCTCGTACTCGTCGCGAAACGTGTGGCCGGTCGTCGCGGCTCCCGTCGGCCGTCCCCAGACGCCGCAAAATCTCGGGTGGCCGTCGGCGGCGATCGTGGCCGTCTGCGTTCGCGGCGTGAGCTTGGTCTCCTTGAACTGATCCTGGATCTCATCAAGTTCGTCAGCAGTCATGCCGACGATCAAGCGGACGTCGTCGTCGCTTGTTCTTTCGCTCCAGAGAACGGCATAACGGTCCACAAGAGCGCCATTTGTCCCGGGCGTGACATACCCGGCGATGTCGAGGGGAAAGAACCTGTCGCTCCTGTTGGTGGCATCTTGTTTTCTTGCGTCGTCGGCCGTCATGTCGGAAGACATGCGCCAGTTCCGTCCGTCTCGAGCCCAGACCGCGGCCACGCGCAGTAACGGCCCATCGGCATACGGTCGCAACCGCACGGGGCGGTAACCCGATTTGCGGCCAGCGCGGGCGGTCGCGCCGAACTGGTCGAAAGGCATCGTCTGGCAGAAGGCGAATCGCTCCGTCATGATCCCCTGCCCGGCTTCGATCGTGCTGACGAGTGCGCCATCGGGCTTGATCCACGAGGGATCAAGGGGCGGATCGATCCAGTCGTGCGAGGCTTTCCTGGTCAACTCGAAGCGCAGAGCCGGAAGTACCTGTTCGGCCTGCCTGACGGCAACTGTCAGCAGGCTTGCATACGCCTTCGGATCCGAGAGCACGAGCAATTCGGCAAGCCGCGCGGGTTGGTCGCTGGCGTAATCGGCCAGGATATTCGTCACCAGCGTGTGCTCGGTGCCGACACGCGACTCTTCCTGGAAGATCGCGGTCAGCGGGGCGATGAGCCTGGTACGCACAGAACGCAGAGCGTCGAGCCAGGTGCCCAGGAAAATCGGATTGACCGAGACCAGGGCAAGAGCGACCTGGGAGCCGGCGGCCTCCCACCGGCCGTCGTCCGGAGCGTAGCTCGCCAGGGCGCCGGCCACTTGCAGCAAATCGTCACTGGCTGGCTTCGCTCTATTCAAGATGGCCCAGAGTCGAGGAGTCAGCGCCACGCGGTGAGCGCTCAGGGCGTGGCAGAGAATGGGAAATTGTGCCGGTGTGGCCTTCACGAGTCGGCTGAAGAGATAGTCGACCTGTGACGGATCGACGGTGAGCAAGGCAAGGCTCGCATGGAGTTTTTCGCGGGAATCGTCCGGGTACGCGGCGATCTCGGTCCGAAGCAGCGTATTGATGCGTTGCCGGTCATCACGCATCGCCGTGACGATCTCGGGGACCTGCTGTGTATCGGCGTCGAGAATGCGATGGACAAGCCCGGCTGCCAGCACGTCGCGCTTGTTCTCGTTGACCTGGCGGCGAACGCCAAACGCGGCGACGGCAGCGGCGATCAGAAATGCCGCGGTCAAGACGCCGCGCGTCACGTGGACACGGCCGGCCCGCATGATCATCCGGCGTTGTGGTTCGGTCCAGTTACGCGGCGTCGTCAGCAGACGGATGGCCGCCCATTCGAGGGGCGTCGGTAGGTTACGGGTCTCGGGCCTGGCGTTCCACGCCGCGGCGCGTTCGGCCAGCCGCAATTCGGCGCGGCCGCGACGCGTTTCCCGTTGCCTGCGGCTCAGCCAGTCGCGCAACGAGTGAACCAGGTAATCATGAGAAAGCTGGTAGTGGCAAACGGACAGCGGTGGAAGGACGAGTGACGAGTCAGAGAACCGATTCTTTGTTTCATGATGCGTTCGGCCATCCGCGCCGGTTCCTGTCGGATCGGTCGGCGTGATGAGCCGAAGCTCTTGATCGAGAATGCGAATCAGGTCGTCGAAATCGGCGGGACGGTTTGCGTATCCCGAGGCCTCGAGCAACACCTGGCGGGATCGCATCTGCCCCTTGATGTCGGTGCCGGTTTCGGGGAGTAACGCTTTGAGAACGCCCTGGACGGCTTTTTCGTGAAGCCGATAAGCGGGTTTCGCCGTGCGGGCACTGAAAGTTTCTTCAAGAAATGTGACCCCCACCCCCTTGGTGCCGCCGATCTCCTTGAGCGTGCGCGGAGTCCACGGTTTTCCTTTCACCATCTCGGCATAGAGCGCCAGGCGAACGGACACGATCTTGCCTTCGTCGGCCAGTTCGTTCACCGATTCGTCGAGAAAAGCTTGCTGTTCGCGTGAGAGAGTTGCGTGATCCTCGGGGAGTTTGCCAAAGGCCCGGCCGAACGCGGCCAGAACCTTGCGGGCGTGGTCGGGGTCGAACAGATCGACGACAGCCGAGTTCTCGCCTTCGGCGAGACGGATCTCGAGCTCGCGCATGAATCGCGTGGCGGCCATCCAGAAATCGTCCCGCACCATCACGATGGCCTGGACGTGCTCGCCGTCGCACTGCCGGAGCGCGGCGACGAGCTCCGTATGGCGCTTGCCGCGCTGGGCGAAGAGCCATTGCTCGAACTGGTCGATAATCAGCACGACCTTGCGTCCGGGGCGGAGAAAGCGGCCCTGTCGCAGCATCACCAGCGAATTGATGAGATCCATCTCTTGCGGCCGCTCGGGGCAGACCTTGCTCAGGCCTTTGAGCAACCGCGCCTCGGTCGCCTCGGCGGTGGCCTCGACGTAAACCGGCGAAACAGACTTGTCGAGCCGGGGCAGGATGCCCGCCTTGACGAGCGACGACTTCCCACAGCCCGAGGGGCCGTAGATGAGCCCTACCTTGAATGTGCGGTCGGGATCGGTCTGCTCGATCAGTCGCTTCCAGAACTGGATGGCGTCTGGCAGACCGTCTCGATCGCGCGGGCCGGGCAAGAGCTCCAGGAAAAAATCGGCGTCATGCTCATCAAATGATCGTAGGCCACGAGGCACGATCTTGACGGCCTGACCGGCATCGCCGGCCTGCCCTTGCAGCGAAATGCCTGCACGCGACGGGCGCGAGTTGGTCGAACCCAAGTGATGGGGCGCCAGCGCCGCCGGCTCAAGAAACAGCCGCAGGTCTTCGGCCATGTCTTTTGCGGTCGAATAGCGGTCGCGGGCCGCCTTTGAAAGGGCCTTAAGGCAGATCCGCTCGAGTTCCCTGGGGATGGCATCGTCGATTTGCCGGAGCGGACGGGGCTCCATGAGCTTGATCATCTCGATGACGTCGAGAGGAGGATTGCCTCGAAACGGCCGTCGGCCCGCCAGCAATTCGTACAACACGACGCCCAGGCTGAAAATGTCGGACCGTCCGTCCACGCGGTGCCCTTCGCCGCGGGCCTGTTCAGGACTCATGTAGGCCGGTGTTCCTGCCCGCACGGCCCCCGTGCCGAAGGCTTCATCCTCGAGAGCGAGCCCGAAATCCGCCAGGCAGGGTTTGCCCGCCGTGTCGATCAAGACGTTGGCCGGCTTGACATCCCGGTGCACCAATCCCTGGATGTGGGCGTAGTGAAGCGCCTCGGCAATGGTTGCGACCAGCTCGGCCGATTCTCGATACGAGCAACGAGCCTGTCGCATCCTGACCGCGAGATCGCTTCCTTCGATCAGTTTTGATACGACGAAACAGAGTCCGTCGGCCGTACGTCCAACGTCGAACACGGGCACAATGTGCGGATGGTCGAGCCGGGCGAGGATTCTGGCTTCATTGAGAAACGCTTCGAGGTTATTCGCCTGGGAGATCCGTTGCGGATTGGGCACTTTGATTGCCACTGCGCGGTCGAGGTCGTCGTCGTGGCCGAGATAGACCCGTCCGAATCCGCCTTGGCCAAGCCGACCGGCAATTCGGTAACGGCCGATCCTGGTGGGATCGACGTCGTGGTTGCCGGGCAATTCCACGTTCAAGGGCCGCGGTCCGGCGTGACCGGTCACCCGCATCGTGTCGTCCAGGAAGCGGCTCGGATCTCCTGATGGCGGATCTGGTGCCGGCGTTTCAGACGAGCTTTGCGTCTCATCCATCGTTCGATCCTCGACGACCGGTCTCCTTCGTGACGGCGGGGCGGGGATATTGTCTCATCCGGAGCATGAATAGAGAAGCGCGGCGACAGGATCTAAACGGAGGAGTACTATTGCCTTGCCTCGGCCAGGCAGCGATTGCGTCGCTCGCCATCCTGCGTGGGCATGCCAATACCGTCGGCCGAGTCTTGTGGAGCGGCGACGGCGAACGGGTGATCTCGGGCTCGGGCGACAAGACGATCCGATTCGGGGATCCCCGCACGCGGGAAGAAATCGCCGTCGTCCGGTCGGGTCCGTCATCCACGGTCTCGAGTAGAGCCCTGACGGCAGGCGCCTGGCGGTCGCCTGCGCCGACAGCACAATCCGCTTGATCAACCTGGCCACTCGCCAGGAAGCCGCCAATCTGCGTGGCCACAGCGACTACGTTCAGGCCGTCGCCTGGAGTCGGGATGGAACGCGGCTCGTATCGGGCTCCGGCGACTATAACCTTCGTATTTGGGACGCGCTGTCGCCGGGCGAGCGAGCCAGGCGGCCCGCTGCTCCGTACTCGCCCCGCTAGCCCACAGACGCCGTGCAGCCGCGGGGGGCCGGGCGCATGTCGCTACTGGCGATCTCATCTCCGAATAAGCGGTTACAACCGACAATTGGATTTTTGTCCATTTGCTTTCGCCAGTCGCTGTTTCTGGTTGGTATGCTGAACAGAGTAACTTCCAGGAGCCGCGCTACTCACCGTGTCGCCCTGTCACTCGTTCATCGACAAGCGACTCAGAGGTCGTTCGTTGCGCTCCAGAATCGGTAGCGACCGTCGCGGCCGCGCCATGACGGTCACGTTCCGCCGTCGATTGATCATGGAGTCAACGTCATGCCCCAACGGACTGACCCGTCGCGCGACCTTCTTTTCGGCTTGCTGGCTCTCCAAAATGGTCTGATCGATCAAGGAGCGCTCTTCGCCGCGTTTGCCGCGTGGACGCGTGACAAGAGCCGATTACTTGCCGATCATCTTGTTGCACTTGGTCATCTCGATATCGCTCGCCGGGCCGCCGTCGAGGCCATTGTCGGTGTGCACATTCAGACACTCGGCGGCGACGCCGAGAAGAGCCTCGCCGTCCTGGCTGTGGGACGCTCGACGCAGGAGAGTCTGGCGCGGATCGGCGGTCCGGACGTCGAGGCCACCATCTGCCACGTCGGCTCGACGCGTCCGCCCGCTCCCGATGACGAGGAGGCCGGCGATCTTGACCCCGATCGTACCACAAGCATCGCCGTGGGCGCCGCGACCTCGGAAGGTGAGCGGTTCCGTATCCTGCGGCCGCACGCGCGGGGCGGTCTTGGCGAGGTGTTCGTGGCAATGGATGGCGAGCTGCGCCGCGAAGTGGCTCTCAAGCAAATTCTCGAAAGGCACGCCGATGACCCCTTCAGCCGCCAGCGGTTCATCGCCGAGGCCGAGATCACTGGCGGGCTGGAGCACCCGGGCATTGTCCCGGTTTATGGCCTGGGAACCGATTCCTTCGGCCGGCCGTACTACGCGATGCGGTTCATCAAGGGCGACTCACTCAAGGAGGTGATTGCGCGATTTCATGAGGATGAAACCTTACGCGCCGACCTCGGCCAGCGATCGATCGAATTGCGGACGCTGCTCGGGAAATTGACCGATGTTTGCAATGCGATCGACTACGCTCATTCGCGTGGGGTGCTGCACCGCGACATCAAGCCCGCTAACATCATCGTGGGCAAGCACGGCGAGACCCTGGTGGTCGACTGGGGGCTGGCCAAGGCGGTGGGCCGGTCAGACTCGTCGTCGGGTGAGCAGACGATCACCCCTTCCACGTCGGGCTCGTCCGACACCCTGCCCGGCAGTGCCCTGGGGACACCGGCCTTCATGAGCCCGGAGCAAGTGCGCGGCGAGCTCGACCGTCTGGGTCCGCGTTCGGATGTGTACAGTCTTGGCGCGACGCTCTACTGCCTGCTGACGGGCGAGCCCCCATTCGTTGGGGACGACATCGGCGAGATCTTGCGAGCCGTGCAGGTGAATCGATTCCGGCGGCCGTCGCTCGTCGAGCCCACGCTCGACAAGGCGCTCGAAGCGATCTGCCTGAAGGCCATGGCCACGCGGATCGAGGACCGTTACAAGACGCCGCGGGCTCTGGCCGATGATCTGGAGCGCTGGATGGCCGACGAGCCAGTGACGGCCTGGCACGAGCCCCTGGCGCGGCGAGCGCGTCGCTGGGCGAAGCGGAACCGCACCGCGGTGACCGCGGCCGCCGTCGCTCTGATCGCCGGCGTTGTCGGTTTGTCAGCCGTGCTGGCCGTGCAGACGCGGGCCAACGCAGCCCTGGCCGAATCGAACACGAAATTGAGGCACACGCAGGCCGCCGTGCAGGCCCGCTACGAGCTGGCCGTCGAGGCGATCAAAACGTTTCACACGGGCGTGAGTGAAGACTTCCTGCTCAAGCAAGAGCAGTTCAAGGATGTGCGCGACAAGCTTTTGAAATCGGCGAGTGACTTTTATGGCAAGCTCGGCGCGCTGCTTGGCAAGGAATCCGATCTGGACTCGCGTCGAGCCTTGTGGCAGGCGAACTACGAAGTGGCCGATCTGACGGGCAAGGTCGGCAAACCCGAGGATGCGCTGGCCGCCCACCGGCAGGTACTGGCTGCGCGCGAGGGGCTCGCTGCCGAATCATCGACGACCGCCGAGATCAGGGCCGACGCCGGCGCAGCATGCTGGCTGTCGCCGGACTGCTCGAGCTCATCGGACAGAACAGACAGGCCGAGGTGATGTACCGCAAGGCCGAGGCCCTCGCTCGTCGGGCTGCCGCCGTCGATTGTGGAGTCGGCCGCCGTGCGGTCTGTGCTGGCGAGCGGCCGGTCGCGGCTGGGCTGGCTCCTTCGCACCATGGCCCGCAAGGACGAGGCCGTGGCGATATTGAAGCAGGCACGAGCCGACCAGGAGTCGCTGGCCGCCACATCCTATGCCACCACCGCCCTCCGGTGGGACCTGGCGAGCACCATTAACTGGTTCGCCCGTTTACTCGAGGAAACCGGTCGATTCAAGGACGCGGAAGCCGAGTACCGAACTGCGCTGGCGATGCTCGAGAAACTCGTGGAGGACAACCCGTCAAATACCGATTTTCGAAGCGCACTGGCAGACACCCGCCGCTCGCTCGGCTGGATCATCTGGACCAATGGCCGGGAATCAGAAGGAGAGGCCGAGTTTCGCAAGACGCGGACAATCCTCGAGAAGCTCGTCGCTGAGAATCCCGCGGTCCCGCAATTTCGTAGCTGGTTGGCCGATAACCATCTCGACATGGCGTTCGTACTCCAGACGTGGGGCAGGTTCGCCGGCGCGGAGGCCGAGTACCGCAAGGAATTGCCCCTGCGTCAGAAGCTGCTGGAGGAACATCCGCGCGTCCCGGCCTACCGCGGTGCGCTCGCGAACTGCTATGAGAATATGAATGAAGTGTTGTGCTGGATGGGACGGCCCGAAGATGCTGTTACCTGTTCCGACCGAGCTCTGGCGCTGCGAGAACAGCTTGTGAAGGAGCATCCGGACTCGCAGCGCTATCGCGTGTCAAACGCCGAGACTTACTGTACGCGTGGGCACGCATTACTTAAATCGGGTAACATCGCCGGTGCAGCCGCGGCCTGGAAGCGCGGCATCGCTCTTTATGAAGGGCTCGACTCTTTTATCACGAACGGCGAACGAAGTTTTTTTCGCGCTTTGCCCCCCGCTGGTTTGTCGGGGCTCGCGGGCCGTCCAGGTTCTGGCGTGTCGGCCGCGGAGGGTCAATCCTTTTCGGACAATGCCATGAGCTGGGCTGCGCCGGGCCGTCGCCCTCGGGGAACATAACCCCATCCGATTCCAGTCGCAACCAATTCTGGATCCTCTGCGTAAGCGGCCTGATTATCAGCTTTTGATGATGGACCTGGCGATGCCGGCTGACCCCTTTGCTCGGGACCGTTGAGGGAGGGTTTCGGACGAACGAAGACTTGTTGTTATGCGCTTCTCACGTCTCGGACGGTGGGTTGAAAATGGTTACGACCGCCGATAAAACCTGGGCGACCGACCTTGGCGACAGCGTTCCGGCGGTCCGCACGAAGATGCCAATATGAGCCGCGAACAGTTTGCCTGGCCGGGCGAAGCTCGTTACCTTGAGTCCACCCGAGCCGAAATCGGCGTCGTGCAGCGGTACGCACGAGCGATCGACAGATGAGTTTCTAGTGATCTGACAGGGCACCCAATCGCCTCTGCCGGCGTCGGCCAGGCACACGGCCGGTCTCAGTTTGGACTGCGACAGGTCCGAAAAAGGGAAAGGAACGAGAACTACGTCTCCGGCTGCAGGTGCGCCCACGCCAGATCCTCCTCGGGCCTCAGCCAGTCGACACCCAGGGCTGCTTCGGAAAGCAGTGCCGTCTCGCCCGGAACTGCGGGCGGCTCGTCCAGGACCGTCACGAGTGCGCGTCGGGGTGAATCGAGACGCACCTCAGCAAGCAAACGGATCTGTCCGTTCTCGTCAATAATGGCCTCAATCGTCTGAATCATGAAACACCTCCAGACCTCATGCTACTACGCCGGGATCGAATCACGCAACGATCGTCGACAAACCGGCTGAAACGAATCCGGCGAGCCCTGTGGCGTCCGCCACCAGATCCGTGGCTGCTGTCGGTATCGAAATGAGATTGCTCGGCGTGCCCGGGCAAGCGTCGGCTGATTGCAACAAATCAAATTCATCTGCAAGTCACCACGAATCGTCGAGCGTAAACTGGTTTACGCCACGGCGACGCACGAAAAGTGGACGCGCGAACCACGATCATGAGCTTCACAACGAATTAACTCTGGCCTCTAAAAATCCGCGTCCAGGTTCATCCCTTGTTTGGCCGCGATTTCAAGCCCTTTCTCGAGATATTCGCCGAGCGGCACCTTCGACGTCATGGCGCGAATGGCCTCGTGGCGATTGGCCGTCAAACCCTGAAGATTCTCGTGGACTTTAGAAATATTAAGATGCTTATCTTTTCCGACAAACATCAAGGTCTGAAGCTTCATGACAGCTTCGTCGGACAGGGTTTTCAGATAAGCCTCGGCCAGATCGTTACCGCCCGATGTATGCATCCGGTTCGCATCTTCAAGTGAACTAGCTTCACGCGCCGCATGCCCGCTCGACCGCTCAATGACTTCACGGACGGTATTCGCGAACCCCATGGCCGCTCCCGCGGATCAGATCCATGTCGCATTGCGAATGTGTTCCGATCTGATCGATGACTTGCTCACTTCGACTTGCGGCGCTTCTGATCACCCTTGTCGCCCTGGCCGGGAGGTACAACGGTGTTTGAATGCTTCTTCACGTCCTGTGACAACGAGCGGCCGACGTCGTCGCTTTCCTTGAACGTGCCGTCGTCGTTGCGACGGACATACCGTTTGTCGGTGCCGGTGTCGATCAATTCGCGGTCGCTACGTGCTTTTTTGGTCGCCATGGGTGGCTCTTCATGTTGAGTGACACGACTGGTAGAGAATATCCCCTTGGCTTTGTTACGCAAGTTTAATGCCAGATTGGAGCAAACAACGGCAGTGTACAGGGCCAAGCACGAGGGTCCCTTGCCGTCTTACAGAAAAAAAGGCCGCCGTACTCCCGGGTGGGAGAGCAGCGGCCGGTTCATCGGCTCTGCTCTGGAGTCTGCGTATCAGGGCTTGACGATGACGGTCGTCGCGGCCGGCACGGGCGGAACGACTTCCACCACCGGCGCGGGTGTCTCGATCACGCGAACGGCCGCCGGCTTCGACTGGATGACCTTCACGTCCTTGACGACAGCCAGCTCGTCGACAACGGTCGTCACGCCGATCGTGCTCGAAACGAGCGATACCACGCGCTGCTTGTGCGTCGGGCTCGTCACCGATCCGCGAAGCACCACCGTTCGGCCCGGACGCACCTCGAACTGAATCGTCGAGCCGACTAGATACTTGTCCCACTCGACCCGGCGCATCACGCGGTTGAGCACGTCGCGGTCCTCGGCGTCAATCTGACCTCGTGCCACCTCCGTCTCGACCGCGTTGCGAATATTCCGACCCGCGTTGTCGAGTGCCTGGCCGGCCCGGCTGAGAATGCCATCCTGACCAAAAGCCGACGAAGTCAACACTGTCAGCGTCATCAGGGAAACAGCAACAGAGCGTTTCATGTTCTGGCTCCAGGTAAGAATTCGGTTCGCCGCGTCATCTCGGGCGTTCCATGGCGGCAAGGGAGAAGCACGCGGCGTGCCGTCCGCGTTGTAAACTTTTCAATCGCGTGGCTTTACGTCCGATGGAAGCGATCTTGCCGGGAAAGAGATTCGACAGGGCCGTTGATTCACGGTCACGCGCCGGCGTCGGTTTCGGGCGCGGCCTTTGCGGGGCTCTTGGTGGTTCACCCCGTTGATACATCGTCCCGCGAGAGGATGGCTCATGAACAACGCTTATTTATCCACTTACCTTAATGACCACATGGCGGGCTCAAACGCTGGGCTCGAGCTGATCGATCACATTGCCAGGTTGTATGCCCACAAGCCAGGAGCTGGGGTGGCGAATGCGCTTCGCGACGAGATTGCGGCGGACAAGAAAGAGCTTGAGAAACTCATGGCACGTCTGGAAATCACCCAGAGTCCACCGAGGCGCGCGGCGGCCTGGATTTCGGAGAAGTTCGCCGAGTCCAAGTTGCGAGTAGAAGATCTTCAGGATGGCCCGTTCCGGCGGTTTGAGCTATGGGAGGCCATGTCGCTGGGCATCGAGGGGAAGCGCCAGCTCTGGCGGGCTCTGGCGGCCACGCTCGCCGACGGGCCCGACTCAGGTGGAATCGACTTCAAGAAGCTTGAGGCGCGGGCCGAGCAGCAGCGCCAGCAGGTGGAGGCCATGCGGCTCAAGGAGGCCGAAGCCGCATTTGGCAAAGGCTCCTCGCCCGAGGCTTGAATTTCGGAGGCAATCGCCCGTGAACCATGCCCGGGGAGGAGGCCGCTTCCGAAATGGCCCGGCTCGTTCCAGAAAATCGGCTTCACGGATTGAATCGACGCGGCGTGAGCGGGCCGGCCGTTAGCCCTTGCAACGACTTGCGCATCTGCTCAAGTTGCAGCACCGCGGTCTGGCTCCCGGCGAGGTTTTGCGATTCCCGGGCGTCGTCACGCAGGTTAAAGAGTTCCTCGCCGCCGTTCGCTTCGCGGCGGATATAAGCCCAGTTCCCCTCGATCAGGGCCGCGACCGGCCAGTGCGGCTTGACCATTTCGAGCGGGTCAGGATTGCGAGGGTCGATCGGCACGACTTCCGACAGCGCGGAATGCGCACGCGGCGATGGAGATATCGGTGAAGACTTGTCCCAGAAACTGGCCAGCGACGTGCCGGGAAACGGCGAATCAGCCTCGACATCGAGCACGTCGGCGACCGTCGCCGCCAGATTGCGGAGGCTGACTGCTTCGGTCACGACCTGTTTCGACGCAAGACCGCGGGGCGGAACGATCACCAGGGGGACGTGCAATTCGGTCTGGTACAAACTGGTTCCATGGCAAAATACGCCCGCGTGCTCGCCAAAGCTCTCACCATGGTCGGCGGCGAGAATAATCCAGGTGTTGTCGAGAACCCCGCGCCGGCCGAGCTCGTCGAACAGGCGACCGAGCTGTTCGTCGAGGTCGGCGACGCAGTCGTCATAAGCATCGTGCGCGAATGCGATGTCACGAGTCGAAACCGCCGACTTGTCCATCGACCACCAACCTTCGATCACGTCGCTATCACGGGGGTCGGCGAGCGGGGCGCCGAAGCGGCGGATTCGTTCGGCTGGCAGCTCGTAGGGTGAATGGGCGTCAAAATAGTTCAAGAACGCAAAAAAAGCGCGTTCCGGCTGCCGGCGATGGCTCAGCCAATTCAGAAACTCACGATTCACGCCGGCCGCGTCCTTGCGGTCGGCGTTGAGCAGTAAGTACAGGCGCCGACAGGAGTGCGCAAGACGTCGATATCGAGACGATCCTCGAGAAATCGTTCCATCTCGCGAATCCCGTCAACCGAGCGATCCACGAGCGCGGCGGCCCGCAAAGCGGTGAGCTTCGGGAAGATGTAGTCTTCATAATGGGTGAATCCGCGCTCGAGGCCCGAGCCGGCCGCACAGTACCACGCATTGCCCACGAAGCCGGCTGTCGCGTAGCCGTGTGCACCGAGATACTCCGCGAGCGTGGGAAACGTCGCATCCAGCGGCGTCAGCCAGCCGGTGGAGAGCTCGTGCGGCCATCGTCCTGTGAACATGCTCGCATGCGATGGCAATGTCCATGACGACGTTGCCTGTGCGCGATCGAAGCGAATTCCGCGCTCGGCGAGCTCGGCCAGCGCGGGGCTCGTCGGCCGTTCGTAGCCGTAGAGGCTCAGGTGCTCGGCCGCGACCGTGTCGAGCACGACCAAAAGCAGGTTGGGCGAACCAGCCTTGGGCAGCGGTCGCGCAGCCTGCCGCCAGGCCTTGATCTGATCGCCGCCCCAGGGGGTCGCCGCGAGTATCACGACAAAACCGGCGACGAGCGGAAAACTCAATCGCACCAGTCGATGAAGGCCGCTGGCATGCCGCTCGAGCACCGGGATAAGCCGCATCGCGACTCCGAGCGTGACAACCAGCCAGGCGAGCCCGTGAATTCTTGGAAAGCCCACAAGGAGCGGGGGAAGCACCGTCAATGCGCCAAGCAGCCGCGGCGCCGCCCAGGCGCTCTCGGCCGGCCGGGACCGAGCGAAAATCTTGAGCGCGACGCCCAGCGCCAGGAAGAGGCCGAGATTGGTGAGCGGGATCAGCCAGACGAAGTGGCGGCTCGTCTCGTAAAGGTGATTGGGATCGAATGTCCGCTTGCGGACGACGATCGTGGCGACTTCGAGGAGACCCGAGACAAGCCCGCACCACACCCATAACATCAGCGGCCTGAGCGGCCGGACAGGCTCCGCGGTGAGATCTCCGACTGTTGATCGTTCCATCGCGGTTCAATTTCCCCGCACCATTTCGCGGGCCTTTCTGTTTCCGCGACCGGATGTATGGACCGCCCGCACCGGGGGTTCATCGCGGTTTTTCAACGGTGTTCGCGGCTGTCTGACCATCGCTTTTGTGAATTTCATGATAGCGCCTTCGGGAGAATCGGACAAGCCGCGCGGTAGGAGCACGAGACTCAGCCATCACGACTCTGTGCCGTAAGAGCCTTGACCGAGTAAAATCAGGCGAGTGAGTCGGCCCAGCGCAGTGTGACCGAGGACTGGCGAGGATGGGGATGACAAACATCGCGGTCGAGCCCAGGTCGAGGGTGTCCGGCGGGCGATGGACGGTTCAACGGGTGCTTCTCGCGGTCATCGTCACCGGGCTATTGATTGCCGCCGCCGTGAAACTCGGTGAGCTTCGGCGGTACCGAAAAGCCATGGCGGAGATCGGTCAGGAGATCAGGGCCGGTCGACACGGGCATGCCGCGCGGAAGCTGACCACGCTCCTCGCGTGGAAACCCAATGCGGACGAGGCAATTTATCTGCTCGGCGTTTGCGAAGAAGCACGCGGCCAGGCCCAGGCCGCCTTCGGTGCATGGGAACGCGTTGCGCCCGACTCTCCCTTCGGTGCACGGGCGATTCAAGGGCGCATGGACCTGCTCATCAAGCGCGGGCGGCTCGCCGACGCGGAGCGGTTGATTACTCAATCGATGTCCGAGCCTCGGGTTGACAGACCACGGTTGGGCCTGTTCCTTGGCCTGGTTTACTCCTTGCAGGGTCGGATCGAGGACAGAGGCCGCGTGATCGAGGCCTGCTGGGACCGCCTCAACGAAACAGGCGACGGAGCCTCCGAGCTGGCCATTTTGCTGGTTCGACTGCACATGCAAAAACCGTCAATAGAGGAAGTGCGCGGGTATCTAAACCAGGTCGCGCAACTGGCACCCGAAGACGACCGCGGCTGGCTTGGCCGAGCGAAGCTGGCGATTCGCGATGGCGCATACAATGAGGCCGTGCGATGGCTCGATGCCTGCTCACGGCGACGCCCCGATGATATTCCCGTCTGGCGCGCACGGCTCGATTGGGCCTTGGCAACCAAACGTCTCGCCGATGTGCGCCAGGCTCTCGCCCATCTGCCCGCCGCGGAGTCGACGCCGGCCGACGTCGAGCGGCTCAGAGCTCGGCTCGCCGCGCTCGGCGACGATCCAGACATGGAACGGCAGGCCCTCGAGCGGCTTCTCCTCATCGAGCCCGCTGATCTCGCGGCCCTCGATCGCCTCGGATACCTTGCGGAAAAAGCCGGCCAGCCCGACCGCGCAGCCGACTACCGATTCAAGAAGAAGGAAATCGGCGAGCTCCAGATCCGTTTTGACAAGTATTATCAGCGCAATCAAACGATGCGCGACGCTCGCGCGATGGCCGGCCTTGCCGCGCAGATTGGCCGGCCTTTCGAGGCGAAGGTTCTGGAGGCCATCGCAATCGCCGCTGATTCTCAGGACGGCGCCGGCACCCCGATCGTTCAAGCGAGCGCGAATGCTCCGGCAATCCCTCCACTGGCTGGCAGCCTGGCCGCTGAACTCGCCGCCGCCGAGCGCGTCAAAACGCACTGATCGCACGAGTCACAAAACACCCGTGGCGCGTCCATTCATGTCTACTGACTTGCCCATTTTGCTCAATGGCGGCCAGCGTTGCCGCCAGCCGCGGGCCGCGACGAAAAACCGGGGAGCGGTGAGATGTGCGAGTCGCCCTCGCGAAGCAGATAGCCCGTATCGGCGACGACGCTCGTCCAGCGGTCGAGCTGCCCGGACGGCCAGCGAACCTCGATCGATTGAATCAGCTTCGACGTCCCGAGACCAAAATGAATCCGGCCGTCATGAGCGGAGAGGTAGCTGCCGCCCCCCACGCGCTGGGCCACATGAGGTCCCTTTTCCGTGGTGACGACGACACGCGCGCCGATGCCGTCCTTGTTCGAGCGTGTGCCTTCGAGACGCAGGGTTACGAAATGGCCGGGGCTCTCGGTCTGGTTGTGGAAATAGGCGAGGGGCTCGTTCTGGCCGACGATCAGGAGGTCGAGCCGGCCGTCGTTATCGAGGTCGCCCGTCGCCAGGCCACGTCCGAGGCGAAGCACCGACCACGGCGCTCCCGCCTGATCCGAAACATCGACGAGCCGGCCGCCGGGCCGCCCCTCGTAGAGCCGGGTCGGCATGGCGTAAGGGTACAGCGGCCGAAAATCGTTCATGTTGCCATTCGTGATCACGACGTCGGGCCGGCCGTCGTTGCTGGCGTCGATGACGCCGATCCCAAAGCCGAGCAAGTAGCGGGTCGCCGGCAGAATGCCCGACCGGGCGCTGTGATCGGCGAACATCCCCTGGCCCAGGTTGTGGTAGAGCGTCGTCCCTTCGAGATAGAGATTCGTTACCAGGAGATCCAGCCGGCCGTCGCCATCGAGGTCGGCCGCGGCGACGCCCATGCCGGCCTGATATCCGCCCTCGGCGTTGCCGGCCACCCCGGCAAGAAGCGCATCGTCCTCGAAATGAAAACCCCCCTTGTTGCGAAACAAGAAGTTGGCCGTGCCGTCGTTGGCGACGAACAGGTCGATGCGATTGTCGTCGTCGACGTCGACAGCGACGACGCCCAGGCCATGCCCGTCTCGGTCGGTGAACCCGGCGCTCAGCGTGACCTCGACAAAATGCCCGCGGTCATTGCGAAAAACGTGATCGACGGCCCTCTCATACTTGGCCGGATCACAATAGAAACACCCGCCACGCTCGTGTTTGCACACGACCGGGTGGTCAGGATCCATGCGAATATAATGACACACGTAAAGATCGAGATCGCCGTCATTGTCGAGGTCGGCAAACGCCGACGACGTCGGGTTCTCACGTGCGCCGGCGAGTCCCTGGCGCTCGGTCACGTCTTCGAAAGTTCCATCGCCGCGATTTCGAAAAAGGTCGTAACGGAGCAAACGCGTGATGAACAGGTCGGGGTGGCCGTCGTTATCATAATCGCCGACGCTGATTCCCTGGCCGTAACCGCGTCCCCAGGCGAGGCGTTCGATTCCCGTTTGGCGGGTAACATCGCGAAAGGTTCCATTCCCCTGGTTACGGAAGAGACGGTCTCCTGGCTGCGTGTCCGTGGCTGGGCGCCGCGCGCCGGGTGGGCGCGGAGCGGCTGCGAGCGATCCGCCTTGCACGCAGTAAACGTCAAGCCAGCCATCCCCGTCGAAATCGACGAGGCCCACGCCGCCAGAAAGGCTTTCCGGCAGCAAACACGTCGAGGCGGCCGTCCGGCCATTGTCGAAGATGAAGCGCAAGCCAGACGACTCGGCATCGTCAACGAAATGAAGTTTCGACGGTGTCGCCTGGGATTGGTCAAGTGCCTGAGCGAGCCGCGTGCCGGACCGTACAGTCGCGGGCCGCAAGTCGGCGAGCCGGCTGGCAATGGCGTCCGTCGTGAACGCCCCTGGAGAACGGGTCGTTGTCAGCAACAAATGAGCAAATGCCCGTTCCGACACGCTCTGACAAAACGCCTCCGACCGTTTCAGGCCGGTTTCGTGACGCGGCGGTTGTTTCGTGAGCGTCGCCGCCACCAGTGACCAGGCGTTTTGGTCGAATTGCCTTCCTTCGACGGCCGTCAGCCGGGCCAGTTCCGCGGCGTGAGTTTTGAACGCGGTTCCAGTCACGACCAGGCGGCGAATGCTGTTCTTGGCACGGTCGATCTCGGCCTTGCGTTTTTGAAGCGTCTCGGCCTCGCTTGAGTCGCCCGCCTCGAGGGCCAGCACGGCCAGACGCTCGAGAGCCCGCGAGTTCGATGGTTGAAGGTCGACGAGAGCCGCGGTTTCGCGGCGCTCGGCTTTTCGGTCGCCCGAGAGCGCGGCTAACCACGCGCGGAGGGTCTGGATCTGCGCGCGCCCAGCGCCTCGGCTTCAATCCGCTCCGCGGCTCTCCAGAACGGGTCGAGCTCTTCGGTGGCGACGGCAAGGTCAAGGTAGGCCAGCCAGACTGATCGATCAACAGGCCGGCGTTCGCGGCAGCGCCCCAGCCAGGTTTGAGCTTCATCAAACCGACCCGTCAAAAGCGCATGCCGCGCCCGGCCGAGCCAGACGCGGTCGTCATCCTGGTCGGCCTTGTCGAGGAGCACTTTCCAGCCGTCGACCGGGATCGGCTCGGTATCGTTTTGCCAGACGTCTTGAAGCACTTCACTGGGTTCAGGCGAGTGTAACCACGCGGCGGTCAGAACCTCGCCGACGTCGGTGAACCGGCCCTCCAGCCGGAGCACTCGGGCCAGCGCGCGCAGCAATGGGTAGCGCATGGCCTCCGTGGTCGAGCGAAGGGCATCGACGAGCCGAGCCTCGGCCGGCGCGAATCGACCTTGATTGATCAAGAGCGATGCTTGCGACTCGACGGCGCGCACGAAATTCGCGTCGGAGACCGCGATTTGCTCCCACGCGGCGATAGCCCGATCGGGCCGGCCCAGCCGCTCTTCACACTGGCCGAGCAAGAACAAGACCTCGCCATCACGAGGCCAGTGCCTCGCCTCGTTCAGCAGCTTCTCACGCGCGGCTGCGACCCGCCCCGCGTCGAGCATCGGCTGAATCTGGGCCAGCTCGGTGCGCAATCGCCTCGCCTGCACGTGGGTGGCCGCCCTCGTGACCAGATAGCCAAGTCCCAGCACGCTGGTGATGAGCACGCCGAGCCGTATTAAAGACTTGCGATGGAATAGCAACTTCATGCGGCGGTCAGCGACGACTTGATGAAATGATTGGGATCGGCTGTCGCATCAATGGTCACCGTGCCAGGATATCACGCCATCCGCGACCCGACTGCGACTGCGACATCCTCGATATCATAGGCCAGGCGTCCCGCCGGGTGCAAGCGGCGATACGGCCGCGACGCGTCGCCTTTTGCGGGCGGGTTCTGACGGTCTGATTCAATCAGACGTTACGCATGACGGCCCGCGGATCGATCCGCGGAATCGCCCTGGTTCATGCGATCAGAGCCCGAGCCGCCGGCCGCCATCGCGCGAACGCCCCGCGAAATGACTTCGCCAATCTGACCGATCTGATCGGCCTACGCTCACAGGATTTTGTGAGAGGGTTTCAGCGGTGATGAACGACTGGCCGACGCTTTGGCGCGACGATCGCCTTTGGGTGTGCTCGATCGCACGGACGTTGGCTTGCGGATCCAGTGATCGGTGAAGATGCCGTTTCCGGGAACGTTGCGCCGCGGCATGTGGCAGGCGATGCAGTCGGCCCTGGGCGAGACGGGGCAAGCTTTTGGAGCAACGCCCGGCTGATGACACGATAAGCAGGCCGCTTCGTAATGCGCGTGGTCGCGGCTCGCTCGGTCGTGGGGATCGTGGCAGGTCGTGCAGCGCAGGCCCCCCTCGCCTTTTTGGTAACACGCGGACGTGGCGATTCCGACGCCTTGAAAGCGGACAATACCCGTGTTTTCGGGGGTGATCGAGGCGTCGGAGACGGATCGCGGCACGCGATGGCATTCACCACACAGGTTGACTTCGACCCAGGGCGGATTGCGGTCGGGGCCCAGCCGCATGATGAGGTCAGTCTCGCCGCGCCGCGCGGCCTCGACATGGTCGCGGCCCGGCCCGTGACAGCGCTCGCACGTGACGTTCGGAAGTGTCGAATCGCCGGCCGATCGAGGTCGAATGACGGGTGAGACCAACGTGGTGTGGCAGCCCAGGCACCCTCTGAGCCGGTCGGCATTCAAAGGGCGGCCGAACCGGGCATTCCTGGCCATTTCGCCGTGGTGCTGCTCGGCGGGCGGGCTTCCCTCCTGTCCGGGCGTCAGCGCCAGCCGGGGGCTGTTTGCGAGGTACGACACCCGGTGTTCGATGCCCGACGTCGTCATTTCTGTCTGACCCGGTTGGATCGACACAAACGTGACGCCGTGCTTGCCAGAGCCAAGCGCGTAGTCGAGGATCGACGACTCGGTGTGTCCGTCGGCGGTTCGGTCGACGACGAGCTTGTTGTCGCGAACGTGGTACGACCACTGGACGTCGGGATATTTCGGGTCGGTGACGGACTTGCCGTTCAACCAGGCAATGATCGGACTGTGCTCGGCCGGCGAGAGTGTTCGTGCGTGGCCGGACCGGGCCTGCAAGGCCGACTCGCCGGGATGGCATTCAAGACAGGCGGCTTTACCAGCGTACTTCGCGGTCGGATCCTGGCCGGCTGCCGACGACGACGCGGCGGCCGATGGCGGCAGTGGCTCGGCTACTGGCTCTTGTTGCCGGCCCCAGGTACCGACGATGGCGATGAGGGCCAAGAGGATGATGGCGGTGATGAACACCACTGATCGTCTTCGATGCCCAGCGCCAGGTCCGGATGATGCCAAATCGTCTATCATCCGACCAGGCTCCCGTCGCGGTCGCAACCAATTGGCACGTCGGCTCCATGGAGCATACCAGTTGTACGCGCTATTGGAGACGAACAAAAGGCCAGAAGGGGCCTTTCGGCCCCTGAGGCCCAGCGGAAACGACATCCGATGGGTGTCGCTTCCGACCGGTGCGGAACACCTGTTCGACGCAGCAAGATTCGGATCCGCCGATTTGCCGTCAGATGCTCAAGCTCTTGGCTGCGCCGGCGCAAGGGCAACTCATCGATCGATTGATCGATGAGTTCGAGCAGGTTCAGTCAGCGAGCGGGAAGTTGATCTCGACGCTCTGGCTTGGAACGGTCGCGGTCAAACCCGATTTCTCGATGAGGCCATACTTGCTCGGGATGAGCGGCTTGGCTTCCTTCATGGCCTTCTGGTGCGCTGCGTCGCCCTGATGGATCATTTTATCCGCATTCTGGGCGGCCGACGCGAGGTCGATGCTCAGCGCGATGATCGCGACTTTGTAGTCACCCGGCAGCGCGCCGTCATTGTCACCGACGGTGGTCATCGAGTAAAAGCCATCCTTGATCGTGCCCGTCGCCGCACGACCGTCAGGAGGCGGCGGCTTGTTGGGGATAAAATTCACCGTGCCGTTGGCGACAGGGGCACCGTTATAGGTGACCTTTCCCGTGACCTTGTACCGGCGAGCGAGCCCCGATTCGTCACCGCCGCATCCGAGCACGGCCAGAAATGCCGAGCTGCTCAGAACGATCACAACCGATTGCCACTTGCGCGAAGTCAAACTCATAAATCGATTCATCTCGTTGCGTTTCCACCTGCGGAAAAGAAGTCCCGGCGACCCGGTATCGCGGCCGGGACAGGAGAATTCATCACACGTCGCGACCGGCGCGACAACGTTCGCTCAACTCGACGTCGAATGAAAGGTGGGCCAGGGGATCCCGGCCCCCCTTTTCTTTAATGTCTACAGCAAGCACTTGCTCAACTTGCTCAATAAGAATCGGAGCTGAGGACCTCGCCGCCGGCCCGGCTACCAAGGCGCAATAGGTCGCCATGTTGATGCTGTTCTTGAGGAAATGGACTGATCCGTCGGCGAACGCGAAGTTCGCACCGCCGGGGTGCCGGCTGATGAATCCCTTGGCGGACGCGCCGAAGCGGCAGCCAACTGGCGCCGAAGCGGACTGCCAGGTTGTGCTGCTGCAAGGACCGCCGGCGATCGGCATGACGGTCGCTGAATTGAACCCGAGCGGAACCGTGGTGCCCGCGTACGAGCCGTTGAACATCCAGAAGTTATTATCGGCCGCGTTGCTGGGCAACACCTCGCCCACGATGATCGTGTTGCTGGTGCCGTCGGTCACGCTGGCGATATTGGGCGTCTTCTGGGTACCGCGATAGTCAAAGAACCCCCGCATCGTACCGGCGCCTTTGGTGAATCCATCAGGCGGGCCGAACTGGGTGCCCCAGTAGCCGTTCCAGCCAATGCGAGGCTGGCCGGCCGGAGGTGATGCATTGTACGGGGTTTCCCATGGCAGACTGCCCCCGGCGAGAATACCGCCGCAGTAGTTGTCGCCGAAGCTGCCCGAGTAATTCGAGATCGGAATCGTCGTCGAGACAGTTCCGGTCTGCGGGTTGTTGGGGCACGGCCCCCAGTTCGCGTTGACCTGGTCGTTGCTCGAATAGCCGTTGGAAACCCGGCCATCACCGTTCTTGCCGTCTGACGGGCACAGCCACGACGAAAACACCGTGTTCCACGCCGTGTACTGGGCGCCATTGACGACGGCGGTGGGATTTAGCCCGAAGTTCATCGCATTGTAAACGTTGGTCCCTTCCATCTGCGGCAGGATCAGTGCGCGAAACCCGAGCTCGTTGGCGGCCGAGTCCCAGGGATTCGCAAACTCAGTCGGACTCGTGAGCGCCGTCGCCGTGATGCCGCCGGGAGGATACGAACCGAACACGTCCTGATAGTTGGCCAAAGCCAGCCCAACCTGCTTCAGGTTGTTGGTGCACTGTGCCCGCCGGGCTGCTTCACGCGCGGCCTGAACGGCAGGCAATAGCAAAGCGATTAAAACCGCGATGATGGCGATAACAACCAACAACTCAATCAAAGTAAAGCCGCGCGAAGCGGCACGTCGCATGGTACTCATAAACGCACTTCCTCCGAATAGACATCAACAATTGAATAGGAAAAAACCGCATTTCGACGTGCCCGGCCCCGATGCCGGCCAGTTCCTCAGAACGAGACGACCACGACGTCGTTGACACCTCACCGCCGTCTGCAACGACCAGGCCGAGATGCAACGAGACCGAGCAACGACTCTCGTTCCGCTCCAACGCGCGGGACTACCGGAATTAACCGAATTCGATGATCCAGCTTGTTTGATCATGATTTCATGGAGCAATCAATGATATGAACCGGGCGCAGTGCAATCATGATGCGATGCGCGCGATATCATATTAATCGATTGAGGCGTCTATGGAACGAGAGGGAGCCCTAGAATAAGTCACGGGTTTGCGCGTTTCAAGAGACTTGTGGCGATATTTTATTGCTTTTGTTAATTAGCGAGTCCGAACGGTTTGGTACTGACACCCGAGAAAAGCAGCTTCGTGATGTCGACGTCGAATCACGTTTCTCGTTGGACTTTAAATGCCTGATGCGATGCTGACGGGTCAGGTGCTCGGGGAGTTTCGAGTCCATTCAGCGACTGGACGCCAGGTAACGCGTGACCGACAACCAGGTCTAGGATCCACCATACGCGACCGTGGTCTCATGGATGTGTTGCGGAATGCGTGGGCATTGTCGAAGCTGGCCGAATTCGCTCGAGCGCCGCCCGCAATCGTTCCTTGACGGCCTGCGCTGGCCCTGAGCGAACCCGATTGTCAAATTCGTTGGGATCGATGCGTTCGTCGAAGAGCTCCTCGCTGCCATCGCCCTCATTTCGGATGTAGACATAGTCGCCGGCGGCAATGGATGCAAGTGCCCCTCGACGCGCCGGCGAACGCCCTTGATTAGGATCATAGGGGTTCGGACTGACCAGTTCCGAGATCGCTCCATCATCGGCCGAGGCCGGGGTGAAACCCTGGGACGCGGGTTTTCGCCACAACGTCGCAAGCGACCGGCCCGGAAATGGTGCGTCGCGACCCTGATCGGTGAGATCCGCGATTGTTGCAGGCAAGTCGCGAAGGCTGATCGGCCGCCTCACAACCGTCGGCTCCGTCTGGCCGGGCAAGGCGATGACGAGCGGCACCCGCGTTTCGGTACGATAAAGTGTCTCGCCGTGAAAGTAGAGGCTGTGCTCCCCCAGGCCCTCGCCATGATCGGACGTGACGATGACGACCGTGTGGTCCAGCACACCACGCCGCTTCAGCTCGCCGAAAAGCACACCGAGTTGCTCGTCGAGATAAGAAAGGCAACTGTCGTAGCAATCCTGAGCGAGTATTTTGTAGGTCGCAGGCAGTCGCAATTTGTCGATGTGAAACCAATCGACCAGCACTTGAACATCGGCATCCGTCCTGGGGGGGCGGCCGAAATGGTAGGGAACGCCTGGCGGAAGCAAGTACCCTGAATGCGCATCGAAGTAATTGAGAAAGGCAAAAAACGGCCGCCGCGGCTCGCGACGGTTCGTTAGCCAATCCAGAAACTCACGGTTAATCATACTTGCATCGATCTTCGGATCATCGGCAACGAACCGCCAGAGGGGCGACTCTTTCGGGGGAAGAAACGAGTTGGCCCCCATGAGGGCGCCAAACCTCCAGCCGAGGTCAGATAGGGCCTTGAGCACGACCTTGCCCAGCCAGCACATGCGCAGCGGGCTCAAGGGCTCGATGGCGTAATCCTCGTAATGCGTGAACCCGCGGTCGAGTCCGAACTCGGGGGAGCAATATTGCACGTTGGCGACGAAGCCCGCCGTCGCGTAGCCGCGCGAGCTCTCGTATCCGGCCAACGTGGGAAACGTTGTCCCCAGCGGGGACTTCCAGCTTGCGTCGAGCTCATGCGGCCAGCGGCCGGTGAACATGCTGGCATGAGAAGGGAGCGTCCAGGGAGCCGTCGCACGCGCTTCGTCAAAACGGATACCGTGCTTCGCCATCGCGTCGAGTGTCGGACTTGTCGGCCGCCGGTAGCCGTAGAGACTCAGGTGGTCGTGCGCGCACGGTGTCAAGCACGATCAAGAGCACATTCGGGGGATCGCCCGCGGGCAAGGGGCGGCTCGCTTCGCGGCGCTTCTTGATCCACTCGGTGCCAAACGTGGTTCCCCAAACAACCAGCACCACGGCTACCATCACGGCGAAGCTGGCGATATGCCAGCGCCGCCCGGCGCCGGACGGCGCTCGAGGATCGGGATCAACCGCGTCGAAATTCCCAGTGCCAGGAGCGCCGTGGCCCACGGATAGAGTCGTGGACCCGCGACGGCGACCACGGGCAGGACCGCGACGAAGCCGATGAAGCGTGCCGCCAGCCAGCCGCCGCGGCGCGGCCAGAGCATGGTTCCCAGGGCCAGGAACAAACCCAAAAGCGTGAGAAGAAGCAGGTTCGATAGCGGCGCCATCCAGAAGAAATGCCGGCTCATGCCGTAGACGCGGTGGCCCGGCATGACCTTCAAAACGATTCTCGTGCCGACTTCGAGCAGCCCGCCAGCCAGGCCGCACCAGGCCGACAGGATGAGCACGTCGAGCGGGCCGAGTCGCTTGCTGGTCGGCGTTTTGACAACGGGTTCAGCAGGGCTCGACGGCACGAGCGTGGTGCGCGGCGCCGTCACGGCTTCGCGCCCTTCCTGGCCGGCTGCTGCTTGCGTGTCGTGCTGGAGGCGGGCTTCTCCGTCTCCTTGCTGAATTTGACGGGAACCTCGACGGCACCGGTCACTTGCTGGCCGTCGAGCAAGCTCTTGATCGCCTCGCCGGTCTTCGCCGCATAAAGGGTGACCGAGCGATCGCCGATGTTCTGAACGCGTTCGAGGAACGTCACGATCCGGTAGTCATAGGGGAGATAGCCCGCGAGCAGAAAGCCGCGATGCCCGGCCTTCATCCAGTCGAGATGGATGCGATAACCGGCATAGGTGCCGACTGCATCGTCGGCCAGCACGATATCGGCGTCGGGACTGGTATCGAACGACTTCTTGAGCAAGGCCATTGCATTCTCGGCGTCGCCGTCGAAGTCGAGGATCTCGACGGGCTTGCCGGCCGTCTTGCACGGTCCCAGCAGCGAGTCGTACGAACGCTTCAAATAGGGGTCGTCCGAAAGGTGGTGGAGCAAGACAATGCGCCCGGCCTGGCTGCCGGCGCGCGTTTCCGGTCAGCCTCGAGGACGTCGGCGACGATCTGCCGGCCGACTTCGGAGAACCCGGTAAACTCGACCCAGGGGATCGACATGCCGCCGCGCGGCGGAACAGGCCGATCGAGCGAGACGACACCGATACGCTGGCCGGCGGCCTGATAGAGAGCGTCGACCACTTCGGGATCTTCGCTGGGCTCGACGATCAGCCCAGCGGCCCCCCGGGCGACGGCCCCCTTGATCGCGGCGGCCAGCTCGCTGGATGACCGCGGCTTGTGTGAATCCGGCTGGGTGAGCCGCAGCGGAATCCGCGCGTTCCCCAGCTCGCTGCGAAGCAATTGTTCGAGGTAAACGCGGTCGCCGTCCGGCGGCCGGGCCAGGATCATTTCGACAAACCGAGGGCCCTGGCGGGCCGCCTTGCCGGCGGGGGGGATTGACGAGGCCGGTGCGGCGGTCGCCGCGGCGCGCTCGTAGTTCGCCGTGAAACCGGGCTTGACCGGCTCGCTCAGCTCGGGATTCGGGGGCGGCGCGAACGTTTCGGAATCGCAGCCGGGCGCGATCACCATCGCCACCAGGATCGCCGCCGCCGCGACGCGATTCGTCGCAATTTTCCAACGAAACCGAGGCCGCTTCGCGGATGTCGCTTTCAACTTTGATAACATGATTCTCTGGCCACAAAGTGCGGCAACGATTCAAGTGAATCCAGCCGATGATTACATGTTTATTCAGCGCGAGTCATGAACCATGCCGGTTTGATCGGGCGGCCCAGGCGCGATCGTGAACGAGCGGCACTTGGAGCCAGCCGCTGTGACGGTGGCAGTGCTGCGTCATCAACACAGAGCCTTCATTCAGCGGTCCACCGGATGTCTTGGTCGCCTGCGAAAAGACCTGTGAGCCGCGGCATGACCAGCTTCACAGTGGCTGGCTGCAACAAAAGTTCCAGCAGCATCTCGGCCGCTCTTGCGTCACAGGCTCTAGCCTATCCGCAACGATGGATCGCGTAAACGGCCGGATACGGAATCGGTTCGGTTGAGTTCAAGAGATTAAGGGTCGGGCTCGAGCCCCAGAGATCGGTTGCGATCAACAACCTTGCCGTCCGACCGGACCCAGAAAACGGTCCACTTCTGGCAACCCCGGCACTTCAGGGCGAACTCGTGCTTGAAGAAAAGGAAGGGCTCGCCCTGGCGAGGCTTGACGTACTCGATAGACGCATTCACGCGGCTCCAGCTGCCTCGCCACGGTGTGAACTCGCCGCCACAACGCCGGCATCGCTCGGCCGGCAGTGCCTGCCGCACCTTGGAGGCAAGGTCCTGGTATTCTCGCCATTCCGAGCATAAGGCGTAGAGCACGAAAACAAGCAACAAAATACAAGCCGCAGCCACCAGGAATCGTTCCAAGGACAAGAGCACGCCCCCCAAAGCCGACAGCCTGTGCTCGATAACGTACCCCGCTCGCGCAATATTAGCGGGGTGAGTCAGATCACAAAAAGGGAAAAAAAGTTTCGATCGTTCGGCGAACGCTGATTGCGCGCGCGACAACGCCTTGTCTCTTGGCCAATTCGCCCACGGACGATAATTTCAAGAACTCCGACACGGGAGCGACCGTCTCAACGCGCGCTGACGTGCCATCGAGCAGCGGCAACGGCTGATCCAACACAAGGACGCCTTTTTCGATTCAAGGGGTCCACTGGTCGACGAGGAGCTTGCGCCCATGATCCAGCCCGAGACGCTCAAGAGCACCAGGCCGCTCAAGTGGTCGCCCGGCACGGGAACCGATGTATGGGAGCTGTCTTGCCGCGTGCCGCTCCGGAGACCTCGAAACGGTCAAGCGGCTTGTCGCCAAGGAGCCCGCCCTCGTCCGGGCGCAGCACGCCTACCGCACTCCGATCTCGTTCGCGGTGCGGGAAAATCAGATCGAGGTCGCGGCCTTTCTCATCGAGCGCGGCGCCAATTTGCTCGGTTTGGTGATCAACGACACGCTCCTCGAAGTTTGTCGAGACCGCGGCTATGCCGAGATGGAAAAGCTGCTGGAGGATAGTCTCGCCCGCATTCAAGGAGCCTCGCCACGGGGCGAAGCGGTCGCCGCGGCGATCCGCGAGCGAAATCTTGACCAGGTGAAAAGCCGGCTCGACGCCGAGCCCGAGCTCTTGCACGCCGGCGATCGCCGATCCAATCAGCCGATCCACTGGGCCGTGATGACGCGCCAGATCGACTTGATAGACGAGCTTCTGAGTCGAGGCGCCGACATCAATGCCGCGCGATCCGATGGCGCCCGTCCCATCCAGCTCACCAACGGCGATTATTATTTCCGGGGAGGACGCGATGTGTCGGACGGTTCGGCGGCCACGTCCGCTGAGGTGCTCGCTCATCTACGAGCGCAGGGCGCCGACTGTGATATTTGTACCGCCAGCCACATCGGAGACCTCGACCGGGTGAAGGAGCTGCTCGATCAAGATCGGGCGCTCGCCAATCGCGTTTCAGACTACGTCACCTATTATCTCGGCTCGGGGGCACCGCTCAAGAACGCCGCCGCCCAGGGGCACATCGAAATCGTCAAGCTGTTGCTCGAGCGCGGCGCCGATCCCAATCTCCCCGAGGCGGGCATTGCGCCCGATGGCCATGCCCTGTACTCGGCCGTCGCCGGCGGGCATATCGAGATTGCCAAACTCCTACTCGAACACGGCGCCCACCCGAATCCCGAGGTCGAGAGCTCGGCCGACGCCTTGAGCCGGGCGATCTCGGCGTCGAACCAACCGATGATTGACTTGCTGTGTTCCCATGGCGCGGCGCGGGCGGTGCATTTGCTGGGTTACCACGGCGATGTGCGGACAGCCGCCGCCGTCTTCGCGGCGAATCCCGCGATGGCCGATGATCCCGACGCGCTCACCAATGCCGCTGGCCAAGGGCAAGAAGCATTTGTACGGCTGCTGCTGCGGTATCAACCTTCGCTGCCCCAGCGAATGACTTTTCCCGACTGGTCGGTCGGAGCCAGCACACGCGAGTTGAACAGCCTTCTGTTTGAACACGGGATGAATCCCAGCCAACCCGACTGGCTGCTCGTCACGCCGCTCCATCAGTTCGCGCAAGGGGGATATCGAAAAGGCCGCGCTGTTCCTCGACAGGGGAGCCGATCCGCATGCACGCGATGAAGACAACTGTTCGACACCGCTGGGCTGGGCGGCCAAGCACGGCAAGCTGGCGATGGTCGAGTTTCTCTTGGCGCATGGCGCCCGGCCCAACCTGCCCGACGATCCACCGTGGGCCACTCCCCTGGCCTGGGCGACCCGGCGCGGCCATACCGAGATCGCCCTGTTACTCAAACAGCACGGCGCGACCTGATTTCGCGGCCGCGATCGTTAACTCCAGCCATTTGATCATCAACTCCAGCTATTGATTGAGCGGTGCGACCGTCAACGGAGACCAGCACGATGTGGAAGTCATTGCGACGACGCCATCAATTGGCCGAGGCCGGTCCAGTGCGCAGCACCAGTCAGATCTGGTCAGCAGCGCCGGCCCTGCTGATTGGAATAGCGCTCGTCGTCTTGACCCTCGAGCTCCGCTACCAGGGTCGACTCTGGTGGTGCGCTTGCGGCCGGCCGTTTCTGGTATCGGGAAACGTTCACAGCTCGCACAATTCCCAGCATCTTTTTGATCCATACAGTCTCACTCACGTCATGCACGGTATGGTTCTGTGCGGACTTTTCGCCTGGATCGCTCCACGCCTGGCCGTTTTGTGGCGGCTCAGTTTGACGACATGCTTCGAGGCAGGTTGGGAGGCACTCGAAAACACCGAGCTCGTCGTGAAACGCTATCGCGCCGCGACGGCCGCGTTCGGCTACGAAGGGGACACCGTTGGCAATTCACTGGGCGACGTCCTGTGCTGCATGATCGGGTTCGAGCTGGCCCGCCGCATCGGTTGGCGGGCTTCGCTGGTCTTGATCGTGCTGACGGAAGTCATTCTGCTGTTCTGGATCAAGGATAATTTATTCTTAAATGTGGTGATGCTCATTCACCCGATCGATGCCGTCAAGCAATGGCAAATGAGAACGAATTAGTCATACTACTTTGACTCCCTGGCAACGTCGCCTTTGAGTCCGCCGGAAGTCCGGGGTTTTCATGCCGAAACAGGTTGCCGGCGTAAATCAGGTCGGAATTAATTATGATGATGCCGGAATTCGCCCGGCTCTCTGGACGATTTATAACGAATTGAGTATGTGAGCGTTTTATTTATCCGAGACTTGTCATGAATCATGAAGACTCACACCGGCTGCGTGGACACAGTCGCGTCCAAGGGGTTCGCGCTTCCGCCGCGTGCGCGAGACACTCTGGACTGCCAGCCATTTTGTGATCGTTATTATCGCGTTCTTGGCCGGAGCGAGTCCGATTCAGTCGATCGGCCAGACCGATCCACTGCCTTCCTGGAACGATGGCCCGACGAAGCGCTCGATCGTCGATTTCGTGGGCAGGGTTACCAGGGAGGGGAGCCCGGATTTCGTTCCGGTGGCCCAGCGAATTGCCGCGGTCGACAATGACGGCACTCTCTGGTCGGAGCAGCCCATTTATAACCAGGTTGTTTTTACTCTCGACCGCATCAAGGCACTCTTGCCGACGCATCCGGAATGGCAAGCGAAGCCGTTGTTTCAGGCCGCGGTCGCGGGCGACATCAAGGGCGTGCTGGCGGGAACAGCCCGCGATCGTCTTGAGCTCCTGGCCGTCAGTCATGCGGGGATGACGCCCGATGAGTTCGACCAGATCGTGCTCGCGTGGTTGGCTGACGCGCGGCACGCGCGGACGGGGCATCTCTACACGGAAATGGTGTACCAGCCGATGCTCGAGCTGCTCGCGTACCTCCGCGCCAAGGGGTTTACCGCGTACATCGTGTCGGGCGGCGGGGTGGAATTCATGCGGCCGTGGACCGAGACGGTTTATGGTATCCCGCGCGAGCGGGTGATCGGCAGCTCGATCAAGCTCAAGTACGAGCTGCGTGATGGCCAACCCGCGGTGATACGTCTGCCTGAAATCAATTTTATCGACGACCATGAAGGCAAGCCGGTTGGCATTGAACAAACAGTCGGCCGCCGGCCGATCGTGGCGTTCGGAAATTCCGACGGCGATTATGAAATGTTGCGCTGGACGACGAGCGGGCCGGGTCCTCGGCTCGGGGTCATCGTTCACCACACCGACGCGGCTCGCGAGTGGGCCTACGACCGTCTCTCTTTCATGGGCCGGCTGGCGCGGCGCTCGACGAAGCACCGACGCGCGGCTGGGTCGTCGTCGATATGAAGTCGGATTGGAAAAAGGTCTTCGCGTTCGAGAAGTGATCCGGGCACACGGGAAGCCCGCCGCTGACGACGACGTATGGGGACGGCCATTGCGTCGGTTCGGACCCCTTTGGATACTGCGAGCGGCCAAGCAGCGGCTGAAAACGTTCTTCAAGTGAATTGGGCCGGCAAGCTCCGCCGCGATCGCCGTTTTGCGGTCGCGAAGTCGCTAGCCCACGCCGGTCTCGGGGGACACCAGACTCATTCGGTGCCACGAGTTTTGTACGGGTGGGTGGATCAGAAGACAGCCTTTTCGTCTGTTGTGAAACCCCTTCATAAAAAATGCACGTGCGCTCGTCAAAGCGCGGCGGCGTGTGGCGCGCACACGGCCCGGCGCCCAAAATGCCTCGGGAAGACAGGAGCTGTAAAGCTTCGCTGATCCCGTTTGTTCAGTAATGGCTCTCGACGTAAGCCCTTGATTTTCGCTTAAGGCAGCGAAAGCCGGTAGTCTGGGTCGAAGGCCGTAACGGGTTCGGCGAATCTTTACCAGGAGCTGGCCCTATCTCTTTACGCTGCTTCGGGTTCCGCCTAGGCGCCTGACTAATCGGAAGTTCAAAATATCGCTCCAACCCTATGCGGATTATCGACTTCAACCTAGGCGCCTGAGTAATCCGCATGATCAGACCATTCGCCGTAACTCTCGAAGCGTCATCATGTTCCGGTTAGGCGCCTGAGTAACCGGCATGACCAGACCATTTTCCGCAACTCTCGCAGCATCATCATGTTCCGGTTAGGCGCCTGAGTAACCGGCACAGTTTAACGATTTAACGTATGTTGACGCTCTAAATGATTTGCGGGTGCGTCTGAATGGTGCGCGTGAAGTGATGCATGAAAGAGTGTGACCATGAAGACTCTTCGCGGGATCAAGAGAGGCTTCCTGGATGCAGGATTGTTTAGGTTTTTCCGGTAAACAGGTCTCGGTCGGTTAGTGCGATGGTAACAAGTAACCGGTCCTGACCTTGCGAAGCGCCTCGTTCGGATTTGGCGAACCTGGCGAGGGACAGGCGCGGCGACGGCGGAACTGACAGTTCGTGTCCAAGCGGCAACCCATGAGGTCAGACAGCACAGCCAGGATGTGAAGCCGCCTGAAATTCGGTGGGGATCGGCGGGGCGTGTCCAAGTTTGATTGTTTTACCGCGCCAGCGCGAGACTCTCTTGGAGCCTCTTCAGTTCTGCCAGTCTAGAGCTCAGCTCGACGGAGTCGCGCCCTCACCGGGGAGAACGAAACAGCCCTGGCGAGCAACCGACACGGCCGTTGCGTCGGCTGAATGCGCCTGTTAGGCTTCCAACAGTTTGCTGGTCCGTGGGCGCGTGTGACGCTCACGGCTGCGGGTAAAACCCTAGCCGGAGATTTCTTGAAATGCGAAAAAACCTGGGACGACGGATCTTGGGCCTGGCTCTGAGCGTGCTATCCGTGATGGCGATCGTCGGCGCGGCGACCGCCGAGCTGAAAGTCGGCGATCCTGCGCCGCCGTTTTCGCTCAAGGGCTCGGATGGCCAGACGTATTCACTCGAGCAATTCAAAGGGAAATCGCCCGTCGTGATCGCCTGGTTTCCCAAGGCGTTCACCGGCGGATGCACCAAGGAGTGCAAATCCCTCAAGGAAACCAGCAAAGCCTTGCATGACCTGAAATTCGCCTACTTCACGGCGAGCGTCGACACGCCCGAAGAGAACGCCCGGTTCGCCAAGTCGCTCGACCTCGACTATCCGATCCTGAGCGATCCCGAAAAGAGCGTCGCCAAGGATTACGGCGTGCTCAATCCCCAGCGCGGCATGGCCAACCGCTGGACGTTTTATATCGATAAAGACGGGATCATCAAGGAGATCGACAAGAAAATCAATTCGCCCCAGGCCGGCCCCGATATTGCCGCCAAGATGAAGAGCCTGGGACTCGTTACGGAATAATAAACGACGTGATGAACTACGAGCGGCATGCCCCCGGTCTATGCATTACCCATAAGTCCGGGGGCGCGGGATCGACCTTGTTTTTCCAAGGTCTCCTGGGAACACCGTTTTTGAACACTCTGCGGAACTGGCGCTCTCGAATCGGCCTTGGCGGTACGACGCGGGAGCGTCGGGGAGAGCATTCCCACGGGGACCACTTTGCATTTCACACAAGCCTGAAGCGTTCGAGACCAGGCGGTCTTGCGAGATTCCGACACGCCGAGAATTCCTGCGTCGGCACTGGCACTGGCAGTCGGCTCGTGCGGAGACTCGCTCTCCCAGGATCGCGCGAGGGCAGCTAATGAGGATGGCGCTGGCAGGCGCAGCTCCGCCCACCGCCACTTCAATTCACCGAGAATGCGCCAGAAGAGCCGGCTGTGCATGAGGCCCGGCACCCTGCGGCAGGTCCGCGATCCGAACGTCGCCGGCTCGGTGTATTCCAGGTGATGGGCAATTTCGTGTAAAAACGTGTCGAAAAGTTCATCCGTCGGCCGACGGCCATCCGTGCTGTCGTGCGAGTAAACACGCACGAGCCGCCTCGAGCGGTAATAGCCGCCGAGGACACGCTGTGTCGGCCGCTCGTGGATCTCGAGCGAAAACGCAACGCGACAGCGATGAATTTGCTCGAGCCGGTGCTGGAAGAGCGGCCCGATGGCCGAGATCGGTGGCTCATACTTGACAGGTGCCATCGGAACGGCTGGCCGGCTGGTCGGCTGCGCGGATGGCGGAGCCCATTTTCCGTCCGTATGCGCCGAAGTCGAAGGCGAAGACGGAACCTGCGGTAACGAAGGTGCTGACGCTTCGTTGTTCCGCGCCTGGGCGCGTCGTTCCGGGGTTCGATGGGGATGATCGTTCATGGGTCGTCCCGGCCTTGATCGCGTGTCTCGTGCGAAACCCAGTTTGCCTCGGCTGTGGTCCGCCGGACGATGACATTTTGAGATTCGGTCGGTCTGTTTTTTTGAGGAGCTGTGACCCCTCGTCTCGGCGACACTTGATTGATGCTATTTCAACAAGATCGGATGTAAATCAGTGTATTCTCCGCGTTGTTTGACGTGATCATTCTAGTACGTCGCACGTCCGCCGCTGATGTCGTAGCACTGGCCGGTCGTGAAGCTGGCTTCGGGGCTGACCAGGTAGTGAACGAGCGCCGCGACCTCTTCAATGGTTCCCGTTCGGCCCATCGGGATTTTCGAGATCATGTAATCGACGGTCCCAGGCGCGATGCCATCAAGGATCGCGGTTCGAATCACGGCTGGCGAGATGGCGTTGACGGTGATATCGCCTTTTCCGGCCAGTTCCTTGGCCAGCGATTTCGAAAGCGCGATCACGGCCGCCTTGGACGCCGAATAGGGCATCAGGTTCGGGTTCCCTTCCTTGCCGGCGATCGAGCCAACGTTCACGATCCGGCCATAGCCGCGTGATAGTAATCGCGGAACCAGGCTCTTGCAGAAGAGAAAAGGCCCGATCAGGTTGATCTCGAAGACCTTGCGAACTTCGTCGACGTCGAGGTTCCAGCTCTGTTCCGTACGGCCGGTGATGCCGGCATTGTTGACCAGGATCGAAACGGCTCCGAGCGCTTTCTCGGCGGTGGCGATGGCAGCCTCGACGTCGGCCAGCGAGCTGACATCGCCGACGAGCGCCACACCGCCGACCTCGGCGGCAACCTCTTCGGCCCGCTCTCGATCACGGTCAAAAATGGCGACACGCGCACCGGCGGCATGAAGGCGTCGCGCGATGCCCGCGCCAATGCCCTGGCCGCCACCGGTCACGACGGCTGCCTGGCCGTCCACACGAAAGAACTGCTCCATGGTCGCGCTCGCACTACCCGAGAAGGCTCCGCTGCGTCTTGTTCAGCGTCGAAACACCTTATCACGTAGCGACTTTCTTCGCTACACTTGATCCGATTCGAAAACTTGAAAGACCGGATGGGCACTCGATCGACGGGTTTGGCGGCCGACCTTTTCCTGAATGATCGCGGCCGACCAGAACTCGGTCCAGTTGCCGAACCGCCAGGCAGAAGAGACCGACACGCGGCTCGCCTTCTTCCTGGCTTGCGACGGCCCGGTTGAACGTTTTGGTCTGGTTTTGAACGAGGCTTTGGATAATGAGCATGCCGCCCACTGAAACGGCTTCCCCCGACGCGCGGCGAGAGCGAACGCTCGTCTTGACCAACGACGATGGATGGGACGCTCCCGGCTTGGCCGCCTTGCGGCTGGCGGCCGAGGAAATGGGCCCGTGTTCGATCGTGGCGCCCAGCGGGCCTGTATCAGGATGTGGGCACCGCGTGACGACACATGCACCGATCACGGTGGCCCGGCCGCACGCGGGCTGTGTCGCGGTCGACGGAACCCCGGCCGACTGTGTGCGGCTGGCCCTCCATCATCTGGTGCCCGACCCGGCATGGGTCTTGTCGGGAATCAACGCCGGCGGCAATCTGGGGACCGACGTTCATCATTCGGGAACGGTCGCCGCGGTGCGCGAGGCGGTGATCAACGGCGTGCCCGGAATTGCTTTTTCGCACTACCTGGCCCGGGGCAGGGTCGTCGATTGGCAACGGGTTATTCCCTGGACTGTAGCTGTGCTGCGCCGTCTCATGGCGGGCCCCTGGCGAACAGGAACCTTCTGGAACGTCAATTTTCCGCATCTTCTGCCCGGCGATCCTGAACCGGAAATGGTCTTCTGCGCGCTCGATCCGTCCCCCCTGCCCTTGCGGTTTCGCGTGCAAGGGGACGAGTCGTTTTACGCGGGCGACTACCAGGCGCGGGCGCGGCGGCCGGGGTGCGATGTCGATGTCTGCTTCAGCGGTCGCATCGCCGTGACGCTCGTTCGCGTCGACGACACGGCCGACCTCGGCCTGGCGAATTCGCGCACGGACGAGATCGCCGATCCCGAGTTGATTGGTTAGAGCGCCGGCCGGGGTGTTGGCACGCGGGGTGCGCTATTGCGTGAGAGGGCTCCAGCGAGACTCTCTGGCCGGCGCCGGTGTGGGCATGCCATAATGAATCGGACCATCACAGCCGATGTTGGCGTATCGATCGAGCAACTTCTGGTAAGATGGCGATGTTCGGGCATATCGCGTTCGCACTTATTCCTGGCGATCGAATTATTGCGTCACTCGTGTCGGAGGAAAGACGTCCATGAGATCTTGGTGGATGGCAATTATGGGAAGCGGGCTCCTGGGGATAGGTCTTTGCGGCTGCGAGGAGCCGAGCGGCCTGGTTCCCGTTGCACCCCCGGGGGCAAATATTCCGCGCGTTTCTCCCGATACGGACCCAGCGCAGGCCCTGGGCGAGGCCGCGCCAGCGCAACAATCTCGACTTCGACGACGACTCCGGCCGCATCGACCTCGACAACGAAGGCGTCGACGACCTTGAAGGTGGCCCCATCCACGGCCAAGGGCGAAATCAAGTCGACGGAGGGGGGCGTCAAGTATGAGACCTTGAAAGAAGGAACGGGCCCCGAGCTTCAGCCTGGGCAGCACGCGAAGATTCATTATGAAGGCAAGCTCGAGGATGGCACGGTCTTCGATTCGAGCCGTCCTCGCAACACGCCCCTCGACGTGACGATCGGCGTGACGCCCTTGATCAAGGGTTGGGACCAGGGTATTCCGGGCATGAAGGTGGGAGAACAGCGGCGGCTAACGATCCCGCCGCAGCTCGGCTACGGCCCGCGCGGCCAGCCGCCCAAGATCCCGGGCGACGCCACGCTGATCTTCGATGTCGAGCTGATGAGTATCCAGTGACCTGACCCGATTGACGTCAAAGGCCCACGGTCATTCCCGCCGCGGGCCGGGCGCAGGGCTTGCCCGCCCGCTCGTTCTGAGATAACCTCTTTGAGCCCAAGATCCTGCGCCCTGTGACGACCACACGTCCCCGGGTTGGCGTGTCATCCTCCCGATTGCGCGAGCGAACGGCCGCGACGGTGAAATCGTCGCGAGCGGTCGAAATCAGGTGGCGGCCAACCCCCATGTGAACGAGGAACTGTATGGCCAATGTGTCGGACACCCCAAAGTTTGCCCGCATGAAATATCGTGTGGTCAGCACGCTTGGCACGGGTGCGGGGAGTACAATTCTGCTCATCAGCGACAAGACCGCCGGGGGCAAGCGCTATGCCCTCAAGGTTGTGCGTAAGCAGGATCCGGAAGACGAAATTTACGTACAGCAGGCCCTCACCGAGTTTGAGGCCGCCAAGAAGCTCAACCATCCCGCCATCGCCAAGGTTTTCGATTGCCGGATGAAAAAAGCCTGGTTCCAGGTCAGGGGCGTCGAGCTCTTGCTGGAATACGTCGATGGCAAAACGCTCGACGAGATCGAGGCCCCTGAACTGGGCCAGATCGTGCTGATTTTTTGTCAAGTGGCGTCGGCCCTGACGCATATGCACCGCCGCGGCGTCTATCACGGCGACCTGAAGCCGAGTAACCTGATGCTGACCAAGAATGGCCAGGTCAAGCTGATCGACTTCGGTACCGCCTGGGTTCGCGGCCAGGAAAAGAATCGCATCCAGGGAACACCGAATTTCATCGCTCCCGAACAGTCGAACGATAAGGTTGTCGACGAGAAGACGGATATCTACAACCTGGGCGCGACCATGTATCGCATGTTCACGGGTCGCTTTGCCCAGCAGGGCATTCTCAAGGCGGGCGACGATCGAAAGCTCGTCCCGGCGTCGAAGATCAATCCGCGCATCCCGGCCGCACTCAACGAATTGATCACGGCAAGCCTGAGCATTGACCCTGCCAAGCGGCCCGCCAGCATGTTCGAGATCCGCGATCAGTTGAGCCAGATTGCCAAGCAAATGGGTCTCGCCGAGATGGATCTCCGCGGAGCCGACGAAGAGGCGTGAGTGAAACCAGGCCCAGGTCAGGGCGAGCCGGCCAGCGGCCGCACCTTGGCGACGACACAGTGAAACGGTCAGGGCGCAACCACGAGTCTTGCACGCGTCATTCCGCTGGCGCTTTGTCCTTGTCCTTCTTCCCACTGCCGGATCGGGCGAGGCAATCTTGCGATATAAGGGTGTCACGTCTACGATGGAACGTTCGCGCTCGGGGCTTGGGGACGCCCCGGTCTGGAGTGCGCCGATCCCTGGCCAGTTCTGATTCGGCAAGGAGCCCATGCAGTACAATCCCGCCAATCCACTGATCGTGCAGGGAGATCGAACGCTCCTGCTGGAGGTCGACAATTCACTATATCCCGAGGCTCGCGACGCCATTGCGCCTTTTGCCGAGCTCGAGAAAAGTCCTGAGCACATCCACACGTACCGCTTGACGCCGCTGTCGCTGTGGAATGCCGCGGCCGCCGGTATGCCGGCCGACACCATGATCGGCGCGCTCGAGCGGTTCTCGAAGTTTCCGCTGCCGTCGAACGTGCCCGCCGACCTGCGCGAGCTGGTCAGCCGCTATGGGCGGGTGCGCCTGGAGCGCGTCGACGGCCAGCTTCGCCTGATCACGCAGGATCGGCCGCTTCTCGAAGAGCTGGCGCGGCAGCGCGGGGTGCGCGACTATCTGGGCGAGCGCTTCGATGATACGAGCTTCGTCATCGACGACGTCAACCGGGGCGTGCTCAAACAGGCGTTGATCACGGTCGGTTACCCGGCCGAAGATCTGGCCGGCTACACGGCGGGAGCCGCGCTGCCGATCGAGTTGCGCAAAATCTCCGTGACGGGTCTGCCGTTTCGCGTGCGCGATTACCAGGAGGGGGCGGTTGCCGCGTTTTACGCGGGGGGCGACGTGCGTGGCGGCTCGGGCGTGATTGTCTTGCCCTGTGGCGCCGGCAAGACGATCGTCGGCATTGCCGCGATGGCCACGCTCAAGGCCGAGACCCTGATCCTGACGACCAGCACCACGGCCGTCGAGCAGTGGAAACGCGAGATTCTCGACAAGACGGATCTTGATGCGTCACTCGTCGGCACCTATACGGGCGACTCGAAAACGCTCGCGCCGGTGACCCTCGCCACCTACCAGATCGTGACATACAGGCCGAAAAAGGATGGCGATTTCCCCCATTTTCATCTCTTTGACGAGCGCGACTGGGGCCTGATCATTTACGACGAAGTGCATTTGCTCCCGGCGCCGGTCTTCCGGATCACGGCCGACATCCAGGCACGCCGGCGGCTGGGGCTCACGGCCACGCTCGTGCGTGAAGATAACTGCGAGGAAGACGTTTTCAGCCTGATCGGCCCCAAGAAGTATGACGTTCCCTGGCGTGTCCTCGAGTCGAAGGGATGGATCGCCGAGGCGCGGTGCCATGAAGTGCGGCTCGGCTTGCCGGCCGCGCTGCGGATGGAGTACGCCTTGGCCGAATGGCGTGAAAAGTTCCGGATCGCCAGCGAGAACCCCGCCAAGGACGAGCTGGTCGCGATCCTGCTCGACCGCTTCGACGGGCCCGACGATCGCGTGCTCGTGATTGGCCAGTATTTGAAGCAACTGCGGCGGATCGCCGAGCGCTTCGATATCCCCCTGATCACCGGCCAGACTCCCAATTCCGAGCGTGAGGATCTCTACGGCAAGTTTCGCCGTGGCGTTCTCAAAAGGTTGATCCTGTCGAAGGTCGGGAACTTCGCGATCGACCTGCCCGACGCCAATGTCATGGTGCAGGTCTCCGGCACGTTTGGCAGCCGGCAAGAAGAGGCGCAGCGGCTCGGGCGCATCTTGAGGCCCAAGGAAGGCGAGACTCCCGCGCGATTCTACACGCTCGTCAGCCGCGACACGCGCGAGATGGATTTTGCCCATCATCGCCAGCTTTTCTTGACCGAGCAGGGATACACCTATGAAATTCTCGACGAGGCCGACGTCGCTGCGCACGAGATGATCCGACCGGCGAGCAGTGCGTAACCCAACCACAGCGACGGCAGCCAGCCAACCGGCCAGTCAGTCAGTCAGTGGGCTCGCCGGGTGTTGGCGAGCCGCCGCCTCTCTCTCCCCCTGCTTTTTTCACGGTTCCAACCCGATGGCTTCCTCGACTCTCAGAATCGCTGTGAAGCTGCACAAGAACGTGACGTTAGTTCGAACGACCGAGCCTGTTCTCACCGACGAGCTCCTGGCGCGGAAGACGCTTTCACGGTGGATTGTCGGCCGGTTGTCGGATACGGTGCTTCTGGTTCAGCCGGATGAGTCGGACGCCGTGATCGAAGAGCTGCGCCGCATGGGACACACACCACGCGTCGTGCGATAAGAGAACCGAAGAAAAAGAAGAGACCGCTCGACATGTCCGCCGCGTTTCCGCCACCTCGCAGCAACCCGAGCCGACCCGACGGTCGCGCCGGGGCGGCCGCGCGGCCCGCCACCGATGTCGCGATGGCGCCCGAGCCTCGCCTGGCTTTTCGCAACTCCCTGGCGCGATATAAAGGGGCTCGACTCGCGGCCATTCGTCTGGCCCAGGGCTCGGCGCCCGACGACACCCATATCCGGCCTGGCGGCAGTGCCGACGAAATCACGGAGCATTTCGATCAAATGTCGGCCGTTGATGCGCTCGTCAGCCGGCTCGACGCCGATCCGCGACTGGCTCTTTCGCTGTTTGCCTTGACCGACGCAACGTCGCTTTCGTTCGCCGGGCTCTCCCATGCACTTGGCATTCTGGGCGCTGAGCCCGTCGCGGCGATCTTACGGCTTCTGGAGCTTGGTTTGGTCGCGATCGAACCGATCCGCGAGCTTGCGCCGATCGAGGATTTCGGCCTGGTTCTCGCTCGCGCCAGCCAGTTGCAGGTGCGGCTGCGCGTCCATCCGACGGTCAAGAGACGAGCGCGAGCGATCCGGCCGGCGCGCCGGCCCCCCGCGGTCGCCGGGGCCGTGAAACAAATTCGCGAAGCCGACGGCCTCGAGCCGCTCTTGAGGCTCGGCGCCTTGTGGCAGCGGGTGGGCGTCGAACCCCTGCGCCAGACGAACCAGGGAACACTCTACAAGCGCGACCGCGATCGACTCACGGAAGATCCCGTGCTCGCCAGCTCGATCGCCGATGCCTTGGAGCCGCTTCCCAACCTGCCCGAGCTCTCTGCGCGGCCTGGCACTTGCCGTCGGTTTGATCGCGGCCGATTCGTCGGGCGAGCGACTCCTGGCCGCTCCAACCGAGTTCTGGACGGACAACGCCGTGCACCTGCCCCAGATGATCTCCACCGCCTGGATCGGTCTGAAATCGTGGCAGGAGGTCGAAGCTCCGGGGCCCGCGGGCATCACGGCGGACCCGGCGCTTCCCTATCTCAGGCTGGCGCTTTTACTCTGGCTCTCGGCGCTCGACGACAGCGAATGGGCCGTCGTCGACGAGCTCAAGGCTGATCTCGCGCAGCGATACCCGCTGTGGGAACGGCTTTACCTGGTGGCGGAGGCCGAGCCGGCGCCCGCGGGGTCGCCGAAGCGACCGAACACCATCGGGGGCCGCGCCCGAAGCGGAGCGTCGCCGCGTGAGGTGCAAAAGCCCAGCGCACTCGACGCCGTTTTGCTCGGCGCGGCCTATCCTCTGGGCCTGGTTCGGGCGGCCGAGGAAAGTGGCACGGGCCGGCGCGTCGTGCAACTGACGCCACTGGGGCGTTATGTCCTGGCACTCGGGCCGACGCCTCCCCCTCGCCAGAGCTTCGAACAATTTTTGTTTGTGCAACCGAATTTCGAGATGATCGCCTATCGCCAGGGCCTGACGCCGCAATTGACCGCGCGGTTGAGCCGGTTTGCCTGGTGGTCGCAAATCGGGTCGGCCCTGGAGCTCAAGCTCACGCGCGAGTCGATCGTGCACGGCCTCGACGGCGGCCTGACATCCGAAGCCATTCTCGAAATCCTCGCGCGGCATAGCCAGCGTGCATTGCCCCCCGGCATCACCGACGCCATCTCCAACTGGGCGACGCGGCGCGAACGCGTCACCTATTATTCGAGCTGCACCTTGATGGAGTTTGGCTCGGCCGCCGACCGAGACGCGGCGCTCGCCTTGTGGTCGGGTAACCAGGCCGCACCGCCGATCGTGGTCGCCGAGCGGTTTCTTCTGGTCGAGGATGAAAAAACCGTTCCGTTCGACCGCTTCCGCCTGGTCAGTTCACGCGACTATCGCCGGCCTCCGGAGATTTGCGCGTTGATCGAGCCCGACGGTGTGACCATGGTTCTCGATCCAGCGCGGTCAGACCTTCTGGTGGAAGCCGAGCTTGCACGATTTGCCGACCTGGTGCCGGGCGGACCGTCGAACAGCCAGAAAGGGAGCCCCGCGGAGCGCCGGGAGTTCAAGGTCACCCCGGCATCGTTGCGCCGCGGTGTCAGCCGGGGGATGGCAGTTTCTCAGCTCGTCGATTGGTATCAGCGGCGCACCGGGGGCGACCTGCCTCCCGCGGTCCGACTCTTGCTCGCGGCCAGGAGTTCGCGCGTGCCGTCGCTCAAGGCAGCGCGGATGCTCGTCTTGAATCTGCCGAGTGAAGAATTGCTCGACGGCCTGGTGCAGCACCCGGCGACGAGCCCTCTGCTCGGCCAGCGCCTCGGTCCGGCCGCCGTCGTGATCGCCGAGGATCGGCTTGCGGCACTTCAGAAGACTCTCAAGGAGCTGGGAATCGATTTGCAAGCGTAGGCGTACGTACAAAGGCACGTGGCCGGCCAGAACGCCGCGCCTTGGGCGTATCGCGATTCACGCACGGACGATCACCGAGCGAGTGCGCCAAGGTGGCCAACGAGAAGTTGAAAACCCGATTGGGGGTCGATGCATCATGCTAGAAATTCTCGACGATTCAGGTTTCATGGCGCTCATCGTGCCCGGAGCGTACGCGTCGTTTGTCGCGGAAGCCTGGGATTTCGATGTCCTGCGATCGCACTTCGTGCGGCAAATGGCCCAGCACTCGATGCTCATCTGGGGAACCGGTCTCGAGGGTACGTGGCGCGTCGACTTGCGGATTGACGGTCCCGAAATTCGCGGCTTCCGCGAAGTGTCTGGCCCGCTGCGCGTCGAGGGCGGTTCGGTGCTTGTCACCAGCTATGACAGTCTCACGATGGCGGCTCAGTCCCGCGAGACCACGCTCCCGCAGCCTCATGAGCGCGATCAACTCGTGGCCATCGAGGACGGAAACTACACGTGCAAAGTAGTTCAGATGTTTGATCCGAATGAAAACGAATCGGCTCCAGCGGCATCAACCGACTTTGTGATCCTGCTCAGCCGATCCGCACATCCCTTGCCAGAGTGGACCGAGATACCCTGGCAATGAAATGAGCCGTTCACGATGACCGGGGCGGCGCGGGCCGCCCACTCAATTGCCCGATCCCGTCTTCACAGCACGCCACCGCGAGCTCCCGTCCGACACGGTCGACCCGCCTGAAGAAGAGCGAGCCTTGAACGCGTCGTCATCCTCGCGGTCAAAATCGTCGCCGCGCACCGCGCTGAAGCGGTCGTGGTCGGCGGCCGGGTCGAGATTGAGGTCAGTTTGTTCGGCCTTGGCCCGCTGTCGGGCTTCCCCGCTGTCTACCGGATGCGGCTGCCAGGCCGTGCGCCGGGTGACTTCGGCCGACGCCGACGCGGCCGGTGCGCTGCGGGCGACGCGGGTCGTCGCGGGCTCGGCGATGCCGAGCAGGCTGGGATGCGGAACCGAGATCTCCTCGCTGTTGATCCGGTTTCGTCGCGGAGCCGGTTCTTCGTGATCGGGCGATTGCGATCGCGCGACGGCCACGCCGCCTCGCAATGGCTTGGTTCCCGCTCGTCGATCGGCGACCAAAGTACCCGACCCGCGTGAAACCGGGGCATAAAGCGCCATCAGGTTGTTGCGGTCGAGCAGGCTGTAGATCGAGCGCGGTGTGGCGTAGAGACCATGGTTGCCCTGCGGCTCGGCAAAATTGCAAACGCCCGCGATGTAGCCGTCGTCAGTGAAGAGGCCGCCGCCGGAGCGCCCTTGCTTGGGCGCTTCGTTGCACTCGATCGCCTCATAAGCCGGGTTGCCCGACAGGAAGTTTTGAATGCGCGGCCGGCTGATGACCGTCGGCCAGGCTGTGGCGTCGCGCCCTTCCGAGCAGCCGACCGTCATCACCTGCATGCGCGAGGCCGGCTCCCAGTGCGTCGGCACGACGCGGCAGGCCGGCAGTCGCCGACCCGGGCGGATCCGGATCAGCCCGACGTCGCGGGTGAAGTCGTAGTCAACGGCCGTTCCGGCGACCGCTTCGAGAAAATGGACCTGCTGTCCCTTCAAGTTGCCGTCAAACAGGTCAACCATGATCTTCCGCGGGAACTCAGACGGCCGGGCTTGCTTGCGGCCGTCGATCTTGAAGATGTGGGCACATGTGAGGATATAAGATTCCTCAGGGGTGCTGTGAATGATCGTTCCCGACCCGAAGCCGATCGAGCGGTTATTGAGCACGCGAATCCGCACGACGGTTTCCCACGGCTTGGGGTTGGTGGCGCCTGGCTCGTCGTCCTCGCGATCTCTATCGTCGGCGTCGGCGCGGACATCGTCGCGGTTTCCGCGAGCTGTCTTCTCGACTGTTCTCGAGCGGGAATCTTCGTCATCGTCGTCGGCGGCCCTGGCATTGCGACGCCGGGCGACGGGGGCATCGGACTCAGCCGGGGGTGCCGCCCTGGCAATCGCCGTCTTGTAGAACCGCGCGAGCTCGGCGGCCGATTGCGGGCCTGACCTTCGAGCGAGCTCGCTTCCCCGATTCATCGACGACGATGAATGTCGGCACCGCCTGAACGTCGTAGCGCTCGCGGAGTGCGGGTTCGCGGTCGATATCGATCTTCCTGACCGGGTAGCCACTGCGGATCAACTGCTCGACGGCGGGCGCCGTCTGGCGGCAGGGGCCGCACCATTCGGCACTGAAGTCGAGCAGGGCTGGCCCCGAGGAATCACTCGCGGGGCTGCCGGTCGCGATCAAGAGAGCGAGCAAAGCGGAGGCGATGGTCATGCCGCAAGGACTCCTTTCCCTCGGGACTGCACGCTCACGCAGGCCGACGCGGGTAATGCGTCAGGGCCGGGCTGAGCCAGCTCGGTGCCACACATCTCACTCTTGTGAGTCGTGCGACATTCCCCTGGTTGGGCCTGTTGAGTTGAGGCGGCGCTGTTCGGGCCGTCGCGGCATTTGCTCGCGGGGAACGCTCCCCGCAGCCAAAACGTCGACGCACCGCGTCCGCGTGAGCGGACGTTTTCGCCGATAAGAAGAAGTTGCGGCACGAGATGAGTGATGACGTGCCGGGGAATGAGATCCTCCCCGACCCTTCCTTGGGCGGCGCACCTCGGGCTCTTGGCCCCGCGACATACCGTCTTGGCATGCCGCGCCCCGCCGTACGAGCGGTCCGTGCGATCGGGCTCCAGGCCGGGATAACCGGCCCGAACGTCGAGCGACGAAAGAACGCTCCGCGACGGTCCCGCGGTATCGGCGATCGCCCTCCTGGCCTCTGAAATTCCCCAACTTCCAGTCGAGGATGTGCGAGATCCCGAGGGGTTCGCGTTCACCGCGGTGAGCCCCTTTTACTAGGTGTGGACGTGGAGTACCAGATCAGTTATCGGCTTTTTGAGGACCCAGGCTTGAAAGTCAGCCGGTGTTCTCGCCGTTATTCTTGATCGGGCTCGTCCGTGGGCTCACCTGATTTTCTTAGCCCCCGATATTTCGCGAATTGAACCGGGCGCCGCGTCGCGCCGGTATTTCAGGAGGATACTTTATATTCGACAATTTTCATCGGACTCGCGTTACCGAGTCAACGCACTCATTCACGGAGCAAGCTCCTTGATCTCGATATCCTTGTAACGCACTTCCATCGGCTCCGGCCAGCGATGAATCTGCAGCGCAATGATTCCTTGCTTGTCAAACTTGGGATCGTCGCGGTCGATGATTTTCGTGCCATTCAAGAGGATCGTGACGTGCGAGCCCTTCGCCGTGATCACGAATTCGTTCCAGCCGTCGGCATTGAGCAGCTTCTTGGCCTCTTCGAGCGGGTATCGCTGCAGGATGCCGCGGCGGCGCTCTTCATAAAGAAGCCCCCACTGATCGTCGGCCACGTCGGCCTGGGGACCCTCGACAACGCCGTCTGGCTTGCGCTCGCTCCGAAACTGAATGCCCGAGTTGCCGTTACGAATCTTCACCTTGGCCTTGAGCACAAAGTCTCCATAACTCTTGCTCGTCGCCAGGAACTCGTTCTTCTCGAGCATCTTCTCGGTTGTTCGGCCGACGATCTCGCCATTCTCGACGGTGAACAGCGTTTTGTCCGTCGGCGTGACCCAGCCCGTCAGGTCTTTACCATTGAAAAGGGGCTGAAAGCCCGACGATTCTTGCGCGTCCGCGCGAAACATCGCGCCGCTTGACGCCACCAGGCTGAACAACAAACACAAGGCGCCGGTCCACTTCAAGGATCGCGACATGGCTGCATTTCCTCGCATGAAAACAGGAAGGCAACGGCGACCGCGCGGGCGATGCGGCCGTTTGTTTCTCGGTGTCGAGGCCGCTCTCGCGAGCGAGCCCCGGTCGTCCGGTCGATTGTGCCGGGCGGTGCTGGCCGGTCAACCACCGAGTCGGCCTCGCTGGTCCACCAGGTTGGCCTCACTGGTCCACCCCTTCGGGGACCGTTAGAATCGTGAGCCTGGCGGATCAAGGAAATCGTGCGGGATCAACCAGGCGAGGGGTCTTTTCGACGCCAATGACTTTTAGCGATGACCTGCGCTGGCTCGGGCCAGGCACCTCAGTCACGATGTCGTTCACGGAGGCCCAGAGCTACTGCGCTGCGCCTCACCGCGACGCATTATGAGAACTTCAGCGTTGTGACGTGGCTCACGCCACGCGTGCACCGGCCCGCGTTTCAAAGCATTTACGCGTTTTGCCGATGGTCAGACGACCTGGGCGACGAGGTCGGCGATCGAGCGCGGTCGCTCGAGCTCCTGAGCTGGTGGCGCGGCGAATTGCATGCGATGTACAACGGCGTTCCCCGCCACCCGGTCATGATCGCCCTGGCCGAAACCGTCTCACGCTACGAGATTCCCGTTGAGCCGTTCGAGGCCCTGATCTCGGCATTTGAACAGGACCAGAGTGTTACCGAATATCTGACTTACGATCAGTTGCTCGATTACTGCACGCGGTCGGCGAATCCCGTGGGACATCTCGTCCTCTACGTGGCTGGAGCTTTTTCGCCCGAAAACTCCGCGCTCGCCGATCTGACTTGCACGGCGCTGCAACTGGCCAATTTCTGGCAGGACGTGGCCCGCGATCTGGCCATCGGCCGGATCTACTTGCCGCGCGAGGACCGCGATCGTTTCGGATACGCCGAGACCGACCTGCGAGCCCTGCGATTCACGCCGGCCTTCGCCGCGTTACTCGAATTCGAGGTCAATCGCGCCCGCGACCTGCTCGCCCGGGGCCGCCCCTTGATCGGCCGTATTCCGGGTGCGCTCGCCGTTGATGTCGATCTCTTTTCGCGTGGCGGCTCGGCCATTCTCGACCGGATCGAAGCGGCGAGATTCAATGTTCTCGCCGCGCGTCCATCGCTGAGCCGCTCGACCAAGCTGCGTTTGCTCGGGCGAACCGTCGCGGCCCTGACCTCGGTCTGGATTCGAGACAGGATCGCGCGGCGGCACAAATCGGCCGAATCGCCCGGAATCACGATGTGCCCCCCCGTGGCGTCACGATTCCCCAGGGAGACCGCGCCATGACAACAAAGAACCACGCCCTCGAGGAGAGTTACCGATTCTGCGGTGCAGTCGCGCGGCGGGAGGCACGGAATTTTTATTGCGCGTTCTTGCTCTTACCGCATTTGCAACGGCGGTCGATGTGTGCCCTCTATTCGTTTCTGCGGCATACTGACGACCTGGCCGATAACCCGGCGCCGCCCGCCGACAAGGCCCGCCTCTTGAGCGCCTGGCGCCAGGAGCTGGAACACGCACTCGCCGGCGGGAAGACCGACTGGCCCGGCATGCCGGCACTCGCCGATACGGTGGCGCGCTACAACGTTCCGGCCGAACTTCTTTCCAAGGCGATCGACGGCGTCTGCATGGATATCGAGCCGCGCCGCTACGAGACTCTTGATGACCTGGTTAATTATTGTTACCACGTCGCCTCGGTTGTCGGGCTGAGCTGTCTTCATATCTGGGGCTATCGTTCGGAAAATGGCATAGCGGAGCGCTACGCGGAATCATGCGGCCTGGCGCTGCAATTGACCAACATCATTCGCGACGTGCGCGAAGACGCCGCCGGCGGCCGGATCTACCTCCCTGAAGAAGATCTGAGACACTTCGGCGTCGAGCCATCGGATTTCTCGCATTCCGGCCAGCCCGGCGAGCGCGTGCGTGCGCTTCTGGCTTTTGAAGCTGAGCGCGCCTATGCGCATTACGCGCATGCCGAACTGCTGGCGCCCCTGGTCGAGCCGGTTGGGCGTCCGGTTCTGCGCACCATCACGGGAATTTATCGAGCCCTCCTTGATGAAATTGTCCGCCGCGAATACGACGTCTTCACGCGGCGTGCCGCGATTCCGACATGGCGCAAGCTGTTGATCGCCCTGGCCGCCGTTTCGACTCGAACCACGACGGCCGCCGACACTTGCTTGCGTTCAGCCGATACGCCGATCGCCGGCCGATCGATCGGGTAATCGCGCGAAAACAACGCCCGGCTTGTTACAATGATCATCGGCCGAGACGGCCCCGCGGTGATCGCCTGGCCGCGAATCGAATCCAATCGAGTTGAATCGGATCGACTTGGATTGAATCGAGTCGAAAGACGATCATGATGAAGCGAATCCGAGCATGACGACCGCCGTGACGAAACCTTTGCCTCCACACGTTGTGATCGTCGGTGGCGGCCTGGCGGGTCTGGCGGCCGCCGTCGGCCTGGCCGGCCGCGGGGTCAAGATCACGATCCTCGAAAGCCGGCCCCGACTGGGCGGCCGCGCCAGCTCGTTCAAGGATCCCGTCAACGGCGAGCTCGTCGATAACTGTCAGCACGTCAGCATGGCTTGCTGTACCAACCTCGGCGATTTTTGCCGGCGTGTCGGAATTGACAAGGCCCTGCGCCGCGAACGAGACTTACTGTTCCTGGGCCCTGACGGTCGGATTTCGCGATTCCAGGCGGGCATGGCCCCTGCCCCCTTTCATCTCGCCGGCAGCTTTCTGATCGCGACGTTTCTCGGTCGGTCTGACAAGCTGCGGATCGCATACGCCATGGCGCACCTGCCCAACGCCAATGGCGATCGTCCCGGCGAGTCGTTCGCCGATTGGTTGGCGCGGCACCATCAGACCGCGCGTTCGATCTCGCTGTTCTGGGCACCTGTCCTGGTCTCGGCGCTCAATCGAGCGCCTCGAACAGATGGATGTGGGGCATGCGCGCAAGGTCATCGTCGATGGCTTCTTGCGCAATCGCACGGGTTTTCTGCCCGAAATTCCCACGGTCCCCCTGGGCGAGCTCTACGGGACACGGCTGGAAGAGTGGCTACGCAACCATGACGTGACGGTCCGGCTCACGACCGGCGTCAGCACCATCGCGATCGATGACGACGGGGCCGCCAGCGGCGTCGTCTTGCGGTCAAATGAAGAAGTCGCCGCCGACTTCGTCGTGATTGCGGTACCGTTCGACCGCGTGCTCGGTTTGATTCCTGAGACGTGGCACGACCGCCTGCCATCGCTGGCCGGTGTTGGCTCGTTGCGGGCGTCGCCGATAACGGGCATTCACCTGTGGTTTGATCAAGCCGTCTGTCCGTTTGACCATGTGGTCACTCCGGGGCGGCTGATTCAATGGGTTTTCAACCACACGGCCATCCAGGGTCGCAAGGCGAGACTCGGGCGAGGGGGCACCGGGCGAGCCGCCGCGTGCGCCGGGTACCGCGATCGATTCCAGTCAATATCTCCAGGTCGTGATCAGTGCGTCGTACGAGCTACTGGGATGGGACAAGACCGCGATTCGCGATGCCGTGCTCGCCGATCTCGCCGCGATCTGGCCGGCGGCCCGCTCCGCGCGGCTCTTGCGCTGGTGGGTCGTCACCGAGCATGGGGCGACGTTCGCCGTGCGCCCTGGCGTGGAACAATTCCGGCCGCCGCAGAAAACGCCGATCGACGGCCTTTTTCTCGCCGGTGACTGGACCGATACCGGCTGGCCAGCGACCATGGAGGGAGCCGTTCGAAGTGGATATCTGGCAGCGCAGGGAATCATGCGTATCCTCGACCGACCCACCCGCTTGATCCGGCCCGGCCTCAAGTCGGGTCTCCTGGCGCGTTGGCTTTTTGGCGCGGAAGAGACGCGTATTCCCCGGCACGCCAGCGCGGCCGCCCGTCAAAGGGGCAGCCGACGACCGCCGCGAGCTGGCCAGTCCGCTTGAAGTCGGATGACGTGTTCCTCTTTCGCCGTACATTCCCATTCAAACACACTTCGCTGGCTCATGATCCTCGTGCTGGTTGTGATGCCGGCTGCCGTCGCAAGAGAAGGAAAGTCATCGTCATGATCAAGACCGTTCGTCTTCCTCGACCCCGTGTGATTGTGCCCGCGATTCTGGCAATCGCCGTGGCGATGACCGTCTCAATCGCCGCGCGCTCTCAAGTACTTCAAGAGAAGAAGAAGACACCGCGGGAAAGCCCACCCGAGCTGATTGAAGAAGAGCCCCCGATCGTCACACGGCGCGCCATCTGCCGATGGGCGGTCAGGCCCCCCGTTCTGGATGGCAACCTCGACGATCCATGCTGGCAAAAAGCGTCCGTGATCGACCACTTCGCATCCTTCTGGTCGAAGACGCCCCGGATGGGCACGTTCGCCTACCTGGTCTGGGATCATGATGCGATTTACTACGGAGCCTCGATGACGGACACCGAGCTTCGCTCTTTTGGAACGAAGCGCAACGACACGCTCTGGGAAGGCGACGTGTTCGAGCTCTTCTTCAAGCCGCGTGCGGATCGACCCGAGTATTTCGAGTTTCAGGCGAACCCGCGGACGACAGTCTTCGAGATGGCGTTCAAGAAGCGGGGCGGCGATCCGCTGGCGTTCACGAAGGCGCCCGTTCTGGGAAACAAGGCGGTTGTCAGCATGAAGGGAACCCTCGATCATCCCGGCGACAAGGACACAGGCTGGACGGTCGAAGGACAGATTCCCTGGTCGGCCTTTGCCCTGGCCGGCGGAGCGCCTCAGCCGGGTGACGAATGGTTTTTCGCGCTCTGCCGCTACGATTACGGGCCGGAGGGAACGAAACCGGTCCTGATGAGCTCGGCTCCGCTCACGCAGATGAGCTTTCATCGTTATGAAGACTACGGCAAGCTGCGGTTCGACGGGCCGCGTGAAGACAAACGCTAGTGGGCATCGTATGCTTTCCGGAACATCGGTTTCGGTTGGCGACTCTAACGTCGCGAATCCGGTCCAGTCTGTCTGGGGTCTGTAACCCCGGAAAGGTCCTGGCCGAAGACGTTGCCGCAGAGATCGGAGAGTTTGTTCCGTAAAAGCGAGCGGTGGGCGTCAGACCCCTGTCCGGAGCCCGAGAAGACAGGGGGCTGACGCGCCCCGCTCGCCCGGATCCGGACTTCCGGAACAGTCTCTCAATGCCCTTGCACGATCCTGGGAGGGCGAGTCTCCGCACGAGCCGAGTGCCAGTGCCGACTCGGGGCACCAGGGCGTCTCGGAATCACGCAAGGCCGTTTCGTCAGGCATCGGCAAAGTCGCACGAATTATCGACACACTCAAACCCCGGACAACTGAACCTGCCCCGGCTGCGGCGTCGACCGCGGGAGCGATCGGCCGTTTGCCCGCGAGCGGGGCGTGGTCAGGCTGGCCACGCGCACTCCAGCGGGGGGCGCTGCCACTTTCTTGAGACCACCCTTCCCGCGCTGATTGGAAGGCGGTGCACAGAGCAGCCCGTCCGGGTCGTTGCGATGGTCGAGCTTGCGCACGGCCCGGATCTCGATTTTTCGAACCCACTCTCGCGTCACGCCCAGGCGGCGGCCAATCTCCTTGAGAGTCAGCGGCGTCTCGCCCTCGAGCCCGTAACGAAGAACCAGGATCATGCGCTCGCGAGCGTCCAGGCGGTTCATGCGGCTCCAGAGTTTGTCCCACTCGTCGCCTGCTTCGAGCGACGCTTCCGGCGCCGAATAGGCAGCCTCATAGCCAAGCTGTGATCGCGAGCCCGTGCCAGTGGTGATCGTGCTTTCGAGTTTGAGCTGACGCGCCTGGTGAGCCTTGGCCACAAGCGATTTCTGAGTCTCCGTCAGGCCGAGGTCGGCGCTGATTTCATTGAATGTCGGCGTGCGGCCGAGTCTCGCGGCAGAGCGAGCGTTCGGCTCGTCGCCATTTCGTGAGCAACCCGACCATGTGCGCCGGCAGGCGAATCGTCGAGGTGGTGTTGATGAGTGCGTGCCGGATCGACTGCTTGATCCAGTAGCCGGCATAGGTGCTGAATCGTGTGCCGAAGCAGGGCTGGAACTCCTCGGTCGCGCGGATGAGCCCCAGGTTGCCTTCGCCAATGAGATCTTCAAGGACCATGCCTCGTCCGAGATATTCCCTGGCAATTTTGACGACGAGTCGGAGATTCGATTGAATCATCCGCGTGCGGGCGTTCTTGTCCCCTCGTGCGATCGCCTCGGCGAGCGAACATTCCTCGGCGGCGGTCAGAAGCGATTCGTCCTTGATCTCTTTGAGATAAACCTGGAGGGGATGGGTTACACTCTGGGCGTTCATCCGCGCTTGGTACATCGAAGGGCCTCCTCGCACGTCCACCGTAACTGGGGGGTATAACAACGACGTCTATGTCAATCCGTGCGACTTTCCATCCCTCGCGATGACCGATCGGTCAAGGATTCGCTCTCCCGTCCTGGCATCATCGCGAGCGGTTCTTCCTGAAAAGCCTCAAAACAAAGAAGCAATCGTCTGGTCGGAGGTGAAGCTTCCTGCTCCCTGGCGTTGGATCTCTTGCCAAACCTCTGACCTGAAATGGCAGCCGCCGGCGAAAAGCGGCAGTATTTCCAATTTTTTTCTAGAAAATGTCCGAAATGGCGAGTTGTGCCGGAATTTAGGCCGCACACCATCGCCTGACCTTATCGATCGTTGGGACAACATCAGACGCGCGGATAAAATGACGACGGCACGATCAAGAGGCGATTGTGAGACACAAAGTTATGGTTTCAAGTCACTTGCATCGAAATCGCTAGCCGTTGCTCGCGACATGAGTCGTTTTGATGATCGTTTGCTCGTGGGAAAAAGGGGGTAGAATTGTCGAATCCAGCGCGGTTTAATTAGTAACGTAGAGAATGTTGAACATCGTCGTCCGAGACGGGGTAAGGCCAGATCGCCGCCGCCGGGCGGAATAGTGTCATAACAACAAGGCACGAGGTCGCGTGGGCGGTTGGTGGACGGGCCGAGATTTTGGCGGGGAGCACATTCGTTTCGTTAACGGCGCGGGAGCCGAGTTTTCTCGGTCAGGGAGGACCAGTCAGTCAGTCGGTACGCAAACGAACGACCGCGAGGCAAAGTCATGCCGAACACGGGCGAATTCACCGAGCTTTTGAAACGCGCGAAGGCGGGCGATGAAGACGCTATCCGCGATTTCCTGTCGCGGTTCGAACATGAAGTTCAGGCGATGGTCCGCTCGCGGCTGCCGAAGCGGCTGCGAACGCAATTTGATTCGGCCGACTTCATGCAGCTCGTCTGGAAGAGTTTTTTCCTCGACCGTCGGGAAGAGTCGCCGAACTTCGACGACGTCGAAAATTTCCGGTGCTTCTTGTTCGGGATGGTGCGCAACAAGGTGCGAGAGCAGAGCCGCCGTCTCACGAAGACCGAGAAATACGATTTGAACCGCGAGGAGCCGCTCTACGTCAAGCGTGGTGATCGCGAGATGGTGCGTGACGTGATTTCGACCGAGCCGTCGCCCAGTCAGACGATCGAGGCGGTCGAGCAGATGGATCAGATGACGGCCGGCCGCAGCGAGCGCGAGATCGAGGTGCTGAAACTGCGGCGGCAGGGCCTTACACTGGTCGAAATTGCCGCGAAGACCGGATTCAACGAACGAAAAGTGCGCCGCGTGATCGCCGAGGTGCGGTTGTGGTGGGAGGCGCACCGATGCCGAACCTGAATCACGCCCCTAGCTCCAGCTCGGCAACGACGTATTGCGCCAGTCTCTCGGCCGTGCTCCGCGATTTCACGGGCGCCTGGGACCGAGATGAATCGCCGGCCATCGAGCCATTTCTCGACCGGCTCGACCCCGACGACGCCCAGGCCGCGGTCGAACTGATCTATCGCGAATTTTGTCTGTGCGAAGCCGAAGGATCGAAGCCGGATACCGCCCGTTATCTCGCTCGGTTCCCCCGCCACGCGGCCGCCCTCGAACGGCTCTTTCAAGTTCATGACGAGTGCTCCCCGTCGCTTCTGGGCCGCTGGATGGCGACCAGGCCGGCGCTCGAGCTACTGCCGAGTGCGGGCGATGAGATCGGACCCTACGTCTTGCGTCGCGAATTAGGACGCGGCGCCTTCGCGCGTGTCTTTCTCGCCGCCCAGAGCGATCTGGAAAATCGCCTTGTCGTGCTCAAGGTTTCAACGCGAATGACGCGCGAGCCCTGGCTGCTCGCGCGGGTCCGCCACGCCCACATCGTCGAAATCGTTTCTCATAACGTCGCCGACCAAGGCGCACTGCAACTGATTTACATGCCCTTCCTGGGGGGCGCCACGCTCAGCGAGTTGCTGGCTCATTGTCGCACGGCCGCGCGGCGGCCGACGACCGGCGCCGACCTGCTTGCCGCGCTCGACGCCGTCGCCGCGCCCGAATTCCTCGAGCTGCAAGCCGGCCGCTCGGCACGCGAGCTTCTGACGCGCCTCACCTATAGCGAGGCGATCGCCTGGGTCGGCGCCCGGCTGGCCGAAGCGCTCGATTTCGCCTATGGCCGCAATGTCGTCCACGGTGACGTCAAGCCGTCAAACATCCTCCTTTCGGCCGGCGCCAGTCCCCTGCTCCTCGACTTCAACCTCGCTCGCGATGAGGGCCCCTCGCCCGATTCGAGTGAGCCACGGGGGGGCGATCGCGGCGGTACGCTCGCTTACATGGCCCCCGAGCGCTTGCAGGCGATCTTGAGAGCCAATCCCAGCGGTGGCAGTGGGAGCTCACGCCCGGTCTCATGGCGGAACGAAAGCGAGAAGGAAACGCGTTCCGGTTCGAATGGTCCATGCACTTCGAGCGACGGTTTCACCCTCTCTCATACGGAGCTCGAACCGCATCGCGCGGATCTCTATTCGCTCGCGATGGTCATGCTCGAATTGCTGACCGGACATGCGTCCCCCGTCGTTTCCGATGCGTGCGGCGTTGGCAGTGGCGGTCTTGGTCCGGCTAGCCAGGCGCCGGCTCGAATGCGTGCCAGCCTGAGTGCCTATAGCGCCGCGCGGTCGCGCGGGGCCAGGCTGGGTATTCTCCAGTCGGAAACCGAAGGCTGGGGCAAGATCGCGCCGGGTTTGCGTGCGATTCTCGAGCGTTGTCTCGACCCGGCGCCCTCACAACGATACTGCCGTGGGGCCGAGCTCGCCGAGGATCTCGATCGCTGGCGCACGCAGCGGCCGCTTCTGTATGCCGCCGAGCCGTTCGTCGCCCACACCGTGCCTCGCCTGGTGCGACGTAACCGCCGGGTGATCTCCACGGCGGTACTGTCGGCCGGGCTCGTCGTGCTCACGAGTGCCGTTGCGTTCTGGAAGTCAGGCCAGACGTTGCAGGCGCTGAGCTCGCATAAACTGAGTCGGATGTGGGACGATCCCGAGGCAGGCGCGATCGGCTTTCAATGGACGAATGCACCCCGGCTGCTCCGCCCCGACCGGGCACGCGTCGAGACGGCCGCGCCGCGCACTCAAGGAATACGATGTGCTCGGCGCTCGCAACTGGCGCGATCGCGACGATGTGCGAGCGTTGCCCCAGGTCGAGCGCGACGATCTTGAAGCCTGGCTCATGGAACAGGTTTATCTCTACTGCCGGATGCTCGAAAATCGACCCAGTTCACCGTCAGACTGGCGGCGTGCCATCGAGATTCTCGACGATCGCACCGGCCCGGCCGCGATTCCGGCCCTGGCGAACCTGCGCCGTCGTCTCAACGCTCGCCTCGAAACGGCCGGAACCGGGGCCGTCGCTGAAGCGGGCGTTCTTGCCGGTTCGGGCACCACCTCGTGGCTCAATGAATATATGCTCGGCGTTGTGGCCGAGTGCGAGCCCGAGGCGATCGTCGTCAACCATGGTCCCGAAGACAAAGGGCCGCAGTCGAAGCGATCCGGCGACCGGACGCTGACTGACCAATCGCGTGACCAGGCGCAGCGCGCCGCGATGCGAGCGAGTGAACACTACGCCCGGTTTCTCCAGGCTCATCCCGACTCCTTCTGGGGCCACTACCGCGCCGCGGCCGTCGCTTACAGTCTGGGAGGGGACGCACGTTTCGCCGAGGCGGCCGCTCATCTCGCGCATTGCTACACGCGTCGGCCCGACAGCCCGACGTTGCACAATCACCGCGCGGCGTGCTTGCTGGCGATGAATCAACATCAGGCAGCCCGGGAGGAAATCGGGATCGCGATTTCAAAAGCGCCGGATTCAGCCGAATTTTATCGAACGCGCGCGAGTATTCATGCCCGGCTGGGAGAAACGGCAGGGCTTGCCGACGACCTGCAACGGTTTGAATTTTTGAGCAATTTACTGCCACGCTCGATCTGGGAGCGAATCAACGGTCAGCGTGAGCTCCCTGAAACGACAGCCGGATCGCAGCCGCTTCGACTACCAGGTTCGCTCGACTTCATGGCTCAATTGAGCGATCGAACAGGCGATCGAGACGACAACCCGGCCGTGGCCGACGTGGGTTCCGATGAAATTCTCGCCCGCGCTGCGCTCGCCCGAGCGGTCCGCCAGGCAGGCGAGCACGAACTTGCGGCCGTCGAGCTCGACAAGATCCTGATCCTGAAACCCGATCACATCGGCGTTCGGATGACCCGGGCGACGCAGGCCCTTGAAGCCGGCCGGCTCGACGACGCCTATGGAGATATCGAGCTGGTCCTCGCGAACCCCGGCCTCGTCGCTTATCTCCGCGATGAGCCACGCATTTTCGCGCAACTTCAAAATCCAGGCCACCGCACGTTTCTCGAGCTGCTGCACGATGCCTCGCGCCGCTATTTTCGCCACGGCCGGTTCAAGCATGGACGGATCATCGCCGAGAACGCGCTCGAACTCGCCAGGATGCTCGACCGTTCCGTGGGTCCCTCGCATTACAATCTGGCGAGGGCCTACGCCGACTCGGCGAATGACGACGCGAGTTTTATTCATTGCGCGGCCGAACAGCTCTTTCGAGCCTTCGTCGCGCATCCCTTGTATAAAGACAGATACATCAAAGATTCAACCTTCGATGCGATCCGCGGTCAAATTGACGCCATCCTCGACGATAAGCCTGACGCCAAGGAAGAATATCAACGTCGGCTGTCGGCGATGTCTCAAATCGTGTCGCCATGATTCTGGCAATTCGTCGTGTTCGGGCCACGCGCGGCGCGAGTCTCGAGACTCACTTCATATCGCTCGCCCTGTTCGGGAGCCACGCTACGCTGGTTCCGCATTTGATCGAACTGGGCCCTTGCTACAAGGCCGTTTCCCGCCGGGGACGGTCGATGGTTCTTTTGAAACCCTTTTTCGTGCTCAACCCGCATGGAATTTCGGTCGATCGCACCGATGCGAAGCAGTCGACGGGTAAGCCCCAGGCAGCTCGATGAGTTTCGATTCCGACCCGGCTATTCACACGGCGGTGAGCGCCTGTTTCGACCGGGTTCGTCGTGATTTGCGTCAGCGGCGTCAATCGCTCAACTGGTTGCTCCGCTGTGCGTCTGCTAGAATTCTGGCTGGGAACAGGAGACGCGTGTGCGCGTCTTGGCTTAAGGTCGACCTTTGATGATCTCCAGTTCCTGTGACCGCCCAAAGGTGACACCATCGAGCTTCGGCTGAAATTCAGCAGGGTGCGTATCTCCGTAATCGGCGAGACTCCGCACGAGCCGAGTGCCTGTGCCGACTCGTGAAGCCTCGGCGTCTCAAAATCACGCATGGTCGTTTGGGTCCGTCCGTGGAGTTTCGCTCGCCAGCCAGGAGCTCGTTTTGAACAGCAACGATTCGCCTCCTCGCGATTACTTCCGGCGGGATCAGAGAGACGGCATCAGTCCGCCCGACCTTTCGAAGGAATGATGTTCGCAGAGCATATAGTCCACGCTCGCGGCAAGCGCACCCAGTTCACCAGCGTCTCGCTAGACCTGTCCAAGATCCGGGACTTCGGGGACACCAACTTCAAGCTGGAGCGAGAGAAGACGGCTTCTGACGGCCACTCCCTCATTGAGCACGAGGCATTGCTTTCCGAGCTCAGGAAGACGATTCGAGAGGCTCAACGGGAAGATACCGACCGAGCTGCTCGTGCCCTGGTCTATGCCGCGAGGCGTAAGGAAGGCTTGGTGAACTGGTCATTCAACACGTCCAGCGTGGTTCGAAAAGACCTGATCGCATGAGCCCTCGTAAGGGTTCAACAATATTTTACGCGGGTAGACTGATGGAAGAGCTGTTCAGTTGCCGCAATTGTGTTCACAACTCCGGCCAAAGTCTGCTGATTGGCCGAGGTCCGGGCTTTTGCCTCCAGCATGAGTCCGTTATTTGGAGCCCTGAGAGGACGACCTGCAAGTATCTTCACCGAAAAGATCTGCCCCGTTTCGCCGTCGATGAAGGAATTCGGGAACATGCCGCGGAGTATGCGGGCTTTCCACGTTTGGCTACCCTCGACACGAAAGAGCCCATCGAACGAATTCGCTATAGCGAGAAGTTTCAGTGGGAGCGGCGACAATTCGACCCGATCCTCCATTCGATCGCCCAATACTACAGAGTAGAGCCCCGATGGATATTGATTTCCGCGTTCGCCGGAGGGGTCGATGGACGTCGTTTGTTGACGCACGGTTCCTTGGTTCGACATTACATGGATCACGGCAATACGTGGACGAGCTCATATCGATTGGTGCTTGCCCTGCTCGAGGAAATCGATGCTCAACCTTATTTCTCCCCCAATGAGCTCTTGAACGGAGATACCTTTTCTGTTGAAGAAGCTGCGAATTATGCGCTTTGGGATGTTGTTTATGTTCGCTTGTCGGTCCTGCGACAATATGGTTGGCACGCGGGGCTCGAAGAGCTGCGCTGGGTTAGCGACACGGTGAGGGAAGGATTAGCCCAGATGAGTTGGCCACAAGTGCAACACGACCTCGGCCGGCTTCGTGATTCGTGGGTGGAGCTCATTATTCGCCACGCGTCGAAACACAAGGAGTTCTTTCCACCTCCTTCAGACGATTCTGAGGACTACGGCTCCGAAGACTGAATGCATGACAGTCACACTGGAGCGCCGAACACAAAAACCTGGACTTGCTGACAGCCCGGTCACGGCGGTCCCGACCGCCAGATCCTGACCTCGCCAGCGTGGCACGCCGAGACCAGCGAACGGCCATCAGGCGCGAACGCCACCGCGTTGACCCGCCGCGAAGGCGCGTCGAGAACAACCACCAACTGGCCGGTGGCCGGATCCCAGAGACGGACCTTCGCATCGCCGCAAGCCGCCGAGAGCGTTCGGCCGTCGGGCGAGAACGACAGGCCCCAGACCTCCACGTCAGACCCCTTGTTTGACCACCGCTTCGACCGGGTGGCGACGTCCCAGACTGTCACGCTCCCCCCCTCGTCGCCCGAGGCCAGAACCGATCCGTCGGGTGAGAACGCCAGGGCCAGATGGTGGTGGTTGTCCGCGAGCGCATAGACCTCCCGGCCGGCGTCGACATCGATGCAGCGAATGGCCCGGTCGTTACCCGCCGAGACCAGCAGCCCGCTCCGGGGGTCGAAGGCCAGGGCGCGGACCGTATCACCATGCCCTTTGAAAACTTGGACCGGCTCGTCCCGCTCGATGTCCCAGACGCGGACGGTCGTGTCGGAGCCGGCCGAGGCAATGCGCCGCCCGTCCGGAGAGAACGCCACGGCCCGCACCCGATCGGTGTGGCCGCGGAAGACTCGCCGCTGGCGGCCGCCGGGGAGGTCCCATAATCGGACAGTATTGTCAAAGCCAGCGCTCGCCAATAGTTTTCCATCGGCACTCACGGCCACCGACGCCACGAGCGAATCATGCTCTTTCAATGTCTTCAGCAGCGTGTCGTCGCTCGCGTTCCAGAGTTTGATCGAGCCGTCGTCGGCCGAGGTGAAGAGCGTCCGACCGTCGGGCGAATACGCGAGTCCCCAGACCTCCGCCTTGTGCGCCACGAATGTGGCGACCGGCTCAGACTTCCTGGCGAAGTGCCAGGCGCGGACTCGCCTGTCGTCGCTGCCGAAAATCAGGGATTCGCCTCGGGGCGAAAAGACCAGGCAATCGACATTTCGCGCCTTGCCAGGGTAGACGGCCAGCCTGCGGCCCGACGACGTGTCCCACACGGTCAGGGGTAGCTCGCCTCCGGCGCCCGCGAGCGTTCTCCCATCCGGCGAGAATGCCATGTGAAGGTTGCTGCCAGGCGAATACTCGAGTAGCACTTCCCGGGGTTTCGTCGACACATCCTTGATCAGCTCGATCGTTCCACGGTGCTCCGTGAGTCCGGCAAGCCGGTCGCCGTCGGCCGAGAACGCGTGATCGATCCACATGAAAAACGGCAAGGAACCAATCTCGCGCCCGGAACGCGTCTCCCAGATCGTGATCCCCCGCGTGTACGCGGCCACGGTTTGCCCGTCGGGAGAGAAGGCGATTCCGCCGATACCCGGCGCCCGCTTGACGAGCGTTTTCACCGGCCCCCCAGTCGCGGCGTCTCTGAGTGTGACAATCTGACTGTCGCTCATGGCCGTGGCCAGCCAGCGGCCATCGGGCGAGAACGCCATCCGATCGCAGAAAATCGGGGGCGGGCCGGGCACCGGTTGCTCGGGTCCTCGAGTCAGGTCCCAGGAAATCACCCCGTTCCTTGCGGGATCACCATCCACGCGATGTTCCAACATGGCCAGCCTGCGGCCGTCGGGCGACAGTTCCACGGCGACAATATAGCCCTTGATCCGAGGCACGCTCGCAAGCTGCCGGGCTGAATGGACGTCCCAGAGCTTGACCTCGCTCGGCCGGCCCTCGGAGGTTGACCACGACGCCAGGGTCCGGCCATCGGCCGAAATCCGCAGGCCGGAGATCTCGCGTGTGTGGCCCTGAACACGGGCGCGTTCATGCTCCGAGGCGAGATCCCACAAGACCAGCGAGCCATGGCGATCACCCGAGACCAGGGTCTGGCCATCTGGCGAGACGATCAAGAGCGTCGCCTCGTGGTGGGTGAGAACCGAGACCTCGCGGCGGTACGCCCGCCGCAGGAAGTGCCACTCGAAACCGCGTGCATCAGGGCCGCTCGAGTCGGGCTCAGCGCCTTCGAGAATCTCCTGGGCCAATTCGACCTGCCCGGCCGCACCGGCTTGCTGAGCTAGCCTCATTTGCGAGTCATACCTGAGCCGGCGCTGATGCCTCATGCCGTTCGGCCTGCTTCAGCGTCACCGTCAGCTCATGGTTATGGCGGCGGAGCACGCTGTCTCGCCAGAGGATCGCGCCGCCCACTCCCGCAACGGCGGCAATCGAGACGATCATCGCGGCCGCCGCGGCCGACCGATTCCGCCGCGCCCATTTCGCGGCGCGATCGATCGCACTGGGGGGCCGGCCAAGGATTGGCCGGCCCTGGAGAAAGCGGTCCAGATCGTCGGCCAGGTCGAGTGCCGTGGCGTAGCGCTCGCCGGGTTCCTTGGCCATCGCCTTGAGCACGATCGTTTCGAGGTCCCTCGGGATGGCGAAATTGATCCGCCGCGGCGGCCGCGGCTCGTCTCCGGCGATCCGGCGGAGCAGCTCCAGGCGATCGTCGCCATCGAAGGCGGGCTGGCCGGTGATCAGCTCGTAGAGCGTGGCACCCAGCGCGTAGACGTCGGCGCGGTGGTCGACCACGACGCGGGCGCCCGAGGCTTGCTCCGGGCTCATGTACCGTAAGGTGCCCAGCACGGCCCCCGAAAAAGTCGGGTTCGCCTGTCCACCGATCCTGGCGAGTCCGAAATCGCCGACCCAGAGCCAACCCGAATCGTCGACCAGCAGGTTCGAAGGCTTGACGTCCTGGTGTGTAATCCCTTGTTCGTGGGCGGCCTGGAGGGCGAGTGCCGCCTGCCGGCCCAGCTCGGCGGCCATGCGAGGCGAGGTCAGATCAGGATCGAGACGATCGCCGCCGCCGGTATCAGCCGTGGAGGCCGCGATCACCTCCGCCAGGGTCCGCCCCTCGATGAACTGCATGGCGTAATAGTGCAGCTCGCCCTCCGACCCCACCAGGTAGACCGGGACGATATGCGGATGCTGTAAACCGGCGGCCGCCTGGGCCTCGACCTGAAACAGCCGGACCCGGCGGGGATCGTCGGCGAAGGCGGGAGGGAGAACCTTCAAGGCGACCCGGCGCTGGAGCGATTTCTGGACGGCCTCGTAGACGACCCCCATGCCGCCGCGACCGGCGACTCGCACGATCGCGAAGTCGCCCAGCGAGCCCTCCAGCTCCAGACCGAGCGGTCGGGCGCCGGTAACCCCCAGCCGTGCACCCACGCGATCCAGCATCTCGATCATCGGGCGGAGCGCGCGCAATTCCTCCTCGACGGCCGGATCGTCGAGCGCCGAGCCGCAGTCATCGACGGCCGGCGCCGGGGCCCCCGAATCGGATGCGTTCACAGGGCCGGCTCCGCTCCGGGACCGTCGATCAGGCCGCGGAACCGCTTCAGGGCCCGGAGATGCCGCATCTTGACGGCGCTGGGGCCGAGCTTCAGGCGATTGGCGATTTCCCCGAGCGATAACCGCTCGACGTAACGCAGCTCGAGAAAGACCCGGTCGTCGCGTTCCAGCCGATCAAGAATCGCCCGAACCCGCTGGCACTCCTCGTCGCGGATGGCGTGGTGGCTGGGGCTCGTGTCGGTCGCTGGCAAGCCAGCCAGGCCAGCGCCCGACGCCTGCTGGCCCCTCGTTTCGAGATCGCGCTCGCGCAAAGCCGATCGCTTGAGCGGCCGCAGGTGGAATCGGTGCAACCACGAGAGCTGGATCAGCGTCAATCGTCGCAGCCAGGTGTAGTAAGGAACCGGGCGCTCGCGGAGAAACTCGGGAAGCCGCCGGCTCGCCTCGCCCATCGCTTCCTGCACGACGTCTGAGGGATCAACGCGCGACGCCACGCGCTGGTTCAGCCGCGTGGCCACCATCCGGCGAAGCCGGCGCCGATGCCGCTCGAAGAGCTCTCCGATGGCCGGCCCATCGCCGTCTTGCGCGAGACTCAAAAGTTCCTCGGTCTCGCAGCCGTCGACCTTCATCACGCCAAACCTCTTTTTCGTCGAGCGACTTTGCGAACAGACCGGCCTCGCGCATATGGAGCGGCCAAACGGGCCTGGAAAAATCTAACGAAGAGCATGACTTTTCGCGCCGGTTAGCGAAGAAGTCTTTCGCAACGAAATCGACCCGATATGCAACGCGTTCGGCCGTTACACCCACGCAGGGTCGATCACGGATGCATGCTCTTATGTTAGGCAAGGCCAGGCGAGATAACAAGCAAAGTTTTCGCCCCGATCGGCGGCGGGGGGAAATTGCCTCGTTCTCGCGCCGAGCCGAGTTTGCCGTGTGTGTGTGCCACCCTGCTGTTTAAATTCCACCGCCGCGGTTTCTCCGCCTGATGCGCATGTTTTAACTCGACTATGCGGTTGTACCGAGAGCGGCTGGCATGCCGAGGTGATATAGCCGCATAGACCTGGGAGGGCTGGAAATCTCGCGCTCGGGGGGGCGGGGTGGCCCGCGCCGGAGGCCGCGGCTGAGTTCGCGGAACCCGGGGCGTCCGGACCAGGTTGCCCCGCCGACGGCGGCCGCCGCGTGAGCCCGAGGAAGCGCCTTACATAACCTCGCCGCTCCCGATAGAATCAAGCTGATTCAAGGGGGGTGCGGGATGGGTAAGGTCGTCGTATCCGCGCGGGTCGAAAACGTCATCGACCTTCATGCCGCGGATCAAGGTCGGCTCGCGGCGGGCGATGTTCGAGCGGTCGAGGTCTCCGACGCGCTCGTGGACACTGGCGCGACGGGGTTGTCGATGCCGCGATCGCTACTGGAGACGCTCGGCCTGAAATATTTGCGGACCCGCAAGGCGCTTTCCAGCGCCGGCCCAGTGGATGTGCGGGTCTTTGGCACGGCGCGGCTGACGATTCAGGGGCGGGACTGCCCCGTCGATATTAGCGAGTTGCCCGACGGCTGCCCGGTGCTCATCGGCCAGATCCCGCTGGAAGCGATGGACTTCGTCGTGGACATGCCGTCGCGGCGGCTCGTCGGCAATCCTGCGCATGAGGGCGAGCACATCATCGAACTGTATTGAGGACGGCCTGACCACGCGCTGCGGCCGAGCCCGCGCACTCCTCGGTCCGTCGCGGTCGCTCTCATTTTGCCAGGAGCGGCTCGGACCCGCCGATTCATTCAGTTCTTGCAGGAAGGCCGCTCTTGAGTGGCTTGGCAGAATAGCGCGGCAAATCATTCCAGCGCGCCGGCAGTTCGGCCCATGACGGGTCGACGACGAAATTCCTGTCGATCTCTCGCGTGAGCATGCTGACTTTCATCCGGCTGCCGCGATCGATCCGCGAATCTGTCAATTCGCAGAGTGGCCAAGATCAAAGGTGTCGACTTCAGGCTATCTGGATAGCTAAAATCCCAGATCCTTGCCAGTGCCACAATCAAGTCGATGAATGGCGGGATTCGATGTCGATGACCTGGCGGGACAGACAGGCGGCGGCGATCCTGATCGGGCTGACCGTTTTCTTATCCATCGTGATGGCCCTTGAGGGCGCGGCGAGCTGGCTCGAGTCAGCCTCGTTCGTCACGGGGGCGGCCTGTGTCTGGCTGACGGTCAAGGAGAACGTCTGGAATTTCCCGATCGGTCTCGTCAATGTGGCGACCTTCAGCTTCGTATTCTTGCGCGCGGGCTTTTCGCCGACGCCGGGTTGCAGATCGTTTACCTGATTCTCGGCGTGCGAGGCTGGTACCTGTGGCTGCGCGGTGGCAAGGACGGTACTCGGCTCCGCGTCACACGCGCTGACCGAGGCGAGCTGAACTGGCTTTTGGTCTGCATCATTTTGCTCACTTTCATGCTCTGGCTGGTCCTTCGACATGTCGGGGGGTCGGCCTCATTCTGGGACGCCTTGACCACCGCTCTTAGCCTCGGCTCTCAATGGCTGTTGAACCGCAAGCGGCTGGAGAGCTGGATTGGCTGGATCGTGGTGGACGCGATTTACGTGCCTCTTTATGTCTCGAAGTCGCTCTATCTGACGGCCGTCCTTTACGCCATCTTCCTGGGATTGGCGATCATGGGAATGCGGCAATGGCGGGCGAGCTGGAAAACACGCCAGGCTGCCTCACTCCCGCCGGAGCTGGTTCCCTGCGGCGAGGTGGTGCCATGACGCTGGGGTTCGTTGTCGGCAAGTTCTACCCGCCGCACCGGGGCCACAAGCACCTGATCGACTCGGCTCGACGACAGGTCGATCACCTGGTCGTCATGGTCGCTCACCATCCGTCCCAGGTGATCCCGGGCGAATTACGCAAGGCCTGGCTGGAGATGATCCATCCCGACTGCGATATCCGCCTGGTGCCCGACGAGCTGCCCGTTGACAGCCGGCTCTGGGCCGAATTCACGATCGACTACCTCGGCCGCGCCCCGGATGTGGTCTTCACCAGCGAGGAATATGGCCCGGAGTTTGCCCGGTATATGGGATCGCGGCACACGATGATCGACGAGCCTCGGTCGACCGTGCCGATCTCGGGTACCAAGGTTCGTTCCGCCCCCCTCGATCATCTGGATTGGCTCGAGCCGTGCGTGCGGGCGTACTTCGTTCGCAGGGTGGTGCTAATCGGCGCTGAGTCAACGGGGAAGACGACGCTCGCGCAGCTCCTGGCGCGGCACTTCGAGACGGAATGGGTCGCGGAATTTGGCCGCGAACACTGGGAGCAAAAGGTCGCGGGTCTATCGATGGCCGATCCGCTGCCGGCCTGGACACCCGAGGAGTTCGTGCACATCGCACGCGAGCAGCAGTCACGCGAGAACGCCCTTGCCGGGATCGCCAACAAGGTCTTGTTCTGCGATACCAACGCATTTGCCACCGGCACCTGGTTCGAGCGTTATTATCACGCGCGCCATCCCGAGGTCGATGCGATCGGGGCGAGCGACAAGGTCGACCTTTACCTGATCACGGCGCCGGACGTTCCGTTCGTCCAGGACGGTTTCCGCGATGGGGAGACGATCCGCGGCTGGATGCACGCGAGGTTCGTCGAGCAACTGGCCGCCGGATCGACGCCAACGTGTCTTCTCAGGGGGTCTTACTCCGAGCGTTTGTCGACGGCCATCGAGGCGGTTGAACGGCTTCTCACCCGGCCATAAGAATGGAACGGGAAGATTGGGACGGATCAGCGACCTAAAGTCGGTTTCGATCAACAAGACGGCGGCGCGGTGGGTCACTGGACAGGGTACGGGCGGCCGGGGCAAATGTGCCTTCGCTGGACGTGCCCTCAACTGAGCTCGTCCAGCAAGGATTTGCGGACAGGATGGGTGGCGTCCTGGCGTCCGGCTCGTCGCTGGAGAGCGTTCTCGAAACGAGATGGTATCCTGGGCGCATCGGCCCGACGATATCGACGTTCGTTGGGCCGAGGTGACTTCGGTCGATCAGGCGTATGGCACTTACAACCGTACCTTCCTGTCTCCTATAATCGAACCTCAAGCAAGCCCTCGGTCGACTGAAGGACACCCGCGGTTACTGATGAAACCAACACCGGAGCTCCACTCATGAACAGCGTGTGGTTCGCCAGCCTGCTACCCATACTCGTGGCCGCGCCTACTGTTCTGACAGAGGAATCGAAGCCCAACGACACCGTGCCCGCACCCACCAATATTCGCGGCCAGGAGTATCCCCGGATCCATCCGGACCTGCGCGTGACGTTCCGCATCAAGGCGCCGGACGCCCAGAAGGTCGTCTTCGGGTTCTTTGATAGCCAACGGTATCCCGCGAAGAAGGGCGAAAATGGCTTCTGGACCGCGACCACGGAACCTCAGGTGGCGGGGTTCCATTACTACAGGGTGTTCATCGACGGCGCCGAGGTCCAGGACCCCGCAAGCCACACGTTCTTCGGCACCGGCAAGGACGCAAGCGGCATCGAGATCCCGGAGAAGGGAGTCGACTTCTATCTGCCCAGGGACGTGCCGCACGGCGAGGTCCGGGAGCGATGGTACTACTCGAAGACGGCGCAGGAGTGGCGGCGCATCTTCGTTTACACCCCGCCCGGTTACGACAACGACCGCGACACGCGATACCCGGTCCTGTACCTTCAGCATGGTGGCGGCGAGGACGAGACGGGCTGGCCGAAGCAGGGGCACGTCGCCTTCATCATGGACAACCTGATCGCCGAGCGGAGAGCCAGGCCCATGCTCGTGGTCATGGAGCGGGGTTATGCGCGTCGGCCTGGCGAGCCGGCCCCCACGATGCGTCCGCCGGCGCCGCCGGCCGCGCCGGACAGAATTCCCCCCCGCCTCCGGACTTCAGCCGGATGTTCAGCGCGTTCGAAGACGTGATGGTCAAGGACTTGATCCCGATGATCGACGCGACCTACCGGACGATCCCGAACCGCGAGGCCCGGGCGATGGCCGGCCTCTCCATGGGCGGCATGCAGACCTTCCAGATCACGCTCAAGCATCTCGACCTGTTCGCCTACCTCGGCGGCCTCAGCGGGGGTGGCGGTGGCTTTCGCGGCGCCCCATTCGACCCCAAGACGGCCCATGGCGGCGTCATGGCCGACGCCGACGCTTTCAACAGCAGGGTGCGTCTCGTCTGGCTGGGCATCGGCACGGCCGAGGGCCGGATGTATGAGGGTCTGAAGAATTATCACGAGGCGCTGGAGAAGGCCAAGATCAAGCACGTGTACTATGAATCGACCGGGACGGCGCACGAGTGGCTGACGTGGCGCCGGTGCCTGCATGAGTTCGCGCCACTCCTGTTCGTGAATGCGTCGATCGCGCCCCAGCCCAGCCGCGGGCCGTAATGATTCATGACAAGGCGCTAACGGACAGTCATCGAGAGTCCGGTGCGGGCCCGGCTGTGAATTCTTCGGTCAATGGGTTCCGCCGCACTTCTGATGAAGGCGGCCCGTTTCCGGCTCGGAGCCATCGAGAGTCCTCAGGGGGACCAGGAGCGCCAACTCTGCTGGCCATCGAAAGTACGGGAGAGCCGGTCAATGTCACCTTTTGCCCCGCTATTTGTCACCCTCGAAGAATCTCGCCATCAGTTCGCCCGGGAGCCAGGCGGCAGAATCAAACCCAGTTGCCATGTCGAGGCGAGTCATCCGGTAAGTGCAGCCGATCCGGCTGGTTGCGGAGTGTGGGTAGAAGCCAGCAAAGATGCGCAAAGTTCCGCGGGCTGGAGCACTGGTACCAGCGCAGTGCATGTCCACGAGTGGCTCCCGACCGCCTTTGTATCCGATAAAGGGCGTTATCGGAACTATAAAGCGGGGGTAAAGATGAGCGACGATGCAAGCATGCAGACCGGGCAAATCTTGCCGGTCGCCTCCGATCCCATACCGGCCTTTCGTCGGCATCCTGCCCGCCGACCTCCGCGAGCAGATGACGCGGGCCGTCATGGCGTGGATGCTCCGCACCCCCCTCCCCCCATACCCGCCGGGCGTATGAAAGCGACCTCGGCCAATTCCTGGCCCATGCCGGCATCAAGGCCGGTGCCTGGGAGCAGCTTGCCGGCATCCGCCCCGAGCACGTCGCCAGCTGGCGGGACACGTTGAGGGAAAGCGGCCAGTCCAACAGCACCATCCGCCGCAAGCTGACCGCCCTGCGGTCGCTGTTTTCCTATCTCAAAACCTATGGCTACACCGGGGCCAACCCCGCCCATAGCGATTTCGTTGCCGCCCCGGCTGTGCCACGCGATGGTAAAACCGTTGGCTTATCGCCGCACGATTGCCGCCGGCTGCTGGACGCACCCCAGCTCCAGGACCGCGATAAGCGAACGATACCGAGCGGCGTCCGCGACCAGGCCATGCTTACCGTGCTGGCTTATTCGGCATGCCGCGTCGATGAACTGGTCAAGCTTAAGGTGCGGGATTTCCGCACCAACGGCGAACACCGTGTGTTGAATATCACCGGCAAGGGCAACAAGGAGCGAACCACGCCGTTACACGTCGAAGCAGTGGAGAAGCTAGCCGCCTGGCTTGCTGTCCCCGGCATCGGTGGCGATCCTGCCGCCCCCCTCTTCCGCCCTCAGATATCGGTACGCGGCAACGGCCATGACGGTTTCCGGCTTAAGCCGATGACCACTAGGGCAATCCTGAAACTGATTAAACGCTATGTCGTCGCCCTCGGCCTCGATCCTAACGTGGTTACGCACTCGCTCCGCGTCACGGCATTGACCACCGCCCGCGAACGCGGATCGGATATCATTGATTTACAGGATTTCGCAGGGCACGCCGACCCGAGGACGACCCTGACCTACATCCGCTCACGCGATAGATTGAGCAAAAGCCCGGCCTATGTGCTGAAATACTGATTCAACCGCAGGAGAGAGCCATGGATACGCCTGCCGAAACCCTGGGTGAACGTCCCCGCATCACCTTGGAGGGAACCTATACGCCCGCCGATTATTTGGAAGAACCAGTGGAACTCGAAGGCACCGACTATACGGCCACGATCGCGGCCGGCCGCATTGAAGTCTCGTTTCGTGAGCCCGAACCGCTCCCCGATGCAGACCGCCAGGCCGCCATCCGCCGTGAGCTGGATCAGATATTCGATTCACATATGATCTTAACTTGTAGATCGGCGGCAGTCACCGGCCTTACCTTGACCCGTCACCAACCGGACGGCAGGAAAGATGTGTGGGTGTACGCTACTGCGAACATTATCCTTGCCGGTGATACGTTCAGAGCAGATACCATCGTCACGGATTCCGAAGGTAACGCCAGGGATTCGAGAGCCGAACGCCTTGCCGATCAGCGAAGGTTCCGCGAGCAGCACTCACGGCAGGCAGAAGACCCATTGCTCAAAGGGCTGATGTCGAGTTTTCGCCAGGCAATCGCGGACCGAGCGGATCAAATGACGCACCTCTATGAAATCCGCGATGCCTTGAGCCGTCATTTCAAAGGCGACAAGCAAGCCAGGAACGCGCTCGGCTTAACGAATGCCGAATGGAGCGACCTGGGACGGATCGCCAACCACGAGCCCATCGAGGAAAGCCGCCATCGTGGAAACCATGCCATTCTACGCCAGGCCACTGCGGAGGAAAGAAATCGGGCGATCGAAGTCGCCAGCCGCATGATCCGGGCCTATCTCAATTATCTATCATCTATCCCGCAAGCTAAGCCCACGACCGTCGCGTCGGCCGAGCACATCCAAGCCAACCGTCCGGTTTGACGTCAATAAAGGGGATTATTTCCCCCTAACTGGGAAGCGAACAATAATAGCGTTCATGCATCCATAAAGAGCGTCGATTACGGGCAATCAAGGATGCGGAGAAAAATGGCTGACGTAGTCGATAAATTGGCTGAAGGAACATCGGCCGCACCGGGAGCTTCTGCCCATCATGCTATGCGTGGGTTTGCTTGTGACTGTCACCATCGTTTACCTGCTGGTCGTCTGGGTTCCAGGCACCAATAGAATGCTGACTGGCCAAGGTCAAATTAACTACATTAACTAATTCGTTGGCAATATGGAGTTTTTATGGTAAACTGAAGTGTCATAATACGACGATAGGGTTCACATATATGGCGCATACGAATGTTCCGGCAACCGATGCCGCGATCATCGGCAGGCTGATCAAGCCTGGCCATAGCGATTTCTCCCCGGAAACCGCACGGGAAATATTGAGCATTCAGCTTAGCTCCAACGACCAGAAGTACATGCAGGAGCTTTCCCGAACGGCCCAAGACGGAAGGCTCACCCTATCCGAACAGAACGAAGTTGAAAGTTACAGGCGTGTAGGATACTGGCTCGGCATTCTATGGTCGAAGGCACGCCTATCCCTGAAGCATGCAGGCATGGATGCCTCAAATGGCTGCGGCACCTGAGCGTCTGGTCTGGCAACGGGCTAAATCACGATGCGAATATTGCCTGCTTTCCCAAGCGTTCTCACCGCTGCCACACGCCATTGACCATGTCATCGCCCGCCAGCACCACGGGCCTACTCATCCCGACAACCTCGCCCTGGCCTCCTTCTTCTGGGAGGAACGTGCTCTCGTGTGGGGTGTATGGCCCGGAATGCCTGGAATCAGCAGATGTTCCAGGATAACGATAATTCCAAAGATGACCGTTAATTCGAGGATCGTTGCCCGATGGAATGATCGAATAAGAAGAACGCTAAGAAAGGCAAGGGCGAGCATTACCGGTAAAATCAAAGGCCTGAGCCATGCGAGATCAGCGGACCGCCAATCGACGAATATCGATGTGACCATCATTGCCGCGAATAACAGCAAACCGAGAATAACGCGTACTCCGACGGATAAACATCTGCCAAGCATGAGCAGGGTCCCCAAAACCGATGCGTTCACGCTGGTTGATGATACTTCCGAGAACGCCGGGCGTCGAGGTCGAAGTGACGTCCAGTCAGCATTAAGTCTTCGGTAAACGGCTCCGAAAAAGGGGATAAGTCCAATTACGGTGTGTTTTCAACGCTAATTGGACTTATCCCCTGGTATGTAGTTTTCTTTCTTGAGAGAGAAATCTTCTCTTTCATCCATCCAGGCTATCTTGCGGGTTGGAATTCGATTTCCTCCAACTCGATGAGGTGTCTGTATGGCCAGCATGTCTCGCCGATTGACACGCCGTTCCCGGCGCCCCGCTACGGTTTCCAAGCCCTCAGGATCGGTTCACCCCCGAGTCCAGAAAGTCGGGCCGCAACACTTCGGCATCGTCGCCGTCGATTGTGCCAAGGCTCGTTCTAAATGGATGTTTACTGATTTTTATGGTAACATTCTTATACAACCAACTGTCGTTGAGCATACAGGCCCTGGCCTCAATGCGGCTGTCGCCTGTGTCCGTCAAGCGATCGAGGCTCATGCGATTGCCGATCTGATCGTCGCCGTCGAGCGAACCGGCAATTACCACCTGCCGGTCAAACGGTCTTTCGCGGCCGCCGGCTTTGAGACCCGCGTCGTCCATCCGCTCACTTCCAAGCAATTCCGCCTCCCCGCCGATCCCGGCAACAAGACTGATGATACCGATCTGGCTGCCATCCAACGAGCGGCCGTCAATGGCTTTGGCTTGATCGAGCTGGCGCTTGATGAGGTCCATGCTCAACTCCGACTGCTCGCGCGCCACCGCCGCGACCTGGTGCGCAAGAACGCCTCACTCCGCAACCAAATCCACGTCGAGCTTGACGCTTTGTTGCCCGGACTCTCGGCGGCCGTTGGCAATGCCCTCGATAATGAAACCGCGCTTCTGATTGCGCGGCAACTCGGTTCTGCTCGGGCCATTCGCGCCCGTGGCTTGGAAGGTCTGGTCAGCTTGCTGGAAGGTCAGAAGGTACGCTTCCAGCGCCGCAGCCTGGAGAAGATCCTGGCCTGGGCCGACCAGGCTCATGAAGCTTCAGAACATGAAGGTGTTCATCAGCGCATATTAGTTTCCTTAGATGACGAACGCCGGTCTCGGCTCCATTCGATCCGCCTTCTTGAGGGGGATTTGGCGTCGCTTCTGGCGCGAACTCCCTACGTGCTGCTTTTGAGCTTTCCAGGGATCAACGTCGTCTCGGCTGCCGAGTTCGCTGGCGAGATGGGTCCGATTCAAAACTCGCCCAGCGATAGCGCCATCACCGGGCGAGCCGGATTGTATCCCGCCCGCTATCAGAGCGATCAAGTCGACCGCACTGGGCCACTGGTTGGCCGGGCCAATCGCACGCTACGGTACACGATTCTCCTGATCGGCGAAAACCTGCTGCGGTGTAATGCTCATTTTCGCCGCTTGGGCGATGCCTGGCGAGAGGCTGGAGTCGATAAACGAGTGATGGTCGTGCGCGCCGCCAAGCGTTTTTGCCGGATCGCCTATCGCATGGTTGCCGGGGGCCAAGTGTTTCGCCACCCGAGCTGCCGGGAGCGGCACTATATTATTGAGAAGTTGAGTACATTTTATGTAAATCATAATGTACCAATAGATCAGATGCTCACTGATTTGTGTGAAGCAGCCAAGGCGATTCCAGCCGCCGAGCATGCCGCCGAAGCCCAGCGGTTCCAAGCCAAGTGCGCGGCGACTCCCAAGCGTGGCCCTTCGGCCTCGCCTGGCCCTGCCACGCCGCACTCGAACATCGGCCGACGTTGTACCGGGCCGCGTCCGCTGAGTGCCATTTTGCCCGAGATCCTACTTCGATTGGGGGTGACGATGATAGAATCGAGCGCGTCAGGGGAGACCGATCCCACCTGACCGCGATGGCCGACGGCCCGAACAACGCCTATTATCCCCGTGGCGCTTTGACGCCTTCGAGTAAAGCGTGGCGCTCTGTCGGATCACCCAACGCCTGATGCGGCAGCGTGGGGTCACTCCCCTGATAACCAGTGTGGCGAGTGGTGATTGCCAACACGCGACAGAGGTGGCCGTGGCCTCGTGGTTACTGGTCAAATGTCTCCCATTAACTCGCCGTTCGGCGAGCATGGGGAGGGTGCGCGCTGCGATCACTCACTCAAAACCCGCATGGCAGTCTTTTTTGCGTTCGGAAAGGTCGCAAGTGGTCCCTGGACTCCTGTCGATGCCATCGCTGTGTCCGCGGTCGGCGTAAAGGGATACGACTGGCCCGCGGACCCGGTCACGATCCCGCGTCCCTGCGCGTTAGTCGAGAACGTTGGCATGCCGATGCCAAGGTCGACGGCCGTGTAGCCGGGGATCGTAACAGGATCGGCGTCGGCCGACGCAGCACCGAAGCCTATGATTGAAGCCGCGATCATGGCAGCAATCGAATGTCGTCCACGCGGTCTCTGCATGGTTACCGCCCTCCGTGGCGGTTCCCTCGCGGGCGGTCGATGGATGGTCTCATCTCTGCGCACGCGAGAAGATACCAGATCAAAATTCGCCGTCAGTCTTCGTTAATCCAAGGAGAGTCCCGCGTGGACGGGCATGGAGAGTCACGTAAAAGAACCGCCGGTTTGTTTTACGGCGACAGTAATGCCGACGGAACGGACCCATGCCAGAGAGTGCGGCCCTGAGTAGAATGGCAACTCGCGTTAATCGTCAGAAATGACCCACGAATCCCTGGGACCGTTACATAATGATTTTACGAAAATCTGCCTATATTTTCGCCATCCTGAGCACAATGCCCTCGCCTCTCGCCAGGGCGACGAACGACGAACCGACCGGCAAGGTCAGAACGGTCGCCGTCCCGTCCCTCGGGCGCCCGATCGTGGCGAAGGCCGACGCTGCGGGGGCGATCCATCTCCTCTGCGACTCGCAGGACGGCCCGAAATACGCGATATCGACCGATGGCGGCCTGACATTCTCCCCGGCCATCCCAGTGGTGGGCGCCAATTCGCTGACCGCAGGCCTGGAATATTCCGCCTGGGACATGGCCGTAGGCAAGGGCGGGCGAATCCACGTGGCCATGAGCACGAATGCCTGGAAGCTGAAGCTGCCCCAGGAAGAGTGGGGCTATTTCTATGCGAGCCTGGGCCCCGGTTCGCCCGCTTTCTCGCCTGTCCGCAACATCAACAAGAAGCCGAGCGAAGGCTTCTCCCTGGCCGCCAACGATAAGGGCAACGTCACCGCCTGCTGGTTGTCGGATAAGCTCTATGCCAACGTCTCGCATGACAACGGCGAGACGTTCGCTCCCAATGCCGAATTGAACCCACGTTACAACCCGTGCAACTGCTGCACCACAAGTGCCACCTACGGCGACGACGGCAGGCTTGCCGTACTCTACCGCGAGGAGACACATAATGAGCGAGATATGTATCTCGTGCTCTGGGACCAGGGCCGAGACGAGATGTCGCGGAAGCGGATCAGCCGCACTCCCTGGATCATCGACGGCTGCCCCATGACCTATTACACGATTTCCCATCAACCGGGCGGCTTCGTGGCGGTCTGGCCGACCAAGGGACGGGTCTATTTCGCCCGCCTGGACGGCCAGGGGGACCCGTTGAAACCCGAGGAAATCAGCACGCCTGGAAGGTCCGGCATGCGGACCGGCATGCTTGCTTTGAGCGGCCCCCGCGGGAACACGCTCGTGGCCTGGAAGCAAGCCGATCAAATCGGATGGCAGCTCTACGACGCCGCAGGCCAGCCTTCCGGACCACCCGGCTCCGCGAAGAGCCGGGGCAATGGCATCGCCGGCATCGTAAGCAAGGAGGGGCATTTTGTCCTCTTCCGCTGATATCCCGTGGCCGGTCATCAGATCGCGACGAGCCGACGGACACCGGCGTCTTCAGTGCGGCACAGCGCCTGATCGGGCAAACTGATGACCCGAGAATCCACGACCTGGTACGCAAGCCGCCATCTGGCAGCGACTGGCGACCGGGCGGATAGGTCGTTGTACTATGAGGATATTTGGAAAGAAAACGGACGTTTGATTTACCGCCAGTGAGCGACCATCAGCACCGATGGCAGCCTGGCTGTTCGGCGGTCTTCAAGCTACGGCAGCGCCAGCCGCCGATGAGGGCGGAGGTCAACTGCGGCAGGCGGGCCCGGATCGCAATGGCGGAGTAAGCGAGGATGACAATGGGGACAATGTCGAAGGATATCCGGCGCCTTCGCCCCCCGATCGCCTCTACAATAGGCTTGAAGCCCAGGTCAAGGTAGGACTGCAACAACTCCCCGGTAGAGAGAATTGCCATGGCGATGTGAAGGGCCAACGCCATCACACCAAAGACCTCGAAACCCCACAGAAACCGACGACTTCCACGACGCCGCTGGCCGATCAAGAGTCCGACCACCAAGACGTTAGCGATCGGGAGGGCACCTACGATCAATGTCTCTCCGGTGTGGGTATTCGGCCTGTAACCCATTAGCACCCGTATTACCCCGAAGTTGACCGCGGCAAAAGCGACGAAGACCATGAGCCAGGCGAGTCGGAAGCGGGGCAGTTTCACGTCTGTGCCTTGCTCGTAGAAGATTGGTTATCCTCGCTCAATTACTCGACAAACAGCAGGCACGGCTTCTGAGCTACGAGCGCAGTGCATGTCGACGAGTGGCTCTCTCCCATGGGCGTGGACAGGCATGGAGAGTCCGGTCCTATTCGTGAATGCGTCGACCGCGCCCCAGCCCGGCCGCGGGCCGCGATGACCCATCGTGCTGAACCCCGGCAACGTGCCCGCCTTCTCGGAGCCACCCTGGTTTGGGGTCTTCTCCATCCTCAACCGCGTCTCCGCGTACCACTACGACAAACAATTCGCCGCGCAACATAAGCAGCATGATAGGGCGAAGTCCGGCCGGCCGTGACGCTTTCTCTCATCTGGCTAACCTCGCGCGTGCAGCGGCCCCGACACCAGCGTGGCGCTTTCTGCTGCGAGCCAGCGCCGCTCGGGCAGGCCGGCCCGCTGAGTCAGGTCGTCAGGTAGCGAACCAGGAGCCGGCTTGTATTCGGCCGTCAATCGAGCGATGCTATAGACGTTACCTTGCCTGAGGGAGGCCGAATGGCGACGACAGCCGAGCAAATCCTGACCGCCGCGCTCAAACTGCCCGATGCCGATCGCATCGAACTGATCGAGGCGCTGATCGACTCGGTCGAGTCCCCAGATCGACCGCCATTCGACGAGTCTTGGCGTGTGGTCATCCAGCGGCGATCGGCCGAATTGGCTTCCGGTAGTGCCGTCCCGGTGCCCTGGGCGGAGGTCAAGCGGCGGGCCCGCGAGGCCGCCGGCGGCTGAGGCCCGTTTCCACCGGAGGCCCAGGCCGAATATGAGGCCGTCCTGGCGTGGTACGAGCCGCGTAGCCCCCGGGCGGCCGACCGATTCGAGGCAGCGGTCGAAGATGTGCTGGAATGAGTCGTCGCGGTGGTCCATTCGCGGCGCCCGCCGGGTTATTCGCGAAGACGCGCTAAACCTCGCGCTACAGCGGACCTGGCCCACCGTCACGGTTTTGGATAGATAGGCGATAGAAAGACTGCCATGCGGTATTTGTGTGGCGGATCGCGGCGTGCAGCATCGCCAGGTACGCCGTCATGCGAGTTCATGGGAGCTGCCGCGTGTGGGTAAGGCGTGAATAGTCAGGCCCGGAGAGTTCTTGATTCCAAGATTTTACCGAAGCGGTGAACAGCTATAAGATCCATATCGTATATATAGACGTTCCAAACGAGGTAAGCGTGATGCTAGCCAGAGGAGCGCAGTCATGCTAACCGTGGCCCAGCTTTGCTACTTCGCGTCAGTCGTTACCGTCAGCATCCTGCTTGGCATCGTCATGGGGTGTCGAGAGCCAATGTAGGTGCGAATGAATCTGACAACTGCCGGCCGCGGCCTCGTGCATGAGGCCGTTGCGGCCGGCCTTGTCTCTGCCACTCGATGCTCTCTTAAAGAGTCTCCATGTCGCCTCAGCGCGGAATGGATCACCCGGTTTTCGTTCTCCGATAATCTGAGGAACCCGAGGGTCAGGTCGCCCGCCTGCGCTCGCGAACGCGATGGGCGGCGAAAGCGGCAATGGACGCAAGCACGACAGCCAGGGACCCCGGCTCGGGCGCGGCGACTTCGAGCGGCTCGGAGCTTACGCCTGTTGGCGTCAGAAGAAATGAGCTTTTCACAAAATTGGAGTCGGGAATCGACGGATCGGGAGGAGACCAAGCCGTCAAGATGATTCGCACTTGGTCATCGAGTGCGACGGGGCGAACCTCCGACGAAATGTAACCTGGAATCAGGTACGGAGCTGTACTGAAATCGATAAGCTTCTGAGTTTTAATATTATAAATAACGGGACTTCATTTCTGAGCACGCGAGAAGATACCGGGTCAAAATTCGCCGTCGATCTTCGTTCATCGAAAGTAGCGGGAGGCCCTCCCGCGATCGCAATTTTCGAATTGCAGAAATGATGACAATTTGACCAGGCTCGACGACCAGATCGATGCCCCCGCACAACGCGACCAATTACCGAAGCAGGCCAAGCATAATCACGGCGAAAAATGTCGGGATGCGGCGGGTATTGTCGGCGCTGGGTGTGATAGCCTCGAGTACATATGACGTGAGATCTCGCTGCATCGCTGGTGAGCAGTTGGAGGACAGACATGCCCGTCATCCGGCCCCGTTATGGTATGGAAGACTATGCGCGGCGCGGCGACGCAATCCACGAGCGCGACATTCAGCCCCTGATCGAGCCTGGGGACGCGGGCAAGTATGTCGCGATCGACATCGAGACCGGGGCCTACGAAGTTGATGCGAGCGAGCTGGCGGCTTCGGATCGCTTACTCGCTCGCGTGCCCGACGCGCAAACGTGGCTCAGGCGAGTCGGTTCCCGTTACGCTCGCCGCATCGGCTCCCGCCCCCTGTCAGGTCGGCGACGATCAACGGGATCGTGACGGCTGACCTCGAGCCGGTCATCCGCTTGGTGGTACGCGGTCCCTCCGGTCGAGACGATGCCGTTGACGCCGTGATCGACACTGGCTTTGACGGCTCGCTCACTTTGCCGCCCTCCCTGGTGGTCTTGAGTAAACCTCCGCGGATGAGGTCAGGCGCGATTAGCTCGTGAAAAGGAAGTTCGAAAGTCGTCGCGGAGCGGCCGGGCCTGATCAGAATCCGCCTTGGTGACAGATCCAGCGTGATTCCCGCGCCCAATTATCAACCGAACAGCCCAAACCGAAGCAACTTCGCGTCCGACGCCATTCACACCGGCGCCCGCTTGCGTTCGGCCATCAGCCTGCTAATACCGCACGACGAGCAGCCGGAGTGTGCCGTAGTCGCGCACGCACTGGCCGCGGTTTCGGCATGTTCACTCGGCGCGGCCCGTTCACCATTCGTCGCGCCAGAGCCGCAGCCGCCGCCCGGTGCGCAGCCGCACGATCCGCAACCGCCGCCCGCGGCTTCGTCCTCGTTTGCATCGTCTTCACCATCAAGATCGAGATCGATTCCGACCGGTTCGAGCACGACGTCGATGTCGCACTCGACGCGAAATCGTGCCCGTAACTCGGTGATGTCAACGTGGTGGGGTCCGAGATAGTGAATCACGGCGGCCCGGCCGTCCAGGAGCGGCTCGACGTCGACAAGCTCCCACGGCCAGTTGGCGTCGCGGAAGATGCGTTCATATTCGGCAAACCGGTCGAGACGCGATTCCCGGGCTGATCTCCAGCGCGAGGTCGTCTGGTCCGGCTTCCCGGAGCACACGCGAAGAGCCAGGTGCGATGTCGGAATCTGGCTCACCGGCCGTTGACTCGTTGGCGAGCCGGGGCTCTTCGTGAATGGCCGCGGCCGGATCGCCGCCGACCGATGTCAAGACCTCGCCTAGCTCAACGCCCCGATCGGTTTGAATCACGACCAGCCGGCCACGTTCGAGGGATTGATTCCCGAGCGACGCCGCCCTGAACCGGCCGACGTGGCTCATTTCGCCATAGCGAATCAGATAGGTCCGCTCGTTCAACGTGTTGCCCCTCTCCCTGGGTTCTGGCTCATGCCTGACGCCTTCACGTCGTCGGCTGCGCCGCGATCTCCTCACTTTATCAGAATCGAGGCGTTTCGGAATCACACAAGGCCGTTTAGATCGGGAAACGAAGTTGCCGCTCATCGCCGGGCGCTTCCTCGCCGAACGACGAGAGCGTCACGCCCAGGAGGCGGATCCCCTTGCTGACAGGAAACAGCGGCTCGAGCAGCATGAACGCCAATTCGGCCACGGCCGCATGAGACGCGAAGGGTGCCTCGGCCGTTCGGCTCCGCGTGATCTGGTGAAAGTCGGCATACTTCGCCTTCAAAGTCAGCGTGCGCCCGCGGACGGTCGACTCCTCGCACCGCCGCCATACGGTCTCGATGATCGGTGCGAGCGCAACGCGTGCCGCGTCGAGCGTGAAGAGATCGGCCGAGAATGTGTTCTCGGCACCAACCGATTTCCGGACGCGATCGGCACAGACGGCGCGATCATCGATGCCCCGCGCGATCCAGTAGTAATGGCGCCCGGCCTTGCCGAAATGCTGCTGAAGAAAGGGCAAGGTCTGGGCACGGAGTTCACGGCCAGTGTGAATACCGAGGCGCTCCATCCGGGCACTCGTCACCGGACCGATCCCGTGAAACTTGCCGATCGGCAGGGTTTCCACAAACGCCGCGCCCATCTTGGGCTTGATGACGAACAGGCCGTCGGGCTTGCGCTGACCGGACGCCATCTTCGCCAGGAACTTGTTGTACGAGACGCCAGCCGACGCCGTGAGCCCGGTCTCGGCGCGAATGCGTGCGCGGATCTGCTCGGCGATTTCGGTCGCCGAGGCCATGTGCTTGCCGTTTTCGGTGACGTCGAGATAGGCCTCGTCGAGCGAGAGCGGCTCGATCCGGGACGTGTACTCGGCGAAAATTGCGCGGATTTGACGCGATATCGTGCGATACACATCAAAGCGTGGTTTCACGAAGATCAAGTCGGGGCATCGGCGCCTGGCGGTGACCGACGGCATGGCGGAATGAACGCCAAACGCTCGTGCCTCATAGCTGGCAGCCGCCACGACACCACGCTCTCGCGATCCACCGACGGCGACCGGCTTGCCGCGCAGCTCGGGATTGTCTCGCTGTTCGACCGACGCATAGAAGGCATCCATATCGATGTGGATGATCTTGCGCGGCGCTCCCGCCGTGGTATCCGCGCGGGCCGGCTCAGTCGCGATGATGGCCAGCCGCTCCGTCGGTCGTTCGGGCTTGGGCTCCGGCATCGCGGTCAGGCCCCCCAAGGCGCCGTCCGGCAAACCGTCCGTCTTCGGCGTTCAACGAGTTTGATGAGCGATGAAAGCCAGAATTGTATCCATGTGTCCACCTCGACGCAATGCGCGAATGCTTGAGTCAAGCCGGCCGAATGCCTTGCACGTTCTTGGGAAGGCGAGTCTGCGGACGGGCCGAGTGCCAGAGCCGACTCGGGGGCCTCGGCGTCTCGCAATCACGCAAGGCCGTTCAGGGCTCGATCAGCTCCTTGAGCAGCGCCGGGTAAGTCGCCCAGGCTCGCATGTAGGTGGCCTCCAGGGCGCGGGGATGTAGCGCGTTTCTGACAGAAAGATGGGCAATGACGGCAGCGGGTCGCCAACTCCGATGGAATCGACATACGCCATCGGCAGGTCGCCGCCGATGTAAGACGCGACGGTTAGAGGCTTTCCCGGCGGCATCACAAAGGGCTCGTCGCCAAACTCGTCCCAAATCGCCTTGTGAATGCCGTGTGGGTCGCGGGGTGTCGGTGGAAAAAGATCGACGACAAGGAGATTCACTCCTTGATTCAGGATGTCGGCCGCTTTTTCGACGAAAGTGCGGATCGCGTTGCGACTGTCCTTGTTTCCGGGTGACACGATCTCGATCATGGCGACGACTGTGCCTCGGCCGTGGCGAATGACGACACGGTCGGCCCTCCTGGCGTAATTGATCTTCTCGAATCGCGCGATCACGCGGGCGGATGGCGGCGCCGTCGCGACGGCGATTCCGCCGGCGTCATCCTTGGTAGGCCGTGTCTTTAGTGTGACGACATCCGGGATCGGGCGGCCAGTGACCTGCTCGGCCATCGCCATGTAGCCGGGCGGAAGTATGCCGCCGTTGAGCGCGTTGCGAATCTCGACGATCCAGGATTGATGGAAATCGTGAAAGTCACCAGGCTCGACTGGGGTCCAGTCGTGGATCGGCATGATTGATCTCCGCGTGTAAGTCGATCCAAATGATACCAGCAACGCTCGCGTCCCGGCAACGTCCGCCGGACGTCCGACCGATCGCCGACGGGGGCGACCTAAAAAATTGCAAACACTGGTCGTCGAGAGTACACTCTTTCAAGTTAAGGTGCGGCAAAACAGCGATTCCACCTGGCGAAAACAGTCCACCAAACGCTGACCTGGTCTTGCCGCGACCAACACTGTATCCGGAGGGCTTTTGCAATGCTGAGACTCCCCGGAGGCGGTGCTCGCGACTGTGATGGCATCACCCGGCGAAGTTTCGTTCAGGCGGGCATTCTCGGCGTCGGCGGTCTGGCCCTCGGCGATTTTTTGCGGGTCCGGGCTTCGGCCGCGGTTGGCCGCCAGACAGTCGGTAAGAGCGTGATCCTGATCTGGCTGAGCGGCGGCCCGGGCCACATGGAGACCTGGGATCCCAAGCCCGAGGCCACTAGCCAGTTTCGCGGTCCGTTCGGCGCGATCTCCACGAGCTTGCCGGGCGTTCAATTCGGTGAGCTCTTGCCCGAAGAAGCGCGGTTGATGGACCATCTGGCCATTCTGCGCACGGTCAGCCACGGCTCGGGCGATCACACCAAGAGCAACCACTGGATGCTCACCGGCTACGAGGGCCCCGATTTCAACGCGTCGGACAACGAAGTTCAGCGCCGGCCCGCGATGGGCTCGGCGGTGGCCCGGCTCAAGGGAGCCGAAGGGGCGGCGACCGGTCTGCCCCCTTATGTCGCCGTGCCTCACCTGCGCGGTGGGACCGATAACCTGTTTCACTACGCGGCCTATCTTGGGGGCTATGCGAATCCGTTCGTGGTTGATTCCGACCCCAATGACCCGTCGTTCCGGGTCAAGAACTTGAAACTACCCGGCGGCGTCTCGCTTGGCCGCCTCGAAGATCGGCGGCAGATGCTTGCGGCAATGTCTGAGCTCAAGCGTACGGCCGAGCCGGCGCTTCGCGACCTCGACGCGTATTACCACCGGGCCTTCGAGATGCTGGCGGGCCAGGAGGTTGCACGGGCGTTTGACATCAGCGCCGAGCCTCCCCTGGTTCGCGACCGGTACGGCCGGCACACGTTCGGCCAGAGTGCGCTACTCGCCCGCCGCCTGGTGGAATCAGGGGTGCCGTTCGTGACGGTCAATTGCGTGCCCTGGGATCATCATGGCACACCGCCGCAGCTCAAAACCGAGGAGGGCGCACGCAAGTTGATACCGCCGCTTGACCGGGCGATTGCGGCGCTCATCGAAGATCTGATCGCGCGCGGCCTCTACGATTCGACCCTGGTCGTGGCCATGGGCGAGTTCGGGCGGACGCCACGCATGAACCGCGACGCCGGCCGCGACCACTGGGGCAAGACGTTCAGTGTCCTCATGGGATGCGGGTCGATGAAGATGGGTCAGGTCATCGGCCGGTCGAGCCCGCGCGGCGAATACGTGGTCGACCGGCCGATCAGCCCCCAGGACGTGGCCGCGACCGTGTACCACCACCTGGGCATCGACGGGCGTGCGACCACCTTCGACGATCGAACCGGGCGGCCGACCTACTTGATCGAGAAGGGGGAGCCGATCCGCGAGCTCGTTGGCTGACGATTTTCGCCGTTCCGTGTCCTCCAGGCATCACGCCGTAGAGCGCCTCTCTTTCCTGTGCGACAATCAGGGAGACGGTGCGCGACTATCGAGTTCACTCGGGCTGGTCCCAGCCCTATAATCAACATGAGCTCGCTGCGCCATGGTGCGTGACCTGATTTCGCGCCCGCCGAGCTGGTCTCATCGCCCGACGTTGGTAACGTTTTCGCAACGGCTTTGATGACAGGGGTTTGGATGAGCGAAGCTCGCTGCACGCTTCAGGTTCAAGGTCTCGACTGCCCCAAGGAAGTCGATGAGCTCACGGCCGCTCTCAAAGACCGGCCGGCCATTTCGCGCCTGACCTTTGACGTCATTCACGGAGTGATGACGTTCGATTATGATGACAGCCAAGTCGATCCCCAGGAGATCATCCGTCTGATTTCCGACCGCACGGGGATGCAGTCGACATTGCAAGGGCAGATCGCCGGACGCCCCCCTCGTGGTGGTCGCGCCACGGCCGGTGGACCGTGACCATCGGATCAGGGATCGCCCTGGCCGCGGCGATGATCGTATCGTGGCGCGGCGCTTCAATCGGGCTCGGCGAATCAGGCTCGAATCGGCTCGCTCTTGCCGGCTATGCCCTGGCCGTCGTCATTGGCGGGATTGGCATCTTTCCCAGGGCGATCCGCAACCTGGCCCGCTTTCGCTTCGATATTGATGTGCTCATGGGGCTGGCCATCGTCGGGGCGATGGCGCTTGGCCAGTGGGATGAAGCGGCGACGGTCGCGTTTTTGTACGGTCTCTCTGAATCGCTCGAGGGGATGAGTCTTGACTATGCCCGCCGCTCGATCCGCGCGCTATTGGAAATCGCGCCGCCGACGGCCGAGAAGCTTGCGGACGATGGCACGACCCGAAAGATCGCCGCGAGCGAGGTTCAGTCCGGCGACCGGATCCTGGTTCGTGCCGGCGACACGGTGCCGGTTGACGGGACCGTGGCGGTGGGGCGCTCGAGCGTCGATCAGAAGACGATCACAGGGGAATCGGTCCTCATCTTGCGCGAGCCGGGCGACCCGGTCTATGCCGGGACGGTCAACGGCGAGGGCACGCTCGAGATCCTGGCGGCCGGGCCGGTGGGCGATGCGCTGATCTCGCGGATCATCGCACAGGTGCGAGCGGCGCAATCCGGCCTGCGCGCCATCGAGCGGCGGATCTCGCGATTCGCGGCCGTCTACACGCCGATCGTCATCGCTCTGTCGCTGCTGGTCATGCTGGCACCGCCGCTCTGGGCGCTGGCTACGCAGGGATCGGGCGTGGTTGACGGAAGTCTCTGGCGCGAGTGGTTCGGGAGGGGCCTGGTGGTTCTCGTGATCGCGTGTCCGTGTGCGCTGGTCATCGCGACTCCGGTGGCCGTGGTATGCGGGCTGGCTGCGGCGGCGCGTGGCGGGCTCTTGATTCGCGGGGGCGAATATCTCGAAGAGATTGGCCGGCTTCGGGCGATCGCGTTTGACAAGACGGGCACGCTGACGCGCGGCCAGCCCGATGTCGTCGAGGTGGTCTGTGCGCCGGGCGAGCAAGACGAGAACCGTCTCTTGCAGATCGCGGCCGCGCTCGGCGACCGGGGCGGTCATGTGCTGGGCAAGGCGATTGGCGCGATGTGCGCGGGCTGAGGCTCGATGTTCCGGTCGCGCACAATTACACGGCCGTACCGGGCCTGGGTGCACTCGGGCAAGTTGATGCCGTTGAGTATCACCTGGGAAGTCATCGGTACATCGACGAAGCGGGCTTGTGCCACCCTGAGTTTCACTCGCAGCTTGGCCAGGCCGAGAAGACCGCCGGGACAGCCGTGGCGCTGACGGCTGACTCGGGCCCGCTGGGCTGGATCCGCCTGGCGGATCGTCCTCGGCCGGAGGCGGCCCATGTGCTCGCCGAGTCTGCACTCACTCGGGCTGCGAACCATCATGCTCACGGGCGACAATGCCAGAACGGCCGCCGCGATGGCCCGCGAGCTGGGTGTGGGCGAGGAACGCGCCAACCTGTTGCCGGCCGACAAGGTCAGCGCGATCGCCGAGCTCGATGCGCGGCATGGACCGACCGGCATGGTCGGCGATGGCGTCAACGACGCCCCTGCCCTCGCCGCGGCCAAGGTGAGTATCGCACTCGGCGGGATCTCGAGCGGGGCGGCTCTCGAGTCGGCCGATATCGTACTTCTCGCTGACGACCTCAGCCGGCTTCCCTGGCTGATTCGGCTGAGCCGAGAAACACTTTCGCGAATCCGTCAGAACATCGCCGTCGCGCTGCTCACCAAGATTGCCGTGTTGATTCTGGCCGTTTTCGGGCTGGCCAATTTGTGGATGGCCATCGCGGCTGATGTCGGCACGAGCCTGCTTGTGATTGCCAATGCGCTGCGGCTTTTGCGCGGGCCGTCGGAATTGGCTGGCACGAACGGTCGTTGAGCTGAATTTAATAGGGTGGACCGACGCCAGTACCTTTGCATTGGCCCTGAGTGGGTCCCAACGATCACGTCGAATGTTCGACTTTGGCCCCCTCTTTGCGGGTTTTTAGAAACGTCCGCCCCCGCGTCGCTCGGACATATGGGCGTGTTCTGGCACGGCCCGCGCCGGGCGCCCGTCCTCGTGCGACCCGGTCGTCGGCCCCCGGCAAAGGCAATGCGGATCGAGAAAGGAGCCCAGTCATGGCCGAAGTGGCACAAAATAATGGAGCCAAAGTGGCACAAAATAATGGAGCCAACCGCGACCAGTGGACTGCCAACGGCCAGTACTTTGAGTATTCCAAGGCGGCCAATCCCATTGGCTCCGGTTTGATTCCCCAGGTTCCGCTCGCGGATTTCCCGCACCGGTTGCACGAGGAAGGCCCGACGCGCGTCATTCCGTTTGACCTGAGCGAGCAACTTGCGTGCGCCGGGCCGGCGACCAGTCCGGCCTTGCTCTCGAACTTCGTCCGTATCCGACCCGGCGAGCAGATCACGACCGATCCGAACGCGACCTCGGAGCTTTATTACGTGATCCGTGGTCGCGGCGAGTCACGCTGGAACGGCAAGAAGCTCGCCTGGTGCGAGGGGGATATTTTCACACTTTCCTGTTGTGGCGAGGTCGTGCACAGCGCCAGCGAAGACGCGGCCTTTTACTGGGTTCATGATGAGCCGTTGCTGCGCTACCTCGGTGCACGCGCCGATACGCCTCGATTTCAGCCGACGCTCTACCCGCGTGTTCGCGCCGTGGCGGAGCTCGAAAAAGTGGCCCAGGATCCCGAAGCCAGCAAGCGGAACCGTGTGAGTGTGCTGATGGCCAACAGCAAGTTCCCGCAAACGCGCACGATCACCCACGTCTTGTGGGCCATGTTTGGTGTGTTACCCAAAGGCAAGGTGCAGCCGCCCCACCATCATGAGTCGGTCGCCCTCGACCTGATCATCGACTGCGAGCCGGGTTGCTACTCACTTGTCGGGACCAAGATCGACGACGACGGTCATATCCTGGATGCGCAGCGTGCCGAATGGAAGCCGGGCTCGGCCTTCGTGACACCGCCGGGCCTCTGGCACTCGCATCACAACGAATCCGGCGCCGACGCCCACCTGTTACCGATCCAGGATGCCGGCCTGCACACATATCTCCGCACCCTCGATATTCATTTCTTCAATAAAGAAAAGAAAGATGATGCTTATATTTCGCTAAAAGGGGGTAGCTCGAGACAGCGGTGAGTCGTGCAACAGCGTTCCGCTTTCCTGCGGGACAGCGAATCCTATTTTGGACTGTTGCGCATACGAATGGGTTCAGGATTCCCTCACCCACCCGGGCGGGGGAAGGTTTACCGGCGGTCGGATGAGGGCGATCACCGGGAGCCTGTCTTATCCCTGCGGTGCAAACGGCTCCATGGGCCTCGGGTTGATCCGCGGCTCGGCCTGCGATTGGAGCAGCCGGATCTGTGATAAAACGGCTGCGACCGCCGAGGCCGTCGGCGCCACTTCGAGCGTCGTCTCGACGACAAGCGACCCATCGGGGGGCAGGGTCACGACGCGATTGCGGGCTTTTTCAAAAGGGCGTGCGTTGGGGTAATTGGTGCCGGGCTCGAGGCCCGTGACGTAGCCGTCACGCAGACCGGCTGTATTTTTCCAGAGCGTGAACGCCGGGAGCTGATCGAGCCGAAATCGCAGGACGACTCCGCGATCGCTGGCCTGATTGTGGAGCATGACGGCTGTTCGCGCGTCGTCGCCCGATGCGCCCAGCAATTCGTAGAAATAGACCTGCTCGGTCGATCCGGGCTCGGGGCCGCCGTAAAGATCGTGTTCAGTAATCGCTTCTTGCGCCGTGCGTCGCGCGGGGTGACCGACCTGATCGGTGCCACGAATCGCGAGCCGGGTCCCAGGAACGGCGGGCCGAAGTTCCAGTGATAGAGCACCTGCATCTCGACGGGCTGGTCCTTCAGATTGATGAACTTGTCGCGGACCACGACGCTATTTGATCCGGGCACCGTTGTGATCTGGGTGACCATGTTGATTTGCGGACCAAACAATCGCGATTCCTGAACGTGGCCCTCGACCACGATTTCGTGGGGGGGCTCGGGACTGATCTGAACCATCACGTATGACGCGGGGATGTTGGCGATCTTGCCGTGCAGGCCAAACGTGGTATGGCTCTCGGTGCCGTCGGCGTGGGTGTCTTTGACCTCGAAGGGCGCACCGTTGTTTTCGAGGCCGCAACGCGCGAGAAGCTCGTCGAAACCATCGAGCCATCCCAGGCCGCCGGCCGCGGCGAGGTTGACGAGCGACGGATGGACCGGGCCATCGGCGATCGGCGAATCCCAGCCGATGCGGTTCCCATCGTACCAGCCTTTCCAGAGTCCCATCCCGCGCGTCGGCACGATGGAAAAGCGCAGGGCGCCGTTGTCGACCACGATCAGGTCGACGCCGTCGCGCCGCCCGCCGCGCAGGCGCTGTTTTGTCACCGACCAGGGGAGATCGTCGGCCAGGCCCATGGATTTCGCATCGACGTGGAAGCTCTCCTGCCAGACGTCGCTCGATACATCAGTCAACACAAAAGTAGACATCGCTGAAGCGTTCCCCGGCCGGGTGTTCGACTCCTGTCGTTTGGTACGACGCTACCGACAGGATAGGCACGCCGCGCGGCGTTGGCAACTTATCGCTCGAGGCCGAGCGGTCCTTCGCGAGATCCTGCCACTCCAGCCGAATGGACCGACCAAATTGAACAGGCGTGCCTCGACCGGCAGACGGTTCGCCAGCGGGTTCCCGGGGTTGATCGCAGGTGCGAGCAGGAAGCATCACCGCCGTGGGAAGCTGACAAGTCAGCATCGCCAAAGCCGTCGCACCCCGTTGACGGGGCCATCGCGGGGGTATAGCCTGAACCGAAGAGACTGAAGGCGGGTTCGATTGGGCTACCCGGCTCATTTGAGGAACATCCTCCTTCCTTCCTTCCTTTGGTTGATCGTGCGCAGACCACCCTCCCCGATACCAAACCCACGACGAAGGAGATCGACTTCCATGGCAGAGGTCAACGACCGGAAAATGAACGCCGCCGACTGCGCGATTTGCGAGTCGGTATCGCGCCGTGATTTCGTCAGGGCCGTCGGCATGGGTGCGCTCGCCGGGACGGTCCCCTTGATCGGTGGACAGGCGCCGCGCGGCCAATCCGGTGAAGGCCGGCCCCACTCCGTCGGCCGCCGCGGAGACGAGCGTGGCGCGGTTCTTCAAGACACTTTCTCCCGAACAACGCAAGTTGATCTGCTTCCCGTTCGACCATCCATTGCGGAAACGAGTCGGAAATAACTGGGCGATCGTCAAGCCGACCATCGACCAGATGACCTCGGAGCAGAAAGCCCTCTGCCAGGAAATCATGAAAAACCTGTGCAGCGAAGACGGCTACGAACGGTTCACCAAGCAGATGGAAGACGACGCGGGGGGGCTCGAGAACTACCACGTCGCCGTCTTTGGCGAACCGGGCACCGAAAAGCCGTTCGAGTGGGTTTTGTCCGGACGGCACGACACCCTGCGCGCCGATGGCAACAGCGTGGAAGGCGCGGCGTTTGGCGGTCCGATCTTTTACGGCCATGCCGCCGACGGCCACGACAACGAGGATTCCAAGCACACCAACAATGTATGGTGGTATCAGGGCGAGCAAGCGAACAAGATTTTCAGGACGCTCGACGACAAGCAGCAGGCTCAGGCACTCGTGGCCAAGGCCGAGGCCGACGAGCCCAAGACGACTCGCCTGAAAGGCGACAAACTTCCCGACACTGGGCTCTCGATCGCCGGTCTCGACGGCCAGCAAAAGGCCATGGTCACCGAGCTGGTCGAAAAAATGCTCAGTCCGTTTCGCGCGTTTGACGCCGAGGAAGTGCGCGGCGTGCTTGAGCAGCAATGGCGGCGTCGACAAGTTGCGGCTGACGTTCTTCAAGGAAGGCGACATCGGCAACGACGGCGTCTGGGACATCTGGAAGCTCGAAGGGCCGGCATTCTCATGGTTCTTCCGCGGCTCGCCACACGTGCATACCTGGTTGAACGTCGCGCGCAAGGCGTGACCCGCGGGCGCCGGCGATAGACAACCGTGTCGCGCTTTCGTCCCCGGGCTGGCTGGCCGAGATCAGAGCCAGCGCCAACGGCCGCAAAACACGACTGTAGACAAGCAAAAAGCCTCCGTCCGGCCCGCGAATCAATGGGCTGGACGGAGGCTTTATCTTTATCGCGTCATGCCGGTGCCATCACCCTCCGGGGGCGATCCGATCACGAGCATCCCATGCTGTTGCCGCAGTTGAAGCAGCGATAGCATGTGCCGCAGCGCACCGTCAGTGCGCCACAGTTATCGCACGCGGGCGCGTCGCTCTGGAAGTGGGCGAACTGACGGTCTTGCTCGTCGAGGCCGTCGCCCAGGTTTGGCTCTTCGGCCGCGGCGGTCGGATCCGCGGCCGCGACCTGCTTCGACTGGTACGCGCCCGCCTCCATGACGGCCTCGGCATGCTCGAGGTCGGCAATCGTGGCGGTGCGGTGGCCGTTGACCTTGAGCATCGGAACGCCGGTGGCCGCCGACTTGAGTGCGGGCTCGGCGGCCGTCCGGTTCGGTGCATTCGCCTCACGGTAGCCCGGGATGAATTCCATCCCCAGCCAGCGGAAGATGTAGTCGGCCAGGCTCTTGGCGATGGGAATATCGGGGTTCTTGGTGAATCCAGCCGGTTCAAAGCGGCTATGTGCGAACTTGTTGACGAAGACCTCGAGGGGCACGCCGTATTGCAGGCCGATCGAGATGGCCGTTCCCAGAACGTCCATCAGGCCGCCGATCGTCGAACCTTCCTTGGCCATCGTGATGAACAGCTCGCCCGGGCGGCCATCGGGATAAAAACCGACGTTGATATAACCCTCGTGCCCTTGGATATCGAACTTGTGAGTCAGGCTGCGCCGGGTGTGGGGCAGCCGCTCGCGGCGCGGCTGATTGGCGGCCACGACGGCCGTCGGAGCCGGCGCCCCTGGTTCCGGCCGCGGTTCGCTGCTGGGGGCCGTCACGGCCGAAACGGTCGGCGCCACGGCCACGACGATCTCTTTCTTCTGATCCGACGCATCTTCGCCCGATTCCGATTTGGTGCTCACGGGCTGGCTCCCCTTCGACCCGTCACGATAGATGGCCAAAGCCTTCAGTCCGAGTTTCCAACCTTCCAGGTAGGCTTCGCGAATATCGGCAATGGTCGCCTCATGGGGCACGTTGCAAGTCTTGGAAATCGCACCGGACAGGAAGGGCTGGACTGCGGCCATCATACGCAAGTGGCCCCGGAAGTGAATGCTCCGGCCCCCTTGCGGCGGGGCAAACGCACAATCGAACACAGGAAGGTGTTCGTCCTTCAGCTCGGGCGCCCTTCGATCGTGTCGTGCAGGTCGACATAATCGAGCACGCCGCGAACCACCGGTTCATCGTAGCCGAGCTTGCGAAGGGCCATTGGCACGGTGCGGTTCACAATCTTGAGCATGCCGCCGCCGGCGAGTTGCTTGTACTTCACCAGGGCGATGTCGGGCTCGATGCCCGTGGTATCGCAATCCATCATGAAGGCGATCGTGCCGGTCGGTGCCAGCACGGTGACCTGGCTGTTGCGATAGCCGTGTTTGCGCCCCATGTCGAGGCACTCGGTCCAGACGGCGCGGGCCTCGGTCAAGAGGTCGGCCGGTGCCGACGTGTCGATCGCGTCAGCCGCGGCGCGGTGCATCTCCATCACCTTGAGCATGGGCTCGCGATTGACGGCAAAGCCATCAAACGCGCCGACATGCGCGGCGTGCTCGGCACTGGTCAGATAGGCCTGCCCGTGCATGATCGCGGTGATCGCGGCGGCCAGCGACCGCCCCTGTTCCGAGTCGTACGGCAGGCCCGACGCCATGATCAGGCTGCCGAGGTTGGCATAGCCCAGCCCGAGCGGGCGGAACTTGTGGCTGTTGGCCGCGATCCGTTCGGTGGGATAGCTCGCGTGATCGACCAGAATCTCCTGGGCCGTGATGAAGATCCGGACGGCCGCGCGGAACCGATCGGCGTCGAAGCTGCCGTCTTCACGGCGAAACTTCATCAGGTTGATCGACGACAGGTTGCACGCCGAGTCGTCGATGAACATGTACTCGCTGCACGGGTTCGACGAATTGATCGGAGCCGTGTTGGGGCAGGTGTGCCAGCGCTGGATCGTGTCTTCATATTGCAGGCCGGGGTCGCCGCAGAGCCATGTTCCCTCGGCGATCTTGTCCATCAGGATGCGCGCCTTGAGCGTCTCCATCGGCCGTCCCGTGGTGACGGCACGCGTGGTCCAGTCGCCATCAGCCTCGACGGCGCTCAAGAACGAATCGCTGCAGCGAATCGACAAATTGGCGTTCTGAAACATGACCGAGCTGTAGGCTTCGCCATTGAAATTCGCCTCGTAGCCGGCCTTGATCAACGACTGCGCCTTCTTTTCTTCCTTGGTCTTGCACTCGATGAACTCGAGAATATCAGGGTGCCAGCACTTGAGCGTCTGCATCTTGGCGGCGCGCCGCGTCTTGCCGCCCGATTTGACGACGCTGGCGATCGCGTCATAAACTCGCATGAAGCTCACGGGCCCCGAAGGCTTGCCGCCGCCCGAGAGCTTCTCGCGGCTCGACCGCAGGCTCGATAGATCGGTCCCCGTGCCCGATCCGAACTTGAAGAGCATCGCCTCGCTCTTGGCGAGCCGCATGATGCTTTCCATATCGTCGTCGACGCTCTGGATGAAACAGGCCGACGACTGCGGGTATTGATAGGCACTCGTCGCCTTCACCACGCTGCGCAGTTCCTCGTCCCATCGCCAGTTGTTCGCCGGCCCCGAGATGCCGTAGTGATCGAACAAACCGACATTGAACCAGACAGGCGAGTTGAATGAACCATACTGGTTCAAGCAGAGCGAAGTGAGCTCGTCGTAGAACCGCGACGCGTCGTCGGCGGTGGCAAAATAACCGTCAGCCTTGCCCCAGTCCGCAATCGTTCGCGTCACGCGCTCGATCAACTGGCGCACCGAGAACTCACGCTTCCCCTCGGCCGGGCTGCCATTGCCGCTGGCCACGTCACCATAGAAGTACTTGCTGGCCACGACGTTGGTCGCGAGCTGCGCTCCAGTTTCGTGGGATCTCGCAATCCAGTTGCTGGAAGATGGGCCGCCCGCGCTCGTCCTTGATCTCCGCGGCGCGCCGATCCCACTCGATGAGATCGTAGGGACTAGTTCCTTCGGTGCTGAATACGCGGGGCACAACCATTCCGCGCCGTCCTCGTGCCCGGTCATTACGGGCATCCCAAGAGCTCTGCCGCTTCTCCTCGACCGCCGAGATCCCCGCATGCTCGCTCACCGTTGCCATGTCCACTCTCCATCTCTCGACTACCCTAGGTTCGCGGGGAAGCCCACATTCCCAGGATATAGCCAATTTCTGTTCAGAAAGCCATACGTGTACCGAAGTCGAGTTGAAGTTGATTCAACCCCAGTATCGGCACGAACGATAGACGCTCTTTGAAATCTGCCCCACTTCCCCGATCAAACGGCCGCGAATCCGGTGGCCCTCCCCAGGGCTTCGCACGGTTTCCAGACTTCACGCCATACCGGCGCGATCCTCTGGTCCGAAAGCGATGCCGCTTCGGTTATTCCATGAGCGACCGCCAACGTTCTCCGGCCAAGCCGGAGAGTTGCCGTCTGCCCTGCCCCACAATGGCTTTTCAGGAAGACCCGGAGAAGAGACCACCGAATTGCGCATCGCTGCTGGAATGCCCTGCGAGACCACCGTCCCGTTGTCTCGAGAAGGAACCGAAGTTGTCTGACGCGCCGCGTGGCTTCCAGCCAGGTCGTCTCGCGGCCCGTCCATCAACCTCTCCTCATCGTGACGTCGAACTCCAGCCTCGACGCGATGACCTATGGTAACATTCGGCATTCCCGTCGGCACGGCCGATGTCTTAAAAATGCAAAAACCGTTCCTCCGCCGGAGAGTCTTGGCGGAATTGAACGGTTTGCGTAGATTGCGTGAATTTTCGCGCCGAGTGAAGGTAGGCTATTGAGGCTGGACGTTGGTAATCTGCACAACGGTGTAGGGCTGGCGATGACCGTTACGTCGGCGAACGTTTTTACGGCGTCGAAACTTCTGAATGATGATCTTCTTGGCCCGGAATTGATTGACGATTTTTCCGACCACGCGGGCGCCTTCGATCGTCGGTGTTCCGATGATCGGAGCGCCGTCTTGCTCGGAGATCAGCAGAACTTTGGGGAACACCAACTCGACCCCGGCGGTGCCTTCACGCCGATCGATCTGGATCCGGTCTCCCTCGCGGACCCGGAACTGATGACTGCCGTCTTCAAAGATCGCGTACATCCTCGGAACTCCTTAACTTGGTCTGGGCAAGTCGTTTGAATCGGGCCCGACCAGGTCATTTGCGAAAGGCTTACCCTGCGGCTCGAGGGCGCTGCGCTCGTGTCCGCTTCATGAAGTCAATTGATCCGTCTCCGCAGGCGAGAATCGACCAGTTTAATACGTGATCGCCCAAAAGAGAAGACCTGCCTTGACGGTCATGGTTATTCGCGTTATCAACGGCTGCCATCGGCGACCTCCCTCCCTTCGTTGCCATGGCAAGCCATCCGCCGCGATCGGCTCACTCGATCGCAATACGTTCGACGGCCGTCGCCGCCCCCCTTCGGGTTCGCCCCTTTCTGTTGATGTCAAATTAGCGAGTCTAGCTAATCGGTACAGCCATGCGTCCGTTCTTGATTGCATTTTTCTGGCTGGCCTTTTATGGCCACGTGCAGACCTCGGCGACCCCACCTGGTGGCGACACGCCACCTGCGGTTGGAAGTGGTGCGGGTGCCGTCACTGAAATCGTCGTCGATGAGGTTGATGTTCACGATGCGCCGGGCGACGACGGTTTCGTCACGGCGACGCTGAAAAGAGGCTCGCGAGTGCGTGTGCGCGCGGCCGATGGTAAAGAGTGGCTGGTGATCGACCCGCCGCCGACGATGTTCTGCTGGATCGAAGCCTCGAACCTTGATGACGGCGACGGCACCTTGGCTGGCCGAAACGGCCACGTGGACGCCGCCGACGGCCGAGCAGCGGAGGGGCGGCGGCAGCGCGTGGCGGTGCAAGTCGACCGCGCGGTCGTCCGTTCGGGCAATCCGGCCGCCGCCCTGCCAGGCCCTCCCTGCGGCGAGCTCGAACAGGGAACGCTCGTTCGTCTCTTGGACCGCCCGCCGCTCGAAACGGGACGCCGGCGTTCCAGAACGGTCTGGCGTGCGATCGAGCCGCCGCCGAACGTTGTTGGCTTCATCAGGCGCAGCGGCACGCGCGACCCGGATCTCGTGGCGCCCGCGTTATTACCGGTGACGAAACCGGTTTACGTCGCGGCTCGATTCGCGGCGGCCGCGATCGAGGATCCACCCGTCGACCATCTCCCTGCGAACACCGCCAACGAGCTGAGAACCATCGATCAGCTCTATCGCTCAATGCGCACCAGTCAGCCGATTGCCCGGTGGGAGTTCGAGACGATCCGCTCGCGCTACCAGGCGGCCCTATCAAAGGCGGGGAACGCACCGAACGTGGACGAGGCCGTGCGCTGCGCCTTGCCCGGATCCGTCGCGATGAACAGGCGGTTCAGGCCGCGCGCACCCTTGATGACCTGCTCGCGCAGAGTCACCGCCGGGACGACGAGGTGGCGATCGAGAAACGGCGAATCGCAACGGCCGGCCAGACGAGTTCGCGGGCCTTCAGCGCCATTGGCTATATGCAAAACTCGACTGAAATGGTTGACGGGCACAAGGTTTACGTGTTGATCGGCAAGGACGGCGCGACCCTCGCTTATCTGGATGTTCCGCCCGGCCTCGATATCGAGCCGATGATTGCGCACCGAGTCGGCGTTCGCGGCGAGCCCCATTACAACGAGGGTCTGGGCACGCGCGTGATCACCGTGCGCGACGTTGAAAATGTCGAGACACGGCGACGGCGCTGATGGCGAGAGGAAAGAGGCGCCGACGGCCGACCAAAGTCGGCCGTCGACTGCCAGGCTCGCAGCTTATGACAGACCAGAGACCATGCCGGCTCGAAGCCATTGGTCGTTCGGTCGGCCAGGTGTTCTCGGCGCGTCGGCCGTTCAAGGCTTCGCGTCGTCACCCTTGGCGGCGGCGGCTTTCGCTTTGGGAGAACTGGCGAGCGATTTTCCTTCGAGCAGCACGTCGATCTCCTTGGCCAGCGACTTGTGCAACGGCTCGGCGGCCTCGGGATTGAACCCGACATGAACCGCCTGAACGGTCCCCTTGCCATCGAGGATGATCAGTGTCGGGTAGCCCTCGAGCTCAAAGGCCGAGCCAACCGACTTGCTCGGGTCGAGGCCGACCTGCCCGACCGGGTTGCCCGTGAGGTTGATTTTCTTGTCGCTGAGTGTTTTCTCGACCAGCTTGCGAACGGCGGCCAGCTCGGATGGTTCTTCGTCCTGGCTGAGCGCGACGATCATGACGTTTTTCTGTGTCTTCGCATAAGAGTCGATGAGTTTCTGGATCTCGGGCAACTCCAGCAGGCACGGCCCGCACCACGTGGCCCAGAAGTCGATCACGACGACCTTGCCGGCGAGCTCGGCCTTGGTCACTGTCTTCGTTTTACCCGGCCCGTCGAGAAGCGTGAGTGTGAAATCGGGCGCGGGTTTGCCAATCTTCGCGTCGATCGCGTGTTTCTCTTCCTGTTGCTCGAACAACGAGTCGACCTTGGCGAACCCCTTGGGCGCGGAGTAGGCAAACGACTGATCCTTGGGCATCTCGGTCGAAACGGCGCCGGCCGACCAGCCGAACTTGTTGATCGACACTTTCTGGCCGGCTGGGCCCGCCGCGGCGAGCTGCTCGGGGTCGATCTTCAAATCGATGCTTGAAAGTAACTTCGTCGCAGGGTCGACGTTGAGAACGATCCCTGGCCGCCCCTTCTCGAATTCGATCAGGATCGCTGATGGCGCCGGCTTGGTCTTGCTATCGTCGTTTTTTCCCGGCGTCGAGCCCATTTGAAACGACCCTCCGAGCTCGGCGATCGCCGAAGCCGGGTCGCTGGCGGTGAGCAGGTTCAAGAGAACGAACATCGGCGGTCCGCTCGGTCCACCGAAGAGGACCGAGCCGATCGGCCCTTCGCGGAATGTGTCAATCCCGAGCTTCCGCGGAGCGGGAGCCGTTGTGTATCGTTTGAGCGGGATGACCGACGTCGTCATGGTTGTGCCATCGCTCGTCAAATGGACCTGTCCCGCGTCGATATCCAGCTTGTTCGGCCGGACAAATGTCAGCTTGAGCGGCGTGGCTTGCTTCTGATCCTTGCCGGCAATGTTCAGGGCCAGCACAAACTCGCCTTGATCGGAATAAGCGGTGAGTGCCTTGTAGGCCCTGGCAACTTCGTCAAAAAGCGCCCGTGCCTTGGGATTGTCGCGTTTGACATCCGGCTCGAGGGTCTTCAATTCGAGCGTCTTGCCGTCGGGCGGCTGAGCGTGTGCCGAATGGTCCAGGCCGAGCGCCAGCGAAAAGGGGATGCAGGCGCTCAGTATTACGCCAGCCCGGAGGTACAATTTCGGCCAATTCGATTGCATGAATATTTCCTGCATCCTGAACCAAGATAAAAAAAGGCCGGACTCACCCACAAAGGGCAGGCGGTGCGCGACCGTCCGTGGAACAACGGATCAACTGATTCTAACAACACCACGAGCCTTACGTCGAGACGACCGGCCGCTACAGCCACCTGCGAGCCATCTTCGGGCGAGCCCGGCGACACAATCGCGGTGGCCGATTCGTTTTCGCTCAGCCCCCTGAGACGCCGTTTTCGCTGTAATCAGGAACCGGGAGCAAATGCCCCATCTTGTCGCGCTTGGCATCCATGTAACGCTGGCGCTCGGCAACGGCCGGCGCCACGATCGGAACCTGGTCGACGACCTGAAGGTCATAGCCGTAGTAAACGAACGCGTCGGTCTTCTTGGGATTGTTCGTCAAGAGCTTGATGCGCGAGAGGCCCAGGTCCTTGAGAATCTGGAGGCCGATCCCGTAGTCGCGTGGGTCGGCGCGAAAGCCGAGCGCCGTGTTGGCCTGAACGGTGTCGAGCCCTTCGTCTTGCAGGCTGTACGCCCGGATTTTTTCGATCAATCCAATCCCTCGCCCTTCTTGCGGCAGGTAAATGAGGGCGCCGACGCCTGCGCTACCGATCGTCTCCATGGCCATCTTGAGTTGATCGCCGCAGTCGCACCGCAGTGAGTCGAGCAAATCGCCCGTGAAGCACGACGAGTGAAGCCGCACCAGAGGCGCATCAACCGACTGGAGGTCGCCCATCACAATCGCGACCGGCTCATTTCCCGGCTCGTGCTGGACGCGATAGCCGATGATTCGACTCGGCCCATAGCGCGTGGGCAAATCGGCTTCGGCGACGCGGTTGACCAGCTTTTCACGTAGCCGCCGGTACTTGATCAGCGACTCGATGGAGACAATCGGCAAGCCGCGCTCGCGCGAAATCGCGTGCAGCCGGTCGCGGCTGGCGACGCCCGTGCCGTCGAGCACTTCGCAAAGGATGCCGGCCGGCGTCAGCCCCGCCAGGCGAGCCAGGTCGACGGTCGCCTCGGTATGGCCGGCCCGCCGCAAAACGCCCCCATCCTTGGCAACCAGCGGAAAAAGATGGCCCGGCCGAGCCAGATCCTCGGGCACCGTCGCCGGATCGATGACCGCACGCACGGTTCGCGCTCGTTCCTCGGCGCTGATCCCGGTGCGGCACGACTTGTGATCGACGGGCACCGTATAGGGCGTCTGGTGGGGTGCCGTGTTGTTCAGGACCATCGGCCCAAGCTGAAGCCGGTCCGCGATTTCGGGCAAAATGGGCATGCAAACCTGGCCGCGGCCGTGCGTGATCATGAACGCAATCGTCTCGGGCGTCACCTTCTCGGCCGCCGCGACAAAGTCGCCCTCGTTTTCGCGGTCTTCGTCGTCAACAACAATGATTACCCGGCCTTCCCGGAGCGCCTGAAGTGCGTCTTCGATTTTCGAGAGCTCATTGTGCATGACGGCCTGATCCTGATAACGGGAACCCTCGTGCCGGAGGGGTCGGCTTCGGCAATGTCTGACGTCGAGATTGTATTGTAGTCAATCAAGGGCGCCGGCGATCGAAGATTATCACCACGGAGGACACCGAGCACACAGCGGAAGAAACAGAGCCATCATCGTTATGAGATCGAGATTGACTTATAGAACGGCCATTCAGGAAATCGCCGATATCCTCGTATCGATGCCGATGACTTGCGACGCTCGCAATTATTGATTGAACATGACCGACAATCGTTTTTCCGGGCGATGTCGGCGGTTGTCAATCCGCGAGGGGAACTCTATTCTGCATGGAGTCATCACTCGCAGGGTTCTGGAGGCGCCTCGATGAATGATGGGGGAAACGGATTGCCGCGGCGTTGGGGATTCATCGGCGCCGGCAAGATGGCTTCCGCCTTGATCAAGGGGATGCTCTGCGCCAACGTCGCGGCTGCCGACGCAATTTGCGCGAGCGACCCGGTCCCCGAGGCGCGAGCGGCCATTGCTTCGGAGACCGGCGTGAGCGTTCACGAGACTAATTTACCCTTGGTGACGCAGAGCGACATTATCGTGCTCGCCGTCAAACCCCAGAGCATGCGGGCCGTTCTTCATGAGATCCGCCCGGTCGTTAATAGCGAGCAACTGGTGGTGTCGGTGGCCGCGGGGATCACGATTGCCGCGATCGCAGAGGGATTGCCGGCCAACGCCAGGATCGTCCGCGTGATGCCCAATACGCCGGCCTTGATCGGCGAGGGGGCATCGGCCTATGCGCTGGGTGCCCGCGTCGGATCCAATGACGAAGCGGTGATCAAGGCGTTTCTCGATTCGGTCGGATGTTCGGTGCGAGTCTCCGAACCATTGCTCGATGCCGTCACCGGGCTCTCCGGCAGTGGACCAGCCTTTGTTTATCTGATGGTCGAGGCCCTTTCCGACGGCGGGGTTCGCGCGGGTCTGCCGCGTGATGTGGCCACCCTCCTCGCCGCGCAGACCGTGCTCGGTGCCGCCAGGATGGTGCGCGACACGGGGCTGCACCCCGGAGTTCTCAAGGACCAGGTTGCCTCGCCGGGGGGAACAACCATCGCGGGCCTTCATGCGCTCGAACTGCGCCGGCGTGCGGGTGCCTTGATCGACGCCGTTGACGCCGCCGCGCGGCGATCCGCCGAGCTCGGCGGCGCTGGCCGCGCCGAAGAAACCGCCAACCCCGAACGAGCCGCCGCGATGAAGCTCGGCCTGATCTCCGACGTCCATGGCGATCCCCTGGCCCTCGAATTGGCCTGGTCGCATCTGACCGTCATGGGCGCTGATCGGATTATTTGCGCGGCGATCTCGTGGGCTACGGCCCGTTTCCGGATCGCGTCGTTTCGTTCGTGCAAGAACGCCAGATCCTCTCGGTCAGGGGAAACCACGATCGCTGGGCACTCGAGCGCGGCCCTGGCGGCCGCGACGAGTTCGGAGGAGGCACGCCAGGCGCGACGACGCTCGAATATCTCGGGCAATTGCCGTTTGATCTCGAGCTCGCGGATCAGGCGAAAATCGGCGTCATCGTTCACGGCTCGCCCTCTTCCGACATGGAATTCATCACCCGGCAAAGCCACCCGTGCGACGTCTTGCGCGGGCTTCTCATCAAGCTCCAAAGCAACTTTCTCGTGGTCGGCCACACCCACAAGCCGATGTGGTTTCGCTGTGCCGAAGGACTGGTCGTCAACCCCGGGTCGGTCGTTTCGGCGACGCGTGTCGACTCGTCGCGAACGTTCGCCCTGCTCGACATCGATTCACTGGACGTGACCTTTCACAACGTGGAAGACGGGGCACCCCATGACGTCAAACCGTGGACATGAGCGACAAGCTTCCGACGATGCTATTGAATAGCTCAATCCGCGACGGCGAAGACCGTGACCTCCAGCGGCTCGAACGTCACACGCGGGATTGTGTCAGACGCATGCTTTTTCGCCGTGATTCCCACCGGCCGCAGCGAGCCCGCTTTGACACCGTGAAATGACAGCGATGTTTCTTCGAGACGTTCGCCTGTATTGGCTAACAATACATACAGATCTTCGCCCGAGCGCCTCACGGCGGCCTCGATGGCCGGGTTCGATGGCTTGACGATCCGGTCGGCGGCTTGCGGATTCGCGGTGAGAATCGGCAGCAAGTCGCGCACCTCCCGGGCGACGGTCTTCAGCGCCTCCCACGTGCCGTCGGTCTTGACCTGGTAGGGCGCTCCCCAAAAGATCACGCCGCCGGCGCCATTGATGATGGCGTCGAACGCCATGAAGCGGATCTCCGCGTGAGTAGGTGGCCGGCCGGTCCACTTTTCGGGTGGATTTGACGCTTTGGCGAGGTCGCCCCATCCGAACGCTTGCAACACCATCCAGACCGGCTTTTGCTGGATCCCTTCGTGGCTGACCAGACGAACGAGGTTGCGCGTGAACACCCCCACGCAGGCCGGCCCGCGCTCGGCAAACGGGCTCAACTGCAAGTCGCTGCCGCCCCCAACGGGGTAAATGTCGACCGACACCACGTCGGGGACCGCGAGATACGGCCGCAAGCGGTCGAAATCAGCCGGCGCGACGTCGTCGCCGGTCGGTCCAAAATTGATCCAGAGCGGGTGCTTCGACTTCGATTTGAGCGTGCGTGCTCCCAGCGCCAGGCCCGCGGGCGTGGGCCCGGGCCGGATGCCGAACGGGAAATCGTTCGGCTCGTCGGGCCCTTGCCACACGAGTAGACCGGGTGTGTTTTCCTCTTTCGCGATCAGCGCTTCGAGAAGGCCCCGCTTGTGATCAGTTTGCTTCGACAGGTCGAGCAAACTGCCGCGACGGCTCGCCGCGTCGGAATCGGGGGGTCCGCCCGGTAGATCGACGGATCGCATGAAGCCCGATTTGGCTTCGTGCCCCACCAGGAAATTGAAGCCGGCCTCGTGCGCTTCGCGATAAATCGCGTCGTCTTTACGACCTTGTGGAAAGCCATAGAGTCCGATCGGAAAGAACGGCCGGCCGTCGGGATCCGTGACCCAGATACCACCAAACGCCGGGCCGCCGGTCGCCGTGGCGAGTGCAAACAGTACCGCCGCGATCAGACGATGCGCGTTCATGGCTGAACCCTCTTGCCTCCGGTGCCGCCCTGCTGTTCTTCGGTGTCGAGCCGGCGATTGCCCTCGGTCAGGGCTGCGCCAGGCTTCGGCCCGCGTGCCATCGGGAATCTCGATACTTTTCTTGCCCCTGGCATCGTCGGCCAGCCAGTTGAAGCGATTGATCCAGTAGCCGTCGTGCAGCCAGCGGCCCGCCGACATGGCGGCCGGATATTCGCGGATCGGGAACGTCCCCAGCATGAGCGCGGTGGCGTTGAGGATCGAACAGCCTTTCAGCCAGAATCGATCGATGTCGGGGGCAGAAAGGACCTGAAAGCTCATCCAGACCATCGGCATCTCGGGGGTACTGAGGCCCCTGATCAGACCTCGATAGAACCACGAGTACGGAAGCGCGGCCTGATAGCCTCCGAAGATGAAGTCCGGTTGGATCGCATGAATCCGCCGCCGGATCAAGCGACCGAGCTTTTCACTTTCGTTTTCAAGCTGCAGAAAATAGAAGCCGAGCAGGCCGCGGTCGCGGAGCCACGGATAGCGCTCTGCTGGTTTCAGCTCGGCCGCCGCCGCAAGCGTGGCGCCGTCGAGGTGTCCGTGCGAGGCTCGGAGGAAGGCCGAGAAGGCGACGTTCTCGAATCCGATGGCCTCGGGATAGACCTTGAACGGGTCGTAATCGTACAGCTCGAAATCGATCGTCGCCCCCTTGACGCTCGGATGATGGAGGCTGAATCGCGCGACTTCCTCGAGCGCGGGGATCATCATGTCGTACCAGTAGCGCAGGTCGAGCGGCGAGAGCAGCCTCAGCTCCTGGCCGCTCGGGCCGCGGCAGAGTTCATAGCCTTTGCGGTCGAACCCCTGCCCCGCGAAGTCGACGCCGATACTCCAGCCGACCGCCGAACCGTCGAGCTCGCACGCGAAAGTCTCCCACGATCGCCGCAACCGATCGCGCTGCGGCTCGGTGTACTGGTTCGACACGAATCGTTCGGGCCAGCCCACGCCCCAGATATAATTAAAGCCCGCGGCCTTGAAACCGCTTGCCAGCGTCTTCAGCGACGTGCCGTCGCGGTCGATATCGCCCCACGCGGCGCGTAATCCATGCTCGAGATAAGGCCCGTACAGGTCGCGACGAATGGTCGCGCGGTAAGCATTGCGATTCGACCTGGATTTGTCACGTGCGCGTTCAAGTGAACCGCCGGCCGGAACCGTCGTGATCGCTAGCCCCGCGGGTGGAGCGGCCGGCAGCACCGGCTCGATGAGCGCGGGCGCGGCGGTCTTGTTGCTCGAAGGTCCATTCCAGACGCTCTCGCCGCGACCCAGCTTGACGAGCTCGTCGATCAGGTTTTGCACGAATCGCTCGCTCGAAGGGAGCCAGTCGAGCGAGGTGAGCGGGCCGACCCCGACGCGACTATTGAACCCGCCGATATTGAGCGAGAATCGCGGGATCACCAGAACAAACCCCTTGCCGCAACGGGCCATGGCGACGAGCGGAAACCCGCCCGGCTCACTGGCGATCTCCTTGACGACGGAGCGGCCGAGGCCAGCGCGTGCAAACGCCGATGGCGACGATTTCGCCAGCACCAGTGCCGGCGGCTTTGCGTCGAGGATGGTCGCCCGATCGAGCACGAGGTCGTGGTTGACGCCCCTGGCCGCGAATGTGTCATCGCACGGGTGAAAATAGCATTGCGGGAACATGACGGAGAGGTACCGCCCGCTCTCGTCATCGGCGATCGCCGGGACGACTCGTATACCCGATCCCAGCGCATCGAGAATCTGGTTATACGCGTTCAGTTGCGAAAAGGCGTCGGGATCTTGGGGGATCGCCAGGACGAGCAGGCCGCCGTCTTGCACGAAGCGTGCGAGTGGGATCGTTTCGGTCGGCCCGGGAGCGAGCCCGGAGCCGATCGTGCCGGCCGACGATTCGAGCACGATCATCCGGGACCGTGCCAGATCGGCCCGGGTGAGAAGCGGATCGCATTCGCGAAAGTCGACGATCAATCCGCTCGCCGCGATACGGCCGATCACGGCATTGGAAAAATCGGCCGGATAGAAGCTCATAATCGACGACGAGAGCCCGCTCGGCGGCGATCAACGCGGCCGGCGCCAGAATGAGAACGATCAAGACCAGGCCGATCCGGCGCAACGGCTTTCGGAAATTCATCAAGCTGCGATTCCTGGGAAGGTCGACCGATCGATCGATTGATCGCGCGGTCGGAGGACCGCCAGTTCCTTCTACCAGACCGCGACAGCCGAGACAACCGATCGACGCGTCACGCTCTGATTCAGACGTAAGCACCGGTACGTTCCGGTTGCTGACCATGACGAAGGGGTTCTCAAGAAGGCACGCGACCCATACGCCCCGCGTCGAGCCGGCGGCGCCGTCGAAGACGGAACGTACGAAGCCGGGCGGCCCGACACACGCGAGCCGTTGTGTGTAGCAATCGGATTCTCAAGGAGCCGATCGAGCTCATACGTCATGTCAAGACGCCGATGGCGCCCGGGCTTTTTTGAGATTCCTCGGTGGAGATGAGCGAGAAGTCTCGCTGATGATCGAATCGCCAGCGTCGAGGACGTCGGGACCAGCGTCAGGTCTTGAAAAGCCACCGCGACAGCGACATCCTGGATAAATTGGCCGACCAGAGCTAATTCGGTTCGTCGGACGGTCCTGAGCGCGGCCTGCGGGATCTGGCGTCTGGAGGGAGGATCGAAACGGCGATGAACGAGTTCGTCGAATCCAAGCGCAGTGAAGTGGCCGAGCTCTGCCGCCAGCACAGGGTGCGATCGCTCGAGATCTTCGGATCGGCGGCCAACGGTCGGTTTAACGCCGACGCGAGTGATCTCGATTTTCTCGTCGACTTCGAGCCAATCCCTCGCGGCGAGAACGCTCGCTGCTATTTCGGTATGCTGTTCGGATTGGAAGATCTATTCGGTCGGAAGATTGACCTCGTGGACGTAAGGGCGATACGAAATCCATACTTTCTCCGCTCCATCGCCAAGGATCGGATCATATTTTACGCCGCCTGAGAATGAAGCGATTATTATACCTGGACTATGACAAGGAAAACGTGGTCGTCACGAGGATTTAAACCACAGCGACTGTCGGTGCGTGACCTTTCCACTAAACTCGAATCCGACACACTTCCGACCGCGCCGGCGTATCGCCGCTTTGAGGCGCGGGCCAGCAAAAACGATATTTTACGCTGATGAAAATCATCATCTCCAGCAAAGGACAGATCGTCCTGCCCGCTGCAATCCGGCAGCAAGATGGCATCCGGCCAGGCGAGGAGTTTGATACCGAGCGCATCGAAAATGGGCAGTACCTTTTGAAACGAACGACGCGGCCGCGCAATGAAGGCCTCGTGCAACTCTTGCTCTCGTGTCCGGTCAAGGGATGGTTTCAGCCGGCGTCCCGGGATGAGACAACCGACGACGTTGACGTACCACGATTGGGATGACCTACCTGGTCGATGCCAACATTTTGAACGAGCCGACCAAGAAAACGCCCGAAGCCTCAAGTTGCCGGCGCCAGTGTTGTCTTTCGTTTCTTCGGATGTTGGCAATTCTGGCCGGCGCTCGATCGAAGCGGCTGCTGGAGAAATGACTGTATCCCGAGCGAGCGAAATCGCTTTGAACGTTCGGGCACGACCCGGCCAACCAGGATGATGTTCCTGGAACACTCCAGGACAATAAATCAACGTCGCTGAACCCGTTGCGCCCGCCCCGTGTCGGGATGAGAATCAGACCCGAACGGAGAACCCCATGCGAAAACTTGCCAGCATCCAGACCGTCAACGCCGTTGAGCCGATCCCGAACGCCGATGCGATCGAGAGGATTCGCGTCCTCGGCTGGTGGGTGGTCTCCAAAAAGGGCGAGCATCAGCCCGGCGACAAGCTTGTCTATTGCGAGATCGACTCCCTGCTCCCCGAGCGGACGGAGTTCGAGTTCCTGCGGGCCAGTTCCTTCAAACCCGCTCAGACCGACGCCTCCGGGGCCACAATCCTCCCCGCCGGCTTCCGCATCAAGACCGTCAAGCTTCGCGGCCAGGTGTCGCAGGGCATCTGCTTTCCCTTGTCGATCCTGCCGTCGGGCGCGCCGACCGATGAAGGGGCCGATGTCACCGAAGTGCTCGGGGTACTCAAGTGGGAAGCGCCGATCTCGGTTGGGATGCGCGGACGGGTCAAGGGCGGGTTTCCCGGCTTTCTTCCCAAGACTGACGAGACTCGCGTGCAGATTCTCGAAGCGGCCCTCCACAGGCATCGGGGCAAGACCTTCTACGTTACCGAGAAACTCGATGGAGCGTCTTTCACCGCGTTCCTCCGCCAGGGCGAGTTCGGCATTTGCAGCCGCAACCTCTGGATGGACGAGACTGATGAGAGCAGCGTTCTCGTGCGGGTCGCCAAGGGCCTGAAGGTCGAGGAAAAACTTCGGGCCGCCCGGGAGCGATTGGGCCACGATGTCGCGATTCAAGCCGAGGTGATCGGGCCGGGCATCCAGAAGAACAAGTATGGTCTGAAGGAGGTCACGCTCCGGGTGTTCAACGTGCTGAACGTGGACGCCTACCGGCTCATCGACCATCAGAAAATGCTCGCCGCGCTGGAAGAAATGGGCCTGGAGGCCGTGCCGCAGCTCGGCACCCTGGTCCTGAACCACACGGTCGACGAGTTGGTGGCGCTTTCCGAGGGGACGAGCGTCCTGAATGCGCGCGTCCAGAGGGAAGGCGTGGTCCTTCGCCCGCCGGCAGAGGAGTACGACGAGGACGTCGGTGGACGCCTCAGCTTCAAAGCAATCAACCCGAAGTTTCTGCTCAAGTATGACGAATGAGCGAGATTGTAATCTTGATCGGGCTCCAGGCGAGCGGGAAGAGTACCTTCTCGCGATAGCTTAGCCGAGAGCAAACCTGGTATCAATTCCTATTCCGTACGACAAGACAGAACTGACGCCGGTTCTAACCACAACAAAAACAGACCTGCTGACTCCGGTTTCACCTCCCGAGCGGTGCCGTCCCGTGGCTTCCGGCCGGCCCGGGGCCCCTTGCGTCCGAACAGTAGCGTTTCGAATGGAGGAGCGCGGCCACGCCGCGCACGGCACGTCGAATCGACTCAGTGCCATGTCCAAGCGTGGGCCTCTCCAAGCGTGGGCCTCCGCTGTGACCGTCAAGCTGGCGCTAATGGACAAAACGAGGACGATCAAGGGCACGCCGGCTTTGCAGAGCGTGGTGGAGAAGGACCGGGTCCATTGGTCCCACCACCAACGCGATCGCGATGCGGTCTAGAACAGGTCTCGCTGTTCCTCATCGACGTTCGCCGGAATTTCTGGCATTGCGGAGATCTCGATCCTACCCGCTACGATTCTTTCAAATATCCGAAAGTCTCTATCAGACGTGATAATCTTTTCGGCCTGTCTGCAAATTGCTGTCGCTGCTATCATGATGTCCGATTTCAAGCATTGACGATCAACGTGGTGTTCTTTCGCAACTGTTTTGATAAGGTCAATGTCCCGCGACAGGTCAGCCGCGATCATTGCAGCAGGAACATCAAACGGCACGATTTGAAAGTTTTTCTCAAATATCGTTCCGTCTTGAAGTTCCGTTGCGCTGGCGCCTACCAGGTACTCAGAGAGGACGATCGTCGGAACAAGCACCTGCTTTTGCTTGAGTGCTAGCCATCTTATATAGCGTTCCGCCCTGACAGTCTCGTGCTCCTGGGTCCGCGAAGCAAAGCCACGCACGCCCCAAATGAGGACCGCAGTATCGAGGCAGATCATCCCTTAAGCCTTCCCACGCAACTCGTCTACGAGTCGTTCGACATCGACGCCCGTCCATCGGCCCTGTGAAGCTTCAGCGATTGCTTCAAATGATTCGGCGAGATCCCTCTTGCGAGGCTCGATAGTTGGTGATGCGCCTGGCCTTGAAATCAAGCATTTCCATGGTGTCTACGCGCCAGGTCGCCGTCCCCTCAAGTCCGACCTCTTCATAGAGTCGTTCCTCGGAGGCGAGTTCGACCGCCATCGATTTGCTTAATTCAATGTAGATATACTGATTATTTGTCATTTTCAGCATTGCTCTCGGCCTCACCCCACCCACCCGCGTTAGTCGGCCGTAAATGGTTGTGTCGCCTTGAACTTTTACGACCTTAGGACGCGGAACGGGGTTATCGACCGAGATGACGGCGTTTTTGATGTCACGCTTCTTGTCGCCGACAAACTCGACGGACCATTGATTCCTGGTTGCTTGCGCGGAAATGTTGTGGAGCGCCTCATGGGCCTTTAGAGGGAGCGACGAGTAATCATTGAGGAAGAGGGCGTTCGAGATCAGGCTCGCTCCTAACATGGTGTCTCCGGAAAGTGCGAAGGTGAGCGCTTCACTTCCTCCCGTGATCTCGACAAGGCTGACAAAGAGCTCTTGGTCTGCCTGTTCGATGCTGACTTCATTTTTAGCTAAAACTGTCTGGATGACCGCCGTTTCAAATTGCACCAGGAATTCCGCGAGTTCGCTCGCGGGAACCGTCTCCGGCGAGACGTCATCTCCCGCCAGCGTAATCAGTAATGGATCGCTTCTTCGGTCTTTGGGCATGGGTCTCTCTGGCCGAGATTGATCCCGGACACGACGTAGCCGCACGAAATGATTCTCTCCGTTGAAACCAACGGGAGCAAGGTCGAGCCGCCGATGAAGACTAGCTCTGAAACGAATGGCTCTGGAGCCGGAACGTAGCGAGCAGGAAGCGGATGGTGAGATATCGGCGACTTTGCCATGGCGCCACTACTCATTCCACCAGAGTGAACAAAAAACCACAATAGGCCACCGAAGGCTGGTGCGCTCTGGTTGTCTGCCGTCGCAGCCTGCCCGATGGCCTGGAGGAATGATGCCCAATGGCCGGCAAAAGGCTCATGCGCGGCGAGATCTGGGAGGCCGAATTGAATCCGACTCGCGGTCATGAACGAGGCGGAATACAGCCTGTCTTGATCGTTTCAGCCGATGCGTTCCGTCAAGGACCGAGTGGATTCGTGACCCTGGCGCCGATTTTGAGCAAGACATGAAGGTTCGCTCGCAGGTGCCGGTGAAATTCGGCGAGGGGGGCTTGAACGTCAGGAGCTTTATCAAACGTGAAGCGGTTCGCTCGATTTCTACCGAAAGGCTCATCAGTCGGTGGCGTGCGATCAAGCCGACGACGATGACCGACGTCGAACGTCGCCTGAGGATCTTGATGAACGCGTAAGACCATACGCCCGCAATTTCTTGAAATTGCAATCATGTCTATCCAGATTCCACGCTATTTAGTGGCTCCATTTGTCCGAGCCTCACGATCCACGATCTTGACGAAGCGGTAAGACCAAACAACTGTGCGAAACGAGGCCTGTCCACGCGACACGGTCAGGGAGCGCGGGAACGGTGCGAAACGATGTCTGTCCACGCGACAGGTTATTGGCTGGTGTGACGCGGTTGTCCCGCGTCGCAAGCCGATATCGAAGAAATGCGAGGGCTTTGGGGATAGTTCCATGTTTGTGCTCATTCGGCCGGAATCCTAACCATCTTTCAGAGGGTTGGCGAGGCTGGCTCTTGCTCGAAGTGAGTTACTTGATTGCCCCATCAGCGTTATCCGCGCCATCCGTGGTCAAACTCCAGGGAGAGCCACTTGAGGACTCGCGCCGCGTCGTCAACTCAAACTCCTGGCGCTGATCCAATCGGTCGAAGAACGCCAGGGCTTCTGCCACATTCCGGGGACGGGAATTCACGCGCTTGCGCTCTTGGGTCGTAGAAATCCACTTTAAGCCGAACTCACGCGAACCACTCGTGAAACGCTCCAGGCGGAACCGGCGGCAACGCCAGCGGTCGCCACTCTCGGCTTCCGGCGGCCTTGGCGGCTGGCCTTTGAAGGGCATCGCGAAAAGTAAAGCAGTGCGGCCGCGCGGCGTACGGTGCAACGATTTGGCGAACGGGCCCCCGTCGGTTAGACTCGACTGCCTAAATGGTGGCGAAGTTCCCGAGTCAATCAGAGCGGCTCGTCCTTTATTGAGAACCTCGTTCATGGCGGATTCCGACCCGGCGGCGCGTCCGGTCCTGGTGCTCGACTTCGGTGCGCAATATGTCCAGCTCATCGCACGGCGGGTTCGCGAGCGGCATGCCTTCGCGCGGATTGTCCGTCATGACATCACGGCCGAGCGCGTGCGGGAGCTCAATCCGCTGGCCTTGATTCTCTCAGGCGGCCCGTCGAGCGTTTACGAGGCAGGAGCTCCTCAATGCGATCCGGGTCTCTTCGCGCTGGGAGTGCCCGTTCTGGGAATCTGCTACGGGATGCAACTGGCTTGCCGGGCGCTGGGCGCCAAGGTTGATGCGGCCCCGGCACGCGAGTTCGGGCGTGCGGAATGTCGTGTGCTCGACCCGGCCGAGCCCCTTTTTCACGATGTTCCGCATGAAACCACCGTTTGGATGAGCCACGGCGATCAGCTTCACGACGCAGGGGGCGACTTTATCGCCCTGGCCGCCACGGCGACCTGCCCGATCGCGGCCGTGCGGCATCACCGGCTGCCGATTTATGGCCTCCAGTTTCATCCGGAAGTCTCGCACACGCCTTATGGCTCATTGATCCTCGGCAATTTTCTCGACCGGATTTGCCACAATTCCCGCGACTGGACGATGGAGGCGTTCATCGAACGCTCCTTGTCGGAGGTCCAGCGCCGGGTTGGGACCGACGAGCGGGTCGTCTGCGGATTATCGGGCGGGGTCGACTCGGCCGTTTGCGCGGCGCTTCTGGCGCGGGCGATCGGGCCCCGCGTCGCTTGTGTTTTCGTCGACACGGGGCTCTTGCGCCAGGGTGAACGCGCGGCGGTGATCGAAGCGTTCGGCGCGCAGTACCAGCGCCGAGCTCCGCACGATCGACGCATCCGGTCAGTTTCTCGGTGCGCTAGCGGGCGTCGTCGATCCCCAGGAGAAGCGGCGGCGGATCGGCCACGTGTTTATCGACGTATTCAAGGAAGCGGCAACGTCGATTCCGGGCGCCCGCTACCTGGCGCAAGGAACGCTTTATCCCGACGTGATCGAAAGTGGCGGGGCGGCGGATGGGCCGACGGCGACGATCAAGATCCATCACAATGTCGGAGGGCTCCCCCAGGAGCTGGGCTTCGAGCTGATTGAGCCGCTGCGCGACCTGTTCAAGGACGAGGTTCGCCGGCTGGGAATCGAGCTGGGGCTGCCCGATGGCCTGGTGTGGCGGCACCCGTTTCCGGGTCCGGGGCTTGCGGTTCGCTGCCTGGGCGAAGTGACGCGGCCGCGGCTCGACATACTGCGGCAGGCCGATGCGATTTTCCTCGACGAGCTGCACGCAGCCGGCCTCGACCGCCGCGTGGCTCAGGCGTTTGCCGTGCTGCTCCCCGTGCAGGCGGTGGGCGTCATGGGCGACGCGCGGACTTACGAAAACGTGATTGCCCTCCGCGCGGTCGAGACCGACGACTTCATGACGGCCGACTGGTCGCGCCTCTCGCATGACTTGCTTGCCCGCACATCGACGCGCATCACAAACACGGTCAAGGGTGTGAACCGCGTTGTTTACGACGTGACGAGTAAACCGCCCGGCACGATCGAGTGGGAATGAGTCGGCGGGGAGTTGCTGCCATATGTAGCGTAGGGCCGCCCTCTGGGAGCGCGAGCGTCTTCGCGAGCTGAGCACCTGACGCAAAATTAGTTGGTCAATTTTCCGCGGCCCAGCCTATAAAACGGGCGGGAAACGCATCGACGGAGGCTAATTTATTTTGCGTCAGCTCCTGAGTGGCTCGGCGGAGTCGCGCCCTTTCAGGAGCGTGCTTCTGAGACGCCGGGGCTTGCCGGGCTGGCACTGGCACTCGGCTCGTGCGGAGACTCGCCCTGACGCTGTGAAACGTTGCTATTGATTTGCCGAAATCGCCGGCGGTCTTCATTCCTGTTTGTTGCGCCCCGCGTAAACGCCCTGGCCCTGGCGATGACCCCTCACCCGCCCTGACGGGCGACCTCTCCCCAAGGGATAGGTGATTGAATGCTTACGCGTTGGCACATGGCGGCGAGCTCGCGTTTCTTTTACCTCGCCCCGCGGGAGAGGTCGCCCGACAGGGCGGGTGAGCCAGGTCAAACAGATTCGCCCGCGTCTCCATTCGAGATGGTCAAGTCGTGGACGATTCCCTTGCGATAAGCCGACTTTCTCGAAATTCACAAAGTCCGTTGGAACTGGAGCAGGTCTTGGGATAGAGTCATAGCGAATCGGCCGAACTCCTGACCCTTCGGGTACAAAAAAGGACACCAAACCAATGCGTCGGATGTCGATGGGGACTTTGGCGTTTGTCGTGGTCTTGCTGGCCGTGCCGATGCCTCTGCGCAGGCCGGTTCGAAAACGCTGGCACGCTGCGGCGAGGGATTCCTCGAGGAGATTGACGGTTATCGCGTGCTACACGTGAAGGGTGGCCCTTATGAGATGGGCTATCAGCAAGGAGCCCTGCTGCGTGACGATATTCGCGAAAACATGCGTTATATCTTCGACGTCAAGGGTAAGGAGCTCAAGGTCGAGCTTGGCGGGCTCAAGCTCGTCGATCCCAAGCGCGTGATTCGGGGGATCGTCGCCGGTCAGCGCAAGTATGTCCCCGAGCGATTCTTCGAGGAGATGCGTGGAATCGCCGACGGCTCGGGTCTCGACGTGCAGGACGTCGTCATCGCCAACTTCATTCCGGAGCTTTTTCACTGCTCGGGATTTGCGCTGAGCGGTTCGGCGACGAAAAATGGCGCGCTCTATCACGGTCGGATTCTCGACTACGGTTGTGACTGGCGGCTCCAGGAACACGCCATTCTCACGGTGGCCGAGCCGCGCGATCATATTCCGTTTGTGAATATCACCTATGCCGGGTTCGTCGGTTCGGTGACCGGCATGAATGCCGAGCGGATCTCGATCGGCGAGATGGGCGGGCAGGGCCTTGGCCACTGGCAGGGTGTGCCGATGGCCTTCCTGGTGCGTATGGTTCTCGAAGAGGCTGATACCCTGACTCGCGCGATCGCCATCTTTCATGACAATCCACGCACGTGTGAGTACTACTTCGTGATCGCCGACGGCGAGACGGGTAAGGCCGTGGGAATGGAAGCCTGCTGGAACGTTTTCAACGTGATCGCGATGGGCGAAAGCCATCCACTGTTGCCCACGGCGATCAAGGATGGCGTTGTCCTCTCCGCGGGCGACCGCTACAAGGAGCTGGTGAAACGCGTGCAGAAAGGTCTGGGAACCTTTGACGCCGAGTCGGCCCGACACTTGATGGACCGGCCCGTGGCGATGAAATCGAACTTGCACAGTGTCTTGTTCGAGACCACGACGTCGCGTTTCTGGGTCGCCAACGCGTCGAAGGACGGCAAGCCGGCCGCGGAGCAGCCGTATCATGCGTTTCAGCTCAGCGAGTTGTTGAAACATCAGGCCGATCCATCGGTCCCGGCGCTGCCGACGCCGCCTGCTGCACCTGTCGGTGCCGCAAGCGCGGCCCGCTGAGGTTGCCGGTTTTCCATGTGCGATCGATTTTCCACTTTCTGACCTGTCTGTTCACTCGTTGACGATGCGGGGGAGAGAATGCGAATGCGGAGCATAGGGATTGCGATGGCCTTGATGACGGCCGCGGCCTGTGCCCCGAAGAGCGCCGTGGCCCAAATGAAGAAGATCGATTTGCAAACGACGGCCGGTGTGGCCGCCGTCAAGGGGGAGTGGCGCTACCACGACGTCAAGATCGTCGAGGTCGAAGGCAAGGGTCCCGACGGCAAGCCCAACAAGACCTATAACTACGAACCGGCCAGGGCATTTGAGCCGGGATACGACGACAGCAAGTGGGAGGTGGTCTCCCCCGAAACGCTCAAGGACCCACGATCGAACGGTCAGATCTGTTTCTGCTGGTACCGGATCAAGATCACGATACCGCCCGAAGCGGCGGGTAAGACCGTGTATTTCCAAACAACCGTCGATGACTACGGTGAGATCTGGGTCGACGGCAAACTACCGCGAACGCCAGGCAAAGGGGGCGAAGCGGTCGTCGCCGGTTTCAACACGGCCAACCGGGTCGAGCTCAAGGACGCAACGCCGGGCAAGGTGTATCAAATCGCCGTGTTCGCGATCAACGGGCCGATCTCGGCGGCGCCGTCAAATTGGCTGTTTCTCAAGAACACGGCGCTCGACATTGTTGATAAACCGGTGAAATGATCAAGGTCAGAGTTGTCGAGACGCCGAGTGTCAAAGGTTTCGGCGAGGACAAAAGCGGGACGGATCTAAATACTCTACCCTTGACCAATACGGTCGAATGCACGAACAGCGCGAATCACCTTCGTTGAATCGTTTTTCACATCTCGTTTCGAAAGCGCAAAAGCGGACTCGCTTTCGAAACGATAATGTTTCTCTACTGTACACCTGGAAGCATCCATCTTCCAGTCGACGCGCTAAGAACGTTTCACCGCCATGACTCAATCGATCGCAAGGACCTGCGATTCAGAATCAACGATCAACCCCCCCCCGACCGGGCCGAATAGTTAATGGGACATCAACCGCCAAGATCGCCAAGGTCGCCAAAAGTTCGGGACACAAGCCCGCTCTTCTCCTGAGCACGAATGTATAAAAATCCTATTCATTATTTATTCGCATCCCGTCCTCGCCCCTCTTGGCGATCTTGGCGGTTGACGTGTTTGTCGGAATAAGCAGAGCCGCCGTCGCTGCCATGTTCCTTGATCAGCCCGAATGCGTTCGGAGTATCCGCGCATCGAGTTGCCCGATTGATCGACATCCCGATTCGTGTCACGTTCAGTCGCGACGGCTCGCCTCTGATTGGGCCATGCAGGCGCAACATTTTCTAAATTGCGCGGGCGAGGAATACCTCGAATGCGAGATCGAACGAATTGCGCACCGTGTTCAGCACCCCTGTCAAAGCCACCCCTTCGTCTTCAGCGTTGCCTGTCGACGATCGCCATCGATGACGAGCGTCAGTCTGTTCGCGATCATTGTCCTCAGTCCGATCAGCGGAAGGCGGGGCCCGTCTCCTTCTGAAAAGACAGAGATACCCTGAGGCATCTCCAGGCCGTAGCTCTCCCCTCGGAGCGCCGCCCGCCCGGGAACATTCCGATGCACGCGCACTTCGGCCGCATATTGCACGACCCGCTGATGGCCGACCTCCAGCTCACCGATTCGCTTCAGGGAGACACCCGACCATCTACTGAGCTGCCCTTCATCGATCGAGAAATTGTGTCCGTGCCCCGTGTCAAGAATCGCCGGCAGCGGCCTTTGAGCGTCGTTGATGCTGACCCAAATAATGATCTGGTTGCGGTACACGTCCACGGCCTCGCCCCGAACCGTAACGAGGTGGGGCCGGTCGGCGAACGGAAGTCTGTCAATGATCTTCATCGATCGGGGTGAAACTCGCCAAACTCGTACAGAGAGCGGTCCGAGTGGTCGATGGCGGGCAGGGCGCACATGCGGCGGTACACGTCCTCGCGGACGATCAGATAGGCTGTATGCGTTTCCGGATCTTCGACGCGGACCGGCTTGTCGCCCGCCTTCTCAACCGCTTCTTTCAATTCCGGCGTGAGCGTCATTGCCACCTCCCACATCCTGATTGTACCCATTCTACTCGCTCGGTAGGAAGCTCGTGTCGGTTTGCGGATTCTGTCATTTGAAGAGCGAGATCTTGCGAACAGCAGAGTGCGGAAAAACGAGCTCAAGTCACGTAACTCGGTGGTTCGACGTTTTGACTGGCCCGGCGCAACTTCTTTCGTCGCTTCGCGAACGGCCGTTCGAGCCCCGTCGCTAGCTCTCGGCGGCAGATACCAAACGCTTCCACTTTGAGGGAAGCTCCTGGTATTCTTGGCGCACCGTGGCGAGCGGGATTCTTGTTCGGCCAGCGGGAGTTAGTGGGTGTCGTTTCCTTCGGTGGTTCGCAAATTGGCTGTCGCCGCGGCTGTCCGATGCTGCTGCACATGTTACGATTTCTACGAACGGCACATCGAAGTCCATCGCATCGTTCACTGAACAAGCCAGGCATACCAGCTTCGTGCTTGGGCCAATGTTGGGCCAACGGAGGATAGGCGATGAGCCAGAGGCTGATTGTTCATGGTCGGTATGTCGGTCGAACATTCATTCCTGACGGTCCACTCCCCGATGCTGAGGGGGCAGCGGAGCTGGTTATCACTCCCAATCTTCCTCATTCAGTCGGATCGATTGCAGACGCGTTCGGCACAGCCATTGTTCTGCGAAGCGGGGACGAAATTCTCGCCGAGGTCCGGGCTGACCGCGACGAATGGGACGACCGGTGATCTATCTCGATGCAAATGTTGTCATCCGCCTGGTCGAAGGAGATGCGGCGACTCGGGCGCCGTTCAGTTGCGCGACTGTCAGCGTCGCTGTCCGTTCCAAGTTCGTTGGCCACGTCGCGGCTGAGTCGGTTAGAGTGCAGGTCCAAACCGCTGCGCGCGGGCGATCTCGCCACACTCGCACAGTTCGATGTGTTCTTCGGCGGAGTCGAACTCGAATTGATTGAATTGAGTGCCGCTGTGGTTGAGTTGGCAACCGTTCTCCGTGGAAAATACAATCTGAAAACGCCTGATGCTCTTCACTACGCCGCCGCCGTGGAAGGTGGCGCGACGGTCTTCTTGACCGGCGATCGTGCGTTTTCACGGTGTTCAGAAGTTGCGGTAGAAGTGTTGTGAATGGAACGATGAAACCGGTCGACGCATACCATCGATGGGTCGAGTGGAGCGATGAGGACCAGGTGTACATTGGCAAGTGTCCCGATCTCATCACCGGAATTCACGGCGACGACCCGGTCGAGGTCTTCAAGGAACTGCAAGACTTTTTACAAGAAGTCGTCGATCATTTTGCAGAAACCGGCCGACCACTCCCGCCCCCGCGCACTCGGCCGATGACGGAAGTCTCGTAAATTAGCCCATCTCTGGGATGAAAAAGGCGATGACCCTGCTTGAAACTCACCTTCGCTCTGGAACGATATCGAAACGTCAGGGAAAGGTGCGTGACGTCTACGACCTGGGCGACAAACTACTCCTGATCGCGACCGATCGGATCAGCGCGTTTGACTGGGTCATGGCCGATGGTATTCCTGACAAGGGGCGCGTGCTCACGGCGTTGAGTGCGTTTTGGTTCGGGAAGCTCAGCGTCGCCAATCATCTGATCTCGACCGACATCGACGCGATGAATCTCGATTTGTCCCCGGCTGAACGGGCCTCTCTGGCCGGGCGATCGATGCTCGTCCGCAAGGCTCGCGTTGTGCCGTTTGAATGCGTTGTGCGTGGATATCTCTCGGGAAGTGCGTGGAAAGAATATCGCACGAACGGGACGGTTTGCGGCGGCAAGCTACCGCCCGGACTGGTCGAGAGTGCCCGGATCGAGCCGATTTTCACGCCGGCCACGAAGGCTGAGACCGGCCATGACGAGAATGTGTCGATCGCGACCATGGCCCACGTCGTCGGCGAAGAAATCACCGAGATGTTACGATCGAACAGTCTGGACGTTTATCAGCGCCGCGGAGCTGCGCTGTGCGCGAGGCTTGATCCTGGCCGATACCAAGTTTGAGTGGGGTTTTGACATGGAGTCGGGCGAGCTCTTGCTCGTTGATGAAGTGCTGACGCCGGATAGCTCGCGATACTGGTCGGCCGAGGCGTACCGGCCGGGCGGGCCGCAAGCTTCGTTTGACAAGCAGTTTGTGCGCGACTGGCTGGAGTCGACAGGGTGGGACAAGGCGAGCCCGCCGCCGCGGCTGCCGGCTGACGTCGTCAGTGCGACGCGGGCCAAGTATATTGAGGCGTACGAGCGACTGACGGAACGACCGTTTCCCTGGAAATGACCTCTCAACCGCCGATGGATAGGCCGAGCCGATGCTACGATACCTGACCGCCGGCGAGTCTCACGGCCCGGCACTCACTGCGATCGTTGAAGGGTTCCCATCGGGTGTCACGCTCGACGCGACGCTCATCGATCGCGAGCTCGAGCGCCGCCAGGGCGGGTATGGGCGCGGCAAACGCCAGAAGCTCGAGACCGACCGGATCATCGTCGACTCGGGCCTTTTTCATGGCGTGACCACGGGTGCGCCGATCACGTTGCGCCTGGTCAACAACGACGCCAAGCTCGAGCGGCTGGCCGAGCCCGCGTCACCGCGCGGCGGGCACATCGATCTCGCGGGGTCGATCAATTATCAGACGGGGATTCGCCAGGTTCTCGAGCGCGCCAGTGGCGCGAGACGGCGCTTCGCGTCGCGGTCGGTGCTCTCGCCAGGCTCTTGTTGCGCGAGCTGGGAATCAGCGTGATCGGTTATGTGCGCGAGCTCGGCGGGATCGCCGCGCCGCCGCGGTCTTTTGACCTGGCTGTCCGCGATGCGAGCCCGGTTTACACGCTCGATCCCAGGGCCGATTTGGCCATCGTGGCCGCGATCGACGCAGCCCGCGAGGCCGGCGATACGCTTGGGGGCGTTGTCGAAGCGGTCGTGACCGGGTGCCCGATCGGGCTTGGCAGCCATGCCCAGTGGGATCGCAAGCTCGATGCCCGGATCGCGGGCGCCGTGATGAGCATCCAGGCGATCAAGGCCGTGGAAATCGGGATGGGGACCGAAGCCGCCCGCTTGCCGGGCTCGAAGGTGATGGACCCGATCGCCTATGACCAGGAGCACCCGGCCGACGACCGCCGCCACGGATTTCGACGGCCGACGAACAATGCCGGCGGCATCGAGGGCGGAACGTCCAACGGCGAACCGATCATTGTCCGGGCGTACAAGAAGCCCATCAGCACGCTGGCCGCGCGTGGGCCGTCCGTTAACATGGCCACCAAATCGCCGCAGCTCGCCGCCTACGAGCGGTCGGACGTCTGCGCAGTCCCGGCCGCGAGCGTGATCGTCGAGAATGTCGTCGCGTTCGAGATCGCCGCGGCCGTCGTTGAAAAATACGTGGGCACCAGCGTTGACGCGATTCGCACGGCGATGGATGCGATCCACGCGCTCAACCGCGAGCATCTGGCGCGGTGGGGCGATCGATCGCTTTGAAAGTCTAATTGAGCGAAATCGCGTTTTCGACTATCTTCTCCGGGCGGACGGATCCGCTTTTTCTTGAATGCTGGCGTGGAGCCGATGCGGGCCGCCCGGGAGGGAGGCAAGGATGGTTTCCCTGACTCGCCCTGTCCGTCAGACAGCGGCCACTGTGATCCTGGTGGCGATGACCGTTCTCCCCACGGGCCTGGTGGCCGCGTTTGCCTGGCGGATCAATCGTCCGGGGCATGTGCGCGACGTCGAGGTCGAGCTTGGCCGCCAGCTTGGGCTTCAGATCACTCTCGAAGCCGTCTCCTACCCGCGACCGGGCGAGACCGTTTACAAGGGGATCGTGCTCCGGCAAGAAGAGTCGCGGAGCAAGGGCCTGGTTGAGATCGCACGAGCCGACCTCGTCCGGTTGGAACGCTCCGGCCGTGATCTGACGCTCCATCTCGAGAATCCCCGCGTGCGCTGCGATAGCCCGCGCAACGGTCTGGCTCAGCTTGGCCTTTTACTTCAGCGCTCTGGACAGATTCCCTTGGATCGGATCAACGTGTCGACGCCGTCCTGCCATCTCGACCTGGGCCGGAGCAATCTCGAATTCGCACTCCGTGAGGTTGCTGGTGAGTTTACAGTCGATCCGGTCGCACCGACGCTCAACCTGGCTTATCGCGTACCCGGAGAAGGCGCCGGCACGCGCTGCGAGCTGACGCTGACGCGCGACCGGCGCACCGAACATATCGAGACGTCGCTGGCCTTGAAGACGGTCGAGGGCATGCCCTTGCCAGCTCGCGTCCTGGGCGTCTTTTTCGATCCCGAAGATTGGCTGGGTAACGACGCCAAGGTGGAAGGTCAGATCAGTTTGCATCAGGTGGGAACTCGCGACTGGGAGCTCGACTTTCGTGGCGAGCTGCTCGATGTCGATCTCGCCAAGCTGGTGGGGCGGCGGTTTCCTCGGCACCGGCTGACGGGGCGGGCCCGACTGGCGATCAAACAGGCGAAGTGGGGCGAGCGTCCCGCGCAGAATCCTGGTTGGGTCGAGGTCACGGGCGACCTGTCCGCCGGGCCGGGCTCGATCGGAATTGACCTGGTCAATGCCCTGGCCCGTGAAATGAAATTTCGACGCTCCTCGCGGCTGGCAAACATCGACGTGCGGAAGACCGAGGTCGAATTTCGTGCCCTCGGTTTGTCCTTCGCCATGCAGCCGAGCGGCGAGATCCAGGTCGAGGGTGCCCTCGGCGCCGAGTTTGCCCCGGAGACCGTGATCGCCGGCAATACGACCGCGCTTTTATCAGCCCCCCTGGGAACGGCGAGCGTGCACGGACTGATCAAGACGCTCTTCCCGGTGACCCAGGCGAACTCGGGCGTGCTCGTGCCTCACACGGCCGAATCGCAAATCCTCCTCTCCTTGCCGGTGCCTCAAGGCGCAACGACGTCGACAAGACAGACTGTCGACGGAAACTGAGCCGTCATCCTTGCCATTCACCTGGCTGAAGGCCCGAAAATCCGCATGGCGGAAACGCCGACGGGAAGTCACGGCGCCTTCACAGCGGCCGCGCCGATGGTCATCTGCGTTTTGCAGTTTTGGCGAGCCGATCCAGGAGCACGTCACATCTCCCGAAAAACCTCCTCGAGCGCGCGAAAGATGGCGGGACTTCCGACGACTAATCAGATGAAGGTCAAGTCAACGGCTTGGTGGCAAAGCCGTGTCGGGCGATCGCGTTGTTACAGACGAGGGACCGGCCTTGGATTCGGGTCGAAAGGTTCTCTTCCACCAGCTTCTGGAACACAATCAAACGCGTCTCGCGGCGATCGCCCGATCCTATTCGACGCCCTCGGATATGCCCGATCTCTTGCAAGAAATCTTGCTTCAAATCTGGCGCTCGCTGGCGGATTTTCGCGGTGATGCGTCGATCGACACGTGGACCTATCGCGTGGCGCTCAATGTCGCGCTGACGTGGCGACGATCAGACCGTCGCCGCCAGGAGGGTCTGCCACGGCAAGCTGTTGACCCCGATCTCTTGTGCGTCGATCCGACCGGCACCGATGGCCAGGAAGCCGCGCCGCCCTGCGCGACTTCTTGCCGACGCTCGGCGAGATCGATCGCGCCATTCTGTTGCTCTTTCTCGACAACCGCGGTCATCCGCAGATTTCCGAGATTCTGGGCCTGTCCGAGAACGCGATTTCCATTCGACTGCACCGCATCCGGCTTCGCTTTGAAGCCGCTCATGGGAATGGTGACTGATGCAATTTGATCGACTCGGCGACGAATGGCGGCGGCATCTCGAGCGCGAACATGACCCGGCGAATATCGAGCGGGTCACTGCTTTGATCGAGAGGCTCGCGAAAGATTTTGAGCGAAAAATCTGGTACCGCGATTTGACGGAAACGATTGGCGGGGTCATCGCCATCGTGGTTTTCGGCTATATGGCAACGGTGATGTCGTCCGCGATCGCGCGACTCGGATGCGTCATCAACGTCATCGCGTTCAGTTATATTCTCGTCAGGCTCTGGCGTGCCGGGCGCGTCGGACACGGGGCGGCCAGGCCGCTCACCCTGACGGACGGATTGAAGGTGGAACGTGCGCGGATCATACGGCAGATCGACCTCTTGAAAAGCATCGTCTGGTGGTATCTCAGCCCGGCATTTATCGGCTGCAACCTGATCTTCCTGGGGTTTTCGCTGTCGGTACTGACGCCCATGGACTACCCGGTTGGAATGCTGGTTTCGTGGGCCTTGTCATTCGGTTATGTCATTGGAACCATCATCCTTGGCCGGTATTACTGGTCATTAAACCAGCGTGCCGTGCGTGACGAGCTGGAACCTATCCTCGCCGAGATCGAAAGCGTGAGCCGGAATTTGCAATCCGATGGCGGTCCTGACGAGTCGCCAAACTGAATGACCGCGTGCGCCTCATGCCGGAACCAAAAGGAGCCGCCGACGATGCAGCAAGAATTAGCCGAAGCAGCCATGGTCCCGAGCGTCTCGATCGGCAACCAGGTGCGGCGCTGGGGCGAGGGAATAGCCTTTGTTGGCATCTGGATCGCATCAGGCTGGATGCTCAAGCTCGATACGAATTCCTATCTCCTTCTCGGCGTACCGTTGACGCTTGTTTTTCAAGTCCTTGTACGCCGTCAGCCAGTTCGGGCGCTCTGGGTTCGCGATGCTCCCACGTTCGGATGGCGCTGGGTTGGGCCCGCCGCCGTCCTGACGATCTTGCCGGTTTATTCGCTTGTGGAAGCCCTCCAGCAGCGGGCCTGGATCATTTCCGCCTGGATGGCGGCCGCGTGCGCCGGCGCGATCGCGGCCGGCTACGCACTGGTCCATTTTCGTCGCTCGACGGTACGGCCTTTCGTGATGTGCCAGGTTGTCGCGGGTACGATCGGCATTGGCATCATGGTCGGGGCACGCGTGGCCAGCGCCATGGATCGCGCCCCCCTTCCACTCATGGGTCTGCGTGATTTCCTGCTGTTTTTTCCCGTCTGCTTCATCATCGAGGAAGTGGCGTTCCGAGGCGCTCTCGATAGCCACCTTCACCGTCGTCACGAGCGATCCGGTTTCATGACGGCACTGCTCGGATCGGTGTTGTGGGGGCTCTGGCATTTGCCGACCGTGCCGGCCGACGATCGCAGCGTCTTCACGGCCGCGGCTTTGTCCGTGGTTCACGCGTTAATCGGAGTACCGCTCGCGATCTACTGGCGCCAGAGTGGCAACCTGGCCGTGACATCGTTTGCTCATGCGCTCATCGACGGCGTTCGCGACGGACTGCGGCTTAACGGCTGATCAGGAACCGACGCCAGATTGGCTGGCCGCCACCCGCGTCCGCAACGTGATTCGCGTGCTCGGCGCGCTGCCCGATGGCGATATTGCATTTCCTGCGACGAGATGGTGTCTGTTGGGGGGCACGATACGGCTCGAAGTGATATTTGTTCAGAGTTTTCCGCGGTCGGGGAGAGTACCCTTACCCTTGGTTGTGGCCGCGATTGCCATCCAGAATTGGCTCGTGGTCTTCGTCTCGCTCAGGTGGTCCGCACGGCACTTCTCATTTAATCACACCGACCGGCCGAGACCCGTTTATCGGGAGAAACACGCAGCCAGGCCCCAACCTGCCTGAGCCTTGCTTGGTCCCGCGAGGCGGCTGTTGGTCACACTTCGCCATGCGTCGCTTTGTGCGGATAATTCAGGCGCCTGCGCGTAAGTCATTTTGGGGATTCAATATTCGGCAGACCGTTAAGCTGTGCCGGTTACTCAGGCGCCTAACCGTAAGATGATGATACTTCAAGAAATACGGCAAGAGGTCTGGTCATGCGGATTACTCAGGCGCCTAAGTGGAAGTCGATGATCCGCATCGAGTTAGAGCGATTTTTTGAACTTCCGATTAGTCAGGCGCCTAAGCAGAACTCGAAGTAGCATAAAGAGATGCAGACGCTTCCGGTCTTCCCGAGGCATTTTTGCGCGCGGCGGTTTGTGCACCACACGCGTCACTGCGCCGTATGAGCGGAGGTGCGTTGGTCTTTTGATTTCCGCGATTCTATCGAATTTTCGGTCGCATTGATCGAGAAATCGAGACGTCGATCGGCACGAAAACATCGGGCATCGTAACGGTGCAAACCATGTCGTGCGCTCCAACCCTACTCCCTGCCTGCGAGGCATTTCGCATTGAGGTTTGGCAGCAAAGCGATGTATGATGAATGGTTCGCGAACATTTCGAGTGGAATTGCGGTAGATCTCGGGTCGATCGATTGATCAATCAAGCGGTCGCGGTTGCGGTCGCGAATTTGTAGGCCCGTCTGCGCCGAGACAAGACTGTGTTGGATATGGAGAGGCAGATGGAAGAGTCGGGGGCGATGGCGGGCTACGAGCGGGGCTCGTTTGCGAGTTGCGGCAAGGCGCGCGAGGTTTATTCGATCGGCGGCGGTCCTGGCGTGGTGGTGATCCATGAGCTGCCGGGTATCACGCCGCAGGTCGCGGCCTTCGGAAGGCGCATCGCGGCGCACGGCATGACGGCTGTCTTGCCCGAGCTGTTCGGAACCGCGGGCAAGCGGGCGAATCCGCGCTATAACACGACGCAATTCGCCCGGGTCTGCATCAGCCGCGAGATCACCTGTATGGCGCGCCGGCAGGCGAGCCCCGTAACCGAGTGGTTGCGTGCCCTCTGCCGCGACGTCCACGAGCGGTGCGGCGGACCGGGCGTCGGTGTCGTGGGGATGTGTGCCACGGGCGGGTTTGCCCTGGCGCTCTTGATGGAACCGTCCGTGCTGACGTCCGTCCTCAGCCAGCCGTCGTTTCCATTGCCGCTGACTCAGGCGCACAAGGCCGACCTCGGCATCTCGCAGGATGAACTCGCGGCCGTGAAGGCCCGCTGCGAGCAGGGGGCGTCCATCCTCGGGTTACGGTTCACCGAAGACCGATTTTGCCGACCCGAACGATTCCGTACGCTGCACCAGGAGTTCAAGGGCGATTTTGAAGCGATTGAAGTCGACTCGTCGCCGTGCAACGGTTTTGATATCCCGCTTCGCGCCACTCCCTGCTCACGGCCGACCTCGTCGATCGCCCGGGCCATCCCACGCATGATGCACTCGAGCGCAGTCTTATCGACATTCGAGCGAACGCTGGGATTGGTCGAAGTTGATTGTTGTGCCGCGGTGGCGAAGGGTGCATAGACCCTGGCGCCCCGCGGTGATAAAGCACTCTCTCACATCAAAATGAGAGAGTGCTTTTTCATTTCAAGATTTGACGGCGCATTGAAACTTACTCTTCGACTTCGCCGTCGGCCTCGCCGTTACGCGCTGGGGCTCGCGCCCGAGGAGATGCGGCTTTCGAGGATTCGACTGCTGAGCCTCACCGGCGACCTCGGGGTTGTCTCGCAGGTATTGCTTGGTGTTTTCGCGTCCCTGGCCGAGTCGGACATCGCCATAGTTGAACCAGGAACCCGACTTGTCGACCAGCTTGTCGAGGATCGCCAGATCGAGCAGGTCGCCCTCGCGTGAGATGCCGTGCGTATACATCATGTCGAACTCGCAGACGCGAAACGGCGGCGCGACCTTGTTCTTGACCACCTTCGCCTTGATGCGCGAGCCAACGACTTCCTCGCCGTCCTTGACCGGTCCGATGCGACGCACGTCGATGCGGCACGAGCTGTAAAACTTGAGTGCACGCCCTCCCGGCGTCGTCTCCGGACTGCCAAACATCACGCCGATCTTCTCACGAATCTGGTTGATGAAGATCAAGACGCACTTGGAACGGGAAACACCGCCAGTCAGCTTGCGGAGAGCCTGGCTCATGAGCCGGGCTTGAACACCGACAAAAGTGTCGCCAATTTCGCCCTCGATCTCGGCCCGAGGAACCAGGGCCGCCACCGAATCGACGACGATGATATCAACGGCGTTCGACAAGACAAGCATCTCGGCGATCTGCAGCGCCTCTTCGGCACTACCGGGCTGGCTCACCAGCAGGGCCTCGATATCCACCCCGAGTCGCTTGCACCATGCCGGGTCGAGCGCGTGTTCGGCGTCGATGAAGGCCGCCACGCCCCCGTTTTGCTGCGCCGCGCGACCGCGTGAAGGGCGATCGTCGTCTTGCCGCTCGACTCGGGTCCGAATAGCTCGATGATCCGCCCTCGCGGCAAACCCTTGCCCCCAGCGCCAGATCGAGCGAAAGCGCTCCCGTCGATATCCCCTCCACTTCCATGTGGGAGCCCTCGCCCAGCTTCATGATGGCCCCGGCCCCGAAGGTCTTTTCAATCTGGCTGAGCGCATTGTTAAGCGCCTTTTGTTCGACTGACGCGGCCGCCGCCGCCTTCGATTCTGTCGCGCCCTGTCGTTTTGCCACCGCTCTCGCTCCTTCCGACACGTCTCAATAGTGTGTACGTAGATACAGTATGATAGCCACGATGATCGGCCGTGGTCAAGCGCGACTTGAGGAATTCTTGGTCCCCAGACGGCACCGGTCGAGCACCCGATAGGTCGAGCCGCCGCGGCCGAGGACCGACGCGATGACTTGTACGTCGTTGACCATGAATCGTCCTCCCGACCAGTGTTGATATCGTGGCGGCAGTTCCTCAAGGTTCTCGGACCGAGATTGACCGAATTTCCGTCGCCCCAGAGTGACATGAGGATGAAAGCGTTGATCGTCGGGCACTGGTTGATCCGAGTCAAGGACTGCACGACGGAATCGTGTAATTCGCTGAGTGCGGCGGCGTTTCGATCGGTGAGCCCGGCCCAGAGCACGCGGGGCTTTTTCAAGTGAGGAAAAGCGCCGATGCCGGCAATCTCCAGCTCAAAGGGCTCCAGAAGCGCGATGCTCGCTGTCAATCCGGCGGCGATTTCGCCCAGTTTCTGGTCTGGCACGTCGCCCAGGAATGCGAGCGTCAGGTGCATCGGCCGCGTGTTGGCCCAGCGAAACGAGTGGATCTCACGCGCGAGCTTGGCCTGCAATTTCGCGGCCGCCTGGGTCACCGCGTCGGGCAAGGCAATGGCGACGAATGTGCGGGTCTGGTCGCTCATGATCGGTTCATTGATGATGCGTGACGATCGCGCCGCGCGACTTTTTGCACGAACGATCATTCCATCAATAGTGCGGCAAGAAGGGGCTGAAATCGAACCACTCGGAGAAGAAGTCCTTGATCCGTCTGTTGAGTGTGGGGACGTCGTCGTCTTCGACAGACCGCTCGACCTGGTTGGTGTTGACCTTCAAAATCAGTTTGAAGCTATTGTCGAGTAACTCGCCGGGGTCGAAGTCGGAAACCTGAAAACCCTTTGAGGGGTTCCCCTTCTGGCTGAATTCGATACTGAGCGTTCCCTTTGGAGCGCTCGCCAGCCAGACATTGGTCGCCTTGCCGGCGGCGACCTCGCCCATTCGAACGCTTGTACCGGCGTGGCGAACGACGACGTCTTCCATCGGGGTGTCGCCCTCGTTGATGACCTGAACGCACACACTCCACAACGTGAGGGGCCGAATCATGAGTTCGGCGCCAATGGCCATCAAGACGACGAGCGAGGCCGCCAGGTAGATCTTTTTACGTCGTGACATGGTAGCCGCCGCATTCGCATTCGAGATCCGGTCGAAGACCCACTTGTTTCACTCGTGCTCGAACGTCACAGAGACAGGATCGCGCGGCACGGGCCGTTTCGACAAGGACATTCCGCGGCGGCCGTCAGCGCTCGCCGGCGGCCGTGCCGGGACGCATCTTGAGGCCGGGGGAGGTTCCGAAGTTTTGCTCGTAGCGCGTGGCGAACTCTTGAAGCGTGTACGAGTGCTGCTGCGGCCCTTTGTGCTCGATGGCGTAAACGCCCGAGAGCGCTGCGAGGCGTCCGACGACGGGCCACGGCAGGCCTTGTTTCAGTCCGGTGATGAACCCTGCCGCGGAAGGCGTCACCGGCCCCTGTCGGGTCGAGAACTTCCCTGGGCTTGGCCGGCGGGATCTCGTATTCGTCGGGACCGACGGTGATCAAGGCGCCGGCCTCGCCGCGTGTCATTACCGTCACGGGGGCCACTCTACGCAGTTCGGGCTCGCTGATCCCCATTTTTTCGGCGAGCATTCCGAATTCGTAATCGTTGCCCGCGAGGATGCGCCGCCTCGGCAGCCTTTTTCCAGGTCGGCCGCCTCAAGCCGAGGAATCTGCATCGACGGATCGTAGAGATAGGGAATGCCCCCGGCGTTGCATTCTTCGGTATAGCGATTCATCGCGCCTGGATCGTTGGGCGCGATCACGACGAGGTCGTCGGGCGTGACGCCCGAGTCCTTGAGCGAGATGGTGGCCGCATGAGCCATCGCACCAGGATAAAACGCCGAGATCTGACTGTCCTGGAGGTCGGTATTGATAAAGCACGAGGCGGTATGGTCGCCGCCGATCACCTTGACCGTGCGGCAGTCGACGCCGTGGGCTTCGAGCCACGACCGATACTCGGAGAAGTCTTCGCCGACTGTTCCCACGAGCAGCGGTTTCTCGCCCAGAAGTCCCAGGTTGAACGAGATATTGGCCCCGGTACCCCCGCGCAGGCGGGTTAGCGAGTCGACGAGGAACGACACGCTCAGCACGTGTATCTTATCGGGCAAGATATGGTCGCGGAAACGACCGGGAAAATTCATGATGTAGTCGTAGGCGATCGATCCGGTAACGAAAACGCGCATTCCGCTTATCCTCTATGAGTATTGCCAGGGCGAACGTTCGAGAGGCGTTCATGCGGGCGAGGGATCACTGAGCAAGCCGATCGTCTGAGCGATCCGGGCGCGGCAAACGTCGCGACCGAGGATGGCCAGGCAGTCGTACAATCCGGGTCCGACGGCCTGTCCCGTGACCGCGACCCGCAACGGATTGACGACGTCGCCCATTTTCCGGCCGGTCCGCTCGGCGTAGGCGTGGATCGCGTGTTCGAGCGTGGCGAGGTCAAACGGCTCGGCCCTGGCGAGCTCGCTGTCGAGCTCCCCGAGCATGGACGCGACACCCTCTTTGCGCAGCCGCTTTTTCACAGCGTCCGGATCAAACACCAACGTTTCGGTAAAGAAGAAGCGTCCGAGCTTGATGATGTCGGAAAAAACCTTGAGTCGATCGCCGAGCGCCGTGATCACGGCCTCGATGCGCATCCGGTCTGGCCCAGACAGCGGCTCGGCGACCAGGCCCTCGCGTGCCAGATAAGGGAGCACGCCCTCCACCTTTTTTTCGAGGGGAAGGGTCTTCATCCATTCGCCTTCGATCCAGAAGAGCTTGTCCTGGTCGTGGCTGGCTGGCGAGCTGTTGACCCGATCGAGCGAAAACTTCTCGATCAGCTCGGGACGCGTGAAAATCTCCTGCGTGCCGTCAAAGCTCCAGCCGAGCCTCGAAAGGTAGTTGAGAAGAGCGTCCGGCAAATAACCTTTTTCGATGTACTGGTGAATATAGACGAGAATGCCGAGCTTTTCATATTCCGCGAGTTTCCGTTTGGACATCTTCGACTTCGAGCCGGGCTCAGCCACGTAGGGGACGTGCGCGAACACGGGGAGCTGGCGCCCAGGGCCTCGAACAGCAAGAGCTGGGGGAACGTGTTGGAAAGGTGTTCGTCGGCCCGTACGACGTGCGTGATCTGCATGGCCGCGTCGTCGACGACGCTGGCGAAATTATAGAGAGGCGAGCCGTCAGGGCGAACGATGACGAAGTCGCCGATCTCGTCGGTCTTGAATTCGACGTCGCCCTTGATGGCGTCGTGAAGGACGAGCGTTCGTCCGGGCGGGACCTCGAAGCGCAGGGCAAACGGCTGGCCCTCGGCCTCGGCGCGTGCGGCTTCGTCGCTCGTCATGGACTGGCGGCGGAATCGATAGGCGCGTTTCTCGCGCTCGGCGGCTTTCTTATCGGCGGCGCGTTCACTATCGGTACTGTAGTCGCGATAAACGTGGCCCGAGGCGAGCAATCGTTCGGCGGCCTGCCGGTAGCCTTCCGACCGCTCGGATTGATAATATGGTCCAAATGGCCCGCCTACCTCGGGGCCCTCGTCCCAGTCGATTCCGATCCACCGAAAGCCGTCGAGAATGTGCTTGATCGCATCGTCGACATGCCGCTGCTGGTCGGTGTCGTCGATCCTCAGGATAAACTGGCCGCCGTGGTGTCGCGCCAGGAGCCAGTTGAATAGAGCGGTCCGAACTCCGCCTATGTGCAAGAAGCCCGTTGGACTGGGTGCGAATCGGGTGCGTAAAGTCATGAGTTTAAGACAACGAGCATTGAGGCTGGCTGCGCCGGTACCATGAAAAGGCGCCCCGGGGGGTCTCTGGAAGCGTCGGCGCGGAACCGAGGCGAATTGACGTCACGCCGCAAGTTGGTCGGCCGATGACGCCTCCGGAGACGTCGACATTCAGCAACGACGATAGGGAGTTTAACCTCACCTGTCAACGGTCGGCGCGGCGAGTCTGTTTCAGCGTTGTTCAACCCGCCTTTCATCCGTAACTGACGCTCATATAATCGATATGGAAGAGCGATCGGCACGCACGCACGACCTTGATTTGCACCGTTCGAATACAAGCCCGGGGTTCCAGCATGACGGCCGACGATTTCCGACGGATTGCTTTGAGCCTCCCCGAGACACTCGAAAGCGCGCACCATGAGCATGCCGATTTCCGCGTGGGCAAGAAGATCTTCGCGACGCTGGGTTATCCCGACGACTCGTGGGCGATGGTCAAGCTGACGCCCGAACAGCAATCCCAGTTCGTTCAGGCAAGCTCCGGTTCGTTTCGCCCAGTCAAAGGCGGCTGGGGCGCCCGCGGCGCGACCAGTATCCGCCTCGATGCAGCCGGCGAAACGACCGTCCGGCACGCTGCCGCGACAGCTTGGTGCAACGTCGCACCTAGACGGCTCATTGCCGAGCGTGAAATCAAGCGATAACGCCATCTGAGCCACGCAGACCAGAGTGCATGCATGTGCGCACTGTGCAGGGGGTGGCACCAGGATTGGCGGTTCTGATGGCGGCAGCAGGCGGAGCGGCCTGGTGTCGCGACGGGGTTGCGCAGAGCTTGAAACGATCGCTCCAAGTCGCAGGCGGATCAGTTGTTAATGACGGTTCATTACACATTCGCAATCGCACGAACGTGTACTGACGACCTCAAAAAACCGCGGCTCCGAACGCAGTTTAGCAACACCCATCGAAAGGGCAATGTCGGAATTTCCGTGCCAAAAGGAGTCTTTGGCTGATTGTTGCCGATCGGTTTCGACCGATTTTCAGAGTGTAACCACGCGGAACGGCGCATGCGGGTTTCATCGAATCGTCACCGAATCGCACGTATTTTTCGGCTCATCTCCATGCGCCGCCTGCGCCGATATTGTAGTTTGCCGTGCATCTCGGCCTCGGTCCAGGACGGACGAGTCAAGGGTTAGGAGATAATGGAATGTCTCAGCCATCCAGACCGCGAGTCGCGCGGCGCAGCGCAGCGGCCCAGTCGCGATGTCAAGCTCGACCGCCCGGTACCGCTGGAACAGCGGAGCCTCATGGCGCCGGTGGTCGCGACCTTTCCGCTGACAGCGACACTTTCACGGCGGCGACCAGTCCCACGAATTCCGACCTCGGGTCGGTCACCGTCACCTTCGAATACCGCCACGACGGTCGGCTACGATGGCGCCGATCACGTCGGTCTCGGAGCTGACGTCCGACCGGTCCGTTTGGCGGCGATATCGTGACGATCGCAGCGGGGCCGGGCGGCGTCTTCGGCAACGCTGTCTACGCGATTTCACGCGGGGCCGGCGACAACAACGGCTGGACGGCCGCCCGCAAGGCGTGAACCGGCCCGGCGTGATTTACCGTGTTGACCCCGCGACCGGCCAGTCGAGCGTCTTCTTCGACCTCAACTCGGTGATCAGCCAGATCGACCCTGGCAACACGACCCCGGGTACCCCGGCCGCGGCGGCAACGGTCTCTTGACCTCGTCCGGGCTGGTCAACTGGTACAGCATCACGTTCGACTCCGAGGGTATCTTCAGTGGCACCCCCGCGATGTTCGTCAGCAGTGTCAGCCGGTCCGACCCCAGCAAGAACATCATCTTCGAGATCGCCCCCAACGGCACGCTGATGGGCGTCTTCACCCAGATGACCGACGGGCTGTCGTCGATGAATTTCAACCTCAATCCGACGGCGATCCTGATTCCGCCCGTGCAGGACCAGTCGTTCTTGAACGGGCTGATCGGCGGCAGCGGGATCAGCTCGGTGGGCGGAACGTTCGCCGCGCTCTACTTCCAGGCCAACAGTTACTCGCCCGGCCAGGTCATCAGCAACTCCACGTTGCCGAAGGGCGTCAGCGAGACCGATCTCGGCGAACCCGTGGTCGCCTACGGTACCGACGCCGCGGGATCGATCGTGTCGCCACTCTGGTCAACACGGGCCCGATCGTCGGCCTGACGGCGGCCAATTCCGACTATGGCGACCCGATTTACTCGGTCTTCACCGATTTCGGCACGCCGGCCGCCGGCGAGATCCCGGCAACGCCGGGCTACAGCGGCATCCAGGGCATCGCGAGGCGACCTGCTTGATCGGCGGCGGGGTCACGCCGACGGCGACCGGAACCGCTGGGTCGCTCGATAATCTCGGCTACGGTGCCGCTGACCACGCCCTTCCGCCGGTTCGAGAGCATCGCGTTCGACCAGTACGGTTACTTCTCGCAGAGCCTGATCCTTATCTCAGACGACGCTCGACAACCACCGGCGGCAGCTGCACGACGACGTACACGGTGGCCAACGGCGAACCGGCCTACGGCGGCTGCGCTCTTTGTCAGCGACCTGGCCTCGGGCCTCTACGTGACCGTCACGCCGATGGCGCCGTTTCCGACAACGCCGACCCTCATCCCGGTCCAGGGCTCGGGGATCATCAGCGTTACGACCGATTCCTCCGGGGCCGTCGATCCCGATCCTCACCGACGGCAACTCGACCGGAAGCAACGACTTCGGCGGCCGGATCCTTCGCGTCTTGCCCAACGGCACCGTGAATATGTTCGCCTATGGCTTCGATACCAACGGCGCTCAGGACTACACGAGCTTCGTCAACTCGCAGCTTGACCATCAGCTTCTCGGCGGATGGCACCACGCTCTACGCGTCGGACGATGACGGGATCTGGCAATTCAAGACGACGGCCGACCTCGCCAGCTCGACGAGCGGTACCCTGGTCGGGCTTGAACGATCTTGCGAACCCTGGGCGTCCCCTACGACGGCCAAAATAGTGCCGTCGCCGTTGTCGACACCGGCGTCGACGCCACGCGTGCCTTCGTTCCGCGGCCGGGTGGCGCTGGGCACCGATATCTTTACCAACGGCTTGGGCAACCACGACCTTGCGCGTCGACGGCCAGCACCTCGACGACGCACGGGTGGAACCGGGGGCACGGCGGGAGCAGCGGAGCGGCGGCAACACGGCTCTCTCCAATTCGCGTCGCCGGCCACGGCACGCCGGTCGCGGGCGTGATCGCCCAGTTCGTGCCGCAGGCCACGCTCGTCCCGATCAACATCTTCGTGCCGTTCCTTCGCGCCTCGTTTACCGCAGGCTCGAGCAGCGGCGGCGGCGGCGGCGGCGGCACCGGCGGCGGGACCGGTGGCGGGAGCGGCGGCACCTCCGGCGGTTCGACCTCTCTTTCGGGAACGTCGAACGCACTGACCTCGACGAACCTGCTCTATAACGGCCTGCAATACGTCATCACGCATCCGTTCGTCGAACGACCCGGTTCGCCCGGGCAAGGTCGACCGCGTGGTCGCGGCTTCGTTCGCCTTCGGCACGACGCAAACCTTCCAGAGCGAAGTCGATGCGTACAAGAATTACCCGCAGATCGTGATCTCGCTCAAGAACGCCTATCACAAGTTCCTCAAGGAGGGAATCGCCCCGATCGCGGCCTCCGGCGAGCTTGGTGCGCCGCTCGGTGCCGGGTCCAGCTCGACGAGCACCAGCGGAACGACCGGCGGCACGATCAGCAACGGGAATAACAACGCCGAGAACACGGCGGTTGGCGACGACAATGGCATGTCCCTTCCGGCCGTGCTCGACGAGGTCATCTCGGTCACCGGCGTCTATTCGTTCCCGTACGACCAGACCCCCGGCTCGCCGCCGGTCGACCAGTTCACCACGGTTCTGGGACGAGAGGTCTTCGGTCCGGTGCTCTTGCTCGGCAGCTCGGCCACCCTCGGTGGAACCGCGTCGTCCGGCTCCAGCAGTACGGGCGGGACGACGGCGACGGGATACGACGCCAACGCCCAGTTGCTCTCGGCGGCGGATTTCGAGATCTACGCGAATCGCATTCTCGGCTCCGACAACCGCAGCAATGTGACCGACTTCTCGGCCCCGGCCATCAACGTGCCCACGTTCCGCCGCGAGTTCGCCACCTCGATCGCCAGCTCGACCACGGCGGGCACGGCGGCGACCAACCCGACCAACCACCTCACCTTCAACCAGGTGGGAACCTCGATGTCGGCGGCGATCGTGACCGGGTCTTATGCCCTGATTTCATCGGCCCTCAATTACTGGACCAACCTCGCCACGGGCAACGGATACACGGCCGACGCCTATCTGACGACGCCGGTCGGAGTGGATTCGCTCTCCTTCGGCAAGCATGTGTTCAGGAGCCTGGCGCCCTGGAACAATCCCAGTGGGATCAATGGCATCCTCGCGTGGACGGCCGTGCCGGCGATCGACGCCAACGATGGCGGCACCGTGTCGACGCCGTCGACACTTCCGGGGGGCACGACCTACCGATCCTATGCCACGGTCAACGTCGCCAATGCCGTCGCGGCGGTCGAAGGTTACGAGGCGGTCAACTATCTCACGGCGCACAACGACTGGGATCTACATCGACGTCAACCACGACAAGGTCATCACCGCGCAAGAAGTGCAGAACTTCGTCGACACGGCCTCGGCCGACGGGGTGCCCGAAGCCGGAGCGATGGCCGCACTCCTGGGCGGCACGGCGACTTACAGTGCCGTCGAGCCCGGAATCAACAATGAAGTCTTCAACGAGAACCCCGACGATCCGGCCGCCGAGCAGCGGCGGTTCAACTTCTTCGACTACGCGGCCGACGGCCAGCTCAACGGCTCGGTCACGATCAACGAGTTCAAGATGCTGGGCCGGATCTTGCTCCCATCGCCGGATGCTTACGACGTGACCGATCGGCAACGTGCTTCGGCCAACGGCTTCCTCCTGGCTCCGACGACGAAGCGTAATTTCGTCGCCCTGCAGCGCACGCTGCCGACCTATCAATGGGTGTCCAAGAGCTGAAGTCAAGAAGTACCGGAATGTCTCGCCGGCCCAGTTCGGCGTCGCCAAGAACCAGACGCCGGGAACGACCTTCCCGCTGTACACGCTGTTTGACCCGGCGATCGCCAGCGCGAGCAACAGCTCAACCACCAAGACCGTCGTGGCCGGGAGCAGGACGGCCAATATCGGCGGGACAAGTATCACGGTCGATTGGTTGAGCGCCATACCGACGGGAACGAGCACAAATTCGGCGAAGACGACGCCGACAACGTCAAGCACGATGGGCACGACGACCACGCCGACGACGAGCCCGACAACGACCCCGACGTCCTCGACCTCCGGCACGACCACAAGCTCGACGTCGGGGACCGCGAATGCGGCCTCATCGCCGAGTAGCACGTCGAGCAATTCCGCAGCACAGGACGTTGCCAACGCCATCACCCAGCAGGGTCAAACGTCAACCACCACGCCGGGAACGATCTCCTCGGGATCCACGACAACCACGCTCACTGCGGGCGTGCCCGCATCGAGCTCGTCGACGACCGGCGGCACCTCATCGGGCTCGACGAGCTAGTTCAGGCGATGACCGCGGAACCCTTCCGAGAATACCGGAAGGCGAAGCGTGCGAATGATAGATAGATAAACAGACAGACGGCCGGGTGCACCCCCCTCTGGGTGATGCACCCGGCTGTTTCATTGCGCCCGCCATTTGACATGACTGACTTCGAGAGATCAAAGTACTTCGATTTCCGCCGCGGCCAGTTCAACATGGCGGCGCCCGCCAGTCATCGGCCGCAATCCACTGGATCGGCGCATTGCGCCGTCGTATTCTGGGCTGAAATTCGGGGCTCGCTGGCTCGGCCCCCGTTTCTTGTCGTTTGCATGTCTAGAGCGCCGCGGATAGATAGACCAACTGAGTGAAAACCCCGATGAAATCGATCGATCGCAGAACCTTGCTTCGCGCCTCGGGCGCGAGCCTGGCGGCAGCCATATTCTCCGGGCCCGCAGGCGCCCGTGCGCTCGACGCGCCGAAGAACCCCTGGAAAAAGGCGTTCATGCTCGGCGGTGTGACCAACGAAAATGTCCTGACGAAGTTTCAATTGCTGCACGACGCGGGCTTCGAGGGAGTCGAGCTCACCAGCCCCAACAACCTTGACCTTGCGACGGTCTTGAAAGCCCGCGACCAGACGGGCCTGACGATTCACGGAGTGAGCGGGTCGCGGCACTGGGAAGACCCGCTTTCCGACCCTGATCCCCAGGTTGTCGCGCGGGGAATGGCGGCGATTCGCAAGGAGTTCGCCGACTGCAAGGCTTATGGCGGCACCACGGTTCTGGTCGTGCCGGCGGTCGTCAGCCCCAAGGTGAGTTACCGCGACGCCTATGAGCGCTCGCAGCGCAACATTCGCGCACTCATCCCGGACGCCGAGAAGCACGGCATCAAGATCGCGATCGAAGAGGTCTGGAACAAGTTCTTACTCAGCCCGCTGGAATTTGCCCGCTACATCGATGAATTCCAGAGCCCCTGGGTGGGCGCTTATTTCGACGTCGGCAATGTCGTCGAGTTCGGCTACCCCGAGGAATGGATCAGAGAGCTGGGCAAGCGGATCCTCAAGGTGCATATCAAGGAGTACAAGAAGAAAAACCGCTTCAACTACCTCCTGGGTGAGGGCGAGATCGACTGGGCGGCCGTTCGAGCCGCCCTGAGCGGTGTCGGTTACACGGGCTGGGTCACCGCCGAAGTGAATTTCGGGGATGCTGACGCCCTCAAGGACGTCGCGCGGCGAATGAACGAGTTGCTGCAGCTTGCATGAACGGCGCTGGCGGCATTCCGTTCTTTTTTCAAAAAAACGCATTCGCTTGACGTCTCTCTGGGCATAATAAAGAGGACCAGACGCGGAAAATCGAAAGCGGCCGCACGAGGCTTTGGCCATGCACGTGAGCGACTTGCGTTTACTGGAGCGATTTGTTGTCGATCGCGAAGAGGCTGCGTTCGTGGCCATCGTCGAGCGGCACGGGCCGCGCGTTCAGGGCACCTGCCGCCGCGTGCTTCGCAATGAGCATGACGTCGAAGACGTTTTTCAGGCGACGTTCTTGCTCCTGGCGCGCAAGGCACCGTTGATCGATTGGCGCGAATCGATCGGGAACTGGCTCTGCGCGGCCGCTCACCGTCTCGCCCTGGGCTTCCGAGCGGATCGGTCGCGATACAAGCGTCGCGAGGCTTCGTTTGCCGCTCTCCGCGGCGACGCTGGCAGGCGCGATGGTTGGCTTCCCGAGAGCGTTCATCCGCTCGCCGACCCGGTTGACACCATCGAGCAACGCGACCTCCGCGACCTGCTGATATCGGAGCTGGGCCGGCTACCCGAAAAATATCGCGCCCCCGTGGTCTTGTGTGATCTCGAAGGCCGCACCCATCAAGAAGCCGCCGAGCAGCTTGGCTGGCCGTCGGGATCGATATCGCGACGCCTGGTTCACGCACGAGAGCTATTGCGAGAGCGGCTCACCCACCGCGGAGTGACCCTGGCGATTGGACTGGCTGGAGTGAGCCTGGCCGTTCTGGCCGCTTGCCGGTCGTCAAGTCGCGAGGGAGCCGTGTCATCCATGCAGCGCCCGGTGGTGTCAACAGCGGTGAAAGCGCACTCGAAAACGTTGCCGGCGCTGGTCTCGGTCACGAAGTCGCTGAGCGGCCGCCTATCTTCGCCCGGTTACGACGTCATCGCCGGCCTGGCCGGCCAGATGGCCCGCGCCTCCGGCGAGATCGAAAAAATCGATCCCGGCACGCGTCCCGACGACTGGAAATCGTACGCGGCAGGCATGAACCGTTCGGCGCTCAATCTCGCCCGCGCGGCCGAGAATCGCGATCAACTGGCCATGCTCTCGGCCTCACGGCAGCTCGATGCCAGTTGCATCAGGTGCCACGAAGTGTTTCGCGAATGATCGAAGCGCCGTTCGATTCGCGCCGTCAGTGCCGCCTCCGGCTCTCGCGTGGTACGATGATTCCTCGCCGCGTAGGCGGCCGCGCGTGCCACGAAAATGATCAATCGAACTATTCCAAAACGAGTGGCGTATAAGTAGTTACGCCAGGCGTGCGCGCCGACCTCGGAGGGTTCGCTGAATCGGTCGAATTGGTGAGGACACTGGTTCGCCGGCGCTGATCGGACTAAAATAGAATGGGTTCTCCGAAGGAACGCGAGCTGGGCTGACGTTTTTTTCCCGCCTCTGGTCTCTCTCTCCGATAGGCTGCCCGCCACGGGTAGGTGCGAAATCATGGCGACCGCCATCAAGAAGTCTGTGTCGGCATCGGCTCCGGAATCGCGTGCAACGCAACGTGCCTCTTTCTCATCGTCTTCGCCCGTCGATCGGTTGGCGCGAATGGTCGATGGGATGTACCGCTTCCTCGCATCGCTGAAGCTGGCCGTCCTGTCGATCTCGTCGCTGGCGGCCACGCTGGCGTACGCGACATTTTTCGAGTCGTGGTACGGCGCCGGGGCCGCGCAGCAATACATTTACCGCAGTACGGGCTTTGCGGTCTTGCTGGCGTTCCTGGGGATCAACATCCTCTGCGCCGCCTTGATTCGTTATCCCTGGAAGAAGCGGCAGACCGGCTTCGTGGTGACCCACGCCGGCCTTCTGATCTTGCTGGCCGGCTCGTACTACAGCGTGCGGACCGCCGATGAGGGCCAGGTCGGCATGCTCGAGGGGGACGTCAAAGGGGAGCTGGTGCGAATTGACGACCCGGTGATCCGAATCTGGGAAATCGACCCGCACACCCGGGAACGAACGCGCGAGTTCGACCTGCCCTTTCATCCCGGGCCCTTTGAATGGGGGCCGACGAAACCGCGGCCGGCCAGTCTCGGCGACCGTTTGCTTTCGCTCGTTTCACTCGGGAACCTGGGCGCCTGGTCAACGGCGCAAGAGCCGTTGAGCAAGCCGGGCGACCCGTTCCAGTTTGTGGTCAAGGAGCACTTGCCGGCGTCGGTGCCCGCGGTGGCCCACGTGGCCGACCCTGATGGAGCCCCGATGGCCCGGCTGGGTCTCCAGTTCAAGGCGCCCGAGTATGCCCCAGGCGCAAGACGCGTTTCGGTCCGAGCAGGATCGCTGGCTGGCGATCGAGAAGAAGTTTTACCGGGTCGTTCGCAGCCAGCCGCCGGCGCTCCTGGTGTTTTCGTATGTCGATAGGCCCGAGCTCGTCGACGATTTCTTGAAGCCCCCCGCGGCTTCGGGACCCAAGGGCGTGGCCCGTTTTCGCTATCGCGACCGGTCCGGAGCCAGTCGGATCTTCGACTGGCCGCTCGATGGGCAAAGTGAAAAGGCCGTCACCTTGCCGGAAAGTGATCTCGTGGTGACACTCGCGGAACTCCAGGAGTTTCCGACGGCTAACAGTGGGCTCGACCGCATTCTGGGCGAAGACCAGATTCCGGTTGCCATCTTCAAGATCCAGTCAGGCAAGGAGGCGCCGGTCACGCACATGGCGCTGGCCAACCTGCCGATGGTTCCCAACGTCATTCCGTCGATGGACGGCAGCGACAAGGCCCCGCCGCGGCCCCTGGCCTCGGTCCATTACATGGTCGCCCCGATCCTCGACGCGAAGATCAATGGCCGGTTCGGACAAATCGAGATCCTGGCCGGTCCCGATGAGCGGCTCTATTATCGCGTTTATGGCCGCGGCAAGGAGAGTATCGGCGAGCTTCGCGCCGCCGGGTCCCTCGTCATGGACAAGCCGATTGTCGCGTTCGGCGGTAATCCCAACATGCCGATGACGATCACGTTCGAGGTTGATAAGTACATACCTGCGGGCGTCGAGAAATCGATTTATGAACCGGTCGTGCTGGCCAAGGGGCAGATGGGCAACGGCATCGCCGCGTGCCGCGCCGAGATGACCGTCGGCGGTCAGACGAAGGAAGTGTGGATCAGCCGCTCGGAAAATCTCGACCCGCCGCCGCCGCGAACGGTCGCGTTTCGCGACGGAGTTTACCAGGTGACGTATGACGTCGACCGCAAACCACTGGGTTTCGAGCTCAAGCTTGACGACTTCGACACGGGCTTCGAGCCGGGGACCGAACAGGCGACGCACTTCGAGAGCAAGGTGCGGCTCACTGATAAATCGGCCGGAATCGCCGACCAGCCGCACACGATCTGGATGAACCATCCACTCGACCACCGCGGCTTCACGTTCTACCAGTCAAACTATATCCGCGTTCGCGACCCGCACACGGGCCAGGAGACTGGGCAATTTCAGTCGGTGTTTCAGGTCGCAACGAACCCCGGGCGGCCGGTGATTTACGGTGGTTGCTTGCTTGTCGTGCTCGGCGCGTTCCTCCAGTTCTACATGCGTGCCGGCCTCTTCACCGACGGCGGTAAGCGGGAACAAGAGCGGGCCGCCATTGCCGCCAGGAAGAAAGCTGAGCTGGGTATCAAGACCGACGAACTTTAGAGTGCCGGCGTGTTCAAGGGCCCGATCGGCCCTCAGCCGGCCGGCCGGCTGCGTTTGCAATCAATGGGAACTCATCGCGGAAATCGACGCCACGCAGGGCGAGCGAGCTCTGGGAGAAACGAACATGCGACGAATCAGGGTAGTGGTGCTCGGCCTGGCGGCGGCCGCGATGCTTGTGGCCGTCTCCCCCGCGCGGGGGGCCGAAGAGGTCAAGGTGCCGGGGGCAGGCCCGGCCTATGAGGTGATTGGTCGGGTGCCCGTGATGCACCAGGGGCGCGTCAAGCCGCTCGACACCGTGGCTCGCGAAGAGGTCAAGCAGGTGTACAGCCGCGAGACCATCAAGCTTCGCGACCCCAAGGATGAGATTGAAGCCATTCTTGATCCCGAAGGCCACGCCCGCAAGGCGAGCGCCGGTCCGGCCGTCGAGAAGTGGGGGCCCGTCGGTGCGTTTCTCGGCTGGAGCGTCACCCCGGAATTCTGGGACGAGCAGTCGTTCATCCTGGTCGACTATCTGCCGCTGCGGCGGCGGCTCGTCGCCGATGCACTCGCCACGCGGTTGAAAGCCATCGGCGAGAAACCCTCGACGCCCGCCGACGAAAAAGCATCCCTCGAGAAGCTGGCCTCCGATCCGGAGGTCACGCATTCTTCGCTGGCCGCGTTTCTGCACGGGTCGAAGCTGCCGATCGAAGACAAGAGGACCGTCGCCGAGCTGGCCGTCAAGCTCAGCGAGGAGCACAAGTGGCTGACCCCGCGCGAGCTCGAAGAGGCCAGAATCATCGACAAGGATCATTCTCACCCGTTCATGGAGTGGGCCAGCGAGCTGCAAGAACAGAAACGCCAGTTCGACGTGAATCCGCTCGCGGCGGCCCGTCTCACCGAGGTCGAGCGGCGCGCCGTCGAGGTCGCCATGCGGCTCGCGACTTACCGGGCCTATAGCGGCGAGGGCTTTCAAAGTAATGCGATTGTGCTCATCATGCCGCGGCCCAGCAGCCAGAAATATCTCGCCGACACGGCCAGGACAATCAAAGAAGCACGCGAAAACAAAAAGAAAGACCCGCGCGACCTGGACTTGCCCCTCATCAAGCTCGACGAGCTCAAGGCGATCGCTACATTCTGGAAAGACGTGCCGCGCGACGATCGTCATGACCCGACCGAGGATGCCAGGTTTGATGAGCGATACTCGGCCTGGCTGCGTGATAACTCGGTGTGGGTGCCGCTCAAGGTGATGATCAAGGCAAAGCCCGCGGAGCTCGTCGAAGCGGGATATCCCGAGAAGGAAGTCGGCGAGTTCTTGATTGCCTATCATGAGCTGGTCCGGGCTGAAGCGAGCTCGCCAGGGAATGTGTCGGAAGCCGCGGCCACCCGGTTTCTCGCTGCCTCGCGTGGGCTGGGCGAGTCCGTAAATCCGACCAAGTATCCGACCGTCGCGACGATCGAGCGCGAGACCCATTTCAACGCGATGAATCCGTTCTGGCAGGCTCCGTTCGCATACGGTATCGCGCTGGCCTTATTGATGGTCAGTCTCGGCTTCGTGTCTTATTCGAGCAAGGCGTCGATTCCGGGGCTGATGGGATCCACCATGTACCGGATCGGTCTGGCCACTCTCGGGATCGGGATCGCGCTCGAGATCTACGGGTTTTATATCCGCGTGCTGATCACGGGCTGGGCGCCCGTCACGAACATGTACGAGACCGTGATCTGGGTGGCCTTGGTCGCCGCAGTGCTGTCGTTTGTCTTCGAGATGATCTATCGCAAGATCTTCATGGCGCTGGCCGGTTCGGCCGTGGCGCTTTTGGGCACGATCACGGCGGCCAACGTGCCGCTTCTCGACCCGAGCATCAAGAGCTTGCAGCCCGTCTTGCGGAGCAATTTGTGGCTGACGATTCACGTCTTGACCGAGGTCTCGAGCTATGCCGCCTTCGGCCTGGCGTGGATGCTCGGCCTGGTGGCCACGGTGTATTACCTGACGGCCACGTATCGCCGCTCGCCTCGATACCGCGACCTGGCGTTGCCCTTGATTCCGGGCCTTGTCCTCCTGCTGGGGGGCGGCGCCGGTGTCGCGGCTTCGTACGGAATGCTCGGCTCGCAATGGACATGGAGCGACGTCCCAGCCGGTTCGACGGCGCAAGCGTCAACCAGTGGCGATGCGTTATTTTACCTGTTCACGATGATGGCCCTGATTGGTGAAACGATCTCGGTGGCAGCGCTCATCGCGCTGGGGGGCGAAGTCGTGAGCCGGATGATGTTCCGGCCCGATGCCGAGGAGGAGACTGACGCCGAGCGGCACAGCCAGGTCAAACTCGACGCCCGCGGCCGGGCGATGCAGCGCACGGCGGGCTCGGTCAAGCCGCTGTCGAACTTCATCTATCGAGCGATGCAGGTCGGCGTGCTCCTGATCGCGGCCGGCACGATTCTGGGAGGCGTCTGGGCCGACTATTCGTGGGGCCGGTTCTGGGGCTGGGACCCGAAGGAGGTCTGGGCGCTCATCACCTTGCTTGTTTACCTGATCCCGCTGCACGGGCGCTTTGCCGGCTGGGTGAGCACGTTCGGGCTGGTGGCCGCGTCGGTGGTTTGCTACCTCTCGGTCATCATGGCCTGGTACGGCGTGAACTTCGTGCTCGGCGTGGGGTTGCACAGCTATGGCTTTGTCGAGGGCGGCTCGCAGGGGATCATGAGTGTGATCATCATGGGCGTCCTGGGCCTGCCGGCCGCCGCGGGCTGGCGACGGTTCCTGGGGCAGAGTCAGACAGCTTCGGTGGCCACCGGGTCGCAGGTGCCCGAGGAGCCGATGAGCCACTGAGGAAAGATAAGTTGGTGAATTGCGGCCGCGACGAGGCAGGGCGACCGCATCGCGAACCCTTCACCCCATAAAAGGGTTGAACAATTCAGCTCAGGGCGGCGCCCTGAGCTGTTCTGTTGCGCCCCTTTGGTGCCATCTTTATCCGTGGTGCCGGCACAAACTATAAGTCCGGAATGAAACGCCCCTGAGCGCCACTCGACCCGTCATCGATCTCGATCCGAAATCCAAAAACCTGTATCACTGGTAAATCGATCGACCCGTGAGCTTGCGGCGGGTCATGGGCCACCGTCCGGCAACGCGCGGCCCACTCGGCCAGATCCAGCCCCAGGTGGTAGCGATTGCCCGTCGTTTTTTGCACTGACTCGAAAAGCTCGGCGGCCCGACCCGCATGAGTTCGTACGCCATGTTCCTGGTCTTCGCGAACCTTGACTCCGGCGGCGGCTAATTTGATCAGGGCCTTGACCACGTCGGCGGTCGCACCCTGGCGGCCGTGCGCGTGCCATAAGGCTTCCCAGGCTTCGTGTGCTTCCCAGAAATAGCCCGCGTTGAAGAGGGCCACGCCGCTCGAGAACTCGGCGGAGTCGACGTCGCCGGCTTCCGCGGGCCGGGCTAGCTTCGACCCCGCGTGGCCGAAGGAATGACCCTGCGGCGAGCGCGTCGGATGGGGCCAGGGGCCGCCGGGAACATACGAATACGGAGGCAACGACGCTGAGCTCCACATTGCGGATCCTGTCCCGAGCGGCTAGTTAAGAAGCATTGTTTTGACGCGATCCTCGTGACCCTCCAAACCGACCGCGCCCCCGGCTCGTTCATGAGACTGTCCCTCGCATGGAATTGCAACCGCTCGTCTTGATCAACGCCGTTGGCCTCACGCGCCGTTGTCTCGAACTGGCTCCCAGGCTCAAGCAGCTTGCCAGCGCCGGCTGGCTGCGATCGCTCACGGAAGTTGTCCCGGCCGTCACGTGCACGGCGCAGGCGACGTTGCTGACGGGCGTCCTGCCGCAAGAACACGGCATTGTCGGCAACGGCTGGCTCTTTCGAGACACGGGCGAAGTTCGCTTCTGGCAACAGTCGAACGCGCTCATTCGAGCGCCGCCCATTTACGTTACGGCCCAGCGCGAAGCACGCGAGCGCGGGCTCGAGTTTCGCACGGCGCAGCTTTTCTGGTGGTTCAACCAGGGAGCCGCCGTCGAGATCAGCGTCACGCCCAAGCCATTTTACGGAGCCGATGGCAACAAGGTCTTCGGCATCGCGGGCGAGCCGGCCGGCCTGTGCGAGCGCCTCGAGCGCGACCTTGGCCGCTTTCCGTTTCATACATTCTGGGGGCCCGGTGCCGGCCTTCCGTGCACTCAATGGATCGGCCGCTGTGCGGCCGAGATTCTCAAGCGCGAACGGCCCGAGTTGACCCTCGTCTATTTGCCGCACCTCGACTACGACCCGCAGCGATTCGGCCCGAGCGGCTGCGACATGTCGCGGCTCGTGCGCGAGCTGGATGACGCGTGCGCTCCAATCCTCGAAGCCGCGCAGGCCGCGGGTGCACGGGTCTGGATCGTCAGCGAGTATGGGCACTGCGACGTGCATCGGCCGATCGTCATCAATCGCTACTTGCGCGAACACCAGTTCTTGCAAGCCCGTGCCGGTCCATTCGGCGAAACTCTTGATACATTTGGCAGCCGGGCGTTCGCCGTCTGCGATCATCAGGTCGCGCACATCTACGTCAAGCAGCAAGAGGACCAGCGAGCCGTCCATGATCGCGTCATGGAGCTGCCAGGCGTGGCACGCGTGCTCGGCGGAGCCGACCGCGCCGAGATCGGGCTCAACCATCCCCGGTCGGGAGACCTGGTTGCTCTGTCCGAGCCTGACGCATGGTTTGCTTATCCTTACTGGCTTGACGATCGGCTCGCGCCCGACTTCGCGCGCACCGTCGATATCCATCGCAAGCCGGGGTACGATCCCTGCGAGCTGTTTTTCGATCCGGGCTTATCGTGGCCGAAAGGCCGTGCGATTCGTCGCCTGGCCCAGAAGAAGCTGGGGTTCCGCACGCTCTTCGACGTGATTCCGCTCGATCCCCGCCTTGTGCGCGGCAGTCATGGCGTGCCGGCGGCGCGTGCCGTGGATCGTCCTGTTCTCATCGGGGACGGGCCGGCGCCGGCCGGGGCGGAATCGATAGGCATGACTGATGTGCACAAACTGCTGCATCGCGCCTTGTTTCCCGAGTGACCCGGGCCGCCCGTCCATCGCGCAAAAGCGTTGGCCACGCCTTGCCGCCATGCGATGACGCTGGTCACAATGAGTTCTGCGAGACAAGACGCGGCGGGCGGGTTGAAAACCCAGAACTTGGGTCAACTGACCTTGATTCCGGACGGGGTGACCATCCAGCGATGTTCTGTTCCCCGAGATCCAAATCGCGGGCCGCACTGGGCCTCGCATTGTTTGCGGGAATGACCAGCGGCCTTGCGGCTCCGGCGGCGCGCGCCGGCGTGACCAGTGAGGATGTCGAGCAGGCCATTCGCGGTGGCGTGAAGTTTCTCAAGGCCATTCAGCGCCCTGATGGCTCGTGGCCTGAGGTTGCTCCGGTCGCCCCGACCGGTCCGACGAGCCTCGCCACACTGGCCCTCTTGACGGCCGGCGAAAAAGTCGATTCGGCCGTCATTCAGCGGGCTCTCGCGTACCTCCGCGACTCTGGCCCGCAGCGTCTTAATAGTGCGTATGCCATCGGCCTGCAAACGATGGTTTACGCGGCGGCCGAGCCGGAAAAAGATCGCCTCAGGATGACCGCCAATGTCGAGTGGCTCGAACGCGCGCAGCACAAGGACGCGAGGCGCGAGTTCTGGCCGGGAAACTGGCCCTACGGCGAGGTCCATCTCCAGCCGGGCGATAATTCCAACACGCAATATGCCCTTCTCGGCCTCAACGCCGCCAGCGAAGTCGGCATCGCCGTGCAGCCCGCGATCTGGGAACTTTCCCGTGCCTATTTTGAGCACACTCAAAACCGCGACGGCGGCTGGGGCTATACGCCACGCCACAAGCAATCGACGGCCAGCATGACGTGCGCGGGGATTTCCAGTCTGATCATTTGCGGCTCGCGGCGTTACGAGAGTCTTGAATCGCTCGAGGGCGAAAAAATCCAGCGCTGCGGCGAGGGCGGGTTCGACCCCCATCTGAGAAAAGCCATCGACTGGCTGGCCACCCGTTTCGACGTTCGCCAGAATGTCGGCCATGGTCAGCAGTATAAATATTATTATCTCTACGGACTTGAACGTGCCGGCCGGCTCAGCGGCGTTCGATTTTTCGGCCAGAACGACTGGTATCGTCTGGGGGCCGAAGAGATTGTGGCCCAGCAAAACAAGCTCTCGGGGTTCTGGCGGGGTGCCGGCGAGAACGAGCTGGTGGCGACGAGCCTGGCACTCCTGTTCCTGGCCAAGGGGCGCGCCGGTGCTGATCAACAAGCTGCGCCATTCGGCCAGCAACGACTGGAACCGCGATGCCGACGACGTGCGGAACCTCGTGAACGACGTCTCCCACAACTGGAAGCATCTGCTGGCGTGGCAAGTCGTCGATCCGAGTATCGCCACGCTTCAAGACATGCTTTCGGCCCCGATCGCATTTTTCAATGGTCACGATGCCCCCGAATTCGACGCCCAGGGCGCAAGAATCTTCAAGAATTTGTCGAGCAAGGGGGCTTCATCTTCGCCGAAGCCTGCTGCGGCTATTCGGACTTTGATCGCGGATTCCGGAAGCTGATGAAGCAAGTCTTTCCGGAGCCCGAGTACCAGCTCCGCCGGCTCCCGCCCGACCACCCTGTCTGGCGAGCCAGGCATCTCCTCTCGCCCGAGATTCACCCGCTCTGGGGAATCGAGCACGGATGTCGAACGATCGCGATTTACTCGCCCAAGGACCTGTCATGCTACTGGAATCAGGCGGACCGCCATCCCACCAATCCGGCCGTGATCAAGGCGTTACGCATCGCTGAGAATATCGTCGATTACGCCACGGGCCGCGAGATGCCGGCCGACAAGCTCGCAGTGCATGAAATTCATAACGCCGTGGCCCAGGCGCCGCGGCGTGGGGCCTTGCGCATCGCGAAGCTCAAGCACGGCGGCGAATGGAATATCGCGCCCCAGGCCATTCCGAACTTGATGAAGACCCTGCGCCAGCCCCCACTCAGCTTTAACGCTGAAATCGCGCAGAAAGATCTTTTCGCCCACGATCCGCTCCTGATTTATTACCCCTTGGTTTACGTGCATGGCCGGGCCGGCGTTCGCTTTGATAAGGCCGACATCGACGCGCTGCGGCAACATCTCGAGCCGGGGGGCGGCACACTGTTTGGCGACGCGGCCTGCGGCAGCCCGGCGTTTGACCTGTCGTTTCGCCGGTTGGTGGCCGAGCTCTTGCCGGCCCATCCGCTCGAGCCGATTCCGCCCAATGATCCCTTGCTATCCTCGGCCGTCGGATTCGACCTCAAGGATGTGCAGTACACGTCGGCGGCCGGCGGCCAGCGTGGTTATCCCCAGCTCGAAGGGATCAAGATCGACGATCATTGGGCCGTTATTTATTCGAAGTACGACATCGGCTGTGCCCTGGAACGACCGAACGACCTCGACTGCAAGGGGTACACACACGCGAGTGCGGCGCGGATTGCCGCGAATATCGTGCTGTATTCGACACTGCCGTGACGAAGGGCAATCTGGTTCACGGTTGACCTGAGGGGTCGCTTCATATGAAAGGCGAAGAAAAGGGCGGTGGCCACCATTGTGTCGTATCGTACTCGACTGGCACTCGATCGCTCGACTTCGCCCATGCTAGCCTTCGTGACAGACGGCTTCGTCACGATCAACAACCGGCGTGACCTTGGCGGGACTTCAGATTTGCCCCCTGGAGGATCTCGTGAAAGCTGAGTTATGTCGATATCTCTTCATGATCTTGGTCCTGCTGACCTTCGTGGTCTCGTTGTTCCTGCCCGCTGCGCACTTCGAGGTCGATTTTGTAGGCTGGATGGCTTATGTCATTGGTTACTTCTTCAGCGGAGTTTTGTTCTGGCCGTCTCATTTGCTTTTCTTGGTCGGCTGGGCTGGCTTCGCTGGTCGCCATTTACGTCTCGCCGAAAAGTGCGGTATCTGTGCGCTCTATGGGCCGATCTGGTTTCTCCGGGGCTTTGGGGGATTCCGATACCCGGCGGGCTGGGTCTGGCTAGCTTCCATCCTTCTTTTGATTATGGGAAGCAGGATAAGCCTGAACCTCGCGTCGAATCGGGGTGTCAAGACGTTTTCAGGCGGTGATTTAGCCGAGCTGGCGAACTAGTGCAGGCGGCTGACGGAACTCAAGCAGAGACCACAAATGGATCTTGGCATTCACTTGTCCTCGGCAAATACGCGCTTCGGCATGTCCAGATCCATCATCATCAGCCGGAAGTCGGCGCGGTTACGGAGGGGGTTGAGCAGGTTTTCGCGTGGGTCTCTGACGGCGATACCGCGGCCAAGTGAGACGGCCTGGCGGAGCAGAGCCATGGCTCGATCGGCCTCGGCCGGACCCTCCCTCGCGGGGATGTTCGTGCCCGGCCGGCCGGCGATCCCCGAGAAAAATGCGTGCGCAAGCCAGAATCATCGGGTCGCGTTCTTCGATGGATTCATGTCCCTCTTCGAGCAGCATTGCGGTTTTGCATTCGCTGGCCGCACGGGCGATATCTCCGGCATCATGGTGTATTTTCCCGATGATCAAGTAGGTCATAGCAAGAGTCGAGCGGTATTCCGCGACCTCGGGATAATCTTTGAACAACGGTGCGAGTACCGCGAGCGCGCGTTCGGCAATCGACAGCGCCTCGTCCTGCTTTTTGGCCTCACAGAGCAATTCCGCGAGGTTTGCCAGGCTCAGCCCAAGCTCTGACCGATAAGCATGGACGTTCGGGCTGGCCTTGACCGCCTTCTGGTAGTACACCACCGCGTTACGCAGCTCGGGCTCTGCTTCTGACGGCCTTCCTTCCTGATTCAATAGCCCGCCAAGGTTATTGTAAGCGTTGCCCAGCCGGGAGAGAAACTCGGGGACGGCGGGGTTTTCGTCGACAATTTTCTTCCGCAGCGCGAGCGTCTTACGTTGCTCGACCTCTGCTTTCACAGGCGGCAGTGTTAACGCCAGATTATTGCAGCAGTCTGCCAGGCTGCTACTGAACTCGGCGATGGTGGGGTTCTCGTCCACCAGCTTCTGATTGAGCGCGATCGCCTTGCGGTACTCGGCTTGTCCCTCCCGCCGTCTGTCGCCGTAGTGCAGCAACCAACCGAGTAGATTGTGGCTCTTGGCCATGCTGCTTCGGAATTCGTTGACCGCAGGGTGGTCATCGGTCAATTGTTTATATATCGCTAGCGCCTCGCGGCATTCGGGCTCCGCGTCTACCGGTTTGCTGATTCGATACCGCAGGAGGGCGAGCGCATGGTGGCAGCGTGCCAGGTTGGCACGAAATTGGGTGACGGATGGATCAGCGTCGGCCAGTGCTTTGAAGATCTCGAGCGCCTTTCGGTACTCGGCCTCCGCCTCGGATTGCTCGACTGTTTCCGATAAAAGGTTTCCGATGCGATAGATCGTCTGCGCGAGATCATGCCGGGATTCGTTCGTCGCACCCGCGGCGGCCGCCAGCGCTTCCTGATCGGTCCGAGCCAGGCGGTAAGCCGCAAGAGCCTCCTTGGCCTTGCCTGTGTTCGAGAGCGCGTCGCCCAGGAGGGTCCGGCATCGTGCGAGCGCGGCCCGCGCCGCGGGTGTCCCCGCTCTTTGGGTCAGGTCCGCCAGCAGCGACTCGGATCTGCGAAACGTCGCCTCGGCCTCGGCCGTTCTGCCTGTTGACGAGAGAAGGCCCGCAATGGCCATCAGGCTCTGGCCGACATCGATCCTGGTCGCTGGATCGGAGGCTGGTCCCGATGCTAACGCCTCGCGGCGGTCCAGCAGGGCCTGGTGCATCGCCAGGGCATCTTCCGATCGACCAACCATGCCGGTCAGTTTGGCCAGCTCAAAGTTCGCTTGCGCCATCGCGCGTCGCGACGCAAGGTCGCTCTCGTTGCCCAGGAGCGACCCGAGCTTGTCGTAGAACTCGGCCGCGGACTTCAAGAGCCGGTCGCGCAGCTCCTTGAACTGATTCTGCTTGAGCAAGAAGTCCTCGCTCACCCCGGTGTGAAACGTCTGGATCGCATCCACCGCGACGTCGTACCGGGCTTGGACGGCCGACTTCGATCGCGTCAGCTCGGCATTGGCCCGCGTCTGCACGGCGAGCACGGCGGATAAACCGATCACCCCAACCACCAGCGCGACGACTGATCCTGTGACGGCTGTGCGGTTTTGCTTGGCCCACCGCCGCGCGCGGCGGGCCAGCGGTTCGCGGTAGGCGGTGACGGGGAGGTCCGCCATCCACCGCTCGACCTCCTCGGCCAGCGCCCGGCACGACGCATAGCGGTCGGCCGGCGCGGTCGCCATCGCCTTCAGGCAGACCGCCTCGAGCGCGGGGTCGATCGCCGGATCTAATTGCCTGGGCGCTCGAAAGTCGCCACGCTGAACCTTGCGTAGGACCTCGTCGACGTCGCCGCCGAAAGGAGACTTGCCCGTGAGCAGACAGTACAGCGTGGCGCCAAGGCTGTACACATCGGAGCGTGGCCCGAGGCGGTCGAGCTCTCCGGCCGCCTGCTCGGGGCTCATGAAAGCCGGTGTGCCAATGGCGGAGCCGGGCACTGTTTCGGACGACCCGGAGGCGGCCGACGGCACGAGCGTCCGCTCGCCCGTGGCGGCCTCGGGTACCGCATGCCCGAGCGGCTTGGCCAGGCCCCAGTCGACCACGAGCGTTTCGCCATAATGGCCGACGATCACGTTTCCCGGCTTGATATCGCGGTGCAGGATGCCCCGGCTGTGTGCATATTCGATGGCGTTACAAACGTCGGTGAACCCGCGCAAGAGTTTCCGCAGCTCGAGCGACCGCCGGCCGGATTCGGCCTCGCGCACGTTCGCGTCATGAAATCGCTTGATCGCCTCGCGAAGGCTGTCCCCTTTGATGAACCGCATCGCGTAATAGGGCCGGCCGTCCCGGTAGGTGCCCAGACTGTAAACCGGTACGATGCCCGGGTGCTCGAGCCCGCCGGTGATCTCGGCCTCGGTGAGAAACCGCTGGCGGCATGAGGGTTCGTCGGCGTAAGCGTCGAGAATTTGCTTGAGGGCCACCTCGCGGTTGAGCTCGGTGTCGAGGGCAATGAATACCGCTCCCAGCCCGCCTCGCGCGTGGCGTCGGATCACGCGGAAGCGCTCATGGGAGTTGGTGCCGACGTCGGCCGGAAAAAGGGTAGTGGCCGGCGACGGGCTGCCGTCATTAGCATGCGGCATGCCCATGTCGGAAACGTCGTGGGAGCCCTCGATAATCCCCATCGTGTCGGGAGTGAGGCGGCGGTCAACATCGGCCCGCAATTCGAATTGGCCCGCGCCGGCGGGTTCCAGGGAGCCGGCACGTCCAGTCGATTCATCGCCAAGGCCCGACCCGGACGCGTCATGACCGCGGCGCCAGGCGATGCTGGAGCCGGAACCATCGCCGTCACTCGTACTGGCGTCGTCATCGTGCGCGGCGGTTCCGACCCGGGCCAGTGAGGTTTCGACGCCAGAGCCGGCGAGGACGGCGAGGGTCGCGCGGGTGTTTGGGCCAACCTCGAGCGCGGCCAGGCTCGACTCGGGATCGCCGCTGTGCAACGCCATATGCTCGTCGGTGAGGGCCTCGAGCACGGTACGACGAGGGGACGTCAAGGCCCCGTGCTCCACCAGGTAATCGGCAATCAATCGGCCGCGTGCACCCGTCCACGCGCCGAACGCGGCGACAAGCTGGTCGCGGCTGATCATGCCATTCTGAAGGGCGAGGAGTCCAAAGAGAAGGTTGCGGTCGGCGTCGGCGGTCACGGCGGTGCTCCGAGTAACGACGCGGCCACTCGCCGTTGAGCGCATTCAACGTGGCCCGCGTGCGAGGGGACGTCGAGACATCTGTATTATCGCATCAGGATTCGGGGCGTGCATCAAGTATGCAGCCGTGGGATTGCAAGTGCCGGATGGGGTCCCGCCGGTTCAAGGCACGACAATCTCGGACGGCCCGTCTCGACGCTGGTGCTCGCCCGGAGGCGCAAGTCGATCGGCTCCTCGATATCGGCGTCGGGGTCGGAGACCGAGGGATCGCGGCGGGGAAGCGATTCACCGCGCTCGGGGGCCACTGCAGCCATGTCGAGCACGGCGGACGCAAGTAACCGCCGGGGCGAATCGCCTTGAGAGACCCGAGGCGTTGGGCTGGCGATGCATTGCGGCATTTTGCGCCGCCTGAGGAATCGGGTGTGGGCCTTGGCCGTTCGAATTCGCGGCGTTGGCTTCCGCCAGTGGTCTTCCTTTCCGCGCCACTGTTGCGACACATCGGCGCCCGTCCCGAACAAAGGACCGGGCGCGACGTGTCGCTGGACACAACGGCCGAGGATGCAACATCGTACCAGAGGTCATTCCGATTTTTTCATTCGCCGAGTCGAAAACTGCAAACCACTCGAGCGGCGACATCGCAGATAACTTCAATCGAAATCACGCGCTAAATTGACAGACTAACGTTCACGCGCTCTCCCCGCCGGCTGATGCCAGACCAGATGTCCGCATCCGCGAGAACCGCGTCCACAGCCCCTGTCGAATCGCCGGTTCCGCTGCTTTGCCCCAAGGCGCCCATGGCTTGCGTTGACTGGGCCGTTCCATTATCAAAGGTCGCGACCACCGGCGTTCCGGTGCGGTTCGATCCTGTCCCGGATGTTGCTCCATTCTCGACCACGACATTGCTGACTACGGACGTGTTGTAGTAGACATAGAAGCTGGAGTCTCCACGTCCCGCTTGCGGGTTCGGTATAGCCGACTCCGTAGTCGACCTCGGGCGGATTCGACACCGAGGTGAAGGCGGTCGTTCCCGATCCCATCGGGATGTTGACCAGGTTCGATAGTTGATTGATGTCGCTCGTCGTCGAGTCCACGGTCGCCCATGCTCCGGTGATACGCATCGAGCTGAAGCCGGCGAGCTGTCGTGCGCCATTGTTGGGATTCTCCACGATCCATTCGACCGTTGATCGCGCTGGAGTGACATATTGCATGGTCTGGAGGGTCGAAAACACCTCCGTTTTGGCGCCGTCGACAGGCTGGTCGGTCATCTGGAACAGAAATTCGCGTGTTGTGCCAGGCACCAGGGACACCGACGCGGAAATGATGTCGCCAGGTCTGACGGGGAAAGTCGATTGAGAGATATTCTGCTGATAATAGTCCGATCCCTTGGGATTCGGGTTTGGATTCTGGCTGCTGGGGGTCTGATCGCCGTAAAACTCATACCATGCTACAGACTGAGGAGTTCCATTGACCATCGTCGTGGCGACGCCACATTGCTCGACTGTGCTGCCGCCAAAGCCGTCGATACCGACCCAGATCGAGTTTTCCGAACCGTTCGGGCCATAGACCGACGGTTGAATCCAGGAGCCGCCCACTGCCGTGACGCCGGAACCTGGGGTCGCCGCGTAGCCGGTCCAGATCGAGTTGAGGCTCATTGTCGGCGCATCGACAGTAACCGTAGCGCTGGCCGACGTGATCGAGCCATACGTCGCCTGGAGAGAAACCGTTCCTGCGTGTGCAAAGTTAACATAGACGTCTCCGGATCCACCATCAATGGGCACTGTCCAGCTTTGCCCCGTACTGGCCGTCAGCTCGACATTGATGTTGCTGTCACTGTATTTGCCATACTGGTCGAAAGCCGTCACCGTGACCGCCATCGATTGACCGGCCGTGACCGAAAGCTGCCATGTGAAGACTCCCAGTGTGGCCGGCGGGCCAGATAACGTCGTCGCTTGCACGACATTGTTCAACGACAGGTTCGTGCCCGAGGCATCACTTGCGCCCACCATGAAGTAATACGTCGTGTCGGGAGTCAGGCCAGTGGCTTTGAAGGTCGTATTGCTATTACCAGTCTGGGTGAACACCTTGTAGGAGCTGAGCGACAGCATCTCATAGATCGTGTAACCCGTGGCGCCCTGCACGGAATTCCAATTCAGGTCGATTTCCGTGGAATAATCGCCCGTAATGTTCACGGTCGGAAGGGCCGGATAGGTGATTGTACTGACGGGTGCCGATAGAGTTCCGCCGGACGCATCCGAAGCGATCACGGTGAATGAATATGTCGTGCCCGCGGCCAGCCCGGTATCCTTGTAGCTCGTGCTGCTGTTGCCGGTCAGGGTTGCGATTTTGGTTGTTCCCTGCTCGACGGTATAGCTGGTTGCGCCAGGCACGGGATTCCACTTTAGATCGATCTCCGACGCCGACACGCCAGTGGCTGTCACTGTCGTCGCCGTGGGTAAGGTCATGGCCGACTGGTATACCCCGCTTGATGCGATCGCTGAGTTGAACGCCTGGACCTCGAACGTGTACGTCGTGGCGGCGTTCAACGTGGTCACGCTGTCTCCCGTGGCAGGTGCGGAGACGGACTGCGCTGGGGGTCCAGGTTGTGCCGCCGTTGCTCGAGTAATAGACTGCGTATCCCGTTGCGTCGGGCACGCCTTGCCAGTTGAGCGAGATGTCGTAGGGAGATTCCGGAGTGGCCGCGAGTCCTGCCGGATTTGACATCGACGTGCTGGCCGTCATCGGGCTTGCCCAGGAGGTGCCGGCCGCATCGTGAGAACCCACCGTGATGATGTAGTAGTCGCTGGGCGACAGGCTTGTCAGCTTGTCAGTGTAGTTGGTAAGGAACGGGTTGTAGGGTACGGACTCCGTTTGCTGGCCGAGCAAGCTACCGTTGGAGTAGGTTGCAACCGAGACCTGATACGAGATCGCATAGCCCGACACGGGCTTCCACTGAAGGTCAAGTTCCGACGACGAAACCGCGATGACCGTAGGAGATGGAGCCTGCGCGTAGGTTGTCCCGGTTACGGAAGCGGATGGAGTGCCACCCGCCAGGTCGTAAGCCGTGACGATAAATGTAAAGGGTGTGCCGGAGGCCAATCCGACCGCCCAGTAACTGGTCTGGGTGGCAGGGACCATGACGGGCGAAGCGCTTCCAACCTGGATGGCGTAATCGTTGGCACCCGGCACGGAGATTCCACGATATTTCGATCTCGGACAGTCCTTCGTACGCGACCTGTATGGTGGGCGCCGCCGGGTAAGTTAACGCGCGTCGCGGCCTGGGACGGGTTCGAATTGCCGTGAGGGCCGGTCGCTTCGACCGCGAACGAATAAGTGGTCGCGGGGTTCAAATTGGTGACTGCGTCGCTCGGCGCGATTGTGCTTCCGATCACGGCCCAAGCACCACCGTTAGCGGATTCTTCGACCTGGTAACCGGTGGCGCTGCCGACGAGCTCCACGTCAGATCGATTTCGCTCGCCGATCGAGCCATGATCGTGGCGATCACCGGCGTCGCCGGCCGGAGAATAGGAGCATAAGCTGGCGTCGACGTCATTTCCGCGGCTGGCGCTCCCGTTGGCGCCGCACCAACGGGGAGCATTGCTGTGGGCACGCGGCGTTCCTCGAGGGCTTCGAGACTGAGGCGAGCCCGAGTGAGTTTCCTCGCATGACGTTTGATGCTGCCGGTGCGGCTCTTGAGGCGGCTCTGTGAGCTAAACATGAGAGTGAACCTTTCTCCATCCAGATGATGCTCGCAACGAGTCCCGAAAAATGGCACGCGACTTCAAGGATCAAGGGTCTGGTGAACGGCTCCGCGATGAGCGGCGGGCGATCGGGGGGCCAGTCTCGGCACAGCATGCGGTGATCCGGTTCCCTGGGTCAGGATCGATCGAGCCGGCTTGTAATCGAGTCACGAAGTTCTCTGACGCCTCTCGCGGAGTGAAGGCCGACCTTTCGATCCAACCGGTTCGGATCGATGGCCGAAAATCGTTCGCAGTTCCACGTCGACGCGAAATATTATGAACATAAAAATAGACTCAAAATTAAAGCGACACGACATCGCGGCGCGGACGACGAACGTCCGCGTCGTGAACGTGCGGTGGACGAAAACCGGGCCCTGGCGGTGCGCCAGTTCTCAGGCGGGCCGCTCTCCGGCCGTGAGCGACATCGATGGGGTGTCTCGCGGCGTGCAGCCCGATAATTCCCGAGCGATCAAACACTGCGCCGACACCAGTTCGTCAACCGTCGCGATATAAAGGACCGGGCATACGGCGTTATCCGGGACACGGCTCCTGGCGAACGAAACGAAACAAGATTTCCAGTCAGGTCGAAACGAGTCCATCGGAACCGACCTCACGGTGAGCGACCGCAGGTAAACTAAGCTTGCCGCTCACGCCTCGCCTTTGGGCCGGCCTCGTCTTGGTGCTGGTCGCTTCTGCCACTAATAATAAGAGTCCGTGGAGGTTCAGTACCTGTCACGAAAACGGACCCGGCCGAGAATTCGTCCATTTTCCCGGCCGACGGGGGAAACTTTGCCGGACGCTGGATAACAAAGGGCGCGGCATGCCGGACCATTGTTTCAAGGCAGGGCGTGGCGCCTCCATGCCCGCTTGTCGCGGTTTCTGTGCGCGCTGTTCACTGCTATGCATGCTGCATAGAACCTTCTGCCTTTAATCTCCTGGCCGACGGCTCCGGGTTTATCACGGCATCGTGGGCGGCCGTGCCACTGGCGCCGCGAACACATCGTCCGGCAGTTCGCCCTCCGGGCCGGCCAGCACGGCCACGGCTTCAGCGCGAAACGCGGCGAGTCTTTTGCTCGAATCAGCAGGCAGGCCTTTCGCCCCTTCCATGCATCGGACGGCGCGGTCGAGACAGTCGCGAGCCTGGTCGCGCCGCCCCAGGTGGTGCTGCGCCATGGCCAGGAAAAAGAACTTGACAGCTTCGTATTCGTCCCGGGAGGCGGCCGGTTGGCGTTCGAGGATGACAACGGCCTCGGCATACCGGCGTGCGCGGCAAAGGGTAAGGCCGAGTGTAGTGCGGGTGCCCGTGTTCGACGGCAGCAATTCGACGGCACGACGGGCCAGCGCGAGCGCTCGCTCGGCCTGACGTGAGCCGCCACGCCCGTCGAGCAGCCTCCGCGCCGTATTGTTGCAGTAGGCCGCGAGAGTCGATCGCACAAGCGTATCATCGGGGCGCCGGCGGAAGAGGACTTCGAGGGCTTCTTTCAAGTCCGGAATGCCTTCGGTCTGATTAGAGGCAGAAGCATGGTGTTCGCCGGCCGTGTCGTGGTTGGGATTGATCCCGGATCGCGCAGTAGTTCGCTCGGGGACCATCGTGGGGGATTCGGTCGGCCGATCGACGGCCCCACCCGGCAGTCCAAGGTCGACCGAGAATCGCGGCAGGGGAGCAACGGCAGGAGCCGCCGGGTCATCGTCCGGAAGAGGCGGTGCGTCCCAGTCGAGACCCATCGCGCCGAGCCGCTGACGAATCGCCCGCACGTCCCAGACATAAACAGCCGGGATGTCATCGGGGACCAGGACCAGCCGTGATCCATCCGGACTGAAGGTCGCGAATAGTATGTTGGATGGGTCGGGCCGTTCGAACCGAGCGATCACCCGGCCTGATTCCGCCTCGACCAGGCGGATGATCCGGCTCGCATCCATGACCACGACCAGCCGGCTATCGGGAGAGAAGCAAAGTGCCGTACCGCCGAGTTCCCGGGCAAGTGCCCAGGTGCCGGTCGACCAGAGCTTGGACGGCGGATGTCCCGTGACGAGCCATTTCCCATCCGGGCTAAAATCAATCCACCCGCCGCGATTCACGCGAAGCTCGGCAATCTTCTTGGCCCCCCTCACTCGCCAGATGTGAGCACCGTAATGATGACTTCCGGTCGCCAGCCATTCCCCATCGGGGCTGACGGCAACGTATCGGCAGTCGTTCAGCATTTCGTCCGGCAGTCCGACCAGGGTCGTGCGTCCCGAGTTCAAGACCTCGGCGTGAGTTCTCTTGGCGACGGCAATGATCCGGCCTGTCCGGTCCTCATGAAATTGTCCGCTGCTTTTCGAGAAAGGCAGGACGATCGGTGGGCCGATGCGGAGCTCACCTCGGTCAACGTCGGGCTGGATCGGCCAGCGCCAGAGCCCCGCCGATGCACTGGTGAGCAGATCGCCATTCGCGTCGAACATGACGTGCCAGGAGTCGCCGATCGGCAGGAAGGCGCACTCGGTACCTTGGACCAGGTCCCAGAGAACAACTCCATTATCAGAACCCACGGCCAGCAGCCGGTTATCGCGCCTGATCGAGGGACGATAATACTGCATTCTCTCGCTGGAGACGTGGACGAGTGCTTTGTATTCAAGAGCCGGCTCGACGTGGTACCTCGTCAAACCTCCTTCGGACCCGACAACGATCTGTCCGTCCTGGCTGAACATGGGCTCTATCGTGTTATCGCCGGCCACGCTGACGACCGGCCGGCCCAGGACGGCGTCCCAGAGTCGTAGGCGGCCTTCCCAGCCGTTGCTGGCCAGCAGCGTACCCGCCGGATGAAACGTCGCGTGCAAGCCGCCGTTGTGCGAGCCCACAAGCCGTGCCCGGTGGATTCCGGAAGGGGCATCCCAGAGGTCGAACTTCTCATGTGTCCCCGCCGTCGCCAAGGTGGCGCCGTCGGGACTCCAGGCGACGTTTGAAACCGTTTCGAGCGGAATCGTGAGCACGATCTCGCCGGTTTCCACCTGAAGAACATGGCACTTGGGCTGACGCTCAGGGGTCGTGAGGGCAATCTGCCGGGCGTCGGCGCGAAACGCCATCTTGACAGCGTCTGCCAGGCCAGACCGGATCCGGCGTCGGCGCTTGGTATCAATATCATAGATCAAGAGCCTCGCCGTCGCGATGGTAGAGGGCGATCTGACGGCTGTCAGGACTGAAAATGGCGGGCGTTGCCGCGACGGGCTCGGGCTCCTCGAACGCGATCGTGTTGCGATCGACGTCCCAGACCGTCAGGGCGAGTCCCGGAAAATGGTTCGTTGCCAGGTGGCGACCGTCCGGACTGAAGGTAAAAACGAAGATGTCGCGATCGCCTCGCGCCTTGAAGCGTGCGACTTCTTGGCCGTCGTCGACGCGGCGGACGAGGATCGTACCCGACTGGAGCCGCAGCGCGTACCGGTTCATAGCGCGATCAAAGCAAAAGGCGAAGGTATCCGCGGGCTTTTCGATTACCCGGCCAATCGCTTTCATGTCAGCGAGGGCCGAACAGGCGATCACCTGATCGCGGATGCGATCAAGCCGTTCCGGCGGCAGCGCGAGTGCGTGCGCAATTCCAGCGGCCCGGTCCAGGACGTCGAGGCTCTCGAAACGTTGTCCCGCCTGGCGGCTGAGACGGGTGGCGCGGGCCTGAGCCACCAGCGATTCCATCAGGTTTTCGTTCGTCTTGCGGTCGGCCTGACGGATCTGGTCACGCTGCGCACGAAAGATCAGGGCCGCCATCGTCAATCCGACAGTCAGAACAACGATCGCGGCAACTGCGACGCCGGTCATAGCAGCGACAACCCGATTTCGGCGGCACCAGCGCCAGGCTCGTTCCGGGCCGCTGATTCGTCGGGCCACGATCGGCCGTCTGTCCAGGAACCGGCGCAGGTCTTCACCGAGTGCCTGCACGTTTTCGTAGCGCTTGCCGGGTTCTTTCTGAAGGCAATTGAGGCAGATCGTCTCAATGTCACGCGGTACGCCCGGCACCAGCCGAGACGGCGAGACCGGCTCCGTTGTCTTGACTTGCTCCAGAGTATCGAGTTCGGTTGTGCCGCGAAACGGCGGGCGTCCGGTCAGCAGCTCGTAGAGGATCGCACCCACTGCATAAATGTCGACGGCCGCGCCGGCCTCCTTGGCCCGCCCCTGCGCCTGCTCGGGTGCCATGTAGCTGGGCGAGCCCATGATCGATTCGCTGCGCGTCAAGCTCGCTTGGCTATCCAGCATCTTGGCGACGCCGAAGTCGCTGACTTTGGGCGTACCGTCGTCCGCGAGAAGGACGTTTGAGGGCTTCAAGTCGCGGTGGACGATCCCCTGCCGATGGGCCTCGGCAACCCCCATGGTCACCTGCTCAACCAGCCGGGCCGCCCGCGTGGTGGGCCAGGGCGTACCATCGAGACGCTGGTCGAGGCTGCCGCCGGCGACAAATTCCAGCTCGAGAAAGGGCAATCCGTCGGTGTCCCCGATGTGGCGGATCTGGACGATCGAAGAATGCTGAAGCCGGGCGATCGCCTCGGCCTCGGTCACAAACCGGGCCACGTCGTCGCGACTGGCATGAGCGCCCGCCAGAATCATCTTGAGAGCGCAAGGCCTGTTCAATCGGACGTGGCGCGCTTTGTAAACGACCCCCATGCCGCCGCGGCCTAACTCGCCTTCGATGTCATAGCCCGGGACTGAGGGCATGACCCGCGCCACGGGCTCACTGCCCCTATCCCTCGCGTCGACCGTTGTTCCCAGCGGATCGGCCACCGCAAGAGGTAATGTGGCAGTGGAGAGCAATGCCAGTTCGCCGTGCAGATCTTTTTTCCACTGCGTGTCATCGGTCAATTCTTCCAGAATGTGCTGGCACGAGTCGCAATTTCTTACATGACACTCCAGCTCACCGAGCTCGGCATCCACCAGGCTATTGGCGAGCAGTCGTTCCAACACAGTGCGGTCGGGGCAATGGTTCATTCAAGCTCTACCAATTTCCGGATCTCTGCCCGGATCATTTTCTGGACCTCGCTCTTGGCTGTGTAGACACGCGTGACGTTCATCTCGAGGCGGTCGGCAGCGATGGCACCGGCACATCCCTCGAGCGCGGTCATTCGAAACGCGTCCCAGGTTCGCGGTGCGACCCGCTGTCGTACCAAAATCATCGCCTGCTCCATCAACTCGCGGTGGAATTCCTTTTCGAGGTGCTTGTCCAGGTCGTTAGCGGCCTCGACGTTCTCGAAGAGTTCAATCATGCGGCTGTCACCGCTGCCCTTGCCCACGCGCTTTCGGTCGTCGACGAGATCGCGCCAGGCATGATGTGTCAACGTCTTCAACCAGCCGCGAAAACTTCGAGAACGGTCGTAGGCGAACTTCGCCAGCAAACCGTGAAGTTTCAAGAGCACATCCTGAGTGACGTCACGCGCGTCGAACTCTTGCAATCGCCAGCCGAGACACCACTGGAAGATCTTGGGCTCATATCGAGCGACGAATTCGCTCCAGGCCGCCTGGTCCGCGGGATCTTGGCGGAGCCGGCGCAGCAAGGTGACGCTGGTTCGCGAGGAGTCGTTTTCGGACAAGGAGACGATCTCCAGGTGCCAAAGGCTTTTGCATTGATCATCCGAATGCAAGCTTGTTGAACGCAAGCTTAACCGACGACGAAGCAAAAAAAAAGTAATCGCGTCTCATAGGTTTTGGCCGTGCGCGAGTAACAACTATGAGACGAGCACGCGTCTCGCCAGACGAAATTAACCCCTGGGAGGTTCGCCGCGATGTTCGAACCGAGAGAGATGCGCAGGCAGATATTCTTTACCGAGCGGCGCCGAGCCCGCGCTCGCCGCCGTCCTTCGCTTGACGTGCTGGAAGCGTACGTGCTGCTTTCCAACTTGCCTCCGATCGATGTCACGCAGACCACCGATGACGGCTTGGGGTCGACACCGAACACCCTGAGCTGGGCCATTGACAAGGTCAACGCCGACACGGGTGACTTAACTTCCGACCCCGATGTGATCGACTTCGATGTCGATGGCGGTTCGGCGCAGACCATCAACGCGGAACCATTGCCCGAGATCACGAATCCGGTGGTCATCGACGGCACGAGCCAGCCGGGTTATGCCGGCACGCCGTTGATACGAATCTCCGATGCCAGCCATCAATCCACGGTTGCCAACGGTTTTGATTTTGGCCCGGGTGCTGACTTCAGCACGATCAAGGGGCTCATCATTACCTATTTCGACACGGGCGCCGCAATCGACGTATCAAGCGCTGAGTTTGTCACGATCACGGGAAACGATATCGGAGTTTTGCCCGCGCCTCTGAGTCTTACCCGCGCCAATGCATACGGAATTGAGCTCGACTCGAGCGATAACACGATAGGCGGTACCACCGCGGCCGACGCGAACATAATCGGCGGCAACTATTTCCCCGGTATTTATATCACAGGGTTCGGGAGTTCAAGCGGGGATAACCTGATCGAGGGCAACCAGATCGGCATGAGTTCCGATAGCCTGGGTAACCAGACGGGCGATGGCAACGCATTCAATGGAGTTCTCATCGACGACTCGCCGCGTAACCAGATCGACAATAATCTCATCGAGGGCAACCAGCCAGACGGAATCCGCGTTGTCGTCGACAACAATACTCAATATGCCGGAATTGATAATTCATTTTTGGGCAATTCGATCTGGGGTAATTCGGGGTATACGTCGGGGACGCCGCTCAACGAGAATCCGGGCATCGACCTGATCGACAACGGCTATACCGGCCCCGGGTCCGGAGCGGGCAGCTTGTTCGAGAGCGCGCCAGTCATCACTTCGGTGGCCTATTCTTCCGACATGACCGTGGTCTCAGGTACATATAACAGCGATGTTCTCAACGAGCCCACCGTCATCCAGTTTTTCGCGAATGGTCCCACGGTGTTTCCTGACGGCTACGGCTTCCCCATTGGGGGCCAGACTTACCTGAGCGAGATAGACGCGATGCCCGTGCGGTACGGCACGAATACGTTCGTCGCCGAGTTCGGCGCCCTTCCCAGCGGCCAGAACATCGTCACCGCCACTGCTTCCGCGACCTACCCCACTTTGAACACGTCGGAGTTCTCGAACGCGGTCCAGGCCGCACCGCTTTCGCCACTCGCGGTCACGAATACCAATAGCTATGGTGCCGGCTCACTTTACGCGGCAATCGAATACGCCGAGACGGATTCCGTCTCAACGGTCCAGACCATCTCGTTCGAGATCCCGAATTCCGATTTCAATGACGCGAACGGCGTTTACGAGATAGAGCCCCTATCAGACCTGCCGACATTCACAACGCCAATCGTAATCGACGGGACGAGCGAGCCAGGGTACACGGGCACGCCGATCATCCAGCTCGACGGCAGTATCACCAGTGGCATTGGCGTATGGCTTGCCGCTGGCTCGGCCGGCAGCACGATCGAGGCGCTCGACATCACGGATTGGTACGAAGGCATCCAGATCGACTCGTCCGACAATCAGATCGTCGGAAACGAGATCGGACTGACAGTGGCCGGCGTCCTCGCACCCAACACGGAAGGTCTCTGGATCGACGGTTCCGGTAACACCGTGGGCGGCACGACGGCGGCGACCCGAAATGTGATCTCCGGCAATGGCAACGACGGCGTGTTTTTCGACCCAAACGCGAACTTTGGCGGCGTGTCCGGTAGCGCTTCGGGCAACCTCGTTGAAGGAGACTATATCGGCACCGACGCCACGGGAAGCGACCCGCTTGGGAATGGCAACGGTATCAATCTTTATGATGGCGCCACCGACAACACAATCGGCGGCACCGCGACCGTGGCCGGCAACGTGATCTCCGGCAACCAGTACGGCGTGTATCTGCAAAGCGCGGGCACAAGCGGCAACGTTGTCGCCGGCAATGACATTGGCACCGACTATACCGGTATGGTCGCGGTCGGCAATGTTGTCGCCGGGGTTTTTGTGAGCAGCAGCGACAACACGATCGGCGGTACCGCCGCTGGAGCCGGCAACGTGATCTCGGCCAATGGAGAAGCCGGCGAATATTTCGTACCCGGCGTGGAGATTTTTGGCACGGGCGCATCAGACAACGTCGTCTCGGGCAACGCAATCGGGACCGACATGACGGGCACGGCCGCGCTGGGCAACCATGGCGATGGTGTCGATATCGACTTTGGTGCCTCCGGCAATACGATCGGCGGCACCGCTGCTGGCGCGGGAAACACGATCGAGGCCAACGCCAACGACGGAATCGAAATCGACGGCCAAGGGATTAACCCGACGACGAGTAACGTCGTCGAGGGCAACAACATCGGTACAGACCTCGCGGACGCGGCAACGCTGGGGAACGCCTACAATGGCATCGAGGTCGATAACGGCGCCGAAAGTAACACGATCGGCGGCACGGCGAGCGGCGCGTCCAACGTCATCTCGGGCAACGAGTACGATGGAGTTATGCTCGACGGTACGGGCACGTCGGGTAACGTCGTGGTGGGAAATTCAATCACAGCCAATGCCAGTGGAACCTTTGGTCAATTCAACTATTATGGTGGTGTCGGAATCAATTCGAGCGCCTCGGGCAACGCGATCGGCGGCACCGCCGCGGGCGCCGGAAATGTTATTGACGACAACCTGGGTGAAGGCGTGATCGTCGGTGATGACAACACCGATCCGACCGTTCAAAACAAGATCCTGGGCAACTCGATCCATGACAACACCGGCCTGGGCATCGATCTGGGGAGTGAGGGCGTTGTCACTCTCGATCACTCGTCACCGACAACTGGCATCATTGCCGGCGCTCCCAACGGCGACCAGAATTTCCCGGTGCTCGCATCGGCGGCGTTTGTGCCTGACGTCTCTGATGCGAACGGCACGCTCATCGTCAGCGGCTCACTTGCAGCCGACATCAATAAAACATACATCATCCAAGTCTTCGCCAACTCGGCCGTTGACCCATCAGGCTACGGTCAAGGCCAGACGTTGGTCGGCTCGTTCTATGTGAGCACCGATGGCTCCGGTAATGTGGTCTTTTTCAAGTCGCTTGCGACTGCGAACCTGATGGGAGAAGTGATCTCGGCAACGGCCACCGACCCGAGTGGCAACACGTCCGAGTTTGCCATGGATAAGATCGTCGCAACCGGCGCGGAGTCGACTATCAACATTCCCATCGGCGGCAGTGCGGCCGCCACACAGACTGCCGTCCAGCAGGCTGTATCCGAACTCCAGAGCCTCCCGTCCGGCACGTCACGGCCGTCCGTCTTGCTGCAGGTGACGAGTCTGAGTCGAGCTCGTTTCGGTCATCGCGGCGATTAACGGCCTGTCCAGCCAGGCTGAATCGTCAGTCACCGTGACCGTCGATCTAGGCGGCCAGACTTATCAAGCAGACACGACATTGAACGCTCCCGCGGGCATCGACGTCGTGATCCAAGATGGCACCCTGGTCGGCGGGTCGCCGGCCCTGATCGTGACGGGTGGCATCGTGACGCTCGACAATGTGCTCGCCACCAACGCCACGAGCGCGCCCACGATTCTGGTCACCGGCGGGTCGTTGACGGTGCGAGACAGCACGATCGACGCTTCGCCCGTCACGGGCGAAGCCGCCTTCTCGATCACCGGCGGCACCCTTGACCTGGGAACCACAAGCTCTCCCGGCGACGACAAGATCGATATCTCCACGGATACGCAATTCATCCAGAACGCGACCGCGACTTCCGTCTCGACGGTTGGTGACACCTTTACGGTGAACGGGACGATACAGACAGCAACCGAGCTCAGCTTTACAACGCTTGTAGGCCCGCTCGAGCCGTCGTCGTTCGGCCAAAATGTCACGCTTACCACGACTGTCTGGCCGGATTATCCTGGCGACCCCGCCCCCTCCGGCTCGGTCTACTACCTCGACGAGACGACCGGCACGACGCTTGGACCGGCCACTCTGTCCGGCGGCACGGCGACCTTCTCAACGACCGCGCTTCCTCTCGGCATCAACAACCTGATCGCCTTTTACACGGGCAATTTGCGCTATTTGCTAAGTAACTCGGCCCCCGTTAGCATGACTGTCGTCAGCACTCCATTGACCGTGACTTCGATCACTTCCGTGTCTCCAAACCCGCGCAACACTTCGGTCGCGAGCGTGGACGTCACCTTCAGCGAGCCGATCGAACTTGCTACCTTCACCGGTGGCGCGCTGGAGCTCACCGACAACGGCGGACCGAACTTGATCAACGGCGGCGTCACCGTGAGCTCGGTCTCGGGCTCAACCTACCAGATCAACGGTCTGTCGAGTCTCACCACCGCGCAGGGCGACTATACATTGACGGTCAACTCTGCCGACATCCGAGGCCAAAACAGTGTCACCGGAACCGGCTCGCTCTCGACCCAATGCCTCATCGATACGACGGCCCCTACAAGCACAATTAGCCCGCTGCCGCCGCGCCAGGCCACGCTGGTCTTCCCGGTGACGGCCACCGGCCTTGATTTCGGCTCTCCCGCCGCGGGCGTTGCTTCTTTTGACATTTACTCATCAACCAACGGCGGCACATGGAGCTTCTGGACGAACGTGCCGGCGAACAGCCCGACAGCCAGCTTCACCGGGCAGAGCAATACGACGTATGCGTTCTACAGCATCTCCCACGACCTGGCCGGCAATACGGAAAGCAAAAAGCCGGCAATCGCGGCCAGCACCTACGTGCCCGACCTCACGCCGCCCGTGACCACGGTCGACGGCACGACGGGGCCGAACGCAAGCACGGTGAATCCTTCAACCGGAACCTTCACGCTCAACCTCGCCGGCAGCGATCCCGGCGGCGGACTGCTGACCTATTTTGAGCTGTTTGTCTCGATCGACGGCGGTGCTTACCAGGAGGTCGGTCCCTACGCTATCCCGGCCGGTTCGCCGGGCACCGATGGGACCTATCATTCGACAGTGACATACCAGGGACTCACCGATGGCAAATCGCACACCTACGCTTTTTTCAGCATCGGACTCGACTCCGCCGGCAACCTTCAAAGAGCCTCGTCGAGCCCGAATGCGACCTTCGCCAACCAGACCTTTGCCGTGCCCGACGCGCTTCAAGCCACCAGTTTCACGGTCGAGCACGCCAGTGCCAGCCGGTCGTTTGTCCGCTATCTTGACATCGGTTTTAACGAGAGCGACGTCCAGAGTGGCGGCGAGCTCGACGTCGATCGTCAATTCGATTGCTACGGCCGCGCCGGATATTCTGATCTACAAGTATGACTTGAACGGCGACCTTTCAAGCAAGACCGCTGTTGCACTTTCGGGCCCCACGATCGTCGACGTCATCGACCACGCCATCGAGATTGACTTCGGCGCCGGGGGCATTGGCGGCATCCCCAGCACGACGGCCGCCGACGGCTATTACGAAGTTGACATCAAACTGCCGAGCGGCCTGGTCGCCGTGCATCACTTCTACCGGCTACTGGGCGACGTCGACGGCGACGGGATCGTCGACGCGACCGACCTGAACGCGATCGCGGCGAGCGTCAACGAGTCGTCACCCATGGGTTGGACGCCGCTTTCCGCCGACGTGACCGGCGCCGGTTCCGTCACGGTGATCGACTTGACATTGGCCACGCGGTCGAAGGGGCGGAAATTGGGAGCGGGCCTCGCGCTCGGGTAGACCGGCCCCGGATGTAATAACAACCAGGCACCGTGATCTATCCAGGAGACTTTCTATGATGAGAAAATTATGCGTCGGTGGCTTTTTTGCGATCTTAACGCTCGTGGCCGTTACTCCCACGCGAGCCGGATTGGTGGTCGAGATAGGAAGCTCGACGATAACCGCCGGCGGCAACGGGTCAGTCGAAGTGGACGTTATCAATGCGGGCAGTTCAGCCGTTGCGATTAACGATTATGCAATTCAGCTCGTGATCGCCCCGATGAACGGTACATTAACTCAGCTCGCATTTTCTTCCCCGACGCCTCAGCAACTAGGCTATCTTTCAGATCCTGATTACATCTTCGTGAACAATAGCATCGCGGCGCTTCCGCCCCCATTCGTCGGAGGCCCAGCGCAAACGATCTACAGTAACGACACGTTCATCGCAACCGATTCGACCGCGGACGGCAACACGGTGTCGATCGGCGTGGGCCAGACGTACTTGCTTGCGATCTTGCCGATCACCACACTGACCCAGCTCGACCCGCAAACGGGTGATTCGTTCAAACTCGACCTCGCTCCGATTTCCGGAACAGGTTCTAACAGCGGCGATGCGTCGACCTATTTCGACGTGCTGAATTCGAACAACAACGAGACGTCTTCTATTCCGTTCGCCAGCACGTCAGGCACGGTGATGATTTCGGCGGCCTCGATTCCCGAACCGGGCTCGATCGTCTCGGGGCTGGCGGCCGTCCTGATCGGGACCAGCGTTTTCGTCGGCCGCCGATTCTGTCGGTGAGCGTGTGCCGATGCTGCTCCGGCGCCGTTTTTCGATCGAATGCTGAAGCAAGAATTGACTCCGGTCTCACGGGTTTTCGCCACCTGGAGATATCATTTTTCGACGGGTCGCGTCCGGTGGTGTCATGCGTCGGGTTGAATCGGCGGCGTTGACCTGCCGCTCGACGCCCGCCGGCATTTCCGCGGGCCATCCGGATAGTCGGCAAGATTCATAGTGCTGTGGATCGGCAACCGGATTTAACGTGGCATCGGCTCGATCACTTTTGCCGACAACCGATTCAATAGTCCCAACGGCACGACGTGCTCGCCGACCACTGGCAATCCGCAGGCCTGCCGTCAGTGCGCCGGCATCGACATCCCCATCACTTCCAACAGCAACCACCTCGGCGAGGTGAAGGTTGCCCTCAGCAATGGCTACGTCCATTTCATGAAAGACTAGGCCGGCACGGCGTCATGGTTGGCACTCGGAATATGGGCCGAATCCGAAGTCATTAGCTCGGATGCCTGCTGATCGCCGACCACAGGCGACGATCGTCGACACCGATCGCCTTTCTTCTCAGCCCCGTAAAGGAGATAATGCTCAATGAGGTACGATAGTGGTTTGATTGCATGCGCCTTTGTTGCCTGCGCCATCAGCGGCTGTACCGAGGATGGCTAGACATCGCAGCCGGACCTCGACTCCATCAAGTCCCTGGGGGAAGGACCCACCGCCGTGAAGCCCGGCATGGCCCCGATGTAACAGAAGACACCTGCCGGGCGAGTCGTAGTTCCTGATGATTGATGATTCGATGGGCAGTCTCTCCCTTTGATCTCCCGGCCCGGCCATGCTTTCCCTCGTCGGGGACGGGAGATCCGCGGATCCGGAGTTCTGATTAATGATCGTTCGACGCACCGTGAAGATGAGCCCGTACCGCCGTGATCGCGAGGCATTTCTTCTTGCTTGCCTTTTGGCTGCGACGGCGGCCGCCCGTCTTGTCGCGCCACTGCACGCAGACGACGCGATCCTCTTCAACCGCGACATCCGGCCGATCCTTTCGGAGAACTGCTTCGCTTGCCACGGGCCCGATAAGAATCAGCGGAAGGCCGACCTGCGGCTCGATGATCGCGCTCAGGCGGTGGCCAAAGGCGCCATCGTCGCCGGCAATTGCGACGAGAGCGAAATGATCGCACGGATTGTCAGTGATGATCCCAAGGAGGTCATGCCGCCCCCCAGCTCGCGGAAGAAACTCACTGCCGCGGAAAAAGAGATCCTCAAGCGCTGGGTCGCTCAAGGAGCCGTCTACCAGGGGCACTGGGCCTATACGCCGCCGGTCAAGTCCACGGCCGCCAGTCATGCCATCGATTTGCTGGTGGAGCAGCGTCTTCGCCTCGCCAGAATGAAGTTTTCGCACGAGGCCGACCGGCGCACCCTGGCGCGGCGGCTCTCATTCGATCTCGTGGCCCTTCCGCCGAAGCCGGAAGTCGTGGCCGCATTCCTCCGCGATGAATCTCTTTATGCTTATGAGAAGCTGGTCGACGCGTTGCTCGCGTCACCGCATTTCGGCGAGCAGATGGCGAAGCCGTGGCTCGACGTGGTGCGTTATGCCGACACGATCGGCTATCACTCAGATACTGCACGCAATGTTTGGCCGTTTCGCGACTATGTGATCGCTGCGTTCAACCGCAACATGCCATTCGACCAGTTCACCATCGAACAGCTCGCCGGCGACCTGCTCCCGAACGCGACGCAAAGCCAAAAAATAGGCTCATGTTTCAATCGCCTGCTGCTGACGACCGAGGAGGGAGGAGCGCAGCCCAAGGACTATCTCGCTCGCATGATGGCCGACCGCGTGCGCGCGGTGGGCACCGTCTGGCTCGGCCAGACGCTCGGCTGCTGCCAGTGCCACGACCACAAGTTTGATCCGTTCCCCACCCGCGAGTTTTATGCTCTCGGCGCGTTCTTCAGCGATATACAAGAGCCGGTCATCGGGTGCGTGAGCCGGGAATGCTGATCCTCAACGAGAGCAAGGCCAGGGAGCGCGCGCGGCTGGAGGCCGCCGTCGCCGTCGCCAAGCAACAGTCAGGAAATGCGTCCGCTTCCGAGAAAGGCGGCGCGCAGCGCGGCTCAAGGCTGCCGAGGCGGCTCTGGCCGCTTATGACGCCACCTTGCCTCGGTGTTTGATTTCAATAGCGAAAAGCACGCCGGACGTGGTACGGGTCTTGCCGCGCGGCAACTGGATGGACGAGACCGGCGCGATCGTTTCGCCGCTTTTTCCGCGGGCCCTGGCGAAAACTGCGGGGAACACGCAGGGACGGCTCACCCGTCTCGAGCTGGCGCGCTGGATCGCCTCACGCGACAACCCGCTCACGGCGCGCGTCTTCATGAACCGATTATGGAAGCAGTTTTTCGGCGCCGGCTTGTCGCGCACGCTCGATGACCTGGGCTCGCAGGGCGAATGGCCCGACCATCCCGAGCTGCTCGACTGGCTTGCCTGCGAATTCATGGACCAAGGCTGGAACGTCAAGGAGATGGTGCGGGCGATCGTCACCAGCCGCACCTACCGGCAGGCGTCAACGGTTTCCAAGGAAGCGCTGGCGCGATCCCAGCAACCGCTATCTCGCCCGCCAGAGCCGGTTCCGCCTCGACGCCGAACTGGTTCGCGACAACGCCCTGGCCGTCTCGGGTCTGCTCGTCACGAAGATCGGCGGACCGAGCGTGAAACCGTATCAGCCGGAAGGCTACTGGGAAAACCTCAATTTTCCGCCGCGCGCAGTACGCTGCCGACGCCGGGGCGAACGAGTATCGCCGCGGTCTTTACACCTGGTGGCAGCGATCCTTTCTGCACCCGAGCATGCTGGCGTTCGACGCCCCGAGTCGGGAAGAATGCGTGGCCGAGCGCAGCCGGTCGAACATTCCTCAGCAGGCCCTGGTGCTCTTGAACGACCCGACGTACGTCGAGGCCGCACGAGTCTTCGCCGCCAGGATGATCGTCGAGGGGGGCATGACAGACCGCCCGACCGGATCGCCTGGGGATGGCAGCAGGCCTTGCAACGCGCTCCGCGGCAAGAGGAAATCGCCGAGATGGGATCGCTCCTCGAAGAGAGCCGCTCGCACTATGCCCGAGACCCGCAAGCCGCCGCGGCCCTCGTTTCGGCGGGCCTCGCGCCTTCGGCCAACGGCGTCGACCCGGGCGAGCTGGCAGCCTGGACCAATGTGGCGCGAGTGATCCTCAACCTCCACGAAACCATCACCCGAAATTAAAGGTGCTAAATTAATGGATTCCTCGATGAACGCCTGGGAGTCGCGGCTGAATCGCCGCACGTTTCTCTCACGCACGACCATGGGCCTGGGCACGGTCGCCCTGGGATCGCTCTTGAACCCGCGGATTTTCGCCGCGGCGGCGACCCCGAGCAGCAGCCGCGGCGTCCTGGCCTCGCTCCATCTCACGCCGCGGGCGAAGCGCGTGATCTGGATGACGATGGCCGGGGGTCCCTCGCACCTGGAGACCTTTGACTACAAGCCTGTTCTGGCGCGGATGCACGGCAAGGCGATGCCCGAAAGCATGACCAAGGGCCAGCAGATCGCCCAGCTTCAGGGGGCGAAGCTCGTCTGCTTTGGACCGCAGACGAAATTCGAGCGCTTTGGCCGCGCCGGTTCGGAGATTTGCAGCCTCTTTCAGCAAACTGGCTCGGTCGCTGACGAGCTCTGCATCATCCGCTCGATGACGACCGAGGCCATCAATCACGATCCAGCTCACATGTTCATGAATACCGGATCGCAAATCGCCGGCAGGCCGTCGATGGGGGCCTGGGCGATTTACGGTTTGGGGACCGACGCCGACGACCTCCCTGGCTTCGTGGTGCTGACCTCGCTGGGCCAGGGGGGACAGAACCAGCCAATCGCGGCGCGCCAGTGGTCGTCGGGGTTCTTGTCGAGCCGCTACCAGGGTGTCCACTTGCGCGGCAAGGGCGACCCGGTACTTTATCTGAGTAGCCCGTCGGGCGTCGATCGGGACATGCAACGCCGGGTCGTCCAGTCGGTCAACGCGATCAACGCACGTTTCGACGCCATTGTCGACGACCCCGAGATCGCCACTCGTATTGCCCAGTACGAGATGGCCTTCCGCATGCAGGTCAGCGTGCCGGAGCTAACCGACGTCAGCAATGAATCACCGCGGACATTCGAGACTCTACGGTTGCACGCCCGGCGATGGCTCGTTTGCGTCAAACTGTTTGCTGGCACGCCGCCTGGCGGAGCGTGGCGTGCGCTTCATTCAGCTTTATCACAAGGATTGGGACCATCATAGCGGCGTGAAGACCGGCATCGAGCAGAAAGCCGCTGAAATCGATCGAGCATGTGCAGCGCTGATCAAGGATCTCAAGCAACGGGGCATGCTCGAAGACACCCTGGTCGTCTGGGCCGGTGAGTTCGGCCGTACGCCGATGTCACAGGCCGGCGACGGCCGTGATCATCACAATAAAGGGTTCTCGATCTGGCTGGCCGGTGGCGGCGTCAAGCGCGGGCTCAATTACGGCGAAACCGACGACCTCGGTTACGCCGCCGTGAAAGACGTTGTGACCGTGCACGATCTTCATGCCACGATGCTGCGTTTGCTGGGCATCGACCACGAGCGATTCACCGTGAAGTTCCAGGGCCTCGACGCCAAGTTGACGGGCGTCGAGCCATGCAAGGTCGTAAACGGGATCCTGGCTTGAAGATGCCTGGGTTTTGCACAGTCGAGAACGCGTTTGGCTCGCGATTCCTGGAAACGCCGAACACAGCGAGACGACCCGCATTTAGCGCGACGAAGGAGCACCGACGATGTTTGACAATGGCGACAACGGCCCGATCGACCATGGTGCGGCACTGCCGGCGCCCGTGGCCACGCCACCCCAAGACTCGCGGCGCACGTTTCTGACTTCCGCGGCGGGCGCCGCGTTCGCGTTCTCGATCGTGCCGCGTCACGTGCTGGGCGGCGCGGGCTATCTGGCACCGAGCGAACGCGTGAACGTGGCCGGAATCGGAGTCGGCGGCATGGGAGGCGGCGATATCGCCACCGTGGCACGCCTGGGCGCCAACATCGTCGCACTTTGCGACGTCGACGATGAGCGTGCCGCGGGCACTTTCGCTGGGTTCCCCAGGGCACGCCGCTACAAAGACTTTCGCCAGATGATCGATAAGGAGGCCAAGAATATCGACGCGGTGACCGTCGGCACGCCCGACCATGTTCACGCGGTCGCCTCGATGGCGGCCATCCGCGCGGGTAAGCACGTGTATACACAAAAGCCTATGACGCATACGATTCACGAAGCTCGAGAGCTTGCCAGGGCAGCGCAGGCCGCCGGCGTCGCGACCCAAATGGGCAATCAGGGCCATGCGACCGAAGGTGCGCGGCTCACCAATGAGTGGATCCAGGCAGGGATCATCGGCGAAGTCCGCGAGGTTCATGTCTGGTCGGACCGGGCCGGTCTGCTCTGGAAGCAAGGGATCGGCCGGCCGCCCGAAACGCCGCCCGCACCATCGACGCTTGACTGGAACTTGTGGCTTGGCCCCGTGCGGGAACGGCCCTATCACCCCGCCTACCTGCCCGTCAAATGGCGCGGCTGGCGCGACTTCGGCACGGGCGCCCTGGGCGATATGGGGTGCCACATCATCGATCACCCGGTGTGGGCCCTCAACCTGGGCGCTCCCCGATTTGTCGAGGCCCGCTCGACCATCGATGGCACGGTGCTGGACGGGGGCAAGATGAACTTCGAGACTTATCCGATCGCGTCGTTGATCGTCTTCGAATTTCCAGCGCGGGGCGACCTGCCGCCGGTAAGAATGACCTGGTACGAAGGGGGCCTGATGCCCCCCGACCCGCCGGAAATGGCGCCCGGCGAACGCCTCGATGGCAACGGGGCCCTGTATATCGGCAGCAAGGGCAAGATGTTTCACAGCTCGCACGGCGGGATGCCCCGGCTCTTGCCGCACGCGCTGCATGAAGCGGCCGCGCACGTTCCCCGGACGATGAAACGCTCACCTGGTCACTATGAGGAATGGATAGCGGCCTGCAAGGGCGGCCCGCGACCCATGTCGAACTTCGATTATGCCGGCCCGCTGACCGAGACGATGCTCCTGGGAATTCTCGCGCTGCGAGCACCCGGCCAGCGCCTCGAATGGGACGCCGCGAACATGAAAGTGACAAACAGTCCCGAGCTCAACCATCACGTCCATTGTGAATATCGGTCGGGCTGGACGCTTTAAATCATGCTTTGAGATAAATAAGAACGGACCTTGATTCAACGAAATCACCCCGCGTGTTGACCCGTGGTCTGCTTCGCCCGAGGAAAGCTCCGCACCTGCTCCACGAGCATCATCCTCCGTCGGGGCAAGAAGCGAATGAATCCTCCCAACCGAGCTGAGACCGCCAAACCAAGAGAGGCTCCATCATGCACGTCCGCCGTGCGCTCGTCTTGATGTTTCTCGCGCTCACGCCGGCTCTCATCGGGGCCGGTGACGATGGAACCGCCCTCACCGAGCGCGAAAAGGCCCAGGGATGGCAGCTCATCTTCGATGGACGAACAACACATGGCTGGATGTCGCCCAAGGGCAAGCCCTTGCCGCGATCGCACGTGCAGGATGGTGCCCTCAATCCTCACCCTTGCGATTACATGCTGGTCTACGAAAAGCCCTTGCGCAATTTCATGCTGGCGCTCGATTTCAAGATCAGCCCGCGGTGCAACAGTGGCGTCTTCGTTCGCACCTTTCCGCTGACTCCGCGCCCCGGCCTGGACGTCGGCTTCAACGGCATTGAGATCGCGATCGACGATACCCACGGCGCGAGCTATCACGACACGGGCGCCATCTACGACCTGGTCAAGCCAGGCACCAACGCCATGAAGCCAGTCGGTGAGTGGAACCACATGGTGATCACATGCGACCGCAACGTGATCGACGTGCGGGTCAATGGCAAACCCGTCACCCGCATGGACCTCGACGCCTGGACCGAAAAAAACAAGCGTCCCGACGGATCGCCGCACAAGTTCGACATTGCCTACAAGGACCACCCGCGGCAGGGCTACATCGGTCTGCAAGATCACGGAAGCAATTGCTGGTATCGCGATATCAAATTACGCATTATTGATTGATTAAGGGCAGACATGAATTTCCTGAAATCCGAGACGCTGGGTCCCCTCTGGGATGACTTTGACAGGCGCGAAGACCTCTTGAGGAAGATCGTCGCCGATCGGCTGGGGAATAACCCCCCTCCCCGCGTGCCCGACCACGTGGTGGCCACATATTACTTCGCCTTTCGCACTGGCGATCTCGCCCATGCCGTCGAGGAGATCAGCTACCACGCCACGAGCGGCGTGAAGCATCCGCCAAAGGGCTCGTTGCTCGAACAATGCTCGGCGCGTCAGGCCGGTGTCGATGCCTTCGACGCGTCAGGCCGCATCGGGTTACTCCACGTCGCGTTCCCGCTCAAGATGATGCGGCATCCCGACGGCCGCGTCACGTCGTGCGACTTGCTGCACACGCTCGCCGGCGCCGTGATTTTCGATATGTTTGAAAACCAGGATGCGCGGCTGATCTCGATCCAGATTCCCGACGAGGTCATCCGCACGTTTCCTGGTCCAGCGTATGGACCGGTCAACATCCGCAGGAAGACGGGGTTTGCACTCGACCAGCCGGCATTTGGAACCATCCTGAAGCCGACGGCCGGCATCACGCCGGCGGACGTCGAGCGACTGGTCGGCGAAGTCGCGGGCAGCCCGCTCTTGATGTTCATCAAGGAAGACGAGGATCTCTATCCCGACCTCGACTATTCGCCGGTCGCCGAGCGCACGCGGCGCGCCATCGCGGCCATCGAGCGTGTGCGCGACCAGCGTGGGGGTCTGGGCTTGATTTATTCGCCCCATGTCTCGGCCGGCCCCGACCAGATCGTCGACCTGGTTCACGCGGTGCTCGACGCCGGCGCCTCGGGCGTGATGTTCAGCGAAACCTATGCGGGCGGCACGGTGCGGATGGTTCGCGACGCGACCAAACACCTGGCCAGCCCGCCCGCGATCTACGGTCACAATGCCGGAATCGGCACAAAAACGCGCGGCATCTGGCGCGAGGTGATCGACTTCCTCGCGCGGCTTGACGGCATCGATTTTCGCCAGACGGCCCCGGTGCGGCCGGGCTCGCCGTATATCCGTCCGTATGGCGCCGAATGGATCGCCTCGGAAGACGCACTGACACGGCCCGTCGACGGCATCAATCCGACGATGATCACCCGCGCCGGAGCGCTCGATCAAGGAAATTTGATTCTCAATTTGCAAGATCTGGAGTCGAAGGGGATCGCCCAGAACGTGCTCTTTTTGGCCGGGTCCGCCATCAACACCATCAAGGACAAAAACGGCAAGCCCGACCCGCGGATCGGCCTCGAAGCCATGCTTCAAGCGATCGAGATTCATCGGTCCGGCGATCTCAAGGAGACACCGATCGACGAGCACCTGGCGGCGCTGGCGTCACTGGCAAAGCGCAAGAATCTGACAGCCCTCAGCGAAGCGCTGCGCGCAGCGGTATCCAGGGAAGATCGCGTCATGACCAAAGACGAGCGATTATTGCGAATTGGCATCCTCGGCTGTGGCCCGATTGCCCAGTTCGCGCACATGGATGCCTGCCGCAAGGCGAGGAATGCCGAGCTCTACGCGATCTGCGACCTGGCCGACGATCTGCGCGACGAATGCAGGCCATCCATCAGCCGACGGTCGCCTACACCGATTACGACGCGATGCTCGATGATCCCAGGGTCGAAGCCGTGATCATCGCGATCGCCGACCAGTTTCACGTGCCGGCCGCGCTCAAGGCGATTGCCGCCGGCAAGCACGTGCTCGTCGAGAAACCGCTCGGAACGGCCGTCGAGCCATGCCGCGAGCTGCGCGATCGCGCCGCGGCGGCGAATCTGATCGTTCAGGTCGGCAACAATCGCCGGTTCGATCCCGGCATCGCCTTCGCGCACGATTTCATCACGAAGGAAATGGGTCAGCGGATCGCCTTCAAATCGTGGTATTACGACTCGGTGTATCGATACACGATGACCGACAACCTGCAGCCGATTCCGCTCACGAGTGCCCAGGCCCGGCGCCGCAAGGCGATCCCAAGGCGGACCGCCGGCGTTACTATCTTCTGACGCACGGCAGCCATCTGGTCGATACGGCGCGCTTTCTCGGCGGCCCGATCAAGGGGCTGCGCGCGCGGCTGCTCGAGCGGTTTGGATCCTACTGCTGGTTCATCGCGGCCGATTTCGCCGATGGATCACTCGGGCATTTCGATCTGCAAATACCGGTGCGCGGCGACTTTCAAGAAGGATTTCAAATTCAAGGTGAAGAAGGAAGCGTGACCGGTCGGGTGCATTTGCCCTGGTTTCACAAGTCGAGCGACGTCGAGTGTTTCTCGACCCGCGACCGCCAGTTCCACCGGGTCCTGGGCGAGGATGCGTTTACATACAAGCTTCAGATCGAAGGGTTCGCGGCGACCATTCTCGACGGCATAGCCGCAAAAAGGGGCCAGCCTCGACGACGGCCTGGCAGCCGTGCAGGCGATGGTCGCCATTGCGCGATCGGTCGAGACCGCGGATTACGTGCAGCTCGCCGATGCGAGCGGAGAAGTGTGATGGAGCTGGGTATTTTCGCCAAGACGTTTCCGCGAGCGACGCTTGAGGACACGCTCGACTCTGCGGCGGATCATGATTTGACGCATGTGCAATTCAACATGTCGTGTATGGGACTGCCCACCCTGCCTGACCGGATTGAGAAAGATCTTTGTGTCGCGATCGCACGTGCCGTCAAGGCCCGTGGCTTGGCCATGGCCGCGATTTCGGGCACGTTCAATCTCTGCGATCCCGACGCGGACCGATTGGACGAGAACCTCCGGCGCCTCGACATCCTGGCCGGAGCGTGTCGGTGGCTCGATACCCGGATCATCACACTGTGTACGGGTACGCTTGACCCGAACGACATGTGGAAATCGCACCCCGACAACGTGCGCCGCAGTACCTGGGAAACGCTCGTGAACTCGGTCCGACGAGCGGTGCAAATCGCGGATCGACACGAAATCACGCTGGCCTTTGAACCAGAAATTCACAATGTGGTCAGCTCGACCATGAGGGCGCGCCGCTTACTCGACGAAATCAACTCGCCGTGGCTCAAGCTCGTTATTGATCCGGCAAACCTGCTTCGTCCGGGCGAGCGTTCGCGATTTGCGGAAATTCTTGACGAAGCCTTCGAATGGCTGGGTAAGGATATCGTGCTTGCACACGCCAAGGACCCGGAATTCGACAACTTGATCGACCACGCTGCCGCGGCCGAGGAGTTCCTCAATTTGGAATCGACAAGATTTGCGATTTACAAGGAGGAGGTGGCTCTGAGCAGGCTCAAGCGCGAGCACGGTTCCGACGTGGAGACGCCGCGGGTCGTCCGGAGACTCTTTTATTATCACGGTTTTTATGAGCCGTATATTCAGTGGCTGAACCAAATCGGGTATTCGGGAGCGCTTGTCATGCATGGACTGAGCGAGTCGCAGGTGAAGGAAAGTGCGAGAGTTCTTCGCAGCATCATCGCTCGCGCCGCAAACAGGAGCTGAGGCTATGGCTATCTTCCATCATGACGGCTTGAGGCACCACGTCCGCGACGAAGGCGATGGCCTGCCGTTTGTCTTCCAGCACGGCCTGGGGGGCGACGTCAACCAGCCGTTCGGCCTCTATCGTGCGCTCGAAGGCGTCCGACTCATCGGTTTTGACATGCGGGCGCATGGTGAGACGTGGCCGCTCGGCGACATCGAGAAATGGACCATCGCCGAGTTTGCCGACGATCTGGTGGCGCTGCTCGATCACCTCCGGATCGAGCGGGCTCTTGTCGGAGGCATCTCGCTCGGCGCAGCCGTTGCCGTGAATGCGGCGCTCCGGTATCCCGCACGTGTCCTCGGCCTGGTGCTCGTGCGGCCAGCCTGGATCGATCATCCCCTCCCCGACAACGTCACTCGTTACCAGACCATCGCGCGGATGATTCGCGAGTATGGCCCACGCGAGGGGCTCGCGCGATTTCGCGCCACCGACGCCTTTCAAGCCATGGAACGCGAGTCGCCCGATTGCGCGAAATCGCTGGTCGGCCAGTTCGAGCATCCGCGAGCGGCGGAGTGTGTCGCGCGGCTCGAGCGGCTCGCCACGGACACACCTTGTACCGATCGCGCACTCTACGCCAAACTGTCGTTGCGGACGCTCGTCGTTGGCAATCGCATGGATCCGATTCATCCGTGGGAGCTGGCGCAATCACTTGCCAGGTTGATTCCGGGTGCCATGCTGCGTGAGGTGGCTCCAAAGTCGGTCGGTCTCGAGCTCCACGCGGCCGGCGTTCAGACGGCGATCGACGACTTTCTGATCCCGGACGATCACTGTTAATCGAACGACCCACTGAATCGCGAGGTGAGCCTCATGCTGAAATGTTCCACGTCTCTCTGGTCGGCCGACCTGGCCAACCTGGCCGCGGAAATCAAGCGCGTCGATGCCTATTCGGAGCGATTTCACCTCGACGTCGCCGACGGCCATTACGTGCCGAGCATGCTCTTCTTTCCCGACCTGGTGAAGGCGATCCGTAAGCATACGAGCAAGCCTTTTGAAGTCCATCTGATGACGACCGAACCGTCGGCCTGGGTCGACCCGTTCATCGACGCGGGTGCCGACGGCGTGATCTTTTGTTTCGACTCGCTGGCTGATCCGGGTACCGCGATCAAGCAAGTGAAGGACCTGGGCAAGTTCGTGGGGATCTCGCTGCTCGTGACCGAACCGGTCGGCCTGCTCCGGCCCTACTGGCACATCATCGATCAGGTGACGATCGTGGGAACGCCGATGGGCACGAAGGGAACGTCGATGGAACCGACGATCTTCGACAAGATCCAGGACGCCGCGCAACGAGATCGAGAAGTACTCGGCCCACGTCGAGATTCAGATCGACGGCGGCATCCGCCGCAACACGGTCCCCGCCATTCACCAGGCCGGTGCCGACTGGATCGTCCCTGGCTCGTTGATGTTCGGCGAAGATCCGGCGGCGATGAGAGAGTGGCTGGCATCGTTATGAAGTGAGAGCGAAAGCTGCAAGGAGCGTGATCGCCATGATCCGGGAACTCGAGTCAGCCCTCGCCGAGGTGCCCATTCTCGACATCCACACGCACCTGGTCGGCGGCAAGCTGGCCGCGCGCGGCCTGCACGACATTTTGCTCTATCATATGGTCGTCAGCGATCTCTACGCGGCGGGGTGTCCGTCGGGTGCCCGGCTGACACAATATCCCGGGCTGGCCGTCGGTCGATGAGGCTCACGCGCGCTTGCAAGATGCGATGCCCTTTCTCGCGCACGTCCAGAACACCAGCTCATTCTGGGGCGTTCGGATCATTCTTGGCGAGCTTTACGGCTGGACCGAGCCGATCACGGCCGCGAACTGGAAGCGGCTCGACGCCATGATCCGCGAGCGAGCCGACGACCGCGCCTGGGCCCACGCGATTCTCGACCGGCCACGCATCATGCGCACCGGCACCGAGCTGGCGCGGCGCGAGGCCGGCCTCGACGACGACCGCCTGCAGTATGCCCTCGAATGGGGCTTCTTCACGCGTACTCAATGGGGCGAGTTTGACACGGCCCTCTACGAGCTCGAGCGCTGCTGGGGCAAATCGCCCGAGAGCCCCGCGCCGATCGGTCAGGGCACCCGGCCGGCGACAGAGCGGACGATCCGATCACTCGACGATGTGCACGCCGCTGTGATGCATTACGTGCGGAGCATTCCCTATGGGCGAATCATATCGACGGCCACGCACCTTTCGACGGAAATCGACTACCGTCTGATTTCCGACGATGAGATGACCAAGGCCCTGGCGCGCCGCGACAGAGCGGGGCCGGCCGAGCGCGATTGCTATGCGTCGTATGTGAATGAAGCGTTTCTCACCGCTCTGTCGGCCCATGCGAGCGACATTGTCTTTCAGTTCAGCTTCGGAGCCGAGCCGTTGCCGTTCGAGACGGCCAGCCGATTGTCGCAGCGGACGATCGGCCAGGTCGCCGAGCTGATCGGCCGCCACCCGGCGCTCCGGTTCCAGTGCTTTCTCGCCAGCCGGCATGCGAATCAGTCGATGTGCACGCTCGCACGTGAGCTACCCAACCTGAGCCTGGCCGGCTACTGGTGGCACAACTTCTTTCCCGACACGATCGCCCAGGTGATGCGTGAGCGGCTTGACATGCTGCCAGCCAGTAAACAGGTTGGATTCTTCTCGGATGCTTACTGCGTGGAGTGGTCGTTCGCGAAAGCGACCATGGTGCGAAAGATTCTGGCACGCGTGCTGGCCGAACGAGTGGATCTCGGTCAGTTCGATCACGATCAGGCTCTCGAGTTCGCACGGCGGATCTTGTTCGATTCGCCCCAAACGCTCCTGGGAATGATCCCGCGGCGCGATCAACGACCTTGAGGCGAGAGAGAACCCATGGAAACCGCTCGGATCGCCCAGGTCATCGACGAGATGGGCACGCTCCTCGAGCTTCGAGGCGAAAACCCGTTCCGCGTGCGAGCCTATCACACGGCCGCCCAGGCATTGTCGACCCTGCCTGGAGACCTCACCGACATGATCGTCGACGGGACCTTGGCCGAGGTTCCCGGCATTGGCGAGACGATGCACGCCAAGATCGTGCAGCTCGCCACGACCGGGCAGTTGCCCTCGTACGATGAGCTGCGCAAGAACACCCCACCTGGCCTGGTGGCGCTCTTGCGCATTCCCGGGTCTGGGCCCGAAGAAAATCAAGGCGTTGTACGATACGCTCAAGATCGAGAGCCTGGCCGATTTGCGGGCAGCCGGCGCGGCCGGGCAGATCGCTGGAGTCAAAGGGTTCGGTGCCAAAACCGAGGCCAAGATTCTGGAGGGCATTGCGTTCGTCGAAAAGGCGGGCGAGCGGATCTTGCAACACCGGGCACTTCGCGTGGTGGCTCCGATCGTCGACGCCGTGCGGCGCGACCCCCGCGTGATCCGGGCGGATATCTGCGGCAGCCTGCGCCGCCGTGCCGAAACGATCGGCGATCTCGACATGCTTTTCAGCTCGCTCGATCCGCCGGCCGTGCTCGACGCGTTTGTCAAACTCCCCCAGATCGCGGCGGTGATGGCGCATGGGCCGACCAAGGCGAGCGTCCGGCTGGCCGATGGCATTCAGTGCGATCTGCGCGGCGTCGACGATGCGCAGTATCCGTTTGCCCTTCATTATTTCACCGGTTCGAAGTCGCACAATATCGCGATGCGCAAGCGTGCGATGGCCCGCGGCCTCTCGCTCAATGAATACGCGCTGACCGGCCCGGACGGTCCTGTCGCGTGCCACGACGAGGCGGCGTTATTCGCGGCGCTTGGGCTTGCGTACATCCCGCCCGAACTGCGTGAGGATCACGGCGAAATTCGAAGCCGCCCAGGCAGGACGACTGCCCGCCTTGATCGAGCGGAGCGACCTGACCGGCACGTTCCACTGCCATACCGACTTCAGCGACGGCGGGGCCACCCTCGCCGAGATGGCCGCGGCCGCACGCGAAAGGGGCATGCAATACCTGGGCATCGCCGATCATTCCCGCTCGGCACGCTATGCGGGAGGACTCTCGATCGAGCGTGTGCATGATCAATGGGCGGAAATCGACGCGCTTAATAAAACATTCGGCGAGTCGTTCCGGCTCTTCAAGGGGACGGAATGCGATATTCTGCCGGACGGCTCGCTCGACTATCCGGACGAGGTGCTTGCGGGGTTTGATTATGTGGTCGCCAGTGTCCATTCGAGCTTCAACCTGCCGCGCGACGAGATGACCCGGCGACTGATCAAGGCCGTTTCGAACCCGCGCGTGACGATGCTCGGTCATCCGACGGGCCGCCTTTTGCTCGCCCGTGATGGGTATGCGGTCGATCTTGACGCGGTCATTGACGCGGCGGCGGCGGCCGGAACGATGATTGAAATCAACGCGAGTCCGCACCGGCTCGATCTCGACGCGATCCATGCACGGCGGCGCGACAGAAAGGCGTGATGATCGCGATCAATCCCGATGCGCATTCGACAGGCGGCCTGGATGACCTGGAATACGGCATTTCCGTGGCGCGCCGCGCCTGGCTGACCCGTGACGACGTCGCGAACACGGGGCCGCTTGTGGCCGTCATCGAGCGGCTCGCGCGGTCGAGGAGTCGTTTTTGAGGATCAAACCGGATCTCAATTGCTCGCCGATCGCCTCCGGAGCCCTTGCGGGGGGTAGGTGGCAACCTATAATAAGATTGAGTGAACGACGCAGGGTGATCAGCACGCCATCGACTCCTGGCATTTTTGAGAATGATTCACCTTGCTCGTTCCGCCCTGCTCGCTCGCCGCTCAACGGCAAGACGATCTCAGGGCTGAGTGGCCGGTCGGTCCCGATCGGGCTGGCCGCGGCGCCGGAATGTGAGATCGATCCGTCATTCTTGGTGGAACGTCACCAGACACTCCGCTTTTATTTTTGTCGATTACGCAGGGAAATAAACACATGGCGTCAGCCAAGCCAATCGTTGGGAAGAAGCGTAAATACTTCACCGCCGAAGAGGCGAACAAGGCGCTGCCGCTCGTGAAGATGATCGTCGGTGACATTGTTCGCCAGTACCGAACGGTCGAAGACCTGCAGCAGCGGCTCGCTCTGGTGTCGAAGGATCGCCGTAAACCGTCGAAGGACGTCTACGCCGAAGAGCTGGCGCAGAGTCAGGCCGAGCTCGACACCGAAGAGCGCAAGCTCGGCTCGTATATTGATGAGCTCAAAAAGCTGGGCGTCGAATTCAAGGGTCCGGATGGCCTTTGCGACTTCTACAGCATCATGGACGGTCGCGAGGTCTTTCTGTGCTGGCGGCTTGGTGAAGAGGAAGTCGCGCACTGGCACGATCTCGACTCGGGCTTCGCGGGGCGGCAGCCTCTGACCGAGCATGCTCGTGCTTCGAGCGAAGACGACTTGTTTTGACAGCGTGACAGACAGCGGCACACGGTCGGCTCGAAGCCTGGAGCCGGCTCGCGGAATGATTGAAAATGCAAACCGCCCGATGATCTTCTGTTTCGACTGGTCGAGGCCACTGGTGACCCACCCACGATGAAGTGTGTTGTCACGATCGATGGGCCCGCCGGAGCTGGAAAGAGTACCGTCGCGCGGCACCTCGCCGACCGCCTCGGATGGCATTACCTCGATACCGGCGCCATGTACCGTGCGATCACGCTGGCCGCACTTCGTCGCGGAGTGGACCTGGCTAACGAAGCTGAGCTATCCGACGTCGTCCAGAGCGTGCGAGTGCGGGTCATGCCGCAGTGTGTCTGGCTCGATGACGAAGATGTCACCCATGCAATCCGTGACCCCGAAGTGACCAGGTCTTCAAAGTTCGCCGCCGACCATCCCGGTGTGCGCCGCCAGCTCATGAGCTGGCAGCGCGAGTTCGCCGCCGAGCACGACACGGTCACCGAGGGGCGCGACCAGGGAACTCTGGTTTTTCCCGATGCCCTGTGCAAATTCTACCTGACGGCGACCGACGAAGAACGCGCGTGGCGGCGCGTTCGCGACTTCCAGGCACGAGGCATTGTCGCCACTTTTGAAACCGTCTTGAACGATCAGCGCGAGCGCGACAGCCGCGACGCGGCCCGTGCCATCGCGCCAATGAAACCGGCCGCGGATGCCCTCTTTGTTGATACTTCGGGCCTTTCCGTGCAAGATGTCGTCAGTGTGCTGACCCGTGAGATCGAGAAGCTTCTTCCTGGATCGAGGTCTCAGGCTGAGACATCCAGCGGGACGCCGTGATGACGTCAGAACCTGCCCCCCAAGACGGTGACACCCCTCGGCCCGCTGCCGCCGCTGCTAGTGCCGCGCTGGCAGCGCCTGTGACCGGTCCGCACGACGGACCGGCCGCGGCGTCCGATTTTTCCACTCGAGCGGGCCGCCAGAAAAACGCGAAACCTCAGACGCGCGATCGTTCGATCGGGATGGCCGCGTGGTACCACAGTGTCCGCTATCTCTGCGCGATTTTCGCCCTGGTCTTGCTTCGGTTCCGAGCCAGCGGCCAGCGCAACGTGCCGTTAACAGGGGGAGCCTTGCTCGTCAGTAATCATGTGAGTTACTTCGACGTCTTCTTCCTGGGTATACCGCTGGGTCGTACGCTCAACTATGTCGCTCGGTCGACGCTATTCGTGCCCCTTGTGGGTGCCTTCATCCGGTCTGTTGGCGGCTTCCCGATCCAGCGCGAGGGAATCGGCGCATCGGGAATGAAAGAGACACTCCGGCGGCTCCGCGGCGGCGGAATTGTCACGCTTTTTCCCGAAGGAACGCGGAGCCGCGACGGCAACCTCAGTGCGCTCAAGCCGGGTATCGCCGTGCTTGTCCAGCGCGTCGGCGTCCCGGTGATCCCGACCGGTCTGGCCGGCATGTTCGAAGTCTGGCCGCGGTGGCGATTGTTGCCGAGGCTCCATCCGGTTCGCATCCATTATGGGCGGCCGATTTATCCGGCCGAGCTCGCCGGCCTCGATACCCAGGCGATCACCGACTTGATTCGTGATCGTATGGAAGAAAGCTATAACGAAGCCGATCGCGCGCTCCAGAACGATCTGCGCTATTCCTGACCCGACCGATCCCGATCGAGCCACTGTGTGACGAGGACCGACGTGAGCACTGACGAGAATCGACGCGACCTGCTGCGAAACGGTGCGACGGCCATCACGGGCGGCCTGCTGGCGGCCGCGGCCGGCGGGCGATTGACCGGCGCGGCCCCCGCTGGAGTCAATCAACGGCAAGACGCCCAAGCCTCTGCACCAACAGCACCACTCGCAAGCCAGTTCTTGCTGGGCCTCAATACCAGCACCATTCGCGGACAGAAGCTGTCGATCGTCGACGAGATCGCAATCGCGGCGCAGCGCCGGTTATCAGGCGATGGAGCCGTGGGTCGACGAACTCGAGCACTACGCGGCCGCCGGAGGCTCGCTCGACGACCTGGGCAAGCGTTTTCGCGATGCCGGCATCAGCGTCGAAAGCGCGATCGGCTTTTTCGATTGGATCGTCGACGACGCCGGCCGCCGTCGCAAGGCGCTCGAATCGGCCAAACGGAGCATGGATCTGGTTCATCGTGTCGGCGGCAAGCGCCTGGCCGCGCCCCCTGCCGGAGCCACCGATCAGCCGATCTACGACCTCGCGAAGATTGCCGAACGATACCGGGCCCTGCTCGAGCTCGGCGATCAAATGGATGTGGTTCCGCAAGTCGAGGTCTGGGGTTTTTCACGCACCCTGGGGCGCCTCGGTGAAGCGGCCTGCGTCGCCATCGACTCGGGCCACCCCAAGGCCTGTATCTTGCCTGACGTTTATCATCTTTATCGCGGCGGCTCGGAGTTCGCCGGTATCAAGCTGCTGGCACCATCGGCCATCCACGTGTTTCACTTCAACGACTATCCGGCCGACCCGCCACGGGCCAGGATAACCGATGCCGACCGCGTCTATCCGGGCGACGGGATTGCCCCGATCCGCACCCTGGTACGCGACCTGGCGGCAGGTGGCTTTCGCGTGACGCTCTCGCTCGAGCTGTTCAATCGCAAACTCTGGAGCCAGGATCCGTTCACCGTCGCCAAGACGGGCCTCGACAAGCTTCGAGCCGCCGTACAGGGATGATTTCGGACCGGCGATGGTCGAGACATACCTGGCCCGCGCCCGGCTTGATTGCGTCATAGCCTCAAGTAGATGCCGTGTTTCTCCAGGTATCGCACAAACGAGTAGCTGATCGCGAAAAAGACCGCCAGACCGATCAAGGCATACCAGAGCGGTGCATTCTTGGGCACCACCGACAGAACGGCCCCTTCGACCATGTGATGAATCACATAAGCGGCCAGAGGGTTCTGGCCGAGTGTGCGAAACACTCCGATTTCGACTCGGCCAATGTCGCAAAGCGGAATGAAAAGGGCATAGACCGCCAGCGCAAACCCCGACGAGAAAAGCGTGAAGGGCAAGCTGACAATTTTCTTGTTCATCATCCAGTAATCGTGCGGCCGGATCGTGACGGGCGGCGGCTGCATGAAAGGGGGCGTTGCCAGGAGTGTGCCCAGCGATCGACCGGTCGCGTTCGAAAACGGCGGAATCACCGGCGATGCGGCGATGTTGGAGCTCATCACGTCGACCGAGCCTTTGTCCGTGTCGTACAGGGTCGCCAGGCAATTAAACGCATAGCCCGCGGCCATGAGGAGCGTCCCGTAAACGGCCATCCGAACCGTCGCCCGGCGCGCCGTGTGGGTGGCCATGATGTCGTAGACGATCGTTCCCATCAGCATGGGGATCGCCCAGCCGATGACGCCGAAAAAACCGCCGTCCCATGCGGACTGCTCCTTCAGCCCCCAGACGGCGTCCATCCAGTTCGGCTTGCCATAGACGAAGAAGAAATTGAACCAGTGCGAGATCAACACATGGACGACCGCACAGGCAATCCAGGCGATCGTGCGCACGCGGGTGCTCGCGGCGATGACGGGGAGCAAGACGATCTGCACAACCCCGATCACGGCCAGGGTCTCCCAGAGATTGGCCTTCAGGAGTCCGGCGATGACCTTCCATGCGCCTCCGTTCTCCGTGAGCTGAGCCCAGCTTTTAACATGGATGTCTTCGCCGGCGTACATCACCAGCGAGAGAAGGACGAGCCCCAGGCTGCGCACGATGAAGTGGCGATAAGCCTGAGCCGGGCCAAGCTTTGCGAAGCGCCGCAAGGCGCTCAGTCGATAGGAAAAACCGGCCGCGAACATGAAGCTCGGCATGATCGTGTCGGCGTAGCTGAAGTAGGGCAGGCCGTTATGATGCTTCATCACTTCGGGAAATGCCGCCAGCCCGCCCACGAAATTGACCACGAACATGCCGGCGACCGTGTAGCCGCGGAACTGATCCATCGACAAGATCCGCGCTGAAGCGGCAGGTGCAACGCTCATGATCGGCCAGTACCTCGTGCAAGAGCTCGGGCCGTCGACTCCGTTGTTCGGGGCGGCCGTCGCGGCAATAACGGGCGGTTCAGGAATCGCGGCCGGCGTCGCAATAGTGGTGTCGACGTTGACCAGGGCGAGCAGCAACAACAACGGCGTCGCGTGTCAAATAAAAACCGGTCCCTCTCGTTTGCGAGTCTGGTTGGCTCGCAAACGAGAGGGCCGGATGGGCAGCCACGATCATGACAATCAGGATGGTCGCAACGTCGCGGACCGGACCTTTCAGACCGTGTACTCGCGATCGCGGATGATGCCGGGCTGCGGGATCGGGTAGCGCTTGGTCAGCTTGTCCATCTGGAGCGGCGCCGGGCTTTCCATGGTCAATTTGTTGACCTCCGGAGCGAACTCCATCTTGCAGTTCATCATCTCGTCGAAGGAGACGATTTGACCGGTATGGGCGGCCATCCGGCCCATCGACGTCACGAGGCTCGCCTCGGCGCCACGCTTCACTTCGTTGTACATCTTGTCCTTGCGGATCGCATGGATCAGGTCTTGCCATTCGACCTGGTAGGGATTCGGCTCGGGTTGCGGATAAGCCCAGACGACGTCGCTGCGCGTGAACTTCTGGCCCTTGTAGATGCGGCTTCGGGCCGGGCTGTGCGAGTTCGACGAGATCACGGCCGAACCCTTTGATCCGTGCGCGAAGCTCGCGAATTCCTGGGCGCAGCCTTCGATATTGCGGCCTTCGAGGAAGAGCTTCGCGCCGTCGGCGAACGTGTATTCGACCGAGTAGGTGTCGAAGTTCTGGTCGATACAATCGCCGCGATACTCGCGTCCGCCGGCCCCCTTGGCCGAAACGGGCCAGGCGTCCTTCATCCAGCAGCACTCATCGATGTTGTGGATCAAGAAGTCGCTGTAGCAGCCGCCGCTGGCCCACAGGAAGCCGTGGAATTTCTGGATCTGGTAGAGCAGCTCGCTGATTCCCGGCGGCTTGGGCGGGGTCAGTGCCGAGCCGACCGGTCCGGTCTGGCGATAGGCCCGCAGCATGAGCAGGTCGCCGATCTGGCCGTCCTTGATCCGGCTGAAGAGTTCCTGCCGGGCGTCGCAATGCCGGCACATCAGGCCGACACCCACCTTGAGGTTCTTCTTCTTGGCTTCCTCGCCCAGGGCGAGCATGCGCCGCGTCGTCGGCCCGTCGACGCTGATCGGTTTCTCCATGAAGGTGTGCAGGCCCTTCTGGATCGCATAAGTGAAGTGCACCCAGCGGAACGCGGGGGGGGTGGCCAGGATCACCACGTCACCCGGTTTGAGGCAGTCCATGGCGTTCTTGTACGCGTCGAAGCCAACAAATTTCTTGCCGAAATCGACGTCGATCTTGTCGCCGTGCTCTTTCGCTAACTGGTCGTAGCTCGACCAGAGACGGTCGGCGAAAACGTCGGCCATGGCCACGAGCTTGACGGGCCCTTGCTGAGCCACCGTCGACAGGGCGTCGCCCACGGCGCCCGTGCCGCGGCCGCCGCAACCGATCAGCGCAATCCGGATCGTATTATCCTCGGCGGCATGAACCGCCGGCACGGCGACGCCAGCGAGTGCCGAGCCCGCCGCGGCCAGCCCCGTCGTTTGAAGGAATGTCCGCCGCGATGCACTGGGTTTCGGCTCAGTCATGGTGTCGACTCCTTTGGAGCGCGAAGGGAGGGAAGAAGTAATCTCGCGAGGGCCGGCTCGGTTTTTGCTGGTTCATGACGTCCAAGCAATTCAAACGGCGGCAATGGTGGCGCTGGGTTCTGGCCGCACCATGAGTGAGCCCGGTGACGGATGAGCCATCTGGTCGTTGTGATCGCGTGATGCCGGCATGTCAATGGTGCGCTATCGCCAACCCGCCAAGCATCTCCGGCTGAAGCTCTGCCGAAGACGCAAGTCGTGACGCTCTTCATTAGTTTAACATACGCTCCGTATCCCTCAAGCCCCCTGAACCGCGCGGCGCGTGAGGGTTGTCCGGATCAGGCAGGGCGGGACGGTCGCCCGAGCCGTCATCGTGCCTCGGGCGTGTGCCATGGGCGAAGATACCGAGAAGCGCCGGCCGCGGCTTCGACCGGGTCGGCGTGAACTGCCAAGCGCCCGTGGCCAGGGCCGCCAGGATTCACGGTGCCCGAATCCGTGCGTTTGCGGTCTCTTCCGGAAGTGAACGAATTGAAAAAAACAAGAAAGGAAATCAAGTAGTTGACTTCCGTGTATGGCACTGTTATGTATGGCGTCTCGTTTCTGCAGCCATGAGATCCAGGGCGAAGCACCTCCCCACTTCCGCCTCTGTGTTCGTGTTCTCTTCTTGCTGACGGTTGTGAGCCATCGGGCCGATGCAGTCCGACGCCCCGATGTTCCTCAACCCGGCACGTGTGAACGCGGGCATTCGCCTGTTGGGACGAATCGCGCTTATCACCGTTTGTGACATGTTATCGCCGTCGAGCACGGCAGCCGAAGCGTAGCGCCCGTCGCGTCATGGCGACCGTGGTACCTCGTGAAGGCACGGGCGTTCTCACGGCGATCGGAACGATGGTGGCAGCGATTTCTTTCTTCTGACCACTTTTGAGACTTGATTCGTACCGGCAGATCTGATCGGTGAGACAACGAGTCAGGGTTGTCTTCAGCGTTCTTCGTGTGCGCCAAAGCCGCTGCACGCTCGTAACCCGGTCACGTCGAGTGGCCGCCGCGGATTGTTGGATAAGTTCGGTCGTTCTTGATGATAGACATCCGGGTCATCGTGGGTTGTCAGAGCGGCTCATAGTGATCCAGTCACCAAGCATTGGAGAATCGCGCCTTGCCAGTTTCAAAAAAAGAACGAATGCGGCGATGGGGGCTGTTCTCGGCCTGGCTCATCGCCGCCATGACCGTTCCATCAATCCCGGGATGTAGTGAAGAGACGGTCGAGCTCAAGGGGGGAACTCGGCGAAAGCCGCGGCGACCCCGACGACCGAGAAAGCAAAGCAGGCGGCGGAAGCCGAGGAAAAGATCTTCGCGAAGTCAAAGAAGATTCGCTGAAACCTCGGATCCGCAAGGGTCCGACACGCAAAGGTCATGATAGGTTCGTTGTGAATCAGATTTTTCATCTCGTATTTCGCGCTGACTCGACACCGCGCGACACAACATCACAGAAGGACGTTTTTATGCAAGAATTGACCCCCTCAAAGGCCGTGAAACGCGGCTTTACCCTGATTGAGCTTCTGGTGGTGATCGCGATCATCGCCGTCTTGATCGCCCTGCTCTTGCCCGCCGTGCAAGCCGCGCGTGAAGCGGCGCGCCGTGCCCAGTGCACCAATAACCTCAAGCAAATTGGCCTCGCGACTCATAACTATATCAGCACGCACAATGTGCTGCCCGGCGGTGTGATCCGCCAGCGTGGCAACGACGGGTCGAATTACCCGTATACCTCGGGGAGCGTCTGGATCAACCTGTCGTCGTTCTTCGAGCAGGGGCTTATTTACAACGCCGTCAACTTCAATCTGAATATGTATGATGCCGTCAACACGACGATCTCGGGTATCGGATTAGCCACGGTCTGGTGCCCCAGCGATCCTTCGGTGAGCCAGGTCCACCAGTACAGCGCGGCCGATGGAGCCGCCCTCGAGGCCGTCCCCCTGAACATGTATTATTCGAGCTATGCCGGCTGCACGGGCACCTGGTTCCTCTCGCCCCGCTACGACCTGCCGAGCGCCGGCGTCTTTCAAACGGCGGCAGCCCAGCAGAACGGCGCCATCCTTTACATCGGCTACGCGAACACCGAGATCACGCCCGCGGGCACCATCAACGGCTATAACCGCAGGCCCGTCTCGCTCGCCGGCGTCTCCGACGGCACGAGCAACACGATTGGTTTCAGTGAGCACGCCCACGGCAAATACTCGCTGACGGATCAGACCTGCTGGAACTGGTGGACGTCGGGCAACACGGGCGATACGCTGTTTTCGACGATGTACCCCATCAATCCCTTCAACAAGGTTCAAAATCAATCGTTCGACCAGTACCACGGCTATTCCGACACCTACGTCGGAGCTCGGCGTCGAGCTTCCATCCCGGCGGTGCCAATTTCGGCTTTCTCGACGGCTCGGTCCGCTTCTTGAAAGATTCGATCCAATCTTGGCCCATCAGCCCGACCACGCTCTTCCCGGTCGGCATCGGCGAGGATTCGACAAGCTGCTATTGCTGGACGGTTGCGACCGGAACCCAGTTCGGTATCTATCAGAAACTCTCGACGGTCGCTGGCGGTGAGGTGATTAGCTCGGATCAATATTGAGCCAGGTGCCCACGCGTTCCCTTGCGATTGCACCGCGTTGGACGACCGGCAAAGCACAGTGCGCGTGCCTTGATCAGCGGCATCTCTTTCTCTCTCCACTTCAGGAATCTCCGATCGGCATCGTGTCTGATTGGCATTCAAGAGGGTCGCGCGACACCTTGTCGTGCGACCCTTCCTTTTTGTTGGGCGCGTTCGTGCCCATGTCGCGACCGCCAAGGTGCCGGGCAGGCATTGATCCCTGGCGGCTTTTCCGCCTATTCTGGGCAGGATGCGAATCGATCGAATCGACTTGATGATTGTGCCGCCTCCCCCTGGTTCGACCATTCGAGACGAGCTCGAGCCGCAAGGAGCACCTTGACCATATCCTGGTTCGAGTCGATGCGCAAGGCGTGATCGGCTGGGGTGAATGCGCCAGTCCGTCCGACCCGTTTTACTGCCCCGAAACCACTGAAACGTGCTGGCACATCCTTCGCGACTTTCTCGGCCCGTCCGTGATCGGCCGCGACTGGGCGAACATCGATGAGCTGGTGAGTCTTTATCGCCTCGTCAAAGGCAATCGTTTCGCCCGCGCGGGTCTCGAAATGGCCTGCTGGGACGCCTGGGCTCGCGCCGAGCAAGAACCGCTCGCTGCGCTCCTGGGTGGTACGCGAGCCGAGATCCTCTCGGGTGTCAGCCTGGGAATCGAGCGCAACATGAACGCGCTGCTCGATCAGATCGAGCGCTATCAGGCCGAAGGCTACCGCCGTATCAAGCTCAAGATCGCGCCCGGCAAGGATGTCGACGTCGTGCGCCATGTGCGTGCACAATTTCCGAACATTCCCCTCCAGGTCGATGCCAATTCAGCCTACACCCTCGACGACCTGCCCGCCCTCAAGGCGCTCGACGAGTTTGACCTTCTCTTGATCGAGCAACCCCTGGCGCACGACGACATCATCGATCACGCTCGCCTCCAGGCCGCCCTGCGAACGCCCGTCTGTCTCGATGAAAGCATTCATTCGGCCGACGATGCGCCAAGGCTCTCGATCTCGGCGCCTGCCGCATCATCAACATCAAGGTCAGCCGCGTCGGCGGCCTGCGTGAGGCGAAGCGCGTTCACGATGTCTGTTTCGCCCGCGGCGTACCGGTATGGTGCGGCGGCATGCACGAGTTCGGCATCGGCAGAGCCGCCAACGTCGCCATCGCCTCGCTGCCCGGTTTCAGTGTGGCCGGCGATGTGTCCGGGTCGGACAAGTATTACGCTGACGACGTGGTGGAACCACCGATCCTCGCCGACCGCGGCGCGATCCGCGTGTTCGACTCGCCCGGCCTGGGCGTTGAACCGGTGGAGAGCAAGATCGGCGCACGCACTTTACGCACCCACACCATCAAAGCGTGAGGCTGTTCACTCATGGCGGAGCCCGCAATCCTGAGCGCCGTTGAGCACGATCTCGTCGGACGAAATGCTTGGCTTGCTAGCGAGCCTGGTGCGATTTGAATCACCCAGCCGCCACAAGCCGTCGCTCGACGTGCTTCGCACCGCGCTGGCCAGTCGTTTCGAAGATCTTGAAGGATCGGTCGAAATCATCGCTAATGCGCGACGGCGGCGACCACCTGATTGGCCGATTTCCGGGCCCGGCTGACAGGCGCCCTGCCCTGCTCCTGGGTCATTACGACACGGTCTGGCCGCTCGGAACGATCGATCGCCTGCCGTTTCGCGTCGATAATGGTCGGGCTTACGGGCCCGGCATCTACGACATGAAAGCGGGCCTGACGATCATTTTGACGGTTCTCGAAAAGTTCGTGAAGCGCTGGGCTTGCCCGCGTCCGATCTGGGTCTTGTTCACGTCGGACGAAGAGATCGGCAGCCCATCGTCGCGCGGCTTGATCGAGCAACTGGCACGCGAGTGCGCGTATGCCCTTGTGCTCGAGCCGCCCCTGGCCGACGGCAGCCTGAAGACGGCGCCAAGGGCGTCGGCCATTTCACGATCGACGTCGAAGGCCGGGCCGCCCATGCCGGGGTCGCCCCCGAAGACGGACGAAGCGCGATCGTCGAGCTGGCCCATCAAATCATTCGAATTCAGGACCTGCAGGCACCGGCCGCCGGCACGACTCTCAACGTGGGCGTGATCCGCGGCGGCACCACGTCTAACGTCGTGCCGGCACACGCATCGGCCGAGATCGATGTTCGCGTGTCGTCTCACGATGAGGCTGTGCGTGTCAGGGAAGCGCTGCAGATGCTCCGGCCCGTCACGGCCGATGTCGGCATCAAGGTCACTGGCTCGCTCAATCGCCCGCCGATGGAGCGAACGCCGGGGGTCGCCAAACTGTTTGGTCAGGCTCGCGAAATCGGCCAGGCGCTCGGCTTGGACTTGGGCGAAGGATCGACGGGTGGAGGAAGTGACGGCAATTTCACCGCGGCGCTCGGCGTGCCCACGCTCGACGGCCTGGGCGCCCTGGCGGCACGGGAGCTCACGCCGAACACGAACATATTCAGATCGGCTCTCTCACCGAACGGGCCGCCCTGCTCGCCCTGTTGCTCCTGGAATTGGAGGTCGAGTCGTGACCGACCGATCGAATTTTTGGCGACAGCTCGACGGCGGGATCACGCTCCGCTGCGCAACGGCGGTCGACGACTATCGCGCCTGCCAGGACGCGCAACGGCAGGCCTGGGGGATCGGCGATGACAGCTATCTCGTACCGGTCGCCACGCTGGTCGGCGCCAACCTCCACGGCGGCCTGGTGCTCGGTGCCTTCACGCCCGGGGGAAGCGCCGTCGCAATGTCGTTCGCCTTTCTGGGACGCGTGGGCGGCCGGTTGTGCCTTTACTCACAGTTGACGGGAGTCATTCCGGCGTATCAGTCGCGCGGGCTCGGTTACCAGATCAAGTACCTTCAGCGCGATATCGCCCGGGCCGAAGGAATCGACCGCATCGCATGGGCTTTTGACCCCCTGCAGGCCGGCAATGCACACTTCAACATAGCGCGGCTCGGCGCAACCGCCGCGCATTTCGTTGAGAATATGTACGGCTTTCGCACCGATGCCCTCAATGCGGGCGTCGCGACCGACCGCCTGATCGCGGAGTGGAGCACGAGTGCGGAAATCCTGGGATCACCAGCCCTGGGACTCACCGCATCGTTGCCCCGCTTGATCGAAACCACGATCAGTCAGACTGATCCTGGCGGGTCCATGTTAGAAGCCCCCGTGGCGCTTCGCCCCCCGGCGCTCGAAACAGCGTGCTGCCTCCTGCAGGTTCCCCACGACATCGCGCAACTACGACGCGAGGACCCCGAGATGGCCGAGCGCTGGCGGTTGCTCGTGGCCAGGGGGTTCCGATTAGCATTTGAGAACAGCCATCGCGCCACGCGGTTTATCCGCGATGATTCCGCGGGCCTGCGGAGAAGCTTTTATGTTCTGGAGCGCGTATAATCGCGCCCCGATGGCCAGTGGATCCATGCTTACGAACCGGCGGCGCGCAACGTCATGAGTCGAATTTCGAGCGAGCGGTCTCACTATGAGAATCTCCGGGCCGGGCGAAAGACCCTGACGGTTCTCGCGCCGCTGGTCCAGCTAGGATTTGGTGCGCTTGGCCTGGGGATCTTCCTTGACCAGTCGCGTTCGCTCTTATCGGACGCCCAGTTCACGTGGGGCGAGCGCCAGGTGATGGGCGCGATAGCGCTTTTGGCCCTGGGCGGGAGCGGGTTTGCCGGCTGGGTTGTGGGCCGGCTCATCAAGGTGGGGGCCGAGCTGTTGACGGTTCTGGCCGACGACGCCGAAGCGAGCTGGCGAACGACGGATCTGATCGAGCGGCACGTGGTGCCTGCGCTCGGGCGCATTGCCTTGGCCCTGGAGCGGATGGAAGCCAAAGGCGAGCCCCTCACGAAGAAGGAGCGTCTCTGAAATGAGCCGAGCCCCACGAGATGACCCGCGTGCCCCACAGTTGCCTGGCCGATCGCGTAGCCCGGGAACTGGCAGCCAACCCCCCTTCCCCTCGGCATTCGTCCCAGCGCCCCCGGCCTCGGAAAAGCGATCGGGCCGGTGGAAATGGTATGTCCTTGGCTTCCTGGCTCTCGCGGCCGTGGGTGCTGTGGGGTTGATGGTCGCGTGGCCGAGCCTTCACCCGAGAAAGCTCGACCCGGTCGAGCGGGTCGCCGAGTCGTACTTGAAAGCCCTGGCGTCGGAAGAGCCCGAGAGTGCGCGGCGGTTCGGGATTGTCGAGGAGCCGCCGGCCATCCGTTCGCTGGGCAGCTTCCGCCGCGACCGCGGTCATGACAAGACGATCAAGGGCTCGTTCGCCCCACTGGGCAAGCTCAACGCGCGGATCGAATCGGAATACAACTACGACGCCGCGAGCAACCGATTCACCCCCAAGAATGCGATGGGAGCGGCCGCCGAGACACTTGATGCCCTGCACAAAGCCAAGGATGACGCCGAGAAATCGGGCCTGTACAAGAAAATGGAGAGCGGCGACCCCAACGATCTTTTTGACGCGGCCGAGCAGTACGGCAAAGTCTTCACTAACCTGGCCGAGGGAGTATTAGCACCGAAGAAAATCTTGCCCACATATCGAATGCTCATCGATGAAGCGAAGCCGCCGCTGCCGAAAGACGCGCAGTCTCTGGCGCTGGAAGCCGCCGACGCCTTGCCGACATGGAACGCACTCTTGAAGCGCCGATTCGAGACCTTGAAGGCGGACGGCCCGTTCATTTACGAGCGGGCACGTGTGAATGCGACGGCCACCGATCGCCTGGCCTCGCTGGGCGACCCCCCGAGTCGAATTCGCCTGGAGCTGGCGCGTTTCCGACTGGAAGGGATCGACACGGGATGGAAGGTCATCGGCGCGCGGCGAATCTTGCCGGGCGATGTTGAAAACGAGGCGAAGCCGAAGGAATCGTCGGAAGCGAGCGAGCCGAAAGCCAGGCAAGTCTCACCCGGCGAATCAACGCGCTCGCCCGGCGATGTCTCGGAAGGACGCTGACGGGTGTGACCGGCGACAATGACATTTCCCCTTGTCTAGTCACAGAGCAGCGACGATGAAGACAGTTCTCTTCGCCATCGGCTCAATCATCGCCGTCGTCGGACTCTCGACATCCGGCCTGGCTCAATCTCAATCTCGATCTCGTCCTCGACAACATCTGCTCAAGATCGACGGTAAATACCAGGCCGTGAGAGGGATCAACCTGGCCTGGCTCAACGGCTGCTATGGACATGACTTTGGTCATCTGCCAGCACACCTTGGCTGGGGCGTCAGCTTCAGCCGCAACGATCTCGACGATGACTTTGCTGACATGGCTCGCATGAACCTTAACGTTGTTCGCATCTGGGTCTTCGAGTCACTGGAAGGTCTGCAATTTGATCGCAATGGCCTGGTCAACGGACTCGACCCGGATCTAACCCGAAACTTCGATACCGCCCTCGAACTCGCCAGGAAGCACGGACTTCACCTCTATCTTTGCCTCGCCAATGACTTCCTCAAATCTTGCCGCAAAGTTAACGCCAAAGATATCGTGGCGGATGAGCAAGCACGGCGTGCCTATCTCGACAAGGCGGTTCGTCCTTTCGTCGCTCGCTACAAGGGTGACTCGGCTGTCTTTGCCTTTGACATCATGAACGAGCCCGAACAGGACATTGCCGGGCCTACGGGCAACTGGGGTCGTGATGGACACACCTGGACCACGATGCGATTGTTTATTCGAGAGAACGCCACGTTAATCCACGAGGTTGACGCCGAACGACTTGTTTCGTGCGGATCGGGATGGCATCCGAGCGGCGAAAACATCAAGGCTGGCCGGTACTCTGGTCTCGGTCTGGACTTCTACGATCTCCATGAATACCGCAACGACGGCCAATTGCCTCCCGTCCGGGAACTTGGTGTGGACCTCCCCGTCGTCGTTGGCGAATTCAACCAGAACAACCAGAAAGAGGTCGAGGACGACGAGTTGCAGCGTCGCGCCGTGGAGTCATTCCTCCGTCACGCACGAGATGGCGGTTATGCCGGGGCTATTTACTGGGATTACGGCTACTCGAAGGCAGAGGGGATCGCTTTCCTTCGCATCCTTCGTGGCCGTGGCAGCGCAGCATGGCGGCCAGCCGCCGCTATCCTTCGGGATTTCAACTGGACAGTCAGCCGTCGGCCATGATTCGACATATCTCGTAGAGTTACCAAGCAACGGGATGGTCGCGGAAAACGGCCCGTGGTCCGACCGGGGCGAACTGGTACTGGGCAGTTTGTCGGGCAACCCCTTTAATCGCAAGCCGCTCATGTTTGACCAGGAGCACTCGGCCCACGGTCTCTATCTGCAGGCCAGACCTCTGGGCCAAGCATGGATGACCCGCCGGCTCGACAAACGGTTCAGCGTCGTTCGCGGCGAGATTGTCATCCCGGAGAATGTGATGGGCTGATAAGCTTCATGCACAGTCGCCGGTGCTGCCGGAATGCAAGGCGAAGACGGGTCAAGGCGTCAACCTGCTCGTCGACGCTGATGTCTGTCCCTTTTGTGAGCACGGAGCGGTCTCGCTGACCCGCCCGGTTTGTGACAGATCGGGAAAACAGATTGACCCCCGCACCGTGGTTTGGGGCTGAATTGTGCACGCTGACCGACCACGGCACGCGGAGACAGTGGAAGTGGCACTCATCTAAACCTGCCGGGGCAAGGTTCGCCTGGGCTTCGCATCCTTGCTCGGTCGTTGTCAGTCAGAACGGTATCAGCCTCCTGAATCCGTGTCCCAGGACGACCGGGTACAACGCCAAATTCCGCCCGAGCGCTCCAGCCCTGGAATATCCAGGAACCGGGGATATTTCTCCGTTCCCAGCCAGCGTGAGTGCCGCTCCCAGGGCTCGAAGATGGGTGGGGCCGAAGGGACCGTCGTGAATCCGGTCGAGAAGTTCCCCCGGCATTAGCTTTGTTCCGTGCAAGGCTCCCAACCAGCCACCGACTATCGCTCCGATGGAATCGGTGTCACCCCCGGCGCTAATCGCTTCCGTGATTGCGAACAGCCGATCATCACCGTATCTCAGAAAGATGAACGTGGCGAACGAGACAGTGTGGACAACGAACCCTGAAGTGCCACAGCTTTTTGCCGCCTCGCATGTGCTGACGCCCTTCTGGGCCAGGTCTCTTGCCTGATCAAGAGCCGAGCCAAGTTGAGAATTCCGAACGACCAGCCGGGCCTGCGATTGAATGACGTCACGTCGGTGATTGAGCGGGCTTCCCACACAAGCGGCCGCCATCTCGGCCACGTAAACCGCCCCCTCGATGGCACGCTCATCTCGATGCGTCACTTCGGCAATGGCACGCCCGAATACTTGCCTGGCTTCGGGCTGATCGTGGAAGAATGCCCCCAGGATACCAGCCCGCATGGCTGCTCCGTTACCCGCTGACCAGACTCCGCTGGGAGAAATTCCCAGAGCGATCCGCACGCATGATCGAAGAGTTCCCCAACCGATCCCCCAGGGGAGCCGGCAGAACCAGCCCAGCAGTGATCTTCGGAACGCCTCGACGCAACGGTCGAGGTCAGTGGGATGGCGGATCAGAGATTGAGCCAGGAGCGCTGTCTGTTCCGTGTCATCGGAGACAAAGCCCGTTCGACCGAGTAAACGAAACCGGTCCATTCGACCGAATCGCCGCTGGATCGCACGAGGAGACAGCCCTTCGGCGGGGAGCCCTAATGCGTCCCCCAAGGCCGTTCCCAGGAGGGTTCCGACCAGACGTTCTTCGAGGTCATGAGGAGCCATGGAGGGGGCAGTTATTGCTGAGACACCGACCGGACCACCGTGGTCATCATGCCAAGCACCAAGGTGGCGAGGCTCAACGAACAGATCAGCAGCAGCCCCAGCGTGATCTGAACGGGGCTCAGACCCAGACCGGCGAGTGACGTGATGCCCGTTATCAGGACGCCGACACAGACGACATAACTGGCGAACTCGGGCCATCGTGACCAAATCGCAACCTTGCGTCCCAACTCGACTGCGCGACGACAGACGATGCCCAGCATGACAAGGAGCAAGGCAACGAGACCAGCGAGACCCAAACCGAGAAGAAACTCCGCTCGGCTTCCAGGGTGCCTGATCAATGCTACGACCGCTAATGGAAGAATGGCGATGCCGCCCAGAATGCATGCCAGTTGTCCGACCCGGGCATCGAAAGACTCGCCGGTCAAACGGTGGTTCAGAGCAATGAGTATCGGTTTCATGCGATTACTCTCCAGGACTTCGGGGTCGGGTCTGAGAATTCAGACAGATCCATCCTATGACAAATGGCAGAGGGTGGCAACGTGTCGCTAATTCACTGCTGAATGTGCCTGATGATCTGGTCGAGCCATGATCCAGAAGAACAGTGCTGAGGCTCAGCGGCCTGAACTTGCTATGACACGCCGCCGCCGAGCTGTCCCTACTGGATGAAAACTGACTGGACGACCCTGCGGAAGATACGTACCTTGACCGGATGATCGGAAGTGCAGGCTCGCCAATTCAGCGGGTTTGAGTCCGACGATTGTTTACACAGAAGCACCGCCTCTGCTCGACGAGACGACTCGATGGCTGCCGAATTTACTCCAAAACAGGGTCAGTTCCTCGCATTCATTTACTATTACACGAAGATCAACCGCATGCCGCCCTCCGAGATAGATATGCGGCGGTTCTTCCGTGTTTCCCCACCAGCGGTTCACGAGATGGTAAAAGCGCTGGACCGCCTGGGATTCATTACTCGAGAGCCAGGCAAGGCCCGGACCATCCGTGTTCTCTTGCCCAGAGACGAGTTGCCGGACCTGGAATGATGCGTCGGTATATTCCTCGCCAACTCGATTGCTTCCGCCATGATCGGACTAACCCTTTCAGCTCGCGCCGGCTGGGGGTCACCAGGCAGTCATGAGCGGTCACCGCTCAGATCCCTTCCAAAGTGTTGATCGCGATCGCCTCTTTTTCTCGCTCCCTCTGATGTGATCACGAAGGCGAGCAGCCCGGTCAGGGTCATTCCGATGCCCACGAGGCAGACCCCACGCCAACCGCCCCGACCCCAGCCCCACGCTCCCACGGATGAGCCCGCGGCACCGCCTACGAAATAGGTGACCATGTATGCCGTGTTCATTCGGCTGCGGGCCTCGGGCCGGATTGAGTAGATCCGGGACTGGTTGGAAATGTGCGCACGACTGGGCCCCGAGATCCAGCAGGATCACCCCGGCCACAATGCCAGCGACGGTCCTGCCGAAACCGTAAAGCACGATGTAGGCGAGCAGCATGCAGGTCAGCCCCGCCCCGATCGTCCACCGGGCGCTATGGCGGTCGGCGAGACGGCCCGCGACGGGTGCAGCCAGCGCACCAACGATTCCGACCAGCCCGAACAGCCCGATGGAGCCGGTGCCGTAGTGAAACGGAGGACCGGCGAGGTGGAACGCCAGCGTCGTCCAGAAAGTACTGAACGCCCCGAAGCCCATTGCTCCGAACAGGCACGACTGCCTGAGGATGGGCTCGTCCCGCAGCAGCCCGCCGATCGACCGCAGCAGTCCGACATAAGAGACGCCGAGATCCTCGGGCTGCGACTTCGGCAGCAGCACGATCAGGGCCAATCCGAGGGCAACAGTCACGGCGGCGGCCGTCCAGTACATGGCCCGCCAACCGAGGTACTCGCCGACGACTCCGCTGACCGTTCGGGCCGCCAGGATGCCGATGAGCAGGCCGCTCATGACAATCCCCACCACTCGACCTCGCTCGGGGGGTTCCGCCAGGTGGGCGGCGAACGGGACGAGCAACTGCGGCGTGATCGAGGTGACCCCCACGAGCAAACTGGCCAGGGCAAGCCAGTGAAAGCTCGGGGCGACGGCGACCCCGAGCAGGGCGACGACGACCGCGCCGAGCATTGTCAGAATGAACGACCGCCGCTCCAATCGATCGCCCAATGGCACGAAAAGCAGCATGCCAGCGGCGTAGCCGACTTGCGTGAGCATCGATACCATTCCCATGCGACGGTCAGGCACGTCAAAGTAGCGACCCATGTCGGCCAGGAGCGGCTGGTTGTAGTAGATGTTGGCGACCGCCAGACCCGAGCCCACCGCCATCGCCCAGAGCGTCCGTTTCTCGATCATCCGTCTGTTCCATTGGGGACGACTCCTCCGGCAGTGGCAAATCGAGTGGGCCTACCGCCGAACGCCGACCTATCATTCGCATCGGGCGGGTCGACCCGGTCGTGATGTGGTTTCAACCAGATGCGATCTCGGGCGTCGTCAAACAACATGAATCTCTCGGTCGTCATTGCACGCCAGACGGCTCAATATGTGCGGACGAGCATGTATTGTGAACGTCCGCTGGTCTGAATTCAACGACCCGACGTCCTTCGAGGTCGTGAGAACTAGTGCCCATATTTGTCGACCTGGTTAGAACCATCTCGGCCCGATTGCCCGCGGAATCAAACGATTGGGAGTTCTTGTCCCCCCTCTCCTGTCTTCTTTTTTTTCTTGGGAGGAAGAAGAGGAAAGATGATCAAGAAACTCCTGATTGATCTCAAGATCAAGATCAAAACGCACTGATCACTCTGGCAGGATCGCGACGACTCGTGCCGGTCCGGCACTTCCGCCCTGGATCTTGAGCGGGAAGCAGGCGACCTTGAACCCAGACGGCGGCAAGCAGCGAAGGTTGACCAGACGCTCGATCTGCGAATACGGCCGATCACACTGGTGAGCGGCCCAAAACACCCCTTTCTCACGGCGAGCCAGAGCCTCTTTCGCCTGGCGGTCGAGTGGGCCATCCCAGCCCCATGCGTCGATACCCATGACACGCACGCCTCGATCGTAAAGCCAATGGGTCGCCTCGGGGGTCACCGCACAGCCCCGCCAGACATAATCCGACTGACCATAAAAGTCGTCTCGGCCCGTCTTCATGAGCACAATGTCGAGCGGCTTGAGGTTGTACCCGATATCGGAAAACGCGGTCTCGACATCCGTCACCTCAATTTTTTCGCCGTCGGCCTTGGTCGTCATGTCGAGAACCACGCCGTCGGAGAAGAACCATTCGAGGGGCAGCTCGTCGATCGTCGCGGCCCTTTGTCCATTGATGAACTGGTTGTAGTGCCAGGGTGCATCGACGTGCGTGACGCTGTGAGTCGCCAGTTTCGTGAACTCTTCGACTGCCCAGCCCTCACCGTTTCTGAGGAGGTCCGGCGGCACTTTGAGCATGGCCTCGATCTGCGACGCTCCCTCGGCGTGCGACGAGTAATCGATGGCTACACGCTCGAACGGGAGGGCGTCGGGGCGACCAGCGGCGATCGTGGCTGATAGGTCGATGATTCTCATGCTGGGAGTCTTTTTATTTCTTGATCCGATCATCCGCCGGGAGGTGCGACCCGCGGTCGAACCAAATTGGGACCGGGTTCGAGAATCGCTAACCGCGTTCTGAGATTGATCCGAGGCAGCTCGATCATTGGGATCAGGTTGTGAAATCGGTCGATCCACCTTGTTATCCGCATTGCCCTGGTAGTCCCAGAGTAACGTTGCCCTGGGCAAGCGATCCAGCGGTCTCGCAATCGTAGCTCGTTTCAGCCGACAAATGCTCGTCCACGATCACCGGGTGCATTTCCTGCTCGATCGGCTTGCCCGATCCCCTAGAATTGTCGGGTAGGAAGTCTTACGTAGGAGATGCTTCATGCGATATCTGCTGGGAGCAAGAGTCCGACCCGAGGCGACGGGCGACCTGGTGCGGGCTCTGGAGGACGGAAGTTTTGGTGACGGCTTTCCCTACGGCGACCTCGGCGAGATGATCTGCACCGGGCGGGTGGATGAAACCGGCATGATCCGGTGGGTCGAGGTGTGCTATTGCCGGGAGTTCTACGGTGTGGCGATGCACGAGGAACTGCCATACCTGGAGAAGTATTTGACTGATATCGAGGTGGCTGACGCTCGGAGCCCCGAGCATTGCGAAGGCTATCCGAAATGCAACGACTGTGACTGCACCCGGAAGATCCGAATTGAGGGTGAGCCGCTCCTGGATCACCTTCGGCGCACCGTCAACTCGCCGGACGATTCCAGCGCCGCCGTGGGGAAGCCGACTCGGTGGCTAGGCTGGCGTGGCCATGTCGTTTCCGAGGAGGCTCGAAGGAACCGAATGGGCGATTGAGAGGAGTCGTCAGTCCCGTCCGGTCGACGAAGTCGAGCGAGTGGAGCTCCCGTTTTGGCTGACGGTCACGGCGACACAACGTAAATCTCCAGCGCTCCCTTCTTGGCTGGTCCGAAGCCATCGCCGAGCGGCATGTACTCGTGGACCATTTCATGCGCTCAGTTCCACCAGGTCACAGGTCTAACCGAGGCGGCTTACAAGCCATCTCGATTCGGCTCCATTCCATCCCAGTGACACTCGAATTAAATCCGACACCAACCTGATGGCCTGCCATCCGAATCCTTTGTCGCCGAGTATGCCGTTTTCCCAGTGCCCTGCTACCGGCGTTCCGAGTACCTTGCCGAGACCCGGGAGATATTGCTCGAAATCACCTCGTTCCAGCCGATCCAGGTTGAACACGTCTATCCGGTCTACTCGGCAGTATTCCTCGGTGACAAATTGATCCAACGCGTCGAGAAGCGACAAGTCGTATAGCGACCAGGTGGCCACACCAACCATTAGCCGCCTGGCTCCATGAATAGGATCGCCAGGATTCCAGATGTGGAGGTGGCTCTGCTCAATCAGCACCGGGAAGAGCTGCTCGGCCCGGTCGTTCTCGTCGCTGATGGGAAGCCCTGTTCGCCTCAGCTCCGTAAACCGCATGCAAAGTCCAGTTCTGACGGTCAAACGTTTGTGCCAGCCGTGCTGGCGAGCGTAGCCCGGTTCCGCTCGGCGGACAAGAATCGGGATTCGCCGGTTTTTACGGGACCTGACATCGTTCACGAATACCTGTTACTTCTTCTTGCCTGTCACTGCTTCTTTAGCAAGTCCTCGGACTTCCCGATGTACTTGATGCTCCCATCGGGATCGACCTGGAAGACGAATTGCTTCGTGATGACCATCTCAGGGATTGACGGTCTTCTCGTCAGTGCGTGAAAAACGTCCGTATCCTCCGGTACATCATCCAGGACGTGGGTATGCATTCCGGCCACCTGTTGATTGTTTACGTCCTTCGGCGGTTCGGCCTCGATGACTGACTTGTGAAGCTGCCGTTTTGATATGATCTTCGAGCCATCGGCTGAAATCAGGTAGCGAACATCAGCGCCTAACGGCCACATTTCCGGTTTGGTTGGAGCCGGGATGAGGTAGACCCAGAGCTGCCCCTTCTCGGCGGGGAGGACGGCGACGTTATAGGGACGCTGCTCCCCCTCGAAATGTTCCACGAAATCCTTGAGCGAGGTGTCAATGGCCCTCGCCGCTGAGAGGACAAACCCTGTATCTTCTTTCGGCGGGTTGATCTCCTTCACGTCGAAAGCGTCGGGCTTGTTACCTTGAGTCGCCTCGTAGCCAACCAGGAATTTCTTCTGCTTTTCATCCAGGCGACCGAATGCGACGACCCACCCCTTGTCCGTCTTTCTGGCGATATAACGGACGACGCTCCCCTCTCTGACCTGCTTTGCCTGGACTGCATCGGAAGCGTGCCAGGCCGCGGCATCGTAACCGGCGAGGTCACGTCCTCGCTCGGTGATCGCCGTCAATTCCTTCTCGGTGGGCGGCTCCTTGCGGGTCGGTGGATCGGCAAGGACGACCAGGGCAATGGCGACTACGGTCAGCAGCATGGGTGGGACTCCCGACCAGGAATTGAATTGAATGGTTGTCTCGAAGGTCAGCGTATCCGAGCTCGACATTTCGATTCCACTGACCGCCATGGTCGTGGCCTGTTACGACTCGACCTGACACGGCTGAGCATAAGTTGGGCGAACTGAAGAAGCTCGACAGAGTCTCACCCGTCCAAATTCGGTTGTAAGTCGAGAATGAAACAGCCCCGGCGCGCTGATCCTTGAGGTCGTTGCGGCGCTTGTGTGTCTGCTTCTTACGTTGGAGAATCTTCAGAACGGCCTTGCACGATCCTGGGAGGGGCGAGTCTATGCACGAGCCGAATGCCAGCGTCGACTTGGGAAGCCTCGGAGATTCGGAATCACGCAAGGCTGTTTGGAGACCGCGCTCCAGTTGCTCCAGCCGACACCGAAACGCCAACCTGGCCGAAGGCCCAACGGAGGAAACTCCAAGCGGAGATCGAGTGTTACAAGAATCAGAATGGGTTCGAGCTCGTAGCCCAGAAACGTGGCGTTCCACGACCTCGCAAGGTCCGAGTCGTGGCGTCAACGCCCTTTCAGTTTGCTCCGGACGTTCAGTTTGAACGGGATGTTCACAGCCACTCATGAACAATTGATGTCCACGACCAGCAACAGAAAGACCGACACGCCCATCAAGCGGTAAAGTATTTCTAGACGCCGATTCTCTGGTTATTCGTGGTGAGGCATCAAACGAGAGACAGACGAACGGAGGGCGAGTCATGGCAAAGAAGAAAGCGGCCAAACCCGAGACGAAATCCGAGTTCCTCCGAAATGCCTTGAGCCGGAATCCGAACCTTGATTTCGACCAGATCAATCGTCGCTGGGCCAAGGCGGGGCATTCCGGGGAGATCAGCAACGCCCTCTATTATCAGGTCAGGGGGAAGCTGGGCATCAAGACGGAATGGATTTGGGTCAAAAAGGACGCGCCAAACGCCCGGAAGGGAGCCGCCCGTCGAGACCACCGGCGTGGTTTACCAATTCAAGATCAAGCTCCTGGGTATCCGGCCCCCGGTCTGGAGACGAATTCAGGTAAGCGACTGCACTCTCGACAAGCTCCATGAGCATATCCAGACAGCGATCGGCTGGACCAACTCACACCTTCATCAGTTCGAGATCAACCGCCGGCAATTCGGCAATCCGAGGCTCTTGAACGATGGATTTGAGGACAGTGAATTAGTCGATTCAACCACGACGTTGCTCAGCGCCATTCTGCCCAGGACCGGCAAACGCTTCGCCTTCAAGTACGAGTATGATTTCGGCGACGGCTGGGAACACGAGGTTTTGTTTGAGGGAAGCCCACCCGTTGATCCCAGAGCAAAATACCCGCTTTGCGTGGAAGGCGAACGAGCCTGCCCGCCAGAAGACTGCGGTGGAGTCTGGGGCTACGCCGAATTCCTCGAAGCGATTCAAGATCCGAAACACGAAGAACACGAGAGCATGCTGGAATGGGTCGGTGGCCGTTTCGACCCAGAGGCTTTCGATGCGAAGCGGGCGACGGAGGAAATGAAAAAGGGAGTGCGGGACTGGTGACTCTGAGCGAGCCATGCCGAAACGAAAACCTACAGATCAAGCCGTCGAGGAGATCGCAGGTCTGGTCGATGCCTTCTGCCGTGAGCATCTCAACGAAAAGTACATGGATCTGTGTCGCCGCCTGACACCTGCCACTGGTGTCAGAACAAAAACGAGAGTTCCGATCGCTGCATCGGGGTTATCCGCTCGACTTCGCCGCGGGGGGTGTCGGCGAACCCAGTCCCTTGGTAAGATCGGGTTCATCAGCTAAACCCACCGGCGACCGACCGATTCGTAACAGGATTTTCCGCAACACAGATCTCACAAGGGTCACAAAATCGTCTCGACGCAGGTTGTTGATTGTAAAGGGTTTGACTTCTCGGGCGATTAGCTCAGTTGGTTAGAGCGCCTGCTTTACACGCAGGATGTCGGGGGTTCGAGTCCCTCATCGCCCAGTTTTAAAGCCTTACGGAATACCAACTTACGTCGAGCCGATTCTGTACCAAATTTGTACCAATCGCCTGTACCAATCTCTGTACCAAATCGGTAGGCTACCAAACGAAAAAACCCGCCTGACTGGGCAATCTGCCCACTGTGCAACTTTTGTAAGTCCAAGGTCCAATCTATCGACCCCATGTCTAGGAATGCGTCAGAGGGGCTTCTAGAGGCTTTGTCGAGATCTCTGGTTTCATCCCCTGCGAAGGATTGAGACGCTGAATTTAGGGCGAAAAATGCGTACGAGGGCAAGCCGATTTTCAGACCGTCTTGGATTTATGTTATTAACCCACCCGCCTTACCCAGCTTCCCTATCTTACCACATCGATTTTTGATCATCATATAAACAACAAATCCTTTAAGAGTGGTAAATTTACCACTCTTAAAGGGATCGTATGATCATATAGCAGACTTTGTTCTTAGGAGAAGAAAGCCAAATTGAGTAAGCTAGGTCTTGGGATGATGATATCAGTACTCAAGAATGTGTAAAGCACAATCTCACTTTGTGATCCTAAACTATATGGATCAACCAGGCATTCGAGTGCGTCGCCCCAAATGAGGTGTCTGATTGATTCGCTGAAAGCACCAAAGATCAATCCACTCAGACTGCCGCTTGTCCCTGATGACGTGATATTATCAGGCACACATGGGCTAATGACAGCATCATATCCTGCAACTGTGTTTGCACCATCGGCCAACGTCTCCATGCAAAAACTCGGATAGAGTGTACCTGAGTTGATACGAGGTCTTGAGCGTAGAACCTGGGCTCCCTTCGGAGAGATCAGATACTTCAATGGTGAACCCTCGGGAGGATTGGCGTTCAAGACCGTTGTCTGGAAAGCCAACAGATCAGACCACGCCAAAGTCGGTGGACTAGCCAGTGTAGACACGCTGACGTTAGGGTTATAAAGAATCCCCTCGGGACTTACTGGATTGACGGTCTGTTGACCTTGGACAAGAGCTAGGCTCAATTGTTCAGCTACTGAGTTAGTCATGTCTCGGAACAACAAATCGTCGAGAAGCTCATAACTTGAACTCGCTATCATTTGTCGAGTCAGAATCATTCGACTTGTTAGCTGTCTCGGTGTGCCAGTTACGGTCGAAACCGCCATTGCGTTAGCCGTTGACGCTGAACCCTCGGCTACCCACTGGGCAGTCGTTCCGCTCGTTTCATACGGTTGAATGAAGTTACCACGTAAATCGGAGATTACTGGGATTCCGAGCTTATCGAAGATACTCTGCTTTCGGAGCAGCAAGAGAAAATCCTTGGACCAGGTGCTGGTAACAGCACCAGCGGCTGTTGATGTCGTTGTCGGAGAATCTCGATATTCAACGTCGCCGGTCTGGAACGGCATCATGAATCCAAGACCCCTTACATTTTTTTCATTTCTTCGCTCTGCCTCTTGAGACATCTCTCCTTCTAAGCCGTCAGGGGAACGACCTTGGACGCAACATCGAATAGCTCGCCCTAGCGAGTACTCGTGTTTCTTGGTGTGAATTCCCCAATTACCGGTATAACGACCAGGTACAGTCGGACGGCTTTTGCGTCCAGTACTGCGGCCAGTACTGCGGCCCATAACGTCAAGATCGCTATTAACCCCCTCGGCATCGTCGTCGTCGGCACGACCTTCCAACGAACGTAATTTCTTCTCGGAATCTTGTAGATTCTCGGCCACACTCACGAGTTCCTTTCGCTCGTCTTGCGTGAGCGACCGGGTTTCTCCGGTAGCGAGTAGCTTAGTGGCGGTATGGCGATAAGCATTCCGGTCCTGGATCAAACCAACAATCGCCTGTGCTGCATGATCATTTTGTAGTGAAGTAGTTTCCATAACATCATCATCCTACCTAATCTCCATAACATCATTCGCAAGACAATAGCTTGCTTATTGATATCGCACCAAGCCGGTCAACAATAGCAACCGATTTAGGATCTAACTCTCATCGTCAGTACAACGGCCCACGATGGCATTCTTGTCAATGGACATGCAAAGATATGTAGTGGATGGCGGGTAGATATTGCGGAGGTCTTATGGCAATACCCAATGGTATTTACACAAGCACATTTGTCGGAATACAGGAATATTTCAAGGCCACTAACCCCAAACCAAAATGGCTATGGAAATTCAAAATCTCAACTGGTCCCTACGCAGGTCAAATCGTGGGTAAGACAAGTTGCCCAGTTGCAACTGAAACAAATGGATGTGGCAACATGATTAACATGCTGACAACGGCTGTTGACGGCTTGCCGCTGGAATTGAGTCTATTTTCGACCGTGTTATACGAAGGGGGAAAAGTCAGAATCCTCGTACGTGATGGTAAGTTAAAGGAAGTGATGCCACCAAGGATTGTGCGAGTAAGATTGTGAATCTCCACGAAGCTCTATACGGCCCGTGGTGAAGACTCCGAAGCCTGGGTGGTATGATTCCAGGTTGCACACTTTGGCGTTAAAACAAGGTGGTAGGTTCGAGGCTCTATACGGCCCGTGGTGAAGACTCCGAAGCCTGGGTGGTATGATTCCAGGTTGCACGTTTGCGATCGCTTAAACGACGTTTTACACAATTGGTAGTTTGGACGTTCTGCGAATTGTAGGCAATTTGGCGTTAGGTATAGTTGCGTTGTGATCCAATTCAGACCGACATATCTCGCTAGGCGACTTGTGTTCGGTCTGATTGGCTTGGTCGGCAGGGGGGTCTCGTTCCCTAACCCCCCTGCGGAACGAGATTGCACAAATGCCTATTTTTATAGGTCCAACATCTTACCGTGGTTACCCGTTTTCATGCGTTTTTGGGTAACCACGGTAAGCATGCCAACACATATTTTCCTACCGCAATTTGTTACGACGCATGCAATCATGCACTGCCTTAATACCATGTCCTCGGTGTCGCTCAAACCACTCACTCCTCTTCCCTCGGATTGTCTTCTTACGATCTCGCCTCTTCACATATTCTTCATATGTGTTGATCGGGAAGTGATAATTGTTATACCGAGCGATAAGGGTCTTAATGGGTAGGTTATCACCAGGTCGCAGATTTCTACAATCCGCATACCCGTTAGGACATCGCATCATCTGTTTATACGCATTGACTCTGAACAAACTGCTCTTATTGAATGACAAGTCCTCGGGGAACACGTCATTACCTTCAATGATATTAGCAAGTAACGTAAATGATGGGTGTAAAAGCCGACCTTTCTTACCCTTGGTAACCCCTTTAACCTTCCCTCGGAGTTTAACATCAATCTCACCGTTTCGGTAAAGAAACATATAATCGCTTTTGTTCCAATACGCCATAACCGCAATGTCCCAACATGTCTTAGTCGGATCGGTCTTATGCTCAATCTCAAACGGGATCGAGAGTCCGTAAGGTTCCCAGAAGCGGATCATATGTGCTTTAGCCACCTCATTTAACTGGCCTATCTTCTGGCACTCGGGTAGAGATGTAAACTTCCTTCCCCGGTTTGGTGCATACCACTCGGTAGCCAGCGTATTGAACCCAGGTTGTCTACCTTCAAAGATAGGAACCTCGGCAGGTCGATACGGCCCGCCATCGGTAATCGTCTGCCTCAATCCCAAAGCTTTAGCCATCATCCATACGGACAACCTAGCTCTTGCCGTTATATTGTTGCCGACAACCGTATTGCCAATCACAAAATAGCGGCTTGCTGTTACCCCATAAATCATGTTTATCACAAGTTTCAACATCTCATTCATGGTTTCCTTCTTAGGATATTCCTTTCTCTTCTCCACCAATTTGCCGACGAACGATTCTAAAGGAATGCCGACCCATGCCCTACTTCGACCATCATTCTCAAAAGCATACTCTCCAGTATCCTTCATAACGACCCGACACCATGCATCAATGTCTTTGCATTCTTGGTTCTTGAGATACGCTACGGCAGTCACCAATCGCAACGATTGCCATTCCTTCCACTCCTTGTCCGTAGCAATCGCCTTGATGGCCACTAGCATGTCATGGGTGATTATGCCGTTTATGATCTCGTGACCAGGTAGCACCATGTCCGAATTGATGTCTTTATCGTCTGCCGGTTTGTTGATATCAGCAAGTTTGACGACTTTGGAATACACCAGGTCTTGTCTAAATGACAACGCCCCTGATACAGTCGCCGTCCATAATCCAGGAGATAACTCATCTTTGTTGTCCACTAACCATTCGCCCAAAGTCATACCATGTTGATTATTGGATGTTGCCCATGTGTAGGGCAGTCCGATGGGATAGGTGAACGAGCGTAAGGCATTGCCGTAGCAACCGACAATGTCAACATCCACACAATCCGTTGTCATGTACTCGAAAGGCATCTCGTTGTTACATCTACCACCTTGAACCAAGGCATTGAATGGCGTCGTCTCGGTTAACGGTCGACTGGCAAAAGTCTTGACCGAACATCCATCTAAACCCGTTGATAGAAACTTCGTTTTTCCAAATTGAACCAGGTCAGCCGATTCGAGATCAGGTATCAATTGCTCTGGTGTCTGATACTTCTCAATAACCCTTTGAAAGATCCCCAATCGCCATTTGTAACGTTTGTCGTCTCGGTCCAGAATACCGAGTTTGCGGACACAAAAGTTCATGACCTCTGGCATCTCCGATTGCTGATAAATCCATTTCTGGAATGTAGCAGCGACCAGGGAGCCACCAGTTAAAGGAACATCATCTACTGTCCAGAATCCTGATTCCATGCTTAAACACTCTTTCATGATCCGGTTAAAGAACAATACAAATGACTCTACAACTTGCATATTCAAGGCAGCATCATCGGCACTATAACGCAGGAAGTCCTCGGGTCGGTCTAGTAGGATGTCTAACATATGTCCTTTATCCTCTTTGGTGAAGGCATTTTTGACATCGGTATTTATCCCTAGCATTGTGGACAGTGACGCTAACGACCCATGACTAAGCCAACCTGAGCAATCCTTAATTCGCACTTTCAACCCAGGTAGCTCTATACATCCTGATAGAGTGTTACGCTGCCATACCTTCCCATCGAGAATCGCATAATTGAAGGCATCCCATCCGACCGCATATTCAAAGTCCTTCGGCGAGTAGTAATTCAATAATCTTACCTCTTTGACATCTAAACCCCAAACCTTCATTGCATTGAGTAGGAGTATGGTGTTATCATCACGAGTGCAAAAAACCAAGTGAGTATCCACAAGCTTACTCGCCTCGGTCTCTAAGCGGGTCTTGATGTCTGCGGGCAGGTCGGAACGCAGGAATACAATCACCTTATCGGCATGGGCAAACGTGGTCGATATCCATGATTTACTCGGAGCATCCCATTCCGAGTCCGTACTGATCCACAAACTTTCGTTATAGTCTACTACGCTCTTGCGTTTTTGCTTAACTGCTACTATATTCATATACCGCCTTACGGATAGTAAAGTATCCTTGGTTATGTGTGCTGTATCTAAATGCGACAACACCCATCTAAACGCCAATCTTAGATGGGTGTTGTCGTTTCAAAATGTCAATCTAGTCTAATCTAGGATCGTCTGGGTCGCCGATGTCGTTAGCGGGATAGTATTCCTCATCGGTCTCATAATCTTCTGGATCATCGGATCGTCGTCTCTTACATTCATTCAACCGATCTACCCATTCATCATCGTCAACCTGCTCATGTGGTTCTAAGAACGATGGACATGGACATTCACCATTCCCATCCTCTTCATCCTCATACTGAACAAACTCATTCTGCATTTGTTACCTCCATTGTCGATGGTTTGACTGTTTGCGACAAAATCCATTCCTCTAGAGCATGCAGGGGAATTCGTCGAGATCCACCGATCTTGACGCTGGGTATCTGACCCTTCCGAGCCAATCGATTAATCGTGGCAACACCTTTACGCAGGTAAATAGCAGTCTCTGCTATCGTCATGTAATGTTCCTCTTGCATCTCAACCTCCAATATAGATAAGTATGTAGGAACCATATTGTGACAATTTCTTACAGACGAGTAAAGTTTTTGGTCAAAAAACAAAAGGCCCAACTAGTTTGGGACTAGTTGGGCTTTCAGAGGTTGCAAATGCATGCAAAAAAACCCTGCCTCCGAGGGCAGGGTTTTTCGTTTAGGTGACGACGTTGTCACCTCTAGTTGAGATTGCATGTAGTCAGAATCCGTATTGCTTACCAAGCCAATCAATTGCCTTGTCAAAGCGGTCGCCACCGACCGCCGCATAGTGCCGCTCTGCCATCGTCCTAGGCGAGTGCCCTAGGAATAACGCCACCTGCTGACAGTGCGTCTCGTGCGAGTTTAGCAAGCTCGCCGAGGTCTTACGCAAGAGCTTGATTGCTTTGTTGATTCCCGTCTTTTTTTGGAGATGAACGAAGTTTGACTTGATAGAGTCGATCCGTTGAAACTTGCCATCTTGCAGGGTCGGTCTTACCCATGGTTGCCCTGAGATAGTCAACAAGGCAAGGTCACCAGACGGTTGTACATATTGCTTTAGCAACGCCAACGTTGGCTTCCACAACTTGTAGGAGACCGTAGGCACCGTCGACACATCCGAGGTCTTAGATCTTTTGCGAGTAATCCTACCTGCCTTGAAATCGATTTCATCCCGACGCAAGTCGGCAATATCTTGCTGGGTATACCCGCAATTGATCATCAACATTAGGTGCAACTTGAGTTGACCAGGAGCACCGTCAACTAACTCTTGCACGTCTCGCAAGGTCATCGTCTCGATCGCCTTGATGGAACTCCCAAATTTGTATTTGCGATTGCTCATGTTTCGAGGTGCCAAAAGCACACCCTTGGAGTCCAGCCACAGGACGAAATTTCGGGCATGACGGAAACGTTTCTTCTTGTATTCGATGCTGATGTCGAGGCCAACCAGGTGTGCCCAATAATCTTCCCATTTTTGGGCATCGAGCCGAGTCACATCCACACCTAACCAAGCGACGAAGTAATCAAGGCAAAGCTTGGTAATGCCGTACTCTGCCTTTGACAACTGGCCGCTTGATGCCCGCAACCCTTCGACGGTCAAGTATTCGGCAAGGTGTTCGGTTGTCGTCTTGCCCTTAACCGGCTTGTCCTCGGCGGTTGCCTCTAGTCGAGCTTCCCATTGCTCGCTTCCCAGGAAGGTCACATCGCTGGCGATGTTCTCGTTTGCGGGGTCGAACTTTTTTGACCAATCGATCCGCTGCCCAATTGCCTTGACCGCAACGTAGTGGGGATCGGCAAGCGTCTGTCCGTCAATTTCAGCCCGCTTGGCTTGCCACCAAGCGTTAGCTGCTTGGTAGCTGGCTTCCTTGCTTTCAGGTGTGCCAAGCTGTCGGCAAGAGACAACAAACCGCTTGCCCCGGTACATGACCCGCCAACGGGTGTTAGTCGAGTCCCAAGTTAGATCAAACTTCGCTGGCATGACGTAAACCCCTCGAACCCAGGTCAACTATCAGATAAACAACTAGTGGTTTGTACCAAATTTTGTACCAAATGGGAAGGGGGTTCGGTCAGATTGGTACAAAAAATCTTCAAATGTCCCCGGTTTTTTGAGGTGAGCGCCTGCTTTACACGCAGGATGTCGGGGGTTCGAGTCCCTCATCGCCCATTCTTTGGTCGTTTTCGATGGAGTTTGAGACTTCTCACTGATCTCCGCCAGGAACGAGTTGCTCGTGGCGAGTCACGACCTCAAGCCGGTCGAATGGTCTGTGACGTCGCGGGCTCATCGGCTGGACTTTGACGAGAAGTCGCAAAATTCCGATTTCTCCTCGAGACCGACTTCACTTCGCTCGGACATCTCCTACAGGAGCATAACTCGCTGCTGATCCTCCGGCCTCCCTCATCGGCGGGATGTCGCTGGCGACCACAGGCGCGCCGCACGCCAAGGCCTCGAACACCGGCAGGCCAGATCTTTCCGACTCACTGGTCATGAGCACGACCGGAGCATGTCGGTAAACCTCGGCCAGCTCGGTCCGCGTCAGTCCGCTGACATCGGTCATCGCGACGGCCCGTTGGTCGACCGTCATGTCGGTAACCAGGCCCTTCATTTGTGCGGGGGAACGGCGACCGCGGCGGCAGAGGAACAGGTAACGCGGCGGACGGGCGAAGTCACTGAAGAGGGTCGCAGACCGATTTGCCGCGACTGAGGCTTGCCCCGTTGAAAATACGGCGCGGAGTCGGCGCGGAAAGTTCGTCCCGGCAGGACCGACACAGGTTTCGAGCCGACCATCCCTCGTTCGATCGTCCAGATCATTGGCGTGGTTAATATTTGTGTGGTAACGCCGAACGCCGCTTACCCGATCGGCTCTTTGGAGTGATTGATATTCTGAGGTCGCGCCGGGCGACGCTCACCCGATCGGCTTTCACGTCCAGCCTACACTGGCAACGCCGCGAAGAGATCCGCGAGCTCCTGCTCATAATTCTTCCAGCGCCCGATCGAGCCGCGATAAACCGGCTGCCGCACCTGCTGAAAGCTGGCCGTTCGCACGGGGCACTGCGTGCGATGAAAGTCGAGACAACTCGGCTCCCACTCCAGGCCGCACGCGTCGACTAACCGGCGGGCTGTCCCCTCCAGATCGTCGACAATTTGCTCGTAATCGACCTCATGAATCGGACGCGGCAACACTTCGCGCCAGTGATTCATCAGGCGTTCATGCTGCCCGATGCGCGCCGCGATCTGGCTGGTGTCGTTCGTCCAGTAGACGCTCTGAAACGGCGTGAGCCAGCACGACACCGCGACATCGCGGAGATCGCGGCGGCAATGGATGATCACCGCGTCCGGAAACAAAGTTGCGAGTAATCCTAGGTGAATATAATTATCCGGCATCTTGTCGCCGATCCGCGCGAACTTCCCGCCATCGAGCCGGCGAAGCTGCTCGTCGTGCTCTCTCGCGAGCCGCGCGATCACACTGGCATCGAGATCGGCCATGCAGGCGACGGGTGTATCCTCCCGACCCATGAGCCGCGGAATCGCCTCGAAATCGCGGCGCGCGAGCGGCAGCTCACCAGCGGCGAAGTACCCTTTATGACTGGCGAGAATCTGTTCGACGAGCGTGGTGCCCGAGCGCGGCAGACCGACGATGAATAAGGGGCGTTGCGTGTTGAGCCCCGCCCCCGACAATCGTTCGAAGAATCCGGCGTCAAAGGTCTCGATCAAGGTGCCGACAAACCGCTCGTGCTGGGCCGGATCGTGCACGAGGCCGCGCTTCTGGAGCCGGGCCAGAGAGCAGCGCGTTAGCCCTGCGCGCTGCGCGGCCGCCCGATCGTACCGTTGCCTGGCGTCGTCGACATTCGCCAGTGCGAAGAGGAGATGAGCCCGCGCCGGGTGCGACTCGTCTGTATCGACGAGTTGTTGCTCGATCGCGGTGCCGTCGTCGTCTGAAAGTTTGCCGCGCAGGAGCATGGCCAGCCGCGCCAGCGCGTGCCCTCGCGTTCGGGAATCGCCCGCGGCTGATCGAAAACAGGCTTCCGCCGCCGCGAAATCGCCGCGCTTTTCATGAAGGCCGCCGAGGTTGAGCTGCACGGCCGAGAGGTCCGGGCGGAGGCGCCCGGCCGTCAGGAGATGCTGCTCCGAATCGTCGAGCCGGCCCTCCTCTTGGAGGAGCCAGCCGAGCGCGTTGTGTGCAGTCGCGTCGTCAGGATCGCGGTCGACGATCTTTTGATAGCAGGCGATCGCCTCATCAAAATGTTCGCGATCGACGGCCGATTCGGCAAGCAGCGCGAGGTATTCGAGCGAGTCGGGCGCAGCGTCCGTCGCGCGGCGAAGCGACTCGAGGGCATCGTCCCAGCGCCCTTCAAGCTGTAATACGCGAGCCAGGTTGACGGCCGCCTGACCCATTGTCGGATCAAGACGGAGTGCCTCGCCATAGCACCAGCGCGCCTCGGCGTGATGACCGAGCGCCCGATAGACGTTACCCAGGTTATTGTGGGCCTCGGGCATCTCGGGCTGTAAGGCCAGGGCCGCGTGGCAATGAGCCAGAGCGTCGCCGGGCCGGCCGAGCTCGAGGAGATATTGACCCAGGTTGTTGCGTGCCGGCGCCAGCCGCGGATTGAGCCTCACGGCCTGGGCCATGTGGTCGAGGGCCCTGGTTTGTTCGCCGAGGATGCGCAGGCACGCGCCGAGGTTGGTGTGAGCCAGGGCGTCGCCGGGGCACGCTTCCAGCACGCTGAGAAACGCACCTGCGGCCTCGCCGTGCCGGCCGATGAGGTGAAGCGAGAGGCCCAGATTCTGGCGCGCCGCCGGATCGTCGGCGCCGAGGCGGATAGCCTCGCAGCCGCTGTTGACGGCTTGCTCGTGCTGGCCCAGGGCGCGATGGATCTCGGCGAGCGTGGCGTGATAGACGGCCACTTTCGGCCGTAATGCCAGCGCGCGACCGATCAGCCCGGCCGCTTCATGATGGCAGGTTTGCTGGTGGCGGACGACGCCGAGCAGGTGAAGTGCGTCGGCATGCGCGGGTCCTGTTTCAGGACCGATTCATAGAGATCGGCGGCCTGTTCGAGATTGCCCGCTCGATGGAGCCGGACGGCTCTCGCAAATTCATCGCGTGAAGTGGTGGTGATCACGGTACGCCAAGGTTCTTCCTAAACCCTGAACGGCACTTATCCCACATTGTCTTATCTTGACCGTGCCATCCTTGCGGTCGAGAAAGACAGGGCGAATCGCTGGGCGGGCCGGACCGCAACGAACCTGAACGAGTTCTGATGCGTTGGCTGTCTGGCCCACCTCACGTGATCCAAATTCAAATCATGCGGATTCTGCTCATTCGACGACGCCCTGCGGTCCGACGCGGCCGGGCCCGGCATAGGCCTGCGGGGGGCTGGCGGCGCGGCGCCTCACGTCGAGCTCGATCGAGCCAAAAGTCCCTTCGTGCCGCTGGATGGTCATGCCAAGCGCGGTCAAGAGCCGCTTCGCCGTGTAGAAGTTCATCACGATCCGCTGATTCGCCTTGACTTCCTGGCGGCCCGTGGCGAACGGCTGGGGGTTGAGCCCGAAATCGAGGATTACTTCTTCCGGAGTGGCCGTGACCCGGCAGAAATTGGAATAGGACGGCAACGTGCCCGAGTCGTCGACGACCACTTCGGTCTGCTGCTGGGCCTGGGGGTTCTGCAAGGTCGCGGGCGCTGATGATTCTTTGCCTTCTTTGTCGCTCATTTCCGTCTCCCAAATGGCTTGCTGCCTGATGGATTGAGGAGGGCGGGCTGCCGCCCGAGCCAGGCATCACGCGATTGGCTCGGGCGACAGCTCGCCCTCCTCAGATCACGCACCGTGATCCACGTCGAGAAATCGCCGCCCACAACGAGATTCACACATCCTTGAAGATAATGTGCGATAGAAGGCACGGCGCTCTCGCATATCCTGTTCAGACCCTATTTCAGCGTAGAACCCGCGAAAACGCAAGGAGTTGGTTGCAAGGTCCTCGTGACATACGAGGATTCGACAAGCCGGTCCAGGGTCGCCAGCGTGCGCCCGGCGGCACCATACTGTGCCATCACGAAGCTTCGGCCGGCGTCGCCGCGAACCGCCGCCGACTCGGGATCATCAAGGTCGGCGAGCAAGCCCAGCGCCAGCTCCCTGGCGTCGGATACTTGCCGGGCGGCCCGGTTTGCCAGTAATTGTTCGACCGTTTCGCGAAAGTTGGCGATGTGGGGTCCGAACATGACCGATGCGCCATACGCCGCCGGCTCCATCATGTTCTGCCCGCCCCGGCCCGGGTGCAGGCTCCCGCCCACGAACGCCACGTCCGCAAGACCCCAGATTGCCGATAACTCGCCGATCGTGTCGATCAAGACGACCGGCGCCGCACTCGCTCGAGCTCTCGAAATCGGCCCGTTCAAGGCGCTGCGGCGCACCACTGGCTCGCCTTCGCGCTCGAGCCATTGCGCGACGCTCTCGAATCGTTCCGCATGCCGCGGCACAAGGATCAAACGCAGGCTCGCGTGCTGCTTCCGCGCCGCCCTGTATGCCTTCAAGACGGCGGCTTCCTCGCCCTCCATCGTACTGCCGGCCACGAATATCAGATCCGTCGTCGAGAGCCCGAGAAGCTGGCGGAGCGCCCGGGTCTTGTGATTGTTGCGATCGCTCTCGAGCCCGTCATACTTCACCGAGCCGGTCACACTGACGCGATCCTCGGGAATTCCCAGCTCCACGAATCGCCGCGCATACTCGTCGCTCTGGGCCGCGACCGCGTCAATCCGGTGAAGCGTTCGCTTCAAGGGCGCGCGTAACGTTCGATAACCTCGAAAGCTCCGCGCGCTCAACCGGGCGTTGATGATCGCGACCTTCGCACCGTTTCGTTTGGCCGCCCGGATCAGATTCGGCCATAGCTCGAGCTCGACCAGGGCGAGCACGGTCGGCCGGATCTGGGCCACCGCCCGACGCGTCGACCAGCTAAAATCAAGCGGCGCGTAAAACGTCACCAGGTCGGGAAACGTCCGCCGGGCGACTGCCAGGCCGGTTGTCGTCGTCGTCGAGATCACGACGTCCCAGTTGGGCCGCCGCCGGCTCATCTCCTGCACCAGGGGGCGCAGAAGCAAGACCTCGCCGACGCTCACGGCATGGAACCAGAGGCACGGCTGGTCACCGATGCGCAAGGGCGCCTGGCCGCGAAACTTTTCGCCCCAGCCGTCGCGATACTTGCCCGCGCGGAACCATCGGTATGCGAGAATTGGCGAGAATGCCAACAATGCGATGAAGTAGACCACATTCAAGGCGAACGGCATCGCGGGGAATCCTTTCCCGGAACGTTGCATTACCCTCGACTCCAGGGCACCGGCGGGTAACAAGCAACTACCATGCCTCGGCCCGTCGCTCGTCTCGCTCAGTGACAGATCGGCATGCTATTCACGATCGGCTCCCTGCCTGAATCACATGCGAACTTCAGCGAAACGGCCCCCTGCGCGACGCAAAATTCGTTTCCTAAGTCGTGTGCGCGATCGGCAGATGATGGGCCCACCTTGATCGCCGTCGGCCATCACCCGGCCGATTTTGATATCCGGCATTTTGAACAATATTCGTGGTTTCGCGAACTCGGGCAAGCCTTGCCGATCGCTCAGAATGGGTCGCCTGCGGACTGTTTGCGCATATGGCAAGCTTTGAACTTTTTACCGGATCCGCAGGGGCATGGGTCGTTACGACCTACCTTTTTTGCAAGATTGCGTACGGGCTCGCGCTTTTTCTCGGGTGCCTGCTGGCTGCCGGCGATCGCGGCGTCTTGCTGCTGGCGAACACCGCCGCCGCCGTGCGTGCTGCCACTCGGGGCAAGCTGTGATTCGGCCGGCTGGTGGATGGTTTGCGGCTCGTTCGAGATTCCACTTCGAGCCGAGGTAGTTAAGGAACTCGGGATCGAACTGCTCGACGCGGAAGATCAGGTCGGTCACCCGGTCGCCGATACCGTTCCACATCTCGGCGAAGATTCGCATTCCCTCGCGCTTGTATTCAACCTTGGGATCGATTTGCGCATAGCCTTGAAGGCCAACGGAACTACGCAAATGGTCCATGGCCGCAGGTGTTCCATCCAGCTCGAGTCGAGAATCTGGAGGAGGACGGCCTTTTCCATTTCGCGCATCTCGGGCCGCTCTCGCGTATCGAGTGCGGTCAGCAAGATTTCGCGGACTTCACGCGGCGGCCAGGAATCAATCTCGGCCGTGCTGATCTCGACGCCGAGGGCATCGCGGGCCCACGCCGCCAGATCGGCGACCGCGTCAGGATCGTGCGACGCCGCGCCATTCCTGTCGGAATTCGACCCCATGGGCTTGGCGGCGGCGAGTTTCTGGTCGAGCTCGTCGGCCAGCCTCGACCCCTGGTAATTTTCCCGCGCGAGCCGGATCAGCCGTTCTTCGATCTCGGGGCGAAGCAGGGCGCGGAGCTCTTCCTCGCTGATCGACGTATGATAGCGCGTGCTCGCCCAGTTCGCCAGGCCCTCGCGGTCGTAGCGGGGTGTCTGGTGCTGCGACCGTTCGCCCAGGTACTTCATGAGGGCGATGCGGGTGGGCAGCTCGGCCTCTTTCTGGGCGTAAAGGTCGCGTGCCAGCGTTTGAACGCGCCTGACGATCTCGGCGCGATCGAGCTCGGCCCAGCCGGCCGGATCGACGGCCAGCGCGAATTTATGATGGACCCAGCCGCTCAGGGAGCGGCGGCCCCAGTCGGGCATGAGGAATTCGCGCGCGGCGTGAGGTCATAGCGCTGCAACGACTGGTTGGCGGTCTCGGTCAGGAATTCTTCGAGATCCGCGTGTCCGAATTGAAAGTCATCATCGCCATCGGATCGGGCGTGTTTCTTGAGATCCTTGTCTTTGAGGTTGAGCTCGAACCGGGTATTGACCCAGTTCGCGAGGGCGTTCCACGTCCATTCGGAGGGATCGGCGTCCGACGGCAGGTTTTCTTCCATCGCCTGCCGGATCATCTCGTGAATATGGCGCTCGGCCTTCGTCTTGGCGATTTCCTCGGCGTCTTCGAATGACGCCCCCTTGAACTCGCGTGCGGTGAGCTCGACGCCCAGCCGCTGGCCGACCCACTCGGCGAAACTGGCCGCTCCGTAGTCGTCGGCGAGGAACCGCTTCGCGGCGTCTTCGATCTGGTTGTCGATCATCGCGAGAATCATTTCCTTGGGCGGAGACCCCTCGAGGAGCCCCTGCCGGAAGGAATAAACACGCTTGCGCTGCTCGTCCATGACTTCGTCGTATTCGAGCAGGTTCTTGCGAATATCGAAGTTGCGTTCCTCGACCTTCTTCTGGGCCCCCTCGATCCGCCGGCTGACCATCTTGCTTTCGATGGCCTCGCCTTCTTGCATCCCGAGCCGGGTGAGCACGGCCGAGACCCACTCGCCGGCGAACTTGCGCATCAGGTCGTCTTCGAGCGACAGAAAGAATCGCGACGACCCGGGATCGCCCTGCCGGCCGGCCCGGCCGCGAAGCTGGTTGTCGATACGGCGGCTCTCGTGGCGCTCGGTGCCGATGATATGCAAGCCTCCGAGCGCGGCCACTTCCCGCCCCTCGGCTTTCATGGTGGGCTCGTAGCGCCCCACGGCTTCGGCCCAGACCTCCTTGGGAACTTCGAGCCGTGTCGGATAAAGCGGCCGGCCATCCTCGTCGAGCAACCGCTTGAGGTCGGCCCATGCCATGAACTCAGGGTTGCCTCCCAGGATGATATCGGTGCCGCGGCCGGCCATGTTGGTCGCGATCGTGACGGCGCCTCTGCGGCCCGCCTGGGCCACGATCTCGGCCTCGCGCTCGTGATACTTGGCGTTCAAGACCTGGTGCGGGATGCCGTAGTGTTTGAGGACATCGGCCACCTCTTCCGACTTCTCGATCGACGTCGTGCCGACCAGGATGGGACGCCCCGTGGCGTTGACGTCCTTGATCTCATCGAGAATGGCTTGGAGCTTCTCGCGTTCGGACCGGAAGATCACGTCAGAGTAGTTGATGCGCGACAATAACTGGTTCGTGGGAATCGCCAGCACGTCGAGTCCGTACACCTTGTAGAACTCGTTGGCCTCGGTCATGGCCGTGCCGGTCATCCCCGACAATTTTTTGTAAAGCTTGAAGAAGTTCTGAAGCGTGATCGTGGCCAGGGTCTGGTTTTCTTCCTTGATCCGGACGCGCTCCTTGGCCTCGACGGCCTGGTGCAGCCCGTCGGACCACTGGCGGCCCGTCATCAACCGGCCCGTGAATTCGTCGACGATGACGACCTCGCCGTCGGGCTGGACGACGTAATCGCGGTCGCGCTTGTAAAGGTGGTGCGCCTTGAGCGAGTTATCGATCAGGTGAGGCCATTCCATGTTGCCCGGAGTGTAGAAACTCTCGAGCCCGGCGATCTTTTCGGCCTCGCGAATGCCCTCGTCGTTCAGGTGGCACGTTCGCTCTTTCTCCTTGACCTCGAAGTGCAGGTCGCGCTTGAGCAAGCGCGCGATCCGGTCGGCTTCGGCGTACTTGCGCACGTCGTCAAAGGCCGGACCCGAAATGATGAGCGGGGTGCGCGCCTCGTCGATCAAGATACTGTCGACCTCGTCGATGATCGCGTAATGCAGCTCCTTCTGCGCCTGCAGCTCGGTCGTCGGCTTCATGTTGTCGCGCAGGTAGTCGAAGCCGAATTCGTTATTCGTGCCGTAGGTGATGTCGCACGAATACATCTGCTGGCGTTCCTCGGAATCCATCTCCGACTGGATGGCTCCGACCGTCATGCCGAGCCCGTGAAAGAGCGGGCTCATCCATTCGGCGTCGCGCCGCGCCAGATAATCGTTGACGGTGACGACGTGCACGCCGTGGCCGTCGAGGGCGTTCAGATAGGCCGGCAGTGTGGCGACCAGCGTCTTTCCTTCGCCCGTGACCATCTCGGCGATATTGCCGCCGTGAAGCACCATTCCGCCCATCAACTGAACGTCGAAATGGCGCATGTTCAAATACCGGCGGCCCGCCTCGCGCGCGGCGGCGAAGGCCTCGGGAAGCAAATCGTCGAGCGATTCGCCCTGCCGGCGGCGGTCGCGAAACTCGTCGGTCTTGGCGCGAAGTTCTTCGGCCGAGAGGGCCGACATCGCCGGCTCGAGCTCGTTGATGACGGCGACCATCTGCCGCATCTGGCGGATCTGCCGCTCGTTCGAGCTGCCGAAAAGCCGTACCAGGCCCTCCGACACGTTCTCGGAAAGGGCCGTGAAGGCATCCGTCGTTCTATCCCAAAGTTCGCTCAGCAGTTCCATTGCGTCTTTGATCCCGCGACAGCGTAAGAGTTAGACGTACTAAGCTAAGTCGTTTAAAAATGCGATCTTACATCAGAAGACGCCAAGCCGTCAAGTGAGTCTGACGGCAACGGCCGACCCATCTTGGTTATGAGCATTCATCAACGGACGGCGGTGCGCGTGTTCCTCGCCTACTGTTGCCGTTTTCGAGAGCCGCCACAGCATTTCGCGCACGTCGCCGGTGCGTGCGATCGAGCACCGAGTGTCGAGCGTTTCTATCTGCGCGGCGGGACGGCAACGAATCAGGCGTTTTCGGTGTACTGAACCCCGTCAAGAAACACCCAATGCTCTTGCTTCCCTCACGAGCGCGGCCGAGCACTGGCGATTCCTGGGCCATGATCACGTTTCTGATCGAATACTTTCCGGTTCGTCGTCGTCAATCAAGGGTGCCGGAAAATTCTGGACTGATCTGGCGAAAGAACAGTATACCAAGATCCTCGGTGGATCTGGGATGTTATGAGCCTGCCGGTATTTCGTTAAACCGTGCGGCGGAAATGGTATAGTTCGGGCGGAGCGGCCTGTTTTTCGACTCCTTCGGTCGTCTAGACGTGCTTACCGCTTTCGTATCTGCGACTGAAAGAAAGGCTAATTTTCATGCGTCATGCGACTCGTTTCTTTTCCGGACTGACCGCGGGCAGCCTCCTGCTGCTGTTGCCGCTGGCCTCGTCGGCGTCCGACGATGCGGAACAGAAACAGCCGAAAGCGGGCCGTAATCAAGTCAAGAAGTCGACGGTGACCCCGAAGGCGACGAAACCGGCGTCAAAAGACGATGCGCAAGTTCCTGAGATGAATCTGCTCGACGCCATGCGTGACGGGCTCGTCGGCGTGAAAGCCGAAGGGACCGGCGATGGCCGCATGACGCTCTCCTTGACGAACAAGAGCAAACGGCAGCTCCGGATCGTACTCCCCCCCGGCATTATCGCCCAAGGCGCCACCGGCCAATTTGGCGGCATGGGTGGCATGGGTGGTGGCGGCGGCATGGGTGGCGGCGGCATGGGTGGCGGCGGCATGGGTGGTGGCGGTATGGGCGGCGGCGGCATGGGTGGTGGTGGCGGCGGCATGGGCGGCATGGGTGGTATGGGCCGCAGCGCCGGCACGATGCCTCCCTCGATGGGCATGATGATGCTGGCCCGAATGATCATGTACTTCTGCGGCGACCCGGATAGCTGGGATCAGCGCAGCCTCATGATCGGCATGATGGGCGGCATGGGTGGCGGCATGGGCGGCATGGGTGGTGGTATGGGCGGCATGGGCGGCGGCATGGGTGGCGGGGTGGCGGGATGCGTTCCGTTGCCCCTTCGGCCTTACCCTCGGCGCTTTTGAACCCTGACCAGACCCGTAGTTTGCCGACCCGAGTTGTCAACGTGTCCTCGGGCGACGATCAGGCCGGCGTCACGCTCCCTGAAAAGGGTGAGCCGCTGCGGATCGTCGGCGATGTGTCGAAGGTGAGCGACAATCCCCTGGTACGCAAGGCGCTGAAGCGTCTGACGGCCGAGATGGCTCCGACCTCACTGACGCAGCTGGTCATGCTGCGGCTGTCTGGCGGCCTGGAATGGGACGCCATTGCCGAGCTTTCCCAGAAGTGGGCGAACGCTTACGAGCTGACGCTCGCGAAAGACTTTGTCCAGCGTCTCGAAAGCCTGCCTGACGGAGAAACGGGCCGGTTGCTCTTCCAGGTCGACGGCAAGGACGAAGCGGGTGAATCGTTCGCCGCCGAAGTGCGTAAAGCGATCAACAGCAAGATGGTCCTTGGTTTGATTGCCCACGTGGGTGAGATCCCGGCGCGAGCCCGAAGGGCCAGCCGTTGCGTGCATCCTGCGAGTGAGCGAGAAGGAAGTGTCCGTCCAGGTTTCCAGCACAGACGCGACCGCGGATCGCTGGGTGAATTTCGGCAAGTTTTCAGTGCCGCTCGTGCGGGATGACAATCGGCTGACGGTCGCTCAGTTTGCCGATTCGATGTCGGAAGGCGTTCTCAATCGGCTGGTGCGGGCCCAGATCATCAAGGGGTCGGCGACCAAGGACAAGGGCAAGCTGATCTATCAGCTTCGCATCGACAACGCCTCGCCACTCGTGCTCAACGGGCTGGCGATCTCGGGGACGTCGACCAAGGACGAGGAATCGCCGAAAGTCCTGTCGATGATCAGCGTATCCCCGCGCAAGAGCCTCAGCGTGCCGACGACCGACGACGTCGTGAAGTCATTGGGGCTCAAGAAGGGCGTCAAGGTTCTGGCCCTCGACCTCAGCGGGCTTTGAGGTTCAAGCGTTAAGGTTGAGCACGATTTCTCGTCACCTCAACCTGATCTGATGAAAATGACCGAGCCACGCCGGTGATTTCAAGCCGGCGTGGCTCGCTGTATTTGTTCGCCCGGAAGGCGAGCTCTTCCAGGTGGACCTGGTGAGCCAGCTCCATTCGGCTCTCGATCAAAGGTTCGGGTTGCGCAGCGGCTTCTTGTCGCGATAAGACTTGAGCCGCTCCGCACCTTTCGCGGTTGACGCGGCATCGGTGTGAAGGGCATTGGCTTTGAGCTGCCAGCGAGCCGCCAAGGCGAAGTCGCCTGTTTCGGCGTAAGCGGCGGCGAGTGCCTCGATAACCTGGGGATCGTTCCACGCTGTCAACTGGCCGGCCTTGGTCGCTGTCTCGACGGCCTTCTTGCCATCTCGATAGGTTGCCTGGGGAGCGGCCGACCAGATCGTGGCGAGGCCGACGACGCTCGAACGCACTTCGGATCGATGGCGATCGCCTCGCTGAAATCAGCGATGGCCCTGTCAAATCGGTTCAACCGCAGCCAGGCCGAGCCTCGGTCGCAATGCGTCACGGAATCTTGAGAATCGAGCCGGATCGCCCGATCGAAGTCGATGACCGCCTTGGCGTACTCGCCCCTGGCGCACCACGCCAGGCCGCGATAATGATAAGCCGAGACGGCCAGCGGATCGAGCCAGATCGCCTCGCTGAAATCGGCAATGGCGTCGGTCATCCGCCGCTGTTGCCGTCGACTGACCCCGCGCCCGACATAGGAAAGAGCGGACTTGCCATCGAGCTTAATCGCCTCGTCGAAGTCGGCGATGGCTTGCACATGGTCGTGCAACTCTTGCCGGATGAGTGCGCGTGCACAACGATACGCGGCCACCTTGGGCTCGAGCTCGATCGCCCGATTATAGTCGCGTATTGCGTCACTTTTCTGGTTCTGGCGGCAATACACCGTTGCGCGAGCCGCGTAAAGAAATCCGTTGGTGGGATCGGTGCGGATCTGTTGCGAAAAGAATGAGACGGCTTCGTCGATGGGGACAAGATTGCTGGCGGCCGTCCAGCCGGTTAACGCTCGGCCCTGACCTTTGATCAGAATCGACGCGCCATCGACTTGCTCGACCCGATACACGACGATTCGATTAAGTTCGGGCTCGACCGGTTCGCCATTGACCACGATCTCGAAGGTCCGTTTTTTCTGGACGACCGATTTGCCGACCCAGCCTGCGTCGACCCCCGCCTGGGTCTGGCAGCCGGCCATGATCAAGGTGGCGACGGCGGCCGCCACAAGTGCGACTGCCGTCGCGAAACGGTCAGGCATGGCATTACTCGTTCATTGATTAATTCTGAATCGAGCCCGTATACGCCACGCGCCACACGATATTGGACCCGTCGTCACTGACCAGAAGTGCCCCATCCTTGGCCACGGTGACTCCGACGGGGCGACCCCAGACGTTTCCCTCGGGCGTCACGAAGCCCACGAGGAAGTCTTCGTATTCGCCCGTGGCCTTGCCATCCTTGAACGGGACCCGGATGACTTTATAGCCGGTGCGCCGGGCGCGGTTCCACGAGCCGTGTTCGGCCGCGAAAGCGTCCTGGCGATACTCGGGGGGAAACTGCTGGCCCGTGTAAAAGGTCATGCAGAGCGAGGCTGAGTGCGATTGAACGAGCACATCGGGCACGATCACCTTATCTTTCAGGTCGGGCCGTTTGCCCTTCTGACGCGGATCTTGATGCGATCCGATGTAATACCAGGGCCAGCCGTAAAAGCCCCCCTCCTCGACGTGCGTGATGTAATCCGGCACCAGGTGGTCGCCCAGACCGTCGCGCTCGTTGACCGACGCCCAGACTTGCCCGGTTTGCGGCTGAATCGCCAGACCGACGGGATTGCGGATTCCGTAGGCATAAATCCGTTCGTTCGAGCCGTCGGGGTCAAAGGCGAGGATGTCGGCGCGCCGCTTTTCCGACGCGTCGTCTTCCACGTTGGAACGCGAGCCGACCGAGACGAAAAGTATCTTGCCATCGCGCGAAAACACGACGTCACGCGTCCAGTGTCCGCCGCCGCCGACTCGCTCGCGGCCACTCGGAATACTTTTGACGATCACCTCGGCAGGCCCACGCGCTTTGAGATCGCCATTCTGATAAGGAAAACGGACCACCGAGTCGGTATTACCAACATAAACATGAGTCGGGTTGGGTCCTGGCGGATAAAAAGCAATTCCGAAGGGCCTTGCCAGCCCGGTTGCGAAGTTTTCTTTCTTTTCGGCTTTGCCGGAGCTTCCTGTATCGCGCAAGACCTTGATCCGGCCGGGCATGCTCTCGGCCAGAAAAATATCGCCATTAGGCGCGGTGACGATCTTGCGCGGGTTTTGTAACCCTGTGGCGAATTCGGACACGCTAAAGCCCCTGGGCGCCTGTGGCATCGCCCCCTCGGGTCGTGCCGAGGGTCGTGGAAAATTGTTGGCCGAGGGCGTGTCAAACGGCTTGGCGAGATCGTCAATCGTGAGTTTGCGGCGAAGGCCTGGCGCGTCGGTCGTCCAGTCGCCGAGAGCCTCGTGGCCGGTTAACAATTTCGGTGTTTGCGCCTTGTCGGCGGCGGCGACTTCGCCGGCTGGCGCGGCGATCGGAAATGCGGTCGCCATCAGGGTGGCGACGATAAGAATCGCGTGGTGAATGCGGACGATCATGGGGTCCTTTCTCGTTGACCGGCTCGTTCGGGAGGTCGGTGTTTGTCGGCGCGATCAACACTGGGGCACGTGGTCGGGTAGGCTCGGATTGGAGACTCGGCGATGGGCTGCGCCATGCTGGCGTCGGTTCAATCGCAACTCAGATGAAACCAGCCTAATCTGAGCGGGCCTTGAACGCCACCTCCGTCCGTATTGCTGCGGTTTCGACGTAAGCGGCCGGGCGGTGGGAAGACGCTGGCCACCAGCGCCGGCGTCGCGGTCCGTTCCTCTGGGGGAAGAACTGGGTTATTCGAGGAAGAACGGCGTCATTCAACGATCGGAAGAAACGGCGGCAGGTTGCCTGTATGGACAGACACTATAAACCTTTCGATAGTTTGAGCCAATACAGACCGCCAACAATCGTGCCAACCAGCCAGCCGATCAAGCACACCCCGACAAATACAGCCCAGTTTGGATCCCCCCACCGCTGACAGAGGAGGCTGATCGCCAGTCCGATAGCTGGCCCGATCAGGAGAACAGCGAGTACGCCTGATCGGCGGGACCGAACTGCCGCAACAGCAGTCATGGTCAGGGACGAATGGACCACCCAGAAGAGGACAGAAATTCTATTCAAGTCGTAGAAGGCATCGCGCCTGCTGTTGTGCCTCAACGTTTCATAAAGAAAGGCCTCGAGATCTCCATGAGCGATGATAAGCAGCCCGGAGAGGCCAAACCATAGTGAGATTAGAACTCCCAATACGAAGATTCGCCATGAAGCAGCGGCGCGACGGTGGGATCTCATTTCCTCCACGGCCTCATGCAGAAGGGTTTTCAGCGACTGCCAGACTTACCGGCGATCGACGTTACAACTGCGTTTCCTGGAATTTCGCAGCACGCCGAATCGCGGTTTTCCCTGGAATTTGAGGGTTCGGCGATTATGGGCATCCCCGGCGAGCCTCTTGAGACGACGTTGCGCCACGTTCGGATTGCACGAACGGGCCGCATTCGTTCGCAAAATGGGTCAGATTGCAACGGCTATTGACATTCTCATGAATACTCCAGCGCCCAGGTGCAACCCTCAGCGGGGCCATGTCTTAGGACTTTGACAGCCCCGCGAATTCACCTTAGCCACTCATGGACATGCACTGCGTCCAGTGCATGTCCATGAGTGGCTCTGCGAAGAAACATGTAAATCGACGACCTTCCATCGATTATCTTGATGTGTAACAACTCAAGTACCTTGACCGCTCTCAGGGTTGGCGGCATGATTCGCTCGCGGGAAATTGCGTTGTTTTACAGCGGTTTACCCGCTGATTGCGTACGCGCTTGAGTTTCAGCCCGCACTTTTCGGCCTCCGCGACGGGCCTTGTGTGCGATCCGAGGGTAAACCGCTGTAGATGTCTGTCATCCCGCCTATCGCCGGACCGACGCTGCAAAGGAATTTGACGGGGCCAAGGGGGTGATTGATGGGGTTCATTCTGTTCTTGATCCTTCTTTGTTCGTTCTTGGGCGTCTACATCGCTGGTCAGAAAGGTCGTTCGCCCATCGAGGGCTTCCTCTTCGGACTGCTACTCGGACCCATCGGCCTAATCATTGTCGCGTGTCTGCCGACGCGAACCGTTGACATCGGCCAATCGGCATACGCCAAGCCGGCGACAAGCTTCCGCAATCAGGCTGCCGAAGCATTCGCGGAAGCTGCGCGAAAGGCGCAGAAAGAAAGCGACTAGCGGCAGAAAATAGCTATGGGCGTCGAACTGAACCGCTTCGCGGTGAGGGCGAAAAAGACTGCCATGCGTAGCCACTCATGGGCATGCACTCCGTCGTTGTGCAGACCGCTGCTGCTCTCCTTGCTCAAGGTTGCGTATCTGGATTCGCAGCGGCTCGGGCCAACAACGGCGTACGCTGCGGATCCAAAACCTGGTTGAATTTCAAGCCGACCACCCACGCATCGTCGTCCATTCGCGCGTGGATCACGCGGCCCCATACCTCTTCGACCTGTACCCCCGAGTGACTCGTTATCCGGAACGTCAGCAATGCGTCTTCGCCCTGGAAGAGCGGCTCTGCCAGGATGACGCGGATACCGTCAAGGCTGATGTCCAGTGCGTTCGCCGTCACCAGCGTCTGACGTGTCGGTAGGCTCACTGTCACACAAGCGGAGAACGGGAACCGCATGGATTGCCGTCTCTCCTGGGATCTGGCCATGGCGCAAGCTCGCTGCGAACCGGATAATAGAGGCCGCACCTTGTCGCGGCTACCGCGCCCGGCGTGTGACAAAACTCTGACTGGTGCGTAATCCCGTATGTAGAACTTTAGCAACGCGACGGCGATCGGCGATCCGGGCAACTACCTAGAAAGACGGTGCAGATTCTCACGACTTCGGAGATTGGTATCCGCTAACGGGTTGCTTACCATCAATGGCGTCAACACAATAACAATTTGAAAGAGATTACATCGTCAGCATCCGAGCTCCGGAACGATCTTCGGGCACACGCGCCGAGCCGTAGATGAGGTACGGGTCATAGCAGGGCAAGTTGCCGCCGGCGGGGATATGCGGGTCGGGCCTCATCCCCGGAGGCAGAATCATGACGGACAGATTGGAGCAAGAACTCGCCAAACTGAAGCTCGGCACTCACATTTGTTTGATTTACGAGACTTCGGCCGAACAGATCGCCGCCGTCGTTCCCTTTTTGAAAGAGGGGCTTGCCCGACACGAGCGGTGTCTCTACGTCGCGGACGACGGCACCGTCGAGGCGATCGCTTCTGCGCTGGTTGCCGCCGGCGTGGATGTCGGGCACGAACGCAAGCGAGATGCTTTGTGGATGCTGACCAAGCAGGATACCTACCTCCGGGACGGTAAATTCGATCCCGTGACGATGATCGAGTTCTGGCGATCGGCTCAAACCCAGGCGCTTACCGATGGCTTTTCCGGCTTGCGCGTGGCGGCAGAGATGACCTGGGCGTTAGGGCAGGAACGCGTATTTGATCGGCTGGTCGAGTACGAGGCTCTCCTCAACGACTTCCTGGCGAATAGCCGGTCCGTATTCCTTTGCCAGTATGATCGTTCGCGGTTCGATTCCTCGGTGATTCACGATGTACTACACACGCACCCGATCGCAGTCATCGGCGATCTGGTTTGCCCCAACCCTTTCTATGAGCCGGCGGAGTTCGTGCTGTCATCGGAGTCGCCGCGAAGTCCCGAATTCAAGCGGAAACGAGTGGGCTGGTGGATCGCGTATCTGAAGAAAGCGCGAGTCGCCGAGCAAGAGCGCGAGCAAATCCTGGAAAAACTCAAGCAAAGCGAACGACGACTCGCTGAGGCCCAACGGGTTGCACACATCGGCAGTTGGGAACGCGACCTGCGCACCAATCACGTCACCTGGTCCGCAGAACTCTTCCACATCTTCGGCCTCAAGGCGGACGGCATCGACCCCTCGTACGAGGAGTTCCTCAACCGCCTCGAGCCAGAAGACGCCGATCAGTTGCGCGCGCTCGTCGAGGAAGCAATTCGCGAGCGCCGCGACTTCAGTTCTGATTACCGAATCATCCACGCGAACGGCAGCGTTCGTGTGGTTCATGACCGGGGCGGTGTGATCCTGGACGAGGCGGGCGAGCCGATACGCCTGGTCGGAACGGCTCAGGACGTGACCGAACTGCGACAGGCAGAACATGCCCTGGAACAGGCGCGGCGGTCACATGAGAGCTACGCGTCCCGGCTCCAGAGCCTTTCCCGACGGTTGCTCGAAGTCCAGGAAGCCGAGCGCCGTCACCTGGCTCGCGAGCTTCATGACGAAGTCGGTCAGAGCGTCACAGGTCTCAGGATGCTCTTGAAACTGGACGCCGATTCTCTGCCCGATGCGGCCAGAATCAAGTTGGAGCAGGCGCACGGCATCATCGACGAACTGCTTGATAGGATACGGCGGTTATCGTTTGACCTCCGACCCGCTGCGCTGGATTCACTGGGGCTGTTGCCCGCTTTGCTCTCACTCTTCGAGCGCTATTCAGAGCAGACCGGTGTGAAAGTCGCCTTCGGGCGCGAAGGATTGGAACAACGCTTTCCGCCTGAGATCGAGACAACGGCCTATCGAATCGTGCAGGAAGCACTGACGAACGTCGCTCGCCATGCGGGCGTGGACACCGTGACCGTACGGGTATGGGCCGTTGCAAACGCGCTCCACCTTCAAATCGAAGACCACGGCTGCGGGTTCGACCCGGAAGTCACGTTGAGCTCCCAGCGGTCCATCGGCCTCGCCGGTATGCAGGAACGTGTCACGCTGCTGCGCGGTCATCTCACGATTCAGTCCAGGCCGGGGGGCGGCACACGGTTAACGGCCGAGCTACCTCTGCGTGGTCAAACCTTGAGGAAGACTGATGACCATATCGATTGTCCTGGCGGATGATCATCCTGTCGTACGCCGGGGAATGCAAACCTTGCTGGAAGGCGAGTCGGATTTCTTGGTCATCGGCGAGTCGGGTGACGGGTCGGAGAGCGTCCGGTTGGTCGAGAACCTGCAACCCGATGTGCTGATTCTCGACTTGATGATGCCTGGCCTTTCTGGGTTGGAGGCTCTGCGGATCCTCCGCAAGCATCGCCTCGAACCCGGGTGGTCGTACTTTCCATGCATGAAACCAGTGCGTTCGTGGCGGAAGCGCTCAAGAACGGCGCGACTGGCTACGTGGTCAAAGGAAGTGACGAGATCAACCTTGTCCGGGCAGTGCGGGAGGCGGCCGCCGGCAGGCGGTTCCTCAGCCCGCCGGTTACGGAGCGCGTCATCGACGCCTACATCGCGCAGGCCAGGGAGGGGCCGCTCGACCCGCATGAGACACTGACCGCGCGGCGAGCGTGAGGTATTGCAACTCACAGCGGAGGGCAAGATGAGCCCGGAGATCGCCAAACGTCTCCACATCAGCCACCGGACCGTCGAGAATCATCGCGCGAGCCTGATGAGGAAACTGTCGCTGAAGAACCAGTCGGAGCTGGTCCGCTACGCCTTGCGGCGAGGGCTCATTTCCCTGGACGAATGACAATCGGGGGAAAAGGGCCCGCCGAGACATTCACGCGCGAAGAGCCACTCCTTCGCTTCACCTCTGCCATTTTCGAGCACTGGCCGACCCGGTCTCACGCCTTTCGAAATCGTGAGAATCTTGCCGATTCTTCAGGTAGATGTCCGGATGGCTCATCCAGTCCTGGATTCTACCATGGGGTTCGCTTCCAACGAAGAACAACGTCAGGAGGGCCGTGCACCGAACCAATCGCGTCGGCCGGGCACCGGGGATATCACGCCGATGTCGCGCATTGGTATATCGGACATGAGTTTGTTGCCCGAAGCCCTGGCCGGGCTCGTGCGGGAGTTAATGCAAATCCGCGATCGGGTGACCTCGGCGGCCGCCTTCCGCCCCAGGCCGCCGGAGCGATGGGAGGACGAGGAATTCATCTACCTGGAAGTCGATTTGCACGGAGACTCCGGTCCCGATATCGATATCTGCATCCATCATTCAGGCCGGGCCTTGATCCGGATGGTTCAGCCTCTGGTCGGGCAGATAGACCCGACGTGAGGCTCGCCTCAGCGGCCGTTGCCGCAGACGTTCGGCGCGACGAATGAGGATCTGCCTGCGATCGAAGTCGAGATCGCAAACCCACAACTGCCAGCATTCCGATATTCGCATCCCTGTGCGATAGTGCGCGGAGCCAGTCGCCTTACTTTGCATGCCGCTTCGTACTGTTTAAATATCTTAATATGTACAGTACTATGCGCAAGATTTGCTCGGTCAATTCGCGCAGCCGAATTCTCCGTAGCACTTTGCAAAAACGGAAGTACGGTGCTTGCCAGGGCTTCCAATCGCAAATATTATGAGACTCGTTTCGTTCGAGGAACAGAAGTTCGGCAGGCGGACGCTTGGTCGTCATAGCCAAAGAAGGTGGGTCATGGCCGCGACTGTTCGCCCGATGGGGGAGAACGACCTGAGCGAAGCGGAGCGCGCATTTTCCGTTGCGCGTTTGGCAAGCAGTTTCGGCTTGAAAACCCGATGGCCGCCTTCGGAGATGCCGACTATGTGTACGGTCGGTGGAAGGCGAAGCCCGAAAACGCTTTCGTCGCGGAAACGGACGGACGAATCGTTGGATCGAACTTTACGACGCAGTGGGGAACCGTCGGCTTCTTCGGGCCTTTGACCGTCGATCCTGTCGTCTGGGACAAGGGCATTGGGAAGCGACTCGTCGCCGAAGCGGTGCATCAATTTGACCTCTGGGGGATCACACACCGCGGCTTATTTACGTTCCCGGAGAGCCCCAAGCACATCTCCCTGTATCAGAAGTTCGGATTCTGGCCCCGCTTCTTGACCGCCCTCATGGAATTGAAGTCCCCCACCGCCTCCGGGAACCCGGCATACGTCCTCTGGTCCCAACTGGACGAGGAAAAGGGAAGGCGCGTCGGCAGTGGGTGCGAATCCGTGACCGACGCGATCTACCGGGGACTCAATGTCTCCTCTGAAATCGAAGCCGTTGCGCGCTTCTCCTTGGGAGACACGATTCTATTGGGAGACGATGCTCACGTGGAGGGTTTCGCTGTCTGTCATTGCGGTCGGCAGACGGAAGGCGGCACCGGCACCTGCTACGTCAAGTTCGCAGCAGTACGGCCCTCCGCGCACTCAGTGGATGCGTTCGCTCATCTGGTCGCTGCCTGTGAACACTTTGCGGCGCGGCGGGAGTGCGAGCGCGTGGCTTGCGGAATGAATTACGGTCGGATCGAGGCGCTTTGGGTTCTCGTTGACCGAGGCTTCCGAACGGAAACCCTGGGCGTTTCGATGCACGGCGACAATTCCGCCGGGTACAGTCTGCCGGGCAATATGGTGATCGACGATTGGCGCTGAGAAGTATCCTCGGCAATTGTGCCATTCCTGAGGTCATTCATGGCAGAACCCCCAGACGGCGGGAAAAATAGCCGCGGCGGGTGTAAGCCGCGGCAGCTGGCCTCTCTCGAATCTCGAATACGCAGCGGCGCCCCGATGTGTCGTCGTCACAAACATAACGTGTCCGTGTCGAACCACGTGCTGCAGCAGACCGGCCACGCGAGTAGTGGTTTGTCGTGCTTCAACGTCTCCCCGCGTGAACCGGCTGCTGAGCATCGCGTTCGTAAGGTCATTTCCCATCAGCCGAAGCATCGAGGATTCGCCGAAATCCAGCTTCCCAGCCCCGGACACCGGCAATGAAAAGTTCAATTCCCCTCCTCTCCGCTTTTTTTTTAGGAGCCACCCTTTGATGAGCACGTCAAAGGGTTTTCTACGTCTGAATCGCGTTCAATGCTCACGGTGTTAGCAGCGGCCAAGAACTGAGCCATTTTCGCAGAGCCACCTGAGCCATTGCGCGATCGATCGCGGTATTGGTCTTTCCCCTCACTGCATGCTGGTTCATCCCTGGTATGGATGAGGTGCCGCAATTATCCTGGGATGGATCCGCCGCCGGGTCGCGGACGAGCGGCGTCCATGCCGTCGGCGCAAAGTGGCGGCGGGAAGTACCACCTTCCCGCCGCCAGACCGCGCGGGAACGAACCTCCCGTGGGCCAATTCAAGTGTCCCCGCGCGCTGGTGCCGGGTCAACCAGTCGCCGGTCGTCGTTGGCACCCTTGCTGTTGCCGGTGCCTGCTTAAAGGCTGCGAGCGCTGGTTCCTGCCACCTTGGCCCCAAGGCTCGTTATTGCAATCCCGCTTGCCGGCGAGCCGCGGAGCACTGGCGGTCCTGGCATGCCAGTCAAACTTATCGAGCCAAGGACGGAGGTAAGGAACGCCGCCGGAAACAGGCCCAACGCCGTCGTGAGCGGCAACGGCAACGAGCCGCTCTTGCGGAACCGGCGGCCTCCATACCTGCCGTCGAGTCGACTTTGCCGGTGATCGAAACTCACTCCATGTCCGATTCGGCCCTGGTGATCTCCGGTGACCGCCATGGCGTAGGCCAGCGCCCAGCCGAAATTCTCCCGGAATCTTGCGGTTCGCCCTGTCGTAGGCCCGGGTGTTACGTCCTCTTCTTGCCCTCATCCCGTTCTCCCGATCAACATTTCTGTTGCCAATCATGCCGCCAGGCATTACGGCGAGTTCGCCAGCGCGAAGCCCGCCTCAGACTCAGACGCCGGCGCGGCATCCGTGGTCGTTACCTGCGTCATCGTGGACCACCACCAAGCCACCTCGGTCATGTCGCCGCGTATTGAGCATGCCGTCCGCGAGGAATAGTTTTTCTTGCCCCCCAAGAACCGAGGAGGAAGCCGGAGGGCCGAGGGTGCTCTCAGTGCATGTCCTCTCAGTGCATGTCTCTCAGTGCACGTCCAAGGGTGCTCCGGAAGAAACGGGGTGATTCAACTCTGGAAGAAACAGGCGAAGAAACGGGTCATTTCATGTGCGTCCGGCCAACTCCATTCGAGGTGGCGGGCTGGCCTTGGGGGGCGGGCCAGCGTGCGTTGAATGGCAGCGGAGGGAAAATGGGTTCTAGCCGTCGCTCTCGTTCCATCGCCGCTTCAATTTGAGCTGCAGGAATGAGCGGTACGGCACCATCTCCCCGCGGCCGTTCTTGACGAACCGATTCGAGAAATCCTCGGCGACCCTCTCAAATGTCCCCTCGGCCTGGACATCGCCGCCCATGACGACTGGTAGGTTCTCCATCGCATCCGCGATCGACACCCCTTTCTGCCTGGCGACGTCGTTGTTGATGACCAGCTCATATCGCGGGTAGTGGCCGGCGAGAAAGATGAAGAGGCCCTCCAGGTTCTTGCGTCTCAACAGGTCATCCATGAACGTCTCGGCCCCACTTCCGCGCCGCTCGCCGCTGTACGAGTTCGTCTTGTCCAGGACGCGTACGGAGAAGCCCCCGGCCGCGACGAAAACCGAAACCGCGGGCGGCTCGAAAAACTCGACATCGGCATTCATCGTTCGGCATTTTTCCTCGAGCGTCTCGATGATCTGGCGCGAGGTCAGCGTGCGGCCCGACCGGTCTTTCAAACGGATGAGACAGGTCCCTGCGCCCAGGCCGTGTTCCTCCTTCCGGATCTCGTAACCCGCCAGTGAGGAGACCGACGTGATCCCATCAATGCCCCTGGCGATCGCACCCAGCTCGTGGCACCTGGCGATCGTGTATCCGTATTGGAACGTCGAGCCCCGAGGACTCTCGATGACCGCATAGATCATGTCCCGGCTATCGAGCGGAACAACCTCGAAGTTCATGCCGGGAGGGAACGCCGTCGCCTTCAGCTCCTCGAGGTCTTTTTCAATCGCCGCGATGGCGATGGCGGCGCTCCAGCCGGGAAGTGGCTTCAGGACGATCGCCGTCGCGGGATGCTTGTCGACGTCCAAGGAAATATCGAAGAACGGGGGGGCCAGCTCCACCTGGCCGACGTCCTTCAGCATCAGGATCTCGCCTTTGGCATTCGCCTTCAAAATGATGTTTGCAAGCTGCTCCGGCTTGATGTGGCCGCTGATGTGAATCAGCTCGTACTCCTTCGACTGCAACGTCTTCCCCATGGCCGCGTCGAGCCGCCGGGACGGCTCGAACATTCCCGACGGCGCGAGGGCCTTCATGATGTCCTCGGACGACAGGTTCTGGGCCCGCATGCGGCCAGGGTCCAGCCGGATCCGCAGGGCCGAGTGGCGGTTGGCGAGGTTCCTGGGCACATCCATGCCCTTGATGCGCCTGAGGCGGGGCATGACGACCACGTTCGCGAAGTTGACGAGGTCCTGCTGGTCAACGTGGGAGGCGGTCGAATAGATGTTGACATACACCAGCTTGCCGTCCGGCGTAAAGATGTGGCCCTTGCTCCCGACGCCGGCGTCAGCCCCGGCCTTCGGTGGTTTCTCAACTTTTGCCGCCTTGTCCCCGGCCGGGTCCCAGGGCGAGGAGATCCAGATGGTGAGATTCGGCAACGCCTTGAGGATCTGCGACTTGCCCATAGCGGTGACCTGGGCATCGTAGGCCGTCAGGACCTTGAGCCGCGTGAGTCCCTCGAGGTGCCGCAGGCCGGCGTCGCTGACGGCGGTGCCGTCGATCCCCAGGCTTTCGAGGCCCGTCAGACCCGCCAGGTGGGTGAGGCCCGCGTCGGTGATTCGGGTTTTGCTGAGACGCAGCTCGCGCAGCCCGGTCAAGCGCGCCAGATGCGCGAGTCCGTCGTCGGTCACCGGCGTCCGGCTCAGGTACAGGTCGATGAGCCCCACGAGGGAACGCAGGTGGGCGAGCCCCGGACCGGAAACCTGGGTGTGGGAGAGATTCAGCGCCTTCAGGCTCGTCATCCCTCCTGGATGAACGAGTCCGGCATCGGTGATCCACGTACTGTCGAGCTGAAGGTCCCGGAGCCCAGGTAGGCGACTCAGGTGCGCCAGGCCAGCGTCGCCAACCTTCGTGCGCGCCAGCGTCAGTTCCTTCAGGTTCGCGAGCCCCTCGAGAGATGCCAGGCCGGCGTCGCCGACCTGCGTACTCGCAAGCTGCAGGATGCGGAGGTTGACCAGGCCCTTGAGGTGGACCAGTCCCGCATCGGTCACCGGCGTGCGATCCAGCGACAGGATCTCGAGGCCAGTCAGTGCTTCGAGGTGAACCAGCGCGGCATCCGTGAACGGACAATCCTCAAGGTAGAGGAACCGGAGCCGGGTCAGCCTCCCCAGCGACGCCATGCCGGCGTCAGTCACGTTCGCGCCGTCAGCGGACAGAGACTCGAGACGGTGAAACTGTGCGACCTGGGCGAGCTCCGCCTCGCCGCACCTTGGACTGAGCCTTACATCAACGACGTTGTTTGTGAGATCGACGTCGACATGCTCCGCCACCCATTGGCGCCACCCGCCCCTGCTGAGATTTCGGGGAACCTCCCACTCGTACGAGATCATGCCCCCCGCCGCCTGGATGGCCGCGACCGCCTGTCGCTGGACGCGTGCGAGGTGCAGCCACCAGTCCAGGCAGCCCGCGACCGCCATGACCGCGAGGATCAGTCCCCTCACGCTGAGACGCAGGTAACGCCACCAGAGCCGATTGCGGGATGTTTCCATACCATCAGCATCCAACACGAGCCGACTCAAGTCGAGGGGTTGACGTGTGCACCCGCTGGACCCCGTTCGCCTCGGCGGCCCGGCTCCGCCCGCCGCCTCGAAGATGGCGGACTGACTTCCGCGAGTCGTCAGGCCCCCGGACCTATGCGTCGTCCGTCTGCTCGCGAAGTGACGCCGGCACCGGGACGCGCTCGTCGCACTTCACCAGGGCCGACACCGGGTGGACGGCATGGGACGCCATCAGACGGCATGGACATGCACGACAAGCCGTTCGATAGTTTGAGCCAATACAAACCACCAACAACAGTGCCAGCTAGCTAGCCGATCAAGCACACCCCGACAAATACAGCCCGGTTCGGTTCTCCCCATCGCTGACAAAGCAGGCTGATCGCCAGTCCGATAGCTGGCCCAAACAGGAGAGCGGCGAGTACATCGGACCGGCGAGACCTGGCTGCTGCAACAGCAGTTATGGTCAGGGACGAATGGACCGCCCAGAAGAGGACGGAGACTCTTTTCAAGTCGTAGAACGCATCGTGCCTGCTATTGTGCCTGAAGGTTTCATAAAGAAAGGTCTCGAGATCTCCATGAGCGATGATAAGCAGCCCGGAGAGGCCAAACCATAAGGAGAATAGCACTCCCAATACGGAGATTTGCCATATAAGGAGCGGTGCACCGGTGGGATCTCATTCCTCCATGGCCTCATGCAGAAGGGTTTTCAGTCACTGCCGGATTGACCGGCGACCGACTTCATAACTGCACTTTCTAAAATGTTGCATCGCGCCGGATCGCGGTCGTTCTCGGGATTCTGAAGGTTCGGCAATCATCGGCCTCGCCAGCGAGCCCCTTGCACGGGCATCATGGAAACGAGGCATCGATTCACCCGCGATTTCTCGCAATCGTCTGTAACAAAGTTCCGCGGCACCGGACAGTGCCTGTCATCGCGTGTCGCGTCATCGGTTGCCGTTTCTTCAAGCATGCCGTTTCACGGCAAATCCCGGCTGGCTTCCTCAAAGAGCGTGTTCCCGTACCAGTCCCCTGCCCTGTTCATTTCTCATTCGCGATGGCTGAAGTTTCAGGCCGTTCCTCTGGAACCAGGGTCCGGCAGGGCGGCGAGGATCTCTTTGAGTCGCTTGACTGCGCGGATGTACCGATCGCTCGCGACGGTCTTGCTGAGGCCGAGAACCTCCGCGGTCTCGTTGTTCGAGAGTTCTTCGAAGTGCCTCAATGCCAGGATTTCGCGGTCGACTGGGTCCATGCCGTTGAGTGCTTCCTGCAGCCTGTATTGTCGTTCCGCCCGAAGCGCAGCGTGGGTCGGGCTGTTCTGACGGCCGAGTAGAAGATTTGCCAGCGAATTCGTCGTGGCGGCCGGTGGTCCGCCGCGGGTCAGCGAAACCTCCTGGCCTGCGTCGCTCGCCTGGGCGCCCAGGTGGTGGCGATGGAGGATGAGCAGCCGTTCAACCGTGACGCGGCGCATCCACAGATAGGGGGGTATTTCCCTGTCAGCTAATTCGCCGGCCTTCTTCTGGATATCAAGAAAGGCCTCTTGAAGTACGTGGGATGTGTCGAGCCGCCCCTGCAACCTGCGATCCAGCCGCAAGCGCACCATCTTCTTGAGCCGCTCCTGATAGGCCATGAAGAGCTCGGCGGCCGCGGCCGGGTCGCCGGCGCGGAGACGACCGGTCAAGTGGGCGTGGTGGTCCAGATCTGCCATCAATTTCTTTTCTCTTCAGTTCGCTTTGGCCTGCGGATTTTTCCATCGCTGGAACGCGCGTCGATACCTCTCCGGGTCCTTCTTGAAGGTGAACTGATCCACGAACTCGATCCCGTCGGTTTCGTCGATCTGTTGCCCCGTCAGGAGCTGTAAGAGCGGCAGTGCGTCGTCGGGCGGCAAATCGAAGCGTGGTAGCGGCACGGTAAATGCCCCGGTTGCAGACAGAAGGTTCACCGAACTGACCTTTTCGTTGAACCAGAGGATCCGTGGCACAATGGCTTTATCGATGGGGAGTGTCAGAAGCCGCTCACCACGATCCACGTCGATCACACGCAATGCGTGAGGTACTTGATCATGCATCACCATTTTGCCACCGTCGGGGCTCACGCCCACAGGCGACACGCCTGCGATGCCCATCGTCTGGCGAACCGGCGGCCCCAGTGGATTTCCCGTGGCGGCATCGTAAGTCCGAACGATGGTATCCGTTGAATACAACAAGATCCGATGCCCGTCTCCGGAGAACTCGATGCCGGCCACAAAACCCCGGTAGCGTCGATTGTGATGCAAGACCTTCTCGGTCTCGACATCCCAGACGGTCACCGTGCCACTGGCGTTGATTGCGAACGCAATCTGGAGACCGTCAGGGGAGAGAACGGCAGCCGACACGTGGCCGGCCAGCCTCGCTTCCCCGAAGATAACGGGGCCGGGGTCGGGATGACCGGTCGGACCAAAGAGCCGGCGACCGGTCGTCAGATCCCAGACCGAGAGCGATCGCTCATTGTCCCAGGCGAGCAACCTCGTGCCGTCGCGGGAGAGGTGTTGGAGATGAGCTTGCCGACGCCTTGCGCCTTGCTGACATTGGTCTGGATGACCGGACCCGCTGGCTCGGCGGTGTCTGCCTTCCAGGCCGTGACTTTGCTGGCGCCAGCAACGACGATGTGCGACCCATCGTCGCTAAAAGCGATCGAATCGATCGGCTCGGAGTGCTCGAGGAATTGGGGCGGTTGACCATGACTGACAACCGTCGCCTTGGTCTGGTCTTTGGCCCATTCCACGACGCGTTTGGCGTCGGGACTGTAAACCCGCCAACCCGAAGGGAGCGTTTCCGTCCACCGGTTTGCCCTGCCACAATCGTGGCGCCAGGGATGGATGTCTCGCGCCGGCGGCACGGTCGCCCAAACCCTGACCGTGCCGTCCTGGCTGGCGACCGCGTAGCGTGAGCTATCCGGGCTAAATGCCAGTCCGCTCGTGTGGTCGCCACAACGGATCGAGACGCCGATGCCTTGGCCATTGGACGCGTCCCAGAGCGTCGCCAGGCCACCGGTGCTCGCGGTGAGCAGCCACTTTCCGTCGGGGCTGACTGTCCCATTATTGGCATTTCTTGGATGTGCTAATGACTGAACAATCTTGCCGTCTTTCAACTCGACCACTCTGGCAACCCGGTTAGGCCCGCAAACGAGTACGTGGTCTGTTCCACGGATGAAGTAAACTTCGCTGATGAGCCCAAGCTTGATCGTCCTGAAAGTATCCGCCTCGTTTCCTGTCCACAGGTGGAGATCATTTGTGGCGGTGATCACCGCAGGACCGTCCGGCGCGAACCGCGGCCAATCGTCCCCGTTGAAGAGGTAGCGGACCGTATCCGACATAGCCCGGTGCGGCAGGCGCGGGGAGACAGCCTTGAGCGTGTCGACATCCCAGACACGGGCGAAATTGTCCCGGCTGGAAGCGACCATCCGGGAGCCATCTGGTGAGAATGCCAGATAATCGACGACCGCTTCAATGGGCAAGCGCCAGTCGAGCGGCTTGCCGTCGCTCGCCGCCCACATGCGGACCGTCTTGTCCTCGGCTGACGTGGCGATCCGCTTGCCGTCGGGGTGAAACGCCACCCAGGTCAGCGGGCCATCGTGTTTCAGGGTAAACCGCCTGGCGCCGCTGGCCGCGTTCCAGACGCACGCCGTGCCGTCGGCCGAAGCTGTCGCAACCGACTTCCCATCGGGGCTGAAGCACACATGCCGGATCCGTGCCGCGTGAACGAGTGGCGGGGCGACGAGCGTGCTTTTCTCATAGTCCCAGTGATAGGCTTTTTCGCCGTTAGTCCGCGTGAGAATCGTGCCGCACATCCGGGGAAAAAACGGCATCGCCGACCCCGATGTCGTGGAAGCAGGCACCGATCAATGCCGGCATTTCCGCGAGTGTGCCGGCAATCCGAATTCGATGGGCCGCGTCGGCCTTTGGGTCGGCATGATCTTGTTCCCAGGCATGGTGAAACCAGAGGAGCGCCGAGGCAAAGTCGCCCGCATCCTGGTAAGTCGTCCCGTTGAGCACGTTGAGGCGGACGAGTCGTTTTCGCGCCTCCTCGGCCATGCTCTCGGCCTGGCCCCGCGCCGCCAGAGCTTCGCGTTCACGAACGAGTGCCTTGGCTCGCTCACGATTCGCCTCCTCGGCCCGATCGCTCGCGGAGCCGCGAAATACGACGCGACGCCGGCCCCCGCGGTGGTCACGAACAAGACAGCCGCCAGGAGCGCGGCGACGGCCGGATTCCGTCGGCACCAGCGCACGAATTGCTCACTCGTCGTGGTGCGTCGCGCTCGAACCGGCCGGTCTTCCATGTACCGTCGCAAGTCGTCGGCGAGCGCGGCGGCCGATTGATAACGCATCGCCGGATCGCGAGCAATCGCTTTCAGAACTACCGTTTCCAGGTCGCGGGGGATGGTCGGATCGATCGACCGTGGTCTCGGCGGGTTCGCGGCAAGGTCCTGCTCAACCAGTTTCGCGCGAGTGTCGGCCTGAAAGGCCGGCCGCAGCGTGAGCAACTCATAAAGAGTCAGACCGATCGCATAAATATCCGCCCGGTGATCGCCGGCCCCATCAAATCGCTCTGGCGCGAGGTACCGCAGCGTGCCGACGACGTCCCCGGTTTGCGTCAAATTGTCGGAGTCGTTCGATTTCGCCAGCCCAAAAATCGGCAACCCAGACCGTCCCTTGCAGGTCGAGCAGCAAATTCGCCGGCTTGATGTCGCGGTGCAAGACCCCCTGGGCGTGTGCGTACGAAAGTGCGTCGGCCACTTGCGAACCGAGTCGCGCGACCGTCGTCCAGTAATGCCGGCCGCGATCGGACAGGCTACCCGAGAGCGCCGGATTCGACGCGCTCAGCGAGGCGTTTGTCTCTTGAGATCGATCCCTTTCGATGAGAGTGGTGTTCGGCTGGTCCACTGGCGGGTTCGCCAGGGTGCCTGTCAAGAGTGCGACAGCGACCTCCGACACCGCTCGCTGCGTCCCGACGAACGTTTTATCCTTGAGCCGCCGCACCTCCGCGATCACCGCGTCAAGCGGGTGCCCCGAGATGAACTGCATCGCGTAGAAGTGCTGGCCGTCGTTCTCGCCCACGCCGAATACCGGGACAATGTTCGTGTGATGGAGCTGCGCCGCCGACTTGGCTTCGCGGCGAAAGCGTTCGAGCCGAGCCCGATCGGCGAACGAATCTGCTGGCAACACCTTGAGCGCGACGTGGCGGCCGAGCGATTCTTGAACCGCCTCATACACTGCGCCCATCCCACCACGTCCGACAAGGCGGAGAATCCGGTAGTCGCCCACTCGCAACGGATGAGCGGATTCCTGGTGCGGAACAGAATAGTCGCCCGTCATCTCGCCGCTGATCGGCTTCAACTCTTCCATCTCGACGAGCGCGGGCAGGAACTCCCGCACTTCATCCTCGCGACCGGGAAGTCTCTGGGCGAACTCGGCGATCGACGGCCGCTCGCCGGCTCGATACCGGGCGAGAAACTCCTCAGCCAACGCATCGAGCGGGTCGCGGTCGGATATCGAGTCACTCATCGCGAGACTCCCAGACCACAAGGTCTACATTGACTTACCTGCGCGGGAACCACAATTATCCATCGAGAGCGTCCTACATTGAAGACCCACTCGCCATTTGGCGACCGTATGCGAGACTCGAGCGCGATCACCGAAGGGACATCGTGCTTTCCCTGTCCAAGCGTGCTCTCGCTTTTACAGTGCATGTCCAAGCTTGCTTCCCAGCGTGCGGCGACGGTGGAAAAAGCTTGCCCAGTTTTTCCATCGAACGACGGATCGAATTTCCCGCTCGGCCGTCGGCTCGATCACAATGCCGTTTTTTTCAATGAGCCGAAGCCTGCGGCTGGATCCGGGAACATTGACAATTTTGCCAATCTCGGCAGAATGAGGCAGTCATCATCTAAAAGGAAAAGTAGCGATGCCGACGCGAAACATCAATCTGACCGACCATTTCGATCGGTTCGTGCAGAACGAGATTGCTGAAGGAAGGTACAAAAATGCAAGCGAAGTTCTACGCGCGGGATTGCGACTGCTCGAGCGCCGCGCACGCGAAGACGAGGAGAAGTTAGCCATTCTACGCGGGCTGTCGGCGGAGGGCTTTGCCTCCCTCGATCGTGGCGAGGGTATCGTGCTCGAAGACGAGCGGCAGCTTGCCGACTTCATAGGCTATCTCGGGCGACGGGCGGCCAAGCGCGCTCGACCCGGCTCCAGCAGTCAATAAATATTGATGCCTGATTACCGGCTCTCTCCACAAGCCGAGCGGGACATCGAGGTCATCCTTGAATGGACGCACGAGGAGTTCGGAGAAAAGATTCGCCGTCGATACGAGGCGCTGCTGACCAGGGCCATCATCGACGTGGCTGAGAGTCCCGAGCGTCCCGGCAGTCACGCCCGTCCTGAGATCTCCGCGGCCGCACGCACCTATCATCTCCGGTATAGCCGGGATCGCGTCCGGAAGTCGATCGGCACGATTCATCGCCCACGTCACTTCCTCGTGTATCGAATCCGCGACGACGGCCAAGTGGATATCGGCCGCGTGCTCCATGACGGAATGGACTTGAAACGTCACATCGCCGATGAGGATTGACCCGCGAGATAGTCGCGCCAAACAGATGAACGCAGTTATTAGCGATAATTAATATTGGTATATTAGGATTCCGCGGATGCGACTTCTGCTTGACGGAACTCGCCTCCCAGCAACTCAATAAGTTGATCCGCATTTACATCGCGAGTGGACACATCGCGCGTGGGCATGCATAGCCCCGCGTCGACACATGCATCGTAATAAGGAGGCGTTAGACTAGGCTCCGCGAGCTAAGGCGAGACAGCGAAGTGTAAGTCTAACGAGGGGAAGGACGCCGCAAAGGAAGCGTGAGGTCCGTTTCCAAAGGATTCACGCGCGTGCCGTAGTCGAGAGAAGACTGGTTGGCGGGTGACGGGAGCGGATTGCCCCGAGACCCTTTGCTCACGAATCGCGATCGCCGTTGGCAGGACGATTGGTATCCGGACGAAGGCGTGCTAAAACGTCCTGATCCGGGTCGAACTCAAGTCGCAACCAGAATCGCTTCAAGCTGGACAGCCGGCGAGGTTCACCAGATGCCGCACTCGCAACCTCCTGGCAAGCTCCTGAAGTTTCGCCCGGCTGCCGGCAAAGTAACGGCCCAGCAGCCGGCCGTTGCGAAGCGCTTCGATTCGGGTTGTCCACTTGGCCGCCGAGAACCCCAGCCGATCGAACACGCCAGCCAGATCAGCCGAGATCGCCGCCTTGCCGTCGCGAAAGATCCGGCCCGTGTAATCAACCAGGAGAAAATAGCTGCCCAGCGAGAAACCCGCGAGCATCCCTTCACGGTCCGAGTCTAGCCCGCGGCGATCCTCGATCGGACAGAGCCACAAGGACTCTTCCAGGCCCGCGGCGGCTACCGAGCCCGCCACGCTCCCCTCTTGCACTGCGGTCAGGTCGCCGATACGGCCTTGCTCCTCGACGTGCTCGGCCCGCTGCTTGATCGACGTTTAATCCAGGAGCAAGCGAGCCAACAATCGAAGTCCGTTTGTAAGAGATATGCCGAGAAGCGACAAAGTGATTTCGCCGAAATGACGCGTTTCACGAGCGGCGCGGTGTATATTCCCTTATGAGTGGCATTGCGCATCCAGAAGATTGACGGTCCGCGAACATTGCGATGCCGACGGTCGACCGCGAGAGGCGGAGATCGGCTTCTCTCGATGAGCACCGAGGTGCATGTTGCCATTCTCAATCGCCCGACAGGCCGTTATCTGGGGGTGCGCCTGCAAGAGACATGGCCGCTGCACCGTCAAACGACGCGCCGGGGACGCCGAGCGGCCGACCGGTCGTGGGATCGACGTGCTCGCGGACAGCAGTGAAATTATCGCCTGTATCGTTTTTGCGGACAGCACCGCAAGAGCCAGCCAGACGCCCTGGATCAAGGTTCGCGAACATCGTGGCCGTGCTGAACTGAGCAATGGCGCGTGCCTTGCCGACGGCCTTTGCTCAGGTGATGGCAAGGAAGGCCGGGCCTCGCCGCGCCACGGGTCGATCGCCGGGCCGGGCTTGATGCACCGCGAGGGTCGCCGGTTCAGATTGTGTCGAGGCGCTGCGGAGTGCGATGGGGATTGTTCGGCAAGAGACGCTCAATTTTCGGACGAATGCGCATTCACCAAGGATGCAGCGACTTCCAGCCGTGTGAACGACAACGATTGCAGAGCGTGCGTAGCGCCAAGGGAGCGCATGATCCAGCCGTCGCAACGAAAAACGCGACGAACGAACCCATTTCTCAAGCAACCAGACGGGTTGGGAGGATTGAACGGGCGCACGACTTCGCCGCCGAAATGAAAAACTGAGCAAACGAACCCATCTGATGCGTTGAACGCGAGCCGGCCGACCAAGGTCACGCCGCGACCGGCGTTGCTACCAGCGCAAAGAACGCGACGAACGAACCCATTTGTGGGGGCCGTCGTGAGCTCGAAGCTGCCGACGCGTTTTGCAAAGCGGCCGCCGGAACGAAAAACGCGACGAACGAACCCAATTTGCGCAGCCCGACACGAGGCGGCCGGCGCTGCTGTTGCCGAGCCACAGGTATCGCAAGAATGAGAGAACGCGGCGACCGAACCCATTGGTCTGGGCGGCGTCAAGAATGAACGATTCGATCCACCTGATTGATACAATTGACGCCGGCGGCGAATCCGGCATTTCTGGCCGCTTTCATTGTCGTTAAACACCGAGCGAGGCTTTCGGCTTTTTTGCATTGCAACCAGGTTGCCGCAGCGTAGGCGGCGCGCACCCCACCTGAGCTGGTTCCGTCCGCTCCTTGACAATTCGGTTTTCGATTTCGGAAAGCGGTGCCCACGCGGCGTCCGATCGCTGTCGCGTTACAACGTAAAGCGCAAACGGGGCGGAGACCGAGTCCCGCCGGGCACTGGCCTTCCAAAATGGCAGCGCGATCGTTTGAACGGGGCCGTCTGATGACGCGAACCGGTCAGGTCAACTTCCCGGTTCAAGGGTCGGCGGGTCGACGGCGAAGGGTTTGCCCTTGCTGATCGAAACGGAAAAAGCGCCGCCTGCCTCTCCTTGGTTGAGCATGTTTCCGGCGAGGTCGGTCAAAGGCTGAGCCTTGTGAGGGCCCCCCTTCTTTGCTGTCAGGCTCGCGGCGCTCGTGATCTCGTATGAGCCTTTTGACCCAAGTTGCTCGCCAGCGACCAGCAACACGGTGTTGCTGCTCGGGTCGTAGGTCGCGCGTCGCAATGGAACGTGCTGCTTGGCCGTGTTGAGGACATTCACGAGACCGATGCCGTAGATGTTTTCGAGGCTGAAGTTCTGGGAGGGAGAGAACTTGAGGGCGTAGTTATGAATGTTCTCGACGGTCGCAGGGTCCATGGGCTTGCTGAAAGTCAGGGCGAATCCGCCCGCCACACGCCGCGCTCCAATGATTGTCGGAGGAATGGCGTCGGAACTGCTGGCGAGGTAGACCGTCGCACTGCTGTCGCTGACTTTTCGCGATGACGTTGAAACGGCCAACTGGATGGGCACGAGCGATGGACTGGCCGTTGACTGAAGAATCGGTATGGCAACAGTTTGGGACGCCTGGCCGGCCGGGAATGTGACGGTCTCATCGACGGGCCGGAATGACGCCGGAGGGCCGCTCGCGGACGGTGTGGCGGCCACCCCGCTGGCCGTGGCGGCTGGCGTTGCCGTGAAAGCGACAGTCAGAGGCCCGCGAGCGTCGACTTTCCCTGCCCGGGTGGTGCGCACAAGAGTGACGTCGAGCTGGCTCGATTGCTGGCTGATATATTCCCCGGGAACCTCGATTGACACAGAAGCGTGGTGCGCAGTTGAGGACGCAGCGCCGCTCAGGAGGGCACGGTCCTCGAGTCGGTCGATGGTAGGGAGAGTGCGCCGTGCGGTGCGCCCTTGAGAGCTGATATCATGTGGCATGGAAAGGAGTCCATTCCCAGGAACAGCCCGGCCAAGCGTGGGCCGGCGCGATCCGAATTCGCGGCACCCGCAAGTGAACGCCGTTGAAAGCGATCCGCGAGCCAGCGATGACGTTTCGTGTCTACTTACTTCGGCCAGGTGAGGGACACGACGTTAAGATTTCCCGAATATGGCCGTTTTGCGGGAGTTCCGAGCGGGCGCGGTTGTATGGGTTTTCAGTCGCCATGCGCGTTTCGCCGCGATCCACGGCTCCCTTTGCGTGTGCCGTCGAGAACCGCTGACAGCCCGGATGTTTGGGCGTCTTGCCAAGGGGTTTGCGTGAATTCGTTCTTTCGCCCGCTCGCTCGCTCGTCTGCTCACTCACAGATCGTCGGTCTTAAAGGTATCCATCTGGTTCATGTCGCCGGTCTTCCAGCCCTTGGTGAACCAGCGGACGCGCTGTCCGGACGTGCCGTGGGTGAAGGAGTCGGGGACAACATAGCCCTGCGTCTCCATCTGGAGGCGATCGTCGCCGATCGCTGTTGCCGCGCGGAGAGCCGTCGCGATGTCGCCTTCTTCAATAATGTGTTTCATCTTCTGCGCATGATTGGCCCAGACCCCAGCGAGAAAATCGGCCTGGAGCTCGAGTCGGACTGAGAGGTCGTTCGCTTCTTCCCGGCTGGCGCGGCTCTGCATCCCGCGGATGCGGTCGCTGATGCCGAGCAGGTTTTGCACGTGATGGCCGATTTCGTGGGCGATGACATAGGCTTCAGCAAAATCGCCGGGTGCCTGGAACCGGTCGGTCAGCTCGTGGAAGAAGCTCAGGTCGAGATAGACTTTCTGGTCGCTGGGGCAATAAAACGGGCCGACCGCCGAGGACGCGTTACCGCACGCCGACTGTACGGCATCTCGGTAGAGTAAGAGCTTGGGTTTGACGTATTGCTTGTTGCCGCTCCGAAAAATGGCATCCCACACGTCTTCCGTGTCCGCGAGTACGGCGCTGACAAAGTCTTTCCGCTCCTCTTCGGCCGGGTCACCCGGCACAGGCGGCTCCGCCAGCGGCCGGCGGCGGCGCTGGCTGATTGGCCTGGATCAGGTTGACGACCTGGCGCGGGTCGGCGCCCAGGAACATGGCGATGAGCACGATGATCAGCGTGCCGAGTCCGCCGCCAATCGCCACGGTGGCTGGAACGCCGCGCTGATCCTCGACATTGTCGCTTCGTCGACCTTCCATCCAACGCATAGCACTCTCGCCTCGCGATAGAGGTGAAATGACAACACCCGTGGCTCGCCATGATAACATGGCGGGTTTCAAAACAAGATATGCGACTTGCGTACCGTCCTGAAACGATTATCGGCGGGCGTCTCCGTGGGCTGTCAAGATCGACCGCCGTGCAATGCAGTGCAGTCGAATGGTAACAGGTTCATTTGAACCGTCGTGGCGAGTGTCTGGTTTTTGTTGCACGTCGTTGTATGCTGTTATGGCCGGCTTATGATGGATGATGTTGTCGCGGCCGCAGTCGAAGATGATGCGGCGAAGAGCGTCGAGCTCGTTGATCCGGCGAGCTCGCTGCAAACCACGGCGATTCGGCGCACATCGTCCGCGATTCAGCCGTTCGTCTGGCTGCTCGACTGACTGACTGATCAATCGACCGATGACTTTTATTCAACGCGAAAAGCAAAGGACTTGACATCATGATTCCTGCGAACTTCATGAAGCTTGCGTTAGTTCCGCTTTCGGGCTGCTTGCTGCTTGGCATGAGCATCGCGACGCTCGGCCAAACGGCTCCATCGAAGCCGGCCGGCCGTGCCGCGACGACGGCCAAGGTGAAGCTCGACCTGAACAAGGCCACCGCCGAGGAGCTCGAGGCCGACCTTCCGGGCGTCGGCCCTGCGACCGCCAAGAAAATTGTGGCGGGACGGCCGTATTCGAGCATCGAAGACCTGGCCAAGGCGAAAGTGTCGCCCCGGATCATCGCGAACATCCGCCCGTTCGTCCATGTCGGTGCGGCGATGAGCGAGGCGTCGACGGAGGCAAAGCCGAAAACGGCGAAGTCGGCGGCGCGCCAGGCCAAGGAGCTCCCCTCGGGCAAGGTCAACCTCAATACGGCCGACCTCGCGACGCTCGAAACCCTTCCAGGAGTGGGAGCGGTGACTGCGAAAGCCATTGTTGCCGGACGCCCCTGGAAGTCGGCCGATGACCTTGAAAAGATCCGCGGGCTGGGCAAGACGCGAATTGCCGCGCTCCGCGACCTTGTGACGACTGACGGGGCCGATACGGCGCCGGCTGCCGCGACGGCCGCGCTGCCGGGGGTCGCCGAAAAGCCCGCCATGGCCAAGAAACGTCCCACGGCCAAAGCGGCAGCCAAACTTCCGCCCGGCCAGAAGGTCGACATCAACACCGCGAGCAAGGAGGAACTCGACGTTTTGCCCGGCATCGGACCGGTCAAGGCCCAGGCGATCATCGACGCTCGGCCTTTCAAGACCATCGAAGACATCAAGAAGGTTCGTGGAATCAAGGATGGCGAGTTTGCGAAAATCCAGGAGATGATCACGGTGCAGTGAGCCCGATGGGGTTGTCGAGCCGGCCGGGCAAGTACCCGGTTTCCGGCGCGTTTCGAACGGTCATTGTTTCGATCCGGCGGAGCCGCGTCCCCTTGTCGGGTGCGGCTCTGCTTTTTTCACGGTCGAACTACGATCTGTACGAGCGTGCACGGCGGGCCCGCGCGGGAACGACCTCCCGCGGCCAGATTGCAAAACGCCAGGTGCTCGCCGCGTGCACCGAGCGAGCCCCCCGCTGCCACCTCCCTGAAACCAGTGTGACTTCGTATCCTGGTTGAAGATGATTCCCGCCGTCTTCGGCGGTTGTCACGGTCGCGCGCGAAACCTCGCTCGACGGTATCTGCTCCCTGTTTCCGAGGCTGTAAACGGCTATGACCGGTTCACCATCGCGGGCTCTGTTTTCAACGGCTATTTGCCTGTTGCTGCTCACGCCAATTTCCGGCCGCGCCGTGCCCCGGGCGACAGCGCGGGCACCGCTCCGGTGGACGCGTCGGGACGGCCGCTCAACCTGAGCTTCGAGACAGGAACCCTTGCCGACTGGCGGGCCGAGGGCTCCGCCTTTGCAAACCAGCCCGTCGAGGGGGACACCGTCAGCCGGCGCAGGGGCGACATGCGCAGTGGTCACGAGGGCCGATTCTGGGTCGGCTCGTACGAGAAGAACGGCGACGCCGCCACCGGCACGCTGATCTCATCGCCGTTTCGCCTGACGAAACCGTTCGCGACGTTCATGGTCGGCGGCGGCTCGCGCGGGGCACGCGGGTCGAGATCGTTGAGCAGGGTTCCGGCCGCGTTCTTTTCTGGGCCTCGGGTGACGATACGGAAGACCTCGAGCGTGTCTTCGCCGATCTCTCGCCGTATGTCGGCAAAGAGGTCGCGATCCGACTGGTCGATTCCGAGACCGAAGGCTGGGGCCACTTGAACTTCGACGACTTCCGGCTGTATGACGCGAAGCCGACCGTCGCGCCACGCCGGCGGCCCGGTACGGCCGACCTGTTTCCCCATGCCGGGCTCAGTCCGGAGGAGGCAGCGCGTGCCATGACGCTGCCGCCGGGCTTCAAGGCAACCCTTTTCGCCGGAGAGCCCCACGTCGTTCAGCCAATCGCGATGGCCATCGATGATCGCGGCCGTCTCTGGGTCGCGGAAGCCTATTCCTATCCGCGGCGCGTTCCCAATGCGCAGGCCCGGGACCGCATTCTCATCTTTGAGGACCGTGACCACGACGGCCGGTTCGACTCGCGAAAGATCTTCGCCGATCACCTCAATCTCGTCAGCGGCCTGGAGATCGGCTTTGGCGGTGTCTGGGTCGGTGCGGCGCCTCAGTTCTTGTTCATTCCCGATCGGAACAACGACGATCGCCCCGATGGGCCGCCCGAGGTGATCCTCGATGGCTGGGGACAGCACGATACGCACGAGACCTTGAACAGCTTTGTCTGGGGGCCGGACGGCTGGCTTTACGGCTGCCACGGCGTTTTCACGCATTCGCGCGTCGGCAAGCCAGGCACGCCCGACTCCCAGCGGACGCCCCTGAACGCGGCGATCTGGCGGTTCCACCCGAGACGTCGGGCTTTCGAAGTTTTCGCCCAGGGAACAAGTAACCCCTGGGGCATCGACTTCGACGCGCGCGGCCAGATGATCATCACCGCCTGTGTGATCCCCCACCTCTATCACATGATCCTGGGAGGACGCTACGAGCGGCCAGGCCGGCCAGCATTTCAATCCGTATACCTATGACGACATCAAGACGATCGCTGACCACCGTCATTACCTGGGGGCCAACCCTCACGGCTGGCAACGGCCGATCCGACTCGGCCGGCGGCGGCCATGCCCACTCGGGAGCCATGATTTATCAAGGCGGTGCCTGGCCGCCTGAGTATGCGGGATCGCTCTTCATGAACAATATTCATGGCGCGCGCATCAACCGTGACATCTTGGAGCCGAGTGGCTCGGGGTATGTCGGCACGCACGCGCCGGATTTTCTGTTAACCAACGACCTGTGGTCACAAATCATCAGTCTGAAATATGGTCCGGACGGCAGTGTCTTCATGATCGACTGGTATGATAAGAATCAATGCCATCATAATAATGTGAACGGTCATGACCGCACCAACGGGCGTATCTTCAAGATCACGTTCGGCAAGCCGGCCGCGCCTTGCTGAAGATTTGCAAAAATTCGACGATCGGGCTCTCGTGCAACTGCAAACATCATCCAACGAGTGGTATGCCCGCCATGCTCGCCGGATTCTTCAGGAGCGCGGGCCCAGCGCGGAGGCCGCCGGGCTTCTTGCGCACGCTGTCGGCGGCGACGGTTGACCAGCCAGCCGTTCAGCTTCGAATTCTCCTGGCCGGGTTCGCGGTCGGTGGTCTTGACGATCCCGATCAAGTCGCAGCGCAGGCTCAGCGATCGCGATCCTCTGATCCGAGCCTGGACGATCCAGCTGCGCGACCGAGCAAGGCCCGCCCCGGCCGGCGGTTCTCACGCGATTCGCCGAGCTCGCCAGGAACGATCCATCGCCGCATTGTGCGGCTTTATCTGGCCTCGGCACTACAACGATTACCGCTCAAGATACGCTGGGATATCGCCGAGGGGTTGGTTGCCCATTCCAGCGACGCGGCCGATCACAATTTGCCACTCATGGACTGGTATGGTATCGAGCCATTAGCGAGCCTTGATGCGTGGCGTGCCTTGAAGCTCGCGGCGGGCTCGCCGATTCCCTTGATTCAGGAATTCATGGCGCGACGGGTGGGGGCGATCGGCACGCCCGAATCGCTGGCGCTTCTGGTCGACGAGCTTGGCCAGGCACAAAAATCGCGAACGCGTGCATCGCTCCTCACCGGTATCGAAGAATCCTTGCGCAGGCCGGCGTCAAGTCGCCATGCCCGAGGCGTGGCCGGATGTCTTTCCGCGGTTGAGTGCCGACCCTGATCGCAAGGTCCGGTCTCGAGCCACTGCACTGGCTGTCACGTTCGGCGATCCAAACGCGCGGCAGGCGCTTCGAGGCGTCCTTGGCGACTCCAGGGCACCGCTCGACGCGAGGCGGGAAGCCCTTGCGGCATTGCTTCAAGCCAAGGACCCGGCGCTCGTCGCCACGCTCCAGCCGCTCGTCGCTGATCCTGGACTCGGCGGTCCGGCGATCCGTGCGCTTTCGGCCTATGACGATCCGACGACGTCGGCGGTCTTGATCGCCGCCTATGCCAGGATGAACCCCGAGGCTCGGCGTGATGTGCTGAACACGCTCGCCGCGCGGAAGCGTTCGGCGCATGCGTTGCTCGAGGCCGTCGATGCGGGCAAAGTGCCTCGCGCCGATCTCACGGCCGACCTGATCCGGCAGCTCGGCAATTTGCGAGATCCGAGCCTCGACGCGCGAATCGGCCAGGTGTGGGGCACGGTGCGCGAGACGTCGCGCGACCGTGCGAAACTGATCGCTGAATACAAAGCCAGGCTCAAGCGTACGCCCGCGCGGCCGCCGATTCCGCGCAAGGGCGGGCGGTCTTCGCCAGGGTCTGCCAGCAGTGCCATACGCTTTTCGGCGTCGGCCGCCAGGTCGGTCCTGATCTCACGGGCTCGAATCGGGCGGACCTCGACTACGTGCTCTCAAACGTCCTTGATCCCAGTGCCCTGATCGGCAAGGACTACCTTGCACACGTGATCGCCACGACTGACGGCCGGGTCCTCACCGGCATCGTTCGTGCCGAAGATAAAGACACGATCACGCTAGTGACCGCCAATGAGACCATCACGGTGCCCAAGAGCGAGATCGACATCCAGAAGACGAGCGACCAATCGATGATGCCCGACGATCTCTGGAAGGCGTTATCCGACCAGGAAATCCGCAACGCTGGTCGCCTACCTCGCGAGCCCGGCGCAGGTTCCGTTACCGGCAACGGGAGGCGGGTGGTGCGTGCACCTTGAATGCGGTTCCCGTGCGCAGGTCGGCGGTTCGTCACGTGCCGCGTTCTTTCAGTCAGCGCCCTTGATCGGTTCTATTGACTCGTCCTCCTCGGAATGGAAAGGGCCCTGGGCCATGGCAACAGTCGCAAGGTCAAGCAGCCTGACTCCGGAAGAGTATCTCGCGATCGAGCGAAAGGCCGAGTTCCGTAGCCAGTATGACGCTGGATTCATCGTCGCGATGCCCGGTGGCACTCCGAACCACAACACCATTGCGGTGAACGTTTCGGGGGAGATTCGTCAGCAACTCAAAGGACGCCCGTGTCGGGTCTTCATGAATGACGTGAGGCTGTGCGTGCATCCAACCGGTCTCTACACTTATCCCGACGTGATGGCCGTCTGCGGAGAAATCCAATTCCTGGATGGGAGCACCGATACCCTTCTCAATCCCGCGATGATCGTCGAAGTCCTGTCGGAATCGACCGAGTCATACGACCGCGGTCGCAAGTTCGGGCATTACCAGCGATTAACCTCACTGCAAGAATATGTTCTGATCGGGCAGGACGAAGTTCGCGTCGAGCGGTATCGACGCCAGGGCAATGAATGGGTCTTGTCCGTTTTCACGGACCTCGCCGATCCATTGCATCTAGGTTCGATCGACTGCGAAGTGCCGCTCCGTGAAATTTACGACAAGGTTGAAATTCCTGCGAACATCTCAGGCCTGATGCGTACCTTTTGAGACTTCTGCCGAACAAAACAAATCGGCCCAGTCGGGTCGTGTTGTGAGGGCGGGCTGAGCGCCTCGTGAGGAGCTTCGATTGAGCCACGATGCGGACGTGATTGTCGTTGGAAGCGGGCTGGCCGGATTGGTCGCGGCCGCGGAGCTCGCCGATGCGGGGAAGCGCGTGATCATCCTCGAGCAGGAGCCGCGGCAGAGCCTGGGCGCGCCAGGCGTTCTGGTCGCTGGGCGGGCTGTTTCTCGTCGACACGCCCGAACAACGCCGGCTGGGAATCAAGGATTCGTACGAGCTGGCGCTGGAGGATTGGATGGGGACGGCGGGCTTCGATCGCGACGAAGACTTCTGGCCGCGCCAGTGGGCCGAGGCATTTGTCACGTTCGCGGCCGGCGAGGCACGCCCATGGCTCCATCAAATGGGGATGCGCTGGTTCCCGATCGTCGGCTGGGCCGAGCGCGGCGGTTATGGTGCCGTCGGACATGGCAACTCGGTACCGCGATTTCACATCACCTGGGGATCGGGACCGGGCGTGCTCGAACCGTTCTTGCGGCGAATCGATGAGGCCGAGAAAAAGGGCCTGGTGTCGTTCCGGTTTCGCCATCGGGTTGACGAAATATCGTCGACGAAGGGCGCTGTCGACGGCGTTCGGGGGGCGCTGCTCGAGCCGAGCACCGTCGAGCGGGGTGTCACCAGCTCGCGCACCGTCGTGGGCGAGTTCGCGCTCAATGCGGGTGCGGTGATCGTGGCGTCGGGGGGTATCGGCGGCAATCTCGAGCAGGTACGACGTTTCTGGCCCGCGCGCCTGGGCCAGGCACCGAGCTTCATGGTGCAAGGCGTTCCCGATAGCGTCGATGGCCGTATGCTGGGCATTGGCGAGGCGGCCGGGGCGCGTTTGATCAACCAGGATCGGATGTGGCACTACACCGAGGGAATCCGCAACTGGAACCCTGTCTGGCCCAATCATGGGATCCGGATTCTGCCCGGCCCCTCGTCGCTGTGGCTCGACGCGACGGGCAAACGATTGCCTCCGCCGCTTTATCCCGGTTGCGACTCGCTGGGCACGCTCGACCATATTGCCAGATCGGGGCACGAGCACACCTGGCTGGTTCTCAACCAGGCGATCATCAAGCGGGAGTTCGCCCTTTCCGGCTCCGAGCAGAACCCCGATTTCACGAACAAAGACTGGCGGCAAACTCTCGGCCGTGCATTCAGTAAATCCGCGACGGGCCCCGTCGAGGCGTTCAAGAAGCACGGCGCCGACTTCGTGATCAAAGAGAACCTGGCCGACCTGGTCGCCGGAATGAATGCCGCTGACCGAATCGCCGCTGCTCGATTTCGCGACGGTCGAGCGCGAGGTCATCGCCCGCGACGGCCAGCTCAAGAACCGCTTCGGCAAGGATTCTCAGCTCGCCTTGATCCGCCAGGCTCGCCAGTACATGGGTGATAAGCTGATCCGCGTGGCGAAGCCGAGCCCGATCCTTGACCCGGCGAATGGACCCTTGATCGCCGTCAAACTCAATATTCTGACCCGCAAGACGCTCGGCGGATTCGAGACTGATCTATCGAGCCGCGTTTTCGGCGCCAACGGTACGATCATGCCGGGGTTATACGCCGTCGGCGAAGCGGCCGGATTCGGCGGCGGCGGTGTTCATGGCTACCGATCGCTCGAGGGGACCTTCCTCGGCGGCTGCCTATTTACTGGCCGCGTCGCCGGCCGCGCCGCGGGATTGGCCGTCTAGAACGCTCGAACAACACGCTTTCACTCGACGTTCGATTGCGCACGCATCACCGCGGCCGGTTGCCGCTCGGCCGGTGCGTCGGGCGTCGCTCGATCAAAAAGAGGAGGCCAGCCCGTTCCAAGTTCATCCAGCGTGACGTGGTCTGGCGTGGATCTTACACGCCGTTCGAGCTGTTGGCCGTCGCATACCCGTAGACGAGGTTGTGCTCGCTTCCAGGCTGATAAAGGGCCGACCTTGCGGTCAGACGGTGAACCATCTCAATGAGGTCGCCGGTTTCGTGGAAGACGCTGAGCTGGTGGAGCGAGCCATTCTTGTCCAGAGCCGTTTCCAGGAGTGCATCGAAATAGCACTGGCATCCGAGTGCGCGTGCCGAGCTTCTTAACAGAGGCTCCAGTTGCTCGAGCGCCCAACGCGCGGGCACGTGCTCCCACGTGGCGGGATCAACGAGTTCGGCATCGAGGCCGTACCGGCAAGCACGCCAGCGGTTTTGTCTCACAATCAGGGGATGGATTTCCGGTCCCTGATGGCGCGGATTGTCGTGGGTGGCGAGATAGTTCACCAGGCATTGAATGAACGCGGTCAGGTTGAGAACGTCTGGCAAGCTCGGCGGCATGTCACAGATGCGGACCTCGAGCGTTCCGTGTTCGGCGTTGGGCCTCAGGTCCCACCAGATGTCGTGCGCGGTCTCGATGAAGCCGCCCGCTTTCAACTGATGAACGAGGATGAGATATTCCTCCCACGAGCGCAGGGTCGGTGGCAGGCCGCCGGTTGGAAAACCCTCGAGAACTTGAATGCGATGCGAATGGTGACCCGTGAATCGGCCATGCCAGAACGGGCTGTTCGCCGATACGGCCAGCAAGAGAGGCAAATACGGCTTGAGCCGTTCGCCGATCGCGATCGCCTTGTCGCCCGATTCCACGCCCACGTGCACGTGCAATCCAAATGTCACCGGGCGGACGACCGTCTCGCGCAGCAGGTCAGCAAGCTTATAATAGCGGTCGTTGGGCGTGATCTGCTGATCGAGCCAGCGCGAAAATGGATGCGTGGCCGCCCAGAACAACCGCGTATCATGATGCGCGGCGGTTTGCGCGACGGCCCTGATCTTGAGATCGAGGTCGGCGTTCACTTCATCAACCGAGTGGCAGACGTCACTATTGATTTCGACATAACACTGCATGAACTCGGGTTTAACCGAGTCGCGCACGCAGTAGGGAAGATCGGAAAGTATCGGTTCAATGACGCTCTTGAGCGCCATGGTGCGCACTCAACAAGCTGGAGCTCGAGCTCTACCCCGAGCGTGGGCCACGTGTTGCGGCGGAAAGTTTCATCGTCACGCATATGGACTCTTCAGGAATAGACGGATTCAAGGAATATCATAGAATCCGACGATGATATGGATCGGCCGGCACATCGAGATAAGTGCGAATCATGTGCCGCCGCTGCCTGAATCAGACAATCTGTCCGCCCGGGCCACGTTTGGTCCGCTTGCGGCGATCGTCATGGCACTGGCCGCCGCGGAGGCCGCGGGCGGATGACGGCCGGGTCGTTTGATGCGATGTCGACCGTCACGATTCCGGGGTCGCCGGCAATGTAAAGCGTGGCGTTGTCACGCGCAAAGACCACGGAATAGATCGTCGCTTCGGACGCGAACCGGGGAGCCAGAATGGTCGCGCTCGGCCGGGCAAACGGCGGTTCCCAGAGTGAAATCGTCGGATCATGGTAAGAGGCGGCGGCGAGCGTCTTGCCATCTTCTGAAAAAGCGACCGAGGTGATGGCCTGATGCGCATTGTTTAGCGTATACTGGAGAACGCGCGTGCCGACGTCCCAGATTCGAACGCTATGATCGTGCGAGCCGGACGCAAGCATCGTGCCGTCAGGCGTGAAGGCAAGGCAGTCGACCGAGCCGGTATGTCCTTCCAGCGTCCCCGCCCGGCTGCCGCTGGCGGTGTTCCAGAGCGTGATGACGCCATCCACGCCGCCGGCCGCAATCGTCGTGGCAGCGGGTGAAAAGGCTAGCGTTCGAATGCGTCCGGGTGAACCCTTGAAGTTGCGGATCGCGGGCCCCGAGTTCAGGCCCATGATGGCGAGCGTCCGCCCCGCGACCGCAATGGAATGGCCGTCGGGCGAGAACGCGAAGGCATGAATCGCGTCGGGCTCGATCGCCAGGAGCTCGCGCTCGCGCCGGGTCTTGACATCCCAGAACTGCAGTGTGGCGGTCTCGGCGCCGATGGGAAGTGTCGCCAGAAGCGTGCCGTCGGGCGAGAACGCGATCTGGATTGGACCTTGCGCTTCAACCGAGATCGGTTCGCCCTGAGCATGTCCACCGCGGGTATCCCAGAATTGCACGCGGCCGTTTGCGGAGGCCGTGGCGAGTAACTTGCCATCGGAAGAACGGGCCATGGCTCGAACGGGGGCCGCCGCGCCCGCGAAGAGCCTGGCTTCCAGATGGGCGCCGACGTTCCAGATTTTCAGGGCGTGATCGGCGCCGCCGGTTGCCAGGGTCGAGCCGTCTCGGGACGGCGCGATCGCGGTTACCGGGCCGCGGTGCGCGTTTCTTTGTACCGACTCGGACGCGCCGTCGCGCGGCGACCGCGCTCAGCGCGCCGTCGTCGCCACCCGTGATGAACGCCCTTTCTCGGGGCAACCAGGCAACCGGGCCGAGCGGGCCAGCGAGCGGTTTTTGAACGGCCCGTTCAAGCCCCTTACCGGCATCCCACAAGCGAAACGTGCCGTCGCGACTGGACGAAGCGAGAGTGGCGCCGTCGGCCGAAAAGGCCACGCCGCAGACGGCGTCGTGGTGCCCCTCCAGTGAATGACGCATCTGGCCGCTCGTCGCATCCCATATCTTGATCGTCCAGTCGCGGGCGCCGGTGGCCGCCATCTTGCCGTCAGGCGAAAGCGCGACGCAGGTGACGCCGCTTGTATGGCGGGCCAGCACGGCGCGTTCCCTGGTCGTCTCATCGCGACTCCATAGCGTCGCGGACGCATCGCGGCTCCCGGTCGCCACGAGCCGGCCGTCCGCTGAAAACGCGATGCTCGTGATGGGCCCAAGGTGTCCGATAAATTTTTCAGGTTTCTTACCGTTCAAGAGGTCCACGAGCGTGACGGTCTTGCCGTCGTCTCCGACTGCCAGTCGCGCTCCGTCGGGTGCAAACGCCAGGGCGCGGACGGATTCCGGCGAATCAGCAAACCGGCGCCGGATGGTGTGATCGGAGACGTTCCAGAGCGTGACGCTCGGGCTGCCGGTCGCTGTCGCGACTGTCTGACCATCAGGGGAAAAAGCGACCGCCTCGATCGGATCGACGTGGAGCATCGGTCGATCTTGCTCGCGGCCGGCCGGCCAGGGACCCGTCCAGACCGCCTTGTTCGTTCCGGTCGCAGGCGCCCAGAGGCGGATCGAACGATCGCCGCCACCCGAGGCAAGGGTGTCGGAGTCGGGCGCGAAGGCCAGGGCATTGACGGGCCCGAGGTGGCCTTTCCATGGAGTGCCGAGCTTCCGTTCAGGCAGTGTGATGATGCCGAGCAACCCGGGGCCAAGGTCGCCAAGTGCCGGGTCGGCCAGCGCGGCCGCCAGCGTCGCTCCGCGCACCGCGAAACAGAGTGCGACGACGTTCTTTTCAGTCACGATCACCGCCGGGAGGGCTGCCTGGCCTCGCTCGGCGAGCTCGCTCGGCGTCACTCGCGGAATTGCTGTGTTTCCGTTTCCCCTGCAGGCTGCCCCTGGCATCGGTCGTCCAGAATCGCACCGATTTATCCAGGCCGCCGGATGCAATCGTTTTCCCATCAGGCGAAAAGACGACGCAAAGCGCGACGTCGGCATGGCTTCCCAGGGTGATCGGCTCCTTGTCGGCGGTCATGCTCCAGAGCACGATCGTGTGGTCGCGGCTGGCCGATGTGAGGTAACGGCCGTCAGCCGAGATGGCGATGCCCTCGACGCCCGCTTTGTGCCCCTCGAGCACGCGGAGCGACTTCCGGGTCGCCACGTCCCAGGTGCGCACGGTCGTATCGACGCTTGCCGACGCGAGTGTCTTGCCATCAGGCGTGAATGAAAGAGCCGTGACGGCGCCCGAGTGCCCTGCGATTGTGCTGATGAGCCTCGCCGTCGCTCAGTCTTGATAGCCGGATCGTCTTGTCAGCGCCGCCGGTCGCGACGAGGTCGCCCCGCGGCGCGACCGCCACGCAGAGGATATCGCCGTTGTGGCCCTTGAGATCGGCCACGACCGCACCGGTCGCCACATTCCAGATCCTGGCCTGTCCCATTGCGCCAACGCTGACCAGCGTCCGGCCGTCTGGCGCGAACGCCACTCCGCGAATCGCGCCGCTGTGACCGCGCGGAGTGATCGGGTCGAGTGGAAGATCATGAGCGCCGAGCGACCCGTTGAGAATCGCACTGACGCCGAGCGCGGCGATCGCTCGCACCAGGCGTGTCGACCCGCGTTCCGCCGCCCGTTTCGATCCGTGAAATCGCATGGTTTGAGCGTTTCTCACCCGATCGGCCCGAGCGCCACGGCTTTGGCGGATTCGCGGGCCGATTCGAGTGTGCAAGCGGCTCAGCTCGAGACGTGGTCCCCCGTCAGTCGTGCCGCGTCAGCTTGATCGCGGATGGCGCGACGAGCGATTTGAGGAACGCCTCGACCTGAAGCCGCTCCCTGGGCGAAAGCTCGAAGAATTTGAGCGCCGAGGCTGCCCCCTGGCCGCCGTGCAAGGCAACAGCCTGGTCGAGCGATTGCGCACGGCCGTCATGAAGATAGGGCCCCGAATCTCGGAAGCCCCAGAGGGGGGGCGTGCGCCATTCGAGCCGGCTGGCGCCGCGTGGACGACGCGTCGCGGTCTCATCGGCGCGTGCTAATGGGCTGTCTTCGGGGCCGATCGGATCATCGCTGCCGTCGTCGGAGTAGGAACCGTCGTCACCCAGGTCGTCGCCCATGTCGTGGAGTAGCAAGTCGCTGTAAAGACCGTCGACCTTGCCGAGCTTGGGCACGTGGCAGGCCGCGCAACCGACCGCGGCGAAAGCCGTCTTGCCGGCGGCCAGCGCATCTTTCTCGTGAGGGCTCGACGGGGCACGTTCGACCGGAGGAGCAAGGCTGCGGACGTACGCCGTGAGGGCCGAGCATTCGTCAGTAGTCAGGTCGGTGCCCGAGCTCTGATAGCGGGGTGCCTGGGGAACCACGGCCTGCGGATGGCCAGGGACTTCGAGACCGAGCTCGACAGCGCACGCGTTGAGCACGAAGTCCTCGACATTCGCGGTCTGGCCCTTCCAGCCGAGGCGGCCAATGCGGCCATCCTTCAAGCGGCTGACGCGGCCCTGAATGTCGGGAGTCTCTTTGGTCTGCCGCCGCGCGACCGCCACGATGGCGTCATCGGGAATCGCGTCAATCATTCCAAGCCCGAAGAGAGGAGTCGGATTGCGTTGCGAGCGGGTAACAAGAGCCAGCCCGACAGGGAACCCGGCACGCCGTAACCCTGGGTTGGAGGCGAGCACCGCAGCCCGGATTTCTTCGATTCTCACGCTGGCCGGACTCTTCACGAGCTGGTTGGGGCTGACCTCGGAAAGCGCACGGTCGCCCAAAGCGAGTGGAGCGAGGCTATTGGCGGTCGGGAGTCCGACCTTATTCCGCCAGCTTTCGTAGTTGGGATCGGTGCCGAACTTGTGCAAAACGGCCGTCCGGCCCGTCCGGAAAGCGGCATGGAAGTCGGTGAGGGATTCAGCTTTCGCAGCAGCCGGATCAGACGGCGCCGCTTTGACTTCGGCGGGCGCCGCCCCCAGATTCCGTGATGCATTCAAAATATCAATATTCTTGCTGAACGGCCCTGCGCCGCCGCTGCCGCCCGAATTGTGGCACGCCACGCACGAGGTGTCGTTATACACGGGCCCGAGCCCGTCGCCGCCGTGGGCGCGGGTGTCGTTGGGCAACCACTCGCGATGGAAGATTTCATAGCCGACCGCGACGGGGTCGACCTTCGCGGCATCAGTGCCCGCGTGCGCGAAGCCAGCGCCGAAGAGCGGCACCAGTCCGACGCAAAACGTGATCAATCGCCGCCGGCCGGTCGCAGAACACGAAAGCCGCATCGCGAATCCCTCCGTCGAATCGAATTTCGACTTCACGAAATGAACATTGACGATCGCATCTTATCCTCATCTCAGTGACGCTCCAAACGAATTTTTTCAGAATTTTGACAAATGTCACTTTGGTCTCGAAAACTTTCTCACGATTTTGCTTGCGTGCGCCAATAAAGATCGACTACAAATGTCTGTGAGACCCTCTCACGGGCTTGTTTTCGAGTCCCGATTCGAAGCCATTGTTCCGGTCCACGAACGTCGCTTCTCGACGACTCGGGCCCATGATCGCAGCTCAAAGCGGTTGGCATACGAACATTTTATCGACGGTAGAGGTGCCAAGATCGTGCTCCGTCTGACGATCCTGCTAGTGCTGTGCGTCTTCTTGCCGGCTGTTGCCCACGGCCAGCCGAACAAGCCCGACGACGCCGACAAGGTCTCCAACGATAATCCCGGCCGACCCCTTCAGATGCCGCCGGCACCACCGAGGTGAAGGAAGCCATCGACGACTTCGAGCGCTTCAGCCGCCGCAAGGCCTGGGAGCGGGCCTTCAAGGCACTTTATACTATTCCCGAAGCACAGGCTCTCCGGTTCGTCGACGGCGACAACGGCTTTGTCATCACGGTCGCGCGAAAACGTCGAAACCTCTTGACGGCGCTTCCCACCGATGGTCAGGCGGCTTACCGGCTCTTCTACGACGCCGAGGCGAAAAAGCTTCTCGATGAAGCCGCCGGCCCCGCCGAGGTCGCCAATCTCGAGCGGATTTACTCAGCCTATTTCCCGACCACGGTTGGCGACAACGCGGCCGATCGCCTGGGCGATTTCTATTACGAAGAGGGCCGCTTCGATCGTGCGGCCGACTGCTGGCTGTCGGTTATCCGTGAGCACCCGGATACCGATCTGGCACCCGGCCTGATCGCCGTCAAGGCCGCGATGGCACTCTTCCACGCGGGCCGGAAAGCCGAGTTCGAGCAGGTGCGTGCGGGGCTCGTCGAGCGCTATCGCGATGAGCGCGTCACCCTGGGGGGCGAGACGGCGTCGCCCGCCGAGCTACTCAACCGGCTCATGAGCAGCGATCACTGGGAGACCAAAGCGGCGATGGGTGCGGCCACGCCAGCACCCGATGAAGATTCGAGTCCGCCGCTTGCCGAGGTTGTCGATCCCGCATGGCAGATGCGCTACGCCGATTCGGTCGAGGCCGGCATGACGCCCGCCGAACTGACCCAGTGGCGATCGAACTCGCTGAGCGCCGTCGTGCCGGCGGCCGCCGCCCTTGGCTCGTCGCTTTTCATCAACTATCTCGGATACATTTTCGCGCTCGATTTGAACACCGGCAAGATGCTCTGGCGGTCGGCGTCGTTTCATCATATCGAGATCCTGGCACAGCAGAACATCGGGCGCATGCTCGACCCGGCACGGTTCGCGATCACCGCCCTTGGCGACCACGTCTGGACGCTCTCGCGCGACGTCAAGGATCAGAACATGTTCGCACCCTTTCAGCTCAATTGCCGGCGGGCCGACAACGGCGAAATGGTCTGGAAGTCACCCGACCTTTCCGAATATGCCCAGTTCGATCTGGTCGGCCAGCCGCTCCTGGCCGACGGCAAGCTCTTCCTGGCCGCCAAGTCGCAGGCCAATCCGCCGCAGCAGCGGCAGGGCTTGCCCCAGCAGTATGTCCTGGCCATCCGGCCGCATGACGGCAAGATCCTCTGGAAGACCGAGGTCGGCACGTTTCGCCAGGGCCAGCAGATGTACTATTACTACATGCCCGACAACACCCCTCAGCCGCGCCTCGTTTATCGAGCCGGCGCGATTTATCTCGAAACGCACGTCGGCGTTCTTGCCAGGCTCGACGCCGAAAGTGGCACGCTCGACTGGGGCTATGCTTACAAGACCGACGCCGCCAGTAGCGGGAACCGGTTCTTCTATTACATGCCGCAAGAGCCGCAGGCGACCGGCGAGAAACCGCTCCAGTCGGGCGAAGCCTTGCTCATCAAGGGTGCGCAATCCGAACGGCTGGCGGCCGTCGAGCCAAACCAGATGAAGATTCTCTGGGACCGGCCGATCACCAAGGCCTCGCGATTGCTCGGCGCTGATTCCCGCATGCTTTACCTGGGCGGCGACGAGCTGAGCGCGATCGATTTGAAGACGCGTAAGCTCGTGTGGGCGACCCGGCTCCCGGGCAGCAGCATGTCGGGGCGCGTGCTCGTCGGTCGTGACAGCCTGTGGCAATTGACGCCGCGCGGGATTTATGAAATCGACCTCCAGACCGGTAATGTCAGGCGCATCTTCCGCGGCAATGACCTCGGTTCGGCCGGCGGCGATCTCGTGCTGACCGACCGCTGGCTGCTCGCTGTTTCCAATCGCACGATCTCGGCCTATCCTCGCCGCGGTCAGGCGACCCGGCTTTCCACGCGCGGCGCCGATTCCGCGACTTCCGAGCAAGGAGCAGGCTCACCATGAATAAAGCGGCCATTCGGGCCATTGTCTTCACGCTGATCGTCGTTGGCGGCGCCGCGGGCCCGGCTCGAGCGCAATTCTTCGACGGCATGATGGGGGGCAGCGCCGCGCCGGCTGCCAACATCGAGGGTTTCACTGTCATCGGCCGAGGCCAGCTCTCGGCCAGGCCCGATCTCGTGGAAGTCGACCTCGATGTGACGGCGTCTTCCGAGCTCACGGCCGATGCCATTGTGAAATATCGCGACGCCAAGCGGCGCATTCGCGACGCGTTTGCCGCTCTTAAACTGAAGAATGTCACAATTGAAGAGCGTGGCCTCCTCGTCGATCAGAAGGGACAGATGCAGAGCCCCTATTTCTTCGACTTTCAGCCCAATACGCGCGCCAAGACCGAGGTACAGCTCAGCCGCAAGCTCGTCGTCAAGGCGTCCGACCTGCGGAAGATGGATGAAGAGGGCGTACTCCAGCTCGTCGGACGTCTGCTCGACGTCGCGCAAGACGCTGGCGCGAAAGTGGGGCCGCCCAATATGAACCCCTATTACTACTACCGGTTCGGCGGCAGCCCGACCACCGGACTGGCGCGGTTCGTCGTCGAGGATTTCGACAAGTTGCAGGACGAAGCCTACGAGAAGGCCATTGCCGACGCGCGCAGCCGGGCCGAGCGGCTGGCGCGGCTGAGCAAGGTCGAGCTTGGTCCCATCGTCGCCGTGCGCGAGGTCGTGGTTTCCGGCGATCGCATGGGGGGCGACGACGAACCGGTGCGAAAGCGCCTGGAGGCGTCAAAATTTCATGAGATCCCGATCCGGGTCGAGCTCCTGGTGCGCTTTCAGGTCTCGCCCAGGCCGGTTGCGAAAGGGACCAATCCATGACGAACCGCCGCTCGTTCATACGAAATAGCACCTCGATCGCCGGCGGGCTGGCGGCCCTGGGCGCCACGACCCTGAGCGATCGCCTGGCCCGCAATGGCTGGGCCCAGAAAGAGGTGCTTCCCAAGCACGTCACGCCCGAAACGATTCGCGCTGTCGTCAAGGGGCTCGATTACCTGGCCGCGCAGCAAGCCGAGGACGGCTCGTGGATCACGGGCGGCGGGCAGGCTTACCCCGTGGCCATGACCGGACTGGCCGGCACCGCGCTCCTCGCCCACGGCGATTCACCGACGCGCGGCAAGTACTCGAAGACCGTGCAGGGAGCCGTCGAATTCCTGGTTCGCTGCGCCACGCCGACGGGCCTGATCACGGGACCCAACCAGGATAGCGGCATCCCCATGCACGGGCATGGCTTCGCGCTCCTTTTTCTGGCATCGGTCTATGGCATGGTCACGAAGGAATCATTACGCAGCCAGGTGCAGGTCGCCGTTCGCAAGGCCGTCGCCCTCACGAGCCAGGGCCAGAGCGGCGCCGGAGGTTGGACTTATACGCCGGGTTCCGGCGACGAAGGCTCGGTCACGGTGACCCAGGTGCAGGCGCTTCGCGCCGCGCACAACGCGGGGTTCCTCGTGCCGCGGGCCGTCATCGAAGAGTCGGTCAAGTATCTCGAAAAGTGCCGCACGCCCGAGGGGGGCATTCAGTATTCGCTCGGCTCCGGGGGCGGCCCGCGCCTGCCGATCTCGGCCGCGGCCGTGGCCACGCTCTATAACGCCGGCCAGTTCGAAGGCGCGATCGCGACCGATTGCCTGAAGTATGTCTGGGACCAGTTTCGCGCCAACGAAGGGTGGGACAAGGGGGGCGGCCATGCCTTCTACTCGCATCTTTACGCCTCCCAGGGCTTCTACATGGCGGGCGACCAGTACTGGGACAAATACTTCCCGGCCGCGCGCGACCAGTTGCTCGCCATGCAGGCTCCCGACGGCTCCTGGCATGGCGATGGGATCGGCGAAATCTACGGGACATCGATCGCCGCGATCATCTTGCAGCTTCCGCTCAAATTCTTGCCCGTGTTCCAGCGGTAGAAAGGCTTCGATGCCCCGCTCATGATTAACCAGACCACAACCGACCTGAGCCCGCGAAGATTCCTTCCAACGCCACTCTGTTCATCAATGGGGACGCGATCTTGAGCACCACCATGACGACCGACGAGCTCGATCTGTCCGAACTCGAAGAACTGCGCAAGGCCCACGACCAGATTCGCGAGCAGATGGCGCGGCAGATCGTGGGCCAGAATGACGTGGTCGAGCAACTGCTCATGGCCGTTTTTGCCCGGGGGCATTGCATCCTCGAAGGCGTGCCGGGGCTGGCCAAGACGCTCATGGTGCATTCGCTGGCGCAGTCGCTGTCGCTCGACTTCACGCGAATTCAATTCACGCCCGACCTGATGCCCAGCGACATCACGGGGACCGAGGTTCTCTATGAGGATCGCCAGACGGGCGCACGCGAGCTCCGCTTTGTGCAGGGCCCGATCTTCGCCAATCTGGTTCTGGCCGACGAGATCAACCGCACCCCTCCGAAAACGCAGGCGGCCCTGCTCGAAGCCATGCAAGAGCGCCAGGTGACGGCCGGCGGACGGCGACATGCCTTGCCCGATCCCTTCTTTGTTCTGGCCACGCAGAATCCGATCGAGCAGGAAGGAACGTACCCGCTTCCCGAGGCCCAGCTCGACCGGTTCTTGTTCAAGATTTTCATCACGTATCCCAAGCCCGAGGAAGAGCGGCGGATCTACCGGCTGACGACGGGCGCCGAAGAGCACGAGATCACGCCGATGCTCACGGGCGAACGGATCGCGGCCCTGCAGCGGATCGTGCGCCGGGTTCCTGTTTCGGATCATTGCATCGACTACGCGATGGACCTCGTGCGGGCCACGCGTGGTCCGGCGCACGGCGGCCCGGCTTATATCAATGACTGGGTCGCCTGGGGGGCCGGTCCGCGTGCGGGGCAATCGCTCATCCTGGCCGCCAAGGCCCGCGCTGCGCTGGCGGGCCGGCCGAGTGTTTCGGTCGACGATATCAGGGCGATAACGCTTCCGGTGCTGCGGCATCGCATCGTGATCAACTACAACGCCCAGGCCGCCGGCGAGTCGAGCGATTCGATCATCATGAAACTGCTCAACGACGTTCCGGTCCGAAAGGGGGCCGCCGATGCCGCCGTCGCGGAAGTATTCCGATCCTGACGTGATTGCCCGGATCGCCGACTTGAACTTACGCTCGCGGCGGCTCGTTGAAGGGGCGATCAGCGGCCAGCACCGCAGTCCGTTCCACGGGTTCAACATCGAGTTCGCCGAGTATCGCGATTACAATCCGGGCGACGACTTGCGGCGGCTCGACTGGCGGGTCTATGCGCGCACGGATCGTCATTACATCAAGCAATATGAAGAAGAAAGCAACGTGCGCGTCACGTTCGTCGTCGATGCCAGCGCGTCGATGAACTATCGCGGCACGGGCGCCGTGCTCAACAAGTTTGATTACGCCGCGACGCTCGTCGTCTCGCTGGCCATGCTCCTGACACGCCAGCAAGATCCCGTCGGCCTGGTCCTGTTCGACGAAAAGGCCAACACCATTTTGCCCCCGAGCGCCACCCAGTCGCAGATCGTGGTGATGTCGAGCCTTCTGGAAAAATGCCAGCCCGCGCAAGACGGAAGTCGGCGGCCTGCTCCTGTCCCTGGCCGACCAGTTCCGCCGCCGCAACCTGGTCGTGATCGTGTCGGACCTCTTCACCGACCTGAACAAGCTTTACGATGCCCTCAACCGGCTTCGTTTCAGCGGTCACGAAGTGCTCGTGATGCAGGTGCTCGACCGCGACGAGCTCGAGCTTCCTTTTGATGGGCCGACCATTTTTCATGATATCGAGGGCGAGGAAGAGCTCTTCGCCGAGCCGTGGGCCTTCCGCCGGTCTTATCAAAATGCGATGAAAGAATTTCTTGAAAACGTGCGCAAGGATTGCGGAGCGCGCGGTTACGACCATGTGAAACTGGTCACCGACGAATCCCTGGGCGACTCGCTGAGTTACTTTTTGCATTACCGTGAAGAGACCAGCCACCACGCCGCACGTCAGGGCACACGATCCCAATGATGACGTTCCTGAGCCCACTCTTGATCTGGGGAACCCTTCTGGGGTCGATCCCTTTGATCATTCACCTGCTGAACCGCCGCCGGTTCCGCCGCGTGGACTGGGCCCCCATGCACTACCTGCGGCTCACGATCCAGCGCAACCGCAAGCGCATTCAGCTCGAGCAGCTCCTGCTCTTGTTGCTGCGGATCGCCTTGCCCGTTTTACTTTTCTTTTTTCTGGCGCGTCCCGTCATCAATCCGACAGGGCTCGAACAATGGCTTGGCACGGGGGGCCGGTCGAGCCAGATTGTGTTGATTGATGACTCTATGAGCATGGGCTACACGACGGGCGAAGCGTCGTCGTTCCGGCGGGCCCTGCAAGCGGCGGCCGGACTGCTGGCCTCGGTTCGCCCGCAGGATCGCTGTACGGTGGTGACGACCTCGGCGCCAGGCTCCCCCCTGATTCACGACGTCGAGGGCTCACACCGCGACGAGATCGCGGCCGCCGTCGCGGCCGTGCCGCTGACGGCCACGCACGCCGCCTGGACGGCCGTGCTCGGGACCGTCGACGAGGTCTTGCGATCCTGCACGTATCCGACGCGGCAGCTCACCATTCTGACTGACTTGCGCAAGAGCGGCTGGGATGCCGGTGCCCAGGCGATCGGCCAGAAGTGGGGCGAAGAGCGCGTGCGGGTGCGGATTGTCGATGTCGGGAGCGACGACGTCACCAATATCGCACTCGAAGAGCTCGTCGCAACGGATCGCACGATCCTGGCAGGCGCTCCCAGTGGCTGGGAAGCCGCGATCCGGAACAACTCGGCGCGAACGCTCGCGAACACGAAAGCCGTTCTCCGCGTCGATGACAAACCGACCGAGGTGATCCTGCCGGAGATCGCGCCGCGGCAGACGGTGCGCGTTCCGCTCACGATCTCCTTTCCTGGCTCGGGTGCGCACGAGCTGGAGCTGAAATTGCCCGATGATCCGTTGCCCGGCGACAACGCGCGCTGGGCCAGCGTGCCGGTGAAGGATTCGCTCTTGATCCGCCTGGTTGATGGCGAGCCGTCGTCGGTGCCGTTCGGCTCCGAGGTCGATTACCTCGCTGCGCCCCTGTCGATCGGGGTCGGCGCGGCCGAGGCCTGGCGCGTCGAGGCGGTGACCGATCAAGACTTCCTCTCGCAGCGCCTCGATCCGGCCGACGTGCTCGTGCTGGCCAACGTCGCGGCCCCCACGCTCGAGCAGGCCGAGCGCCTGACCCGACTCGTCAAGGAGGGGATGGGGCTCCTGATCTTCACCGGCGGTAAGCTCGACGTCGGCCTTTATAATGACTTGTTCTACCGTCCGAGCGAACGCGTCTTGCCGTTTCCCTTGAAGAGCCTGGTCGACGAAAACATCCGTGGACTTTTTGTCGAGCCTTTACGGCCTTCACCGCTCGAAAAATTGCTCGAGCTCAAGCCTTCGGCGCTCGAGCGGGTGTCGGCCCGCCAGATCATGACAGTCGACGAGCAAGAAGACAAGAACCGGGTGCGCGTCCTGGCGCGCTGGAATAACCCGGCGCGGTCGCCGGCCGTGGCCGAGCGAATCATCGGCGAAGGGCGAGTATTACTCTGGACAACGACGGCCGATCGCGCGGGCAACGACTGGCCGATCGAGCCGAGCTTCGTTCTGGCGATTCGCGAGGCCGTGCGCGGCTCGGCGCGTCCGACCCGGTTTGATGACACGGTCACGGCCGGCGAGCGCATCGTGCGCACCGTCTACTCGAGCCAGCCCGTGACGAATGCTCGCCTGGCGCCTCCCGGTGGGGGCGAGCCCCGGTCGCTGCCGGTTGTGCCCCAGGGTGACGACCAGCCCGACGACCGCGGGCCGGCGTCGAAGATCACGATTCCCGACACGCGCCAGCCGGGGGCCTACCGGCTGACATGGGATGAAGGTTCGCTGGGTGGCGCAGCAACATCTGTACGCGGCCAATCCCGACGCACGCGAAAGCGCGCTCGAACGCGCGAGCGAAACCGAGATCAAGTCGATGCTCGCCCCGCTTGAAGTCGAGATCGTCGCGCCGCGGGGCGACGGCACCGAGCTCTTCGCCGCCACCGGCCGTGAGATCTGGCGCGACCTGGCGGCCATATTACTTGTCTTGCTGATTGTCGAAACCATTTTTGCAACCTGGGTCGGCCGCTCGCGCTGACCGGCGCCATCGCGATCGAATCGGAAAGCCATGAACCGAATCTGGCAGATACTGATGGGGATCGATCGAGCATCGCCGGGCGCGGTCGCCGAAGGCGAGTCGCACCTCGAATTCGCGTCGCTGCCGCGTGGCACGGCAGCCGCGATCTTGATCGTCGGCGCGCTATTGCTCCTGGCCCTCGTCTGGCGGCTCTACAAGTGGGAACGTCGCGACCTCTCGCCCGTCAAGCGCTCGGTTCTGACCGGGCTGCGGATGCTGACCTTGCTGGCCGCCGCCATCATGCTGATCGAGCCGGTGCTGGTGTCCACGCACCGCGAGTCGGTCCCTTCGCATCTTTTGATCGTGGTTGATGATTCCGAGAGCATGAAGTTTTCCGACCCGTACACCGACGACTCGCGTGCCTCCGATATCGCCACGCGCATGAAACTCGAATCAACGGCCGGCAAATCGCCCGTCGACCGGCTCCGCGAGACGCCCCGCCTCGAGCTGGTGAAGTCGCTCTTGACGCCCCAGCTCGAGGCGCTGGCTCGGGGTCGCGAGATTTACGTTTACGACCTCGAGTCGGCCGCACAGACCGGCGGCGGCACCGCGGCGCGAACGCGGAAGCTTGAAGACCATGAAGCCCAACCGCGCGTATTCGCCGCTGGGTGATGCGCTTCATGGTGTACTGGCCGCGCATCGCGGTCAGCCCGTGGCGGGCGTGATCATGGCGACCGACGGCCGCTCGAACACGGGCGAAGATCCGCTACGGGCCGTCGAGGGGGCCGCGCGCAGAATATCCCCGTTTTCTCGCTTGCGGCGGCCGGCGACGAGGGACCGCGCAACATTCGCCTTGCCGAGGTCGAGGCCAGCCCGGTGGTCTTCGTGCGCGATCCGATGACGGTGGGCGTGGTCGTCGAGGCCCGCGGCCTGCGCGACGCCGAGGCGACGGTCATTCTGGAACAACGCGTCAACGACGGCGCGTGGGAAGGCCTGGGCAGCCAGCGCGTGGTGCTCGGTGAGGACGGCGTGCTCAAGCGAGTGTCGTTCCGGCTGACACCCCGGGTCGTCGGTCAGTACGAGTATCGCGCACGCGTGGAAGACGCCGGCCCCGAGCTGACGCAGGAAGACAACGTCGCCACGGCGGCCGTTCGGGTCGTGCGCCAGCAGATCCGCGTCTTGCTGATCGCGGGGGCCGCATCGCCGGAGGTTCAGTTCCTTCGCAATGCGCTCATGCGCGACCAGCACGTCGAGTTTGCCGGCTGGATCCAGCATTCCGACCCTGGATTTCGCCAGCCCGGCGATCGACCGATCTCGCGGCTGCCGAACAACGACGCCGAGCTTCGCCAGTACGATGCTCTGCTCATGGTCGACCCCGACCTGCGTGCCCTCGGCATGCAATGGCCCGACATGATCACGCGATTTCGTCGGCCAGGAGGGGGGCGGGCTCATCTTCGTCGCCGGCGAGCTTTATTCGCAGCAGCTTTTCGAGGCCGCCGACTCGAAGAGCGGCAGGCAGCGACTGGACGCGCATCTTGCCCGTCGTGCGCGATGCGGGGCTGTATCGCAGCGAGGCGGAAGTTCGTCTGAGCTCACAGAACACGTATTCGCTCGAGCTCACCCCCGAGGGACGTGGCGACCCGGTCTTCGAGTTTCATCCCGACCCGATCCGCAACCGGGCGATCCTGACGAGCCTGCCCGGAATGTACTGGAGCTTCCCGGTGACGCGCGCCCGGCCGGGCGCGACCGTTCTGGCCCGCCACGGCGACCCGCGGATGTCGAATCAGTACGGCCGCCACGTGCTGCTGGCCTCGCAGCTTTACGGGCCGGGCCGAACGGCTTTCATCGGATTTGACAGCACCTATCGCTGGCGCTATCTGGCCGAAGACTATTTCGATGGCTTCTGGGCGCGCCTCGTCGATCGTATGGGCCGCAACAAGGCGCTCGGCGGCCGGTTCCCATTCCAGGTTCATCTGGGCAAGGGGACCTATCGCGTTGGCGACCGGGTCTCGGTCGGCGGTGCGCTACACCGACCCGGCCGCCCTGGCCGAAGCCGCCGAGCTCGACTGCCGAGCTCGAGATCGCCGGTCAGCCCCCGGAGCCGCTCCGTTTCGAGAAGGTGCTCGACGATCCCGGGACTGTTGACGGCCACATTCCCGGCCCAGCAAGCGGGGGCCTATTCGCTCAAGATCGTCCCCGTTTCGACGGCCGACCTGGGCTCGGGCGTGCGCGTTTCGACCACGACCTTTCGCGTCGAGCCCCCCAAGCGTGAGATTGACGAGCCCTCGCTCAACCGCCCCCTCTTGACCGAGCTGGCGCGGCTCACGCAGGGCCAGGTGTTCGATCTCGTCGACGTCGGGCGGCTCGACGAGGCCATCACGATGCGCGAGGTCACACGTACGCTCGAGACCCGCGATGAACTGTGGGACGCCCCCCTGCTCTTCACGATCATTATCATTAGCCTCACGATCGAATGGATTCTCCGCAAGTTGTATCGAATGGTGTGACGTTGTTCCTGACAAGAAAAGTCGGATGATTATTTCGTTCCCGAGGTGAAAGCGTGCCGGCCCTGATCGAGCTACCCACTTTCGATACCCTGCGCGAAGAGCAGCGCCTGCTCCGCGCCCAGCTTGCGAACCTGCGCCGGCGGCTCCACTTGCAGCTCATCCTCGAGCTGGCGGCCGAGGCAATCATCGCGATCACGGCGGCCGGGGCGGCCTTGATCTTTCTCGACTGGTTCTTTCGCTTCGGGCTGCAAGTTCGCGTGCTCGTGCTGGCGCTCAGCGTGATCGGGCTGCTGGCGTTCTTGGGTCTTCGTGCTGTCACGCGCTGGCGAACGGCTCGCCTCGACGAGCTCTCACTCGCCTTGATCCTCGATCGCCATCGTCCGGGCATCGGCCAGCAGATCGCCGATGTGCTCCAGCTTCCCGACCTGCTGGGCGGGGCCGGCGGGTCGTCGTCCTCATCATCGCCGGCCATGGTCCGCCTGGCCGTGCAACAGGCGTCGGCGGCCCTGGCGAGCTCGGATTGGCGCACGCTCTGGAACCGCAAGCGCACGGCCCTTCACGCCGGAGGCGCTGCTCGCCGGCCTGGCCGTGCCCTTGATTTTCGTGGTAGCGGCCCCGTTTGTCGCCCGGTTGAGCGCGCTGCGCTGGCTGCTCGGGTCTGACGAACGTTGGCCGCAACGCACCTATCTCACGGTGATGGGACTCGATGCGCGCAACCGCCTGGTGGCGCCGCGCGACGAACGCTTCGTGGTCGAAGTGCGCAGCGATCTACCTCTGATCGAGGAGAGTGGTGAAAACGGCTGGAAAATCGGCGGCCGTGGCGAGCCATTCCTGATTCGCCGCAGGCCGCAACGCCCGCTCCGTCCTGACGTGGTGCGAATCCGCGAGCGAACGGCCGAAGGCATGCGGTGCGCGGGAACGATGGTCGAGGCCGACCCGGTGCGCTTTCGTTACGAGTTCCCCCCCTCCCCATCGTCGTCGACGTTCGACCTGGTCGGGGGCGATGACTGGCTTGGCCCGATCACGGTTGACCGCGTCGATCGGCCCGCATTGGCCGAGACGCGGCTCCGTGTGAAGGAGCCGGGCACGGCCGCCGGCTGGCGTGACATCGCCGGCCCGCTCCAGCACCTTTTGTTCCTGCCCGACACCGAGATCGAGCTGACCCTCGTGGGCACCGAGAAACTGGCCGATATCCAGTGGAAAGTGCATCCCGGCACGGCGCCCGCCCTCAAACGCAAGGACGACCGAACGTTCACGTCGCAGTGGCCGCTCAGGGAAGCGACAACGCTCGAGATCCTCTTGACCTCGGCCGAGACCGGGCTGACGTCGCGGCCATCATTCCTGTCGCTGGGCCTCTTACGCGATCGCGAGCCGCGGCTGGCCATGCGCGCTCTGGGCGTCGGCAGCCGTGTGACGCCGGTGGCGACGATTCCGCTCAGTATCAGCGCCACCGATGATATCGGCCTCGGCGCGTTGCGGTTGCAGATCGAGCGATCGTTGAGCGTCGAAGAGAAAGACAAGATCGAGACCAGGACGCAGCGCACGACGGTTCCCTTTCCCATTCCGGGCGATGCGGTGCACGGGGTTCTCGACCACCAGGTCCGCCATGAGGTGCTGCTTCAGGCCGACCCGCCGAAGGTGGGCACGATTCTGCGATTCACGGCCGAGGCCGACGATCGCTGCGCCCGGGGCCGCCAGACGGGTCGCTCGGGCGTGCTGGCGCTTCAGGTCGTGCCCGCGGATGAGCTGTTTTATGAGATCTTGATCCGCCAGCGGGCCGAGCGAACCAAGTTCATGGCGGTGCTCGAGACGACCGAAAAACAGACGCCCCTCTTCGCGGGTAATCCGACGGCCGACGAGCTGGTGCGGATCATGCGCGACGAGCACGCGGGCTCACGGCAGCTCGACCAGATCGCCGGCCGGATCGCCGATACCTTGCTCGAGATGAAGCTCAACCAGATCGGCTCGCCCAAGTCGCACCGCCTGCTGCAAGAGGGGGTGATCGACCCGATCAAGGCGCTCACTTCGGGTACGATGAACCAGCTTCGCACGATGCTCCAAACGCTCACCGGCGCGGCGACAAGCCAGGGCGCCAGCAAAGAGGCGGCTCGACGGCTACATGGCGAAGTTGTTACAAAGATGAGGAACATCCTCGAACAAATGTCGCAGTGGGAGAGCTTTGTCGACGTGGTCAATCAGGTCGCCGAGGTGATCCGCATGGAACAAAAGGTCCTTCAAGCCACCGAAAAAGCCCGCGAAACGCGCACGCAGGAGGTCTTCGATGACAAGCCCTGAGAAGCATTCCGCGCGAGCCTTGTTTCACCACATGGCCTGCTGCCTGATCGCCGGGCTGACAATCGCGTCGGCCGCCGCTCCCGAAGTTTGCCACGCACAGGACGCGAAAGCGGCCAAGGACAAGGCAGCCGACGTCTTCGACGACGATAACGAGAAAAAACCGGGCGACGCCAAGCCCGCTGATCCCACGAAGCCGGCCGCGGTCTCCGACCGCGATTCGATCGGGTTTACCCAGCAGAATGTCGCGTCGCAGATGACCGAGCTCGAGGAACGCATGTTCCGGCTCTCCGAGGCGCTCCGAAGCCTCGAGCCCGAGAACGCGTCGCGCCTGCGGCTCGCCCTCAAGTTCTCGCGTGAAGAGCTGATCTTGCAGCAGATGAAAGAGACGCAGAAGCTGCTCAAGGATGCTCAGCTCAGCAAGGCCGAGACCGAAGTCCGCGAGATGCTCGCGAAGCTCGAGCACCTGCGTAGCCTGCTCCTTTCGGAAGATCTCGATTTTCAGATGAAGCTGGCGCGGTTGCGACAGATGCGCGAAACGCTCGGCCAGCTCGAGCGGATCATCAAGGAAGAAAAGCGCGAGCTGGCGTGGTCGCGCTCGGCCATCGAGACACAGGCTGAGATTCTGCTCGTCGGCGACCGGCAAACCAGCCTGGCGTCGCTGATGCGCGACCAGAAATCGATCATCAAAGACACGCAGGGCCTGAACACCAAGGACGATGGCGCGGCGGCAAGAAAGGCCCGTGAAGCCGCTCGATCGCGGGAGGAGGCCGTCAAGAAAGCCGCGGCCGGGCTGGCTCTCGAGCCCGTGTTCGCGAAGGCCCAGCCCGCGTTCTTGAAGCAGGCCGATGGCCCCCTGGGCGACGCGGTCTCACTTCTGGCCAAGCCCGGCTCGGCCGCCGCGGCCGCCGAAGAGGCAGCGCTTGGGCTTTTTCAGAAGGAGCTCGATCGTCTCAACGAGCGGAAGGCCAAAGCCGATCAGGTGGTGGCTTCCTCGGAGTTTATTCGATTCCGAACATGAACAAGCTCGGAATCGAGCGGCCGCCGACGCGCTGGGAGTGACGTCGGCCCGGTTAGGTGATAGCGGCATTGCCTTGCAAAAAGACTTGATCCGCGCCTGGCGGCGCGATGCAGGCTGCCGAGAAAGGAGCTCGATAAATCGGCTGCGAAGCCGGCCGCCGTTGACCAGCTCGAGGCGCTCAAACATCTTCAGAAATCACGCGACGCCCTGGCGAAGGCCGTCGAAAGCTTGCTCGTCGAGCTACGCTCCGAGCTTTCGTCGCGTATTCTCGCCGAGCTGACCGAGATGCACGAGATACAGGTCGCCATCCGTGAGACGACCGAGTCGCAGGCGCCGCGGATCGCGCAGCGGTCGCGCACGGCGCTCTTACTGGTGATCGGACTGGCTCAAAAAGAAAGCTGCGCTCGCCGAGCAGACCGATCACCTGCGTGCTCTTACCGAAGAGACCGAGTTTGGCATCGCCCTGCCGACGTCGCTCCGCGTGATCGGTCGCGAGATGACCAGGGTCGAGGGCTGGCTCAAGGAAGGCGATGCGTCAGCCCGCACGATCGAAATGGAGAGGCGGATCGAGCAAGACCTGCTTGGCCTGCTCGAAGCCATGCGCCGGCTTCCCCCTTCGACGCCGCCGCCGCCGGGTGCTCCCTTGCCCACCGAGCCGCGTGCCCGCGAGCGTGAGCTCAACCGCCTGATCGCCGAGCTCAAGATGATTCGGCTGCTCCAGTCGCGCTTGAATGACGATACCACCACCATCGATCAAGGCCGGCCGGCGCGGCCGTCCTCCCGCCCGCGTTGCGGCGGGAAATCGAAACCCTGAGAGCCGGGCAGGAGGAGATCCGCGACTCGCTATCGAAGGTCTCGAGCCGATTCGAGCCGGGTGACGATAGCGGGGCCGAGCCCCCTGCCGATAAGGTTGATGAATAAATCAAATTTTTTGAAGTGACGCTGCGATCGCCAGGGAGTGAGAATAGCGTCTTCGCTGTCTGCTGTGTTGTATCGAGGTGATAGACCAAGGTCATCGATCGGGAGAGAGGCCATGAGAAGAAGACTCGTTGGTGTGTGGGAAGCGGCCCTGCTGCTATCGTGCGTGCCGTGCGCTTCGTTCGCCAAGGGGCCGACGACCCCCGCGTCGCCCCCGTCGATGTCGGTCATCACGTACAAGATGAGCGGCGTCGCCGGCGACCTCGCCAAGAAAGAGACCGGCGAGCCCGTTCAAGTTCAAGAGAAGCGCATTGTCCGCGATCTTGACGATTTGATTGCCGCGCTCGAGAAGGAATGCCAGGGTTGCCGGGGCGGCCGATCGAAAAACAATCCCAAGAAACCGATGCAAGACTCGATGATCCACGGCGGCACCGGCGGCATCGGCGACCTCGTCGACCCGGGCATGAGCGAAAAAGACTGGGCCAAGCTGTCGGCCCGCGAGCGCGATCGCATTCTTCAATCGATGTCAGAGGGTTTCCCGCCCGAGTATCGAACCGTGCTCGAACGCTACTATCGCCGGCTCGCTGAAGAAAAATCGGCCACGCAGCCCGGCAACGGCGCGAATATAGCCGCCCCGGCCAAGGGCAGCACGACCCCCTCTTCCGACAAGCCTTGAACGACAGGCAAGCCGCCGCGCGATCAACCCGGTCGCGCGGCTCACCGCCGTGGCACGCCATGAGGTTCTTGCGATGCGCAGCTTTAGCCTTCTTGCTGATGAGCGTGATAGGCAGCGACGACGTCACCGAGTATTCGCGCTCGCTCGGATCTAAACATCTCGACCAGCCCACGCTCGATGCCGAGGGCTACGGCGAAAAGAAAGCCTTTCAACGCGAGAGACGACGGCCTGCGCATCACACTGGCGCCCGGCCAGGCCGAAACGGGCTGGAAGACGCCCCCGCAAGTGCGGTTCGGTGGCGACTTCACGATCTCCGCGAATTTCCTGATCAAGAAGCTGCCCAAGCCCGCACAGGAAGACGGGGCCGCCATCGGCATGGCGATCGCCTTTCAGGACCCCAATCAGCCCGATGTGACGTTCGTCCGGATGATCGAGCCCAAGGGGCACAGACGTTTACCGCTCGATTGAAAAAGAAGGGGGCAACCCCAACCAGATGCAAATGCAGATGCAAATGCAAATGCAGATGCGAATGATGATGATGATGGGTCAGCAGCCCGGGGCAAAGCCTCCCAAGCCGCCGCGCCGGACGTTTCCAGCGGCCGGTGATAGCGTGCGAATGGAGCTGACGAGAGAAGGTTCGACAATTCGATTTCAGGTCGTCGACGCCAAGTCAGCGCAACCGCGCTATCTCGGTCAGGTCGAGCTTGGTCCCAACGATGTGATGGCCGTGAAGCTCTTCGCCACAAATCGCAACGGCGCGGAGCCGCTCAACGTCCTTTTGCGCGATCTGACGATTCGTGCCGACCGGATCAACGGGCTGGGAACGTCGGTTCGCACGGTTTTTGACGAAGTCATCTACGCCGACCCGACATCGATCGAGAATGGCGTCTTGATCGTCGGCGGCACGCCCAAGGCCCCGCCCGTCAAGCTCGCGCCCGGAACCTTGCCGGCCGACGTCTTCGCCAGTGGCAACGATATGAAGACCGCGTCGACCCCGCCCGGGGGCGTCGCACAGGCGGCAACGACGCCGGCCGCGACCCCGGTGCCCAAGTGGCCCCCATGGCCGCCACCGTCGCATTTGTCCCGGTCCCGAACCCAGTGGCTCGCGCTGTGGTGGTCGTCGGCCCCAACGGCCGGCGGCGCCGGGCGATGACGGTCGACGGCGGTGTTGCCGCCGCGGAGGCGGTATGGTCATGGCTGGGCCGGGTGGTCCGCCGCCACCATCGCAAAAAGCGGTCGGTCCCGCTCGACGAGGTCGACAGCATCCGATTCGAGCGATCGCCCATGCTCTCGGCCAGGTTCGTCGGTCAACCGAATCTCGACTTCACGATGCCCGGCCTGAGTGCCAAGAAGGAAGAGGACGCCGCTCCAAAACCGCCCGATAAAAAGGATCAGCCGCCGAGAAGACAGACGCGAAGAAGGCAGGCGAGGTGCCAAGAAGGCAGACGAGAAGAAGCGCGGAGCCGAAGGCCGAGGAAAAGAAGGCCGACGAGAAGAAAGGGACAGAGCCGAAGGCCGAGGAAAAGAAGGCCGACGAGAAGAAAGGGACGGAGCCGAAGGCCGAGGAAAAGAAGGCCGACGAGAAGAAACCCGCTGAGAAGAAAGCCGCTGACAAGAAAACCGACGAGACCGACGATGTGCTGGCACCGCCGCCCGGCACGACGATCACCAAATATCCCAAGGTCGAGCCCAAGAAAAACGGCATCCGCGACTTGTGTCTGTCGCTGTTTGGCCTGAGGGATGCGAAGATCAAGCAAGTCACGGTCAATTGCCAGACCGACAAAGGGACGACGAGCTGGCGGCTTGACACGTCGGATTCACAGGACTGGCCGCTGGTCGTGCGCCGGGCCGGAAACGAGATCTCGGCGGACATCTTACGTCGAGCCGCCGCCCGGCGACTGCCATCAGAAGAATTTCACGATTAACCTGACCGTATGAGGACGGCCAGGCCGGCAATGCCAGCGCGGCCGTGCAAGACCAGCACACCGATCCCAAGCTGGCCGTCGACCCCAAGACGCCGGCCGTGGCCCTGCCCGACGCGTGGCTTTATCTCACGGGCGACGAAAAACTCTTCGGCAAGCTCGAGAGCATCAGCCAGGACAGCCTGAAGTTGACGACGCCCTGGCAAGACCACCTCGACGTACCGCTGGCGCGGGTGGTCGGTGTTCATATCGGCCTGCTCGACCGCAAGGAAACGTCGGACTCATTCATCAAACGGCTCAAGTCGCGCGGGTCGGAAGACCTGTTGCTCGCGCAAACCAAAAAGGGCGAGGTCATCGCGATCGCCGGCATCCTCGAAGGCCTGGACGACGACCGCCTGCGCTTTCGTTACCAGGATCGCACCGCGCACGATGCCGCTCAAGCAAGTGGAGGGCTTGATCATGGCCGCCCGGCCCGATTCGACTTCAGCCGCCGAACGACGTCCGCGCCACGTTTAACCTGCCGTTTGGCGTCGTCGTTTCCGGGCGCTGGCAGGACCTCGACACCAGCGCCTGGAAAGTCGAGTCGCCATGGGGGCAGACACTGAACTTGCCCGCCAACGACATTCAGGGCGTCCGGTTCGCCGGCGGCAAGATGACGTATCTCTCCGACCTCACTCCGACCAAGGTCGAGGAGACGCCGTTTTTCGGGCATCGGCTGCCGTGGCGCCGGAACGTCGGTTTGCTCGGGCGAGCCGCTCCGCATGCAAGGTCAAGTTCTATCAACGCGGGCTGGCCGTGCACTCGCGGTGCGCACTGACCTATGACCTCGACGGCCAGTACTCCACGTTCGAGGCCGTTGTCGGTTTTGACGATGCCGCAAAAGGACTGGGCCGCGTCGATTGCCGCGTCTTCGCCGATGGCAAGGAAATCTACGCCAACCCCGACCTCAAGGCCTCGGGCCCACCGGTCGCTCTCAAACTGGCCGTTGCGGGGGCCGAACAGCTTCGGCTGCTGGTCGATTTCGGCCGCGGCCAAGACACGGGCGACCGCGTCATCTGGGCGAATGCCCGACTGTATCGTTCCGCACAGAAGCCCACGTCCGGGACCGTCAGCACAACCGGTGCTTCAAAGCCGTGACGTGTTGAATCGCCAAATCAGACGAACAAATGGTGTTATAAGAGCGACGAGTATTCTCGGATGAAGCTACTGTTGCATCGAATCTTGTGGCGATGTTCTTCCGGGCTGGTCGCGGCCGCGCTCGTACTGTGCGCATCGTTTCACGCCGTCGGGTTCGACGACGAGAAAGAGCGAGCCGACAAGGCGGCTGGCAGCAAGACCGCCGATCAGCTGCAGTCGCCGATCGATGTCTACGAGTGGTCGATCTGGACGGGCAATCCGGCAAACCCGGCGATCAATGCAGCACGCCTCTATAAAAACGCCATGCCCGGGGTCGTCGGCACGAGCCGGCCCAAGTTGGAAGACAAGGAACAGGCCGCCAAGTTCCCGATCGCACCGATCTCGGTGGTCCAGTTCTTTGGTGAGCCGCGCCGCGATGTGGATATTGATGTGCGAGCCAAGAAGGGATCTATCCTGCGCACTGGCCGGCCAGCAAGGAGCTTGCCGGACGGCTTCAGTGGTTCGGCTCGGATCTGACCGCGGCGCCCCCGGAGGGGATTCCGCAGAGCTATTTGCCCGAAAATCACTGGCTGGCTCAACTCCGCGAAAACAAGGCTGCCCTGTTCCTCAAGTATGAATCTCATTTCGAGCGTTTCATCGCTTACGACGTCGAGCTCGAATACACCGGTGCCCGTCAAGATACGTGGCGGGCCGGATGAATACACGTTGCAAAACCTCACAAACCGCCGGCTGATCGACGTTGCCGTGGTCGCACCGACCGAGTCGGGATTTCGCGTCGGCTGGCTCGACGAGCTGCCCACGGCCGTTCCCGAGAAGAGTGACAAGGAAAAAGAGAAAGAAAAGGAAGAGCAATCCGCGCCCAGGAAGGCCGTCGATCCCAAGGAGAAGGCGGCCGAAGACAAGAAGAAGGCCGACGCCCTGTTCCAGGATGCCGAGGCCAAGGCGAAGACCAAGGACGAGGAAATTCCGCCCCTGCCCGCCGAAGGCGACGCGACCGTGAAGGCGCGTGTCGACCAGCTTCTCAACCAGATGGTCAGTGTCACGGTGGAACAGGCCCCGCGCCGCGAGGTGATCAATCTGGTCACACGGCAGGCACGGCTGCGGTATGAGATCGACGAGCCGACTCTGACCAAGGAAAAGATCGATCTGGTTCAACCGACAAGCATGAAGTCGCCGAATATCGCCGCGCGTGATGCCCTGGCCGATGTGCTCGGCAATCTCGGTTTGAGCTACCGGGTGACCGAGGAGGGGAAGCTTTTCATCACGACGGCGGCCCGGCTCGCCGACGAGTTGACCAATAAAGGGAAAGTCATCGAGGGGCCGCCGATCAAGCTCAACATGTCGCAGCCGCGCAAGGCTTCGGATTCGTCTTATCGCGAGCTCACTGCGCGATGCCCTGGCGCGTCGTCTTGCGGGACAAGGGCTGCGCGAAGACGTGGTGCAAACCTTGCTCACCCAGTATGGCCCGCAACTATTCGAGCCGGGCGAGCTGATCGTGCTCGTTCATTTCCCGCGGGAATTCATCGATGAAAATGTCGTGCTCGACGTTTTTCCCGCCCCCAGGAAAATGGTGAGAGTCGCCCTGCTCGTTGTGCACGGGGTTGATCCGCGCTTGCAAGACCGGGCCCGCGTGTTCGTTCAGCAGCTCGGCGACCAGGCGTATTCGGTGCGAGAGGCCGCCGAGGCCAAGCTGCAGGCGCTGGGACCCGTGGCCGTGCCGGTGCTTGAAGATGCGCTCGTCAATAAAGACGTGGAAATCGTCTTGCGCCGAACGGCTGTTGCTTCGATTGAACCGCGCGGTGCCTTGAACCCTTCGAGGTCAATTTCGACTGGCGTGAACCGGCGGCCGAAGGCGATTACCATGTCCCTGGGTTTGGCCGACCGTTGGTCTGCGCGTCACCCCTGGGATGATCGCGGAGGCACCACGAGATTTCTTTCAATGGGGTTCTCCGCGATCATAACGCCCTTGCGTGATTCTGAGACGCCCAAGCTTCCCGAGTCGGCGCTGGCACTCGGCTCGTACGGAGACTCGCCCTCCCGGGATCGTAGAAAGGCACTCAGCGCGACCGTTGCGTCCAGATGTAGCACGCGGCCCCGAAGACGGCGGCGACGGCCGTGGCCACGAGAATTGACGCGAGCCAAGACTGCTGGGGCGGTGGCGTGAAGGCCAGCCGCGTGAATCGATTGGCCTTGATCGCGATACTGTCGAATTCGATATCCACGGGCGATTTCATTGGAGGAACCAGGAGATGGAACGCGACCTTGTCGATCGGCTTTTCGCCGTACTCGACGCTCCCTATGGTGTTCGGCGGCTGTCCCCGTGCTGACGACGAGAAAGCGAGCTGGGCGCCCGAGCGTGCGAGATATAACGTGCCGGCACGATCGCTTGTTTTTACGTTCGTGGCGGCCCCTTTGGCCTTGCTTCCATCCGGCGGCTGAAACCAGAGGCTGTAACCATCTCCGGTGGCAGAATTGTTCGTGCGCGTGATGGCCGCCATTCCATCGGGACCGATGATGAAGATCGACGCATTGACCCATTCCGTTTGAGGACGGGGCATCGCGCGAATTCGATAATCGACGCGGATCTCGAAATCGCCTTCCACGCCGAACCGGCTTTCCAGACCCATCAGAGGACGCTTCTCGATGGCCGGCGGGACATTGATCCGCAACGTTCCGTCGGAAAAACTGACCTTGGTCAAGGAGACGCCCAGATTGTTGAGCGTCCAGCGCATGTGATCGTAATCATGCCGGTCGAAATTCTCGACGATCTCGGTTGCCGCGGTGTCCTGACCACTTGCCGATCCGTCAGGCTGGCAGGCGGCCACCCCGAGGATGGCGGCCAGAAAGAGCAACGAGCCTCGCTCGCGGGCATTCGGGTTTCCATGAAAGCCGAGCATGGCTGCGATCCTCTATTATTCCACGGCCGCCACATCGCCGCTAGCGACGGTGGCCAACGCCTTCCACGGTGGTGGTGCGACGGTTTGCTTCACGAATCGGACGGCGCCATCGGCCGTGAGCAGGTTGACTCCGCCGGAATGCCGGCTGGTCGCCGTCATGGCGACATCGCCGCTGTAGTCATTCGAGCTGGTCGTACAGCTTGGCATCTGGGGAGGAAGGAAATGATGATATCGCGTGTAAAAAGCATTGCCGTCAGACCACCGCTGCCCCGACCATTCCAGGGAATGCGCGTACCGGGGCGCCGTTGTCGGGCCGGCCTGGTCGCACGACCCGATCGGCGGATTGATCTCGTAAATATCTCCTGGCGCATTGGGATTGACCGCATCGCCCAGGCATCGCTCACTGAAAACCGCTGTGTTACTTGTGCCGTCGGTGATCGACGAGATTCTCACCGCGCTTTGAAACCAGAAACAGCCGTCGTTTTGACCTGTATTCGCGACGAGGTTGCTCACCAGATTAACCGGTAGGGTGCCAGCGCATGCGCGGTAATTGTTGACGGCGTCGCCGTCGCGATCGGCAATGGTGCCGACGTCGGAGGGGCAAAGAAAAACGGCGATCCGGGTCAAGACGCCGGTCTCGTTCTCCGTTCCGAATCGATCGTTATGGGCCCAGGGAAGACCACTGAAGTTCAATGAGTTGTAGACGCCCGGTTCTTCAATGAAAGACAGGAGCTGCGATTGCGCCGACCATCGAGGTAAAAAGCTTGGGGGTGCTCCGCCACCCACGCCGAAGGGATAAGCGGCATGGGTGCTCTCGTAGGCGGCCAGCGCCAGGCCAATCTGCTTGAGGTTATTGACGCACGTCGCGCGTCTCGACACCTCCCGTGCCATTTGTACCGCGGGGATCAGCAAACCGATCAGCACGCCGATCACGGCCATCACGACGAGCGCTTCCACCAACGTAAATGCCGCGGATACGATCGAGTGTTTGCGACTAACGCACGCTGGTCTCATTGGCATCTCCGCTGATGGCTGGCTCGCTCGCCTTCTCATGCCCAACTCGCACCACGGGCCGGCGCGACCATTCATAATGGTTTGTGCGCGACCCGATTTCCAATCTCGTCTGATTTCGCGGGAGAACGAGTTCTCTCAGTCAAAGTGAGTGATGAAAGGGTGGTCTCTGACAATTATAAGACTCGTCGGAATTCTTGGCAATGGCTTGCGTGCATTGCAGAGCTGGCCGATCCGCTCTATGGCCGCTGGCGAGCGGAGCACGCAAGTGAATCAGCGCGAGCACGGCGAGCGTGTGGCTTCAATGAAAATCGCGAGATTGGTGTCCGATCGACGGAAGCTGCTCGGTCAGGTCTTGCAGGCGGCTGACGATCAAATGAATGACGCTTTCCTGCCGCTGCAAGAGCCCCGTGGCGATGATCGCCCTGGCCAGGCGGCCAACGCGGCGATAGCGCTCCCACACCGATAAGCGGACGATCAAATTGGCACTGCCGGTCTCATCCTCGATCGTCATGAAGGTGATCCCCTTGGCCGTCGAGGGCCGCTGCCTCATCAAGACCAGGCCCGCGACGCGATACTGGCGGTTCGGTTTGGCCGTTTGCAACGCGGCGGTCGGCAAGACTTTTTGAGAATCCAGATACGCTCGTAGCGGGCTAAAGGGATGGCCGCGGAGTGACAAGCCCTGCGTCTGGTAATCATGAATCACTTCTTCAGCGGCCGAAAGCGGCGGCAACAAGGGGGGTGGATCATCGTCGGCAAGCCCTGCTAACAGAGGCTGTGTCGGCCTCTCAACCAGCGACATCCAGAGGGCCGGCCGGCGCGATAGATCGAGCGAACGAAAGGCGTCGGCCGCGGCCAGTCGCGATAAAACGGCGGCCGATAATCGCGTGCGTTTCACAAAGTCATGATACGATGAAAATAAGGTACATTCGACGTTGCTGGACGACTGTTTCCGCCACGCTGTTCGAGAGCCCCTTGATCGTCGACCAACCGAGACGAACCGCCAGCGCATTGTCTTCGTCGCGCCGTTCCAGCGTGCAATCCCAGTCGCTCTGATTGACGTCGACTGGACGCACCTCGACGCCATGGCGGCGCGCATCGGCCACGAGCTGGGCAGGTCCATAAAAACCCATCGGCTGGCTATTGAGCAGGGCAGCCAGGAATGCCGCGGGATGATGGCACTTGATCCACGCCGAGACGTAAACCAAAAGCGCGAACGACGCGGCATGCGATTCGGGAAAGCCGTAAGAGCCGAAGCCTTCGATCTGACCGAACAGGTTGCGCGCGAATTCCTCCGAGTAGCCGTTGGATGTCAGGCCGTCGATCAATTTCTTGCCGAACTTGTTGATGACGCCATTGCGCCGCCAGGCCCCCATGGCGCGCCGTAGCTGGTCGGCTTCGCCCGGGGTAAAGCCCGCCGCCACGACCACGAGCTTCATCGCCTGCTCCTGAAACAAGGGGACGCCCAGGGTCTTTTCCAGTACCTCGCGTACTGCCTCGGTCGGATATTCCACCGGCTCCAGGCCGCTGCGCCGTCGCAGGTAAGGGTGAACCATGTTTCCCTGAATGGGACCCGGGACGCACGATCGCCACCTCGATGACCAGGTCGTAAAACCGCTCGGGCTTGAGCCGTGGCAGCATGCTCATCTGGGCGCGTGATTCGATCTGGAAAACACCGACCGTATCGGCGCGTTGAATCATCTGGTAAACGGCGGGATCTTCCTTGGGAACGGTGGCCAGCGTCAGGCCTGCGCCTGTGTGCTCGTTCAAGAGATCGAGGGCCCGGCGGATGGCCGAGAGCATTCCGAGTGCCAGGCAATCGACCTTGAGGATATGAAGCGCATCGAGATCGTCCTTGTCCCACTGAACGACGGTGCGGTCGGGCATGCTGGCATTCTCGATCGGCACGATCTCGCACAGAGGGCGGCGGGTCAGGATCATGCCGCCGACATGTTGCGACAGATGGCGTGGAAAGCCCAGGATCTCGCGAACCAGGTGGATCAGTTGCCGGCCCAGTCGGCAGGCTGGATCGAGGCCGGCCTCGCGAGACGCGGATCACCATCTCGTCTCCCTCGCTGGTATGGCCGATCGCCTTGGCCAGGGCATCGACCCGGTCGAGCGACAATCCGAGCGCCTTGCCGACATCGCGCACGGCGGATTTTGGCCGGTAAGTAATGAGCTCGGCCGTCATGCCGGCGCGGTCGCGTCCGTATTTCTCATAGATATATTGAATCACTTCTTCGCGACGCTGATGTTCGAAGTCGATGTCGATATCGGGGGCTTCGTCGCGATCCTTGGAGATGAACCGCTCGAACAGGACGTCGATGCGATCGGGGTCGACGGCCGTGACGCCCAGGCAGTAGCAAACGACCGAGTTGGCCGCCGAGCCGCGTCCCTGGCAGAGGATCTCCCGGGCTCGGGCGAAGCGAACCAGGTCCCACACGGTCAAGAAGTAAGCCGCATAATCGAGCTCGTTGATGATCGCCAGCTCGCGCTCGATCAGGTCGCGCACCTTGGTGGGAACGCCGCCTGGATAGCGATCATGGGCGCCGGCCGTGGTGAGCTTTCTCAGGTAGGAAATGGGCGTTTCACCCAGCGGGCACAATTCCTCGGGATATTCGTATCGCAATTCATCCAGTGAAAACGCGCAACGATCGGCCACTTCGGCGGTGCGTGCCACGGCCGAAGGGTACTGGGCATGAATCGTGAGTAGCTCGTCGAGACTTCGGAGCCGCCGCTCACCGTTGGGAAAGCGCGCCGTGGCCAGATCGGCGACCGTGGTTTTGAGTCGAACGGCCGTCAATACGTCTTGAAGATAGCGCCTGCGGGCGCTGTGATAATGAACGTCTCCGGCGGCGATCAAGGGTATTCGCGCGGCCTGCGCGGCACGCAGCCAGGCGGCCAGCCGGCGTTCATCGTCAAAGCCGCGATGGAGCTCGGCGACCGCGTAGATTCTCTCGGGAAAGATTTCGCGCCATCGCCGTAAATCCGCCAGTAGATCGGCGCCCGCCAGTGGCAGGATCAGACCGATCAAGAGGCCGGCGGAATGCTCGGCGACATCGGTGAAGGCGAGCCGGCAGTCGCCCTTGGGCGCCTGGCGGCGGCCCCGGGTTAATAGCTGGCAGAGCCGGCCATAGCCGTCGCGGTTCATGGCCCAGAGAAGGACCGGGCTGGCATCGACAAGCCGGATCTCGGCTCCGATGACGAGCTTCAAGTTGGCCTGTTTGGCCGCGACATGGGCGCGAACCACACCCGCCAGGCTGTTCTGATCGGTGATGGCGATTCCCGCATAGCCGAGCCGGGCCGCCTGCACGATCAGCTCGCTCGGATGCGAGGCCCCTTCAAGAAAGGAGAAATTCGTCTTGCAATGAAGCTCGACATAATGAACCGGAGGAGGGGCGGCCGGGATGGCTGCGCTTCGAGAGGCTGGGGAACAAAAAGTTTGGAGAAGGCAAGTTCGGGCATGAGTGATCAGTCATTCATTCAGAGTCTGTCCCGGAAGTGCGGTTCTGGGCGAGTGGGGGCGTCAGCCCCCCTGTCTTCTCGGCTCCGGACAGGGGGCTGACGCCCCCCGCTCGCCTTTCAGACTCTTGGTCAGTCGAAAAATCCGTGCAAGAACCAGCGTCCGCTACGCTGGTCGCGATAAATCCAGGCCTGGGTCCCGTCATTCCACTCGACGCGATAATAGTCGCGCTCGACGTCTTGCGCGCGCCACCAGCCGGTGGCAATCCGTTCCGGCCCCCACGCACGAACGACCCGCCATTCCTGGCGGTTCCACTTCATGCGAATCGGAGTGCCATCCGGAGCGATTGAGCTGGCGTCAATCGGCAAAGGCCGGTTCAGCAGGCGCAACGGCCGGCTTCGTGATTGTTCGGGCGGCATGGTGAAGTCATCGCGTTTTGGCGCGGGGCACTCGTCCACGGGACGAGCCGAACGGTGTGCTCGGGCTGGGAATCGGCGACCAGCTCGATGCGCAGTACGGCCTGGGTTTCCAGACGACTGCTCAGCCGCTCGACGAGCGAATGAAACTCGCGTGCCTTCTTCAACTCGGGGTCGTCGCCGCCAAACCAGGTCCCTTGCGCTTGCTCCAGCCGTCCGATCCGGTGAGCCCTCCAGCAGACCCCGACGATGCCCCCCGGCCATGTCTGCCGTTCGAATTGAAGCTCCATGAGCTGGGCAATGTGCTGGTCATTGAGCGTCGGCTCCACGAGCCGGAGCTCGACCTTGACGGGGTCTGTCTCGGTTTTCAGCTCCCCTTCGAGCTCCTGTAAACCCAGCCCCAGCCGCCCGGCCATTGCCAGAAGCTCGCGGAGCAATTGCCGGCAAACCAGGGTCACCGCGAAGCGATCGTCGATCGGCACTTCCCAATCCCGGCTTGCTGATAGGGGTTCTTTCAGCCGCTCGCAGAGGAACGTTTCGGCCAGAAGGCCCAGAGCTTGATCGAGCCGCCGCGGTAAGATCACTCCAAAGCGGCTGGCCAGCGTCTCACGCGGAAGTTTCAGCACATCGCCTATGGTGACCAGGCCCAGTGATTGTAGCTGCTCAAGAACGGTAACAGGCAGCCGGAGCATCCAGATGGAAAGGACCGAGAGGGTTTCTTGCTCTTTTCCCGCGGGCACCACGGTGAACTTCGCCGTATGCGCGACCGCCCAGGCCGCTCCCACCGTTCCGGCCAGTGCAAGCTGAACGTGATAGCCCCGCTCCCGCCAGTAGCGGCCCACCTCACCCAGGAATCGGTCCTCTCCATTCCAAAGGTGGACGCATCCCGCGACTTCGGAGAGCAAGGCTTCGGGAGCCGCACTCTCTTCCAGGCCAACCAGGGGAGAAAAGCACTGAAACTCGATGGCGAGCTGGCCGAGTGCGATACGATCCGCGTCGAGATCGGCGGGGAGGAACACGGCGTCAGGCAAAAGTGCCCTCGCTTCGGCCAGGGGTTGACCGATCCGCACGCCGAGGCGTTCGGCCCCGGTGCTGCAATTGATAATTTGAAGACGCTGATCCTGGCCTGAAAAGAGCACCAGCGGCGGCCGGCTAAGCTCGGGCCGCGCGATTCGCAGCCGTTGAATCGGCCATTTCGGAAACCAGACGCACAAGACCCGCGGCATGGTCGATCTCCCAAGCCTGGGTGGTGCCTCCGAGGCCTCCCCGGCGATACAGTACTTCGATCCGCACCCTCCGGGTCTCTCCGTGTCCTCCCGCCGTTGGTGTCAGCAAGAGCCGTAAGTCAGCCCAGACCGGCTCTCGCTGGGCCGAGATCGGCCGAAAAAAGAGACCGATCCCGCCCCCCACTTCGGCGGCCATTTGCCAGCGGCGATGCACCCGCGCGGGAATTCGATGGTCGACCCAGGCCCAGGTCACGGAGACCGCCGGACATCGCAGGCTCTGCTCGATCGACCAGCATGTTTCTTGCAGCGTCGACGGCCGCAGAACCAGGATCTTTTGCGGATTGATGCCCCAGCCCGGTAAGGCCGGCAGATAGCACTCGCACGCGGAATCAACCAGAACAAAGACCCCGCGATCGGCCACCGAAGACGCCATGACCTGCAAGGCCAGCGTAACCCCCCCCGCCCCCTCGCGGGCGACCAGCCATTCCACGATCCCCCCCGGCCGCACACCCAGCCGCGGCGATAACCCAATCGACGGGCCCGCCGCCGCCGATCCACCCGCCGCCGCCCCATCTCCCTGAAACGAGAACAAGCCGAGCTTCGCGCGAAGCTCATCCACCGTCGGACGGACAAGTGGAGGGGAGAATTTCATGGATCGTGACATGTGGATCTCCTGCCAGGCCGTCCTGTACGCCCGACGAATAGTAGCCAGTTGTACAGATTGATGTCAATGCCAGCAGCCGGAATTCCAATTTTTCGATCGCGGTTCCGTTCATGAATGAACACATGCTCGATGCCAACCGGATGGCAAGGTTCCGCCACGTGCGGCGTTTCAAGACGGCGGGATGCGCGAGACAGAATGGAATAGTCATATATTTGGCTACATCACATAGTTCGATCGTCGGCGTGCCCGACCCGATCGCCGGCCATCGGGGCCACAAAGCCGCGTGGTAGAATGGCAATGCCGATCAATCAGGCCAGTCGTCGATATCAGGTTAAAGCGGGATTCGAACCACACTTTGTTCCGTCTCAGGGGCGTGCCGTGGCCAGGTATGAGATTTATGTTCAAGGGAAGCTCCAGTCGTTGTCGGTTCAGGCCGTCGATGTCGTCAAGAGCCGGATCATCGCGACGCCCACCTTGATCGGACCACGCATCGTGGGTCGAAAAGCGACCGCACCGGTGCGGCCGACGGCACCTGGCCGGGCCACGAAGCCACCCAAGTCGGCCAAGGCGGTCGCCGAGACGATCGCGCGTGAGATTCACGACTCCGTCCGGATGGTTCATGCCCAGAACGACCGGCTCGGGCCGCTTTTTCACGATACCCGCGAGGCCACCATGCAGATGGTCGCGCCGCGGATCGACCAGCCGATCGTTCTGGTTACCGACGCGATCGTCGTCGAGCATGCCCGCAAATCGGAAATCGCCTGGCTCCGCGACAAGTTCGGCATGGAGGTCTTGCGCGAGGGTCTTCAGGGCAAGGTCTTGCTCAAGACGCCCGACGCCGGTGACAGGGGGGCCAAGGTTGTCTTCGAGGCCGCCAAGGCGGTGTACGAGCGCGGTCAGGTCTCGGCGGCTCATCCTGATTTCGTGCGGCTCTTGACCAAGGTCAAGCCGTCGACGGTGACGACCCAGGCGCTCTGGAATCAGGATAATACCGGCAACCCCGGCACGGCCGGAGCCGACGTCGGCGCCAGCGCCGCGTGGACGCTCACGCGGGGGCGTGGTGACGTTCGCATTGCCGTGCTCGATGAGGGTGTCGATACCGACCACCCGGCCTTGAAAGCGGCCGTCGTCGATCAGAAAGACTTTGTCGATCGCAACGACCACGCCCGGCCCGACGGCAACGACGCCCATGGCACGGCCTGCGCAGGCATCATCGTGAGTCGCGATCAAACCTATCCGGGGCTGGCGCCTGAGTGCAGCCTGGTGGCCGTGCGGATCGCCAAGGGGGACACAAGAGGCAACTGGATCTTCGACGATTTCGACACGGCCGATGCGATCGACTGGGCCTGGCAGGAAGGAAAGGCCGACGTGATCTCGAACTCGTGGGGGGGCGGCCCGGCCGTCGACGTGATCAGCCGCGCGATCACCCGGGCCCGCACCAAGGGCCGGCAGGGAAAAGGGTCCGTCGTGGTCTTTGCCGCCGGTAACGATAACGGTCCGATCAATTTCCCTGGCACGATGGAAGACGTCATCACCGTGGGCGCCTCGAACCAGTGGGACGAACGCAAGTCGCCGACGTCGCGCGATGGCGAGAACTGGTGGGGGAGCAATTTCGGTAAGCCGCTCGACCTGGTGGCGCCGGGGTCCGGATCGCCACGACCGATATCCACGGCGCACCTGGCTATGGCGACGGCGATTTCACACTCACGTTCAACGGCACATCCGCGGCGGCGCCTCATGTCGCGGCGGCGGCAGCCTTGATCATTTCCCTCATGCCACGGTTAAATGAAGGGAAGATTCGCGCGATCATCAACGACTCGACGGACCCGTGGACCCGAGCCGGAGGCTGGGATAAATTCGTCGGCTTCGGCCGCCTCAATCTCTTCTCTGCCCTCCGACTGGCTCGAAGGGGAGACTAATGCCGCGTCGCAGGAGCCCGTCCGGCCACTATTATTATGCGTCCGGACAGGTTGTCGACCTGACGCTCGACGACGATTGGCTGGCCATTGATACCGGCAAGCTCAAAGCGTCGACGTTGTCGCCGCGGCTTCAGACGAGCTTACTCAAGGGCTCTCGCCCGCTTCGCGGCGACGTGGTCTTGATCAGGCGTGATCCATCCAGCACCGAGCAGCTCGACGAGCTGATCGGTGGCGGAGCCGCTCATCCGGTTTTTCGTGCCGGCGGTGCACTCCTGGTCGCCCTGCCCGAAGTGCGCGTTGAGGAATCGTCGGCCCAGGGTAAAAGGGCCTTGCGACGGTGGATTCTGCAGCATGGCGACAAGGCCGAGGTCGTCGAGGATAATGGCGAAAAGCTCCTCCTGCGTCCCACGTCGGGCCAGGGGCTCGATGCGATCGTGCTGGCCAACCACCTGACCGAGCAGGTCGGTCCCGAGATGGCGCAAGCGCGGTTCCTCCGCGTCGTCGACCATTTCGACACCACGCTCTGAGCACTCGCCGCGCGAGTGCACACACGAGAATCGCGTTCTTCGATTGTCGCGAGCCTCAGTGCCGTTCAGCCAGATTCGCCAGTCGGATGACAGTGCCGGCAAGACTGCTTGCTGGCTTTCGGTCAAGTGGCTTGACTTGCGCGATCGCAGCCAGAACACTGATGAGCTTCCGTGACGACGACGTTCTGGCTTGCGCTAAACCAGTGGCCCGCGAGCTGAAGCACCATGCAAACGACAACTGAAATCGTCTCGGACCTGTCGACCGTCGATGGCGAAGACCCAGCGGCCGGCGGTTCGCAAACCGCTCCGGACCATCCGACCGATCGGTGGGCACCCGCGCGGAGCTACGGGTTCCGGATGATCTTCGTCTACATCATGCTCTTCATCTTCCCGTTTCCTCTCACTCATGTTCCGGGCCTCGCGACCCTCATTGGTTATTACGAAAAATTGTGGAACACCCTGGTCCCGTGGGTCGGCACGCATGTTTTCGGAGTCGCGGTCACCGTGCGACCCAACGGCAGTGGTGACACGACCTACAATTACATTCAGGTTTTCTGCTTCTTGATCGCCGCGATCGCGGTCGCGGCTGTCTGGACGATCATCGATCGGCGGCCCCGCCACGATGCGCGGCTTTACCGGATTCTCCGTGTCCTTGTGCGGTATTATCTCGCTTCCGTCATGATCCAGTACGGAGTGATCAAGGTCATTCAGTCGCAATTCCCGAGCCCGACCCTGGATCGCCTGCTCCAGCCATTTGGCGACGCCTCGCCGATGGGGATCTTGTGGACGTTCATGGGCGTTTCCCAGGGTTATAACATCTTTACTGGAGCAGGTGAGCTCCTGGGCGGCCTGCTTCTGACGGCCCGGCGCACCACGCTTCTCGGCGCCCTCGTCAGTTTTGGCGTCCTTTCGCACGTGGCGGCGCTCAATTTCTTCTACGATGTGCCGGTCAAGCTCTTCTCGATGCATTTGCTGGCCTTGGCCGTCTTCTTGATCGCACCCGATTTCGGGCGTCTGATGCGGCTCCTTGTCACCAACAGGGCCGTTCTTCCCGTCGCGATCACGCCGCTTCTGGGCAGCAAATCGCTCGACCGAAGCGCCGTCGTGGTGCGGACGATTCTGGTCTTGCTATACGTGAGTCTCGGACTGCTCGGGGCCGCCGAGTCTCGAAAGGTTTATGGCGACGGCGCGCCAAGATCGCCGTTTCGCGGCATCTGGAACGTCGACGAGCTCAAGGTGGACGGCATGCCGCGTCCGCCCCTCGTGACCGACGGCGATCGCTGGCGGCGTGTGGTTTTCGACCATCCGAAGATGGTGGCCATCCAGCTCATGAGCGACAATCGCCGTCGCTATATGCTCGAACTCGACGAGGCCAAAAAAGTGATGGTCCTCACCCGGCGCGACGATCCCGCCTGGAAGTCGACGCTGGCCTACGAGCAGCCTGACCCCAACGTGTTGACGGTCAGCGGGGCGTATGACGGCCACGAGATCCGGGCCGTATTGAAGCGCTCGCAAGCCCCCGAGTTCTTGTTGCTGAGCCGGGGCTTTCACTGGATCAACGAGTATCCGTTCAACCGGTAGAGCATGGGCGTTCGCGACATAGGGGTGAGGTCGGCGCCGCCGCGGTGAGCTCGACTATTTTTGCTTTTTCACCCATTCGACGTGTTTGAGAATACCTTCATGCGAGAGTAACAGGGCGCGGGTGTTATAACTCGATCCCAGAATCTTTTCGTCGGGGATCAGGTCGTGAATGCCGGAATGGCATTCCCGGCAGAGCCAGAGACCGCGCTTGCGCATCTCATCGAGCGCGAACTGGCGGCGAAACCGCTTCTTGCGATGACAGTGGCGGGGGATCAGGTGATGAAACGTCAGGAGCCGGCCGGGCCGTTCGCAAAGCTCACAGAGCGAGGTCATACGTCTTCAAGTCCGTGCATGTGATCTCGGTCAAATGGGGATGAGGCGCTTCACTTCTTGTTTTATTTTATCGGTCGCGGCCAGCTGGCAAGTCGTGTCCGCCGATCCGTGGGCCGGCCACGATTGCCTGGAAGATCCGGCTCCTTCGTATCGGCCACAATGGTGGTCGGCCACTGATCGGCGCGGAAAATGCTTGACATCATAACGAGGGCCATGCGGTGTTCTTTTCTCGTCGCGCGTTTGCCAGGGCTCAGCGATCGTTCTGAAGCGCAGCCGCGCTCTCCTTGGTTTGGCCCGATCGCCGGACTGAAACTGCGCGGGGCTTGCTTTACGATCACCGGGTGTCTGAAACGAACGAAATCGCGTCGATATCGAGCATATGTGGATCATACGAGAGAGGAACGATGAGTAGCACCTTCGTTGAGCCGAAACAGACGAGCTCGTTTCGCGATCAGGCCGCCGCGCGTAACCTGGAACGACTCGCCTGGCTGATGGATCGCGTGGTGACCATACCGGGGACGAAGGTCAGTTTTGGTCTCGACGCCTTGCTGGGCTTGTTGCCGGTTGGCGGTGACGTCGCGACGGGCTTCGTCCAGATCGGGATCGTTCTCTTTGCCCTTCGCCATTACCACGTGCCGCCGGCGATCGCGAAGCGCATGATGGCGAATGTCTTGCTCGATGTCGCGGTCGGGGCCATCCCCTTTCTGGGCGATCTTTTCGACGTCGGTTTCAAGGCGAATACACGGAACGTGCGGTTACTCGAGGAATATCACGATCAACAATCGGCCACGACGGGCGTCGGGCACACCGGAAGCTCCGCCGCCCGGCTGCTCTCGCTGGCGCACCATGGTGCGACGCCCTGGCGCTACGTGGTGCCGATCGCCGCCGCCATGATCCTGGTGCTGGCCCTTGTTATGATTGGCTTCATCACGGTCGTGCGCTGGCTGTTTCATTTCTGAGCACGCGGCGATCAACGGCGCGAGTGAGCAAGGATTCGATGTGCAGCCCATCCTAGAACGGCTCAAAGACTGGGCCGAGATTCAAAAGATACGGCCAACGGAGGAATCGCCAGACGTTTCGGGCGGCCGCGATGCCGAGTTGATGCTCAAGAATTTGATTGGCGCGTCGACTGCGTTCAAGCATAGCCACATTTTCGCCGGCCGCCGCATTCCGTCCAGGCGTCAAGGTCGACGGCGGGAAATTGACCTGATCGTTTGCACGCCCAGGATGATTCATCTGATCGAGGTGAAGAACTGGTCGGGCCGGCTGGAGCTCGATCGTGGCCGGTGGCGGCAGCACCGTCGCAGCGGCGATGTCGTCGACCATGGCGATTTGATCAAGTCGAATCTGTTCAAGCAGGATGCCGTCGTCGAATATCTGCAAGACCGGGGCGTGGCGATCGACGAGCGTCTGATCCGCGAACACATCGTGACCGAGATCATCTTCATGAACCGGCGGCTCGAGCTCGATCCGGCGATCGAAGAGCGCCCTGAAATCATCACCCGGCGCGAGCTCGACAAATATCTGGGCCAGCAGCCGCGCGTCGCATTCGCCGACCAGATGTTCTCGACCCTGATCGAGCTCTGCTTGAGCGCCGAATCGAAACGCGCGCTGAAAAGTCATGGGCCAGACGCAATCCCGGCGGCGAAATTTGACCAGATCGTCACCTATCTGGCAGAGACAATGACCTGGGACCAGGTCTGGCTGCACGGCTCGAAGGCGATTTCCGGCGATCTTTTGAGGGTCCAGGTCGGCTTGCAAAACTACCGCAAATCCGACCTGGTCGAGCTGACCGCCGGACAGCCGATCCGCGTGCGATGGACGCGTCACTGGCTCCTGGGATTGTTGAAGGCCGTACTGGGTCTCGGGCCGCTCGGGCGCTTGCAGCTTGGCAAGACGAAGCTCGCGATCACACGCGACGACACCGTGACGTTTCACGCCGTGGGTGATGAGGAACCGAGCACCTTTCGGCTCGTCGAGCTCGATAAGATCGTCCTCGGGTAGCCGCCGGCTTCCATGTCATGCATGGCCGGCATAACCCGCTTGGCCGGCACAACCGGCTTCAATGGGGGCGACTCGGCGCAGAGGGCCAATGTTTACTCGTCGCCATGGGCCGATGTTGTGGAGCGCGGCCATAATTGTATTGGCCAGACCCGGGCGGTTTGACGCTCATCTCTAGAAGAGGCATGCGCATCGTCGCTGGGACGGGTGCGGGGGGCGGCTGGGAACAAACGGCTGCCGCATATCGGCGAGTCATACTTAACTGATCGCGGAGGCTGACGCATGGTCCGGCTACGATCGCTTTGGCCGTTCGGCTGGACTGGCGTTGCGGTGATCGTCGTGGCGTCGGCCTCATTTCTGGTCGGCACGCATGAGCTGGGTGCATGGCCCTGGATCGACCGCCGGCAGCTTAGCGAGAGGTATTTCTTACGGAACGTGTCTCGAACGACGCTGTCGCCGGTTTTGAACGCCCCCGGTCGACTCGAGAGCTCCCGGCGCACCGTGGTCCGTTGTGAGCTGGAAAACATCGCCGGCGCCGGCGGTGGCGGATCATCGACGATCCTCTGGGCGATTCCTGAAGGATCGCAGGTCAAACAAGGCGATGTTCTGGCGACGCTCGACGGGTCGACGTACGAAGAAATGCTCCGCCAGCAGAATATCACCGTCGAGCAAGCACGCGCCAGTTATTTACAGGCCAAGCTCAACCATGAAATCGCCGTTCTGGCGATCGACGAATATCGTGATGGCACGGTCCAGGAGTCGCTCAAGGGCATGGAAGGCACCATCGCTCTGGCTCGTTCGGATTTATCGCGTGCCGAAGACCATCTCGCCTGGACCAGGCGGATGAAAGAAAAGGGCTACTCGACGCCGGCCCAGATCGCAACCGAACAGCAAGGCGTGGCCCAACTGCGGATCGCGCTCGAGCATCGGGTCACGTCGCTTGAACTATTCCAGCGTTTCACGCGCCCCAAGACGGAAAAAAGCCTCGAGGGCCAGATCAAGTCGGCCGAAACGGCACTGGCGAACGAGACACTCCGGCTGAACCGCCAGCTTGAGCGGCTCGACCTGCTGAAGAAGCAGGTCGCCCGCTGCACGATCCGCGCTCCGCACGCCGGTGTTGTTTTTTATTACAAGGATCCCAACCCCCGTCGCCAGATGACGTCGGTGGAAGAGGGGATGGCCGTGCGGCAACGTCAGGCTCTCTTTTATCTCCCTGACCTCTCCGAGATGGAAGTCCAGGCCGCGCTCAACGAATCCGTGGTTGACCGGATCAGCCCGGGCCAGCGTGTGAACGTCCGGTTTGAAGCCTTGCCTACGCTTTCTTTGACGGGTCGTGTCGTGTCAATTGGACAGATCCCGCTGGCTCTGACGGCCGAAGGCGGTGGCGGACAGCCTCCGATGGATACAGGCGTGCGGTTCTTCATCGCCATCGTCAAGCTCGACCACGTCACCGGTGATCTTAAACCAGGCATGACGTCGATGGTCGACTTCGCGCTGTCACGACACAAAGACGTGCTGGCGATCCCCCATGAAGCCGTGCGAACCGCGCACGGTAAGAAAATTTGCTACGTGGCCCACGACGAAAAGCTTGAGCGCCGCGAGCTCAAGATTGGTCAGGATACGACCGAGATGGTCGAAGTTCTCGACGGCCTCCATGAGGGCGACGTGGTCGCCCTGAATCCCCCGGCACAGGCGACCACGGTCGGCCAGCGAATCAATTCTTTTGATGAACTGGACGATAATCGTGCAACCCCTCTGGATCGGGTCGCAGCCTCCCGCCATTAATTTCCGCGATCAGTCATGGTCCGCTCCGTCGGCCGATATGGGCCATTCACAAAGCTGGCCGACCCGATGCGTGGTTGACCACCGGCCGGGGTTGCGTGGGTCAAACCTTTGTTTTACAATACAGCCGTTACGATCGGAAGTGTCGATTGCGACTGACATCTGTCCCGCCTGTTATCAACACGTGCGAACAATAGGTTCGAGGCGCCCGCCGTTTTCTGGTCTGCTCACGCAGATGAAGATGAAGTCGATGTCTCGTTTTGCGCATCAAGTGCGGATCGAGGCAGGTCTCATTGTTCGGTCTCGCTTGCCCCGCCAGGGGTTAACGAATACATAAATTGACGCCGCGAAGCCAGAATGCGGTGTTCGCCATTCTGCACGCGCCGAGGTGATAAGACGCTCATGAATCGACCGGTAAAATCTCGCAAGGGCCGTCGTTTGATCGGGATCTCGATCGTCGGCATACTGCTGACGGCCACGGTGGCAGGCGGACTCGGCTGGCGACAGATGCACGTTCTCAAGCCGGCCGCCGAACGGTACCTGACGGCCGGCGTTCGCCGCGCCGACCTTTTCCCGGTTCGGATCGCCAGTGGCCGGATTGAGAGCGGTAAACGAACCGTCATCGAGTGTCGGCTCGAAAACATCGCCGTCGGCGTCCGCGGCCAGCGGCTCGCGACCAACGGCGCCTCGGTCTTGCTCAGCGTGATTCCGGAAGGAACGGTCGTCAAGAATGGCGATGTCCTCGCCGAGCTCGATTCTTCCGAGTACGAAGAGCTTCTGCGTATGCAGAAAATGACCGTCGAACGCGCCGCGGCCGACAATCAGCAGGCGCGGTTGGACAAGGAAATCGCCCAGCTCGCGGTGCGCGAGTTTCGGGAGGGGAGCTTTCAGCAAACCATCGAAGAATTCCAGGGCCGGATCTTGCTGTTTCGTTCCGATCTGGAACGCGCCACCGATCACCTGAACTGGTCGCGCCGCATGAATGAAAAGGGCTATGCTCCGGCCGTGGCCGTGACGACCGACGCGTTCAAGAAACAGCAAGCGTCGCTCGTGCTCTCTCAGGAGGAAGCCGCTTTTGCTCTCTTCAAGAAGTACACAGCGCCCAAGACGCTGCAAACGCTCGAGGGGGCCGTCAAGGGGGCCGCTTCGATCCTGGAATATCAGGATTTGCGGCTCAGCCGTCATCAAGAGCGGTTGAAGCAGCTTGAACAGCAGGTCAAGAACTGCACGATCCTGCGCACCCCACGATGGTTACGTCATTTATGCCAACAACCCGGATCGCCAGTTATTCATCGAGGCGGGATTGCCCGTCTACCAGCGGCAAGCGTTGTTCTATCTTCCCGACCTGACCGACATGGAGGTCGTCGCCCTCTTGCACGAGTCGATCGTCAAGGAGATCAATCCAGGTCTGCGTGCGACGGTGCACGTCGAGGGGCTCGCCAACCGTCGTGTCGAGGGCCACGTGAAATCGATCGCCTCGATGGCGCTCACAAACTGGCGCTCGGACGTTCGCTACTTTGAGAGTATCGTCAAGCTCGAGAACGTTCCAGACGGTCTGAGGCCCGGCATGACAGCCGAGGTCACGATCGCGATGCCCCGGATCGAAAATGTCCTGGCCGTTCCACCGGAGGCCGTGCGGGTCGAGAACGGTCACGATTTCTGCTTCGTCATTCACGACGACGGCGTCGAGCGCCGCGAGATAGAGCTCGGTCAGGTGACCTCCGATTTGGCACAGGTGACAAAGGGCCTGGAAGAGGGCGAGCAGGTTGTGCTCGGCGGGTCAAAAGACGATCTCGACGGGGACGAGCTCGCCATCCCGGCCGATCTGCCCGCCATCGATCCAGCACCGGCGAAGGCCGCGTCGTTATCGTCGCCGGCCATCGCCGCGCTGCGTTGACCGAACGCATCAGTCGCACCATCTGGAACGGGGCGATCCACTGCGCCCGGCGTTTTCGAGTTAATGAAGTCACCGTGGCTGGCCGAAGCAAGAGTCGGTAACACTGATTCTTGTCGCAATCAGGTGGCCGGCCACCATGACTTCAAGGGCTTGAGACGCGCCGTGACCAACTCCACTCGCTCCGCCACGACCTCGTCGAATCCGGCGATTGCCAACGCGATCTTGATCACCGCCGCACTTGTCTGCGGCGGCGCGCTCCTGGTGCAAAAAGGGCGGCTGACATGGCCGCCGTACCAGCTTCTGGCCAGCCTCTCGACCATGGCCGGATGTCTGGCCCTGGTTGCGCCCTGATCTTGATCCGATCAGGGCAGATCGAAGGCAGCCTCGGCGAGTTACTCTGGTTGACCGCCGGGCTACTCGTCTGGTTCTTCGACATCGAGGCCGTCGCGCAGGGGCGCTGGAAAACGATGTCCTGGGCGACGCCGCTCAATGACCGCACGCTCGGTCTGGCAGTCCTGGCGGTGCTGGTAGCCGGGTGGAAATGCGGGCTGGCCGACCGGAACTGGTCGTGGACGAACGTTGTCGGCTGGCTCCTGAGTGCGTTCTGGATCGGCATGGCGTTCTGCTCGTGGTTCCTCGTTCCGGCCTGGCGATTGGGTGCGGGCCTGCGCTGATCCTTGACGGCCCCGCCCCGCTAGATTAGCTTCGAATGTTATGTCGGACTGCGCATGGTCCGCTCAATACAGCCCGCGATCGCTTGGCGTCATCGTCATTCATAACGACGGACCAAAGCCAGCAACAGGAGTTCATTCGTGGCCACGGATCAGAATACGAGCGCTCTCAAGACCGCACCCGAGTTGGGTGGTTCGGTGATCGAGAACGAGCTGCCCGCCTATCGTGCGATCAGCAATCTAGCAATTTTTAGCGTCGTCTGCGGTGCGCTGGCGATTTTTTGCTGGGCCCATCCGCTTTTCTACATCGCGTCGGCCTTGGCTGTCGTCCTGGGTTTTCTGGCGCATCGGTCGATCAAGCAGTTTCCGGATATGCTCACCGGCCAAGGGATCGCGAGTGCTGGCATCGCGCTTGGTCTGATTTTCGGGCTGGGTAGCGTGACTTACGCGACCGTGCAAACCTACGTGCGCACGACGCTCGCGCAGCGCTTCGCGAAGCATTACGCCGAGGTCGTTCAAACGGGCTCGCTTCCTGAAATTATCCGTTTGCACCTTCACCCCGAGGCACGTAATGACAAGTCGGGTGAAGACATGGTGAAGCAAATGGAAACGGCGGACGCCAAGGAAAAGATGATGATGGAGCAAAAATATGGTCCGCTCCTCACCCTCCGTAAGCGAATGCAATCGTCAAAGGAAGAGCACATGGAGTTCGTCCGGATCGAAGCCGTCGGCGAAGACGACAGCCATGGCGCCGACATCCCGATCTATGGTCTGGCTCTCTTCGAGGTGCACGGCCCCGGTTCCAAGGAGTTTCCCGACAAGGAGCAATACGCGCTCGCGGTCCTCAAAGGCCGGTACAAGAACAAGCAATACGACTGGTGGGTCGACGACATCAGGTTTCCTTACAAGCCGCAGTCTTATGTCGCGCCCGCCAAGGCCGTCGACGACGGCCACGGTCACGCCCACTGACGGGCCTGACGTCTTCGTATAATGAAAGTACTCGGAGATCCGCCGCCCTCGTCTTTCGCCGGGGCGGTGGCGACTCGGTGAAACGTTGTTCTTGAAACAACTTCCCAAGGCATCGAGCGCAGGCCGATTCTGTTGCGCGGCTTCTTGTTGGAGTACCGCCTTCAGGCGGAATCTTCGGCTCGCGCGCCGCCTGAAGGCGGAACTCCAACAAAGGCCTCGCGCCGGGTGCCGCGTGGTTCGTCAATGAAAACGCGATAAGCGCGAAAGCGGTGCAAGCCCAACCTTGCACCACACCAGCTCGGTGGATCTTGCGCTGCGCAGATCATTCATGGCGCGACCACCGTTGGGCCTGACGCAATGGGATTGGATCCGCCCGGGCCTATCGCGGTTCGCTATACGCCGCGCCGCAATGGGCTGTTTCCCAGAGCACGACCTCGACGACCGGCAAACCGGCGAGGCGCGCTTTGTCATGAATCAGGCGGGCGATGTTTTCGGCCGTCGGATTACAGTCCATCTCGAAGACCCGCTCACCGCACTCCCTGAGCACCGGCAAGAGCGGGTCTTCACGACAGAGCAGCATGTTATGATCGAGGTTTTCGTCGATCCACGTCTGAACCTTGCGCTTGATTTCGCCGAAGTCGACGAGAATGCCACGCTCATCGAGGGCTGGGCCGCTGATCGTGATGACCGCGCGGCCATTATGACCGTGCAGGTAGCGGCACTTGCCGTCGTAATTGAGCAGACGATGTCCATAACAGAAGTCAATCTCGCGGATGACGCGAAAACAGGCTTGGGAATGGCTAGACAAGGCGATGACCCGCTGAGTAAGACAACCGGACCTGTACCGCGATGCACACGAAGCGCCACGACCTGCAAAGGTGCAGCCATTTCGTGATCGCCGATTATCGCCGATGACCGGTGGTCCGACCAGGGATTCTCAGAAGACAACGAACGCCGGAGCGGGCCGTCGATGCCGTCGCGTCGAGCATCGCCTCGATCGATTCCGCCTGCGATTGCCGCGCGATTGCGGTATGATCGTGCGTCGATCGCTTGCGAGGGCGATCCGTCGCGGGGTCTCGCTTTCTGAGACGTGATGCATGGCGACGTCGGAACGCCTTGCTCACGCGGGGATGGACAGGTCCGAAAGGGATGCGAACGTGGGCAGGATCATCATCAGCGATCTCGTGGTGCGGGGAATCCTCGGCGTCCATGCGTCCGAGCGCGAGACACCGCGACAAATTGTGATTAATCTCGATCTGTTCACCGACCTGACCCGTGCCGGCGTGAGCGATGACCTTGCCGATTGTATAGACTACCAACTGGTCGCCGAGAAAATCACGGCCCACACCCAGAGCGCACGCCGGTTTACCGTCGAGGCTCTCGCGGCCGATATCGCGCGGATCGGCCTCGCCGAGCCAGGAGTCAGCCGCGTGCGGGTGCGGGTCGAAAAGCCCGGAGCCGTGGCGTCGTGTCGATCCGTGGGCGTCGAGATCGAGCGCTGCCAGGGCCAGTGATGAGCCGGCCCGATCAGGCCAGGCCCGATCAACGCAGGCGCGGACGGACGCGATCGGTTCCGGAACGTTCAATCGATCAGGCGCATTTGGGAGTGGAAAGCCGATGGATGTCGTCGTTGTCGAGAGCGCGGCATCATCACACGGAGGTGAGCATCTGGTCTGCCTGGGCTTGGGTTCGAATGTGGAGCCGGCAATGCACTTGCGCCGGGCGATCGAACGCCTGAGCGAAGACGTCGGTATCCAAGCAATGTCGACGGTCTGGGAGACGGCCGCCGTGGGCTCGGACGGTCCGCCCTATCTCAATGCCGCGCTCCTGATTCGCACGTCGCTCTCGAAAACAAGCTTGATGGTTCGGCTCAAAAAGATCGAAGACGAGCTCGGCCGACAGCGTACGATCAAAATGGCCGCGCGGCTGACGATCGACATCGATATACTGGTGTTCGACGACGAAATCGTCGAAGCCGACCTGTGGAGCCAGGCTTATCGGGCCGTGCCGGTGGCCGAGCTCTTGCCCGACCTGGCGTGCCCCTCCACGGGCGAGCTCCTGTCGCACGCTGCCAGCCGCCTGGCCGATCCGCTGCGCCATCAAACCTGGCCCCAACCCCCTTGCTCGATCGCCGCGGCTCGGGACATTCCGGCCCGATGCCAGCCAATCCAGAGAGACCCGCACTCCATGACGAAATTGATCGCCGACCCTCTGGCCGATCGAGTTGAAGCTCGCGGCCCACGAACCTATCGATATTATGATCTGCTGATGGTTGCCTTCGTGACGGTGCTGCTTTGCAGCAATTTGATCGCGGCCGGCAAGGTCGCTCAACTCGGCGGATTTGTTTTCGGCGCAGGCGTTGTCTTCTTTCCCTTGAGCTATCTCTTCGGCGACATCCTCACGGAAGTTTATGGCTATGCCCGGTCGCGCAAGGTGATCTGGGCCGGATTCGGTGCCCTGATCTTCGCCACATTCATGACCTGGGTCATCCTGGCACTGCCGCCGGCCGCGCCGGGGTGGCAGAACCAGCAGGCATGGGAGACGGTCTTCTCGAACTCGTGGCGGATCGTGGCGGCTTCGCTCACGGCGTTTGTGATCGGTGAGTGGGTCAATTCGGTGGTTCTCGCCAAGATGAAAATATGGACCCGGGGCCGCCACCTCTGGACGCGCACGATCGGCTCGACGATCGCCGGCGAGGCGGTTGACTCGTTGATTTTTTATCCGCTCGCGTTCCTCGGCGTGTGGGAGACGGCGCAGGTCGTTCAGGTTCTGGTCGCCAATTACTTCTTGAAGGTCGCGACCGAGGTCGTGCTGACTCCCTTCACTTATTACGTGGTCGGCTTCCTCAAAAAGGCCGAGCATGAGGACTATTTCGACATCGGCACCGACTTCAATCCGTTCCCTGGTGTCGGCAACTGACCGGGGGGGTCCGCCCGAGGGGGGCTCGACAACATGATCGAATCCCGCAAAAACGTTCCGAGCTGGCGGCCATTCGTCACATTGAACATCGCCGAATCGGCTGACGGCAAGCTCGCGCCCATCGATGGCGGCAAGATCAACTTCGGAAGCGCCGAGGATCGCGAGCAAATGGAACTCTTCGCGCCGATGCCGACGCCGTGCTGATCGGCGCCGGGACGCTCCGCGCCGAGGACCCGCCGTTGATCATTCGAGACCCGGAGACGCGCAAGCGGCGGATCGGTGCGAAAGGTGCGCCCCATCCCCGGAACATCACGGTTTGCTCGGTCCTGCCGGACAATCTCGCGGAGATGAATTTCTTTCGATCAACCGAAACCGAGAAGTGGGTCTTCACGACGAGCCGAACACCCGAGTCTCTGTGCGAGCGCGCACGTTCTTACGCGCACGTCGAGGTCGTGCCGCCAAACGCGTCGGGGCGCGTCAACCTGGTCGAGGTGCTGCGCAGGCTCCCGGCGATCGGGGTCAGCCATCTGCTGCTCGAAGGGGGCGGCGAGCTCAACTTTTCGATGATCCAGGCCGGTTTGATCGACGAAATCTATTTGACCATCTGCCCGTTCATCTTCGGCGGCCGCTCCGCCCCCACCGCCTTCGATGGCGAGGGATTCCGGCACAACCACGCTTGCAAGCTCGCCCTGAAGAGTTACAGGCCAAGCGCGACGGGCGAGCTCTTCTTGCGTTACGACGTGCTGCCCGATACACCCGCACTCGAAGCCAGCCGGTTATTCCCGAATGGAATTGAGATGAGTTAAATCGCCGGGTCCGTCAGTATCGTTGTCGGCGTGAGCGTCGATACCGGGTTGCCGCTCGCCGTGGGCGTCGATACCGGGTTGCCGCTCCCCCTGGGCGTCGATACCGGGTTGCCGCTCGCCGTGGGAGCCGATCTGGCTGTCGATCCACTCGAGCGCGGCCCGCTTGCTTTGAATCTTTCCTTCGAGCTGGGCTTCGCGCACCTGATCGAGCAGCACGGCGAACCGAGCACCTGGCGCCAGCCCGTGTCGAACGAGGTCGTGCCCGGTGACCAGCGGGGGCGGGTTGATCGGGCCAGACGGCTCGTTCTTGAGGTAATACTCGCAGTAGTCGACATGCTCGATGTTGCCCGTCGATGCCAGCGCGTCGGCGCGATGAAGCGCCAGCAGTTCGTCGATGCCCGGTTTCGCGAGGATTCGCTTGAGCTTTGCCTCGCGCAGTTTCTTGGCTTCGCCCAGGTACTGGTGATTGGCGACCAGCCAGGTGATCCGCTCGCGCTCGGTGTTGGAAAGCTTCAGGTCGCGGCAAAGCGCATCGCTGATCTGCGCTCCGGCGTGGTCGTGATAGTGAAAACCGTAGCGTCCCTGGTGAAACACGCGCGTCTGCGGCTTGCCGACATCGTGCAATAACGCGGCGAATGCGAGTGTGAAGCTGGGATCGGCCGGCAAGAATTCGAGAACGAGCATCGTGTGGTCCCACAGGTCGCCCTCGGGCTGTACGGGCTTGCCCTGAAACAACCCGCGCATCGGCAAGAGCGGCGGTAGAATCGCGGCGACCAGCCCGGTCTCGAGCGCGAGGTTCATGGCGCGCACGCGACTGCCGTGCACCAGCATCTTCCGCAGTTCCTGGGCGATCCGCTCGCGTGAAACACTTCCGATCTCGCTGGCCATCGCCTGGAGCGCGTTGCGCGTCGTTTGCTCGATCTGAAAGCCGAACCGCGACGCCAGCCGCACCGCGCAAGATGCGCAGCTTGTCTTCGCGAAACCGGGCCGCCGGGTCGCCAATTGCGCGCAACAGCCGGGCCCGCAAATCGGCATGGCCGCCGACATGGTCGAGCAGCCGGTCGGCGACCGGGTCGAGAAACATTCCATTCACGGTGAAATCACGGCGGGCGGCGTCTTGCTCGGCCGAGCTGAACACGACCGACTCCGGCCGCCGGCCGTCGACGTAGGCGCCGTCGCTGCGAAAGGTGGCCACTTCGACTTCCCCACCCGCCTGGCGGGGATTTCGCACCCGCACGACGCCAAACGAAATACCCACGGTGATCGCGCGGAAGGGGAGCGTCGCCATGACCTCTTCGGGCGTGGCGTTGGTGGCCACATCATAATCAGACGGCGTCTGGCCCAGGATCAGGTCACGCACGCACCCGCCCGCCCAGAGTGCCTGGTAACCTGCTTGTTGCAAACGCCGGACAATCTCCAGAGCGAAGGCCCGCGCCGATTCGTCTTCACTCATCGAGATCACTTTCTGGCTGGCCATCGGCGTCGTCCATTCGCGTTTCAACATCCCCCTCGTTCAGTCCAATACGCGCATCCACGGGCGTTGCTCCGATCACCTTGATGGCAATCTGCGTACTGCTGTAGCGCCGCACATCCCACGTCTCGAAATCGTCAAGGATCTGGTCGCTCAGGACGCGGCCTCCCTCGAGCGCGATCACCGATCCGGCCGGCAGTTTTCGGACAAGCTCGGCAATCCCTTGGTTCAGGACTTTCGCCCGGCGCTGGTAATCCTGATAAGGCGGGTCGAGCAACACCACGACAGGATCGTCGCCGTCGGGCCGATAGGCACGAACCCAGCGATACGCGTCGGCGTGGCGGATCTGGGCACGATCTTCATAGCGAAGCGTGGCCACGTTCCGGATGATGAGGCTCACACACTCGCGATCTCGCTCGACGAAGATGGCGCTTTCGGCCCCCCTGCTGAGCGCTTCGAGTCCCAGTGCGCCTGTGCCGGCAAAGAGGTCGACGACCACTCTGTCGACGACCAGCTCGCCCAGGATGTTGAAAAGCGACTCGCGCACCAGGTCGCTCGTCGGTCGTGTCTTTCCCGAGGCACGCGGGCCATCAATTTTGTGTCCGCGCCGTTGACCGGCGATGATCCGCATGACAGAGCCCCTCCCCTCAAAGAAACGACTCGTAGCCGGCATCGGCCAGGCCTTCGACAAGGCTCTTGAGTTTATCGAGCTGGTCCTTGCGAGCGACCAGAGTGGCCTTTCCAGCGTGAACGACGACGAGATCGTCAACGCCAATGACCGCGACGAGTCCGCCATCGTCCGAAATCAGAATGGAACCTCTCGAGTCGCGGGCGATCACGTTGCCCTGAACGGCGTTTCCAGCGGCGTCGTGCTTCAAGAGCGCGGCGACGGCGCGCCAGTCGCCCACGTCGTTCCATCGGTAGGGAACCTCGAGCACGCGCACATTGCGTGAATGCTCCATCACGGCCTTGTCGATCGGAACGCGCTGGAGCGTGGGGAAGAGACGATCGAGGATCTCCCCTTCCTGTGCGGTACCAACGGCCGCCAGGATCGGATCGAGACCCTCGGCGAGCGCGGCCGGTGCGCGCGAATTTCGTCAAGAATCGTCTGGGCTCGCCAGACGAAGATGCCCGAGTTCCAGGCGAACGTACCGGCCGCGAGAAAGCGTTCGGCCGTGTCGCGATCGGGCTTCTCGCGAAATTGAATGACACGATGGACCGGAATCCGCCCGCGCGTTTCCATCAGTGGTCCACGTTCGATGTAACCATAACCCGTCTCCGGGTGCGTCGGCTTGATACCGAACGTGATCAAGACGCTGGGGTCGTCGTCAATCACTGCGACAGCCGCCTTGACGGTCGCCAGAAACGCCTCGGCCGGCTCGATCACATGATCGGCCGGCATGACGATCATGGTGGCATTCGGATCCCTGGCCGCGACAATTCCGGCTGCGAGTCCCACGCAGGGCGCCGTGTCGCGCGGCGCCGGCTCGGCGATCACATTCTCGAACGGCAGATCGGGAAGCTGCGCCCGGGTTGCCACGGCCTGGTCGGCTCCCGTGACGATCAAGATTCGCCCGCGCGGGACAAGTGGCTCGATCCGCGCGACCGTCTGCTGAAGCATGGTCGTCTCACCGGTCAGGCAGAGCAACTGCTTGGGCCGGTCGCGCCGGCTCTTCGGCCAGAATCGCGTTCCGCTCCCCCCAGCCATGATGACCGCGTGTAACATCGCGTTCCTCGCTTTTCGTTTCAAATCGGTGGTCCGTCCGTCTCGTTCCTTTTCAGCGGAGATAGAGCGGTCGCTCGATCACCATGCCCGGCTCGACCTTCGACTTCAACTCCGCGGCATCGAGCGCGAACAGGGGGCTGATCTCGATCCCGAATGGCACCGATCCATCCGGCCGGCGCGGGACCACGGCTCCCGCCTGCTCCAGCCAGTTGGCGAACTGGTCGCTCATACGCTGGTGGACGGTCGCCGGTGAGTCAGGGCCGACCGCGTTCTTGAGCGGCTCGAATTCACCGGCGCGGTCGGTCTCGACCATGGTCCAGCGCTGGGCGCTGGGCAAGGCGTCAAAAATGAATTGCTCGAACTTCACGGCGTTGGGCTCGGACGGCTTGATCGTGGTGCCGCTCGCGTCGACATAAGCGACTTTCTTGATCGCCCGATGGAACGGCAGCCGCTGATCGGTGACCAGCCGCTCGATGAACGCTCGTTCAAGAATGTGCACCGCGATGCTGCCGGCCCACAATTCGAGCGGCCCCTCGGGCACGCGGCGGCCGGCCAGCTCGGGGGGTAGGTCGGAGTATTCAATCACCTGGGGGTGGCCGTCGACCGTCACGACCACGCCGAGCTTCTCTTCGGGCGAGAGCCGCTCGACCACCTTGAACGAAACTTCAGCGTCGGCCTCGCGGTGCAGCCCGATGAACGAGGGTTCGGCGATCCGCACGAGTGGATTATCCACCTGAAAGTAAAAGAGCGTACGCACACCCTGGGCTCGCATCTCATCGAGGCAGCTTGGCGTGCCGTTTGGCCCCGGCATCGCGAGCGCGGCAAGCGTGCCGCCATGGCCGTCGGGAGACAGCGCGACATGATCCTTCGACGCCAGAAGGACCTTGCCGGTCGCACGATCGACGGCCGGCATCTGTCCCTGGGTGAAGAACCGCACGTGCTCGAGCCCGAAGCGGTCGTGGCGATCGAAGAATGCGATCGTGGTCTCGTGGTTTTCGGGGCTTGTCATGATGTAGAGAGGGATCGTTCGCCCGTGGCGCCGGGCCAGTGCGACGATCTTCTCGGCATGGATTTGAAACAGGCTCGCCGACGACACGGGCCCGATGGGAAAGGTTCCCTTGGGCCCCTCGTAGCCGAGCCGCGTTCCCGATCCGCCGGCGACCAGGATGATCCCGACTTCGCCGGCCGCCAGGGCGTCGGCACCCAGGCCCCCCGCGCGGCGGCGGACCACGCGCTCGCCGTCGGTTTGCGGCAAACGAATGACGTCGATTGGCTGCACGCGGTCTTCCGGCGGGACGGTCGCGCCGTCACTCCTGACCAGCTCGCCGATCAGACCTTGCAACTGGTCGAAGTCAATCGAGGCGAGCTCGGCGGCCAGGCGTGCCTGCTGGTCGCCACTGAGCTCCCCCACCATTGCAGCAAATGACTTTGCCCGTGTTGCGCCAGGCGTTTGACAAGGACGGGGTCGGGAGACATTCGTGCGTGACTCCTGGAGTCAGGTGAGAAAAGCCGCTCGAGAGCCAGTCGCGCTCGAGCGGCGAGAAATCCTCAAAAATCAAGCTGGAGGCCGTCGTAGGCCAGGGCGACCCGCGGCGGCAGCATTTCTTCGGTCGCGCCGTGATCGAGACTGTGCGACAGATGCGTCAAGAAGGTGCGCCCCGGTTTCAACCGCTCGACGACTTCAAGCGCCTCGCTCAACGAAAAGTGCGTCGGGTGCTTCTCGCGCCGCAGGGTGTCGAGGATCAGGACGTCGAGATTTTCCAGTAAGGGCCAGGTTTCGTCGGGAATGCGGCTCACATCGGTACAATACGCGAGCCCCCCGACGCGATAACCAAGGATCGGCGCGCGGCCGTGCTCCAGGCGAATCGGCATGACCCGCTGACCCATCACTTCAAACTCGACGCCCGGCGTGGCTGTGATGAATTGAAGCTTCGGAACGAAGCCCGGCGGCCACGTCTCGGTTCCGGGCCGAAACGCATAATGGAAAACGCGACGGATCGCGTCTTCGGTCTCCTGTTCGCAATAGACGGGCACGGGCCCGCCGATCCATCGGGGAAACTGCCGCGCGTCGTCGAGTCCGAACAGATGGTCGGCGTGCGCGTGCGTGAACGCGATGGCGTGAACGTGGCGGATCCGCTCCCGCAAGAGCTGAATCCGCATCTCGGGCGTGGTGTCTATCAGGAGATTCCCGGCCGGAAAAGCCATGAGGACACTCGGCCGGGTTCGCTGATTGCGAGGATCGCTCGACGTGCAGACCGAGCAATCGCAGCCAATCATCGGTACGCCGCTCGACGTTCCCGTGCCCAGAAATATCAGACGGCGCGACGTCGGCCCCTCGCGTTCGGTCAATCGAGCTCTCTCCTTCAGGCGGTTCTCTTCCGTGCTCCCCAGTTTTGCCGCGCACCGGCACCCCGACGTCTGACGATCCCCATTGTACAAAATTAGACCGGCCGCATCAGGCCGTCTGCGGCGACTTTACGCCGGCCCTGGCTGTTGGGAAACTTCCGTTGACACCACGCCACGCGCGGGGCGTACATTGCCCAGGCGGACGTCGCCGCATCTTCCGGGAAGACCGAGGCTTGCGCCTGGTTTTGTGAGTCTGCCGCACCGAGAATGAGAGGCCGGCTCATCGACCGACCGGCGATGCAAATCATGGTTGTGGGCGATTTTGCAAGGCAGTGCGATCGCAAGACGGGCCGAATCTGCCGCGCTGGCATCGGAAATGTTCACTTCTTGAGCGGCCGTCGAGGGTCGCAAAATGGCCGAACGAATCTCAACGCCGCGCCGGTTCGAACCGAGGTCGCGAAGGTCGGTAAGAATGTCAGACTCGTTATGCTTTGGGCTAGGTCCGCAATGAACAAGGGTCTCCCGGGTCAACCACCAATCTTGATCGGCTGTGCGGGTTGGTCGATTGCCAAACCACATCAGGAACTTTTTCCCGAGGGCGCGAGCCATCTGAATCGTTTCGCGCAGCGGCTGCCGGCCGTGGAGATCAATTCGTCGTTTTATCGTCCGCACAAACCCGCGACGTATGCACGCTGGGCCGCCGAGACGCCGGACGACTTTGTCTTTGCGGTCAAGGTGCCCAAGCAGATCACCCACGTGCATCGCCTTGTCGATAGCGACGCAGCCCTCGACCGCTTTCTGGAAGAAACAGCCTCCCTGGGGACCAAGCGCGGTCCGCTGCTTGTGCAACTGCCGCCGAGCTTCCGGTTTGACGCACGGATCGTCGCTGATTTCTTTTCCGGCTTGAGACGCCGCCATGATGGCCGCGTGGCCTGCGAGCCCCGGCATCGGACCTGGTTTGTCCCTGAAGCCGATGCAATGCTCGCCGGGTTTCAGGTGGCGCGAGTCGCGGCAGACCCCGCCGTCGTGGCCGAGGCCGCCGAACCGGGGGGTTGGCGCGGCCTGATTTACGTTCGATGGCACGGATCGCCACGCATGTATTATTCGGCTTATTCACCGGAGCGGCTCAGCGCGCTGGCGGATTCGCTCGTCGCGTGGGCCGAGCGCCGAGACCTGGTGCATCTTCGACAATACGGCGCTGGGGTCCGCGACGGAAAACGCATTCACGACGCTTTCATTGACCGATCGGCTGTTGCAGAGTAAAGAACAACGAGTCGCACCGATCGTCGGCTGAGAGTCTGTTCCGAGAGGCGAGCGGGGGACGTCAGCCCCCTGTCCGGAGCCGAGAAGTCAGGGGGCTTACGCCCCCCGCTCGCCCAGAACCGCGCGTTCCGGGACAGACTCTGAGTTCGGGCGAAGTGCGGATTCGCGGGGCCTCAAGCCCGATCTCTTATTTTCGACCGACACCCGGCGCCGACGCCTCAGGTTGGTGCCCGCTGGCGCCAGTGCGGCCCTTCTCGGCGCCGGTCCGCGTTATCTGGAGGATGAAACCGCAATGACAGCCGACGAGATCGTTCAAGAGCTCAAATCGCATGGCGCGGAAAGCATCAAGAAAGTGCTTCGTAACCACGGCGTGCAAGAACCGTTCTTCGGCGTGAAGATCGGCGACATGAAAACGATTCAGAAGCGAATCAAGAAAGACTATCAGCTAGCGCTCGATCTTTACGACACTGGTATTTATGACGCGATGTATCTGGCGGGTCTGATCGCCGACGATGCCAGGATGACGAGGAAGGATCTCGATCGCTGGGCCAAAAAGGCGAATGGAGGCGCCTTGCCGACGGCCACGGTTCCCTGGGTCGCGGCCGGGAGCGCGCACGGATATCCGCTGGCGCTCGAATGGATCGAATCCAGGAACGAAAACGTCGCCGTCGCCGGGTGGGGAACGTTGAGCAGCCTGGTGGCCATCAAGAACGACAGCGATCTTGATCTGGACGGGTTCAAGAAGCTTCTCGATCGCGTCGCGACCACGCTTCATCAGCAGCCCGACGCCGTTCGCCTGGCCATGAACGGCTTCTTGATAGCGGTGGGAACTTACGTGAAGGAACTCAGTGATTCCGCCGTGCGAGCGGCAATCAAGGTCGGAAAAGTCACAGCCGACATGGGAGACACGGCCTGCAAGGTGCCGGATGCGGTCGCATATATTCAGAAGGCCCGCGACAGCGGGACCGTCGGTAAGAAGCGGAAGACGGTGAAATGCTGATGGGGCCGCAGGCATGTTCTGGCGACTGGCGACGAAATCGCGTATTCGTGCAGCTAAGCGTATCGAACGGTTTGCTATTCGAGGCAATTCTGGAATCTGAGCCCCGACGCATTCTCGAGGTCTCGCCGATTTGCCGTGAGGCGAGAAGGATCACTCTCCGAATTCCTGGCGAGCCTCTTCCCTGTCGGCTTCACGAATTTTCTGGCCTTCTTCATCGATGTTCTTCGAAAACTCCCGACCGGTGAACATTCCGACAGCGCTGCGCCAATCTTTCGCGCTCGTCGCTTGCTTCTCGTTGAGGCGGCGTTCGACATCCGCCAGGCGGCGAGCCAGGCTCTCGAGAGTTGGTTCTGACATGGTGGTTTTCTCCGATCTTGGATAGACCCATTGTAGCAGGCCAAAGAGCGTTTGTGCTGAGCCTACCCCGCGCGTCGACACGGTTCGTTTCGGCAATGATCGCGGCATGGGCGAGACCGAGCACTCGTGCGCCGATGTGAGCGTCTGTCACGGAAGGAAAGGCGAGTGTCTCACGAGCCGAGTGCACTGGCAGCTCGACAGAGTCTCGCCGTCCCCAGAGCCATGCGGGCGGGCGAGTGTCTCACGAGCCGAGTGCCCTGGCAGCTCGCCGGAGTCTTGCCTTCGGGAGAGGCCACCTTCTGGGACCGATACTTGGCCAACATCTGTTCGTGGTCCATCAGCGCGACTTCCTGTGAACATGACGACGCATCTCGTATAATCCGCCGCCATGTCCGAGATACCCCACCTCATGGACGCCGCCGCGGCCGGCGACGGGCGAGCGGCGGCCGAATTGCTTCCACTTGTCTACGACGAGGTGTGAAAACTCGTCGCGGCGAACATGGCCGCCAAGTCTCCAGACGTCTTGAAGTGGAGATGTCACCCTGCCAATTCGCATGAGAATCCGGTCGAGACCAGCGGTAATTTTCCAAGAATTCTTCAGATCGCTCGGCGCACTTCCGGACCGAACGGGGCATTGGGAATGAGCCCTTTCACGCCTCGTTTATCCGGCACGGTCCAAAGTGTCGTTCGGCGTCGGAGTGGCGATCCTCGAGTTGGAGTCGGTGTTCACGGGCGGCTCAGTCGTTAGCGGCTGCGATTCGCCTGATGGCGATGACGACCTGCGAAAAACGACACGCACATTTCCTGGTTTGTTCTCGAACTCGCCCAGAATCCACACGGGACCTTCGGGGCCGACCCTCTTGAACGAGAGATGGCCTCCGTAGAGGCGCGGCGACGTTCCTGATTCGGTTGCGGACATGGTAGCGAGGCACGCGAGCAACGGTCTGAAGACTCGCTCAAACTGACGATCTGTGGAAAATTCCGCATCAATAAGGAGCTTCTTCGCTGCTTCGTTCGGTTGCGAGGCAATCGCGCTGAGAAGTTGCTCGGCAAGGTCGACAATAGTCCAGTCCGTATCTTGGCGTGCGCGGAGAAATTCAGTGATGGGATTGTCGATGCTCATAGTGGGCTGACTCGCGTTTTGAGATTCTGCCATTCGGCAAGCAGCTCATTGAGCCCGCTTTCTGGATCGAATCGAATTTCCCCACTACGCGCGTAGCGCAGCCGCAATCGGATCAGAATAAAGAATTGCCATGATTCCTGCCGGAACACTCACTTCCAGGATAGCTGGGCCACGTTCGTCCGGAAAGAGCAGTCCTTTTCTCGAGCAGCCATCGCTGGAGTACCGGTGCCGCAACGACGGCCGTCGCCGATCACTGTCGAGAAGCCCTCGGCTGGCGGAAGGTGACTGCTGCCCGGCTCGCGAAACGCAGGATTGGGACCGCCTTTCGCGATGGCCCGGGCACGCAGCAGGGTAGTTCCATGGTGAACGATTGTGGGAGCAGCTTCGGTCGACAAGCAGGATCACCTCGCGATAGCCGTAGCGGGCCTATCCGGCAAATGTGTTCAAATGCAAGGCGCGATCATCAGACAAGCATAGGATTTGCTGGCGCGAATCTTCAACTCCTTGCTTACTCGGACAGTCGGCACATCGGAGCGAGGCGAGAAGGGTGGCGGTTGTTCAGGAACCGATCGCGGCGTTTGCGCCTGGCACGAGCGCATGGCCGACGGCGACAAATCACGCTCGATCGCGCACACGCCGGAGCACGACAGTCACGTGCGTGGCGCTCCCCATCAAGATCCACAGCATCAATGCCCGCCAGTGCGGCGCGCTCGACACGCCGACGACCTCCCAGCCACCCGCGTCCAAGGTGTTGAGCTCCGCCTTGACCTCCCACGATTCGCCGTGGATCACCTTGAATTCGCTCGCCGCCCCGTGTGCCATCGGTTCTCTCCCAAAACCTCTGAAGACCCAAGCTCAGCGGACCGTCCCGTTGAGTCTGTGCGTCGACCCCACCACGAGCCGCAAGATGGGTCGGTGTCCGCGCGACAACATCAATCATTGTACGGGCTGGTTCAGCTCTTTACCCCGCGGAATGCGATGGCCTTCCTGTCGAACTGCAAATCACCATGTGGAGCATGCTGGGTCCGTTTGCCGCTCAGGCCGGCCGGCCGCGGATCAGCCATCCGGCGTATCGAGCAAGACTTGTAAACGCGCCGCCAATTCGTCGGGCAGTTTTGAACGCCACGATTGATCAACAAGTCCCACGCCGATTAAATCGCGAAGATGCGTACGGTCCTGGTCGCGAAACGACGTGAGCTTCATGCGCACGAGGGCATCAAGGCCCAGTACGCGGAAGGCTTCCGCCGGTTCCGATTCGCTCACGTCCGGAGCCGCCAAGACGTCGTCTAGGCGGACGCGTTCGCCTGCGAAGAGGACGCGGACCGCATCCCGGGCTTTCGCGTCTGGGCCATCGAGGAACAGATCGACGCTGGCAATGTGCCGATAAATGAAGCCTGCCGTTTCAATCGCCGTCTTGGTCGCTTCAAGATCGCAGCGAAGGATCAGCAGATCGACATCTTGCGTGAACCGCACGGCCGACTGATCGACTCGCCCAACCCACGCGGCGACCGCGTTGTCGCCGATCACGGCGTACGGAATTTGCGCATTTTCTAAAGCCGCAGACGCGCGTAGCAGACGGTCCTTGACGAGCTCGACGGCTCGAAGTGTCCGCTCCCAGGAAGGCAGGCCCAGCGGCAGAATTGTCATTTCGATAGCGTATCGTGATGTTTGCTCCGCGTGCGAGGCATGGATCGTTCGGCGGGGTATTGGGACGGGTGGATCCGATACCTATTACGGTGCGAACGGTCGGGCCGGGAAGACTCGGTCGAGCTCGATCGTCTCGGCCTCGCGTAGGAAAGCGTGTGCCTCGGGATTTCCGGAAAACTTCGGGTTCTTCATCACCTCGCGCAACCGAGAGAGGGAATGCTGGCCTTGTGAGACTGGCCTAGGTGTTGCTGAGCCAGAGCCAGGAAGGCGAGGTCGGCAAATTCACTCTGCTTGTTTATGTCATTTGAACGTGTCAGGGTCGCAAGCGCATCGGTCATCAGCCCGCAGCGGTACTGGGTAACGCCCAGCGTGTTGAGATAATTGGCACTGCCAGGTTCAAGCCGGCAAGCGGCCAGAGCCAAGCGCAATCCGCGTTGGTATTCCGCTTCCGGTCGCCCAGAATCGTTAACTATAGCCCATGCCGCATTATTGCATGCCGACGCCGATTCAGACCACGTTCCGGCCAGTTTCAGACAAGCGGCCTGGACTTCTGGATCTGCTATCGGTTGGGCTTGGAGGGCGGCGAGCACGTCAGCGCGGATGATCAAGCGAGTGAACAGGGACGCGACGATCGGCTCGGCCCGGATCAGCGCGCGCTCGGCAGGCGGAAAGAGATTGAGGTAGAACCTTGCCGCGAACGCGTCGTTGGCCTTCGTCGCCGCGTCGTAGGCTTCGCGATAGACCCGGAAGTTCGGCTGCATCTGAAACCTGCGATTGGCGAGCTCCTCGTCGTTCGGCTGCATCGGGGTGAGTTCGATGTGGTTTCCGATTATGAGAGCGACTGTCCGGCCGTCCGGACTAACGTGGTTTCCAATTGTCACACCGACCCGCCGGGTATTCGGGTTGCTGTAACCTGGCTGCAGGGCACGTGGCACCGTCGCGACCTTCAATTCGTGGCCTGTTCTCGCATCCCATACCTTCGTCGGGCACTCATCGCCGCCGGTGATGATCTGGTTTCCGTCCATGCTGAAAGACACGATAGTCGCCCCGTAGGTATGCCCTTTCAGCTCGAGCAGGGCCGCTCCGGTATACGCGTCCCACACCTTTGCCGTCTGGTCGGAACTGATTGTGACGATCCGCGTGTCGTCCGGGCTGAATGCCGAGCTCCACATCCAGCCTGTGTGGCCTTTCAGTTCAAGAAGGGGCATGCCCGTCTGCGTGCTCCACACCTTCGCCGTCTTGTCTTCGCTTGTGGTGGCAATCTGCATACAGTCACGCCTGAATGAGACGCTGAGCACGCGGCCTGAGTGCCCTCTCAATATAACCGGGGGCGTGGTCGCCCCCATGTCCCAGACCTTCGCCGTTTGGTCCCGACTGGCTGTGACGATCCGCCTCCCATCCGGGCTAAACGAGACGCTCTCCAGGTTGAGTTTGTGACCTTTCAGGTCGAGAAGTGGCATTCCTTTCTGCGCGTCCCAGACTTTCGCAGTACCGTCGTAACTGCTGGTCACGATTCGCGTCCCATCCGGGCTGAAAGCCACGCCCGACAACCTCTGCGTATGACCTGTCAGTTCGAGCACGCGCATTCCAGTTCGTGCGTCCCACACCATCGCCGTGTAGTCAAAACTCGCCGTGACGATTCGCGTTCCGTCCGGGCTGAAAGCCACGCACATCACAGGGCCCGTGTGGCCTTTCAGGTTGACCAGTAACGTGCCCGTCCACGCGTCCCAGATTCCCGCCGTGTTGTCAAAACCGCCGGTGACGATACGAGTACCATCCGGACTGAACGACGCGCTCCAAACGGCGTTCTCGTGGCCTTTAAGCTCGAGCAGCAGCGTCCCGACGTGCGCGTCCCACACTTTCGCCGTTTTGTCCGTACCGCCGGTGACGATCCGCATCCCGTCCGGGCTGAACGAAGCGCTTTGCACGTCGCCCGTGTGTCCTTTGAGATCGAACTTGAGCGTCCCCGTCAGCGCGTCGCACACCGCTGCCGCTCCAGGCATGTTCATTGATCCGCCGCTCGTGACGATCCGCATGCCATCCGGACTGAAACACGCTGCGCCCCACCCTTTTCAGGTCGAGCAGGACATTTCCCGTCCGCGTATCCCACACCTTCGCCGTGTCGTCGCGACCGCCGGTGACGATCCGCGTGCCGTCCGGGCTGAACGAAGTGCTTCGCACCCAGCCCGTGTGTCCTTTCAAGTCGAGAACGGGCTCACGCGTCCACGCGTCCCAAACCAGCACCCGCCGCATCGCCTCGGCGGCCGCGGCGAAGAAATGGGCTTTGCCGTGGAATTGCTGATCCCCGATCAGCCGCATGTACGCCTCATGAACCAGGGCGGTGGCGTCGAGTGTGTGCCCAGGTCTTTCAGCAGCCATCCGCGCGGCCGCGAGCCTGCGCAGTTCGTCGTAGACGAGCGGGAGGAGGTCGGCGGCCGCCTGCTGATCACCGGCCGCGGCAGCTTCCAGAAGGTGAGTGATCTCGGGCATAACGATCGAGTCCGCCGCCTCCATGGCATCAATGCGGTCCCGCAGGCGACCTTTCTTCGAGATCGAGGATACCCGGGGGTTGGGATGGCCGTCCAGGAGATCAGGGTTATAGACGCCACTGTTAAGATTGATCCTTGGGCCAGGAGAGATTCCGCCGCCGGTCTGCTCTTTGGGGTGCGAAGCGGGCGCGGTGAAAGGTTGGGCTTGCACCGCTTTGGCGTTCATGCCGTTTTCATTGACGAACCGTGCGACACCCAGAGCGCGAGGCCTTTGTTGGAGTCCCGCCTTCAGGCGGCGTGAGCGGAAGATTCCGCCTGAAGGCGGGACTCCAACAAGAAGCCGCGCAACAGAATCGGCCTGCGCCCGATGCGTTCGGAAGTCGATTCAAGACCAACTTTTCACCGGGCCGGTGCGAGGCCGCGACGCGGTACTGGAAGTCGTGGTCGAGCGCGCCGACCGGAACTTCGGGGATGCCGAGCTGCCAGAAAGGCTTACGTTCAGGGTCAGATCTTCAATGCGTTTGACCTGCGACAACTTCAACCGTACCCGAGACAGCGCGAGATCGAACGAGCGGCAATACCCTTCAAAGTTCAGGCGATAGCGAGTACAGTCGGAGATGACTCAAGGAGATTTCGCGATGACCAATGACCCCGAAATGCTGGTTGGTCTGAGCGCCGGCGAGTTGGAGGCGTTGTCGGACTGTCTCCTCGCGCCATCAGCCCAGGGCGCCTGGACGAGCTCTTGGCCCAAAATGGTCAACATCAACTCGAGGCCGCGGATGGGTCTGAGCTTGATCGGCTGCTGGAACAAGTCGATCAGCTTACGGTACTCAAAACCAGAGCCAGATACACATTGCAGCATCAACAGGCGGGAGCCTCTCGGGCGTGACGGTCTACATCCCGGCGGATCTCCAGCGGCAGATTCGCACTCGATTCTCGAACCGGTGCGCTTATTGTCAGACTCCAGAGGAATTGTCCGTCGCGATTTTTGAATTCGAGCATATCCTGGCGCGATCGACCGGAGGCCCAACCGAATTCGAGAACCTTTGTTTGTCGTGCCCGACCTGCAATCGATACAAGTCGGACCATTCAACGGCTGTAGACCCGTTAACGCGAGAGGATGTCGCGTTGTTTCATCCTCACCAGAACAACTGGTCCGACCATTTCGCCTGGAGCGACGGCGCTACAATGCTGATCGGTCTGACGCCGACTGGCCGAGCAACAATCGAGGCGTTGCGGATGAATCGGCCGCAGATGATGCGAGTGCGTCGTCTGTGGCATGCGATGAATGAACACCCTCCACACGCAGAGTAGCGAATTCCTCACCGTCCCGCAGTCGCGGGATTGATCCGAGCTCATTTCCTGTTATCCTCCGACTTCGACGGCAGTAATACGTCGGCCGCGAACCCGTTCGCGGTCTCATAGCATCGACCGCGATCCTTTTCGAGCGCCTTCATCGTGTCGACGGTCTGGACCGATCCTGTAACGCAGATGTTCGGTAACCGTTCGTCGAAGGCCCTCTCGCGGGATCCAGCCGAGGGGTCGCGAGGCGCGTCCGTCGCGTCCTCGAGGGATCGTCGCGGTCGTCGCGGTCGTCGCTTCGGAGTCGATCAGGGCGCGAACGGGTCGGCCGGGAAGACCGGGTCGAGCTCGATCGTCTCCGCCTCGCGCAGCAAGGCCCTCAACCAGCTGTTGTAGTCATCTGGCTTCTTCATCACCTCGCGCAACCGTTTCAAAGTGGCGCGGGCCTTTTCGGAATGACCCAGGCGGCTCTGGGCCATGGCCAGGAACGCCAGGCAACCAGGATCTTTCTCCTTGTCCGGGATACTTGACCGCGTCAGGGTCGCGAGCGCTTCGGCCACCAGACCGCAGCGGTACTGGGCCACCCCCAGGCCTTCCAGGCGGTAGCCCTCGTCGGGCTCGAGCCGAAAAGCTGCCTTGAGCAGGCGTAAGCCTCGCTGGTAGATCGCGTCCGGCTGTCCTGGCGGATAGACCAGGCCACGACCGACGCTGTCGCAATCCATGGCCGATTCGGTCCAGGATTCCGCCAGCTCCAGGCACGCTGCCTGGACTGCCGGATCGTGCGACGGTTGGGCCTTGAGGGCGGCGAGCACGTCGTCGCGGATTACCAAGCTTGCGAAGAGGGGCGTGATGATCGCCTCGGCCCGAGATCGCGTCGACAGGAGGCCGAAGTAGAACCGTGCCGCGAACTCGTCTCCGATCTGCTTCGCCTCGTCGTAACCCTCGCGATAGTGTGTCAGGTCCGGACGCGTGAGGAACCGGCGATAGTCCAGCTCCTCCGCATCCGGGTTGAGAGCGATCAACTCGACACGGTTGCCGACCGCGTGAGCGATCCAACGACCGTCCGGGCTGATCGGGCTAGACTGGGTCTCCGGCGAGATCAACTCGCCCTTCAACTCCTGCCCCGTTCGCGCGTCCCAGAACTTCACCTTCTGCGTGTCCCGCAACTTCGCCGCGTCTGCGAGATTGTCGGGGATGTCTGGACCCAGTAGCATAATGCCGCCGTTCCCTTTTCTTCGCGAAATCAAAGCGATTCCCGACCACCTGTCGTACGCCGTCCGCGAGTCACCACTGCCGGTAACGATGCGCAAGCCATCGGAGCTGAACGACACGCTACCCACCGGGTAATTGAGTTCGTCCCCTTTGAGTTCCAGCAGGGCCATACCCGTGCGCGCGTCCCAGACCCTCGCCGTGTGGTCGTCACTGCCGGTGACGATGCGTGAGCCGTCCGGGCTGAATGCCGCGCTCAGAACACCGTACTTATGGCCTTGAAGTTCGAGAAGGGCCGTGCCTGTCCGGGCGTCCCAGACCTTCGCCGACTTGTCCAGACTGCCGGTGACGATGCGTGAGCCATCTGGGCTAAACGACGCGGTCGCCACCGCCTCATTGTGCCCGCTGAGATCGAGCAAGGGAGAGCCCGTCCGCACATCCCAGACCTTTGCCGTCCCGTCGGCACTGCCGGTGACGATGTGTAAACCATCGGAGCTGAACGACACCCACCAAACCTCGCTCGTGTGCCCTTTGAGCTCGAGCGGAAGCGATAACGTCCGCGCGTCCCAGACCTTCGCCGTACGGTCGTCACCGCCCGTGGCGATACGGGACCCGTCGGGGCTGAACGATGCGCTCCAGATGCCCCTGCTACCGCTCCAGATGCCCCTGCTACCTTTGATGGTGAGCAAGGGCGAGCCGGTCCGCGCGTCCCAGACCTTCGCCGACTCGTCCAGACTGCCGGTGACGATGCGGGAGCCGTCGGGGCTGAACGACGCGCTGCTCACATAGCCAGTGTGCCCTTTGAGTTCAAGCAAGGCAGCACCGGTCCGCGCGTCCCACACCGTCGCCGTCTTGTCCTCGGCGGTGACGATGCGCGTGCCGTCCGGGCTGAACGAAGCGGTCATCGGCCGGCCGGTGTGCCCTCTGAGATCGAGCAAGGCTGTTCCGGTCCGGACGTCCCAGACCTTCGCCGTCTGGTCTTCACTGCCGGTGAGGATGCGTGAGCAGTCCGGACTGAACGCCGCGCTCTCCACTTCGCCCGCGTGCCCTCTGAGGTCGAGCAAGGCAGCGCCAGTCCGCGCGTCCCAGACCTTCGCCGTCTTGTCCTGGCCGCCGGTGACGATGCGCGACCCGTCCGGGCTGAACGAAACCGTGTTCACCCAGCCCGTGTGCCCTTTGAGTCAAGCAAAACAGTGCCCGTCCGTGCGTCCCACACCTTCGTCGTGTCGCCCACGCCGCCGGTGACGATCCGGGTGCCGTCCGGGCTGAACGACGCCCTTCTCACCTCACCCGTGTGCCCTTTGAGTCGAGCAAGGAGCGCCGGTCCGCGCGTCCCACACCTTCGCCGTCTTGTCCTCACCGCCGGTGACGATGCGCGAGCCGTCCGGGCTGAACGACACGCTCCTCACCGAATCGATTGTGCCCATGAGCTCGAGCGGGCGCGTGCCCGTCCGTGCGTCCCACACCTTCGCCGTTCCGTCTGCACTGCCGGTGACGATGCCGCGTGCCGTCGGGGCTGAACGACCCGCAGAGTATTCCTTCCGTGTGCCCTTTGAGTTCGATCAGAGGCTCGCCCGTCCGCACGTCCCAAACCTTTGCCGTTGTCACGCCGGTGACGATCCGCCTGCCGTCCGGACTGAACGCAGCCCCGCAACCCGTTGAGTGCCCTCTTTCAGAAGTGAGCCCGTCCGCGCATCCCAGACTTTCGCCTTCCCGGCCACACTGCCGGTGACGATCCGCGAGCCGTCGGGGCTGAACGACGCGCTCAGCAGGAACGAGGGAATGGGATTCGTCTTTTGCAATTTCAGTTCGAGCAAAGGCGACGCCGTCCGCGCGTCCCAGACCTTCGCCGTCTGGTCCCAACTGCCGGTGACGATCCGCGAGCCGTCGGGGCTGAACGACGCGCCGCTCACCTAGTCCGTTGTGCCCTCCGAGTTCGAGCAAGGCGGCGCCGGTCCGCGCGTCCCAGACCTTCGCCGTCCGGTCCCGACTGCCGGTGACGATGCGCGAGCCGTCGGGGCTGAACGACACGCTCGTCACCGCGCCCGTGTGCCCTTCGAGTTCGAGCAAGGCCGAGCCCGTCCGCGCGTCCCAGACCTTCGCCGTCCCGTCATCGCTGCCGGTGACGATGCGCGTGCCGTCGGGGCTGAACGACGCGCTGCCCACCGCGCCCATGTGCCCTTTGAGTTCGAGCAAGGCCGTGCCCGTTCGCGCGTCCCAGACCTTCGCCGTCCGGTCCCGACTGCCGGTGACGATCCGCGTCCCGTCCGGGCTGAACGAACGCTCACACACCGGGCCTGTGTGTCCATAAAGCGTGAACAAGCCGCCGCGCGTTTGCCGCTTCAGGTAGCGCCATTCCCATCCGCGCTGCCCCGGGGGCACCTTGTCCAGCCGTTCGGCGGCCAGGACCATGTCGCCATCGTCGTAGGCAGCGCCGCCGCGAGGATATCGCTGACGCCCAGCCGGTATTTGAGTTCGTCACGCAGCTTCGCTCGCGGTCTTGCTGGCGCATCGCGTTCCAGGGCCGCGTCGGCCGCCGTCTTCAGGGCCTCGTCGCGCTCGGTGACGCGCTTCGCTTCGGCGGTGCGAGCCCGCTCTGCCCGGATCAACCCCCAGGTCGTCCCCGCGATGCCGGCCAGCAGCGCCAGCAACGACCAGGCTCGCCGCGATCACCGCGCCGCGGTGCTTCCGCACGAACTTCCGCAGCCGGTAGGCCCGGCTCGGCGGGGCGGCCAGCACCGGCTCGTACGCCAGGTGCCGCAGGACGTCGGCCGCGAACCCGTTGGCCGTCTCGTACCGCCGGGTGCGGTCCTTCTCCAGCGCCTTCATCACGATCCAGTCGAGGTCGCCCTGCAACGCCCGCTTCAATTGCGCCGGCTCGATGTCGCGGCTGGCCGCGATGCTCGGCAGGGCGTCGGCCGTGCTCACCTTGGTGCTCGGCCGGGGCGGGTCGACCTCCCGCACCATCCGCAGCATCTCCAGGATCGCCCCGCGCTGGAACTGCTTCGCGTCGATCGGCGGCGAGCCGGCCAGCAGCTCGTAGAGGATCACGCCCAGCGCATAGACGTCGGTCCGGGTGTCGATGTCCATCGACGACGGGTCGGCCTGCTCGGGCGACATGTACGTCGGGCGTGCCGACGATCGCCCCGGTGTCGCGCGAGGCTCTGGTCGGTCAGCTTGAATTCCGTCGCCTTGGCGACGCCGAAGTCGATGACCTTGGGCGTGGGCCGGCCGTCGACCTCGGTGACCAGCACGTTGCCGGGCTTCAGGTCGCGGTGGATGATCCCCTTCTGGTGGGCGTGCTGCACCGCCTGGCAGACGGCGACGAACAGCTCCAGCCGGGCCCGGACCGGGAGCCGGTTGCTGGTCGCAGTACTCGGTGATCGGCACGCCGCTCGACCAGCTCCATCACGAAGAACGGCTGGCCGGCCGCGGTGGTGCCGCCGTCGTAGACGCGGGCGATGTTGGGGTGGTCCATCAGGGCCAGCGCCTGCCGCTCGGCGTCGAACCGGGCCAGCACCGCGCGCGAGTCCATGCCGATCTTGATCAGCTTCAACGCCACCTGCCGCTTGACCGGCTCGGTCTGCTCGGCCCGGTAGACGGTGCCCATCCCGCCCTCGCCGAGGACCTCGAGCAGCGTGTACCGGCCGGCGATGACCTGGCCCGGCGACGAACCCGTCGGGGCGGGCGGCCGGCGGGCGTCCGGGACCGTGGTGATCGTGCCGTCCGGTCGGTGTTCCCCGGTCGCCAGTTCCGGCGGGGGCGCGTTTCCGGTGCGGACGTCCCGGATCGCTTCCTCGGTTCCGGGTGCGCGGGTTCGGACATGCCGGTGGAGTCGGGTTCCAGGAACCGGCCGGCCCCGTCGTGGGCGGCGAGCAGCGCCTCGACCCGCCGGCGGAGGGCGGCGTCGCCCCCACAGGCGGCGTCCAGGTAGGCGGCCCGCGTCGGCCGGGTCGGTCCGTTCGAGGGCTTCGGCGAAGATGGTCATCAGTTCGGGGTCGGCGTCGGGCATCGGTTCACCTCCGGGTTCGGGTTTCCTCTCCCAATGCCCCGTTCGGGCCGGGAGTGCGCCAAAGAATCCGAACATTTTTTCGGATTACCCGCCGGCCAGCGCGTCGGCGAGCCAGGCCCGGGCGAACGCCCAGTGCCGGTCGGCGGTCCGGCGAGGGATGCCCAGGGCCTCGGCCGCGTCGCCCAGCGTCATCCCGGCGAAGAACCGCAGCTTCACCAGTTCGGCGGCTACGGGGAACTCCTTGGCCAGTCGGTCGAGGGCGTCGTCGAGTTCGAGGAGGTCGTCGTCGGTGGCGGCGGCCGGGCCGGTGAGCCGGTCGAGGTCGACCCGATTCCGCCCGCCGCCCCGCTTCAGCCGGTCGCGGTCCGCGGGCGTGGTTGACCAGCACCCGCCGCATCGCCTCGGCCGCGGCGGCGAAGAAGTGCGCCTTGCCGTCGAAGTGCTGGTCCCCGATCAGCCGCATATAAGCCTCATGAACCAGGGCGGTGGCGTCGAGGGTGTGCCCGGGTCTCTCGGCGGCCATCCGCGCGGCCGCGAGCTTCCGCAGCTCGTCGTAGACGAGCGGGAGCAGGTCGGCCGCCGCCCGGCGGTCGCCGGCCGCGGCGGCTTCCAGGAGGTGAGTGATCTCGGGCATAACGCCTGAGTCTACCTCCTGAATCACGATCTGAGAACGTACGGCCTCTGGCGTCACCGGCGTCGTCGATTCGACGAGTGGAAAGGCCCCGGCTCCGCATACCTGATGCGTGGCGCAAACGCATGGCGGATGTCGAGAAATCAGGCTCGGGCGCACAGGGTGAGAAAACTCGGACATGGGCAAAATCCACACTTGTCCGAAGATCGATCGTCCTGATGTCGTCGCTACTGGGTACGTCCCCCTGCTACGCTGTGTGGCGACCGGCAGGGAAGAGATCCTCGCGGGTCCATCTCTTCTTTTAAGATATGTTTAGTGATACTAAAATAAAATTTTGGAAAATAATTGAAGTCTCTGCCGGATCATGGTTTCGAATCCGATTTCAGACACAAAACGGTGCAGCGCGACCACGAAATCTGGCAAACCGCGTATATTATAGAGAGAGCAATAGCATACGCCGTGATGACTCGATTGCCCAACGACGATTTGCCGGCCCGCGGCGCAGCTCATGACGACAATTTCAACGGTGGCCCGGTCGAAACCGTGAGAGTTAACCGGACCGAACTCCGACACCCTTTCTTCTTCCGTTTTGCTCATCGTTCGTAAGCTTGTCGGCTCACCTGAGCAGGCGGATTCGGTCGCCCGGGGTGCAACAACCTTGACGCAATGCCATCTTGTCCTCTCGCGCCAGGCTGCGAACCGGAGACGCCGGCCCGACACCCGGATCAGCGGGCACGCCGCGGCGAGTGAGTTCGGCGGCGATCGCCGTCTGCCTCGAGAAATCGTTTGATCGCATCGCATCGGTCGAAAGGCGTGGCGAGCCCTCGCTAAAACCTGCCATCTACTGCCACCCACTGCCATTTAATGCTGTGGAATCGTCGGAATCGGTGCAATTGATCCCCGTCTCTTTGCTTTATTGAGCGTGCGCCGGCCAGACTGGGCGCCGGTTTAGAACCGTGAACGGGGCGTGATGGAAGGGCGCGGAAAAAAAGGCAGTCACCTGGTGCTGTTTCTCCAGGTGACGAAATCCTCAGAACATTCAGCAGCCGGCGGCGACGCGAGCCGTGGCGTCACGCGGGTTGCGGCCGGCCTGGTCGCTTACGTCTGAATCGCTGCGAAGATGAGTACGGTCGTTGTCTCGGAACGACATGAGCTTCGTGCGTGCGACGGCGCCGAGCCTCAAAACACGGAAGCCTTCCGCGGGTTCCGACTTGCTCGCACCCATAGCCGGCACGACATCATCCGGCCCGACCCGTTCGCTCGCGAAGACGACACGCACCGCTTCCCGCGCTTTCGCATCAGAACCGTCGAGGAACAGAGCGACGCTGGCGACGTGCCGCAAAATGAAGCCAGCCGTTTCGAGTGCCGACTCGGTCGCGTCCAGGTCGGCGCGAAGAATCCGCACACCGATCAGTCGGCGACGCGGCATGACATCGTTGATCCTACGCGTGGCGTCCGAAGCGCGACTTGCCTATCTCCCTCGTCGATGGAGTCTTGACCGTGAACCATGGGACGGCAAAGTTCAGCATGGAAGTTCCGAGTATCGCGAGGCATACTATTGCCATGAGTCAGAGCCCCTCGACAGAGACGAAAACGCTCGCCGACCGAGTCGAGCACTGGTACTCCGGAGCCGATGTGCCGATGTCGGTTATTCGGCGATACGCGCGTCAGATCGCCGACTGCTTTCACCCAGAGAAAATCATTCTCTTCGGCTCTTACGCCTATGGCACTCCGCACGCTGGTAGCGACGTGGATATTCTCGTCATCATGCCGGGCGCAACGAGCTCGCTCAGGCCTGGAAAATCGATCGCTCGCTGGCCCGTAACTTTTCTGTCCATTTGATCGTGCGCACGCCCAAGAATATGAAATGGCGCCTGGAGGAGGGCGACTGGTTTCTCCGCGAGGTCGTCGCTCGCGGCAAGGTTCTGTATGAAAAGACTGACGCGCGAGTGGGTCGGCAAGGCGGAAGACGACTATCAAGCAGCGAACCGGCTAAACGACATAAGCGGTCGATTTCATGATCAGATTTGCTTTCATTGCCAGCAGTCAGCCGAGAAGTACCTCAAGGCCGTCTTGCAACAAACAGGCGTATACTTCGATCGGACGCACGACCTCGAAAAGCTCTTGATCGTGCTTCTACCGGCGCACGCGCGACTTCACAGCCTGCGACGCGGCCTGAAATTCCTGCGCCGTTTCGCGGTCGAGACCCGCTATCCGGGCGAGCGCGCTACCGGGAGACAGGCCGACGCGGCTCTTCGCTGGGCGCAACGAGTCCGCGAGGCGTGCCACCGGGAGCTGGGAATCCGGGCGCGGTAAGCAAGATTGGTGCATCAGGATTCGCCGACGCCGCAGGCGGACGGCCTTTCGTGAACAACTGGCAGGCGGGCCAAAGGTCAGCCATCTGGCGTGTCGAGCAAGACTTGCAACCGGGCCGCCAGTTCGTCGGGCAGTTTCAAACGCCACGATTGATCGACAAGTCCCACACTGATTAAATCGCGGAGATGCGTACGGTCCTTGTCCCGGAACGACGTAAGCTTTATGCGCACGAGTGCATCAAGCCTCAGTACACGGAAGGCTTCGGCGGGTTCCGACTCGCTCACGTCCGGAGCCGGTAAGACATCATCCGGGCGGACGCGTTCGCCAGCGAAGAGGACGCGGACCGCATCCCGAGCTTTCGCGTCTGGGCCGTCGAGGAACAATTCAACACTGGCCACGTGCCGATAGATGAAGCCAGCGGTTCCGAGCGCTGCCTTGGCGGCGTCAAGATCCGAACGGAGGATCAGCAGGTCGACGTCCTGGGTGAAACGGACAACCGACTGATCGACTCGCCCAACCCACGCGGCGACCGCATTGCCGCCGATGACGGCGTAGGCGACCCCTGCTTTTTCCAGCGCGGCCGTCGCGCGAAACAATCGGTCCTTGACGAGTTCCACGGCTCGTAGGCTTCGCTCCCAGGATTGCAAGCCCAGCGGGAGAATTGTCATCTCAAACGCATACCGTCATCGTTACGATGCGCCCGAACCGCGGATCGTCAGGCAAAACCAGGCCATTTCACGATCTTGCTCGAACTTGATGTCGAATTGGGCGGCATAGGATTCGAACCTATGACTTCCACCGTGTGAGGATGGCACTCTAACCGCTGAGTTAGCCGCCCGAGACGCAATTCGTTTCCAGCTCGAAGCCAGGTCAATGATTTAGAAAGTAGCGACTTCGCCCGCGGATCGCAAGGCCGCGTGTCGCCCTGTCGCGACGGCGGCCGGACCAAAGTACTCCCTTGCCCTAAGCCTTGCCCCTTTTTACATTATCGCTTGGTCGTGTGTACCGATTGTCAGGTTGGCATTTCTGCGAGAGTTCGCTCCGATGGCTGAGTTCTTCCCCGACGTTCCCAAGATTCAGTACGGCGGGCCGAAATCACGTAACCCGCTGGACTTCAAGTATTATAACCCGGACGAAATCATCGATGGCAAGTCGATGAGGGACCATCTGCGGTTCTCGGTCGTTTACTGGCATACGTTCTGTAATCCGCTCTCCGACCCGTTCGGCGCCGGCACCGCGCTGCGGCCCTGGGATGATGGCAGTGGCTCCGTCGCCAACGCTCAGCGCCGCGCCAGGGTCGCGTTCGAGTTCTTTGAAAAGCTCGGCGCACCTTTCTACGCGTTTCATGATCGCGACGTCGCGCCCGAGGGAAATAACCTCAAGGAATGCCACGCTAACCTCGACGAGGTCGCCAAGGTCCTCAAGGACGAGCAGGCCCGCACCGGCATCAAATTGCTGTGGGGAACCGCCAACCTCTTCAGCAATCCCCGTTTCATGCACGGGGCCGCCACGAGCCCCAATTTCGACGCATTTGCGTACGCCGGTGCCCAGGTCAAGAAGGCCATGGAAGTCACCCATGATCTTGGCGGAGCCGGGTACACATTCTGGGGGGGCCGCGAGGGGTATTCGACCCTGCTCAACACCGACATCAAACGCGAGCTCGATCACCTCGGCCGCTTTCTCCACATGGCCGTCGATTACAAGAAGCAGATCGGCTTCACGGGCACCTTCTATATCGAGCCCAAGCCCAAGGAGCCGACCAAGCATCAGTACGATTCCGACGCCGCGGCTTGCTTGAACTTCTTGCGGACCTACGAGCTGATGCCCCATTTCAAGCTCAATCTCGAGACCAACCATGCGACCCTGGCCGGTCATGAGATGATGCACGAGCTCGAAGTCGCCATCGGCGCCGGTGCCCTCGGTTCGATCGACGCGAACTCGGGTGATTACCTGCTCGGGTGGGACACCGATCAGTTTCCCACCGATATTTATCTCACAACCGAGTGCATGCTCTCGATCATCAGGGGGATGGGGGGCCTGACGACCGGCGGAATCAATTTTGATGCCAAGGTGCGCCGCGAGAGCTTCGAGCCGATTGATCTGTTTCATGCCCATATCGGCGGGATGGACGCATTCGCACGCGGGTTCAAGATCGCCCGTGCCATCGTCGCCGACGGGCGGCTCGCGGCGTTCGTGAAGGAACGCTATCGAAGCTGGGATTGCGAGCTCGGGCGGCGGGTCGAAGCGGGCAAGGCCGGCTTCAGCGACCTCGAATCGTATATTCTACCCAAGGGCGATGCCGCCAAGAACACGAGCGGACGTCAAGAGATGCTCGAGAATTTGATCAATGAGTTCATTTGAGCATCAGGCCGGGTGATTGAATTCCGGGCACCGCCAAACTCATAACCGCCAAGGACGCCAAGAAAGAAGAAAGCACGTGGGTTTATTTCGATCGACCGAGCGACCCACCGACGAACCGAAATAGATGCATTCACCGAGCAAAGTCAAGGTCGGCAGACGGAGCGCTTGCTTCTTCGGGAGGATCTCGCACGCATCTGTACAGGTAGTGGCTCGGTCCGGCGATTCCTGGCGCTCTTGGGGTCCTTGGCGGTTAACTCCGATCGCATTGTGCATTCAACTTGGCGGTCGATCCGTTCGATGGTGGTCAGGACTGGTCTTCGAGTGCGGCTCAGGATGCCCTGCATGAACGCGGGCAGGTCGTCAGGCGTGCGGCTGGTGACAATGTTGCCATCGCGTACGCAGGCCGCGTCTTGCCAGATGCCGCCCGCATTTTCGACGTCGTCGCGGATCGCGAAAAACCCGGTGACTTTCTTGCCTTTGAGGCATTTTGCCGAGCAAAGCATCCACGGGCCGTGACAGATCGAGGCGAGAATTTTGCCTTGTTTCGCGGCCTGGGTCACCAGGTCGACCATTGGCGGGTGCCGGCGCATGTGGTCGGGCGAGTACCCGCCAGGGATGATGATCGCATCGAAATCCGACGCTTTCACCTCGCTCGCGGCGACGTCTGACTTCGCCGGGTAGCCGTGCTTCGAGGCATAGGTCTCACCGGCCTTGGGGCCGACGATCTTGACGTCGCAACCGGCCTCGCGGAGCCGCATGACCGGGTACCAGAGCTCCAGATCTTCGTAGAACTTCTCGACGAGAACAGCGACTCGCTTGCCTTGTGCAGAACCCATGATGTCGTCTCCTGTTGAAATGGTTGCGCCTGGCCAAACCTCATTCTTCAGTATCGGTTCACGTCGCCGCCGCGACGGCCGGTCGTTGCGTCGGACGACGCTCTTGATGTTCGGCCATCGCCCGTGCGATCGCGGTCTCAAACGAGAACGGAGGCCGATAGCCGAGCACCCGCCGGGCCTTTTCGATCGAGTAATCGAGATTCAAACCGAGAAACTTGTATCGTGCCTTGTTGATGATGGGAGGGTTCTTGGCCCCGCGAAGCTTGGCACCCCCTTCGACGAGGGTCGCCAGGACCTTGGCGAGCTTGAGCGGCAAGTGGCGACTCGGGGGAGTCAGGCCCGCCAGCTCGGCAATGCGGCCGACGAACTGTTTCTTGGTGATACGCTCGCCATCGGTGAGATTGAAGACCTCGCCGATCGCCGCGGGACTTTCGGCGGCCAGAAAGATCCCCTCCACGAGGTTTTTCACGTAGATGCAGTTGAGCACCTGTTCGCCCGATCCGAAATACATGAAGCTGCCGCGCCTGAGATTCAAGAGCAGCTTGGGCAAGACGGTGCGGTCGCGCTCGCCGTAGATGAACCCGGGGCGGATGATCGCCGCGGGCAAGGCGTGCGTGCGGGCATACTCGAGAACCAGGGCTTCGGCCTCGGTCTTGGAGCGGGTATAGGCGTCGAGCGAGTTGGTGGCCGGCGGCACGGTCTCGTCGGTGCCGTGGTGGTCGCGGCCCTCGTAGACACCCAGGGAGCTCACGTGAACGAAGCGATCGAGCCCGGCCGGCACGGCAGCCTCGAGCAGGAGGCGAAGCGCATCAACGTTGAGCCGGCGAAACTCGGTAAGCGATCCCCAGTCGCCGACCTTGGCCGCGCAGTTGAAGACCCAGTCGGCACCGGCGACGCCGGCCTGAAGGGCTTTTTGATCTTCCAGGTCGCCGACGATCGTTTCGACGCCCCACTCGCGAAGCAATCTGGTATCGCTCGACGGGCGCACGAGCGCTCGTACGCGATGGCCTCGTCTCAAGGCTTCCTCGGTCGCATGGCTGCCCACGAGACCAGTTGCGCCCGTGATGAAGATCAGCTTCGATGTCGGCCTGTCCATGACGTTTCCAACCGCCTCCCTTTGAATGACATCATCCTGAGCCAGAGGTCAGGAACCGTATCCTATCGCATCACGTCCGCGAGCAAAATGGGAGATACCGGCCGCCGCCGCCTCGATCAAATGCCGAACGGCTGCTGTTCGATTTCGATGCGCCGGCGCGGCGCGTGCACTTTCACGGCGAATGTGCCCGTACTGGCCGCTACGCGGGCGGAAGGTCTGTCGCGACCGATTGGTTTCAGCCGGGGCGGTTCGCCGGGAAAACAAACTCGCGACAAAACGCGCGTGAAGGGGATGGAATTCAATTTGTCGCTGAGTGTAGGGTGTAGTTGTCGCGTGGCGTGCAAGGCGCGAACCGGACAGGGCGCGTGCCGGCCGGCCAGGCGGGGTACTTTGTTCGGTTTGACAGAAATTCGTCAAGGGTCTAGGATTCACGAATCCGGCCCTAATTCATAGGCTGCGAGAACAGCGCGGACAGGAAGGGGTCGGAACGATGGCGAGCGCTTTGAAAAATGAAGAACTCGTTTCTTACCGTCAGGCATTGCAGAACTTGCGGTCGAGGCTGCAGGGCGACCTGCACCAGATGACCGACGAAGCGCTCCACCGGGACGCCAACGGCGGGTCGAGCAATCTCTCGAACGTCCCGCTGCACATGGCCGACGTCGGGACCGAGAACTACGACCAGGAATTCACGCTGGGCTTGATCGAAAACGAACAGGGGACGCTGGAAATGGTCGTGGAGGCGCTCAACCGCATGGAGGAAGGCACCTTCGGCCAGTGCGACGAATGCGGCGATCCGATCGCGAAGCTGCGGCTCGAAGCGATTCCTTATGCCCGGCACTGTATTGCTTGCGCACGGAAGCTGGAGGGGGGGGAATGAAAACGGATGGCGAAGTGGGACTGGGCCGCCAGTTGCTTTTCTGGGCGATCGCGCTCTGCTGGCGCCGCCTTCGATCTCACGACCAAGTCGCTGATCTTCAAGCACTACGGGCCCCCTCCTGCGCGGCCGATCACGCTCGTGCGGCATATCCTCGAGATTCACACGAGTCAAAACACAGGCGCGCTCTGGGGCTTCGGAGCGAATATCCCGGGGAGCAGCCTGATCTTCGCGGCCCTCTCGGTCGTCGCGGGGCTCGTCATTCTTTACTACCTGTTCGCCGCGCGCGCGGCGAACAGCCTCACGCTGACCATCGCACTGGCGCTCATCATGGCGGGGGCCATGGGCAATTGTTACGACCGGCTCGCGTTCGGATATGTCCGCGATTTCGTGCATTTTCACGTCGATGCCGTGGGCTTTGATTGCGCGATCTTCAACTTCGCCGACAACATGCTTGTCGCCGGCGCGATCACGCTGGTCTTTCATGCCTTGCGCCCAGAGAAAGCACTCCCTGACACCGTGCCCTCGGACGAACAGGCCGGCGTGGCCTCGTCGCTGATCGGCTGATGGATGATGACGCACGACTTCGGTGCCTACACGTCGTAATAGAGAGCGAACTCGTAAGGGTGGGGACGCACGCGGATGGCTTCGACTTCGTGCGTCTGCTTGTACCAGATCCACGTGTCGACGACGTCCGGTGTGAAGACATCTCCGCGCAAGAGAAATTCATGGTCGGCCTTGAGAGCTTCGAGCGAGGCTTGAAGCGAGCGCGGCGTGGTCGGGACCGTTTCGAGCTCCTCGGGCTGGAGGTCGTAAATGTCTTTGTCGAGCGGCTCGCCGGGTCGCAGCTTGTTCTGAATGCCGTCGAGAATCGCCATGAGCACGGCCGAAAACAGCAAATAGGGGTTGGCCGCGCTATCCGGACCGCGGTATTCGATGCGCCGGCTCTTGGGGCTGGCGCTATTGACGGGAATCCGGATGATGGCGGCGCGGTTGCGTCGGCTGTAGGAAATCTTGGTCGGCGCCTCGAAGCCGGAGACCAGGCGTTTGTAGCTGTTGGTGGTGGGATTGGCAAAAGCACAAAGCGCCGCGGCGTGCTTGATCAGACCGCCGATCGCGTGGATACCCAGATCGCTCAGACCGCCATATCCTTGCCCGGCAAGGAGAGGCTGATTGTCTTTCCAGAGGGTGAGATGGGTGTGCATCCCCGAGCCATTATCGCCGAAGAGCGGCTTGGGCATGAACGTGGCTGTTTTGCCGTGGCGCCGGGCCACGTTGCGGATGATATAGCGTGCCGTGACGACCTGATCGGCGATTTCGACGAGGGGCCGCGGGGTCAAGTCGATCTCGCACTGACCGGCCGTGGCGACCTCATGGAAGTGCGCGGCCGTGGAGATGCCGCAATCGGCCATTTTCTGGGCCATTTCCGATCGCAGGTCGACCAGGCTGTCGGTGGGCGGACACGGAAAGTAGCCGAGTCCCAGGCCCGATTTATAGCCGAGGTTGGGGTTTTCGGCGCGCCCGCGGTTCCAGGCCCCTTCGACCGAATCGATGTGATAATACGCTTCGTGCCCTCGTTGCTCGAATTGAACGTTGTCGAAGACAAAAAACTCGAGCTCGGGGGCCAGCAGGCACTGGTCGGCCAGCCCCGTGTTCCGCATGTAGCTCATCGCCTTGCGAGCGATGTTACGCGGGTCGCGGGTATAATCTTGCTGAGTGATCGGGTCATGAATATTGCAGATCATCGTCAGCGTCGGCTGCGCTGGAAACGGGTCGACCAGGGCCGTCTCGGGCTGCGGCACGACCAGGAGGTCGGACTCGTTGATGGCGCGCCAGCCGACGACGCTCGAGCCGTCGAAGAAGATGCCCTCCTCGAACGTTTCCTCGGTGAGCGAGTCGGCCGGAATCGAAAAATGCTGCCAGACACCGGGGAAATCCATGAAGCGCAAGTCGACCGTCGTCACCTCGCGCTGTCGAATCTGGGCCAAAACTTCTTTGGGCGTCACGCCGTCTGTCTCCTCAATATCGCTGCGATCGCGAGCCGCCGGAACACCAGGCTCGGCGATCGTTTCTCGTTCGATCCTCTCTCGGACCCGCCATTATCCGGGCGATTGCAAGGGCACGATAGGTCTGACATGGTGAAAACCCTGCTTGCCGTTCGTTTTGTGCCGGTTTCGGTGGACGAGAAGGCACGTTCGCGAGGTCGCGTCAACCGGAGCGAGCCTCTTTCGGCCGCGATCGAAGACCGTCGGTGAATCGACCTGGCCGGTGCGAGGAAAACAGAGATGCCGCGGTACGTCATTCTCGAGCATCGCTGGAACGGGGTGCACTGGGATTTCATGCTCGAACGCGGGGAGACCCTGCGAACCTGGGCGCTCGGTTCACCGATTGGGTCGAATCAGGAGCTACCAGCGCGGCCGCTCGGCGATCACCGGCGGGTGTATCTCGACTACGAAGGCGATATCTCCGGCGGACGCGGAACGGTACGGAGAGTGGATGCGGGCCGTTATCGCGTGATCGAGTGGTCGGCCGACCGGGTGCGTGTGAGGCTGTCGGGAGGTCAGCTTGTCGGTGACGTGGAGTTATTCGCATCGTCGCCCGACTCGGAGGGGGCGGCATCGTGGACGTGCCGGACGGGAAACTTCGATTGAAGAACTCGGCGAGACGGCAAGATCGGGCGGTGAAACGCGCCCTTGGCCCGATCAGAGCGGCCGGCCAGGCGAACCTTGCCCGCGCGGATCTGAACTTCTTCGAGCTGCACGTCCTCTCGCGCGAGGTTTGGCGTATAGCGCATGAGGACCACAGGATAACCGTCCTTGCGAGCCCATTCGGCGTCAACGCCATGATAGCGTGCGTATTCGATGATCCGGTCGAGCACATTATCGGCGGGAACCGGCAGGATGCCGGCGCGAATTTTCTCGAGCGTCAGCTCGACCGTGTTACCGCCGGGCACGCGTGGCCGGGCGACGACCGTGATCACCGACTGCACGGCCCCCTGCTTGAGCAGGAACGCCAGGGTGATGCGGTTGAGCTCGAACAAGACGCGCGGCTCGTGAACCTCGGGCGGGAGCTGATCGGCAAAATGAGTGACCAGATCTTCGGCGAGCCACGCGTTCACTTCCTGGTCGGTGAAGACCGCCTCCCAGTTCGGCTCGTTGCATATGTCGTTGCGAAGCTGAAGACTCTGCGCAACGAATTTCTTGGCCTTGCCCGCGCGTTGCTCGCGGGTCAAGAAGACAATATCGCGGTAATAAGAGGGCTGATAGGTCAGGGAGAACCAGATTCCCAGCGGAATGGTCGCGAGCACCGTCAGGCCGAGAACAATCCAGAACACCCGTTTGCCGGTTTTATTCATCGGACATCCCGATCTGTGGGGGAAGGGGACGCTATGGCGAGAAACGACCAGCGCTCGGTGCCGCAGGTTGTCTTTTGGACCGGGAGGGTCATGCTTCTGGAGACGTGGTCGAGCCGTCAATGAAGCTTACGTTCTCCGGCCAAAAGGGTCAACCCGGACTGTCAGGGTGGATGGCGAAATTTCGATTCAGAAGGTCGCACATGGCGTACCATGATGCGTTCGACGGCCGATTTTGGTGATCGCCGTGATAGGAGCATTGTACGGCGGGGCCGTCTGCGCCTAGCATAGAACTTGCAGATTCGACGGATGCGGAGTTTCGCGACATGCCCTCGCGGTTTCTATCGCTGGCGATCCTGGTTTACTGGTCGGTCGCCGCCTTCTGCCTTCTTACCTGGGACGTCATTCCCGAATTGTCGCTGGGATACCCCCCTGACTTGCGGGCCATCGCCGTCGCGGGAGATATGTCTCGGCCCGTGCGCTGGAACGTCCAGGTCGTCGACGATGCCAGGTTTCCCGACGTGCGCCGGACAGTCGGTGAAGCCGTCACAGTTTCGTCGCGGCGCGATGGCGGCGGGTTCGAGCTCAAGAGCCAGGTTTCCCTTGATGCCGGAGGCCTCCTGAAGGCGACTCCATTCCTCAACCGCTCGAATCTCCGGCTCGCGATCGACAGTGTTTATCTCGTCGACAAGAGCGGTAATCTCGTGTCGTTCGAGATCGACGTGAAATCGCACGAATCACCAGAGACGCTCGTTCAGGTCAAGGGGAAGGTGAAGGCCAAGAAACTGGAGGTCGTCACTCACGGGCCCATTGAGATGCTCAACAAAAAACCATTTGAGATCGACTATGTACCGCGCGGCGTCGTGCAAGACTTCCTCGGGCCGCTCGATCGGCTCCCCGGCCTCAAGGTCGGGCAGCGGTGGGACTCGCAAATGATCAATCCGTTCACGGGCCAGATCTCTTCGGTTCGCGTCGAGGTCGCCCGGCGTGGTCTGATCAACTGGAACGGCGATTCGGTCCCTGGGTTTGAAGTGGTACAGCATATGAGTCCGCTGACGATGCGCACATGGGTTGACCGCGACGGGGTGATCCTTCGGCAAGAGGTGCCGATGCCGTTCGTGCGACTGGTGCTCGAGCGCCGGCCCGAAGCCGACGACCTCCGCCCTTCATCATTACCTCAGACCAGGAAGCCAGGCTCATGATCGCGGTACGCGGCGTGACGAAGCGGTTTGGATCCAAGTGCGCCGTCGATCATCTCGACCTGGAAGTTCGCCCCGGCGAGCTCTTCGCGTTTCTCGGACCCAACGGCGCGGGCAAGACAACGACGATCAAGATGATCTGCGGCCTGTTGTCGCCGACCTCGGGAACCGTCCAGGTCGGCGGGTTCGACGCTTCGAGCCAGAACGCGCGCCAGCTTCTGGGATATGTCCCCGACCAGCCCTACCTCTACGACAAGCTCACCGGCCGTGAGTTCCTTCGCTTCGTCGTGCGAGATGTACGGGCTCGAGCCGCAGCGCGCGGCGCAGCGGACCGACGAGCTGATCGACACGTTCGAGATGGGCGACTACGTCGACGAGCTTTGCGAGAGCTACTCGCAAGGCATGAAGCAGCGCGTCGTATTTGCGTCGGCCCTGGTTCACGACCCGAAGGTGCTGGTCGTCGATGAGCCCCTGGTCGGGCTCGACCCGCGGAGTGCGCGGATCGTCAAGGATCTGTTCATCAGTCAGGCGCGTTCGGGCTGCGCCGTGCTGATGTCGACGCATTTGCTCGCGATCGCCGAGGAGCTTGCCGACCGGATCGGCATCGTCGACCACGGCCGGATGCTTGCGATGGGCACGCTCGAACAGCTTCGCGGCCAGCTTCAGCATCGTGGGCCGCTCGAAGAATTATTCTTGAGGCTGACGGGCGATCACCGTCCGAAGTCGGCCGATCTCACCGCACCAGAACTGGCCGGAACGCAACCATGAGCCTCGCCTTGCCGGAATCGAAGACGATTCGCGGTCGCCGCCGATTCGAGCCGATCAGACGGCGCGGGCGCTCCGTCACCTGCGGTGGTGCCTGACGCGCAACACGATTCGCGTCGCTTCTCTCGGGGTCTCGGCTACGGCTCTCGATGATTCTCTTTTGCAGCATCGTTTTCTGGGTCGGCCTTTTTGGACTCTTTCTGGGCGGGTTTCGAATTCATCGGCCTGTCTGACGAGCTGTTTCACGCGATCTTCGAGTATCTGTTCAGCATGTTCTTCCTGTCGATTTCGATCATGCTCTTCTTCTCGACGGGAATCATCACGTACACGGCCCTTTTCCATTCGCGCGAAGGCGCGTTCTTGCTGACGCACGCCCGCATCGACCGACCGGATCTTTGCCTACAAGTTTGCCGAGGCGGTCGGCATGTCGAGCTGGGGCTTTTTTCTGCTGGGCAGCCCATTGATGGCGGCGTACGGCATCACGGTCAACGCGCCTGCGGCGTTTTATGCGCATGTTCCTCATTTACCTGGTGATGTTCGTCCTGATCGCGGGCAGCCTGGGCGCGATCACGGCGATCGTCATCGCCAACATCTTCCCGAAGCATCAACGTTTCGTGCTGGCCGTGTGCCGTCGTTGTCGCGCTCGTGTTGATCGTCGGGCTGGCGGTGCGGCTCTGGCGCACGCCCGGCGACACCCTCACGAGCGACTGGCTCGGCAACGTGCAAAACCGGCTGGCGTTTTGCCAGCATCCGCTCTGGCCGAGCCGCTGGATGTCGGCCGGTCTGCTGGCCTCGGCACGCGGCGAGCTGGTCGCTCTCGGGCTACTACCTGATGGTTCTCTCGGCGCACGCGGGGCTCGCCTATCTGGCGGCCGCGGCCGTGGCGCGCGATCTCTATTTCCGCGGGTACAGTCGCGTTCAGGGGAGCCGAAGCAACCGCCGCCGCATCGGCCTTTACGCCCTCGACGAACTGTTTCATCGCATCTTCTTCTTCCTGCCCCGACCGATCCGGCTGCTCATCCTCAAAGACCTGCGCACGTTCCGCCGCGACCCGGCGCAGTGGTCGCAGTTCCTGATCTTCTTCGGCTTGCTTGCCTTTTACTTCCTGAACATTCCCCGTCTTGGCTACGGCGTGCAAAGCCCGTCATGGCGTAACTTGATCAGCTTTCTCAACCTCTCGGTGACGGCCCTCATCCTCTCGACATTCACCAGCCGCTTCATTTTTCCGCTGCTGTCTCTGGAAGGGCGCAACTTCTGGGTGCTGGGACTGCTTCCGGTTGGCCGGGCGCAGATCCTCTGGGGCAAATTCGCGTTCTCCGCGGGGATCTCGCTTGTCGCAACCGAAGGATTGGTGTTTCTGAGCGATCTGATGCTCGGGATGAGCCCCATCATGGTCGCGCTTCACGTCGGCATGGTGGCCGTGCTCTGCATGGGTCTCTCGGGGATCAGCGTCGGCCTGGGGGCACGGCTGCCCAACCTGCGCGAGACAGACCCGTCGAAAATCGCCGTCGGTTTCGGCGGCACGCTCAACTTGCTGGTCAGCCTGGTGTTCATCTTCGCGATCGTGATGGCGCTGGCGGTTCCCTGTCACCTTTACTTTCTCGGCCAGGAAAATCCCGACACGACGAGCATCGCCCTTTCGCACGCGGGATTTCGTTTCTGGCTCGCCGTGGCGATCATCGTGAGCCTGATCATCGGCGCGCGTCGGGACCATCGTGCCGTTGCGGATCGGGATCAAGGCGTTTCAGCGCATGGAGTTTTAGATGGATCTGACCTTCATCGACCGCGCGCTCGGAAGCAACATCCCGTATGTCACCTACGCGGTGCCGATCTTCTTCATCCTGATCGGCATCGAGCTGGCCGCCGCGCTCTGGCAAGGTCAGCAGGCGTATCGCTTGCACGATTCGATCAACGACCTGAGCTGCGGAATCACCGAGCAGGTCATCGGGCTGTTCTTGAAGGGCCTCCTCTTCCTGGGGTATCTCGGAACTTACGCCTACGCCTCGCGTGCGGGGATCACGCTGATCGATGTTCAGGCTTATTCGGCGGGCGGCAAGTGGCTCGCGGCGCTTCTTCTCTTTCTTGGCGTGGATTGTGCTTACTACTGGTTTCATCGCGTCGCTCATGAATACAACGCCCCGTGGGCCGGCCACGTGGTTCATCACTCGAGCGAAGAATACAACCTGGCAGTCGCGCTGCGGCAGGGGACGTTCCAGGGTCTGTTCTCGTGGGTGTTTTACTTGCCGCTGGCGCTTGTGGGCTTCCCGCCGCCTTGGTTTGCCGCGGTATCGAGCTTTGACACGCTCTATCAGTTCTGGATCCACACGCGGTTGATCGGCAAGCTCGGTCCGCTTGAATGGGTGCTCAACACGCCCTCGCATCATCGAGTGCATCACGCGCGGAACCCGAAATATCTCGATAAAAACTACGCGGGCGCGCTGATCATCTGGGATCGGATGTTCGGCACGTTTCAGGCCGAAGAGGAAGAGCCGGTTTACGGGCTCGTCAAACCGCTCAATAGCTGGAACCCCTTGTGGGCCAACCTGCATGTGTGGCATGACCTTTTCCATGACGCCTGGCTGGCCCCGCGCTGTAGCGACAAGCTGCGCATCTGGTTCATGCCGCCGGGCTGGAGACCGCACGGTCTGTCGCCCAATCCGGCCCCGCCGGAGGTCACACGACTGACGGCGACTCCCTATCAAACCAACATCTCGCGTGGTCTGAACGTTTATGCATTCGTCCACTTCATCGTGACGTTGACAGGGGCCTTCGCCCTCCTGGCCGCCGGCAAGTCGCTCGCGCCGCCCGAGCTATTGATCGCCGGTGTCTTGATCTTGTGGGCGATGCTCGATATCGGCGGAATCTTCGAGCAGCGCCCCTGGGCGCTTTATTCCGATCTCTGGCGTTTGCCGGTCACGGTCGCACTCGTCGCACTCAAGCTTCCCACCGGCGGACGCAGCGTGGCCGCGCTCGGCGCCCTGGCGGTCGTGGCCGCGGGATCGTGGCTATTCCTGGTGAGTCGTCGCCATGACTTTGGTGCGGTCACTCCCGATTCCAGCCGGCTTTCGGGCTTTCCGCCGCTGCGACAATCGATGGTTGAAAACCGTCCGACGGTGAGTGCCGTCGCGGATGCGTCGGCCGGCCTCGAGTGAATGAACGATCGATGAATGGTGCGGGCCTTCCTGCCGCCGATCCTGGCTTCGCGCGGCTGGCGGCGGCGCGGATCTTGAGATTTCGAGCAACCGCCTGGACTCGCTGTTAACGATGTGCTGGAATCGAACCAGAGGTATCAAGGAGCCCTTGTCGGGCGATCGTGTGCGGTTGCTGGTTGGTTGCGACAAGCTTGTCTCGTTTCTGACAGGAACGCACGGACCGCGCCTCAGGAGTTTCATCCGCAGCGGCATTTGAGTGCGATTCCATGGATCTGAACGACACAGGCTACGACAATCCTCGTTCCAGTAACGCTCTCAAGATTACCGGCACGATTTTCGGCCTGATCATTGCGCCGGTGATCGCGGGAATCATCGCCAATATCGGCTCGTTCTTCGTGCAGAAGAAGCTCGAGGCGCCCCCTCCGGACAAAGCACCCGTCGCGGCGGCGTCAGGCGACGCCAAGAATGCACCCGCGCCCGCGCTCGTGGCTGCCGCACGGTCGCCGGTAGCCATCACGTCGGCCCCGGCCGCGAAGTCCGATGCCCTCGCGCCGCCGACGATCTCCGGTGCAACTCTTTCGCCAGGCCATGATCCCGCCAAAAACGTGGACCCCGAGTTCCAGGCGGCACTCGAACGGCTTCACGCCCTGCCGGTCAACCATCTTTTCAATGGCCGCGATCTCTCCGGCTTTTATACGTACATCGGGATGAAGGACGAAGAGTCGAAGCCGGTGGGAAAGAATCACGATCCCGATCACGTTTTCTCGGTCGAGAACGGCGTTCTCCACATATCCGGCAAGGAACCGGGAGCCCTGACGACCGTCGATGCCTACGAGAATTATCTGCTCACGGGCGAATATCGTTGGGGAGTGCGAACCTACGCTGCGCGAAAGGGCTAGCGAAATTTGGTGCCATCGGGTTTCATGCCTTTGGTGCCGATGGCATCTACCGAAACGTGTGGTTGAGAGCATATCGGGCACGGCTGGACGAGGCCGGGGGCGGCGATCTGGGCATCTTGCCGGATGTCAACGGCTCGGAGCCGAAGGTCTTTTTCGAGGTCGATACGTACCAGTCGGTTAATACAAAAAAGGTTGAGCGAACAAACTACGTCTACAAGCCCGGGGCACCGTCCCGTGAATTCGGCCCGGGAACCCGCATTCTCGCCTTGGGACCCTCAACCATATGGCGCGCTACAATCCCGGCGCACCCGCCGGCACGATCTGGGAGAAACCGACCGGCGAATGGAACACGATCGAGATCTGCTGTGTTGGCGATACCTTCGGGATCATCCTTAACGGCACCCTCGTCAACGTGGGGTCGAAGGCCGACCACACCAGGGGGAAGATTCAAATCACCACCGAACGAGCCGACATCTTCTTCCGCACACTCGACCTCCGGCCGATTCCGCCCAGCTTCCCAACGCTGCCAGGGATGCCGAAGCCATCGGCACATTCGTCGATCGCAAAGGCTGTGGCGAAGCCTCAAGCTCAACCAGTTGAACATTCGGCTCACACGAAAGTCAGAACAAAGTCGCATGGCACGCGACCCGTGCCAAAGAAATAAGTGTCTGGCGTGGCCGAACGGACTCTTAAGAGGTGGATGGCCTGACGGCGGCTTGGAAGTCATTTTCTCGTAGCCGGGCTTCTGGGGCCGGCGACGTGTCTCCCTGGCTCGAACCGAGCTCCACCGGCCACCCGGCCGCGGCACAAAAAAGAGGCCCGGATTGACTGCCGGCGGCTGATCGTACAGTCGAGGTGGGAAGGGATCCGAAGTCGTCGTGGAGTCTTCCGCGTTGGGCGTCGCGATGTTGGGTCCGATCTTCGGCGGTTTGGGCTTCGGCGTGCCGAATTCGAACGAAGCCAGGTTAAGAGTCAAGAGAACAAAGCGCGTCAGGTCTTCGGCATGCTCGGGCGTGACCCAGACGTAGGTCTTGCCGCAGTGACATACTCGCCAGGCATGTTTGGGGACGTCCCATCGTCGGCCCGTCTCGACCCAGTTCTGGGTAATGGCGTACGAGGGGTCCTCGGCGATCACTTTTTGCAATTTGGCTTCGTCCATGGGATCGACGAGCCCGGGATTGATGACTTCGAGATAGGCGGCCTTCATCGCCTTCAGGCGGTCGGGGTTGTTCATCGGAGCCAGTCCCCAGTTGAGCGCGATACTTCGATCCGCGCCAGGCCGTACGTCCCCGAGGTGAACGCGCGGGCAACGCCGATAAAACTGAGAGAGCCCGAGCCTTCATCGGTCACCGTGGCCGAGCCAGTGTTCGCCAGTGACAGGAATGGCAACGCCCCCGGATTGGCCGCGAGCCTCGCGAAGTTTTCCATCACCTGAGATTCCTGGATGTCGGCCAGGGTCGAGGTCTGCTTCAGCGTGCTATACCGAAGTTGCTGGTTCGCGCAACCGGCGCTCAATGATAATAAAGTAATAACAAGAAGTATGACCGGTCGCACCGCTTCCTCCATCCTGGAGTCGCTTGCATCTGCTCCTGAGCCGTCTCTTACTGGATAGTCGGAATTCGCGGTGCGGAAGACGAGGCGCACCGCCAGCGAGCCGAGCAAAACTCTGCAGGTCAAGCGCGATCCATGACTTGGGCAAGTCCAGCAGGCCGTGCGGGTTTTGCCAACCGGTCCATACGCACCGCGCACGGCCAATCGCGCGAAGTGAATTCGGCGTTGTCGCAGCGAACTGGATTCGGCGTTGTCGCAACCGTGAAAGCGCGGTCAGCGATTCAGATTCCGAGCTCGTCGAGGCGATGGTCGAGCATCGCTGCCATGATCTGGGCCGTCTGGCGGTAGGTTTCAAAATCGCAGCCAATCGGGTCGGCGACATCGCCCCCTTCGGGGTCGAGCAGGAACGCGCGGGATTGGAGGTCGGGCATGGCGCCGAGGAGGTCGTCGAGATGGTCCGCGGTCATCGCGAAGATACAGTCGGCCTGGCGCGCCAGACTGGCGGCGATTTTCCTGCTGCGGTGGCTCTCGAGCGACCCGCCGAGGTCGCGAATGACGTCCACCGCGTAGGCGGCCGCAGGCGCGCCCGCGCTGGCGGCGACACCCGCGGAACGGATGACAAATCCGCGGCGCTGGAGCTCGTCGACCGGGCAATCGAGCCGCCGCGCCAGAACGAGCTTGCAAATCGCCTCGGCCATCGGGCTGCGGCACGTGTTGCCGGTGCAGACGAAAAGGATGATCAAGCTCGACGTTTCGGCGAGCGTCGCCGCGTCGATCACGCCGGGGCGCTCGATACTCCAGCGACTGTCATCCACGCGTACGACCGTCGCGACGTTCTTGTAATGGGTCGGTCCCGCGTCGACAACCATGTCGACTCCCGGAGTGCCGCACAACGAGTCGGCGGTGATCGGGATCGGATGCGTGGGGCTCGCCGCCATGGTGACCACCAGTGGCGAGGGGAGCAACCGCAGCACTTCGCGCACGATGGGGTGGGCCGGACTTCGTAACGCGATCGTGCCGTCGGGCGAGATCAACGACTGCGAGCTCGTCGGCAAGCGGCCGAAGAGGCCGTCGGCCATGTTGGACGCAAAGACGAGCGTTGCGGGTCCCGGCCAGAGACGCCACGCCATCCGGCGGCCCACTTGCGAGAGATGCGGAACCCAGTCGGTAACTTCCTCGGGCCCTTTGAGAAAGAGTGTCAACGGCCGCGCGACGTCGATACCGCGCCAGGCTCGCACCCGCGCCACGCTCGCGGCGTCGAGCGCGCAGGCCGCCACGACGTATACGGTTTCCGTCGCGAGGCCGACCACGCCGCCTTGCGCGAGGCACGCAACGGCGCGGTGGATCACATCGCGGAGGTCGTCGGCTTGCGAGACGTCGATCCATTGCGGTGAGGCAGACGCGTCAGTCATCGAACCCTATCTATCTGTCAGCCATGAGATCAGGCGTCGGCCCCATCGCGGGCGATTTCGCACTTGTGCTGGCTCGAAGTCGCCCGGGGCGAGGCGAGCCCGATCGCCTCGACTGTGCCATCGCACGCTCGCAAATTACTCTACGGGGCGGCGCCGGTCTGGTCAACCCGCGCACGTCGCACCGCCGCGTCAAAACCGGCCGATCTCGCGAGTGCCGGCTGAACTCGCGTGTGCGGAGTGCAGGGCGCGGTCAGAACAAAAGCGTCAACCCGGCCAGCTCATGAATCTCGGCATAGATCGCCCGGACCTGCTCGGCTGATTGCACGGTGATATCGAGGGTCACGGCGATGTGCCGGCCGCCCGGAGTCGTGCGCACCGAGTAGTCGAGGTCTGATCGGGCGGGCAAGTGAGCGCAAACCGCGTCGACCACGCGTGATTCAAACTCGTTGTCGGCCAGACCGATCGCCTTGATCTTGTAGACGCCCGGGAAGGGATGAGTAGATTCCAGCAGCTCGACCGAAGGACGATAATCCATGGCCCGCTCCGTGTCTGCCAAAGAAACGAGCGCCCCACGACATGTTCTATCATACTCGTTTACCGGCCGATATCCAAACGATCAAGGAGCCGGTTGACCGCTCCCGGGGCGAGCTTGGGCCGCACGCCCGGCGCCAGATCGGCGCACAACCGCGAGGAACGCATCGCACTGGCGACCAGCCGGCCGTCGACATAAACATCCAGGCCCTTCCTGTTGTCGCCGTAACGGTCAGGCGCAGCCTGAAGTTGGGTCGTCCCAGACGATCGCGACGTCATGGCCATGGTAACGCACTCCGTCGAGCAAGAAGAAGCCGAGCCCGCGATCGGGAAAGAGGGGATCAATTTCGAGCTGATCGTCGTCACGCGGCACAAGTCCCACGACCTCAGGAATCAGGATATCGAGCCATGTCGAATGATTATAGTCGCGCTCGGCCGTCTTCCACTCGCCCGAATCACCGTTGTAATATTCGCCCGTCCAGGGAAACTGAAAGTCTTGATTAAGATACTGGGCCCTGGTGAATGACGAGAAAAGCTCCCAGAAGTGCGAGTTCTTGAGGGGTGACCCCGTCGTTTTCGGGTCGTCACGCGTCGCCCGCAGGGTCCGCGCCATGGCCGTGAGCACGAGCGAATTGGCGTGCGGCCAGGTCGGCCCGTTCCACATGCAGGTCGAACGTCGGCCATCGCCGGGCCAGTTTTCTTGCGAGTAGGCCGGGCACTCGCGGGAAACCGAAGCCACCGGCCACTTCGTCCAGAACTGGGCCGGGTCGACAATCGACGACCAGGCCGACTCGTACCCCTTCCCCCAGGGGACCATCCCGAAATAGAACGGGTAGACCCCGACCACTTCCTTGACGTCGGCGACCGCGCCATCACTGGCTCGAAGTGAATAGAAATAGTTCCTGGCCGGCTGCCACATCTTGGCGGTCAGGGCGGCGGCCATCTTGTCGGCCAGCGCATCGAATTCTGTCGCGTCCGAGGGGCGGCCGATCCGCCGGTAAATCCGGGCGACCGCCCGGGCGTTGCCATAATTGTAGGCTGTCAGGTCGACACGCTCGAGGTCGACGGCCTGCTTTGGATCGTGGAAGTCGCTCGAGGTCTGGTAGCCGGAAAAGGCGAAAAACGACGGCTGGTATTCCATCCCGGTCCACCAGTGCGAGTCGACCCGCAAGAGGCCGTCGCCGTCAGGATCGTATTGCTTCTGCCAGCCACGAACGTTGGTAGCGAGCTTGTCCGCGACCAGGGCGAGGAACGCTCGGTCAGGATGAACGGGCTCGAGTCTCCCAGGCGGTCGACGTGATCCAGTCGGTGTACTGGCCGCCGGCTGGCCCCGCCGTCGTCACATGGCTCGGATAAACGCCGTCGGCCTTCTCATTTTCGGCCCAGGTGCGCAAGTGGCCCTGCGCATACCTGGGATCGCGGAGCCAGCGCAGCTTCGCGAATCTGGTGGGCCGCACCGTAGCTGATCACGTTGGCGTACCAATCGCTGCGCCACCGGCCTTCGCTTTGAGTCGGCCAGCGGAGCCGGCCCAGCCTGGGATCAAGCATATTCTTGCGCGAGAGATACGCACGGTGATAATAGAGCTTGCGTATCCACGGGTCGGAGCAGTCGAAATAAGGCAGGTTGGCGTCGAACCACGACTGGTACGCTTTCTGGTGAACCGACAAGATGTCGCGAACGTCCTGGTCACCCGGTTTGATGATGATCTCGCGATCGCGGGCCGGAACGAGCCAGTCGTCGACGCTGGACCTTTCGCCGGCGAGCCTCATTTCCAGCACAGCCTTGAATATCTTCGTCTTCCCGGGCGCGATGCGGTGTGCATAGGCCTTGTAGCCGGGGTTCGAGGTCCGCTTGATCCGCGGCCCGGCGAAAAGGCCGTCGCGCATCCTCGCCGCCGGCCCGCCCGTCGAAACCGTGAGCTCAACCGCGGGTTGATCGATCACGGCGTAGCGAAATCGCGCATCGACGGCGTTGCCCGAAACGTCCTGGCGGTAGCGGAGCGCCACTGAACGTGGTTCGTGGCCCACGACCGGTACGCCCCCGTCAAGCCACGAGCCCGACTGGCTTTCCATGTGCCACGATTCGAGGGCATCGTCGCGGTCGATGACAGGGTCGACATAAATCGTTTGAAGTTCGCTGGTCGGATTATGAATCCGGAGGATCGACACGAGAGTGTCGGTCGCGGTGATGAACTTGTCGCACTCGATTTTGAGCGGGTTGGGCGCCGCCATCGTGGGGCCTCGGTCGGCAAAATCAGGGACGACGCCGTAAAGACCCGTGTAAAAACGGTTTCCCGCGTTCTGGAAGACAAATCGAAAGCGGCTCGCACGCACTGGGGCGAAACGCACGCGATTTTCGCCGGCCCTGGGCCGGTCGGGGAAGACTCGCTCGGGCACGACGCTCGACCAGCCGCCCGCGTTTTCATCGGGATATTGCACCTCGAATGACCCGGGCGGCCGGCACTCGCCGGTCGGCGCATCATCAAAGAAGAAGAGGTCGAATCCCGTGACCAGCCGGGGGACGCCGAAATCGACCTCGTACCAGTCGCGGCGCACACCGCTCGACCAGCAGGTCCATCGTTTTTCGGGCAAGAACGGAGCTGTTAACGGATTCTCGACGCGGTCGAGGGCAAATGTGAACGACGCGGCCGCCGTCATTTCGCGGCGTACGGCCCCTTCATAATGAATATGGCTGGGGTAATACGTCGCTCCGGCCGGCTCGAGGCGTCCGCGATCGTCACGAATTTCGAGATCGAAGGCCGCGAAGGGTAAGAAATTGATCCAGTGAACATCATCTCGAAACGCCCACCCGTGCGGATGGGTGGCCCAGACGCGGTCGCCCGTGCATCCCATCGGAACATCCGCGGTGAACGGGCGCTTGAGAATCTCGTTGATGTCGAAACGGCTGGTCGCAAACACAGTCGATCGGGGTGCAGCGGTAGCGCCGTCGAGCTCTGCGGCTCTGTCTCTGACGCCGAAAGTGAGAACGAAGAGCGCCGAACACGCAGCAATCCTGCACGTCGGCGCCGAACGGTCGCGCAAGGCCCCCTCCGGCACGGCCAGGTGCTAATTACGATCGGGACAAACCATCATGGAAACGGCGACTCCAGGGGGGTTCGAGCGGCCGTTTCCTTCCGATCGCCCGTCTGGTTCACCCTGAATATGCGGCAGGAGCTTCGCCATCCCTGAACGTTGAATTTCAACGCCAACGCGCGTGGGTGCCCCGCGGCTCGTAGCGGGCACGCGCCTGACGTTTCCTGTTCCACGCCGGCCTGCCAATCGGTGAGAAAAGCCGAGCCTCACCGTGACGCCGAGGCGTTCCTGTCACTTCTTACGATGACGAATTCGGCTACGCATCCGGCGCTTCTTGCCCCTACTTTCGCCGTCCCTTACCTCGTCGACGACTGGCCATACTTTCTCCTCTGGAGGATCGATGACAAAACGATGCACGAGTGCCGGAGCCGATGACGGCCTGCCGGCTCAGTCGAAACGCAAATTCTATACAATCGGGCGGCAACGCCTCAAGGTCTTCATTGCGAAGTTTTCGTCCGACGGTATTCCGAACGGGCCCGAAATGGCCCTTCATTCCATGCATCGGGAATCATGCGCAACACCGATTCGACCGCTCAAACGCACTCGATCCGAGCCCCGCCGCCGTTAAACGTCGTCGGGCGCGGCGGCCCGCCCGGGGCGGCCCAGCGTGTCAAACGCGAGGGAAATGGGCATTTCTTGTTCGGGGCAGCCGTTTCCGCCACGGCCTTGCGCTTCAGGTTACCAGACATATTGATTGCCGCCGTAGCCGCCGCGGTCGTCTTCGGCGGTTCCACGGCGGGTGCGAGGTGGTTGATCTACCCGCATGCACTCTTCGGTTCCCCAATGAATTTCAACGGCGAATCGGGGAGGTTGAAACACTCATTGCCCTTCTTTACGGTCTGGACAGCGCCTGCGCCTGATGCACGGCCGCGACAAACTCGCGGCGATAGCCTGACGGGTCTTGAGACAACGTCGCTTCAGCGATCTCATGTACGCCCGGATAGGTGAGGCTTCCCTTGTCGACCGAGTCACGCAAAAGCATCCCGAAACCGGCGACCGCGGCGGCGAACTTGAGGTCATCTGATGCCCTGGCAAACGATGATCCCTGGTCGACCACGCCGTATTCGAGCAGGCGGCTGGTATCGCCATCGGGCCGTTTGTACCGCAGCCGGACGTTGAACGACTCGTTGCTCGGGGCAGCGATGGTAACGGGCCTGGAATACTTGAGCGGATCAACGCCGGGCATGTCACCTTCGTCGCCGGCCGGGACGAGTTCGTAAAGTGCTGTCACATGATGGCCTGCGCCGATTTCGCCGGCATCCTTGGCATCGTCGTTGAAATCCTGATGCGCCATGATTCGGTTTTCGTAGCCGATCAGCCGGAACGCTCCGACCTTGGCGGGGTTGAATTCGACCTGGATCTTGACATCCTTGGCAACAGCGACAAGTGTCGATCCCATTTCCTCGACAAGGACCTTGTACGCCTCGCGCGGCGAATCAATGTAGGCGTAGTGGCCGTTCCCCCTGTCCGCAAGTTTCTCAAGATTACCATCCTTGAGATTTCCCATTCCATAGCCGAGTACGCTCAGGAACACCCCGCTCTTGGCTTTAGCTTCGATCAGACGGATCAGCTCGGCCTCGCTGGAGACCCCGACATTGAAATCGCCATCGGTGGCCAGGATGACGCGATTGGTGGCATTCTTGATGAAGTGTTGAGTGGCCACATCATACGCAAGCTGGAGGCCCGCTCCGCCGTTGGTCGAGCCGCCGGCCCGAAGCTGCTCTATGGCTGACATGATCTCTGCTTTATGAATACAGGAGGTCGATGGCAGCACCAGCCCTGAAGCCCCAGCGTAGACGACCATGGCGACCTGGTCGTTCTCGCCGAGCTGCTCGACCATGCGCGCAGGCTCCACTGGACCAGGGGGAGCTTGTTTGGCTCTTGCATCGAGCCCGAGACATCGATCAAAAACACGAGATTGCTGGGCGGCCGCCGTGTTTGGTCGATCGGCTTCGCGGCGATGCCGACCCGGGCGAGCCGATGGCGGGCATTCCACGGACAACTGGCAACCTCGGTGTGGACCGCGAAGGGATGCTCGCTCGCACTGGAGGGGGGTGCGTCGTGATAGGAGAAGTAGTTCAACATCTCCTCGATCCGTACGGCATCTTTGGGCGGGAGCATTTTCTGGCTCAAAAACCGGCGTACGTTCGCATAGCTCGCGGTATCGACGTCGATCGAAAAAGTCGAGAGCGGTTCACTTGCGGTTTGACGGAACGGATTTTCGACGATTTTCGCATAACTCTCGCCCGAGATTCCTTCGGCATCGGCCGATCGCGGCAACTCCGCCGGCTCTTTCGTCTCTTTGGCTCGTGTCCCGACTGCTGAGGGCCCGGTGTGTGTCGCGGTCGGTTTCGCATACTTGAAAGACGCGATGGCCTCAGGTGTGAACTGTCTCGCGACGGGCCCCGATAAGTCCGAGCCCCTTGTTGCGCGACGCCCCGCTTCCCGGGCGGCTTGCTCCCCGCAACCCGCGGCAGCGATAGCGGTTCCGCAGAGCATCGCAAGCAGAACATGCGGTGAAATAATGGACGGATGTTGACGCATGAGAGGTGTCCTTCGATGGGGACGGCCGACGTGAACAAGGGCAAAGGGCGAAGACTGGCGAAGATGACGTGCTCGTTCCGACCAACCTGGGTCGACGGAGCAACCGGCGTTGCACCGGGCAACGCCGACCGAGAATGAAGTTCCCTTTCATCCGATCAACGATTCAGCCGTCAATCCCTTTGACGATTCGCCGTCGATCGAGTTCCGTCAAACGCCATCGAGGTTGTTCAACGATTGAGCGCTCTGTTGGGTCTGGCGACCGATCAAGAAAATGCGCAGTCAGGGGGGGCGGGTCTGATTTCTTGTTAATAGACCTGCTATTTGAGAAGCTAACGAGGCCGACTTTCGTGCGACTCACGACCACCTCGTTCAAAGCCCTGTTGAAGCCTTAACTATAAATTAGACATGTTCATGGAATCTCAGGATGTTCCTGTGCAACCTGCCCCCGAACCTCGCCGACGTCGGTTCCGCACGAGTCTGCGAGGACTCATGGTTGTCGTTCTCATCATCGGGGGCGCACTGGGTTGGATGATCTACCGCGTTCGCCTCCAGCGCGATGCCGCGGAAGCCATAAGGCATGCGGGGGGCTCGGTTTATTATGAGTGGCAGTATAAGGACGGGAAGCACGTCCCGTCAGGTAAACCGCGCGTGCCGCGATGGCTTCTCGACCGGCTCGGCCCCGATGTATTCTACCGAGTGACACGGGTCGAGCTCAGCGGCGGGCAAGGGGCTCGGGGAGATGACAGCCTGATGGGCCGAGTGGGAGAGCTCAGCGGCCTCCAGGGGTTGAGCCTCAACGGCTCCAAGGGCGTGACCGACGCGGGGCTGGCCCATCTCAGCGGACTGACCGCGCTGCGAGACCTGGATCTGAGCTTCACTGGCGGCAGCGGCGCGGCTCTGAAGCACCTCTCGGCGCTGACCCGTCTTGAACGGCTGGAGCTGCCCTTGGGCCCGACCTCCGACGCCGATCTCGGCGCCTTGAAGGGCCTTACCTCGTTGCGCTGGCTGCAGCTCGCGGGCACGGAACCGGAAATCACCGATGCCGGGCTTGCTCACCTGAGCGGGCTCGTCAACCTGGAGACGCTCTCGATCCACTCCCCGCGGATCACATCGGCGGGGCTCGCATCGCTGCAGGGCTTGACTCGTCTCAAAATCTTGAATATTGGACGCAACGGAGTCTGCGACCTCTCGCCGATCCGGCATATGACGGGGCTGCAGTCGTTGAGCCTCCCGTGGGGTCCGATTGATGACGCCGGCCTGGCGCCCCTCGCCGGCCTGACTCAGTTGAAGGAACTTTATCTCGGGCATACCCGGATCACCGACGCCGGCCTTGTTCACCTTCGGGATCTCAAGGGCTTGACTCATCTCAACCTGGACGGCACACCGATTACCGACGCCGGGTTGAGTCATATCGCCGGGCTCACGAACCTGGAGAATCTTTGGTTAAACCATACGTCGGTGAGTGACGCAGGACTCCCGTATCTCGCCAGTCTCAACAAGCTGTCGCTGCTTTTTGTGGAGGGGACGCACATTACGGACGCCGGCGTGGGCCATCTGACAGGTCTGAAATCGTGCGAGCAGATCGCGGTCGGCCATACGGCGGTGAGCGACGCCGGCATCAATGCGGCGCGGCAGACTCGACCCCGCACGAGGTTTGTGCGAATGGGCCTCTGAGCGCCAGGTGTGAACGATCACTGAGCCGTTTCCGGCGAGCGTGATTTGAGTCCATCTGAATAAGGGAAATGAAACAGGCAATATCCGACGGCAAAGTCATGGCCGCAAACGTTTTTCCAGTGCTTGTTCTTGTGTCGCTGCGTTTCCCCGGGCGCGATCTCTAACACTTCCGATTGCGATAGAACCACCCGGCCACCGCCAGTAGACCTGCGATAGCAAACCCCGACGGTTCCGGGACGGGGGACGGCGGTCCGGGGGACGGCGACCCCGTGGTAACGGTTCCTGGATCGCCCACGGTCACATCGTCCATGACCCATATCGGCGCCGGAGCGCTGCCGGGCGAGCTGTTGAAAGCCGGATCGTACGTGCCGCCAGAGGCCGAAAGACGCACAGTATCGACCTTCGCGAAGTCGAAGTTGACTAGCGTCGGACCTGATGGATTCAGAGTAACCGTCTGCGAGCCGACAACCTGCCCATTCAAGTAGGCGATGACCTTGAGCACGAGATTGTCGTTCCATGCCGAGGTCAATTCGGCACTCTCAAACGCGAATGGTGTTGAGCTGCTGATTGTGGCTGTGGCCCTATCAACAAAGGGCGCGTCAACCGGCACCCACGCCACGGTCGGTGGCGAGGTGGCCCCGTTCACATAGCCATTGATGGGGTCGCGGTCGCTGACCCACCAGTCCGTGTTCATCGTCTCGACATTCTGCCAGTCGAGTCCGCCGTAGCCGTTGTAAAGCGGTTGCTCGGCGGCCGTGTGGGTATCCTCGAACGTAATCACGGCCGAGCCCTCGGCCCGTCCGTCCATCGCGACGAAGACGCCAGTCGCGGCAAGGAAACCCAGAACTAACACGTTACATCGGTCCATCGATGTCTAACTCCCTGTCATTGCGAGCAAAACCCTGGTGTCCTGGCAGAGTCACTTGTCACGAGCGGACCCTAACACGATCCGCGATTGCGGGCAAGGCCAACACATTGAGCTGCGCCTGTTCACACCGGCCTCATCGGCATTGCTCATTTTCGATAGACCTTCCTGCGCTCGACGCCAGGGCTTATTGCGATCGCCGGCGCGGAAGAATGCGATGTCGTCGTGGATCGAATGACACGAAATGTTCGGTCTGAAGCGTCCGCGTTTGCGACGCCATGCCACGTCGGCCTCGGAGAATGCGGGAACGGGTCAAGTGCGGGAATGGGAATGCGGGAACCGAATCATTCTACTTTTTGGGGAAAGTCCATCATCCCTTTTGTCTCTGACCCCTTTTTTCTCGCGCCTTCTTTTGGCTGAATCTCTCATCAGTAAGACTTGTCCTTCGACTCATCACCCATGATGCTGGATAATCTCGTTTGCTCCCCTGATTGCGTTCGATTGGTTTCTGAAACATCTTCGCTGAGACGCAATCGCTCTCGGCAGTTCGGTCTTCACGAGGAGTTCAGCATGGCCCTGAGCCAACGCTCAGTCATCTTCATCATGCTTTCACTTGGCCTGGTCGAATCGCCCGCGGCGGCCGGCGAGAAGGGCCGCGTGCCCACGGTCGACGAGCTGCTCATGATCAAGTCAGTCAAGAGTGCCGCCATCTCGCCGGACGGGAAATGGGTCGCTTATACCGTGAGCCAGACCGATTTCAAAGTCGACGCATTTATCAGTCATATCTGGATTGCGGATCTCGCCACCGGCCGCACGTATCAGCTCACCCGTGGCGAGAAGTCGGCCGACAATGTCGCGTGGTCGCCCGATAGCCGCTTGCTCGCTTTTACCAGCGATCGCGCTGGCGACAAGAACCAGATCTTCGCGATCCCACCTGACGGCGGCGAGGCGGTTCCGCTCACCAAGGCCGAGAATGGCGTCGGTGACTTCGCCTGGTCACCCAATGGCAAGACGATTGCCTTCACCGCCGCGCCATCAAGGAAAGAGGAAGCCAAGAACCGTAAAGAGCACCTCGGCGATTTCGCGGTCGTTCGCAAGGAATACGAGTATCAACACCTCTGGACCGTTGACGTCGCCGAAGCGATGAATGCCCCCCAGGCCGGCAAGCAGCACACAAAAGGACAGGACTATAGCGTCGACCGATTTTCGTGGTCGCCCGATGCTTCGAAGATTGCCTTCGACGCCAGTCATAACCCTGACATGATCCAGAGTGGCACGGCGGACATCCATGTTCTCAACCTGGCCGACGGCACGGTGAAAAAAATCGTGGCCCAACCCAGCCCCGATCTCGAGCCGCGCTGGTCGCCCGATGGCAAACAAATCGCGTTCCAATCGGCGATGGGCAAGCCAGACTTCTATCACAGCAACAGCCGCATCGCCGTGGTCCCGGCCGGCGGTGGCAGCAGTCCGCGCTCCGTGACAGACGCGTTCGACGAAACCCCGTTCTTGATCGACTGGAAGCCGGACGGAATCTACTTCGCCGGATCCGAGAAAACCGCCTCTCATCTGTTCCGCGTTGATCCGGTCACCGCCAAGTTTACTCGCATCACGAGCCCCGATCGGTTGATGGCCTGGAACTTTTCTCTCACTCGCGACGGCCGCACAATGGCCTATACATCTGAATCACCGACCGCGCTGAGTGAGGTCTTCGTCACCGACGTTGCGCATTTCTCCCCGCGCAAGCTGACCGACATGACCGCCCAGATCAAGCCGTTCACGCTGGGAACACCCGAAGTCATCTCGTGGCGGAGTCACGACGGTACGTTGATCGAAGGCGTGCTCACCAAGCCCGCCGATTTCGATCCTACAAAAAAGCGGCCCCTCCTGTGTCTCATTCATGGCGGTCCGACGGGCATTGATCGTCCCAGGCTGCTGGGCACCCGCTATTATCCGGCCGATATCTGGACGGGGCGCGAGCTCTTGTGTTGCGTGTGAACTACCGCGGCAGCAGTGGCTACGGTGAGAAATTCCGCCAGCTCAACGTCGGCAACCTTGGCGTTGGCGATGCCTGGGATGTGCTATCGGGGGTCGACCATCTGATCAAGCTGGGTTATGTCGACCCCGCCAAGGTCGGCTGCATGGGCTGGAGCCAGGGGGGCTACATCTCCGCATTCTTGACCGCCTCTTCAGATCGCTTCGCGGCCGTCTCGGTCGGGGCGGGAATCTCCAACTGGGCGACGTATTATTACAACACGGATATCACTCCATTCACGATCCAGTATCTCGGCAAGGATCCGATCGCCGATCCGGGCATCTACCAAAAAACCTCGCCCATGTCGTACATCCAGAAGGCCAGGACGCCGACCCTGATCCAGCACGGCGAAAACGATCGCCGGGTGCCGATCGCCAATGCCTACGAGTTGCGCCAGGGGCTGGAAGACCGCGGCGTCAAAGTTGAGATGGTGGTCTACAAAGGCTACGGCCACGGGATCACGAAACCGCGGTCGGTGCGTGCCGTCGCCCAGCACAACCTCGCCTGGTTCAACCATCACATCTGGAACGACCCGTTGCCGGACTTCGCCAAGCCCGACGTGCCCAAAAGCGAGAAGCCAGGCGACCAAGCTCCGGAATGATCGAATCCGACTCCCGAGTCGTTCTTAACCGACTGCGGGTTTCCAATCGACGGCCGCGAGTTCAGCCAGAGCGAGCATCAACGCGTGAGTTCCCTTGCGGCCATAACCTTGCGCGTCGACCGCCCGGTAAAGCTGTTCGGCCAGCGCGAGGCCCGGCAGGCTCAGCTTCATTCTTGCCGATTCGGCCAGCGCGATCCGCATGTCCTTGAGAAAGTGCTCGACGAAGAAGCCCGGTTCGAAGTTGCCGGCGATCATCCGCGGCGCCAGATTGCTCAGACTCCACGAGCCGGCCGCGCCGGTGGAGACGCTTTGAAGCACGAGGTTTAAATCGAGTCCGGCTTTGTAGCCGTAGAGAAGCGCTTCGCAGACGCCGATCATGTTCGAGGCAATCAAGGTCTGGTTGACCATCTTGGTGTGCTGGCCGGCACCGGCGGGCCCCTGGTGGACAATAGTCTTGCCCATCATTTCAAAGAGGGGCCGAAGCGCGTCGACGACGTCTTTATTGCCGCCGATCATGATCGACAGGCGCGCCTCCTTGGCGCCGACATCGCCACCCGATACGGGGGCATCGACGGTATGCACGCCCCTGGCGGCGGCCGCCTGGTCAATCTCGATCGCCAGGGCCGGCTCGCTCGTGGTCATGTCGACGAGCACGGTTCCGGGCTTCGAGCCCGCGAGCAAGCCGTCGTTGCCGAGCGTCACCTCGCGCACGTCGTGCGGATAGCCGACGATCGTGAAGACCACGTCGGAGGCTTCCGCAACCGCGCGCGGCGATGATGCGAACTTGGCCCCCTTGTCGACGAGCGCCTGGGCCTTCGCGGCCGTGCGGTTGAAGACGGTCGCCTGATAGCCCGCATTGATCAAATGGCCGCACATCGACGAGCCCATCACGCCCGTGCCGATCCAGCCGATTGGCGTTTTCCCCGGCGCAAACTCGAGTGCCATCACGATCCCCCACGGCAGCATCACTTGAGCCAGGTCGACCCTGGCCGTTACAATCACCAACGATATTGGAACGTCATTATAGCGACGTGACGACTCGCGTGCCGCATGATCGGGAATGACCGATCAAGAAACGCTGGCAGTCGCGCAAGACACGGCGGCGCCTGGTCGCCGCGTCGACCTCCCTTTACGATTCGAGCCGCATATATGCCGAATTCCTTGATTGAAGCGTACCTGGCAAACCGAGACCCCGCGGCGATCTCGCCTGGCTTCATGGCGTATCTGGCGAATCTCGAGTGCGTGAGCCGCGTGGCGCCTGATGTCGCTCGGTCAATCGTGCGTGAGCTCGCCGACCAGCGCCAGAACATAAAGATGATCGCCAGCGAAAACTTCTCGTCGCTGGCGACCCAGTGTGCGATGGCCAACCTTCTGACCGACAAGTACGCCGAGGGCATCCCGCACCATCGCTTCTATGCGGGTTGTGACAATGTCGACTCGATCGAAGACCTGGCCAACACGCGAGCCCGTGCACTTTTTGGGGCACACCACGCGTACGCCCAGCCCCATAGCGGTGCCGACGCCAACCTGGTCGCCTTCTGGGCGATCCTCCGCGCCCGGGTCGAGCTTCCCAAGATGGCCGAGATCCTCGGATCCGAGAGCGTCGAAGCGCTCGTTCCAGCGGATTGGAACAAGCTGACCCATCCGCAGTGGAATGCCGTGCGCCAGGCGCTGGGAAACCAGCGACTGCTGGGCCTGGATCTGGCCTGCGGGGGCCATCTGACTCACGGATACCGGCTCAATTCATCGGGAAAAATGTTCGAATCGCATGGTTATGTGGTCGATCGGGAGTCGTTCCTGCTCGATTATGACGCGATCGAGAAACAGGCCATCGAAATCAAGCCCCTGATTTTGCTGGCCGGCTTCAGTGCGTATTCGCGGAACATCAACTACGCGCGGATGCGCGAGATCGCCGATCGGGTTGGTGCCGTGCTCATGGTGGATATGGCCCATTTTGCCGGGCTTGTCGCCGGCAAGGTCCTCCAGGGTGATTTCGACCCGATCCCCCACGCGCATATCGCCACGACAACAACGCACAAGACCCTGCGCGGGCCTCGTGGGGGCCTGGTCTTGAGCACCGAGGGACTCAAAGAACACGTCGACCGCGGCTGCCCACTCGTTCTGGGAGGGCCCCTGCCCCATGTCATGGCGGCGAAGGCCGTGGCGTTTACCGAGGCGTTACGGCCCGAATTCTCGACGTATGCTCATCAGATCGTCGCCAATGCACGGGCTCTCGCCGAGGCGTTTGTGCGCGAAGGGCTCAACGTATTGACCGGCGGCACCGACAATCATCTTCTGGTGCTGAACGTCGCGTCGACCCACGGCATAACCGGGCGGCAGGCCGAGGACGCCGTTCGCCGATGCGGGATCACGCTCAACCGCAATCCGATTCCGTTCGACCCGAATGGGCCGTGGTACACCAGCGGCCTCCGGTTTGGCACGGCCGCCGTGACCACGCTGGGTATGGGCGAAACCGAAATGCGCGAAATCGCGTCGATCGTGGCGCTGTTCTCAAGAACATCAAGCCGAGCAAATCGAAGTCGGGCACGCTCGACAAGACGAAATATACGCTCGACTCGTCGGTCGAGTCTCAGCGCAGACCCGCGCCAGAAATCTTTTGAATTCTTACCCCGTCTATCCCGAGATCGACTTGCCGTTCTTGATCGACGGACTTGGCATGTAAGCAAAGCCTGCCGAAGCCGACCCACGCTCCGCCAGCTCACACCGCTTCGCCGTCCGGAGGCATGCGGCGGTGTCGTGCCGTCGCGTTCGATCGCGAAACACCGGCGCCGAACAGCTGCTGTTCATGTTCAGCGGGCGGGTCAGCCGGTTGGGGCTTCGCGACGCCTCGAATCGCCGAACTTCATCCGGCGTGCGAACCGGCGTTCAATTGACTGGCGCGAACCAAATTGCCGTGAACGGGGCCACCACGGATCGTTGACCTGGGTCAACAAGGTGCGCGGCCACGGAATGAAAGTGGGCCAAGATTGGCCCCCGAGGCGATTGTGGCCTAGATCTGTTTTAGAGGACGAGGATTTTCGTGAGGTCGGCGCATGAGAGAAGTGTGATACGCACATGATAACGACGAACAATCGCACCCGACAAAAGCGGTCGCCACGGCGTGCCGCCGCCGCCGTCGAGCTGGCCGTGCTGTTGCCTCTCTTGCTGTTCTGTGGGATGAGCACCGTCGATTTCGCGCGAATCACTTTTGTGCAGGTCGCACTTCAGGATTGTGCGCGTAACGGCGCACTCTACGAATTCTACGGTAAAGCCGGCTTTTCACTTCCTTCGAGCTGGACGAGCCTCACGGTGGCGGTCAATGCCGACGTGCCCAAGGGCATGACCGTCAGCGCCACGGCGACCTCGCCGGCCAGTGCGACGAATAACACGGTCACCGTCACCGTGACCACGACTTACAACTTGATTTCCCTGGGCGCGTTGAAACGGTTCCCCGCGATCCCATCGTCGATGACCCTGTCACAATCGGCCACGATGCCTTATGCGGCCGGTCAGCAAGCCATCAAGTGAAGTTTGAGATTCGATCGCGGCGAAGGAACGGAGATGAAAATCGTATGTTGAGACGAACATGTCGACGGCGTGACCGGCGTGGTGTGACGGCCGTCGAGGCGGCCGTGGTCTATCCGCTGACCATGCTTCTCTTGATCGGAACGATTGTGCTGGGGCTGGGCGTTTTTCGTTACGAGCAGCTCCAGGCCGTCGCCCGCGAGGGAGCGCGTTATGCCTCGGTGCACGGGCCGACTTATGCGTCGGAATCGGGTCAGGCGTATGCGACGAGCTCGACAGTGCTCGCGTACGTGAAACCGCTGACAGTCGGGCTCCAGAGTAGCACGGATCTCGGCTGCACCGTGACCTGGAACCCCAGTCCGCCCACGACGAGCACCGTGTCGACGGTGACCGTTCAGCTCACCTATACCTGGGTGCCCGAAGGTGTGTTCAAGAGCTCGAGTACGATGACTGTCTCATCGACGATGCCCGTCGTGTACTGAGATGATTTCGGTCGTTTCGTGTTTCGTCAGTTCGAGGCCGTCGAGGAGACCGTTGACGATGTTACGTTCAAGCCGCCTTCCCTGGACGTCACGCGCTGGAACAGTGGCCGCGATGGTGGCGCTTGTCCTTCCGATCATCATCGGCGTGTCGGCTCTGAGTCTGGATGCGGGCATGATGTACATGCAGAAGCAACAGGCCCAGACCGCCGCCGAGGCCGCGGCCCTGGCGGGTGCGTATGCGATCTACAACGGCTCGAATTTCAGCGCGGCCCAGACGGCGGCGGCCAATGCCGGTACGCAACACAACATCACGGTCACGACGGCAAACGTCACACAGCCGCAGACCGGCTATATCGCCGTCACCGCGACCTCGACACGTCCGCGGACGTTCAGTGCGCTCTGGGGCAAGGGAAACATGTCGGCGCAGGCCAGCGCGACGGCCCGCGCGACGAGTGCCTCGTCTTCGCCCTATTCCACATCGTCGATCATCGTGCTCGATAAGACCGCGGCGAACGCCCTGTACATCACTGGAAGTGCCAGTCTGACGTCGACTGGAGGAGGCATCCAGGTGAATTCGAACGCCGCGGTGACCAGCTCTTCGGGTGCCCTGGGCGTCGCGAATATGGGATCGATTGTCGCGCCTTCGATCGCGGTCGTGGGCGGAACATACTTGCAAGCTTATGGAACGGGCACCGTCAGTCCGTCGAAGCCGTCGGCTGGCAGCTATGTCAAAGACCCGCTCGCAAACGCGTCGCCACCCATTTCGGCTCCGTCGATCACCGCGGCCAAAGCGCTCGGAACTTACGCCAATTACTCGACGGGCAACGGCGGCACTTACACGATGAAGCCGGGCTACTATTCCAACGGTGTCAATATTGGAAACTCCACCGTGACGATGAATTCGGGAACGTACTACATCGACGGCGGCTATTTTTACGCGGCCAACGCCGCAACCCTTTCCGGCTCCGGCGTGACGATTTATCTATCCCCGACGGCATCGACATCGTCGATGGCCGTAAGCATCCAGAGCGCCACGTCCGTCACATTGTCCGCGCCGTCGAGCGGAACGTACGCGGGCGTGCTCTTCTATGTCGATGCAAAAAACACGTCGGAGGTTCAGTTCGGCAACAACCAGTCGAAGCTGTCGCTCACGGGAACGATCTATGCACCCAGCTCGTACTTCGACATCACCGGTTATGCCAGCCAGAACCTCTACATCGGCTCGCAGATCATCGTCGATACGATGCGTGTCGAGAATAACGCGAAAGCGGTTGTCACCTACAGTTCGAGCAGCGTCGCCAGCGCGACCGGAACCGCCTCGCTGGCGCTCGTCAAGTAATCGCCCCAGGGCCGTGAGAAGGTGCGAGTCAAGGAAGCGTCCCGGAGGGGGCGGCGGCCAGAGCCCGTGCCGTCAGCGCAATCCGCGGAGCGTGCGAAACTGGTCCTCCTGCGCGGTTTGCCGCGTCCGAAAGGCCTGCTCGTGCTCTCTGGCTCGTTTCGGATCACCCGTCCTCTCGAAGAGCTGAGCCAGGTGCATATGGCCTTGCTTGTTCGTGGGGTCGAGCGTGACGACGCGTTCGTAATCGGTGAGCGCGAGAGCATACTGGCGGAGATTCAACGTCAGGTTGGCGCGTGCGATCAGGGCAGGGATATGCGACGGGTCGAGAGCGACGGCCTGATTCAGGAATTCGCGGGCGCGATCCAGATCGTTTTGTTCGATGGCGCAACCAGCGAGGCCGGTCAGCGGCTCGGGGCGATCGGGGCGAAGGCGGCGGCATCTTTCCAGTTCGGGCGCGGCCCGGCCCATGTCGGCATTGCTCAAGTAGCAATTGGCGAGAAGGAGCGTCGCCTCGTAGTTGTCGGGCTCGCGGGCGAGGATCGCCTGGAGCTCCGACACGGCACCCAGCGATTGACCGGCCTGCACGAGCGCTCGTGAGCGGCCCAGGAGCGCTTCGATGCGGTTGGGTTCGCAGCGCAGCCATTGCGAGTAAAAGTCGGCGGCATCCGGCCAGCGCCCCTGGCTCGACAGACCGTCGGCCAGCGCCGGCAAAACCTCGACATCATCGGAGCGCGCCTTTGACGCGCGGAGGAGGATCGGTTCGGCCTTGCGAAAATCAGAGGCCGCGATGAGCAACCCATACTCGCGCCACAGGCTCGCCTCGGGTGCTCCCATCTCCATGGCTTGTCCCAGCGCGACGTCCGCATCCTGACGTCGGCCCGAGAGTCGTAACAACCGGGCGTAAAGCAGCCTCGCGTGTGACTGGCGCGGTTCGTCGCGTATCACCCGGGTGAGGAGCGCGCGAGCCCTGGAGAGATCGCCGGCGTCGAGCGCCGCTCGGCCTGACGAACGGGCGCCAGCCACCAGTCTGAACGAGTCAGCATGCAGGCTGCCGCGGCGACGAGCCCCGAAGTTGTGACGAGAGCGACCGCGAGCGTTCGCATGCGGCCGCTGGCCATTGCAAAGCGTATGGGCATGAACGGAACGCGAACACTCATGGGCTTTGCTCGATTCGGCCCGACCCTTCGACGATCAGGTAGCCCCGGTCCGCGGCGATCGGGCCGAGTCGCTCTTCGAGCCCCGAGGTCCATCGAACCTCGACGCTATCGACGCGTGTCGCCGCTCCGATTCCGATGAGCAGGCGAGGATCGCTGGCCGACAGGTAGCTTCCGCCCCCCTTCCTATGCCGGACGATTCGCCGGCCGTCGTCAGAGCAGAGCGTGACCCGAGCCCCGATGGCATCGCGGTTACTCGTCGTCCCCCGCAATTCGATGCGAACCCAGTGATGGGGTGTGATCGAGCAGTTATGAAGCAGAGCCGTGGGTTCTCCGCTGTTGGCAACAGCCAGGTCCATCCGCCCGTCGTTATCGTAGTCGCACGCCCCGACTCCTCGGCCGACACGCGGCAACTGGTAATACGGCCCCGCCCCCCGCGAAATGTCGCGGAATCGCCCCCTTCCGAGGTTGCGGTAGAATTGGGCCCGCTGGCGGAACGTGTTGTCGGGATCGCCCAGCTTGTCGACATTCGCATCGACGTGCCCGTTGGCGACGAAGATATCGAGAAACCCGTCGGCATCGGCATCGAGGAAGCAGATCCCGAAGGCAAGCCCATACCAGCTAGGCGTCGCGAGCCCGCTGCCGCGCGTGGCGTCGAGGAACTGACCGCCCCCCAGGTTCAAAAAAAGTGTATCGGTCTCGCGGGCGTAAGCCGTCGCGTAAAGATCCGGCTGGCCGTCGCCATCGACGTCATCGGCGTCGACGCCCATGTAAGCCTGGGTACTGCCCGATGAATTGATCGCACAGCCGCCGATCAGCCCTCGCGACTCGAAACGACCGCCCCCCTTATTCCGGAAGAAGAAGTTGGGCATCTCGTCGTTCGCAACGAAAATGTCGGTTCGCCCGTCATCGTCGAGGTCAAGGGTCACCACGCCGAGCGCCTTCGCCTCGGGCGTATCGATTCCGGCCTCGGGGCTCGACATCGATGAAGGTGCCGTCTCGCCGGTTCCGGTACAGCGTGCAGGCCGAAGGCTTGAACTCATGCGGGGAACAAAACGTCTTGCAGATCGGATACCTGTCCGGGTCAATTTCGACATAATTGCAGACGAACAGGTCGAGATATCCGTCGGCGTCGTAGTCGAGAAATGCGGCGCTTGTGGCCCAGTTCGGCCCCCGCCGACCGGCCGGCGGCGAGGCCACGCCAGCACTGGCCCCGACCTCGACGAAACGTTGTCCAGACTCGTTGCGGTAAAGCTCGTTCGGTTTGCCGTAGAAAGTCACGAAGAGGTCGGGGTCGCCATCGTTATCGATGTCGCCGACGGCCGCGCCCTGGCCGCAGCCGACTGGGGCGATGCACAGGGCTTCGGTCACGTCGCGGAACCGGCCGCCCCCCTCGTTGCGGTAGAGCCTGCTCGTTGGTGGTGGCGTGGGCGGCGGCCCGACGATGGCGGAGCCCTGGACCAGGAACAGGTCAAACAGACCGTCGCAGTTGTAGTCGAGCCAGGCCAGGCCAGGACCCGTTGTATCCATCAAGTACGGCTGCGCAACGCGTCCGTCGAAATGGCGAAAGCGAAGGCCCGCCCGCTCGGCCACGTCGTCGAAGTCGATCCGAACGCCGGGTGGGATCTCGGGATCGAGTTCGCCCGCGACCGGCGAAGCGGTCGGCGCCGCCGAGTGCGAACGGGGCGCGACCGCATTGGCTCTGGTGACGAACCAGACTCCAAGACCCGCCGCGCCCAGGGCCGAGAGCGAAATCGCCACGACGACGCCGGGAGTACGCGCCATGTCAGGGGTGCTCCAGACGTCGTCGCGACCAGCGAGACGATTTGACCATTCTACAGCTCGATGTCGATCGTGTTTTCGCCGGGCTCAACCCGGCGAGTCAAGGTGGTGGTCGACGGATCACTATATTTCTTGGGAATCACCGAATTGAACTGAACGTCTTTCGATCCCTTGGCTGGCGCCGGCGGGGCGTCGGCGATTTTCGACGACTCAGGGTGCTGGGTTTGTTTCGCACCCTGGATCGCGATCACCACGACCTTGTGCTCACCAAGGATGGCGCCGGAAGTCGATTGCGACTCGAGTTCGTAGGTCCCATCCGGGCTGATCGAACCGGAGGCAGGTTGCAACGGTCCGTCCTTGGGCGTTTCGGTCGGGATGAAAACGACCGAGCCAAAGGGGACGGGTTTTCCCTTGTAGGTCACCTTTCCGTGCACCTTCGCATGTTGATACTTGAAGTCGGAATCGGTACAGCCGCACATGGCAAAGCCAAGAGCCCCCAGACACACGATCGTTCGTCGAGCGGCATTCATCGCGATCAGCTCCTTTCTGACACAAAGCGCGTCGAACAGGAAACAGCCCCGGTAGTGGCGTTCGATCGATCAATATTGATCGGACGAGACGACCTCGTTGTTGGCGATGGTTCCAAGGGCCATCCAGCTCAGGTAGTTGATCGAGTTCTTGATGAATTTCACCGAGCCGTCACAGAACCCGGCGTTGACTCCTCCCGGGTGCCGGCTGCTGGCGGTCAGAAGGCAGCCGTTCATGTCCTGATTATTAGTGACGCAGCTCCATGTGTTTGGCGTCATGATACAAGTAAAAATACCGCCGGTGCGTCCGAGGCCCATGTGCCAGTAGCTCCCCATCGTGCTATCCGTGCTCGCGGAGTTACCCGAGAGCGACATGTTGGCCAGATTCGCGAGTGTGGGGTAGAGCGTGATACACGAGGCATAGTCGACCAGCGGGCTGTCATTGGGGTACCAGTTATTCGTGTTGGATACGCTCGACGTGGGAGTCAGGGGATCCAGTCCCGAGTCGACCCCTTTGACCCGCTCGCTGAAACTGATGGTATTGCTCGTCCCATCGAGGATGTCTCGATAATCAATGTGCCCGCTGATTCCTCCCTGCTGTCCCAGGTCCATCCCGACCCCGCGGAAATTGTCGCCGTACTTGATCGTGTAGGCTTCTGACCCTGCGCACATCGGGTAGTTGGTGTGGCCGGTGCCGTTCGTCAACCGATCGAGATCGGAAGGGCAGAGCAGCACATTCATCTTGGCGTTGAAGACGGTCTGGTTCTGCGGAGTGGCCGGGCTGGCGAAACCGGACGAGAAATTGATCGCGTTGAAGAGATTGGCTTGTTCCAGAGCCGGCAGCATCATCGATGTGGCCGACCAGTCATTCCAGTTGTACCCGACATGGGCGGGGGGCAAACAACTGTTACTACTCTGGTAATTGGCCATGGCCAGCCCGATTTGCTTCAGGTTGTTAGTACACTGAGACCGTCGGGCTGCCTCACGAGCCGCCTGTACGGCCGGAAGCAGTAGCGCGATCAGAACGGCGATGATGGCGATGACAACCAGGAGCTCGATCAGTGTGAATCCAGGACGGCGCATTGGAGACTCTCCTCTGAAAAAAGATGACGTGGCGACGGACCTCTCACGGGCCCGACAACGGGTTGAGACGTTCACATGCACATGACGGAAGATGTTCGTCGAGCGCAACGGTCGATGGCGCGGCCGGCTCGCACAGCCCCATTCAGGGGCGTGATACAGCAGCGATTCCGTACATCGCGTGAGGGCCGCCGTTTTCCATCGCGCCGAGATTGATCGATTCGTCCGGGCCGACCTCGCGTCGCCATACGGAGAACACGGTGTCGACACTCACGCCGGGGCCTCGACCCACAGACCGCGGCGGGCTGGTTGGCCAATGCCCCTCATCAAGCCCGATCGAAACATGAGTATTAGTGAAACGCTCGCAGAGCCATTTGGGAGTCGGCAGGCGAGTGTCGTAAAACACGTAAAGGGTGGCGGCTCGCGCTACTTCCACGGTAATCGACAGATCCCGGATCCACTTGTCGTCATTGAACGGCATGATGTAATCGGCGCCGCGGAGAAATGCGGGAAGCCCCTGCTGATCGAGTCCATTCCACTGATGGGTGCGATCGACGTACGCGGGCGCGTCTTCGCCCAGGCCGCGACTGACGATTTGATAAAACTTCGAGCTGTCAAGTCCCCGAATGTTGTCGCGCACCGCGCGGATGACGGCGCCCTGGTCGGACGCGGGCCCGGTCGCCCATTCGTCGTCGCCGGGGCGTCGCTCGACGGATACGATCCGGCTCAGCCGGCCAGCGTTACCGACGTGCACCCCTTCACCCTGGCCCAGATGCTGGATAGGGCCCTGGAGGTCGGCTGGCCCCGAACGTGTGAGGTCGACGAGACCTTGAAAGACGACGACACCCGTCTGGCCGGTCGCATCGATCTCGACTCCGAACTCGGTGCCCTGGTCGACGATCAGTGTCGTCGGGGTCTCGATGGCGAACCCCTTGGCCCGGCCGTCGACGTGGGCCGTGATCCGGCCGCGGAGGGCGAGCACGTGCATGTTCGAGAGAATCCGCAAGTCGGCCGGCCCGTCCACGGAAACTCGCACTCCGACGTCGAACACGAGCTTGAGCGTGCCCGACGCACAGCGGATCTCGCGCTGGCCGAGCCGCGTCCCCACGGCGATTGGCAATTGCCCTTCACCCCAGACAACACCCCGAGCCTCGACCAGCGAAGCAACGTCGTTGCCTTGCCCACGTCGAGCGGCCCACGACACCACGACCGCGAGCCCGATACCGATCGAGATGGCCGCCCCGAGACCGAAGCGCCGCCATCGGAAATTCATGACTTTCGGTGTCAACTCGTCAAGCCGGTTGTACTCGAGGACGGCCCGCGACTGATACTCGTCGTGCAGCCGATCGTGCAATAGCGCGTATGCGGCGAACTCTCGCGCGTTCCGCGGATCTTGCTTGATCCAATCGTTCAACTGCCGGATCTGCTCGTCGGAAAGCTGGCCATCGAGATAGCCATGCACCAGATTGTTCGATTCGTTGGTCATATTCAGAAGCCGTCGATGGCGGCTTTCTTCTCCACGCATTCTCGCAACATTTCGCGGATTCGCTGAAGAGCCTTGGCAACGCCATTCGCCGACATGCCCACACGAGGCGCAATTGATGCCGGTTTCATGTCGCGCTCGTAGCGCAGCTCGCATAGTTTACTGGCGTTGCCTTCGAGAGACTGCATACATTCTTCCAGGTAATCGAGCATGCGGATGTCGCGCGGCTGGAGCTCGGCGAATGCCTGTCCGATCCGGTCAATGGTGGCCGGATCGAAGATCAGCCGATCCCGATTCTTCTTGCGAAGATAGAGACACACCTGGTTGCGTGCGATCCCGATCACCCATGCCATGAACGGCCGCGAGTGATCATACGAGGCGAAGGACGTCATGAATGCGACCGCCACATCTTGTAAGATATCGTCGCGATCTCGAATCTCCCGAACCAGAGATCCTATAAACGCTGAGACCGCCGGTTGCGCGAGCGTCCAGAGCTCGCGTTGCTTCGGTTCTCCGATGGTCCATATCGCACCCGACCCGATCTTGGACTTGACTTGTTCTTCTAATTACTTATCCCTCAGCCCGGAATCATGACAGCGAACCAACGTTTTTTCACAATTGGGTCAATGCCGAAGCCGTCGATTGCCCGGCGAATCGAGGTCGACGGCCCCGATCGAACGCCGGCCGGGAACCGTCTCGCCGCGAATGATTGCGTGTTGCGGAGAGCCGAGCCGACCAGAGCGTCTCATGGGGGAGAAGAACGCGCTGCCGGGCTCGGATCATCGAACCCGACCGCGTGCGGCGCGGCGTTTCACTCGCTCATCGAGCGTCATGCTCGGCGTTGGTTTCGCGGGGCTTGAGCGTCGTGCTCTCGACGAGCTGGGTATGCGGGACGTCCGCGGAGTCTGCTGTCTTGTTGACGCCATGCCGCCAGCGGTCGCCCAGCGTCAGGCAGGCCGGCAGCAGGATGAGGTTCCCGAGCGTGCTGCCGGCGGTCGCGATGCCGACCATGGTTCCGAAATTGACGAACGGCTCGAACTCGCTGGCGCGCAGCGCCCCGAAGCCGACGGCCACGGCCACGCTGGAGAGAACCACGCCCGGCCCGCTGACGCGATAGCTCTCGAAAAGCCGTTGCCGAAACCGCTGCGTGCGCTGGCGGTGATATTGCAAGAGGCAGTGAAACGTGTCGTCGACCGAGAGCCCCAGCGCGACGCTCGCCACGAGCGCCGTGGCCATGTCGAGCTTGATTCTGAGCCATCCCATCAGACCCAGAACGAGCGCGACCGACAACAGGGTCGGCATGATCGCCAGGAGCGCCAGCACCAGGCTCCGGAAGGCCAGCGTCAACATCAACAGGATGCTGCCGGCCGACCAGAGAAAGGTTCCCCACTGGGTCGCGATGATGGCCTCGGTCGTACGGGTCATCAGAAACGACAGTCCCGTCAGGTAGGATGACGGACCAAACTTCTCGGCCGCGGCCGCCGTGGCTTCGCGAAAAATTCGCGATTTATCCGCCGCGGGCATCTGCTCCTTGAGGCGCACCAGGATCCGCGTTTGTTTGGCGTCGGCATTCCAGAAACTTCGGAGCAGCTCGGCTTGCGGAGACGCCGCGATCAGCTCAAGCTTTTCTCCCAGCATCCGGCTCTGGCGATCGGCGGGGAGCTGGGCCAGTCGCCCGTCGGGGTCGAGCACGGTTGCGAGCGACAACACCTGGGCGATCGCCCGAGGATCGGAGACGCGAAGGGCGCGAACTTGCTTCTCGACGCTCTTCAAATCCTTGAGGTTGCGAATCGAGACCGGTGAATCGACCGGCACGACCAGCTCGACGACGCCGATGCCCCCGAGTTTTGACTCGACCGTGTGATAATCCTTGACAACGCGGGTTTCCGGCCGGAAAAGGTTGATGTAATTCGTTTCGTAACTGAGGCGAAAGAGTCCGACGGCCAGCGGCGCAACGAGAATGAAGACCGCCAGGACGATCGTGCCGGGACGGCGGTAAACCCGCAGGATCAGCCGATTCATCAAGCCGGCGACCGGTGAATTCGAGCCGTGCCGCACCGGCAGCTCGAGGCGGAACGGCGGCAGCATGGCAACCGGCGAGATGAGCATGACGAGGATGGCCGCGGCGAACGTGCAACTGGCGAGGATCGCGCCGAATTGCTGGATCGGAATGACGTCGCTGGTGACGAGTGCGCCATAGCCGATCGCGCCGGTGATCGCGGTCCAGGCGATGGGCACCGCGACGGCGGCGAGCGTCGAGCGCGCGGCACGGTAAGGATCGGCCTCGCGTCGCCGCTCGTCACGAAAGTGGATGGCCAGGTGGCTGGCCGCGGGCATCGTGAGGACGATGATCTGGGCGACTAACGGCCCTCCGGAGAGCGAAAGCTTGATGTGAAACGTGGTCAGAATCGCCTCGGTCGCCAGCCAGACGACCCAGCCGGCGAGCATCGGCACGATCGCCCACCAGAGGCTCTGGACGGCCGAGAGGGTGACGATCCCGATCAAGAGCATGCCCACGACCGCCAGGCGGCGGCCGTCGACCTCGATCGCCGCGAAGCCGTCGGAAAGAAGCACCGGCGGACCGACGACGGCCGGGCGGCCGAGCTGGTGCCGCTCGCCGAATTCATCGACCGTCTTGCGAAGCGTCGCCACGGTCTCGATCACGTTGTGTTGTTGCGTTTTCTTGAGCCGCACGACGACCGCCGTCGTCGTCCCGGTCGAGTCGATCAGCGTACCGAGAAACAGCGGATGCGTCGTGAGCCGTGTCCTTGATGGCATCGAGCGCCTTCGGGTCAGCGGCCGAGGCGCGCACGGCGCCGGCCACCGTGAGCGTGTTGGTCTTCAAGTCGATATTCTTGATCGCGCGCTTGGCGGCCGAAAGCGCCATATTGCGGGCGATCCTCGGGAGGCTGTCGAGCGCGAACAAGGCATCGTCGACGGCCCACAAGAGCGGCATGGCGTCGAGCGACTCGACGCGCTGCACCGCGTCAATCCGCTGCGGCGCGACCGCCGCGGCCAGCTCGGAAACACGCTCAAGCCCGGCCGGTGTCACAAGGTCAGGATCGTCGTAAACCAGGAAGATGAAGTTGTCATCGCCGAAGGTCTTGGCCGCGTTCTGATAAACGGCCATGTACGGATCGTCAGCGGCGAAAAACGACCCGATTGACTGCTCGTAGCTCACGCGCTTGCCCGAGGCCGCAAGTGCGACGAGCAATATCAGGACGGCGCCAAACGTGACATACCGTGCAGCGAATAATCCGCGGATCAACAGGTCGAGCATCGCCAGGAAACCGAATCCGTGTTGTGAAGAAATCAAGAAGCCGCAATGCCGCATGGGTGCGACTGACGACCAGGTGTGCCCGATTCTACTCTGTCGCTGTCGGCAGCGGCGAGGTCAGATCGGCTGGCGGATTCAAAGCTCAACTCACGGTCGGCCACTGGCGCTGATGAACCGGGAAAGCTGGTCGAATGTACTATATGCGGCGACGGCCGTGATCGAGACGAAGGCGATCCATGTGAAAACGTCGCTGAGCCACGAAGGCCCGACGCGGGTGTCGCCATCGCGGCGCCGCAGGTAGATTGTCGCCCCGGCGATGAATGGCAGCATCAACGCCTGCGCGGTCCCGCCGGCCGTGATCAGGGCTTGAGGCTCGCGAAACACGTAATACAAGCCCAAGGGCCAGCGTCGGGTAGAAGACACAGAAGACTTTCACGAGCCAGTCGCGCCGCGCGACGCTTTCGGTGCCCCAGATGCCCAGCCGGCTCAGAAAATCGGCCGTCATGCGGCTGTTCGCGGCGGTGGCGACATAAAGCGTCTTGAAAAGGACCGCCCAGGCCCCCAGGAGGAAACCGACGAACGTGAAGGGACGCAAGAACGCCAGGGGCGTGCCCGCGAGCGGGTGCAAGTACATCTGCGAGAGCGTGGGAATCATATCGGGGCCCTTCGGATTGAGCCCCTGAGGATGAAGAACCGCGGCGCCGAGGAAGTAAAAGGCGACGGTCGCGACCGTGAAGACGACCATGCTGACCCAGGCATCAAGCTGCATCACGCGAGTCCAGCCGCGGGCCCGCATGGCCCACTGGGAGTCGTCGCTCTGTCGACCCGCGTAACGGGCGTAGCCTTTTTCGATACACCAGTACGGATAGGCGAAAAGCTCGGAGGCGCCGACGCCCGTGATTCCGAAAGCCGAGAAGGCCAGCGCGACCGCCGCGGCGGGCATGGCCAGCGTGAAGCCGCTTTCCACGTCGGGCAAGGTGATGCGAAAGGCCGTCCATTGTAAGACCATGACGCTGGCCACGGTGAAGAGCGTGACGGCGGCGACCAGAACCGTGGTGATCCGCTCCAACCGGCGATAGCCGCCGGAGAGCAGCAGCGCGATCGCGGCCAGCGTGGTGGCGGCCGCCCAGAAATGCTCTTGATGGCCGGCCAGGTATTCACCCCAGGGGGCCGATATGGAGCCGGCCAGACTTGCGATCGCTCGCGATGCGCCGGGGAACGCCATGTGCGCAGCCTGGCCGACGGTGCCTTCCATCGCGGCGATTTGCGCCTGGGTCGTCAGCATCATGATCAGCCAGAACCAGCAGAGCCACGATACCCCCAGCCGGGGACCGGGCAACGAGTCGAACGCGGCCAGGGTCGTCTTGCCGTGCACGATCGCGTACCGTCCCGAGCTCGACCTGCACGAAGACCTTGATCACGCATGAGAGCAAGATGAGCCAGAGCAAGCTGAAGCCGGCGCTGCGCACCCAGGCTGGTGGTGTTGATCAGCTCTCCCGTGCCCACGATCGACGCGGCCAGGATCAGCCCGGGTCCGATCTGCCGCAACTGCGCCGGTCAGACTTCGCGGAGGATCCTGAATCGCCTCGGGGGCAGCGCATACAAGTCCGGCGTTTCGTCGTTCATGCCTTACTGGCCAATGACCCTGTGCCACGGATGGGGAATGCCGCCGGAGGGATTACGAGACTACGCCCCCCACGATCAAACGTCGGCGGGTGAAGTCTCGGAACATCATGGACGCGCCATGAGACCGGTGTCAAGCACGGCCTCAACGGCCATTCGCAAACGGCTCGCACGCGACACGACGGCTGCTTGCCGGCGCTCGAATGCGGCTCGCCGGCGCCACCGGCCCGCGATCAGAAGTCGCCCTGGCTCTTTGACCATGACGTCGCTCCGACATCGCGGCTGCAGGTTTTCGCATCATTTCAGGCCGATAAATGGCCGTGTGCGGCGGCACACTGCTCGATTCGCGGCCTAGCCTTGAGTACGGACACGCGACCGGAGTGTCACACGGCGGTTCGCCGATTCGACTCCGCCGAGATTGTCGCCGTGGATCGATGCGAAGCGGCGTTGATGTTTCCGACCCCGTCATGGGCGGAAGTGATAGAAATTCCCGTAGCTGGACGATATTCATGATTGCTCCTCCGACTCTGGTGCGCGCCAGGATCGCCGGCGAGACCGGTCACGAAAGCCCCCAGGCATGGGCATGCGATTCCGTGTCGCCGACACGGCTGGTCGGGTGGCAAGATAGCTCGCTCTCGCGAACTCGTATCGTCATCCCGCCGTCGAGCTTCAGCGGGGCCGAGGCGCTGTCGTCGTGGGGCCAGGCTAGCGCTTCGTCGCACTTACAAAGCGGGCGCGTGCTGGGCCGCTATCGGCTGCTCGAGTGGCTTGGCCGCGGCGCCGAAGGCGATGTCTGGAAAGCCGTGAGACTGGAGATGCCAGGCGGGCTGGTCGCCCTGAAAGTCTTGCGCCCCTCGCTGGCCAGTAATCCGGCACGCAAGGCCCAGTTTCGTCGCGAAGCCGAGCGCGGCTCGTGCCTCGCGGGGCCGTCGCTGCTCCCCGTGTACGAGCTCAACGAGAGCGACGGCTACCAGTTCATGGTATTTAAGTATGTTGAATCGATTTCATTACGCGATCTGATCGGCTGGCGTCATGCCTACCTCAGCCGGGGCGAGCTCGATCACCCGTTTCCGCTCGTGACGGCAAGTTTTGACGACTATCTGATTGCCATGACGCGCCACCTGGCCGCCGCGGCCGCGGCACTGGCGCGGGTTCACGATCAACGCATCGTGCACCGCGACATCAAGCCGTCGAATATCTTGCTCGCGAAACGCAACCACGAGGGCGTCTTTCTGTGTGACTTTGGCCTGGGCCGCGATCTCGAATTCGCGACACCCGAACAGATGCGCGACGGCGCGGGGACGCCCATTTACATGGCCCCCGAGCGGTTGCTTCGTCTCACGGCGGACGAGAAAAAGAGCGACATCTATTCGCTGGGCGCCACCCTGTGCGAGGCCCTCACGATGAAGCGGCCGCTCGTGATTCCCGGTGATCTCCCGCTCAATATGATCGCCCCCTGCCTGGCAACCCAGACACCTCTGCGGCCCCGCGTGCTCGAGCCCGATTTACCCGACGAGGCTCGAAGCCATCATCATGAAAGCCATGGCGCGCAAGCCCAGCGATCGGTTTGCCGATGCGCACGAGCTGGCCGGCGCGCTCGAGCATTTCGCGTCCCGAGCCGCGACACCCCGCACCAGACTCGCAAAAAAGAGCGAATACCTTGTCGATCAGCGCTGATCGGTCGGACCGGTCGTGGCCCGGGGTCCGAATCGAATGTGCAGCCTGGAATACCCGGCATGGCGGTCGCCATGGATGGCGCGCACAATGGCCCAGTCGGCTGCGATGGAAACCGCGGCCGCCAGCACGCCAAGGGCCGTCAGGGCCAGGAGGCCCGATCGCGCCCGTTTCGGCGGGGCCAACCGCGGCTCGACCGCACCGATCTCGTGACTTTCCGGCGCGAACAGCAAGACGACCGTGGAAACCAGGGCAACCAGGTACAGAACCCCCTCGGTGATCAATCGCTGGCTTCGAAAGACGACGACAATCCTCTCGAAATTGAAGGCGACGATCATCCAGAGCAAGATCAGGTAAAAGACCTGACCGCGGGCAAAAGGACTTTCCGGCAAGACCGCGAGCGGCTGACGGCGATGCCGCCGCCAGAGGGCCAAAAGCGTCAGGGCCAGCGCCAGGTAGCCGAGGTCGAACCAGACCCAGGCCGGCACCCCGGACATCATCGGGGGCATCGCCCGTTGCTGGATCCACTGATTTACATTTTTTCTGGCATTCAGGTAGGGAATGACGACGAGCACAAACCCGAGTGCCAGCAGCTCGGTCCATGGACGGGGCTCGGCCTCGCCTGGCTCGGACGGCGTGGTTCGCCGCGCCAGCCCGGCCATCGCGACGGCCAGCCCGATGCCGTTGAAGAGGCCGGTCGTCTGCTCGAGAACGCTGTGCCAGTTGGTGACGTAGCCACACGTGACTTCGACGAGCTTCAGCATCGACGCCGCGGCGAACCCGATACCGCCGATGAAGCCCGACACCAGCGTGGCGCGGGCCAGCTCGTATTGCCGCGCGCGATAGCAATACACCAGGAGGCCGGCGGTCATTCCGGCCGCGCCCGCCCAGTTGTCGCCGCGTGGCGGCGTCATGTGCAAGTCGGCGATCAATACCAGCCCGAGAAACCCCGCCCACCAGCCAGCCGCCAGGTGGAGGACCAGCGATGTCGCGCCGTCGAGCTGCGCGCCTCGACGCCCACACGATCAATCCGGCAAGAAGCGCGAGTGTCGCGGCGACCCAGTCGGTGTCGTACCAGAAAAGCTTCAACCCCTGCTGCCGCAGGAAGGGCTCGATCGCGACGCCCTGGAGCCACCAGAAGAGAAACACGACGGCCATCGGCCGAAACAGGTCCTGGATGAATTCTTCATCGACGACGGCAGCCAGCGCCGTTCCGGCCCCCCCCATCGCGGCCCAGAGAAATCCGATGACGAACAGGCAAGCGAATCCATAAAGCACGCTCGCCGAGTCGCCCGAATGGGTGTAGGCCAGAACCTGCATGTAAGAAATGCTGCCGCCGAACGACCAGCCGAGCGCGCCGAACATGGCGAAATACGCAATTCGGCGGCGCCAGTCATCGCGGCCCGAAAGAAGCACGGCGGCCATCGCCGCCAGGGCACCTGGCATCATGGCGCCATATTCGTGGCCGTAATTGCCGCGCACGCCCCAGCCAAACCAGAGAGACAGTGCGGTCAATACGTAAAACGACGCCGTTCTCGGTGAAGTTGCGTTCCCGGCTAAAGTCGCTTGCGCCATGGCGGGCTGAGCCTTGTTCTGGAGGATGTTCGGCAGGGAATTCGCGCACACGCGGCGCGGGGGGCCATGTCATCTCGTAGGCATTAGCGAAGGTGGCTCGAAGTTATCATCGAGCCGGCTCGGCATTCCTGGGTTGACGACCATCGCTCAATCGAAAAAGGGCCTGTTGTGCTTCCGGGTCGAGCGGGTCGAGCCCGATCACCAGTTTATACCACGCGCGGGCCTCGGCATCACGGCCGAGGGCGGCGCACGCGGCCGCCAGCTTGCGCAAGAGGCTGGGATCGTTACGCGCCCAGGCGTGGCCGCGCGCTGCGTCAGGGTGGTGAGCTGATCGAGGCGGCCGGCCACCTCGCGCATGGCGGCGGCGCCGGCGAATCGCCCGAGAGCTCGAGTGCGGCCGCCAGGCCGAACAGCGTCTCGCGGCTTTCCGGGTCGTGGGTATACGAAATGCGAAAGTCGCGCGCCGCCGCCGGGATATCGCCACGCGCCAGGGCCATCCGGCCGCGGAGCCGCGCGATCAACGGGTCGTTTGCCGCGGCCGAGGCCACGAGGCGGTCGGCAGCATCAAGGTCCTGACGTTCCAGCGCGATGCGAGTCCGTAGCTCGAGCGCATCGGAATCAGTGTCTGGCAAAGGTGCGAGAACGGATTCCGCGTCGTCGGCTCGATCCATTCTCAGGTAGTTCTCGGCCAGGGCCAGTCGCGACTGGCGATCGCCGGGATCGGCCGCGACGTATCCGATCAGGGTACCGACGGCTTCCGACGGCTCCCATGTGCTGTTTCTGAGCAAGCACCAGTGAAACACATTCTCAAATGTGAGGTCCGTAAGCCGCGAAAGTGCCGTGAACTCGCGGTTCAGTTCGCGCGGCGGAGTTGCATTCCATAGATATAAATGAGCTCGCGGTGAGCCTGAATCAGACGCGGGTCGAGCTCGAGCGCCGCCTTGAACAATTGCTCGGCCAGGCGAACGCGATTGCGCCGCAGCTCTGTCTGGCCGGCGAGGAGCCGTGCCTGTGCGGCCATGTAATGGTCATCGGGCACGTGTGCCAGGTGCCCAAGCGCGTCGTCGATTTGACCACGAGCCACCGCGACCTGCCCCCGCAAGAACCAGTCGAGGGGCGTTGGCTCGCGCAATTTCGCAAGGTCGCCCAGGGCCGTTGCGGCGCGCTCGATCTGCCCCGTTTTGAGATCGTTTTCGGCTTGTTGCCAGACGTCGTCGGCACTCGCGGGCGTACCGCGCGGGGTGCGCAAGCTCGCGAAAGCGATCGTGCAAGCCATCGCCAGCGCCGCCGCACCCAGAAGCCAGGGCCAGCGCGGCCGTCGAGCATCACTCATTCGATGTTCGACGCGCTCCTTGGATCGAGCTCGATTTTCCATCACTTTCCGGGAGTGCGGAGTTCGGGATCGGCCTTGAAAAGCAGGCAAGCACCCGGCCCGGCGATCGCCATCGCAATCGCGTCACGGCTGTCGTCATTTCCGTCGGACTTCGTGCCTTTGCCATCGCATATAATCTTAGCAGGTGAAAGCCACGCCCGCTGCCTCCTGGTCCTCGAACGCCCCTGTCCCGATCCACGCGCGGCAGCGCGGCAGCCACTCGAGCCAGCTTCCATGCCAATGGCAAATCCAGCGGCCGGAGCTTCGCGCCCGTTCGCCTGGCTCTGCGTGATTGCACCGGCTCGCAAAGCGGATATAAAGGGTAGGCGGCGGTTGGAAAATCTCGACGACCGCGAGAAACGACCGAACGCTAGCCACCACCCATCGCGGTTCTATTCTTGCAGCTTCGCGATTCTTCCGCCGAAAAACCGCCGATTTTCTGGGCGAGGACTGACGCATGGAGCTGACTCCTTCGATCAAACTCAATTCCGCGCTGGCTTCCCCGGCCGGGAGCGGTTCGACTTCCGCGGTCCTTGACGAGCGAATTGTCATGCTCAGCTCGTGGATCATGGTCCTCGGGACGGTTCGCTTGCTCTGCGCCGTGGCCGACGCCTTGAATGCCCTGGTCGGCCTATCGCGATTCCAACCGATCTCGCCGCGTCTGCTCGGCACGTTCATCGAAGGCAACCAGCCGCTTCTTGTCTTGAGCTCGGTCTGGCCGCTGGTGCTCGGTGTCATCCTCCGGCGCACGCGTTGGCCCGAGCTGGTTCCGGCGGCGGCGGTGACCTTCATGATTCTCGCCCTTGGCGGGGTCCTCGGATTGGTCGCGCAATCGATGGTCACGCGGAGCGATGGCCTGACATTCGGCTCGTTTCACCTGACACGCCAGGCCGTGCTCCATCCCCGGCCGGGAGATGTCGCGCTGGGCATTCTGGGCACCGCGCAGCTCGTTTTCGAGCTGGTCGTCGCCATCCGCGGTGCGCAACTGGCTTTGCGGCTTCGCCATGCGCGCACTGTGCACGCTGGCGAGAGCGACAAGCATGACGCCGCGCGGCGAGCCCGGCTAGGACGCCTCGCCATTTACGGCTCGCTTGGTTTCCTGGTGCTCATGGTGCGGTTTCCGGTCTGGGCGGCGTATCTGGAAGTTCTCAATGATTCCAAACTCGTGCGCGAATTCGTGCTGGGCGACGATCTGAATCGAGGCAGGAGTGCCTGCGCGCTTCTCGAACATGGCGAATGTCAACGTTGGGCGCATACGTGAGATGCACCAGATGAACGGTCTGGCGGGCACGGAGAACATGACGCCGGATCGGGTGATGGCCATCAAGCAGTCGTACCTCCGTTTCCTTGCACGCACGGAACCCGCGTCCAAGGAGCCCTTGCCGCCAGGTTCAGACCCGGCCGTGGCCGAGGCTCACAACAATCTCGCATGGCTCATGGCGACCAGCAACGCTGTCGATCTGCGCGAGCCCGCCGCGGCCGTCGCACACGTGCGCCAGGCCGTGCACATCACGCCCAACCAGGGAACTTTCTGGAATACGCTGGGCGCGGCGCTTTATCGCGTTGGCGATCTTGATGGGGCGAAGCAAGCACTCGAGCGTTCAATGGCGCTTCGCAATGGCGGTAAGGGCGATAGCTTCGACTGGTTCTTCCTGGCCATGATCGATGCGAAGCAAGGGCGCAAGGAAGACGCCCTCGAGTGGTATGAAAAAGCCATCCAGTGGTTTCGCCAGGCACGGCCCGCCGATCACGAGCTATTCCGGTTCCAGATCGAAGCCGCCGAGCAACTCGGTCTACCGGCGCCGGCGCCGCCGCCCCTTCCCTCTCATTCCGAGATCAGGGCGAAACGTGGCCGCCTTTGAGTGAGCGAGCGAAGCGCGCCGGCTCGAGCAGTCAGTATCTGACCGGAGAACGCAAGCGGATGACGCCGTCCGACGTTGCGTGGCTGTCAATCTCAGGTCGATTGCCGCCGACGTCGCCCCATCTCACGGTTCAGGTTGACGGCCCATCGCATTACGTGCATACTTCCCGCTCGCTGAAACTCTCGGGTCGGCCGGCCGACGGAATGGAATTCACGCCGGTCCGCGATCCATAACGTGGTTCAGCGTTGCCGAAAGGCCGGCGACGGGCCTCGTCTCGATTGAACTTCGAGCAGATCAAATTCGGCTCATCCTCCAGCCCAGCAGGACACGGATCGTCATGCGTCAGGCTGCCAACACGACTACAGCGATATCCGCGGGCGTTTTCTTTTTGGGCCTTTCGCTCGCTGCGCACGTGCATGCCGATGGATCGGATTCCGCGGCAGCGCTCGCGCAGGCGAAGCGGCTCATCGACGCCAGGGAGCTCGCTCCCGCGGCCCTGCTCCTGGAAGACCGTTTGCTCGACGCTGATCCCCGGGAGCGGCCGGCGATTGTGGCGCTCCTGCGGCGCACGTACGAAGTGATGGCCCGCGAGGCCAAGGCGGCAGGCCGCGATCGCGACGCGGCCCATTTTCAGGATAACCTGGCGATCATCGCCCGCATCCCCGGAGCCGAGGGACTGGCGAAACCGAGCGGGTCCGAGCCCGTGAAACCGAGCCCCGCGCCGCAATCGAAACCGAGCCCCGCGCCGCAATCGATCAAGAAAACGAATAGCCCGCCGGCGGATAACGGAGCCAAGCATGCACCCGGGTCAGCGCCCGAAGCTGCCCGGCCCGTGCCCGCGCCGTCGCCGTCGCCCGCGCTGGCCTTGCAACCGGCACCCGCGTCGCCGTCAGAGCCATTGCCCCTTGCCGAGCCATCGAACGCCCCTGCGCAGGCGCGCTGCCGCTTCTTCCGAAACCGTCGGGCACGCCAGATTCTCTCGAGCTGAGGCCGCCGACCGCGGCGAAACCCGTTTCCGAGCCCACGAAAGAGCCCGATACGGCCCCTGCTTCGCCGCCCTCGGCTCCGGCTCCGGCTCCCGAACATACCAGCATCGGCCCAGCGGCGGCAGCCTCAACCGGTCAAGCGAACGAGCCGCCTGCTCCCCGGGATGCGAAGCCGGCGCCGGCGAAACTCACGGTCGAGCAAGGCGATCGCCTCTTCGCGGCTGCCAGATACGACGAAGCCGGCCGCTGCTACGGCGAACTCGCGCAAGAGAACCGCCTCCCCGAAAATCGGCTCAAGCACTGGGCTTATTGCCGGATGGTCGCCGTCGCCCGGCAAATCAATCAGGGGCCGCGTACCGCACGCGAGTGGGATGCGATTCAGACGGAAATTGTGAGCATCCAGCGCCTCAGTCCTCAGATCTGGTATGGCGAATACCTGCGTAACAAGGTGGCCGAGGTACGCGCAAGTGGGCGGCTGCCGCTGGCCAAGGCAGGTAATCTCGTCGTGCGGGGCACCGAGCCCGACGAAACCCAGAATCAAAGCGAGTCGAGGCCGCGGCGCTTCCCGCGCCTTCTGGGCAAATCACGAGCCGCCGCAAACGCTGGTGTTAACGCCGACGCCTCACATCCGCAAGCCGCGCCGGCGGCGGCCGCCGAGATGCCCCTCAAGCTGCCCGGCGATTCGTCGCAAGCCGCGCCGGTATCGCCTCCCGAGCCAAACCCGCCCGTCGACTTGGTTCGCGCCAGTCCGCGATCAGGCCAATCGATCGGTGCCCGCGGCAGGAAGTTCCGCTCCTGCCCTGGCGACCGATGATCCGGCGAATGGGGCCTGGCAACTGCACGAAACCGCCAATTTCCGGATCTATCATCGCGACGGACGACTCGCCGAAGCCGCCGGTCAGGCCGCCGAGACCGCCCGAGCCGTGCAAGCCAAGCGCTGGGGCAGCCCCCATGCCGACCGCCCGTGGACGCCCGCGTGCGAAATTTATCTCTATCCTTCGGGCAAAGCGTTCGCTCGCGATACCAAACAGCCCGAGGAGTCGCCGGGCTTCTCGACGATGGTCTGCAACGCCGATCGCGTCGTCGGTCGCCGTGTGAACTTGCGGGCCGACCATCCCCAGATGGTCACGGCGATTCTGCCGCACGAGGTAACCCATGTCGTGCTGGCCGATCTCTTCCCGAGCCAGCAGATTCCGCGATGGTGCGATGAAGGAATGGCCGTGCTGGCGGAGCCGCGCGCCGAACAGCAAACTCGCGCCGCCGAGCTGCAAGAGCCATTCGAATCGGGGCACATCTTTGATCTCGGCACCTTGATGGCCATGGACTACCCCGATGCCAAGAACTGGGGCCTTTACTATGCGCAGAGCGTCTCGCTGACGCGATTTCTCGTCGAACAGGGGCCTCCCGAGCAGTTCGTCAAGTTCGTGCAGCAGCTCCAGCGCGATGGCGTCGAGGCCGCGCTCTGCGCGAATTATCAGATCTCGACGGTCGCCGAGCTTCAAGAACGCTGGAGCGAGTACGCGAGGCGTCAGATGGCGCCCGTGCGGGAGGCGAGCCGCGATTCGGTCTCTCAGGCGCCGGCGACCGAGATCAGATGAGCCGGGCCGTAGGCGGCCAGCGCGAGGACCGCGATGCCCAAAAGCACGAGGTAGACGGAGAAGTACCAGATCCGCCCTGATTGCACGATCCGGGTGAGCCAGATAATCGCAAAGTAGCCGACGACCCCGGCAAGCACGGTGCCGGCCAGCGCGGGTCCCACGGCCTCGGCCGATAAATGAGAGGCGCGGATGTGCCGCGACTCCCAGACCGCGGCGCCAAGAATCGCGGGGACCGCGATCATCAGGCTGAACCCGACGGCCCAGGTGCGTGAGAGCCCGCACGCGAGCGCCGCGGCGATCGTCAGGCCGCTGCGGCTCACACCGGGTAAAGGCGCGAACATCTGCGCCAGGCCGATCAAGAGGGCATCGAGCCAGGTTGTCTCGGCCGGTCCCTTGCCGCCATCGCGGCGCTTCAGCCAGGCCGTGAGCAACAAGACGCCCGCGGTGATCAAGAAGCCGAAGCCGACGAAGGTCAGCCCTTCAAACGTCTTCTCGATCATTTTCTTAAAGAACAGGGCGAGCGGGATCAAAGGCGAGGTCGCGATCGCGGCCAGAATGGCAACGCGAATCAAGCGAGCGCGGCGATACTCGTCGGGCAGATCATCGGCGCCGCTCAGTCCTTTCAGGCCGCGGGCAATCGCGCCGCGATAGTGCACCAGAATGGCCGCCGTCGTGCCCAGGTGCAAAATGATGTCGAAGAACAGGTTATCCTCGCCCGACTTCTTCTGACCGGTCATCCAGGCGAAAAAGTTTTGAGTCAGGAGCAGATGGCCGTCGCTCGACACCGGGAGAAACTCGGTGACTCCCTGCACAACGCCCAGCACCAGTGATTCCAGCCATTCCATCAACGTCTGCCAACTTTAATAAATGATGATAACAAGATAGTGAGAGCTATGACTCGCTCCGCAGCTTCGGGAACGCGACCCAGACGTACATGAGCCCGCTATAGAGCGTCAGCGCGACGGCCGCCCAGGTGAAGGCGTCGCGGATCCAGAGCAAAAGATTGAGTGAGGGGCCAGCCTGCAAGGGCAGGCAGAACAGAACCGCCGAGATCGAGATGCACTGGACGACCGTTTTGAGCTTTCCGGCGGTGCGTGCTCCGAAAGCCTGCCCTTGCCCTTCAAGATGGCTGCGCAGGCCCTGGATCAGGATCTCGCGAATCACGATGGCCGAGACCATCCAGGCTTTGACGCCGGTGCCGCTGATCGTCGCCAGGTAAATATAACAGCCCGAGACGATGACCTTGTCGATCAGGGGGTCGAGCTGCCTGCCGATCTTGGTATCTTGCTTGAGCAGCCGGGCGAAGTAGCCATCGAGTGCGTCGGTGATCGCCGCGATCAGGAAGAGCGCGAGGCGCTCTGGTAGAACTGATATTCGATCAGGAGAAACACGCCGACAGCGAGCACCAGGCGGCTGACGGTCAGCGAGTTCGGGACGTTCCAGAACCTCCGTGGCGCGGATGCGACCATTGCGAATCGGTCTTCGGTTCGGCTCATGGGCGAAATTCGGCTTGTCGGGATGGAGGAAAGCCTGACCAAACCAATGACACCGCGATCCGGGCGGAACACCGGCGCCGCTCATCGGGGCGGCGGTTATTCATCGAGGATCGCCAGCGATGACTGGGGCCTGCGCCGGGGCCGAGGGCGGGCCCTCGGGCGTCTTGGCGGCGCCGCCGCGACCGGGCGAGCGATCAGGTCGTGCTCGTGGGCGCCGACGATCTCGCACGCGACCAGGTCGCCCGGCTTGAAGTTGGCGCCTCTGAGCCACGCGGTGCCATCGACGTCGGGGGCGTCGGTATAGGTTCGGCCCTGCCAGAGGTTTTTTTCCTGGGGGGCCGGTGCATCGATCAAGACGTCGAGGGTTCGGCCGACCAGGCTCTTGTTGAAGGCAAAGGCGATCGGTTCTTGCACGCTCATGAGCCGGGCCTTTCGCTCCTCCTTCACCGGATCGTCCAGGTGATGGGGAAGTTTCGCGGCGGGCGTGTCGGGCTCGTATGAGTAGGTGAAGGCACCCAGCCGCTCGAATTTCGTGGCGGCAACGAATGCTTCGAGCTCGGCGAATTCGGCCTCGGTTTCACCCGGAAAGCCCACGATCATGGTGGTGCGCAAGACCAGGCCCGGAACGGTTTCGCGTAACCGCGCGATGATCGTTTCGGTCTCACGCCGGTTATGCCGCCGGTTCATTTGCTTGAGCATTCGGTCATTGATGTGCTGAAGCGGCATGTCGAGATAAGGGATGATTTTTTGATTGTCGCGCAAGACGTCGTAAAGCTCGTCCGTGAAGAACTGCGGATAGCAGTAAAGGATGCGCACCCAGTCGATGCCCTCGACCTTGTCGATCTCGCGCAAGAGGTCGGCCAGGCGGGGCCGGCCGTAGAGGTCGAGGCCGTAATAAGTCATGTCTTGGGCCACCAGAATCAGCTCGCGGACGCCGTCGGCGGCGAGCTCCTCGGCCTCGGCGACGACCATCTCAATCGGCTTGGTCACGTGTTTGCCGCGCATCAGGGGGATGGCGCAAAACGTGCAAAATCGGTCGCAGCCCTCGGAGACCTTGAGATACGTAAGATGGCGGGGCGTGATCCGGAGGCGGGCACGATCGTCTTGCGCCTGCACGGGGGCCGGTCGAAACAGCGATCGCTGCTCCTTCAAACCGCCCAGCAGCCGATCGGCGACCCGCGCGATCTCGTCGCGCCCGAAAACACCGACAACGTGATCGACTTCCGGAAAGTCCTCGAGCAACGACTCTTTCTGCCGCTCGGCCAGGCAGCCGGCGACGATCACGCCCTTGACCGAGCCCGACCGTTTTCGCTCGAGCATCTCTTCGATGACGCCAACCGATTCGCGGCGCGCGGCATCAATAAAGCCGCAGGTGTTGATCACCACGAGGTCCGACGGTTGCGACTCGGGAACGAGCACATAACCATCCTGACCAAGCAGTCCCAGCATTCGCTCGGAGTCGACCAGGTTCTTGGAGCACCCAAGGCTAACAAAGGAGATCGTCGGTGACTGGGACATGAAACCTTCCGGCGGCCGTTCGCGAAGCGGTCAGACGCACGAGTGGGCGAGCGAGGCACCAAGGCGTTCATAACGCGACAGGTGCGCACGGGCCACGTGCCGACGCAAATTTTCAACAAGGTCGAAGCAATCCAGGCTACTCGTCCAGAGCCCGAACGTCAAGCTGCGCAACGCGTGCAAAGGGGGGCGGAGCCAGCGTGCAATGCCCGCGCGGGCAACGAGATGATGGCAGGTTTCGCGCTCGCGGGCTTGCGAGCCGGATCGTGAGCGTTATAGTTGTACGCAGGCGCCCGTAGCTCAACGGATAGAGTCGCGGACTTCGAATCCGAAGGTTGTAGGTTCGAATCCTACCGGGCGCATTTTCGAGATGTGACGTAAGTACCGCCGAAGGCTCAGCTTGAGCTTACCTGTCACAATCGCGGCAGTGCGGCACTGGAACCAAGCGAGCCGGTGGTCTACCGGAATAGGTATGGTTCAGTGTTCGCACGATCACCACAAATCCCGACCTACCGCCATCACAAAGCGAGCGGGCACGGTGTCGCAACGTTCAACGGCAAGGACGACAGCCGGGGAAGTTGACTCCGGAACGGGCAATCGGACGGCTTTCGAGGCTGCTTCAGTGGGATTCAGTCACTGCGGAAGGGAGTGCCGAAATCGACCGATTTCGGGTCGGCTCTTTAACGGGCGGGAACCCGTTCCACTCTGCCGTGCCGGTCCTGATAAAGTCGATACCGCCGGCGGGAGACCCGCACGATGCGGGCATCGGGCGGCTCGGTCAACGGGAGTAGCGAACGGAGGGCAGAATGGTCCGTTTGTTGAAGGTCTTGGCGCTCTGGTGCCTATTCAGCGTCGCGGGCCTCGCCGCAGTCGGGTTGGGCACATGGACTCTGGTGGCCATCAAGGTGAATAGCCTCGTCACGCCGTTCCTTGTCCTGGGGCTAGCCAGCGTGCTCCCGGTGTCATTGGCTGTGGCTGACAACATGATACCGCGAACCCACTACCCGGTATTGCCCTCCACGTCGTGCCCGCACTGCGGTGCCCCCGTGTCGTGCCTGTATTGCGGTATCCCGTTCGGCCCTGGCCCAGGTCCAAAACCTGGCCAGGACTTGTAGACCTTAACTCTCTGAGCGGCAGCGGACCCGGAGCGGTACGGCGTGCTTAGCTCCGTTTTTTTGTCCAGTTGCCACGGGATGGCCGGCATGGCGCTGACATCGTGATCATCCATGACGGCGGCCCTGGCGTGGCTGATTCGTTCGCCAGGGAGTGCGTGCTGGCGTGGTGAAAAGTAGACCTTGACTGAGTCTTTCGGGCGCTGGAGTCCGCCCGTTTTCGTTGCGCGGCCGTCCGTTGAAATCTCGCACTCAGGCGCAATCTTGGGTTCGTCAGAAGGCGCCTGAAGGCGGCCTTCCAGCAGGTCACCGTTGGATGTCGGGCTTTAGCCGGTCTGCTCTGGTTGATATCGTCAGAAGCCGCCTGAAGCCGTCGCCTCACGCAAGTTTGACCCATCGCAGTCTCAGCCTAAACCCGCTGCATAAGCCACCCTGTCCCAGCGATGAGGTCGTGATAATGAGTGGTCCAGTTCTCCTTTCCGCCTGAATGTATCGCGAGAATAACTTGATCGGATCTGGCGGGTCGTCGCTGTTGTCGTCGAGCGGGTCGAACCCCGGAAACCGACGGAAGCAGCCCATCGGCCTGGATCTTCTTGAGCGATAATCGCGGGTTATTCCGAGCCCGACGTGAAAGCCGCGTCGGTGTGAGCTGCGATGAAACGTGGCTACGCTTCGCCCGCCCTGTCCCTCCTCTTGATCATCTTCGACCAATCTTTTTCTACCAAGGTCTTGAGCGACTCGTATAGATATCCAGCGAGAGGCACGGCTTTATCCGCCGACGCCCCCCCCTTTCACGGTCCTCGGCCAATTAGCTTTGAGTGCTGGGGATCTTGCGCCCGACGGGCGAGAAAGCCGCCGATCAGGGCAAAGGCCAACTGCGGCAGGCCGAGCATGACGACTACTATTAAATACGCAAGGGGGACGCCAACGCTGTCCATGTACGGCCCATTCCGCCAGGGTTCTACGAGATGACTGCCGACCAGGCTGAAAAAAGGCTTGACCAACTCGTCAGTGAACAGACTCGCCCCCGCGATGTAGAGAGTCATGCGCCGTCGCACCGGACATCTCGAATCCGAGGAGTAGCGGCCGGAGTGCTCGTCGCCGAGTGCCAATCAAAAGGCCAAATACGAGAACAGTCGCCATCGGCAGGGCACCCAAGATCAACGCCCCGATGATTTGAGCTAAACGAGGGAAGCCGTTGATGTGAGCCCGAAATTGCAGATTGACAAGTGCCCGGATCGCCCCGAAGTTGAGGGCAGCGATGGCGACAATCGCCATGAGCCAGGCGATGCGGAAGCGGGGAACTTTCACGGCAACCTCGTGGGAGTAGAGGCCGGCTTCACCGAACAACTCGGAGATCATTCGAGACCCGCCAGTGGCATCACGCTGCTGGCGGGTCTTTTTTTTGGCCCGAGCCCGCCACGTTTCATCCTGGCAGCGTTCGACGCTTTATGCTGAAAACACCGTCGGCGTCGGTCAGAATGCGTCTGGCGAGCGTATAGAGCCTTCTGGCGATAATAGGACACGTGCGAGACGTACCATCTCATCCTTGATTCTCGTCATATTAGCACTTCCTGCTCTCTTCGGCCGAAGCACTCCGGAAACTACGGGCTCGCGACCGGGGCGGTTTTGTAGATATCGTTAATTCGTGGAATTCCTTGGCCGGTAATGCGCGGACTTGCAATCGTTTGTGAATCGCGTATGATCGCTTGCGTCATCACAACTTAGCCGGCTTTGGTCCAGTGTTTCTCGAATGCCTTCGAATCCGTAGGTTGTCGGTTCGAATCCTACCGGGTGCACTGGAATCTTCCGGCATCCGAATCGTTGACACATTCCCCACGGATTGACTTGACCGCCCTCGCGTGTTGACGGGACGCTTTTCCGACCTCAGCACCATCAATGAGCCAAGGCCGCGTCAAACAAAACGGTGCGCCTCGTGCCGATACGAATCTATCTTGCCGTGACGGCTGCCCTCGGCCTGCTGACGATCGCGATTTCGCCAGCACGGGCTGCCGACTACGTTCGTGATGTCAAACCGCTACTGGCCGAGCGCTGCTCTGGCTGTCACGGTGCGATCCGTCAAAAAGGCGGGCTCCGCGTCGACACGGCCGACTTGTTACAGCGCGGCGGCGAGAGCGGCCCGGCCATCGAGCCCGGTAAGAGCCAGGAGAGTCTGCTCATCGAACGTGTGACGGCCGCGGGTGCCAACCGCTCGATGCGCATGCCTCCACCCGGCGAAGGAGTGGCCCTGGACGACGCTGAGATCGGCGTCCTTCGTCAATGGATCGATGAGGGGGCGATCGCGCCGCCCGAGACGATACCACCCAACCCGCGGCGTCACTGGGCCTACGTGCCGCCAGCCCGGCCGGCCGCCCCCGGCCCGGCCGATGACCGGTGGTCGTCCAATCCGATCGATGCATTCGTGGCCAGCGGCCATCGCTCTCGCGGCCTGAGTTTCAGCCCGCAAGCAGGGAGGGAAATTTTACTACGGCGCGTTTATCTCGATCTCGTCGGTCTGCCCCCCACGCCCGAAGAGCTTCACCAATTTCTTGGCGACTCCGCCCCGGGAGCCTACGAGCGGGTCGTCGACCGGCTGCTGGCGAGCCCTCGATACGGCGAACGCTGGGCGCGGCACTGGATGGATATCTGGCGGTATAGCGACTGGTACGGACTCGGTGCCGAGGCGCGGTATAGCCATCCCCACATCTGGCACTGGCGCGACTGGATCGTGAGCGCGCTGAATGCCGACGAAGGGTATGACCGCATGGTCACGGCCATGCTGGCCGCCGACGAGGTTGCGCCCAACGATGCAGAACGTGCCGCGGCGACCGGTTTCCTCGTGCGGAACTGGGATATTTTCAGCCGCAACGCCTGGCTGGGAAACACGGTCGAGCATACGGCGAAGGCCTTTCTCGGCATGACGATCCAGTGCGCGCGCTGTCACGACCATAAATTCGACCCGATCTCGCAACGCGATTACTATCAATTCCGAGCGTTTTTCGAGCCGGTCGGCATTCGCATCGATCGCTTGCCCGGCCAGCCCGATCGTAATCGAGGAGGCATGCCGCGCATCTTCGACGATTTTCTCGATTCGCCGACGTACCTGTTCATTCGCGGCGACGAGAAGCAGCCTGAAAAGCACCCGCTCTCGCCCGCGACGCCCGCCGTTCTGGGCGGTGAAGTTTGGATCAAGCCAGTGTCGTTGCCAGCGGTCGTGTCGAGCCCCGACAAGCGCGAGTTCGTCATCCGAGAGACGGTCGAGGCCAGCGAAAAGGAAGTGGAACGCGCCGCCAATGAGCAAGCGAAGGCCGCCGAGAAACTCGACCGGAAGGCAAAAACGCTCGCGGCGGCGGTTTGTTCCGAACACGATCAGCAAGCTCAATTCCACGCTTCGCTCGCCACGCTCGACGATATGAAAGTCCTGCGCGTGGCCGCGGCCGCGGCCGTCAATGCGCTCGCGCTCGCGCGGCTCGAGGTTGACGAAGCCAGGCTTGATCACGACCTCGCCGTTTCCGCGCTGAGCGTCGCCGAGCGCGGAGGAACGCCCTCGTCGCTGTTCTTCGTGCCGAACGTCTCGAGGACGAGGGCGCCAAGGCCAGGGGCCTGGATTCATGGAACATCGCGGCGCGCAACGCATTCGCCGCTCAATGCCGGCTGTCGCTTTGCGAGGCTCGCCATCACGTTCGGGAGGTCCAACGATCGCTCGATCGGGCTCGCCGAGCCGCCGAGGGCCCAACGGCTGCCGCGGCCGGCACTGCGAAGGGCCAAGAGTTGCAAAATGCGGTTCGCGACGCATCCACCAAACTCGACAACGCCAGGAAGCGGCTCTCCGCTGCCGAAACGAAAGCGAGAGAGACGCCGAGAGTCGAGTACAAGCCGCGTGACTTGATCCATCACCGCGCCAAGATCACTTACAGCGACGTGCCGAGCAACAAGCCTTATCCGAGCGTCAGCACGGGTCGGCGGCTCGCCCTGGCGCGCTGGATTACCGATCGTGCGAACCCGCTCACGGCCCGGGTCGCCGTCAACCACATCTGGACGCGGCATTTCGGCCAGGGACTTGTGGCCTCGGCGTTCGACTTCGGTTTGCGCACTCCCCGGCCCGTTCATCACGACTTGCTCGACTGGCTGGCCGTCGAGCTGGTCGAGTCGGGCTGGAGCATGAAGCCTATTCATCGGCTCATCGTGACGAGCCAGACCTACCGCATGCGCACAGGTGAAGGGCCCGCCGAGGCGAGTCACGCGAAGCTCGATCCCGATAACGCGTATTTCTGGCGGGCGAACGTCAGGCGCATGGAAACCGAGGTGATCCGCGACTCGTTGCTTCATCTGGCCGGACGGCTCGACTGCCGGATGCGCGGCGCCGATTTGCCGATCACCGCGGCCGCGACGGTCAACCGGCGTTCGATTTATTTCCGCTATGCGCGCGGCGATCGCTTGCCGTTGCTGGTAATGTTCGACGCCGCGAATGTGGAGGAATGCTATCGCCGCGATGAGACGATCGTGCCGCAGCAAGCGCTGGCGCTCATGAACAGCGGGTTTGCCCTCGAGCGCGCTGCCGACATTGCGGCGGTCGTCTCGGCGGACGTCGAAATTCAGGATCCATTGACCAGTGAAACGACGTTCATCGATGCCGCTTTCGAACGTGTGCTGGGTCGAAAGCCGACGCCTCTTGAACGGGTCGAGTGTGCCCGGGGCCTTGATGAGCTCGTCAAGGCATTCGCGAGCGAGGGTAATGGAAAGAGCGACCCTTGTGGCAGGGCAAGAGCCGCGCTTGTTCATGTACTCGTGAACCATAACGACTTTGTTTCGATCCGCTGAGCGAGCGACCGACATGGCCTTTCAAAAACGAGAACCCGCCGCCACCGACCGTCGCACGTTCCTCGCCGATCTGGGGACGGGATTCGTCGGCCTGAGCCTTGGGGCCATGCTTGCGCGAGGCCGCGGCGGCTGGCGCTGATGACGGACATCATCCGCGCGTGGCCAATCCTCGGGCCAGGCGAGTGATCTGGCTGATGATGCGCGGCGGGGTCAGTCATCTCGAGAGCTTCGACCCGAAACTGGCGCTCAACAAGTACGCCGGCAAGACGATCGCGGAATCGCCGCAGAAAATGGTCCTTGACTCGCCGTATTTGAAAAACGTCCGTGAGCAGGTCGCGAACAACATCATCGACAAGCAGAAGGCCAAGATTTATCCGCTTCAGATCGGCTTCAAGCCAGGCGGCGAGAGCGGAATTCCAGTCAGCGACTGGTGGCCGCATGTTCGCGGCTGTGTCGACGATATCGCCGTGATTCGCTCGATGTACACGACCGATAACAACCACGGCGCACAGATGGAGTTACTCACGGGCCGTCATCTCCTGGACGGCTGCCATCCGACGATCGGCGCCTGGATTCATTACGGACTCGGCACGCTGAGTGATGATCTGCCCCAGTTCATCTCGATCGGCCCGGCTCTGGAATCACAATGCTTCGGCGGTGTCGACTCGGGTTATCTCGGGCCAGAGCATGCGGGGGTCTTGCTGCAGATCGATCCCAAGAATCCTTTGCCTTACGCACGTCCCGAACGTGACGTGTCGGACAAGGTCGCCCGGGTCGAGGCTGGTCTGCTGAGCCGGCTCAACCATCTGACGAGCGTGGAACATCCGAGCGATTCAAAGCTACGGGCGCGGATTCAGTCATATGAGCTCGCGTTTCGCATGCAAACGGCGGTGCCGGACGTTCTGCGGCTCGAGGCCGAGAGCGAAGGTATCCGGCGGCTCTACGGGCTCGATCATGAGGTGACGCGTCCATTTGGCCAGCAACTACTGGCGGCGCGCCGGCTGGCCGAGCGGGGCGTGCGATTCATCCAGGTGTTTCATGGAGACGGAGCCGCCGGCGCGTGGGACGCCCATTCGGCCTTACGGGCCAATCACACGGCGCTTTGTGCGCAGGTTGATCAGCCAATCGCGGGCTTGCTCACCGATTTGAAGCAGCGCGGTCTGCTTGACGACACAATCGTGGTCTGGGCCACCGAGTTCGGCCGCACGCCGTGCGCCAAGGCGCCGACGGCCGCGACCATCACAACTATGGGTTTTCGATCTGGATGGCGGGGGGCGGCATCAAGGGGGGCATTGTCCACGGGGCGACCGACGAGCTCGGTTTCCACGCGGTCGAGAACCGTCATTATGTCACCGACATCCACGCGACGATTCTACACCAGCTAGGGCTCGATTCGCACCGGCTCGAAATCCCCGGCCGCAAGCGGCTGGAGATCGAGCACGGCCATGTTATTCGTGATATTCTCGCTTGATGGCCCGACGTTGTGACCCCGGCCGCACGAGCAATACGAAAAGGGGACGGATCGGCAACCGGTCGCCGGCGCTCGACGAAGCCGTCTTACGGAACCGCCTGTTTTATGTCACTTTTGACCGCGCCGCGCGAGTCGGGGCAAGGCTGGCTCGCGATCAAAGGCTGCCGCGACGGGCTGCACGAAGTTGAAATCGTGCACGAGCAAGCCTGTCTTGCCGACGAAGAAATCGCGATTCGCGGCGACGTTGAGATTATAAACCGGCTGGGTTGCGTCGGGCTCGATCGACTTGATTTCCGCAATTCCGCCGACGACTCGCATCCGATCACCGGGTTTCAGGTCACGAGCCATCGTCCAGCCTTTGCCGGCCCTCCAGAAACGATGAATGCCGGTCGCGACAATCGTTTCGCCGTCGATGGCAATTTTCAAGGTGGCCGTCGGGTCGTTGCGATGAGTGGCGGTCACGGGCTCGAAGACGAGAAGGCCGGTGGTCGTATTCTGCGACAGGACGCGGTCTCCGACCTTGATCGAGTCGATAGCGACGGGTCCGTCGATGGTGTGCACTAGCGTGCCGGCCGCGAAACATGAGTGGTGCGGTGAGTGGACCTGGGCTTGATAGAAGGGAATGACCGGCGAGACGTCGGGCAGGCCAACCTCCTCGGTGTACGTCGGCTTGGTGGGTGGCTCGCTCGAGTCAGAGACATATCCGAGCTCGATCGTTCCACCATTTGAGCCAGGGCTGGGGGTCGTCACCCAGGCTTTGCCCCGTTAATGATTGCAACAGAGGCAACACTCGGTCATTAATCTCGTTAGCCTGGGCGTTGACCGCTTCGACCGTGGCAACGTCGTTTTCGAGCGACTGCTCGACTGACAGGTTTCGCTGCACGGTTTCAAGCATGGCCTCGTACATCAGCATCTCGGCCTGCGCGGTTGCGCCTTGATTGAGGTGCGTCTGGAGTCTGTTCGCGTTGGCGATGGACGCACTGGTGGCCGCCCCGTTTTGACCTTGTTGCATTGTGACCCGACCCAGGGTGCTGGAATCGACATTCGGTAGCCCTCCCGCGGGCAGTGCGCTCTGTGACGTACTCGGAATCATTACCGAGCCTGGATACGGATTGGGCGCCATATGGGTTTCGATTCGAGTCCCCGATGAACCTCCAATGCCGTTCCAGTTCACAGTTCCGCCCGTTTGTAACTCAAGGGTCGTCGGAACAATCCTGCGCATCGTAGGCCGGGAAATGATAGAGCCGGCGGACGTCAAAGGTCTCGCCATCGACCAGTAACACGGCCGTCGAGCCGGGTCCTTTGCCAGGTTTGATCGTGTATTTGCGCGGCTTCGTGATCAGGGTGATCAGATGGCCGACGACATCGCGAGGGTCGCGCCGCGTCAGAGCTTCTTTCGCCTGTCTGCGCACTTCCGCGGACGACTTGAAGATCGCCAGCGCGGCCAGGGCGTTGGACGCCGATGGTCCCTCGATCTGGGCAAACAGGCCAACGGCCTCGAGCTGCATGGCCTCGCTGCCGCCGGCGAAAACACGCCAGATCATCGGGACGGCGCGAGGGTCGGTCACGCTGGCGAGATCGCTGCGCGCTTCACACGGCGCGTCGAATGCGGGCTTTCAAGACTTTCGCGGAGCTTTTCAAGCCGGGACTTCCAGCGCGTATCAGCGCGCCGCTGTTGATCGGCCTCCAGTTTCCGGGCCGCGACGACCTCGGGCTTGACCCAGTTGCCGCCGATCTTCTTGTATCCCAGATGCTTCCAGGCCGTTTCCCGCGACGGGTCGAGCCGCACCACGTTGCTGTAGTGCGCCAGAGCTTGATCCTTGAGGCCCTTTTCGCGCACCAGTTCGCCAGTTTCCATTGCGGATCAGCCTTGTCAGGCGTGCGCAAACGGCGGTCCAGGTATTCGCGGATCAACGCCTGATAGGCCGCATCGTTCTTGATTTCGTTGCCGACGTCTTGTGGCTTGCTCCACTTGCCCTGAAAGGAAACCAACCCCGCGAGCCCGCGTGCCAGCACATTGGACGGGTCGGACGCGATCGCCAGGGCGAGATGCTTGACCCTCTCGGCCGAGAGGCCGTGGGATTCACACCAGAGAGCCAGCTTGACCTGGGCCGCGGCGTTGCGGCCGGTGGCGGTCTGAGCGGCCTCATAAACGGCGCGATCCTCGGGCGTGACGGCTGTGGCCCCGGCGCCCTCGCCCAGCATCGCACAGCACAAGAGAAGCGTCGAAATCATGACCGGCCTCCGGTAGATTGACCATGCCCGGCAACGCCAGCAAGCAAGGAGCCAGACGCGGCGTCTCGATCGATTTCTTTTCAATCGGCTTCTCGCGTCATTGCCCGCCGCAACATCGTTCTCATACACATTGCAGATGACTCGCCTCGCAGTGCCGCGCCAGCGGTGAATTTACCAGAACGTGAGCATGAACGATAGATTTAAGATCTGGATTTCAGCACGTCCGCATATTGTTGAAGGCGAGGCCGGCGTTCAGCAGACTTGAAGAATCGTCATATCTGCTAAACGCCATCATGCGAACCGAATCAGGCCCATGGCCAGAAATCGTGAATGCGCTGCCAGAGGTGGACCGGGGCTCCTGTTTCACGGAACGGTCTGCACCTTCTCGCGTACGACGACGCCAGCCGCGCCGGACAAGGTTGGCTCGCGATCGAAGGCCGCCGCGACGGGCTGCACGAAGCTGAAATCGTGCACGAGCAAGCCCTTCTTGCCGACGAAGAAATCGCGATTCGCGGCGACGTCGAGATTATAAACCGGCTGGGTTGCGTCGGGCTCGATCGACGTGATTTCAACGACTCCACCCACCATGCGAATCCGATCGCCAGGTTTCAAGTCGCGGGCCATTGTCCAGCCTTTGCCGGCTTTCCAGAAACGATGAATGCCGGTCGCCACGATGGTTTCGCTTTCGACAGCGATTTTCAGGGTGGGCGACGGCTCGTTGAGATGAGTGGCGGTCACGGGCTCGAAGACGAGAAGGCCGGTGGTCGTATTCTGCGACAGGACGCAGTCTCCGACCTTGAGCGAATCGATCGCAACCGGTCCGTCAATCGTATGAACCAGAGTGCCGGCTGCGAAACACGCCGAGTGCGTCCGGACGGGGTTGGCCTGGTACAGGGGAATCACCGGCGACACATCGGGAAGGCCCGCCTCCTCTGTGATCGTGGGCTTGGTGGGCGGCTGGCTTGATTGATAAACGTATCCGAGTCTGATCGTTCCACCACTTCCGCCACGGCTCAGGATCGTCTCCGAGGTTCTGCCCGGTGAGGGTTCGCAAGAGGGGCAGAACCTGGTCGTTAACGGCGTTCGCCTGCGCGTTGATGGCTTCAATCGTCTGCACGTCGTTGTCAAGCGATTGCTGCACGGCTTGGTCGCGCTGGACGGTTTCCAGCATGGCCTGGTACATCATCATCTCGGCTTGCGCGACCATGCTCTGGTTGAAAGCGATCGCGAAATTCACGTTGTTAGCCATGGACGCGTTGAATAGTGCCGCGTTGCCAGCGCCGCCCGTTGCGCCGGTGCGTGCTGTGCTCAAGCCGGCGGTCGGTAGTCTACCCACGAACTTTGCGGCCTGCGACGTGCTCGGTATCATCGCCGAGCCCGGAAACGGATTGGGCGCCATGCGGCTCTGAATCAGAGGCCCTGATGAGCCTCCGAAGCCGCTCGACATCGGAGTCTGGCTCATCGGCAAGGGAATCGTCTCGGCGCGCAGCCGCGGATCGTACGCCGGAAAATGATATATCCGGCGGATGTCAAACGTCTCGCCATCCACCAGCAACACGGCCGACGATCCCGGCCCTTTGCCGGGTTCAACCTTGTATTTGTACGGCTTCTTGATCAGGTTGATCAAATGGCCGACGACATCGCGAGGGTCACGCCGCATGAGCGCGTCTTTCGCCCGTTGCCGTACCTGGGCGGATGACTTGAAGATCGCCAGTGTGGCCAGCGCGTTCGACGCCGACGCCCCCTCGATCTGGGCTAACAGCCTGACAGCCGTGAGCTGCATGGCCTCGCTGCCATTGGCGAAGACGCGCCAGATCATGGGCACGGCACGCGGGTCGGTCACGCTCGCGAGATCGCTGCGTGCCTTATCGCGGCGCGCGGCATGAGGACTTTCGAGACCTTCGCGGAGCTTTTCCAGCCGGGGCTTCCAGCGCGAATCGGCGCGTCGCTGATGATCGGCCTCCAGTTTCTGCGCCGCGACGACCTCGGGCTTGACCCAACTGCCGCCAATCTTCTTGTATCCCAGATGTTTCCAGGCGGTCTCCCGCGAAGGGTCAAGCCGCACGACGTTGCTGTAGTGAGCGAGCGCTTGATCCTTCAGGCCTTTTTCGGAGCACCAGTTCGCCAGTCTCCACTGCGGATCGGCCTTGTCGGGCGTGCGTAGCCGGCGATCCAGATATTCACGGATCAACGCCTGATAGGCCGCATCGTTCTTGATTTCGTTGCCGACGTCTTGTGGTTTGGTCCACTTCCCTTGAAAGTCGACCAACCCCGCCAGCCCGTGTGCCAGCGCGTTCGACGGGTCAGCCGCAATCGCCAGGGCCAGATGCTTCACCCTCTCAGCCGTCAGGCCATGCGCTTCGCACCAGAGGGCCAGTTTGACCTGCGCCGCGGCACTGGATCCGGCGGTGGACTGTGCCGCCTCGTAAAGGGCTCGGTCGGCGGGCGTGATGGCCATGGCGCCGTTGTCGCCGACGAAGGCACAACACAAGAGAAGTGTCGAAATCATGACTGGCCTCCTCGCAGGACCTACCATGTCTGGCAATGTCACCAACCAGGAAGGAGGGCGCGGCCGCTCAGGTGCCTCGATCCGATGATTGGGTACGTGCACGTGGCAACATCTGTGCAGCTCGCATGACGTTGCCTTGGGTGGAACCCCCCTACCCCCTTGCTCACGCTCATTCTAGCGAGATGCCAGTGTGGACGATACATCCAGGCGATTCGATTTCAGGCCGTACGAAATTTCTCGAAGGTCAGACCCGGCACGGCTCGAGCGAAGCTCGGCGTGGGCAGCGCGGTCTGGGTCGGTGCCCGCTGCGTCCGCGCTCAATGCCCTTGTACGATCTGGGAGGGGCGAGTCGTCGGACGAGCCGAGTGCCAGTGCCTGATCTGGAAAGCCCTGGCGTTTCGGAATCGCGCAGGGCCGTTCAGTCGCGCAACCGCGAGCCCCGGGAGCTTTCCGGCGCCTGCCGTTCAGGTTGCGACGTGCACGAGTGTCGGAGTAAACTTCCAATGCTCACAATGAACGGGCTGGGAACAAGGGGATGTGCCGGTGCTGATCGAGGCGGCTCGTAAAGACACGACCACGGCGATGACCGTCCTGGTCGCGTTGAGCGTTTCCCACCTGCTCAACGACACCATGCAATCCCTGATTGCGGCGGTCTACCCCGTCTTGAAGGAATCGTATGCACTCACCTTCACCCAGATCGGGTTGATCACCCTGGCGTTTCAGTTCACGGCCTCACTCCTTCAGCCGCTGGTTGGTCTGTATACCGATCGCCGGCCGCTGCCGTTCTCGTTGGCGATGGGCATGGGGGCGACCCTGACCGGGCTCTTGCTACTGTCGGTGGCCCACACATTCGCGGTGATCTTGATCGCGGCTTCGCTCGTGGGGGTTGGATCGGCTGTGTTCCATCCCGAGGCCTCGCGGATGGCCCGGCTGGCGTCCGGCGGGCGGCACGGCTTTGCGCAGTCGCTTTTTCAGGTCGGCGGCAACGGCGGATCGGCGCTTGGTCCTTTGCTGGCCGCGTTCGTCGTCGTGCCGTGGGGCCAGCGAAGTCTCGCCTGGTTCTCGATCGCGGCCGTGGCGGCCATCCTGATCCTGACGCGCGTCGGGTTCTGGTATCGCTCGCACCTGGTCGATCTGGCCGCGAAGAAGGTCGTGACGACCCAGTCTCCCGTTTCCGCCGCGCGGGCCGCGTTTGCCGTTTTCATCCTGCTCTGCCTGATCTTTTCCAAATATTTTTACCTGACGAGTCTCACGAGTTACTACACGTTTTACCTGATCGACACCTTCGGGGTCTCGGTGCCGGACGCTCAGATTCGCCTGTTCGTGTTTCTCGGGGCGGTGGCCGCCGGAACCTTTCTGGGGGGACCGATCGGCGATCGGATCGGGTTCAAGGCGGTCATCTGGGGCTCGATCCTCGGTGTGCTGCCGTTCACACTGGTTTTACCCTATGCGAGCCTCGCCTGGACGACCGTGCTGACAATCCCGATTGGCCTGGTTCTGGCGTCGGCGTTCTCGGCGATCATGGTGTACGCTCAGGAGCTGCTGCCGAGCCGCGTGGGCATGGTCGCCGGGCTGTTCTTCGGGTTCGCGTTCGGCATGGGGGGCGTCGGTGCGGCCGTGCTCGGCTGGCTGGCCGACCAGACGAGCATCAGCTATGTCTACAAGGTCTGTTCGTTCCTTCCCCTGATCGGCCTGCTGACGGCGCTCTTGCCGAATCTCGAGCGCGAAAACCGACGAGCCGTTGATCGGATCGCCAGATCCGCATAGGCACCCGTGCGGCAAACGAGAAGAATCGAGTAGGCCATTACCGGCGCCGTTGTGTCGCCCGCGTGTGCATCCTACCGTCGTATGCGTCCGCGCAGGTTGCCACCTGGTGTATCGCTGAATCCGACCCTGGAGTAATGTCGAAACAGTAACGGTTGACCACGGACCCGGGCCCTTCGGACTATATTCTGTCAAGCCTGAGAAGAGTCGGCCCGCACGGGTTCTCATGGAGGCATCATGCAGGGCAAGCCAGCAAGAGGGTTCTCACTTCTAACCGCCATGGCTGTCGTGGCGGCCGCCGCACCCGGTCTTGCACTCACACGCGGGGCCCCACACTATATTGGATTGAGTGAGCACATCAATATGAATTGGGGAATCGAGGTCAATTATTCCGCAGGATGGTCGCTGGATTCTCCCGGCAGGACGTTCACGACAGTTGGAACACCGCTCACGAATCGCCTGTCCTACTGGCTCAGCCATATTCCCTTCTGGACGGCACCTTGCTTCGTTTCGTGGTCTCTGGCGGTGTTCGCACTGGGCCTCCGCCCTCCCCGCCACGTGAGCGGCCCCGGCCTGGCGGCTGGGTTTGCGGTTGCCATCGCTCTCGCCCTGGCTCTCTTTCGGTGCGCTTATTACGCAGCAATCACCGGAAATCCATTTAAAGTGACGTATCAATACCCGGAGGCGTTTATTTGCTACTTCTGGATATCCTTGCCGCGATTGGCCGGTTATACGGTGGGTATCTGGTGGCTGGCGCTCGCACTGAGCGGGCGCTGGTCACTGAATTCGAGTGCGACCGAAAGGATGGGTCAGTCTCTTGGGTGGTACTGGATCGCGATGGCCGCAAGTAGCGAGCTTGGGTTATGGTGTTTCGCGCTGAATTATTGACCTGCGTCGTGTACACCGACCATTGTGTCGCAGAGTCAATAATGGTCGTTCGGGGTGCATCACATCGCATTCTCTGGGTTCAGGGAACATCACCATGCCTCACCGCCGACGTTGGATAACACACGCCGCGGTGATGTTCCGTGCGGGTCTGGCCGCCCTGTCATGTTGGGGGTCGATCGAGGTCTGCGCGGGCGAGCTGGCCGGAGTCCGCGCAGCACCGGCCCGGCCGAACGTCGTGGTCGTCATGTGCGACGACATGGGTTTCTCTGACCTCGGTTGCTATGGCGGCGAGATCCACACCCCAAACATCGACCGTCTCGCCGCCAGTGGAGTTCGGTTCACACGGTTCTACAATGCCTCACGCTGCTGCCCGACCCGCGCGGCGCTCTTGACCGGGCTATATCCCCACCAGGTTGGGCTCGCCCGTAACGGCCGCAGCCTGTCCCGCAGTGCGGCGACAATCGCGGAGCTGTTGCGAGCCGGCGGCTACCAGACGGCAATGGCCGGTAAGTGGCACCTCTCGGAGACGACTCCCTTTGGCGGAGCCGCCGATGGACCGCGGCACCTCGCCTGGCTCAACCATCAGGCCGAGTATGCTCGTCCGTTCGCCGATTTGAAAACCTATCCGATTAATCGCGGATTCGACCGGCATTACGGCCCGATCTGGGGCGTCGTCGACTACTTCGACCCGTTCTCCCTCGTCGAAGGGACGCAGACAATCGCGGATGTGCCGAGGGATTACTACCTCACCGACGCCATCACGGCGAAGGCCGTCCAGTACGTGCGCGCGATGGCGCGCGACGCGCGGCCGTTTTTTCTCTATGTCGCCCAGTGCGCCCCGCACTGGCCGCTGCACGCGCGGCCTGAGGATATCGCTCGCTATCAGACCACCTACCGCGAGGGCTGGCACGCGCTCCGCAAGGCGCGCTACCGTCGGCAGATCGCGATGGGGCTCGTCGACCCCGCGACGCACCCATTGCCGCCGCTCACCGGGCGAGGCATCGACTGGGATTCACTCGACCAACCGCGACGCGAGCACGAGGCGGCCCTCATGGCGGTTCACGCCGCGATGGTCGACCGGGTCGACCAGGGAGTCGGCGAGCTCCTCCAGGCGCTGAAAGACACCGGCCGGTACGACAATACGATCATCCTGGTCTTGTCGGATAACGGAGCCTCTCCGGAGCGGTACACCACCCCTGGCTTTGACCGGCCGTCTGAAACCCGCGACGGCCGGCCCATCCGCTACTGCGGTCCGTTCACGCCCGGAACCGAGACGACCTGGGGATACATTGGGCCCAACTGGGCGAGCGCCGTGAACACGCCCTACCGCTACTGGAAGGCCGAGTCGTTCGAAGGGGGCTCTCACACGCCGCTCGTCGCGCACTGGCCAGCCGGACTTGCCGCTGCGCATGGCTCGACGATCAACCAGCCCGGTCACGTGATCGACGTGTTGCCCACCTGCCTCGAGACTCGCAGGGGTCGCTTATCCCGATGAATACGCGGGGTACGCTTTGAAACCACTCGAAGGCATCAGCCTGGTGCCAATTCTTCGCGGCCAGCCTTTTTCATCGCAGCGCGCGCTGTATTTCGAGCATGAGGGGGGCCGGTCGATCATCAATGGCGACTGGAAGCTCGTGGCGCGAACCGCTGCGCCGTGGGAGCTTTACCATATCGCGCAAGACGCCACTGAGACCCACGATCTCGCGGGTCGCGATCCCGCACGCGTGGCCGAGCTGTCGGCACTCTGGCGAGCGTGGGCCAACCGCGTGGGCTGCTCGATTCCGGGTCAATCCAGGCTTCCGTGAACGTCTCCCGGCATTGGGCAGCTCCTGGCCTGCCATCGCGTGACTCTTTGTCGAGACCGACCTGACGGCCGATGTGTGCGTGCCATTGGCCGCGCCCGAATCCCATGATGACTTCGAAAAATTCGGGACGCCCCCTTGATATATTCCCATTACGGTATATTATCTGGGCATGGCACGATCGCCAACGACTTCAGACGCGTTCAACGCGGTTGCCGAGCAGCGGCGTCGGCAGATCCTTGATCTTCTCGCCGGTGGCGAGAAGCCAGTCAACGACCTGGTTGAGCTGCTGGGCGTGGCCCAGCCGCAGGTCTCGAAGCACCTGCGCGTCTTGAGGGAGACCGGTCTTGTCACCGTGCGTGGCGCGGGCCAGCAAAGGCTATACAAGTTGGACGCCGAACGCCTGAAAGCCATTTATGACTGGGTTCGGACCTTCGAGCCGTTCTGGGATCAGCAGCTCGGCCGCATCAAAGAGCGCGCCGAAACGCTGGCGAGAGAGCGGGCGAAGAAACCGGACGGAACGGAAAGGCAGGAATGACCATGATGATGAGCGGTGCCGAGCTGGAAATCCAGGCTCTTAAAATCTCGCGGGAGATCAAGATCGATGCGCCGATCGAAATCGCATTCGAGGCGTTGCTCCTGGAGATCAGTTCACACAGTGAGAAGCTAGACGGCCAGCCGATGCCCATGGTGATCGAGCCATGGCCGGGCGGCCGCTGGTATCGTGACCTTGGCGACAACGCGGGCCACTTCTGGGGGCACGTTCAGGTGATCAAGCCGCCGACACTACTGGAATTGACCGGGCCGCTTTTCATGTCGTTCCCGTCGCTTAACCACGTTCAGTACCGGCTGACCGCCGATGGCGACAGCACGCGGTTGAACTTCACGCACCAAGGGATGGGGCCGATTCCCGACAACCTCCGCGAGGGTGTCCACCAGGGCTGGGACTACAAGCTCAATCGAATCGACCAGATTGCCTCAGGCCTGCGCCGATCGGCGAAATGGGGCGAAGTAGAAGGAAGGCAATCGACTTTCTAACGGGAAGTGCTGCAAACGATCAATCGAGAACTGAGCGAGGGGGCGAGCCGAGTGCGATTATCGCCTCGGTGGATCCGCGCCCTCTCGCGCTTTCCAGCCCAAGCGAAGTCGCGTCAACGACCCTGTCGCCTTGCGAAAATTCGAAGCCGACGACACATCTCAAACGGAAACGCCGACGCCACCAGGTTTGTCGGTGACAAAAGGCAGCAGGGAGTCAGGCTCCCTGCCGCCGAGAAAAACCGATCAATAGCGGTAATGGTCAGACTTGAACGGGCCTTCCTTGGGCACGTGAATATAGGCGGCCTGTTCGGGCGTCAGCTCGGTCAGCTCGACGTTCAGCTTCTTGAGCTGCAAGCGCGCCACGTGCTCGTCGAGCTTCTTGGGCAAGACGTAGACCCCGACCGGGTAATTGGCGTTGTGCTGCCACAACTCGATCTGGGCCAGCACCTGGTTGGCGAACGACGAGCTCATGACGTACGACGGGTGGCCGGTGCCGCAGCCCAGGTTAACCAGGCGCCCCTTGGCGAGCAGGATGATCCGCTTGCGGTCGGGGAAGATGACGTGATCGACCTGCGGCTTGATCTCTTCCCATGCGTAGTCTTCGAGCGACGCCACGTCGATCTCGTTATCGAAGTGACCGATATTGCAGACGATGGCCTGATTCTTCATCTTGGCCATGTGGGCGTGCGTGATCACCTTGTAATTGCCCGTGGCCGTCACGAAGATGTCGGCCTTGTCGCAGGCGTAATCCATGGTGACGACGCGATACCCTTCCATGGCGGCCTGCAACGCGCAGATGGGGTCGACCTCGGTGATCCACACCTGGGCCGACAGAGGCCCGCAGGGCCTGGGCCGAGCCTTTACCCACATCGCCGTAGCCGGCGACGACGGCGATCTTGCCGGCGACCATCACGTCGGTGGCACGCTTGATGCCGTCGACGAGCGACTCGCGGCAACCGTACAGGTTATCGAACTTGGACTTGGTGACGGAGTCGTTGACGTTGATGGCGGGGAATTTCAGCTCGCCACGCTTGTGCATCTGATAGAGGCGGTGGACGCCGGTGGTCGTCTCCTCGGTGACGCCCTTGACGGCGGCGAGATTCTTGGCGTACCAGCCGGGCTGCGCGGCGATCCGCTTCTTGATGGCGGCGTAGAGGATGCGTTCCTCTTCGCTGGTCGGCTTGTCGAGAACATGAATGTCGACTTCGGCACGGGCGCCAAGGTGAAGCAGCAAGGTCGCGTCGCCGCCGTCGTCGAGGATCATGTTCGAGTGCCCGCCGTCGGCCCACTCGAAGATCTTGTGGGTATATTCCCAGTATTCTTCGAGGGATTCACCCTTGAAGGCAAAAACGGGGATCCCCGCGGCGGCGATGGCCGCGGCGGCATGATCCTGGGTTGAAAAGATGTTGCACGAGGCCCAGCGGACCTCGGCACCGAGCGCCTTGAGCGTCTCGATCAAGACGGCTGTCTGGATCGTCATGTGGAGCGAGCCGGTGATGCGTGCGCCCTTGAGAGGCTGGCGCGCGGCATACTCCTCGCGAATAGCCATGAGGCCGGGCATCTCGGTCTCGGCGATGGCGATCTCGCGGCGGCCCCAGGGGGCAAGGCCGATGTCGGCGACATGATAGTCGGTGGTGGAAGTCGCCGGCTTTTGCGTGGAAACGGCACTCACGTTCAAAGTCTCCTGAAACGATGAACGGGCGCCGTTGCACAGTAATATTCCATCCCAGCGAGCCTGGCAGGAACGCCCATGCGTACCGTCGCAGCGCCCCTCGACGAGATGGTGTGGACTTGTTGACTCTAGGCAAGGCTCCGTGGAAGAACCATTTTCTGAATCAATCTATTCTATTCATAGCAAATCGAGCGGATAGGAGGCAAGATGCGGGAGTACGGACGGATTGCAGCAGGCGCACGACATGGTCCGTACAATGACGATGGCTGATCTGATCGTGCCGGCCGACGCCTGGACATCTTGCAAAATGCAACCACAACCTGAACAGAATAGCGGAAATGAGTACAGATAAACACGCGTGCGCTGCTCCAGGCGCCGTGGCGCGTGACGCGCACTCAGCCCGGCACCCAAAAAGTGCCTCGGGAAAACAGGAAATTTTTTTATCTCTTTTATGCTGCTTTGAGTTCCGCTTGGGCGCCTGCATAATCGGAAGTTCGAAAGATCGCTCTAACTCGATACGGATTATCAACTTCCACCTCGGCGCCTGAGTAACCCGCATGACCAGGCATTTTGCTCTATCTCTTGAATTATCATTATCATGATCTTACGTTTGGGCGCCTGAGTAACCGGCATGACCAGAAGTTTTGCCATATCTCTTGAAACACCATCTTGTTACGTTTGGACGCCTGAGTAACCGGCATGACCAGAAGTTTTGCCGCAACTCTCGAGGGATCATCATGTTACGCTTGGGGCCTGAGTAACCGGCACAGTTTAACGACTTGACGTATGTTGAATTGCCAGAGAACGTTACGCTTGGGCGCCTGAGTTATCCGCATAACGCGACGCGTGGCGGCGTGTGACCATCAGCCGCTTCGCGCGATCAAGAGTCGCCTGGTCGATTCAGGCTTTGTTACGTGTTTCTTCCGATAAACAGGTTTCGGCCGGTTGGTGTGATTGAAACTGAGATGTTGCGCGCGGACCACGTGAGCGAGACGGAGACCATGAGCGAATCCTGGATGGCAGTCGCGGCCACAAACCACGACGCTCTCCCCGGCCGCGGCGCCGAGCTGGTCATCGCTTTCATGTTTGCGCTCGGCGAAGAACGGCATCGCGTCGACGAGGCTCAGACAATTCGAGAACACGGCGAAGTCAGCGGCGCGGTCAACGTCACGAAAGCCCACGGCCAGGTCATCACTGATTGATGCGTCTCCTTGATCGGTTGAGGTATTCACGACGGCCTGCCGTTTCACAAACCCCAATTCGACCTGGCGCCAGGAATGCCTGTCAGGCGTCGTCGGTTTGGATGGTGCCAGCCAGGCCATCGCTTTCAAGCAAATCTCCCGCGCCGGGCGGAACGTGGTGGGTCGACGAGCCGCGGCGAACCGGCTAGGCTTTTATTATTAAGACCATTGCGTCGCGGCCATGCACCACCGTTGGCTCTCGAATCCCGCGGGCGTGCGATCACGCTGATATACCCATTCACTCCTGGTCCATCGTGAGCATCATTATGAATCCGATCCCACGTCGGAGCTTTCTGACAGGTTCAATGGCGGCCGGTTTGACGATGGGGATGGCGCGACCGCCGCTCGCGGCCGCCCCGCGATCATCGGCCAGCCCCAATGACGCGGTCAACATCGCGGTCATCGGGCTCGGTTCGACCACGGCCAAGGGTGGTGTCGGCGGGCGCGGCCATCAGTTGATCGGCCGGCTTCGCGAGATCAAGGGCGTCAACATCGTCGCGCTTTGCGACGCCGACCAGGCGCACCTCGACCGCGAGCTCGCGGCGGCGAGTAAACACAAGGAAAAAGTGACCGCGTATCACGACCCGCGCACTGTTTTCGACGACAAGAACGTCGACGCCGTGATCGTCGCCTTGCCCAACCACTGGCATGCGCTGGCGACCGTCTGGGCCTGCCAGGCGGGCAAGGACGTTTACGTGGAGAAACCCTTTTCGTACGACTTGTGGGAAGGCCAGCAGATGGTGGCCGCGGCGCGCAAGTGCGGCCGCATGGTTCAGGTCGGCACTCAAAATCGGTCGAGCGAGTTCCTCCGCGGCGTGTTTGACAGGCTGCGCGGCGGCGAGTTCGGGTCGATCCGCTTCGCGCACGCCCTGGTGTACCGGCCGCGCGACGGCATCGGCACCGTCGACCATCCTACGCCGCCACCGCCCACGCTCAATTACGACCTCTGGTGCGGCCCGGCGCCCAAGAAGCCGCTCAATCGCAAGCAATTGCACTACGAGTGGCACTGGTTCTGGGATACGGGCAACGGCGAGATGGGCAACAACGGCATTCACGTGATCGACATCTGCCGCTGGGCCCTGGGACAGGATCGAACGCCCCCACGCGCCATGAGCATCGGCGGCCGATTCGCCTTCCACGACTGCGGCGAGACGGCCAATACCCAGATCGCGCTGCTCGACTTTCAGCCTGCGCCGCTGATTTGCGAGATTCGCAACGTGACTGCCGGCAAGGACGGGCCCGGAGTCGGAAAGTTCCGGGGCCAGAACAAGGGAATCCTGATCGACTGCGAAGGAGGTTACTTCGCGGGCGATTCCTCCGGCGGAGCGATCTTCGACCGAGCGGGAAAGAAGATCCACGACCTCGGCAAAGGCGATAGCGCCGACGCGCTCGAACGGGCCCACCTGACTGCGTTTCTCACGGCGGTTCGCAGTCGCAAGACCAGCGACCTGGCGGCCGAGGCGCTCGAGGGCCATCGCTCGACGGCCTGCTGCCATCTGGCGAACGTGTCGCACCGGCTGGGAAAACAATCATCGCCTGAGGCCATCAAAGCTTCGATCGCAGGCAATTCCGAGATGACCGATGCCTTCGAGCGTTGCCGCGAGTATCTGCGAGAAAACGGCGTTGATCTTGACGCGACCGCCGCGATACTCGGCCCCTGGGTGAGCTTCGACGAAAAGCAGGGCCGGTTCACGGGCGACTTCGCGCAGGCCGCCGATGCGCTCTCACGCCGTGAGTACCGCGCTCCCTTCGTGGTGCCCGACCTCACGACGGGATGAGGCCCTCGTCGACACAATCTGGCCCGTCTTTATCAACAGGTGCAAAATGCCCTTGCGCGATCTCGAGTGGGCGAGCCTGGCGTGGTGCAAGGTTGGGTTTGCACCGCTTTCGCGTTCATCGCGTTTTCATTGACGAACCTCGCGCCAGCCACAGCGTCAAGCCTTTGTTGGAGTTCCGCCTTTCAGGCGGCTTCTTACGATATCAACCCGAGCAGACCGGCTAAAGCCGGAACTCCAACGGTGGCCTGCTGGAGTTCCGCCTTTCAGGCGGCTTCTTACGATATCAACCCGAGCAGGCCGGCTAAAGCCGGAACTCCAACGGTGGCCTGCTGGAGTTCCGCCTTTCAGGCGGCTTCTTACGATATCAACCCGAGCAGACCGGCTAAAGCCGGAACTCCAACGGTGGCCTGCTGGAGTTCCGCCTTTCAGGCGGCTTCTTACGATATCAACCCGAGCGGAACGGCTAAAGCCGGAACTCCAACGGTGGCCTGCTGGAGTTCCGCCTTCAGGCGGCGGGCGAGCCGAAGATTCAGAGAAGGCGGGACTCCAACAAGCAGCCGCGCAACAGAATCGGCCTGCGCCCAATGCGTTCGGAAGTCGATTTAAGATCAACATTTCACCGGGCCCGTGCGAGTCTCCGCACGAGCCGAGTGCCAGTGTCGACTCCAGAAGCCCCGGCGTCTCGCAATCACGCAAGGGCGTTTATCTGACCGCCTGCTTCAAAGCTCCGCCGCCATGGCCGCGAGCTTGGAAATCGTGTTGATGTTACGAGCTGTTCCGGTCTTGGCCGCGGGAATCTTCAGCTTGGAGTCGGCCATACCATCGCCGTAATGAACATAGATTTCGCGTTTGCCAAGGCGGACCTCCTCGGAGGTCTTGCCGGTCATTCCCTCGAGCGCATCACTCGGTGGTGAATCGTCGAGGAAGATGGCCACGGTCCTGCTGGGCGGCGCATCGGGGAACGGGTTGCTCGCAAGCACTTCAGCCATCTCGGCTGCCGTGCGAACGACGACACCGACTGGCTTTCCAGCGTAGGCGGCCAGGGCCGTCTCGAGCGCGCTTTTGACTTGCGCTTCGGTCATCGGGTTCTCGAACACGACGTTGCCGCTGGCGATATATGTTTTGACTTTGCGGAAGCCTGCTTTATCACAGAGCGCCTTGAGGTCGCTCATGGGTAGCTTGCCAGTGCCGCCGACATTCACCGCACGCAAGAGAGCAATATACGCGGCCATGATTTCATCGCTCCACACGCGAGCGTTGAGAAGCCCGCGAAAACCCCCCTGCTTGCCGGCTTTCAAGCATAGGATGCATGCCGTCGACAAGTAAAGCATTCGGAACCATGTTCATGTCGCGCGTCATTTGGCGCGCCCTTTGCTTAGAAGATTGGCGGAGGTGAACAATGTCAGAGAATTCTGAAATCCGCGTTACGCTTTCCGATGAGCTACTGGATCAATTACAGGCGCAGGCACGCGTGCTCCGCGTGCCATTGCGGTGGGTGATCGCCAGCCTGGTTTGTGACACGATCGAGACCAGCAAACTGCCCGAATTATTGACAAGTCACGCCCTTGCGTGAAACTGGTCGTTTTTCTGAACGACACGCCCGTTGAAACAGCACATTCATTGATGTGTTCGGGCGTGGTACGATGCAAATGTTTGGAACCTGCCAAGAAATCGCGTGCGGAACGCGGCGTGCAACAGGAATTCAAGGATCTCGGCGAAGTCGTCAGAATGTGCTGTCGCGTAGACGCAGACATGTCGCTTTCGCCGTCGCGTGGTCAGACTTTTTGATGACGGCAATGCTATAGCGTGCGGGGAGCCGCCTGAGATCAGGGATATGCTGGATCAGTTTCTCATGGCCCTTGCGGCCGAATCCAAAGACGGTCATATCGCGAAATGACCCGTCGTCCTTGCGAACAAAAGGCCAGGCAACGTACGAGTCCGCCTCGGCGGGCTCGGGATCCTGGTGATTGACACAGACCAGGCCGGCCGACGACGAGGCCGAGCCGAAACAGACCCAGGGGAGAACCTGCGTCCAAGGCTGGTCGAGCGTTTTGCGGCATCCGTCCGGCAAGATCGCGAAGTCGTGTTCGGCATCGAGCTTACCGCCCGGCGTGCCTTCGTAGAGAAACCAGAATGTGGGCAGGTCAATTCGCAAGAGCGTCATCGTCGCATGGTCATCATAAAAATCCCATAGACATGCCGATTTGGCGTCGCGCGTGGCCGACTCGATGCGCATATGGTGTGAATCACGCGCTGTCACACGGCTTGTAAACGGGTTATCGGTCTTGTACTGGCCATAGCCGTATCCGCAGTGGAAGAACTTGGTCGGTTGGCCGCACTTGGGAAGTCCGCGATACTCGCCGCGCGCTTCCCCGCCCGGACGATAACTGATCCAGTCTCGGCCGTCGTTGTCGATGATGCTGGCGAAGCCCGCGCCTCGCTTGCCGTAAAGATAAGTGGCCGTGGGCGTCTCGATCCGGAAGCAGTCCATGTCGCCATGAATCGTCGTTTCGGAGACGCGCACGACCGCGCCGCGTTCGTTCGACGATTCGCCCTGGCTCGGCTGATGGCGAATCTTGAGCAGCGAGCCCGTGCCGCCGCTGAAGTTGTTATCGACCACCCAGGCGTCGCGCAAGAGCACATAGAGTGCTCCGTCCGCGCCGAAAGCGAGATCCACGGGGCGCGTCAGGCCGGTTGCGAACGTTTCGACACGGCGCGGTTCTGCCGGATCGAGCACGTTGATCCAGCCGCGCACAAAATCCATGAAGAAGTACTTGCCACGGTACCGGGCAGAAAAAGGGAAGTGCGCTCCGGCCGGGCAGAATGCCGCGCCCGCGACCGAGGCCACCGGGTAATGATGGATTGGGCCGCGAAACCGCTTGTCCGAGGAAGGTCCTTCGGCCAGGGGCCAGCCGTAATTCGCGCCGGCGAATCCCTCGTTGACTTCTTCCCACGTCCCCTGCCCGACGTCATTGATCAGAATGCGGCCCGTCTCGGGCTGAACGGCGAATGTGAATGGATTTCGCAGGCCGAGCCCAGATCGCCCGGTACTTGCCCTCGGCCGATTGATAGAAGGGATTGTCCGCCGGAATCGATCCATCGGGGTTGATGCGCAGGAGCTTTCCCTGGAGCGTGGTCATTTGCTGCGCCGGCATACCGGCGGTTTGCTCACCGAGGCCGACATAAAGTTTGCCGTCCAGGCCAAAATGGATTGCCCCTCCCTGGTGGCCGGCCGGAACGACGCCGCCAAGCTTGGCCTGATCGTCGCCTTCAAAAAGGACGGTCTCACTACCGGGTACGGCCGTGTCGCCTTCCGCGACGAAACGACTGATCCGATGGTGAACGTAGGGACGAGGTGCCACATAGCAAACGTAGATGAAACCATTCTTCGCAAACGCCGGGTCGAGTGTCACGCCGATCAGCCCTCGTTCCCAGTGGCTGTCGACGTCGAGTGTGACGAACGGTTTGGCCAGAAGGCAGCCGTTCTTGATCACGCGGAGCCGGCCGGTTTGCTCGCAAACGAAGATGCGGCCATCAGGGGCGGTGGCCAGGGCCGTCGCGCCGGTGATTCCGGCGGCGATGCGCTCGCTCACGAAGTCGGGCGGAAGGGACATCGGGCCCGTGATGCCACTTCCGGGCGAGCCCTGTCCGGCCGTTCGAAGGCCGTCGAGATAGGCAATGAGGTCGGCAAAATCGCGCTGGGACATCCCGCCCGCCAGTCCATCGGGCATCAGCGACGTATGGTCGGCCATCCGTTTCTCGATGCTCGTTTTGGCGACGACCTGCTTGCGGCCGTCGGCGTCGACCAGCGTGATCTGGTGGGCCGATTCGGCCTTGACGATTCCCGAGACGACCTTGCCGTCCGTCGTGGCCACGACGGTGGGCCGATAGCCTTCGACAATCTGCCGTGACGGGTCGAGAACCGACTCGATCAGCAAGGCGCGCTCATATTTGCCGCCGACGTCCGACAGGTCGGGGCCAATGTCGCCCCCCTGACCTCGCGTGCGATGGCACCGCACGCAGCCCGCGCCTTTTGGATCGAAGAACAACTGGCGGCCGTGTACCGGATCACCCGGGTGCTCGCGGGCGTAGCGTGCATATGCCTTGCGGTCGAGGGCCGTCGCCGCCGCTCTTGCTTGTGACGCCTCGAGCTCGTTTCGAAGCGTCGTGGCCGCTTCGTCGATCGCGCTTTTGCCCTGGTCGATAATCCCGCCCATCTGGAAGAAGCCGTGAAGCTGACCGTCGAACCGCCGCGATCGCACACGAACGCCCGCGGCGCGAAGCCGCGCGGCATACGATTCGCCCTCGTCACGTAGCGGGTCGAATTCGGCCGTGATGACGAGAGCCGGCGGCAGTCCATGAAGATCGGCTCGGAGCGGCGAAGCGAGCGGCTTGTCGCCGTCGGCGCTTCTGGCGAGATACTGATCCCAGTACCAGCGCATGGCGGCCGCGGTCAAGCCATAGCCTTCACCGCACGAGCGATACGAGCCGGTGTCAAAATTGTGGTCGGTCACCGGATAGACGAGAAGCTGAAACGCGAGCGCCGGCCCCCCCTTGTCGCGCGCCATGAGCGTCACACCGGCGGCCAGGTTGCCCCCCGCGCTATCGCCGCCGACGGCGATGCGCTGGGGTCGACGCCAAAGTCAGCGGCGTGCTCGGCGACATATTTCGTCGCGGTATAACAATCGTCGAGCGGTGTGGGGAAATGGTGCTCGGGCGCCAGGCGGTAATCGACCGAGATCACGACGCAGCCCGACGCGTTGGCCAGCCGCCGGCAAGGCGCATCCACCGTGTCGGGCGAGCCGAGCACCCAGCCGCCGCCGTGGAAATACACGAGGCCCGGTTTTGGCGATGGACCGGCCGGGGTATAAACGCGAGGCGCGGGCCCGAGGGGAGGCGCACGGTCCTCGACCTTGTGTACGGGCTCCGGCGCTCCGGCGAGATCGATCATGGCGCGAAAGCTCGTGCGCGCCTCGGCCACCGGCATCGATTCGAAGCCTCTGGCGCCGGAGCTTCTCATCTTGTCGAGGAAGGCCTCGCGCCTGGGCGTCGGGCCTTCGTTCCCTGGCTCGCACATCAGCGACTGTCGCGGGCGCGAGACCGGCGGCATACTGGATTCCGCCGAGCAAGTGCTGCCTCAGAAATGGCTGGGCATAACCTTCCCTGGTATGCCCCAGTGCCGTACACCAGACGCGACCTCCTTCGGCCTCGTGGTACCACGAGACGGGGTGGTCCTTGCCCATCGTCCCACCCTGGTAGGTGCTTTCGTCGACGGTGATCAGAACGTGCGTCCTCGAACGCGGATTCGGGTCGAAGTTATACCATTCCTCGGTCCAGCTCCACGTCTTGTTCATTCCTCGTGTCGCCGGGTGATCGCCAATTTCAGTCGTGCAAGTCGCCTGCTGGATTGCCGGGTGCCCGTTGAATTTCACGCCGCCGACGAGCGCAACGTACCACGGCCATTTGTCGAGCGTCGTGATCCCCTGGTGCACGGCTGCGAGTCCGCCGCCCTGACGGATGAATCCCTGGAAAGCCGCTTTCTGGTCTCCGTTCAAGACCTCGCCCGATGTGTTGAGAAAGACGATTGCTCGATAGTCGGACAGCTTCTGCGGTGTGAACACGGCGGCATCCTCGGTCGCGTCGACCGCGAATCCGCCATCGGCGGCGAGCGATTGGATCGCGCCGACGCCAGCCGCAATCGCGTCATGACGGAATCCGGCCGTCCTCGAAAACACGAGCACTCGCGGCGCTGGCGTTTCTGCGATAACTGGTGCCCCCCCCGCGACCAACGATGCAACGACCACGATCGGCAACACATTCATGGGGCAAACTCTCTGACGAGGTGGGTGGTGTCGCACAACGATCCAGAATCGCGGACATTCACCCAGGCTGACTGGCCTCTGGAACTACGATACCTGGTCATATTCCTCGATTTGCATCCAAGATACCAGATGCTCTCATCCGGCAGCGGAAAAAACGCATTGGTGGTTCTTGATTGAGCGCGGCTCGACGTTGCCGACGCGCGTGTGCGAAGCGCCGGTCGCGAGCGATCGTCGCCGTTGTCGATCGGGTCGATTCCATCACGGCGTCAGGGCTTCGGATTATCCTTCTTTTGTGCCGCTGGTGCCGCGGCTTTCTTCGTTTGCATTTTCGATTTGTAGATCTCCATGGATCTCTCCATCGACGCCTTGAGCGCCGGATCGTCTCTCTTGTCGGGGGGCGGCGAATCCGAGCACCCGGCCGAGGCGATCAAGGCGGCGAGCATGATCGAGCACACGACCGCCGTGAGGCGGTTCCTGATCGTGGCGACATTCACGCGGATCATCACGTCGAATCTCCAGGGCTTGAAAGGGCGTCTCGGCTTATCCGGCGACGCCCCCTGTTTTCACGTCGATTCAATAACTGTCGGAACTGATCACTTCGCCGCCATCGCGCGTGCCGAGCGCCCACCACGTCATTCGCGAGATGCTGTCCTTGACGAGCCGCACACTGCCGTCGGTCATCAGGACGTTGGCGCCACCGGGGTGGTTGCTCGATACGCCATAGCTAAACGAGCTGTCGATGCCGCAGCCGGCGCAGTTGAACCGGCAGCCGCCGCCGGGCAGAAGCGTATCGCGGTTCGGGGTCTGAATGATATTCGTGTAAGTCCATCCGCCGTTGCCGTCGGTCGAGCTAAACCCGCGCATGGTCGAATAAGAGGCCGTGGCCTGGTTGGTCCAGGCCGCCGCACACGACTGAAGCCCGGCGAGGACCGCGGCCGCATTCGCGGCGGCCGAGTAGAACTGCGCTGCTTTGCCGTAATACCCTTGAGGATCATCGGCCCCCTGGCCGCCGGTTCCCGGATCGTTGGCATTCTCGACGACATCGCCGCGGTAGGCGTCGCCTTGCGACGTGTTGCCCGAGGCTGTGAGTGCACGCCCCGTCAGCGCTTCGGCGAAGGCAATCGTATTGGATGTGCCGTCGGTGCAGTCGCGCACACCGTAGGCGTTGAAGACCGCGAACATGCCCGGTGTGTTAATAGGGCTTTCGTAGGTTGTGGAGCCGATACTGGCGTGATAGCTATTGCTGCGCGCTCGGCCCGCGTTGGGATCCGATGGGCAGAGATAACCGTTGATCAACGAGTTGTACACCGTGCTATTCGGGGCTGACCCGCCCATGGTACCGGCCGCGCCGGGCCCCCAGGCGAAGTTGGCCGCATTGTACATCGGCGTCTGGTCGAGATAGCCCAGGAGCAATGCCTGGGCACTCCAGCCGGTCCAGCGCCCGTATCCCCACTGGCCGTCGGTGTCGCCCGGCGAAAATAACGGGTTCTTCGAGACCCCCATCGGGAACTTGTCCATCGACGTGTGGTAATTGTGCAGTGCCAGTCCAATCTGCTTCATGTTGTTTGTGCACTGGGCGCGGCGAGCCGCTTCGCGGGCCGCCTGGACGGCCGGCAAGAGTAAAGCGATCAAAACGGCGATGATGGCGATCACGACCAGAAGCTCGATGAGCGTGAACCCACGTTGACAACGCTTCTGCATGGAAATCTCCTGCAATGCGGTGATACGAAGAAATGCCGATTGAACCGTACACTCGATCGCTGAAATCAGATGAGTGCGAATCCAGAGACAATGGCAGTGGCCCGCCCTTCGCCGGGCACGGGAGCACGTTTCCACCCGGTGCGCGGACGGGCGCACGATTGGCACGACAGGACGCCAGTCGCACAACGATACCTGGGTCGCCCCCTGGCCGACGCGAATCAAACTCGGAGCTCGGTTGCCTCGAACGTGCGCGGATTTCTCGAGATTACGATAGGAAGCCGCGATCGCCTCTTTGACCGCTGTCTTTGAGCATACGGGCTGGGAATACACGGTCCATGAATTTTTGGGTTTTTTTCCTATAACTTTGGGTCACGCACGGCTAGGCTGGGCGCAGGCGAGCGCCAGGCGTTTCGCTGTCGCGTGAAGTTTGATCGCCCGGCTGCCGCCAGGGGTGCTCGAAGAAAGGGTCGGTCGCCGCGCATCTGAACGATTGGGTCATAACTTGAACATGCCTGGCGGCCGCCGGTAGCCGCCGGTTTCGCGGTCGACCAGGGACGCTCGCCATGCCCGAAATTCGAAGGCGCCGCGCTCGCCTGCCGCACGTGGCGCTCATTGTCGAGACGTCGACGGCCTACGGCCGCGCGATCCTGAGCGGCATTTCGCAATACGTGCGTGAGCACGGTCCATGGACCGTCTATATCGAGCAGCGATCGCTTCAGGACGCGGCGCCCCCCTGGCTGGCGCGCTGGGATGGCGATGGAATCATCGCGCGGGCGTCGACGCCCAAGAGTGCGCGCCAGTTGCTCAAGACGGGAGTGCCCACGGTCGACCTGAACGACCAGGTTCGCGGCCTGGGACTGCCCCAGATCCACAGCGACCACGCCGCGATCGCGCGCCTTGCGGCCGAACACTTGCTTGAACGTGGATTTCGCCATTTCGCCTACTTCGGATTTCCAGTGTTCGAATGGTCGGTCCGCCGTCAAGAGGCGTTCACGGCGCACGTCCTGGCCGCGGGCTGCCAGATTCACGAGGGCCTGCCCGCCCGCCGGGTTTCCTGGAGCCATCAGCAGGCCTCGTGGGAAGATGAGATCGAGGGAGTGGCCCAGTGGATCAAGAAACTCCCCAAACCTCTGGGCATCATGGCCGGCAATGACATTCGTGGAATCCAGATGCTCGACGCCTGCCGCCGGGCCGGCGTGGCCGTTCCCGAAGAGGTGGCCGTCGTCGGTGTCGACAACGAAGAGCTCGTCTGCCTGCTGGCTTATCCGCCGCTCTCGAGCGTGATCCCCGACGCCTTTCGCGTCGGCTACGAGGCCGCCGAATTGCTCAGCTTGATGATGGATGGCGGCCGCGTGACAGAAATGCTCCGGTCGATTCCGCCGGTGAGCGTGGCCACGCGGCAGTCGTCAGACGTGACGGCGATCGCCAACCCGCTCCTGGCCAGTGCCATGCAATTCATCCGCGAGAGCGCCTGCGACGGTATCAGTGTCGACGATGTGCTCGACCGTCTGAACGTGTCGCGTAGCATGCTCCAGCGCCTCTTCCGCAATGAGCTCGGTCAGACGATCCTGGGCGCGATCACGGCCGCGCGTATGCAACGCGTCAAGCAACTGCTGGGCGAAACCGACTTATCGCTGACCGATATCGCCGACCGGGCGGGCTTCGCATACGTCGAATATCTGAGCACCAGCTTTCGCCGTCAAACCGGACAGTCGCCCAGCGAGTTCCGCCGCGACAAAGGTCGTCGTGGCGGCCCATGATCATTGCCTTAGCCCCACGGCCACCTACCCGTGCGCGGCGTGATTGAACCGACAATGTAATTGCTAACCCGCGCGGGAACGGGTAGTTTTTCTGGATCGGTACAACGCGACGTGCTTGATACAGCCGGCAACAACGACGCGTTTGCCGCGTGAGGGTGGTGACAAATGGATTCGATCGTACTTTTCAAGCTCGAATCGCTCCATGCCCGCACGGTGGGCGACAAGGGGCTGACGATTCGCCAGCGCGGTCACGAGATATCAACAGGGACCATCGTCGCCCACCTGGATCATGCGGCCGAATCTCTGACGAACATCGCCCTGGTCGACGTGGCGACCGGCGCGATTACACTCAAGTGGACCGTGATTGCCGCGATGCCGACACTGGCCGACGCCTTCGCCGCGGGCTCGCTCACTCAAAAAGAACGTTCACCCGTACGCGTCACGCTCGAGGAAAGCGGCCACGTGTTTGAGAATGGTTCTGGCTTTGCGGTCAAGGGCGCGGCACAGATTCATCCCGGATCGTTCCTCAGTGGGGCACGCATCGATCTTCACAACAATCAAATGCAAATAACGGCCGATGGGCCCAAAGCGCCTACCGGGTCCCTGCTTGCTTCCGGCAGTGTGGTCCGTTGCACATTGGTGCCCGAGTCGTCATACGTCGACATAACCCTGTCCAAATCCATGGGCGGAGGGAGCCATCGATTGAACCTGATCGGCGGGTTCCTGCTTGTTCCGGTCATGACGCTTGCGCGGTCAGAGCAGCCGAAGCGAGGCCGGCGAAAAGAGAAGTGATCTTGTCGGCACATGCCCCGGCTTCGATCGAGCATGGCGCGGGGCCCGATTGCGCTGGCGATCGCTGACCATGTCGCGAGTTGCGATGTAAGGCATTGCTGTCGAAGACTGCACGGCAGGCTGGGCATCTTCCGCGTCATCCGCGAGTACCGTCGACCATGTTGCAATGCCCTGAGTGCCTGGGCGAGATTGCCGAGTGGAGCCGCTTCTGTCCGACGTGCGGGATCAGCTTACCGCCGACGGCCATGCAGGTGACCGGACCGGATCGACTGACGTCTGGCACGAAATCCCTGACTACTGAAGGCGACGCTCGCTCGGCGGGCCGCATCGACGGTGATGAGGCGGAGCCGCGGTTTCCTCCGGGTACGATTCTGCTGGGCCGCTATCGAATCGTCAGCATGCTCGGCAAGGGGGGTATGGGCGAAGTTTACCGCGCTGATGACTTGCGATTGCGCCAGCAGGTGGCCCTCAAGTTCCTTCCTCGCGACCTGGTCGGCGATATCGATCGGTTGGCCCGGTTGCATCAGGAAGTACGGATCGCGCGCCAGGTCTCGCATCCGCGAGTTTGCCGGGTGCACGACATCGCCGAGGTCGCTGGTGAGGCGTTTCTCACCATGGAGTTCATCGACGGCGAGGATCTCGGGGTCTTGCTCAAGCGGATTGGCCGGCTGCCTGAAGACAAGGGGGTCGAAATCGCCCGGCAGTTATGTGAGGGGCTGGCCGCTGTGCACGAAAAGGGCATCGTGCACCGCGATTTGAAGCCTCGCAACATCATGATCGACGGACGAGGGCAAGTCCGGTTGACGGATTTCGGGCTTGCCTATTTCGGTGACAGACGATCGCTTGGCGAGTTCTATTCGGGAACTCCAGCCTACATGGCGCCAGAACAGCTCGCGGGCGAGGCGCCGACCGTGCGGAGCGACCTCTTCAGCCTGGGATTGGTCCTGTACGAAGTGTTCACCGGGCGCCGCGCCTTTCACGCCAGGAGCAAGGAAGATCTCGCGCGACTTTACGAAGAGCACCGGCCGGCGTTCGCGTGCGACCTCGTGCCAGGATTAGACCCGCGCGTGGGCAAAGTGATTCGCCAGTGCCTGCAAATCGAGCCGTCGAAACGACCGCCGTCGGCGCAAAGCGTGGCGGCCGACCTGCCGAGGCAAGACCCGCTGGCGACCGCGCTGGCGGAGGGTCGAACTCCGTCTCCGGAGGCGGTCGCCAATGCGCAAGCCGAGGGGAGCTTGACACCTCCCGTGGCGACCGCGCTTTTGGTGGCTGTTGTGCTCGGCGTGGTACTGGTGGCCTTCGTCGCCGGACAGGCCACCATTTGCGGCCTGTCTCGTCTGAAACTCTCGCCGGAGAGCCTGGCCGCCCGCGCGGACGATTCTTGTCCGCCTCGATTGCACTCTGGAACCGGCGGACCAAAAATACGGGTTCTTGTATGATTATGATTATATTAATTATGCGGTCGAGAAAGACTCGACCGTGAACCGCTGGAGGGCGCTGGCGACGGCCGATTCGCCGGCGATGCTTTTCTGGTATCGCCAGAGCCCGCAATACCTGGTCGCCGCCGGGATGACGCCGCGCATTTACCCGGGCCGTGTCACCGCGACCGACCCATCGCCCTATCTCGCGGGGTCTGCCAGCCTGTTTCTGGACCCAGGCGGCCGGCTCCTGGAATTCGTGCACCCACCCGGGCGGCTGCTGGCGACCTCGCCGCCAGCCGGCGAGGTCGATTTCAAGCCGCTGTTCGATGAGGCCGGCCTCGACTGGTCGCAAGGTCGGCAGACAGCGCCAAGGTCGGGCGCCCCCTTTCTTCGCCGATCAGCAACGGGCCTGGGACGTCTCCGTCCCTGATCGGCTTGACGCAGCGCTGCGAATTGAAGCCGCCGCCCACGAAGGGCGGGTCGTTTATTTCAAGGTCTTCCGCGGTCCGTGGGAGCAACCCGAGTCGCTGCGCGGTCCTCTGCAGCCCGAGCCGCGGCGCTTCCAGTATGTTTATGCGAGTCTCTTTTGCGTGCTCGTCATCGGCGCTGGTTGGCTGGCCCGGCGCAATCTACGGCTGGCGTTAGGCGACACGGCCGGCGCCTGGCGGCTGTCCATATTCCTGTTTAGCTGCCACATGGTCTCGATGGCCCTGGTCGCCGATCATGTCTCGTCGTTTACTGTCGAGGCCGTCTGGTTAATGAAAGCCATCGGGTTCGCGGCACTCTGGTCGAGCCTGTGCTGTCTGCTCTATTTCGCCCTCGAACCGTATGTCCGAAGGCGCTGGCCGTGGCGCATGATCTCGTGGAACCGTGTGCTGGCGGGCCGTTTCCTTGATCCGATGGTCGGCCGCGACATTCTGATCGGTGCCGCCCTGGGTGTGTTCCTGACATTGATGCTCCAGCTTGCTGTTGTACTGCCCCCCTTTCTTGGCCGCCCGTCTCCCTTACCGCTAGCGACCTGGCCGAGTGCCTTCAGTCACGTGCCGTTTCATATGCTGATGGAGCTTCCGCTCGCCATCAAGGACGCCCTTCAATTTTTCTTCCTGCTGTTCCTGCTCGTGCTCACGGTCAGGAATGAGTGGCTGGCGACCGCTTTGTGCTTGATGTTCGTGCTGATTTACTACCTCGTCCAGGAGCCGGAATTGCATCTGTTCTGGGCCGCCATGATGGGAGCAACCACGACGGCGTCGCTATTCGTGGTCTTGCGCTTTGGGTTGCTGGCCAATGCCGCCGGACTGTTTTTTTGCTATTTCCTCTACCAGGTTCCGCTCTCTTTGGACCTGTCGGTCTGGTATGCGTGGCAAAGTGTTATCTACATGATGTGGGCGATCCTGCTTGCGGGGATCGGCTTCTTCATTGCCCGCGGCGGCCAGCCGACATTTCGCGCGTTTACCTGAAAAAAAGCGAAACGCCGGGTCGGTTCCCGCGGGCTGCCGAACCACGACGGGCGTACCGTCGCTCCCGTCTGAATCGCACGGATGGCGCGGCATGATTGAACGGACGTCGACATGCGGATAGATTTGGAAGAAGGCGTGAAGCGAAATCGATTGAAGCGCGGGCTGCGACCGGATTGCTTCACGATCGTTCGGAGATTCACCATGAAAATCGCGTTCGCGGTCGTCATGGCAGCGGCCGTGCTCGCCCTGGCGGAGGCTCGCGGACAATCCGTCGAATGGACGCGGCTCTCCAGCAAGATGCGCGACTTACCCGCGCCCGGCGTGGCCAAGGAACAAACCGGTTGTCTCGTGCTCGACATCGACCGGAACGGCTTGAATGATATCGTGATCACGAGTCGCGAGACCGGTTCGAGCATGGTCTGGTACCAGCGCGGCAAGGACGGATGGACGATTCATCCGATCGATGGCGGGCTCAATATCGAGGCCGGCGGCGCTTCGTCCGACATCGATCATGACGGCGATCTCGACCTGGTCTTCGGCGAGGATTATTCCGGCTCGAAGCTCTACTGGTGGGAAAACCCGTTTCCTCGCTTCGCGTCGGTCAAGCGCTGGACGCGTCGCGAGATCAAGGGCACGGGTGGTGCGATGCACCACGATCAGATCTTCGGCAAATTCGCCGGCGGCCAGGGCGAGCAGCTTGCGTTCTGGGTCCAGAAATCAGCGACGCTCTATCTGGTCAATCCGCCGAGCGATCCGTTGCGGGGCGGCGAATGGCCGATCATTCCGATCGCCAGGCTCAGCGACGCCGAGGGCCTGGCCCGGGACGATATTGACTGCGACGGCAAGGTCGACCTGATCGGCGGCGGTTACTGGTTCAAGCACCGAGGGGAACGGCATACCAGCCGATGCTCATCGACGGGCAGTCGCTGCCGTCGCGAGCGGCGGCCGGCCAACTGGTCGAGGGGGGTTCGCCCGAGACGGTGTTCGTGATCGGCGATGGGATCGGCCGGCTCAAATGGTTTGAGCGGCATGGCGACAAATGGCTGGGGCACGACCTTCTGGGCGAAGACGTCGTTGACGGCCACAGTCTTGAAATCGCCGACATCAACCAGGACGGTCATCTCGATATTTTCTGCGCCGAGATGATGCAGTGGACCGACGGCGCCACGATCCCCGATCACCCCGGCGCGGATGTGGATCTTCTACGGCGACGGCCGCGGCGCATTTGCACGCTGCCTGCTCGCCACCGGCGTCGACAACCACGAATCGCGCGTGGCCGACCTCGACGGTGACGGCGATCTTGATATTGTTGTGAAACCCTATACATATGAAACCCCGCGGCTCGAGGTCTGGCTCAACCATGGAACGGGGACGTACGTGCCAAGGGCGCGGTCGGAATAGCGGCCAAAACGCGTGGCCAGCTTCCGAAATACGTGGCAAGGACGGGCAAAGACCTCTAAGATTGAGCCTCATGGTATGGCAGCGCGAACCGCGAGCCTCGCGGTTGGCATGTCGAGATCACTGGCGCGGAGCGGATGGATGCCTCTGGAAGCGATCGGCCCGATCCTGGAGCGAGCCGTCCTGCAGCGCTACGCGGTCGGATATTTCGAGAGCTGGAATCTCGAATCCTTGCAGGGCGTCGTCGACGCGGCCGAGCAGACGCGGTCGCCGATCATCCTGGGCTTCAACGGTGCGTTCTTGTCGGGTACGCGCATTCTTTCCGAGCGGCTGGAAATCCACGCGGCGCTCGGACGGGCCGCGGCCGAGTCGGCGACGGTGCCGTGCGGCCTGATTTTCAATGAGTGTCCCCGCGACGAGTGGGTGATCCGGGCGATCGAGTGCGGCTTCAATCTGGTGATGCTTGCCGACCCGCAAGCGGACCCGCTCAACTATACCGAGCGCGTCGCGGAAATCGTGCGTGTCGCGCATGCTCGCGGAGCGGCCGTCGAGGGCGGAGCTGGGCGAGCTGCCCTGCGGCATCGGTGTCGAACCCGGGAATGCGGCCGGCGGCAGCGCGACCGACCCCGAAGCGGCCGCCGCATTTGTCGCTGCCACCGGCGTCGACTTGATGGCCGTGAGTGTTGGCAACGTCCATATCCAGACGACCGGTCAGAGCGGGCTCGACCTGTCCCTGCTCGAGGAAATTCACAAACGCGTGCCGGTCCCGCTGGTCTTGCACGGCGGGACCGGCATCGCGACCGATGCGCTCAAGGCGGCGGTCGGTCTCGGCGTGGCCAAGGTCAACTATGGCACTTACTTGAAACAGCGTTACCTGAGCGCGCTCCGGGCGGCGCTGCGATTCGAGTCGGCTGACCCGCACCGCTTGCTGGGGATGGGCGGCTCGGAAGATATTCTGGGGGTGACGCGCGCCGCGGTGCGCGACGCGGTGCTCGAACGGATAGAATACCTCGGTTGTTGCGGCCAGGCGGCGAATATTGGGGGCTCATGATGGAAATGCCGATGCGTATGCCCGACCTGGGCACGGTCGACGACACGATCAAGGTCGTGAGGTGGCTGGCCGAGGTGGGGCAGCCCGTTCGCCGCGGCGAGCCCTTGCTCGAGATCGAAACCGATAAGTCGATCATGGAGCTGGAATCGACGTGCACGGGCACCTTGCAAACGATCAACGTCTCGGCCGGTGCCGAGGCCGCCGCCGGCGAAGTGATCGCCACCTTCGCCGTCGATGCGCCACAGGCCGGTGAGATGGTCGGCCCGGCCCCTGTTTCCGTTGAGCCCACAAAGGCTTCAATCGAAGCGCCGGCACGAGCGGCTTCGCCGGTCGCCCCGCCTTCGCCGCCGGCAGTGCCGGCGCCGCCGTCGCGCCCGGACGTTCCGCCTTCATCCTTACCTGCGGCGGCCAGTTCGCCGCGTGTCTCGCTTTTTGCGAAGAACCGGCTCGCCCGCGAGGAACAGGCCACCGCCCAGGCGGCCGGGCCCGAACTGGCCGCGCCGTCGCTTTCGTACCCGCCTGATTTCCTGATCGAACTGTATCGCAGGATGGTCTTGATCCGCGAATTCGAGGATGGGGTGAAATTTCTCTTTCTCGAAGGGACCATGCCCGGCACGATTCATCAGTGCCAGGGTCAGGAGGCCACGGCGGTCGGCGTCTGCGCCGCGCTCGATGAAAACGACTTCATCACCTCGACGTTTCGCGGCCACGGCCACGCCCTGGCCAAGGGTCTCTCGCCCGAGTCGCTGCTCTTCGAGCTCTTTCGGCGCGGCAACCGGCTGCTGTCGCGGTAAGGGGGGCTCGATGCACGTCGGCGACATGGAAAAAGGCATGGTGCCGGGTATCGCGATCGTGGGGGGTGGCATCCCGCTCGCCGCCGGTATGGCGCTCGCGCTCAAAATGCAGAAGAAACCGGGCGTGATCGCCTGTTTTTTCGGTGACGGAGCGGTCGCCGAGGGGGCCTTTCACGAAGGGATCAACCTGGCGGCCATCTGGGACCTGCCGGCCATTTTCGTCTGCGAGAATAACATGTATGGAGCTTCCACACGCGTCGACCTCGTGATGCGTAATCCGCGTATCGCCGACCGTGCCGCGGCCTATGGCATCCGCGGCGAAACGGTCGACGGCAATGACGTTCTGGCTGTTTTCGAGGCCACGCGGAAAGCGGCCGCCGAGTGCCGGCGCGGCGACGGCCCCGTCTTGCTCGAGCTTCTCACATACCGCCGTACGGGCCACTCGCGGCGCGACGCGTGCCATTATCAGGCCAAGGATGAACGTGAGGAATGGTTCTCACGCGACCCGATCGATCGGCTGGGAAAGCGACTGATCGAGGCAAACTTGGCTGCACCGGCCGATCTCGAAGCGATTCGATCGAACGTTCAGCGCGGCTTCGAGACGGCCGTCGAGCTGGCGCGGCGCCAGCCGTTGCCGACGCTGGCCGACCTGACCACCGACGTCTTCGCATGATTGACGACGAGCCGGAAGACCCATGAGAGCCTTTGAGGACGATTGATGAAGCAGCAGACGATTGCCGAGTCGCTCCGGGAAGGCATCGCCGAGGAGATGCGCCGCGATCCGTCGGTGTTCTGCCTGGGTGAAGACATTGGCGTCCCCGGCGGCTGGGGGGTGCGTTCACGGTCACACTCGGCCTGGAAGAGGAGTTTCCCGATCGCATCCTCAATACGCCGATCGCCGAGCTGGGCTTCTTCGGCGCGGCCGTTGGCGCCGCCATGATGGGAATGCGACCGATCGTCGACGTTCAGTACGGCGATTTTCTCTTCCTGGCCATGGATCAAATCGTCAACAATGCCGCCAAGATGCGCTACATGTCGGGCGGCACGATCAAGGTTCCTCTTGTCATGCGTGCGCCGATCGGTGCGACCGGTCGCGGCTCGCAACACGCCCAGAGCATGGAGCGCTACTTCACGGGCGTGCCCGGAATCAAGGTTGTGGCCGTCTCGAACGCATATGACGCCAAGGGCATCCTCAAGGCGGCCGTGCGCGATGACAACCCCGTCTTGATCTTCGAGCACAAGCTTCTCTACGGTTCCAAGGGCGCGCAAGGAGCCCGGCGCCGTCGACGCGACCAGCGACATTCCCGACGACGACTACGTCGTGCCCCTCGATCGCGCGGCCGTGCGCCGATCGGGCAGTCACGTGACGATCCTCGCCTGGCTCTTGATGGCTCATTTCGCGCGTCAGGCCGCCGACGATCTCGCGAGCGAGGGCATCGAGGCCGAGGTCATCGACGTTCGCAGTCTGTCGCCCATCGATTACCAGACGATCGGCGCCTCGGTACAGAAGACGGGTCGCGTGATCGTAGTCGAAGAGGGTCCGAAGACCGGCGGCGTGAGTGCCGAGATCGCCGCAGGGATCATGGAAAGATTTGGCGGCGAGCTGCTGGCCCCGGTGGTGCGCGTGGCGTCTGAAGATGTGCCGGTGCCCTTCACGCCCGTTCTGGAAAATGCTTACCGGCCCGATCGCGAACGTATCGTCGCGGCGGCCCGGCGCATCATGTCGGCTTGAATCAATAGGCAATCGGAGCGCCGGTGATGACCAGCACCAGAAGATTTCAGCATATTGGCGGGTTCGTCATCGCGTTGGCCGCGGCAACCGCGATGTCGACGATCCGACCCGCGAGTGCGGTCGCGCCGCCCGAATTCGACGTGCGTGTCGAGCCGGCTCACCCATGGCGTCCGCCGTTTCGGCTCGATCGAATCGGCCTGCCGCTGGTCCTGGTCGTTGAATCGACAAAGCCGCCGGGCTCCGCCGTCTACACGATCGACGCGCGCGCCGGGGGAAGCTCATCAACCAGCAGCCGGTGTCGTTCCCGCCCGCGGCCCCTTTTTCGGCTCGCGTCAGCCTGGGTGCCTTTCCGCTGGTCGACGAAGTCATCCTGTCGGCCGGGTCGCGAGGATCCGCCAGCCGCACGGACCTCGTCCGCAAACACATCGACCGGCCCGCGTTTGAAGCCGAGGCCGTTGCGACACCTGATGGGACGGTTAATCCCGTCGATCTCGGCACGATCCTCGTACCCCACGATTGGTTGCTCCTGGGCCCCGGGCAATCGGCAATCTTGAAAATCGCCGCTTTTGACCGCTCGGGCGACCTGCCTGGTGCGGTGGTCAAGTCGTGGTTTGATTCGGCGCCTTCTGAAGTGGCCGCCGCTGCGTTGAGTCTCAAGGCGGGCGAGCGAGTGGAACGTGAATCGAAATTCACGCCAGGCCCGCGCCAACCCCACCGCGACGTTCTCAAGGTCGTGATTGAAGATGGGCACGGTGGCACGCTCTGGCGCAAGGACATTCCCGTCATGCGGGTCTTCAATCCGCCGCGCCGTTCACGCTTCGGCGCGACCTACGAGCACCTGCGATACGATGCGCCTATTTCTGTGCGTCAACCGGGAACGGGCACGTTTTCGAGCCTGCCGTATGAAAGCGGCTGGGATTTGTCGCTTCAAGATATCGTCGTCAGCTTACCCAACGGCGGTCGCTTCGTCTTCTGGCGCGGGTCGTCGTATATCCCGTTCTGGGCGGGCCAGCGGAATACGGGGTTTTGCTACGAATGGGCCGAGATCATCTCGCAGCCGAGCGGGGCCGTCGACTGCGTCGAGCCGCTCATGGACAAGGAGCTGCGCTATAGCCGGGCCGAGATCGTCGAGTCGACAGCGTCGCGCGTTCACGTGCGCTGGACGTATCAGTCGACCGATTTTCATTACAAGGTCTGGGGTGACGAGGCCGTCGAGGATTATTACTTCTATCCCGACGGCTATGGCACCCGGGTCGTCAACTTGAAGGCCGATCCGAAAAATGACTACGAGCTCAGTGAATTCATCATGATCACGCCGCAAGGGGCGTATCCGTTCGAGGTGCTACCCGACGACCCGGTCGATGCCCTTTACCTCGACGGGCGAGCCGAGCACTTTCGCTTTCCCAATCCCGTCGCCACCGACGCGGCGACCAGGCGCGTGCCGTGAAAACGAGAAGACGCCAGCCATATTCCGTTGCCGGTTTGCGAAGGACCAGGCCCTCGCCGCCGTCTATTTCAACCCGAGAGAGGTGCAATTACCGGGGGTCGTGTTCGCGCCGTTTTTTGACGGCGGCACGATGGTGACACCCTGCTACTGGGGGAGCCACTGGCCGCTGGCGCGGGGAAACTCGACGGGGAACAAGATCGATGACCGGATCCAGTTCACGCCGACTCATAACAGTGTGATGAGCTGGGCCGGCAAGCGGCCCGAGCCGCTGAGCACGGCCTCGTATGTCACGCTCGACACCCTGGGCCGATCCCGGCCGATGACCGTGAGGCGCTGGGCCTGGCTGATCGGCATGAGCGACGCGGGCGACGCGCGGCTGCGCGACTGGGCGAAGAGTTATACGACTCCGCCATCGCTCGAGCTGCACGGAGCAAGGCTGGCGTTCGGCGGCTATCAGCCCGAGCAGCGGGCTATCCAGCTCGACCCGATCACGCGTGACGTGCAAATCGTGATCAAGCCGACCACCAAATGCGTGAATCCAGTGTTTGAATTCGTCCGCGAACTTCCGCGGGACGTCCGGATCACGCTGGCCGGCCAGGCGGTCGCGTCCGATCGGTATGCCTGGGACGGCCGAATTCTCTGGCTCGACGCGACGATCGAGACACCGACCGAGCTGCGTGTTACATTCGGTGGCCCCGACCGTGGTCGATCGTCCCCTGGGCCGTTACCGTGACGGAGCTTCTCTCCATGAGCCTTCGCACCTGTGCGTTCATCGCCTGCCAGCTCTTGAGTGTGACGGCCGCGCTGGCCGAGGAACCGGCCGCGGCCAGGAAGCCCACACTCTGGGTCATTCCGCACACCCACTGGGAAGGCGCGGTGTTCAAGACCCGGGAAGAATACCTTGATGTCGGATTGCCCAACATCTTGAAGGCGATGCGCCTTCTGCGCGAACAGCCTGACTTTCGGTTCACGCTCGATCAGGTCGCTTATGTGCGGCCATTTCTCGAAAGGTATCCCGCCGAGGAGCGCGACTTCCGCCGGTTCATCGCCGAGGGCCGCCTTCAAATGGTTGGTGCTCTGGACGTGATGCCCGACGACAATATGCCGGGCGGCGAAACGTTCGTGCGGCAGATGCAGTATGGCAAGGGTTATTTTCGCGACAAGCTCGGCCTCGACGTCAAGACCGGCTGGCTGATCGATTCGTTCGGCCATCACGCCCAGATGCCGCAACTACTGGCGAAAGCGGGGTTCAACACCTTCTGGTTTGTCCGTGGCGTACCGCGCCAGGATTTTCCGTCGGAGTTTTTCTGGGAGGGCATTGATGGCACCCGCATTTCATCGATCTATTTGCCGCACAGCTATGCGCTCATGTGGGGCTCGCCCGATGACACGGCGAAGTTCAAGGCGTTTGCCGAGGCGCGGTTCAACATGCTCAACCCCAACTGCGCACGGACCCGACCGGGTGGCCTTGAGCGGTCCTGACGTTTCGGAGCCCGAGCCGCATCTGGCGCCTCGAGTGGCCGAGCTCAACCGCGATCCCAAGGCGGCCTTTTCGATCCGCATGGCCGTACCCGCCGAGTTCGAGGCGGCCATCGCTGGCCGCACCGACCGTCCGATTTTCAAGGGGGAGCTCAATCCGATCTTCCAGGGGATTTACAGCAGCCGGATCGAGCTCGAAGGCCTGGATGCGGCGTGATGGAGCGACAGTTGCTCACGGCCGAAAAATTGAGCGTGCTCGCCGCGCTCTTTGGATCGCCAGGCGACCTCGACGGCATCTGGGCTGGCTGGGAGCCGGTGCTCTTCAATCAGACGCACGACCTGGCCTCGGGCGTCATGACCGACCATGTTTACGAAGACACGATCCGCAGCTACGAGTTCGCCAAGCGCAGGGCCGACGCGATCATCGACGCCAAATGGGACGTGCTGGCCGCCCGGATCGACACGCAGGGGCCGGGCTCCGCGGCCGCGGCCGTCGTGTTCAACCCGCTCGGGTGGTCGCGCACTGATATCGCTTATGTCACCGTGGGCTTTGACGCCGGCAATGTGAAAGGTGTCGTCGTGAACGACGGCGGCGGCCGGGTCGTCCCATCGCAGATCGTCGATTCGATGCGCTACGACGATGGGGGGCTCAAGACAGCACAAGTCGCCTTCATCGCGCGCGACGTACCGGCGCTCGGTTATGCGACCTACCATGTCGCCGCGTCGGATATGGCCCCGGCCGCCGCGGGAACTCCGGCCGCGTCGACCTCGGCCGATGTCAAGTTCGAGAACGATCTCTACAATTTGACACTCGACCGAACGAGCGGAGCGATCAAGAGCCTCCGCGCGAAGCAGGGTGATTGGGAGGTCATGTCGGGACCTGGAAATATCGTCGCCCGCGAGCAAGACCGCGGCGATCTCTGGGAGCTCTACAAGGGCCTGGACGGCGGCAGCCGCGTCGCCATGACCACGCAGCAGAAGGTTCCGGCGCGGGGAAAGGCGGTCTTCAGCGACGAAGGCAAAGGCGAGCCGGGAACGATCGTTTCGGGCCCGGTCTTCTCCGAGCTGCGCGTGGCACGCGCTTTTGATTCGGGCCGATTCGCGACCAATGTCCGGCTCTACTCGGGTCTCCGGCGCATCGAGATCACCACCAGGCTCGTGAATCAGGAGAAGTTCGTTCGTTACCAGGCGCTTTTTCCGACCACGATCGCGCAGGGCCAGAACACGCACGAGATCCCCTTCGGATCGATCGAACGGCCTTCGGCGATCGAATTTCCCGCACAGAACTGGGTCGATCGGGGCGACGGCCGGCATGGGCTCACGGTGCTCAACCTGGGTCTGCCCGGCAACGTCGCCACGCCCGACGGCACGATGATGGTCTCGCTCCTGCGCGCTCATACCCTGGGAGCTTATGGGTTCGGCGGCGGCTATGAGCCGGGGATGTCGTCGGAAACCGGCTTGCAACTGGGCGTCGAGCGATCGATGCAATATGCCCTGGTTCCTCATCTCGGCGACTGGCGCGAGGCACGCGTCTATCGCGACGGATTGGAGCTCAATCATCCCCTGATATGCCGCAGCGTACTCAGCCATCCGGGCACCCTGCCGGCGCTGGGGACTCGCCGACGTGTCTGATCCGAATATCGTGGTGTCGTCGCTCAAGCCGAGCCGCGACGGCGAAGCCGTTTTGCGGCTCTACGAAGCGTCTGGCCGACCCGCCGCGGGCGTGAGCGTCACGCTACGCCCCAGAATCGCCGCCGCGCGAATGGCCAATTTGCTGGAAGACCCGGGTCCGGCCATCAACGCCGACGGGCATGCGCTCCGGCTTGATTTCACGCCGTTCGAGATCAAGACGATTCGTCTGCGACTGATGGCCGAATGAACGGACGGCACGAACTAGCAACTCACGCCCGGCGGAATAACATGGCACACCAACCGACACGTCGTGAATTCTTCGAGAGCTCGGCGGCCATCGCCGGCGGGTCAATGTTCGTCCCTGCTGGTGCACCCGCCCCGCGTCGTGGGCCGGGCGCTCCAGACACGTCACCCACCGCGATCAAGGTCGTCGTGTGGGACGAGCAACAGCCGGCCCAGAAACAGGCGTACCCCCATTTCCTCGGTAACCAGATTGCCGACCACCTCGGCCGGCAGCCGGGCCTATCGGTCCGTTCGGTCAACATCAACGAGCCCAGCCAGGGCCTGGCGGCCGGTGTGCTCGATGATTGCCGGGTCTTGATCTGGTGGGGTCACGTGCGCAACGGCGACATTGCGCCCGAAGTCGGCCAGGCGATCGTGGCGAGAATCAAAGCCGGTCAACTCGGGCTGATCGCGCTCCATTCCGCCCACTGGTCGACTCCCTTTGTCGAGGCCATGTACGAGCGAACGCGGCAGGATGTCGCCCCGACATTGAAATCAGACAACGGCGAGCATGTCGATGTGAGTTATGTCCTTCCATCCCCGCGCTATGTTGTTCCGAAGTCCGATACCCGGCTGACTCCCTACGTGTCATGGGAAAAGTTTCCGGGCGAGACGGCAAAAGCGATCGTTCATCTCCCGTACTGTTGCTTCCCTGCCTATCGTGGCGATGGCAAACCGAGCGAGATGCGTGTTCTGCAGAAAGAGCACCCGATTGTCGCGGGTGTTCCAGCGCGGTTTACCTTGCCGCAGACCGAGATGTACGCCGAGCCATTTCATGTTCCCGAGCCCGACCAGGTCATTCTCGAAGAGCGCTGGGCTTCGGGCGAATGGTTTCGTAGCGGGTCGGTCTGGAAGATCGGTAAGGGTCGGTTTTTTTACTTCCGACCCGGCCACGAGACGTATCCGGTTTACACTCAGCAAATCCCGCTGCAAATCGTGACAAACGCCGTGCGCTGGCTGGCATCGGCGGGTGAGTGACGATGGATTCGCTGTCAATCACGGCGAGGATGCGACAGCCCTTCCTCATACGGCCAACGCGTTGAGGAAGGGCACTCGGGTACACCGCTGTAGGTCGACTGTAATGCGGCAACGGCTTTTCAAGGATTCGCCGCGGCCTGAACGGGGGGCCGCGCCGGAGACGCGGTGGCGGGCGCCGGCTTGCGCGGCAGCTTTTGGTCCATCATCGCCGTGTTATATACAAATGCGGCCATGATCATCGACGCTTGCTTCATATCTTCAGCCTGAATCCGGTCGAAGACATCTTGATTGGAGTGGTGAGTCCGCGTGTCGTATTCAATCTCGTCTTGAATGAACTGGAAGCCCGGCAGGCCGATGCCATCAAACGATTGATGGTCGGTGCCCCCCGTGTTGGAAATGGTGAGCGTCGTGGCGCCCATGTCGCGGAACGGCTCCAGCCACTTGCGGAAGATCGGCCGCACGGCTTCATTCCCCTGCATGTACACGCCGCGGATCTTGCCGGTGCCGTTATCGAGATTGAAATAAGCCGAGAACTTGTCGAACTCGGGCTTCGAGGTCGTCGAGTCGGCCGAATCGGCGCGGTCGACCCGCTGCGGTTCTCGTCCCGAGCCGGCGGAGTCGATGCGGGCGTGTTGCCCGCGGCCGGCGGCGGCCCGAACGTGTTCGTTGGCGGGCTCTTGCCGAAGTGCTCCTTGGCGAAGGCGCGTGAGCCGAGCAGGCCCTCTTCCTCGCCGCTCCAGAGCGCGATCCGGATCGTGCGCCGCGGCTTCAAGTTGAGTGCCTGAAGGATTCGCACCGCCTCCATCGCGACGGCCACACCCGCGGCGTTATCCGTCGCACCAGTCCCGCTGTGCCAGGAATCCATGTGTCCCCCCAGCATGACGATCTCGTCCTTAAGGTCCGACCCGGGGATCTCTGCCACCGTGTTATAAGCCATGAGATCCTCGTCGTGAAACTGGACCGCCAGGTCGATCGCCATCTTCAGTTTCACGCCCTGCTCGCACATGCGGACCAGGCGATTGTAATGTTCCTTCGCGAGGACGACCTGCGGGACGATCTTGGGGGCGTCTTTGTCATAAGGCGAGATACGCCGCTCGCCGGCTGACCCTGGACCGGGGACAGGAGCGCCCGGCACAGCGGCTGCCTGCACAAAAAACGTACCGCCGTCGCCCTGGGTGCTGCAATCGACCAGGACGGCCGCTCCCTCGTCGACCAGGAACTTGGTCTTTTTGCGGGCCAGCTCCGCCTGGCGCGAAACTCGGGCGAATTGAAGCGGCTCATCCGCGTTGGCGGTTCAGCGGCGGCACGATTGGGTCCAGCCGCGGCCGCCGCCGTGGTCGTTGGTTGGCCGCCGCTGTCGGCGACTCCCCGGTTGGCCGCCGCGGCGGTTGCCGCTCGCTGGAGGCTGTCCCTGCTGCTGGCCGCGGCCGCCGCGCCGGCCCATGCCGCGGGGCGCCGGCTCGGCCGCGTCGGCCAGCGCCAGGAGCTCGGAATCCGTCTTGCGCGCCGCCAGAGGTTCCCACCGCGCGTTGACCTCGCGTGCCGGACCGGTCAAGACAATGGCCCCCTTGAGCTTGCCTTTGAATGCGGCGAATTCGGCTTCGGTCTTGGCGTCGAAGTAGACGACGGGCCGTTCCTTCGCACCGTCGATGCCGGGTGACCAGGCCTTGGGAAAGCCGATCAAGGGGATGCACTGGGGCTCAGTCACCTGCGCCGAGAAGCTCTTCAAGGTCCAGCCACGGCCGAAGGGTCCCCAGGCCTCGAGATGGGCGTTGGCCGCGCCCATGCTTCGAGTCGAGCGCGTGTCCACTCGTTGGCGCGCTTCATGTTGGGCGAGCCAGTCAACCGCGGCCCGATCACGTCCGTCAGGTAGGAGAGAGTCGCCATGACCTGCGAGTGCTTGAGCTCTTCTTCCTTAATCCGCTCGATCGCGTCGGCGGCCGGCGACTTGACGGCTTCGCTCCTGGTGGCGGCCGACTTGCTTTCGGTTGGTTCGCCTCTCGGCGAAGCCGGTCGCGGCGGCGGCTGTTGCGCCTGAAGCGCCAGAAGCGGCACCAGGCACGACATCGCGGCGAGGCTGGCAATCTTGGGGAATCTCGGCATCGGTGTCGGTCTCCAGAGGAAGGAGGGATGGACAGATCAAGACGGACGTGGATCAATTATCAAGAAGAGCGCAAGAGCATCGGCGTCGGACACTGGCTGTCAATTGAAGCGACCATTGTATGTGTCGGAGAATCGCGTGTCACGGTGCTGGTTACAACGAACCGACCTGTCGCGCGATCCACGCCATCACAGGCCGCAATGCCATGCATGGCATCGCACGGCACCGCACCGCAGTTTTGGCTCGGTTATGTGTCGGTGCGCAAATCGCCAATCAAGACATGGGCGACAAATCAGGGGGCGCGGGCCTGACAAACCTCGTCGGGCGATCGAAATTCAACTTCGCGGCCATGTCGCGTGACTGACACCAGCGCCGCGTGCCCTCACGCGTCGAGATCGCGATCCCACATCGGATCGGCGTCACGGGATGCCACGGCGGTCTCGCTCCGGGCCGTCACCAACGCGAAGGCCGCGAACGGCCCGTCGTCCCCGGCGATTCGGCGATGCCGGGCGGGTCGGCGGCTTCTTGCAAAGTCGGCGACCGCCGAAAGCTCGGGGCATTTCCAGTTGTCTTCAGGCAGACGACCGGCCACGGGTGCGCCCGGCTTCCGACGGCAGTGTCAGGCCCAGCACCAGTTCCAGCAGAGGCGGCACCAGCTCGAACAGCCCCGCGATGATATCCGATACCTCAACCACGGCACGGCTCTCCGGTGCGAGATGAGATGATTGCCAGAAGTTGTTCGCCGATTCCGCCTGAATCTTGGGGATGCACATGGTCGCGAAAAAAAATGTTTAGCGCGGGCGGGGATCGCTCGGATTGGCGGCCTCGGCGCCTTATTCACGATTGGCGGTTCCCTGGCCGGGCGACGAAGCGCCGCTCCCGCATTGGCCCGGCTTTTCACGGCGCCGAATTGCCAGACACCTCGGTTGAATCCATCTCTCCGGGATCCGCCCGCGCGGTTCGAGCGCCGCGGTTTATTCAAAGCCAGGTCAAGCCGCGGCGCCCGATCTCAGTTCGTCATCTTGTCTTATCGGTGTTCATCCGAGTTCATCCGTGGCTCAAACGTTTTCGCGTTGGGTTCTTTCGCCAAAGTTGCCGCCGGGCAAGAGAATGAGCTACAGATGCACACAGATCAATCAATCGATCAACCGGATTGAACAATGTGATCGAGATCGGGCCTATTCGACTGAGTGGCCACCGGGTCACCCAGTCGACCGCCGGCCAGACGTTGCGCCAGATCGCCACCACTGCTTCAACCAATGGCCCTCGCCAGATCGGCGGCCGCTTAAGGCCGGAGTCGGGAGACTGTCTCTTTGAGCCCGCGCTGATCAAGGGTTGCGAGATACTCATCCACACTTTTCCGGGGCCGCTTCAGACTTACCCGGTGGAGTCGCATCGCGTGAGACGGAAACGGGAATAAGACGGAAACGGGGATAAGTCCCATTAGCACTTTAAAGACACCGTAATTCATCCCCATTTTCATCCCCATCCCTTTTTGGCCTCTGGGACCTGAGGGTCGTCGTTCTCGCATGGGGACAATCGCCCGGCCGATCTGTGTCGAGGCTGTTCATGGGACGCCATGCTCAATGATCGCCAGGACTTTTGTATGCCTTCCCCGGATCAACCCTGCTGGGAGCCTTTCGACCACGCCCAGGCCGCGACCCGCCACCCTGCGTCGAGCTGGTGAAGGGCCATCGTGAAGGTCGAGCCGGTTTGCGTTACCGGCGTGCCTTTCAACCGGAATGTCATGGTCGCCGGAACGACCACATACCCACGGTCGCCAGTGACGTTGACATGCCATGGCTCTCCCAGAGTGATGAGATAGCCAGAAGCACCCACATGCTGGCCTTCGGCCAGCACGTCCTTGTACCAGTCCTGAGTGGCAGTTGGCCCGTGCCACACGTGCGGAGCCATGCCATCAAGGATGGTCATCGGAACATCGCAGTACTCAGCCATGCCATCGACATCGGATTTGTTGAAACACTCGACGTAATGACGCACCGTCTCCATCGGGTCAGCAGCGCTGGCCATCGGGATTCTCGTTCCTGTCGTTGATACACGGTTTTCAGATGATCGTTGACCTCGCAGATCTCCCGAACACGTAATAGACTTGGGCCGAATGCCCGTGTCCAGGGGGAAGGTTGGCAAGAACGGGTTTTCGATGGCGAAGTGCCGGTGTCATCACACCGGGGTGTTTTGCAGACTCCGTACTCAATTGCCGCCACGAGTTCTATACGGCGTCTCCGCGATGCTTGCGGAATGCGAGGGATGCGACCAGCTCAGTACGCCGTCCCCGGAACGCGAAATGAACCCCCGGGATACTCCGCGAGTACGCTCAAAGTAAACGAGCTGGCCACAGTCACCACTCGATACCCTGAACGTGCGGGATGCTTGGGCCGCCTGAGCTCATTAATATGACCAGAAAAGACGTTAAGACGCGACGCAACTGGCAAGAGAAGGGCGTATCGCGCTAGAAATCCCTCACAATCCGCAAGTTCGGCTCATACGGGGCGCAATCCCCATATCTACGGGATACAAAGCGATTGATTTTGAACGAAAGTTAACTACCACGAGCCGAACGGGCTAATCTTCATATTCGGTCGGACCCCAAGCCCTGCGTCTGCCGGAATCAGTTTGTTCGATAAGCTGTATCGCAGTAACAGACCGGCCCGGTTCAAGGCCGCGTGGTCGCGGCGGGCTGAGCCGCGGGATCGTCTTGCCGCCCGTGCAGGGTGAGCCACGCCTGGCGATAGCGGTCCGGATCGGCCAGGATCGCGCCTTGATCCAGGTAGTCGGAGCCGCCGAACTCGTCGAGCCGCTGGCAGGTCAAGAGTTCCGAAAGCGAGGCCAGCGCGGCCTCGGGGGTACGGAACTCGGGGAACTCGGCCGCCACGGTTGTCGCCCCGTCGGTCAGGCTCAGGCGGAGGCCGTCGACGCCAAAGCGCGGCTGGACTTCGTCGGTCTTCGGGAACACGCCGCCGGAGAACGCGAGGCGCGACAGGAGGTCACCGGTCGTCCGGTCCCAGAGGTAGATTCCCAGCTTCGCCTGGGTCACGACCCGCCGCCCGTCGGGTGCGATGTCGCCAGCGCGGATCGACGAGGGATGGTGCAGCGGCCGACCGGCCAGTTGCCCGGTCTCGGCGTCCCACACCCGCGCAACCGTGTCGCTCGCGGTGACAAGGACCCACCGGCCGTCGGGGCTGAACTCCAGGCCGTCGGGGACGCCCCGGAACCGCTGCGGGTGGTCGTGTAACAGCCGGCCGGCCGAGACGTCCCAGACGGCGAGCGTTCCCGTGCTGGCGGACGCGGCGGCCGCCCGGCGGCCGTCGGGGCTCACCGCGGCGTTTGTGATCCGCCCGGCGGTCTCCCGGGCGCCGTAGACGACGACTGCCGTCTCCTTCGAGGTCTGGAGCGGGCCCATCAGGCGGCGGCCGGCCTGCGCATCCCAGACCTGGAGCGACTCGGTGCCGTCGATCAAGACGAGGACGGTCCCGTCGCGGCTGGCGCGGAACCGGTCGCGCTTGAAGATCAGGTGGGGCAGATCGTCGGTCTCAAGTCCTTCCGGTCGGAAAAGGGTTCCCGACGGCTCGCCGCGGGCAACATCCCACCGGAGGATGCCGCGGTCTTTCATAACGGCGAAGAGCGTGCGGCCGTCGGCCGTGAAGAAGGCGGACTAGATCGCGCCCAAGGCGTAAACATCGGCGATCGGCCCGACCTGCCTGGTCTTGCCCTCGGCCTGTTCGGGCGCCATGTAGCCGGGCGAGCCCATGATCGAATTGGTCGCAGTCAGGCCGCTGTCGCCCTCCAGCGACTTGGCCAGGCCGAAGTCGGTGATCTTGGGCGTGCCGTCGGCGGCCATCAGGACGTTGTCGGGCTTGAGGTCGCGGTGGACGATTCCGTTTCGGTGCGCCTCGGCAATCCCGCGCCAGCACCTCGACGAGCGCGGCCGCCCGCCCTGCCGGCCAGGGAATGCCGTCGAGCCGTTTGCGCAGGCTGCCCCCCTCGACATACTCGAGCTCGAAGTAAGGGAGCCCGTCTGACTCGCTGATGTGGTGGATCTGCACGATGTTGGGGTGATGCAGGCGAGCGACGGCCTGCGCCTCGGCCAGGAAGCGGGAGGTAGCCAGGTCGCCGGCATGGGCGCCGGCCAGGATCATCTTGAGAGCGCAGGGGCGGTTCAGGCGCACCTGCCGGGCGTGGTAGACCACGCCCATGCCGCCACGCCCGAGTTCGCCCAGGATCTCGTAGCCGTCGATCGCCGGAAGGGGCCGCTCCCGGGTCGCCGGCGGCTGTCCGCCGGCCGGCTTCGCCGCCTCCACGACGTCCCGAGCTTCAGCGGGGAGGGCGATTGTCACTGTTGTCCCCACGACTTCGTGAGCGAGCAAAACCCCGCGCGGGGCGTGTAGCCCCGTCACGGCCGGTGAGCCGGCCCGTTCGGTCGACGCGGCGGCATCGGATAAGTCGATCGTCGGCTCTCCGGATCGAGGGGTTGGGAGATTTCCCCCCTCCGACATCTCCGGGTGAGGAGTTCGCACGAGCCCTGAAGAGCCGGTCCCGGTGGAGCGTGACGAGCCGTCGCTGCCAGCCATCGTGGGCGTTCCGTCGCCCGGGATGGTCTCACCGTCGGGTGAGTTCGAATTTCCCACCGATTATTCTCCCGGCTCTCGAGTCCGCAACCGCCGGCGGGGTCATGTCTCACGCCGCCGCTTTTCGTCCTGCGTCGGGATCGCTGGCGGCATCTGTTCGGCGAACGGCCTCGCGGTCGGTCGCACCCCAGCGGCGATTGTCCCATTCGAGGACGATTCCAACAATGGAATCTGGGCATGTTGAGTTCACAGATTCTTCACCGTGGAGGCAGGTGACGCCCAGCACGCGGACGCGTTCTGGACGCACCATTCTCAATGAACGCCACAAGTTCTGTACGGCGTCCCTGGAATGCCCCAACTGCGTTTTACGTCCACGGAATGCCCCCGGAATGGAGTAGCGAACATGGAGCATCCATTGTCGAAGAAATCGATCGTCCAGGTGTCGAGGTGCCACCGGACGCGTCAGGTTCAATCTGGATTCCCGCTCCTGAACTCGTGTCCGGTACCGACGCTTGCTATGACGGAAGGCGTCGAGGTTGCGACTCCAAGCTAGCGTTGTGACCGAAGGCTTGATATTAATGAATATAGATATGAAATAATTCTAGTATTATTGAATGTCGTTTCGACTTTGCGGCCGCGATTCCATGTAGAAGTTGTTTTTCAAGTATGATGTGGGAACCGACCACGCAGAGCGCGAGAAGCGTAGGAGGGGTCTGCCGGGCTGACGGAGCGTATCGTGAGCGATAATATATTGGCTAACTCATGATGAAGTGTCCCGGCGAACTGGCCCAGATTCGCTTGACGCCGAAGCTTGTTTACGAAGAACAACGCCTTGCTGGGGGCTCGTCGGGGCGCGTTGGCCGCGTCTAGCTCACCCGGCCGTCTCGTGAGGTCGACCGAGCATGACAGGACCGGCCGTAGAGCATGCCTACCGTTACGCCTTTGTCTCCGGAGCCCTCACCACGCCGGCCGGGACAGACCTCAGGCTCGCCACGTCGGGGCCAGATGAGAACGAGGCCGACTACTTTCGCGGCAAGCTGACCCGGCCGAAGCGGGCCGCCGACCTGCTCCGGGGGCTGGTCGAGGTGGTGCAGTCGCGGTTTTACGTACCGCCGGCGATGCTGGCGCGCATCTTCGCGCTGGCCGACCCGGTGGTCACCTGCGGCGACGACGTCCTGCGGTTCGAGGCGTTCTCCGCCTGCTGCGGCGCCTACGCGCGCGCCGACTTCCTGCCGCCGGCGCTTGACGGCGAGCGGACCGGGCGCGGCACGACCAATGTCGACTTCAATGCCGCGATGCGGGCGGCCCTGGCCCGCGTTCGCGATTCCGACGACGTGAGCCTGGCCGTCGGCGCCGGTGCCGTCGAGCTGTCGCGGGGCGGGGAAGCCGTCGTCGAGCGGAAGGTCGTCCTGCCCTTGCGCTGGCTGAAGGGGTTCGTCGAAGTGCAGGCTTATCAGGGCCGCATGGCTCGAAGGCTGGAGGTCGCCGGCCCGGAGGCGGTGCGATTCCTACGGGCGTTGCCCAGGTCGGCTGGTTCCGGCGCGGCGTGGGTCGTTCCGGCCGGTCGGGGGCTGAGGCTCAGCCAGATGAAAGCCGCCGGTTCCGTGCGACTGGCCGGTGCGGGACGACTCCGCGTGCTCGAACCCCTGGCGCGACACGCCCGGTCGCTGCGGGTGTATGCCGACGAGGGGTCGGGCGCCAGTGCCTGGGAGCTGGTGCTGGACGAGGCGCGGTTCCACCTGGTCCTGAGCCCGGACGTCTGGCGCGGGTTCTCGGGAGAAGGTCAGGTTCTGGCGGCACTGGCTGGTGGTCAGTGGGCTCAAGTGCTGCCGCGGGTGCGGGCGTCGTTGCGCTGGGAGGCCCGAGTCGATGCCGCCGCCGTGGGGCGGGCGTTCTCCCTGAGCCGCGACGAGGTCGATGCGGCGCTGGCAGCGCTGGGATCGCGCGGCCTCGTCGGTTATGACCTGGCGGAGGGGGCCTACTTCCACCGCGAGCTCCCGTTCGACCTGGAACTTGTCGACTCGTTGCACCCACGCGTCAACGATGCCCGCGAGCTCGTCGCCGGTGGTGGCGTCCGTGTCGTCCGTCGCGATGGCGAGCGCATCCAGGCCCTGGTGCCGGGCACGGACGTCGAGCACCGCGTCGTGCTCGCTGGCGATTCGGCGACTTGCACTTGTCCCTGGTACGCCAAGCAAAAGGGCGAGCGCGGACCTTGCAAGCACGTCCTTGCCGTTCAAATCGCTATCGAAGAAGAGGTGACGCCGTGACGCCCGCTGAGCTTCAGGCATTGCTCGAAGCGAACGATACCTCGGGGTGCATCGCGCTGTTCGCGGGGGCCACCGAGACCGAACGCAAGAAGGTGGCGCCGGTCGCCGCGGCGCGTTTACGAGCGGTGACGGCCGGGATCGGAGCACGGCTCGTCGGCTTCCTGCCGACCATGTCGGAAGACATTCTGAAGCGCATCGCCCCGGATACGGTCTCCATCCGGGGCGGCCTGCGCGCCGCGCAGGTCGCGGTTCTGGCCACGGCGAGCTGCGGCGCGCTCAAGAAGTTTGGTGAGCGTGCCCTTCCCCCGGCCGATGACGCCTTTGCCGTGCTCTCGGACCGCCGGCCACCCTGGCTCGGCGAGTGGGCCGACGCGGTCCTGTCACTGGGCGGCGCCGAAGGCTGGCATTTCGGCATCACCGACCACTGGCGGCTCGTCCGCCGCCTCGTCCGAGCGGGGTTGTGTGAGCGTCCCCGCTCGTCGCGGTACATTCACGGTATGATCGTGTCGGTCCAGGCTTTCGGGGGCCAATCCAATGTACTCCAGGAGTTGCGCGACGACCCCGGTCTGCTCGACGATGAGGTCTGGGATATCTTCGAGACCGAGCCAGAGCGCGGCATGCTCTCGCTTCTGCCGACGGAGGGCTCGCCCTGGCCCGCCTCGACGTGGGAGGGCGCTCTGGCGGTTCTCGCCGGCGAGGGGAGGATCTCGCGGTCCCGCCTGCTCGATGCCACCCTCGATGGCCTGGAGCGCGACTTCCGCGAAGTCCGGGCCAGGTGGTTCGCCCTGATGCACGAAACCTTGGTGCCGACGCTCGACGAGCAGGCGGAGCGAGTCGACCGCTTTCTGGCATTGACGGTAAGCCGCAACCCGTCGACCGTCTCGTTCGCATTGAAGGTGCTGACGGCCCTGGAAAAGGCCGACCGGCTCGAACCAGGGTCAGTAGCGGCGAGCATTGGGCCTGTCTTGGTGGCCCGCGCGAAGGGGACGGTGCTCTCGGCGCTCGAGACTGCTTGATCGCGTCGCGACGCGAGAGCCGGGCGCGCGGTCGCGTGTGGCGGTCGTCTCACTTGACGCCCTGGGGCACGAGTCGCCGGCGGTCCACGAGGTCGTGCTCGACCTGGTCGAACGGCACGGCGATCGCAACAACCCAGCCCTGAGCGACGAGCTTCGAGCCCGCGTCGACACGGTCGCCCCCTCGCAAAGGCCGCGCCCTGGCCTGGCTCGGCACGACAGAAGGCACCGCGGAGGCCGGGTCGGGTCCGCGGGACGGCTCGCTCGACGACCTGCTCGCAAGAGCCAGTGCGCTCGGCGCGGACCTTGCCCAGAAGTCCGGGGTGACGGCCGTGGTCGACCTGCTCGGCCGGGATGACGGCGAGATCGAAGCGATCGACTTCAACGACGCCGACGCGCCGCGGCTGCGCGCGGCGCAAGCCATCGCCCCGATCAAAGACCTTGACGAGCTGATCTTGCTGTTCTCACAGGTGCTGGAAGACTCGCGTAACGCGGACGACGTTGAACGCGTGCTCGACGGGATCTCCCGCTTGTGCGACCAGGTTCCGGTCGACTTCGCGGCGCGGCACGGGGCCGCTGCGTGTCCGGGCCGGCCGTCGAGACCAGGCGGCGAGCGTCTGCCGCGTTCTGAACGGCCTGGCGCTATCCTGGACCACGGGTCAGTCGCACCAGATCGAATCTGCCGGGCTCTCCGGCTACATCATCGGGATTTTCGCCCGTCGCGTGCAGGCCCTCGCACACCGCGCCGCCCAGCGCCAGGCAGGGCCATTGCTCGGAGCGCCGACCCACGTAGGGGGATGGATCGACCCGCGTGTTCTGGTGGAGCGGGCGCAGTCGTGGGCGGCGCTGCCGTCGAGACTGGACCGGCTCGACGCCTCCGTCGCCCTGCTGCGGCTGGCCCCCGACCCCGGCGCCGGGCCGAGGCGCTCCATGCGGCGGCCGGGCTAGAGGGGCACTTTGCCGCGTCGCTGCGGTACTGCGCTCGGCGGTAAGGTCGAGGCTGTTGGTCCTGACGCCCGGCTCTGGATCGCCGCGGCGCGTGCACGGGCGCCTCGCGACGATGACCCGCTCGTCGCGGCGCGCCATCCGAATCTCGGACCGGACGCCGGCCAAGCCGCCCGCCGTGCCCTGCTACCTGGCCCACATCCCACCCGCGACCGTTTTACGCAGGCACGGCGTCACGTCATCTCGTGCGACCCTCCGGTCCCGAAGGTCGACGGCCCAGACCTCTTGACGGTGCTGTTGCACGACGTGGTCGCCCACGGGGCGGTCGACGCCACAAGCTGGGTCGCGTCGGCCTGGCCCCTCGGCCGCGAGTCGTTCTTCGCCGTGGGCGCCGATATGATGCTCGGCGTCGAATTTCCGCCAAGCGAGGCGGTCTCGTACCGGCCCTCCATCGAGGCCCTGCTCGACCCCGACACGCCGCTCCGCCCGATGGCCCTCCTGCTGCTTGTGGGCACCCTCTCGTCGAATCGAGCCGAGCTGCAAGGGCTGGCCGTCGACGCCCTCGTCGCGGCCGTCGACGACGGACGGCTCGACGCCCGCCTGCTGGGTGAGACCATCCGCCAGCTCCTGGCCGATGGGCTGGCCAAGCCGGCCCGGCTGGCGAAGGCACTGGCAGACGCCGCACGCGTCTCTCCACTTCACGCCCGCGTTGTGGCGAGTGCCCTCCAGCGACTGAGAACCGGCCATTCTCCGCCGCCGCTCGGCATTCATACGCTGCTGGAATTGCTCAAGGAGCTGCTGGTGGAGACCAGCCAGCGGGTCGACGAGCCAGAGGTCCGGGCAGCTCTCGGGAGCTTGCCGTCGTCCGGTAAGACGGGCCGCCTGGTCCGCGACATCCTCGCACTCGAAGCGACTGACGCGAATTCCAACCGTGTCGCCGCGCTCGACTCGCGCGCTCGCGTCACGGATTAATCGCGGCGAGCGATGGTTGGCGAGTCGCCCTTGACGTCCACACCAAAGCATCGCGCGGTGAATAATATTGAAGAGATCCCGATGAACCGATTGCCCCGGTCTTCCTGGGCGAAAGCGGTATCTGGGACTCGCCAGGGGGTAGCTACTCCCTCTGTCGTGCAATCAGCCAGGTGTTCCGGGTTGGGTGTTCTGGGGACACCATACTCAATTATCGGGGTGTTCTGGGGACACCATACTCAATTATCGGGGGTGTTCTGGGGACACCATACTCAATGGGGTGTTCTGGGGACACCATACTCAATTATCGCCACGAGTTATGTATGGGGTGTTCTGGGGACACCATACTCAATTATCGCCAGGTGTTCTGGGGACACCATACTCAATTATCGCCAGGTGTTCTGGGGACACCATACTCAATTATCGCCACGAGTTATGTATGGCGTCCCCGGAATGGGCGTGGCGTCCCCGGAATGGGTCGAAATAGAAGGAAAAAAGGACCAAGAGATTCTCGGCGCTGCCGTCAACCCGCAACCTCGGTGGCCCTGGAGCACGGCCACGGACTTCGCCGGTCGTCTGGGGGAAGCGAGCGAGCATCGGACACAGCGGGAAGAACTGCGGGGCCGTAGCGCGAGGTAAAGTTTCTCGGGACGCGGGTGCAATTTCCGGCGCCTCCACTACTTACGTCAACTGACAACTCCTGAAAGTCAGTGACACCCGATGACAAAACCCCTTTCCCGCAAGGGGTTTTATCTGAGAAATTGCTTTGTGGGAAATAGGGCATACCCGGGCGGTCCGGCTTCGCTTCAGGCGACATAGATATTGTTGGTCAGCGTCAGCTTCGACCCACCTTTGTCGTCGATCTGGACTGTCGCCAGATACTTCCCATAAGAGCTATAGGTATGAGTACCGACGACATCAAAGCCGCCAAGTCTGCTGGGCTCCGCCGTGCCAGCCGAGGTAGTTCCGTCGCCCCAATCGATCGTGATCGCATAATCCGAGGGCTGGCCCTTCGGATCGGCGTCCTCGAATCGGACGATCGTTCTGGCGTCGATTGATTTAGTCGACACCACCGGGACGTAAGTTTCGGTTAGAAGGGGAGCATCAACCGGCCCTGTGACGAACGGCTGTGCCGTCGCCAGAGTCGGCACGACAAATTCCTGGTACCACTCGTGCACTTCGGTGTGCCCAAGGCCGGGGTTGGTCAAATCCTTGAAATAAGTGATCGTATCCGAGCTGTTCGCGAGTTGAAGGGATATTCCGGGAACGCCCCAGGGGGTGATCACGTTCTCTGTTGCCGTTGGAATACCCCTCGCGTCGCCCAGCACCGCCACGCTGGTGTGCTCGTAGTAATCGTCAACGTCCGAGACCATGCTCGGAACGACGATTTGAGGATCTTGCATATCGGCTTGCAGTCTCTTGGCGAGTTTATAAACAACGTTTCCTGTGACGGTGTCGGCGTGACTGAATAGGTCGTCGGTCTGCGGGTTCGCCGGGTGAGGGTCGAGCAAGACTTCCCGCCAGTAGCCCCCCTGGAGCCGTTTGATCGAGCCTGAATCGGCTTCCAGTTTGATGAAAGCCTGGTTCACGACGACGGCACCCCGGCTGTGGCCGATCATCTCGATATCGACGATCGCGCCCGTCGGCACCACCGTGCTCTCTACCGCCTTCTCGACTTCCTTGGCCAGACGCATACCGGCGTCGGTGGCGACGTCGGCGGTACCATCCCAACTGTACGACCAGGGGAACGCGATCACGTCATTAAAGTGTTCAGTCTTGAGCGAGTCCGCCATCTGGGTAACCCAGTCGGGCGGAGTGACTCCCACGAAGAACCCGTGCGTGACCACGCCGATCACGACCTTTTGAAAATCCTGCTGGCTCGGTTGACCGCCCGGACCTGGCGCCACCGCGAAAACAAACGGATCGCTCGGATCCGGCTCGAGGCCGCCGGGGATCGTGATCGGCACATCGGCGTGCTGCCCGAGGGTCGCGTTCGATCCGGATACCGTCGTGCTTAGAATGAGCGGATCAGTCTGCTGGTTGAGTTGATCGGTTGGCGCCCGGTAAATCACCACCGGAAACTGCGAGTCCGGTGCCACCTGCACGTCGTAGCTGACCGCGATGGTCTGAAAGTTGGTCTCCGTCACCGACTCCATCTGAACGATCGGCGTCGTGGTCGTGAGCAAATAACGCCCCTCGAGCATCTCGATTCGAGGAAATCTACGCCGGCGAGCGTGAATTTTCATTTCCATGATGTTGGTCTCGTGGTCATGGGTGGTGAGGGACTCATCCCAGATTGGTCTTCAGCAGCGACCGATTGCAGGCGGCGTGCGTTGTCAACAGCGACGGGGGTTAGTGAGATCTGACACGGATCCTGACCGTCCCCCTCTCTCGAGCGAACCTGCGACGGATTGAGTCTCATGCTGTTTGGCGATCGAGGCACGGTGAGCTTCACCATCACGTTTCGATCTTTTTCAGCTCGTCCATCACATCGGTATTTACGTCATCCCAGCCTGGGGTGTTCTTGAGTACCCCGATCGTGTCATCCGAGTTGGGTGTATAGCCGAGATACGCCCAACTGATGCCCTTGTCCCCAGGCTGGGGCGAGTTGCCGGTCGTCTTCGCCAGATAATCTACAAATTCCTTGTACCACCTCTCGTTGGACGCAGCATCGTCCGTGGAGGTCAAGCCAAATTCGCCCACCAACACGGGAGCAATGTTGTCACGGTAGATATAGCCCCAGTAATTGTCCATTTCCGTGACCGGCGGCAGTGTCCACGAGTACGCGCGTGGTGAATAGACCAGTTGATTGGGGACGTCGAGTTTAACCGGATCTGTCTTCACTCCCATCAGGTTTTCACCCCAGCCGGCGTTTGTGCCCTTGTAGAGTTCCACGCCCTCTACGACGATCAGCCAGTTGGGATTAATTTTCAAGACGGCGTTCCCAGCCTGCTCGGCGGCCAAAAGCCAGTCGTGGGGTTCATTCGGGTTTTTATTGCCTTCACCCCAGTTGGCAACGTCGTGCGGCTCGTTGTGCAGGTCGGCGCCGATGACCGCCGGGTAGTTCTTGAAATCCGTCGCCAGCGTCGTCCAGAAATCGAGCCAGGCCTGAGGCGTGTACTTTGCGCTGCCTGGGATGTACCACAACGGGTTCGCCCGGCTTGAATTGCCGGGCTCTGACTGGTGATGGTCGAGGATGATCCACATCCCGATCTTTTGCGCGTAAGCGGCGATCTTTTGCAGCACCTGCAAACTCGTAAGGCCTTTGAGATCGGGGTTCTTGTCGGAGTCGATGCTGTCCTGCTTCGGCGATGAGGTGAGGGTGTTGTTGGAGAGGGGCAGGCGGATCGTGTTGAAGCCGAGCTTCTTCATCTGATCCATCACATCCATGTAGTTCCGCCCTCCCGACTGCGACGGATTATACCTCTTATCACTGTTCCACAAGCCGTCAACCACGCCGGCCTCGCTTTGGAAGCCGGTCCAGTTCACAGCGACGATGCGCACGGGGGTGCCCGTGCTATCGACGATCTGGTTGCCCTTGGTATGAAGGTAGCCTGGGGCGATCTGCTGCTCTTGAGCGACTGCCGGGCCGACGAGTCCGGACACGCCGGCGCGGTCGGTCCGCCCCGCCCGGGCTTGGGGCGCGGGGATGAGCATCCGCACAACGGCGTGCCCCGGCGCCGCCTGTGCATGCGGCAGCAGCCCGTGCCCGGGCGTCAGAACGGCGCCGAGGTCGGCCGCGAAGGCTCTGCGCCTCTCGAGGAAATCGATCGTCGGACGAAACGACCGCCGGCCGGCCCCGAAAATCCGCTCCGGCTCCTCCGGCATTTTGGTTTCCATGATGTGGGTCTCGCGGTCGTTGGTGGTGAAGGATTCATCCCAGACTGGTCTTCAGCAGCGACCGATCGCAGGCCGGGTGCGTTGTCAACAGCGACGGGGGTTAGTGAGATCTATAACGGATCCTGACCGTCACCCGTTCTCGAGCGAAACTGACGCCATGGCACCAATTGTTGCTCTGAACCGACACCATTCCGCTCCGGCAATCGCTCGGCATTGCCGGCCGGCCTGAGTGCCATCGACGTGGCACCGCGATTCACTTTTCAACCGTAAGTGAGCGTGTAATCGGCGTACGTCTTGCCGAAATACCCGGACTCTTCGTTATACGGGTCCTTGTTTACCTCCATGGAGCCGTTGGATTTGTCGGGACGAAGCGTGTAGGGGCTGAACCCTTCGACCCCCTTGCCAAACTGGGAGAAGACCTCGAAGCGAGTCGCGAGCCCGCCCGGGGAGAGCGGGAAATCGACATATTGGCCGCCATCATAGTCCGTCAGAGGGCTGTTCGGATCGAGGCCGCCCGTCGGAATCGAACCAAAGAGCGCGGCGGCAACGGCCGGGGAGATCTCCTGATTGCCATCGCGGGTGACGAGTTCATACTCCTGGATCGTGTCGCCGGTCACCTCGGAGTTCGTCTTGTACCAATAACCAGAGCGGCGCCAGAGTGGCTGCTGTTTTAGGTGTGCATTCGTGGTGATGGCATAGAAACGAGCGGGATTCCCTTGTAGATCCTGCGGACCGGAGATCGGCCCGGGCCCCCACCAGTCAGCGGGGGTGAAGTCATGGCCCTCGAAGTTGAACTTGGTGCCGTTCTGAAGGCTCACAACTTCGGACTCCGCTTCGGCATTCATCTCATCGACGCCGCCCTTCAACGTGAACACTTGAGCCAAATTCTTATCACCCGGGTCATTGCCGTAACCATCCCAGTAATAGCGGTCTGGTCGCTCCCAATGCGCGTCCTCGCTCAAGGGGCTGAAGGCGGTGAAGTTGGGCAGCGAACTGGCCGAACTTTCGTAGGGTACGAGTTTCCACTTGAACATTTCTGGCAAGAGCTTATCCCAGACGGATGTGTCATAGGCCTGCTTCACAACATTGGTCGGTGTGACCGCGCCCCCGGCGGAGCTGGAGAACTGGATCCTTCCCATTGCCTCGAGCAGGCCGTAGTTACTAAACGTAGACGTGAGGAACTTCGGCGCGGTCAGCGCGTTGAAGGCCTGATCGAATTTCTTCTTCATGTCGGTCTCGATGGAGAAAGCGTCGGCGGCGAGATTGACCGGGTTCTTCGGGAGCGCAGGCGGCTTCTCATCGGTGAGAGGTCCCAGGACGTCGCTGAACAGGCTCGCAATCCCAGCGCCGATCATGCCGCCGATGAGGCTGCCGACGAATCCCCCAACAACTGTGCCGGGTCCGGGTCCTGCCCCACTTCCGATCAGCGCGCCAGTGAAAGTCCCCATTGAGGTGCAGAAGACCTGGATAGCCTTCCCCAGAAAATTGAGAAAGCCATGGAGCCAACTAACGACCGGCTGGACCTTGGGTGTCAACCCCTGCTCCAGGGTTTCGGCGATCGCCACGGCATCGCCCGTCAGTTGGACTTGAGTATTGGTGTTAGATTTTGCCACGCTATTGAGGAACACGTTGACCTTCGACCTGTCCTGGTCGGCAGCCGCGAGGAGCGAGTGGACCTCGATGTAAGGCGTTGGGTTATTGCTGAACGCGTCAGCGAATGTCACCCAATCGGTTTCGGCCGGGTAGGCCTTCTTGATCACCGGATACGCGGCGTACGTGCTCTGAACGATATTGGGAGAGTTCTTATTGTTCAATATGTTCTGGAGCGGGTCCCAAGTTGCTGTCAGCCAGCCGGCGATGACATCAGGGTCAGTCACGTCCGGCTTCTCAAAGTCATTGAAGTTCTCCAGCCCGGATCCGGTCACTTTGCGCCGGCCCTGGCGATTGTCGTGAGATTGTCGTAGGCCGTCCGCTGGCCTACTGACAAGGCGGGCCAATCGCTGGCCCCGTATGCCGGGTTGTGGTAATTCTGGAGAATGTCGAGCAGGTTCGTCTTTGGCCCGGGGAACGTCTGGAACTCAGCCGTGTAGTCCCGGAGGGACGGGCCGGAGGCGGATTTCTGTTCGCCTTTTGGATTGAACGAGTAATTCGTGTTGGCTGACGTCGAGATACCGATGATGTAGGTCCCGTTCGCCGGGGCGACGAATGCGAGCGTCGGCCCCGGCGTGGCCTTGCCGATCACCGTGTTGTCGTTCGGGCCCGCGATCCGGATGGCAAGGCCTGAGGCGGGCTGTCCGTCTTCCGGCGCAACATTGAGGAGCATCGAGTCGTCTTTGTTGAGCGTGATCGCCCAGTAGTCGACAGTCGCGTCGTTGATCATACGCCCCGACGCGTTGGCAAGGTCATCCGGGACGGCCAGGTCGGGGGGCGCGCCCTTCACCGTCGATCCCGCGAGGAAGCCCGGCACCCGCTTGACGTCCAGCCCGTCATTTTGCGGGTAGGAGGGAATCACCGTCATCAACATCCGCTCTTCGAGCCCGAGAACGCCCGGACGGAATGCTCGGCGGCTGCGCCTCTTCGACTGTTGCGATCGGAACGCGTTGGTACCCATTTTCGTGGCCCTATCCCAAGGTTGCAGGAACATCCCGGCGGCGACGTTGACGTATCCGTCGCCTGACATCGGAGCAGGTAGTCAACTCGTGGCTCTTCGCGGCCGGTGAAACATGGCGTCAGTTCATTTTCTCTGGCAGAAAAAAAACTGACACCGCTTAACCCTGACACCAGTCTCAGGGCGTCCCGGATTATCCGGGACGCCCCCCGAACTTAGACTTTGTGGATGCTAAAATCGGTGAAAACGAACTCACGGTGACCGCCGCCGCCGAACTGAAACTGCAGCGAGGCTTCCGGGACCGACTGAGTCATGGTGACTCTGGCCGTATGTGACCTGCCGTTACCGATCGCATCGTCGAGGAAGAACGATGTGTAGTTGGGCCCGTTCGCTTCTTGGAGATTGATCCTGTAGGTGTCATTTGGGTTGTCCTTGAGGATCTGCGACGCACCGTACTTGATTTCGTACGTCGCGCCGCGCTCCAACGAGAAGCCGCTTTCGCCATAGATCGCGTCCCAGGGGTTAGTGCCGGAAGAGTACCACGTGACCTCCACGGCGGTTGCCCCCGATGGGTGCTTAGGCATCGTGACATTGTTGGTGTGCCAATACACCGGATCCGCCGTGCTTGCGTGCAGCGACGTCTTGCTGGCCTGATGCATGCCGGGCACGCCGGTCGACAGCAGGCAGCGCGATTCCAGCAGCGAAACCTCGGCCATGACCTGCGGCCGGTGGTTGCTTCTAACTCGACGGGAACTGTTTCTGAAACGCGGTCGACGATCAAGCCCGAACAGGCGGTCGGCAAGTCGCACAAGGTGGAACATGGTGTCACTCCCGTTGAGTAAGGCCCCGCGCAGGGGCCGTTGCGTTTCATGGTGGTTCTTCACAACTCGGACGGTCCGCAGCCGACTGGGGCCTCTCTCGCACGTTGATTCGCAATGCGCGCGCGTTGGCTTTCCGCCGCGTCGTACGGCGACGCCCCCTGCCGCAACCGCGCTGTCTCATCACGATGGGCCGCGAGGTCGCTCAAGCCCATGAATGCGCTGACCGCAACCTCGCTACTCGTCTTCCCGCTATAAACTCATCCGTAAAAGGCGCGGCCTGATGGTCATCAGGTGTGAGATTTTTCTCGCGGCACATCGAAGACCTTCTGGTCGGTTTTCGCTCAACCGGAAAATGCCTACAAGCGAAACCATATTTCCGGTCAGGTACGATGCAGAAGCTAAATTTCTTGCCAAGGCCCCTTATCTCACGTATCTTTCATTGTTTGGGCCGCTTTCGGCGAAACAGTGGGCTTGTCCGCGTGATACAATGTAAGTGTGATAGATATCATTGAATCGCAGGTTTTAGGATCCAGAGTCAGCGTCTCTCTCATGACGAAGCGAGAGGAAGGAAATCCCGTCGAAGAGAAGCACCCGGCGGCGGAATTGTTGCCGAAACTCTACGACGAGCTACGTCGCTTGGCGGGCGTGTTGACGGCCGGGTTGCCCCCCGGCCAAACCCTCCAGCCAACGGCCCTGGTCCACGAGGCGTATCTCCGCCTCGTAAAGGACCAAGATCCGGGCTGGCAGGGGCGGCGCCATTTCTTCGGCGCGGCTGCACAGGCGATGCGCCATATCTTGATCGACCAGGCCCGCCAGAAAGCCAGTTTCAAACACGGCGGGCAGGCGCGGCGGATCGAGATGGCCGAGGGCGTGGCCTGGTTCGAGCCGCCAAGCAACGACCTGCTTGCCCTGGATGACGCGATCGAACAGCTCGGGGCGCAAGACGCCTCTCTGGCGGAAATTGTCAAGCTTCGCTATTACACTGGGCTCTCCATCGAGGAAACGGCCGAGGTGATTGGCGTGTCCGTCAGTACCGTAACTCGCGATTGGCGCTGCGCTCGGGCCTGGCTCGCAGAGCGGCTGGACGAAAACGCGCCTTGAATCAATGACACGATAGATCGGTCTCAAGAACCGCCCGGATTTGCCGGCCGCCAGCGCGGAGTAACGGACCAGCGCCCAGAGCGACGATCAGTCAATGAGTGACGAACACCGTCCCAATTTCAGGATTCTTTTTGCCCAGGCGCTCGATTTACCTCCTGAGGAACGGGGCGCGTTCCTTGAAGCTGCCTGTGGCGGCGAACCCGAGCTCCGCGCCACGGTCGAACGCCTGCTGGCTCGAGACGCGAGCCTGGAATTCGCGACCGTTGATCAAGGTTTCCTGAAAAGCCCAGTGGTCCGCGGCGGCGACGAAGCGACAGCCCACGACTCTACGCAGCCGGTGAGGCACGAGCGCGGTCCCCTCGCACATCGGCCGCTATCGCATTCTCCGCCGGCACGCCGAAGGGGGCATGGGCACGGTGTACGAGGCCGAGCAGGATAACCCGCGCAGGACGGTCGCGCTCAAGGTGATGCGCTCCGAGCTTGTTTCCGCCGAGCTCGTCAAGCGTTTCCGAAACGAAGCTCAAATCCTGGCCCGGCTCCAGCATCCCGGGATCGCCCAGATCCATGAAGCGGGCTTGAGCGCAGACGGCCGGCCGTTCTTCGCCATGGAGTTCATCCGAGGGTTGCCTCCGGATGAGTACGCTCGTGGTCGCGGTCTGGATCCGCGGGCGCACCTCGAATTACTGGCCAAGGTTTGCGATGCAGTGCAACATGCCCACGAACGGGGGGTGATTCATCGGGACTTGAAGCCCGGCAACATTCTGGTCGAGGAATCGGGACAGCCCAAGGTGCTCGACTTCGGCGTTGCTCACGTCACGGCCGCCGACGTTCTGGCGACCGTGAGCCAGACGCGGACCGGCCAGTTGCTGGGCACGCTCTCCTACATGAGCCCCGAACAGCTCGCCGGCGACTCGAGCGGGCTCGACGGCCGTTCCGACGTTTACACGCTGGGCGTGATTCTCTTGGTGTTCTGGGGACACCATACTCAATTATCGCCACGAGTTATGTATGGCGTCCCCGGAATGTACCGGCCAGTTGCTGGGCACGCTCTCCTACATGAGCCCCGAACAGCTCGCCGGCGACTCGAGCGGGCTCGACGGCCGTTCCGACGTTTACACGCTGGGCGTGATTCTCTTGGTGTTCTGGGGACACCATACTCAATTATCGCCACGAGTTATGTATGGCGTCCCCGGAATGTACGGAATGTAGGTCGGAGCACCGATGGAGACGGTCGGGTAGACCAGACCGCTCCAGGCGACCGCGAACCGACTCTTCTCGCCGGGCGTTTCGGGCAAGACCCAGCCGTGGGTCGAGGCGATGCCCGCGGCGTTCGACCAGACGCTGCCGACGGCGACCTCGATCGCGCGGTAATCGCACCCGCGGGTCGGCCAGTCACTGTTCGAAGAGGGTGGTCGAGGCCCTCACCAGGAACCGGGGTAAGGACGTCTTGGGGGGCGCCCACGGCTGTTTCTGGTTGGGCGGGTCGGGGATCGTCGACCCCTCGAATCGCAGCGACGGGGCCTTGCCGGAGACGCCGACGGCCAGCAACGCCAGCCCCAGGAAAAGTCCGACGCCACGCAGGCGAATTCGCGGTCCGATTCTCATGGCGGTCTCCTTGCTGGCGATCCTGGGAGCGCTGGAATCAGTCGTCGAGGACCGCGGGCCAGAGGTCGAACTGGCTGGCGACCCGAAGCGCCTCGCGGCGACGGGCACCGGGTGGCAGGGCGAGCGAGCGGGCGACCGCAAGCCGGGCCATCTGCTTGACGCGAGGGGTAATGATCGTGTGCCTGCCCGGCGCGATCCCTGGCCGCGCCTCGAGGTCGTCGGGCAAGGCGTCGAGCATGGCCTGGGCCGCGCGGGGGTCGAATAGCACGGCGGCTTGGAGAATAGCGGCGGCCTCGTTGCTGAGGTCGAAGCGGTCGTCAATCAGGCGCCGGGCGTTCTCGGCAACCGGCGAGAAGATCGTAACGGCCGCGTCACGATCAAAGCGGGCGACAAGCGCCGCAAGCTGGGCGACGGCCAGGTAGTGCCGGAGAATCTCCTCGGACGGCGGCCCGAGAACCGCGCCCAAGGCGCGCGGCCGCCGCGCCGCGATCGCCCGCCAGAGGTATTCCGACGACCGTTCCGGATCGATCCGAACGGCCAGCGGCAAGAGCCTCGCCATCGCCACTGAGGGAACGACCAACTGCGCTGTCAGCGGTTCGAGGCGATCGTACGCCTCGGCCAGCAGGGCCTTCGCCGCGTTCGGGTCGCTCGCTACCTTGATCCTGGCCGCCACCGCGGCCGTAAGGGCTGCAACGCCCGGCGCGCCGCCCCGCAAGGCCAGGGCGCGCGCTCGAGAGACGTCGCTCACGGCCATGCCGGCGTAGAGATCAGCCATCGCGCTCAACTTGGCGCACCGCTGGGTGAGCCCGACGAAGAGCCGCTCGGCACCGGCGGGGTCGTTCGCGGCGGCCCGGCGGGCGATGCCCGCTAGCCTCTCCTCGTTCTCGTTTTTTTCGCCCGACCCGTGTACGACCACATGGTCAACGATCCGCCCGGCACCGGCGGGGCCGTTCGCGGCGGTCCGGCGGGAAACGCCCGCGGGTCTCTCCTCATTGTTGCCCGGCTCCAGCAGGTCGAGCGCCGCCGGAAGATCGACGCGCGCGAGGGCGTCGGCGAGGTCGCCGCGGACATCGAGCGGAGCGCCGGAGGAGATCTTCTCGAACGCCTCGCTGGCCTCATTGACCAGGGTGCGGCCCTTCTCGGGCTCGCCCGAGTCGAACAAGCGGTCGGCGATCCTGGCCAAGAGCGCAACTCGCTGAGTCGGCTCGTCGGCCTCGCGGGCTCGGGTCAGGGCACGGGTCAGCAGATCGTGGCGGACGTCGGCCGGGGCGTCGCGGACCTGGTCAAAGAGGTCGCAAAGCGCCTGGGCGGCCTTTGCCGGCGGGCGCAGCGAGTCCAGCGTCGCGGCGGCCTCGCGCGGGTTATCCTCGAAGAGTCCCAGGCCGACGTTCGCCAGCGTTCGCTCGTCGGGGTGAACCACCTGGTCCTCGATCCTCTCGACCATCCGCGCCGTATCGACCAAAGCCAGCGTCGGGGCCTTTGCGAACGGGCCCGGCCGCTCGCGTTCGCTCGGGTCGAACGACTCCCACACCGGCGCGATCAGCGCGCGGGCCTTCGCACGCTCCTCGCCCCTCGACAGCGGCGAGTTCGCGGGTTTCAGAGGCGGAGGCGCCGGGCCGTCGACCTTCGGAAACGACAACCTCGACCGGCTCGCCGCCCGGCCCGATCCGCCGGCCCGTGAAGCGGTAGCCGGCTTTCCTGACGAAGACAAAGGCAGGCGCGTCGATGACCTCGGGGATGGTGAACCGGCCGTCGTCGTCGGTCCAGTCGTTCGTCCGTTTCGGCCCGTCGCCCGACTGGAAGACCTCGGCCCCGGCCACCGCGTTGCCTGCGACGTCAACCACCCGGCCAGCAACCGTCCGCAGCCGCGCGGCCCGGCGCACGGTCACATCCGGTAGCTCCACGGCCGGCGCCTTCGCCCAGTCCGAGACCGCCGCCTCCATCCCCGGGGAGCTGACCTCGGCGCAGGTACATGTCGGCGCGTGGCACGTCGCCCTTCGTCCGGTACGTGCCATCGGGGCCAGTGCGGCAGTCTTCCCCCTTGAAGTTGCCGTACGCGTTCTGCTCGTTTCCAGTTCTGTAGATGATGTGAACTTGTGCCCCGGCCAGGGGAACTCCGCCAGGCCCCAGCACCCGCCCGCGCAATGCGACGGTCGGCTTGTTAACCAGGCGGAGCGTCACCGGCGCGTCCTGCACGCCGTCGGCGTTGATCCGGACAGTCTTCCGTGGCGTCTCCGCCCGGTCCAGCAGCCGGCCCCAGACCTCGACACTCGAATCAGGTGCCATCCGGCCGAGAACGAATGCCCCGCGCTCGTCGCTCTGGGCACTGCCGGGGATCGTGCGGTCGCCGAAAATCCGGGCGACGCATGAGCCGCTCACCTGGGCCCCTTCGACGGGTTTGCCCGTTTGGTCGACCACCGTCCCCTTGATCGCGACCGCCGGCCAGACCTCGAGCGGGGCGAGCCTGTGCGTCTCCTCCCCCGTGGGGAGCTCATAATCGGCCCAGTGAGCGTCCGGCGCGTGGAAATAGCGGTCGGGCAGCGCAAACCAGGTCAGGCTCACGCGGAGCTTGCATGGCACGACATGGAGGCAGAACTGCCCCAGATCATCGGTGATCACGTCCTCGGATCGGAATCTGGGCGAGAGGGAGCTAACGTCGACTTTCACGCCGGCCGCCGGCTTGCCGGTGCCATGCTCCTTCACCGATCCCTCGACCTTGATCGCCTTCTTCACCTCGATCGCGACCTCGCGCGTCTCGCCGCTCTCGAGCGTCACCCTGACCGGCATCTTGTCGTCGGGCAAATACGTCACTCCGCCGGGCCGCTCGACGCGGATGGCGACCTGCCCCGCCGCGAGGGGACCGAGCGCGACCTTTCCTGACTCGTCGGTCCGCCCGCGCGCCGAGTTCGTCTCGAGACGCCCGTTGCTCGCCTCGTCGGGGAAGGACGAGGCGACGACCATCCAGCCGGCGCGGGCCAACGGGTTGTCGGTCGCAATCCGCGCCGCGACCTGGCCGACGGGGAGGAGCTGTACGGTCTTCTCCGCCTGGTCTTGCGCGACGTTGTGGCCCTGTGTGCCGAGCCGATCGGCGGTCACGTCGACGCGGTAGACCTGCCCGGGGTTGACACCATCAATCGTCGCCCGCCCCTGTGCGTCGGTCGTGGCCTCGAGTTTGGCCCGCAGGCTTGCGGGGAAGACCAGGGGCGAGAGCCGCACCGTCGCCCCCGCCACGGGCTTGCCGTCCGCGCCGCGGACCCGTACGGGTGTCTTCGCCGGCGGCCCGAGAGTCAGGCGGATCGGTCCCCGGTCGTCCTTCGTGCGGTTGGACAGCGAGGCGAACGCGACTCGCGACCCCGGCGCGTGGGCCCAGAGCGACAGGAACCGGGGCCGGTCGCCACCGCCGGACGGGGCGTCGGCCGTGAATCGGCCTTCGCCGTCCGTCTCGACCTGAGCAAGGGTTTCGACGTCGGCATCGAAGCGCACGAAGGCCGTCAGCCAGACCGTCGCTCCCTTGACAGGTTTCCCTTCCGGATCCACGACCGTCCCCGACACCTCGGACGTCTGCGATGAGGGGCCCGCGGCCAGCGCGAGCCAGGCCCAGAGCATGAGCGATGACACCGGCGACCCTCCTTCGATGGATCGGAATTGCGATGACCAGCGAAACCGAGCCGGGGACGGCCCGCTGTCATACTATCGCAGCCGATCGCCGTTCGATAGCACGCGCCGTCCGATAGCCCGCCGTGTTGCAACCGCCATCGCGGCGCCAGGTCGGGAAAGTTCACAAGGACCCGGTTTCGCGGCGTCAGACTTGAGGCCGATCGAAAACAAGAATTAAGGCGATCGGCGAAAGCATCTCCCTGGTGTACACCGGATGAAGCTCGGCCTCGACCCGGCCTACGACTACTTCCGGTTTTCGGGGCCTCCATCTCTTTTTGGCAAGGGGTGTGGCAGCCGGATCGGCGACCCAAGGTGTTCTGGGGACACCATACTAGGTGTTCTGGGGACACCATACTCAATTATCGCCAAGGTGTTCTGGGGACACCATACTCGGTGTTCTGGGGACACCATACTCAATTATCGCCACGGTGTTCTGGGGACACCATACTCAATTATGGTGTTCTGGGGACACCATACTCAATTATCGCCACGAGTTAGGTATGGCGTCCCCGGAATGTACGCACCTCGGCCAGGTCCCCAGCGGCGGATTCGAGCACGTCGTCGATCATTGGAAGGCTCGCGCGGTAAGATGGGCGATATCGATCTCCCCATTTTACGGCGATTCGCCGCAACGTCCTATCTGGACGGGCGTTTAGGATTCGGCCATGCGGCTAAGCGGGCTTCTCCGTTTCCGACAGATCGAGGGCGGCGGCAGCATTCCCGACGACGTGCTGGCGCAGCTCGATCTCCCCATGCCGCCTGACGTTCTGGAACAGTTCATCAGCGACCACGGCACCAAGGAGGAGTTCCAGCTCCAGTACCGGCATCTGGACCTGCACGCCGTCGCCTGGCGGCTCACGCCGGTGACCGCCCGCGAGTTCCTGGCCGCCTCGATGTTCGAGCGGTTCCGGGACTGGACCGAGACGGTCACAGGCCGGACCCGCGTCGTCCCGCAGGAGGGCTGGGGAGACGTGCTCCTGCCGCGCGGTGCCGCCGGGCACTGGCAGAGCCACGGCACCTGGCTCCGGCCGCCGGTGACGCTAAGGGCAATACCGTTGAAATAGGCGCAAGTCACAGCCTCTTGTTACCTTAGGTTTGTCAATGACCGAGGCAACAAGGAGGCTGCGACTCGCATGCATCAAGGACAATGTGCATTGCCGGCCGATGAGACCGGCCGGGTTTTGGATCGAATGGCGGGTCTGGAACAGATTATCCGCCACCATGACATTCAACAAGCTCTCGCGACCGCCGGTCGGGTAAATTCGCGGCGTTGCGTTTTGACTCATGAAGTCACTTTGTGGGTCGTGCTTGCGATGGGATTGTTTACCGATCTGCCGATCCGACAAGTCTTCAAGCAGGCCAGACGGCTTCGCTACGGTGAAGACTCGCCCCATCGTTCGAGCCTCTGTGTCGCGCGTCAGCGGCTGGGAATCGAGCCCGTCCGGAACCTGTTCGATCAGGTCGTTCGCCCGCTGGCCCTGCCCGAGACACCTGGAGCGTTTTACCATGGCTTGCGTTTGATGGGCATCGACGGCACGGTCCTCGATGTCCCGGACTCGGACGCCAACTCGGCGGCTTTCGGACGTCCCTCGGCAGGGCCGCGGGGCGATGGCGCCTTTCCTCAGATCCGCAAGCTCAGCTTGGTCGAATTGGGGACCCACGTCGAGGTTGCCTTGACCGCCGCATCCTGTCGATGCGGCGAGCACACGTTGTTTGCGGACTTACTTCCACGACTTACCCCGGAGATGCTCCTGCTCTTGGATCGAGGGTTTTTTAGCTATGAACAATGGCGAAAACTCGCGGAGAGAAACATCAAGGTATTGGCGCGTGTGTCCAGCCGGCTGATCCTGCGGCCGATTCGCACACTGGCTGACGGATCGTATATCGCTAAGATTTACAAGAATGATTACAACCGACAAAAAGACCGCGACGGGATCGAGGTCCGGGTGATCCGCTACACGCTGGACGACCCACAGCGGGTCGGACACGGCCAAGAACATGTTCTGATCACGAACCTCGTTGACGAAGCGGTTTATCCTGCTGAAGAGTTGATCATTCTTTACCACGAACGCTGGGAGCACGAACTCGTTTTCGACGAGCAAAAAACCCACCACGATCCGCGGAGAGCGACCAAGCCGGCTCAGTTGCGGAGTGAGACACCGACGGGGGTGATGCAAGAGGTTTATGCGTTGTCGCTGGGCCATTTCATCATTCGGTCATCGATGGTCGAGGCGGCAGCGACGGTGGGGATCGACCCGGATCGGCTGTCCTTCAGTGGCTGCTTCCAAATCCTGAAATGTCGCCTTCCTGAGTGTGACAATAGAACGCCCGCAACGTTCGAGGTGTGGTACAAAGGCGTGCTCTGGGAAATGCAAAGAGAACGCACCGAGCCGCGTCGCAACCGCATCAATCCGCGAGTCATCAAGCGGAAAATGTCGAAATGGCCCAAAAAGCGCCCGCAACATCGGCGGATCGAACCCTTGAAGAAACCCTTTGCCGCAACGGTGGTTATACTTCGTTAAACGGTATTGACGCTAAGGGGCGATCTGGCGGGGTCCGATCAGCCGATTCACCTGGTCGAGGGCCACACGCGGTACGGTGCGCTCAGAGGCCTGGTCGAGGCCGGCGTTGTCGGGGAGGACAGCCTGCACGAGGTCTGGATCGGCGAGCCAGCCTTGAGTCCGGCGTCAGATGGCCCCTGGCGGGAAGTCCTGAAGCGGGAGCACGTCAGGTTTCACGACTGGCTGATGGACCAGATCGGCAGCGAGGGGGACCTCGGCCGGATCGCCGACCGGCTGATCACCGTGAAGCACAGCTCATCGTCCCGGCGGCGGGTGAGGGGCGACGACCTGGCGGCCGTGCTCGCGTTTGCGGAAGGCGATGCGAAGCTGGCCCCGCTTCAGGACGTCATCCGACGGGTCCACGGGGACTGGGAGCGGTTCGTGGGCCTTTTGGAGTGAGGCGAGGTTACTCGCCGCCCCGTTTCGGCTCCGGCACCGCTACCGGGTCGCCGATGACGATGCCCGACTCGTCGGCCTTCGTGGCGAAATGCCAGGTGACCTCGCCGAGCGGCACGTCGAAGGTGAGCGTGACGCGGTAGCCGACGGTCTTGCGGTCGGGGGTGGAGGTCATCGTTTCACGTCCTCGAACCGGAGCTTCGGACGGCGGCCTTCATCCGTTCCATGTCGGCTGCGAGGGCCCGTGCGAAGCTCTCCATCGCCTCGCCCTGGCGTTTCAGTTCCCCCGCCAGTCGGAGAAGGTTCCGCAGGTCGCGGCTCAGGTCCAGCGTCGCCGCCTCCAGCGGCGTCATATCGCCAGCAGACGTATCGGCCGTAGGTGACGCCACCCCGGACGCCGAGGCCGCAAGCTCCCCGATCTGTCGGTCCGTCTGCATGTCCAAAGTGTCGGCAGGTATCGCAGGATTTTTCATGCGACATCGGCGTCCCCGCCGGCGGTCTGGGTGCGTGCGCGGAATTCGTCCACGGCGCGGAGGGCTTGCACCGCAATACTGGATGGATTTTCAGGACAGTCCTTCCCTGCAAGCCTAGTGTTCTGAAGTGTTCTGGGGACACCATACTCAATTATGAAGAAGTGTTCTGGGGACACCATACTCAATTATAAGTGTTCTGGGGGAAGTGTTCTGGGGACACCATACTCAATTATCGCCAGAAGTGTTCTGGGGACACCATACTCAATTATCGCCACGAGTTAGGTATGGCGTCCCCGGAATGTACGTCCCCGGAATGTAAAGGGGTGTGGCAGCCGGATCGGCGACCCGGGCCGGAGGACCGAAAGCTCATGGCTGTCAGAAATTGGGATCATGAGGTGAGCCAACGCGATCGGAGCGGGGAGGGAGCGTCACGAGTCCAATGTGTCTGACCGCCTGTCAGGGGCGGCAGTTTGTCCGGACACTTGCCAGAGATCATCTCGTTCCCACGCCCTGGTGCGAACGAGGGGCGCAGCGCTCCGGAGGCTACCACCACCCGCGTCGTCAGGCCCAGTCCGTTCGACCGGGCCCGTCGGTTGTCCGGGCCTGGCGGAGCAAGCCCTCGAGTGACACGCTGGCCACCTGGCGGATCAGGTCATGGGCGATCGTCTCGGTTTGATCGACCAGGGGGCGGGCCTCGTCGAGCTGGCCGCGGGCGGCAAGGTCTTCGAGTTCAGACGCCAGGTTACCGCCCGCCGTGGAGAACGCCGAGAGCAGCCCGCAGAGCCTGTGAGCGGCCTCGCGCAGTAGCGGCGCGTCCCGGGCCCGGAAGGCGTCGTCCAGCTCGGACAGTCGTTCCGGCGCATAGGTCTGGAAATCGAGGCACAGTTCGTGCAGCCCATCGGCATCGTCGCCACAGGCCGCCAGCAAGACGACCGGGTCGATCAGGCCAGTGAGGTCCCTGAGTTCGGGCCGGGCCGGGGCCGGCCGGGAATCGCCGGGGGGGAGACCATCCGGCCAATGGTCGCCAAT
>CAWFRS010000002.1:0-559352 GCA_963818265.1 uncultured Planctomycetota bacterium | reverse complement strand
TGCCACTTCCGACTTCAACATGTCCTGAACGTCCAACCATGGAACGGCCCATCATCGCAACGACTGCGCCGGGCCGGGTCTGCCCGAGAGGAGTTCGAGTCGATCAACTTCATCACGTTCCTGCGCAAGACGTTGGGGATTGGATACCGGGAGGCCGCGGGGGTCGTCGCGACAGGGAATCCCCAATCCCGGCCGCTTCCATGTGACATTTTGTCGGGATCGAACCGGTCGACCGACATCTTGGCACAACGGGCGAGCGTAGCCTCCATGCGCCAACGGAGGAAAATCGCCACGGCCTTCCCGCGAGCACGGCCTCTTGCTCGGGGTGGAAGGAGTCGTTTCGACTCACCGCAGGACGGCTTCGATCGTCGTATTTCTTGGATCGAAGCATTGAAAGTGGCGATGTTGCGGAAAAGGTCGAGGATGCCGTAGCGAGGGAAACCGACGACGCTCGTCGATCAGGACTCGAAGTCCGACCTCCGGTCTGTACGATCGGACGGCGAGGACGGCCCGCGATTCTCAATGGCCGCACAACGTACGGGGCCGGCACTCGTGTCGGCGGTTGACGACGACCGGGTCGCGGCCCCGATCGCGGTCAGGCCCCGGCCGGACGGCCGGGGTTTTCCGCGATCCCCGCCCGGGATCCCAGGCCCTCGTACGAGATGTCGTCAACCTCCCGGATGAGACCTCGGAGCATCGGTCCGAGCCGTGCCACGAGCGGCCTCGCCTCGTCGAGCCGGCCGCGGGCCGCAAGGTCTTCGAGGTCCGACGCCACCTCGCCGGCGGCCGTGGAGAACGCCGACAACAGCCCGCAGAGCTTGTGAGCGGCCTCGCGGAGCCGGGGCGCGTCGCGGGCCCGCAAGGCGTCGCTCACCTCGGCCAGCCGGGCCGGCGCGTAGGCCTGGAAGTCCTGGCATAACTCGCGCAGCCCGGCTTCGTCGCCGCACGCGGCCAGCAAGGCGGCCGGGTCGAGCAGGCTCACGCGGTCCCCGGGCTCCGGCCGGCCCGGCCGGGAATCGCCGCCGGCGGCGACCCGGCCGATGGTCGCGAACAGTTCCGCGGCCCGGACCGGCTTCGCGAGGTAGTCGTCCATGCCGGCCGCGAGGCAGCTCTCGCGGTCTTCCTTCCGCGCGCGCGCCGTCAACGCGATGACCGGCAAATGCCCCCCGGTCGCCTGCTCGCTCCGCCGGATCTCCTGCACGACCTGGAAGCCGTCGAGCTCCGGCATGTGGACGTCCAGGAGCAGGAGGTCGAAGGCCTCTCCGACCGCCAGTTCCAGCGCCTCCCGGCCGTCGGCCGCCACCCGCACGGCGTGACCCCACCGGGTCAGCAGCCGCTCCATGTGCCGTGAGTTGAACTCGCTGTCCTCGGCCACCAGGATGCGCAGAGGGGCCGCGACGGGGGTCGGCATCGCCGCCCCGTGCGGCACGTCCGACGGCCGGGCGACGACTCGATCAAGGGGATCCGGCCGCCGCCCGAACCGCGCCGTGAAGGAGAAGGTGCTGCCCCGCCCCGGCTCGCTCTCCACGCCGATCGTCCCGCCCATCAGGCCGACCAGCCGCGCGGCGATGGTCAGGCCCAACCCGGTGCCGCCGTACCTCCGCGTGGTGCTGCTGTCCGCCTGCTCGAAGGCGCGGAAGATCCGCTCCTGCCCCTCCGGCGGGATGCCGATGCCGGTGTCGCGCACCGTGAAACGCAGGACGACCTCATCGCCGGTCGCGGGGCCGTCGGCGACTTCCACCCGGACGGCCACCTCGCCGTGTTTGGTGAACTTGATCGCGTTGCCGATCAGGTTGAGCAGCACCTGCCGCAGCCGGCCCGCGTCCCCCACCAGGGCATCGGGCACGTCCGGTTGCACGTCGCAGACCAGCTCCAGCCCCTTGGACCGGGCCCGCGCGACCAGGGTCCGCACGGTGTCGCTCAGCGCTCCTCGGAGCGAGAAGTCGGACGGGTTCAGCTCCAGCTTGCCGGCCTCGATCTTCGAGAAGTCGAGCAGGTCGTCGATGAGGCCGAGGAGGCTGTCGGCGGCCGACTTGACCGTCTCCAGGCATTGCCGCTGGTCGTCGGCCAGGGGGGTGTCGAGCACGAGCTCGGTCATGCCGAGGATGGCGCCGAAGGGGGTGCGGATCTCGTGGCTGACGTTCGCCAGGAATTCGTCCTTGGCCCGGTTCGCCGCCTCGGCCGCCGCCTTGGCCTGGCGCAGTTCCTCCGCGGCCTGCGTCCGCTCGATCCAGTCCGCGGCCTGGCGGGCGAGCAGGTCGAGGACGTGGAGGTCCCGGTCCGACGGGACGCGCGGCACGCGGTAGTGCGTGGACAGCATCCCGACGAGCTGCCCGGACCGACCGATCGAGGGGCGTGGATTGGACGGCCCGGGCACCGGCGGCGAGCATGACGTCGAGGTCCTTGCCGGTAAACAGGCTCTCGGTCACGTCGCCGACCACGACCCGTCCGCCCGTCTCCATGGCGGCCGCGCACGATGAGCCTTGACCGCCGTGGACGGTGCCGAAGTGTTCGAGATACTCGCGCCCGAACCCGCGGCTCGTGACGAACTTGAGCGTGCCCGCCCCTTGATCGAGCAGTTGGATGTTGCCCATGTCGGCGGCGGTGATGGCGATGGCGGCGTCCACGATCTCCAGCAGGAGCGGGGACGTGTCGCCATCCTGGGACAGCCGGGTGCTCACCTCCTGGAGTCGTTCCATGCCGACCAGGTCGGCGGCCAGCCGCGCCTCGCTCTCGCGCAGCGCCTCTTCAGTTAGCTTACGTTCGGTGATGTCCCTCGCGATCCCGATGATCCCCTGCGGCCGCCCCGCGGTGTCGGTGACCTGGCGGACGTGGGCGTCGATCCAGACCCGGGAGCCGTCCTTGCGGCAGTCCAGATACTCCCCGGCCCACTCCGTGCCCGCGGCGCGGGAGCGGATCTGCTCGGAGATCCACGACCGCTCCGGCTCGGGGAAGCGGTCGGCGTAGGGGCGTCCCATCATCTCCGCCGCGGTCCACCCGAAGAGGCGGGTAGCCCCCTCATTCCAGAACGTGATGATCCCCTCGAGGTCGGTGGCGATGACCGAGTCGCTGACGTTGGCCAGCACCAGCGCGTCGCGGTGCAGCGCCTCCTCGGCCCGCGTCCGCTCGGTGACGTCCTGGATCGTGCCAAACATCCGCACGGGCCTGCCGGCCTCATCGGAGACCGCCTGTCCCCGCGACTGGGCGATGATGATTGTCTCGTCCTCGCGGACCATGGCGCAGGCACCACTCGTAAGGCTGACCGTCCCGGATCGCCCGCCTTGCCGCCCTCCAGGCGGCCTCTCGGTCGTCCGGGTGGATATAGCTCGCGGACCGTTCGGCCGTCATCGGGACCGCCTGCGGCGGCAGGCCGACGATGCGGTAATGCTCGTCCGACCAGACGATCTCGTCGCTCGCGAGGTCCCAGCTCCAACTGCCGATGTGGGCGATCTGCTGGGCCTCGGCCAGCTTGCGCCTCGCTCCGCCGCAGGGCCTCCTCGGCCCGCTTCCTCTCGGTGACGTCCTGGAGCAGCGCCACGAAGTAATCGACCGACCCGTCCCTGTGCCGCACGCACTTCACCGAGATGGTGGTGTCGATGATCCGGCCGTCCTTGCGGATCCACCGCTTGTCCATCGTGTAGCCGTCGACCTCCCCGGCCATGACCCGGTCGAACTGGGCGACGTCGGCGGCCAGGTCGTCCGGGTGGGTCATCTCGGCCCACGTCTTCCGCAGGAATTCGTCGCGCGTGTAGCCGAAGATCCGACAGATCTCGGCGTTGACCTCCAGACAACCCTTGGTCGGCGAAGTGATCGCCATGCCGATCAGCCCCAGGTCGAAGTACCGCCGGAACCGCTCCTCGCTCTGGCGTAAGGCTTCCTCGGCGCTGCCGGCGCTCGGTGATGTCGCGGAAATAGATGGCGACGCCCCCCTCGGGCATGGGGAAGGCCCTGTTCTCGAACCACCGCCGCCGGCCGGCGTCTTGACCCTCGAACTCGCACATCACCCGGTCGGCCGCCGCCCGGCGCAACTGCCGCTCCACCTCGGTGCCCACCCCGGACGGGTACTCGTCCCAGACGCACTTCCCGAGCAAGTCCGAGCGCGGCCGGCCGAGCAGGCGCTCGGCCGGGGTGTTGACGAAGGTATAGCGCCACTCCCGGTCGAGCGTGATCAGGCCGTCCGGGATGCTCTCCATGAGGTGGGTGACCCGCTCCCCGGCTTCGCGGCGGACGCGGGCCATCTCCAGGTTGGCGCCGACGCGTGCCAGCAGCTCGCGGGCGCTGAACGGCTTGACCAGGTAGTCGTCCGCACCGGCCTCCAGGCCCTCCACGCGCGACTCCTCGCCGGCGCGGGCCGACAGGAGGATCACCGGGATCGCTCGGGTCGCGGGATCGGCCCGCAGCGCGTTCAGGAGGCCGAAGCCGTCGAGGCGCGGCATCATCACGTCGGACAGCACGAGGTCCGGCGGGCGGGCGCGGGCGGCCTCCAGCGCCGCCTCGCCGTCCGGGACGGCTTCCACGTCGTAACGCTCGCCCAGCAGACGGCGGACGTACTGCCGCATGTCCGCGTTGTCGTCGGCCCAGAGGATGCGCGGCCGCTTCGCGACGACTTCGTCCGGTGCCCGTGCGCCGGGCGGTCGCGAGGCGGAGGCCCCCGGCGGGAACGCCTCCCGAGCGTTCCCGACCGTGCCCGGGAACGCGCGGCACGTCTCTTCGTCGGGCAGCCAGCGGAGCGCCTCCTCGACGAAGGCGCCCGCCCCGACCGCCGTCGAACTGAGCCTGCGGGGCGTGCCGACCCGATCGGCCGGCAGGTGGGCCGCCCCTAACGGGATTGTCACGGAGAAGATGCTGCCTCCTCCGACGGTGCTCTCCACCCGCACCGAGCCGCCGTGCAGCTTCACGAGCTCCTGCACCAAGGCGAGGCCGATGCCCGTCCCCTCGTGCGTCCGGCCGCGCGCCCCTCGACCCGGTGGAATCGCTCGAAGATGCGGGGCAGTTCCTCGGCCGGGATGCCGGTCCCGGTGTCGCGGACGGTCAGCTCCGCCGCGACGCCGGCGGGTCGGAGGCCGACGGCGATCGCCCCCTCGAGGGTGAACTTGAAGGCGTTGGAGACGAGGTTCAGGACGACCTTCTCCCACATGTCGCGGTCCACGTAAACCGGCTCGGGCAGCGGTGGGCAGTCCACGACCAGACTCAGCCCGGCCTTCTCGCAGGCGGAGCGGAAGTTGCTGGCCAGCTCCGCGGTCAGCGCCGCCAGGTCGGTCGGCTCGTAGACCGCCTGCACCCGGCCGGCCTCGATCCGCGAGAAGTCCAGGAGGGTGTTGACGAGCTTCAGGAGCCGCAGGCTGCTGCGGTGGGCCGTCTCCAGCCGCTCGCGCTGCCCGCGCGGCAGGGGCTCGGCGGCGTCGGCGAGCGCGTCCTCGACCGGGCCCAGTATCAGGGTCAGCGGCGTGCGGAACTCGTGCGAGGCGTTGGAGAAGAAGGCGGTCTTCGCCCGGTCGAGCTCCGCGAGGGTCTCGGCCCGCTTCTTCTCCTCCTCGTAGGCCCGGGCGTTGGCGACGGCGGTGGCGATCTGGCCGGCCACCAGCTCGAGGAAGCCACGGTACTGGTCGTCGAACCTCAGCCTGCGCTGACGCCGGCCACGAGCAGCCCCGCCGGCTGGTCGGCCCGCCTCGAGGGGATGGGGAGGACGACGGCCGAGGACGGGCGGTCGGCCCAGGGCCCCGGCGGAACGGACCCGAAGCGGGCCGTCAGGTCGTTGACTTCTCGGGGGGTCCCCGCCCGGATCGCTTCCGCGAGCGGCCAGGCGGCGCCCTCGCCGCCGCCGAGGCCCACGACGCGGGGGCTGATCGCCTCGCCCTCGGCGACGCCGCAGGCCCCCGCCAGGGTGGCGCCCCGGCCGTCGGAGTCGAGCAGATAGATCAGCGCGAACGGGGCGTCCTTGTCGTGCGCCGACAGCGTCCTGGCCGCGGTGGCGCAGGCCTCCTCGGCGGTCTTCGCCTCGGCGGCGTGCGTCCCGAGATCGCGCAGGACCGCCACGCGACGCTCGCCGACGACCTTCTCGGTGATCTCGTGCACGGTGCCCAGCACCCCGCCGATGCCCCGAGGCGCGTCGTCGTCGGGCACGGGGCTGTAGGCGATCGTGAAGTGGGTCTCCTCGACGTAGCCGTAGCGGTTCATCTCCAGGAGGATGTCCTCCATCCACGTCGCCGGACCGCCGCGGAAGGGCGTCTCGATGAGCGGGCCGATGACGTGCCAGATCTCCGACCAGCACTCCGCGGCCGGCTGCCCCATCGATCTCGGGTGCTTGGCGCCGAGGATCGGCCGCGAGGCGTCGTTGTAGACCTGGACGTAGCGGGGTCCCCACCAGAGGAAGAGCTGGAAGCGGTTGACCAGGAGGATCCGCACCATGGTGCGCAGCGCGAGCGACCAGGACTCGACGGCGCCGATCGGCGTCGACGACCAGTCGATGGAGCGCATCAGCGCGCCCATCTCGCCGCCGCCCGACAGACAGTCCTGGTCCTCGCCTGGGGGTTGCATCGGAAAGATCCCGCACCCGGTCGATTCATCCCAGTCACCCGCGAGGCGTTATTCTACCCGACCGAACCGGCGCCGGAAGTCCGCACATCGAGCGGGATCGGAATATCGTCGTTCCCATCGGGACCGACCGCCGCGATTGCGTCGCGGTCAGGGCCGCGGATAGAACGCCGACGCCTACGGGACAGGCATGGAGAGATGCGTCGCAATTGTTTTCGAAAGACTTGCACGCCCCTTTCGGACGCGTACGAACCCGCAGGATCGAGGAGGCCGGGGAGCATGGCCCTTCGGCTGCCCTCGATCGGCGAAGCGGTGTTGACGTCCCCCTGGCGACAGTTGACTGCCCGGGCTCATTCCCGGCGGTCGGCGGCAGGTAAGACCAGCCAAGGTGAGGCCAGCCGCCCCGGGCCCTCGACTTGACTTACCCGGAAGGATCCTCATGGCGCACATCCTGCTCATCGATGATGACCCGGCGCTGATCCCGACGCAGGTGCGCATGGCGTTCCCGCCCGCGACGCACCGGGTCGACGTGGCACGCACGTGCTCGGGAGGGCTCGGGCTTGTCCACGCCGAGCCGCCGGTCGTAATCCTCCTCGACCTGCGCCTGCCCGACCAGTCCGGCCTGGAGATCTACCGGGCGATCCGCGACATCGACGCGCGCATCCCCGTCATCTTCGTGACCCTCGCCCGGTCGGCGGACGCGGCGATCGAGGCGATGCGGCAGGGCGCCTACGACTCTCTGTTCAAGCCGCTCGACCGGCAACAGCCCCGGCGGGTGGTCGACGAAGCGCTCGACGCGGGCCGCCAGATGCACGGGCCGGTCGCGGTGGCGGAGAACCCGCCGGCCCCCGACTTCGACGGCGCCATCGTCGGCACCTGCGGCAAGTTCGAGCAGTGAAAGCCGGACCCTCTTCCTCGACGAGGTCGGCGAATGACGCCGGCCTCCAGGCCAAGTCCTCCGCCTTGCAGGACCAGACCTTCGAGCGCGTCGGGGGCAACGAGACCGTCAGGACCGACGTCAGTCCGTCTCATCGCGGCCACCCACCATTTTTGAAAAGTGGCTTCGGCCGATGGGAGTTCCGGGGACCTATATCACCGGCTAGCGTCTTTACCGTCCACCTTCCCCCCGGCGAGCGGGGCGACAACTCCCTTCTGACGCTGTGCGGCATCTGCACCGCTTCAGCCGCGAGCCGGGGCGCGAGGTCTGGAAGCGTCTCTGGAACGCTGGATGCCTGCTCGCCTATCCGCCGGGCATCCGGAGCTCACAGAGTCCTCCAGCAGGCACTCTTCCAGGCCAGGCCCGGTCCTCCTCCGGCCTTCCTGCCCGCCGGCCTGATTCTGGAAGCCAAGCCGACATCGAGTTCTCTTGATCGGGCTGCGTTTCCTGCGCCGGTCACTTCCTCAGCAGAGACACACTGTCATCCCCGCGTCGAGCACGGACACTTTGTCCGACGCGAACGGGGGAGGATCGTTTCGACGACCGTGCGGCGCAGGGCCTCCTCAAAGTCCAATCGACACAACCCATTTTCATCAAATGATTTACAATCCACTCTCGGTCAGAAATGATGCGTCGGCACGGCCCTTGCTTTTGCCCTTTCCCCAAAGGGTTTCCGAGCCGTGGCTCCAACATCCGAGGGAGGGTCAAGAATGGCAAGCAATCGCGCGATCGCCTACATGGGGCCGAAGAAGCTTGAGATTCAGAACCTCGATTTCCCAAAACTCGTTGATCCACGCGGCAACAAGTGCGATCACGGCGTCATCATCAAGCTGGTGACAACGAACATCTGCGGCAGCGACCAGCACATCTACCGGGGCCGCTTCCCCGCCCCCAAGGGAATGGTCCTGGGCCACGAGAACACCGGCGAGGTCGTCGAGGTGGGCCATGACGTGGTCTTCATCAAGAAGGGCGACCTGGTCTCGGTCCCGTTCAACGTCGCCTGCGGGCGCTGCCGCAACTGCCGGGAGCAGCACACCGAGGTCTGCGAGACCACCAACCCCGAGGTCCCCTGCGGGGCCTACGGCTTCAACCTCGGCGGCTGGCAGGGCGGGCAGGCCGACTACATGATGGTCCCCTACGCCGATTTCCAGCTGCTGAAGTTCCCCGACAAAGCTCAGGCGATGGCCAAAATCAAGGACCTCACCCTCCTCTCGGACATCCTGCCGACCGGCTACCACGCTTGCGTCGAGGCGCGGGTCGGGACCGGATCCACGGTGTACATCGCCGGGGCCGGGCCGGTGGGCCGGTGCGCCGCGGCGAGCGCCCGCCTGCTGGGGGCGTCCTGCATCATCGTCGGCGACTCGAACAAGGAGCGGCTGGCGCTGGTGAAGAAGGCCGGGTACGAGGTCGTGGACATCTCCAAGAAAACGCCGCTGCCCGACCAGATCGAGGCCATTCTCGGCAATCGCGAGGTGGACTGCGGGGTGGACTGCGTGGGGTTCGAGGCGCACGGCCAAGGCCCGTCCGCCGAGGACGACCCCGCGGCGGTGCTCAACGCCCTACTCGAGGTGGTCCGGGCGCCCGCCGGGATCGGCGCCGTCGGCGTCTACACCGCGGGCGATACCCAGGCCAAGACCAAGGAGGCCAAGCAAGGCGTCTACGGCATCGAGTGGGGCAAGCAGTGGGTCAAGTCGCCGTCGCTGACGACGGGCCAGTGCCCGGTCATGAAGTACAACCGGGGGCTGATGATGGCGATCCTCTGGGGCCGGTTGGATTACCTGGGCGAGGTCATGAACGTCGAGGTCATCCCGCTCGAAAAAGCGATCGAGGCGTACCACATCTTCGACGAAGGCTCGCCCAAGAAGTTCGTCATCGACCCGCACGGCTCCGTCCGCAAGTAAAGGAGACGAGAACATGGCGCAGATGAACCTCGACGGATTGAAGGTGGCGATCCTGGTCGATGACGGCTTCGAGCAGGTCGAGCTGGTCGAGCCCCGCAACGCCCTCGACGGGGCCGAGGCTGAGACCCGCATCGTGTCGCCGAAGGGCGAACGCGTCCGCGGCTGGAACTTCACGGACTGGGGTGACGAGTTCCCGGTCGACGTGGCCCTCGACCGAGCCCACCCGGGCGATTTCGACGCGCTGCTGTTGCCGGGCGGCGTCTTGAACCCCGACGCGCTCCGGACGCAGCCGAAAGCCGTCGAGTTCGTGAAGTCCTTCTTCGACGCCGGCAAGCCGGTGGCGGCGATCTGCCACGGCCCTTGGACGGTCATCGAGGCCGGCGCGGCGCGCGGGCGGCGGATCGCCTCGTGGCCGTCGCTCAAGACCGACCTCCGCAACGCCGGCGCGGAGTGGGTGGACCAGGAGGTCGTGGTCGACGGCAACCTCGTGTCGAGCCGCAAGCCCGACGACATCCCCGCGTTCAACCGGGCGATGATCGAACTGTTCAGCGGTGCGCGTCGGCCAGCCGGACACACGGCCTGAGCCTCATCGAGGAAGCGCGGAGGATCGTCATGGAACTGCGTCTGTTCGGTCCCACGAAACGCGAGGTCGCGGTGATCGGCCAGGGGACCTGGTACAAGGAAAGCGACGACCGCGCCTCCGCGGTCGCCGCCCTGCGGCGGGGCCTCGACCTCGGCATGACCCATATCGACGCCGCGGAGATGTACGGATCGGGCGCCGCCGAGGACGTGGTCGCCGAGGCGATCGCCGGGCGACGCGACGAAGTCTTCCTGGTCTCCAGGGTCCTCCCCGAGAACGCGGGCGCCGGTGATTTGCGTCTGACCGAAGCCGAGCTCGCCCGGATCGACGAGGTTTTCCCGCTCGGCCCCCGTCCCCGACAGTTACCAACGTTGTAGCCATTGAGGAGATAGGACATGGTCACCGTGGCGCTGCTGGTTCGGGTCGAGGCGAAGCCCGGGAGAGAGGCAGACGTCGAGAGCTTCCTCCGGGGCGGCCTGTCGGTCGTCCAAGGGGAGCCGGCGACGACCGCCTGGTTCGCGATCCGGCTGGGGACGTCGACGTTTGGCATCTTCGACGCGTTCCCGGACGAGTCGGGCCGGCAGGCCCACCTCTCGGGCCGTCTCGCCGCGGCGCTGATGGAGAAAACTCCCGAGCTCTTCGCGCAGCCGCCCGCCATCGAGAAAGTCGACGTCCTCGCGGCCAAACTGCCTGGTTAGCTCGAGTTTTGAAACCGCCGATGTGCCAAGAGGTTCTGGATGCATTCACCTCACGGATATCCGATGACACGCGAGCGCGCTGTGAAATCCCGGAGCGAGTCGCAGGACATTCCGCCGGAGTCGCGGTCTCGACTGTCCGACACAGACCGCTCCGAGGCGTTCAGCGACGGCGTCCTGTCGATCACGATCACGCTCCTGGTTTTCCAGGTCACTCGGCCGGAATATGATCCGGGGCGGCTGCTGAACAAGTTGCTTGCGCAATGGCCGACCTACGTCGCGTTCCTCGCCTCATTCCTTTATGTGGGGGTCATCTGGCTCAACCACCGCTCGGTGTTCGCACGGGTCCGCTACCGCGACCTTGGCCTGAGCTGGGCGAACCTTTTGGTTCTGATGACGTCCGCGCTCATCCCGTTCCCGACGGCGGTGCTGTCTTCGGCCATTCCAGAACGGCGATCCGGCCGACGCCAGGGTCGCCGTGGCGCTGTACGCATTTGTCGCCGGCGTCATGTGCCTGTCCTGGCTCGTCCTGTTCCACTACCTTCGCAGCCGGCCGCGCTTGCTCGAGCCCGACGTCGAGCCGACCTTCTTCTCGAGGGAGTGCCTTCGAGCGTGGGTCGGCATCGTCGCGTATCCCCTCGCCGGCGTGGCGGGATGGGCGGTCAACCCGCTGATCGCGCTTTTGATCTTCCTCGCGCTGCCGATCTTCTACGGCATCACCAGCGAGGGGCTGCCCGAAGGCCGCCGTTTCCGATGATGACGGGCCGTCGGTCGCCGCGACCGGGGATCCGGGGCGCCTGGCGGGCCTCGGTGAGAATCTGGCGCGGCCGCTTCGGTGTGAAGTTTGAACTGACTTCTTGAAGGAGGCCGGTGATGGAGAAGAACCTGCAAGGGCCTGCCGCGAGCCGCCCCACGCTCAGCAGTCAGCCCTGGTTCCACCAGCCAGGCGAGGAGATCCAGGCGTTCGGGACCGTGCGGCTGCTCCCGCTCGGACTGTCGCGCGACGCGCGTCTCTATTCCTGCCAGCGGCTGAACCAGATCCTGGCCGACACGCAGATCCTCCACGCCTTGTACAAGAAGCAACATTGGCTGATGCGGGGGGCGACCTTCTACCAACTCCACCTGCTGCTCGACAAGCACGCCGGGGAGCAGATCGGGCTAGTGGACTCGATCGCCGAGCGGGTGCAGACCCTCGGGGGGGTTGCCGTGGGCGACCGATGGCGATGACACCGACACGCGCCCGTCAAGGAGTCGCTTCATGAAAGCCCATGAATTGCAAGCTAGTTTCGGCATCGATTCCCTGACTCTCATCGAGAAGCCAGAACCGCGGCAGGGCGCGGAGCAGACGCCGCCGAGGATGCGGGTCCGGTCGTTGAACTCCCGCGACCTGATGGTGGTGAAGGGGAACTGTCACCGGAATGAGGGTGTTCATCGCTGCGCCGCGTGATCGCGGAAAGGCTGACGATCCATGTGATCTGCCAACTCTGCCACAACCCGATCGAGCAAGTCGATCCCGCTTCGAGAGGGGAGATATTTTGCCCCTCGTGCGGCTCTTCCTTCCGCCCGGAGTGCGACTCGACAACCGCCTGGTCCTCACGAAACGGCTCGCGGAAGCTCGGCAGGTTCGAGCTGATCGACGTCGTCGGGGTCGGAGCGTTCGGGACGGTCTACAAGGCCCGCGATCCCGAACTCGACCGCGTGGTCGCCATCAAAGTGCCCCGCGCCGGCGATCTCTCCAGCAACGAGGACTTGGGTGGGGGACGTGCGCGGAGTTCTCGAAGTCATCCGTCCAATGGATGACATCGTGGCACGGCGGTATACGAATCTCCAGCGGACCTTCGCAGTCACGATGGCAACCTTTGGGCTCGTCCTCTTGGGTTCGGTCATCGTGACCGCCAGGCGCTTTGGTCACCGCGCATCGCCCCAGTGACGATGAGTCGCGAACCCGGAAAACCCTCCGCCAATCGGAAAGCCAAGAATATCAACTTCTTAACTGCCGTGGCACCGAAGGAAACTAAACGTACAAAGATATGCTAGTATGTCAAATTCAGTGACGCTCGCCGCCGCCCGGGGTGATTGAATCGGCATGCAAGAAGGCCGAGAAGATCAGCGTGCCGATGAACGTCGCCGTGTTCGCCGTTGCGGTTGCCGACCAGGACCGAGGCCCCCGCCGCGGCGAGGGCCCCAGCGGCCGCCCGGCCGATGCCGGTCCCACCCCGGTCACGAGGGCGACCTTCCCTTGCAGGCTCATGCTCTACCCCCGTTATCTTCCCGGACTCGTCCCGGTCGATTCACCGCCCGCACTCCCCCGAACGGCTCGCCCCGCGCTACGGCGAGACCGTCACGACGATCTTGCCGAGCTGCTGGTTCGACTCCATGTACCGGTGCGCCTCGACGATCTGATCGAAGGGGAAGGTCTTGGCGATGATCGGCCGGAGCTTCCCGGCCTCGAGGCCGTGGGTGATGAAGTCGATCGCGCGCGGCAGCCGGAGCGGGTCCGCGGTCACCTCCACGAGCATGTAGCCGCGGACGTTGAGGCCCTTCAGGATCGCCGGCTTGGTCGGGAACGGCGTGTCCTGGTTGGTCAGGTATCCGTAGACGAAGAGGATGCCCGGGGGGCCGCCGCCTGCGCCAGCTTCTCGATCCACGGCCCCGCGACGGGGTCGAAGATGACGCGCGCCCCCTTCCCCTGGGTGATCCGCATCACTTCCGCGACGAGGTCCTGGTCGTTGGTGACGATCACGTGCGCGGCGCCGGCCTGCCGGATCCTCTCCCGCTTCTCGGCCGTCCGCGTCGTGGCGATCGGGACGGCACCGACGGCGTTCGCGATCTGGATGGCGGCGAGGCCGACGCTGCTCGACGCGGCCGGGATGAGGACCCCGTCGCCGAGGGCGACCTCGCCGATGCTGATCAGCGCCCCGTAGGCCGTCGGATAGGCCATCCAGACGGCGGCCGCCTCGACCGCCCTTAGGCCGGCCGGCCGCTTCACGACCGCCGAGGCCGGGACGATTGCCTCCTCGGCGTAGACGCCGTACTTGTTGAGGGAGAAGGCCGGGATCACGCTGATCGGGTCGCCGGGCTTGAGGCCCGCCACGCCGGGGCCGAGCACCTCGACGACGCCGGACGCCTCGTACCCGAGGCGGGCCGGGAGTCGCGGCTCTTCGAGGTACGTCCCCGACCGGAACATGGCCTCGGCGCGGTTCAGGCCGATCGCCTCGACGCGAATCTTGACCTCGCCGGGGCCGGGATCGCCGACCTCGAGGTCCTCGATTTGCAGGACCTCGGGCCCGCCGGTTCGATGGAAACGGACGACGCGTGCCATGCGGGGCCTCCTTCAAGGGAACTCGAGCGAGGCCCAGTGCGACGAGCCTCGTGCGTGGCTTTGGGGACCGGGCTATGCACGCGGTGTGCCGGGCGGGCTCTCGGGCCCGTCGCTCCCCTCGAGGGGTCGTCGAGCCCTCCTCATGCATTGGGTTCCCATCGACACGGCCGACGGGCAGGGGACGCGGGGCCGGCGTGCCGGTCGGCGTGTGAGTCGGACATTTTGCGGCCGCGTCGGCGAAAGATCGCTTCATCGCCGCCAGTATGTCAAGTCGAGATGGCGTTATGGATGCCGTCGGACGATTTGTGCCGCCCGCGGACAAAGCGGACAAAATGGCTGTCGAGGGATCATCCCGGCTCGTCCGGGGCATCGAGGCGCAAAGTGATTGTATCTCAAGGAGTTGGCGGGAGCTCGCGGGGCAGCTACCGTTTCCGGCATACCGTTCGCGATCGGTCGACGCTGGCGAGGATCCAGGACTCAAGAATAAGGGAGGCCACTCCGATGGCGACGGCAACCGCTTCTCCTCCGTCCGGGACGACCGCGGAGCGTGCCACGCTCCGGTCCGTGAACCCGTACAACGGCCAGGTGTTGAAGACATTCAGGGAGATGTCATCCGAGGAAGTCTCGGACGCGATCGCGACGGCCTACGACCGATTCAAGAGCTGGCGTCGCGTCTCGTTCGCGGAGCGCGGGGCGATGCTCCGGCGCGGCCGAATTGTGCCGGCAACGGCGGGACGACCTGGCGAGGCTCATGGCGCTCGACATGGGCAAGCGCATCGTCGAGGGCCGCGCCGAGGTCGACCTGTGCGCCCGGATCTTCGACTATTATGCGAAGAATGGCGAGCGATTCCTGAAGTCCCGGGTCATTCCGTCGCCGGCGGGAGACGGGACGCTTCTGAACCAGCCGCTCGGCGTGATCCTCGGCATCGAGCCCTGGAATTACCCGTTCTACCAGGTCGTCCGCTTCGCGGCGCCGAACCTGATGGCCGGGAACACGATCCTCCTGAAGCACGCGTCCAACGTTCAGCAATGCGCCGAGGCCGCCGAGGCCGTGTTCCGCGACGCGGGCTTCCCGGTCGGCTCCTACACGAACCTCGCAATATCGTCCCGCCTCATCCCGGCCGTCATCGACGACGATCGGGTGCAGGGGGTGTCGTTCACGGGCAGCGACGCGGCGGGCGCCCGGGTTGCGGAGCGCGCCGGCGAGAACGTCAAGAAGACGATCATGGAACTGGGCGGCAGCGATCCGTTCATCGTGCTCGACGACGCCGACATGGAGCTGACGGTCGATCGGGCGGTCTTCGGGCGGATGAACAACATGGGACAATCGTGCGTCGCGTCGAAGCGATTCATCCCGCTCAAGTCGGTGAGCGAGGAATTCCTCGAGAAGTTCCGGGCCAGGCTCGCCGCCCTCAAGATGGGCGACCCTCTGGACGAGTCGACGGGAGTCGCGCCGCTCTGCACGCCGCAGGCCGCGGCGCATCTCGAGGACCAGGTCAACCGCTCGGTCGCCGCCGGCGCCCGCATCGTCGTGGGCGGGAAGCGGCCGGATCCCGAGGGGGCCTTCTTCGAACCGACGATCCTGACGAACGTCCAGAAGGGGATGCCTGCGTACGACGAGGAGCTCTTCGGCCCCGTCGCGGCGGTGATCGTCGTCAGCGACGAGGCCGAAGCGATCGCGGTCGCGAACGACTCCAAGTACGGACTCGGCGGCTCGGTCTACACGCGCGACATCGAGCGCGGCCGGCGCGTCGCGGAAGAGGTCGAGTCTGGCATGGTCTACATCAACCATCCCGCCTACACCTACGCGGACATGCCCTTTGGCGGGGTCAAGAAATCGGGCTATGGCCGCGAGACCGGCGAGCTGGGCATCCACGAATTCTTGAACAAGAAGGTCGTCCGCGTCATGCGGTAAAGTTGCAATCGAGGCATCGCGCCTGGCGTTGGTGACGGGCACCGGGCCGGGGGGCTGGCGCGGGTGATGATCAGTCACGCGCGCGGGGCCGGGCCATGGCATCGGGGCTCCTCCTGGGATATGGTGCCTGACAGTCGGGCCGGGGATCGACGTCTCCGGATCGAGCCTCGCACCGCCCTGCACCGGCGAGCCTCATGATCCAACCGATCCGAGCCGTTGTCGTCGCCTGCCTCCTGTTCCCATCAGACCGGACTTCCAGGGCGCAGACGCCGCCGGTCCGGCGTGGCTACACCATCCCGTTGATCGACCTCGCCGACCAGAAACATCGGCAGGTCATCGTGGACCGGGAGGAGGGCCGGTATCTCGCGAGGAAGTAAGGCAGGCGGCGGCCCGAAACCACATCTTCCTGAAGCGGTTCCTTCGTGCCGATGACCTCGCCAACCCGGAAGCATGGCCGGAACTTCCGACCCGAATCGAAGCCCGATCCGGGGGCGGCGCACTCTCAGGATCGCAGCAGACGCTTCTCGGCGACCTCCGTTTGCTCTGTGCATCGAGCGGAATTGACCGCAGCGACGATTCGTCGCGGGCGATCATCGCTGCGGTGGAAGAACTGGTCGTCGAGGGCACGCCACCCAGCGGCCGGGAGATCCGTGAAACGCTCCTGCCCGTTCTCGAAGACATGCCCGACATGGAGGAATTGCCACCTGGCTTCAGGCTCGTGCTGCATGAAGCGGCGGCTTCGTGCCTCCTCTCGACGTTTGCGGCGTTCGCCGACAATGATGGTGTTTGCCACTTCAAGCGGCCAGGAGGCTCATGAGCCGGTGTCGACCTCCACATAATCGAGTCGGCTTGATGGTACCGGAACAGGCAACCCATCCTCCGTCAATCCCTCCAGGTGTATCTCGATCGCCTCGCGGATGAGCTGCTCGACTTCTTCTACTGATTCGCCGGTCGCAATGCAGCCGGGCAGATCGGGGACATAGGCCGCGAAGTTTGTTCCCGCATCTTCGATCACGATCGCATAGCGTTTCATTGGCTCCGCCTTCGGTCGTCCCAGCCAGCTTGTCGGAAGATACTCTTGAGCGTCCCGGGCGGCACGGTGTGATTGGGCCTTCCCGCGACGGTAACGCGACCCGGACGTGTCGGAGTTTGAATTGGCGATGGCTACCTTTGACGTCACATGCACCCAGCCGTCGGCTTGGAGTCGATGCAGCACTCGCCGCCTTTCATACTCCGAATTTGATCGGGTTCGCGCCAGCGTCAACCGTCCGTCCGGCAAGCACAACTCATGCATGGCCCAGACATCGGCGACGATGAACTTGATCCTTAACCGCTTTTGCACGCCGTGCGATGTTAAGATCGTGCTATGTCGTGTCTGCCGCTTTCAACCCGAAAAAAGGAAGGCATCCGGTGTCAATTTGGTTTCCCATAGCAATCTTACCCGCCGAAACTAGCTGTGTTCGAAGCCGATTTGTTTTATAAACTCTATCTTGCTGGGGGGTGCCACGAATCAAGGCAAGTGAGCATGCATGACGAGCAAGAGCATCGCCTTGTCGTTAAAGCGCTGAGCGACGGCCTGGGAAACTGTGTCAACTGGGAATTGCGTGCTGTCGACAGGTTGTCCCGCGACCCTGTTCTTCAAGGTTATACGCTGCATTTTATTCGCAAAGAAATCATTTCACACGTCAGAAATCACGGCGGTGCGGCGGTAAACCAGGTCAAAGAAACGCGAGCGAACTGGGCCGATCGATATTCATATTATTATAAAATCATACTTAAGCTGGACGGATTTAAACATGGGCTGTTTGTCGAAATGAGATTAGTTGACGACGACCCTGAATTTCCCGCAGTTGTTCTGGTCAACGCCCATGCGCAGATGAAGAATTAGTACGCAGACAAAGAACGACCAGGAGGAGAACAACCGTGGCGACTCTTTCGCCTCAGAAATGTTTGCACTGCCGCCAGCAGGCGGTTCGCCCCGTGACTCTGCCCCATTACAGCCAGGAGATGGAGCACGACGGACGAACTTATCTTGTCAATTTACTCGAGTTTCCGGCTTATCAATGTCGCAATTGCTCAGAAATCTTGGTGGGTGATTCGGGCACCGAAAAACTGTCCGATGCACTTCGTGCGGCGGCGGGATTACTCTCGCCCTTGGAGATTCGTCGAAATCGAGAAGCGTTTGGACTTACCCAGCAGCAAATGGCGAACTTTCTACGTATTTCGATGTTGACGCTTTCGCGATGGGAGAGCGGGAGTTCAGATTCAGCAGAGAAGTATGGATCTACTCCTTCGCGCCTTTTTCGATGTGCCTGCGTTCCGGATCTACGTAAGCGTCCCGGACGATGGGAGTGAGCCAGGCAGCGCCAAGCTGCCATCCGACGAATGTGTTCAAAATGGGATCCACAACGGTCTCCCGGTGCCGAACGCCGACGATCAGTCGCACTGAGCGAGTCGCCGGGGCGGCGGCAGGATCAAGAATGGCGTGAGACCTTGTCATGATGGATCGCTTCAATCGGCTCGCTGTTCTGGACGAAGCAGCGGTGAAAGAGGCATAAGGATGAAGCATTGCAGAAACGACCTCGCAGCCTTCGCATTAATGTTCGCAGCGGCGACGGGCGGCCCAACTCAGCGCGCTGCTGCAAACCGACCTGTATGCGCAGAATGCGAAGAGCGACAGCCCCCCAGTGCCGCATGGCCAGGACCAGGTGCCCAATCCGCCTCGATCAGCCACCGAGGCAATCGCCGCCATGACCGTGCCGCCCGGCTTTCACGTCGAGGTGGTTGCCGCCGAGCCCGATATCGTCAACCCGGTCGCCATGACGTTCGACGAGCGCGGACGAATCTGGATCACCGAGAGCCTCGAATATCCGCGGCATCAGGCCGGCCCCGGGCGCGATCGGATCAAAATCCTCGAAGACACCGACAACGACGGCAAGGCCGACACGTTCACGACTTTTGCCGACGGCCTGAATATCCCCTCGGGGATCGCGGTGGGGCACGGGGGCGTCTGGGTGGCGAATTCGCCCGACATCCTCTTCATGGAAGATTGCGACGGCGACGGAAAAGCCGATCACCGGGAAGTCGTCGCGACCGGGTTTGGACGCGCTGATACACACGAGCTGCCCAACTCGCTGACGTGGGGGCCCGACGGCTGGCTCTATGGCTGGAACGGCGTTTTCAATCCCAGCACCGTCAAGTCAAAGAACGGCCAGACTTACAAGTTCACCTGCGCGATCTTTCGCATTCATCCGAGGTCACGCGTTTTCGAGGTCTGGTGCGAGGGGACGAGCAACCCCTGGGGACTCGCGATCGACCCGGAGGGGTCGTTTTTTTCGAGTGCCTGCGTGATTGACCACCTCTGGCATCTCGTCGAGACGGGCTATTACATCCGCCAGGGTGGGCCTTATCCTCCCTTCACATGGCCGATCGAGTCGATCGTCGATCACGAGCATCAGAAGGCCGCTTATTGCGGGATCCATTACTTCGATAGCCCGGCCTATCCGGCTGAATACCGCGGCCGGCTCTACATGGGAAATATCCATGGGAACGGGATCAATGTCGATGTCCTCGAACGGAACGGCTCGACCTACAAGTCGAAGCCCGCGCCCGATTTTCTGCGTGCCAACGACGCCTGGTTCATGCCGGTCGCGCAAAAGACAGGACCGGATGGTTGTCTCTACATCCTCGACTGGTACGACCGCTATCACTGTTATCAAGACGCCAACCGCGACCCTCGTGGGATCGACCGCCTCAAGGGCCGGCTCTATCGAGTGGCTTATGGCAAGCCCGAGCAGCGCGCCGGGTTCAACCTGGCTGAGGCCGGCGACGACGAGCTGCTCAAACGGCTCGCCAGTGCCAATGTTTACGACCGCGACATCGCTCAGCGCCTCTTGACCGAGCGGGGCTCGGCGACGATCCGTGACAAACTAGAAAGACTCATTCTCGACGACCAGGCGCCCGTTCGCGCGAATGCACGCGCTCTGGGCGCTCGAACAGCATCACGGCTCTCGCCGCTGACCTTCACGGCCGGCTGCTATCGCATTGGGATGCAGGTTTTCGCGCCTGGGGCGTGCGCGCGGCGGGCAACATGAAAAAGCTCGAGCCGGCCATCCGCGATCGCGTGCTCAAGCTGGCGAGCGACCCGAGCCCGGATGTTCGCTTGCAGGTCGCCATCGCGTCGCGAAAGATCGAGGGCATCGATCCGCTGGTGCCCCTCTTGGCTGCATTGCGAAAAAGTGACGAAGACCCGCTTATCCCGCAAATTGTCTGGAGTAATCTTCGTCCGATCCTCGACGAACGGCAGCACGACCTCGTGAGCAAGCTCCAGGAAGTCGAGGGCCGCGACGCGAGTTTTGGACCGCTGGCGCCCCATGCGATCGAGCAGTTGCTCAGCAGCCCGAGGCGCGACGCGGCCGTCATCGCGGCCATCGTGCGCGCCAGTGGCTGCCTCGTCGGCGAAGCGTGCCGTGAAACGATCGACGTGATCACCGAGCGATTACGCGAAGGCGTGTCGGCTCCCGCGTTTCGTGATGCGCTGCGGCTCGAATTGAGCAAGGCCGCACGCGAGGCCGCCGCTCCGGAACGGGATTCTCCGTATGGAGATGATCGCAATATCTTGCTGGCGTATTGTGGCGACGAGGCTGGATTAGCTGAAGCGCGGAAGCTCGCGGCGCTCGGCTCGGATCCGAAAGACCGCGATGAAGCCGAGGAGGTTCGAATTCGCGCGGTTCGTGCTCTGTTGCATGTGGATCCGGCCGCGAAGACGCGCGCACTGATTGCTCAGATTCTCAAGGAAACCGAATCGGCGAGCTCCCTGGAATTTCGTGGACGCGTGCTCGATGCGCTCGGAGATTGCAACGATGCCGGGCTCGCCGGTGTCATCATCGGACTGTATCCCACGCTGCCGCCCGACGTGAAGCCACGCGCGATCGAGCTACTCACCGAGCGGCCGGCCTGGAGCGAACCACTGCTCGCCGCGATCGACCGCAGGCAAATACCGACCTCAGCGATCACCGTCAACGCGATGCGCAAGCTTCAGAGGGCCAAGGATCGGGCCGTCGCAACGCACGCGAAAGCGCTTTTCGGCATCGTGCGCGACCAGCGCAATCGCAACCGCGAGCGTGTGGTCAACGAAGTTCGATCGTTGATCCGATCAACACCCGGAGACCCCGGCGCCGGTCGCCTGGTTTTTGGCAAACTGTGTGCCCAGTGCCACAAGATTCACGGGGAGGGCCAGGACGTCGGGCCCGATATCACGGCGAGTGGCCGCAACGACTTTGAGCAGCTTCTCTCGAACGTCTTTGACCCGAGCCTGGTGATCGGCCCCGGCTATCAGGCGACGACAGTGGCGACGACCGACGGCCGCGTCTTGACGGGGCTGCTTGCCGAGGATGGCCAGGAGCGCGTTGTCTTGAAAGTGCAAGGCGGCAAACAGGAGATCGTGCCGCGAGGTCAGATTGATGAAATCAAGACGAGCGCACTATCGCTGATGCCCGAGGAGATGGAGAAGCAATTCACGACCCAGGAGATCGCCGACCTGTTTGCCTTTCTCTGCCTGGATAAGCCGCCCGATGATCCGACCGCCCGAGCCTTGCCGGGCTCGGGCCCGATCCGGCGGCGGGCTCTGCGCTGAACGGCCTGCGGCACGATTCCGAGACGCACCGGGTTGGCAGTGGCATTCGGCTCGTCGGAGACTCGCCCTCCCAGGATCGTGCAAGGGCATTTACAGTGGGTCATGTTTCTCGCCTGAATTGTGTTAGACGTGTATCGAGTCAGACCAAGAGGCCTGTGCGATTCTCGAGGTGCCGATGTCAACAGGCGGAAAAAAAGCCGAGGGTGCCGATGCGGATCTGGTCGCGGTTGCGCGCAGCCATCGCGAGCACATTCTTGAATTCGACGATCAGATCGAGGACCGGCACCCGGTCATCCTGCTCGACGTCCAGCGCAGGAAGTTGCGCTCGTATTCGTTTGTCGAATACAAGGCCACGGTCCGGCCGACCTCGCACGCGAAACTGAAAGAGGAATATGAACGGGCAGTGGCGAAGAACAAGGTTTTCGTGGTGATCTGGGATAGCGCGACAAGGAGGCTCGTGACGACGCGGATCACGCGCGGTTGACAGAATGGGAGCACGCCGCGAGGCTTGCTAAAGGGCCCTGCGTGATTCCCGAGACGGCCGAGGCCCTCCGATTTCGCCACTGGCACGCGGCTCGACGGAGTCTCGCCCCTCCCACGATCGTGAAAGGGCATTTGGCGACCGAAAACGCTGGCCCGACTTATTCGGCGGGCCTACCCGTCGATTGTGCGATCCCACAGAAGGTGGTCTTCGCTTCGATCACTCGCGCAACTTCCGGAATCGTCGCTGAACCAGTCGTCAACGTGTTTGGCCAGATTCTGGAAATGTCGGACCAGCCGCCGCGGTTCGTCCGGTTGCGGGGGCCGATAATCGACCAGACGGTGAGAGGCATTTTCGGGGTCGACAGCCGTCGCCGCCACGGTCATTCTTCGGACCAGTGCGAGATTCGCGTCGAGTGCGCGTGCCGTCAGACGTTGGCCGCAGTGCGAGCAATCCAGAGTTCCTAACTCGATGGAAACATGACTGTAGGGCGTCGGCGCATCCGCCAGGATCACGGCGATCTTTTCGCAAGTCGCGAACAGGAGAGATGAGCGTGAAATCACCGTCAGCACGCGTCGATCGACGCGCACGCCGAATTCAGAGGTCCGGAAATCGAGCGGGAGCCGGGTGAGGCTCGGAGGCCGACTCCTTGACCCATCGTAGCCAGCTACTGCGAGTGAGCAACCGGGGCACGCGCAAGAGAATACGGCAATTGGGACATGTATAGGCACGATGGCCAGCCGGGTCAGCCTCGTCGATTCGTCCGCAGTCGAGACAGCAATGCGTTTCCAGCAGAGTTGATTGGGATCCCTCGCAGGCGTGCTGGAAAGGTGATCGCATCGATACATCCGATGCTCGCATTGCGAGCTCAAGACGTCGGGTGCGCTCGCGCCAGCGGGCGGGCGCTCTACGATCAAGTTAACGATATTCGGGGCGACTTGCGAGTGGCAATTCCCGGCGGTTGGAGTCTCTGAAGGTTGCCGCGCCGACTCCTGACTGGCAGACTGGAAAACCAAGGCCATCAAGAACATCACTTTTGGTGCACCATCAGGGAGCTTCAGCCATGCGACGAGCGGCCGCCACACTACTGGCGATCAGCGTGTCGATCTCGGTCATCGTCAATGCCGCGGCGCGCGGTCAGTCACCGTCTGAGTTTGCTCAGACGGCCGCGTTTGCCGCCGCCCTTCAGAACAAGGACGGGGGCTTCAGCGCGAAGGCCGGACAGCCGTCGAGCGTGGGGGCGACCAATTCGGCGCTGACGAGTTCTCAAGCATGTGGGAGGCTCAGTCCCCGACATTCTCGGTTGCATCAAATTCGTCAAGGCGTGCCGCGATACCAGCGGTGGTTTCGGCACAACGCCGGGGGGCAAGCCCGACGTGATCACGACGGCCATCGGCCTGATGGCGGCCTCGGAACTGAAGATCGCGGATGACGAGATGGTCAAGGGAGCCATTGATTACCTGGGCAAGAACGCCCAGGGGTTCGAGCAGGTCAGGATGGCGATCGCGGGGCTCGAAGCCGTTCATGGCACGTCGCCTGACTTTGCCCGCTGGCACGAGCAGCTCAAGGGCATGCGGAACAGTGAGGGCACCTGGGGCGAGGGGGAAGCGAAAGCTTATGCGACCGGTGGCGCCGCCGCGGCCGTGCTGCGAATGGGTCTGACGCTCGACCATCGCGATGCGATCATCGCCGCGCTCAAAGGCGGCCAACGCTCCGAAGGCGGCTGGTCGAAGGACGCCGGCCCCCCCGACCTGGGAGCGACCTATCGCATCATGCGCGCTCTGTTCATGCTCCATGAGCGGCCCGATATCGAGTCGCTTGCTGGCGTTTATCGCACGCTGCCGCCACTCGGACGGCAGCTATTCGAGCACTCCCGGCGGCACCGGCGATCTTGGCGGCACATACACGGCCACGATCGTCATCTGGTGGACCCGGCAGCTCCTGGGCATTCCCACCGTGGTCGAGACGGCCGGCTTCACGCCGCTTGTGAGTGGCAAGGAGCTGACCGGCTGGGATGGCGACATGAGCCTCTGGTCGAACAAGGACGGGATGCTCGTCGGTCACTCGAACGGGCTCGACCATAACGAATTCCTGGCGACGACCCGGCCGTATGACGATTTTGTGCTCTCGCTTTACTTCCGCATGGTCGACGGCAAGGGGAATAGCGGCGTCCAGTTCCGCAGCATCCGGATCCCTCACCATGAGATGTCGGGTTACCAGGCCGACATCGGCGACGGCTACTGGGGCTCGCTCTATGACGAGTCGAGACGCAACAAGGTGCTCGTTCCGGCCAAGGAGGCCGCGCTCAAGGTGCTCAACCGCACCGACTGGAACCACTATGTGATCCGGGCTTCGGGTGAGAAGATCGTGCTCGCGATCAACGGCAAGGAATCGGTCGAGTACCACGAGCCAGATGCGGCCATCGCCCGGGGTGGGCTGATCGCCATGCAACTGCATGCCGGAGGCCCGACCGAGATCCAGTTCAAGGACATGATGATCCAGCCCCTGCCGATCCCGACCGCGGGCAAACCGACCGGGCCGGGCTTTCATCTCCGCACGGTCAAGACCGAGGCCGGCGACAGGAAATATGCGCTTTATGTTCCCGATGATTATGACGGCACGAAGCGGTTCCCCGTGATCTTGTTTCTGCATGGCGCCGGCGAGCGCGGTGAAGATGGTGTTCGCCAGGCGCAGGTGGGGCTTGGCTCGGCGGTCTTCAACCGGCCGCATGGGATACCGGCCCTGGTGGTGTTTCCCCAGGCGAAACAAACGTGGGCGGCCGGCTCGGCCGACAGCAATGCCGCGCTCAAGGCGCTCGACGACGTCCTGGCCAACTTCGCCGGCGATCCGCAGCGGGTGGTGCTCACCGGCCTTTCGATGGGCGGCTCTGGCTCGTGGCAGCTCGCCGCGGCCCGGCCCGAGAAATTCGCGGCCGTGCTGCCGATCTGCGGGCGCGGCAAACCGCAAGACGCCGCCAAGCTCGCGTCCTTGCCCGTGTGGTCATTCTGCGGAGACGCTGATCGGGCCGAGACCGTGCTCAACATGAGGGCCATGGTCGAGGCGCTCAAGCACGCCGGCGCGACGCCTCGGATCACCGAGTATCGCGGCGTCGGACACCTGAGCTGGGACCGCGTCTATAACGATCCCGAAGCCATCGACTGGATGCTCGCCCAGCGCAGGCCGTGAACCAGGGCGCCACGCTCTCGCAACACTTTGAATCATCGACTGAAAGAAGGGAGTCATGACATGTTGAAAGACCGAATGCGAACCCTCCGCGACGTGATGCCGGCCTGGTGCGCCTTTGTGATCACACTGGCTCTGGCTGTGTTTCACGTCGCGTCATCTCGAGGTGTGGCGCAAGAAGCACCGCGCCGCGAGGGGGCCAACCGCGATCGAACGATTATTCATTCGCGAATCGACGATCGCGCGGGCCTTTTCAGCGCCTCGGCAATCGAGGGGGCGCGCAAGGAACTCGACCGCATCGAGCGCGAGACGCACATGGAGACGACCATTCAAACCGTCGAATCGCTCGAGGGCAAGACCGCCTCGGCCACGGCGTTTCACCATGTCAGGGAATCGCGTCTTGAAGGCTTGTATATCTTGATCGCCAAGGAGGAACACGCGATCGAGACCCTGGTGTCGCGCAAGTTCCTCAAGGTCTTGACGCCCGAAAAGCAGAAGGCCATACGCGCCGCGATGACCGAATCATTCAAGAAGAAAGATTTTGATGGCGGACTCAAACGAGGAGTCGCGATGATCGCCCAGGAGATCTTGGGGCTGGCACAAGACTGGGGGTTGCCCGAGGTCGCGGCGAGCTCACGCGCTGAGGTGTCTCAACCCGCGCCCGAGCGGCTGCGCAGCGGAGACTCGCCATTGATCGTGCGTAACCAGGTGCGGCTCAGCCTGGCGGGAGCGAAGGCGATCATCGCGGCCGCCGAGTCGAAGGCGGCCGAGCTGAAGCTCAAGCTCAACGTGGCGGTCGTCGACGATGGCGGACACCTTGTCGCCTTCGAGCGAATGGACGGGGCCCGGCCGGCGAGCCTTTACACCGCGATGACCAAGGCGACGTCGGCCGCGACGTTTCGCCAGCCCACGGGTCCGCTTGCTTCGGGCTCGACACCCGCTGATCCCCTGCTCAACGTGAGCTTGCAAAACGCCGCCGGGGCCAGCGGCGGTAAGATCACGGCCCTCAAGGGCGGTGTGCCAGTGACCGTCGATGGTCAGATCATTGGCGCGGTCGGCATCGCGGGGGGCACCGGCGAGCAAGACGCCGAGGTGGCCCAGGCCGGGGTCAAGGGCTTCATCGATCAGCTTGCCGCTTCGGCGCGCGTCGAGAAGGAGGAAGAGAAGCCCGAATGATCGGCGTGAATTCGGCGCCTTCGGCGGCCTGGTCGAACCGGTTGCGCCACTGCGCCTTGGCCTCGTTCATGGATTGACTTCAACGCCCGACCATTCGCCATGGTCGTCGCGCTCGAACCGCCAGCGGTTCTGGGGCTGGCCGTTGATTTCGAGGAAATCCACGACTCGGGGATCAAGCACCAGGAGGCCGAAGTGGGCCGGCGGCGTTTCGCGGTCGGGGTGCTCGTGCGGAAAGGGGATACCCGGATCGCGCCGCTCGCCCGGGGGCGGCCAGGTGAATGTCATGCGAGTCGGCCCGGGCAAAGCCTGCCACGTCTCGCGGCGCGCGGTCTGGAGCGTGTCATTTTCGCGAGTGGCGTCGCCGTGGCCGACGATGGTCGCATGACCGGAGAGGCGAAATTGCTCGTGCGTGACGGGAAAATACCAGCAAGCTTCGACCCAGGGGCTATGAGTGATCTCACTCGCCTTTTCGCTACGGAGGTCGATGGCGAAGGTGAGGTTCGTGATCTCGTTGATGAAACCGCGAAAGACGAGCGTGCGATTGGCCGGGCGGCCGTCGGGCGCGTGGTGGCGACCTGCACAAAACGCGAGGCCGGCGCGCGCGATTCTGATGCAGTGCCAGGACCAGCGATGGAGCCCACAGTGGTTGCCGCATGGCCTCATTCTGGCGGATCGTGAAAGCCAGTGAAAGCCCCTCCTTTGTGAAAAAGCGAGGCGAGAACACGAAGAATCGCCTCCGGAAAACGACCACGGGGCTTGACTTCGGCATTTCGATCGAAGATGAAGGCTAGTGAGTGTTTCACCAATGTTCGGCGGTCCGCCGCTGCATTCGACAAATGCTGGGTGCCTCCCCGGCATCGAATCGTTCGGAACCGCCGAGACGACCGCGACACGCGGGCGAGGAGCCAGATCGATGATGCGACAGGTCAAGGCAAGTGTTTTACTGGCGTCGGCGGCCATCGTGAGCCTGGCGCTGTGGGCCGGGGCTCAGGTTGAGCCGACCGGGTCACGAATGGCCGTCACCGCCGATCGACTGCTCGAATCACTAACGCCCGCCGAGAAAGAGAAAATCGCCTTTTCGTACGAGTCGCCCGAACGGCTCAACTGGCATTTCATCCCGCGCAGCGCAAGGGGCTCTCGTTCAAGGAGATGACGCCCGAACAGCGGGCCCTGGCGTTTGCCCTCATTCAGTCCGGTCTCGGCGGCTCGGGATTCTTGAAGGCCACGACGATCATGAGCCTCGAGCAGATTCTCCGCGACCTCGAGCACGGCACCGGCCCTGTGCGCGATCCGGAACGATATTTCCTGACGATCTTCGGCAAGCCGCTCGACCGCGGCCGCTGGGGCTGGCGGGTGGAAGGACACCACCTTTCGCTCAACTTCGCGCTCGAGGACGGCAAGATCATCGCCGCCACACCGGCCTTTTTCGGGGCCAACCCGGCCGAGGTGCGGCAAGGGCCGCGGCAGGGCCTGCGCACGCTCGCCGAGCGTGACGACCGGGCGCTGCGGTTGTTCCAGGCTCTTGACGACACCCAGCGCAAGAAAGCCATCTTCGCCGAAAAGGCACCCGCGGATATCCGCGCCGCCAACACGCCCCAGCCACCGACCGACGCGGCGGTTGGGATCGCTTATGCCGATATGAACCCCGACCAGCGCGCTGTCTTGCGATCGCTTGTCGAATCGTATGCGGTTGACATGCCGATCGAGGTGGCCAAGGCGTGGCTCGATGAAATCGCCGCGGCCGGCAGCGAGCAGGTTCAGTTCGCCTGGGCCGGACCCGGAGACCGCAGCCAGGGGCACGCCTATCGCGTTCAGGGGCCGACCTTCCTGATCGAATTCAACAACACCCAGAATAACGCCAACCATGTGCACTCGGTCTGGCGAAACATGCTGGGCGACTTCGGAATCGCCATGAAGACCAAGTAATAATTTGCCTGTTCACAGCGTTAAATTGATCGAATGATGACCTGTCACTCCGAGAACACCCGATGACCGACTGGACGCGTCGCGATTTTCTGGCCGCCTCGACCCTGGCCCTGGCGCAAAAGGAAGGGGCCCCCAAAGCGGTCGCAAACGCAGCGACCGCGACGGCGCCGGGCGGCGTCGCGGCCGACAACGACCAGGCGCGGCGTCCGGTCCCTCCGAGCGAGAAGATCGTGCTCGGCTTCATTGGCGTGGGCGGGATGGGGACGGGTCTGCTCAACACGTTCAAGGCGTTTCCTCAGGTCGAGATCGCGGCGGTCTGCGACGTGTACGAGCCGCACGTCAGGCGCGCCCAGTCCGCGGCCGGCGGCAAGACAGAGGCGTATAGTGATTTCCGCCGCGTGCTCGACCGGCAGGATATCGACGCGGTCGCGATCGCGACTCCCGATCACTGGCACGGGATTCCGACGATCCTGGCCTGTCAGGCGGGCAAGGATGTCTATTGCGAGAAGCCGCTGGCGCACCGCATTCAGGAGGGCCGCGCGATGGTGCGCGCGGCCGAGAAATACAAGCGCGTGACGCAGATGGGGAACCTGATCCACGCCGGCGAGAATTATCACCGCGTCGTCGAGATCGTTCGCTCGGGCGTCCTGGGCAAGATCAGCATGGCGCGCGTCTGGCTGGCCGCCGATCGAAGCGGCCTCGGCAACCCGCCCGATGGCTCGCCGCCTCCGGGCTGCGACTATGATTTCTGGCTCGGGCCAGCGCCCGCTCATGCGTTCAATCCCAATCGGTTCACCTTCAACTGGCGTTATTTCTGGGATTATGGCGGCGGCATCCTGACCGATTTCTGTTGCCACATCGTCGACCTGGTGCACTGGGCGATGGATGTCGAGGCGCCCCGAACGATCTCGGCGGTCGGCGGCCGCTACGCCCTGAATGATAATTGCGAGGTGCCCGATACCGTTGACGTCACCTATGAATATCAAAAAGGCGACCGCAAGTTCTTGATGGTCTGGAGCCACACTGACGCCAACGCCCATGGGCTCGAGAACAAAGGGCTGGGGATCATGTTCCAGGGCACGGAAGCGACGCTCGTCGCCGATTACCGGACCTACCGGATCATCCCCGAAAAGGGGCGCACAATTGACGAGCCCCCCAAGACGCTCCCCCGATCGGTGGGCCATCACCTGGAGTGGCTAAACGCGATCAAGTCGCGCGGCCAGTGTGCGTGTAATTTTGCCTATGGCCACCGTCTGGCCAGCGTCGGCAACCTCGGCAATATTTCGCTCTGGACGGGCGAAAAGCTGACCTGGGATGGCGCCGCCGAGCAGGTGACCAACCATTCCGAGGCCAATGCGTTCTTGACGAAGGAATACCGAAAGCCGTGGACGTTGCCGAGCGTTTAGAGGGCGTCGCCAGGTTGTTTCGTTCGCCGCCCGGAAGGGCAAGACTCTGTCGAGCCGAACCGCCAACAGCGGGAACCAAAAAGGCTGCCGCAAAGCCTCGTTTCCCAAATCGGGTTGTAAACCACCAGAATGAAACAGTGCTCAGGGCGGTGGCGTTTTTCAAGCAATATCCCGATCGACCGCGCCTGGGCCGGCGACGAAGAAACTGGTTTGAATCCCCGGAGAATCAGCATGAACTCGAAGCGGGCGAATTCGATTCTGGGTGCCATTTTGGTTCTGTCGACGATGCCGCTCATCGCTGGCGAACCGTCCTGGAAGCAGCACACGATCAACGCGACGAGCGAATTCGAGGCGGCCGGCGTCTTCGATGTCGACAATGACGGCAAGCTCGACATTGTCTCGGGCGCATCGTGGTATCGCGGACCCGACTGGAAGCCGTTTCACCTCCGCGACGTCGAGCGAGTGGGCAGCTACTACCACGATTTCGCCACCTTGCCGCTTGATGTCAACGGTGACGGCAACATGGATTTCGTGACGTGTTCTTACTTCGGGAAAAGCGTCGGTTGGGTCGAGAATCCTGGAAAAACGGGCGCCCCTGGAGTTATCACGAGCTTGACACGCCGGGCAACATCGAGGCCGCCTGGATGGTCGATCTCTCGGGCGACGGCGTGCCGGACGTCTTGCCGAACACGGTCAATGTGGTGGTCTGGTACGAGGTGGTGAAAAAGCCCGACGGTCGCGGCCACGATCTCAAGAAGCACGACTTCGGCTCAGCCGCGGCCGGCCATGGAGTCGGCTCGGGCGACGTCAACGGCGACGGCCGCACCGACTTGCTCACGCCCAAGGGGTGGTTCGAGGCGCCCGCCGAGCCTGCGCGTGATTCGTGGACGTGGCATCCCGACTGGCAGATCGGCGCGACGGGCATTCAGATCCTGGCGCGCGACGTCGATGGCGACGGGCTTTCCGAGGTTATTTACGGCATGGGTCATGACTACGGTCTTTTTTACCTGCACCAGGAAAAAGGATCAGGCGGCGAGCGAACGTGGAGAGGAAAGGCCATCGATAAGTCGATCGCCTCGGTCCACGCTCTCATGTGGGCCGATCTCGACGGCGACGGCAAGGCCAACGAGCTGGTGACAGGGAAGCGGGTCTACGCCCACGAAATCGAGCCGGGCGCGACCGATGGCTCGGTCGTCGCGTGGTACGCGTTCGATCCAGCCTCAAAGAACTGGACCAAGCACATCATCTTCCAGGGGGAGCCCGCGAAGAATGCCCCGCCAAAAGGGGGCGATCGCCTGGCGCTCAAGGACTTCCCGCCCGGCACAGCCGGCACGGGCTTGCAGATGACGGCCGTTGATATCGATCATGATGGTGACGTCGACTTGGTGTGCCCTGGAAAGAGCGGGCTCTATTTATTCGAGAATTTGGGGAATTCGCAATAAGGGTTTGGCTGCACGTCGCGATCGAATTATTCGGTAGGCTCGATGCGCATGGCTCTCAATTGGGCGGCCAGGCGCTCGTTTCGTGCAAGCGTGGCCTGATATTCGCGTACCCGTTCGGCAAGATCTAGTCGGTCCGGCTCGCGGCAGAGTTGAGCCTGTTCCCAATCGCGTTCGGCCCGATCACGTTGACGCTCAAGATCCTTGAGCGTACGAAGGAGCTGGTCGCGCTCATCAGCAGTTTCCTGGTAGGTCAGAAAGCGATTGCCATCGGGCCCGAATAAATGCAATTCGGCGACTGACATGTCGAATCGCACTCCCAGGATCGGGCTTGTCCAGCCGTCCATGGCGGGAATGCGTACGAGGTCGCTCCCGAGCCGTATGTGACCGGTCAATTTCACTTCATCCGGGTCGTAAATGTAATACTCCTGGACCGCGTACCGATCGTAGAACTCGAACTTGCTCCCCATCTCAACGATGCCGCTGGCCGGCGCAAGGATTTCAAAAACCACCTGGGGCGGGATGCCGCCTTCAACCCACTGCCTGTAAGAACGGCGATCACCCTTGGGACGTCCGATCGCGACCATCGCATCTGGAGCAGTGCGGATGTCCGGTCGTCCTTCGACCGGATACCACAAGAGGTCCCCGGCAACGAACACGTCCGGGTCATCGCGATAGATTCGTTCCGATCCAGCCTCGACCTTCACGATCCACCCGAATTGCAGCGTGTTTTCGGCTATTGGCTTACCATCACAATCCGGATAGACGATCTCAGTTGGCACGATGTTCTCCTTCGAAAAAGTCATCAAAATCTTTTCGCAGTATTGCCGCGTGTCTTCAAGTCTAACGTCACTACGGCATATCGCGAACCGAGATCAATTCGCGCCGCCCCTCTTGACAATGACACCTAGACAGTCTATGTATTAAGTGTCGATGCATAGGAGGTCGATGTATGAACTCGCAATTCTTACGCAGTGCGGTCGAGATGATGATCCTGGAAGTCGCCGGGGGCGGTCCGACCTACGGTTATGAGCTGTCGCAGACGGTCGGGGTGCGCTCCAATGGCTATTTTGAGCTCAAGGAAGGGTCGCTCTATCCGGCCCTGCACCGGCTCGAGCGGCAGAAGCTCTTGCACTCGTTCTGGCGCGAGGCCGACGGCCGGCGCCGCAAATACTATGAGCTGACCGAGGCGGGCCGCGCTGAGCTGGCGACGCGCAAGTCGTCGTGGCTGAGCTTCAGCGCGGGCATCAATGGCGTGCTGGGCACCCATCGGATCGGATTGGCAGGCAGTTGAAATCGGATCGCAATGTTCACCTCGCAAAGCGACCGGCAAAGCCATGGATTTTCACGACACGCTCTCGAATCTTCTGCCCGCGCCGCGAGACGACGAGCCGGCGTCGCTCCGGCAAGACATTCTCGATGAATTAGCGGATCACTTGAATTGTACTTACCGCCGCGAACTGCTGCGCGGGGCCGAACCGGACGCGGCACGCGAACTGGCCCTGCGGCACTTCGGCGATCCGGCGGCCGTGGTGCGCCGGCTCTGGCTTGACGCAATGAAAGGGATCATCATGACTCGACGCCTCGTTCTTGCGACCTGCCTCGTGATCACGCTTTGCAGCAGCCTGGCGCTGGCTGGGCTCTTCTGGCGGCAATCGATGATGGCGCGGCTCGAGCTGGCGCGTGCGACCGACGCCGCCCTTCAAGCCATTGCCGCGCAGAACGAACGGGCCCAGTTAACCCAGCAAGACATGCTCAAGCAAGTGCGGGAAATGGCGGAGGTCGTGCGAAGCGCTCATTCGCTCGAGTGGAACCCGATCTCGTTCAAGCTCACCGAAGAGACGGCCGATGGCACGCCCGCGGCGGGAGCCTCGATCGCACTGGCCGAGCGCGTGGCGACGGCCGGCGGCGGCGGATTGGGCGGCGGGGGCGGGCTTGGCCTCGCCAAGCCGACGTGGCACGTCACCGATGCGTCGGGAGTCGCCGATTTCGGAGTGGTTCGCCCGGGCGAGTATTTCTTTCAGATCTACAAACGCTGGGACGATGGATGCGTCGCAACGTCGGGCGACATCAGCGTCAAGCCGGGCAGCAAGATCAGTGAGCGCGTTGTCTGTCCCAGAACGCCGCTGCCCCGCTCACCCGTCGACGTGCAATGGACGTGGCCAGCCGATCTCGCGAACGCGAAGCTAGCCGTTTATGCGTCGTTCACTCACGACCCGATCAAGCTCGCCGAGAAGACCTGGACGGTTTCCGATGATCATCCGCCCGAAAACGCCGGTACGAGGCGCAATCTTCTCGGTATCCAGTTCATGTCGCCGGCAATCCGTTCGATCCTCTGCGGCCCGGGCGCGTCACTCGCGTCCGTCCGACCCCACGAGGTTCCATTTCTCTGGAGCTTGAAGGAATGGGACGGCGAACGATACATGGTGGATATCTCTTCGGCGGACGTCGAGAACGCTCAAACGCCTCAAAAGACGTTGCAATGGGAAGTTGGGACCTATCGATTGTCGGGTCTGTTCGTGCTCCGCGAATCCGACCGCGAAGCCAAAACGGCCGACGGGAAACGATTTGAATTGATGCTCACAATCGTGCGCAACGCGGGTGCCGATGTCACGCCATGGTACTGGGCCCTGACGAGCCCGCCGTCGGCCGATTTCAAGCGGGATCTTCAGGCCAAGCGCTCGAGGTTTCGAGGATTTGGAGGCGGCATGAACGGAGGGAACGGCAATGCGGTGCCGTATCTCGCGATTCCAAAGACGGGGGGACAGCTCGAATTCGTGTTGGAATGGAATCGGGTCTACAATGAATTCGGAAAAGTTGACGTTCGGGCCGACCAGACGAACGAGCTCCGCTTCGTTCCGCCGGAAGACCTCATCAAGGCTATCCGCGAACGGCTGAAAGCCAGGGAAATGCCTCAGGGCAAAACGTCTTCTTGAGCCTGCGGTGGTCTCGAACGCCGTTCACCGCGCGGCAAGCTCGCTGGCCGACCCATGGCGAAACAGAATCGACACCTTGTCACGATAGAGGATATTCCACCCCGGCTCCTTGAGCAGGCGCTTGGCCAGACCACGGTCAGGCCGCAGCCAGACCATTTCGATCTTGTCGCGATCGCGGATCGCGTCCCACGCCGGGCCGCCGTGCAAGACTTCCAGGTATTCAACAATCGCATCCTTTCCGAAGAGCTCGAACCGATCGTCAAGATACGTGCGCCTTGGAGGCTGGCACTCGGCCGCGATCAGGCCCCCCCAGTCCTGTTCATGGAAGATTCGAGTTGACGTGGGCTGCTGGTTGAGCGTCGTGAGTGCCGGGAACGGCCAGTTTTTCAAGTCGAAACCCCCTGCCCTTGCTCCGCAGAGAATCGCCAGGCCCAGACTGAGCACGGCGGCGGCCGGCCAGATCGAGGCGCGCTGATCGGCTTTCCACGACGATCGCCAGGCGAGCGGCAGGCCCTCGAGCAAGGTCGCCAGCGCCGGAGCCACCGCCAGCGCGAAAAATGGCGCGTTCCGGATCGACGTGAGGGCCAGGTGCAGCCATACCAGGGTGTGAACCAGGTGGTATCGGTCGACTTTTTTCGACGAGACCACGGGCAAGGCGATCAGGGCCAGGATGACCCATTCCAGGACCTTTGTTTCGGGCTGGCCAAACGGGGCGGGCTGATATTCGATGATGAGCCGCGTGACGCCACTGCCGATCAAAAGGTCGTAAACATGGCGATAGAGTCCGAATCCGTAGGGATTCACGAGCGCCGCGGCCAGGCACGCGGCGGCCGCGATGAGAAACTTCATCACGTTACGTCTTCGGGCCGCATCCCACTCGCCGGCCAGTGCATGGCCCAGCGCGCTCGTGCCGACAATCACCGGCAGCGCCAGGAACCCGCCGTGTACGTTGGCGAGAATCAGGGTAAAAAACGGGACCCATGCCACGGACCAGCCGCCGTCTCGATGTTGCCTCTGGCAGGCCCCGAAAGTCAGGAAGGCGAATGCAAACGTGAAAAGGTGCGGCCGGATCAAGAAATGAAGCGCGCTGATCGTGGTCACGAGAAGACCGACGACGATCGCGACGACCGGTGAACTGCCGTCACGGATGAGGCTCCGGGTGATCGCGGCATAAAGGGCCGCCAGGCCAACAAAGGCCAGCGCGAGCACCGCGGGCCACCCGCACGAGTCAACGACGAGGGCGAGCAGCACGTCGAAACCCCACGATTGATCGACCCAGGCGTTGTCGGCACGGGTGAACGTGAGCGTATCCACATGGGGCACCGAGCCGCTGGCCAGGATGTCGCGACCGAGCCGCAGGTGCCAGGGCGTTCCTGGATCGTTGAGCAGCGCATACTGGCCGACCACCACCAGGATGCCGAGCACGGTCAAGAAGACCGTCTCCGACGGACCCGGTATAAAACGGCTGAATCGAGGTGACGTCCAGAGCATGCGCGGAATCCACCATTAGAGTTGTACGGCCAGACATACGCAGACCCGGTGAAAAGCTGGTCTTGAATCGACTTCCGAACGCATTGAGTGCAGGCCGATCCTGTTGCGCGGCTTATTGCTGGAGTTCCGCCTTTCAGGCGGAATCTTTGGCTCACCCGCCGCCTGAAGGCGGAACTCCAGCAGGGAACCGTTGGAGTTCCGGCTTTAGCCGGTCTGCTCTGGCTGATATCGTAAAAAGCCGCCTGAAGGCGGAACTCCAACAAAGGCCTGGCGCTCTGGGTGCCGCGTGGTTCGTCAATGAAAACGCGATGAACGCGAAAGTGGTGCAAGCCCAACCTTGCACCACGCCAGACATACCCTGACCCGGTGAAAAGCTGGTCTTGAATCGACTTCCGAACGCATTGAGTGCAGGCCGATTCTGTCGCGCGGCGTCTTGTTGGAATCCCGCGTTCAGGCGGAATCTTCGGCTCACCCGCCGCCTGAAGGCGGAACTCCAGCAGGGAACCGTTGGAGTTCCGGCTTTAGCCGGTCTGCTCTGGCTGATATCGTAAAAAGCCGCCTGAAGGCGGAACTCCAACAAAGGCCTGGCGCTCTGGGTGCCGCGTGGTTCGTCAATGAAAACGCGATGAACGCGAAAGTGGTGCAAGCCCGATCTTGCACCACGCAAGACATACCCTCCCAAGACTAGGTCACGAAATGAGCGCAGCGCGGAAAGGCGTCATTCCATGAGAACGTTCTCTTTTCCTTGTCGGCGAATAGCAAGGTCAGGAGGTCGGGATGATCGTCAAATTACCGAAGTCAACTCCCGCCCAAACTTTCGTACTCGGCGGCCAGCCGATAACGACGTGTCTTGTTGGCAGGATCGCTCATCACGACGAACCCGCCTCGCACCCACGTCGCGAGGATATTTCGGGCGGTCCGCTGGGAAACACGGAAGAGACCCTCAACATCCCGGCTGGTGATGACGAGCGAGCGGCGGAAGAGCGCCAGCGCCCGCCGCTGGCGTGGGTCGAGTCGACGCAGGGCGGCCGATTCGTCCTTCGTACCCCGGTCGGCGGCGTCCTGGGCGCGACGGCGGACGCTCGCGAAACTGTCCGCCACCCCCGCGCAGAAGTATTCCACCCAACCCGTGATGTCCGCTTCGGCCCGGCCCTGGTAATAATTGTGGGAAGGCCCGACGGCGAGGGCCTCATAATAGGCCGCGAGGTCGCGGGCGTAATATTCTTCGAGCGAATAAAGGCCCTTCAAGTCATAGCCGCCGCGGTGCAGGATCAGTGTCGTGAGGAGCCTGGCCGTCCGACCGTTTCCGTCGTAGTACGGGTGGATTGTTGCAAATTGATAGTGCGCGATTCCGGCGCGGATCGGGCACGGTATGTCCGCGCGGTCGCTGCGCCGGAGCCAGTCGAGCAGTTCCTCCATGAGCCGGGGGACGTCGGCGGCCTCCGGGGGCATGTAGGCGATGCGGCGGCTGCGGCCGTCGCGGATCACGTTCTGTCCGCCCCGATACGGAGTGGCCTTTTTCACGGCCTTGCCGCCGGCCGTCGCCAAGGCGTGGAGAGTGCGGATCTGGAGCTCGGTGATATCGCCACCTTGTGCAGCGAAACGCTCGAGCCGCTCGATCGCCGCGTAATAGCCCAGGACCTCGGTCTCGTCGCGCTCTCGTCCGGGGAAGTGCTGCTTCCGCTCGATCACCGCGGAGACCTCCTGTTGCGTGAGGCGATTCCCCTCGATCATCGTGGAGTAGTGGGTGGAGAAGAGCCTGGCCGTCTCGCGAAGTCCGGCGAGCACCGAGGACGTGATGGGCAGGTCGTCCACGGCCTGCCGGGCCGCCTCGATCCGCATCAGCAGGGTCGCGGTCCGCGGCGTAATTTGATAATCGGGCTCGAAGGGCATGTCTGACGACGCTTTCTCGGTCGAGTTCGCATGCCGTTATCCTGCCGTTAAAATGCCGACAAAACAAGACCGAGATCGGCGGACTTTCGAATGTAGCGGGACGCGACGCCGCTGAACTTCGATCGGTGCAGGCGGCCGTTCATACGCCGTTTCGGTTGACTCAACGCCCCGGATCGCGAAACATACCGAGGTGTTCGCCCGCATTTTCCCGAGAGTTCCGCGGGCCGGAAAGTCTCAAGCGGGCACGGGTTCTTACATCCTGATGTTCGCCCCGTCGAGAAACCCATGAATCAGAATAGCATCATGGTCTTGAAGCCGTACCGGTGGGCCGGTATGTGGGTCTTCGATGACGACAAGACCAACCTGGTCCGTGAGCCATTCGTGGCGGGGGTGCCCGAAGTCCTCGAAGCTCTGCTGGAGCGGCAAGGCATCCCCGTGCCAGAGGCCGAGAAGGGCTTTCGCCTGATTTTCTCGGCGATTCCGTTTCCTGGCCACCAGTTATCGGCCAGGCGAGTCGGCGGCGAGGGTGGTGGAACCTGGTACGAAGACCCGGACACCAAGGCGCGCGGTTGGTTGTGCCCTGCGCTGTTCCGTTACTTCGACACCGCACCCGAAAATCTCTATGTCCGCGTCGAACGTTGCTGATGAACGAGCGTGCTGTGAACCGGTTTGCTGGTTTTCTTCCGGCGGCCAGATTCAATCGTTCACCGCGGCGGAGTCGAATGGATCTGCTGCGCGGCCTCGATACGCGCGCTGCGTTACGGGAAACAGACCCTCGAATTCCGTCGGCCTTGATCGGGAAAGAGCCGATCCCGGCATCGCGGTCTTTTCCACGCGTTGGTTTCGGCTATACTTGAAATAGCATGCCGGTTGCACAGACTGGCATGACTCCCTCCTTGAATTTTGGTTGGTCCTTGCCGCTCTGCTTTTCGTGACGTCGAGTCTTCGAGTGAAACACGGCCGTTCGAGCGTCAATCGTCGCGATCTTTTTCGCTTGCGTCGCGGCGGCGCCGAAATCGCGAAGCCGGATATCGGCACGCGGTCGACGCCGGGGCGATCGGACTTGATCCGGGCGCATCGCGCGGCGATGGGCTCGTATTTCGAGGTGCGTGTACCGGCCGCCACGCCCGGCGGCGCCGATCTGGCGTGTCGCGCACTCGATTTGATCGATGCGCTCGAGAGCCAGATGACCGTGTATCGTGATGATTCCGAAGTCAGCCGGCTCAACGCTTCGGCCCACAAGGGGCCCGTCGAGGTCGAAGCCGGACTTTTCGGGTTGCTCGAAGTCGCGGTTGGGTTGAGCGAAGCGACCGATGGCGCCTACGACGTCACGGCCGGTGCCCTTTCCGAGGCCTGGGGATTCGTCAAGGGGCCCAGGCGCGTGCCGGACGCCCAGGCTCTGGCCGATGCCCGGGCGCGAACCGGCTGGCACCATTTACGACTCGATCCCGAGTGTCGCACGGTCGCATTCGACCGCGAGGGAATTCGGTTGAATCTCGGCAGCATCGGCAAAGGCTATGCGATCGACCGCGCGGCCGCTGTGGTTCGCGACTACTGGTGGCCGACGTCCGCGTTGATTCACGGCGGTCAATCGAGTCTTTTCGCACTGGGGTCGCCCCCCGGACAGCTTGGTGGGCGCTGGGAAGTGGCGCTCCGGAATCCGTTCGAGCCTGAGAAGCCGCTGGGTGTCTTGCGGTTGCGAAACCGAGGGCTCGGGACGTCGGGCGCGGCGTTTCAGCATTTCGTGGTTGATGGCCGGGTATACGGACACTTGATCGATCCGCGGACCGGAGAGCCTGCGTCAGGCCCGGCGAGCGTGACGGTTCTCGCGCCCACGGCCGCCCTGGCCGATGCCCTTTCCACGGCGTTTTTTCTCCTTGGAACCGAGGCGGCAAGGCGTTACGTCGCGGCGCACCCCGAGATCGGCGTGATCTTCGTGGAGGAGGACGACGCGGCGCACGGTCGTCGACTTCTCGTCCTGGGTTTGACCGAATCCGATTTCGTCGCTGACGACGGCGCGTTAAACTGAATCTTCATCTTACGGGGTGGTGTGCCCCGACCGTCCTGACAGCGGCGGGAAAGCTGACACGGCCAACTGCGAGGCGATCGAGTCAATGTCGCGATACTATCCCGGGTTCCTGGCGGCGTTTTTCACCATCCTGTTGCGAATCGCCATCGGCTGGCACTTTCTCTACGAGGGATGTGAAAAGGTCGAGGGGACCATGAGCGGCAAGGCCCCCTTCTCGGCGGAGATCTATCTGCGCAATGCCACCGGGCCGCTGGGCACCTATTTCCGCGGGATGTTGCCCGACGTCAACAGCCTGGCCGTTCTCGACGCGTCGCGACTCAAGGAGTCGTGGAAAGACGATGTGGGCTGGCTCGGCGATCACTACGGCTTCACGCCCGATCAGCGCGACCAGGCGCAGAAGATCCTTGATGTGAACCTCCGCTGGGCCGACTACTGGTTCGACGATCCGGATAACGTCGAGAAAATCAAGAAATACTACCACGACCTGGCCAACGTGCAGGCCGTCGAACGTGATCCCGATGCTCTTTCGTTTCAGAAAGAAAGAGCCTGGGAGGGGCGGCGCAGCGTCGAGGCCGACCGGCGATCGCTGATTGCACCCATCATGGCACAGCAGACCGCGATGCGCACGGCCGTCGCGAAGCTGGCAACGCCCGAACAGGTGAGCAAGGCGGGCGCGACCAAGGAATGGCTCGCCGCACTGGCCGACAGGGCCGGGCTTTCTGTCAGCTCGCTGGCCCAGTCGCCGGCCGCGGATGTTCCGCCATCGCGCTGGAACAGTCTTGACGTTCTCAACGTAATGACCATGTACGGGTTGATTGCGATCGGCCTTTGCCTGATCGCCGGCTTCCTGACGCCCCTCGCGGCGCTCTCGGGAGCGGCCTTCCTGGCGATGATCTATTTCTCGATGCCCCCCTGGCCGGGGCTTCCGCCCAATCCGAAAGCCGAGGGCCACTACCTGATCGTGAGCAAGAATCTGATCGAGCTGATCGCCCTTCTCTTGATTGCCACGACGCCGAGCGGCCACTGGATCGGCCTCGATGCGCTGTTCTTCGGAGCACGCCGCCGGCGGCGGTTGGCCGCGGCCGAGGAGGCCCGGCGCCGCGACCGCGCCGGTGAACATCAACAAACGATTCGCGTCACTTGATTCGTATATTTCGACCTCGATGCGGCCTGATTGCAGCTGTTTGACTCAACCTGCTCTGCTCTACTCGACTTTGATTTGTTTTCATTCCAAGGAGTGATGCATGACCCACCTGACCCCCGAAGACCGCGTGCTGGGCCGCGAAAACGCCAACCGGGCGCTCGGAATGTCGCGCCGCGACTTGCTCAAAGCGGCCGCGGCGACGCCCGCTCTGGGTGCTTTTTACTTCGGCTATGAGGATATGAAAGGCAAGTCGCCCGTTCGCGCGGCGATCATTGGCACGGGTGACGAAGGTTGCCAGGCGATGATTCGCTCGCACAACCGGGCTTATCTCGATTTCGTCGGATTCTGCGACATCCGGCCCACGCAGCAAGAGCGGGCGGTCAAGGAATTTTCCAACCACAAGGATTACAGCACGGCCGACGTCAAGAAGATCAAGAGATACGCCACCAAGGAAGAGATGTACGCCGATCCCGATGTCGAGATGGTCGTGATCGCCTCGCCGCTCTGGCTGCACGCGCCCGTCGCGATCGAGGCGATGAACGCGGGCAAGCACGTTTTCACCGAGAAGTTGATGGCCCATTCGGTTGCCGAGTGCAAGCAGATGTGCCAGGTCGCGCGCGACAAGAACAAGCTGCTCGCCGTCGGCCACCAGCGTCATTATTCGGTGCTCTACGATAACGCGAATTACCTGGTCCAGAACGACGTTCTGGGCGACATCCGCCACATCCGGGCCTTGTGGCATCGCAATAATGCGCAGCCGCTGGTGGCCAAGGACAAGAACGGCAACCCGATTTACGACCCCAAGACGGGGCTCGCGGAATACGTCCACGACGAGCACGGCAAACCCGTGTACCGCGATAGCTGGAAGCGGATTCACAACGACCTCGACAAGAGTATCGACTACAAGAAGTACGGCTACAACAGCCTCGACGAGCTGATCAACTGGCGGCTCTACAATCGCACGGGGGCCGGCCTGATGGCCGAGCTCGGCAGCCATCAGCTCGATGCCTGCTCGATCTTTTTGGGCAAGAAGCATCCGCTCGCGGTCACGGGCATCGGCGGTACGTTCTTTTACACCGATGGCCGTGAGGTCGACGATCACGTCTTCACCATCTTCGAGTTCCCCGGAACGGGGGAGAAAGATCGCGTCGTCGTCACGTACTCATCGATTAACACCAACTCGTTCGACGGCTATGGCGAGCAGGTGATGGGCTCGAAGGGAACGATGATCGTCAGCCAGGAGAAGGAAATCCTCTTGTTCAAGGAAGCCGGCAGCCCGGCCGCGTCGAAGAGCACGATTGTCTCGGTGGAAACGCAGGGCAAGAAGCCGACGCTCGAGACCAGCCCGAGCACGGCCGGTCCCTCGGCGGCCGCCGCTCTCGGCAGCCTGGCGACAGCCGACCCGTCGCGTGGCTATCGCGAGGAGCTCGAGCATTTCGCGTACTGCGTTCGCCATGGAAACGCGTCAAACTATCACGCCGATAAAGACCACCAGCCGCGCTGTCGCGGCGAGGTCGCCCTGGCCGACGCCGTGATCGCTCTCACGAGCAATCTCGCGATGCGGCAAAAGCGGCGGATCGACTTCGACCCGCGCTGGTTTGATTACACGTCGCCCGAGACGCCGGAGCGTGCGCCGGCCGTCGCCCAGCGAACCTGAGCGTGACCGATTGACGCGTACGGGAGGGAGTCTCCGGCTCCTGTACGCGTCGAGAGGCTTCAATGAAACAGGGAGCGAACGTCGCATGTCCGCGATCAGCACGAGCCCGCGTCCGACGGCGTCAATGCCGAAAGACAGTAGTCTGGAGCTGGAACCGGGTGTTCAGCGGATCGTGATCCGCCATATCCCGTGGGAACTCTACGACCGTCTCTCCGACGCCGTCGGCGACGGATAGCACATCCGGATGGCCTACGACGGAGACGATCTGGAAATCATGACGACGGAACGGGTTCACGAGTATTTCAAGGAGCGGCTTGGTCAGATCGTCGCCACCGTTGCGAGAGTCGTGGGCGTTCCGCGGAGGAAGCTCGGCGAGACCACATGGAAACGTCCTGAGCTAGCCCGCGGGATCGAGGCCGATCAGTGCTATTGCTTCGACGTCGCCAAATTGATCGCCGACAAGCTGGCCCTCGCTCGAAAGTCGAACAATGTCGCTGATTATCCCGACCCCGACCAAGCCGTTGAGATTGACATCTCCGGGCCGAAGTTCGACCGGTCCGGAATTTACGCTTTACTGAGAGTGCCGGAGGTCTGGCGGTTTGACGGTACGTCAATCGTGATCGAGCAGCTTCAGGAAGTGGGAACGTACGCCGCGAGTCCAGCGAGTGTCTTCCTACCGTTGAGTGCGGATCAAATCCGTCGGTGGCTGATCGACGAGGATCACGGTGACGAGCTCGACTGGGAGCGGCGGCTCGATTCGTGGGCAGAAAGCCTGCGGCCGCAAGCGTCAGTGTGGTAGAACGCCATGCTGCGCGTCGCTCTTGGTTGTAGACAGCGTGGCGTGTACCGGAGCAGCCGGTCGGGCGATCGCTGGTTCAATCGATTCATGCGCTGGCGTCGGGCTTCGCGGTTAGATTTGAAGTCTCGCCCACGCCGTTGCTCGGCACTCCCTCCGGGTCGAACGGCTCGAGCCGGATCTTGCGGATTCGCGTCGGGTCGGCGCGTGTGACCGTGAGCCGATGGCCGTCTATCGTGACGCTGTCGCCCGATTTCGCCAGCCGACCGAGCAAGTCGAGAATCAACCCGCCAACGGTCTCGGCATCGGTCTCGGGAATTTCGACGCCGCAGGTTTCGGCCAGGATGTCGAGCGGGCACGCGGCGTCGATGTCGTAGACTTTGTCGCCCACCGGAGTAATGAGCGGAGTCTCGCGGTCGAACTCGTCCTGGATCGGCCCGACCAGCTCTTCCAGAACATTTTCGAGAGTGACCATGCCAACGACACTTCCGTATTCGTCGAGCAGCATGGCCAGATGGACGCGGTTCCGCTGAAATTCGAGCAAGAGCTGGTCGAGCCGCAGCGTGACGGGCAAGAAAGGAACCTTGCGTGCAAGCTGACGGAGCTCGGAGCGGCCATTCTGATAGGCTCCGGCGCGGAAGATGTCTTTGACGTGAATCATCCCGACGACCGTCGAAAGGTCGTCTTCACAGAGCGGAAAGCGCGTATGGCCCGCCTGGCGGGCCAGTCGCAGGTTGTCTTCGAGGGGGCGGGCCAGGCTCAGATATACGATGTCGGGCGCGGGATCATCACCCGCCTGGCCGTTTTTTCCTCGAGGTTCAAGACATTCTCGATCATCATTCGCTCGTTGCGCGACAGGTGGCCGCCGGCCACGCTTTCGGCGACGATGAGTCGAAGCTCTTCTTCGCTGTGCGCCAGCTCCTCGGTGCTCGTATGACCCAGGCCCAGAACCACGAGCGTCAGGTTGCTCGCCTTGTTGAGCAGCCAGATCACGGGCGAAAAGACGTAGGAGAGAATCACCAGGGGGGGCGCGGTGATCAAGACCAGGAGCCGGGCGCACGGATCGCCAGGCTCTTGGGTGCCTGCTCGCCCAGGGCCATGTGCAAGAAAGTGACGAGGGAAAGCGCGGCAATCGTGACCGTCGGTATCGACAGACCGAAGACGACGATCGGGCTCGCGGGGATGCCCAGCCGGATGAAGCCCCTGTGGATCATCGGCTCGACCCAGTCGTGCATCGCGCTACCCAGCGCCAGACTGGCGACCGTGATGCCGATTTGCGATGCCGAGAGATAGAAGTCGAGTCGATCGAGGGCCTTGCTCGTGAGTTTGGCTGCCCAGTTGCCTTGCTCGGCAAGCTGCTCGATCTGCGTCGCCCGCACCTTGACCAGTGCGAACTCGACCATCACGAAAAAGCCGTTGATCAGGATCAGACCCGCGATGAGCAGGATCTCGAGATATCCCATTTCGGCTGAAATCCGGTCCGAACGCGGGTTGCTCAGGCCGAAGCAGCAAGGAACGATCGACACACGCGGCCGATCGACCCTCGTCGCCAGTCGGTGGCATACGGGACCCCGCAAGCGACCCGATCATACCGCAATTCCATCGCCTTGGCACGACCGAAATCCAGGCTCACGAGATTCGCCGCCACGCGATCGCAGGCCCAGGAATCGAACCTGATTCGCCTCCAGCGTTCAACGGGCCTCGATCTCCAGACCTGGAGAGCGCGCGTCGTATGCGGTATATTCACCGGCAGGTCGCCGAGCAGGCCAGGGTTCAACTCGCGAGAAGTTTGGAAGAAAAAAGAAAGGCCGAGGACGATGTCGACTCTCCTGAACGAATCGCAGGTCGCGCGATTCGAGAAAGATGGATATCTGGTCATTACAGAACTGTTTGATTCAGATGAGATTGATTTTCTCGGCAAGATCGCGCGGGCCGATCGTGAACGTGTCAGTCAGGCCGCGGGACGTCGCGATGGGGAGGGTGGGATCATCCGGCTGTCGGTGAACAACGACCTTGGCTGCGATATCGAAAGTGCGTTTGTGCGCTGCAACCGCATCGTTGACCGGATGGAACAATTGCTGGGGGGCGAGGTTTACCATTATCATCACAAGATGATCTTTAAAGAGCCGCGCGAGGGGGGCGCCTGGGAGTGGCACCAGGACTATGGGTACTGGTACGACAATGGCTGTCTGTTTCCCGAGCTCGCGAGCTGCATGGTGGCCGTCGACCGGGCCACCCGCGCCAACGGGTGCCTTCAGGTGCTCAAAGGGTCTCACCACATGGGCCGCGTGAACCACGGCCGCATTGGCGACCAGACCGGAGCCGACCCTGAGCGTGTCGCCGCGGCCATGGAGCGGCTCGATCACATTTATTGCGAGCTCGGCCCGGGTGATGCGATTTTCTTTCACTGCAATTTGCTCCACCGGTCAGACCGCAACACGAGCGACCAGGCGCGATGGGCCTTGATCTGTTGCTACAACGCGTGCGCAATGATCCGTATAAAGAATCGCGTCATCCGCGTTATTCGCCCCTGGAAAAGTGGCCCGATCGCAAAATCAGGGAAGTGGGCGAGGCGCAGTGGAACGCCCTGTCGCGCCGAGCCGCGGAGACCCCGGCGCCGGCCGCCGCGAGCCGTTGAGGCAGGGCTGTTCCGCTTTCCCCGGGAGGGCAGAATCCGTCGCGCTGAGCCACACCTGGTCGAGCCGCAGAGGCTCGACGGAGTCTCGTCTCCCGGGAGCCAATCCGGGAGGGCGAGCGTCCCTGCGAGCCGAGTGCCTCGGGCAGCTCGACAGAGTCTCGCTCTCCCAAGAGGCCCGGGAGGGCGAGCGTCACTGCGAGCCAAGTGCCTGGGAAGCTCGACAGAGTCTCGCTCTCCCAAGAGGCCCGGGAGGGCGAGCGTAACTGCGAGCCAAGTGCTTGGGCAGCTCGACCGAGTCTCGCTCTCCCAAGAGTCGAGTGCCTTGGCAGCTCGACAGAGTCTCGCTCCGGCTCAGTGAAAAGTTGGTCTTGAATCGACTCCCGAACGCATTGAGAGTAGGCGGATTTGCGCGGCTTCTTGTTGGAGTACCGCCATTCAGGCGGAATCTTCGGCTCGCGCGGCGCCTGAAGGCGGAACTCCAACAAAGGCGCGGTGCTCTGGGTGCCGCGTGGTTCGTCAATGAAAACGCGATCAACGCGAAAACGGTGCAAGCCCAACCTTTCACCACGCCGGTCTCGCCCCCCATTCCCAAAGTCTCGCTCTTTCGGATCTGGTTGTAAGTCCGGAATAAGACAGTCACCGCCGTCCCACCCGCCGCCTTGACAGAGTGAGCATCTCACTTTACGATGTAAAGCTACTGAGTCACGTTGAGTTGGGCCGATGGTTGGCTGGTCGTCTCGAACCAAGACGTGGTGGGGTGAAAGCCGATGGAATTGCGCGACGCACTGACCCAGATCACGGAGATTCGCCTCCAGCTTGCCCGAACCGAAGTTTTCCGCGGCTATCGCGCGATGCCGGTGGCGTTTTCCGGCGGCGTGGCGGTGCTCGCGGCATTGATTCAGATGATGACGATCACAGACCCGATCGCTCAGATCGGGCCTTATTTGAGCCTCTGGATCGGTGCCGCGGCTGTCAGTGCACTGGCGGCCGGTCTCGAGATGATGATCCGGGCGCGGAATGCGGCCTCGACAATGACCCGGGATTTGACGAGCCTGTGCTTGAGCAATTCTGTCCGTGCTTGGTCGGTGGCGCCCTCGTGACCCTGGTTCTCTGGAGGTCGGCGCCGCAGAGCGTCTGGCTCCTCCCTGGTCTCTGGCAAATCTTCTACAGCCTGGGCATTTTCGCGTCGTGCCGGCTCCTGCCGCGGGCGACATTCTGGGTGGCGGTGTTCTATCTTGGAAGCGGCCTGACCGTGCTGGCCTGGCCACACGCCGAGACGCCCCTCTCACCCTGGGCGATGGGTATCCCGTTCGGAATCGGACAGTTGCTGGCCGCCACTGTTCTTTATTGCACCCTGGAGCGCGACCATGCCTCGGCCTAAAGCCAAGTCGGGCGAGTCCGTCGGGCGGTTCGCCTATGAAGGGCTCGCACGCGTCTTCCATGAAAAGGCCCGCCTCGGAATCATGACCTCGCTCGTTTCCCAGCCGCGCGGCGTCGTCTTCGCCGAGCTCAAGGAAATGTGCCACCTCACCGACGGCAACCTGAGCCGCCACCTTCAAGTGCTCAACGAAGCCGGACTCGTCGAGATCTGGAAAGGATTTCACAAGAATCGCCCCCAGACCCTTTATCGCACAACCGACGAGGGCCGGCGCCGGTTCTTCGAGTATATCAACGTCCTCGAGACCGTCGTGCACGACGCCATGAGCGCGGCCCGCGGCGCACCCCAGCCAGCGGCCGGCAAGATCAATATCACCGAAGGCTGGTCGCCCGCCTGACCGCATCCGGCGCTGGCCGCCAGGTCAACATTGATATATAAAAACGTTCGCTCATGGCGTGAAACTTTGCGATACAAAGCAAACGGTCAAACAGGCCAGATCGTCCTGATTGTCGGGCGACGGTCAATTTCAGACCTGGACAGGGAGTGAGTGACAGCCATGCGTGTCTTACGGGCCGACGTGCTGGGAATGTGTTTTGGGGTACGCGACGCACTTGCGGCGATTGACAATATTGCCGAGCCGAGCGAGGTCACGATTTATGGCCAGCTCGTGCATAACCCGGTCGTGCAGTCGCAACTGGCGGCGCGCGGTTTCGCGACATCCGGCGAGGGGCTGCGATCGCGGTCGATTCCGGCAACGTCCACCGTCTTGATCACGGCGCACGGCATCAGCGACAGCGAGCGCGGCGCCTACAAGCGGCTGGCAAGCGGCTCGTCGACACGACGTGCCCGCTAGTCAGTCGCGTTCACGACGCCGCACAGGCGCTGGCGAGGGTCGGTTTCCACGTCCTCTTGATCGGGCGGCGCGGGCACGTCGAAGTCGAGGGGATCACCGGCGATCTGGATCATTTCGACGTCATCGAATCGGTCGAGGAGGTCGGGAAATATCCGGCGAAGCGCCTTGGAATCATTGCCCAGACGACAGCGACCGAGGCCCAGGTCGCGTCGATCCGGCAGGCGATCACCGAGCATAATCCGCACGCGGACATCAAATTCGTTGATACGGTCTGCTTGCCGACGAAGGAACATCAGCGATCGCTTGAGCGACTGCTCGCGCGGCGTGTCGACGCGGTTGTGGTCGTTGGCGGCCGTGAGTCGAACAACACGCGAGCCCTGGTGTTGCGCTGTGTCGATCATGGCACGCCGGTGCTGCACGTGCAGTCGAAAGCCGATCTCGATCCGTCGTGGTTTCGTGGCTTCGCCACGGTCGGCCTCACGGCCGGAACATCGACAACCACCGAGACGATCGATGAGATTCACCGCGCGCTCGTCTGGATCGGCCGGGCCGCTGTTAACGCCCCGGCCGATCAAACGTTGCCGAGCGATGACTCTCAACGCCCTCGCACGACCTGGGAGGGCGAGTCTCCGCACGAGCCGAGTGCCGGTGTCGACTCGGAGAGCCCCGGCGCCTCGGAATCTCGCAAGGCCGTTTAGCCTGTGATGATCAGGTGTGAAATCTCAGACGGAGAACAGCCAGATGAGCTTCCCGCCGCCCAGGCGTTTTGGAGTGCCAGCGATCATCATCACCGGCCTCGCGGTGGCCTTGATGGCCGTGCTGGCCACGCGGCGGGCGACCGTGATCGTCCCCGGCCAGCCCATTCATTTCGACGACGTCTTCTTCACCGTGCGAGCCGCGGAGCGAATGATGCCCGGGCGCGAGACTTCGGCGGCTCAACGGCGGCCCAGTGTCGTTTACCGCGTCTCTCTGACAGTCGACAATAAAGCCAAGCGTGTTCCGTACCGCTTCGAGGCCCGTTTTCTCGTGCTGTTTGACCCGCTCGATCCGTCGAAACTCTATCATGCCTCCCTCGACCAAGAGCATGTTCAGGCTCAATCGGTCGACGTATTCAAGAATCCTCTGGTCTTGAAGGCCGGCGAATCGGCCACGCAGGATTACACGTTCCTCGTGCCCGAGACCCTGGTCGCGCCTCGCCTCAAAGTGATGACGGGCGGCCGAATCGGCGAGACGCTCGACAGGCTGCTTGGTGATTACCGCGAGGTGCAGCTCCCCTGAGCTGCCGGTTGTCAAAGCATTGCGGCATGTGGTCGACGAACCGCGTTCCCCGGGATGTCGGCCGTTCGGGCGTTTTGATTTGATTGAACCGCGAGTATGTTTACAGAAACGTTTTCAAAGCGGCCCAGCGGCTTCATTTCGAGTGCAGCGCGATACGATTTCCTTCGCTATCGAGAATGATCGCTCGATAACCGTGTGGGCCAATCGAGTGCTTGGGCTGGAGTACCTTGCCGCCGTTGGGCTCGACCGCGTCAACGGCTTCGTCCAGGCGGCCGTCTGCGTTCAAGTAAACGAGCAGGCCGGTCGCCGAAGGGCGCTCGTCTTCCTTGACGAACAGACATCCGCTTACATCGCTTTCATAGCCCGGCAAGAGACCGATGGCCATCCCCGGATATTCTTGCTTCTGGACTTCGCGCCCGAGTACGCCCGAGTAGAAGCGTATCGCCCGGTCAAGCTCGACGACCGGAATATCGACCCAAACGACGGAATTCGCCATGGTCTTCGGCTCCGAAATGATCCCGTTTCAAGGGAGAACTCGATTGAGGATGTCTCTCACAAATGGTGGAACCGCGGCCGGAACGATGACGCCGCCGGGTCCGTACGGATAGCTTCCGGGCGGTCGGATCACGTAGTAGTCGGGCTCGGGCACGACGACAACGGTCGGCTGATCAAATCGTCGAACCGGCCGGCGCGATCCGACGATCACGTCGCGCTCATCTTCGGTCTGGGGAGGGACCGGGGGCAAGGTTTGTTGGGCGGTCGCGAGATCGTCGCCGTTGACGGTTCGAGGTCGCTCGGCGATGCGCTCCTCGATACGCCCGGTTCGCGAACCCAGTGTCCCGCGCGAAATTCCCACCCACTCGGCCGGCGGACCCAGCGTGCGGGAATCCAGTCCCAACCGGGCTGCGACGACGTCCAGAAGCCGGGCTTCCAGCGAACCTGGTCGCCATCGGGTGCATAATGGCCGGGCACGTAGAAGTCATTGGGAGAGGGGGCCGGTCCGGGTTGATCGGCCGGGTGATCGGCGGGCGGACCGGTCATTCGCCAGGCGGGGGGGGCGACTTCCTGATAACCCGTTTCGACGATCCCTCCGCCGCGCTGCTTGCTCCAGAATCCCATCTTGCGATACCAGCCGCGGTCATCGCGCGTCCATCGGCTGCCAACCCAGACCGTCCCGGCGGGGGGTGTCTGCCAGACGCCGCCTATCCAGAAATATTCGGCTTGAACGGGATCCCAGTCCCAGTATCCCGGCACCCAGATGGACCGCCTTTGCGGACGGGCCCCGGTCGGCCGCTCGGCGATGACGGCCGGCGGCTCCTTGGGGGCATAGACGCGGGTCTTGACCACGCTACGCGCGCCGGTTGATTGAAGAGCATCATGCCGGGTGACCACGACATTGTTATTGTCGACGTTGTTACTGTTACTGTCGATCGGCGCGGTTCGTGCACTCGAACGATCAGCTTCCGGGCGTCCTGGCGGGATCGGCTCGAGGTTGGTCGTGGGCCCTTCGAGCGCGGGCGCTTTGACCTGACCGGGCGCCGGCGGAGGGGGCGTCGGACGATCCGTGCTCTGAGCGACGGCCGTGCTGGCGATCAACAATGACAGCAACACTCCGCAAGTGGATCCAAATCGGCTTGTCACCATGATGCCATCTCCCTCGGTCTCCGGTGCAAGAGGCTCGGACATTTCCCACGCCCATTATTGTATCCGAATGACATCGACGCAAAAAGTGTGCCGTGGAGCGGCCGCCCGCCATGGTCCCACGCCCGTTTGACACGTGTGCCCGGTCGCCGGCAATTTGACGAGAACAAAAGCGAATTTTGATGTCATGAGCGTCAGGCGACGCTATCATGGTCGCCGTCTTTGGGAAGTGGGTGCGGCACGACTTGTTCAATCCTTTCTGCATATCCGTACTGATCAAGCTCGTTTCTCAGACGTCGAGCGACGCAATGCGCTCGAACCGTCATCAGCGAGGATCGGAGTCGTCACTTGAAACTCACCCGGTGGTTGCTGTTATTGATACCGGTCGCCCTGGCGCTTGATTATTTCGAGTTCGGCCCGATTCTCGTCTTCGCGGTGTCGGCACTCGCGATCGTTCCGCTCGCGGGTCTGATGGGTGACGCGACGGAAGCCCTCGCCGAGTCGCTTGGCCCGACTGTCGGCGGCTTGCTCAATGCCTCGCTGGGTAACGCACCCGAGATCATCATCAGCCTCTTCGCGCTTCATCGGGGTCTGGTGAACATGGTCAAGGCGTCGATCACGGGGTCGATCATCGGCAATCTCCTTCTGGGGCTCGGTCTGTCGATGTTTGCCGGCGGACTCAAAGTCAGAACCCAGTCGTTTGGACACCATGTCGCGCGCATCAATGGCGCGCTTCTGGTCCTGGCTTCGTTCGGCCTGATCATTCCGGCGATCTACCGGTTGAGCCCCGAGGACGGCGTCCGCTCGAGCCGGCAAGTCTCGTTCGAGATCGCCGTCATTCTCTTCGTGGTATATCTGGCAAGTCTGATCTATACGCTGATCACGCACAAAGTCGTCACGGGAATTCCCGCGCCGAAGCCAGAGCCGGCGGAGGCGCACACCGCCGGAGCCGCGTACGGGGGCGCACGCGCAACGACCCGCCCGACCGCAAGGCCAAGGGCGGCGAAGCCCAGCCTCGCTGGGGCCTCGCCACGGCGCTCTTGGTTCTGGCGGGAGTGACGATCGCGCTGGCGATCATGAGCGAAGTGCTCACTGGCGCACTCGAGCCAGCGGCCGACAAGCTGGGTCTTACGCCGCTCTTCGCGGGCGTCTTTCTGCTGGCGATTGTCGGCAATGCCGCCGAGCTGATCAACGCTGTTCGCTTCGCGATCCGCGACAAGATGGATCTCGCCATTGGAATCACCGTCGGTGCGAGCACCCAGGTCGCGCTTCTGGTCGCGCCGTTCTGGTCTTCGCGGGCATGGTCTTCGGCCAGGATATGAACTTGTACTTCACACCCTATGAGTTATGGGCGGTGATTCTGGCCGTTTTCATCACGCGGCTTTTGATCTATGACGGCGAATCGACTTGGCTCGAAGGACTCGTGCTGCTTGCCATCTACCTGATGCTGGGAATCGGATTTTTCCACCTGCCCGCGGCGGCCATGGACGTCAAGTGACGATCCGGATCGATCCGATCGACCGAGGCGCTACGCCCATCGTTCGTCATTGAGCGAGCGGCGCGGATCGAAACGATTCGGCAACGAAATTGCTTGGTGAATAAACCGAACATCCGCTTTCACGGCAGATGCTAGTAAATGTCAATGAACGTCGTGCGCTCAATTCAATTCAACCGTGCATGTCTTCTGGAGTTTTGACCATGGAAACCGCAACTCACGAAAAGAAAGTCGATCTGCCCCCGTCTGGAGATCGCAATGCCGACCCGATCACCGACGCGCCGGGTTCTCATCCGATCGAGACAGGAATCGGGGCCGCCGTCGCCGGTGCGGCAAGTGGAATGGCGGTCGGTGCCATGACCGGTCCGGTCGGCGCGGCGGTCGCCGCGGCGGCCGGGGCGATTGCCGGTGGGCTGGCTGGAAAAGGCATTGGCGAATATATCGATCCGACCACGGAAGATAACTGGCTGCGCGACAATTTCAGCTCGCGGCCCTATGTCGACGAGGGCGAGACGTTCGAGTCGTACGAGCCTTTTTACCGATATGGCGGCCAGGTCGAATCGCAATATGGCGACAACCGCTTCGAAGATATCGAAGACGATGTGCACAAGAACTGGCTCGCCTCTGACGCCTGCTGCAACCGGGAATGGCCGCAAGTTCGCGACGCGATCAAGGATTCTTATGATCGCACCGTTCAAATCCGCAGGGAACGAGCCGCGGCCGGGACTTGCCCGCCCAAGATGTGAGACCGCCTGCCCATCGTTCTGAACCAGAGAAGGCCGTTCTCACCCGCGGGTGCGGGGGAACGGCTTTTTTCGTTGGCGGGAACGCTGTGTTTTGCACTTAAATCAACGATGGCATCAATACGCTTTGTCCGGCGCTAATACACATCGAAACCCGACGTGCGAGGCACCGCTATCGACGGCCCCTTTGCCGCGAGCGCCTGGCAAATATCGGGTGCAATATTGATCGCTACAAAGAAACGAGCCGCCGCGCTGCACGCGCTTGGGAACGCCGGGCTCGTCGGGGTCGTAGCTCGTGGGCGGTCCCGCCGGATTGCGCGATCACGGGAATCGTAGCCGGGGCGATACCAGTCAGAGCACCACTCCCAGACGTTGCCCGCGACATCGTACAGGCCAAATCCATTTGCGGGAAACGACGCGACGGGAGCCGTGCGTATAAAACCGTCGTCGCCGGTGTTGGAGTCTGGGAAGCGGCCTTCCCAGATATTCGCGGGCCATCTTCCATCGGCGAGCAAATTGTTCCCCCACACATAGCGGGCGCGCGCTTTGCCGCCACGCGCGGCGCATTCCCACTCGGCCTCGGTCGGGAGCCGTTTGCCGGCCCATCTGGCATAAGCGACGGCATCGTACCAGCAAATGTGCACGACCGGATAATCATCCTTCCCGGCGATCGAGCTGCCCGGCCCATCGGGGTGCTGCCAGCAAGCCCCGGGAACGTAGCGCCACCAGACCAGGGGATCGTCGAGCGCGACCTTGCCCGCGGGGGGCGTGAATACGATCGAGCCCGGCACAAGTTTCTCGGGTGGTGCGCCAGGGAAGTCTTTGGCGTCGGGAACGCGTTCGGCGATCGTGATATAGCCGGTCTCCTTGACGAACCGAGCAAACGCGCGGTTTGTCACTTCGGTCCGATCCATCCAGAACCCGTTGACCGTCACCTCGTGCACGGGCTTCGCATCGGCCGCCGCGCCGTCGTCAGCCCCCATCCAGAAGGTGCCGCCGGGAATCCAGACCATGCTGTCGGGGCGCGACCCGGGGCGCGGGCTGCGGCGTGGATGGCAAGGTTTGTGTGGATGTGCGCCCGTTCGATGCGACCGGTGTCGCCGTCGCCGCGTGATCGACGCGTGTGTCGTTTTGGCCTTGGTCCGGAGGAGTCGTCGTGGCCGGGATGGGCGTTTCTGGTTCTCTTGTTTCGTAAAGACCTGAAGCCGCGAACGCTCCCAATGCCAGCGCCCCGATCGCGACCAGGCGAATTCCTGCAATTTTTGCCGTCATTGAGCGATCCTATGTCGTGCAGCTCGTCAGATAATTCAGTCAGTCATTCAAGACTATCGATTCGTCGGTTTCCGCAGACGTTCATCGGCCAGACTAACGATTGCGTCGGGGATCTCGAAAGAGCGCTTCCAGCATGAAGTGTGTGAGTCGGCGATGAGCCTGGTTTTGACTGGCATCCAGCCCCGCGGATCTTCCGTGAACGTCCGTCAGACCAATGCAATGCGAATCGGAGCGCAGTCCACCGCAGCCGGGAAACGAATGAAATCAACGAATCCTCAGCAAGCCCGGGCGCAAATCGCCGCAGGAGGAACGAATTGCATGCAGAATAACATCAAGCTCATCGACCGCGGGAAGGGGCTTCAGCTTTCCAACAGTCGCATGAAGGGGCGTCCATTTCAACGAGGACCACTGATTCGGTCGGTTCCATCGTAGCGGTGAGGTTCACCGTGCCGGCGCTGGTCAATCAGGCGGTCGCGCTAAATTAGCCTGTCCTCGTGAGCCTCATGTCGCTTCGCTACGTTCGGCAGCGCCCTTACAACGGCGTGACGCGCCGAACCGTCATGTCGAGCACGCCGGCCTTGTTGTTGTTGCCGGTGACCCACGCCTCCAATCTGCCGGCCCCCCGCGGCAGCTCCATTCCTTTGAATGTCCGTGTCGTCTCCTCTGGCGCAAGACCCTGCTCGGCTCTTGAACCTTTGAACTCGACACAGATCTTGGTCGGAAACGGCCGCGGGCTGACGCGGACAGTGATGTCGAATCGGCCCGGGTTGCGGACGTCGACTTCCCAGAATCCCAGGGCGTTGGGCGCGTCGCCGGCGTGCGGCCCGCGCCAGTCCTGGCGTGTGAGGACTGTCGGGTTTTCCGCCGGATTTCCCAGCTCGATTCGTACAGCCTGATATCCCCGTGTCGATGACACGTCCTCGAACCAGGCTTTATAACCGGCGTACATCCGCTTTACGATCTCCGGGTGTTTGCCGGCGATATTGGTGAGCTCGAGCGGGTCGCGAGCCATGTCATAGAGTTCAAGCGGCGGGACCGCGGGGCCGCCGGGGGGCGGCTCATGGCGCAGGAGCTTGTAGGTTTGCGAACGCGCCGCGAAGGCTCGGCCCAGAACCGGTTCGTCGCCGCGGTGCCACTGGAAGTAAAGGGTGCGATCGGGCCAGCCGGCGGTCTGGGTGCCTTTCAAGAGCGGCAAGAGACTGAGGCCATCGAAGCGTATGTCTGCTGGCGGCGTGACGCGGCAGGCGTCGAGCAGCGTCGGGGTCAGATCGATATGGGCGGCGATTTGATCGACCTGTTTTCCCGCGGGTAACTGGTCGGGCCAGCGAATGAAGCACGGGACGCGAATCCCGCCGTCGTAGACCGAGCCTTTCCAGCCGCGGAGGCCCGCGTTGAACCGCACGTGTGCCGGCCCGTTGTCGGTCAGAAAGACCACGATCGTGCTGCGGGCGACGCCCCGCGACTCGAGTGCCTTCAAGATCTTGCCGACGTTCGTGTCGATGTTGGTGATCATGGCGTAGACGTGCGCCACGTTCTCGGCGGGTTCGGTAAACTCGCGGGGAATCGGCTGGCCGAGCTGGGGGAATTCCTTGAGTGACAGATTCATCGCCCGGTACGGTCCGAGCTCGGGCTCCGGGGCGAGCAGCGGCTCGTGCGGGCAGTTGAACGCCAGGTAGGTGAAGAACGGCCGCTCGTCTCGCTCATTGATAAAATCGCACGCGGCCGCGGCGAAGATGTCGCTGCAATAGCCCTTGAATCGCCGGGGCTGACCGTTCTCCTGCAAGATCGGGTCGAAATAACTGCTCCCGCCGGGCGGGTCGGATGCCTGGCCGATCCCTCCCCCCTTGAGCACAAGGGCACGCTGAAATCCCTGGTCGATCGGCCGCAACGGCGCATTATCACCCAGGTGCCACTTGCCAAAGATTCCGGTTCGATATCCCACGCGTGCCAGCATCTCGGCCAGGGTCGTCTCGGCGGGGTGCATCATGGCGCGACCCTGGTAGGTGTCGACCACGCCGGTGCGATAGTTGTAGCGCCCGGTGAGCAAGCTGGCCCGGGTTGGTGCGCAGACGGGCGACACGAAGAAATTCTTGAGCTCGACGCCTTCGCTCGCGAGCTTGTCGAGGTTGGGCGTCTTGATCTTGGGGTTGCCATGAACGCCGAGGTCGCCATAGCCCTGGTCGTCGGTGATAATCACGACGACGTTCGGTCGTGAATCGGGAGCGCCGCCGAAGGTCGAGCTGGCGAAATACGAGCCACCAATACACCCTATTAACACGATCAATGTGCGCCGCGTCGAGTCTGGCATCGAAACACCCTGTCATTGCATTGGCGGCCCTGGTCACGGTTCACCACAAGAATAGCGGACCCGGACGCTGCCCACTACCAGGATGCCCTCGGGAACAGGAACAGATCCCCTCTGGCGCTGCCGGCACGTGTTTGAATAGCGGCAATGTCAGGCCAGGATCGAATCGACAACCTGGCCGTGCACGTCCGTCAGGCGCCTGTCGATCCCGTTGTGACGGAACGTCAGCTTCGTGTGATCGATTCCCATGAGGTGCAGAATCGTGGCATGAAGGTCGTAGCAATAGGTCTGGCCAGTCGCTGCGCCAGGCCCAGGGATCGCTTTCACCATGGGCCGATCCGCCCTTGATGCCGGCCCCCGCCAGCCACGCGACCGACGTGCCCCCGTTGTGGTCGCGGCCCAGGGCACCCTGGGTAAACGGCTGGCGGCCGAACTCGGTGCTGAAGACCACCAGGCTGTCGTCGAGCAACCCACGCGCTTTGAGGTCGCGGAGCAGCGCGGCGATCGGTCGGTCTACGCTCCGGGCGATCGGTGGCAACTGATTCGGAATATTGTCGTGGTTATCCCAGTTATTGCCGGCGCCGCCGGCGCCGCTCCACACTTGCACGAATCGAACTCCGCGCTCGAGCAAGCGCCGCGCCAGCAGGCATCGGCGTCCGAAATCGGCCGTGGCCGGCTCGTCGATTCCGTAAAGACCCCGCGTGGCCGCGGTTTCGCTGGTCAGGTCGAGCGCCTCGGGCGCGCTCGTTTGCATCCGAGCCGCCAGCTCGTAAGCCGCGATCCGCGATTCAAGCCGGGAATCTCCGGGATTGCGCTCGGCGTGCCGCCGGTTGAGCCGCTCGAGCACGGAACGGCCGTCGCGCTCGCCCGCCGGAGTGAGACCGCTGGCCGATGCCGGCGGGAACAGCTCCGGGATCGGCCGCGCTGCACCGGCGTCGAGAATGACCCCCTGGTGCGACTGTGGTAAGAAGCCCGACGTGAAATTTCCCTTCGCATTATAAGGCAGGCCCTTCGAATCGGGCAGCACGACGAACGTCGGCAAATCGTCCGAAAGCGACCCCATCCCGTACGACAGCCAGGAGCCCATGCACGGAAACCCGGGCATCAGGAAGCCGCAATTCATCATGAAGCTGGCCGGGCCGTGGACGTTGGTCTTCGAGCTCAGGGCCATCAAGAACGCCAGGCTGTCGACACACCCGGCGATTTCGGGAAACACCGTGCTCACCCACCGGCCGCAGTCGCCATGTTGCCGGAACGGGAAAGCGCTTTTCATCAGGTTGCCGGGAGCACTCGTCGGGGCCTCGACATGGCTCCCCGGGTCGAAGCGCTGGCCGTGGCGGCGCTCGAGCTCGGGCTTGTAATCAAACGTGTCCATCTGGCTGACCCCGCCATTCATGAAGAGCTGAATGACCCGCCGCGCCTTGGCTCGATGATGCAAACCGCCATTCCAGTCGGCACGTCCCCCGGCGCGGCTGGAAAGGCCCGACGTGTCGACGCCCGCAAGGAGGCCTTCCCGGCCCAGGAGCGAGGTCAGGGCGATTGCGCCCAGCCCGCCCCCGAACCGCCAGAGAAGCTCGCGTCGCGTGATTTGATCGTTCATGACGTCGTCCATCTTCGATGCATGTCAATTGACATAACAGAATTCATTGCTGTTGATGATGACTCGGCACGCGTTGGCCAGGCCGTGTCGCCGCGCGTAGCCGGCGAGCAGCGCGAGTTCGTCTTCGGCCGGCTCGCGACCATAAGCGGCCTGGATCGCAAGGCGGATCTGGGCATCCAGGCTGGCGGCTTGTTTTTCCAGGTGAACGGCGAAGGCCTGGCTCTGCTGCAAGATGAACCCATTATTCAACAGCTCGAGAGCCTGAAGGGGCGTGGTCGACTCGTTTCGCACGGCGGTCAGTTGCGACGGGTCGGCCGAATCGAGTGCGTCAAAGAACGGGTCGGGCAGCGTGCGGAAGAGGAAGCGGTAAATGCTTCGCCGCCGCGAGCCGCGGCTCGTCCAGTCATACTGGCTGTAATCGACCACGGGCGTGACATGCACGCCGGGCCGAATCGAGAATTGTTGCACGGACGGCCCGCCCATCGTGGTGTCGAGCTCGCCGGCGACCGCGAGAACCGCGTCGTGCAGACTCTCGGCATCGAGTCGCCGGCGGTTCTGCCGCCAGAGCCACTGGTTGTCGCCGTCGATAGCGGCGAGCGCCGGGTCGTGGCGAACCGACTGGCGATAGACCGCGCTCATGACAATCTCGCGGTGGAGCGCTTTGAGCGAGCCGCCTGTCGCCAGGAACCGCGCGGCTAGCCAGTCGAGTAGTTCCGGGTGCGAGGGAACGCTTCCCATGCGGCCAAAATCGCTCGGGCTCGATATCAGGCCGCGGCCGAAATGCCAGTGCCAGACGCGGTTGACGATCGAGCGCCACGTCAGCGGGTTCTGGCCGTCGGTAAGCCAGCGAGCCAGGGCGGCTCGCCGTGCCGTCTCGTCACCGCCGGTCGTCGAATCGAACCGCGCTGGAAGAGCGCCGATGCAACTGATCGTCCCCGGTATCGCGGGCTTTCCCGGCTGGCGAATATCGCCGCGTTTGAGCAAGTTCACCGGCCGCGGCTTGCCGGGCGGCACGTGCGAATTATCGGGGGCGAAATCACTCGCGGCCGCGAACACCAGTGATTGCGGCGGCAGCGCGTGAAGCTCGGCCTTGATCCACGCCGCCAGCTCGGGGCGACTTTTCTCCGATCGCGACTGCTCGGCTTTCAGATGCCGCCGGAGCTGATCGAGCGCCGGGTCGGGGTCGTAGGCTCGCTCGGCCTTGTCGACGCCGGCGAAGACCGCCTGGAGACTGTAGTAATCTTCCTGGGAGATCGGATCGAACTTGTGATCGTGGCAGCGGGCGCAGTGAACCGTCACACTGGCGAACGTCGACATCACCGTCGTGACCATGTCGTCGCGGTCCATGTAATAGCCGATCTGGCGGTCGATACTGTCGTCGCGAATGTCGCGGAGCGAGCTTTCGTCCCAGGGACCGGCCGCGAGCATGCCCTGGGCCACGGCCAGGCGCGGCTCGCCGGGAAAGAGGCCGTCGGCGGCGACCTGCTCCTGCACGAAGCGAGCGTACGGGACGTCGCGATTGAACGCGTCGATCAAGTAATCGCGATACGGCCATGCGTTCGGGCGGATCCGATCCTGGTCATGGCCGTGCGTTTCGGCAAAGTGGACCAGGTCCATCCAGTGCCGTGCCCAGCGCTCGCCATAATGCGGGCTGGCCAGCAGCCGATCGACGAGGTGCTCGTAGGCGGCCGGTGACGAATCGGCCGAAAAGGCCGCGACTTCCCCAGGACTCGGCGGCAGCCCGTGCAGGTCGAACGTCAATCTGCGGATCAGCGTCAGACGGTCGGCCGTGCACCCCGGCTCGAGGTGTTTCTCCTGCAATTTAGCCAGGATGAAGGCGTCGATTGGCGACTGCGCCCAGCCCGAGAAGCGAGTTGCGACAGGCGGAACGGCCGCCGATGTCAACGGCTTGAGCGACCACCAGTCACAGCTCTTCGCTGACGACACGGCAGGAATTTTCGACCCTGCCGTAGTCTCGCGCGGGTCGGGAGCGCCCATCGCGATCCATCGCCGAAAATCGGCGATCGTCGTCGTATTGAGCCGTGCACCTGGCGGCATCGGCTCGACGCCGTCGGCCGCGGCGATCGCTTGATACAGCAAACTGGCGTCGACATTGCCCGGCACGACTGCCGGGCCGCCACGGCCGCCGGCGCGAATCGCGGCGCGACTATCAACCTTGAGCCCCCCTTTGGGCTTCTTCACCTGCTCAGAGTGGCACGACTGGCATTTTTCAACCAGGACCGGTCGGATCCGGGCCTCGAAAAATGCGACGCCAGCCGGGTCGTCGCCGCCGACCGCCGGCAACGCACAGGCGGCCAGCGAGGTCCAGAGCCCGGCGATCAACCCGCGCCAGTGTGTCTTGTTGAAAAAAGACATCACGATCGACGGTCTCCAAAACAGTCTGGCGTCAGTCCAACGGTGAGTATTGAACAAGAGTGTAACACCGGGCGCTCGGGTGGTCACCAGCAAAGTTAGACGTCGCCTGGCTGGCTTGCGCCATGGACTTATGGTCGTTCGGCGTGGTCCGATTTCGTGTCATGCTGGCTAGCCCGATCACGATCAGAGCTTCGCGTGCTAAGAATCGCAGTTTCCTATATTAGAAATGTTCGTGAATCTGACGGCATAGCCCTCGTCAGCGGTTGCGAACCGCGCGGAGATAAGTATAACCTGACGCGTTCGAGCCGCGTGGAGCGCGGCTCGCATGCCGTATTTAACACTCAACAGGCCCAGGTGAGGAGACTTTGATGACACGCAACGATCAGAAGCGAGAGTTTGTTCGGTCATTCAGGTTAATATCATATCGCTTCTTCACGCTGCTCGCGGCGTTCGCGGTCGCAGCGCTGACTTCGGCACCCACGCACGCTGGCACGCTCAATATCAGCGCGACGGTCGACGCCAACGTTCAAGACAATACGGGTACCGGAACATTCACTCAGGTGACTTCGGCAAGTGGGGACCTCGACATTCGCGATTTCGCTGCGCGACCCCCAATTTCGAGCATCGAGCGATCATTGAATTCGCGTCATTCCAGCTTCCCAAGAACGTGATGGTGACCGGCGTCACCTTCAATTTCGACATTTCGTCGATCACAAGTCAGAACAGTCACATCGTTGTTGTCAACGGTTACACCGGCACCGGCTCGATCAGCACGGCGGATGCGACGGCCGCGGCAACCGAGTTAACAACGTATAATGCCGACGCCCTGGGGCTGAACCAGCACTCGATCGACCTGGGTGCGGCGGGAGTTTCGCTGGTGGAATCCCTCGCCGGAACGAGTCAGGCCGTGGCATTGCGGCTTCAGGGCCAGGCGTTCGGCGTGAACACGCAGGTTTACAGCATTGAACAGGCCGCTCAACTCGGTTTTTTCGGTGTCACGCCGCCGTCGTTGACGGTCACCTACTCCGCGGTCCCTGAGCCGGCCTCGGCGACGCTCATGGCGGTCGCAGGCGTCGCGATTGTATTTTCGTGTCGCCGTCGGTTTTCAAAAGCGAATTGAAGCCGTTGGCTGACGTACGATGGTCGGCGCCGCGATCGCTCGCGACGCCGACCATCCGATGAAAAAAAACGGTGCGACGATCGGGATTGGATGATTCGAGCTGGTGAATTGACCTGGGCGAACGGTCGCCCCCGTTTGTGTTTAATCATGTCTCCGCAGCGACTTGGTCCGTTTTCGCCGCTTTGATTATGGCTCAGGAAGCTGTTGCATCCTCACGTCGAGCCTTCCACAATAGTAGCAGGTCAACCCGTTTGATGATCGGGGCTTTTTCATTCTCTCCGGCAGGGCGAGACTCCGTCGAGCTGAGCCATCAGCTAACCAAACTGAAGAGTCTCGACGGAGTCTCGCTCTCCCACATTCCGAAAGAACGCGAACTGAAGAGTCTCGACAGAGTTTCGCCCTCCCAGATCCGGAAACAAGGCGAATTGAAGACGCTCGACAGAGTCTCGCCCTTCCGAATCCGGTTATCAGTGGGGAATGAAGCGGCCCCGTTTTGTTGATCGGACGGACTTGACCGAAATGGCCCCGTACGAATTGACAAAGGCTGGGTTGGGCAGTTCGAGATATTGCGCTGCTGAGCGGGTCGTCTTCCGCGACAACCTTTTTTCCGCTGGAGATTGCCGAGATGACGTTACCGAGGCTCTTGCTGATCCTTTTGTTGTTGCCTGGCCTCGCGATCGCCGACGAGTCGCAGGTGATCACGCTGTGGCCGCTCGGAGCGCCAGGGAGCGACGGTCAAGCCGCGGCCGAAAAGACGGTCGAGGCAGCCGGTGCGAAGGTGCGGCAGCGAAGGGTTTCGAGTATTCACAAACCGACGTTGACCATGTTCTTGCCGCCGGCCGATAAGGCGACGGGCGCGGCGATTGTCATTTGCCCGGGGGGCGGCCACCGGTTTCTCTCCATCGACCATGAGGGATATGACGTCGCACGCTGGCTTGCCAGCCAGGGTGTCGCGGGATTCGTGCTCAAGTATCGCCTTGCGAACGAGGAAGGTTCCGCTTACAAAGTCGATGTCCACGCCCTGGCCGATGCTCGCCACGCCGTTCAAATGGTGCGCGGCCGGGCCGCCGAGTGGGGCGTCGATCCGTCGCGAATCGGCATCATGGGCTTTTCGGCCGGCGGGGAGCTCGCGATCCTCGCTGGCACCAAATTCGTCGCCGGGCAGCCCGACGCGAGCGATCCGATCGATCGCATCAGCTCTCGGCCCGATTTCTTGGCTCTCATTTACCCGGGGTTTCGCGGCGATAAATATAATGTGACCAGGGATACGCCGCCGACCTTCATGGCCGTCGCCGATGATGACAAGCGATGTGCTGCGGTGTGTGTCGGATTTTATCAGGAGCTCGTGAAGGCGGGCGTGCCGGGCGAGCTTCATATCTATGCGCGGGGAGGCCACGGGTTCGGGATGGCCGATCGGCCGATGCCGGTGACGACCTGGACGGCCCGCCTCCGCGAATGGCTCGGCGATCGCGGTTACCTGACTTCAACGGCGAAGAAAAACATCGTCGCGACCGCGCCGGCGAAACCCAAGCCGATCACGCCGCCGGCCGCCCGGATCAAGGCGCCCAAGAATTTTGACGTCCAGCTCATTTATTCGGTGCCGAAAGACACGCAGGGCTCGTGGGTCAACATGACGGTCGACCCCAAGGGCCGACTGATCGTTTCAGACCAGTATGGCAAGCTCTACCGCGTGACCCTGCCGCCAACAGGCGCCACTGCCGACGCCCCCAAGATCAACGTCGAGGCCATTGATGTGCCGCTCGGTGAGGCGCATGGCTTGCTCTGGGCATTCGACTCTCTTTACGTGGTCGTCAACCACGGGCGCAAATACCATAGCGGGCTGTACCGGGTGCTCGACACCAATCACGACGACAAGCTCGACAAGGTTGAGCTCCTGCGCAAGCTCGACGGCAGTGGCGAACACGGGCCGCACGCCGTGATCCTGCGCCCGGCGGCCAATCGCTGTACGTCGTCGCGGGCAACGCGACGAACGTCACGAAGCTCGACGGCAGCCTGGTTCCGCGCGTCTGGGGCGAGGATAGTTTGTTGCCCTACATGGTCGACGGCTCGGGCTTCATGACCAACGAAAAGGCGCCCGGCGGTCATATCTGCCGCGTCAGCCCCGACGGCAAGCGCTGGGAGCTCGTGGCGATCGGCTACCGCAACCCGTTTGATATCGCCTTCAACCGGGCGGGCGAGCTGTTCACGTATGATTCCGACATGGAATGGGATGTCAACATGCCGTGGTATCGTCCGACGCGCGTCTTGCACGTGACAAGCGGCGGCGACTACGGCTATCGCAACGGGTCTGGCAAGTGGCCCCCTTACTATATTGATAGTCTGCCGCCCGTCGTGAATGTCGGACCTGGCTCGCCCACGGGAGTGACGTTCGGATACGGGTCGAAATTTCCGACCAAATACCAGGATGCTCTTTATCTTTGCGACTGGAGCTACGGCAAACTTTACGCCTTGCACCTCGCACCCAAAGGCGCGACGTATGGCGGCGAGCTCGAAGAGTTCTTGACGGGAACACCGCTGGCGCTGACGGACGTCGTGATCAATCCCGCACGACGGTGCGATGTATTTCGCGGTGGGCGGCCGCGATACCCAGTCGGGCCTCTACCGTGTCACGTACAACGGGAGTGAAGCGCCTGCCGCGGCAGTCAAACCCGACAGCGGCAACACGGCCGAGTCGGCCCGCGCATTGCGGCACAAGCTTGAAGCGTTTCATGGCCGGCGTGACCCGCGGGCGGTCGCGGTCGCGTGGCCCTATCTGGGACACTCCGACCGCTTCGTTCGCTGGGCGGCCCGCGTGGCGATCGAGTTTCAAGACCCGGCAACCTGGCGCGAGAAAGCACTCGCCGAGAATTCGAGTCCGGAAGCCGCACTGAACGCCTTGCTGGCACTCACCCAGGTCAGCGCTCAAGACCCGCTCCACCGTGCACCAGGCGCGGCCCCCCCTGACCCGGCGCTGCGAGACCGGATTCTGGCGTCCCTCGAGCGAATCGTCGTGGGATTCGCTCGATGTCTCCCAGCAGCTCGACCTGATTCGCGTCTATGAAGTTGTGCTCAATCGCTTTGGCCGGCCCGACGATTCGACCATGACGCCGGTTGATCGCGAAATTCGATGCGCATTATCCGTCGCGTGTCCGCGAGCTGAATGCCGAGCTCTGCCGCGTGCTCGTTTATCTCGGAGCGCCCGACGCGGCCGTCGAAGTCGATGGCTCTGCTCCAAAATGCTGCCACGCAGGAAGAACAAATGCAGTTCGCGACGGCCCTGCGCACGCTGAAGAAAGGCTGGACGCCCGCGCTTCTGCACGATTATTTCACCTGGATCGCCAAGGCCGCCCAGTTCAAGGGGGGAAATAGCATTCGCGGGTTCATGGCCAATATCCGCCGCGATGCTCTGGCCAATCTGAGCGACTCCGACAAGGCGGCTCGTGAAGCCGATTCTCGACGCCGCTCCAAAACCGTCATCGCCCGCGCCGGCCACCGCCGATGCGCGGCCGTTCGTCAAGGAATGGAAGATCGACGAGCTGGCGACGGCCATTGAGGCGGGGCTCAAGGATCGCGATTACGACCGCGGCCGCACGCTCTTCGCCGCGGCCAAGTGCTTCGCATGTCATCGGTTCAACGACGAGGGGGGCGGTCTCGGGCCCGGAGCTCACGGGCGTCGCCGGCCGCTTCAGCACGCGTGACTTGCTCGAATCGATCGTCGTTCCCAGCAAGACGATCAGCGACCAGTACGAGTCGGTCACGGTCGCCACCAACGACGGCCGCGTGATCACGGGCCGGATCGTCAACTTGAATGGCGACAACCTGATGATCAACCCGGACATGCTCGACCCCAATCACATGGTGAACGTGCCCCGGAGGCAGATTGACGAGATCAAGCGCTCGCCGGTTTCGATGATGCCGGTCGGGCTCTTGAACACGCTGAAAAAGGACGAGATTCTCGACCTGTTCGCTTACCTGCTGTCGCGCGGCGACCGCAGCAGCCCGATGTTTGGCCGGAACACGAATTCGGCGGCCCGAGCGGCGAGTCTCGGCCCGCGAAACTGAACCAAGCTCCAGCAAGGCAAGTTTTCGTCGTTTCGCACCAGGTGGTTGTGGCTTTCCATCTCTTCGAAGGTCTGCCAGGGAAGGGGACGGCAAGACTCTGCCGGGCCGGCACGGGCAATCGGCTCGCGCCATTTTGCCGTCCCGAAAGGCCGCCTTGTGAGATAGACCCGAGTACGCATCGACCGAATTCGCACCGTCGGCATTTCGCTTTCGCGCCGCGCCTCGATAAAATTAAACTGGCCAGGGCAAGTCGTGACGAAGTCCTGTTGGCTCACTCAACCTGTTGACGCGCGAACTCATGACACGATGCTCGATGAGGCGGATTCTGGTCATCTTTTGCGCGGGCCTGGCGATGGCGACCACCGGGACGAGCCTCGCCCTGGGCCAGCAAGACCCGCCCGTGCTCTCGGCGGTTCAATTCTTGAAAACCCATTCGGGCGGTCGGTCGGCGGGCGAATCGGCGATGATCGCACTCGCGCTCTTGAAGGCCGAGGTGCCGCTCGAGCGATCCGGTGTTGCAGGCGTGTGTCGCCAGGATTCGCTCGCGATTCGTGAACAGCACTTACCAGCCCGAGGCCGCGTCGGGAATCGGCGTCTACGAGGCCGCGGCGAGGGCCATGGTGCTCGCCAATCTTGACGCGACGGAAAATCGGGCGTGGGTCGCCCTGATCGCCTGCGTTCCTGCGCAGCCGGCAGAATGCCAACGGCTCGTGGGACTATAGCGGGCGAGTCAAGGGCGATTGCTCGATTTCGCAATACGCGGTGCTCGGCCTGTGGGAAGCCGAGAATGTGGGCGTCGATATCCCGCCGTCGGTGTGGGACCGTGCGGCGGATTGGTACATGTCGGTGCAGAGCGGGAGCGGGAGCTGGAACTACCACCGCGATGATCCGACGTTTCCGGAAACGCTGTCGATGACGGCCGCCGGCGTCGGCAGCCTGCTGATCTGTCAGCGGCAACTGGAGCGTTACCGCCAGAGCAAGCGGGGCACGAGCACGCTCCTGACCCCGCTCGACGCGAGGCAACCAGTCTGATTACAAACCGGCGACGTCGAATGCTCAGATCGATCAGGCCGTGAAGCGCGGCATCATCTGGATCGGCGCGAATTTCGCGCCCAACAATCTCAAGATCGTCGGCCAAACACCCTATTACATGCTCTACGGCCTTGAACGAATCGGGGCGCTGGCGGAACGTCAAAACGATCGGCCGCGTCGACTGGTACACAAAGGGGCGTGATTTCATCTCGTCGACCCAGCAGACCGATGGATCGTGGACCGGCACTCATGGACCCGAAATGAATACCGTTTGGGCCACACTCTTCCTGACCAAATCGACGGCCAAGACGATGCGCAGGATCAAGGTCAACAAGCTTGGCGCGGGCACGCTGCTTGGCGGCCGCGAGCTGCCCAAGGATCTCACATCGATGACCGTGGCGGGGGGCCGGGTCGTCAGCCGTCCGATGAACGGCGCGATCGAGGGCATGCTGGCCGTTCTCGAAGACCCTCGCGCCGAGCAGGCCGATGCGGCGGTCGCCGGAATCGTCGATCGCTATTACGTCCAGGGTCCCGATGCGCTCAAGCCGTACAAGCTTCGCTTTCGCAAAATGCTCGCCGACCGCGACGTGGGCGTTCGCCGCGTGGCCGTCTGGGCGCTCGCCCATACGGGCGACCTCGACGTTGTGCCCGTCTTGATCGAGGCGATGCTCGTCCCCAATGAAGACGAGGAAGTGATCACGGCCGCCCAGCTGGGGCTTCAACTTCTGAGCCGCAAGCTCAAGGGGTTCGGGCCGCCGTCGCCATCATCGGCCGACCAGCGCCGCGCCGCTGCGCAGAAGTCGGCGCGAATGGTACCAGGCGATCCGGCCGCTCGACCTCGACGATCAGTCTGACGACCCGGCCGCGCCCGGTGCGGCGAGCACGGCCGCGTCTCCAGCGCCGGCCCCGGCGGCCTCTTCAGGGAGCCAACCATGACGACGACCACCACCAAAGCCAGGGCCGCTGCCGGGCCAATCAATGAGGCGGACGCACTCCAGGTCCAGCCCACGGTGCGCGGAGAATCGCGATATGACAAGGTGACCTCGTTCCTGATGGCGGTCGTCCTGGGGGCGATCATGGTCGTCGGCTGGCTGGCGATCGTTTACGCCTCCAATCAGGCGTATGCCTCCCGCGTGACGGCCCCACTTCAGATCATCGAGGTCGGCGGCGGTGGCGGCAGCCCCGACGGCACGGCCGGCTCGACGGAAAAGATCGACGTCGCCGGAGCCGACGCTGCCGCCATGGCCTCGAACAACCCCGAGGAAGCCGGCGATTTCGAAGAGCCCTCGGTCGAGCAAACCCCGAGCGCCATGCTGGATAGTGTCTCCGAGGCCGGGCAAAACCTGGCCGAAGTCGATCTGGGGGCGACCATGCCCAATGGCGGTCCCGTGGCCAGCGGCAAACGTGCATCCAAGCTGGGCAAAGGGGGTCCCGGTCTGGGGTTCGGGCCAGGCGATGGCGGCGTCGCACGCGAACAGCGCTGGAGCATCATTTATAACCCCGGCCAGACGCCCGACGAGTATGCCCGCCAGCTCGACGCCCTGGGCGTTGAGCTCGCGAAGGTCGCGAGCTCTGACCAACTTCTTTATATCTCGAATTTTTCAAATGCGACTCCGAGCAAGCGGTTCGGCCCCGGCCGCTCCGACCATCGCCTGTATTTTCTCTGGCAAGGGCGGGGGCGCAAGCAATCGGACATCGATCTGTTTCGCAAGGCCGGAGAAGAGCTGGGCGATGAAAACGTCTTCCAGTTTTACTCGCCCGAAGCCGAGCGCCGGCTGGCCGAGCTGGAAGTCCGTTACAAGGGCCGCAATCCGGGTGAAATCCGGATCACGCGGTTCCAGGTCGTTCCCAAGGGAAACACGTACGACTTCGAGGTCGTGGCGCAGGAAACGTTGAGATAGATCGCGCGGTGAAACGGCCGCCGGCGGCGGCGATGACTTCACCCAACCGATCGACGCCCGTCGCTGGCCGCCGACCAACCGTGCGATCGCACCGTGAGGAGAAAAGAGACTTTCGCGAATGGCAACCCTCGAAGTCCATGACAGTCAGGGCCGCGTTCAGTTCATCGAGCTGTCGCGCGATCATCCGGTCTTGTTCGGAACGAGTGCCGCTTGCGATGTCGCGCTCGACGGTGAAGGAATCCGGCCGGTTCACGGGCGCATTCGCTGGAAGAAGCGGCGGTTCCGGGTCGAAGCGTCGCCCGATGCCGAGTTCGTCCTGATCAACGGCACGAAGATGGCTTCGGGCAGTCTGCATCAAGGCGACGAGGTCGTCGTCGGCGATTGCCGGATCTTCCTGCTTCGCAACGACGAGGAATCCGCCGAAGACGACGACGGTGCGCCCTCCCAGCCGACGGTCGACGGCGACCGCACGCGCGTGATCAGCCCGCCGGTCGTTCCGATCGACCCGGCCACCGAGTCGCGGAACCGCGCGAGCGGCCGGCACTCGCGGTCCGACACACGGAACCAGGCGGATATCGAGACCAACAAATGGCTACCGCCGACGGCATCGACGTCGCGGCACCGGTCGAGCATCGAGACGCGACCGTTCGAGCTTCGAGCGCGACCGGTCGAGCACGGGCCGAGCGGCGGTCGGCAACCTGGCGAAGTCCGGCCTCGAAGACAGCGGCGATGCGAACCCCGGCCAGGCCCGCGCGGGGCTCGGGCTTTTGAGGTTCCTGGGCGGGTCACGCGCGCCCGGTGAAGAGCATATTGCATCCTCCCCCGTCGTGATCGGCCTGGCCGCATCGCTGGCGGTCCTCGTGGCGCTGGGGTTCTGGCTCTGGGCGATCATTGCCTCGACGGTCGCCACGCAGACTCTCAACCGGGGCATTCAGGATTTTGACGACGGCGACTATCGCACCGCGATGCGCGCGTTCACCACGTTCCTGGATGCCAACCCCGACGATCCGCGAGCCAGCAAGGCACGCGTTCTGCGGGCGATGGCCAACGTTCGCCAGTACGTCTCGACCGAAGGGGCCACCTGGTCGTCGGCCCTTGAAGCAGCCAGGGAGATGGTCGAGAGCGTCGGCGAGCTCGAGGAATATCGCGACGTCAAGGCCGATCTCGCCGACCTGGTCATCCGGGTTGGCGAAGGACTGGCCGACCGCGCCCGGCATTCGGCCGACGCCAAGGCCCTCTCCGAGGCCGAGGCCGCCGTGCCGCTGCACGCCCAGATCTCCGGAGCGACGGCCCTGGCCTTCTTGAACCGGTCGCGGCTGCCCGGCAAGCTGTCGGAAGCACGAGCCGCCGTGCGCAAGGCTCAGACTCGTACGAACGCCCTGGCCGCGATGGACAGGGCCATCAACGAGAACTCGCCGACGCGCGTCTACGACGCGCGCGACGCCTTGCTCGAGCAATACCCCGATCTGGGGCAAGACAAGGACCTGATCTCGCGCATGACCTCGGCCAACGAGCTGATCCGTCGTGCCGTTTCCGTCGATCGCACCAAACGTCTCGCCGAGCGCGTGCCACGACCCGACGTCCTCGGCCCGCCGACGAGCCTGGTCTTGCGGTCGCGCAGCGAACCAGCGCCCGCCGATCCGGCTCCCGACCAGATCGTCTTCGCGCTCGTCGACGGACTGGCCTACGCGATCGATGCTCGCCATGGTGCACCGCTCTGGCACTCGCCGCTTGGCCTGGCGTCGCCGTTTGTACCCCTCATGGTTCCTGGCGAGGCGGCCGCGATCGCCTTCGACGCCCGCCACCGCGATCTCGTCAAGCTCGACGCTCGCAACGGCGATCTGATCTGGCGGCAGGTGCTCGACGAGCCGATCGGCGATCCCCCGCTGGTGCTGGGCAACCAGATACTCCAGGTCGTACCGAGCGGCAAGTTGCTCGTGATCGCGCTCGACTCGGGCGAGCTGCAAGCGACGATCAACCTCGGCCGGCCACTCGCACGCACGCCCGTGCACGACGAGTCGGGCCAGCACATCTATGTTCTCGGCCGCCAGGACTGCTTGTTCGTGCTCGCGCGCGATCCGCTGGCCTGTGTCGCCGTCGATTATCTGGGCCATCTCGATGGCGCGATCCCGTGCGCGCCGGCCCGGCTGGGCCGCTTTCTCGTGATCCCCGAAAATGTCACGCTGACAGACAGCCGCTGGCATGTTCTCTTGCTCGGCGACGACGGCCTCAACGTGCGGCCCTGCCCAGAAAGTCAAGGTATCGGGATGGACCTGGTCGACACCGACGAGCGGCGGTTCGGTCGTCTGGGGAATCGGCGACAAGGGAGGGTACGAGGCGTTTGCCGTGGGCGACTATTCGACCAATGCTCCGTTTCGAAGTATCGCGCGGCTCACGGCCGATTCGTCGGCGACGGGCCCCGCGTATGCGCTGGCACGGTCGGATCGCGAGCTCTGGGTGGCGTCTGGCCACACCGGCCGGTTTGAGCTCGACGTCGAGCACGCCAGGATCGAGGCCAAGGCGCCGCTGGCCCAGCCCGGTCCCGCTGCAGCTCCGATCCAGACCGCCGGGACGCTCGTGGTCTTGACCTTTCAGGATTCGGAGCTGGGCGGCGTCGCGCTCTGGGGAGTCGATCCCGAAGTGGGCACGATCGCCTGGAAGACCGTGCTCGGCACGCCCTGGCCGACACCCCTTGAAGCCGTGGCCGGTTCGCCCAGTATCGCGATGATCGCACACGACGGCCAGAACGTCGCGATCACACCCGAACAGATCGCCAAGGGCGGCTTTGTCGTGAGAACGTTGTCGCGCCCGGGTGAATTCACGCTGCCGCGCGGCCAACGGCTGTCTGTCGAGGCCGGCGGGAAGCCGATTTCCGTCATCGTGCCGTTCGAGCGGTCGAACCAGATGTGGGCCGAAGATCCAGGCAAAGCCGGTTCGTGGAAGAAGGTCGGGCTGCCGACGGTTCCGGCGGCCGAGCCGATCGCCTGGGCGGGCGGCATCTTCGTTCCGGGCCTCGATGCGCGTGCTTACCTGGTCGACCCGCTCACGGGCCGCTCACGCGCCGAGCCGTTTGTTCCCCGATTCGATCGCGATCGCCAGGGGACCTGGTTTTCCCCGGCGCGGCTGGATGAAGATTCGCTCGTGCTGGCCGATGACGGCGGGCGCCTCGTTCGGGTCGCACTCAAGGCGAGCCCGGTTCCGCGCCTGGTGGTCGAGGCCGAGCGCGTCCTCGATCAACCGATCATCGCGGCGCCGGCGTCGACGGGCAACGCCGTGATCGTCGCGACGGCCGACCGCCAGATCAGGGCACTCGCCGCCCGCGACCTGAGCCCGGTCGGTGCCTGGCCGACCGCGGCGCCCCTGACCGGGCCGCCCGTCGGCATCGGCACCAGTTGCTTCGTGACCGATCGCGCCGGGGGAGTCATGAAATTCGGACGCGACGGCCAGCGCAACTGGTCAATCCACCTCGAGTCGAGCGTGGTCGGCCGACCCGTCGTCGCCGAGCAATCCGTCTCGTTCGTGACGAGTGCCGGCAAGCTCCACGTGTGCGCGCCTGGCAGACGGCCGGGAACAGTCTGACCTGGCACTCGGCGCGTTTCCGGCCGGTGGAGTCGTCGTCATGGCGGGAGGACGCGAGCTGGCGACGGTCGGCCAGGGGACGATTCGTCCCATCATGGCCCCGCCTCACAGCGAGAAACATCCATGAAAATGCGATGCGGAGTTCCTCTCATGAATGTGCCCATTCGAGCGATGATCGCGGCGACGCTTTCGGCGCTTTCGCTCGTACTTTCCGCCTCGGTTTCGTCATCGGCGATGCGCATCGACGACGCGGCGAGCCCCCCTGCCCCGAACGCGACCGAGCTGCTCCGGTCCGAGCCGTTTGATCGGATCACCCTGATCGATAACTCGGTCTTGATGGTCGAGCCCGTGAGCCCGCGTCCGCTCCCCGTCATCGACCCGAAAGACAGCAAACGTGCCCGCGAACGCAAGCCCGTCATCCCCCCAGAGGGCAACATCATCGTCGGCGTGCCGACCAAGATCGACACGCCTGATAGCGAGAACGCCGTCGATGCCGAGGGCGTCGCCAAGGATGAAGTCAAGGTGCACTTGCTACAGGCCGCGCCCAACGAGGTACGCGACTTCAAGATCAAGCGCTCGAGTATCAAGAAGATCGAATACTTCGAGGACTTCCTGCTCAGGGAATGCGACCGCCTGATCATGACGCACGACTATGCGCGGGCGTTTGAGTGTTGTTTGCGTGTCCAGAATCGCAGATCGGGCTGGCAAGGGCTCGACGATCGCGTGAACCGCGTTCTGTTCGCCGAGGGGAGCGCCGCACTGATCGAGGGCAACGGCGAGCGCGGGCTGCGGCTTTTGGGCGAGCTCTTGATCCGCAAGCGCGACTATCCGGGACTCTTCGACCAGATCGGCGATGCCTACAGCAAGCGGATCGAGCGAGCCTTGAAGCTGGGGCTCTATGCGCGAGGACGCCGGGTCTTGCACGAGCTGACCGAGCTCGCCCCCGAGCACATCCTGGTCAAACAGATGCAGGCGCTTTATATCAAGAAGGCGAGTGATCTCGTCAAGGAATCAGAGCACTTCCCGCCGCCCGAGCGGCTCGACGCTCTGACCGCCGCCCTCCGAATCTGGCCCGACCTCGACACGGCCCAGGCGCTTTATCAGAAGGCGTTTGAAAACGAGCCGACGCTCGACGTCGCCGTGAGCGACGTCGCTGCGCCCCTCGGCCCGTGGATCCATTCGCCCGCCGACGCCCGTCTCTCGCGGTTGCTATACCTGCCCGTCATGGAAGGCGATGACGACGCGTCGCGCAGGGGAAAAGACCCGGCCAGCTCGCCTCTTCGATCGAGGCGTCCGACCTGGGCCGGCGGCTCGTGATTCGCATTCGCTCGAACGTGCGCTGGTCCGACGGCTCGCGGTCGGCCTCGGCGATTGACGTCGCCCGCGATTTGATCGATCGCTCCGATCCGCACTCACCGCGCTACGAGGCCCGCTGGGCGATCTTGCTCGACCGGGTCGAGGTCGCCGATGACACGCGGCTTGAGGTCCGGCTCAACCACGTGCCGCTCAAGATCGGCCTCTGGTTGCGAGGGCCAGTCGGGCCGGCTCACGCCGGCATTGACGGCCGCATCGCGACCGCCAGCCGGGATCGCTCGCTCGTGAGCGATGGTCCGTACCGCTCTTTCTCGGCCAGCAGCGAGCGCGATCGAGCTGCGGCTGCGAACCGATCTCGAGACCGCGGCGAGTGCCGACGCGGCGCCGTCGAGCCCCGCGCAGCCGGCTCCTGGCACCCGCAAGATCAAGCGGCTGCGTGAACAGGTGCTGCCGCGCGGCCAGTCGTCGACGGGCGCACTTTTGCGGGGCGAGGTGAGCCTGATCGATCACGTTCCGCCCGACCAGGTCGCGTCACTCTCGAACGCGCCCGAGATCAAGGTGGGCACGTACACGCAGCCCCTGGTTCACGTGCTCGCCCTGGACGGCCGCAACCCGGCGTTGCGCAGTCGATCCCTGCGGCGGGCTCTTTCCTACGCCATCGATCGCAAGGGGCTGCTCGAAGACCATCTTCTCAAACATCCGCTGAACGACCGCGATCTGGCGGCCGACGGCGTCTTTCCCAGGGGGAGCTACGCCGACGCCGCGGCGGTCAAGCCGCTGGAATGGCACCCCTGGCTTGCGAAGATGCTTGTCGCCGCCGCCCGCAAGGAGCTCGGCGGGCCCCCGATCAAGCTGAACCTCGAATATCCGGGCATTCCGGAAGTCAGGGCGATCGTGCCGAAGCTGGCTGATGCGCTTCGTGCCGCGGGGCTCGAAATCGCGACGGCCGAAATCGCCCCGTCGCGCATGGAAGAAGAGCTCCGCGCCGGCCGCCGGTTCGATATGGCCTACCGCGTGCTGCGCTGCGACGAGCCCGTATTCAACGCGGGTTTGCTTTTTTGCCCCGGATATGACGCACCCGCCGATACCAACGGCCTGGCTTCCGCGGCGAGCCCCCGAATCCTTCAACTGTTATTGCAGCTCGAACGGGCCGGTGACTGGGCCAGCTGCGCGGGTTGGTGATCGAGATCGATCGCGAATCGCGTGACGAGCTGCCCGTCATCCCGCTCTGGCAAGTCGCCGACCATTACGCCTGGCGCGATCGCCTGACGGGCCCGCCGAAGAGCGCCACCGATCTTTACGACACAATTGCAACATGGGAGATCGCACCATGGATCGCCAGGGATCGCTGGACCAGTCCGTGAGACTCGGACGCCGGGTCGTGATGGCGGTTCTCGCGACCGCGGCCTGGCTGTTCGTGCCGCTTGCGACATCGGGTCAGGACCAGAAGCCGCCGCCGCAACCGCCGCAAGCGGCCCCGGCCCAGCCGCCAGCAGCCGCCGCGGCCCCGGCCCCGGCGAAGACGACGGCTGCGGCTGCGGCGAATTCCGCGCCTGCCGCGGCGTCCAAACAGCCCGCGGCGGCACCGGCGGCGCCACCACCGCAATCGGCGGCGGCCAGTGCGGCCGCGACTGAACCACTGGAACGCCGGCCCTACCGGATCTCGGTGCACGTCGGGACTGATCCATCGGCGCGGATCGACGATGCCAAGCGCGCGACCTGATTCGCGAGTGGCAGGTGCTCGGTGCGCCGGTTCATCGGCTCGGCCTGGGCGGTCACCGTGGCCGAGGCGACGAGCCCTCTTTCGCAGGCCGACCTCGCGACGCTCGAGGCCGATGCATTCAGCGCACTGACGGCGTTCGACAAGGTCTGGGTCGTCCGGATCGCGCGGTCGGCGACCGGCTCGGGCCTGGAATTCTCGGGCCGCGAGTTCGATACGGCCACAAAGCGGCTGAGCCCGCCCCAACTGCGGCGTGTCTCGACGCTGGCTGATGCACCGCGCGGCATGTTGCTTTTTGCGCGCGACCTTTTCAACCCGACGGCCCTGATCACCGGCGAGGAAGGCGGCCGGGCACTTCTGACCGTGCAGGGCTCGATGATCGCGCCGGCCAGTGAGGTGGGAGCCGTCGTCGAGAAGAGGGCCGTTTTCCAACCCTTGCGCCTGGTTTCGCGGCTTGATGGCAAGGTTCAGATCACGGCGATCAAGCACACGTATCTTCAGGTTGAGTCGCTAGAAGGCCCAGTGGCCCGCTGTGCGATTGTCTCGGCGCTCCGCGACCCGCTATCGAAGAAGGTCACCCGGCCCAATAGCCTGGTGGCGCTCGGAATGAAGCCGGGACACAGCCCGCTCGCCTTGCGGTTCGTGACGGGGAAGGACCGGGCACCGGCCGCGGGCTACACGTTAACCGCACGAATGCCGCCGGACGGGCAGCCTCGCGAGCTGGGCACCACCGACCGCGCGGGCCGGATCGTGCTCAAGCCGGGCTTCGCCAGCGAACTGGTCATCTTGCGCCTGATTTCCGGCAACGTCGAACCGATCGTCGAGCTGCCCGTCATGCCGGGCGAAAGCTCGGAGGAGTTCTTGATCTCGGTTGACCTGAAGCCCCTCACGGCCGCCCTCGAGTCGCAGCTTGATTCGCTGCGCGACGAGGTTGTCGACCTGGTCGCATTGCGCGCCCGGCTTGAATCACGGATGAAAGCGCGTCTGGAGGGCGGAGACTGGAACGGCCTCGAGGCCGAGCTCAAGGAATTCGGCCGGCTGACGCCGCGCGACCAGTTCGCCAAGCGGCTGACCGATCTAAAGGACGATGCGGCGCACCGGCAGGCCGATCTCAAAATGGCCATTCTCACGAAGACAGCGCAGGCCCAGATCACGGAAGTGCAATCGATGATCGACCGCTACCTGGATGACGATGCCTTCCGTGCCTACACCGAAGCCCTTCAATCAGGGCGCGCCGAAATCAAATCGAAAACCGTCGCCGAGGCCAAGAAGAAAGCCGCCCAGAAAGCGGCCGTGAAAGCCCTGATGGGCGATCAGCCCCCGCCGGCGGCCAAGGCGGCGGCTCCCGCACCGGGCGCAGCCCCTGCCCCCACCGTCGCCGCGCCGATGCCCGCGCCCGGGCCCGGGCCCGGGCCGGTTCCGCCGCGAGGCGGTGCTCGCCCCAAGGCCAAGGTTCCGCCGCCGTCGACTGGCGGCCCGCCGATGTGAACGAGCGCCGGACGGCAGCTCCCGGTTCGACGGATCGTTTAAGAGTCTGTCCGAGAAGTCTGACGGCGAGCCTGCATGAGCCTTGACCAGGGCGGCTGACACATGGACGTTTTTGCCCCAAAGGGGTCCAACAAATCAGTCCAAGGCAACGCCCTGTTGGCCGTAGGAACATCATGAATCGCACGTCCTGAAAGGGCCGGACAAACGCGATGATGTTCGGCCCTTTCAGGGCTCGCGGGCCTTCTCTGGTCTCGGAATCGCCTCCGCCCCAGGGCGGATGCCCTGGACTGTTTTGTTGAGCCCCTTCGGGGCTAACTTATCCGTGCCTTTTGGGACACACTCTTATCGCTCATGAGAGCCACGGCGGCTGTTTCATTCTCGACTGACAACCGAATCTGGGAGGGCGAGCGTCCTGCGAGCCAAGTGCCTCGGCAGCTCGACAGAGTCTCGCTCTCCCAACAGCCGAGTGCCCCGTCAGCTCGACAGAGTCTCGCTCTCCCAAGAGCCCCGGGAGGGCGAGCGTCCCGCGAGCCGAGTGCCCCGTCAGCTCGACAGAGGCGAGCGTCCCGCGAGCCGAGTGCCTCGGCAGCACGCCAGAGTCTCGCTCACCCGGGGCAAATGAAACAGCCCTCTCACGACAGCGAACCCGCGCCCGCTTTCTCTTGATCGCTCGAGAGCGCAGCGGCGCTGACCTTGCCCCGTCCGAAAACCTTGGAGAGCATGGCGCCCCCGCGAAAGAGCCGCAGCAGGGCCGAGGTCGACAGGTTGTCGATATGGCTGTACCAGTGCGTGACCATCCGCGTGAATTCGAGCATCTTCTCGAGTTGCTCGCGGGTGTACGCATCGGCCGAGTCGCCGAGCTTGGCCTCCTGAACGCAATGCTCGAGCAGCGCGATGGTCGGATCCATCTCGCGCCGCTTTCGCTCCGCCATGATGACGCGAAAGGTCTCCATGACATCCTTGAGTGCCTCGAACCGATCACGGCGATCGCCAATAATATGGACGCGCCGCACGACGCCCCATGTGATCAGCTCGCGAAGACTTGTCGAAACGTTGGAGCGGCTGACGTCGAGGAGCGTGCTGATTTCCTCGGCATCAAGTGGTGTCGGCGCCACAAAGAGCAGCGCATGAACCTGGGCCATCGTGCGGTTGATTCCCCAGGCCTGACCCATCTCGCCCCAGTGAAGCACGAACTTCTTGGCCGCTGGTGTGAGCGTCACGTTAATTCTGCCCTGTCGGGTCAAACAGTTTCTACTGAAATAATAATACGCAAGTCGCGTGCGAATCACAAGTGCCGCGGGGGGGCTGTTTGATTCTTGACTGACAACCGAATTCGGGAGAATGAAACCGCCCCTGGCACCAGACCGCACGAACCTGGCGAACTCCGCTCGCCATGCTAAACTGGCCGGCACAGGAGACAGCGTATGATGACCATACATTTACCCCCCGACATCGACAGCTCGATCCAGGCCGCCGTCATGAGTGGCCGCTACGCCACGTTCGACGACGCCATGACCGATGCGGCATCCCTGCTTGTCCAGCAGCTCAAACAGGAACAGGCCGAGGAGCTGGAAATCACTCGGCGAGCCGTCACCGAGATGAAGGCTGGGATCGGCAGACCTGCCACCGAGATGCTGGCCGAGATGCAGGGGATCATTAACGACAGCCGCCAATGACCTACCATGTATGTCATCGTCACGCCAACCGCCGATGACGCGGCGATGGAGGCAGTACGCTGGTACGCGGAGCGGTCGGCAGACGCCGCCCAACGATGGCATGACGGCCTGACCCGCGCCATTAGCAGCTTGGCTAAACGACCAACCCGCTGCCCGGTTTCGACGCACGACTCCCGAGCGCTGGGTTGAGTGCTGAGAATTCTTTTTCACGGCAAACGCCGCGGCGTCTTTCGCATCCTTTTTTCTATCATCGGCGATACCGTATGGGTGCGACGTATCCGGCACGGTGCTCGTAGCTCCTTTCCGATTTGACCCACATGACCTCAATCGCCGCGTGCCGGCGCTGTTCAGGCGATCGCCAGGCTGCGCGGGGTCGGGTTTGGTTTTCGGTAGTTGGGGCGAATCAATGGGGATAAGTTCGATAAGTCTCTAGACGAATCAATGATCAATGGGGATAAGTTCGATAAGTCTCTAGACGAATCAATGGGGGCCGAAACAAACGAGATCGCAATAGTTGAACTCATTCCCTTCCCATCCCGTCGAAAAACCAAAAACCAAGCTTGATGCGGGAAAGCCTCCCTGACACCGCGAAGCCTCCCGAAATCGAACGATCCGTCTTTGAACGGCGGGCCTTGAATGCCGCCGCTACCGGCATCGACACCCTCACGCAGTAGGACGACATTTCTCATCGTCAAGCGCTCCGCAGCAGCGCTTAGGGGTGTCCAAAATATGCGTGACCGCCAAGAATTCGTTGTGACACCTTTTCTATTGGTTAGCGGATTATTCTCAGGTCATGTGTGTGCAGGATATATATACGTATGCCATCTTATGATGGGTGGCGATTTATGGCGATAATAGGGATTTTTGCATATCGCCCCGAGAAGGTATAGTAGGGTAAAGATTTAGTTAACAGCTAGTGGATGAGGTGACGGTCGCCAAGCGTCCCGAACAGGGGATCGTCGATATCGTCCTGTGCCCAGGGCGCCCGTGGGCCAATCCCCCAATCGGCGAGCTCGATATCCACGTACTTCTCTCCCCGGACCAGCGCCGCTATCGCTTCTTCAAGCTGTGTCGGCGTCGGCAACAGGTTTTCCGTTCGGATGCGAACAATGGACCATCCATCATTCAGCAGCGCCTGATCCTTGCGGCGATCGCGTTCGAGGTTAGCCGAGTGATAGAACCAGGTGTCATATTCGACCGCGATCTTCACGTTTCCAACTTGCTTGGTGACATCGATGATGAATCGGCCTACCTTCGCCCCGTTCAGCTCGCCGCCCAGCATTTCACAGAGAGTCCTCTGGTTCCTGGAGACATGCGCGCCGTTCACCATGTCGAGGCAATACGGGCATCCGTGCTCTGCCTTGATCGTGTTGTACGAGGACATGAATAAGTGACCCGCCGCGCACTTCCACCTGGACTTTTCGCTGGTGTTGGCGACCACCAATTCGTCCCATAGGAATCCACGCTCAGCAGCCAGAAGGCCGTAGTCGTCCGGAGTCTTGGGCATCAAGCCGGAGCACTCCCAGCAGCCATTACCCTGGTGGACGGCGTTGAAAGGTGCGAACCAGCGATGGCCAGCCGGGCATTCCCATTCCGTCTTGGTCTTGCTGTTTGGAACCAGCGGGCCATGCCAAAGGAAACCGCGTTCTTCCGCGACGCGACTGAATTCCTCGATCGTCTTGCGAAGGTTGCCGGAACAGTCCGGGCACCCGCTACCGCCCATGATCGACGTGTACGTGGTCCGCCACTCATGCCCCTGGCTGCACCTCCAGTCTGTTCGCGTCCTTGAATTAACGGGCTCCGTTCCAAACCAGACAAAGCTTCGCCGGGCTGCCAGCGCGTGGAAATCCACGGGCGTCAGCGGTGACAGGCCGGAGCACCGGCGGCAGCCGCTTCCCTGGTCGATGCGGTTATAGGTTGACCACCAGCGGTGCCCGGTTGCACACTCCCATTCGGTCATCGTTTTCGAGGACCCAACCGTCGGTCCCAACCACGTGAATCCGCGTACCGTTGCCAGGTGATGATACTCCGCCGGCTGTCTCCTGACCCTGGCTGCTCGCCGCTCATGGCCGCACCTGGCACATCCCGTGCCTTGTTGAATCGCGTTGAAGCGCGCACTCCATCGGTGCCCGTCCGCACATTCCCAAACCGTGTGATCCAACGCCGAGTTCACCACCGGTCCCAACCAGAAAATGCCACGTTTCTCAGCAAGGGCGTGGTAATCGGCCGGTCCGTGCCGCTGATTCTGGCCGTTGTCTTCGCGCACGGAAAACTTGCAGTCCATGCCCTGGTCGATGTTGTTGTAACACGCCTGGAATTCGTGCCCCCGCCCGCATCGCCATCCGGTGAGCACTTTGGTATTGCGGAGGAACGGACCAAGCCAGGTCAGTCCCCGTTCGTCGGCGCGGCGGTCATAATGCGCGGCGGATTTTCGGGCTGGCACTCGTAAGCTGTCCTTTGCCAGGACGTAATTCAAAGGCTGGAAAACCATCCATGACCTGCGGCAACCATTCCGGGGCTGCGTTCTAACATAGAATGCGGCCCCGGAGATGCAACCGTCCACCGGCGAACACCGTAATGGCGATGGAACGTGCTCGATGAGTGGGCCTTCGATCCACGAATCTCGGCTACGCCTTGGAGCGTTTCACAGCACCGCGCCAGCGGCCAAGATCATTGAGGAAATCTTCGAGCGACCGCAGCCGATCCGTGTCGATGAGTTCCTGCACTTCGGCGGCTGACTGCGGCACGTCGGAAAGCACCTCGACAAGGAGCGCCGGGTTAATGTGATAGATGCGGTCCACCGTCTTGCCGCGACTGGCCAGGTTCGATGAATTCTTGAGCCTGCCGGGGTCGTATTCGTTGGTGACCAGCACATACTCGGGGAAAACGTCCTGCGAAAGCAGTCGAACGTAACAATCCAGCTCATCCGACAGTTGCTTCTGGCGGTCATGCCTGAGCGACCATTTCACCGTGGACAGCAGGCCGGTACGTTCGCCCTGGACGATCGCGATGTCGGGTGACTCGATGCGCCTGGGTTGATCGAGTTTCCCCTGGAATCCGGGAAGCTCGTTCGCCTTTTTGCGCAGGATGATTTTCTCCGCAGGGACCTTGGCCACCCGGACGGCGAGCATTCTCAGCAGATCCTCGAATCCCTCGCCAAGCACGTTCTGGCGGTTGCTGCCGAATGTGAGATGAACCTGTCGCGGTCAACGATTTCTCGGGCCAGTTTCGCCGCCACCGCGTCGTCCATGCCGGCGCGGCTAATCAGCAGTTCGGTGACCTCGGCGAGCAGTTCCGCGTACGGAATGAAATCTTCCGACGCGGCGACCTGGCCGGCCTCTTCAACAACGCCTGGATCAATCCCCAGCTCGTCCCCGACCTCCGCCACGGCTGCGACAATGGGAGCAGCGCCCGGCAATTTCGCTTTACCTTCCACCAACCGCTCAAGGCACGCCAGGAACAGCCGGTCGATCTTGTGTTTCAGACCGGGCCGATCGACATCGAAAAGCTGGGCCAGCCGGTCGGTGAACGCAATGCTGCGCATACCACGATGACCGGCCGGGACGCACCTTGTCGCTTTCGTAGAGATGAACGAGGCCGGTGCTGCGGTCGAACCAGAGCAGTTCTTCATACACGAACCGCCAGGCGTTGGCGGGGTTGATTTCGCCGAAGGCGTCCAGATGTTGTTCAAGCAGCTCGACGCGCGATGTCTCGCCGAACGGCGATCCTTTTGGCTTTTTCTGCTTCGCCATCCCCAAGCCCTCCTTGGCCGGGTCACGCGGGTGATTTCCGCCTTGTGGCTACAGGAACAACCTGTCTGCGCGTTTGGGTCGCGATTCGGTCCTTCATTGCGGCCTGCGCAATTTTGGATGACTCGATGAGTATGGCCTTGCGGCCGAGATCAGCTGCCACTTCGCCGGTCGTGCCGCTGCCGGCGAACGGATCGAGGACGATGTCGCCTTCACTCGTCGTCGGCAGGATCATCTGCCGCACCAATTCGCGCGGCCAGATGGCAACGTGAGGATAACGGGAGGCTTCCTGGTTGATCCGCCAAACGCCCTGCGGTCCCGGCTCGGTTTCGGTCAGGAAATCCGTCTCCCACACGGAACCCGCGTTTGCGCGGTCGCCCTTCTTGTAGCTTTTGCGGGCTGGGATATCGATGGCGGTGCGGTCGAATTTGTAGTCAGGCTTTTTCGAGAACAGAAACAGAAATTCGTAGTTTCGCGATGGCCGGTCCTTGGTCGGTTCCGGCATGGCCGTTCCTTCGCCAACCTGGGTTTTGAGCTTCACCAGCGATTTGGCCCAGATCACCGTGCGGCGGCAAATCCATTGCGGCCCCTCCGTGCTGCCGATGAACTGCCGAAACGCGCCGTCGGTCATGGCCATCTGGAATCGGAACGGGACGCCAAGCTCCGATTTATGAGCGATGCCGGGAATGAAGTGCTTGAAGAATTCCGGCTGGGCGCGAAGGCTGTCGGCGTACCGTTTGCCGCCTGCGTCGAAGCGGCCATTCGATCCGTCCGGCGCGTTGGTTGTCCCCTTCTTCCCCTGCTTGTTGTTGTACGTGTCGGCGAGATTCACCCACAAGCAGCCGTCGTCCTTCAGCACGCGCCACACCTGGTCGAACACGAAAAGCAGGTGTCGGATGAAATCGTTGGGGTGATCCTCGTGGCCGAGTCTCGCCTTCCCAGCCGTCCGGCCATTTTGACTTTGTCCCGTAGGACCGCAGCAGATAGAACGGTGGCGACGTCGCGCACACCTGCACCGATCCTGCTTTCACTTTGCTTAGGCCACCAAGGGCATCGGCGAATATCATTTCAACCGGTGATTCCATGCGTGCACTGCCCGTCCATTGTCTCGCGATAGGTCGTCGCTTAGCTGAACGACCGTATCGGCCCATGCCTGTTAGCTGAGTAAAGAGCACACAACATACCCGCCGGACACACCAGCGCGGCAGGTCAGTTTCCCGGCTTTCGACAAATCCGGATGCAGCAGCGCTTTGCGAAGGGCTTTATCGGACTGGGCAGATAGCGGTGAGGCATGCGAGAATCGCGGGTAGCCCACACGGTTCGTGACACGTGAGTCCCGCAGCCAGGGATTTCAGGAACCTAATCGCCTGCGCGGAACGTTCGTTTCCCAGGCAGGGAAAAGAAAAAACGCAGGGAACATCGATAGCCAAAGTCCTCCATCCAAAGAAGCACCCTTGGACATGCACTGTAAAAGAAGGAAGCACCCTTGGACATGCACTGTAAAAAGAAGCACCCTTGGACATGCACTGTAAAAGCATAAAAGCATGTACTGCAAGAGGAAAAACGAAATCGAGAATTGAGCAATCTTGACACCTGTTCTGGTGATCCGTATATTGTGGCCGGATGATCAGGTTCAGGAGGCACACCATGGCCATCGCTCGCTCTCGGCTCATCGATGTCTCGGTTACTCGCTGGTATCACTGCATTACACGCTGCGTCCGCCGCGCTTTTCTGCTCGGCGAAGGAACGTCCGATCGCCGCGAGTGGCTCGAAAAGCGCATCGAGGAGCTCGCTCAGATCTTCGCTGTAGGCGTGGGCGGCTTTTCGGTGCTCGACAACCATTTGCACCTTTTGTTGCGAATCGATCCCGATGTCGCCGCCGCCTGGTCGGACGAGGAAGTCGTGCAGCGATGGGGCCGGCTCTTTCCGCCCCGCGACAGCCTGCGTCGAATCCTGCCGGTTTCCGCCGACTGGATCAAGCAGCGGCTCGACGACCCGCACTGGGTCGCGACAATGCGCGAGCGATTGCAAAACATCGGCTGGTTCATGAAATGCTTGAAGGAACCGCTGGCGCGGCTGGCCAACCGGGAAGACGAAGCGACGGGAGCTTTTTTCGAGAGTCGGTATAAGAGTATAGGAATCCTCGATGACGAAGCGCTTCTGGCCGTGTGTGCCTACATCGATTTGAACCCGGTCGCCGCTGGCATCGCACAAGCGCCAGAAGCTAGCGACTACACGTCGATCAAGCAGCGGGCCGAGCACGCCGGGGAGCAAGGCCGTATCGACGACCTGGCCGCCGCGCAAGAGGGAAGCGTGGCGGGCTCGGTGGCCGCGGCGGGCCTGGAAGAGTCGTTGTGGCTCTGTCCGATCGAGGATCGCCGCGGCTTGGACTCGGGCCGCGAAGGGATGCTCGCTGGCTTCTCGCTGGGCAGCTATCTTCTCCTGGTCGATTACACGGGCCGGACCATTCGCGACGGCAAGGCGGCGATCTCGGCTGATCTGGCTGGCGTATTCGATCGGTTGGGGTTCTCGGCGGCCAAGTGGACAACCCGGCTCGAAGTGCTTCGCAGCGGCCGACTGCTGGGCCGTTTCTTTGCTGGCAGCCGGTCGAAACTCCAGGAGCTTGCCAGGAAGTTGCGAGTGCGACATCTGGTGAACCTCGCCGGCTGTCCAGCTTGAAGTGATTCCGGGCTGCGACTTGGGTTCGATGCGAATCAGGATGTTTTCTTACGCCCTCGTCCGGATACCGGTCGTCCTGCCAACGGCAATTACAATTCGTGAGTAAACCGCCTCGGGCCAATCCGCTCCCGCCATGCGGCAATTGGCCGTATCTCGACGATAGCGCCTGCGTTATTCCTTCGGAACTCATGCTCTCTTGACACCGTCCATCCCTCGCGTAAGACCGACGGTCCCGTCTCGTCTTGGGGCCTGCCGCCCCCTCCACCAAGCCTATCTTAACGCTGCCGCTTCTTACGATGCATCTCCCGGGTGCCCTCTACTTTGCAGTGCATGTCCTCTCGTGCCCGCCCTCATGTCCTCTCGTACCTCTCTCGTACCTGTCCCCTTACCCATCGTGACGCCTCTCCTCGCAGCGCAGTGCCTGTCCTCGCGTGCCTTTCCCCAGCGCAGTGCCTGTCCTCGCGTGCCTTTCCCTCGCGTGCCTTTCCTGCGGCGCGATCGGCCTGTCCTCGGCGGGCCTCGTCTGTCCTCGGCGGGCCTCGTCGGGGCGGTGGTCGGCCTCGCGGCCGGCTACCCGGCGGCGCTCGGCCTGCTCGCCCGCGGACGATTCATCCGGCGATGACAATCACGGAGCGCTCGGGTCGGCCGCGGCTAAGGCCGTGGTCGGCCCCGAGTTTTCTTTTAGCGGTCAGATCCCAGGCTGCGGCCAGCCCGGTACCTGGTTCCCAGGATCGCCACGCCGGCGAGACTTATCAACACCAGACTCGATGGCTCCGGGACGGCCCCGCCGGGCATCACGGTGATCGTGCCCGCCGTCGGCGTGAAAACGAGGAGGTCGCCGTCGGCATCCGAGAGCGAGGTCGCGTCCCCGGGGAGGACGAAGGAGACCGGGATCATCGACCCGGGAGTCGCGCCCGGATCGATCGAGTAGCTGACCCGCGCCAGCGTGTACGCCATCCCCCCCGGCGTGAGCTCGGTCCCGCCGGTCGCCGCGAAGTCGTTGCCGCTGGCCACGTCCTCGGTCGACGTGCCGGAGAAGCCCAGGCTGTTGCCGTCGAAGATGTAGGACGTCGACGCGACGGCGTCGATCCCCGTGAAGGTCACGCCCGAGCCGGGGGCCACCGTCACGTCGACCGAGAAGCCCCCGATCGAGACGCTTTCGGTTGACGTCGAATCGTCCTGGACGACGATGTCGAAGGTCCCGGGCTGGCCGGCCGCGGCCGAAGAGGGCTCGGCGATCACGTCGAGGATCAGGTCGGCGCGGGCCGGCGTCGCCGCCGCGGAGAGGATGAGCACTGCAGCCGCGATGAGCTTCGTCTTGAGGGCCCGAACGATGGATCGCATGGAGATGATTCTCTCGTCGAGTTAATGAGGTTGATCAGATCACGGCGAGCCGTTCCTGCGACGTGAGCTGCCGGGTCAGGCATGGCTGGTCCCGATCCGCTTGCGAACCTGGGCGAAGTCGCTCGCGAGGTCGACAATCCCGTCGCCGTCGATGTCGCCCCACCAGGCGTAGATCCCGCCGTTGGCCAGGTTCCGCACCTGGACCGCGTCGGCCGCCGAGACCGCGCCGTCGCCGTCGACGTCCCCCGGCAGGACGGTGATGCCGGCCTGGAACACCGGGGCCGAGATGACCGGTGACGTGCCCGATAAAGTCACGCCGCTCACGGCCAGGTTCAGGCGGTCGATGCCGATGGCCGCGGGGAGGGTCCAGGTCGCCTCGTCCTTGGATGCGTTGTAGCTGAAGCCGCTGAAGGCGTAGGACGGCACCTTGACACCGGTCATCGCCAGGTCGGCCTTGGCGACCGTCACGTCATCACTGAAGACGACGTCGATGGCGGTGATGTCGATGAAGGGGAGGTCGCGGGCGAGGCCGAGGATCGACATCGACTTCGATCCCCACTCGACCCGGACGTCGGTCACCTTGGGGTGGACCGTCAGGTTGCCGTTCACGAGCTGGAACGAGTAGTTGGCCGCGGTGAGCGAGCCGAGGCCGACCGTGATCGGATAGACGCCGGCCGCGTTCGGGGCGTTGGATGGCGCCGAGAGCCCGGGCGAGCCGCTGACGACCCCCGCCCCGTCTCCATCGACGAACCCGGTGATTTTGTCGGTCAAGGCGGTGATGGTGTCACCGTGGTTGATGTCCTGGTTGGCCGCGGTGACGGTCAACACTGCCTTGGCGATCGATAGTGAAAGGCTACCGTCGCCGCTCATCGGGTAGGTCGCGTCACCGGAATAGATCGTCGTGACGGTGTGCGGGCCGGCGGCGAGCGAGGAGGTCGAGATGCTCGTGGCGACGCCATCGACGAGCGTGACGGGCGAGCCGAAGTCGACGCCGTCGATCAGGAACTGGACGGTCCCCGTCGGGATGGCGCCACCGCCGCGCTCGAAACAGTCGCAGTGAAGGTTTCAGGCTGGCCGTAGATGGAGCCGCTTTTCGCGCCGGATCTGACCGAGGTTGACGTGGTCAACGACGTTGATGGGAGACTCAGGCTCCCACCCGGTTCGATCTTGACGGTGCCCTTATCGTTGTAAGTGGAACTAGGCTCGTTGGTGACTACGCCCCAGATGTCGAGTATCCCTGTGGGATCGACTGTTAGTGTTCCGTCGTTATCCAAGGATGAGCCGGTCGCCATCGTTGCGGTGCCGGCGATCCTCAGGATGCCTCCGGTCGCGATGGTGCACGCGGTCTGGTTGGTGAAGACCGCACCGGGTTCGATGATGACGGTCCCGTCGTCCGTCAACCGACCGACGACCCCCTCGGTGAGGGTACCACCGATATCCAGAATCGCACCTGGCTCCACGGTGATGGCATCGACGTCGGAGATCGTCAGCAACAACGACTTGCCATAATTGTCGAACGCGGCGCCGAGGCCGATCTCCAAGGATCCGGTTCCATTAAGCACATCTTTCGCGCCAAGGTACAATCGTGCATTCTTGCCGGACATCGTTAACTGGGTGTTCACAGTCAATTGGTTATCAGAAGAACCATAAGAGGCATTCACCGTGATGTCTCCGTTGGAATTTGCCTTGCCGCCCAATGTCAGTGACCCACCATTATCGAGGATCACGTTCCCATTCGCGTCGAGTTGCCATGTGCCGTTGTTGATGAATTGGCCGTAGACGCCCAACTTGCTGCCAGACCCATCTTTCCAGGATGCCCCAGCGTCAGCGGTGACTTTGGTGCCGTTGGCTATGGTGACGCTGCCGTTGACGGTCGTGGTCGATCCACTGGGATTGGTCCAGACTGCTCGATCATTCAATTGCAAGATGCTGCCGGACCCCATGAGGAACGAAGCCGAGTTGGAAAACGTGGCATCGCCGGAAAACGTGGTCGTCGCGTTCAGAGCCGCTGTCAGATTCCCGCCAGGCGCGATTTTGAGGGCGCCAAGAACATCGGTTTCGCTGTTGGGTCCTTCGAGGTACTTCGCGCCATCCTCGATGGACACGGAACCCAGAGCAGCCACGTTCAACTTCGAATTGGCGTTCAGGGTGCTCTTGGACAGCAGATCCATCTTGCCATCCACATTCAGGTCGCCGAGGATGGAGACATTGCCCGCGATGTTGGCGATGGTCCCCGCTCCCACCGTCAGGCTTCCAGTACCTTCCACGTCGACGCTGGCATCACTTCCAACAGAGGCGTTGGCGGTGAGATTGGCGGTACCCAAGACCGACAGCTTCCCGTTCCCCGTCACGTTGAAACCGTCATCGAGCGTGGTGCCGGCCCCCACCGTCAATGCGGCGCCATCGTCGACGTTGGTGTCACCGCCAACGGTCGCTGAGGTGTCGAGCTCGGACGACCCGGACGTGAAGGAGAAATCGCCGCTGACGTCGATCGGATCCCCTGAAAACGTGTAACCATCGGAGACCGTAATCGATCCGAAGGTATACCCCAAGTCGTTCTCGTTGCTAAGTTGATTGGCCCCGGCCGGGAAAACCAAACTATCCCCAGCCAGGGGAGCGACGTCAGCTGCCCAGTTGTCTGGATTGCTCCAGAGATCATCTGCCCCGTTCCCGGTCCATTCAGTCGGCGCGGCCGGCAGGGTGGCAGTGATCAATTCCGAGCCCAAGGCGTCGGCTTGTAGGACAGGCGTCGGAATGAAGGGGGGAAACGGATCGGGGAGAAGCTTAGGTACGCCACTACTAGACGACGACACTGTCGCCGAAATTGTGAACGTCGAACCAATCGCAACCGAGAAAGTCGTCGAAATAAAGCCCGTAGACTCGTTGTCGAAGTTATCACCACTACTTGAGACATCGAAGAGAGACACGGAACCGCCGCCGGCGTCATAAGACAGAGACGCCGAAGCGCTGTTATCCGCGCTTTTACCCTCCAGGAAATCTCCTCCGACTAAGTATTCGCCGTTCAGGGTCACATCCACGGGTGTTCCGGGAATGTCGCCCGAATCGGCCACGACTCCGACAACGAGCGGTTCGATAGTCCCCGCCTGACTACTTGGGACGTTCGGGGAGTTCGGATCTGGGGCATCGAGGTCTTTGGAAAGAGCCTCGATACTGAGGGCAACCGTCGGCTGGGTCTCATTCCAATCCACCCCGGTAGAATCAGTGGGCGCCACCACCACGACCTCAGGATTTTGAACAACAAGATGCGCGAGCAAGCGGCGGTCTTCGAGGCGATCGAAGCCGAAATCGAAAATGTGGCGCCTCTCGGGCCGACGAGCCGGGATGGAGCTTCGCCCGCGCCTCAGCCCATTCCACCGCGATCCGGAACGGTTCATGATCAAGATTCCCCGGGTGTGACTCATGTAGATGGCGGCGATCAGATCAATCGAAGTCGACTTTCCCAATGCGTTTGGAATCAAACTTGAGGCCTTCATCGGCTCAGCTCGTGGCGGTTATCCCCACTATTCAGGGAAAGAAAACTCGCCCGGCTGACCGAGGAAAGATGAATTTCTCAGCAATTTACGGCCGATTTCGACGGCCGGCGGGCGCGCCTCACACAGCCGATCAAAGCGATCGATCCCAGGCCGAGCATGATGACGCTGGTCGGCTCGGGGACGGAGGCCACGCCGATGTTCACCGTTAGGAAGTCGGCGTTCGCTCCTGTGCCCCAGTTCCAGGTGTACGTTCCGGGTGTTAATCCGAGGCTGCTGAAGGTCGCACCAGAATAGGTGTCGGTTGACGACAGTTGACCACCGGATGTGTATCCTTGCGGGACCTCAAGGTAGCTGCTGGATTCGTATATTCCGAAAAGAGAGCCGGCTCCGGACGTCGCTGATGCAGGTCCTCCGGGGCCTAATGATGTGGGTCCAGTGATCGATGTGTACACATCCACGATCCCGCCTGATGTGGGTCCCATTTCCAAAGATGAAATGCTGGGGTAGATGCCAGCAGAGTTGCCGCCAGAGTAGGAGTAGGTGAGATCCGTCAGGTTGATGGTGCCGGACCCCGTCATGACGACGTCGGAGCCGACCTGATTGATGTTGATAACTACTCCGGCTTGGACCTTCCAATCCACCCCCGCCATTGTCAACGCTAAGACGGCGACAGCCATCATCCGGGTGCGAATCATCTTCGTTCTCGCTGGCGTCGCGAATGCGAGCACCAACACGCCGAAAGCGAAGCCGATTCGCGTTGCATCAGTTTTCAATGATAAGCTCTCGAAGAATTTACAGGATCCATTCATGGTGATCCTCCAGTGCGAGAGTAAAAACTTTCTAACGCTTGACACCTTTTGGAAATTGGCCGAGGCAAGCTATGCCCTTTGGTTGGCTCGCCGTCGATCTCCCCATCCACCTAGGAAAGAAAAATCGCCCGGCGGCCCGCGCGTCTCCGATATTTCTTGAGAATCTCCTCAATGCATGCTTGAAACCGCGAGGTGGGTTGGCCATAATGATGTTTTGGGAAGGGATGTTCCGGTTGCGATCCGCCACGATGCGAGGTGGTGAGATGTCGGCGACACCCGTGTCGGTTGACGTGGCAAGAATCCTGGAAAGCTATCGCGCCTATCTGGGGGCGATCGCCGCCGCCTCGCTCGACCCCGCCCTCAAGACCAAGGTCGGGCTCTCCGACCTCGTGCAGGAGACGTTCCTCGCCGCCGGCCGTGATGCCGAGTCATTCCGGGGCGGGACCGAGGACGATTTCAAGGCCTGGCTGCGCGGTATCATGCTCCATCTCGTCTCCAACATCCGTCAGCATTACCGGGGGGCCGAGCGGCGGCGGATCGACCGCGAGATCCCGCTGGGCCCGAACGCCGGCGACGTGGCCGACACGGCCACCTCCGTTATGACCCGGCATGTGCGGGAGGAGCGCGACGAGGGCCTGGCGAGGGCCATCGCCGACCTCCCCGAACACCACCGCCGGATCCTGGAGTGGCACACCCGGGACGGCCGGACGTTCGCCGAGATCGGCCAGGAACTCGGGATCTCGGAAGGCGCCGCGCGGAAGCAGTGGGCGAGGGCCATCTCGCACTTGCGACGGCAGGTGGACGCCAAGCCGTGAGCCTCGATTCATCCCCATTCGACTCCGCGACGCCTCGGACGGAATGTGCCACGGGAGAGCCCGCGGCCGACCCGGATCCGGAGATGATCGACGAGGCGAACTTCGATTCGGAAGTCCTGCGAGGGATGGGAGATCTCCTTGAGCGGCTCGTCCGGTTCTGGGGCCCGAAGGGATCATCGCGGTTCGATCTCGAAAACGAAGGCGACTCCGAGTCGAGAGTCCCCCTCGGCGCGGGTTCGTTCGAACGATATGAGCTGATCGAGCGCGTCGGCCAGGGGGGCTTCGGCCTGGTCTTCCGGGCCCACGACCCGGTGTTGAGTCGCGAGGTGGCACTGAAGGTCCCCCGGCCCGAGGTCCTGATGACCCCGGCGCTGCGGCGGCGGTTCCTCCGCGAGGCCCGCGCCGCGGCCGCGCTCGACCATCCCAACATCGTCCAGGTCCATGACACCGGCCAGGTCGGGCCGCTCTGCTACATCGCCGCGGCGTTCTGCGAGGGGCCCACTCTGGCCGCCTGGCTCAAGGCGAGGGCCGGCCCCATCGCCGCCGAGCAGGCCACGCGGCTGATCCGGTCGCTGGCGATCGCCGTCCAGCACGCCCACGATCGGGGGATCCTCCACCGCGACCTCAAGCCGTCGAACATCCTCCTCCAGGGAGACCCGAAGGAGCCCGACCTCGACAGGTTCGTGCCGCGGATCTCGGATTTCGGGCTCGCCAAGATCGCCGACGAAGCCGGCGATGAGACCCGGACCGACGTGTCGATGGGCTCGCCCCCCTACATGGCTCCTGAGCAGGCGCTCGGACGGTCTCGCGACGTCGATGCGACGTCCGACGTCTACGCACTCGGGGCGATCCTCTACCAGATCCTCACGGGACGGCCCCCGTTCGAGGGGGAGTCGCGCATCGAGCTGCTGCGGCTCGTCGTCGAGGCCGACCCCGCCCCGCCGCGGTCGCTCCGGCCCTGGCTCGAGCGCGATCTCGAGACGATCTGCCTGAAGTGCCTCGAGAAAGACCCCCGGCGGCGGTATCCGTCGGCCGAGTCGCTCGCCGACGACCTCGGCCGGTTCCTCCGCGGCGAGCCCGTCCGGCGCGCCCGACCTCGGCCTGGGAACACGCGGCGAAGTGGTGCCGGCGGAAGCCCTGGCAGGCGGCGGCGGCCTCCCTCGTCTGCGCCTCGATGATGGCCCTGTGCGGCGGGGTCCTCTGGCGGGCCGATATGCTCCGCCGCCACAACGTCGAGCTCCAATCGGCCCTCGACCTCGCCAATCATCATGAATCGGCGACCCGTCGGCTCCTCTACGACTCGCAGATCAAGGTTGCCCGGCAGGCCCTCGACTCGGGCCAAGCCGAATTCGCGCAGGAAGTCCTCGAAGGGCTCAAGCCCGGTGCCGGACAGGTCGACTTGCGGGGTTTCGAGTGGCATTACCTCAATCGGGTTTCCCGGCGCGACGCCTCCCTGCTTTTTGACAATCATATCCCCATATCAACTATGGTCCTCGGTCTCGACGACCGCACCCTCGTCGCCGGGGACGGCGAGGGGGACCTCATCTTCTGGGACATGACGGCGGGGCGGGAGCGGGCCAGGGTGCGAGCACACTCGGGCGCGGTCGGCGGTCTGCTGTTCTCGCCCGACGGCCGGGTCCTCACCTCCTGGACCTCGACCGACGTCGCGCCCGGCGAAGTCAAGCTCTGGGACCCCGCGACGGGACGGCCGCTCGCCTCCATCCCGACCGCGGCTCGCGGCCGCGTGGGTCGCGTCCGGTCCTCGACGTACGGCCGCATGCTGGCGATCCGGGAGGATCATGACAATCGCCCGCGATATGCACTCTGGGACCTGTCGCGAGGACCGGAGCAACCTGCGCCGGCTCGCGTGCCGATCGACTGCGACGCGCTGGCGTTCTCGCCCGACGGCCACAAGCTGGCCACCGCCGGGCCCGATCGACCCGGGTCGGTGATGATCCGGGATCCTTCCAGGCGCCGGACAATCCGGACGATCGAGACGGCGTCCCGGGCTGTCCTCGACATGGCATTCATCCAGGACGGTAAGCGGCTGGCGACGGTGCTTCAGGGCCGCCTGGCAATCTGGGAGGCCGACTCGGGTCGGGAAATTGCTTCCTTCTCGCGGTTTCCCGCTACCACGTTCCAGCTCTCGCCCGACGGCGATCGGCTTGCGGCCATTTCGTTCGATCGGACGTCATTCTGCCTGATCGTTGATCTATCGACTCGGCCCCGCGAATGCATACCGGGAACACGCGCGACCGGCAATCTCCGCACCGCCTTCTCCCCGGACGGACGGGCCCTCGCCCTCGGGGGCCTGGCCCTGGCCCCGGCCATCTGGGATACGTCCTCGGGGCGGAAAGGGGCGGTCTTCCCCGGGAAACCCGGGGATGTCGAGGAGATGGTCTTCACGCGCGATGGGCGATTGCTGATCTTCGCGAGCGACTACGGGAAGGTCCATCGCTGGCACGTCGAAGGGCAGCGTGAGTCGATCTCAGAACTCGCGAAGGCCGAGAAGGAGGTCTGGGCGATCGCCTACGCGCCCGACGGCAAAGCCCTCGCCTCGGCGGGCGACGACCATCTGATCAAACTCTGGAATCCGACGGATGGGTCATTGGCGTCCACTCTCAGGGGGCATGGCGCGCTCGTCAGCTCGGTTGCATTCAGCCCCGACGGGACCAGGCTGGCGAGCGCGAGCTTCGACAAGACCGTGCGTATCTGGGATCTGAAGGATGATCAGCCGCTCAAGGTGCTGAAGGGTCATACCGACCGGGTCCGCGCCGTGGCGTTCTCGCCCGACGGCCGCAAGCTGGCCTCGGCGAGTTCCGACAAGACAGTCCGACTCTGGGATGCGGAAACCGGCCGCCCACTCTTCACCTTCCGGGGCCATCACGACTCGGCCCACGCCGTCGCCTTCGATCGCGATGGCAAGATCCTGGTCTCGGCGAGCAATGACCGGACGATCAAGGGGATCGACCCCGAGACGGGGGCCGAGCGGTTCTCCCTCGCGTCCCTCAAGCCCAATTTGACGCTGACGTTCTCTCGCGATGGCCGCACCCTCGCCACGGCCGATGATACGGGAAGCATCACGCTCTGGGATATGACCACATGGGCGAGACGAGCTTCGATCAAGGGGTCCGACGCCGCCGTGTGGGGTGTTTCCTACTCGCCCGACGGCCGCACCCTAGCCACGGCCTGCGACGATGCCAAGGTCCGGCTCTGGGACCCCGCCAACGGCCAAATGACCCTCGAACTTGTCGGGCACGCGGACCGCGTCAACGCCGTCTCCTTCTCCCCGGACGGCCGTACCCTCGCCACATGTGACCACGCCGGCGCGATCAGGCTCTGGCAGGCGGGTGAGCCGGGCCCAACGGCATCGGAGTGACACGGCTCATACGGAATTACCTGGAATGGCATCCTTACAGTGGATCACATTCGGTTGATAGGCGAATTGAGGAGGGTTGGGTGGTGTCCCGGCGTGATTGCGCGACCCCTTCCCCCCTTGAAAAGGGGGGATCGAGGGGGGTCTCCGGGGCGTCGAGCCGCGTCCGGCGGGGTCCACCCCCCCTAACCCCCCTTCGCAAGGGGAGAGATCGGACGGATCTCTGCCGTTCAACGACCACAGGACACCACCGGAAATCAAACCGTCGAGATAACCGCCGGGGTGGAGACCGAGGGAAACAGTCGAGGTCTCCGTCCCCCAGGTTGGGCCGTGGATCGAGGCCAAGCCGCCAGTGAGAGTCCCGCCAGGTCGGCTCGTCGCCGTCGCCTCTCGGTCCGGCCGTGGTCAGGGGTGATGAATCGGACTGCCGCGTCTCGGCAATCGTGATCGTCCTCGTCCATCTTCTCGAACTCGTCGCGGATCGCCTCGACCCGGTCCAGTAACTTGTCGAGGCCCCGGTCGAGGCACTCCATACGGCGAATGAACCGGCAGTTCGCTTGCTCGATCGCCCGGACGTGGCACCGGAGGTCGCCGAAGGCCGCGGCCATCTCCTGCGGGGATTCGGATGCTGGTAGGGATGACCCACTCCGAATCGGCTCCCTCCGAATGTCCCGGTCTCGTACTTGTCCTCGAGGTCTTCCTCGGTCTCGTCCGGCCGGCTCGAAGACCGCGTGAGGTCCTCGCCGTCCTCGAGCTCCGGCAAGCCCTCCTCTTCTTCGTGAGGGTCGGCGTCGACATGCGGGAGGCTTTCGCCTGGCCGCTCACGATTCGGACTCCATGGTGAGGTCCGGATGCTCGGCTCATTCGCCCGCCGGGTTGATTGCGAGCTTCCTGGCCCCGATCATCGACCGCATCAACGCCTGGATCTCGCCCAGCTCGGCCCGGAGCTGGCGGACCGACCGCTCGCCCTTCACGAGCCGGCGGGCATTGGCCGCGACCTTCGCCTTCCCCTCGGCCGTCCGGGGTCCAGTCGAGTACTCCCAGGGCCGGCTAGCCAGGGCCGCCCGGCGTAGCCTTTCGCGGTCTTCGGGGGTGAACTCTCGGTGCCTGCGGCAGATCGGCGTGGCGACGCCTCCCGTCGACGGCGTCGGCGATCGAGCCGATCGCAGACACCCACTTTTCGGAAGCGCAGCTTAAGAGCCGAGCCCGCAAAGGAACCAGTCTATTGACAGGCCAAGCAGCCTTGATACAAATAGTCACTAATGAAGAGGCGATCAGTTCACTTTTGCGGCACTCAAGATTGGTTCGAGGACGAATTCATGCCCGCGTATCCTCGTCGCGAGATTGTGACCCACGATGAAGTCGGTGTCTATCATTGCATCGCGCGATGTGTCCGCAGGGCCTTTTTGTGCGGCGTCGATCCCGTTTCAGGCGTCGATTTTGAGCACCGCAAGGAGTGGATTGGCGAGCGGCTGCAACAGCTCGCATCGGTGTTCGCGATCGATATTTGCGGCTATGCCGTGATGAGCAATCATCTGCACGTCGTGTTGCGTGGCCGGCCCGACCTGGTCCAGGACTGGAGCGACGAGGAGGTTGCGATCCGCTGGAAACGGCTTTATCCACCTCGCGACCCGGCGACGGGGAGCCCCATCGAGCCTGCGGAATGCGATCTCGCCATGATTGTGTCGGACCGTGCCCGGGTCAGCGAGCTGCGTGAGCGGCTGTCGAGCCTTTCCTGGTTCATGCGCTGTCTGAGCGAGCCGATCGCGCGGCGGGCCAATCGCGAAGACGGCTGTACGGGCCGATTCTGGGAGGGTCGATTCAAATCGCAGGTGCTACTCGACGAGGCGGCGATCCTGGCGTGCAGCATTTATGTCGATCTCAATCCGATCCGCGCTGGCGTCGCCAGGACGCCGGAGGAATCCGAACACACGTCGGCCTTTGATCGTATCCAATCGCTCCAGGCGGCCGTGGCTGAGCTGGAGCCGAGCGACCTGTCGGGCGCCCCCAGGCGCCCCGATGTCCAAGGGCGCCCCACACAGTGCATGTCCAAGGGCGCACCCTTCGAAGTTTGTCCTAACCCTGCATTGAGCGGCCCAGGTCAATCAGGGCCCGCCGGATGGCAACGATGGCCGGACGATTCATTCCCAGGGCAACAATGGTGGCTCTTCCCGTCGCCGTACGGCCCGTCAACTTACTGCCGGACCAGCGAAAATGATCGCTCCACCGGTCGTGACGGGGATGAAAAAGCGGGACGATCTGCTTGGATAACGCATCACGAGCACGAGTCCTGGCGGCCTTTTTCAATGAGCACGTAACACATGCGAGTGCGAGATTATCTGCATGGGAAGGTCCCTTGACTGAGCGCGGGGAAATGTGGTCGATATGAAAAGCAGCTTCCTGTGAAAGCTGCGGAAGATGACAGTACTCGCAAATATTGCCGGCGCGGTCGCGAACCGCCCGGGCCAGCGCGCCGGAATATGCTGGCTCATTAACTTCGATTCTTCGTAGCGAGTTCTGCCCGCAAGCGCATCAGCGAAAGCATGTCCACGAGCTCGGCCAGGGCGGTTGCTTCGCGCCGTTCCAGGCGCGATAACTTGCCGTCCCGATCCTGACGGTCGAGCAGTTCATGGAGTCGATCATGCAGGGCGCGAGGCAAGCGGAATTTCCGCCAATCCTTCGGCAGTTCCAGTTCGACGAGCACGGTCATGAATCACCTCGGCGCGGAAGTCGCGTAAAGCCATGCTTTATACTAGCGTTTCTCACCCGCGGCTTCCACAAGCTCACTGACCCAGCATCAGTTTGTCACCGGGCGCTTCAAAACCAGCCACTTATGGGCGCTTCAAAACCAGCCACCCCCTGGTGGGTAGTCACATTGGTCGATTCAATAAATCCCGATGCTCATTGTGATTCCTCATGTTTTGCTTTCGTTGGCCAATTACAACGACTTGTTGTCGTTGGCTGAGCCAGTATTCCTGGAACAGAATTTCGTTGAGCTTAACGCCTTTTCTTGGTTCATGCGTCCGCGCCCTCCGTTTCTTCTGAGCCGGGGGGCGCATTGGCTGGTTTTGAACTCGATCGCTTCTCTTCGGAGCCGGAGGGCGCATTGGCTGGTTTTGAATTCTCGACTCGCTCTGGGATCGAGCCGATCGCAGACGAGCCGATCGCACGAGCCGATCGCAGACACCCACTTTTCGGAAGCGCAGCTTAAGAGCCGAGCCCGCAAAGGAACCAGTCTATTGACAGGCCAAGCAGCCTTGATAGAAATAGTCACTAATGAAGGGGCGATCAGTTCGCTTTTGCGGCACGCAAGATTGGTTCGAGGACGTATTCATGCCCGCATATCCTCGTCGCGAGATTGTGACCCACGGTGAAGTCGGTGTCTATCATTGCATTGCGCGATGTGTCCGCAGGGCCTTTCTGTGCGGCGTCGATCCCGTTTCAGGCGTCGATTTTGAGCACCGCAAGGAGTGGATTGGCGAGCGGCTGCAACAGCTCGCAGCGGTGTTCGCAATCGATATTTGCAGCTATGCCGTGATGAGCAATCATCTGCACGTCGTGTTGCGTGGCCGGCCCGACCTGGTCCAGCACTGGAGCGACGAGGAGATTGCCATCCGCTGGAAACGGCTTTATCCACCTCGCGACCCGGCGACGGGGAGCCCCATCGAGCCTGCGGAATGCGATCTCGCCATGATCGTGTCGGACCGTGCCCGGGTCAGCGAGCTGCGTGAACGGCTGTCGAGCCTTTCCTGGTTCATGCGCTGTCTGAGCGAGCCGATCGCGCGGCGGGCCAATCGCGAAGATGGCTGTACGGGCCGATTCTGGGAGGGTCGATTCAAATCGCAGGTGCTACTCGACGAGGCGGCGATCCTGGCGTGCAGCATTTATGTCGATCTCAATCCGATCCGCGCTGGCGTCGCCAGGAAGAAGGGCACTCGCCCGAAACGCGGCAAGTTCGATCCCGATTTCTTCATCAAGCTCGCCAATCGAGTCTTGGTCGTTGAGATTAAGGACTAAGGGGAATTGCGCGATCCCTCCGAGGAGAACCGGAAGAAGAACGAATTCGGCCTGGCTCATTTCGAGCGGGTCAACGCCCACCTCGCGGAAGAAGGAAACACGCTCCGCTATCAATTCAATTTCCTGACCGAGTCGAACTACAACACGTTTTTCCAGGCCCTTCGGGACGGCGAGATAGAGCACTTCCGCTCCGAGCTTGACGTGAAGTTGCTCGAGGAGGAGTAGTGTTTTGGTTGCGCGCTGAGCCCGCGCTGACAGGTCTCCCCTCAACGAGGATTGGCTGAGTCGCGCAGCAAAGGTAAAATCAAAGAAGGCTCAAGGCTAAGCGTTCATGAAGCGGAGATCCTAATATGCCTGCGCTTTCAAGGAAAGAAGCCACCGAAAAGCTGGCTAAGGGCGTGGAATCGGCAAAGCCATCCGACCTGCCGGAGATCCATGCTGAGATCTTCCCGGGCGGCCCTGTAGAGCGCCGCTCCCGTCGCCAGCGAGATTGCCAGACAAATCAGGGAAGGGCTCGAGGCCGAAGAGATCGTGGACCTCTGGAACGTCGTCTTCCCCGAAGATCGAAACGTCTGGTACGACGTCGAAGATAAGAGGATTCACTACAACGAGGAGATGGTCGGTTACGCGGATTGACTTCGGTCACATCTGATTCGTTCGTCCGGAGCTCGCCGTGCCAACTACCGCTCTTCAGCATTTCGAAGAGGACATCGCCCGAGCCCGATCGATTCTCGCGCTTGCGGATCCTCTCCCTCACGCGAACGCCGCTGAGCAACTGCTGAGATCCGATCTGCTGCGCAGCTCATGGATGTTCGCCGTTGGCGCGATGGACGCGTACTTCTGCGATGCTTACACCGACCTTGTAGCGGCCACTGCAAGCTCGAAGACTAGGCAGCCTGCCATCGCGCTGCCGAAGTGGGTGTATGAGATCAAGATCCCGATTCGAGCCGTCCTTGAAGAGTACGACAATGAAAACTGGCGATGGAGGATGGCCGCAAGGAAGATGATGGAGCGCGAAAACGTCATCAGCCTGTCGGCGATCCAGACGCTGTTCAACAAGTTTTTCCGCAAAGGGCACAAGTTCTTTCGCGACCACCTCGACGCCTGGATGTCACGACCAGACGCCAAGATCCGGCTGTTCGGCGTTCTGCGGGCCGAATATCTGGCGATGAACAATGACGACAAGAACAAGGCCAAGGAAACCGCGATCGAGCAGTTCGAGGATAGGTTCGGGGCGATCTTTCAAAGGCGACACGACTGCATCCACAACTGCGATCGCCCGAGGATGTCTCCGCAGCCGCTCGATAAGGGCGGCACCGTGCTGAAGGTCATCCAAGATGTGGACTACCTCGTGCATCGGTGTGAAGAGCATATCAATCTAGAATTTCGCGAATTCCTCGTTGGGCTCGGATGCAGCGCCGCCACGATTGCGCAGGCCGGCTACTGAGGCACGGAGCCTTCGTGCATTTGACCATCTAATCGTGGATCGAGCCGATCGCAAAGCCGATCGCAGACGCAAAGCCGATCGCAGACAAAGCCGATCGCAAACACCTACTTTTCGGAAGCGCAGCTTAAGAGCCGAGCCCGCAAAGGAACCAGTCTATTGACAGGCCAAGCAGCCTTGATACGAATAGTCACTAATGAAGAGGCGATCAGTTCACTTTTGCGACACTCAAGATTGGTTCGAGGACGAATTCATGCCCGCGTATCCTCGTCGCGAGATTGTGACCCACGATGAAGTCGGTGTCTATCATTGCATCGCGCGATGTGTCCGCAGGGCCTTTTTGTGCGGCGTCGATCCCGTTTCAGGCGTCGATCATGAGCACCGCAAGGAGTGGATTGGCGAGCGGCTGCAACAGCTCGCAGCGGTGTTCGCGATCGATATTTGCAGCTATGCCGTGATGAGCAATCATCTGCACGTCGTGTTGCGTGGCCGGCCCGACCTGGTCCAGGACTGGAGCGACGAGGAGGTTGCCATCCGCTGGAAACGGCTTTATCCGCCTCGCGACCCGGCGACGGGGAGCCCCATCGAGCCTGCGGAATGCGATCTCGCCATGATTGTGTCGGACCGTGCCCGGGTCAGCGAGCTGCGTGAGCGGCTGTCGAGCCTTTCCTGGTTCATGCGCTGTCTGAGCGAGCCGATCGCGCGGCGGGCCAATCGCGAAGACGGCTGTACGGGCCGATTCTGGGAGGGTCGATTCAAATCGCAGGTGCTACTCGACGAGGCGGCGATCCTGGCGTGCAGCATTTATGTCGATCTCAATCCGATCCGCGCTGGCGTCGCCAGGACGCCGGAGGAATCCGAACACACGTCGGCCTTTGATCGTATCCAATCGCTCCAGGCGGCCGTGGCTGCGCTGGAGCCGAGCGACCTGTCGGGCGCCCCCAGGCGCCCCCATGTCCAAGGGCGCCCCACACAGTGCATGTCCAAGGGCGCACCCTTCGAACTTTGTCCTAACCCTGCATTGAGCGGCCCAGGTCAATCAGGGCCCGCCGGATGGCAACGATGGCCGGACGATTCATTCCCAGGGCAACAATGGTGGCTCTTCCCGTCGCCGTACGGCCCGTCAACTTACTGCCGGACCAGCGAAAATGATCGCTCCACCGGTCGTGACGGGGATGAAAAAGCGGGACGATCTGCTTGGATAACGCATCACGAGCACGAGTCCTGGCGGCCTTTTTCAATGAGCACGTAACACATGCGAGTGCGAGATTATCTGCATGGGAAGGTCCCTTGACTGAGCGCGGGGAAATGTGGTCGATATGAAAAGCAGCTTCCTGTGAAAGCTGCGGAAGATGACAGTACTCGCAAATATTGCCGGCGCGGTCGCGAACCGCCCGGGCCAGCGCGCCCGGAATATGCCGGCTCATTAACTTCGATTCTTCGTAGCGAGTTCTGCCCGCAAGCGCATCAGCGAAAGCATGTCCACGAGCTCGGCCAGGGCGGTTGCTTCGCGCCGTTCCAGGCGCGATAACTTGCCGTCCCGATCCTGACGGTCGAGCAGTTCATGGAGTCGATCATGCAGGGCGCGAGGCAAGCGGAATTTCCGCCAATCCTTCGGCAGTTCCAGTTCGACGAGCACGGTCATGAATCACCTCGGCGCGGAAGTCGCGTAAAGCCATGCTTTATACTAGCGTTTCTCACCCGCGGCTTCCACAAGCTCACTGACCCAGCATCAGTTTGTCACCGGGCGCTTCAAAACCAGCCACTTATGGGCGCTTCAAAACCAGCCACTTATGGGCATTTCAAAACCAGCCACCCCCTGGTGGGTTGTCACATTGGTCGATTCAATAAATCCCGATGCTCATTGTGATTCCTCATGTTTTGCTTTCGTTGGCCAATTACAACGACTTGTTGTCGTTGGCTGAGCCAGTATTCCTGGAACAGAATTTCGTTGAGCTTAACGCCTTTTCTTGGTTCATGCGTCCGCGCCCTCCGTTTCTTCTGAGCCGGGGGGCGCATTGGCTGGTCTTGAACTCGATCGCTTCTCTTCGAAGCCGGAGGGCGCATTGGCTGGTTTTGAATTCTCGACTCGCTCTGGGATCGAGCCGATCGCAGACGAGCCGATCGCACGAGCCGATCGCAGATACCCACTTTTCGGAAGCGCAGCTTAAGAGCTGAGCCCGCAAAGGAACCAGTCTATTGACAGGCCAAGCAGCCTTGATACAAATAGTCACTAATGAAGGGGCGATCAGTTCACTTTTGCGGCACGCAAGATTGGTTCGAGGACGAATTCATGCCCGCGTATCCTCGTCGCGAGATTGTGACCCACGATGAAGTCGGTGTCTATCATTGCATCGCGCGATGTGTCCGCAGGGCCTTTCTGTGCGGCGTCGATCCCGTTTCAGGCGTCGATCATGAGCACCGCAAGGAGTGGATTGGCGAGCGGCTGCAACAGCTCGCAGCGGTGTTCGCGATCGATATTTGCGGCTATGCCGTGATGAGCAATCATCTGCACGTCGTGTTGCGTGGCCGGCCCGACCTGGTCCAGGACTGGAGCGACGAGGAGGTTGCCATCCGCTGGAAACGGCTTTATCCACCTCGCGACCCGGCGACGGAGAGCCCCATCGAGCCTGCGGAATGCGATCTCGCCATGATTGTGTCGGACCGTGCCCGGGTCAGCGAGCTGCGTGAGCGGCTGTCGAGCCTTTCCTGGTTCATGCGCTGTCTGAGCGAGCCGATCGCGCGGCGGGCCAATCGCGAAGACGGCTGTACGGGCCGATTCTGGGAGGGTCGATTCAAATCGCAGGTGCTACTCGACGAGGCGGCGATCCTGGCGTGCAGCATTTATGTCGATCTCAATCCGATCCGCGCTGGCGTCGCCAGGACGCCGGAGGAATCCGAACACACGTCGGCCTTTGATCGTATCCAATCGCTCCAGGCGGCCGTGGCTGCGCTGGAGCCGAGCGACCTGTCGGAATGGGTTGGATCACAAGAGAGCGAGAGCCAATCCACGAGTCGACTTCATCCGACGTCACAGCGCAGTGCCGATGAGTGGCTCTGTGAGTTAACTCTTCTGGAGGGGCCTGGGATCGGTCTCGAGGAAAACGAGGTCAGCGCTGACACGGGCCGGAACCCGATCGACTCAACCCCGAAAGTGACGGCCGAAGCAGGCCGATGTCGGTCGCGAGCCGACCGTGTCGCCCGCGCGTCGGATCAAGGTTTCCTGCCGATGACGCTCGAGAAATATCTTTCACTGCTGGATTGGACCGGACGCCAGCTTCGGGGCACGGCGGGGGGGATGATACCGGCGGAGCTCGGGACGATCCTGGAGCGGCTGGGCATCAAGGGCACCTGCTGGGTGGAGACGGTCCGGCATTTCGGCCGGTGGTTCAAGCATGCGGTGGGACGTCGCGATTCGCTGGCGGCGTTGGCGGTGCGTGCGCGGCGAAGTTGGTTCCAGGGCCAACGCGCTGCGGCTGTGGTCTTCAGTTAGGCGGTTTGCTCGACGAATGAGCAAATCGGCGATCAGAATTCGGAACTCGCGAGGGTAGCCAGCGTGCTTCTCGACCAAGGGCGGCCGTGAACGGTCTATACGTTTTACCTCGGCGCGAGTATCCCAGGCCAATACGGCTTTCCTGCGATTTACGCACGTAATCGCCGCATTGAGTCGTGAGTTCCGCCTCATCAGACCAAAGGATAAACGCCGCAGTGCCGCTCGATCGCAAATGATGGGTGTCTGGTTCTTACTCCTCTGGTTCTTACTCCCCTCTCGATCGCAAATGATGGGTGTCTGGTTCTTACTCTCGGTGTCTGGTTCTTACCCTCGATCGCAAATGATGGGTGTCTGGTTCTTACTCAAATGATGGGTGTCTGGTTCTTACTCCCTGGCCGCTTACGAGGCGGAAATGGCTGTGCGCACCTTCGTCGAGCCGATGGCGGTCGGCGACACCCCGATGGAGACGCCTCCGTTCCTTAAAGAGGGCGGACACGTTCCCGTCGCTCTCGAATCGACCTATCAAACCGCCTGGGAGGCCGTCCCGCGTCGCTGGCGATCGGTTATCGAGCGGTGAGCGGGGTGGTTGTGAAAGGGTGAGGTCATCAGGGAAAATTTTTGACGGCCGATCAGGCTTCTTGAGAACGAGGCAGAAGCCTGCGGCATCAAGCTGCATGTCCCTTCGTCCAACCATGTGCCAACTGGCCAGCGCATTCCTCGCGGCTAAATGTCTTTTTGCTGTATTTAGTGAGGCCATGGAAAAATTGTGCAAAATATTTTTAGTCTCTCTCGGGTCAGGGTTTCGGACCGGCTTCAGGCACAAAATGAGCTAAGTGCATTAGCGAAATTAGGCAAGATGCGTATATTATAAGTAGGTTAAAGCCGATTGGGCACTGACGGCGCTGTTTTTGATTGACCGGTCGCCGGCCCGCGCCTCGATTGCTGCCGGAATTTTCAACGGTTGCCCGGTCGAAGTCAGGTGAATCAACCTGACCGACCGTCAAATCCCTCGCTTCCTCGATATTCGTCACCGTTGGTCAGCTCGTCGGCTCACATGGGCATTCGAATCAGATAACGCGCAGCGCCCTATGTCGATGCGACGCCTTCTTGCCCCTCACGCACCAGGCTGCGATCAGGTTGACGACATCGTGGGGACCACCAGCGCGCCACGCCACGGAGAGTGAGCTCGGCGGGCACCGCCATCTGCGTCGAGAGATCGCTGTTGGTCGCATCGCATCGGTCGAAAGGGTTTGCAAGCCTTGGCCAAAAGCTGCCATCCAGTGCCATCTGCTGCCATTTGGGGCCGCAAAATCGTCAGATTGGTTGCCATCGCATCCCCGGGCCAAAGCCGGCCATCGACTGCCATCCTACCGACATCTCGTCGTGCGGAATCGTCAGGCTCGTTGCCGTCTCGTGCCTCGTCCAAAAGCTGCCATCCAGTGCCATCTGCTGCCATTTTCGGCCGCAAAGTCGTCAGGTTCGTTGCAATTGATCGCCTCTTTTATGCCCTTCGGGATAAGTTCAATAAGTTTATAGACGAATCAATGGCGAGAATCTCCCGGTCGCTCGGCAGCGATGGCTCAAACCGGGTTGCGACCGGCATGGGTGCTCAACGAGGTGTTCTCTCGCGCTCACGGGAAGCCAGGCAGGTCAGTCGCATGCTGTCGTCCCATTGATCTCGTGGCGGATCAGCAAGGCCAGGTCGATGCCGACCGTGCCAGCCAAGAGCAGGTCGCCGGTGCATTCTTGCGCGAAGCGCAAGCCGATCTGTCGGTTCCCGCCAAACCACGCGACGTCCGCCTTCGCCCAATCCGTCCGCACCGGTTTATCGATCCTGAATGAGAGCGACTCCGTGCGAAGCATTGGCTTGTCCGTAACCACCAAAGCCCCGTGGCGGCTGATGTTCACTAGCGACGCCCCGATCCGCTGTAGACCATCAGGCGCGGCGAGCTCGATGACCGAGCGGTTGGTCACAGCATTGCATCGTGGGGACACTCGTCGTTCGCTGAGATTAGTTGACATTGGCCCTCCTTAGTTGAGCGGCGCTTGCAAGTTGAGAGTTCGCGTCAGTCATAGCGTAGAACCTGGCATGGCGACGCGGAACGCTTTTGTGTTGCGACGTGCCGTTGCCGCGTCAAGTTTAGAGGCAAGCGGTCAATTCTGTGGACGGAATGGGGCGCGGCCGGTCGGGCAAAGGACCAACCGCCCGGGCTGACGGGGTTGATTCGCGCCGGTCCACGATTCGCGTGAACCCGCGACGCGGCCTGGCCATGCACTCCCGCCTCTTGCTCGGAAGTCAACGAAGGAAGACATGCCTGGACAGGCACGGAGAGTCAGGCCATTCAACTGTCGGCTTTTTGCCGGAAATCGCGGGCCTTTCACCCGGCAAGCCGAGTTCAAACGCCTTCTTGTTTTGTGAGGGCTTCTGGGACAAGATCGCTGCAAGTCGTTTGATTGCCTCAGATTCCCGCGGTTCAGAAATGGGCGTCCCGATGATATCGGAAGTCGATTCTGGTAGAATCCTCCCGGTTCCAAGGGAACGGCGACCCTGACCGGCTTTCTTGCGCGAAACGACTGCCGACGTGAACGACTCAAATCCTCACGATGTGACGCAGGACTATCAGGGAAATCCGATCCGGAACGATGAACGTGCGCCTGTCAGTCATCCCCGGTGCATCGGTCGCTACCGGATCGAGAAGGTGCTGGGCCAGGGCGGGTTCGGCCTGGTCTATCTCGCTCAGGATGACCAGTTGCAGCGCAAGGTCGCCATCAAGGTGCCGCATCGAGAACGGGCGGAACGGCCCGAAGATGCCGCGGCCTACCTCACCGAGGCCCGCACGGTCGCCCATCTCGATCATCCCCACATCGTGGCCGTCTACGATGTCGGCAGCACAGAGGACTGTCCCTGCTATGTCGTTTCGAAATACATCCAGGGGACCGACCTCGCGATGAAGCTGAAGCAGCAGCGACTCCCGCACCGCGAAGCGGCAGCGCTGGTCGCCACTGTCGCTGAGGCTCTGCATTACGCCCACAAGCAGGGACTCGTCCACAGGGATGTGAAGCCGGGCAACATCCTGATCGGCAAGGACGGCGAACCCTACGTCGTGGATTTCGGGCTAGCACTCCGCGAAGAAAACATCGGCAAAGGCCCGAAGTACGCTGGGACCCCGGCCTACATGAGTCCTGAACAAGCCCGCGGGGAGGGACATCGGGTCGATGGCCGCAGTGATATTTTTAGCCTGGGCGTCGTGTTCTATGAGTTGCTGGCCGGTCGCCAGCCGTTCCGGGGTGATACGCAGGCTGAGCTTCTGGAGCAGGTGACGAGTTACGAACCTCGTCCGCTGTTGCAATATGACGAAAAGCTGCCCAGGGAGCTGCAACGGATTTGCCTGAAGGCGATGTCCAAGCGAGCTTCGGAACGCTACTGCTCGGCTCATGAAATGGCGGAAGACCTGCGGCACTTTTTGGCAGAACAGGTGGTGATCCAGAGCGGCATGTCGCCCGGGGGTATGGCCGCTCTGGCCTCGGAAGCAAAGACATCTCTTGCGGCTTCAATATCGGTTGGTTCGATGGCGGTATCCCGTGCCTCCGCGGCAACAGGTGCCTCCGATAACCGACCCATCAAGATCGTGCCGAAGGGATTGCGATCCTTTGACGCCCACGATGCCGAGTTCTTTCTGGAATTGCTGCCCGGTCCCCGTGATCGTGACGGTCTGCCGGACAGTCTGCGATTCTGGAAGACCCGCATTGAAGAAACTGACGCTGATAGCACCTTCACTGTAGGGTTGATCTACGGTCCGTCGGGCTGTGGCAAGTCGTCGCTGGTCAAAGCGGGCCTGCTGCCTCGGCTGTCGGAAGACGTGATCGCCGTTTACATCGAGGCGACACCCGAAGAAACCGAAACTCGCCTGCTGCACGGCGTGCGCAAGCGGTGTCCGGCTTTGAACGACAACCTGAGTCTCAAAGCGACACTGGCGGCACTGCGGCGAGGGCAAGGCATCCCGGCTGGCAAGAAGGTGCTGATCGTTCTGGATCAGTTCGAGCAATGGCTGCACGCAAAGAAGGAAGAGGCAAACACCGACCTGGTGCAAGCCCTGCGGCAGTGCGACGGTGGCCGGGTCCAGTGCATCGTCATGGTGCGCGATGACTTCTGGATGGCGGCGACCCGCTTCATGCGGGAGCTGGAGGTTCGGCTTCTTGAAGGCGTCAACTCGGCGGCCGTCGATCTCTTTGACATGGATCATGCCCAGAAGATTCTGGCGGCTTTCGGGCGTGCCTTCGGCAAACTGCCAGGGAACGCCAGCGAAACAGCGAAGGAGCAAAAGGAGTTCCTGAAGCAGGTCGTGTCCGGCCTGGCTCAGGAAGGCAAGGTCATCTCCGTCCGGCTGGCCCTGTTTGCGGAGATGATGAAGGGCAAGGCATGGACCCCGGCCGCCTTGAAAGCCGTGGGTGGAACCGAAGGCGTTGGCATCACCTTCCTCGAGGAGACCTTCAGTGCCGCCACGGCTCCTCCGGAGCACCGCTTCCACCAGAGAGCCGCCCGTGCCGACCTGAAATCGCTGTTGCCGGAAACCGGTAGCGACATCAAGGGCCACATGCGTTCTTACACCGAACTGCTGGAAGCAAGTGGCTACGGAAGTCGGACCAGGGACTTCGATGACCTGATCCGCATCCTCGACAAGGAAATCCGGCTCATCACGCCGACCGACCCCGAAGGCCAGGAGATCGGCGGCGACTCCGTTCTCCAGACGAAGCCGGGGCGGCGATATTACCAACTGACCCACGACTACCTGGTTCACTCCATACGGGAGTGGTTGACCCGCAAGCAGAAAGAAACCCGGCGCGGCCGGGCCGAATTGCTGCTGGTGGATCGGGCGGCGGTGTGGAACGCTCGGCCGGAGAATCGCCTTCTTCCGGGCTGGCGGGATTGGCTGAGCATCCGCCTGTTCACGCGCGAAGCGCGGGTGGACGCCTACGCAACGGCGGATGATGAGCAAGGCGCTGCGCTTGTGTTGTACGTACGGGTGTCTTCTTACTTCTCGTCGTGCTGGTGCTGGTGCCGCTCTGCTGGTACGTCCTGAGAGAAGCGGCGGAGGGGCTGGTGGAGTCGATTGTCGCATCAGAAACGACGGAGGTTTCTCGCTTCGTCGAGCAACTGGAGGGCGTTCGCTACTGGGCTGATCCGAGGCTGCGAAAGTGCCTGAAACAGGCCCCTCCAGAGTCGAAAGAGCACCTGCACGCAAGTCTCGCGTTACTGCCGGTGGACGATACTCAGGTGGAGTACCTTTCGAGTCGGCTACTCGATGCCGAGCCGAACGAAATGCCGGTGATCCGAGACGCATTAACCCCCCACAAGGACCGATTGCTCAACACGCTGTGGGCCGCGGTAGCCGCACCGGACAAGGGCACGGAAGCGCAACGGCTGCGAGCGGCGGCGGCGCTGCGCGACGTACGATCCGTCGAGCGAGAAGTGGGCGACCGTTCAGGCGGCCGTCAGCAACGATCTGGTGGCTGTGCCTGCCTTGCAATTGTCCTTGTGGATGGAAGCGCTGCGTCCCGTGCGCACGAAGTTGCTCCCGCAGTTGTCGGCTGTCTATCGAGATTCCAGTCGCCGCGAAACCGAGCGATTCCTGGCAACCGACATCCTGGCCGACTACGCCGCCGACAATCCGCAAGTGCTGGTCGATCTGCTGATGGATGCCGACGACAAGCAGTTCGCCGTGATCTTCCGGGTGGCCAGTGGCCGGTGGCGAGTGGGCGGTGAAATCGAGGCCGCTTCGACAGGCGAGCTGGACAAGAAACCGCCGCCGGAACTTCCTTCATCGGACGAGAGGCGAGAACAGCTCGCCAAGAGGCAGGCCAATGCGGCCGTGATGTTACTCCGCATGAATCGGCCTGAAAAGGTTTGGCCGCTCCTCCGGCACCCGGCTACCGATTACTCATCGCTTTCGACCCTTCACCCTCCACCCTCCACCTTTCACGCTCCACCCTTCTGCGATCCACGGTTGCGGAGCTACCTGGTCCACCGGCTGAGTCTGATGGGTGCCGACCCCCAGGCGCTCACCACGCGATTGCACGAGGAACCGGACATCACGATTCGCCGGGCGCTGCTCCTTGGCCTTGGGGAGTTCAACGAGAAGGAGATGCCACTGGCCAGCCGCACATCCCTGCTGCCGACGTTACAGACGATCTACCGCACCGACGTTGATCCTGGACTTCATGCGGCGTTGGAATGGCTGCTCAAGACGTGGAAAGAGGAAGCGTGGCTGAACCAGGTGAATGAGGAATGGGCCAGGGACAAGGAGCAGCAGGCAAAGCGCCTGCAAAGCATCCGGCAGCAACTCGAGGCGAGCAGAGCGGTGGCGTCAGCTCCCGGAATACCGCCGCAGTGGTACGTCAACGGCCAGGGTCAGACGATGGTGGTGATCCCCGGCCCGGTGGAGTTCGTGATGGGATCGCCGACGAGCGAAGTCGGACGTGTGCCCATCGAAAATCAACACCGGCGGCGCATCGGTCGGACGTTTGCTCTGGCAGCGAAGTCTGTGAAGTTGGCGGAGTACCATCGCTTTGATCCAGCCTACGGGACCGAATCCCAAACCGGGCAATTGTCTCCGACCGAGGATTGCCCTGTGCTTGGCATATCCTGGTTTCAGGCAGCCGAATACTGCAACTGGTTGAGCAAACAGGAGGGGTTGGCGGAGAGCGAATGGTGCTACATGCCTGTGCGAGACGCCAGGGGCTCGCCGGCGATGCATCCGGAATACAAAGTGGGGATGGAGCTGGCGTCGAACTACCTTCAGCGCAGCGGCTATCGTCTGCCCACGGAAGCGGAGATCGAATTTGCGATCCGAGCGGGATCGGTGACGTCCCGATACTACGGAGAGACGGAAGAGCTATTGCCGAAGTATGGATGGTACAACAAGAACGGGCGGGACCGGTCCTGGCCGGTGGGGAGTAAGAAGCCGAATGATCTGGGCTTGTTCGACGCGCACGGCAATGTCTTCACATGGTGCCAGGAGCGCTTTAAAGCGTATCCCAGGTGGAAGGACAATGAGTGTCATGAAGATAACGAGGATATATTAACTATAAGTCTGGATAACCGTCTGCTACGCGGCGGTTCGTTCGACGTTCCGGTGTCGCTCATGCGTTCCGCCTTCCGGATCGGCGTTGTGCCGACGTATCGGAGCGACGGCGACGTCGGGTTGCGTCCGGCGAGGACGCTTTTGCCTTGAGCGCCTTATCCCCTGGCCGCCGAGGGAGCCGCTAAATCACGCGGGCGAACGAAGTCGCAGGTCTTTTCGCCGTTCAAACTCGAGTCGTTGATGGTATTTGGAAATCGCTCTGCTAATATCACTTCATTCTCGGAATCGTTGCGCTGATGAACGCCGCGCAATGCCTGTCGGCGTGTCGCGATCCCTCGGCTATCCCTGCCCGCGTCTCGCTGTCGCTCGGCTCGCCGCGTCTGAACACTCATTTGGCGGTGCCGTTGGTCCCTGGGCCAGCCCGGTCAATTCCCGGCTTGTGCCGTCGGGGAATTCGACACGCATCGAGAGCCGGCCTCCCAGTGCCGAGACGACGCGGCGGAGTGTGCTGAGAAGAATGTCGCCACGTCCCTCGATCCTTGCCATGGCCGACTGTTTGATCCCCGCACGTTTGGCAAGTTCCGCCTGCGAGAGCTTGCGCGAGTGTCTCAGTTCCGCGAGCCGGACCGCCGCAGGTGGCTCGGTCTGACCCTCCGAGAGAATGAGCTGGATCACGCGGTCGTAGGCGGCCTTTGCGTTCGGGTAAAGCTCGTCCGGCTTCGTCCCGAAGTCGGCCGCGCCGGGGGTCGATATGCCGAAGCCGATTTCCGGCTGCCATTCGACCACGATCCACGGAGATTGGCCGCCGGGCCGTACGTCAAGCTGCCAGAGGCCGCTGCCGTCCGCCGGGGGGTCGATCCCAATCGCGATGCCGGGGAAGCGCCTTGTGAGGTCGTCGCACAGCGTCTCAATCGGGTTCATGGGCAGGCTCCACATCAGATGTTGTGTCCGTCGGCGCCCGGCTTGTCGAAGACGACGCCGCTCGAGGCGTGATCAACGATCCGGATCGCTCCATTCTCGCCAATCAATGTGCTGTGCCGTTTGTTCCGGTATCGGACCACTCCGGCCCGGGCCGCGCCGGGGATGGCCCTCTTGCTGTCGGGCCGGGGAGGGTACATCCGCCCGTCGTTCAAAGGGAAGTCAGGATCGTAAGGGATCGAGGTCATCTCGTCTTCCACTTGATTGAGAATGTCCCCGATCTGTCGCATCGCTCCGTCGTGGTCCGACGCGGGCAGAGCGCCTGCGAGGCGCGCGAAGAACTCCTTGAGCCGATGATCGCGGGTCGCATTCGGTACCGGGGTCGTAGCAGCCGCCATAGTGCCATGGGGACGACGATTCTATTATTACATCGGCGTAATAATCGTCAACAGTTTCGCAAGATTGGCATTCCAGGCCGAGGGTATTGCCGTTAATCCGGGGGCGCTGGCTTTGACCTTCAAGGCTGAAACGGGTTGCTTTTAGGTTGTTCCTGTGCGGTGGAAATCAGTGAGACGTCTTCCAGGCCGGGGTGGGGCCGGGCGATCAGCGCATGGGCCCGGGGGGTTGCGGTTCGGGGGAATATGGTTCGAGCTTGGGCGCGCGGGCTGGAGGGAACTCGACATAGGGCCGGCCGAGCTTGCGTTTGATGTAGATGATTTCGCCTGGATCCGTCCCTTCGAGCAGGTGTCCGGCGAATTGGAACACGTAACCCCCGACGAAAAGCGCCAGCGCGAGCCAGAAGATCGGCAGCGATAGGAGTGTCAGGTAGATCGGGATGAACAGGACGCCCAGGATCGTCGGCGGGATGCCGAGCATGTGGAGGACAAAGCTTGTCCACGTGAGGTGGCGAGCAAGCCAGTGTTCGACCAGCGGATCGGGAGGCAGCGATGGTTCGAGCATGGTGTTCCATGGCACTGAGCGAGTGCCGGGGCGGCGATACGGCGCTGCTTGACGGCCGCGCCCTTGCAAGTTAGCTTGGCACTTCAAGATAACAACTCGCGCGGTGTTGGCAACCGGGTCAGACTCGCACGCCAGGGCGCTTTCATTCTCCGCGGGAGGGCGAGACTCCGTCGAGCTGGCTGTAAGCTGGGCGAATTGAAGAAGCTCGACAGAGTCTCGCCCTCCCAAACTCGGTTGTCAGTCGAGAATGAAACAGCCCTGATTCGCACGCGTACTGGCTGCACCATTTCAGCCTCGAGTTGGCTGCATTCAGAATCCGGAGATCGTAGACCGATGGCGCATGACGTGACGTTGATCCTTGGCGATGGCGTTGGGCCAGAGCTTGCGGAAGCGACCAAGATGTGTATCGAGGCGACAGGCGTGTCGATCAACTGGGACGAGCAGGAAGCCGGCGTTGATGTCATGGCCAAGCTGGGCACGCCGATGCCCGATAGTGTCATCGAATCGTGCCGCCGCACGAAGGTCGCGCTCAAGGCGCCGATCACAACCCCGGTCGGAACCGGATTCCGCAGCGTCAACGTTTATCTCCGCCAGGCTCTCGACCTCTACGCGTGCGTTCGCCCTTGCAAGGTCTATCCGGGCGTACGAACCTATTTCTCGCAGACGCCCATCGATCTGGTCATCGTCCGCGAGAACACCGAGAGCCTTTATTTCGGCTGCGAATTCGAACAGGGAAAGCCCGAGACGGCCGAGCTGATCGCCGATATCAAGCGGCTCAACGGAAAGACGGTCCGGCCCGACTCGGGCATCACGATCAAGGCCATCTCGATCACGGGTACGCGGCGGATCGTCAAGTACGCGTTTGAATACGCCCGCAAGCACGGCCGCAAGAAGGTGACGTCGGTCCACAAGGCGAATATCCTCAAGTTCACCGACGGCCTCTTCCTCGAAGTCAGCCGCGAGGTGGCCAAGGGGTATCCCGACATCGAGTTTGAAGATCGCATTGTTGATAACATGTGCATGCAGCTCGTGCAGAAGCCCGAGCTTTACGACGTCATGGTGTTGCCCAATCTTTATGGCGACATCGTCTCGGACCTGTGCGCCGGGTTAGTCGGCGGGCTGGGCGTGGCCCCCGGCGCGAATATTGGCGAGGCGGGGGCTGTTTTCGAGGCGACCCACGGCTCGGCTCCGAAGTACAAGGGGCAGTACAAGATGAACCCGACCGCGCTGATTCTCTCGGGTGTCTTGATGCTCGAGCACCTGGGTGAGACAGACGCGGCGCGGCGCCTGGAAAGTGCCGTCGCGAGGGTGATCAAGGAGGGCAAGGACGTCACCTACGACATGAAACCGCACCGCGATGATCCGACGGCGGTGGGCACGCTCGAAATGGCCAGGGCGATCAATCGCGCGATGGAAGCCGGTGCTTGAGCCGGTTCGACCGTGGCGCGTATCTCCGGCTTGTGCGCGAGGCAAGCCCCGGCTTCGGGCCGCGGTGCGCCCGCGCTCTTTTGCGTGTGGCGTCAGCCGTGTATGGTGCCGGGGCTGCCGTGCGGAATGCCGGCTATGATCGTGGATGGAAGTCGATTCATCGCGCTGAGGTCCCGGTTGTCTCGATCGGCAATTTGACGCTCGGCGGGACGGGAAAGACGCCGATGGTCGAGTGGGTCGCGCGGTGGTATCGCGGCCGCAGGCTTCGCGTCGCGATCCTCAGTCGCGGCTACGGACAGACCGAGGGCCTCAACGACGAAGGGCGCGTGCTCGAGGAAAACCTGCCGGATGTTCCGCATCTCCAGGATCGCGACAGGGTCGCACTGGCCGCCATTGCCACGCGCGAGCTGGAAACCGAGTTGATCGTGCTTGATGACGGCTTTCAACACCGTCGTCTGGCGCGTGATATCGATATTGTTCTGCTTGATGCGCTCGAGCCGTTCGGACTGGGATATCTGTTTCCGCGCGGGCTCTTGCGTGAACCGGTTCGCTCGCTGCGCAGGGCTGATGTGGTGGTGCTGTCGCGGGCTGATCTGGTCGATGCGCCGGCCCGCGCGGCGATTCGCCGCGAGGCCGAACGGTATGCCGGCCCCGTGCCCTGGGTCGAAGCGAGGCACGCACCCCTCGACCTGAGAGACTGCGAGGGCAACCAGTACGCTCTCGACATGCTCGAATCTCAGACGGTCGCGGCATTTTGCGGGATCGGCAATCCGGAAGGTTTTCGGCAAACATTGCTCTCGCGATGCACGAAACTGCTTGATCTCAAGGTCTTTCCCGACCATCACCGTTATTCGGCCGCCGATGTGCGCGGGTTGGATGCCTGGGCATCGGCCCTGAAGGCGAATCTCGTCTTGACCACACAGAAGGATTTGGTCAAGCTGCGCCGGCTTTCTAGGGCAAGCCCCCCTCCGAGCGCCGCGAATTGGGCTCGATATTACCGCGGGGCGGGATGTCATGGACGATGTCCTTGCCCGACTCATTCCGGCCTGACCGAAGTCGGGATGAGAAACTGGAAAAGGATTTCCTCATGAGCCGCACCGGACGTGGCCCGGAATTGTCGGACTTTCACTGCCGAGCTCGTGCAGGAAGGCCGGCATTCATGAAGATCGCCGTGTTCTGCCCCAACCTGATTGGCGACACGGTCATGGCCACACCGACGTTTCGCGCGCTCCGCCTGCGGTTCCCCGATGCCGCATTGATTGCGGTTGCCCGGCCGGGTGTCGCGCCAGTGCTCGATGGAAATCCGTGGTTTGACGACCTGATCCTGTTTGACCGGCACGCGCGTGATCGTGCTCGCAGAACCCTGGCCGTCATCCGTCAGCTTCGCCGCGAGAACGCCGATATCGCGGTGCTCTTGCCGAACACGTTTCGCAGCGCATGGTTGGCGTGGGCGGGCGGAATTCCTCAAAGGGTCGGTTACGACCGCTACGCGCGGGGGATCTTGCTAACGACGCGGCTGACCGAGAGCCGGGTCGCAGGCCGGCGCGTGCCGTCGCCGATCGTCGAGTCTTATTTCAAGCTTGCACAAGCCCTGGGCTGCAAGGCTGATTCGCTTCGAATCGAGCTGTTCACGACCGATGCTGATGAAGCGTGTGCCGACCGCGCTTTCGCCCGGTTGGGCCTCAATGGCGGCCAACGCGTCGTTTGTTTGAACACGGGCGGCGCGTTTGGCCCGGCGAAGAGCTGGCCGACCGGCCATTTCGCCGCGCTGGCGCAACGGCTGACGGACGAGCTCGGAGTATCGGTGCTCGTCGTTTGCGGTCCCGACGAGCGCGAGCCGGCACGAGAGATCGTGCGGCTGGCCGGTCGTGCGGGCGTTGTGAGCCTGGCTGAAGACGCGTTGAGCCTCGGCCTGACAAAGGCGTGCGTGCGTCGATCGGCCCTGATGATCACCACCGATTCGGGCCCGCGCCACTTCGCGGCGGCGTTTCAGGTTCCGGTCATCACGCTCTTCGGGCCGACGCACATGGCGTGGACCCGCACGAATCATCCCCTCGCGTGGCACATGGCGCATCCGGTCCCTTGCGGACCCTGCCAGAAGCGATTTTGCCCGGAAGGGCATCATCATTGCATGCGCAATCTTTCATCAGATAGTGTGTTTCACGTAGCGCGGCGTGCGCTTCAGGTGAATGAGCGGAGTGTTCCCGGACAGAAAGAACGGGCGGAGTAAGGCATGGCGATCTGGCTGCTCACAGGTGCGACGGGTTTTGTCGGACGGCACGTGCTGGACGTGTGCGTCAAGGATATCGATGGCACGGAAGCGACCGGCGGCAACCACAAGGTCGTCGTGCTCGGCCGCCGCTGCCCGGACGGCTGGCCCCAAGATCGATTCGTGGCCGCCGATTTAACCGAGCCTCGAACCTTGCCGGAAACAATCCGGCGGATCGCGCCCGACGTGGTGATTCACACGGCCGGCCGGACGCCACCGGCCCAGGACGACGACCTGTACCGGACCAATTTCTGGGCGACCGTTCATCTCTTGACGGCGCTTCGTTCGATGGAAAAGCCCGCGCGGGTCGTGCTTTCTGGCTCGGCCGCGGAGCTCGGGCCGGTTGACGCCGCGGATCTGCCCGTGGATGAAAATTACTCGGGGTTTCCGCGCGATGCTTACGGGCGCAGCAAGAGCCTGGCGACGGCCGCGGGCATTGCCGAGCGTGGAATGCTCGACGTGATGGTGGCGCGCGTATTCAACCCGATCGGGCCAGGGACACCGGCCTCGCAGGCCCTGGGACGATTCGCCGACCGGCTGACCGATCACACGATTGATCCCCTCCATCTGAGTGTCGGTGATCTCGACACGCGGCGCGACTTTATCGACGTGCGCGACGTCGCCCGGGCCATGGTCGCCTTGGCCCTGCGGGGCAAGTGCGCCAGGTGTACAACGTCGGCACCGGCGTCTCGCACCGCGTCGGCGACGGACTGGAGCGTCTGATCCAGTTGAGCGGCCGATCCGTGCACGTGAGCATCGACCGTGAACTCGAGCGGCGCCGCGGGCCGATCGACTCGCGAGCCAGCATCGACCGGATCCAGCGTGATACAGGCTGGAAGCCCGAGATCTCGTGGGAACAGAGTCTGGTCGACCTGTGGAATGAAATCGAGACCCGGAAGGGACCACAGCGCGGCGGGCACGTCGCGGCGGCGTGAGGAAGACGGCTGCGCATTCGACGTGAGTTGATGCCCGACGGATTCCGGCCACGGGTTGGGTTCGCACAGGCCGCCCTGGCTGTTCTGCGAAAGCGACGCGGTGCCTGCGAGTGCGTCACTTTCGTCGCGAATCCGGTCGCGCGGGGGCTCTTGCCGTCGGAAAAAGGCGCGTTCGCCTGTTCTTCGCACCAGGGGGTCTTTGGCATTGACCCTGGTTCGCCGTGCCCTATAATCCTCGCCGTGGCCGAAGGATTCGGCTGCGCGCAGCGTTCAAGTCACGTCGATTCGTCATGTCACGCCCGATGATCAAGGAGGATCGCGATGGCCGGCCGCCGCAGTCTGTTCGCGGTCGTCCTCTTTGCGCTGGTAGTGCACCTCGTCGCGATCGCGCACACGATTCTGCCTGCTCAGGACGGCCTCAAGTTCATTCGCATAGCGCGGCTGTTTCACTCGCAGCCCTGGACCGATGTTGTACGCGGGTCCGACACGCATCCGCTCTATCCCGCCTTGATCGCGGCAGCGGAACCGGTCGTCGCCGCATTGGCGGGCCGCGACCACGAGCCCGATACCTGGCGCCTCACGGCACAGATCGTCGCGGCCATCGCGTCGATCGGCCTCGTCTTTCCGATTTACGAGCTCACCCGGGCCCTTTTCGATCACCGTATCGCCTTGATGGCGGCGGCACTGGCGGTGCTCTTGCCGCGCGCCGCTGAGCTGGGGCACGACACTCTCAGCGACAGCCTGGGTCTCTTCTGCACGTTTCTCGCGTTGTGGCTCGGAGCGCGCTCGCTGCGTCACGGCGGTTGGCGCTGCGCCGTCTTATCGGGTCTGGCCGGGGGCCTCGGTTACCTGACGCGGCCCGAGGCCATACTTGTGCCGTGTGCGATCGCGCTCACGTGGGCCTATGGCCTCTTGCGCGATGCGCGGGCTCGAAGCTTCGTGCGCGGGCCGATCATCACGGCCCTGCTCCTGAGCAATCTGGCCGTGATTGGTGCTTACGCGGCCGTCAAAGGTGAAATCTCCGAGAAGCTGGCGTTTCGCTATAACGCCCTGCTCAAGCCGAGAAAGCCGCCGATCCAGCGGAACACCTTGCGCAATGCCCGGGGCCTCGATAACCCAGGCTGGGACTTCTCACCCAAGGAGGAGACCGACCGGATCCCCATCCGGAACTGGCAACACTCGGCGCTTCGGATCCTTGGCAAATGGTGGGAAGAACTCTGCTGGTTTTTTGCGGTCATGACCGTCTGGGGAATCGTGCGTCGCGGGCGGATCCGTGCACTATGTCCCGATCGTGATAGCGAAGGCGACGATGATACCGACATCGAGGCCCGCCTGCTGCTCATCTACGCGGCCGTTTATGGCCTCGCCCTGATGCGGCATAGTGCCTTGCTCGGTTATCTCTCGGGGCGCCACATCATGGCACTCGTCGAGGCCTCGATTCCCTGGGCGGCGGCCGGGAGTTTCGTCTGTGGCCGCGGAATCGCCGTGAAATCGAAGTGGAATGAGACATGGACGCGAAACATCGGAATCGCGGCTGGCCTCGTTGTGATCGCGGCGTCACTCGTGGTGCAGATGCAGCCCAATCATTTGAATCATCTGAGCAGGATGGGCCACTGGTCGGCGGGCCGCTGGCTGGCGAGCCACACCGGGGAATCCGAGGTCGTGCTCGACACGCGCGGCTGGGCCACGTTCATCGCCAACCATCCGGCTTATGACTACTGGCACGTGCGCCAGGCACTCACCGACTCCCACCTGAGCTATGTCGTTGTGGGAATGGATGAGCTCGGGGCCAGCAGCGCGCGGGCGAAAACCTTGCGAGCGTTGCTCGCTTACGCGGCCGTGCCTTTGAAAGACTTTCCCGCGTTCCCCGGCGACCAGACGACGGGCGTTCGCCTCTATCGATTTCAACGTCCCGACACATGGGAAGGAATGGTCCCGTGAGCTACGGCTCGCTTTGGCAGCGATGGTCCCGCGGCGTGACCTGGAGCTGGATCAACGAGCGATATCGCGCGCACGTGCCCGACGATCTTGGCGCCACGGTCATGACGATCGAGAGCCGGGATCGCTTTCACGCCAAGCAAGGACGCTCGACGGCCCGCGTCGTTCTCAGACGCGCCGACAAGCCACTGGCGGTCTACCTGAAACGCCATTTCCGGCTTCCGCTTCTGTCGAGCGTTGCGGCGCTTGTCAACCCGGGGGGCAGGCATTCGCCGGCCGCGGCGGAATGGACGCATCTCGAGCGCGCGCGGGTCACTCGGCATTGACGTGCCCGACGTGGTCGCCGCCGGCGAGATGATCGGCCCGGGGACGACGCTCAAGAGTTTCGTGATGATTGCGGAGCTCACCGGCTGCGAGGCGGTCAACGAGGCACTCCCCCGCCTGGCTGCTCGGTTGAGCCGCGACGATTTCGAGGCGCTCAAACGCCGGCTCGCGACCGAGATCGCGCAAATGACCGCGGCCATGCACCGGGCCCGGGCCTTTCACCGGGACCTTTACCTCTGCCATTTCTTTCTGAGCGACGACCGCCTCGGCGATAACGGGGGGCCGCTTCGGCTCAGCTTGATCGACTTGCACCGACTCAGCCAGCACGCGATCTGGCCCGACTGGTGGCGCTGGAAAGACCTCGGACAGTTGCTGTTTTCGACGTATGACGTTGAAGGCATCAACGACCGCGATCGTTCGAGATTCTGGAGAAGCTATTGCCGAAAGACGGGAATCCGCTGGCCGCGCGGGCAGGCACGAATGATCCGGCTGCGTGCCGCGCGTTATCGGGCGCACAATCGCAAGCCGCGTTAAAGCCAGACGCGTCTGGAGCAAGAAACCCTGCGGCACGCGTCGGTTCAGGAGCGATAAGACGAGATGGTGGGCAAGCACTGTCGAGGCGACCGTCAATGGGGCTAGCTCGACACCAGCGCCAGTCGGTTGCGTAAAACTTGACCTGACCTGAAAAGTCTACCGCTGTCGCCGTCGAACGCTCTGGCAGGGAACCCCAGGCCGCGAATCATTGCGAGGAGGCCGAAAATCATGCACTTGGCTCTGAACTTTCAGCGAGTCGATCCGACGCGCGGGGGTGCCGAGACATACGTCGCCGACCTGTGCCGATACCTGGCCGGCGCCGGGCATCGCGTCGATCTTTACGCCGAAAGCTGGGCCGAAGGCTCGCTGCCTCCCGAGGTGAACATCGTCCCCGTCAAGGCGCCCGGGCGAACCCGGATGGACCGCATCCGAAATTTCGCCCGGAACTCGGAAGCCGCCTTGCAACAGGCCGCGCACGATTGCTCTGTCGGATTCATCGATACTTATGCACATGACGTGATCATTCCACAGGGTGGTGTCCACCAGGGGAGCCTGACGGCCAATGCGCGCCGATTCGCGTCGCCGCTCTTGCGTCAGACCTACCTGCTGGCGAAGACGGCGAATCCCAAGCACTGGATGCACCGCTCGATCGAGAGCCAGCAGTATGCCAAGGCCCGATATCCGCGAGTGATCGCGGTCAGTCACATGGTGAAGCAGCACCTCGAAACATTTCATAATGTGCCGCGCCAGCAGATCAGCGTCGTGCCCAACGCCATCGATCCCAGGCGGCTCGCAGTCGCACAGCCGGGAGCCGTGCGCTGCGCGTTTCGCAACCGTCTGGGCCTGGAGCCGGGCGACCTGACCGGCCTGTTTGTCGGCCACAATTTCGCGCTCAAGGGGCTCAAGCCTCTCCTGGCCGCGCTTGGCAAGCGCCGATCCCGCCGCCATGCCGGCCGACCTGTTCACCTGCTCGTGTGCGGCAGCGGCGAGCCCGGTCCCTATCGGCGCATGGCCAACTCGCTCGGTCTGAAAGGCCTCGTGCATTTTCTGGGGTATTACCCGGCCGTCGAGGATTGCTACTGGTCGAGCGATTTCTTTGTGCAGCCGACCTATTACGACCCGTGTTCGCTCGTCGTTCTGGAGGCTCTTGCCTGCGGTCTCCCAGTGATCACGACCGCGCAAAACGGGGCGAGCGAGCTGATGACGGATGGCGGTGAGGGATACATCCTCACCACGCCAGACGCGGAGGATGAGCTGATCTCGGCACTCGAGCACATGACGGTCGACAGCAAACGGCGGGCGATGTCGGCCGACGCGTACCAGCTCGGTCAGTTGCAAACCTTTGACCTCCACGTGTCGCGACTGGTCGCGGTCTTCGAGGAGGTCGCCGCGTCGAAGGCGCGGCGGTATGCGCGCGTGCAAAGCCGCGAATCGAGTAGTCGAACGGCGCCCCATTTTAAACAGGCGCTGAAGGTCCGTGGCAAAAAGTAGGATGGCCACACTGCGTCGAGATACGTAGGATACAGGGCGTCGCGGCAAGCCTGGCGGGCGGACGAGTCGGGCGGCCCACGACCACAACCGCCGGCCCGGTGCCCGCGGGGGCTAGAGTTCCGCGACCGTCAAGCGGGTCGGGCCAGGAGGGCTGACGTATGCAAGCCGTGCTGTTGGCCGGAGGAAAAGGGACGCGGCTGCGGCCGTATACCCACGTCTTGCCCAAGCCTCTGATGCCCCTGGGCGAGGCCGAGCCGATGCCCATCATCGAGGTGGTTCTGCGGCAGCTCGGCCATTTCGGCTTCCACGACGTGACGATCATCACGGGCTATTTGACCGAGCTCATTGAAGCCTTCTGCGGGCAAGGGCACCGGTTCGGCACCCGGCTATCTTACTGCCGCGAAACCACGCCGCTGGGCACGGCCGGCGGTCTCACTCTCCTCGATCGCCCGAGCGAGCCCGTGCTTGTCATCAACGGCGATATTCTGACGACGCTCGACTATGGCGCGATGTACGCCTTTCACCGCGAGCGCAACGCGGCCGCGACAATCGCGTCGTATCCGCGTGAGGTCAAGATCGACTTCGGCGTTTTGATGTTCGGCGACGATCCACATATCCTGACAGGTTACCGAGAAAAGCCAGAATATGCGTTTGAAGTGAGCATGGGCGTGTATATTCTCGACCCGCTCGCCTGGGATTACTTGCGGGCCGGCACGCCCCTGCCGATGCCCGACCTTCTCGAAACGATGCGGCATGACGGGCACGACATTCATTGCTACCGCCAGAAGTGCGACTGGCTCGATATCGGCCGGCACGATGATTATGCCACCGCCAATGAAATTTTCGAGGCGCACCGCGGCGCTTTTCTGAGAACGTCGGGATCCAATGGACGCCTGATCGAGGCAGCCCGTGCATCATGATGGGAACACAACAGCGATCGCCCTGTCGGCGGCGGCCGTGCTCGCCGCCTATCTGGTCGGGTCGATCCCTTTTGGATACCTGCTCACCTACTGGGTGAAAGGGATCGATATCCGCACGGTGGGCTCGGGCAATCTCGGGGCCACCAATGTGGGCCGGACGCTCGGTTTCCGCTATTTTGTCCTGGTATTTTTGCTCGACATGCTCAAAGGATTTCTACCGACCTTGGGCTTTCCGGCCATGGTCGGCCGCTTGAGCGGCGGTGTGCCGCCAGCCTTGCCCGTCGTGGTCGCGCTCGCGACGATTCTGGGGCACACGTTTCCCGTGTATCTCAGGTTTCGGGGCGGTAAAGGAGTCGCCACCAGCGTCGGAACGGTCCTCGCGCTCGACCCCATCTCCTCGGGCTACGCTGTGGCGACGTTCGCGGTGCTCTTCTTGTTGACGCGCTTTGTATCGCTGGCATCGCTGGGCGGCGGTGCCGGATTCGTGGCAGCGCATTTTGCACGCACGAAGTCACCTTTTAGTCGTGAGCATATTGCGATGAGCCTTTTCTCGATCTCCGTTTTGGTACTCTTGTTGGCCCGCCACCGGGGCAATCTCGCGAGGATCTGGGCTGGAACCGAGCGCCGGGTGGGCTCTGGCAAGCCGAAAAACGACGGCGGTGCGCCGCCCGCCGCCGCGGGAGGGTCCAGTGGCAAGGTCCTTTGGGTGGCACTCCTGGGGCTTTTTGTCCTTTCAGCCAGCCTGATTGGCGGAATCGAAATCTACCGGATCACCAACGAGCCGATCGTCGTCAACGCCGGACCGTGGACCCTGCGCGAGACCGAGCGAGCCACCACGGGACAGCAGCGTGTCGACAGTGTGGCGTTTTCAGCCGACGGCACGAGGCTGGCCGCGGCCTGTCCGCGATATGATCGAATTCTCATTTACCACGTCGAGCCTGGCGGCAAATTGACCAACGGGCGTGAGATTCAGCTCGAGGGGCGGCCGGTGGCCCTGGCCGCGCTCAAGGACCGGTTCCTCGTGCTCGAAACGCCAACCGGCGACCAGCGGCATGTCGAGCCCGGCTGGTGGGAGCGCTTCGACCTCGACGGCAACCGCGTGGGCGGCCGCAACCTGGCCGGCTATTATCCGGACGACCTGGCTGTCAGCCCCGACGGCAAGTACCTGTTCCTCTTGAGCTCAGGTCAGGCCGAAGGCGATGCGAAAAAGCCGATGCCCGGCCTCGAAATCATCGCGATCGACCCGCAATTCGATACCTCGCACGTGGTGGGAAAGGTCAATTTCGACGCGACCGACGACCCTTGCCGTCTGGCGCTGTCGGCGGCCGGTAGCTGCGCGGCCGTCTTGCTGACACGAACCAACCAAACGCTTGCGATCGATCTCGCGGACCGTGCACACCCGCGGGTCATCGGGCGAATCAAGGGTTCCGGGTCCGACGCTCCGTACGTGTCCTACTGGGAAGATGCTGACTGGATCATGATGCCGGTGGCCTCGCAATCGGAAGGAGTCGCGATCCGGCTCGCGCAAGAAGGCGAAAACCCCGCGGCCGAGGACGCCGAATCGTCGCGGGTCCGCCACGTCGATTTTCTCATCTGCACGCGGCACCACGACTCGGTGCTCGAGCTCTTTCAAACGGAACCGCGCCAATCACTCGGGCGGCTCCCCTTGAAAGGGCCGCTCAATATCGGTCGAACCCGTCCCACGGGCCTGGCATACTCGCGCGACCGCGGCCTGCTCGCCGTGGCCACGCGTTCGGGGACGATCCATATGGTCGAAATGGTGCCGCGAAGCGAGTCTCAACGAAAAGACTCTCGAGCGGTGGCGGCGGCTACTCACGATTCCGAACACAAAGTCCGGTAACGCGGCATCGCGACGTCACTCTTGTGCGCTTGCTGGTCAGCGCTTTTTCGCGACGCTATAATAATGTTTGGGCCAGCGTGATGCCGCCCGCGAGACGTGAGAATTGATCGATTGATGAATCCGAGATGCCTGCATGGGCGTCATGAGGATCGGTCGCGATGTTTCAAAGACGGACCAGCGCCAAACAGGCTCCGCGATACTGTCCCGATTGCAAGGCTCAGGTCGACGGCGGTGGTGCGAGCTCGCTGTGTGCGGAGTGCGGCTCAACGCTCGTTGTCGAAGGTTATTGCCCGGTCTGCGAGCGATACTTGCCGTTGCCGGCTGACGCCATCTGCCCGAAGCACGATACGGTGCTGGAAACCGCACCCGTCGACCCGGCCGAGCCCCGGGAGGCCGGCGAGCTCGCGTCCTGGCTCACTGTGCAGGTCTTTTCCGATAGTATGAAGGCGGCGCTGGCACGCAGCCGCCTCGAAGCCGAGGGCATACCGACGTTCCTCGACGGCGAGCGAATGGCACGTCCGGGGATGTATCGGGTTGCCGTGAACGGCGTCAAGCTTCAGGTGCCAGCCCACCACGCTGCCGACGCACGCATTATTCTCGCTCAGGACTGGTCGTTGCCTGGCGACGAAAACGACGACTTCGAAGACCTTTTATGACGCGCCTCGTGCGAAGAAGCCTGGCGGCCGCCGCGCTCGTGATCACCGGCCTCGCCGTCTTATCAGCGGTCGTCATCATTCGAGCGATGGCCGCGAATTCGGCTCAGCTTGATGTCCCGCGCGTCGAGCGGGTTGCGATCAACGACGCGGCCATCGACCGGCTTCGCGGCGCGATCCGGCTGCCGACGATTTCCCGCGGCGAGGGACCTGCCACGGACAATGCCGGTCTCGAAGCGTTCCGCCTCTATCTGGAAAAGAGCTTTCCGCTCGCCCATGCCAGTCTTCATCCGGAGCGGATCGGCGAGCAAAGCCTCCTTTTTACCTGGCCCGGCCATGATGGATCGGCGAAGCCGGTTCTGTTGATGGCCCACATGGACGTGGTGCCAGTCGAGCCGGGGACCGAGTCGGCCTGGACACACGGGCCGTTCTCCGGCGACCTGGCTGACGGATTCATCTGGGGACGGGGCACGCTCGACGACAAGGTCGGCGTCCTGGCGATTCTTGAAGCCGTTGAAGGGTTGTTGAAGGACGGGTTTCGTCCACGTCAGACGATCTTCCTCGCGTTCGGCCACGATGAAGAAGTTGGCGGAGTCGCTGGCGCTGCAACGATCGCTCAGGTACTCGAGAATCGCGGTGTTCGTGTTGAATTCGCTCTCGACGAAGGCTCGGTGATCACCAGCGGGATCATTCCTGGACTTGCTGCTCACGCGGCGCTCATTGGCATTGCTGAAAAAGGGTCGGCCAGCATCGAGCTGGTGGGCGGCTCGCCGGGCGGCCACTCGTCGATGCCGCCGCCCCAGACCGCCGCGGGAATCGTCGCGGCGGCCGTGCGATCGCTCGAGCTTCATCCGATGCCGGCCGCGATTGACGGGCCGCTCGCGAAGCTATTTGACCGGCTTGCGCCCGAGATGCCGTTTCTGGGGCGACTACCGCTCACCAATCGCTGGCTGTTCGGACCGCTCATCGTCGGCCAGCTCGAAAAATCGCCCGCGACGAACGCCGCTCTGCGCACAACAACGGCCGTCACGATCATCGAGGCCGGAATCAAGGACAACGTCTTGCCCGCAAGGGCGCGCGCCGTTGTGAATTTCCGGATCAAGCCCGGTGACACGATTGAGAGTGTGCTGAAGCATGTGAAACAAACCGTCAACGACAATCGTGTGACGATTCGCTTGCTTTATCCAGAATCAGCCAAGGGCCCGTCGCACCAGTCGGCGACCGACTCGGCCGGCTTCAAAACGATCGAGCGAACGATTCGTCAGATCACGCCCGATGCTGTTGTTGCTCCGTCATTGGTGATCGCGGCCACGGATATGCGGCATTACGAAGCGATCGCCGGCGACCTTTATCGGTTCCTGCCAGTTGTCCTCGATCCAAACGACATGAAGCGAATCCACGGAACCGACGAGCGGATCGCCGTCGAGACTTATCGCGACTGCATCCGGTTTTACCGGCAACTGATGCACAACCTGGCGGCGCGTCAGCCGGATTGATAGGCCAGCCAGAGTGAACGAAAATAGCGAAGCACCCGTTCCGGATCGGAGCTCTCGGGAATTTCCGCCAGGGTGAAACCCTCGTAGTTGCGCGCATTCAAAAGGGCGAACAGCTCGCGCCAGGGATAGGTTTGGTCAGTGAGGTCGCGTAAATGCACTTCATGGATCTTCGGCGCGACCGAAGCGAATGTCTCCTTGATCGTGCCGTTCTTGACGTCGGACGGGTTGGAATTCCAGCAGGTGAACACGTTTGGATGATCGGCGTAGGTCATGATCTTGGCGAAATTCTCGAGTTCGGATGTCACACTGCCGTGCACCTCGACGCGAACGGCGATGCCGAAGTCGTCGGCGTCGTCGCCCACCTCGTGAAGCGCCTGACCGATCTGTCGGAGCGTGGCGTCAAGATTGGCGCCTTTGGGAATGCCATTGGGACGCACCTTGATGCCGGGTGATCCAACGTCGTGAGCGAGCCTGATGTACGCCTTGGTGTCGTCGATATTCTTACGAACGACGGCTGGATCGATTGATTGATATTCAAATGCACTTCCCAGACCCGCGAGCTGCACGGGCGAATCATCAAACCGCTGGCGCACCTCGTCGCGCTGGGCTTTTGTCAGGTTGACCTCGACCTTGTGGGCGTGGGTCGTTCTCAGCTCGACACCTTCGTAACCCAGTTTTTCTAGACGCGAGAGGATCGTGGGGAGATCCCAGTCCTTGGCGATGTTGTAGGTCACGATTCCAAGCTGAGACATGGGCATGGACCTCCAGAGTCACGGGAGCTGGTGAAACCACGGCGTTCCGGACCGAAATGGCACTGGCGGGCGGGGCCGCCGTTTCAGAAGCGGCCCCGCCAGACCCACGTCTAGCCGGCTTTTGGCGCTGGCACTTCCTTGAGGAGCACGTTGACGGCTTCCTCGAGCTTGTTTTCGCGAAGGTCCTTGTGGCGAATGATGCCTTTGGCGTCGATCACGTAGATCGTCGGGAAATATTCAACGTTCCAGTCCTCGACGACGCCCCCCTGGGCACCGTTCCACCAGTGCGTCCACGGCATCTTTTCCTTCGACAGGAAATCCTTGAGGGTTTCCTTCTTTTCGTCGGCACTGATGCTCACCAGCGCGAACGGCTTATTTTTCAACCGCTCGACCATTTCGCGCTCGTGCGGAATCATGGCACGGCAAGGCCCGCACCACGTGGCCCAGATGTCGAGCACGACGACCTTACCTTTCAGATCAGACAGCCTGGCGTCCTTGCCTTCGAGATCCTTCAGCTCGATCTCGGGCGCCGGTTTACCGACGGCCACTTCGGTGACCAGATCCGAGTATTTTTCGTTAAGAATTTTCCGGTACGTGTCGGCTTCCTTCTTGCGCTCGCCGACGTTGGCGATCAGCTTGGCGACGTATTCCTTGCCGCGCACTGACTCGAAATTCTTTCTGAGCGTGGCATTTTGACCGAGCTGCTCGACCATCGAGGCGATGTTGTCGAGACCCGTGACGAGCGACTTGCAGGCATTAGCCTGGATCTTGCGGTCGGGGTTTTTCTCGATGACTTCACGCACGAGCGATTCGGCGTCGGGGTCGTTGGTCGCCGCTAAACCGCGGAGCAACCCCTTGATCTCGGGCCTCTTCGCGTAGTGGGCCTTGAGAAGATTGATCGCCTTGCTCCATGTGCCCGTCTTGCTGATGGGACCGCCGCTGGTATTGAGCGCGGCCAGGGCGGCCTGAAATCCGGTCGGGCTGTCGGGCGATTTCTCGGCCACGGCGAGAAATCGCGGCGAAAAGGAGGGGCCAGGGCCGTCGTCCATGCTCACCGGCTTGGGTGGGACGCCGTTTTTCTTCGCGGCCTCCGCCGACGCCTTGACCTGCTCGACGAATTGCGTCTGGGCGGTCACATACTCCTGCATCAGCGCCTGCATGCTCGCGGCGGCCGGGTCATCGGGCTTGGCCTGAGGTCCGTCAGCGGCGCGTGCCGTTGTGAGTAAAGCTGGCATTGCCGCGACGAGTAATGCCATCAACAGTCTTCGCATTATATGGGGTCCTTCGAGCGCCATCAGGGGGGCGGCGCAAAACAAAATAGGGGGAACCGTGGAAGCCTGGCCTGAATTCACGCGGGGAGAATTTCATGATTGTAGCGAAATGCCATCACGGCAAGAAAGAGCCTGCGTCTGCTTATGGCGGGCCGTCGTGCCGCCAGGCCGTTCAAATCCGCCTGACGAGGGCTGGACGACGGCCGCCGCGACGCTTAATCTCTATGAAGTAAACGACCGGGTAGCTCAGTCGGTAGAGCAACGGACTTGAAACGAAGGAAAGCACGGAGCCTCGCGCGGGAAGAAGCCGAACCGCGATGAGTGCATGCCGCAGTATGCTGGGACGCCCTGAGAGCCGCTTGCACCACAACGTGGCCGTAATGGCGAGCGTGACGGTCAAAAAAGGCGAGCGGATTGGGTAATCAGCAGGCAAGAGGACCGGCCTCTGGCAGGCCTCAGCCTCAGAGACTAGACGCGGCACGCCTGCGATGGCGAAGGGATAGTCCAGACTTTCAACTCGGGATCACATGGAATCACGAGCAATCGTGGCTCCATGACGTTTCCGATGGTCGGTGAAAGCCGATGAGGTACGTTAATCCGTTGGTCGAGGGTTCGAGTCCCTCCCCGGTCACTCGAATACGAGCAATCAAACAGCCCGGCGCGGCAGCCGCCTCGGGCCGGCCTTGCGGTTCGGTCGTGCGGATTTGCTTTCCAAAAGGGCGGAATCGCCAGAGGCCTGCGGCAACCGGCCCCGCTCGATCGGCCGGCACGGCAGCAAATTGCCCAACTGGCGACATCCTGTTCGTTCACGAGCCGATGTCGCCGCCCCTCCTCGGAATCGAACGCGTCTGGTGCAAGAGCCCGAGCACGGCGCGGGTCGGCCATTTCAATTACTTGCGGCCGCGCTTCCGGCTCGTTGAACGTTTAGGTGTATCGGGCGGATTGACAACCGAAGCGAGCAATTCGGCAAGACGCTTTCCCGCCGGACCCGGCGACTGGGCGAGCTCGGTCATCTCGGCGAAGTTGAGCTGGGGGTCGGGAAACGGCAAACGCCCGACGCCTTCGTCGGCCGAAATGCTCAGGTGATAAAGCTTTTCCTTGTGCCGAACCTTGATCCCACATCGCTTGAGCAGGTCGAGCTCGCGGTAGAAGGTGCGGAGGCCGATTTTCAAATCCGCCAAGATCGCGCTGCGCGGCGCGAGGGATTTCGGCTAGAAAGCGAATTAACCGGTGCAGGCGCGACGCGCGCTGCAACGTAATGTGAACCGACGGTCGCCTGCGCGAGGCGGCGTGGCTGGTCATCGGAACGATCCTTCCGCTGGCGGCTATACCGACGTCCGGAGCCGAGGGGCGTCGTGGCACCCCCGACCTACAGATCGTTCGGAATCCATCGCGGTTCCACCCCGATGGCGCACGACTTCATTTCCTACGGCCGTCGCCAACGTCATCTCGGCGACGCTTTATTTTTCTGTGACTCTTCTGATCAGTTGGACTGAATCGATTCTAACGATTCTCTCAAGTAATCCGCTCGAGCGGTCGATCATCGATCAAGGCAGACAAGACTCGGTCTTGTTGGTCCGCATTGCTGGATGGTCGCATATCACCATGAATGCGTTCAAGTCAAGTTGCAAAGGAAATGATCCCGTCTTGGGTCATCCACGGATGGATAGGCAACGCAAGCTCAAGCCAGGTAGGGTATTAGAGCTTAGCACCGGTCCACACGGTGGCCTAGCCTCCTGGGAAAGGGGTATCTGATCCATGTCGAAGCGGAAGCCAAGGCCAGCAATTCGAGCCATTCGGCCGACGACCGAGAACCTCGAGCCACGACAATTGCTCAGCCAGATCCAGGAGCTGAGCAAGTTTCCTTTGCCCGTCACGGCCGTCGCGAAGGGAACCGACCCCGACGGGGCGCAGTGGACTCTGCGCCTGTATGGTGCCGGGCGCGCTCAACGTCGTGGGTACCAATGGTGATACGTTCACGAAAGGTACCCAGAATCTCACGGAAAATATCCAGAAAATCACGGTCGCGGGGTCGATCAGCTCCGAAACGCGACTGGTTGGCGTCGTCAAGCCGAACGCGTCCGGCGATGCCCAGGTTCACTTCGAAAATCTGTTTGTCTCGGCCACCGGAGAGCTCGGGAAAATCGACGTCGGACAGGTCAGCAACTTCCGGACGGTCCAGAACGGCATCTATGCCATCGACATGCCAGATTTCTACATGGCACGAACGGAGACGGCCAAGCCCAGTACGGCGTCGGCAATCCACAGTTCGGCAATGTCGGCCGGAGCGATTGAAATCCCCCAAGGCGTCAACACTCTGCGTTTTGGTGGAGTCGACGTCGACTACACACCGACCGGCGGGACGCCACTCAACCAGACCGGCCAGAGCAACGAATTTCAGATCAACCTGGGCCTACCGATCGTCCTGGGGACGAGCGTCATTGTGAATACCGTCAACAGTGATGCGCAGGCCAATACAACCACGAGCACAGCGCCCTTTCAGGATTACGCGACGTTTCTGGTGACGGGCCGGCTCAACCTGTTCCAGGCGAACGAGATCACGGGGAACACGAGTACCGGGTTAGTTCCGTCACAATTCCCCAATCAAACAACAGCCACGTCGGCCGATCCTGGCGGTACGTATGTCGTTTCGCAGGGAGGTGCCGTGACCGGTCAGATCGGTAACGTGCGGGTTGGCGGAAATGCCACTAACTTTACAACGTTCATTGACGAAGACCCCGTCAACGTCGAAGCGTCCGAAGGACAGCTCGATGCCAAGATCAGTAATTATTACATTGGTGGACAAACAAATAATGTACTTTTGCTGGCACCATCAGGGGCCCGCAACATCTCGTTCGGGCTTGGGATGGACAACGTTACCATTAACAGCAACGCGATCTCATCGCTCGTCGCAAATCGCGACGCACTCAACTCACAGGTCACTGTGAGCCGGTCGATTGGGAACGTCTTCATTGGCGGCGATGTCGAGAACACCAACATCAATGTTGGCCAGCAGCAAAGTCTCTTCACATTTGCCGATACACCGGCGAGCTCGGTATTCACTGCGGGCCATGGTGTGTTCTATGGCGACCTGCCGCCGACGATCGCCAACCCACAGGCCAACAATCTCACGGGGGCAATTGAGCCGATTGCCCAGAACGGTGGGACGATGATGGTAAGAATCGCCGGCAACGTGACAAACTCGGTCTTCAGCGCGTCGGTTGATGGCGATCCATCGCAACAGTTCAACACAGTGATCGGACCGGGCTCGGGCGATCTGGTGCTGCCGCGCGGCGTCATCAACGCGAAGGTCGAGGGACACGTCGACAATTCAAACAGCGCGATCGCGACCGACCCGAACCAGGCATTTTACGCCAAGATCGTCCACGTGACGCATGGACCGGTGATCCCGCCCGCGGTGCCATATGCCCCGCTCCCCTCGCCGACGATCTACCACCACGGCCAGAATTCCTTGAAGGGCTTGTTCAAGATCGACCACCGGCCCTTTGTCAACCGGCCCGCGATCCAGTCGAGAAAGTCCAAGTAGCCAGTGACGCACCATCGACCGAACGACCTACCGTGCCGCGGCGTGGCGAGCTCGCTGATCGGTACAGACGCGATCGAGCTCCATCCCGCCTTTCAAGAAAGAATCACCCAGGCGCTGGTGGGTCTGACAGTGCCCACGGGCGCAGACCGAGCCAGGACGCCCTCAAAAGAGCGGTCTCCTGGCTCCCTTCTTATGACGATTACCGGCACGACCGGTCGCACTCTTGGCCCGTCCAAAGCCTCGCCACGCCTCGCCGGGGCGCTGATAGTGCACGGGTGCCATCATTGTTGGTCACCCCATCGTATCTCGGTGAAAGAGTCCCGGCCCCCGTCGCCGGCTCGATCCACGGCGGACGATTTCGAATCGTCGCGCGGTTGCGCGGATTTGGTCCGCGCTCGCTCGCGACGTCCCTGGCGCATCGAATTGCCGCGAAGTTTCCGGATCTCTTGCGGGTAGCGACGCGGAAAATTGATTCACTTGTCAGAATCTTCACGAATTTCGGCCAATGCGATGGGCCAAATCATCATAACATGAATCACTGCAACTATCAGCGGAATGATTTTTGAGGACGTTAAATAAGCATGTGCCCGGGAATGATAGCGCGATGCTCGCGTCCGCGCCGGTCGGTAACGAGATGCACGGGCGGAGTCTACCGCGGCCATGCGTGTCATGCACGGTCGCTGCCTGTTTCCCGGGGCTTTTCGCGAAGAGGAGGCCCAGGATCGGCTTCGCAGTGGGGTGGGCGTTTGCAACCCTTGTTGTTTGGAAGTCCGGTTCCCAGCTCGCTAGAGGACGGCGGTTATTCTCAGTTCAAGCCTGGATGAGTGCAAGTCTGATGGATGATATTCTCGCATGAAAAGGCAATTCTAACGACAATATGTGGCGGTTCGACCGAAGCGCAAAGAATTGTAAGAAATGAGTTTGACATATTGCGTCGGCGAGTGATGTAAATCACAATAACTGTGTCGAATTTTCAAGATCCATGCAGAGTGTGCATATGTAAAACGGGGCTGCGGATTGCCCCAAGCCGACGACTTGCCCACCTCCGGGCCGACTTCAGACTTTGGTTCGGTCGGCCCCGATTGATCGGCCGTGGTGATTTCACGGCGATGATGGTTTCCCTGTCGGGAACACAACGTGATCAGATCATGAAACGGCCTCGCTGAAGTCATGTACGACGCGTGGCCGGCAACTGTCTTCGAGTTTGATTGTTCACGGTCGGGACCCGGAATCGCTGCACGAGTTCCCGCTCCGGTCTACACCCTGCTGAGGAGACTTCGTCGTGTGCGACCGCATTGATGTGAGCGTGATCATCATTAACTGGAATCGAGTTGACGATGTTTTGCGAACGGTCGCCTACTTGCGTTTTCAGGACGGCGTGCGCTTCGAGGTTCTGGTGATCGATAACGGCTCGAGCGACGGGTCGCCCGAGCGTCTCTCGCAGCTCAGCGACGTGCAGTTCGTGGGCCTCGAGTCCAATGTCGGGCCGTGCGCCGCACGGAATATCGCAATATCACGCGCACGCGGTCGCTACCTGTTTTTCCTCGACAGCGACGCGATCCTTTCCAAGCAAAAACTCGCGCAACTCGTCGCGCGGATGGAAGAGGATCCTACCATTGGCGTCCTGGCCTGCCGGATCGTCAACGGCTCGACGCGGCAGCTCGAACAGTGGATTCACAGTCTCCCCGCGGCCGACTTTCAACACCGCGAATTCGAGACCTATTCGTTCTCGACGGCCGGCGCCCTGGTACGTGCCGACGCCCTCCGCGACGCCGGCCCTTTCTGGGATCAACTTTTCATCTACGCCGAGGAAGTCGACCTTTCGATACGAATCCTCCGCGCCGGATTCCGGATCGTTTATTATCCCCACGTTCGCGTCTATCATTGCCCTTCGATACGCGGCCGCGCGGCGGCCGGCGAATACTTGAGATTTCAGATTCGCAACTGGATCTGGATCTTTTACCGATACTATCCGTTCATTCCATGTGTTCTCAAAATTATGTTATATATTAACATTTACATTATAAAGTCCCTTTACGCCGGTTGTGTGAAGGATTGCTGTCGCGGCATCAAGGAAGGGATTTCACGCACCGAGATCATCGACCGCTTTCCCGACAAGCTGACATGGCGCCAGGTTCGCCAGATCGGCGCGCTCAACAACCGCACGAGTATTCGTCTGGGCCGGAGCTAGCCGCCAGCTCGCGGTGATTCGACTGTTCGAGGTCGCCGGTGCGATTGCTGATCGTTGCGCCGTAACCGGCTGGGATCTCGAACCTGGCCCAAGTGAGGGACGCGGCGATGCCTCGGTTAGCCCCGCTGGCTACGATCCGGGGCGGGTGATCCGCCCGCCGATGTCGCGGCGATACCAGGCCCCCTGAAACCGGATCGTACGCACGGCCTCGTAGGCCCGGGCCTGGGCCTGTTCGAGGGTGTCGCCGAGAGCCGTGACATTGAGCACGCGGCCGCCGTCGGTGATGACCCGGCTGTCACGTCCGGAGACGGGGTCCGAGCGAAGCGTCGTGCCCGCATGGAAGACCTTCACGTCCGGCATGCGATCCGCCGCGTCGAGGTTCTGGACGGGGCGCTCGCGCTCGTAAATGCCGGGGTATCCTTCGGCGGCCATCACCACCGTGACGGCGGGCCGAGGGTCCCATTCGAGAGTGACGGTGTCGAGACGATCATCGACGACGGCCTCCAGGGCGTCGAGAAGGTCGGATTTCAGGCGCATGAGGATGACCTGCGTCTCCGGATCGCCGAAGCGAACGTTGAACTCGAGAACTTTCGGCCCCTGATGGGTGAGCATGAGCCCCGCGTAAAGCACTCCGCGGAAAGGGCGCCGGGCTCGCTTCATCCCGTGGATCGCGGGAACGAGGATCTCCCGCTCGACCTGTTCCATGAGCTCCGAGGTCAAGATCGGAGTCGGAGAAAATGCCCCCATGCCGCCCGTGTTGGGTCCTTCGTCGTGGTCAAACGCCCGCTTGTGATCCTGGCTCGACTCGAGGGGAATGATCGTCCGGCCATCGGTGAGCACGAGAACGCTGGCCTCGCGGCCGTCGAGCCGCTCTTCGATGATCAGTCGGTCGCCAGCCTGGCCGAAGATGCGGCGCACCATGATCTGGTCGATGGCGTCGAGCGCCTGACGAAGATTATCGCAGACGTAAACGCCTTTCCCGGCAGCCAGCCCGTCGGCTTTGAGAACCATTCCCATTGGACGTCCGAGCACGAAGTCGCGTGCCTCGGCCGCCGTGGCGAAGACCCGCTTCTCGCCGCGTTCCTCGATCTCGACGCGCACTCCGGGGCTGAGCATCTCGCGCGGATCCATGATCCGGTCGATGGCGTCGAGTGTTTCGCCCGCCGTGCGGCAATGAAGCGTGTTCCTGATCGTCGAGCGGCCGCGCGACCGCACGATCAGGGCCACCTCGCGAGACAAGATATAATGTTCGGCATCCGGCCCGGAGCGGAAAACCCGGTAGTCGGCCGTCGGGATGCCCGCCTGCCGCATCAATTCCTTGGCGAAGAGCTTGCTCCCCTCGAGCTCGGCGCATTCTTTTCTCGGCCCGAAAATGCGCTGGCCTTCGCGCTGAAAGATATCGACGATTCCCTTGGCGAGCGGCTCTTCGGGACCCACGACCGTCAGTCCGATCCCTTCACGCCGCGCAAATTGCAGAAGTCCGCGGTGATCGCCGGGCTCGATCGAGACATTTTGAGCGTCGAGCGCCGTCCCAGCATTGCCCGGCGCGCAGTAGACCGACGTGACGCGCGGCGACTGCTTCAATTTCCAGCAAAGAGCATGCTCGCGCCCGCCCTTGCCGATTACGAGAACTTTCAACGCCCCCTCCCCTCGTCCACCAGAACACGCTCGACCCGGCTCAGTAGACTATTCTATAGACATGTCGTCGTGACGGACAGTTGACTGAGACCGAACGCCTTCGACCGCGCCTCGGTTGTCGGCTCGTCCTCGCCTGGATTTTCGGGCCGTCCCCGCGTATCCTGGGTTCCTGGATAAGAGGGTGTGCCGCAAATGAACCTTTCGACGGCATCGGCGATCCGATTGGCGGGGTCAACGGGCCGAACTGAACCAGGATCGCGGAGTTGTCGGCTGTGAAGCATGTCGCTGTCGTCGGTGCCAGTGGAGCGGTCGGTGAGCGGATGACCCGTCTCCTTGAAGAACGTCGCTTTCCACTCGCGTCGATCAAGTTCCTGGCATCGCCTCGAAGCGCGGGTAAGCCCGTCGCGTTTCGCGGGGAGAATTATCCGATTCTCGAGCTTTCCGAGCGGGCGTTCTGGGGCGTTGACGTCGTTTTGTCGAGCACCCCCGCGAGCGTGTCACGTGAATGGAGCCCCATCGCGGCGGCCGCGGGTGCCCTCGTCATCGACAACTCGAGTCGCGTTTCGAATGGATCCGCAGGTTCCGCTGGTCGTCCCCGAGGTGAATTCTCGCGATATCGCGGGCCATCGCGGAATCATCGCCAATCCCAACTGCTCGACGATCCAGATGGTCGTCGCGCTCAAGCCGCTGCACGACGCCGCGCGCGTTCGCCGCGTGGTGGTTTCCACCTATCAATCGGTCTCCGGCGCCGGCCAGAAGGGCATTCACGAGCTCGAATCACAGATGGCGGCGCACGTTCATCACGCCAAGACGCCGCCGCCATCCAAGTTCGCTCATCCCATTCTGGATAACTGCATTCCCCAGATCGACGATTTCGTGCCGGGCGGGTACACCAAGGAAGAGATCAAGATGGTCAACGAGACCCGCAAGATCATGGGCGACCCGACCATCGACGTCAGCCCGACCTGTGTGCGCGTACCGGTCACACTTTCGCATAGCGAGTCGATCCTGATCGAAACCGAGCGGCCGATCAGCGCCAGCGACGCGCGGCGGATCTTGTCGAGCGCACCAGGTGTGACCGTGGTCGACGATCCGCTGACCCTGTCTTATCCGCTCGCCGCGTCGGCCGCGGGCCAGGACGACGTATTCGTGGGCCGCATTCGCGAAGATCTGCACCGAGCCAACACGCTCCTCTTCTGGTGCGTGAGCGACAACCTGCGCAAGGCGCAGCGACCAACGCCGTGCAGATCGCCGAGAAGTGGATCGAGATGGAGTCAAACGCGCGGTGATCGCGGGACGATGCGCAACATCAAACTCACGCTCTCGTACGACGGAACAGACTTTCATGGTTGGCAGCGTCAGCCCGGTTTGCGAACGATCCAGGGGGTTCTCGAAGAGGCGATCGTGCAGCTCACGGGTACAGCGGCGGCGACCAATGCGAGCGGACGCACCGATGCGGGGGTTCACGCCGCGGGCCAGGTTGTCCATTTCTTCACGCCCGCCCGGCATTCGACCGAGACCATCCTGCGGGCGCTCAATGCCCATCTCCCGCGTGACATTCGTATCCTGAACGCGGAAGACAGGCCGCAGGCGTTTCACTCGACACTCGACGCGAAATCCAAACGTTACCGCTACACGATCGACAACAGCGCCATTCCTGACGTGTTTTTCCTCCGCTATCGGTGGCATGTCCACACTCGACTTGATGATCGCGCGATGGCACGCGCCGGCGCGTGCCTTCTGGGCCGGCACGATTTTCGGAGCTTCGAGACCGAGTGGCCCAACCGCACGAGCAGCGTCCGCACGATTTATGCTCTGAGTGTCGAGCGGTCTGGCTCCGCCGTGACGATTGAAGTCGAGGCGGACGGATTCTTGTATAATATGGTACGCTCGATCGCCGGCACGCTCGTCTTTGTGGGCTCTGGAAAACGCGCCGAGGCGTGGGTGGCCGAGGTTCTCGCCGGTGAGAACCGTGTGCTGGCCGGGCCCACAGCGCCGGCGAAAGGGCTTTGTCTTGTGCGAGTGAACTACGGTGATTCGCCTGAGACTGAATGAATCACTGACCGATTGGTCGGCTGACGGCCGCCCTTTTTCTCCTGGCTTTTCTGGCTTCTGACGCGGAACCGATGCGAATTGCTCATGTTATCACGCGCTGATTCTTGGCGGCGCTCAGGAAAATACGCTGCTGACCGTCGAGGGATTACACCACGCGTATCACGACGACGTGACGCTCATCACCGGGCCTGCCGAAGGTCCGGAGGGTGATCTCTTCGCACGGGCGGACCAGCTTGGCTTGAAGGTGCAAGTCATGCCTGAGCTCGTGCGGCCGATCCGGCCGATCGTCGATTTGAAGGCGTACTATGCGCCTGCGCGGCGTTTCGCCGTCTGCGGCCGCAGGTCGTTCACACGCATAGCTCGAAGGCTGGCATCCTGGGCCGGGCCGCGGCGTGGGACGAGCGGGTGCCGGCGATTGTCCACACGATCCACGGCATGCCGTTCGGCGAATTCGAGACAAGGCTCAAGAATCGGCTGTATATCACGCTCGAACGATGGGCCGCGCGGCGCTGCCATGCCATCGTCAGCGTCTGCGACGCCATGACCACGCAGGCCCTCGCGGCCGGCGTGGGCAGGGCCGATCAATTTCAGACTGTCTACAGCGGCATGGACACCGACCTGTTTCTCAACCCGCCGCGCTCGCGGAACGATGTGCGGCGCGAGCTGGGTCTGGCCGACGACGACGTCGCATTCGCGACCGTGGCGAGGCTTTTCGAGCTCAAGGGGCACGCCGATATCGTGGCCGTGGCGAGTGATGTGCTCGCTCAGAACCCCAGGGTCAAGTTTGTCTGGATCGGCGATGGACTCTTGCGCGAGCCCCTGGTTGCCGAGCTCGAACGGCGCGCCATTCGAGACGCTTTTATCCTCACCGGCCTCGTGCCGCCGTCGCGGATTCCCGAGCTCATCGGGGGTGTCGATGCCGTGATTCATCCGAGCCTGCGCGAAGGACTGGCGCGGGTAATACCCCAGGCGCTTCTCGTTGGCCGCCCGGTCATCAGCTACGACATCGACGGTGCCCGTGAGGTCGTTCTCCCCGAGACGGGTATTCTTCTCAAGCCGCGCGATTTGCGCGGGTTGAAGAACGCCATCCTCGACCTCGCCGCGAACCCGGAAAAGCGAGCCGAGATGGGCCGCGCGGGCCGCGCTCGGTTCGCCGATCAGTTCCGTCACGAGACCATGACACGCGAGCTGCGATCACTTTACACGCGATTGCTGCTCGAGTCTCAGCCCGACCCGGCGCGTGTTCGCGTCTGAGGCCGGCGGAGCGACGGGCGCACGACCTTCGTGAACGACGGCAACCTGAAGGGTCTGCTTCTTGCCCTTGGTGTAAATGAACCCGTCGACCTCGTCGATGGGCGTCACTGAAAGCCCGAAATGCTTGCGCATCACGTCAATTTCGCTCGGAAGCGCCACCGTGATGACCGATCGGCCGCCCGCGAGATGGGCAAAAAACCCGTCACGATCGCGCGTGGTCGCAATCGGGTGCCCGAGCGAGTAAACGACGCCCGGCTCTTGGTGCTCGAGTAACACCGGCTCCATCTTCAACTTCTGCGAAAAGGCCGCGAGCTTCTCGCCGAGAACGCGAGACGTGCGATACGGCTCGGCTCGCGGGATGAGCCAGGCGGTGGCGGTGAGCATCACGATCGCCCACGTACCGGCCAGCGAATAAACGGCCCCCTTCGTCGTGCCCTGCTGAAACAGGGTTGTGCCGGCCAATGTTCCGGCAGCCAGCAAGGCGGCCGTCGCGACCATCGGGAGCCTGAGCACCGCGGGAACCAGGGTCGTTCCGGCGATGAGCACGACCACGCCGGCGAGCCCGATCCAGACGAGTAGCGCCATGGCCAGGCGGCCCAGCGGCCTGCGCCTGATATTCACTCCCTCGGTCGCCACGGCAAGGATCATCCAGGCGGCCAGAAGGGCGCAAGCGGCGACCGACGGCAGGTAATAGTGAATGAGCTTGGTACGAAAACACTCGAGCAGGATGAGCGGACCGATCGACCAACCGAGCAAGAACCCGAGGTTCGGATCCGACTTGCGGCTCCGCCAGGCCGCCGCGATGGCCGCGGGCAAGAGGGCCGACCACGGATAGAAGACGAGTGTCGAGAAGACGAGGTAATACCCGGGAAAGCCTCCGTGTGCTTCCATGTCGGAAGCCAGCCGATGAACGATCTGCCGGCCCACGGCAAAGCGCAAGAACTCACCCGACGTGGCCACGCTCATGATCACGAACCACGGGGCCGTCATCGCGGCGTAACCGATCAGTCCCGCGCCAGTGCAGCCGTTTCCACGCCACGGCCGGCCAGCCGCACCACCAGGCGAGGACAGTCGAGGCCGCAATCAGCGCCGGGCCGATCGGGCCCTTTGTCAGCGTCGCCAGACCCAGAAAGAACCAGAAAAATCCGGCTGCCTTCGCCGACGGCCGTCGGCCGAGCACCCAGAGGCACGCCTGGCAACCCAGTATCCAGAGCGCAAGCGTGGCGTCAGTCGTCGCCAGCTTCGACTCGGCCACCGCGATCGGGGCCGTCGCCATGATCAGACCGGCAATGCGGCCTCCGGTGGCGCCCAGCATCTTGCGGCCCAGGTACCAGACGCCAAGCACAGTGGCCGCGCCAGCGAAGACCGAGACGAGGCGCACGCCGAACGGGTTATCGCCACCGATCGCGGTCCCGAGCCGCATCAGCCAGTAGATCAAGATTGGTTTATGATAGCGCGGCTCTCCGTTAAAGGTCGGAAAGATCCAGTCGCCCCGCGCGCGCATCTCGCGGACACAGACGGCATAGCGTGGCTCGTCACGATCCCAGAGCCCCGTGCTGGCATTGCCGGCGAGGTTCAGCACCAGTGCCAGGAAGACAATTCCAATGGGCTCAATCCATTGCCAGCGCGTCTGCGCCACGCGGTCAACGGCGACAGCGGCCGGCATGCCCGCGGGCTTTTCGTCCTGGACCATCGATCTAGTCTCCATGCGCATTGGCAGTTGGGCGTGGCCGTCATGGGCGCTCCGTCGATCCGGCGCGAAAATCGTCGCGAGTGCGTAATATAGGAAATGGGTCGATTTTCGTGGAGAGCGGATTTGAGGCTGGAGTCGCTTTTTCCCATGAGCCAAGAGCATCGAACCGAGGCGGCCTGTCTGCTCGAACAGGGTGCTTCTTACGGCCGCCGCATCGGACTGCAACCACTGACGCCAGATGAGGATCCGATCTTCGCCGGCTTCAAGCAGGGCGCATTTTCGCTCTATTTCGGCGACGCCCCTATTTTTCACTTCGACCTCGAAGGTCGGTGGCAACGGGCCTTCATCGACGGCACCCATTTTCTCAAAGGACTCGACGCGACGGTTCACGCCATCGACCGCGTGCGCGAAGGGTCGAACCTCGTTTTGAAACGGCGCACGCTGCTCCTCGATGAAACCGCGCAGATTGATGAGCGCATTCGCTCGACGGCCCAGGAGTTGATCAGCGGCATGAGTGCCGGCCGATTGGCCCGCGCTGACCCGCCGTCGACCAAGGCGCAGGCGCTCGAGACAGACGAGCTGCGTGCCTTTCTCGAGCGCCTGATTTCGTGGGATTCGGCCGCGTGGACGGCTCATCGCGAGCACTGCCAGCGAACCTATGGTCCCTTACCCTTTTTGCCGCCGGAATGTCAAAACGCGGTCGTCGTGCAAGCGACAATCAGCGCTGCGGGGTCCGTGAGTTTCGGGATCAATCCCGACGGCTCGCCGGTGGTTCGTTCGAGCACCCAGTTCGCCGAGCATCTTGAGGATGTCGCGACCCTGTGGGGACGCCGGCTCTTGCAGAGCCGGATCTTGTTCCTGGGTGGCGGCGACGTTTTTCAGCAGCCTGTGGAGCAACTGGCGGGCTACCTGGGCGCGATCGGTCAAAAATTCAACATTGCGCCGCGGACGCGCGGGACCGGCGCGACCGACCCGGATCACGGGCACAAAGCCCGCTTCGACGGCGTTCACGCGTTCCTTGGCGACGGAAACTTGCCGCGCCCCGATGCCACGGCCTGGCGCGAGCTGGCGGCACTCGGGCTGACGCGTGTGAGCATTGGTATCGAGTCGGGTGACCCTGATGTCCGAGCGTTATTTCGGCAGAGCTGGCGCGACGAAGAGATCCGCTCGGCAATCGCCGACCTCAAAGCCGCCGGGATTGGCCTGAGCGTGCTGACGCTCGTTGGCGCGGGGGACGGAAAGGTCTGACACGCACGTCGCGAACACCGCGCGGCTCTTTGATACCTTGGCTCTCGGCCCGGGCGACTTCGTGTTCTTGCTCGATGAGAGGGAGTTACACAGCGACGGTCAGCCTGAGATGGAACCGAATTCTCTGATCGGTTCCGCGTGGCTCGATCAGCAGACGAGGCTCAAATCCGCATTGGCTCCGCTCAGGCAAAAGGGCGTGAAGGTGCTCCCATACACGATGGAGAAGCAATGGACATGACCTCACCCGAGTTTCGACTCAACGAACCTATCGTTGATGACGAGACTCATGAACCGGATGGTGAGGGCCGTGGAAAGAGTACGCGATCGAATGCACCGCGCATGCCCGCGTGCTGCAAGAAGCGGGAGTTCCTTACGCCGTTATCGGAGGCTACGCTGTCGCGGTCCACGTCGGACGCGTCGACGACGCGGCGGTTCGCAACACGCCAGACGTCGACATTTTGCTCAATCGTGACGACCTCGAGCGAGCCAAAGCGGCGCTCGAGAATGACGGCTTGGAATTTCGGCACATCGAAGGAATCGACATGTTTCTCGACGGGCCGGGTGCCCGGGCTCGCGACGCGGTTCACATCATCCATGCCGGAGAAAAAATTCGATCCGAAGACGTCATTCCGGCGCCAGATCGAGGAATCGGAGGCCACAAATTTCTTCCGGGTCGTTGCACTCGAGCCGCTCGTGAAGATGAAACTCACATCATTTCGGCTGAAGGATCGCGTCCACATTCTGGACATGATCGATGTCGGATTGATCGACGAATCGTGGCTAGAGGGTATGCCCCCTGAACTGGCCGATCGTCTCACGGAATTTCTCGAGAATCCTGAAGGCCTGCCCCGGTGAGCTCGACCGCGGCGAATCAGTGGTTATATCGTCTGGTCCGTCGTCCGCCGATGAAGCTGTCGAAGACCAGATTGCCGATTTCATCCGTCGAGCAATAGGCCGCGACTCCCTTCGAAACCCGGGCCATTTCCTCGACGAAGTTGACGAGTCCGAGATAGAAGTAATCCTCGATCAGGGCGAAGCTCGAGACGCGAATGCCCTGATTGGCACAATTCCGGACTTCGGCCAGAGTGTGCGTGGCCGTTTTTTCGGCCGGCGGATAAATGAGCACGACTTCGCGGCCTTCGATATGCGCGGTCGGCTCGCCATCGGTGATCACGATGATTTGCTTATTCGCGGCCGGCTGGCGCGAGAGAACGCTGCGCCAGCCGTAATCCCGCGTGGATATTCGTGAAATGCTGGGGCACGCGTCCCGCGGGGTGATCGAGGTCGAACCGCAGATGGATCCGGCTATCGAACATGCTCACCGGCTTGGGCGCTGAGTTCACAAGCTGCTTTTCATTCATCAAGCTGGCAAACGTATAAAAGCCGATCATCTGCAACGAATCTTGGGGATAGCGCGACCGGACCATCGCCTGAAGCGCCAGGGCCACCTTCTTGGTCGTGTAATACTTGCCGTACCGGTTCATTGATCCACTCATGTCGATCAAGACAACCGTGGCGCACCGGGTCTGATATTCGGTTTCGTGGACGACGTAATCGTCGGACGAGAGCCGGATCGGTACGCCGCCTCCCTGGCGGGTATACGCGTTCTTGATCGTCTCGTGCAGGTCGAGATTGGCCAGCGAGTCGCCATAAACATAGGGCCGCGTGTCGTCGAGCGAGACCGACCCCTCGCCTTTTTCGTGCGTGTCATGACGGCCCAGGGAATCGCGGCGGAAGGTTTGGAACAGGTCATCGAGCGACTTGTCCTGGATGCGGCGCACGCCGCGCGGGGTGACCCGCCACTGGCCATCTTCGTCCTTCTCGATGAGCCCTTCCTTTTGAATCAAGTCGACGATCTCGGGCATCTCGTCTTCGAGCTGGTCCATCTTCTGCAGCACGCGGTCGCCGTGCTGCAGAATGAACTCGGAAAGCTGGTCGAAAACTTTATCGGCCGATTGGGGGAGGAACTGCTGGGAGCCGTCCCACTTGGCGTACTCAAAAACGGACATGACCGGCACCTCGGGGACGGGAAACACGGGGGAAGTTCGACAAAAACGACCCGGAAAACAAACACGAACCGAGCACGCCGCCCGCCGCCGTTTTAGCGCCGGTACGAGCGTGCACCGTTCTTGGCCGATTTATTGAGCTTGTTATGAACGTGCAGACCCTCCAGGAGAAACTCGGCTGTCGCGGCGACGGCCGCCTCGCGGCCCTCGCGGTCGGCCAGTTTCGGGAGTGCTTTCGTGGCGAACTCCTCGGCCTTCTTCTTGAGACCCGGCACCTTGGCGATCCGTTCGATGACGGCCTTGCTCGGCAAGCTGTCACCCACTTCGACGCTCTGGCCCGACTCGAAATACTCGACGATCGGCCGCAAGTCGCGCAGGTCGAAATGAGCGGTGAAAATATTCTTGACCGCCTCGTCGATGACCCGATTGATCAGCTTGTCTTCGTGTCCGTCGTCTTCCGCCATGGTCAGCTCGAGCTTGCCACGGGCACTGGCCACCGTGAAAGCCAGGTCGGAAACTCGCGGCACGATCACGCTTTCGCGGCTCATGATCGCCCGCCGCTCGGCGTTGGAAATCACGTTTTCGAGATTGGCGATTGACATCCGCACCGAGACGCCCGACTGCTGGTTGACGTGGGGTGACGACCGCGCCAGGCGGGCGATTTCCTCGACGGCCTCCTTGATGAAAACGGGCACTTCCAGGGTTTGCCCGTTGCCTTCACCGTGGCTCTTGCCGCGATCGAGCCAGGCGTTCTGGTCGGAAATCGCGATGCCGATTTCGCGCGTGAGCGGATAGTGCGTGCGGATGACCGAGCCGATGCGGTCTTTCAGCGGGGTGACGATCCGCCCGCGATTGGTGTAATCCTCGGGGTTTGCCGAGAAGACCATCGCGATATCGAGGTCGAGTCGAATCGGATACCCGCGGATCTGGACGTCTCGTTCCTCAAGCACGTTGAAGAGGCCGACCTGGATCTTGGGCGCCAGATCGGGGAGCTCGTTGATGCAGAAGATCCCGCGGTTGGTACGCGGAATCAAGCCGAAGTGCATGGTCATCTCGCTCGAGAGATACCGGCCTTCCGCGTGCTTGATCATGTCGACCTCGCCGATCAGGTCGGCGATCGTGACGTCGGGCGTCGCGAGTTTTTCGTGATACCGCTCGGCCGGCGACAGCCACGCGATCGGCGTGTCGTCCTTTTTCTCGGCGATCAGGTCACGCGCATACTTTGAAACCGGCCTGAACGGATCGTCGTTGATCTCCGAGCCGGCGACGATCGGCAGGGCGTCGTCGAGCAGGTGGATCAACTGCCGCAGCATCCGCGTCTTGGCCTGGCCGCGGAGCCCGAGAAACAGCATGTCGTGCTTCGAGAGGATCGCGTTACAGATCTGGGGAACAACCGTATCTTCATATCCAAGAATGTCGGGAAATAGGGGCTCATTGGAGCCGAGCTTGGCGATCAAGTTGCGTCTGATCTCGTCCTTGACAGACTGGCTTCGATACCCGCTCGACTTCAGCTCGCCCAGCGTGCTGGGCCGATCCTTCGTCGTCACGTGCGTGTCTCTCCGTCTGGGATTCAAAGCGCGCGAAGTTGCAAAATCATGATCTAGGTCATGCTAGGGGTGTTGTATGCGGAAGTCAACGCGAGCGGCAAGGCGGGGCTGACTGCCGCATCCGGACCGGGAGCGCGAGATTCTGTCGAGCTGAGCCAAAAGCTCGGTGAACTGAAGCGGCTCGACGAGGTCTCGCCCTCGCAGATTCAGTGACAGGTCGAGAATGAAACGGCCCTTCACGGTAAGGCCAGCGGCCGGCCTGGTTTGTGATGAACCGAGACATATTTCGGCCGCAGTCCCATCGCCCTGGCTCAATAGTTGAACAGCCGGCTGACACTTTCACGGCGATGGATTGAAATGATGGCGTCGGCAAAGAGGCCCGCGACGCTCACGATCTTGCAACACGGAGGCAGCGGCTCGAAGCGGTATTCAATCGTGTCGGTAAGAACGAGCTCCTTGATGGGGCTTTGCTCGATCTTGGCGGCCGACCCACGGGAGAAGACGCCGTGGGAGACACACGCGTAAATGTCCTTGGCACCACGCTTTTTGCAGCCGTTGGCCATCTCGATCAGCGTGCCGCCCGAGATGGTGAAATCGTCGACGATCAGCACGTTCTTGCCGTTGACCTGACCAACGATGTCGAGCATCTCGGCCTTCTCGTCGTGGCCGCGCCGGGTCTTGTTGCCAAAGGCGACCGGGGCGTGCATCATCTCGCCAAATTTGTATGCCTGCTTGCCGAACCCGACATCGGGCGCCGCCACGACAAGGTCGGGAATTTCCTTCGAGCGAAAGTATTCGACGAAGACAGGCATCGCATAGAGGTGGTCGACGGGAATCTTGAAGAAGCCCTGAATTTGAGGGCTGTGCAAGTCCATCGTGAGTACCCGGTCGGCGCCAGCGGCCTCGATGCAATCAGCACAGACACGCGCCCGGATCGACACGCGCGGCTCGTCTTTCTTGTCTCCCTTGGCGTACGAGAAATAAGGAATGACGGCCGTCACCTGCGTGGCGCTGGCGCGTTTGAATGCGTCGATCCAGAAGAGCAGCTCGACAAAATTGTCATTGACCGGGTAATCGGTCCCCTGAACGATGAAAACATCGCGGCCGCGCACATTTTCAAGCACGCGAACAAACACGTTCCCCTCGCTGAAGACGTGCGTTTCCGAGAGCGCGAGGTCCATGCTCAGGAGATCGCAGATGGCGCGGCCGAGCCCTTTGCCGGAGCTCCCGGCGAAGATCTTGAGCTCACCATAAGGATCGTTCTTCTTGGATGCGTCGTCGTAGCAAACTAGCGATTTATCCATAGCCACGATCGTCGCTCCAGTTGATCGGTCGCCGAAACGCCGCCAACCCCAGCGGATCATGCTCGCACGTTGTTGCGCGTCGGGGCTGCAACGCGGTCGAACATCCGTTTCATCTTCTTTCTATCTTAACGCGCTTTCTCAAAGATCGCCAGCAAAGCCGTTCGTCAAACGGCAAGAGCCCCCGATCAAACCGCTGGTTCGCCTTTGGCCTGCCGCAGATGTTCCGCAAATGCGGTATGTTCGGGCGTGTCGATGCCGCGCTGGAGAACGGCCAGCAGAGTGTTGAAGTCGTGACACAAGAGCGCGGCTCGATCAAGCCAGAGCCCGGGGAAGACGGTGCTGCGGAGGATGCCGTCTCCGGAGGGAGTCAGCTTCTCGAAACGGCCATCTCGCAGGACGAACCAGTCGATCTCCCGATCGAGCACGCGCCAGACAATGTATTCGCGAACGCCGTGACGACGGTAGACTTCGAGCTTGACATTCACGTCGTAGTCAGCGCTGCTGGCCGCCACCTCGGCGACGAGGTCGGGGGCGCCGCTCACGTAATCATCTTCGTCGATGCTGGCTTGGCCCCCGCAATCGGGCGTGATGAAGAGGAGGCAGTCGGGTTGAGGCATGCTGTCGAGGCCGAGACGCACGCTGGCGTTGTCACCTCCCGCGAGTCCGGGCGTCCTGGCGCGATAATAAAAAAGCCAGCCGATAAGATTGAAGTGCGGCTCTGAGTGATGTCGCTGTCTGACCGGTGACGGCACGTAGACGACTCCTTCGATCAGTTCGGCTTTTCGAAGATCCGGCATCGCATCGTAGCGTCGCTCGAACTCGTCGCGCGGCAAGCGGTCGCCCTCTTTGAGGAGCGGGACCGCGCCGTTGCCGTCGACCGAATCGGCGGATGGGGTGGGCTTGACCCGGGGCGTTGACACAGACATGGCATCGGCCTCCAGAGCAACGGCTACTGGCAGTAAACGTCCTTCATTCTACCCTTTGCGATCGGCCGGGGACAGGCGGCGCGGGCCGTTCCGATGCATTGGACTGGCGGCTTTCCCGCTGAGGATGGGCTCGCATCAAGACCGTGCAAAACCCGTTAAGGTCGCGCAGTCGAAAAATTTGTGTCCACAGACCATCAGTCGTTTACAATGTCATCCGTGAAATTCACGCCGCTTCCGGTGCTGGCGGAACGTCCCGACGTGCCAACAACAGATGAGGTCTCAGGCATGCGTCCTAACCGTTTTCGGACTCACGGAGCTCGGGCCTTGCTTGCCCTGGCCGCGACTGCCGCGTGCTTCGTTTACGCGCGCGCCATTCGGCCCAACGGCCCTCTCGCCGCGCTGTCGACGCCGATCGGCTCATCCCCTTTTATCAAATGGGCATCGTTCCAGCCCGGCGGCACTCCCAGTCTCAGAGGGGGCGTCGACTGGATCAATTCGGGCCCGATCGCGCTCGACGAGCTCAAAGGAAAGATCGTCCTTCTCGATTTCTGGACCTTTTGCTGCATCAATTGCCATCATATCTTGCCCGACCTCGCCAGGCTCGAAGAGAAGTACAAGAACGAAGTCGTTGTGATCGGCGTCCATTCCGGGAAATTCGACGCCGAGAAAAACACCGAAAACATCCGCCGCAAAGTGGCCGAATACCGGATCAAGCACCCGGTCATCAATGACGCGAACATGACGATCTGGAACCGTTTTGGGGTCAATACCTGGCCCACGCTCGTCGTCCTCGACGCCAACGGCCAGTACCAGGGGTCTGTCAGCGGCGAGGGCCACTACGACGCACTCGACCGCGAGATTGGCCAGCTCGTCGAGGCGGCCAGGGCTCGCAATGAGCTCGACCTGACTCCACTCAAGTTCGAGCCCGAGATGGAGCGACACGCGGGCAATGGGCCTCTGCTTTATCCGGGTAAAGTCCTGGCTGACACAGCGGGCAAGCGTTTATTTATCGCCGACACGGGGCACAACCGGATCATTCAGACCGACCTCGAAGGCAAGGACGCCGTCGCCATCGGCAATGGCGCCGAGGGGTTCGACGATGGCGGCTTCGAGAAGGCCAGGTTCAACCGGCCCCAGGGCATGTGCGTCGACGGCGACACGTTGTACGTCGCCGATACCGAGAATCATGCGCTTCGAGCTGTTGACCTGAAGGAGAAGACCGTGGCCACGGTCGCCGGAACGGGGATTCAGGCGCGCGGCATACCCCACCCGGGCGCCTCGGGCCCGGCGAGGACCACGCCGCTTTGCAGCCCGTGGGACGTGATTCAGATCGGCACTAAAAAAGACCTTTATATGGCGATGGCCGGCACCCACCAGATCTGGAAGCTCGACCTCGGATCAGAAACCCTCAGCGTCTTCGCGGGCTCGGGCGTCGAGAACATTGTCGACGGCTCCTACGCGTCGGCCAATTTCGCACAGCCGAGCGGGCTGGCCACCGATGGCGAGCACCTTTACGTCGCTGACTCGGAAGCGTCCGGGCTACGGGTGATCCTGGGGATCGAAGCGAGGAATCCGGTCGTGCGCACGATCGTCGGACACGGCCTCTTCGACTTTGGAGACAAGGATGGTCGTGCCAACGCTGTCCGGCTCCAGCACTGTCTGGGTATCAGCTACGCAGGAACTCATCTCTACGTCGCCGATACTTACAATAACAGGATCAAGACGTGCGAACCGAAAAACCGCACGGTTCACGCCCTGGTCGGCACGCACAAGGCCGGCGACAGCGACGATCCGCCCCATTTCTACGAGCCGGGCGGCGTGAGCGCCACTGATACGCTTCTTTACGTCGCCGACACCAACAACCACAAGATCCGCACGGTCGATCTGAATTCTCGCGCGGTCAAGACACTGGCACTCGAAGGACTGACCGCGCCAAGTCTCGCGCCGTCGCCGCCGAGCTTCCCCAATAAGACCGTGATCGACGTCACCGCCAGGGAAGTCGAGCCTGGCCAGACGATCTCCGTCGAAGTGTCGATCCCGCTGGCCAGGGGAGTCAAGCTCAACGAACAGGTGCCCCTGACCTACCTCGTTGAAACGCCCGAGAAATCCGGCGCTCTGGGTCCCGACGTTTTGCCCCAGGGTCAGAAGGTCAAGCCTCCGGTACCCAAATTTCCGATCTCGATCAGTCTGGCACAGCCCGCCGCGGACGGCGATAAGCTCGACGTGCGGATCTCGCTCCAGACCTTCATGTGCAGCGAAGCGTCCAGCCTGTGCCAGATCAAGAGCTTTGTCTGGAACGTGCCGGTCACGTTCCGCGGTGGAGCGACGTCAAAGGTCATTCGGCTCACCGCCGACGCACAGAGCGACCGCCAGTAGTAAGGCTCCGGCGGGCAGGCCGCCTTGCCTTGGCCTGCCCGTCGCGGTGCAAGGGGTGGGCTTGGACTGCTTTCGGTTTATCCCGTTTTCATTGACGAACCACGCGGCACCCGGTGCGCCGTGCATTTGTTGGAGGTCCGCCTTCAGGCGGCTTCTTGCGATATCAGCCAGAGCAGACCGGCTAAAGCCGGAACTCCAACGGCTGCCTGCTGGAGTTCCGCCTTCAGGCGGCGCGGAGCCGAAGATTCCGCCTGAAGGCAGTACTCCAGCAGGCAGCCGCGCAACAGAATCGGCGTGCGCTCAATGCGTTCGGAAGTCGATTCAAGACCAACTTTTCACCGGGCCCGCCCTGCCCTACCCTTACCCTAACGCGACGCGCACATGCGATCGACTGCTTCGATCATGTGGACGCGTCCACCCAGGCTACGGATCGGGCGAGTGAGCATCAGCCACCTGCGTGATGTCGCCGACAAATCGATCGGCCCGCCGTTCGCCAAAGGCACGCGAGTGCGGGTCGAGCCAGATCGAGCTCGAATCGCCGATGTGCTGCACGAGGCTTGGCGTCGGAAAATAAATCGGCAACGATTGCCGGCGTGCCCAGATGCCGATCTGCATATCGATCTGGATGAGTCCCTCACCGGGGTCGCTACGATGGTCGACGACGCCTCGATCGGTGACGAAGCGCTTGGCTGACTCCCGCGAGAAGACGAACGCCAGGGCGCCCCATACCCAGGTCTCGTTCATCGCGTGCCAGCCCGCGCGAGGCTGGGTGTAGGCCTTGGAACAGTAGAGCGAGACCGCGCCGATCGGATCGGCCGGCCAGAGTATCTCCTCGAGATATTCACGCATGTGATGGCGGTGATCGAAGATGATATCATCTTGAACGAGCATGAAGGCATCGGCATTCGGCTCGCGCATCAGGAGCTCGACGATCGCCATGTAGTAGTTGGGCCATGCGCCCAGCTTTGTTTCACGAAATGTCACTGGCAAGTGATGGAACCGCTCGGCGATCGTGACGGCCGAATCAACAAAGAGCCGCGGCGACTCCCAGCCGGCCTGAATCAGGCTATCGAGGCAGGCGTCGATCGTCGGCTTGGGCCGCGGCGCGGTCGTCACTCCCACGGCCCAGTGCCGCACGCGTTTGCCGGCGCGCTGCTCTGGCGGGGGCACGAGCTGCTCGATCGGCAGAGCCGCGCTTCCCAGGCGGTCGCTCCAGTCGTGGCAGCGGCCGCACTCGGCGATCGTCGTGTCGATATGATCGGGATGGCGGCAATCGTGAACGAGGTCACGCTCATGGCCGGCGGCCGTCGGGCGGATGCGAAATCCGATTTCCTCGCCCAGGTGCACGCATGGCCGATCGGTGTTTCGCGGGACGGGCGTCGCTCCTTCGCCGGGCAACCGGAACTCGAGCTGCGACTCCGCGAATCGCCGCACATGAGCGGCACTCGTGGGGTCGCAGCCCGCGACGCCGCCGCGGTCGACGATCCGCCGGGCGAGCTGGTACAGACTCGTGGCGATCGGCGGATTCACCGACGACCGTGACGGGTTCGACGATTCACAGCACGCGGCGCACACTTCGCGCCGGATCTCACACAGGCTGAAATCGGCGACATTGGTGATCTGGCGAATCAGCTCGCAGCGCGCTGTTTCGACGTTTCCATGACGCTGCACGTCGCGCCGGAAATGACACGCGTCGACGTGGCGGGTCGATGAGCCATTGCGTGGTGGAACAAGCCACTGGCCCAGTTCGGGAAACCGGGCGCACAGTTGATCGATGGGCAGCGAGTGGGCCGCGCTGCCCAGCCAGAAATGTCGAAAATCGGGCGCATCGACGAGCGCGGCCTTCTCGTGAATCGCGGCCTCAAACCAGGGTTTCTCGGCCGTATCCCAGTGGGTCTCGGCCCATCCGATGTAGCTTGGCGACTCGTCCATGGCTCTGAGGCTCTCGAAGTTGACGAGCTCGGCGAAACGGGGGTGGAGCTTGTCATCCTTGTTGGGTTGCGTGCGGAAGCTCGAGCGAACCTCGCGCACCAGCCAGGCCGAGGGGGCAGGGTGAATCGGCCCCCACAGACGCCGGTTGGAACCGGCCATCCAGGCACCGCCGTCGATGGCACGAATCAAGTTCTGCGCCAGATCTTGCCGGAGACCAGACAGTCGGGCTCGAGGTGCAGCATCACGTCGGCGTGGCGGCCGCGGCACCATTCAATGCGCAGATCCATGGCAGCGCCATGCGACTTATCGCGTGGAGCTGCCGGCGACGCTCGAGCCCTGCCGGATCACGTCGAGCTTCGGATGCGCGCGCAGCCATTCCGACTCGCGCCGGCAATCGGGCGTCCAGCCGAGCTCGCCCGTGCCGGGGTTATTGTCGACGACGAGCAGCCGGTCTTCCGGAAACGCGGCCAGGTACGACTCGACCCCGATGGGCATCCAGCGCGCCGTGCGAAAAGCCACCAGAACGGGATAAACGATCATGGTTATGAACCAACTTTACCGCCGGTAATCATGAAACTTGAGTTCATCAATTGACGTGAGGCTTATTTGAGCCTCTGGGTGATCCCCGCGTGCGCATTCAGGCTGCCGAAGGCTCTTGCGTCGAACGGGCCGCGATGGAACAGCCTGAAGCGACGCTCGTTCTCGGCCGACACCCAGTTGCGCGGCTCGGTTCCCCATCCTGTCTGTCCATTGCGTGTCGACGATTGACGATGCCAGCGGTATCGCACGACGGGTTCCTGCGTCATCACGAACCGAAAACCCGCGTGAAACGCGCGAACGAAAAACTCGGTGTCGAGCCCGCATTTGTTCCGCGCAACGTCGCCATAGTCGCTGAAACCGCGCAGCGACTCGAACGCCCCTTTGCGCATGACGGCAGTCGTGTTTTGAAGGAAATGCGTGCGCTCGAAGCGCCTGGGGTATTCACTCGCGCAGTAAGGGGGCCGCTCGATCCGGATATCGGTCGTGCCGCGCACCGGCGGAATCTCCCCAACCTCGGCAAAAGTCTCGAATCGGCCGCCGAAGAAATCGGCATCGGCGAGCCGGAGATGGTTGCCCGCGACGCGCATCCGGCCGGGCAGGCTGACGTCGTCGGCATCCTGGATCGCGATCAGGTTGGTTTCGAGATACGGAAAGATATTATTGAATGATGCAAATTGACCAATATTACGTGTGTTACGATAAACGCGCACGCGTGGATGAGTTGCCCAGTAGGCCATGACGTCATCCGTGTTTCCCGGAGTCGCGTCGTCGATCAGATGGACGATCGTCTCGGATGATTCCTGCTCGAGAACGCTGGGAAGAGATGCTGCCAGGTAGTCGATGTGCCCAAAAAACGGCAAGACAACGTCGCACTGAACCCCTTGCTGCGGGAACCCCAGGGCGTGGTTGCGAAGTGTTCGTGATGCGTGTGCGTATCGAGGCGCCGGGCCGAGGTGGCCGGCCGCGTCGAGAGGCCGCGACGAGATGACAAGAGGCTGATCCGTCAGGACGAACTTGCGACGTTCGTGCGCGGCTCGAAAAATCAGCTCGGCATCGCCATCGTCGCTTTCCCGGCGATCGGCGATCCCGCCCATATCGACCAGACTGGCGCGCCGGCAAATGAGCGATTCCAGCGCCAGGTAGCGGCGATAAGCGTCTCTACGTGGCAAGTCCGGATAATGCACGCCGGAGGGGTGTTGCACGGGCGACCCCAGGAACTCGGCACCGTGAGCTTCGAGCGCGGTGACGCCGGCCTTGATTCGATCGTCGGCGCTCTCGGTCGCCGGGTCCTGAATTGCGACGTAGGAAGAGCGCAAAAAAGGGACAAGCGTCTGCAGCGTCTCGAGCGTGCCACGACGGACCAGGTTTTGATGGATGAACACGTCGCGGTGGCCCGCAAAGCGGTTAACCAGGTCGGCGGCGCCGCCGCCGTCATCGACCAGGTGAATGAACAGGTGGGCGTCGCGCTGGCGGAGGAGGCTCTTCAGCGCGCGCTCGGCTTCTTCACTCGCCTCTGCGCAGCAGACGACGACATCGCACGAAACCATGCCGGGTGCCGCCGCCAGGGGCGCAGCCAATCGGCTTTTCGCTCGTTTTTTTAACGCGGCGGCGGCCGCCAGGTCGCAACCGGCGATTCCGCCGAGCTCAAGGATTTGAGTCGCCGCCCGGAACAGGTGCGAGGCGATGACCGGATTGAGCTCTTCGACGCTCGGGGGGATCGCGTCACAGCAAGCGACGCATGCGTCGCGGCGGACGGCGTAAAAAGACGGGTCCGCCCCGTCGATCATCGACTCGAGGAGAGCGCAGTCGGCGACTTCTTGCCCGGCCTCTTCGCGCACTCGATGACGATAATCGCAGTAACGAGGATCTCCACTCATGTTGTCTCGTGGAGCAGTCTCCGTGCGCAATAATACAAAACCAGCGAGTCAGTTCATCGCTGGGGGCCGACTGGAATGTCAACTTAATGCCATGCACGATCCGGGGAGGGCGAGCCTCCGGACGAGCCGAGTGCCGGTGCCGACTCGGGAACCCTCCGCGTCTCGGAATTATGCAAGGCCGTTTAACGGCCAGGATAACGTCGAATCAACCAGCGACGGGCTGGCACAGCTTCTTGAGAATCTGGCCGTCGTATTTCACCGGCTCGGTCGGCGCGGGGCCGGGCTCGTAACCGTCGATACAGCCACAGTCGATCATCGACCAGCTTCCAGCCGATGCTTCCCACAAGGCGGCGCCGACCCCCAGGTCGGCCAATGGCTTGGTGGTCCCGACTGACGCGTTTGCAACGTCTTCGTCAAGCTCGATTGTGCCAGCGAATGCCATTGATCTTACCTTTCTATGAACGTCCAGGAACACTCCAAAGGTCATCCCTGGAGCGGTGAGATTGAGTCTCGCTCCAGCCTTGGAGGGCACATTATGACACTTGCAAAAACTGATGTCAACGATCCGGCGCCGGCTCCGCCGGCTCCTTCGTGCCGCCAGGTTCGCCCGGTCCGTGCCGCCTCACGCCGACGTCTTTTCGCCATTCACTGTCAGCCGCGCAAATCGGACATCGCCAATTTGTTCGATGAGCGAGCCGAGATGATCGGCGGTCGTCTCGTGAATGTCGTGGAAAAGCACGATCGATCGAAGCTCGGCACGAATGCTCGACAGGGTTCGATCGATCCAGCGGTCCGGCTGCATCGCCGGCTGCCAGTCGCGTGAATCGATGTCCCAGAGAATCGTCCGATAGCCCAGCTCCTCGACGACCTGGTCAACAATCGGGTTTCTCGCGCCATAGGGGGGCCGGAAGATCATTTCGACATTGCGAAATCCCGCGATCAAGTCGGCGGTCCGCCTGATGTCATCGCGAATCCGTTGCGGCGATAACTCGCGCAGGTCGCGGTGCGCGAAACCATGATTGCCGATCGTGTGGCCCTCGTCGTCGATGCGCTCGAGGATCTGTCTTTCCGGTCGAGTGATGCGTGAACCGAGTACGAAAAACGTCGCCCTGGCGCAATGCGCGGCGAGAACGTCGAGAATTCTCGGCGTCACTTCCGGGTGCGGGCCGTCGTCGAACGTCAACCAGACAATTCTCGACACACTGACAGGATTGCCGGCCGTCGGAGACGTCATCCTGGGCACCTTCAGCCGGCTGGTCAACCGGCGGCAATGCAACCGTTCAGGGCCGGTCGCGGAGAGTGCGGACGATCCGAAAACCGATCGAATTGAATTGCGCGGCCGGCAGGGCCGTTTCGGAACGGTCGGATTTGATCAGATCAACAATTTTATCATATGAACCGCTGTGTACAACGCGCTCGGTCGTGTTGATCACGGGGCGCGTGTCTTCGAGATCAAGGGCTCTGGCCGTGTACGAGTGTCCCTCCTGGCACCATTCGAGCATATTTCCCAGGATGTCGAACAGGCCGAAATCATTGGGCCAGAGCGAGCCGACGGGCCAGGAATGGTTCTTCGAGTTCTCGCGGAAAAAGGCATACCTCGTTAGCAAGGAATCAGCCGTGCCGTAAAACCGGCTGGTATAAGTGCCGGCGCGACAGGCGTATTCCGACTCGGCTTCGGTCGGCAGACGGTAGCCGGTGCGGGTGAGATAGTCGGCGGGCAGGCGAATGCCGTCCTTGATTTCCGGGATCGGCGGATAGCACATCTCGTGTTCGGGAATCTTGTCACACTGGCTCAGCCATCGGCAGTAAGCGGCCGCGTCGTACCACGTGATGCAGTTGACCGGGCAGTCGGGCGTGGGGCTGTACAGCGGCTGGTAATCGGCCTCGGAGCGGAACTTGAGAAATTGTTGAACCGACACTTCCTTGCTCGCCATGGCGAACGCACGGTTGATCTTGCGTCCACGCGAAAGCGCGGGGTCCTGGCCGCGTGGATCGATGATGAGCATGGTGTCACGCGCGGAATTGACGTACCACCGCCGGCCGGTCCCGGCCGCTTGCTTGGCGTCTTTCAATCGTTCATTCACGGCGTCGACCTTCGCCGCGTGGCCATATTGCCGCAGCAGGAGCTCCGCGGCCGAGTGAACGCCCGGATCTGGATCCGCCTCGAACAACCTGAGTGCATCGAGCTCGAGCTCGGCACGTTCGGAAGGATCGAGCCCTTTACCCTTGTAATCGGCGAGTACCAGCATCAGGGACCGGCGTATCGATTGGGCATTCTCCACCTTGAGCCGGCCCGCGAGCAAGCGCGGATCGACGCCCGCCGACTCGATACGATCGAGCAGAAACCCCCGCGCCAGCAAGTACCGCGGCTCGGCGAGGAGCGGCCACACCGGATCCGGCTCGCCCAGCGCCAAGAGGGTCACCGCGCAGTTCGCGACCCGGCTCGCGACGTCGTTTCGCGCTTGCTCGGATTGAGTGACCGCCGGCTCGGTCAGCAATTCATGGGTCAGTAAACCGACGACCGCCTCGCGCTGGCGACGCAGCAAGGGTAAGAGAATGGTGAACTGCCGCTTGTCGGCATCCTTGATCAGGTTGACGAGGACGACCGAGTTGTCGGCGGCGATATGCTCGAGGATCACGGTCGCTTGAAATCGCTCGTCTTCCGGACGCGTGCCATCGCGAAAAATCGAGCTCACCGGCGCGAGGAGTCGATCCTTCAAGGACGCAGCGCCGCCAGCCGGCGCTCGAGGTGAAAAGCGTTTTCATCACGCACGAGGAAGTTGGCGACTTCCGGCGCGAGCTGAGCCCAGCGGGGGTTCTCGTCGTCGAGGATCGCCAGCGCCGCGGCCGTTCGGAGCTTCTGTTTGGGATCGATGTCGGGCTTCATCGCGAGTGCCCAGAACTTCGCCACAAACGGTTGAGCCCTGATGCGCAGGCGGCCCGCCAGAACGATCAACTCGTCGGGTTCGGCCTCGAACACGCGATGCAAGATTTCCTGGTCGTGGGTATTGTCGACGGGCAAGAGCGCCAGGCTCGGAAGGAGGCGTTCCCTGGGTGTGAGCCGTGCGTCGCCGGCAATCCGTTCCAGCTCGGGCCGGATCGCGTGGAGGTTCCGGTCGGTCTCCTCGAAGATTGCCGGGAGCTGACTCGTACCGGCGACCCGCAGCTTGGCGACCAGACCCTCTCCCTGCAATCGCGACCGATATTCGAGAATGCCGTACGTCAGGATGGCGAGAAAAGCAAAGACACCGAAGCCCACGGCCGCGTAGTGGCGGGTCGCCGTGCGCATCATTCGTCGTTCCGACGCCGACCACGTCGACGACCGCGTGTAAACCAAGATGTCGAGCCACTCGAGCACCGATGGCAGCCGGCGCCGCTCGGGATGATCGCGCCACAGCGAGTTGATCGTCGCTAAGCGCAGCTCGGCACGGCCGCGCCGCGACTCTCGCTGTTTCTGAGTCAACCAGTCGCGTAAAGAGTGAACAAGGTAATCATGTGTTAGTTGATACGAACGTCCGGTCCCCTCGCCGGCCGGCCCCTGGCCGTCGCCGGTGCCTTCCGGGTCGACGGGTGTGATCAGGCGCAGGTCGGTATCGAGAACGCCGATCAGCTCGGCGAATTCAGCCGGCCGGTCTTCATAGCCGCAGACGTGCCGCAGCTCTTCGATCGATCGCGTGCGTCCCTTGATGTCGGTGTTGGCATCGGGCAGGAGCGAACGCAAGACAGCCTGTGCGCCTTTTTGATGATAATGATGTTTGGGATTGGCGTGGGATGAGCCAAATGTGTCATTCAGGAACTTGACGCCAACGCCTTCCATGCCCCCCAGATCGCGCAAGGTCGCCGGCACCCACGGCCGTCCCTTGACCATCTCGGCAAACAGGGCCAGCCGTACTGGCACGATGCTGTTTTCTTGCGCCAGCCCGGCGACAGCCTGGTCGAGGAATGCCCGGTGTTCCCGCGTGAGCTCGCGGGTGTCATCCGGGAGCGTTCCGTGCCGCCGGCCGTATGCTTCGAGAACCTTGCGGGCATGGCGCAGGTCGAAGAGGTCGACGGCCGAGACATTGTGATCCGACACCAGGTCGATTTCGAGGTCGCGCAAGAACCGCGTGACGGCCATCCAGAAATCGTCGCGAACCAGGCAGAGCGTCTGCACGCGCTCGCCATCGCATTGCCGCAGCGCCGCGACGAGCTCTGACGATTGGTCGCCTTTTCGGCCGAAGAGCCATTGCTCGAACTGGTCGAGGATCACGAGAACCTTCTCACCGCGCTCGAGGCCGTGCCCCTGCCGCAGTCCGGTCATCAAGCCGGTCAGGCCGATATCGGGGGCCAGCGCGGGAAAGTGCTTGCGAATGGCCTTGAGCAGGCGGGCTTCGGTATCGCCGGCCGCGGCTTCGACATAGATGGGCACGATATGCTGTTCAAGCCGCGGAATCAGGCCCGCTTTGATCAACGATGATTTGCCGCAGCCGGACGGCCCATAGATCAAGCCGACGCGAAACGTCTGGTCCGGGTCGGTATTCTCGATGCGAGTTTTCCACGAACGGAGGCTATCCGGCAGCCCGTTGCGATCGCGCGGACCGGGCAAGAGCTCCAGGAAGAAATCGGCGTCGTTCTCGTTGAACGAGCCGAGCCCCTTGGGAACGATTCGCACGGGCTGGCCGGACGAATCGGGGCGTGTCGCACTGGCAGGCGAGCCGGCGAGATTGGCTGCCGGCGGCAGGGTCGCCCGCGGCGCGGCCGAGGCCGCGTTCCCGAGGAAATAGCGAAGCTCCTCGGCGAGTCTCACGCGGATTGGCGTACCGCTCGGAGGCGCGTTTTGCCAGCGCCTTGAGGCAGATCCGCTCGAGCTCCGAGGGAACGCTGTCGTCAATCTGGCGAAGAGGCCGCGGCTCGCTGCTCTTGATCTGTTGCATCGTTTCCAGGTGCGTCGCACCCTTGAACGGGCGGCACCCCGAGAGCAGCTCATAAAGCACGATGCCCACGCTGAAAATGTCGGAACGGCCATCCACGCGATGCCCTTCGCCGCGCGCCTGTTCGGGGCTCATGTAAGCGGCGGTCCCGAATTGCCCTTTCTGCTTCCCAAGATTCTCTTCCTTGAGCGCCAGGCCGAAATCGGCGAGGTACGGCACACCCGCCGAGTCGAGCAAGATATTGGCCGGTTTGATGTCGCGATGGAACAATCGCTGGCTATGCGTGTAAAAAAGGGCGTCGCAGAGCACGGCGATCAAGCTCACCGATTCGGAAAAAGACGGCCGCCCCTGGCTCAGCCTCGTGGCGAGGTCGCCCCCTTCCATATACTTCGACACAATGAACCAGGTTCCGTCCTCGGTGCGTCCGACGTCGTAAACCGGAACGATGTTCGCGTGCGTGAGACGTGCGAGAATGCGCGCCTTCCTTGAGATAGGCATCGACGTCGACGTGCGATGCCGACGCCGCATGAATGGGCACCTTGAGCGCGACGTCTCGGTCAAGCACGCGGTCGTGGGCGAGGTACACCCGGCCGAAGCCCCCCTGCCCGAGGATTCGCGTCACGCGGTAGCGGTGAATCGACGAGGGGTCGATCTGGGTCGCTTCCTGTGTCGAGAAATCGCCGGAAAGTCCAACGGTCATCGCCGCGGAGGGCCCCCCTGGCGCTTCGCCCGTGACCTCGCCTTCGCCTTCCTCATCGCCCGGGGCGGCGGTCGCTTCGTCCGCTTCGCCCGGCTCGAGCGCCGGCGGACCGGTCATTGTTTGATCGTCGGCTTCGCCGCGCGACTGAGTCCGGCATGAAATGTCGCTCTTACCGAATTGAATCGCCGACGTCATCGCGTGGCCGCGACCGCCATCCCAGTCAGACAGGTTAATGCTTCCGAACAGCCCGTTGACGGCCCCTTCCGGAACCGTGCCGACGGTCTCGCCGCCGCCGGCCGCTGGCTCGATGGCATCGTGACGCGTGGTCGTGCTCTCGTTCTCGATGGCTCGTGTGTTACCGGTTTCGTCTGATGCGGCTGGATCGGCTTCGGTGATCGCGTCTGGATCGGGCAGCTCATCGTTATTCGCATCGGGATCGGCCGCTTCATTCGCGTGGTCCGGGCGCTCAGGCTCGTCGGCAGGCTGATTCCCGGGCATCAGAGGCTCCGCGCGGCTGGTAGGGTCGACGAGATCGGTATTCGCAGTCTATCAGGCCGCCGCCCTCGGGTGACACCCCAAGCGGAGCCATGCGTGGCACAACAGCGTGAATTTTCGCGTGAAGGCAGGCTTACGAGTGAGACCATAAAGTGTCTTGCCGGTTGGCGACGGGTCGAGCGGTGGCGCCATCGTGACAGGGTCAACGGCTGCTGATGTACTTTGGTTCACGGGGCTCGGTGACCTGCCGATTCCATTATCGTAATGCGGATTCGGCCGCGGCTCAACAAAACTCTCTTGAGTGATGGCAACCCTGGTTCCGAAACGGCGAGGTGCGCATTGAGCCGAAACGCCGGGAGCCGTGACACGGGCGATGATCAGAGCAGTCGCGACCCGCGGTTCGCGATCGACCTTGCCGGTCTGAATGCGCTTGCACGATCCAGGGAGAGCGAGACTCTGTCGAGCTGCGGAGGCGTTCGGCTCGCGAGACGCTCGCCCTCCCGCACGACTCCTGGGAGAGCGAGACTCTGTCGAGCTGCGGAGGCGCTTGGCTCGCGAGGCGCTCGCCCTCCCGGGATGTCTTTTGGGAGAGCGAGACTCTGTCGAGCTGCGGAGGCGTTCGGCTCGCGAGACGCTCGCCCTCCCGCACGACCCCTGTGAGAGCGAGACTCTGTCGAGCTGCCAAGGCACTTGGCTCGGGGGCGGCTCATCTCTGTCGAGCAGCCGAGTGCTAGCGCCGACCCGCAGAGCCTCGGCATCTCAAAATCACGCAAGGCCGTTCAGGCGTCGCCAACCAACCGGAGTCCGATCGGCAGGCTATCGCCGAACGCCTGGACCTGCTGGGCCTGTTCCAGTTCGTGAAATTCGCGCACCGGCCGCAGCACGCTCTCGTCGGCTCCGAGCTCGATCAATCGTTTTAACACCGCCTCGCGCAGCGTGTCATCCAGGTCGCGCGCTCGGTCGCCGGCGACGCGGGCGAGCTGCGCCAGCGCGAAAATCGCATCACTTTTTTCGCGATTCGAGGCAAATTCGCGGGCCAGCAGCCGGCCTGTCCAACGTTCGGCGGTCTCTCTTGCCACGACCGTGTTCGCCGGCCCGTACAGCGGCACCCGCGCGCCCAGCCGGCCCACGCACCATAACGCATAAGGTGCTGGTGCGCTCAATGCGGATTCTTTCAGAAGCGAGTCGCCCAGGGCGTCCTTGATGGCGGGCGTGAGTTGTTCGAGTGCGGCCGCGCAGCGCCACATTTCGGCAAGCTCGTGCGGCTCGGGCTTCGCCCGTCCGGCTTTCTTCGCGGCACTCGTTCCCTTGACCGGGAGTAAAAAGGGGGCCAGCCGCCGGTAGATCTCATCATGGTGAGGTCGCGAGAGCCCCGCAGCCACCCGGCGCCAGAGGATCCACCATTCGGCCCAGCACTGCACGTCCTTCGTGTGCTTCACACCCTGGTGAAAGACCGGCCAAAGGGCCTTGATTCGCGTTTCATCGAGGGGGTATCCGCGGCCCGGTCGAAGAAAAAAGCCGGCGAGGTTGAACCAGCGCGATTCGTGCCGCGGGCTCTTGAGCCGCTTGTCGGCCCGTTCGATCAGGGGCTCCCAGCAGGCTCGAAGGGCCGACGGGGGCCACTGGTCGCGCGGCAGGTCGAGAATATCCTCGAGTCGCTTGACCAAACGCGACGGACCAACGTCTTCGCCCGACGAGCCGGAGCCAGGTGCCTGTAACTGGGGAGGCGGCGCGTCAAACGCGGTTCGGATCGCGGCCATCGCCGCTTCCAGCTCGGAATGCTCGATGACCACCTGGTCGGCCTCGTCGCCAGTCACGGCTCCGCGTGCGACGACATGGCCGGCCGGCCCACGAAGCTGAATCTGGAGCCGCCAGCGCCGATTATCGGTGCGCGACTGGCACCAGAGCTCGATGGTTCCAACCTCCGTCACGCGGGCGGCCAGGCTGACCGGCACCCGCTCGGCCTTGGCTTTGCGACTGACACGCATCAGGCTCTGGAGCGGGGGCAGCTCGCGAATCGAATCGGGCTCCGCCTTCACGAGCGCACCCGGCTTGTCATCGGGTCGAACCGAGCTGCTCGCGAGCGGGAAAACGATGGGCTGTCCCATCAAAAGCTCGAAATCGTGGCCGGCGATCGTGATCTCCTCGCCCTCCTGAGCGTCGCGCGGCACAACGCAGAGCCACGGCTTTTCGGCCGAAGCCGTCTCGAGCCCGATGTAAAAAGATCGGGCCGTGCCACCGCCGATCCGGATGCCCCCGCCGCGGCGAACGACTCCGTAATAGGCCGCTCCCTGCGCAACGGCCAGGTCGAGCGAGCTATTCGTGAGCACTCGCGGCATGAACGGCGGCCCGGGATCATCACTGAACCACGAGGCGATCACCTCGACGACCCGCTGGCGGACGATTTCGGGCGTGAGCGCTCCGCCATTGAAGAGGATCGCGTCGGGGCGAGCCGGGCGGTCCGCCGGTTGATAGCCCTCGGGCGCGATGGCTTCGGCCCGGTGCCGCCGCAGGAAAAAGCTCAGATGTCGGGGAACCGCCGGATCGGTCACAAACGGCAGCCCGAACTCTTGCAAGCCGCTCTTGGCCGTTCGTATCGGTTGCTCGCCGCGGTCGACGCGCGCGAAGAAGCCATCGAGCGCGATCGCCTCGACTTCCGCACGGGTCAGTTCCGACTGGATGCTGCCGCCGATCAGCCGCGATCCCCGCCCCGCGATCGTCACCGGCCAGCGCTCGATGGGGCTTGGCGTTGCCAGATCGCCGAGCAGCTTTTCCTTGGCCGTCCGGCAGGCGAAGCGCAGCGCACTCCACTGTTCGGTATCGAGCCGGGCGCCGCCGAGCTTCTTCTCGACATGATGCGCCAGCGCGAGGTCGATATTGTCGCCCCCGAGCATCAGGTGGTCGCCGACCGCGACGCGCCGGAACCCGGGGCCGGTCGGTGTTTCGACCACCGTGATCAGGCTGAAATCGGTGGTACCGCCGCCGATGTCGCAAACGAGAATCAACTCGCCGGCGCGAACCTCACGCTGCCAGCGGTCCTGGTGCGATACGATCCAGCAGTAAAAGGCTGCCTGCGGTTCTTCGAGGAGCGTGATCGTCGCGAAACCCTGCGCGTTTGGCGGCCTCGAGTGTCAGCTCGCGCGCGGCTTCATCGAACGACGCCGGCACCGTCAGCACGATCTCCTGATTTTCCAGTTGTTTGGCCGGATCACCCTGGGCGATGGCGTGGTTCCAGGCGTCTCGAATATGGCGCAGGTAAGCCGCCGACGCTTCGACGGGCGAGATACGCTTGACCTCGCTAGGACTGCCCCAGGGGAGAATATCGGCCTCGCGATCGATGCCGGAGTGGCACAGCCAGCTCTTCGCACTACTCACCAGACGGCTCGGGACTTTGGCGCCCTGCACGCGGCGAACTCGCCAACGATACGGTCGGACCCTTCGTTCCACGGCAGTTGAGTTGCGCCTGGCGGCAGCTCGTGTGCGCCAGGGAGATAAAGAAACGACGGGAGCATCGCCCGGGGAGCCGTCTCGGCCGGCGCAATCAGTTGCGCGACCTCGAAATTGCGGAAGTCGGCCGCCGGCCGCTCGCGCCCGTGCGTATCGACGTAGGCGACCGCACAGTTCGTCGTACCCAGGTCAATTCCGATCAAGTAACGTGGTCGACTCATTTATGCCACCACGAAATTCACCAGTTTTCCGGGCACAACCACGACTTTTCGCACTGTCTTGCCTTCGAGCATGGCCGCGACCTTGGGATCGCGCCGCGCCGCCTGCTCGATGGCCGCGCCGTCGGCTTCGGCCGCAACGATGATCTTCACGCGGAGCTTGCCGTTGATCTGCACGGGGATCTCGATCTCGTCGTCTTTCAAGAGCGCCGGATCGAAGGTGGGCCAGGGATCATACGCGAGCGTTTTGTCATGACCCAGAAGCGACCAGAGCTCTTCGCCGACGTGGGGTGCCATCGGCGCCAGAAGCAGGGCGAAGGTTTCCATGGCCTGTTTCGGCCGGATTTCTTGTGATGTGAAAAAATTCACGAACTCCATCAACCGGCTGATCGCCGTGTTGAAGCGATAAGCCTCGAGATCGTCGGTCACGGCCGCGACTGTCCGCGCGACGACCTTGGCCTGCTCGGGCGACGGTTCGACCGCCTGCACGCGCGGATCAACGCGAACGACATCGGCCTCGGCATCGACGATCATTCTCCACGCGCGGGCCAGAAAGCGGTAAACACCCTCGACCCCCTTCATGCTCCAGGGCTTCACGGCTTCAAGCGGTCCCATGAACATTTCATAAAGGCGGAGGCTGTCGGCGCCGTACTCGGCGACGATCGGGGTCGGATTGATCACGTTGCCACGGCTCTTCGACATCTTGTGGGCACGGGCCTCGACACGAACGGCCGGGTCGGCGACGAGCACAAATCCCTCGCCTTTCTTGACGACCTGGTCGTCACTCAGTTTCACCGGCTTGACATCGTCATGTTCACTCTCTTCGGGTCGCGCCCACTGACCTCCCGCGCGCTGATAGGCCGTGTATTCGGTCTCGCCCAGGATCATCCCCTGGTTGATCAGCTTTTGAAACGGCTCGGGCGTACTGACCAGTTCGCGGTCGAAGAGAACCTTATGCCAGAAGCGGCTGTACAGAAGGTGAAGAACAGCATGCTCGGCCCCGCCCACGTAGAGGTCGACCGGGAGCCAGTATTTCTCTTTTTCCGGGTCCCACGGCAGCCTGTCGTTGTGCGGATCAATATAGCGCAGGTAATACCAGCACGAGCCGGCCCACTGGGGCATCGTGTTGGTCTCGCGGCGATATTTTTCTGAATAGTTCACCCAGTCTTTCGACTTGCTGAGTGGCGGCTCGGGCTTGCCGGTCGGTTTGAAATCGTCAAGTTCCGGAAGACTGACCGGAAGCTCGGTCTCCGCGACGGCGCGGGGCCGATCATCTCGATCGAGGAGGATCGGGAACGGCTCGCCCCAGTAGCGCTGCCGCGAGAAAAGCCAGTCGCGGAGCTTGTAATTGATGGTTTTCTTGCCAAGCCCGCGTTTTTCGAGCCACGCGGTGATCGCAGCCTTGGCGGCGGGCGTCGGCAGGCCGTCGAGCGTGACCTCGTCGTTCCGCGAGTGGACAGCAAATCCAGGCTCGGGCTCGGCCTGATCGAGAGGCTCGTCCGCCCGGTCGAGCGTGGGGGCCACCACGCGGCACGATCGGCAAATCAAACGCACGGGCAAACGCGAAATCGCGCTCGTCGTGGCCCGGCACGGCCATGATCGCGCCGGTGCCATATCCCATCAAAACATAATCGGCGATCCAGATCGGAATTGACTTGCCGTTAACGGGGTTAGTCGCATGGGCACCGATAAAGACGCCCGTTTTCGTCTTGGCGAGGTCGGTCCGGTCGAGGTCGCTCTTGTTCGCCGCGGCCCGGCGATAGGCGTCCACGCTCGCGCGCTCGGCTTCGCCCGTGATCCGGTCGACGAGCGGGTGCTCCGGTGCGAGCACCATGTACGTCGCACCGAAGAGCGTGTCGGGACGCGTCGTGAAGACGCGGATGACGTCATCAGTCGCGCCGCTGACCGCGATCGGAAAATCGACTTCGGCCCCTTCGCTGCGGCCCACCCAGTTGCGCTGCATATCCTTGATGGGGCGAGGCCAGTCGACGTTGTCAAGGTCTTCGATGAGCCGCTCGGCATACGCGGTGATGCGGAGCATCCACTGAGTCAGCGGCATGCGAATGACCGGATAGCCGCCGCGCTCGCTCTTGCCGTCGATGACTTCTTCGTTGGCAAGGACGGTCCCCAGCTCGGGACACCAATTCACCGGCACGAGGGCGCGATAAGCCAATCGTTTACTATCACGGTAAAGATCAGCATCCTCGACGTCGGCCGGGATCGGCAGCTCGGCGATCGGCCGCCCTTTTCCCGTGCGGCTCTTGCCCTGGCGATCGGTCCACTCGAAATCCGGGTCGTACCAGGTGTCATGGATCTTCAAAAAGATCCACTGCGTCCACCGGTAATAGTTCGGGTCCGTCGTGTCGACCTCGCGGTCCCAGTCGTACGAGAAGCCCAATGACTTGATCTGTTTGCGAAACGTGCTGACGTTGGCTTGCGTCGTGATGCGCGGGTGCGTATTGGTCTTCACAGCGTACTGCTCGGCGGGCAGGCCGAACGCGTCCCAGCCCATCGGGTGCAGGACGTTGTAGCCGCGCATTCGCTTGTACCGGCAAACGATGTCGGTGGCCGTGTAACCCTCGGGATGGCCGACGTGCAGGCCTTCGCCGCTGGGATAGGGAAACATATCGAGGATATAAAGCTTCGGCCGCGAGGGGTCGAGGTCGATCGCGCGAAAGGTCTTGTTCTTTTCCCACTCAGCTTGCCACTTTGGCTCGATACGTTGCGGATGATACGCGGGCATGAAGCAAACTCTCTGACCAGCGGCCGATAAGCGCTATTCCGGGGCCGCGATGGAATGCCGGATACTCCATTAGACGACAAAAGCCCACCGCCGGTTCGGGGGCCAGGATGGCATAATCGAGCATGCAGCATACTCTTTCGCACCGGGCCTTTCCAGCGCTTTGACCGCCTCGTCGTCCTCGGCGACGTGTTCGAGTCAGCACGCGGCTTGAAGGAGACAGTTGATCTCCTCGCCGATGCAGAAGATCGACCGATCGTTCGGCATGGCGACAATCGTTTCGGCTCTCACTTACAGAGGTTCGTTTTTGATCAGCCGCACGACTTCCTTTGCCATCTCGAAAGTGCCCGGGCTATGTTTCTGAATTGACTTGCTGGCGATGAGACGTTCCAGCGCCGGTACTGCAGTCGGGGATCGGAACTTCCTGTTCGATCTCATCGCCTCCACAACGACAAACTTCACCAACGTCGAGCGGTCATTCAATCCGTCAATAAGCGGTGGGACAGCTTCCATGCACTCTCGTCGAATCAACGATGTTGCCGCCGCCCATCGACTCCACTTTCTTTGCTTTTGAGACCGGCGACGAGAACGTCGATAGACCGTTGTCCGGTTGCCGAGCCAAGTGCCCAGAAGACGCTCAAAGCATCAATCTTGCCCGACTCAAATCGGTCGATCAAAGCGTCTGAATTCTTTCGGGCGAACTCGGAGTAGACACCAGAGATCGTGTCCGATAAATCACGAGGATGAAGATGGGATTGCACGCCATGATGTTGAGCCAGCAAGAACGCATCAAGTGCTGATTCGCCGTGATTCGCAAGCTCTGCGATAGCATCCCGTCCCTCTTCGGAACAGCATCCCCGTTCGTAGATCGTGCGAATCAATTCGGTATGCATACGCCTGGTTTTCATCTCGATGAATCCATGCTCATTTCATGTCGGGTTCGAGGAAGGAAACGGGCACATTCTATTTTTTGCCGGGAAAGTAGAATGTCCCCGTTTTCCTGTCCCCGTTTTCCTCCAAGAATCGTGGGACGGATTGGCAATCCGTCTTACGTTCGTTCGTTGAAGACTCGTCGAACTTCCAGCCAGGCACTCCTCGTGGACATGCACTGTGATCCGGGCAGTCGTGACGCAAGAATCGTGGGACGGATTGGCAATCCGTCTTACGTTCGTTCGTTGAAGACTCGTCGAACTTCCAGCCAGGCACTCCTCGTGGACATGCACTGTGATCCGGGCAGTCGTGACGCAAGAATCGTGGGACGGATTGGCAATCCGTCTTACGTTCGTTCGTTGAAGACTCGTCGAACTTCCAGCCAGGCACTCCTCGTGGACATGCACTGTGATCCGGGCAGTCGTGACGCAAGAATCGTGGGACGGATTGGCAATCCGTCTTACGTTCGTTCGTTCAAGACTCGTCGAACTTCCAGTCAGGCACTCGTGGACAAGCAGGCACTCGTGGACATGCACTGTGTTCCGGGCAGTCGTGACGCAAGAATCATGGGACGGATTGGCAATCCGTCTTACGTTCGTTCGTTCAAGACTCGTCGAACTTCCAGCCCAATGACTCACAGGACGGTCGCACCCACCGCCGCACCAACTTCTTGGCGGACAGGCACGCGCGGACAGGTGCGCCGCGCAGACAGGTTCTCTATGATCCTATCCAGACCGCGCAGAGCCCGTCGAGGTATAAGAATGTCCCCTCCGCTTTGCAGACCGCGCAGGCCCGTCGAGGTATAAGAATGTCCCCTCCGCTTTGTAAGAATGTCCCCTCCGCTTTGCGCTTTGTCCCCTCCGCTTTCGTCGAGGTATAAGAATGTCCCCTCCGCTTGCGCCCTCCGCTTGCGTGTAACCCTCGGGATGGCCGACGTGCAGGCCTTCGCCGCTGGGATAGGGAAACATATCGAGGATGTAAAGCTTCGGCCGCGAGGGGTCGAGGTCGATCGCACGAAACGTCTTGCTCTTTTCCCACTCAGCTTGCCACTTTGGCTCGATACGTTGCGGATGATACGCGGGCATGAACAAACTCTCTGACCGGCGGCCGATAAGCGCTATTTCGGGGCCGCGATGGAGCGCCGGATACTCCATTAGTCGACAAAAGCCCACCGCCGGTTCGGCGGCCCATCAAGGCGGATTCGTGGATGCAGCATACCGTTTCACGCTGGGCTTTCCAGCGCACGGCTCATTGGCTCGCGATTCAGACCCCGATCCCGCCTGAGCACTGCTTTTGAGCCGAATTGTCAAGGATCGCGCTGAAAAGTGAGATCGTCGACCCCACGACCTTGAAATACCCCGCTGATCGATGGCACTTTTTGGCGGATGGCGCCGCTCGTAGCGTCGACGCTCTCCGTATCCAGCATGTCTTGCGGTGCCAGTTAGTCGCTGGCAGGGGCGGACTGGAACGGCTTGGCAGGAAATGCCAGATCCAGGATCAAGAGCTGGAACCGGGGATTCGGCGCAGCAAGTCGAGGGTCGGCTCGCGCCGGATCTCGTCGAGACTGATCATGCCCTTGAATTCGCCGGTCTCGCGCGCCTTGTCCAGGAGTTCCAGAGCGCGATCGAGGTCCCACTGGGCGCGTTGCTGGCGTTCGGCCGGTGGTGTTCCCTGATCTTCACGTACCAGGCTCGCCAGGGCCGCGCGGACGCAGGCCGCGTCGTAGTAGGTCATCCAGTAACCTACACGATATCCGGTTCTTTCCTCGAGAATGGAACGGGCCGGTCGCCCAGGCGGGCCAGCGCGCTTCTATCGCCCAAACGGGCTTTGGTCAGTGCGTGGAAAAGAACAAACAACCTGGGGGAGTTTTGCGGGTCGATCTTGTTGAACCCTTCACCGAGGCCGACGACCTCGTCGTAGTTGACGAGGGCCTCGGCGTAACGGCCGAGACGGACCAATGTCTCGGCGCGAGTCGCGAGTGTTCCTCGAAGAATCCTCTGAGCATTGAGGTGACCGAATTCCGGGCGCGCCAGGGCCCGTAGGATTTCGATGGCGCGGCCCGCATACGCCGTCGCAGTTTGCAGGTCGCCGGTTATGAGTGATCCGTCGTTCATAGAAGCAAGTATTCTCGAAAGATTGAATTTGCAATGAGCGCATTGAGGGTGTTCGGCCACAAGTTCCTCAAAAATCGCAAGGCTCCTCGTGTGCGCCCTGCGCCATTTGGCGAACTTGCTGTTCCCACCATAGAAGAGATATCCAAGTTGCATGTAGCACTCGCCCATGGCGACTCGATATTTCTTTGTCCTGGGCTGTTGCCGGGCGAGGGCCTCGAAGACGGCAAGCGCACTCGAAACTTTCACCTCGTCGCCCGTCTGGTCGCCTCGAAAGTAAAGAGGGGTTGCCGAGTCGAGGATGAGCTCGCCGAGGAGATAGCGGCAGTCGATCGAATCGGGGTGTTCCTTCACCAGCTCTTCGGCGAGCGCCAGGGCAACCTGGTTTTCTCGATCGGATTCGTCGAAACGACGCAGAAAGCCGTAACTGAGCGCGACCAACCCCTGGCATTCGGCCTGTCTCTGGCGATACTCGGTGGAATAGGGCCGCTCGCGGGTCAGCACGTTCCAGATCACGACGGCCTTCCCCGCCTCGGCGAGGCATTCGTTCCACTTGTCGTTCTTTCTAAAGAACGACGCCAGCCCAAACTCCGCCTGCGCCAGAGCATGACGATGGTTCGGCGGGGCGGGATCGTCGGCAACGAGACGACTCAGGTCGGCGATGGTCTGGCGGTAAGCCGATTGAGCGGCTTCGCCATGGCCAAGGCGATGACGGATCTCGGCGACCCGAATGCCGATCAGGCCCGCCTCGAGTCGCACGCGTGGGTCGCCGCTCTGCGGCAGGGCGAACCGCTCGTAGAACTCGAGCGCCTTCTCGAGGATCTCGCGCTGATAGTCGTCCATCTGCTCCTGATCGTCGAGCTTCCCCGCCACCTTGGTATACATCTCGTCGACGACGGTACGCGCGACAGCCAGGTTTCGCTCGGCGCGGTTGCGCTGGCGGGCGACCAGCACGTTGCCGGCCGCCAGGGCCACCACTGCGACGACCAGGGTCGCGGCGAGCGCGGTCACGGCGAGGCGGTTACGGCGCCCCCACCGCCGCAGCCGGCGCCGGAGCGGCTCGCGCCATGCCGAAACCGGCTCATCGGCCATCCAGCGATCAAGGTCGTCAGCCAGCGCCTTAGGCGTGTGGTAGCGACCCTCCGGCTTAGTGGCCATGGCCTTCAGGCAGACGGCCTCCAGTGCCCTGTCGAGCGCGGGATCACGCTGGGACGGTCGCGGAAAGCGCCCCTCCTGCACGGCTCGCAAGACCTCCCCGATGTCGTCGCCCTCGAACGGCGGCTTGCCGGTCAGCAGGCAGTAAAGTGTGGCGCCCAGGCTGTACACGTCGGATCGCGGTCCCAGCCGATCGAGCTCGCCACGGGCCTGCTCCGGGCTCATGTAGGCCGGCGTGCCCACCGCGCTTCCCGGTAACGTTTCCGACGAACCGCCCGACGACGGCGCCATCGTCTGCTCGCCTACCGAGGGATCGGCCCGGCCAACCGACTTGGCCAGCCCCCAGTCCACCACCAGCGTCTCGCCGTGCTTGCCCACGATGATGTTCGCCGGTTTCAGGTCACGGTGAATCACCCCGCGCGAGTGCGCGTACTCGATCGCGTTGCAGACGTCGGTGAATCGGCGCAGCAGTTCGCGGAGCGCGAGCGACCGGTGACCCGCAACAGCCTTGAGTGTCTCGTCCCCGTGAAAACGCGCGATGGCCTCCTTGAGCGAGTCACCCTTGATGAACCGCATCGCATAATAAGGCCTGCCGTCGGGATCCGCGCCCAGGCCGTAGACGGGAACGACGCCAGGGTGCTCCAGTCCGCCAGTGATCTCGGCCTCGGCGACGAACCGTTGCCGGCTGACAGGGTCGTCGGCGTAATTCTCGAGGATTTGCTTGAGTGCGACCTCGCGGTGCAGCTCGCCGTCGAGCGCCACGAACACGGCGCCGAGTCCGCCCCGCGCATGCGGCCGCAGCACCTGGAACCGCTGGCCGTCAGAGGTCGGGGAACCGACCGAGTAGGTGCTTGTTCGTCCGGCGTCTTCGCCGTCGCGGTTCGACCGCCTGACAGATGCGGCACGTCCGAGAGTCGCCTCGACCTCGCGCCGCAGACGCGCACCAGACTCTCGAGCGTGGAGGGTCCGATGTTCAGGACAGCAAGGCTCTTGCCCGGGTCGCCGCCGAGCGCCTGAACATGCAGACCGGCGATGGCGTCGACGACGGCCCGGCGGGGACCATCGAGGTGGCCGAGGTCCACGAGATGGTCGGCCAGGGGCCGGCACTTGTCGCGGGTCCAGGCGGCGAATGCCGCAAAGAGTGCCCCCTGGTCGATCAGGCCGTTCTGCAGGGCGAGCAAACCGAAGAGAAGATTCCGATCGGTATCCACGGGGGCCATGACGCGGGTCTCCCGAACGCCCGACTGGCTCCGCGGCTACCTGGGCTCCGACGCTGGAGTCCAACCGACGGTCCGCGAATCGGACCGGCCGGATTATCGCATGGCCGTTCGCCATACGCATCACGCTTGCCAGAAAATGGTTCTGCCCGCATCCTGCTTGTTAACGGGTTAACCGTCTGTGTGCGTGGCAGCTACAGGTGTCGTGGCTGTCACGTTTCTGTGGATGCCATCAGGCACTCCTCGTGGACACTCCTCACACTCCTCGTGGACACACTCCTCGTGGACATGCACTGTGTTCCGGGCAGTCGTGACGCAAGAATCGTGGGACGGATTGGCAATCCGTCTTACGTTCGTTCGTTCAAGACTCGTCGAACTTCCAGTCAGGCACTCGTGGACAAGCAGGCACTCGTGGACATGCACTGTGTTCCGGGCAGTCGTGACGCAAGAATCGTGGGACGGATTGGCAATCCGTCTTACGTTCGTTCGTTCAAGACTCGTCGAACTTCCAGCCCAATGACTCACAGGACGGTCGCACCCACCGCCGCACCAACTTCTTGGCGGACACGCACGCGCGGACAGGTGCGCCGCGCAGACAGGTTCTCTATGATCCTATCCAGACCGCGCAGAGCCCGTCGAGGTATAAGAATGTCCCCTCCGCTCATGTCCCCTCCGCTCAGACCGCGCAGAGCCCGTCGAGATATAAGAATGTCCCCTCCGCTCCTCCCGGTCGAACACGTGCGGTCCGGGCACTCTCACTGGCCCGGATCAGGGTGTCTGACCGCCCGAAGTTTTCGAAAGGCCTCCAGCTCGCCGATGTCGATCCAGCGGTTCACGATCGCGAGCGATTGTGTGTCGCGGGTTTCGCGATCGCGCTGTCAAGGGCGGTGTATGTCACTGTCATTGGATCGGCGAGCGCATTGATCACCGATTCCGTCTGGCTCGGTCCAGGTTGACCGTAGGTGACACCCGGCGTCGGGTTATTCCCCGGTCCCCCGGGGTTGTAAAAAGGTGAATAGCTTCCCGACGCGGGAATCTGTACAGCCTTGATCGTGGCGATGGCGGCTTCGTCTCCCGAAAGCACGATGTCGATCTGGTTATCGTGATCCTCAACATAGGAGTCATCGTAGCCCGACTGGGCCGGTCCCAGGTCCGCGAGCCCAACCACCGTGATCGTGCCGCTCGGCAACTGGTACGGGACGCCGGTCTGGGTCAGCCAACGAACCACGCCGTCGGCGTCGACCGTCTCGATCCGGAAGAATTGCGAGTAGTCCGTCGGGTAGACCGACCGGACCCCATCCGGCGAGAACCCCCCGCTGGTGAACACCCGAAGCCGGTACTGCGCGGCCGACCCGTAGAGCACAACGCCGTCATTGGGGAGAGAATTCGAGAACGGCTTGGGTGCCGACTCGCCGGCCGTGGACATCACGCTCAGCTTGGCCGCGACCAGCTTCGGTCCCGACCCGGGATTGTAGGCCGTCATCGGCGTGCTGTCGTCTCCGTAGGTGAGCCCCGCCGCCGAGACCACGACGCCCCCTGGGCCGACCAGCTTCAGCGGAGCGCGCGAGTGGGCCACTTCGAGCTTCACGGGATAAATCGCACCCGGCTGCCCGGGAGCGATCCGGTTCCCGAAATAGCCCAGGATCACGACCGTGCTTCGCTCGTTGTATTCGAGATTCGGCGTGATTGAGGCCGCCAGCGGGGTGATCACCTGACCCGTATTGAGCACAACGCGGAAGTCGTTCCCCGCGACCGAACCCGGAAGTACGGGCCAGCTAAACTCGATCGGAAAGCCATCGGTGTACTTCAAGGGGTAGCCATAGTTCGTCGCGATGCCGCTCACCGAAGCGTCCGACGTGTACGCCCGCAGTGACGCGGTGCTGGCAGAGGGACTACCAAGTGTCTCCCAGGTACCGCCGGCCTTGCGCGCCCGCATTTCGTCGGATGTTGTGGTCCCATTCAAACCCGGAACGCCCAGAATATGCGTGAACCCGAGCGATGCGCCGAGAATGCTCGGCGTGCTGCTGTAATAGTCCGCATTGATGAGAACGTTCTGCTTGAGCAATTTGTACAACGGGTCAGGCTGGCCGGTAGGGTACGGCGATTTCGATCCGGGAGGATTCAGCCTCAGCACCACGCGATTCAAGACCCGGGGATCGGCACCATGAACGACAACCAGGCTCGCCAGGTGAATGACCTTGGCTCGGCTGGGGAACTGATCGAGCGTCGCCGCAGCCAGCGTCACATAGCCGTTCGCATCGCCATTCGCGGTCAGACCATAGAAGGCACGCGTGGCGACGATCGCCGGCACGAGGGAATTCTGGCCCGCGCTGGCCTCGATACGGAGAAGATGATTCTGCACGGCAAGAGTCGGCATCCGGCCCACGAGCGTCTGATAGGTTTGAATCACGACGTCTCGGACATGGGAGCCGATGCCCGGCAACGGCGGGGGCGAACTACAGAGCATCAAGCGTCCTTCAAGAAGCTCGAGGTCGCCGTGCTGCCGTCTCATCGCGGTGGAACGCGTTCGCTGCCGGGAGAGCTGGCGCCGGGTCGATGACCTACCGAAGACTGTTCTCATCGGCGTAAGCCGCTCCGAATAAAAGAGACAACGAGCGGCCCGAGATGCTTGACCTTGGCGCATCGACCAGCCGGGAGGGAGGGAGAACCGCGGCAATGTCATGCTCGAGGACTGCGTCTAGCTATTAAACTAGAACACCGACTCGGCTTGACAACTCTCACCGAATCCCGGATCTCATTTTCTGGACCGTTCGGGGGCCAGACTGTTCGAAGGTTGCTGTTCCATCCCGAGGTGCCCGCGGCCGGCAGACGCAAGCGCCGCTCGGCCGCCTTCAAGGCAAATGCACCATGGCGGATCAGTCCTGTTGCTCACTTCGGTCTGACCGACCGAAACACCGTCGTCGGGTACTCGCGGCTCGCCGCGACCTTGTACACTTGGGCATCGGTACGGGGACGGGCATCGGTACGGGGACGCAGCTCGTTTTACGACTTCCAGGTGCGTCCCTGTTTTTTCCCCTAATTAGCCTTGCTCGATCCTGGGACGTTTCGTTGAGAAAGATCTGGCGAGGACTTCAGAGGTGCCAACCGCCAGCCAGCCGGGGATTCGCTTCGGCTCGAAAAGCCAGTCACGATCATGGCGGTCCGACATGGGAGCGGCGTGAGGAGCATTGCCACGGGGAAGACGACGGTGCATGACCCAACAATCCATGGCGCGTGAGAAACCAGCTCGATTGTTGTGGCTGGCCTCTGCGAGGCCGGGAGTGCCCTGTCTTCACGCCGAGCCTTCGATTCGGCGGACAACTGGCTATTTTGCGTGCCCAGTATAAGCGACTTTGCCACGGCGGTCCCGGCCTCAGAGCGGCCGGCTACAACAGAAGTGGCCACTGCCGTGGCGAGATGACTGGGACTTGGCGGTCCGACGCGGGAGCGTCGCGACGATCATGCCCACGGGGACCATGGGCACGAGAATTTCAACGCGCGCCCCAAGATTACGCAAGGCTATTTAGCTGCGTCCCAGTTTCTTTCCCCGACCGAGTCGACCAGTGCCTCGATCCATTCGGTGCGATCAGCATCGGGCAGTTTGACCGCGGCTGTCAGAATTTGCTCGGCCGTCGTCGCCATTCGCACTTCACCTCGCGCTACGGCTCCGCAGTTGGTCCCGCGCCGTCCGATGCTCGCTCGCTTCCCCCAGACGATCGGCGAAGTCCGTGGCCGAGCTCCACGGCCAGCGAGGTTGTGGGTTGCCGGCTGCGCCGAGAATCTCCTGGTCCTTTTTTCCTTCGATTTCGGTCCAAGCTTTGATGAAGAGGATCAACTGTGCACCCGCGACGCCGTGAACCAATTGAAGGCGATGCGCCGGCAGTTCGTAACACGCGGGTTCCCATTCCTCACGCGCCCAGGCCGATAAGAATTCCAGTTCTTCGTGTGTCAGCCTCATGGTGTCGCGTCCTCCACGTACTGATATCCGTTAAGGGCACCGGGCATCAGTTTGTCTTCGGCCACCCATTGAGCCACGCGTGGACACGCAATGAGGAGCAGGCGTTGGTATCGGTTCTGTGGGTTATCATGTCCAAGGATGCGCGGTCCATGGAGGCGATCGATAGTGCCTTCCGGCATACCAATCAGCTCGTTGCGGTTGGCGGGACGTAAATGGCGAAGGCCGAGCCGCCATTGAGAAGCTGGGAACCTGACCCGACAATGCCAGTGCTGGCCATGAAGATGATTCGATAGCCCTTTTTATTCAGCTTCGCGGGCTTTCTGAACTGAAGTGACACGGAGTTATTGGCGCCGTCATACGTCGCATTGCGGAGCTTGATATTCCTCCGTCCTTTGGTTCCGATGTGAACACGGTAGATCTTGATGTTCGACGCCATGCCCGGATTGACGGACGTGTTGAAGAAGATCGTGACCCCCGACACCTTGGTTTTGCTTCCCGTTCCCTTCGTGATCAAGACGGGCGATGGAAAGACCAATGGCGCGGGGGGCGTTGTGCGGCCGATGCCGTCCGAGGAGATGAAGACAATCTTGCCGTCATTTTGAACCAAAAGTGGACCGTTGGAGACGTAGCTGGGCAGAATGGCCATGCCATTGGTGCCATAGCTGGTATTGAGAGTACCGTTGGGATTCAAGTTCAGCAGCAGGCCGGAAGACGGATAGCTGTACGTGGGGCCGCTCTCGCCGCCGACCAGCAGCGAGCCATCCGGTAGCACCGCGATGGCATTCGCCAGGGAGGTCGATGCGATACCTGTAATGTCCAGCGGTAGGGTAAATTTGCCCGTTCCGTTGAACGTCGAGTCAAACGTGGCGTCGGGGTTCAGCCTGGAAACGAAGAGCGAGTCGACGTCGTTCAACAAGACGCTCGGCGCGAACGTCGCGACCGAATAGCCTGCAATCACAATCTGAGAGCCTTGCAGAGTGAGCGCGGTTGCCGTGTCATCGTTGTTGCCGTTGAAGCCAGGCAACGTGTCGGCTTGCCCGTTTCCATGAGAGTCGAGTAACGCCAGGCCGATGTTCGAGACATGGGAGGGCCTGGCGCTGAGGGGAGTCACGTTACCGACGACAACAATATTATTCGAGGAATTGACCGCGACAGCGACCGGCGAGGCGTCTTCGGTCGCGCCGAACGATAATTCCTGCGTCCCGGGCGTTGTGCCACCGGCGTTAAACGACGTGTCAAGCTGGCCATTCGCATTCAACCGCGCAATGCCGAACTGCACGTTGACGAGCGACGTTGAAGTCACCGTGCCCGCCATGACGATCGTTCCGTCGGAGCCGATGACGAGCCCACTCGCTTCGCCGACCGTCCAGTCTGGGCCGAAACTGAACAACTCGATTCCAGAGTGATTGCCAAATGACGCATCGAGGCCTCCATTGGCGTTCAATCGAATGACGGCGAAGCCGGTCGTCGTGCCGGCCGTCGCTGTCGTCAAAACAAGGAGCTGGCGATTGGACTGGACGGCGATGCGAACCCCTGCGGGGTCGGAGTTCAGTGTAAACCCCGCAACGACGTTGTTCGGGATCGTTTCAATGCCAGTCGACGCAAACGATGTGTCGAAAGCACCACCAGTGGTCAGCCGGGCAACGGCAACCACCGCGGTGGCGGACAGGTAATCAGACTCTGAACCCGCGCTCACAATCTGGCCGTTCTGAAGCGCAATGCTGTCGGTGGAGAAGGAAGGCTGCGAAGTCGCCGTCCCCGCCAAGTTGAGGTTCGCTAATCCGCCAAATCCGAAAGACGGGTCGAGTCCGACGGAAAGAAGACTTCGCGTTTCGAGACTCTCGGCGAAAGGCCGCGAAGTGCGCTTCCTCCGTCGCATGCTCGGCGCCAAACGTAGGTGTTCGCCGTCGTGGAAACGATCGGTGAGTCGCTGAGTCAAATGAGATATCAGTTTCATGGAGCGTCTTTCATCCAGAGGATTTCTGACGATTCCCGTCTCGATGCCCGTGCTCAATGTAGTAAGACTGACTGGGTGGTCACGAAAAAGCCACCAAAGACTACCATGCGGTTTTGTGTGGGGGATCGCAGCGCGCAGCAAGGGCTCCCTGTCTACCGCGGTTTTCCGGTGTGTCGCACACAGTATCCCTCGATCCCATGCTCTGCGTGGGAATGCCGTCTGCGACGCTCCGCGTCGTCTGGCCGCCGAAGCTTCTGACCAGGAGAAGAGGACGCAGAGCGTCCCGGACGGCATTCCCAAGGGGGACCGTGGGAACGAGTGTGGAGTGCCCTCGCCATCGGGGCGAGTCAATGCGTGCGAACGAGGGCTCGATCCTGTGCAAGTCTCGAGGCGACGACGGCGCTGACCGTATGCGGCGCGAGCGACAACCGCTCGCTGTAAGGTATCCGTCGCCAGATGACCGAACCCCTCGGAGAATTTCCAGAATCCCGGGGCTCGATCCCGATCAAAGATCTTTAAAGCACAGTAGCCGGAGTCGCGTAGACACACGTGGACACGGACACACGTGGACACATCGTGATGAGGAGGCCTGGGAACAGGCTCGTCGGGTTGAGACGAGACGGCGAAGCGTCCGTCTGATCTAACGCCTTGGGGTGGACACCGCGAAGAAAGCGTGAGTTTCATTTCCGATGGAATCATGCCGGAGCCGTAGTCGAGAGATGGCTGATCGGCGAATGGCGCAGAGGAGTGGCCTGAGGCCCTTGACTTACGAATCGTGATCGCCATTAGCAGGGCAATCGTTATCCGGTCGAAAGCGTGCGAAAACGTCCTGATCCGAGTCGAATTCAAGTCGCATCCAGAATCGCTTCAGGCTGGACAGCCGGCGAGATTCACCAGATGCCGCACTCGCAACTTCTTGGTGTTTGGCGAGCTCCTGAAGTTTCGCCCGGCTGCCGGCAAGGAAACTAGGGAAGCACGGAAATGCATCGTGAGGACAACCACGCACGAACGTGCGTCGTAATGTGAGAACTCGGCGCTAACGAGTGGGGCGCCGAAGTTCATGGGCCGCCCTGTGCGAAGGACTTCCAGAAGTTGGCAACCTTGCCGAAGACGCTCCGGCCGTACGGGTACCTGAGGTGCTCCGTGACGGCAGCGCCCTGTGCCTTCTCCGCCTTCTGACCGGCGATCGAGAGCGGATTCGGGGATGAACCCTGAGCCTTGAAATAGGCCAGGAGACGGCCGTCGGACTGGCCGTCGCCGGTTGAGTCGAGCGGCCGCCCCGACGTGTCGGTAATGCCCGACACATACGAACCTGGAGGGCCAGATGGGCCCTGAACCACAAACATGTCGGGTCCGGCCGCCGTCTCCTTCCGGGCGCCGATCGTCATCGGTCGCGCCAGGAGCAGCGTGGCCGAATCGTGGGCAGGGCTATATATCGCGGCGGTGACGGCGCCGTGCCCTGCCGCCGAGGCCTGGGGGAAAACCTGGTAATTACTCAGGTTCTGAACTGTGACCGGGTCCATCGGCTCGGAGAAGGTCATCACCAGCCCGGTGACGGTGTTTTGATGTCGGAGCAAGTGCGACTCCACGAGCATCGGCGGCGCGTCGCTGGCCTGCGGGGAAGCGCTGGCCGCTGATCCCGCATGGACGCCCCCGCTCATCAGGGCTCGGCCCTCGAGGCAATCGAAGCTGAGGGTTACTGACCGATCGGGGTGACACTTCCTCGGGCCGTTGACCATGGTATCTCCTGATTCCACCGCGGGACGCTGCGCACTTGAGCCCATCGTTGAGATATCGGCACGATCGGGCTCCGAATTGTGCCCGCGTTCGCGGAGATCGCAATGAAGGTAGCGCCAATATTGGGTGCCGTCCCAAGATTTGTTCGTTTGAGTCGTGGTTGGTTCCTGTCATCGCGGAAATGAAGGCAGGCACCCGGCCGGGGACAATGATACATCCGCGGGCGAGCGCGGGCCGGGAGCCAATCCCCGTTTGCAAGTCACACTGCGGCCGTTTGCGCGGCGCGGCGGCCGCGGTATGTGCTGGCGTTTTTTTCAGCGTCGACCAGTGGATCCACGGGCATCTCGCCCGGCACAACCTGGCCGGCGGAGCGCGGCGATCTAGCCTCGGCTGAACACCCGTGGCGGCATGAGCTCGCCGAGTGCCCCGGCGATCGGGATGCTCCGGCGAAGTTGGTGCGGTTGCGCCATAATCCGCCTGGGGTGCCCGTCCCGCGTTGCTGGCAATCGGTGATCGAGAAGCGATATCTCGAGTGGTTCCGGAAGGGCAGGGGCGTCAGGGGACCGATTTTGACGGTCGATCAGGCTTCTTTGAAAGCGGGGCGGAGCGGGAGCACGCGGCAATAATATTTGAGGTCTCCTGGTGCATCGTGTGCCGACTGGCAAAGAAGTGTATTTCGCGGCTCCGTGTACACTTTGCGATGTGTTTAGTGGCGCCACGGAAAGATTCTGGAAAATAATTGAAGTCTCTGCTGGATCATCGTTTCGAATTGGGTTTCAGCGACAAACTGGCATCAGGACAAATGTCGAATTTGGCAAGAGGCGTATACTGTACTTACAGCAAGTAGAAATGGGCGACGATGACACTGTTCCCCAGCGACGATTCGCCGGCTTGCAACTCCACTCATGACGAGAACTTCAGCGGTCGCCTGGTCGAACTCAGGTGAATTAACCTGACCGATCCTCAGATCCGTCGGTTCTTCTATTTTCCTCATCATTCGTAAGACTGTCGGCTCATGCGGGCCGTCGGATTGGGTAACACGCGCGGCGCCAAACGTTGACGCAATGCCACCGTGCGTTCACGCGCCAGGCTGCGAGCAGGTTGACGAGACGACGTCATTACAAGCGGATACGCCGCGGAAATGAGTCAGGTGGTCACCGCCATCGGCCTCGCGATATCGCTCTTGATCGCATCGCGCTGGTCGAAAGGCGTTGCAAGCCCTCCCCAAAAGCTGCCATCCACTGCCATCCACTGCCGTTTGGGGCTGCGGAATCGTCAGACTTGGTGCAATCGATCAGGCCTCCTGGACCCCTGAGGTCCTCGGGCTCGGCGCGAGCGTCGCCTCCGAATCAGTCGAGTTCTTGACGCTTCGAACCTTGATTCTTGATTCGTAACCGTCACAGATTCGCGGGCCTCGCGTCGAAAGCTTCACATTTGTAATTTTGACAATCAGATCCGCGGATTTTCTTGCGGGGAACTTGAGAAAAAACCAAAAAAATCTCATCTCAGTCCGCGTTTCGGCCAATCGGCGTGTAGACTTGAGTCGAAAGCCAGAAAATGGGGGCGATCGCTGAAAATGTCTTGATCGTGCCTTCGGCATCCCAGTTGCAATCCCCCTGTCTGGCTGATGACTGCCGACCCTGGGATGTCGGATCAGAGTTCAATCTGGCAAGGAGACTTGTGATGGCCCTATTGAAGCTGGCCTCGATCGGTGTGCGCCCGCGACACACGTGGTCGATTTTGGCCGTGTCGATCGTCGCTCTGACTGCCGCGGGATGCTGCAAGAACCGTCAGTCGTATCGTCCGGTGTTCGCCAGCCCGGCGCCCGTGGCCGCTCCATGTACAAACTGTGGGCCCTCTTCCGGGTCCCCCGTCACCATGGAAGAATCGTCTGGCGCGGCTCGGTCCGGACGGTTCCCTCGATCGTCGACCCGCCGCCGTCGGACATGCCGGCGGCGGCGGCGCCAACGTCGTCATCTTCTTCAGTCTCGGGGTCGAGCAACGGCTCGACGCGTAGCTCGACGGTCGAAAAGACACCCAGATCGCGGCTCAGCGATGAGCCGAGCTTCAACGAGACGATGGCCCCGGCACCGGCCGCTAGCCTCGGGGGCGCCAAGTCGCCCCCAGACCCGCCAAAGCCTTATGATGCGAAAACAAACTCTGGCCCTGACCTCGAGGCTCCGGCCAATTCGCCCGCCCCGGCCGCGTGGAATACCGACCGCGGCACTCCCGACAAATCCAGGTCCGCCAGCGGCGGAAACTCACGCGTGTCGCCGGGCCAGCCTGACCGCGAATCTAAAACCTTTTGTCGACGAATCCAACGCGAATGAGCTCTTGTATCCCAAAAAAGTTGACCGCCCCTGGCGTTACATCGTTCTTCATCATAGCGCTTCACCCAAAGGCAATTACGACCAGATCGACCGTGAACACCGCGCGGCACTTGGAATCGATGGATGTGGATACCACTTTGTGATCGGCAACGGCTCGGGGAGCGATGACGGCCAGATCGAAGTCTCACAGCGCTGGAACAATCAAAAACAGGGAGCGCACACCCGAAATGCGAATACGCACGACGTCGACGAGTATGGAATCGGCATCTGCCTGGTCGGCGACTTCGATGAGCAGCCACCGACGGCCCGCCAGCTCGCCGCGGCCCAGGCCCTGATCGCCTACCTGAGCACGCGGTATCAAATTTCGACGAAGGGGATTCGCACCCACGCCCATCTCGCGGGCACCAAGACGATCTGCCCCGGCAAATACTTCCCGAACGAGGCGATGCTCATCGTTTCCAAGGATTCCATGACCGAACGACCCGTCCGGGCGACCTGGAAAGTTGTCCCCGATACCACGCAAAAGTGATCTTCGAGGTTGGTCGCGGACGAAACGGACGGATGTCATATCACACGCACAGGCTTTGCGTACGAGCCCGCAGGGAGGCGGACTCCCCAACACACGAGTCTCATGTCGCTTCGTGCTTCTTTCCGGCTCGTCGAATGGCTTCATGAAGAACGGCCATGACCGAGAGCGAGTCGGTGATCTCGCCTTTTTGTAGCATTTCCCACACTTCGTTCCATGAAAAGCGCCGCACGACCAGGCGTTCTGTTCCTTCGGGGCTGGCTTCTCCGCGTGTGAGCGCAGTCGCGCGAAACAGATAGCCCAGCTCGTTACTGACCGAGTTGGATAGGTGCGACGTGCCCAGCAATTCGATCTGGCCGGCGGTCAGGCCGGTCTCCTCGCTCAGCTCGCGGCGCGCTGTTTCTTCGGGCGGTTCATTCACGGGCCCGCCCCCCTCGGGGATCTCCCATGAGAAGGTTTGCACAGGATAACGATACTGACCGACGAGCCAGATGGAGCCGTCGTCTTCGACGGGAATCACGCCGACGGCGTTATTGCGAAACTCGACGACTCCGTAGATTCCGGGCAAACCGTCGGGGCGAAGGACCTGATCTTCGCGCACGCGAATCCACGGATTTTCATAAATCAGGCGGCTCGATTGCGTTGTCCAGGGATTCGAGCGTTCAGGGTCGGGTATCGCGTCGGGCGTGCTCATCGGGTTGCTCGGTTTAGCCGTTAAGAGCCGCCTTGAGGGTCGCGCCCATATCGGCGGGGCTCTTGGCCACGCGGATGCCGGCCCCTTCGAGCGCCGCGATCTTGTCGGAGGCTTTACCCGAACCCCCCGAGACGATGGCGCCGGCGTGCCCCATCCGCTTGCCGGGCGGCGCCGTCTGGCCGGCGATGAAGGCGGCGAGCGGCTTGGTGAATTGACCCGAGGCCTTGAGCGCCGCGGCTTGCTCCTCGGCGTTGCCGCCGATTTCGCCCATCATGAGCACGCCGTCGGTGTCCGGATCGGCCTCGAAGAGTTTGAGCACGTCGACAAAGCTTGTTCCGTTGATCGGATCGCCGCCGATCCCCACGCAGGTGCTCTGGCCGATGCCCAGGCTCGTCAACTGCCAGACGCCTTCATAAGTCAAAGTCCCCGACCGGCTGACGACACCAATGCGGCCTTCCTTGTGGATATAACCCGGCATGATGCCAATCTTGCACGCGCCCGGCGTGATGATTCCGGGGCAATTCGGCCCGATCAGACGAACGTCGGGACAATGGGCCTTCAAGAAAGCAACCGCACGCGCCATGTCGAGCACCGGGATGCCCTCGGTGATCGCGACGACCACCTTGATGCCGGCGTCGGCGGCTTCCATGATGGCGTCGGCCGCGAACGGCGGCGGCACGAAGATCATCGTCGCGTTCGCGCCGGTCGCCGCAACGGCCTCGACACACGTGTCGAAAATCGGCACGCCCAGCGTCGTGGTGCCGCCGCGCCCCGGCGTGATACCGCCCACGAGGTTCGTTCCATAAGCCTTGCACTGCTCGGCGTGGAACGCCCCTGCCTTGCCCGTGATGCCCTGACAGATCAGGCGCGTGTTCTTGTCGACCAGGATACTCATGAGAAGTCTCGTGTTTTCCAGTCTGGAGCAAAGTTCATCACACGCGGGGGCGCGGTGGTTTCCATCAGTGAATCAATCAGACCGCAACGTCTCGTCATGCCTGATTCTAGCCCGAAAAAGAGTCGCTCACGCGGCCCCCTTGGCTGCCGCGACGACCTTCTCCGCGGCGTCGGTCAGCCCGTCGGCCGTGATGATCTTGCGGCCGCTTTCCTTGATCAGTTTCTTGCCGAGCTCGACGTTCGTGCCCTCGAGCCGCACGACGAGCGGCACCCGGAAATCCAGCTCATCATAGGCGGCCAGAAGCGCGGTCGCGATCGTGTCGCATTTCATGATGCCGCCAAAAATGTTCACCAGCACGGCCTTGACTCGCGGCTCGGCGAGAAGGATCCGGAACCCTTCGAGCACCTGTTCCTTGCTGGCGCCGCCACCGACGTCGAGAAAATTGGCCGGCTCGCCCCCATGATACTTGATCAAGTCCATCGTGCTCATGGCGAGCCCCGCGCCATTGACCAGGCAGGCGATATCGCCATCGAGGCTGACGAAGCTCAGGCCGCTCTTGCCGGCGCGAAGCTCGGCCGGGTCTTCCTCGGCCGGATCGAGAAGCGCCGCGAGGTCTTTATGACGGAACATGGCGTTGTCGTCAAAGTTGAACTTGCAGTCGAGGGCCAGCACGTCGCCGCTGGCCGTGACGATCAGCGGGTTGATCTCGGCAAGCGAGGCATCGCTCTCGATGAAGACCTTCACGAAGTTCTTGAGGAACGTCGTCCCTTTTTTGGCCGAGTCTCCCGTCAGTTCGAGCGCCTTGCAGATATTGCGTGCCTGGAAGTCGGCCAGGCCGAGACCGACGTCAACCGGAACGCGGAGAATCTTTTCGGGAGAATTGTGGGCCACGGTCTCGATCTCGACGCCCCCTTCGGTCGAGGCCATCACGACCGGACACTGAAGGCCACGGTCGATGGCGATCCCGAGATAAAGCTCGCGCACGATGTCGTGGCCAACGGTGACGAGCACCTGGGAAATCGGGCTTCCGGCCGGGCCAGTCTGATAGGTGACGAGCGTCTTGCCGAGCAGGCTCGCGGCGGCCTTTTCGGCCTCGGCGGCCGACTTGACGAGCTGCACTCCCTTTGCCCAGGCATCGGGCCGGGGCCTCTGGCCGCTGGCGACTTCGAGGGCCAGCGCGCGATCGTCGTCCGGCCCGATCGCCACGCCCTTGCCGCGTCCGCCGGCATGCACCTGCGCCTTGACGACGACGAGACCGCCCCCCAGGGACTCGTACGCCTTCGCGGCCTCGGCCGGCGTGCGGGCGACGATGCCGTCGGGAACGGCCACCGCGGCCTTTTTCAGTAGCTCTTTTGCCTGGTATTCGTGAACCTTCATCGCGCGCCGATCCTGATTCTGGAGTGAGAATCCCTTTCGCCGCCTCGAATTCAGGTGAAAGGGCCGTGAGTCCCTCGGTTTTACCACGGGCGTCACGACGATTCCAGAACCGGCGGACAATTCGGTGCGACGCGGCGGCCGATGATCGGCGAAGGTATGTGTGCGTTCGGCAGTCAAAGCTTGCTTTGGATCTGGCGTTCGATCTCGGCGATATCGGCGCTGGTCAGCATGGGTTTGTCGGCGGCGGCCGCCTCGCGGACCTCGGGGAGCGTGTCGATCTCGCGGAAGGCTTCGAGCCAGTAGGCATCATCGCCGTTTGCCGGCGTTTCGGGTGCCGGCGACGGCCGAGCGGGTGCCAGGCGTGCCGGGGCCTGGCGTGGGCTCGGCTGGGGAAGCGGCTTTGCCGGCGCATCGTCTTGCGGCGCGATGCGTCCTCGCTCCTTGAGATCGTCGAGCCATACCCAGAACTGGTCGGCCGTGAGGCTTTTCGCCCGGCTTCGTCGGGCGGCCTGGCGGATCCGCTGATCCGACGACACGACCGTCAACAGCTTTGGCTTGGCATGCTGCTCGATCAATAGCTCGATGCGAGCGTCCGCATTTTCATCGCCCAGCGCGAACAGGATGGAGAGCCCCTTGTATTTCGCGTCGAGCGAAAAATCGCCCGGGTGGGCCGAGGCGTCGAAAACGATGGTCATCTCACGGGCGCGATCGGGCCCTATCGTGGCGGAAACGTCATCGAGGAATCGCCTGCGTGCACGGCGAAATCCCTCGCGGCTCAGCTTGGGCGCCAGCTTCCCTCCGGCGTGCATCACGTTATAGCCGTCAATGAGCCAACGCATGACCTGCCGTTTCCGGTGAAGGGTCTGAAGATTCTGCTCTCTAGAATCTTAGACGGACGCGGGGCAGTTTCAAGCGTTGCGTGTCATGTGAGAACGTCTTTGTGCGGCCGTGCCACAGTGGTGGATCACGATTTCTTTATGGATACGACGACCCGCAGATTCACGCTAGCGCGACCGTGCCCGCCTGGTGAACGATGCCGCCCCGCGTGAATCGCACGTCGCCCCCGACGATTACGGTGTGGGCACGACCGGTCACTTCCCAGCCGCCAAAGGGGGTGTTCTGACTCTTCGAGCGAAACTGGGTCGGGTCGATGGTCCACCGCACGGTCGGGTCGATGATGGTCACGTCGGCGTCCGCGCCGCCGCGTAGGGTTCCCTTGGGAATGCCCAGAAGCTGCGCGGCGTTGATCGTCATTTTGCGCACGGCTTCGGACCAACTGAGGTGCCCAGGCTCGATCAGACGCGTGATGGTCAGCGGCACCAGTGTTTCGAGCCCGACGATTCCAAACGGGGCCTGATCGATCTCGCGCATTTTCTTCTCGCGCGCGTGCGGGGCGTGGTCGGTGGCGATGATCTCGATGGTGCCATCCTTTAAGCCGCCGATCACGGCCTCGACATCGCTCCAGGTGCGCAGCGGCGGGTTCATCTTGAAGTTAGAGTCAAATGTGCGGAGCGACTCGTCGGTGAGTGTGAAGTGATGCGGGCAAGCCTCCGCGGTCACGCGGACGCCGCGGCGCTGACCCTCGCGCACCAGCTCGACCGAGCGCGCCGTCGAGATATGTTGAATGTGCAAGCGGCCGCCGGTTATTTCCGCGAGCCGGATGTCGCGGGCGACCATGATGTCTTCGGCGGCCGCCGGCATGCCGCCCAGGCCCAGCCGCATCGATTCGAATCCCTCGTTCATCACACCGCCGGTGGTCAGCTCGGGCACCTGACAGTGTTGCATGATCACCTTGTCAAACATTTTCGTGTATTGCAAGGCACGGCGCATGAGAGCCGCCGACGCGACGGGCGCCCGTCGTCGGTGAAGGCGACCGCGCCGCCGGCGATGAGCTGCCCGAGCTCGGCGAGCTCGTCTCCTTTTCGCCCCTTGCTCACCGCGCCCACGGGATAAACATTGGCCTGTCGAGCCCGGTGGGCCTGCAAGACCACGAACTCCGCCGCGGCTTGCGTGTCGATGGCGGGAATCGTGTTGGGCATGCACGCCAGTGACGTCACACCCCCGGCGAGGGCCGCGCTGGCGCCCGTGGCAATCGTTTCGTCTTCCTCGTTGCCCGGCTCTCTCAAATGAACGTGCACGTCGATCAAGCCCGGACAGACGATCATGTTGCGCGCGTCGATCACGACCTCGGCATCCTCGGTCCCTGATCCAACAGGCATGATCCGGCCGCGACTCAACCAGAGGTCGCCGACCTGGTCGATATTCTGCGACGGGTCGATGATGCGGCCGCCCACGATGTGTGTCGTTCTCAAGGCAGGCTCCCTCGCTTGCCGCGCTGGCGCGGTCGGAGATGACGTTGACGTTCGACAATCTGCTGGCGTTCCCCAATCTTAATGATCGAGAACACCGGTTCGTGCCCCTGGCCGGCCGCTCAGCAGGTAGAGAACCGCCATTCGCACCGCCAGGCCGTTGGTCACCTGCTCGAGAATCGCCGATTGGGCACCGTCGGCGACTTCCGGCGTCAGCTCGACGCCGCGGTTGATCGGCCCCGGAGCGAGCAACAGAAGGTCGCTCTTCGCGAGGTCCAACCGGGCTTGTGTCATCATGTAAAACTGCGAATACTCGGCCACCGAGGGGAACATTCCCCCCTGTTGACGCTCGAACTGGATTCGCAGGACGTTGACCACGTCGCACCGTGGCAAGATCTCATCAAGGTGATAGGCGACCTCGCACCCGAGCCGCTCCCAGCCCCTGGGAACCAGGGTCGGCGGCCCGCACAGGATGACTTTCGCGCCGAGTTTCAAGAGCGCCCAGATATTCGATCGGGCCACCCGTGAATGCGCGATGTCGCCGAGGAGACCCACGGTGAGACCTTCCAGACGTCCCTTGGCGCGGCGGATGGTCATCAGGTCGAGCAATGCCTGAGTCGGGTGTTCGTGCGCACCATCACCGGCGTTGATGATGGAACATTTGAGATGCTGAGCAAGCAGGTGCGGCGTGCCGGGAGTCGAATGGCGGATGACGACGACGTCGGCCCCCATCGCCTCGATATTGCGCGCCGTGTCGATGAATGACTCGCCCTTTGACAGGCTCGATCCACTCGGCGAAAAGTCTTGCGTGTCGGCCGAGAGCCGCTTGGCGGCCAGGCTGAAGCTCGTTCGCGTGCGCGTCGAGTTTTCAAAAAACAGGTTGAAAACAATCCGGCCCTGGAGCGCGGGCACCTTCTTGCGGCTGCGCGTCGAGATCTCCGCGAACGACTCGGCCGTATCGAGGATCGCCAGAATTTCTTCGCGAGACAGTTCTTCCAGGCCGAGCAGATGCTTCCGGCTCCAGGGCGCCGCGTCGTGTTTCGGTGGAGGCGCCGGGGAGTCGGTCACGCGGGCACCCTCCCCTTCGGCGCGGTTCCCGGCCCGGCGGCGGAGATTGTGACGACCTCATCGACGGGATCGACCGGCTGCAAACGCACCCGCACCCGGTCGTCAAGATCGGTGGCGACGTTCAGGCCAACGACATCGGGCTGGATGGGGATCTCGCGATGGCCGCGGTCGACGAGTACGGCCAGTCGAATGCACGCGGGACGGCCCAGGTCGCAGATGGCATTGAGCGCGGCACGCACCGTCCGGCCCGTGAACAGGACATCATCCACCAGAACGACTTCGGCTCCGTCAACCTGAAACGGAATATCCGTGCCGCGCAAGACGGGCCAGCGTTCGGCGTCTCCCAGGTCATCACGATAAAGCGTGATGTCGACAGCGCCGACGTCGACGTTTTCCCCCAGGAGCCGCTGCAGTTCCTGAGCGAGCCGCTGCGCGAGCGGGACGCCGCGCGTCCGCACCCCGACCAGCCGCAGCCGCACGTCAGCGCACCGCGCCTCGGCGAGCTTGCGAGCCATCGACGCGATCAGACCACGGATCTCGTGGCCGTCGCACAACCGCCGCTCGCTCGAATTCATTTCGCCTGCCTTTCCGCCGGATATTTCGTCACCGCGCGGTTCTCGACTGAAAGTCTCTATCCGGCCGGTTTATACGAACGGGATGGTAGCAAAGATCGCGGGCCTCCCGCAAGGATCGGGCCATCTCGCCTTGTTTTCAAACCAGCGCGGCGGGAGGTGTTCCCATTCGACGTCTCACTCGTTGATCGGAGCCGCGGCAGCCGGGCCGGCAGGTCTCCGAGCCAGACACCCGTTCGGCCCGGCGTCCTTCTTACCTTTTCACCGAACGGCGGAATGCATAGGATGATCTGGTCTTGAACTTCGGAACAAGGGAGCCTCCTGCGCTCATGAAGATCATTCTGGCGAATCCGCGCGGTTTCTGCGCTGGCGTTAATATGGCGATCGAGTGCCTGGAACGGGCACTCAAGTTCTTCGGCCCCCCCCTCTATGTCTACCACGAAATCGTTCACAACAAATTCGTCGTCGAAAAATTCAAGCATAGCGGCACCGTTTTCGTCGAGTCGCTCGACGAAGTGCCTTGCGGATCGCCCTTGCTTTATAGCGCGCACGGTGTCTCGCCGCAGATTCGCGAGCAAGCTCGCGAGCGCCGGTTGATCGCCATCGACGCGACGTGCCCCCTTGTGATCAAGGTCCACCTCGAAGCCATCCGGTATGCGCGTGAAGGTTACACGATTTTTTTGATCGGCCACGAAGGTCACGACGAAGTCATCGGAACGATGGGCGAGGCCCCCAACCAGATGGTGCTGGTCGAGACGGCCGAGGATGTCGAGCGGCTCGAGCTTGGCAATGTCGACAAGGTCGCCTATCTTACGCAGACCACCCTGAGTGTCGACGATGCCAATGTCGTCATCGCCGCGCTCCGGAAGCGGTTTCCCCATATTGCAAACCCGCCCAAGGACGACATTTGCTACGCGACGCAGAATCGCCAGGAGGCGGTTCGCGAGCTGGCCGCGCAGGCCGACCTCGTGCTGGTTCTGGGGAGCCAGAATAGCTCCAACAGCCGCCGATTGGCCGAAATCGCCGAAGGGCTCAAGGTCTCGTCATACTTGATCGACGGTGTGCCGGAGATCGACCGAAAATGGTTTGAAAGCGTTGAGACCGTCTTGATCACGGCCGGTGCCAGTGCGCCCGAGCAGGTCGTTCAAGAGTGCGTCGAATATCTCCAGGCGAACTTCGGCGCGACGATTCGAGAAGAGACGATCCGCAGCGAGAACGTTCATTTCCCGCTCCCCCGATCGCTCCGGCAGTTGATATCGGCCGATTCCGATCCGAACCTGATCGGGAATTTTGACTCGAACGTCGAAGCCGATGTCCTTGAGGCACGGGTCGGTGCCGGCTCGGACTGATTCACTGGCGGGATGATTCGAACCTGCTAGACCGCCTTGCGTGATTCCGAGACGCTGCGGCTCGCCAGGTCGGCACTGGCATTCGGCTCATGCGGAGACTCGCCCCGGGTGATGAAAATTAGACCTTGACTGATTCTTTCGGGGCGGTGGAGTCAGCCCGTTTTCGTTGCGCGGCGGGTCCGTTGAAATCTCGCACTCAGACGCCATCGATGGGCTCGTGAAAGTCATCTGAAGGCGGAGCTCCAGCATGCCACCGTTGGAGTTCCGGCTTTAGCCGGTCCGCTCTGGTTGATATCGTAAGAAGGCGCCTCAAGGCGGAACACCAGCATGCCACCGTTGGAGTTCCGGCTTTAGCCGGTCCGCTCTGGCTGACATCGTAAGAAGCCCCCTGAAGGCGGAAGTCCAACAAAGGCATGGCGCTCTGAGTGCCGCGTGGTTCGTCAATGAAAACGCGATGAACGCGAAAGCGGTGCAAGCCCAAGCTTGCACGACGGCAGACCCGCGGCCCAGGATCGTGCAGGGCTTCAAGCCCTGATAGCAGCCCTCATCACCACGGGCGCCGGGCGTCGTCCTGAACAGGGGCCGCTCGCTCGAGGTCGTAAGAGGCATCGGAGCGCGGCGCAAGAGGTCGTGTGCTTCGTCTTCACTGTCCATTTCGTGAAGCACATAGGTGCTCTGACGAACGGCCGAGATGACCAGAGCGGTGACCTGAATCAGGGTGATTGTCCAGATCAGCTTGGAGCCATGATACAGGAGGCGGCCTTCGAGGCCGCGGAGCCGGTGCACCTGAAGGGGCCAGCCCGCCCCCCAGTCGGTCCGCTGGCAAAAAAGCAAGAGCCAGAGCATGGCGCCGGTTGCCGCCATCGACCGCGTCGATTTGTCTGAATCGCGTGCGTGCTCGACCCCCAGGTGGACCAGATAGTCGCAGCTCAGGCTCGAGATCAGGGCAAATTCGCCCCACCCCAGCGCCTGGCCGAGACTGGCGCAACCACAGGTGCCCGAAGTCGCCGGGGGCTGCGAGATTGGTGTCGCTGCGTGCGATGAACCAGAGCACCAGGTCCGCCAGGTTCATCAGCAGAAATAACCCCGCGCGGCGATGCCAGCTCGTATGGTTCCAGCGCCCCCACAGCAGGATCGCGCCAACGGCCGACCCCCAAATAATGGGCGTGCCCAGCCACTGGTACCACTCGAATCCGTGAATCCAGGAGAGCAGGCCGTGGCCATGATCGAACCGGCCAATCAGATCGAGCAATGACTCAAAACAGGCTATCGAAAGAGCGGCGGCCAGGAAGAAAAAACCCAGGCGGCAGAGCTGATACGTCTTGCGAATCTGTTCTCGTTCGATGTCGTACATGGGAGCAACGTCTCGGGTCGAGGAACAGTCGGTCACAGGCGGGATATCTACTCCCATTCTAAGGCCAACGGTCTGCTAACACCATAGGTCCCCATTGGGACGGCCAGCCCCAGTCCCGTCAGCGTGGATCGCATCACGAACGTCCAGAGACTGCATCACGACGAGCCTCCCGAAAGCCCCATCAATCCGTTTGCCGCGGCCGGATGACAAGAGCGATATGGCCCCATTCATCGCTTCCATTGGCGGTGGGACCTGTCTGCTCGACCGGTTCGAATTCGATAACCAACACGTTGCGAGGCCGCAGGTCGCCGAGTTCGACCTCGAGGACCGGGCGTTCGACTCGGATCGACGCAATCGGACTTCCATTGAGAGACAGAGCGCGGATTCCAGGCACATTCTCCATGCACAGATGAACGGCTTCGCGATCCGGGTCGACAGGCGGCCGCTGGAACACTCGCGAGAGGACGAACCGGCCCGAGTCTTCAGGCTTCCAGCGATGCGGCAACGCGAGACGATATTCCGAGGACGCCGGTTCGCCGGCACCCTTGCAGACCCAACCGCCGCGGAGCCGGATTCGATGCTCGGGCACGGAAGGGTCTCCGAGAATTCGCCTCGATTGCGTGCTGTCAAATCGGCGCCGGAAAAGCATCGCCTGGGGGATTCCGAAGGCACGCCCGAAGATTCAGGATGGCTTTGGTATGGCCTTCGTCTGACGAAATCATTATAGTCAAAAGTCCCTTGTGGCGACGGGATCGGTCGCGAAAGAAGAGCCGAAACGGAAATTGGTTGTTCGTTTTGGCGAGGTCTTTTGAGATTGCTCGATCTGCGACGACGGGCCCGTTGATCAGTCGTTTGATAACTTGACCTTCGAATATCGAGTACTTGGCTGAATGCCAGCGTTCGCGGATGCGATCGACTGCGATTATCGCCTCCTGAACCCTCCGCCAGCAGTGGTCAATCACGTATAGCGGCTTGCCTGGGTCGTGTGCAAGGCTTTGACGTTTGCGTCATCCGGGCGCAAACGAGGCACGGCTCGCTCGCGTTGACTGACGATCATGGATCACACGGCAGGGTTAGTGTCGCGGGCCAAGGATCACTCCGGGCTCGATACGTTCACGCCGCGAATGAAGACCGCCGCGAATCGCTCATGAGCAACGGCCAAATCTATCTCGCGCCACACCTCGCACGCTCATGGGTGTGCGCATCCTGGGTTGCGGTAGCTATGTGCCCGAGCTGGTGGTCACCAACGAAGACCTGCGCGAGACACATGGCTTCGATCCCGAATGGATTGTCAATCGAACCGGGATCCATCGAGCGCCGATTCGCTCTTCCACACCAGGCGACCAGCGATCTCTGCACACAGGCCGCGCTACGCTGCCTGAAATCGGCCGGCCGCGAGCCGTCGGACGTCGATCTGCTGGTCGTGGCGACGTTCACGCCCGACATGGCCTTCCCGGCGACGGCAAACCTGATTCAAGACCGGCTCAAATTGACGTGCCCCGCGTTTGACGTGCAGGCCGCGTGCGCCGGTTTCGTATTTGCGCTGGCGATCGCCGCGAAGTTTGTCGGCACGGGTAATAGCCAGTGCGCCCTGGTCATCGGCGGCGACTGCAATAGCCGGGTGATCAACCCGGGCGACCAGAAAAGCTTTCCGCTGTTTGGCGATGGCGCGGGGGCCGTCTTGCTCGCACCTGGAGACAAGGATCAGGGACTTGTGGCCTACCAGCTTGGCTCGGACGGCTCCGGCGGCGACTTGTTGAGCCGCCCCGCGTGTGGCAGCCGGATTCCGCCCTCGGCCGCCGCACTCGAAAAGGGACTGCACTACCTCACCATGGACGGTCGCGCCGTCTTCAAGTGGGCCGTGCGGATTCTCGCCGATTCGACCCTCGCCGTCCTCGCTCACGCCAATTGCCGCGTGCCTGACATTCGCTGGTTCATCCCCCATCAGGCGAACGTCCGGATCATCCACGCCGCGAGCGACGTGCTCGGATTCCATCGCGATGCGGTCTACAAAAATCTCGAACGGTACGGCAATACGTCCGCCGGCTCGATTCCGCTGGCCCTTGACGAGCTCTATCGCGAGCACGTCATCGAACGCGGCGATTTGATTCTGACTTCGGGCTTTGGCGCCGGGCTCAACTGGGGCACGGCTCTTTGGCGTTGGTGAAAGCTGACGCTTCGACTCGCTCAATGACACGAGGCGGAAGGACCAGGTCGAACGTTGGTTCGCCTCATCGTTCCGCCCCGTGGTTCGCTTCTGGCTTGGAAAGCGGCCCCGTTCACTGGCCGCCGATCACTTGCTTACTTCGATTTACGCAACAGGTGGATCCGGCGGGCGAAGACGCCCGAGCCGGTGTTGCCCAGCCCCGTCACGCCGCCGGTATCATATCGGTGGCCGGTGGAGCTGACGCCGATTTCGCCGGGGCCCGCCGTTCCGGTCCCCTTGCCGTAATGATTGTTCGCCGCGCGGTAGGTCGCCGACGCGTCGGTATTGATGTAGTCGCCGTCGTTGATCCGCAGCGCGGCGATCTGGCTAGGCGATCGAACGCCCTCGAGCCCCTGTGCATAGGCGGTGTAGTCAAAGCCCGTCTTGACCTCCGTGTTGAGCGGAGTGCCAAGCAGGTCAACCTCCTGGATCGAGCCCGACGTCGTGACGAGCCCATTGGTGATCGGGTAGCCAGGGCTGGCGACGTACAGCGGGTAACCCTGTTCCTGGAGCTGGACGAAATCCGGGTTCTGAGCGGTCTGAACGAGCTGGTTAGCCGGCCCGGCGGCGAGTCTGTGAATACTCTTGGCACGGATCTGGCCACCCAGATAGCCGGCCGCCGGATACCCCGTGAGCCCTTGCGGGGTGCCGTAGGTCGTCTCCGGCAAATCGAGGCCATTGGCCGCCTTGCCGGTGAAGACACCGTTGGGGTTGCCGAGCCCGCGCCGGAAACTGAGCTTGCCGATCGGCCCATTGACGTCGATCGCAAGGGCGTCGGCCGTGCCGCCGAACTCGCCCTTGTGCAAGTACTTGATGCCACTGCCCGTCCCCGAGAATGGCTGGCTGGCACGCGAGATCGTGAAGTTCTTGACCGAGCCATGCACCCTCAAGTTCTTGATCGCCGTGGCTTGCAACGACGTTCGACCGGTGGTCCCGACCGGCTGGAAATAATACTCGAACCCCGCGGGAATCGTTCCCTGGCCGGCCGAGATGATGTCGAAGTTCTTGATCACGCCATTGATCAAGAACTCGACCGACGACGTGGTGACCGGCGTCGTGGGCGGCTGCGTCAAGGTCTGGCCGTTATAAACCAGATTGGTGATGTTGATTGACGTAGATTGACGGCTGAACCTTGAGTGGCGTGTTCGGATCGCCGATGACGATCTGGAATGGCGTGACCGAGACCGACTGATCTTCCTGCTGGATGATGCCATCGAACGAGAGCACGCCGACGCCGCCGTACAGGAAGATGCCCGTCGGCGTGGCGACGGCCGGCGTCACCTGGTCGGTCAAATCGAAGCCGTTGAGCTGGATTGACTTCACGCCGGAGACCGCGATGAGCTGATTGAACAACGATCGCGCCGTTGCTCGGCTCGGTGCTCTCGCCGGCGGCAATATCCTGCGGCTGGTTCGAAGCGAAAACGTTGCCCGTGACATACGTCGACTTCAGGCTCGTATTGACGAGTTGAATCGTGTTGATGTCGTCATCGAGCGCGCCGTCATTGGGCGTCGTATCGGTGACGACGACGTATCCCGGGCCATGCACGGTGATCGCCCACGGTCGCCCTCGCGGTCGATGCCCGTGACGACCTTGCCCTGGTTGACGAGCCCGGGGCTGTTGGGATTGTTCGGGATTGACGGCTTCCGTCGAAAGATAAAGCTCGCGCTGGTGGGTGATCGGATTGGTGACGAACGAGTCGGTCGGCAACCACGGGAACAGATACGTGGCCCCCATCCCCTGCGCGAGTAACTGCCGGCTCTCCAGCGCCTCCGGCCGCATCGCGAAGTGGCGCCGAGCCCAATCGGAACGCCCAGACCGCTGCCGTGCGAAACTCATGGAAGACTCCCTTCACGGCAGCTCGCAAAGGCGCGTCGGCTCGGTCGATCGTCCCGTAAAAGGCGATCGACGCGACGCGACGACCCGAAGCCGCCCTCCGTGGTTCGGATGGACAACCGTCGCTCAAAATAATGCGACTCGATTGCGCTCACGCGCACTCGGCCGAGGACTCTCCTGCAGAATGAGTCGCGTGCGTTCGACGCTGCCTCCGCAGTGACGCACCTACGCCTCTCTCCATCGGCGCACCGACACTCGCCTCTTCATGTCAGCTGTAAAGATGGGAAATCCCGGGTATCGAGGAAAGCGAAGGCGAGCGGTTAGGCCGTTGGAAGCGAACGCAACGCGTCGACGGCTTGTGCTTCTTCATCCGCGATGATGAAGAACCGGTCGAGCTTCATGACGGCGAGCAGGTCGCGAACGATCGGCTGGACATGGAAGATGACGATCTTGCCATGCTTTGGTCTCCACCCGGCGCTTGAGGCCGACCAGGATAGCGACGCCCGAGCTGGAGAGATAATCGACCTTCGCGAGGTCGATGGCGAAGAGCGGCTCGTCATGCGGTGGCGACGAGCTCGTAAAGCGAGTCGCGAAGTGCGGAATTGCGAAAATCGTTAAGGCCCCCTGCGCTCTCGAAGGTGACGATCTGGACGCCGGAATCCGGGCGTGTGCTGAAACTTGACATGACTTCAGACGTTCCTCCACCAGCGCGACCCAGACCAATCGACGGGTGCCCTTCCCTCTGCTCGACACCATCATATCGCGCTGAACGCGACCATTGCAATTCAAACCAACCGAATCGGACTGTCCGTTGCCGGCCGTCCGCCGTGGAGTTTTCCGATCACGCCTCTTGTGCCACGGGTGTCGAGTCACGGTCAATCCCTCGCCCTCGACCGAAAAATTCGCGGCCGCGGCGGCCTGCCGCCCCGCGGACCTGACTCTTGCTGGTGATCGTCCTTTAACGCGTTCGCCTCTGGTTCTCGCATCGAAGCCGTCATTAACGGCACGAGTGGCGCGGATCGCGTCTTCGATTTTTTTCGGGAGATGACATTTGTTCGGCAAGCCAGGACCCATCAGCGACCTGCGACTATTCGCGATGTTCGCACTTGAGTCCGGGTTTGAGGTTGCGGCCCGGAGCTCGTTCGGCGCCGGGATGATCACGACGTTGGCACGCCGCTTGCCCCCTGCAAAATAGCGAATTTCAATTTACGGAGGCTCCTCCATGACAAACGCCCCATTCACAAACGCTCTGCTGAGCGGTCTGGCCGGTGCATCGGCTTTGACGTTCGTTCACGAAACGGCTCGCCGTGTCTGCCCCGACGCCCCCAGGATGGACACTCTCGGACGCCGGTCGATTGCCGCCGGTATCGAGGCAGCCGGCTACGATCCGCCGCCCGAGGACCAGTTGCAGGCTCTCGCCCTCGGGGGTGATCTCATCAGCAATACGCTGTATTACTCTCTGGCCGCGATTGGCAATCCGTCATTCGCCAAGGGTGCGGCCCTCGGAGCAGCAGCCGGCCTGGTGCGCGCTTGGCTCTCCCGCCCTATCTGGGGCTTGGTCACCGGCCGGGCGGCCCGGACACCTCAGACGGCCGCCATGACGTTTTGCTGGTATCTCGCGGGAGGACTCGTCGCGTCGGCGATTCATCATGCTCTGGTGAAGCCTCCGATCAATTACCAGATATAAGCGGCGGAAAGATGCCGGATCATTTCCATCCGGCGTATCGGCTATTTTCACGGCGGCGATCTCATGGCGCCCACGGGCAGTCGCCCGTTTTCGTCTGACAATGCGTGTCCACGGGTGCCGTCCACGGGTGCCCTCGAAGTTATTTCATTTGACTGGGTGCGCAGTCTTAACGATACGAGGGCAGACCCCAATCCCACCTCATTACTTGCTCCCGGCGTCCTGAATCATCTGCCTGAGCTCGGACTGGTTGTCCTGGACGCGCTTCACTCCCAGTTGCATTCCTTTGCTCATCAACTCGGGCATCATCCGGGCCATTTTCTTTCCGGTCGGCGTCAAGTAGAACGACTTGATCTCTTTTAGCTCCTTCTCGGTGAACGCATCGACATAGATCGTGATCAAGTCCTCCTTGAGACCCGACCAGCTCATGTGCTTCATGAGGAACGACCGCATCGTTTCCTTGTACGGGGCGATCGCTGGATTCGCCTTGACCTGAACGTCGAGCATCTGGTCGATCGCCGTCTGAAGTTGTTTCTCGACTCCAACGACCTGGAGCAGGTCCTCGGCGGCCTTGCGATGTGACTTCTTGTCAGCGAACGACGTCGTCGACCACGACGCGATCAGAATCGCCGACGCAACGAGAATGCGCGATGCTTTCTTCATGGGTAACTCCAGGGAAAATCCTCGAGAATCCTGGTCTTGTCAACGGACCGCCTTCGTCCGACAGTGCACGACTGAGGAGTCGTGTCATCGTGCCACAGCGGCTATCGCACCACAATAAGATCGCGGATTGACGCGTGAAATAAACCGGCCCCGAAAACCCAGCGGCTCGCGCCGGTCATCCAGCTTCGACCATCCGGCAAATACCAGCCCTTCAAGGTCCAAGCCAGCGCCAAGCAACGAGGAAACGGGGTCATTCTGGACGGCCTTGGACGATTCCTAGGAGGGGGAGTCTCCGGACGAACCGAGAGCCAGTGCCGACTCGGGAAGCCTCGGCGTCTCGGAATCTCGCAAGGCCGTTTACTTCCTCTCGAAAGCGGTGTGATCCCTGAAAGGTAGCCACGGGTTGACCGACCCCTTCGAATCTTCGGGCCGATCGGGTTCTCATTTGAAGCGAGCGAACGGTGCGACTGCGATCGGCAGACCAGCATCTGCCCGTGGATCCTTCCATGAATTTGTGTTGATCGCCTCGCTCGTTGGCTGTGACACGCACCCGTTGCCATGCACCGTAAAACAGGCACCACTGAATGGGTTACCCGTTCCCCTTCGAGATGCGCTGGTTTTTCCACTTCCGTCCGCGTGTCGACTGGCGCGTCAACATCTCAGAGTCCGGCTCATCCGGTTGACGCCGCACAGGCGGGCGGTGACCGGTCGTTTGCAACGGCCCGGCCGATCGGTACACTGGAATTGTCACGGGCAGTTCGTGCCGCGTGCGAAGGCGCCGGGTTGTGGCGATCCCTACTCGTGAGGTTGATGAATTTGAATCGATTCTTGCTCGCTCTTCGCGCCTTCTGGTTCACGCTGACCGCCCCCGATTTCGCCGCGCGGGTCGAGCCGCTCTTTTCGCGTGCGCCGACGGGCCCCGACCTGCGCGTGCTCGCCGTCTTGCAGCGCGATGGACGCCTCGTCGATTTCCTCGAAGAGGACATCGATGGCTATTCCGATATGCAAATCGGCGCTGCGGTGCGCGACATCCATCGCGGCTGCCGCAAGTCGCTGCACGAGTACCTGACCATCGAGCCCGTCATCAGCGCGGCCGAGGAAGATCAGGTGACTGTGCCATCCGACTTCGATCCCGCCGCGATTCGCCTGGTTGGAAATGTCAACGGGACGCCGCCGTTTCACGGCGTTCTCAAGCATCACGGCTGGCGGGTGCGATCAGTGCAACTGCCACTCTTGCCCGCGACGCGAGATGACACGTCGGTTCTCTCGCCGGCCGAGGTGGAAATACCGTAGTCAAAGCCGCGTCGCGAAATCTAGCCAAATGGGATAGTCGAGGTCAGCAGCCCACGCCGCGCTTCGGTTGAGTTTTCTCCCTGCGCAATCGAAATGGAAACGACAAGGAACCAGACAGTCAACATGTCTCGCTACGTAGTTGGCATCGATCTTGGCACGACGAACTCCGCGCTGGCGTATGCCGACACCACGGCCGCGCAAGACGACCAGCCCGGGCCCGATCGCAACCCTGGCGATTCCGCAGGTCGTGGCAGTCAATGATGTCGCCGAGCGGCCGCTCTTGCCGTCATTTCTATACCTTCCGGCCAGCAAGGAGTTTCCGGCGGGCGTATTTGATCTGCCCTGGAAGTCGCCCGCGGATCGCGTGCTCGGGCTCTTCGCTCGCGAGCACGGTGCGAAGGTGCCCGGACGGCTCGTCAGCTCGGCCAAGAGCTGGCTATCGCACCCCGGGGTCGACCGCCGCGCATCGATCCTCCCGTGGACGGCCGCCGACGACGTGACCAAAGTTTCACCGGTCGCCGCGTCCGCCGCCTATATCGAGCACCTGCGCGACGCCTGGAACGCGCGGATACCCGGCAAGACGGCCGCGGACCGGCTCGAGAATCAGGAAGTCTATTTAACCGTGCCGGCGTCGTTTGACCCCGTCGCCCGCGACCTGACGATGGAAGCGGCCGGCAAGGCCGGGCTCAAGAATGTGACCCTGATCGAGGAGCCGCAGGCCGCTTTTTACGCGTGGCTGGCGATCCAGGAACAAAAGTGGCGCAAGAAGGTCAAAGTCGGCGACATCATTCTCGTGTGCGACGTCGGCGGCGGCACGACCGACTTCACCTTGATCGCGGTCACCGACGAAGGGGGCGACCTCACCCTTTCACGTCTCGCGGTTGGCGAGCACATTCTCCTGGGCGGCGACAACATGGACCTGGCGCTGGCCTATGCCGTCGCGGCCACATTGCCGCAAGGCATGGAAGGTCTCGACGCCGGCCAGCGCGTGGCGCTGGGCCATGCCTGCCGCTCGGCCAAGGAAACACTCTTTACCGACCTCAAGAAAAACGCCGCCACGGTGACCGTGCTCGGTCGCGGCTCGAAGGTGATCGGCGGCTCGATCAAGACCGAGCTGACGCGCGACTTGCTCAAGAGCGTGCTCATCGATGGTTTCTTGCCCCGGTGCGCACCGACCGATCAGCCCGCCCGCGGGCGCCGGGTCGGTCTCACGGAGATCGGTCTCCCCTACGCCGCCGACCCCGCGATCACGCGGCACCTCGCACGGTTTCTCGGCCAGCAGGCGGGCTCGTTGCATACCGGTCATTCCATGGTCTTCCCGTCGGCCGTTCTCTTCAACGGCGGCGTGCTCAAGGCGGCCGACTTGCGTCAGCGGATTCTCGATGTCTTGTCGGAATGGGCGGGGCGCACCGTTCCCGAGCTGGAATCATCGGACCTCGACCTGGCGGTCGCCCATGGCGCGGCCTATTACGGCCAGGTGCGCGGGGCCGCGGCGTGCGAATCAGGGGGGGCGTCGGCCGCTCTTATTACGTGGGGCTCGAGACGGCCGCGCCCGCGGTGCCCGGCGTGATTCCACCCATCAAGGCTCTTTGCGTGGTGCCCATGGGGATGGAAGAAGGGACCGAAACCAGCGTGCCCGGCCCCGAGATCGGCCTGATCGTGGGCGAGCCGGCCCAGTTCCGGTTTCTCGGCTCGACCACCCGCCGCGATGACGTCGTCGGGACCGTGCTCGAGCGTTGGAATACCGAAGAGCTTCAGGAGCTCGACCCGCTCGAGACGGCACTCGAAGCGGCCGACGGCTCGACGGGCGATCCGGTCCCCGTGCGGCTGCATTCCCGCGTGACCGAGATTGGCACGCTCGAACTATCATGTGAGAGCACGCGCGATCCACGGCGCTGGAAACTGGAATTCAACGTCCGCGAGTCGGGCGGGGATTGATAGGGAGTCGGACGGATGAAGAAGATGTCGCCTCGTCGTCGACGGTCGCGTCGAGCGTCCCCTGAGCCTGTCATTCGCCGATCTCGCCAGCATTCCCCAGCCGTTTCAGGTCAACGATGTTTCGCGCTTTCATCCGACGCGAAAAGGGGACGGGATCACGCTGGAAGCCCTCCTCGATCTGGCGCGCGTGATGCCTTCGGCCGCGTTTGTCACGCTTCACGCCGACCGCGACGACTTCCACGTATCGATTCCACTTGAACCGCTGCGCGGCCAGGCGATCATCGTCTATCGCAATGGACCGGACGCTCTCGGAATCGAAAATGGCGGACCGTTCCGGTTCCTGATTCGCGACCCGGCGGCCTGCCACAGCGACCAGCTCGACGACTGTGCGAATGTCAAATTCCTGAGCCGCATCGAATTCACCGAGAGTCGCGGGCGCGACACGCGGCCCGAAGACGAACAGGCTCACCAGGCGCTCCACGACCAGCAACGCACCGATCGCTGAAGCCCGACCATCTCCTGGCCTGCTGGCTCGGGCGAATCGAATGTCCGGAAACGGGAGCGTCGCACGCGGAACCGCGGGGCTTCGCCCGGAATCATCTTCACGTCGTCATTCTACTCTTTCATCACATGGCAGTCTTCCATATCAAATCCGTGAACAACGGTTGTACAAAGATATGATCCCCGTTGCGCTCTGCTGGGCAATCAACCAGGCAGGGTTACCCACCAGCTTGCCGGGCGCTACCGAGGGTTCAAGTTTTATCCAGACCTTCATCCCTTTTGAGACCGTCGGCGATTACGAACTCTTCGTTGACGACGAGAGCACGCAGTTGCCGTCCGGTCTAAGCTTCGAGTTCGACAAGTCTGGTGGCCCGAGTTCGTCCTCAACTTTATGGAGTGCCTGAAACGTGCGTTTTGGGACGCCCTGCGGTGGCTTGATGAGCCAACTCTGACGCCACAGCGGTACGACGCAGGAGCGTCGGGCGGAGCATTCCCACGGGTACCGCTTGTCATACCCGAGAAAACGCGGGAACGAACTAGACAAGGGTCGGGGGATCAAACGTGAGGCTGATGCGTAGCACAAACCCAGGGCGCCGGACCGATTGCCCGCGACGCCCTCGTTGGGTTTGGATGTGATTATTAGCCGGTCCAGTAAACACATGACCGAGTTTGACCGAGCGATCGGGGACACACGATCAGACCATGAACGCTGCGACGTTCAGGTTCGTGCTGGCAGCGGCTCGAGATTTGGCGCCGGCTGCTCCCGGACCGGCGGGTTCACCGGTTCAGGCGGGGTCAGCGTTCCGGGGGGAACCTCCGGTTCACGCGGCATCTGCGACTCGGTCGGGTTCAGGTCTCTGAACGGGGAGGGCGTGCCGGGCGGCGGCAGCGGTCCGGGTGTAATCAGGTTGGCGGGCGGGGGTAGTGGTTCACGCTGAAGCACCGCCTCGGGAGGGAGCGACAGCGGGGGTGGCGGTCCGTTCGGCGTAGGCGCCCCGGACAGGTGCGGAAGCGGCGGAATGATCACCGCGGTTTCCGCCAGCAGGATTGGCGGTACGCCGCCACCGATGGCTTGATAGGCGTTGACAATCGCGGACAGTTGCTGCCTCTTGGTGTCGATCAAGACCACTCGCGCGTCTCTGAGGTCACGCTGGGCCAAGAGGACGTCGATGTATTCGGTGCGGGCATTCTGAAACAGTTTACCAGCAACGTCGACCGAGGACTCCAGTGCTTGCAACTGTAGCTTCTTGATCTCGATCGAAGCAGTGTAGTTCTTCACCATGGTCAGGCGGTTGATAACCTGGGTGAAGGCCTCCAGGATGACGCGCTGATAATTGTAGACAGACTGCAATTGCCTGGCATTCGCAGTGAGGTACTGGGCCTTGAGAGCCCTTCGGTTGACGAAGGGCGCGACCAGGCCAGCGGTAATATCTCCGATGACAGCATTCGGCTCGAATAGATGACTGAGGATGAGCGACTGGAGGGCAACTCCACCCGTGAGCACCAGTTGAGGATAAAAATTCGCCCGCGCGACCTTCACTTCGAGCCCGGTTGCCGCCAGGTCGTGCTCCGCCTGGCGGATATCGGGTCGGTTTCTGACTAGCTCGGACGGCACTCCGATGCTCAGGTCGTGGAGTTTGAGGTCGAAGAAGTTCGAGGAATCGCGTTCGACAGGCTGCGGGTAGCGATTGACGAGGAAGTTGATCCGGTTCTCGGTCTCGATGATGTCCTGATTGACGATCAACTTTTCGCTCTGGTTCCTGCGAACCTCGGCCTGGAATCGCAAGACGGGCAGTTCGGTGCCGCGGGCCGCTTGCTTCCTGGCGATGGCGATCTTGAGACTCTGCTCCTGAAGCTCGATGATTTGATTCAGGTTCTCGAGCCGTTTGTCGAGTGCCATGAGCCCGTAATAGTTGTCGGCAATGTCCGCGACCATGCGGGTTACGAAGAAGTTGCGCCTTTCGCTGGCGACGACGTAGCGCTGCTTCGCCGCGTCCCTGGCGTTGCGGAGTTGCCTGTAAATGTCGAGCTGCCACTGGAAGTTGAAGCCCGCCCCGTAATTTCCGGTTGGATTGGAAAAGTGCTTCCCAGGAGAATAGGGGTCGTCAAGGATGCCGGCCCCGTTTTCCGTGAAGCGACTGAATCTGTCGAGCCCCGTGCCCGCCCCTAGACTCAGGAACGGGAGGTATTGCCCCGTCCGTGCCAGGATCTCATTGCGGGCGACCTGCACCTCCTCATTGAGGGTCTTCAGCTCCCGATTGTTGAGCAGGGCCTGGTCGATCAGGCATAGAAGAATCGGGTCATTGTAGAATTCGTCGATCCCAACGCGAGATGTGTTGTCGGCGCCGGTCTCCAGCTTGAAGCTTTCCGGCACCTGTGGCGCCGGCTGCGGGCGACGGAGAACCGGAATTCCACAGGCCGGCAGTGCGAGCATCATGCTGCAAATGATCGCTCCGGCAATCACTCGCTTCGTATGCGTCGCGTACGACAATCTGACTGAGAACTTCATTCGCTTCGTCCTTGAGGAGTTCTTGCTTGTCGGCAATCCCACCGAGCAAGTAGTAGGCGACCAACTCCTGGCGCGTGCAGGACTCATTCATGACCGTCCTCAGCCACGTGCTTTCTGTGCTTTGCGTTTGAAAGTCTCACTGAGAGCTTCGCCCGCTCGTCCTTGAGGAGTTCGTACTTGACGGCGAACGCACCGAGCAAGTACGGACCATCAACTCCCCGGCCGTGCATTGCCCACCCATGACCATTCCTGACGAACGGTCGAATGGACCATGGCGCGGCGGACTACGGGGATTTATCGACTGATGCCGGTTGCAACTTAAGTAGCGGATCGTGCGATTGGCGCTACAATCCGATTTGAGACGAGTTTTCCAGTCTTGTCGACTGGCGCACGCGTGCCGGTCGCCGGCCCGCCAGATGGGCTCGACGATTCGACACGGCGGCAAAATGGCGACAGCCCGCAAACGATGACGACCGCAATCGCGCGTATCTTATTCGTCGCCCTGGTCTTCGGACTCGTCTGCGTGTATGGTTTCGCGCTCGTGCTCGAAGCTCTCGCTGAGAGGTAAATGCGACTCGTCCTTGAGCAATTTGCGTCCGGCGTCGAGGCGGGCGAACAGATAATAGAGGCCCGGAATGACCAGGACTCCGATGACCGTGCCGATGAGCATGCCGCCGGCTCCGGTGGTGCCGATGGTGCGGTTGCCGATCGCCCCGGCGCCACTGGCCACGACCAGGGGGAGCAGACCGGCAATGAAAGCGAACGAGGTCATCTGGATCGGCCGGAAACGGAGCTTCGCGCCCTCGACGGCCGCTTCATGGAGGGAGACCCCCTCGAGCCGCCGCTGGACGGCGAATTCGACGATCAAGATCGCGTTCTTGCCGAGCAGACCGACGAGCATGACCAGACCGATCTGGGCGTAGACGTCGTTCGCCAGGCCCATGGCCTGGAGGCAGAAGAACGAACCGAAGAGCCCGACTGGCAGCGACACGATCACGGCCAGCGGCAGGATGAAGCTCTCGTACTGTCCAACGAGCACCAGGTAGACGAAGGCCACGACGATGACAAAGATGTAAACCGCTTCATTCCCCTTTCTTGCCTCGTCGTAAGCAAGACCCGACCAGCCGATGTCGAAACCGCGCGGCAGTATCTCGGGATCAGCGCCGACCTCCTTGATCGCCTGGATGGCCTGGCCGGTACTGTAGCCAGGAGCGGGAGCTAATTGAATGGCTGCCGAGGTGTAGAGGTTGTACCGGGTGATCCCGTTCAGTCCCTGCTTCTTTTCGCGTCTGATGAACGCCGAGTAGGGAACCATCTCGCCCTTGTCGTTCTTGACGAATAGCTTGTCGAGATCCTCCGGGTAGCGCCTGAACTCTGACTTCGCCTGGACGAAAACCTTGTAGAACTGGTTGAAGAGAATGAACCCCTGCTCCCAGGTGCTGCCAATCAGGATGTTCAGGCTATCCATGGCGGCCTTGATCGACACGCCCTTCTGCATGGCCACGTCATTGTCGATGATCAGCTCGTACTGCGGGTAGTTGGCTGCATAGAACGTGAACAGGTTCGTCACCTCCTTGCGCTTTTTCAGGGCCGTCATGAACTTTTCGGTCACTTCTCCGAGCCGCTGGTAATTGGCCGAAAACGTCTTGTCGAGCACGAGCATCGAGATACCGCCGGCGGTGCCGAAGCCGGGGACCGCCGGGGGTTCAAAGAACTCGAGCTTGACGTTGCTGATCTTGCTGCACTTTTCCTCAAGGTCGACGATGATCTGGCGTGCGGTGCGCGTGCGGTCTGTCCAGTTTTTGAGGTTGATGATGCAGGTTCCCGAATTCGAGCCGCGGCCCTCTGTGAGCACCTCATAGCCGGCCAGCGAGGTCACGGAGGTGACTTCTTCGATCTTCTTGGCGATCGCTTCGAGCTCCTGGGACTTTTCGTTGGTGTATTCGAGCGTCGAGCCGGGCGGCGTCTGGAGGACGGCGTAGATGATGCCCTGGTCCTCGCCGGGGATAAAGCCGGTCGGGAGCTGGGTGTTGACGGCGACGATGCCAGCGGCAAAGCCTCCGACGACGGCCATGGTCAGCACGCGGCGCGTGGCGATGCGATGCACGAGGGCGGCATAACCGTTGGTGACCTTCTCGACCAAGCGGTCAAAGGGTCCCCGCACGAACGGCAGCAGGATGAGCATGAAGCCCGCCGGCCCCCAGAGGTCATACGCGAGATAGGTGACACCCCCCAGGACGAGCAACCCTCCCAGCGCAAAGAGCAGCCTCATCCCGAGTCCACGCGGCTTTTCGACGTGCTCGGCGTCAGAGTCGACGTCCGCTTCGACCGCGTGGGTTTCAGGGTCGGTTTCGCTCGGGTGGTGGTCGCCGCCGGCGTGGCTGTGCGGCTTCAAGATCATCGCACAGAGCACGGGCGTCAGCGTCAGGGCCACCAGGCCCGACAGAATGATCGACGTCGCCATCGTGATCCCGAATGCCCGGTAAAATGTGCCGACCGCTCCAGGGATGAACGTCACGGGAACGAACACCGACGTCATCACGAGCGTGATCGCGATGATCGCGCCTGAGATCTCGTGCACGACCTCCATGGTGGCGCGATAAGGCGATAAATGCTTCTGAGCCATCTTGGCGTGCACCGCCTCGACCACCACGATCGCATCGTCGACCACGACGCCAATCGCCAGAACCATCGCGAAGAGCGTGATTAGGTTGATCGACAGGCCCATCAAGCGCAAGACGAAGAACGTCCCGACCAGCGACACCGGCACCGCGAGCGTCGGGATCAGCGTCGATCGCAGGTCGCCGAGGAACATGTAGACCACCAGCGACACCAGGATGAACGCTTCAAGAAGCGTGTGCAGCACCTTCTCGATCGAGGCTTCGAGGAACTTCGAGACGTCGTAAGCGAATTCATAGTCCATCCCTGGAGGAAAAGACTCCTTCTTGATCTGCTCGAGCTCGGACTTGATCGACTCGATGACCTCGGCCGCGTTGGAGCCGGGAGCCTGCTTGAGAACGATCGACGCCGCGGGATGGCCGTTGATGTCTGAATAAATGTCGAAGAACTGCGGACCCAGCTCGACCTCGCCGACGTCCTTGAGCCGGAGGATCTCGCCCTTGGGGTTCGCTTTCAGGATGATGTTGGCATACTGCTCGGGCTTGTTGTAGCGACCGATATAGGTCAGCACATACTCTTTTGATTGCGACGTCTTGCCGGTGGCCTGGCCGAGTCGTCCGGGCGAACCGATCATGCTCTGTTCCGACAGAGCCTTCATGACGTCTTCGGTCGACAAGTTGTAAGCACGCATGCGCTCGGGGTCCAGCCAGACCCGCATGGCGAAGATGCGGTTGCCGAGATTTCTGGGGATGCCCATGCCCTTGATGCGTTTGAGCCGGGGCATGACGTAGACGTTGGCGAAGTTGAAGAGGTCTTTCTGGTCGGCGTGGGGATCGGTGCTGAAGATATTGACGTACATGAGCATACTGGGCACGACCTGGCTGACCAGGATGCCCTCGCGCACGACCAGCGGAGGGAGCTGGAAGAGCACGATGTTGACACGGTTCTGCACGTTGACGACGTTGATATTGGGATCGGTGCCCGGCTCGAAGTAGATGATGATCGCCGCCTCGCCGGCACTCGAGGCCGAAGAGGTGATGAAGCGCATGTTCTGGACGCCGTTGATCGATTGCTCGAGAGGGATGAGCACCGACTCGACGAGGACATTGGCACTGGCGCCGGGATAAGAGATGGAGACCATGACGGTCGGCGGGGCGATGTCGGGGAACTGGGCGATGGGGAGGGTCTTGATCCCGAGCACCCCCAGGAACAAGAGGATGATCGAAATGACGATCGCGAGTGCCGGCTGACGAAGAATTTTAGTGAACATGGCTCTGAATGCCACTCCGAGCGTGTGGGTGAATGTGCACAGGCCGAATCTCGGCACCGACTGCTGCGCTCCTGGTGTCGACCTTCAGACCTCCCAATACTTCGATTGCAATCATCAATTAATTCTTTAGGACTTTCATTCGCAGGGGACCCGTGGGGAATGACACCCCTGACTGCCTCAAAATCTCGCTGCTCGCGATCTGAACATCTAATCCGGGGCCTCCGCCGCCGATGGCCAACCATTGCGTGTTGGCTCAAGCGAGCGAGTGCCCAATCATCTCAAGACTCTTCAATCGCGAATGTCACATCATCTCAGAGCTTGTCGATTCCGACCTGAGACGCTTTTTTTGGAGCGAGCCGCTCCACCGAAGATGCGGGCAGGTTTGGTGCCGAATCCACCTGATAAAGCTCGGGGATTCGGCAAAATGGTAAAATCAAAGGCACACCGTTGACGGTCGTTTTCGCAAGTGCATGCTTGTTATGCCACGGGCTCGTCTTCATGTTCATGTTCGAGCCCATCTTCAAGGCCGTTCAAGTGTTCAATTCCGTTTATGTGTTCGTGGCCGTTCGCGTACTCAATTCCGTTTATGGGCTCGTGCCCGTTCACGTGTCCGAGTCCGTCGGTGTGTCCATGTCCGTTTATGTGTCCATGCTCGAATCTCTCGCTAAGAGGTTGATGCGTCTCGTCCTTGAGCAGTTTGCGCCGACCGTCGAGCTGGGCGAACAGATAATAGAGGCCCGGAATGACCAGGACTCCGATGACCGTGCCGACGAGCATGCCGCCGGCTCCGGTGGTGCCGATGGTGCGGTTGCCGATCGCCCCGGCGCCACTGGCCACGACCAGGGGAAGCAGACCGGCAATGAAAGCGAACGAGGTCATCTGGATCGGCCGGAAACGGAGCTTCGCGCCCTCGACGGCCGCTTCATGGAGGGAGACCCCCTCGAGCCGCCGCTGGACGGCGAATTCGACGATCAAGATCGCGTTCTTGCCGAGCAGACCGACGAGCATGACCAGACCGATCTGGGCGTAGACGTCGTTCGCCAGGCCCATGGCCTGGAGGCAGAAGAACGAACCGAAGAGCCCGACTGGCAGCGACACGATCACGGCCAGCGGCAGGATGAAGCTCTCGTACTGTCCAACGAGCACCAGGTAGACGAAGGCGATGACAATGAGAAAGATGTAAACCGCTTCATTCCCCTTTCTTGCCTCGTCGTAAGCAAGACCAAACCAGCCGATGTCGAAGCCGCGCGGCAGTATCTTGGGATCGGCGCCGACCTCCTTGATCGCCTGGATGGCCTGGCCGGTACTGTAGCCAGGAGCGGGAGCTAATTGAATGGCGGCCGAGGTGTAGAGGTTGTACCGGGTGATCTCATTCAAACCCTGCTTTTTCTTGACCGACATGAACGACGAGTAGGGAACCATCTCGCCTGTTTCGTTCTTGACGAACAGGTTGTTCAGATCCTCGGGGTAGCGCCGGAACTGCGACTTGGCCTGGACGAAGACCTTGTAGAAAAAGTTGAAGCGAATGAACCCCTGCTCCCAGGTGCTGCCGATCAGGATGTTGAGGTTGTCCATCGCCGTCTTGATCGACACGCCCTTTTGCATGGCCACGTCATTGTCGATGATCAGCTCGTACTGCGGGTAGTTGGCTGCATAGAACGTGAACAGGTTCGTCACCTCCTTGCGCTTTTTCAGGGCCGTCATGAACTTTTCGGTCACTTCTCCGAGCCGCTGGTAATTGGCCGAAAACGTCTTGTCGAGCACGAGCATCGAGATACCGCCGGCAGTGCCGAAGCCGGGGACCGCCGGGGGTTCAAAGAACTCGAGCTTGACGTTGCTGATCTTGCTGCACTTTTCCTCGAGGTCGACGATGATCTGGCGAGCCGTGCGCTTGCGATCACTCCAGTTTTTGAGGTTGATGATGCAAGTTCCCGAGTTCGAGCCGCGGCCCTCGGTGAGAACTTCATAGCCGGCCAGCGAAGTCACGGAGGTGACTTCCTTGATCTCCTTGGCGATCGCCTCGAGCTCCCGCGATTTGTCGTTGGTGTATTCAAGCGTTGAGCCGGGCGGCGTCTGGAGGACGGCGTAGATGATGCCCTGGTCCTCGCCGGGGATGAAGCCGGTCGGGAGCTGGGTGTTGACGGCGACGATGCCAGCGGCAAAGCCTCCGACGACGGCCATGGTCAGCACGCGGCGCGTGGCGATGCGACGCACGATGGCGGCATAACCGTTGGTGACCTTCTCGACCAAGCGGTCAAAGGGCCCCCGCACAAACGGCAGCAGGATGAGCATGAAGCCCGCCGGCCCCCAGAGCTCATACGCCAGATAAGTGATACCGCCCAGGATGAGCAACCCTCCCAGCCCTAAAAGCAGCTTCATTCCCAGCCCGCGCCGTTTTCCAGCGCTCGCCTTGTGCGGGAGCTGGCGCCGTTGCCGCTCGGGTGGGGGTCGCCGCCGGGGTGGCTGTGCGGCTTCAAGATCATCGCACAGAGCACGGGCGTCAGTGTCAGGGCCACCAGGCCCGACAGAATGATCGACGTCGCCATCGTGATCCCGAACTCGCGATAGAAGGTGCCGACCGCTCCAGGGATGAACGTCACGGGAACGAACACCGACGTCATCACGAGCGTGATCGCGATGATCGCGCCTGAGATCTCGTTAACAACCTCCATGGTCGCGCGATAGGGCGATAAGTGCTTCTGAGCCATCTTGGCGTGCACCGCCTCGACGACCACGATCGCATCGTCGACCACGACGCCAATCGCCAGAACCATCGCGAAGAGCGTGATCAGGTTGATCGACAGCCCCATCAGGCGCAAGACGAAGAACGTCCCGACCAGCGACACCGGCACCGCGAGCGTCGGGATCAGCGTCGATCGCAGGTCGCCGAGGAACATGTAGACCACCAGCGACACCAGGATGAACGCTTCGAGAAGCGTGTGCAGCACCTTCTCGATCGAGGCTTCGAGGAACTTCGAGACGTCGTAGGCGAACTCGTAGTCCATACCCGGAGGGAAAGACTCCTTCTTGATCATCTCGAGCTCGGTCTTGATCGACTCGATGACCTCGGCCGCGTTGGAGCCGGGAGCCTGCTTGAGAACGATCGACGCCGCGGGATGGCCGTTGATGTCTGAATAAATGTCAAAAAACTGCGAGCCGAGCTCGACCTCGCCGATGTCTTTGAGCCGGAGGATCTCGCCCTTGGGGTTCGCTTTCAGGATGATGTTGGCGTACTGCTCGGGCTTGTTGTAGCGACCGATATAGGTCAGCACATACTCTTTTGATTGCGACGTCTTGCCGGTGGCCTGGCCGAGTCGTCCGGGCGAACCGATCATGCTCTGTTCCGACAGAGCCTTCATGACGTCTTCGGTCGACAAGTTGTAGGCACGCATGCGCTCGGGGTCTAGCCAGACCCGCATGGCGAAGATGCGGTTGCCGAGGTTCTTGGGGATGCCCATGCCCTTGATGCGCTTGAGCCGGGGCATGACGTAGACGTTGGCGAAGTTGAAGAGGTCTTTCTGGTCGGCGTGGGGATCGGTGCTGAAGATATTGACATACATGAGCATACTGGGCACGACCTGGCTGACCAGGATGCCCTCGCGCACGACCAGCGGGGGGAGCTGGAAGAGCACGATGTTGACGCGATTCTGCACGTTGACGACGTTGATATTAGGATCGGTGCCCGGCTCGAAGTAGATGATGATCGCCGCCTCGCCGGCACTGGTCGCCGAGGAGGTGATGAAGCGCATGTTCTGGACGCCGTTGATCGACTGCTCGAGAGGGATAAGCACCGACTCGACGAGGACGTTGGCACTGGCGCCGGGATAAGAGATGGAGACCATGACGGTCGGCGGCGCGATGTCGGGGAACTGGGCGATGGGGAGGGTCTTGATCCCGAGCACCCCCAGGAACAAGAGGATGATCGAGATGACGATCGCGAATGCCGGCCGGTGGAGGATTTTAGCGAACATGGGCTTAGAATTCCCGACGGCCCACAACAAAGCGCGAACTTCGCGAATTTTGTTGCGGGCGCCGAGGCGGCCCCGTCACCACGCGAAACGGCGAGGAGGGGTGCGTGTGGGCGATCCGGACGGTCGAACGAAAACGCCACTTCTTCGTCAGAATCATCAACTGAGAGCGCGACCCGAGCTAACTCACACGGTGAACTGAAAATGCGGATGAGAATGCATCTTAGCTGATAGGCGACATTGTAAACAGACCTTGGCGCCGGATTCGCGGAAGATGATCCCGTTTCGAAACGATGCCGCCACCGCGCACCCGCAAGCGCCGGGAGTCGGTCCCATGGAGCAGGCGGGTCAGGTTCGAGCGGTCGTTGCTATTCGGCGTGGAATTTCTGATTCTTGATGGCCTCCTCCGGGTTACGAAACTCGAATTCCACCTTGCCGTTTTCCTCGACCTCGCGAACCCCTTCGAGGACGATCTTGTCGTTCACGGTGAGTCCGCTCTTGAGGACGAAAACGTCCTCGAGTTCATTCTTGATGGTGATCAGCGTCTGATGCGCGACGTCGTCCTTGTCGATGACCCAAACGTATCGCTTGTCGAGGAGCTCAAACGTCGCCCGCTGGGGGATGACGAGAACATTCCGGAGTGGCCGGTGGATCAGGATGGTGCCGGTCTGGCCGTGCCGCAGCAGGCGGGTGCGCTCGTCGCCCGGTATCACGGTGGGGTTCGGAAAATCGGCGCGGAAGGCGATGTTGCCGGTCTGGTTATTGAATTGAGCCTCGATCACGGCGATCTTGCCGGGCTGCGGGAAGATGTGGTGGTTCGCCAGCTCGAGCTCGATCCGCTGGTCGTCCTTTTCTTGCTTCGAGCTCTCCATGTATTGAAGGTAGTCGGCCTCGGGGACGTTGAAATAGACCCACATCACGCTGTTATCGGATAAGGTCGTGAGAACATCCCCCTCCTTGATCAGACTGCCCAACTGCTCGTACTGATGGTCGACGATGCCATCGAACGGCGCAATGACATCGGCAAAGCCCAGCTCGGCCTTCGCAAGATCCGCTTTCGCCGCCGCCTCGGCCATTTCGGCCGCGAGCAGTTGCACCTCGTTCTCGGAGACCACTTTTTGATCGGCCAGTTGCTTGGTGTATTCGTACTTCAACTTCGCGAGGCGGGCCTTTGCTGACTCGGCGTCAAACTTCGCCTTGTAAAGGATCGGGACGATCCTGAACATCACATCGCCCTTCTTCACCGACTGGCCTTCCTTGACTCCGATTTCCTTCAAGTAGCCGGTGTCAAAGGCACAGACATCGATATGACGTTGCGAGTGAATCTGGCAGACATATTGCTGGGTGAGGGTAACGTCCATCGCCAGCGGACTGGTCGCCACGACCTTCTGGCTCTCGCGGTGCTCACCTTCATCGTGCTTGTGCCAGTACGATTCAAACTTGCCGACGAGGTAGTCTTTCGCATGCCTGGCATGCGTGCCAATGTAATCGAGATAGGATTGTATTTTAGATGTGTTGATCGCCCCGGACGCATCGGGCCGCATTGTGTTCGAGGCGAGCAAGCCGCCACTCACCAATGCCACGACGAGCATCGTCGTCGTAACGGGACGTCGAATGGCAAAAACGATCGGATTCATCGCGCGAACTCCCGTATGACTCGTAGCAGGCAATTGATCCAAGCTCAAGATCGTTTAAAACAGACGCGCACGCGCTCGTATCGCGTTGGCGTTGCGTGCAAGGAAGAACGACAAGACTTGCGGAAACAGCCCGCCACGGGCGAGCATGGCCTTCCCCATGGGGGACGCCTCCGCTTTATCGATCAGACGGGCGTCTGCTTTTTCAGCAACGCAACGGGTACTGCGCCGCGGTCAAAATGGAGGGAGTGGCGCTTTGCAGCGGCGTGACTTGCGATAATGAGAGGGAAGGGGGCGACAGAAGGCACGTGTCTGGCAGCCCGCACAGATCAAGATCGTCTTCTTGAAGTTCGAGATCGTCGTCCTCGATCAGAACCAAGCCTGGTCCTGGCGACGGCGTCGCGGCGGTGATCTCGACGCCGGCCCCGGACAGATATTGGAATCCGACCTCCGGGCAACTCACGAACGATGCGGATAACCAGGCGAGCGCTGCGATGACCGCGAACCATGTGTCTTCCCATGATACGGCCAACCGCTCGATCACGCCCATTCCTCCTCGGAAGAAACGACGAACCGCAAATGAACGTCTTTGAATCGCGCCAGCCCAATCAGGTTTACGATCAAGAATTGCCAATCACACTAGCTTACCCGATCAGGCAGGCTAATCATATGCCAATCATACACGAAAGAAGATAACAAAAGAATCCCGGCTCCTGCTATATCTACCGTGATCGAAGGCGGCCGTCAAGCCAGGGCCGCGGGGTCAAAGAGGTACGCGACCAACCCGGAACAACGCTTTTGAGCGCTCGCGCCCGCGTTATTCGTCGGGTTTTTCAGGTCATCACGCCCATTTCTTGTTTACGGAACGCAAGTGCCGTGGGTTCGAATGCGGCGACGGAATGCGGGAGAGCGGCAATGTTCGATCCAGCGCCCGGGATCGCAGGATAATATGAATAAGGCATCAAATGCCGGCGGGATTTCGTTCTCGCAAATACACCCGAGTGGATTCGAACCACTAACCTTCGGTTCCGTAGACCGATGCTCTATCCAATTGAGCTACGGGTGCGTCTTCACGGCGTCTGATCGCCACGACGATACTACCCCATCAAAACCGCGACGGCAAGTATGGCTGCCGCCCGTGGGCCGTTTCATGCTGGACTGAAAGCCGGATCAAGGACCGCAAGACTCTGTTGAGGCTCTCTCGTTCACCCGGTGCCAAGTTCATTCGTGCGTGCAGTCAAGTTTGGATCAAGACAACACGTCGTTCGTCGGCGGCCTGGTACGCGGCCCAGACGACATCCATGGTCTTGAGGTTATCGACGGCACTCGTCTCATGCTCGCGGCCGCTCAGAAGTCCTTCGATGAAATGACGTTGCGTGGCGGCGTAGCCCTCGACATAGACCACGTCGTCGGGCGGCAGCGCGACCGGGTGGCGCTGGCTTCGGCCGCCGAGATCCGTCAATTCGAGCGATCCATCAGTCAGAAGCCGGATGGCGCCCGCCGAGCCTTCGATCGTTGTCTCGTTGAGCGCCGACTCGGGCCGCGCGCGTTCGCGATCGGGCGCAGCACACCAGCTAAAATCGAGCGAGCTCGCAGCGCACCGCTCGCGAACGTGACGGACAGCATGGCGACATCGTCGCCCTGGTTTTCAGTGCCAAAGCGGCCGACCGTCGCCGCGACCGATTCGATCTCGCCCAGGAGGTAACGCGCCGTGTCGACCACATGACAGCCCATATCCATCAAGATAAGGCGCGCCATGGTCGCCTGATACGGCTGGTCGGCGAATCCGCCCGGCCGGAGTGCGCGTGTGTCGCGATGGGCCAGTCGAATTCGCAGAGGCCGGCCGATGGCACCGCTCTCGACGAGCGTTTTCATGGCGCGATACCACGGCCGAAATCGCCAGTTTTCGTGGATCATGAGTCGAACGCCGGCCGATTCGCAGGCGGCCATCATGGCCGTGAGGTCGCCGCGGTCATTGGCCGCCGGTTTCTGGCAGAGGATATCGAGGCGGTGAGCGGCGGCTAGCTCCACAAGCCGGCGGTGCGAGTCGGCCTGGGTGCAGATTTCGACGAAGTCGAGCGCTGCGCTCGTATTTTAAAAGCTCGGTCGCGTCTCGATACGTGGCCACGCCCGGAACCTGACCGGCCGCGGCGGCCAGCCGGGCGGGATCGACATCACATAACGCCACCAGTCGCGCATCGGCAACGCGCGCCCACGCCTCGATATGAAAGCGGGATACGAAGCCGCAGCCGATCAAGGCGCTGCGCAGGAGGCGGTTTTCATTGCGTATCGTCATTTCATGCATGATGTGGCTCGTGGCATCAAGTCCTCGGCGTCCGTTTCGACGTGTATCGGGGCGTAGCCGGCCGCCGCGCGGCTCAGGTGGTTGCGTCGCGTTGAGCGGCCGCGCATAATGAACATATTCCGCCCTTCCTCGTAATGACGATTATGAGGATTGCGCGCCCCGCCGTGCTGCGTTCGGGTCGTCCCGCGGCGCCCGGCTGGTCCCGCCTTTGATCGTGCCGACGGTTGATGCCGCGAGCGGGACAATCGTGTTGGTTTCGTTTCGTTTGATGCGTATCACCAGGTCGCGTCATTTACCTTGAGACAGGGGAGGATCGCAATCGTATGTCAAAGCCCGTCATGATTGAAGCCGATGGGCTCAGGAAGCAGTTCGGGTCGTTCCTTGCCGTCCGCGACGTGACGTTCTCAATCTCCAGGGGCGAGGTCGTTGCATTTCTCGGACCCAATGGTGCCGGTAAGACGACGACCATGCGGCTCTTGACCGGGTTCGTCGCACCGACCTACGGCACGGCGAGGATCGCCGGAATCGATGTTCAGAGCGATCGCATCGAGGCCGCCCAGCACCTTGGCTATCTCCCGGAAAATGGTCCGCTCTATCCCGACATGACGCCGATCGGCCTGTTGCGCTTCTTCGGCGAGGCGCGGGGAATCCCGGGCGCATCCTGCCGGAACGGATCGACAGTGTGGTTGGCCAGTGCTCGCTCGAGACGGTCGCTCACAAGCCGATTGGCAAGCTTTCGAAGGGTTACCGCCAGCGTGTTTCGATGGCACAGGCCCTCTTGCACGACCCGGAAGTCTTGATCATGGACGAGCCCACGAGCGGGCTCGACCCGAATCAGATTCGCGGCGTCCGGCAGTTGATTCGCGACCTTGGCCAGTCGAAGACCGTGCTGGTTTCGACGCACATTCTCCAGGAAGTCGAGCCGGTCGCCGATCGCGTGCTCTTTATTCACGATGGCAAGATCGTGTTCGACGGCAAGCCCGCCGAGCTCGCCCGCCAGAACGGAAGTCTCGAGCAGGCGTTCTATGGTCTGACCGCTCAGCCTGTCTGACCGCCGCCCGGCTCGCTCACTCGCGCCCGGCACGCCGGGCGTCTTGGGGGGGCCTGGCCGCACCGTTTCCGCCCGTATTGAACCGCTTTTTCAGTTTCCGATACCGATTCCGAGCAAGCTCAGAAGAACATTCAACTCGATGGAAACCGGGTGGCCCTGGCACCCCATTGGGTGGCTGGCTGGGCGATCCGATCAGAAGAGAGGATATCCTGCGGTGACCACGCTTGAAACCAAGTCGACCAGCGAAGAGCGGGTGGCGACACCCCGCGCTCGGCGGCCGCGGCCGTTCCGTCCCCATGTCATTCAGGCGGTGTTCAAGCGCAACCTGTCGAGCTATTTCAGCAATCCCGCCGGCTACGTATTCATCACCCTGTTCGTGCTCATCAGCTCGGTCGTGGCGTTCTGGCAAGACACGTTCTTCACCAACAACCTGGCGAATCTCGACCAGCTTGATCGCTACATGCCCTACCTGCTCTTGCTCTTCATCCCGGCCATCACGATGAGCTCGTGGGCCGACGAGCGCCGCCAGGGGACCGACGAGCTGCTCTTGACGCTGCCGGCGCATGATCTCGACGTCGTGCTCGGCAAGTACCTGGCCGCGCTTGGCATCTACACGGTCGCGCTGGGATTTTCGTTGTCGAATGTCGTGATCCTCAGGCTACTGGGGAGCCCGGATTATGGCGTCTTGTTCGCCACTTACCTCGGTTACTGGCTGATGGGCGCGCTCTTGATCGCCGTCGGCATGGTGGCCTCGCTGCTCTCGTCGAACGTCACGGTCGCATTCATTCTGGGCGCCTTTTTTGTGCCGTCCCGATCTTTCTGGGCCGTATCGGCGAGCCGTTGCCCTCCATCTGGCGGCGGCAGGTGGAAACCTGGTCGGTGCCGGCGCAGTTTCAAGATTTTGGAACGGGCGTGATCACGATGTCGGGCCTGTTCTATTTTCTCGGTCTGGCCGTGGCGATGCTCTACCTGAACATGGTGCTCCTCGGCCGCAGGCACTGGGCCGGCGGTGAAGACAGCTCACGCCACTGGCTGCACTCGATGGTCCGGTTCGCGGCGGTCGTGCTGGCCCTCTTCAGCGCGACGGTCATCCTCGAACAGTCGGGCTGGCGTGCCGACGCCAGCGCCGAGCAGTTGCACACGCTCTCGGACGAGTCGACCGACCTGATCAAGAACATGCCCTCGGACCGGCCGGTCTTGATTCAGGTTTACTACAGCCCGGATGTCCCCCGCGAATTCGTCGAGGCCAAGGCCGATCTTCTCGGCCTGCTCAAGGAATACGAGGCACGCAGCGCCGGCAAGATCCGCCTGAACCTGATTCCGACCGAGCTCTATTCGACTCAGGCACGCGAGGCCGAGAAACGGTTTGGAATCGAGCCGCGGCGCGTGTTTACCGACGATCAAGGGAAGCAGATGTCCTCGGAGGTCTTCCTGGGCGTCGCGTTCACCTCGGGCGTCGAGGAAGTCGTGATTCCGTTCTTCGACCGCGGTCTGCCCGTTGAATACGAGCTCACGCGGTCGATCCGGGTCGTTTCGAAGAGTAACCGCAAGAAGGTGGGCATCTTGACCACCGACGCGAAGCTCATGGGGGGCATGGATATGCGGTCGTTCAGCCAGACCCCCGAGTGGTCGATCGTCACCGAGCTCAAGAAGCAGTACGACGTCAGCTCGGTGTCGCCCGATACGCCGATCAGCCCGGATTTGAACGTCTTGCTGGTCGCCCAGCCGTCGTCGCTGACCCAGAAGCAGATCGACAATCTGACCGACTACATCAAGAAAGGGGGCGGGGCCTTGCTCTTCCTCGACCCGTTCCCGGCCGACAATCCCCAGATGTCGCCCGAGCTTCCCAAGATGCCCCCCGGCGGGCCCTTTGGCGGCGGCCAGCCGCCCGAGCCCAAGGGCGACCTGCGGCCCCTGCTCGACACGATCGGGCTCGACTGGCCCACGAATGAAATCGTGTGGAACGTGTATAACCCGCACCCCAAGCTCGAGGATCTGCAGTCCACACCCGAAATCGTCTTCATCGGCACCGGCAGCGGCGAGCCCGACGCCTTTAACCCCGAGCAAAACGCCAGTGCGGGGCTTCAAGAAATCGTCACCCTGTTTCCCGGCGAGCTGCGGCCCAAGGCGGGATCGGGTCCCGAGTTCACGCCGCTGTTGAAGACCGGGTCGACGGGCGGGACCATCCTCTGGAGCGAGATGGCCCAGCAGGGCTTCATGGGCATTCAGGGGATCAACCCGCGGCGCCGCCATATTCCGACGGGCAAGAGCTACACGCTCGCCGCGCGGCTTCAGGGACAGCTACCCGGTGAAGCCAAGGCGAGCGAGAAAGGCAAGGAGGCCGACAAGAAGAAAGACGATAAGCCCGCACCAGCCAAGATCAACGTCATCGCGATCGCCGACCTCGACTTGATCGGCGAGCAATTCTTCGAGATGCGGCGCCGCAAGATCGAAGACCTCGAATTCGACAACGTGCCGTTCGTGCTCAACTGCGTCGACGTGCTGGCCGGCGATGAGTCGTTTGTCAGACTGCGGCGGAAGCGCCCGGTCCACCGGCGGCTCGACGTGATCGAGGAACAGGTCAAGGCGTTCGACAAGGATCTGGCACAAAAGACGAGCGAGGCCGAGGATCAGGCCAGCGACGAGCTGCAGCAGGCCCAGAAGTCATTCGACAAGGAGGTCGAGTCGGTTCGCAATCGCACCGAATGGGACGAACGGACCAAGGAAATCCAGCTCGCCAACCTTCAATCGGTCGCCCAGCGCCGGCTCGACGTCAAGAAGCAGATGATCGAAGACAAGAAGCTCATCGAGATTCGCGAGGGCAAGGCCGAGTCGGAGCGCAAGATCCGCGGAATTCGCAACACGGTGCGACTCGAGGCGGCTCTGATCCCGCCGCTGCCTCCGCTGTTCCTGGGGCTCTTCGTCTGGATCGGACGCCTGCGCCGGGAGAACCTGGGCGCGAACCCGAAGCGGCTGGTCTGAATCGCGCTTTTGAACGAGACATCAAGCTGTCCGCCGAGCGGTGCGATCATCGTTCGGCGGGCGAAGCCCCGGAATTGATGCGCGGCATAAGGGCGGCGGCCATGGCGAATCGGCCGCCTTTTCGATCGCATGGCCGGCTCGAGCTCTCGCGCCGGGCCGAAGAAAAAGAGCCTCGACGGACAGCCCAGCACGGGTGGCCAGACGAATCCCGGACCTTGAGCAAACGGACAAACGAAGACCATGAACGAGCTATACAAGACCTTGAGCTTCGTCCTGGTGGCGCTGGCCCTGACCGGCGCTGCCTTTATCAGCACGCGCGACCGTACCAAGGTGAGCGCCGACTTTAACGACCAGGGACAGCCGTTTTTTGAAGATTTCAAGGATCCGCTCGCGTGTACGGACCTCGAGGTGGTCGAGTTCGAGCCGTCGACGGCCACGGCCACGCGGTTTCGCGTGATGTTCAAGGATAAGAAGTGGGTGATCCCATCTCACTATAATTATCCGGCCGATGCCAAGGACCGGCTTGCGAAGACGTCGGCGGCGCTCGATGGATCTGACGAAAGACACGATCCGATCAGACAGCGCAGACGCTCAAGAGTCGATGGGCGTGATCGATCCCCTGGACGCCAAGGTGACGACGTTGCAAGGTCGCGGCAAGCGGATCACGCTTCGCGACGCTTCGGAAAAGGTCCTGGCCGACATCATCATCGGCAATGACATCAAGGGGACCGACCGCAAGGAAGGCGGGGCGATGCAGTATGTGCGCGTGCCGGGGCAAAAGCGCATTTACGGCGTCAATATCAAGGCCGAGCCGTCCACCCGCTTCGCCGACTGGATCGAGACCAACCTGCTCAAGCTCGAGGCCTCCAAGATTCGCCGCATCGTCTTCGACAACTACAAGCTCCAGGAAGATCCGAACCGGCAGGGGCGGTTGATGTTGCAGCGCGGTGAGAAGTCGACGATCACCCGCAAGGACGGCACCGGCCCGTGGACCATGGCCGACCTCCCCGCGGGGCAAGAGCTGGTTGAAGACAAGTTGCGCGCCCTGACGGACGCTCTGGGCGACCTCAAGATCGTCGGCGTACGGCCGCGGCCCGCGGGCCTCAAGAATCTCGACCAGGAAGATCTGAAGCTGACGCAGATGGTGATGGCGTCGCTTCAGAACAAGGGCTTCTTCCTGACGACGCAGGGTCTTTTCTCCGACCAGGGCGATGTACTCGTCGCAACCGAAGATGGCGTCGTGTACTACGCTGCGCTACGGCGGGCCTGTCTTTGCCGAAGGCGAAGACCTCACGCGTGGCGCTGCCGACGACGAAGAGAAGAAGGGCGAGCCGGCCAAGAAAGACGCCGACAAGAAGTCGAGCGGGACGCAGGAAAATCGTTTCTTGATGGTGACGGTTGCGTTCGATCCCTCGCTGATCGCCAAGCCCGAATCGCCGGCAACCAAGCCAGCCCCGAAACCGGGCGGGCCGGTGCCGATTCCTGACAAACCGTTCGCGCCCGACCCGAAAGACCCGAAGTATCTGGCCGAACAGAAGGAAGCCAAGGAGAAGGCTGACCGCGAGCAAGGCCGATTACGACAAGAAGATTGCCGACGGCAAGAAGAAAGTCGAGGAGCTCGCCGACCGCTTCGGGAGCTGGTATTACGTGACGCCGGGTGACAGCTTCCGGGCGATCAATCTCGACCGAGCCGCCCTGACCCAGCCGAAGAAGCCGCCCGGCGAAGCCGGCGCGATGCCGCCCGATTTCCCTGGAGCCGGCGGCGGCGGTCTTCCGCCGGGCTTTCCGCCATTGCGCCGGCCGTGAAAACGGCTCTACCTGCCGCAAAGCGTGCCGCCGGACGAACCCGTTTCGGCGGCACGCGTCTTCTTGTTGCCGTCTCGCGGGCCGATTGGCCGCACGACCGACCGACCCTGTTGCCTGATCACGGCCCCGAGCGTTTTATTGTCGTTTGCCTTTGAACACGCACCCCATGGTGGAGATTATGTCAACAGAGCCCAGCCCGGCAGCCGTGCCTCAACCGGCAGGTTCGGCGGAACGCGTCGATTCGGGACGCAAGCGCCACCTGCTTTCGGCGCTGGTTCAAAACCAGCCGGGGGTCCTGGCGCACGTCTCGGGCATGTTTTCCTCGCGTGGTTTCAATATCGAGAGCCTGGCGGTCGGCGAAACCGAGAATACGCAGCTGTCGCGTATCACGGTCGTCGTGATGGGCGACGATCGCCACCTCGACCAGGTGCGCAAGCAGCTCGAAAAAATCGTGACGGTCGTGAAGGTTCACGATATTTCGCGCGAAGATTATGTCGAGCGCGACCTGATGCTGATCAAGATTCAGGCGCCCCTGACCCTGCGGCCCGAGATCAACGCCCTGGTTCAGATCTTTCGCGGCCGCATTCTCGACGTGAGCCCCGACCAGCTGATGATCGAGATCTCCGGGCCAGGAAAAAAAGATCGAGGCGTTCATCGAGCAAGTGCGTCATTATGGGATTCATGAGCTTGCTCGAACCGGCCGGATCGCCCTGGTGCGCGGCGACCGGCCGCTGAGGAACCGAGTCTGGGCGCCGAAGCGACCACCCGAGTCATTTCGCCGATCCCGAGCCGACCGTGCAAGGCCATTCCGAGTTGTAAAAGCCAGGTTTCGGAAAAAGCCGGGTTTGATGCGGCAATTCCTGCGCGGTGACGGGTTGCCGCGAATCTGTTTCCAATCGACTCCAATTGACTTCTTTAACGAAATTCTGGTGGGCCGGCGTTGCAGCCTCGCTTGACGGATGGCTCGACCCACTCGCCGAAGAGAGAGGACCCGCCAATGCCCGCCAAGATGTATTACGACCAGGATGCCGACCTCGGCCTGCTCAAGGGCAAGACGATCGCCGTCATCGGCTATGGCAGCCAGGGACACGCCCAGGCGCAGAACCTCCGCGACTCGGGGTGCGAAGTCGTGATCGGCCAGCGTCCCGGCTCGGCCAACTACGACGCCGCGGTCCGCGACGGTTTCAAGCCGGTGTCGGCCGCCGATGCCGCCGCAGGCCGGCGATCTGATCAATATCCTCTTGCCCGACGAGGTTCAGGGCGACATCTACACGCGCGATATCAAGCCGCATCTGCGACCGGGCGACCTCTTGCTTTGCTCGCACGGGTTCAACATTCACTTCGGCCAGGTCGTTCCGCCCGAAGGGGTCGACAGTGCGCTTGTCGCCCCCAAGGGACCCGGCCACCTGGTTCGCAGCGAGTTCGTCAAGGGGGGCGGCGTCCCGTGCTTGATCGCCACGGCCGACAACTGCACGCCCGGCGGGCAAGGCACTGGCCCTGGCCTATGCCAAGGGCATCGGCGGCACGCGCGCGGGCGTCTTGCAGACCACGTTCGCCGAGGAGACCGAGACCGACCTCTTCGGCGAGCAGGTCGTCCTTTGCGGCGGCGTGAGTGCTCTTGTGAAAATGGCCTTTGAGACCCTGATCGAAGCCGGCTATCAGCCCGAGAGTGCTTATTTCGAGTGTCTGCACGAGCTCAAGCTGATCGTCGACCTCATGTATCAGGGGGGCTCAACTACATGCGGTACAGCATCTCCAACACGGCCGAATACGGCGATTACACCCGCGGCCCGCGCATCGTCAACGAGTCGACACGTGCCGAGATGAAGAAGATCCTGGCCGAGATCCGCTCGGGCCAGTTCGCCCGCGAATGGATTCTCGAGAACCGGGCCAATCGCCCGGTTTTCAACGCGACCAAGCGGCTCGAGCGCGAGCATCCCGTCGAGCAGGTCGGCAAGAAGCTGCGCGGCCTGATGCCCTGGATCGACGCCAAGACGGTCTGAGACGAGCCGCGCTAGGCAACCCGCACGAGCGTGGGATAAGATGCTGCGGTCGCTTACCCAAAGGATGCACTGCGATGGTCGGCAAACTGTCCGCGCTGGCTCGTCATTTTCTTCAGTCTCATCGCGGTCGCGTGCGTGGCGAATCCATCGTTGCGCGCGGCCAGGAGGCTGGCGTGAAGGATTTACCGCCTCTTGGAGAAGCCCCGAAAGAGGCGCCGGTCCTGACGCCGGTGCCGGCCGCGGTGCTGGCCGAGCCTCCCAAGGTGCCGAGCCCGAAAAACGCCCTGGCAGGCGCGCCGCCGCGCCCGGCCGCGGCAACCGCGACGCCGCCGCGCCAAGGGAAAAGGGGCCGTTGATCGAACGAGCGTGTTGCGGCTGTTCTTGAATGCCAACCCGATGCTCTGGCCGCTGGCCATCTGTTCGATCGTCACGCTGGGCTATGTCATGGAGCGGTTCGCGGCCCTTCGTAAGGAACGCATCATTCCGCACGACTTTGTCGAACGGTTTCTCGAGCGGCTTTCCAGCGGCAAGCTTGATCGCGAGCGGGCGCTCGAACTTTGCCGGGCCCATGAAAGCCCGGCCGCCCGGATCTTTTCGGTGATCGTCAACTCGTGGGGTCAGCCTGGTCTGACGATCCGCCAGATCGTCAGCCACGACGGCGCGGGCGAGATCGTCGAGCTCAAGCGCAATCTTCGCGTCTTGAGCGCGATGGCGACACTCGGCCCCTTGCTCGGCCTGCTGGGAACCGTCGTCGGCATCATCCAGTCGTTCGACGCACTCGGCGGCCGGCTCGGGCCGGCGCGGGGCGAAGCCCTGGCACACGGGATCAGCCTGGCGCTCGTCGCGACCGCGTTCGGTCTGTCGATCGCGATCTTCAGCGTGACGTTTTACTACTTCTTCCTGAACCGCGTCGATCTCCTGGTGCGCGAGCTGGACGAGCGGACCCGCCAGGTCATCGAGCTTGTCGCGAGCGAATCGCATCGTTTGCCGCCCGCCGATCGTCGCCATGGCTCGATCGGCTCGGCCGATGCTCACCGCCACGAAGCACGTGCGATCTGAGGGTGTTTCCGCCGAGTTTGCCGCGTGCGTTCGCCCGTCTGTCGATTCTGTTTCCTTGATTGCCTCGCGCCACTTGTCGGCGCGAAAAAGGGCCTCGCCGATGCTTGCCAGCCGCGTCCAACATGACGACCCGCCGGTCATCAACATGACACCGATGGTCGATGTGATCTTATGCTTGCTCGTTTTTTTCATGGCGGCGACGCGGCTTTACGACTGGGATGAGAGTGAGTTTGCCGTGAACGTTCCCGAGGTGACCGACGCGGCTCCCGCGACGGCTGCACCCGACGACCTGGTTCTAACCGTGGTCAAAGGGGGCGTGGTCTCGGTCGGCGATACGACTTACAGCCTCGACCAGCTCGTCCGCTTTTTGAGCGATGCGCGGAATCGCTATGTCAACCAGGGCGTGGTGATTCGCGGCGACGCCAGTCTCGCCTATCAGGACCTGGCCGACGTGCTTTCCGCCTGCGACGAAGCAGGCATTCGCAACGTTCGGCTCCCCGTGCACACCCGTGACCGCGGGCAGAGCGCACCGTGAAATTCCGCTCGGCGATCGCCCGTTATCGGACTTGCCGTGGGAATGACCGATCATTCCGCCGCAATCGCCGGCTCAATCCATGGCAAACGATGGCCGTATTTCTTCAACGATACCCGAGCGGCGACCCGCTCATGCAGGATCATCTGCTGGCAATGCTCAATCATATGATCGAAATGCTCAAGTCGATAATCGAGCTCAACCCGACGACGCTCAACCAATATGCCGAGACGCTCGGTCCCTGGCTCTACGCGGTCCTGTTCCTGATCATCTTCGCCGAGACGGGGCTCGTCGTCACGCCGTTTCTACCGGGCGACTCGCTCCTGTTCGCGGTCGGGGCGGTCGCGGCCCATCCCGCATCGCCGATTCGGCCTGGGCTTGATCGCGGTCTTGCTCGTGGTCGCCGCGGTTCTCGGCGACGCCGTCAACTATTTTATCGGATACCGGGTCGGCCCGCGCGTCTTTTCACGCGAGGATTCGTGGCTGCTCAACAAGAAACATCTGCTGCAAGGCCCACGACTTCTACGAAGAATATGGCGGCATCACCATCATCCTGGCCCGGTTCATCCCGATCGTGCGAACGTTTGCCCCGTTCGTGGCGGGCATTGGCCGGATGAGCTATCGGCGATTCGCCGTTTTCAACATCGCGGGGGGCACGGTCTGGATTCTGCTGTTCCTGCTGGCAGGCTGGTGGTTTGGCGCGCAGGAGGTCGTTCAGAAGAATTTCAAGCTCGTGATCGTGGCGATCATCGTGATCTCGGTCTTGCCCGGCGTTGTCGAATACCTCCGCGCTCGCGGCAAGCACCGACTGAGTGATCCGTCACCCGCTTGAATCAAAGGCGCTACGCCGGGCACCTCGGCGCAATTGGGTCGGCCGTTAAGACGAATCGTCAAGCACGGTCCGACCGCGCTTGACGATTCGCTTTTGGCCTATTATTACGAGCCCTTCGGCCACTTACTGAAGCGCCACAAGGCCGCTTCAGCGTGCCGCAACCAGTTGCTTGTCCGGCTTGGTGGGCTGCCGCGGCTCTGTCGCGACCCAGTCGATCAGGATCGGCGTCGCGATATAAATCGTGCTGTACGTTCCGCTCAAGAATCCGACGACGAGTGCGAAGGCGAAACCGTGGAGGCCTTCGCCGCCGAACAGGTAAAGGATGACCACGACGAGCCAGGCCGTGAACGACGTCAAGATCGTTCGGCTCAGGGTCTGGTTGAGCGCGTCGTTGACCATCTTGTTGGTCAGGTGCGGCGTCTTGCCCTTGATCTCGCGGATTCGGTCGAAGATCACGATCGTGTCGTTGACCGAGAACCCGATCAGCGTCAGGAACGCGGCCACGATGGGCAAGTCGATCTTGAACTGATCGATCTGGAGCAGCGTGTTGAAGCCCGGAATCTTCGCCAGCCAGTAGCTGACGGCGATCGCACCAAGCGTGATCAAGACGTCGTGAACGACCGCCAGCACGGCGGCGAGCCCGTAAGTAAACGACCGGAACCGCCACCAGAGATAGACGATGATGATGACCCAGCTCGCGAAAGTCGCGATCAGGGCCAGCGTGCGGGTCTCGCCGGCGACTGTACCACCGAAATTGTCGATCCGCTCGAACAGCAGGTCGGGATCGTCGGCCAGCGCCTGCTTGAGCTGGACGAGCAGGTTCTTGGCGATGTCGGGCTCGAGGTCGGTGCGCAAGACCAGGTGCGTTCCCGCGCCCGGCGCGGATTGGCCGCCGGAGCGGCCGTGATCTCGAATCGCGACGTCGGATTGGGGATCTTGGCCTTTCTGAGGACCCGGACAAATTCGGCCGAGACGACCTGGGCGGGCGTCTGCGTGCTGTTGAGCGACGTCGTGTTGATATTCAAGTCGTACGCGCGGCCGCCCGCGAACCGGGTCGCGACGACGGGTGTGTCTTTGTTGTTGCCGCTCGCCGGCGCGGCGCGGCGGGTATCGGCCTGGCCTCTCCGGCCGTCATCTCGACGTGCGCCAGCGTCGACCCGAACGACTTGAAGAATCTCACTCTTGACCTTGTCGAGCTTTTCTTCGGTCGTCCGGATATTGAATCGCGCAAGACGCTTGTCGTCGGTTCAGCCGCAGGCTTTCGACCGTCACGTCGGGCAAGACGCTGGCCTTCTGGCGCACGAGCTGCGCTCGCTGCGACTCCGAAAGCGGCTTCACGGCCGGATCGTTGTCATTGAGGCGAATCGTCACCAGCGTGCCGCCGGTGAAGTCGATGTTGAACATGCCCTGGCCGCGGATCCCCGTGGCGATCAAGCCCAGCACGATCAAGATCACGGACGCCGCCATGCAGTAGTAGCGCGGGCCGATGAAGTCGAAGTTGGTCTTGTCCATCAGCTTGAGCATGGTGACGTTCTTGAGCCAGCCCTTGGCATAGAAGAACTCGAAGATCACGCGCGACATGAACACGGCCGTGAACAGGTTCCACGCCATGCCGATGATCATCGTGAGTGCGAAGCCCTTGACTTCCTCGGTGCCGACGACGTAAAGCACGATCGCCGCGAGGAAGTTGGTCACGTGCGAGTCGAAAATCGTCACCCAGGCGCGGTTGAAGCCGTTGCGAATCTGCTGGACGAGGCTCGCCCCGCGCTCCTTTTCCTCGCGCATGCGTTCAAACACCAGCACGTTGGCGTCGACCGCCATACCGATCGTGAGCGCCAGCCCCGCGAGACCGGGCAACGAAAACGTGGCCTGGATAAAGGCCATCGAGCCGAGCAGCAAGATCATGTTCACGAGGAGCGCGACGACCGCCACGATGCCGGCGAACCGGTAATAAATGACCATGAAGATCGGCACGACCAAGAGCGAGACCCAGATCGCGAAGACGCCCTTGGCGATCGTGTCTTCGCCCAGGGTGGGCCCGACCTTCTCTTCCTGGAGGGGCGTCGGGTTCAGGCTCGCGGGCAGGCTTCCGGCGCGTAAGACCTGGATCAGGTGATCGACTTCCTTGGCCTTGAAGCCCTGCGGCCCCCCTTCGATGATCCCCGAGTCGCGGATCTCGGAGTTGATCGCCGGGGCCGACATCACCAGGTTGTCGAGCAAGATCGCAAGCTGATAGCGAAACGCGCCCCCCTCTTCGGGGAGGTGCTCGCGCGTCAGCCGGCCGAACCGCGACCCGCCCCGCGAGTCAAACTCGAATCGCACAGCCGGTTGCAGCTTGTCGTCGACGTCCGGCCGTGCTTGCTTCAAGTACTTGCCGGTCACTTCCTGGCCAGGACGGTCGAGCTTGCACAAGACCCACGTCTCGGTGCGGCCCGGCGCGACCTTCTCTTCCCTGACGATCGAGTCGTTGGGCCCGAGATTGTTCGGGTCGCCCCCGCGAATACGGCTGGGGTTGTATTCGATGCGGTACGACGAGATCGATTTCAGTCCCTGCGGCTTGTCGAGAAGCAGCGTGTTGGCCGTGTTGCGCCTGACCTTGGCGTCTTCGGTGCGCGAATTGCCAGACGCATCCTTGCCGGTCAGCGTGACCTCGGTCCCGGCGTAGTAGTCCTTCTTCCACGCCTGCTGCGGGTCGGTGATCGAATCGCGGCGTGAATGAGGGATTCGTGCCCGTCGAGATCTCGCCGAGCCGGGCCCACTTGTATCCGTACGGGGGCTTGGCCAGACCGCCCGTGCCCGAGCGCCCGGTTGACCATGTCCTTGTCGTGCTTGCCGTTGGCCAGGATGCGGAATTCCAGCGAGCCGACGTCCGTCAGCATCTTCTTGACTTCCTCAACCTCCTCATTGCTCGCCTGCGGCAAGATGATCTCGATGCGGTTGCCGCCGATCTTGCGGATCGGGATTTCCTTGACACCCTCCGGGTCGGCCCGCTTCTTGAGGGCCGCGATCAGCTCGTCCATGTTGAAGCCGGGCGGCAGGTTCTCGGCTTCGTAAACGAGAATCGTCCCGCCCGAGAGGTCGATTCCCAGCTTGAGCTTCTTGCTCGGAGGCCAACACGAAGGCCAGCCCCATCAGAGTGGCCGCCGACGATCAAGCCGATCTTCCATCCAAAACGTTTCATCATGGTCGTTTCTCCGGCCCCTCTCGTTCCAACCCCGGCCGTTCCCGTGGCCGGCGCGATAAATCCTCGACGAAGGGCTGTCTGGGCTTTGAATTACAATATGTTAGTGCGTGCATGTGAAGACGGCCTCCTGGCCCACCTTCTTTCCGGCACGGCGATCTTACGCCTCGGCCGTCTTGTCGGAAGTCGACTCGAGAACCCGCCCCACGCTGGCCTTCGTGAACGCCAGCTTGACCCCGCGCTCGTCGTCGACCCGAAGGATCACCTTGTCTCCCTTGGGGTCGACCGAAATCACCGTTCCGTAAATTCCTCCGGTCGTCAGCACCTTGTCGTTCTTCTTGAGTCCGTCGATCATCGCCTTGCGCTTCTGCTCTTGCTGCTGCTGCGGCATGATGAACAAGAAGTAAAACAACGGGAAAATCGGCGCCAGCAGGATGAGTGTCGACCAGAAGCTCCCGCCGGTCCCTTCCTGCGCAAAGACAAGTGGAAGGCCGCCGAAAATTGCAATCATGATGGAAGGTCCAATTCGTTACGAAAGCCTTATCGCTTGATACGGAACCAGGAACGGCACGAGTCGTCGAGCGTCCTTGTTTTTGATAAACCGGCAAAATCGTCGCGCCTCGAGCCCGCAAATTGCACTCTAACGCTTAGGGTCCTAAAGCTTCAAGGACTTCTAATCGGAACTGGACAAACCGACCCTCCGCGATCGCTTCGCGAATCCGCGAAGTCAGCCGATGGAGGTAAGTCAGGTTGTGGATCGACGCCAGAATCGGACCAAGCATCTCCTTCGCCATGAACAGATGCCGCATGTACGACCGGCTGAAACGCGTACACGCCAGGCATGGGCACCCCTCCTCGATCGGGCTCGGGTCGAGTCGGTGGGCGGCGTTGCGAAGCTTGACGTATCCTTTTTCTGTGAAACACGTTGCGTTTCGGCCGTTGCGCGTTGGCATGACGCAGTCAAACAGATCGATCCCGGTGGCGACGGCGTCGAGGATATCTTGAGGGCGGCCGACGCCCATCAGGTAGCGCGGCCGGTCGGCCGGCAGGAGATGCGTGGTCACCGCCAGCGCCTGGCGAACTTCCTCGCGTCCCTCGCCGACGCTCACGCCCCCGACGGCGTAGCCGTCGAAGTCGAGATCGAGGAGCGCCTCGGTGCAGCGGCCGCGCAGCTCGGCGTCGGGGCCCCCCTGAACGATCCCGAAAAGGGCCTGGTCGGCACGCGACGTGCGCCGCCTTGCAACGCGCGGCCCACGCGACCGTCCGCCCGACGGCTTCGGCGATCTCGGCCACGCGAAGCCGGCAGCGACGGGCAGTGGTCCAGGCACATCGCCACGTCGGCCCCGAGTGCTTCCTGAATAGCGATCGCGCGCTCGGGCGTCAGCTCGAGCAGACGGCCGTCGAGGTGCGACCGAAACGTGACGCCGTGATCGCTGATTCGATTGCGCTCGGACAGGCTGAACACCTGAAAGCCGCCGGAATCGGTGAGGATCGGACCGTCCCAGCCCATGAACGTGTGCAGGCCCCCTGCCCGCGCGACGACCTCCTCGCCGGGCCGTAGCGCCAGGTGATAGGTATTGGCGAGCAGCATCCGTGTGCCCGTCGCGCTGATCTGATCGGGCGTCAGCCCCTTGACGGTCGCCTGGGTGCCCACCGGCATGAACGCGGGCGTCTCGAGCGTACCACTTCGCGTTTCGAGAATCCCCGAGCGTGCGCGCCAACCCGTGTCGTGAAACCGGCCCGTGAAACGGACCGGTCGGCGCCCGGTCGCGGGAGATCCTCCGGCCGCGGTGTGGATGCTCGAGCCCGGCGTTGCCAACCCTTCGATCCCTTCAGGCGAATTGAACCCGGCGATCCCTCTCGCCCCGCAACGCGTTTGCAAGGCGAGAGGAGCCCTTTATCTGGAGCTGGTGCTCATCGGCCCTTCGGGACTGGCTGGCTGACTCGATCGCGACTGGCCTTGGTCGTCAGTCGTTTTTCAGTTTCAGGCTCAGCGAGGTCAGCTTTTCGCGAACTTCGTTGAGCGACGTCACGCCGAAGTTCTTGCATTCGAGGAGCTCGTCGCCCGTGTGCTTGAGCAAATCGCCGACGGTCTGAATATTGAGTTTGCTCACGCACTTGCGTGCTCGAACCGACAGATTGAGGTCGCCGATCGGCTTGTTGAGGATCGCCTGCAGCTCGGGAGGAACTTCCTGCGGCTGCTCGACCGGTGGTCGTGGCCAGTGCGCTCGCTCCCTTCGAGCGACATGCCCCAGGCGCAGGCCCTTGGCCTGCATCATGTCCTTGATCTCGGCGAGCGAGGTCTCACCGAAATTCTTGCTGGATAGGAGCGCCGAGCTCGGTGGTCCGCGTGAGGTCGCCGAGCGTTCGAATATTCATCTTGCGGAGGCAGTTCCGGCTGCGTACCGAGAGCTCGAAATCGGTCACGGGGATCTCGTGCAGTTGCTTGAGCACCGTGTAGCCGCGCTCGGCCTCTTCGTCGTAGTACATTCCCTTGCTGGCCTGGCAATCCTTGAAGAACAGCCGGGCGCGGGGGTGGTTGGGCTCGTAGGCCAGAACGTGGCGGTAGCACTGCTCGGCGTCTCGAAACCGCATCTCGTCTTCGTAGAGGATGCCGAGATTGATCCACGCGGCCAGCGGCACGGGGGGCCGATCGGTGCAGCGGCGATAATATTCGAGCGCAAGGTCGTCGTTGCCGTAGAGATCGTTGATATACGCGAGCTCGAACAAGGCGCCGTTGTGGTCCTTGTCGAGACTGAGCGCCTTCTCGAATTCGGCCGACGCCTCGATCAGCTCACCGGCCCCCGCGAGCAGGCAGCCGTGCTGGAAGTGGTATTCGCCCGACGAGCCGCTGAGCTTTTGCAGGTCGCCGAGAATCTTCCGCGCCTCGTCGGTCTGGCCGGCGCGGCGCAGGCGCCGGCGCGGTGCAAGTCGGCGCTCTTGGCGTCATAGCCCTCTTTCACAGCCTGGGCGAACGCCGCGGCGGCCTGGTCATAGCGCTGCTGGTTGGCCAGCGCAAGCCCACGAAAGAAGCACGCCATCCCGTGGTCGCCCGCCTTCTTGAGATGCTCGAGGCCCGAATTGTAGCGGCCCAGGAGCACTTCACCGACACCGAGGCGCAGGTGCGTCTCGGGCTTTCCTTCCTTGTCTTTCTTTTCGCGTTCCTTGATGTTGGCGACGGCCTCGCGAAGTGTCCGGTATCGGGACGGGTCTCGGTTGAGGACTTCGCGTAAATCCGCCACCGCCGCGACGTCGAACGGAGAACGATCCATGATCGCTCGAACGTCGGTCGTCATCATCTCGGCCATGCCTTCAAATCTCCTGACGCGTTACGTGGGATCGGACCCGATCAGGTCAGATCGGATCGGCAGCCTCTACACGGCTTCGACCGCGATCGACGCCTCCGCGATTCGCGACGCCAGCCGTTTTTCGAGGATAGTGATTCCGCGGAGCTTTCGGATTGCAGCGAGCGAACTAAACATAATACCAGAGCCGAGATGATTGTCAAAGCGTCGCGAATTGCCGCGCCGCAATTCAGCCGTCAGCGGCCGGGGCCTGATTCGATCATTCTTCCCCCCTCGTTTTCGATCCTCCGGGCCGCCCCGGCGGGATGATGCTGGGAAGCTGAAGGGGGCTGCCGCCGGGCCCGCGCAGGAGCTGGTGCTTGGCCTGGGTCGTCTGGCCAAGGCCGTGGATCTTGATGAAGCCGAGTGCGGCCGACGAGTCGTACTGATCGCCTTCCTCGTACGTCGCCAGCTCGTGACGATACAGGCTATGCTCGCTCTTACGGCCGACGATCTGGGCGTGTCCCTTGAAGAGCTTGATCCGGGCCGTGCCCGAGACATATTGCTGGTTCGACACCGTGAACGCCATCAGGTCTTGATGAAGCTGGCTGAACCAGAGGCCGTTGTAAATCAGGTCGGCATAGGCCTGGCTGACCAGCGTCTTGAAGCGGAGCGACTCCTTCGAGAGCGTGAGGAACTCGACCTCGCGGTGCGCCTCGTGCAAGAGGAGTGCGGCGGGTGCCTCGTAAATTTCACGCGACTTGATTCCGACCAGCCGATTCTCGATGTGATCGATCCGGCCCACGCCGTGCTTGCCGGCGAGCTTGCCGAGCTCATCGATCAGGGGCACTCCATCAAGCTCGCGGCCGTTGATCGCGACGGGACGGCCCCGTTCAAACGTGATCTCGACTTCCTCGGGTTCGTCGGGAGCGTGCCGCGGGTCGACGGTCCACTGAAACGTCTCCGGCGGCGGCTCGACCCACGGGTCTTCGAGAATTCCCGCTTCGATCGATCGGCCCCAGAGATTCTGATCCGTGCTGAAGATCGATTTCTTCGTCGCCTCAACCTCGATGCCATGCTTGGCGGCGTATTCCAGCTCCTGGGTGCGCGTCCATTTCCATTCCCGCACCGGGGCGATGATCTTGAGGTCGGCGCGAGTGTCTGGAATGTCACGTCGAAGCGGACCTGGTCGTTGCCTTTGCCCGTGCAGCCGTGTGCGACCGCTTTGGCCTCGTGTTCCCGCGCCATGCGCACCATGAGCTGGGCGATCAAGGGACGGCCCAGCGCGGTCGCCAGGGGATACTTCCCTTCGTACAGGGCGCCCGCGGCCAGCGACGGGAACACGAAATAGTCGACGAAGAGGTTTCGCGCGTCTTCGGCGACGGCATCGATGGCCCCCGTCTTGAGCGCTTTCTGGCGAATCGCCTCGATATCCTGGCCCTGGCCGAGGTCGCACGTGTAGGCGATCACGTCCATGTCGTAGGTTTCATTGATCCACTTGACGGCGACCGACGTATCGAGCCCGCCACTGTACGCCAGCACCACCTTGTCCCTCGCCACGGACGGTCCTCCCCTTGATTGCTTCTTATGCCGCGCCTTGAATACGGAAGATTGTGCCGTTTATCGCGCGTCTCGCCTAGATCACGAACGCGCGCTTCAAACATGCGAGCGCTTCTTGCCCGCGCGATGTCGGTCCCGACATTGATACGGACTTCACTCGTGTTGATCAGATTGATGTTGATGTCGAGATCGGCGAGCGCCGCGAACATCCGCGTGGCGACACCGGTATGCGTGCGCATCCCGACGCCGATCACCGACAGCTTCGCCAGGGCCGGCTCGACGGACACCTCGTGAATGCCCGCGGCATGAACGGCCGCGACGGCGCGGTCGGCCGCGGTGCGCGGGACGGTAAACGAGAGTAACGAATTACCCTCGCTTCCCACATTTTGAACGATCATGTCGACAAATACGCCCGCCTCGGCGATCGCGCGAAACACCGATGCGGCATAGCCGGGGCGGTCGGGAACGTCGAAAAGCGCGATTCGCGCCTGTCCCTCGTCGAGCTCGACGCCGGCGATCACGAGATCTTCCATGCCCAGGGGGGGCCGGTCGACGGGAACCGAGCCGGGCGTTGTCGCGAGCTCGGCGTCGTCGTCCGCGAGCGGCACGAGCTTCATGGCGCGCGGCCGGGCCGGCACAGCCGCCGGCCGCTCGGGCACGACGGTCGTGGCGGCGTCGACCTGGTCAAGCCCGAACGCGCGATGAACCGTTCGGAGCGCCGCGACCGCCGAGGCCCGGTCGACCAGAACGCTGATCTTGATCTCGCTCGTCGTGATCATCTGCAGGTTGATGCCGGCGTCGGCGAGCGCCTCGAACATCGCCGTCGCGACTCCCGTATGCGTGCGCATGCCCAGACCGACCACCGAGATCTTGGAAACCTCGGCGTCGTGGGTGATTCCGGTCGCACCGATCGCATGGGCGGCGACTTCGGCGGCCCGCAAGGTTTCGAGAAGGTCGCCGTGCGCCACGGTGAAACTGACCTCGGTGGTTCCCCCCGTCGAGACGTTTTGCACGATCATATCGACGACGATCTTGGCCGCGGCGATCGTCCGGAAGATGGCGTGCACGACGCCCGGGCGGTCGGGCACGCCGCGAATCGTGATACGGGCCTCATCCTTGGCCAGGGCGGCTCCAGTCACCGCCACGCCCAGCCGGCGAGCGTCGCGCTCGTCGACGATCCATGTCCCGGGCGCATCGGCGAACGAGCTGCGCACGTGAATCGGCACGCCATATTTCTTGGCGAACTCGATCGACCGCGAATGCATCACGCCCGCACCCAGGCTGGCGAGCTCGAGCATCTCATCGTAGCTGATTCGATCGATCTTGCGCGCTTCCGGCACCACCCGCGGGTCGGTCGTGTAGACGCCGTCGACATCGGTGTAAATCTCGCAGCCGTCGGCTCCCAGAACGGCCGCCAGTGCCACGGCCGTCGTATCCGAGCCGCCGCGGCCGAGCGTCGTGATGTTGTAGTGTTCGTCGACGCCCTGGAAGCCAGCCACGATCACGATCTTGCCCTCACCGAGCGCCGCGGCCATGCGCTCGGTCGAGATGTTGCGGATGCGGGCCTTGGTATGAAAGCTGTCGGTGACGAGCCCGATCTGGGCCCCCGTGAAACTGATCGCCGGCACGCCCAGGCTCTCGATCGCCATGGCCATCAGGGCCACGCTGACCTGTTCGCCTGTCGAGAGCAACATGTCCATCTCGCGCGCCGGCGGATTCTCGTTGATCTCCTTGGCGAGCGCCACCAGCTCGTCGGTCGTGTGGCCCCGGGCTGAAACCACGACGAGAACCTGCTCGCCACGCTGGTGCGCCTGAATGGCCCGCCGCGCGGCCGCCAGGATCTTTCCCGAATCGGCAACGCTGGTGCCGCCGAATTTCTGCACTAACAACGCCACGGTTGAACGCTCCGCTCCGCAGAATCGAGGAACCAGCGGCGATTGGGGCGTCCGCCGGTTGCCTTCATACCGGTTGGTTCACGCCGCCGCGATCTCGCGCCGGCCGCGTTAATACTCTACGCGCCCGTTCCACTCGAGGTCGAGGAACTGCTCCATCAGGCGGTATCCCTCGTCAAACATCGGCCCGGGCTTTTCACGGGCGGCCCGTTCGTTGTACGACTGCCCCGACGCGGGCACGCCCCTGCCGGCGATCGTCCAGACCACCGGCGCGCGGTCATGCGCCCGGGTGCGCAGCAACGTCGAATGGTCGGGTGAAATCAGGATCCGCGCACGCTCAAACGAGGCCAGCGCGGTTCGCAATGGCCCCACGATGGCCTGATCCATGCGCTCGAGCGCCTCGATCTTGGCCGCCGGCCGCCCCTCGTGGCTGGCTTCGTCGGGTGCTTCCACGTGCACGCACACGATGTCGAAATTCTCGAGTGCCTTGATGGCGTAAGCCCCTTTGGCCGCGTAGTCGGTATCAAGATATCCCGTGGCGCCCGGCACGTCGATCCGCGTCCAACCGGCGAGCACGCCGACGCCCCGCACCAGATCGACGGCCGAGATCATCGCCCCCTTGAGCCCGTGCATGTCGGCGAACCTGGGGACCTCGGGCGCTTTTCCCTGGCCCCAGAGCCAGATGGCGTTGGCCGGCCGCTTTCCCGTGGCGATCCGCGCTTGATTGACCGGATGATTTGCGATCACATCGCTCCCCTCGCGCATCAAGTTCAACAAGACCTCGGCCCCGGCGCCGCGCGGCTGATGGTCGGCGGCCGGCTGATCGGGGTGATCGTGGGGCGGATCGGTCGTCGTCGAGCTATCAAAAAGGGATTGCCCCGCTGCGCCTCGGTACACCAGCAGATTACGGTAACTCACGCCCGGATGAAATTCGAATCGGTCACTCCCGAGCGCGCCGTGGATCGCCTCGATGAGTTGCCGGCCTTCTTCACTGATGATATGGCCGGCCGTGAAGTCGGTGAGCCGCCCGTCGTTGATGGTCATCAGGTTGCAGCGAATCGCCCAGTCGTTCGGTCCCAGCGCGATGCCCATCGCGGCGGCTTCGAGCGGGGCGCGCCCGGTGTAGTATTTCACCGGGTCGTAACCGAGAAGACTCAGCGTGGCGACGTCGCTCGCCGGCAAGAAGCAATCGGCGACGTTGCGCGACCGGCCGACGACGCCGTCGCGCGCGACCTGGTCCATCTCCGGAATGCGTGCGGCCTCGAGTGGAGTCTGGCCATCGAGCTCGGCGAGTGGTTCGTCGGTGGCTCCATCCGGAATCACGATCACATACTTGGTGCTGGACATAAAAATTGACAGCCTCGGGCGATCATCGATTGCGTCTTGCCGCAGCGGCCGCGACAAACGATTAGAGAGCCATTGTAGCATGGGGTCGACCACGAGTCGTGTTATAAAGGGCAAGCGGCAATGAACCTGGCTATACTCCTTCGAGACACGTCAGAGAGGCACGACGAGTCCCCCGCGTGATCGCCCGATATCCAGCCGGCCACCCCGAATGAAAGACCGTCAATGAAAACCTTCCTCTTCACGTTGTTGCTCCTCGTCGTATTCGGGCCATCGTTCGTCGCGGCTCAGCCGCAACCGATCGCGCTGAAGGACGTCCCGGCGGGCTTGCCCGTGATCTCCGCGGACGAGCCAATGGCCGCTGCATTTTCAGCCGAAAAGGCGGCCGAGTATCTGGATCGGTCCGCGCTCAACTGGGTGAAGACCAAGAAGTGCGCGACCTGCCATACTAACCTGTTCTACATGGTGGCGCGACCGGCGCTGCGAACCATCCTGGCGGACTCGGGCGAAGTACGCAGCTTCTATGAAGACTATCGCAAGGTGCGCTGGCAGAAGACTGCCCCCACCGAAGCAGCCGGCTTCTGGCCGATCGTCGTTGGCACCGGCCTCACTTTCAACGATGTGCAGACGACCGGAAAGCACAGCGACGTTGCCCGTGACGTTCTGGACATGATGTGGACCGTGCAGCGAGCGGACGGCGGCTGGAACTGGCCGCATTGCAATTACGCGCCGATGGAGATCGACGATCACTATGGCGTGACCATCGCCGCGCTGACCGTCGGGATCGCGCCCGGTGATTACGCGAAAACCCCACAATCTCGCGCGGGAATCGAAAAACTGCGGGATTATTTAAAGAATAATCCTCCCAAATCGCTCCACCATCGCGCGATGCTGGCCTGGTGTTCCATCAGGATCGACGGCATCGCGACCGAGGAAGAGCGCCAGCAAACGCTGGCGGAGTTGCTGGCCCTTCAACTCGACGACGGCGGCTGGTCCACGGCCAGTTTCCTCACTGATTGGAAGGGCCTGGCGCGGCCTGACGGCAAGCCACTCGATATCAAAAAGAGCGACGGCTACGGCACGGGCCTGGTCATCGTCATCGGCGCGAGCTCGGTGTCCCGGCGACTGATGCTCGACTGCACGCGCCGTCAAATGGATACAAAATAATCAGCGCGCGAGTGGCAAGTGGTTCACGCAGTCGCCGGTCAAGAACGCTGGCAACCTCATCTCCAATGCCGGCAGTGCCTTCGTCATTCTGGCGTTGCAGTCCTGCGGTGAGTTGCCGGGCTGGCCTTTCAGCCGGCCGAAGCCGGCCGCCCCTTGATGTCGAAAGGGATTGCGTGAGACCGGGCTCGCCGGCACTCGTTTGACAGCACCCACCCGTGAGGCCCATGAACCGGCGGCCGCCCGTCGATGGCCGTCAATGGCTCGCGACCGCGGCCGCATGCGCCACGGTCGGCGCGGGGACGGCGGGTCTTTCTCTGGCTCAATAATTCAGTCAGGGCGTCTTGGTGCCGGCCGCCTGCAAAACGGTGGGATCTTCCACGGCGTCGGTGCCTGGCGGCTTGTCGACCGACTTCGGCTTCTTGAGATGGAAATGCGCCTCGGTCCAGTCGGCGGCCTTCTCGAATCGCTTGGCCTGGTGGTCGCATTTCTCTTCCCACGCCTTGAGACGGTCGAGCTTGCGCTGGGCTCTCTTGGCCTTGGCGAAGTCTCCCGTCGTGGCCAGCACCTGGCGCTCGTTTTCAAGCGTGACGACGTCGGCCTTCGCCTTTTCGGCCGCTTCGAGGTAATTGAACTGCATCTGGCGGTAATAGGCGTCGACATCCTGCGTGACCGACGCGCATCCAAACGGTGCGATCGCCAGCAAGATAAAAGCCAGCGTGCTCGAGTGCGGCCGAAAACGCCACGGTTCCGTACGGGCGAAATTGCGAATTGCCGACATCGCCACGACCTCCTTGTCGTTGGGACTGCGCATCCGCGGTCAGGCGACGGCGCCCCCGGCGCGACACGGATGTGCGCGCGCGACAGTGCGCCAGCCTTCCGCAATCGGCCGCATGATAAAGAGAGATGCGAAAGCCGGCAATCTCAGTCTTCGACGCCGAGACACACGCTCGGCCCGTGCACGACTTCCAGGCTGTCGATGACCTTGAGGGCTTCAAAAAGATCGGCCTGAATGGCCATGTGGGTCATGATCACCAGGGGGACGCCGCTGGGAAGCGGCGTGTCGCCGCCGGGATCGTGCTGGATCACGCTGGCGATGCTGATCCCTTTTTCACCAAGGATCTGCGCCAGTCGGGCCAGCACACCGGGACGATCGGCGATCGTGAAGTGAAGGTAATATCGGCTCTTCACACGGCTCGCCGGCGTACGTGCCAGCGGAGTCGACGAGCTCGACCAGAAATTGAGCGCGTGCGACGGCGGAGTCGCACGGCCCGTGATGACGTCGATCAGGTCGCCGACGACGGCCGAAGCCGTGGGCATCGCGCCGGCGCCTCGGCCGTAGAACAGCGTATCGCCAACGGCATCGCCAACCACGCGAATGGCGTTATAAGGGCCGCGCACCTCGGCCAGCGGCGTGCCGTGTTTCACGAGCGTGGGTGCCACGCGCAGCTCCAGGCCGGCGTCGGATAATTTCGCCAGGGCCAGCAGCTTGATCGCATAGCCGAGCTCGCTGGCGTATGTCAGGTCAGCCAGTTTGAGGCCATCGATGCCGCTGCGTGGAATCGTGTCGAGCCCGACACCCGTCTCGAACGCCAGTTGAGCGAGAATGGCCAGCTTGTGAGCCGTGTCGGTACCATCGACGTCGAGAGTCGGGTCGGCCTCGGCGTAGCCAAGCGCCTGGGCCTGGCGGAGGGCACTTTCGTAGGAAACGCCCTCTTGGGTCATCTGGGTCAAGATGAAGTTGCAGGTGCCGTTGACGATCGCGGCAATGCTTTGCACCTGATTGGCCGCCAGGGCGAAGCCGAGCGACTGCACGATCGGGATGCCGCCGCCCACACTCCCCTCGAACGCCACCGCGCGCTCCGACTTGCGTGCTTGAGCAAAGATTTTCGGGCCGTGTTCGGCCAGCAGGGCCTTGTTGGCCGTCACGACGTGCTTGCCGGCCTCGAGCGCCGCGAGAACATAGTCGAGCGCTGGCTCGGTTCCTCCCATCGTTTCGATGATGATATCGACATCCGGATCATCGATGACCTCCGACGCGTCGGTCGTCAGCCAGACGCGGCCAAGCGGAACACCGCGCGGCTTATCAAGCTCGCGCACGGCCGCCCAGGTCCAGCGGATACTCTTGCCGGCCCGGCGCGCGATCCGGTCGGCATGCTCGGTCAAGAGCCGCGCAACGCCTGTTCCGACAGTGCCCAGGCCAATCATCCCGATCGTGACGTGTTGCATACTTGAAATCGTACGGATGGTCGTCGTGAGGTGAACGAGCTTTCCTTGTGCCAGATCATTAACTCTTGCGCTGGACGGACCGGGCCGGCACGCCGTAAACGGTCTGACCGTCGGCGACGTCATGGTTCCGCGTGACGACCGCGTTGGCTCCCACGACAGCGTCCGCCCCGATCCGGATTGGTGCGACGAGGACCGCGCCGGCTCCGATCTGTGCACGGTCGCCGATCTGGGTTTGACTCTTGCGCACGCCATCGAAGTTGGCCGTGACGGCGGTCGCGCCGATATTGACCTCGCGGCCGACGTCGGCATTGCCGAGGTAGGCCAGATGGCGGACCAGGGTGCCGGCTCCGAGATGCGATTGCTTGGTTTCGACGAAGGCGCCGACCTCGACGCCGTCTTCGAGCACGGTTCCGTCACGCAGATGAGTGAGTGGGCCGACCCGGCACCCGCAGCCGATCTTGACGACGCCCGTGATCACCGTGAACGGGTAAATCACAGTGTCGCGGCCGATCGAGGCCCGGCTATCGATGATGGTGTTCCGCGGGTCGACGATCGATACGCCTTCGGTCATCCAGAAGTCCTGAACCCGGCGCTGCATGATGGCACCGGCCTGGGCGAGGTGCTGTCGCGTGTTGACGCCGAGCACATCATCGGCGTCGAGCACGTTGATCGCCATGACCTTGCGCCCCATGCTCTTCAAGTGTTCGGGTGCATCGGTCAGGTAGTATTCACCCTGGGCGTTACTGGTGCCGATCTGGTCGAGTGCGTCCCACAACCCGGGGAGCTCGAAGACGTAGCAGCTTGGATTGACTTCCTTGAGGGCCCGTTCCTCGGGCGTGCAGTCGCGTTCCTCGACGATCCGGATGAATCGGCCGGCCGAGTCGCGAAGAATGCGTCCGAAGCCGGTCGGATCATCAAGAATGGCCGTGCCCAGGAGGCAAGCGGCGCCATCACGCTCTCGCCGGTCGAGTAAATCGGCAAGCGGCCGGGGCCGCAAGAGCGGCTCATCGCCGACGAGAACCAGAGCGGGTCCGCTGTATTCCGCCAGCACGTCCCGGCAGATCTTCACGGCGTGTCCCGTGCCAAGCTGCTCGGTCTGCGTCGCGAAGAGAACATCGGGTTCATCGCGAAGATAGTCACGGATCTGCGCGGCCGCGTAACCGACGACGACCACGATGGTTCTGGCACCGGCTCCACGCGCGGCGTCGACCACGTAGCGAATCATGGGCTGGCCGCACACTTCGTGGAGCACCTTGGCGCTCTCGGACTTCATTCGCTTGCCTTGTCCGGCAGCCAGGATGATCGCGACAGGTCCTTGCATCGAATCTCGATCTCGGGTCTATGACATGCCGATTGTTGAACCGGGCGTCATCGGGGGAAGTTGGGCACGATCATCATAGGGAACGGCTCGGGCGCGCGTCAAACTGATGCAGCGCCGGCCCGATCGGGTCGCGCCGCGAACGTTGATGCCGAACAGCGAATCCGTCAGACTGAGGCGAAATCTCATGGAGGCGGCGAACGCGCCTGGATCGGCGTTTGCCTTGCTAAATCGGCGCTGTTTGATCAGTCGCTCGCTGTGAATGGCCTTGCACGCTCCTGGGAGGGCTAGTCTCCGCACGAGCCGAGTGCCGGTGCCGACACGGGAATCCTCGGCGTCTCGAAATGACGCGAGGCCGTTTACTGACGAAAAGATAAGAATTCGATCCTCAGCCACCTCGAATCGAATCGAATCCGATGATGCCGGAGCTCCGCCCATGGCAACCATCGTAACCCCGCCGCGTCGACATCCAACGGGATCAGAGTCAGACGGCACCGCCGCACTCGTGGAAACGCGTTTCACGGTCTCTGGCGCGACGTGGGAACTCTATGATCGGCTATCCGATGCAATCCCGGAGGGGCAAGGTTTGCGACTCGCATTCGACGGGAAGGAGGCTCGAAATTCTGGTGGTCGGCCCGTGGCACGAAGGTACCGCGAGTTCGCTTCGGCTCTGCACCTACGAAATTTGCTTCGGCCTCGGTATTGATTTCCACGATCTGGGTGCAACAACCTGGAAACGTCCAGACATCCAGAGAGGGATAGAATCCGATATATGTTTATCTTTTGACCCATAGAAAATTCAGGCGGTTGCCGCATTGATTGCGCGTCGGTCGAACCAAGTCGCCGATTATCCGAACCCTGATCTTGTCATCGAGATCGACATCTCGGCTCCGAAAGTAGACCGAGCTCGGCATTTACCGCTCGCTTCGTGTTCCGGAAATCTGGAGATTTGAAGACGAATCGATCGTGATCGATCAGCTCGTGGGCGAAAAATACGTAAAGGCCGTTTCCAGCCGTTTCCTATCCATACATCCGGACGAGATTCTGCGATGGGCCGTTACGGAAGCATCATCCAACCGCGTGCAATGGCGGCGAGACCTTCATGCATGGGTGCAAGCGGAATTGAAACCGCGATTTGACGCCGATCACCGGTGAACTTGCTCGCACCTCTCGATTGTTGATTATGTCGCGCAGTTTCAGTCTGTTCGAGGTCGTGAAGCCTGGCTCGACGACCGCGCTCGCCCGCGAACCGGCGGTCGTGGTGGCCGACTGGCTCCAGGATGCGCTGTCGGCGACGAAATATGTCGATGACGCCGAGCGCCCGCCGTCCTGGCTGGATCACATCATGTGAATGTTGTCAGGCGATGATGTGAGACGTTGTCGATGTTGCTGAGCCAGTGGTTTACGCCTGCAGCCCGGAGTCCACAATCGACGAATTGTCGATGGTCTTATCTGGCCCCCCCGTAGAACCCGTTGAGCAATAGGAATGTCCCCGGCGCGGTCGGAATGTCCCCAGCGCGGCGCCCAAGCCACTTGGAAGACTGACGACCGTCGGTCTTGTTCGAGAACGTTGGAGCGTTCACCCGGAACATCCTTGCGTTTGCCCATAACACGCCGCTAACATGCAATCGTTAGCTTTGTCACTCGCTTCTTGTATAGAGCTGATTGGAATTAGACAGAAACAGATTTGAGTTAGCAAGAATTGCTAAAAGGATTAGACGGAATCGTTTCTGTCTAATACAGGTTAGGCGGCAGGGGAGGCATATGTGGAGCGGAAGCCCGTCACCTTCGACGGCCGCGCTCCCGACGAACTGCTGGCGATGCCCGATGAGGCAATCGACGCCCTGATCCTCTGCGCCGAGCCCTTGGTCTTTCGCGCCGGCACGGCCGATGTCCTCGGCCGGTTCTGGGTAGCAGACGGGTCGCTCATCCTGGAATTGGGACACATCGACGGGGGCGGTGAGGGGGTGCTGCCGGCGATCGCCCGCCTGGCCGAGCGATTTGCCCAACAGCGTCGGCTGACGGCGATCGACTGGAGGGTCCACGCCGTCACCTGCGCCCGACCCAATCCCAAGCTGCGTCGCGTACTGGAGAGGCGGGGATTTATGGTCGCCGATGTGCCGGGCTCCGGAGTCTGCTATCATCGAGTCGAGCCGGTGCGGGCGAAGGAAGCCTAACCTGCGGTTGCAGCGGACCCGCTGCGCGGGCCGCTGAACCTTTCCGTTAGGCGGCCCACCACTCGGGGAGGCGGTCGATGAGAACGCGGCTGTTCCGATTTGCGGCACTCGCCCTCGGCGCCCTCGGTATCCCCTCGCTCGCCGCGCAGGTCTGGCGCGGCTGGCCACCGACCGAGGCAGCGTGGCTGTTCTTCGGCACCCAAGCGGCGGTCCTCTTCGCCTTCCTCAGTTTCGGGGCGGGCCGCGGCCCCCTGGCAATGGCCCCGCCCGCGGGCGACCCACCGGCCTCGGACGACGCCTTCTATGATCCCGCTGAAGTCAAGCCCCCCGACTGATTTTTTCTGGGCGCCCTGCAGGGCGCGGACAGCGATCGCTCCGAGTCTTACGGTGTGAGTCCCGGCTCGCCGTCTGCGGCGAGCCGGGACTCACACCGTATCTCGTACCTCAGACGTCGCCGGTGGCTTTGCGATCAGCACTCTCCTTGCCCTTACGGAAGGACTCCCGAGACCTCGACTGGTGGCTTCGTCATGCGCGTCGGGCCTTCCGGGAGGCCCCGACTACCTTCTCTCCGTGTCGGTCCTCATCGAAGGGACCAAGCACCCGTTACTTTGTTCGTCCGCGGACGACTCCGAAGCCAGCGGCGGGGGCAAACCCATCTAACCAACGGTCGGCTGCCGCCGACCAGGCGCTTTCACTCGGTCGCCCCCTCCAGCCTGGTACGCTCGTGATTCTTCTCTCAAGGCTCTTTGTTTATTTAATATTCATTATACAATTACGTGAGCAAGTTCATTGGTCATCCGACCTTCGCTGCCATCGGCAACCGGCCGTTGAGCTTCTTCTCCCACGGCGTGAATTCCGCCCCCTCGGGGACTTCGCCCTGGTCGAGATATCTCCAGAGCGCGATCAACAACTTGCGGGCCAACGCCACAATCCCCACCTTCCGCGCCCGCGAATTGCCCTCGCCGAACCGACGCTGATACCATTGGCTCAAGGCGCTGTTGGGCTGCCAGCGCAGCCACCCCCAGGCGATCTCCACCGCCATCCAACGCAGCCGGCGGTTGCCCGCCTTGCTGATCCCTTGCTCCCGCTGACTGTCGCCGCTGGCGTACGGCGTCGGCGCCAACCCCGCCAGGCTCGCCAGCTCGCGGCGGTTCTTGATCTGGCGCCAGCCGAAGAACTCGCGCACGAACAGCGTCGCGCTCATCGGACCGATCGCCTTGAGGTTGAGAAGCAGCCGCAGCTTGTCGACGTCAACCGTCTCGTCGTCGCGGAACGCCCGCCGCTGGGCGTTCTCCAGGTCGCGGGCCTGGCGGTCGACTACCGTCCAGCGGTCGAACTCGCGGAGGATACGGGCGGTCAACTCGGGTGGGACCGGCGCCTGGTCCCACTGGCGAAGCAGGCCCAGACGGTCCGGCAACTGTTCGTCGACCTCCACGTCGAGCCCGAGGTTGGCGAGCAAGCCCTTGATGCGATTGGTGTGCTCGGTGCGCTGGCCCTTGACGGCGATCAGCTCGCGGTGAGGCTGGCGGCGGTCCTCGTCGTCGGGTGTGGGGATGCGGACGACGCTCCAGAGCTTGTGCTCGCCGCCGTGATAACGGATCAACATGGTCAGGAGCTTGGCGACGTCGAGCCGATCGCTCTTGGCGCGGCGAGCGCGGCGGTTGACCTCGATCGAAGCGGCGTCGACGACGAGGTTCTTGACGGCGTTGTGTTCGAGATAGCGATGGAGCCAGAAGCCGTCGCGGCCGGCTTCGTAGCAGGAGAAGACACAGGCGTCGCCTGGGAGGCCGAAGCGCTGCTTGGCGAGCAGGATCTCGCGCCCGAGGGCCTCGAGGTCGCGAGCGGGGATGGTGCGGAGCCGAGGCTTCTGGGCCATGGCGGTGGTGAAGGCGAGGTTCCAGGATGTCCAGCCGAGGTCGAACGCGAGGTAGAGCGAGTTCGGGCCGGTCGTGGTAGGATCAAGGTCGTGGGTCGCTGACATGGTGAGACTCCGTGGTCGAGAGGGATTTGGTGAAAGACCTCTTCCGAGGAGCTTACCGTCAGCGGCTCACAGTTTTCAGCCCGGTCGCTCCGGACATAGTATCTAACCTCGCGCTGCAGCGGACCCGGCCCGCCGCGGCGGCTTCTGGTATCATGCAGGTCACTCTCGGCGGGCCGGTCCGCTGAGCTTTATCGTTAGGCGGTTCGGTCGACGTGGGTGAGATGCTGGAGGCCAACATGAGACGTCTCTTACGGGTTTCGGGGCTCTGGTGCCTGTTCAGCTCCGCAGGGCTCGCCGCGATCGTGTCGTGCGCCGGGCGCTGGCAATCGTCGGGGCGAATGTCCTCATCACGCCGTTCCTGGTCCTGGGGCTGGCCAGCGTGCTCCCGGTGTCGCTGGCCGTCGCTGACAACTCGGTGCCGCGGCCCGATCGCCGGTTGTGGCCCATCGGATCGTGCCCGCATTGCGGTGTCCCCGCCGGTCACCCCCCGGGTCAGAAGCCCGACCCAGGCTTGTGGCCGTTCGTCTGATCGGAAAAAGGAAAAGGGGACATTCTGCATCGACAAATGTCGGAGGCTGCCGACCGGGCCGCCTCCCCTCGCGTGGCAGCGGACCCCGCCCCGCCGCGGCGGTTTGTGCTACGATCCAAGGTCGCTCGGGCGGTGCGGGTCCGCTGAGCTTTGTCGTTAGACGCAAGACCAACTGCGTGGAAGAATCCTTCTTCATCAGCACGGAGCGCCCGGTCGGCGGCACGGAGCGCTACGGCTGGGGCGGCATCGGCATCTTTGGGGTCGGCGAGGCTCTGATCCGCTGCCATCCCGTCGGGGCCAAGGACCGGCCCGGGCAAGCACCGATGTGGTACCTGGATGCCCTGGCCCGAGAGGCCGGCGTGCGACCCCTCACGGAGTTCCTCACCGAGGACCCGGAGTCGGCCGCGTGGAAGTCCATCGCCGAGGGGGATGAGGTTCCATCGCCGGGCTGTCCTCCAGACTCGGAGTGGTTCGCAGCCGCCGATGGGCTCACGACTGTAAGGGGGCTGCTGCAGTACCTGACGACACACACCGAGAGAGTGGCCGAGGTGAGACGAGTGCTTGGAGATCTGCGGCAGTTCGAGCAGTTGCTGCGTCGGCTCGAGCGAGAGGGGATTCGGTGGCATCTGGTAGACGGCTCTTGGTGGTAGCCCTTGAGCCTGTCTAACAAGGCGTTGCAGCGGACCCGCTGCGCGGGCCGCTGAACTTGATCGTTAGGCGGCGGAGGGTCGCTTGATGAAGCTGCCCGGAACGGACAATCCTCTGTTGCTGAGGACCGACTTCTCCGATGACGCCACATGGGTCGCCGTCTGCGAGGCCGCTCAGACGCCAGGCGAAGAAGGCTTTCAGGCGTATGTCAAGTGCATCAGCGACCCGTCGTTCGACGGATTGTCCGTCAAACAAGTGGTCGCATTGGCCCAGAAGAGCGTCGGTCACTCCTTCGCATTCATCGCCGATACGCTCACGATGACAGACCCCGAACGGCCGATCCTCGTAGTCGATCTGTCCGAGGAGCCCGGACGCACGTTCCGAGTCATCCCGTCCGAAATGTGGGCCGTTGAGAACAATCTATCAACTGCGAACATGGGCTACTCCGAGTTCGCAGAAAACACCGATTCGGACGGCGTCTTTCGTGGCTCGCACTAAACGCGACGGCCGAACCGCCTCCCCATGAACTTTCCCATTGAGTTATCGATATTGGTTGAATCTTCCCACGTTTTTCATCAATTTGATCCTCCACGGTGCGCAAAGCTCCCCCGGACCCCGGCATCGCTCACGGATGCCCGAGGAGTGGGTTCCTCGGCGTTGTGCATAGCCACAGACCGGTCGCGCGCGGGCGACGGCCTCGATTGGCTCATCTATTCCGTGGGCAGCGGACTCAGTCCGAAGCCCATCGACGCCGCCTTCCGCTTGAGCGTCTCCAGCATCTTGGCCTTCAACTTGGCCTCGTATTCTTCCATGGACTGGGTCACGTACTCCTGGCCGTACTTGAGCATCCGGTAGATCAAGCACGCCAACTTGTGGGCCGTCGCCTTGACGGCTCCCAGTCCACCGACGCGGCTGCGAATCCGCCGGTAAAACAGGCCAAACGGCGTCATCGTCTGGCCGACCGACCGCGCCGCTATTCTCAGGGCGATCGCGACTCGGTTCGTCCCCTTGCGGTGGCCGCGGCGTCGCTTGGTTCGATTGCTCTCTTCCTGCGGCGGACACAGCCGCAGCCAGATCGCGAAGTGCCTCTCCGTCGGAAACCGACTGACGTCCACCCCGATCTCGGCCAAGAGCTATGCCATGTGGCGCGTCTTACATTTTCGAAATGGTACCGACGCTTCACGCTGTGGCCGCGTACCCGCCCCGACGCTAAAATAACAAAAAGGAGGACAACCTCATGACCGCTTTACTGGAACAAGCGTTCGCCGAGGCTGCCAAGCGGTCTTGTGCCGAACAGGAATTGCTGGCCTCTTGGCTGCTGGCCGAGTTGGCTGCCGAAGATGACTTCGACCGCGCCATCGCGGGATCCACTGACAAGCTCACGCGATTGGCCGCGGAGGCTCTGGCCGACCATCACGCCGGGTTGACCGAGGAGTTGGATCCGGAGCGGCTATGAGCTATGAACGCGCGTACCACCCGGCGGTTCCGCGAGCTATTCGTCCTGGTCGAGGAGAAGAGCCTACTCTGCCGAGAGTTGATCGAGCTGTACAATATCGAGGTCGAGGAGTTCCACAACCTACTTCGTAGGTGACGGGGGCCGGGGCGGCGGCGTCGCGCATAATAGGCTCGGTGGAGACTATGGAATTCCGAAACCGGCACAGCCACAGCAACAACCGAAGGTCCGTTGCGTCTATGCGGACGGAACGCGGGTGTACGAGGGTCAACAGCCGCCGAGGCTGCCCGCCTACTACCAGAGTTTCGATCCCGCCACTCAAGGAGCACCGCACACCGTCCTACGTCGCGATACGTTGAACGGGCGAACCTATCAGGGCCGCGAGTATGGCGCTGGCAACATCCCGTTGCGAGATATCGACTTTACGAACCCTACCTATCCGAATGGGACCATGCGTTCAGGTCATCCGGGTCCACCTCATCAGCATCCCTGGAATCCAGTGGATCCTAACAATCCAGGAGCAGGATACATCCGCCAGCGGAACCCAATCGCCTACCCGTGAGGAGACGACCGAATGAAGACGCAAGAACTGACCGTCCTTTCTCTGCGCCCCGATCCCACCGACCCCCTGGGGTTGGACCTCAAGCACATCCTTTCGGCCCTCGGCAGCAAGCTCGCGGATTGGGTATGGCGGGTGAAGAATTTGGATTGGCTCGGTAACAACGGTGAGCCGCTCTGCCAGGCCGTCGAGGCGGCTGGTCCCGGAGGGTATTGGATCGATTCGCGGGAGTTGGTCAAGGAGGTCAACGGGATTTACCAAACGATTGAAGGAGAATTCACGGCCTTCCCCAAATCGATGGACCGAGCGAATCTCGGCCCTCTCGATCTCGAACTGTCCTCATTCCCTGAGAGCAGGGCGGTTGTCGCGATCGTCGCCGTGGATGGATGCTTTTTCGACATTTATTCAAAAAACCCCGATGCGACGAACATGGTCCATGAGCGGTTCCCGGAAGCCACGGTGGAGAATCCCGAGCTTTATTTCTAGCGGCCCGCGGCGGACCCGGCCCGCCGCGGCGCGTGTTGGTCATTCAACGGTTCCACACGGCGGGCCGGGTCCTCTGAGCTTTGTCGTCAGGCGGAGGGCAACGAATCGATGACCGTCGCCATCGAAAGCCATCGCAAGAAGCTCGCCGGCATCGAGAAGCGCTGGCCCGCCGCGGCGATCATCGACGTGATCTCCAAGGGCGCCGAGCCGTGGGTGCGGTTCAGCCCGTTCTACCCGCATGGCGGTATCCTGATCCCGAACACGCCGTCGTATCGATTCACTCGCCTCGCGTTCGAGGAGATCGGTTGCCCCGAGGCGGTCAAGGCGTTCTCCCAGGCGCTGGCCGCCTTCCCGGACGGTCGCCTTCCGGCCAATCAGACCAAGCGGTTGCGCGAGTACGTGAAGGGGGGTCCAGTCGTCCCCGTCGGCGGCCGATCGGGCGTTCTTCGCGGCCCAAGGCTCGATCACCAAGGCGCTTGCCAACTGGGCCCCCTCCCGCCGGCGGGCGCTCATGCACCTGGCGTAGAGGTCGCCGCCGCACCTCGCGCTGCGGCGGACCGGCCCGCCGCGACGCTTTCAGGACGGTCGCAACTTACCCTCGGCGGGCCGGTCCGCTGAGCTTTGTCGTCAGGCGACGGAGGGTGTCCGATGTTTCTCGATCCGAAACAATTCGACTTTGTTGCTGCGATTGAAGCCCAGTGGGAGATGATCCGCTCCGAGTATCTCGCGCTTCCGCATGAAGCGTTCGACCCCTGGGTCCAGCGGCAGATGCACGGCGGCGGGTGGACCGTCTTCGGGTTGTATGCCGTCGGCAACGATCTCCGCCGCTTGCGTCGCCTGCCCTCAAACCGCCCGAACGCTCCAGCAAGTGCCGAGGCTCTCGATGGCCGGCTTCTCCCGGCTCGCGCCTTATACCCACGTCAAACCCCACGTCGGCTGGGCGGCGAGCGTCTACCGGCTTCACCTGGCTCTCGTCGTGCCGCCGGGATGCCGCCTGCGCGTCGCTGGCGAGACGCGGTCCTGGGAGGAGGGCCGATGCCTGATCTTCGACGATACCGTCGAGCATGAGGCATGGAATGATTCCGAGTCGCCGCGCGGTGTGCAGTTACTGGACTTCCTTCGGCCTGGGCTCGGCGGGTCGGTCGCGGATCATGTGCCCGAGGAGGTCCAGCAGTACGTCGCACGCCTATTCGCCGCGAAGGCGGACCACGCCTGACCTGTCGCTGCAGCGGAACCCAGCCCGCCGCGGCGCTTTCTGGTAACACCAAGTGTACTCCTGGCGGGCCGGTCCTCTGAGCTTGGAATCATGCGTCCACCAGGGCCTGGCAACGGCAGCGGCCTGTTGCTACTGTCGGCGCTATCGAGCGCTGACGACCCAGAGCCGGCGATGCCTTGACGGTACGCGAGGTCATCAAGCTCATCGAGGCCGACGCCTGGTATCTCGATCGCGAGAGGGCGAGCCACCGCATCCGACGAAGACGGGTCTGGTCACTGTGGCGGGTCATCCGCCCGCCGCGCCGGCCCCGAAGACACTCAGGAGTGTCCTCCGACAAGCGGGACTGTTGTGATGAAGTATCTCATCGTCCTGGAACCCACGGCGACTGGCTTTTCGGCCTACTCGCCGGACCTGGACGGCTGTGTTGCCGCGGCCGAGGGGCGTGAGGAGACGACCGAGTTGATGCGCGAGGCGATCGCCTTTCACCTCGAAGGACTTGCGGAGTCGGGCGAACTGGTACCCGTGCCATCCAGCGAATCGGCGTATGTCGAGGTCGACGGCTAACCTCGCGCGGCAGCGGACCCCAGCGGCGGGCCGCCTCTTGTGATATCATCGCTCGTCGGTCCCTGGCCGGGTCCGCTGAGTTTGGTCGTCGGGCGGTGTCGAACTCGCCGCCTCCTGGTACAAAGCCGAGACCATGAACTTCGAAGTCGTCGGCGACATCACGGACGTCGAGACGTTCGCCGTTAGCTTATCGATCCGTGAGTTGCCGCGCTGCGCCGCGCCTACGGGGGCGGACGCTGGGCGGAAGCGTAAGGGAGTCGCGCAGGTCCGCTTCGATGACGGCTCGACCTACCACGCCGAGGTCCACTGGTACGAGGCCCACGGCATCGGCCGCGTCGAGGTGAAGATCAAGCGATTTCTGGACGAATGAATAGCCATGACCCATAACGAGCCAGCCGACCTCTACCTCCTGTGTGTGAATAATGACGGGTACCCCGCCTCGCTGGAGGTCCGCAAGGTCTATCGGCGCTGCCCGATCCCCTCGCGACGTCGCGGGGGTTCGTCCGCGTTGTCGACGAGTCGGGCGAGGATTACCTCTATACGTCGGAGTGCTTCGTGGCGGTCGAGTTGCCGCAGGCCGCGGCCCGCGCGTTCACCGGAGCGTCGTGAGATCTAAACTGGCGCTGGAGTGGACCCGGTCCGCCGCGGCGCGTTCGGGGAGTTCAATCGCTTTCTCTCGGCGGGCCGGTTCGCTGAGTTTTGTTGTCAGGCGGCATCAGACGGAGGACTCAGATGCGTGATGCGGCCGCACGGCTCCGGATCTCAATCCGAGACCTCCTCACCTTGGTCCTCTTCATTGGCGTGGGGATCGCAGCGCTCCGAGGCGCCACCGCCATCTGGGCGAGTGTCATGATTCTCGCGGCCCTCGGGGCAATCTGTCTAGCGACCGTGGGCGCGGCCCTGATCCGTGGTGCAGCCCGCCCCGCATGGCTGGGGTTCGCCGTCTTCGGCTGGGCCTATTTCCTGCTCTGCCTCAGTCCCTGGGGGGGCGAGTATGGCCTCGGCCCGGCCCGCTTCCTGTCGAGAGCCGCGAACGGGCTCCTGCTCCAGATCGATCCGGGGCTGGTCGAGATGCCCGTCGGTGGGCAGGAAGAATTCCTCGTCTTCACGGGAACGGGAAGGAGCCGCTCTTTCTATCATGGGGTGTTCCACGCCCTGATGACCGTGCTCTTCGCGTCCATCGGCGCCATCGCGAGTCGCATCCTGGTCTCAGGCCGATCCGACACTGATGGCGACCGGCGCGGCGTCTAACCTCGTTGCAGCGGACACCGGCCATGGGCCGCACTTTCTTTTCTCTCGTAGCTCGCTGGTCCGTGGCCGGGTCCGCTGAGCTTTATTGCAATGCGGCAGAAACGATGGGCGACATCCCCGACGGCTCCAACTTTTTCGCTTCCCCGTATACGGCCCTATCACGCCGGCAGGTTGCTGAGTTGTTCGGGCTATTGGGCTGGCGAGTTCGGAAGTCCGGCTGGTCGGACTACGAGGTCATCGGCCCTGTCGCCGAGCTGGTCGTCGAGGCCGAGTCACCGATCCTCTTGCATGGCCCGATGGCCGACGTGCAGGAGAACGCCGAGTATGGCCTTGCCGCTCTCAGGGACGCGGGGGTAGCCTACACGGCCGAAGTCTACGGTGCTGATGGCGAACTGTTGCGAGAGTACCGCTAGGGGACCGCCTGACCTCGCGCTTTAGCGGACGCGGCACCGCCGCGGTGCCTTCCATCCATGTTATCATCACCCGTCAGGGCGGTGCGTCGCCCTCCGCTTTCGGGGCAGACTCTCAGCGGCGGCGATTTCGGCACTTACTTACGTACATGGTGATGCCGGACGCTAACCTCGATCGCGCATTGGCCGCCAGCCGAATGATCTGCTCCAGAACACGGGCACAACGACAAACCGATAGAGCAGGAAGAGGAATTCTCGGTCACCAAATTACCGTTGGCGCTGACGGCTTGACGGTCGCCAGACCGTTGGCGCTCGCGAGTCCTGCGCTTGGCCGTGACTTTGACTTCGCCCTTGTAGGCCGCCGAGAAGGTAATCGTTGCCGACATGGTCTGGGGTTGATACGTGACGCTGAAGCCCAGGCGCTTGGTGTAGAGCGTTCGCCCCCGTTTCTTCACCGCGCCAAGAACGTTAAATGCGCCGGTTCTCTGTACCGACTGCGCATTCATCGGCTCGCTGAACGAAACGATGATCGACATCAGACCGCCTGGCGACTGGCTACCGGCCGCGATTGTCGTGACGAGCGGCGGCCCTGTGCCGATGATCGTGAATAGCGTTGCCTCCGACACCGCATTGCCGGGGTTCGCGACGACCACGCTAGCAACGCCCGCGGACGCGAGAAGAGAGGCGGGGACGGTCGCCTCGAGGGTTCCCGCGTCGCCAAACGATGTGCCGAGCGCCGTGCCGTTCCAGAAAACCGTGGACCCATTCACGAAGTCGGTCCCGGTTATTTCAAGCTTGAATTGCGCTGCTCCTTGGGTGGCGCTGACCGCGCTCAAGCTGAGAATGGCCGGCAGTCCGACGACATTAAAAGACACGACGTTCGAAGTCATATCCTTTGGATTTCTGACGGTAATGGCGTCGGTGCTCGACTGGACGAGATCGGTGGCGGGAACGGTCGCGGTCAACGTTGTGGAATCGAGGAACACCGTCCCGAGCAGGGTTCCGTTCCAGAGGACCGTCGAGCCGTTGACAAAGTTCTCGCCATTGACGGTGATGGTGATTTGGCCGCTGCCAACTACGGCGCTGGCCGGGTTTAACCCGCTGATTTCAGGCTGCGCGGCGATCGTGAACGTCTTCGAGCCCGGCGCGGTTTCGCCGAAGTAGCCGATCGCGATGGCAAAAGCGCCACCTTGCGTCAGGTCCGATGCGGGGATAGTCGCGGTCAAGCTCGTCGCACTGACAAAGATGGTGCCAAGTGCCGTGTTATTCCAGAGCACCGAGTAGCCACTCGCGAAGTTCGTGCCGGTGACGGTGAGCGTGATCGGACCGCTCCCTTCCGTTGCCATGGCGGGGCTCAGGCTGGTGATCGTGGGGACCGGGGTTTGCGGGACGGTCACCCGGAATGACTGCGAGGCCGTGTCGGGGCCGTCGCTCACCGCCACGGTGACGGTGAAAGTACCCGCGTAGCCGGGTGTCGGCGCGATTGTCACCACGTTGTTGTTGATCGAAAAGGTTGCGGGCGGCGGACCGCCCCCGGCGGTTGCCGCCGAGTAGGTCAGTGCCGCACCACTGGCGTCAGAACCATTGAGCTTCAGCGATACAGGTACGTGCGTCGTGATGTCATTGACCGGCGCGAGAATCGGGCTCACCACCGTGACCTGGAAGGTCGTTGTCGCCGAGTCGAGGCCGTTGGTGGCCGTCACGGTCACGGGAAATGTCCCGGTGTACCCAACGAACGGCGTGACGATCACGTCATTGCCGCTGATGCTGGCGGTTGCCGATGCGCCATCGCCGACGGCCGCCGAAAAAGTGACCGCGGAGCCGTCGGGGTCACTTGCCTGGATCACCGGCGACACCGACTCGTCGGCGTCGATCGTCCAGTTCGGCATCGGAGTGATCACGGGCGGCGTCGGGTCATTGACCATGATCGCCACGTTCGTCACGGGCCGCACGTTGGCGTCGCCATAGCCGTCATTGGCCTGGACAGTCAGGGTGTACGAGGTCACCGCGGCCGTTTGAAGAACGGTGGGATCGGCGACCGTGATCACCCCGGTCGTCGAGTCGATCGCGAAGGCGCCCGAGCCGAGGAGGCTGTAAGTCACGTGCTCACCATCGGGGTCGATTGCGGCGACTGTGCCGACCACGGTCCCCGCGGCGCTCTCCAGCGGCACCGTGAACTGGTACGGGCCGCCGAAGGCCGGCTCCATATCGGCCCAGAAGCTGGAAATGTTAACTGCGTAACCACCGATGTTCTGATTGTACAAATTGGAGTACGCGACGAAGATCCTCCCCTGGTCGTTCATCGCAATACCGCCCATGATATCCGCGATGCCGTCGGTCGGCGCCGGAACCAGCGATCCCTGCACCTGTCCTTCGGGATTGATCAACTTACCAACCGTCAACGCTCCGCCGTAACCGTAGTATTTCGGGTCGTCCCACGCGACGAACGCCCAGCCCCCCGATGTCACAGCCACCCGGGGGTTTTCGGGCCCGTCGTTGACGCTCGTGTAGACGAGCTGGTCGCCGCTGTCGCTGGTGCCGTCGCCACCATAACGACGATAATTGACTCCATATTGCGTATCGTAGACGATTGTGACATTGCCACTGTCGTCAACTCCGGCCGACGCCTCGTCGACCGTCGGATCCTGGAAGACGGTAAACTGGCCCGCCGCAATCGAGAGTCCGGCAGCCGTGACACGGTGCGCGATGATCGCCTCCTGGTCAAAGTCGGTCCACACGATCACCCCAGCGCCGTCGTCGTCGAGCGCAACCGAATCCAATCTCAGCTTGTTGCTCGATTCCAGACTGACGAGCCACACCGAGCGGGTAACCTGTCCCGAGGCCGACACCGAGACCGCATAGACATTGTCCACCGCATCACTGACGGCCAGCAGGAGATTTCCCGATCCGTCGGCAGCCGCCTGGAGCCAGGAAGTCTGGTCGAGCTGAACGCCGATCGCCGCGGTGATCGGCCCCCCCTCGGCGATGCCCGAGCCACTATATTTCTGAACCTTGAGCGCCCCGGTCGAGCTGTATACCTCGTCGAACGATCCGTCCGGCAAGCCGACAAAGGTCGCCTGCTCGAGCTGGACGATCGCCACCTGGGTCGCGAGCTGGACAGGGCCCTTCACGAGCGTGCCGCCCGAGTTGTACTCGCTCATGTACTGAGTGGACGGAGCTGGGACTTCGGTCCAGAAAACGCGGACATTGCCCGAGTCGTCGGTGATTGTGCCCAGCCCGATCAATGGTGCGGCGTTCTCGGCCACGCGTACCTCGGAGCCCGTGCGGTTGATCGTGGGCTCGTAATCGGGCGCCGGTGTCACGGTCAGACCCGCGGTGACCGGTGCCGATTCGGAAAAGTAGAAGTCGTCGGACGTGGTGGCGACGGCCGAAACGGTGTACGAACCCGGAGCGAGGCCCCCGACGAAGCCGCTCCACGTCCAATTCGACGCGGCTGTGCCCGAGCCAAGGTAAGTATCCGTCTGGCCCGTGCCCGCGGGACCCGCGACGTCCAGACTGAAGGCGACCTTGAGCAATGTTCCTTCCGGGGCCGAGACATTCGTGGCCTGGAGGGTGAGCTTGTCGGTCCCTGATGCGTCGATCGACGTCGGGTTCACCGTCAGCCCGCCCACAGTCGGCTCGGTCGGGTTTACGTACACATTGAAAAACTCGCTACTTGCACTCGTGGGCGCAGTCCGGGCCAGAACTTCCAATACATGGTCGCCGAGGTCGTTCGGGCCGGGGATCCACGTGTAGGTGCCGTTGAACCCCAGCGATCCGACCTGCTCTCCGATCATGCTGTAGTAGACAATACCACCCTGGGGCGACACGGCCGAGAGGTCGAGCGTGACGGGTTGTCCGACGTACGCATAGACCTCGCCTGGAGAGGAGTTACTGAATATCGGGCCAGGCGCTTGCGGGGAGTTGATCGACGGGCCAGAAATGGGCCGCCAGGTAATGCCTTCGAAGTACTCGGTGAAGGTCGCCCACGAGATCGTGATGATGCCGTCATTGGCGCCGCCGATCGAATCGGCGTATTCGGCCGTGGAGTTCTGTCCCCACGGGTTACGCAAGGTCACTTCCGCGGACCCCCCGCTGGACGTGATGCCGACGACGGTATAGGCATGGTTGCCAATCACTCCCTGCGCCGGGTCAAGATTGTACGGGTCGCCGCTGTTCTCGGTGCCCGCGACCACGGGCGTTCCATTGTCGAGTCGGAGCGAGATCTCAGCGGCAGTCACGTTCGCCATCTGCTCGTAGGTTGCGGATTGGCCCGTGAGTGCCTGGAAAGCGGTCGTCGCGTTTTGCCATCCCTGACCGAGTGAATCCTCCAGGCTCAGATAGGGCGCTGGTACAGGGTGGGCCAGAACTCATCGGGATCGCTCGAACGGGCGTCGCCCGGCTCGAACGTGCCGTTGAACTCGACCGGGACCTCGACCGGCTTGGTCGCTCCGCCCGGCGCGGGCTCGAACAGGCGAATGTCGTAGACGATGTCCGTCGGGCTGTTCTGCGAAAGGATGGAGATCCCCGAAGCGAGGTTGAAGTTGCTCAGGGCGACTGCCGAGAGCGTGGCATCGAAAGCGGCACGTGTCGGAATCTCCTTGAATCACCTTGTCGAACGTCATCGTCTTGTTCAGGCCCGGCTCGGCCTGTGATTCGGATCCATCGGTCAAGAACGCCCCGGTGAGTGTCATCGATGTGCCGATTCCGTCATTCTCAGCCCGGATCGAGGCACCGCCGCCCGTCGAATACACTTCATAACCACCGGCATTAGTCAGCGGGACCTCGTGGCCGTCGACGCCGATCATCAGTGATCCGGAGGCTGGAATGGAACCATTCGGATTACTTCCAGCCGTGTCGTAAACGTCGAGGTTGATCGTACCCGAGACCCGCCCATTGTCGTAAACGGTAACGGTCTGGGCGGTGCTCGTGTTGTTCACAACCAGGAACTGGGTGTTCCCAGGCGAATCCTGCGCACAGTCGGCCGGTAGATATGAATCGTTCCAGCGAGGACTGTCGCCGAGTTGACGGACTCGGCGTCATACCGATCATGGCGATCGCCAGCGACGTTCTCCTCGTAAATCTGGGTTGGGCGGCCGTTGCTGTCGACTTGACCCACGATCGCGGTGTGCTGGGGCGTCGCCGAGCCGCTGGACAGCGAGACATCCTGGTACTGGATGATGTCTCCGGGGGTGCAGCGGACCGTGGGGTTGCTGTCGTGCCCGGGTGTGATGACCGTGAGCAATTCGCCCCAGATGTAATCACCATTCCCCGGGCTTTGGGGAACAAAGTTCCCCCCGGCGACCCGCAGGGCCTCTTCGACGAGCTGCGCACACTCGCCGCCGCCGACATGATCGCCAAGGTGGGAGTTGGCGTATTCCACGACGAGCTGGTTCAAGCTTGTCGATGTCGGCGACGTAAGGACCAGCCGCGACTCGAGGGCGTCGAGGTAAGGCACGTAGGAGATGCGGCGGTGCGCGAAACGCCCTCGTTTGTATTCCATGATTTCGAATCCCGGAGCGACTGGCTTGTGTTGTTAGGTCGGCGATCGTTTGACGCTCCGGCGGCTCATCGCCGGTGTGCCAACGGGCTTCTATGTGTGCTGCTTACGACGTCGAGTTCGAATCACAATCACCAGGATCGCCACTGATCCAGTCGGCCAAGAGAGTCGCACGCACACGCAGCGTCGTTGTCTGTCTTGGTCTCACTCCGTGCGGCTGCCCGCTGGAATCCGCCATGATAGCAAAAATATCGGCGAAACCGCCCGGAAGTTCAAGCGGCCTCCTCGAAGATTTATTTCTACTCCGCGATTTCGGACGATGACGCTATTAAAAAAATGGGGTCGTTCTGAAAGAAAGTCGTTCTCCTTCAAGCCGCTTTTCGTCCACGAAATGTCCAGAAAGAACGGGCAACAGGCTACCCCACACGAGCAAAGCAATCACATATTATCTAGCAGATTCGACCCCGCCGCGCGCTTTTAAGGCGTGTCATGAACCGTAGCGTTTTCAGTAGCCGGCCCCTACGAGGCTGGTGAGTCCCTCGGTTGCTACCTGCAAGCGGGAAATTCAGCGAGAGCCGGCGTCGCTGCTGGTCCCTCGACTAAAGGAGCCGCCTGACATCGCGTTGCAGCGGACCCCGCCCGCCGCGAACGGTTTCTGGTAGTCTTGAGGTCATTCCCGGCGGTCCGGTACGCTGAGGTTTATCGTCAGGCGGCTCAGGAGACGGTTCGAGCGATTGTTCCTCGTCGACCTGCCCCAAGGATCTGGCACTTCGCGCTCGTTCTTGCATTCGTCGCCGCCCGTTCTTGCGTTCGTCGCCTTGGCCTGCGTACTCTTGCGACCGGCTGCCGCGGTCTTTCCGGCAGCGACCGCCGTTGCCGGCTGCGTCGTCGTGCTCTGGCGTCGAGTACCGATCGTCGCACTGTTCATCGTGCTCGCAGGGCAGCTCACATTGCTCTGGTGGCTCTGGCCGGCAGTGGAGGCCTCGAAGGCGTGGTGACTCCGCAGCCTAGCTCACGCTGCAGCGGACTCATCCCACCGTGGCCGCTTTCTTATGCTATCATCGGCTGTCTCGGCGGGGTGGGTCCGCTGAGCTGAGCTTCCACGTCAGACGGCTCGGAGGCGAGCGGTGCGGCTGCGTGTCGAGACTTTCAACGGGGGCCGCTCGACCGCCGTGCTCTTCGAGGGGCTCCTGCTGCCTCGCAAGAAAACTCGGGGCCTGTTCGAACGATATATAGACGGGCTCCAGACGCCGGTGGGCCTCCCCTTGAGCATCCAAGCCGTTCACGCACCCGAGTCCGACACCGGTGAATTGGTCGTGCGGTCGGGCGAAGCGGAGCTCGTCCGGTTGGGGCCGCTGTGCCGAGGATTCGGCATCATCTTTGTGCTGCCCACCGAGGAGGAGCTTTGCATCATGGCGGCGGCGGACCACTGACGCGTCCCCATGAACTTTTCCATTGAGTCATCGGTATTGGTTGAAAATTTCCACGTTCTTCATCGATTTGATCCTCCACGGTGCGCAAACCTCCCCCAGACCTCGGCATCGGTCACCGATGCCCGAGGAGTGGGTTCCTCGGCGTTGTGCGTCGCCACAGACCGGACGCGGGCGGGGACGACCATCGATGTCTCCAGTTCGCGGACGAGGGGGTGAAACCACAAAGCGTCGCGAGCCAAGAGGAGTTTCGGGGACGTTTAAAGTCTCCCCAACGGGATCAATGCCACGGCGGGAAGACCCGGCATGGCAAGTCACCAATGACAAGGGCGAAGCCTCTCGGGCCAAGCTAACCTTCGGGCAGTAAGCACCAGAGTCTAAAGGGCCACTGACACACGCCGCCGTAACGTATAAGATAAGGCAAAAGCGGTAGGAGCCTGATTTCCCCCAAAAGTTCACGGGCCGTGAGGGAGCCGCCGAAGGCGGCTCGATGGGTTAACCTCTGCGAGGCAGCGGACCCCGCACCGCCGCGACGTCCACTGTGCTATCATCGCGTATCTCGGCGGTGAGGGTCCGCTGAGCTTATTCGTTAGGCGGCGGAGAGTTACCCAGCGCGAGACTGGTGATTCCCGAGCCCAATGCTGGTATCATCGACGTGATGATCCTTCTTCATGGGACTACTCGACGCCGAGCAGAGCAGATCGTCGATCTCGGCCCTGATACTCGCTATCTGGAATTTGGTGGCCAGTCGTTGGAAGACGGCTTCTCGCTCTACCTGGAATCAGGTCCATTCCTCTTTGGTGAGCCGGAGGATTACGCCCGGGGGAAGGCAGGGGAGTTCCCCGATGAGGGCGGGCCTGTTATCCTGATACTGGAGGTGCCGGATGACGTCGTGCAACGCGCGGCGACCGAGTGGTTTCCGCTGACACAAGGATTGGTTCAATTCGACCCTGGTTCCGGATTGGAAGAACTCCTATCGATCTGGCCGAGAGTCGCCACGACGGCACAGATTAGGAGTATCACATGAACACTTCCATTCACTTCGTCGAGAGAGTTCAAGACGCTTTCAGGCCGTCGCCGCGCGGAGTCGTGGGCCTCGTCGATGACCTGCTGGGGTTGTGCCGAGTACATCAACTCCGCATCAACTTTCAAGACAGTCACTGCATCGTCCGTCGACTTGGCACTGATACGGGGGACGCACTCGAGGTGCCTCTTCCGAGGTCCGTCTTCCGTGCCGCCCTGGCCCGAATCGCGGCGCTCTGCAACAAACGCAACCCACATTCCGTCACCCCGTATGGAGGGGAAGGCGAGGTTATCGTTCCGGCCCCGGTTTCGGAGAACTGCGTCCCTCCATCCACCTGCTATGTCTCGTACTCGAACACGCCTTCCGATCAGCGATTGGAGCTGAGGTTCTCTCGCAGTTCGTTCAACGATCGCAGGCGATTCACGGTACTATTGCGCGACAAGCGAACCGTCACAGTGTTCGGTCACGCATTGAAGTACGTCCAAAATGCCTCGAACTCGACCGACTCGGGTTCGTACGGCATTTTGTCCCGAGCCGACGGCGGCGAGGTTCTTGTGGCATTATTCCGCGTCTCGGAGGTAGTTGGCGTATTCAGCGGCGAAATCCGCGAGCCTGAGGGGAGTACGGCCGGACGTGATACTCATCGCCAACGAGCACTCGATGACCCAAGCCAAGGACTCTGAGCCCACCCTGAGGCACGACGCCTCCCCATGAACTTTCCCATTGAGTTATCGATATTGGTTGAATCTTTCCACGTTTTTCATCAATTTGATCCTCCACGGTGCGCAAAGCTCCCCCGGACCCCGGCATCGCTCACGGATGCCCGAGGAGTGGGTTCCTCGGCGTTGTGCATAGCCACAGACCGGTCGCGCGCGGGCGACGGCCTCGATTGGCTCATCTATTCCGTGGGCAGCGGACTCAGTCCGAAGCCCATCGACGCCGCCTTCCGCTTGAGCGTCTCCAGCATCTTGGCCTTCAACTTGGCCTCGTATTCTTCCATGGACTGGGTCACGTACTCCTGGCCGTACTTGAGCATCCGGTAGATCAAGCACGCCAACTTGTGGGCCGTCGCCTTGACGGCTCCCAGTCCACCGATGCGGCTGCGAATCCGCCGGTAAAACAGGCCCAACGGCGTCATCGTCCGGCCGACCGACCGCGCCGCCATTCTCAAGGCGATCGCGACTCGGTTGGTCCCCTTGCGGTGGCCGCGGCGTCGCTTGGTTCGATTGCTTTCATCCTGCGGCGGACACAGCCGCAGCCAGCTCGCGAAGTGCTTCTCCGTCGGAAACCGACTGACGTCCACCCCGATCTCGGCCAAGATCACCAGGGCCGTTCCCACCTCGATCCCCTCGATCGCCGTCAGGTCCACGCCCAACGCCCGGAACAACGGGCCCGTCGCCTCGAACCGGACGTCGTTGCTCTTGCGGCCGCGTTGCCGCGGCTTGGCGGTTCGCGTCTTCGCTCCCGCCCGGTTGGCGAACTTGGCCAGCTCGGCCTGGACCTGCTGGTCGCACTCGGTGATCTGTTGATGATGGAACTGGTACAAGTCACGCGCCTGCCTAAGCTCGAAGAGATGTTCGGGACGCCAGGTGCCTTGCAAGGCCAGGGCGATCTGGTGCTCGCTGTGATGACAGCGCTCGTCCCGCAGTTTAGCTAGCTTGATCGGGTCGCGTTGGCCATCCAGGATGGCGTCGATGATCAGCATCCCGGTCAGCCCCGTGATGTTACTGACGACTTCGGTCAGTTTGACATTCATCTGCTCCAGGGCCTTCTGCATGTGCTGGACATGATTGGCGGCATAGCGCACCTGCATCTGCCGTTGCCGCCAGTAGGCGCGCAGCGCCAGCACCGAAGTCCGAAGGCCGAAACGACGCACGCAAGCAGGCCGTAGGGGTGCAACCGTTGAATCCACTGGGCGTCCAGCACGTCGGTCTTGGGGCGGGCACCGCAACGCGAGAGCTGCCCCGGTTCCACCAGGTTGACCTCGAAGCCCTCGGATTCGAGGAGCTCGAACAGAGGAATCCAGTAGACGCCGGTGGATTCCAGCGCGACCGTCTTCACGCGGCCGTCCTTCAACCAGGCGACGATCTCCTGAAGGTCGGCGGTGTTGGCGCCGAACTGCCGGACGGGGTTTGGCCCGCGGTCGGCGGGGACACAGACCATATGCATGTCGGAATGGACGTCGATTCCGGCCGCGTCCAGGTTGATGACATGGAGCGTCACCGAAGAGGTGGGAACCGGGACCGGAAGCGACTTCGTTTTGCTTGGCTTTCTTGGGCTTGTTCGGCTTCTGGGTCTTCGTTGGGGACGACCATCGATGTCTCCGGTTCGCGGATGAGGGGGGGTGAAACCACAAGGCGTCGCGAGCCAAGAGGAGTTTCGGGGACGTTTAAAGTCTCCCCAACGGGATCAATACCACGGCGGGAAGACCCGGCATGGCAAGTCACCAATGACAAGGGCGAAGCCTCTCGGGCCAAGCTAACCTTCGGGCAGTAAGCACCAGAGTCTAAAGGGCCACTGACTCGCGCCGCCGTAATGTATAAGATAAGGCAAAAGCGGTAGGAGCCTGATTTCCCCCAAAAGTTCACGGGCCGTGAGGGAGCCGCCGAAGGCGGCTCGATGGGTTAACCTCGCACTGCAGCAGACCCCGCACCGCCGCGGTGCTTCCTCTGTTATCATGGCTCTCTTGGCGGTTCGCTTCCGCTGAGCTTCAGCATTAGGCGGAGGGCAACGAATCGATGACCGTCGCCGTCGAAAGCCGTCGCAAGAAGCTCGCTGGCGTCGAGAAATGCTGGCCCGGCGCGGCGATCATCGACGTGACCTCCAGGGGCGCCGAGCCGTGGGTGCGGTTCAGCCCTTTCTACCCGCATGGCGGTATCCCGATCCCGAACACGCCGTCGGAGACGGCCCAGTCGGTCGAGGGGCTGTGGCAGGGGCTGAAGGTGTTCGAGCGGGAGGACATCGACCCCGGAAGGTAGGCGATCACCGACATGACGGGCATCAGGCGCAGGGGTGCCCGCCGCAGCGCCAACCCTGAGAAATCAATGGCCGCCGTCGGGGCCAAGGCCGAGTGGCTTATGGCGGATCACCCACTCGACCATGGCTTCGGGCCGGGCTCACCGCTCGAGAAGCTTTGCGAGACTGGCGGCAAAGTTCTTCTACTCGGCACGCCGTTCGACTCGGTGACGCTGCTTCACTACGCCGAGTGCCTGGCCGACGTGTCCGACAAGCGGGTGGTCCGCTACCAGATGCCGGTCATCGTAGACGGCCTGCAGCGTTGGGTCGATGTCGATGAGTTCGACACGTGCGATGGCATCAGGGATTGGGGTGGGGGTGACTACTTCGATACTATCGTCGACGAATACCTGGCGGCCGGCGATGGCATGACAGGCCTGGTGGGAACGGCGAGGTCGTACTTGTTCGACGCCCAGGAATTGACCGCCTTCGGCGTGGACTGGGTGGAGCGAACGTTCGGATGAACAACCGGAAGCTGGATAGGGGCACTCACCAATGTCTTTCTTCAATGTGCTGCTTCAGGCTCTTCACTTCCGTCTGGTGCTCGGTGGTGAACCAGTCGTCGAGCAATGCCAGGTAGCGCGCCTGAACATCGACGGGCAGAAGAAAGAAACCGGTCATATGACTCTTGCGGCATCACGAGCAGTCCCACGCAGTGTCGCTGTCGCCATTGATGCAGTAGTCATACGTGATCTCGTCGCCGGGGTGGATCTCCCGCAGAGCGACGACATAGCGATCCTCGGAGAAGGTGCGGATGAACGTGTTCGGGTGACCGCAATGATTGATGAACCGCTCGGGGGCCTGCATCAAGACCACTTTGCCGCTGGCCAGGTAGTCGCAGTGATGCTCGAGTTCGCCCCTCGCCTGATCGAGCGGGCTGGCATCAGACACGACCCGAGAATCGTCGATTTTGAGGATGATTTCGCCAGGTTGGAAGTGGACCGACGAGAACACCCCCGTACCGTGGATCAAGGACTCGGCGGAGAAGATACGGTTCATCACTCGTTGTCCTTATCCCTGATCGGCCAGTAGCACGGGATCGGTCTCTCAGCGCTCATACCCCCACTGGTCGAAGTTCCGGCCCCAGTCCTGGGCGATGCGACGGTGTAGCTGATCGGGTAGCTCTTCATGGCGGTTCTTGCGATAACCGGCGATCGAGCCGAGGTAGCCGTCCAGTCGGGGCCTGATCTGGTCGAACCCCGGAAGGCCGAGCGACTCATAGATCGACCCGACGACGCGTTGAGGCTCACGCTCCAGATCATCGAAGCCAACTTCGCAGAACCGCCCGTCGGGGATCAGTCCCCGTTCCTCGAAGTAAGCATCGTACATCTCGTGTAGACCGATATGATCCGGTCGGCCCCGTCCTGCATCGGTCCATCCCGCAGGTGGTACAGGGGCTGCACCGCACGGATCATGTGCCTTGTTGAGCGGAACACGACATACGGGTTTCGGTGGATGTGAACGAACCGGGCGTCGGGAAAAAGTTCCAGGAGCAGCCGGATGCGGGCGGTGTGCGGGGGCGACTTGAGGACCAGCGGGCGGCCGTATCTCACCGTGAGCTTTTTCAAAAACTGCGTCAGGGCGTGCTTCCAGTGGCCGACCTCATCTCCTGGGACATCCCGGAATGTCAGGTAGCGGTCGTAGTCGGCCCCGTCTCCGGGGAAACACCAGCCCATGTACGGCGACAGGCCCGTCATCGCACACGTGGCGAATTCATCCTCGCTCGGCACTCCGGCACCCAGGGCCATTGCGTCCTGGTAGCGCCGGCGGACGACGAGGCGGTCGACGATCGGGGCGACGAGATGCTCGGTGCTCAGGAAGGTGTGCGGGTTGAGCGTCTGGAAGAACGTCGGTGCGGCGAACTGCGGGTCGAGGGCCAGCAAGTTGTGCAGGTGCGTGGTCCCGCTGCGGTAGTGCCCGAGGATGAACAGAGGGGCCTCGACACGGGCGGCCTCGATCCGCCGCCCGAACCGCCATCGCTCGATCCGGGCATTGACCGAGTTGGAGGCGCTGACGGCAGTCTGGACCAGCGCACGAGGCATGTGCTGAAGGTCGACGGCGAAGCGATGCCGCCGCAGCATGGCCCACCAGTCGCCGAGGGTCATCCCTTGGAGCGGATGGAAAATGTGGCGTGCGATGAAGTCCTTGATTTTCTCGGCCATGGGTGTCCTGCAGGGTGAACTGCCTTTCGATGGCCTCTATGGATAGTATGCGCAGCAAAGGCGAGTTCGGTCGCAGCACGTTCATCCCGGCATGTCAACAATCCAGGCAGTGCCCATACCAGAGTCTATTCTTGAATCGCCGCTCGTCCTCAGACAATGACGCTCGTATTTTGTCGTCGTTCGACACAACCGGTCCAGAAAGTCTGGACCGCGTAGTAACCGACAGGTTCATGCTGACGGATGAGCGACTGCAAGGAAATTGGCGACAAATGCGTGGGAGACAATCTGGTTGATGACACCTCTCGTGGATCCATGGCAAGCGACAAGCTGGGATAGCACGTGGTTCGTTTCCGGAAGTCAAAAGGCGTAGATCGGAAAGGATGGGCGCAAATGGACATCGAGCTGCGACTTCGCATCGTGTTGAATGCACCTCCCTCTGGCGTGGACTTCGGGCTGCAAGAAGGCAAAGGTCATTCTTACGAAACGATTCAGAAACAGACATCGAAGGGTCAAGACCTCACCTTCGATTGTGCCGTGACTGTGAAGGACAACCGTGACGATGGGCTGCCCAACTTTCCTGGATCGCTGACGCAGGGTCCGCCGGCCGGTCGTTTCATTTATATCGACATCGGAAAACTCGCGGGACAAAAAGACGGTGCGTGGGAGCGCAGAATCAAGGTTCCATTGACCGGTATTACCTGGGATATGATCCAGAAAGTGAGCGCAGACTCGTCCTTGGTCCTTGAAGCTCACTTACCTGGAACGGCGAAGGATGGCGGGCCAAGTTGTGCGACGGTTCGTCCCCTTAAAGGCTGGGAATGCCGAACCCGATGAACGTGAGTGCCGGGCCGGCTAACCTCGGCCGTATCGGAGCCGAGTTGAAGGCTGATTTCTTACAGGATGGCGTGGAGCACCTCGCCCCGGCTAACTGGGTGCGGCCGACCGAGCGGGTCTCGGTACTCGGTCTGCGGGGCATAGCCAAGGCAATGAAAGATGGTCGCCGACAGGTCCTCTGGACTCACACGTCCCTCGGCGGGATATGCCCCGATCCGGTCTGACGATCCGTAAATCTGGCCGCCCTGAACCCCGCCTCCTGCCAGCGTGACCGAGAATACTGAGCCCCAGTGACCGCGGCCTCCGTTACCGTCCAGACGAGGCGTGCGACCGAACTCGGCCATACACACGACAAGCGTCTCGTCCAGGAGCCCGCGACGGTCGAGGTCCTCAAGCAATGCCGAATAAGCCCGATCGGTCGGCGGCACAAGGACGTCCTTGAGCCGAGATGATTCATTGGAATGGCTGTCCCAGCAAGGGTTGGCGGGCGGCTCGTCGAGACCTCGATACCAGTTGACTTGCACCAGCCGGACTCCTGATTCCACCAGGCGGCGGGCCAGGAGCACACTCTGGCCGAAGGGTGTCTCGCCGTAGCGCTCGCGGTTTACCTCGGGCTCGTCCTCCAGCCGGAATGCCTGGCGAGATTGAGAGGAACCCAGGAGATCGATTGCCTGGCGTGCCTGTTCATCAAAAGTCTCTGCCGACAGATTGTGATCGACGGTATCGAGCCCCGACTCAATTCCGTCGAGCAGACGTTTTCGCCGTCTCACGCGGCTCTGGTCGATGTCGTCGGGCAGGTCGATTTCCTGGATCGAGTATCCCCCCTTCGTCAGTCGGGCGTTCAAGAGCCAGGGGTCAAATGTTCGGCCGAGGAACCCCGCGTCCTGGCCCGGCCAGATACTTCCATCGGTGTTGAAAATTCGGTGTGGGAGCGTAACAGACGATGGCAACCCGCCGCGGGCCTTGCTGATCCGGCGGAGCACTGCTCCCACGCAGGGAGCGTCGTTTGGTGCCCCTGGATTGGCGTTCTCGAAGTTCATCGGCTGGTGGGGCCGCCCTGTGAGCATATAATAGCCGCTCGAAGAGTGGGCGTGGTCAGCCGTTGAAACAGCCCGCAGGATACAGAACTTGTCGGCGACCAAGGCGGTACGAGGTAGCAGCTCCGAGATCGAAAAGCCGGGAACCGTCGTGGCGATCGGGGCGAAAACGCCCCGAACTTCGGCGGGAGCGTCGGGCTTGGGGTCCCAGGTCGAGTGCTGGCTTGGGCCGCCCATGAGGAACAAAAGGATGCACGACTTTGCACGGCCGAACGAAGAGACGCTCGCTACTGGGCCTCTTGCCGTGGCTGACGTCTCGAGCAAGTCGGCAAGGCTTAGCCCGGCGCCGAGGAACCCCAGTCCGCCGATGCGCATCACCTCACGTCGGTTCCATCCGTCGCAAAGCCGGACGCCGGGGCCGAATAGACTGAGCATCGCAGCCCCAGTAAGAGAAGGGTGCAAACAACGCAAAACACTTGTTGAACAAAACCGACTCTAGCGACACCACGGGTTCGCGACAAGTCTTCTTGAGATCGACGATCGGGGGGTCTCAATGAGCCATCACGGCCGGGGCCGCGGTAAGCTTGATCATTACTGATTCTCAGCGTTGAGACCGTTCAACCCGAGTCGAGTCGATCCACGGGGAGTGATATCGCTGGCGGATCAATGGCGATGCAGACACACATTGCCGGCAAGGCGATCGTCTGAATTGATGCGATGTGCACGATCAGTCCGATTCCGAGAAATACCGCCAATGCCCAGAGCCTTCCCTGCGTGGGCCGCGACAAACCCCGGTAGGTTGTGGCCATAACGATGAGGGCCGATACCAGGGAGACAGACCACGGCGATCAGAACGGTTTAGGGAAAGGAGATTGCGAGCGAACTCTCGCGTCCGACTTCAACTCCATGGCATGCCGTGGTTATCGTAGTGAGGTCGACAATAGACAACCAGAATGAGGATCGCTCACATGGATCTGCAACTGCGAGGCAAGCGGGCATTGGTGACGGGGTCGACCGCCGGGATCGGGTTTGCCGCGGCGGTAGGACTTTACAAGGAAGGCGTTTCCGTCGTCGTCAACGGACGGTCGCAGGAACGTGAGGAGCACGCCGTCGCTCAGATCCGGGGCCTCGGCGGTGACGGGCAGGTCTCGGGAATCGCCGCCGACCTGTCTACCATCGAGGGCGTGGCCCATCTGGTGGGAGAACTGTCCGAAACGGACATCCTGGTCAACAACCTGGGCATCTTCGAGCCCAAGCCGTTCGAGGAGATCCCTGACAAGGACTGGCTGCGGTTCTTCGAGACGAACGTCATGAGTGGCGTGCGCCTGACTCGCCATTATCTGCCGGGAATGCGCCGGAAGAACTGGGGCCGTATCGTTTTCATCTCCAGCGAGTCGGGCGTCCAAATCCCGGTGGAGATGATCCACTATGGGATGACGAAGACCGCCCAGATCGCCATTGCCCGAGGCGTTGCCGAGTCGGTGGCTGGGACTGGCATCACGGTCAACTCGGTGCTGCCGGGTCCGACCGAATCGGAGGGAGTGGCCCAGTTCGTGGCCGATCTGGCGAGACAACGGGGTGTGGACCGTTCGGTGGTCGAGGCCGAGTTCTTCGAGTCGGCCCGCCCAAGTTCGCTTTTGAAGCGGTTTGCGACGGTGGAGGAGGTTGCGAATATGCTCGTCTACGTGTGCAGTCCGCTAGCGTCAGCGACGAACGGAGCCGCCCTGCGGGTCGATGGTGGCGTCGTCCGGGCGATCGTCTGAGGGTGAGATCGAAGTCGCTCGTTCCGAGAGGTTATCACGATGCGACTTGTGCCTTCCACGCCCAGCTTGAAACCGGCGCCCGAGCTTGTCACAGGCTGGCCGCAGTCATGAATGGCATCAACGCCTACAGTTTTTTCTGGGAGTGATGCCGTGAAATGGCCCTCGACTATCCATCTTCTCGGTCATGCGGATGATCGTGATCGCTTCCGTCAATTTTGCGGGGCTACGAGCACGGGAACGAGGCATTTTGTATGCAATACGCGGGAAAACCGCTGTAATCCCCCAGACGCAAGCTGATCGCCTCGTTCGCTCGGTGAAAAACGGTCGGAAGGTCGTCAACGTCGGTGGGAGCCACGCCCCCTACGGGAGCGATCCGGCGACATTCAACACCGAACTGCTGAATTCCCTATCCCAGACGGCCTGCTTCGGTGCCTGAGATCGTCAGCCCGGCTTGACCTCGATGGAGATTGTTCCCCCATGCCGAGATGCCGTGATGTCATCACCCGATTGAGCCTCGTGCTTACTATGCTTCTCAGCGTCGTCGTACCTGGGCTGGCAGACGAACAGGCCCCGATAACGCCCCAAGCGGTCTGGGCGGGCTTCGATCCGAGCACGGAGCCGCTAGAAATCGAAGTCGCGAAACGTTGGGTAGAACATGGCTCAATCTTGACCGAGTTCACCTTTACCGGAATGACTCACCAGGGCTCCAGGGTCAGGGTGTACGCCATCTCCGGTGTCCCCGAAGGCAAGAATCACTTGCCTGGCATCTTGCACATTCACGGCGGCGGTCAGACAGTCAATCCGCAGTGGCTCCGGTTCTGGAACGATCGAGGGTATGCCTCCCTGACCTTCAATTGGGGTGGTGCCTGGCCTGACCGAGACAAATTCACCGACTGGGGCAAGCTCACGCAAGGCAATCACAGGGATGCCGGTGCAAAAGCGATGGCGACCGAGCCGTCCGTGAAAGCGTCCTCCTGGTACCTCTGGACTCGCATTTCCCGGCGCGCGCTGACTTGCCTGGAGCAAACGCCGGGCGTGGACTCCGACCGGCTCGGAATCTTCGGCGTCTCGATGGGTGGCACGATCGTCTGGCCGGTGGCGGCCATGGATCGTCGCGTCAAGGCGACGTGCGCCATCTACGGCGTCGGCTGGAATACCTATCCCGACGAGGTGGGCTCCCTAGGAGCCTGTCCGAATAAGGCGGTGCCTGCTGTTGCTGGAATTGGTTGATCTGTACAGGTTTTATCGATCGGCGCAAACTGTTGATTCTGGTCGGTTTTATCATCTTGATCGACAACCGGGGAGCCAGGTCATGGACGACCATCGCAAGAATTACCGCCTCTGGGACGCAGAACAGAATTGCCACGGGGCGATTTCACCGCGCGAGGCGTTGCCCGAAGGCGACCTGGTGTTCTTCTTGATCGATCTCATTCCGCAGATCGATCTAACGCCGTTCCACCAGTATTACGCCCGTGAACTGCGTGGCCAGCCGCCTTTCGACGTGACCATGATGGTGACCCTCTTGGTTTACGCCTACTCGGTCGGGGTCTGCTCCAGCAGGAAGATCGCGGCGGCCTGCGAGCGCAACCTGGCTTTCCGAGCCATTGTCGGCGACGATCGGCCTGACTTCCGTACGATCAGCGATTTTCGCAAGATCCACGCGGCCGCGTTTCGGCCTCTCTTTCTGGAGGTGCTACGCCTGGCTGGCGAGCTGGGGATGGTCAAGCTCGGGAACTTGTCCACCGACGGGACGAAGATGGGAGCCAATGCCTCGCGACACAAGGCGATGAGCTACGGATACATGAGCAAGGAAATCAACCGGCTGGAAACCGAGATCGAGCAGTTGCTGCAGCAAGCCGAGCAGCTCGACGCCGAGCAAGATGCGGCGATGGGAAGCCGTCGTGGCGATGAACTTCCTGATGAACTGAAGCGGCGCGAGCAAAGATTGGCGAAGATTAAAGAGGCAAAAGCACGTCTGGAGGCCAAAGCTCGGGCGAAGGCAGACGAAGAACAACGGCGGCGAGATGAAGAACAAGCCAAGCGTGAAGCGGAAGGGCGGCAACGGCGGGGCAAAGAACCTGCCCCGGTCGACTCCAACCCTGAGGAGAAGGCGCAAACCAACTTCACCGACCCCGAATCGAAGATCATGAAGCAGAGCAATAAGGGGTTCGATTACTCGTACAACGCTCAAGCGGTGGTGGATAGCGAGGAGCAGATCATCGTGGCAGCGGAAGCAACCAACGAGGCGAATGACAAGCAGCAGGCTGTCCCGATGGCACAGGCGGCGCTGAACAATCTCAGCGCGGCAGGCATCGAGCGGCCGATGGGGGCCGACGGCAAGCCGGCGCCGATACCGAACACGGCCGACTCCGGTTATTTCAGCGAGAAGGCCGTTGAGGAGACGGAGCGGATCGGCATGGACCCGCATTTCGCTGTCGGTCGTCAGAAGCACCATGAAGCGTCAGTTCCGGCTCCGGCGACAGCTCTCTCGGTTGAGGCCGACGCCAAGGAAAAGATGAAGCACAAACTGCGTTCGGCGAATGGTCGGGCTTTGTACGCGGCACGTAAGCACATCGTCGAGCCGGTATTTGGCCAGATCAAGTCGGCGCGTGGAATCCGCAAGTTTCTGTTACGAGGCCTTGAAAAGGTGTCGGCTGAATGGCAATTGATCTGCTTGACGCACAACCTGCTGAAGATTTGGCGTCGATCCAACAGTGCCGGCGTCGGTTGAGGGGGATAGTGCGCGCCGAGGTCGGGGCCAAGGCCAAAAGCCGCGGCCCTACGGAAACCAAGGGCCAAAGCACCGACATACGTGAATTCTCGGACACGCTCCTAGATCCGAAAGCCGGGGATGCTGCTACGAAACTCTGGCGCAAGACGATGGAGTCGGAGTCGTACGCCAGGCTGGTGAAGTGCCCGATGCTTTTCCTCGATGCCACCAACGACCAGCACGGCAACATGGACCGATCGTTTCAAACGCTCGCCCAGGTGCCGGCCGAGGTCCGCTGGGCTTTCACGCCGCGCTACCGTCACCACATCGCCGCCGAGCAAGGAGCCGACCTGCGGCACTGGATGGACGCCCACCTCAAGAGCGGCGAGCCGTTTCCAGAGTCGCCCGTTGCCGATGTTCGACTGGGTCCGGATGGTGTTCCCATCCTTTTTGTGAAGCCCGACGACTCGCAGTCAATCAGCCGAGTCGATCTCTTTTATGCCGTCGAGAATCGCAACCCCAAGAACCGCTACTGGCGGTCGGCTACCGGGCGACGAGAGCATGAGGCGTGGATTGCCAGACTTCCGATCGAAGATCCTCGGCAGCCTCTCTTCGCCTTCGCAAACGTCATCTACGTCTCGGGAGTCTGCCTGAGCACGAATCTGGTCTCGGTGGTTCCTTCAACGCTTGGGCATGCCAGAGCAACCGATCAGCCGTCACTCCTGATCGACGACTTCGCCACGGGGACAGACGGCTGGGTAACAAGTTCTCCCGCCACCGATCCGATTTCGCCTGTCCCCAGTTTTTTGACGTCGGCCCTGGGACCGGAAGGACGGCCGGGGATTACGGTCCTGAGACCGATCGCCATCACCACACACAAGCTGGGCGACCCAAAATGGCGTGGTCCCGAACATGCCGAGTTTCAATTCCAGGTTCATGTCCGGGGACCGAGGACATTGCAGGTGGTGATGCACGAGAAGGAGTTTGCCATCGGCTGGACTCAGTATGCGTTCAAGGTGACGCTGGAGCCTGAGAAGGGCTGGAGGACCATCACCCTGGCCGCTAACGCGTTTTTGACGGATAAGGGGGAACAACTGAAGGGCTGGGTCGACGTGCAGCAACTCGAATTGAAAACGGCGGGCACCGGAGGCGATGAACCGATCTACGGGGAGTTCCGCTGGGTGCCAGGTCGTTGAGAATGAGATCGAACTGAGCGGTCTTCGCGAACCCGTTACGGGTCCAAGCAGCGTTTGCGGGGCGAGCATGAGCGGACGAATATTGGCACTCGTACTCGCCCTGCCGTCTCTGGCGGGGGCGTGTCATGCCGACGATAACCCCGGCAAGAAGCGGCGAGTCGTTGTCTTCGGCGGTTGTCAGGGCCTGCCTGGCCTCGCAACCGGGAAACGACCATGAGTGGCATCGAAACGAAGGGGCTGGCTTACTTGAGGTTCCGACTTCCGGCAAGAGAGATCCTGGTTCGTGTTCTCCTCATTGTGTTCGCCGGATGGGGCATCCTCTCGATCACGGCGGTCACCATCTTCATCTTGTCGAACGATGCCGACCCCGATCACCGTGCCATCATCAAGATGGGCGACGGCTTGGTGCTCATCTGGTGTGTCCTGGGCGGGCTGGTCATGTGGGGGATGAGGGACCGCTTCGTCCGCTGGGCAACCCGTGTGCCCCTCGGTTGGCGGACTCGGTTCGTCTTGCTCTGCATCGCCTTCGCCATGCTGGAAGAGGCGGTGACGACAAGCTTGACCAACATCGCACCGCTTCTTGGCGAAGTCACGGACGCCGCTCGGATCACCGTCTCGAAGAACTACTTCGTGGTCGTGTTCACAAACAGCGTGATCGTCTTCGTCCCGCTGTTCGTCTGCTGGGGATGGCTGCTTTCCCGTTACGATTTCCGCCCGAATGAAGTCCTACTTTTGTTCGGGCTGAACGGAACACTGGCCGAGACGATCACTTTCGGTCCTCAGAACTTGATCCAGGTCGGGATGTGGGTCTACGTCTACGGGCTGATGGCGTACCTGCCCGCCTGAACTGTGCCAGAGGAACGAGGTGCAAGGGCCGCCCGCTGGTGGACCTGGCTCATGGCGGTCTTCTTGCCCCTTGTGTTCATCATTCCGTTGGCTTTGTGGCTTGGCTGGAAGGCCGCAACGACGGCGTGGAACCTTGTCACAAGGAAGGAGCGAGCACGGGGCGTATAACACCTTCAACGTGCCCAGCGCAGAGACGCTTTCATCCGCCAAGCGAGCTGGTCGGTGCGAATTCATGCCGATTGCCGAAACAGCTTGGGTGACTTCGTTCGTGCCTCTGCAAATGGTTTAACTCAAGCCAGGCGCTTCTATCTGATAATGCGAGTTGACGGCGGGCTGTCCCGTGTAGTTCGGCCCAGCACCGTCGTCCGCACCAAAGTACCGGTAAGGCAACCTCACGATTTTCCGACCACGGCAGATGACCAACCGCTTGTTTCGGTCATACTCAAAGCCGGCTCGTCGTAGATTGGACACGATCTTGCGGCCTCCAGCTTGGCCGTCGGCAAGCTTGAAGTTTTTCAAGTCGAGGTTCGCCACAAGCAACCCGTCGTCGGCCAGCCATGAGGCGGCGCGGGAGACCAGCCGCAACTTGTCGCCGACATAATGGAGCCCGTGGACGCACGTGATCAAGTCGAACTGTCGATCGGGACGCCAGGTTCCCAGCGACGCTTCGACGAGCCGAAGGTCGGTGAACTTGCGGTCGGGCCGATGGAACAGTCTGACCAGATCCACGCCGACGATTTCGATCTTCAAGCCACTGGAATGAGTGATCCCTGCCGCCTCGATCAGCGCCTTGCCCGTGCCGCAACAGAGGTCAAGCCAGGCGACGGAATGGTGGGTGGCTCTTCGTCCCCGCAGGTAGTCAACCGGGTCGAAGCCAATCTCCTTGGAGTAACCGTTGGAGCCGGTCAATCGCCGCTCCCGGTTCATCCGACAGTTGGCCACGACCGCCGATCGCTCCAGCTCGTCATCGCTCATGAGTTTCATTGGCGGCATCGACGTATTTTCCCGAGATCGTTCTCGATTTCGACACGGAAATCGTCGGAGGTTTGACGCCCGGACACAAGGTCGAGAAAATTGGGGCGACCGCTAATGAGTGACCTGCTACCAGCGAGGAGAGCCCGCCGATGAACAAGAATTCCCTGACGATCACGATGATGACGCTTGCCTTCGCTTTGTTGCCAGGCGTCAACGGCTTCGTCTCTGGCTCGGAGTGGGTGGCGCTATTCGATGGCAAGACACTCGATGGATGGAAGATCAACGGCGGGATCGCGTCTTACAAGGTCGAAGACGGGGCGATCGTTGGCACGACTGTCGAAGGCAGCCCTAACACCTTCTTGTGCAAGGGTGAATTCAAGGACTTCGTTCTCGAACTCGACGTCAAGTGCGACCCCCGGCTCAACTCGGGTATCCAGGTTCGTAGCCATGTGTATGGCAAGGACGACGCCGACCCGGCGAACCGCCAGAGGGCTGGGGTCGTTTACGGTCCGCAGTGCGAGATTGCCCGCAAGGCGACCGGCACGGCGGGGCGGTTTTACGATGAAGGACGACGGGGCAAGTGGCTCGCTGATCTCAAAGCAGAGGCCGGCCATGCCTTCCAGGACGACGGCTGGAACCGCTACCGGATTGTCGTTCAGGGGAATCGCTATCGGTCGTGGGTTAATGGGATCGCCGCCTCCGACTTCACCGACGACTTGGACAAGAGCGGGTTCATCGGTCTCCAGGTCCATGGCATCCCCAGGGATCAGGGGCCGTTTCAGGTTCGCTGGCGGGATGTCCGGATCAAGGAATTGAAGCCGGGCGAGGACGTGACGGCGTCCGGACCGACCGACGGATCAAAGGCCTCCGGGCTCTCGATAATAGGGTCTCCCCCATTCGCTCAGTTTTTCGTCCATCGAGAAGCTGTCCTCTGTCGCTGATGGTCCCGTGCCGAGACTATCACTTTCAGTTTCACGGACCTTATTTCGGCAAAAGCTCTCCGCCGTAGCTCCCGACCTCCGAACCTTATCGTTAATCGGAATGTCTCCGTCCGAGACGGATCGAGCAACGTGCCTTGTTCGTGTGAACGACGCCGATTTGCAGCATATCAGAGGAGGTGGACCATGCGACCCGAATTTCAAGACGATCAGAACTCCTTTCGAGACCATGTCTAAACGGCGCCGAGGCTACCCTTAGCGAAACTCACGTCAAGCGGGGCCGGAGGTCAGTCCACGGCGACAAGGAACTGAACGAGAAGCTCGGCCGCAACGACCCGTGCCCCTGCGGCAGCGGGCGATTGTTCAAGCGATGCTGCCGAAACTCGGGCTTTTTTTGACGGGGTTGAAAGAGCCCATTACGAGCGATAGTCTCGCCGTTTCCGTTCGCCTTGATTGGCGTCGCATCCCCGAATACGCGATCTGTCCTTTAAAGGTCTCAAACGCCCCGGCATTTCCAAGATGCTGGGGCATCCCACTGATCCAGGATCGTTCACGGGCCGCCACAATGCTTTTCGTGTTATGCCGTGACCCTCTCGAACCGGCCCGCCCCGATCGCTCCTTCCAGGTCGAGGTCGCCGCACTTGAACGACTTGCGTTGGCTTACATTCTTGTCGATTACGACGCCCTGATCCGGGGCGACGACGTTGCCCGCGTCATTCGACGGATTCCGGAGCAGCCGGAAACAGTCATAGCCGTGTACCGGGGCTGGATGATGACGCCGCCACAGTACCATGTCCTCTACGACGCCCTCGCAAGTCGGAACATCCATTTGATCAACGATCGTGACCAATACCGGCATTGCCACTATCTTCCCGAGTCTTATCCGATCGTCGAACGACTGACGCCTCGATCTGTTTGGCTGACAGGCGATTTGAGCATTAACCGAATCATGGAGGTGCTCGCACCGTTTGGCGACCGGTCAGTCATCATCAAGGACTTTGTGAAATCCAGAAAGCATGAGTGGGCAGACGCTTGCTTCATCCCGTCAGCAGCGGATCGGAATGTCGTCGAGCGGGTGGTCAATCGCTTCCTCGAACTCCAGGGCGACGATCTTAACGAAGGCTTGGTCTTTCGCGAGTTCATTGAATTCCGGCCAGTGGGCGTCCATCCCAAGAGCGGGATGTCGCTGACCGAGGAATATCGAATCTTCTGGCTGGATGCTCGGCCCATATTCTGGGCACCCTATTGGGAGTTTGGAGACCACGCAGGGACCAGTCCCCCGCTCGAGTTGTTCGTCGAGACCGCTATTGCTGTGCGAAGCCGATTCTTTTCGATGGACGTAGCTCGGCGAATCGACGAGTCGTGGTTGATCGTTGAACTCGGTGACGGGCAGGTTTCTGGGTTGCCGAGAGAGTCAGATGCAGGACCGTTTTATGCGGAGCTCCGCGAACACTGGCCCGAGGTCCTGCGTCAGAAGCCTCGGAGATCATTTTCATGATCCCGGTGCGTTGAACGTTGGCGAATGGAGGTCGGAATGATGCCGATCGTGATCCACTCGCCCCGACCGCGAAGACGCGTTCAAGTCATGTAACCGCCAAGAAAACGGAAGATTGTTCAACCGCCAAGAACCCAAGAGCGCCAAGATTACAGGAATTTAAGTTAAAGAGGTCCGATCCAAGTCTAGCATTAAATTAACGTTGTGAAAATCTTGACATGTTCATTAGTTTGCAGCGAGTTCGCTGCATGTCGATTTTTTGGCTTCCCCTTGGCGCTCTTGGCTTCTTGGCGGTTGACTCATTTGCACAACTCGTTGGTCGGTCTGTCTCTCTGCCGTCTCATTCGTGTGCCTGGCGGTTCGCGAAAACGGAGACGTTCAATTGCGGAGTCAAACCTGGGCCTCTGAAGCCTTCTTCGGACGGCCTCGCCGGCGGAAGGTTGATTCGGGGCCCGGTCGTATGGCCGTTCGGTGCTGCCACTCCTCACCACCATGGGGCCGGCCGCGAATCACCGAAATACTCGGTCCTTGCAGGTCCCTCTTATTCAATGCTCGATTGACCCGCGATCCAGTCCCTCGGCGGTGGGATTGGCCGAGGTGCGCCATCGGGGTTATATTTATAGCTGGGCGGATCCGTGTACTGTGCCGCGCCGGGGCTGGATGGTTCGATTCAGGAGCATTGATCGTGTCAGCGACCGAGGTCTTCAAGCTGCCACTCACGAGCGTGCTAAACAGCTTTCCTCCCGATACGCGCATGGTTATCGCGGATGTCACATGGGAGGACTACGAAGGCCTGGCTGAGACGCTCGGTGAAAGCCGAACGTGTCGCGTCGCTTTTGATGGTAAAGACATCGAGATGATGACCCCGGGACCGCTCCACGAGCGGCAAAAGTCGTTGCTGGAATTGTTCATCACGTTCGTCGCGAGTGAGCTGAAAATCCGGCGCCAGCCCATGGGCTCAGTGACGTGGAGGCGCAAGACTCTCGAACGGGCGATCGAATCGGATCTTTGTTATTATTTCGAGGCCGCCAAGCTGGCGGCTGCACGGTACGAAGCGCGCTCAGACGACATCGACGATTATCCCAATCCGGACCTGGCGGCTGAGGTCGATATCTCGCCACCGAAGATTGACCGTTCGGGAATTCATGCTGCGCTTCAAGTACAGGAAGTCTGGCGGGTGTGCAAAAAGTCAGTGTCGATCGAGCAACTGGGTCCCGACGGAAAATATGTCCCCGCGACCCGAAGCCTCTTCATACCCGTGCGGCCCGAAGATGTCATCCGGTGGGTCTTCGAAGAGGACCCGAACGATCTGGTGACGTGGGAGGAGCGGTTGCGCGAGTGGGTACGGAACGAACTCGTCGCTCCAGTGGATGCGTAGGGACTGCGATCGTGGCTAGGAGCCTGTCCGAATAAGGCGGTGCCTGCTGTTGCTGGAATTGGTTGATCTGTACAGGTTTTATCGATCGGCGCAAACTGTTGATTCTGGTCGGTTTTATCATCTTGATCGACAACCGGGGAGCCAGGTCATGGACGACCATCGCAAGAATTACCGCCTCTGGGACGCAGAACAGAATTGCCACGGGGCGATTTCACCGCGCGAGGCGTTGCCCGAAGGCGACCTGGTGTTCTTCTTGATCGATCTCATTCCGCAGATCGATCTAACGCCGTTCCACCAGTATTACGCCCGTGAACTGCGTGGCCAGCCGCCTTTCGACGTGACCATGATGGTGACCCTCTTGGTTTACGCCTACTCGGTCGGGGTCTGCTCCAGCAGGAAGATCGCGGCGGCCTGCGAGCGCAACCTGGCTTTCCGAGCCATTGTCGGCGACGATCGGCCTGACTTCCGTACGATCAGCGATTTTCGCAAGATCCACGCGGCCGCGTTTCGGCCTCTCTTTCTGGAGGTGCTACGCCTGGCTGGCGAGCTGGGGATGGTCAAGCTCGGGAACTTGTCCACCGACGGGACGAAGATGGGAGCCAATGCCTCGCGACACAAGGCGATGAGCTACGGATACATGAGCAAGGAAATCAACCGGCTGGAAACCGAGATCGAGCAGTTGCTGCAGCAAGCCGAGCAGCTCGACGCCGAGCAAGATGCGGCGATGGGAAGCCGTCGTGGCGATGAACTTCCTGATGAACTGAAGCGGCGCGAGCAAAGATTGGCGAAGATTAAAGAGGCAAAAGCACGTCTGGAGGCCAAAGCTCGGGCGAAGGCAGACGAAGAACAACGGCGGCGAGATGAAGAACAAGCCAAGCGTGAAGCGGAAGGGCGGCAACGGCGGGGCAAAGAACCTGCCCCGGTCGACTCCAACCCTGAGGAGAAGGCGCAAACCAACTTCACCGACCCCGAATCGAAGATCATGAAGCAGAGCAATAAGGGGTTCGATTACTCGTACAACGCTCAAGCGGTGGTGGATAGCGAGGAGCAGATCATCGTGGCAGCGGAAGCAACCAACGAGGCGAATGACAAGCAGCAGGCTGTCCCGATGGCACAGGCGGCGCTGAACAATCTCAGCGCGGCAGGCATCGAGCGGCCGATGGGGGCCGACGGCAAGCCGGCGCCGATACCGAACACGGCCGACTCCGGTTATTTCAGCGAGAAGGCCGTTGAGGAGACGGAGCGGATCGGCATGGACCCGCATTTCGCTGTCGGTCGTCAGAAGCACCATGAAGCGTCAGTTCCGGCTCCGGCGACAGCTCTCTCGGTTGAGGCCGACGCCAAGGAAAAGATGAAGCACAAACTGCGTTCGGCGAATGGTCGGGCTTTGTACGCGGCACGTAAGCACATCGTCGAGCCGGTATTTGGCCAGATCAAGTCGGCGCGTGGAATCCGCAAGTTTCTGTTACGAGGCCTTGAAAAGGTGTCGGCTGAATGGCAATTGATCTGCTTGACGCACAACCTGCTGAAGATTTGGCGTCGATCCAACAGTGCCGGCGTCGGTTGAGGGGGATAGTGCGCCGAGGTCGGGGCCAAGGCCAAAAGCCGCGGCCCTACGGAAACCAAGGGCCAAAGCACCGACATACGTGAATTCTCGGACACGCTCCTAGCCTCAATTCGCACCTATCGGAAATCGCTTCCAATCGACAGTGTCCCCGTAACCCGCTTAACCGACAAAGCTAGATGCTCGGCAGGATTGGGACTCTAGCGATCATCCCGATTACTCAGGCGCCCTGCGCAAATACAAACCAGAGCAACACATCCATCAAGAGCCGGCCGCGAATCGCTTTATGCGGATTAATCAGGCGCCTCAACGTAACTCTTGATAACTCTCTAACATAGATCAAACTGTTAAACTTTGCCGGTTAATCAGGCGCCTGGACGTAATATGAAGGCCTTCAGGAGATACGAGCAAAGTTTAATCTGTGCGGGTTACGTAGGCGCCTAGGTGGAAGTCGTTGACCCGTAAAGCGTTAGAGCCATTTATTTCAGTTCCGGTTGGCATCGTCCCGAATCGCAAGATGTCAGCTTGACACTTTTTACGTCAAGCCGCGATGGCCGCGATTTTTGCTTTAGCCACGGCTTTGGCTTCGGTAAAGGCCGTGCTCATCTCAGCTTCCAGCAGAGTGCAGAAGTCGTAGCTAGGCAGTTTCAAGCCGAGGTGCTCATAGGGACAAAGGCCTTTCCGCTTGCCACCGCGGAACACCCGAGAGTTCCAGTACAGCCGCTTGAGATCAAGCATCCCCTGAGTTACTGTACGATGTCGCGATTGATGCATGCGCAGGACGCTATTCATGCACTCGACCGCGCTGCTGGCTCGCAGCGTTTGACTCAACACCGTCGCGACCAGCCGGTACGACTCACGCCAGTTCGAGTCGAGTCCCCGGCAGAGAAGCATTTGAATCAAATATAATATGTGTTCACGACTAGTAATATCCGTCTTACCCGATTTCCTCGGCCGCTGCCGACGTAGCCACCATAACAGTACCAAGGCGTCACGCGTAGCCGCGGGCACCGATAGCTGACCCAACTGATCGTGCAGCCGATCCAAGAACGTGAACGACTCCGCGCTCTGAAGGAGCCCACGGACCTTGGACCATTCCGAGCCTGGCAGCCGGGGCAAAGCCCACGCGACTTGCGCTTGCGCCCAGGCCCGATCGTTGAGTTGACCGTCGGCACGAAAGACATCCAGAGCTGGCTCGACCCGCTTCCAAGCCGCTTCCCTCTTTTCATACAGTTGGAAAGCCAGCGTCGCCTTCTTCCACGCTTTGTTGACCGGGTGCGTCAACCCGCACGCACTACGGCCCAGCCATTGGGCTCGCTTGAGGGCTCGGCTCGCTTTCTCAGCCCGTTCCCAGAGCCGCTCCACTCGGCTCCAGAGGACGCTCAAGACCCGGTGGGCTTCCTTCTTGGTGTGGAAGACGTCCAACCCCTTCACCAGAGCAGCTTGGTCGATCTCGCGTTGGTGCTGTTGCATCTGGGCGATTCCCGACTGCAGTCCCGTGCCCGCGTCGCACGTCACGTAACGCAACGAGGTCCAAGGCTGCAATTCTCCAAACCAAGTCGAACCTTTGTAATTGGCCGCCTTTTTTCCCAGAAACCACACCATGCTTTGGGGATCAATCCCTACCAGGACCGGTCGGCGGTGGAAAAAGATTTCATCGAGACAGCCGACCAGTACCAACACCCGGCAACCGCGATCCAGTCCCTTGAGGACCGCACCGGCGGCTTTTCCAGCGGCTTGGGCCCAGCGATGAATCGTCGAGCGACTGGGACACGCCGTGGCCCCCAGGAGAAATGCCAATAAGTCGTGGATTTGGCTGTGGCTGAGCCCCATGCCCATGCCCTTGGCGGCGAACATCTGTTGCTTGGCCGCAGGAAGCTCGATGGTCTGAGATAACCAGTCCCACAGTTGGGCAATTTCCTGGCGGAAAGCCAAGTTCTCCCTGGTCAGCTCCTCGTGTGTCGGCCCGCCGCCGTGTTCGACTCCGACGGCCGCTTCCACCTTTTGAGCATGTTCGTAGACGGTCTGCCGACTGGCAGTCGACCTGCTGGGCTTGGGTCGTGACCGAGCCGCGGGCTCCATGGAAGTGCGCGGCTGCATTGGCGATCCAAACGCGGAAGGGTATCTTGCGCATGGGGTGGGTCCTTTTGTGTATGGATCTGGTTGACAACCACACACATGAGGCCCATCCCCTCAAACATCAAGGAGTAAGTGGCAAAATCTTGCCAAGTGTCACCTTGAAAATGGCCCATTTCGGCAGTTTTTGGGACGATGCCTTCCGGTTACTCAGGTGCCTAGGCCGAACTCGAAGCGCCATATGGAGATGGGCGCGAAAGTCCTTTTTGCCGCGTCCTTTTGGGCGCCGCCATGAGTGCGACACGCGTCACGGCGCTTTGACGAATAACACGCCCAATTTCCCGCGATCTATGACTTGTGTCCGAGGGTGTATTCAAAACCCACATGAGCGCTACCATCCACAGGATCGTTCCGACCGACGTCAAGTTCGAGTGCGGGCGGCCCGACCGCGCCGCGTTGTGAACCTTGAAGCCGAAAGTCGAATCTGTCAGACTGTGGCGAATTCTCGCGGGAGCGTCGGGCGTGCCCAGCGTGGGCGATCGCATGGAGTGGAGTCAGGTGGCGTGACCGCGACCGCCTCATGATCGAAGGAAACGATTTTCAATGTCGCTGTTGCACGCTGACGTGGCGAAAGTGGCCGTGCTTGCACGGCTGCGGCTGAGCCCCAAGGAAATTGAGACATTCACCGGCCAGCTCAACTCGATTGTCGACTACGTGGCGCAGCTTCAAGAGCTCGATACCACGGGCGTCGAGCCGCTGGCGCATGGGATCGAGCTGCGCAACGTCTTTCGCGACGACGTTCGCGGCCCCGCGCTCGATCGTGAGGCGGCGCTGGCGAATGCTCCCAAACGCGACAAGGTCGGCTTCCTCGTTCCGGCCGTTCTCGAGTGATTGTCACTCGGATGAAGAGCGGACCACGCCGAGGTCGAGTCGACATGAGTTCAGATCAGCCAAGGATTCTGACCAATGAGCAGTGAGACCAACACGGCCAGGTCGCTTGTGAAGCGGCTGAGCTCGGGCGAGACGACGGCCGAGAGCCTCGTTCGAACGCTGCTCGACAAGGCCGAGGCCGCGGGGCGGCTTAACGCGTTTGTGCACCTGGAGCCGGACGCGATTCTGAGCCAGGCGAAGTCAGTCGATGCGCGGCGCAAGGCGGGCGAGCCACTCGGGCAACTTGCGGGAGTTCCGGTGGCCATCAAGGACGTGCTGTGCGTCGAGGGCGAGCCGACCTCGTGCGGCAGCCGGATGTTGCGCAATTTCCGGCCTCCCTACGATGCCACGGTGATCGCCAAACTGAAAGCGGCCGGTGCGATCCTCTTCGGCAAGACGAACATGGACGAGTTCGCGATGGGCTCGTCGACCGAGAATAGCGCGTACGGCCCGACCAGGAACCCGTGGGACGAGTCGCGGGTGCCGGGGGGCTCATCGGGTGGCTCGGCCGCGGCCGTCGCGGCCGGATTGGCGCCGCTGGCACTCGGAACCGACACCGGGGGCTCGATCCGGCAACCGGCCGCGGTCTGCGGCGTCGTCGGCCTCAAGCCGTCGTACGGGCGCGTCAGCCGTTACGGACTGATCGCGTTCGCCAGCTCGCTCGATCAGATCGGTCCGTTTGCATATGACGTGGCGGACGCGGCGCTTCTTCTGAATGTCATCGCCGGGCCCGACCCGCGTGATTCGACGAGTGTCGATGAGCCCGTGCCCGACTATCTCGCGTCACTCGACACGCCGCCGGAAGGCCTGAGAGTTGGCGTCGTCCCCGAGTTTTTCGGCGAAGGCCTCGACCCGGAGGTGGCGGCCGCCGTGCAGGAGGCGATCGGCGTTTATCAGAAGGCCGGCGCGACGATCAAGGATGTATCACTTCCTCATTCGTCTTACGGGATCCCCGCTTACTATCTCGTTGCGTCGTCGGAATGCTCGAGTAATCTGGCCCGCTATGATGGAACGATCTACGGCCATCGCGCGGCCGATTACTCCCCGAAGTACGCGGGAGAGGAAGGCTTGCCGCCGCTCGTTCGGATGATGATGGCGAGCCGCGCCGAGGGGTTCGGTGCGGAGGTCAAGCGGCGGATCATGCTAGGGACGTTCGCCCTTTCGGCCGGCTATGCCGACCAGTATTACAACAAGGCCCTTCAGGTCAGGCGGAAGATCCGAGGCGATTTCGACGCTGCGTTCAAGGAAGTCGACGTCTTGATCGGCCCGACGTCGCCGACGCCCGCGTTCAAGCTGGGTGAGCGGACGGCCGATCCGCTGTCGATGTACCTGTCCGACATCTACACGATCACCGCCAACCTCGCGGGCATTCCGGGGATCAGCATTCCATGCGGGCTGACCAGAGCCCGGCTGCCGATCGGTCTTCAGCTCCTGGCAGCGCCTTTCGCCGAAGAGAAATTGCTCCGCGCGGCCCAAGTTTTCGAGCGCGCCACTGACTGGCACCTGAAGCGCCCGGGCGAGGAATGAATGACACCAGGATGATGACCGTCGCGTAACCGCGCTCATCCCGTGCCTTACCGTGATCCGGAACGATACTCATGGACTACGAAATCATCATCGGCCTCGAAATTCACGTTCAGCTTCAAACCGAGAGCAAGATGTTCTCGTCGAGCGGCACCGATTTCGGGCTGCCGCCCAACACGCAGACCGACCCGGTTTCGCTCGGTCTGCCCGGCACGCTCCCCGTGATGAATCGCAAAGCGTTTGATCTGGCACTGAAGACGGCCGTCGCGCTGCACGCCGAGATCACGTCTTTTACCAAGTGGGATCGCAAGAACTATTACTATCCCGACTTGCCCAAGAACTATCAGATCAGCCAGTACGACCTGCCATTTTCGCGGGGCGGCCATCTCGAAATCCCCACGCGCAAGGACGGCGGCGGCGGTGGACGCTGTCGCCTGACGCGTATCCATCTGGAAGAAGACACGGGGAAGCTGACGCACGGCGATAGCGGCTTTTCGGAAGTCGATTTGAACCGCGCGGGCATTCCGCTTCTGGAGATCGTGACCGAGCCCGAGATCCGAACCGCGGCCGATGCGCGGGGCTGTCTCGAGGAACTCAGGCTGACGCTGCGCTACCTCGAGGTTTCCGACTGCGAGATGCAGGAAGGCTCGCTGCGCTGCGATGCGAATATCAATCTTCACATCGAGAAAGACGGCGAGAAAATCGCGACCCCGATCGTTGAAATCAAGAATCTCAACAGCTTTCGGGCCGTTGAAAAGGCACTGTTGCACGAGGCCGAGCGGCAGTACAACAAGTGGCGTGAAGACGGCAAGACAATCAAGGACGCCCCCAAGACCACGCGCGGCTGGAACGATGTCGACGAGGTCACCAAGCCCCAGCGCGAAAAGGAGACGGCCGCCGATTATCGCTATTTCCCCGAGCCGGACCTGGTTCCGGTTGTGGTCGACGCCGCATGGCTCGATCGCATTCGCGAGTCGATCGGCGAGCTCCCCGCCCCGCGGCGTCAGCGTTTCGAGACCGATTACGGCTTATCTCCCTACGACGCCAATGTTCTGGTCGAGCAAGGGCAGGACGTCGCCGACTATTACGACGCGGTCGCCCGAGCGACCAGCGAATATAAGCTCGCGAGCAACTGGATCCAGCAAGACGTCTTGCGCACGATCAAGGAAAAGAAACAAAAGATCGCCGAGTTCGCGGTTCGTCCCGATCAGCTCGCGGGATTGATCAATCGCGTGAAGGCCGGCGACCTGAACACGAACCAGGGGCGGGAGATTCTCGGCAAGATGATCGAGTCGGGCGAGTCGGCCGAGTCGATCATCGCACGCGACGGGTATCAGATGGTTTCCGACCGCGACGCGATCACGACGGCCGTGAGCGCCGCGATCACGGCCAACCCGCAGGCGATCGAAGATTTGAAGAAAGGCAAGAAGAAGCCCGAAGCCGTCAAAGGATTCTTGCGCGGTCAGGTCATGAAGCAGACCGGCGGTAAGGCAAACCCGGCCGTCGTGGGCGAACTGCTCGAAGCAAAGCTGGCCGAGCTGCTGGTCTGAGCCAGGCCGGTCGGTCGGTCTCGGTCGCGGTCCCGACATGATTCGTACGGTACGCGCAGACTTAACCTGTCTTGTGTGCCGCGCAGCATTGCGCCAGAGCTCGCGAAGCTCGGCCAGGCTTTTCACTTTCAGATCGGCGTCCTTGAACAGCGTCTGATCGCCCTCCGGGGCGAGCCAGATCGTGAACATCCCGGCGCCCTTTCCGCCGCGGATATCAGAGGCCGTGCTGTCGCCCACCATGGCGGCCGTTTCGGGCGAACAGCCGAGCCCCTCGATTGCATAACGGAATAGCGTTGGTTCCGGCTTGCCGATCGAGATCGGTCGAACGCCCGACGCAATGGCGATCGCCTCGGCCAGAGCACCACACCCGGGGTCGAAAAGTCCCTGGCCGACGGGGAAATGGGAATCGAGGTTGATGGCGATGAATTCGGCGCCGGCGGCCACGGCGCGTGCCGCGGCGCGCAGGCGGTCGTAACTGAAGTCGTAGTCGACTCCGACAACCACGGCCTTGGCCTCGCGCCAGTTCTCGGCCGGTACGCTCGTGTGGCCCGAAGCGACGAGAACCTTGGCGAGATCGTCTGTGCCGATCGCAAGTACGGGGATCGTGCCCAGCCGCCGCTTGATATCTTGCCCGACCAGGTCGAATGGCGTGAAGACCTCGGCAACCTTGGCGTCGACGCCCAGCTCTTTGAGCTGCTTGCACAGGTACGCCCCGCCATGGCGCGAACTATTTGAAGCGAAGACGACACCGAGGCCCGCGTGGCGGATGTCGGCAATCAGCTCGGTGATGCCGGGAACGAGCGTTCGCCCTTCCCAGACCGTTCCATCAAGGTCGAAGACAAACCCGCGTAGCGCCGCCAGCGACCTTGAAATCGCATCCGCCTGATTCTCGGCCATTCCGCTGTCTCCCTCGTCCCGCCGGCGCCAGCAGTCCTGGCGCCAGTTCGTCAGCCTGAGTTGTTGGATGGTCGCGATTCCACGGAAGAGTCTACCATTTCAATCTTGCCTGCCTATGGACGACAAGGGGGGCGGTAGCCTGAGTCAGGCGAGGAGCCCGTTCATGATCGGTCAAGCGAACTGGGGGCTAATCGGCCTCGGGTGATTCCGAGACGCCCGGGCTTCCCGAGCCGGCACTGGCACCCGGCTCGTGCGGAGACTCGCCCTCTCAGGATCGTGCGCGAACATTGAGAGCGTCGACCTCGGGCGGTTGTGTTGGCAATCTGACGCTGGTGGCGTGCGACGCGAAACTATCGCCGTCGTCGTCGGTCATTGCCGAGTGGCGTTTCGCGGCACCGCCATGATAAAATCGACTGTGGTCTCGAACGAGTCTCAAGAAATCATGCGTTCAGTCTTGGACCGATCGTTCTCGCGGAGAGAGCGGCCTCGTTTGAAGGGCATCGGGAAACGCGAAGGAGTTTTGCAATGAGTTTGCTCGATCAACTGAAGAAGATGACCGTCGTGGTCGCCGACACCGGTGATTTCGAATCGATCGCGCAATTTCAGCCGCGAGATACGACGACGAATCCTTCGCTGCTCCTCAAGGCCGCCCAGATGCCGCATTACAAGAAGCTTCTCGACGAGGCGATCGAAGACGCTCAGGCCGAGGTTGACGACCCCACGATGCAGATGGAGGCCGTTCTTGACCGGCTGTTCGTCGCCTTTGGCAAGGAGATTCTCAAGATCATTCCGGGCCGCGTGTCGACCGAAGTCGATGCCCATCTTTCGTTCGACACCGAAGCGACCGTGGGGAAAGCCCGGCAGTTGATCAAGCTTTATGAAGACGGCGGCGTCGACCGGAACCGGATCCTGATCAAGATCGCCTCGACGTGGGAAGGCATCAAGGCGGCCGAACGGCTCGAAAAAGAGGGCATTCATTGCAACCTGACGTTGCTTTTCAGCTTTGCTCAGGCCGTGGCGTGTGCCGACGCGGGCGTAACCTTGATCTCGCCGTTTGTGGGCCGGATTCACGACTGGTATCTCAAGGACCGCGGGGTCAAGAGCATCGCCCCGGCCGAGGATCCGGGCGTTCAGTCGGTCACTCAGATCTATAATTACTTCAAGAAGTTCGGCTACAAGACCGAGGTCATGGGCGCGAGCTTCCGCAATATCGGCGAGATCACCGAGCTGGCCGGCTGCGACCTGCTGACGATTTCGACCGACCTGCTCGAGGAGCTGCACAAGACCGACGGCGAGCTGCGCGCAAGCTCTCGCCCGAAACGGCGAAGTCCCAGGATATCGAGAAGATTTCGGTCGATGAAAAGACATTCCGCTGGATGCTCAACGAAGATCCAATGGCCACCGAGAAGCTCGCGGATGGCATCCGCCGGTTCGCTGCCGACTTGAACAAGCTCAAGCAGTTCGTCGCGAAGTCGCTCAAGCTGCCCGTGAGCGTTTGAGCCGCGCGTCACACTCCTGAATCTCGCGCGGGCCTCGCCTCGAGCGGGGTCGGCCGCGTTTCTTGACAATCCTATACGCATTGGTTTTGCGCGGGGCTTTACAATAGGCCCGTTGTCGAGTGTCAGAATCAAGCTCGACGACGGCGAAAAGGTCCTTACACCGTGGAGTAAAACATGCGTACACGTGTCGTTCTTTCAATCGTAGGCGCGGCTTTGATTGGCGTTTCGCACGCGGCCGCCCAGCCGCCGCGCGGCGGCGCTATGAGGGCTCGCAGGCGGGCGGTGCGGGCAGCCTGGTCGACCGGATGATGGCCTTTGATGCCAACAAGGATGACAAGCTGGTCGAGTCGGAGGTGACCGACGCGCGGCTCAAACGCCTGTTCACGCAGGCAGACGCTGATAAGAACGGGACGGTCACTCGCGGCGAATTGAACTGCGCTCGCTGTGCGTGAGCGGGCATCGGCGCGCGGCAATGCGGGGGGCCCCGGTGGCGGCCGGATGGGTTTTGGCGGTCCTGGCGGCGGCCGGATGGGCTTTGGCGGACCGGGCGGCCCGCCCCGTCCCGGTCAGGTCTTGCCGGGGATGTTCCGCCAGCGGCTCGGGCTCAGCGCCGAGCAGGAAAAGCAGGTTGATGAACTTCAGAAGGACGTCGATGCCAAGCTCGCGAAGATTTTGATCGCCGAGCAGCTCAAGCAGCTCAAGGAAATCGGCGAACGTGGACCGGGTTTCCCCGGTGGTCCGGGCGGGCCCGGCGGACGCCCTGGTTTTGGTGGACCTGGCGGCCCCGGCGGCGGCGGCTTCGGCCCACCGCCTGGCGGCCCGCCTCCTGGCGGCGGTCGTCCTGGCGGCCCTCCCCCTGAAGACGGCTCCCCGCCGCCAAATTGAAGACCGCGGCCACGTCGCCGCGAAACGACAGAGTTCTTGACTCGATCGGGCAAACCCGCCTGGCTCATGCTGTGAGAGACGCATCTGGCGCGGCCGTTCTGGCCGCGCCGGCGCCTCGAGCACGCTGGCGGCGCTGGCGCTTGGTCGTTTTCCTGGTGCCTCACCTGGTCGTGCCGAAGACTGTCGCGACTTCCTCCTGGATCGCGCTCAATTCGCGCACGAGGTCTCGCGATAGATCCTTGCGCGAGTGCGACCAGCGCGTCGCCCAGTGGCGGTACTCGTTCGCCCTGGTGTTTTCGCCGACCCGGTGATAACTCATTGCCAGAAAATAGAGATCCCACGCAAGAAACTGGTCCCGCTGGCGTTCGAGATGCGGCTCCAGGGTTCTGATCGTGTCGCGGTAGCGACCGGCCCGGTAATAAGCGACTCCCAGGGTGTTGCGATACAGGGGATTCCGAGGCGCCAGACCGACAGCCTTCTCGGCCATCGCAACGGCCTCGCTCACGTTTCGCAGCGGTTCTGGAGCGGTTGCGTCGAGCCATGCTAGCGAGTTGTACGTTTCGGCACTTTCAGACTTCATCGCCACCAGGTTTCGATATCGTTCGATCTGCGCGGATCTGCGGCAAGTTGGCGACAGGCGGCCGTGCCCGCGGCCCCAGGTCGAACATGATGCGCCGGGTGCCCAGCGCCGTCGCGCCTGGAAAACGCGACGGTGCAAGCTCGAGGTTCAGTCCGATCTCGGCGAGCCCTCGGCTGATCGCGCCAAGGTCCCACACGTGGATTGCCCTTGCGTAAGTCGCGACGCTCACGAGCCGGCCGCTGTCGGCCGTGAAGCCCAGCCAGCGCGTGCGGTCGGCGTGCGGGTCGGTGAGCCGTGCCGCCGTTCGGCCTGATCGCGCTCGATCACATCGATCACCGAGGGCGATAGCGCCAGCGCGATCAATCGCTGGTCTGGCGAGAAGGCGACCCAGCCAGGGTATGAAGACGTCTCCAGTAGACTCTCCTTCTTTGGTTGCCATGTTGACGGGTCCCAGAAGACGAACCCCGTGGACACGCTGGTCACGAGCGTGTTGCCGTCAACAGAGAAGAAGGCGGCATTCTGGCGCCAGCGGCATGGATTGTATGAGCGCACCATTGCGCGCGTTCCAGATCTTGACGTCGTGCGCATGCCACCCCCATGTGACGGCCATCTTGCCGTCGTTCCTGAGCGTGCCTTCGCTGATGGCAGGGTGCGGACCAAGCCGGCAGCGCACCGTTTCGGTATCGAGATCGACAATGACGGCATCGCCCGACTCTTCGCTTGTGACGATCGCGGCCTTTCCGCCATCACCAGTCGAAAAAACAGTCGGCGTCAGTGGCAGATGGACCGGTGCGGGTGAGCCCAGGGACAGCTTGCTCGGATCGCTGGAATCACCTCGCAGCGGCCATCGCTCGAGCGCCATCGGGGCCGCATGAAAAGAACTGGCGGCCAGCGCGAGTGTTTGCGAATCCGACCGATGTTGTCATGCCGATCGGCAGGAACGCGCTGAGTTGATTGGTTCGCAAGTCCCAGATGCGAACGCCGTCGCCCATGCCGACGGCCAGAAGGTCGTCGTCGCTGGCGGCGGCGCGGTAGCACTCGGCTTCGTTATCGCCAAGACCGCTGACAAGCGTGCGATACTCGCGTGCGTCGGCAAGCTCCATCAGGCGCGGCTGGCTTTTGGCGCCGAGATAACCGCAAAGGCGTCCGTCCGGGCTGAAATGGGGATCTTGCAAGAGGCCGGGCCATTCGATGAGCTGGCGGCCGGTCTCGGCCTCCCACAGCCGGGTCGACCCGTCCCACGACGTGGTCAGTAGAAGGGCACCGGCCGGATGATACGCGATCGATGTGACTCTTTTCGCACATGGCCCTCGAACGTTTTCAAAACTCGTTTCTCACCAAGGTCCCAGATCTCGGCGCACCTCGTGTCGCCGACGCCCACGGCGAGGTTTTGCGAATCCGGACTCCACGCCAGCGCCGATAGTGGTGCCTTGTCGCTGATCCGCATCGCCATGAGCTTCTTGGCCTGGGCCCAATCCCAGATTTCGATGCCTTCAAAATCGACCGTGTCGGCGACCGCCAGGTTTGTCGCGGCAGGCTGCACCGCGAAAAGCAATGGCGTAAACCGCGAACGGAAACGCGAGACCTCGCGCGATGTCATCAGGTCGATGGCGACAATCGTTCCATCGGGAAGGCCCACGATGGCCGCTTGCGAATCCGCGCTGAACTCGAGGCGCGAGATGGCGCGGTCAAGACTCCACACGCGCCGAGATGCGGCGATATCGGTCACGACGACGCCACCAGCCGATCTCGCGGCCACGAATTGCCCGTTCGGGCTCAAACGCAAGTCAATCGCCGTTTCAGCGCTTTCCGCGAGTTGAGCGACCGGATTTCGCTCATCGACGCGGAAAATCTTCACGTGTCGCTGACCATCAACAAACGCATACGTTTTGAAAAAAGCGTCGAACACGAGAGCCGTTGCGCCCGGCTGAATCTGGAATGGCGTTTTCAACGGCCGCAAATCGGGGAGCGCCAGGCAAGCGATGGCTTCGTCGCGAAGGGCACGGAGATCGGATTCGGCGCGCCCATGGTGCGTGCGATCCGCGCGGCCTCGCGCAGAGCGTCGAGGCTGTCGAGGCGCTGGCCAGGGCGCCGGCTATAGCGGCCGGCCTGGCGCGTGCGAGCTCGGTGCGCCACAGCTTATCGAGCGCCTCGCGCTTGGCGTCGCGCTCCGCGACCTGGGCGATTTCGGTACGCCGCAGCGCCTTGTCGAGCCGGGCGGCCGAGAGTACCGAGCCGATCGCGATCGCCGATAACGATGTCACCGCCAGCGCGATCGACGCCGAGAGTGCGCGGTTCCGCCGGCAGAAGAGCCAGCCGGCGCTCCCAGGCCGGCGTGCGCCGGGCCTTGATCGGCCGGTCCGCGAGGAACCGCCCCAGGTCTTCAGCCAGCGCAGCCGCCGAGCCGTAGCGGCGGCCCGGCTCCTTGGCGATCGCTTTCAAGATGATGGTCTCGAAATCGCGCGGGATTCGCGGATCGATCCGCCGCGGCCGGGGTGGATCTTGATGGCAAATCTGCTCGATCACACGGGCGCGACCGCTCGCTGCAAACACCGGCGCAGAGTCACCAGCTCGTAGAGTGTCAGGCCGAGCCCATAAACGTCGCTCCGTGCGTCGGCCTGGCCGCTGAATCGTTCGGGAGCCATGTATCGCAGGGTGCCGACAATGTCGCCTTGAGTAGTCAAGTCCGATGCACTTTCCAGCTTGGCCAGCCCGAAGTCGGCGACCCAGGCCGTGCCGTCGGAATCGAGCAGTAAATTCGCCGGCTTGATGTCCCGGTGCAAGACGCCCTGGCGGTGAGCATAGGCCAGTGCATCGGCGATCTGGATGCCGATCCGGGCGATGCTTCGTACATATTGCAGATTGGGCTGCGATTTGAGTCCCGAGCCGCTTCCCGACTCGGGCGAAGTCGAGGTGTTCGATTGGTCGATGCGCGGCCCCTGTACCGTGTTGATTTCGGTCGCCATGTCATGAGCGAGCGGTTCGGCGTCCGCGACCGGGTCGGCGCTTCTCCAGCCGGAAAGGAGGCTCCTGGCGACACCAAAAGTCACAGCCGAAGCTCCGTCGGCGTCGTGCCTGATCGCTCTGTCGTGCCCGCGCAGCCGCCTGAGCTCGTCTAGCACCGCGTCGAGGCTCTGCCCCTGGATATATTGCATCGCGTAGTAGTAGGTGCCATCCGAGTCGCCGACGCCGAAGACCGGCACGATATTGGAGTGATGGAGCCGCGCCGCGGCGCACGCTTCGCGGCGAAACCGCTCGAGCTGGGTGTCGCGCACGAGATGATCGACGACCAGCACCTTGAGTGCCACGTGCCGGCCGAGCGATTCCTGCACGGCCTCATACACGACACCCATGCCACCGCGGCCAATCTGGCGGAGGATCCGGTATTCACCCAGGATTTCGGGAATCGGGCTCTTATCCGCGTCGCGGCGACCCGTGAGAGAACCACTGGCCGCGGCGCCATCGGATCCGAGCCGTTCCATGACAATCATGGCGGGAAAGATCTTGCGAATGCGCTCTGCGTGGTCGGGACAGCGCGCGGTGTATTCGCTTAGTGCCGGCCGTTCGCCGCGGCGGTATCGCTCGGTGAATTCCTCGATCAAGGGCACCAGAGGGTCGGCTTCCGAGTCCGAAAGGCTCATCGCGATGGGTCCGCTTGTTGAACGCAGAAACTTGTGGCCCGGCGGGTGAGCGCACGCGATTCTCGACTCTCAAAAATCGAAGGCGTCGGGCATCTGGCTGAGCATCTCTCGCAAGCGTTCGAGCGCGCGAAGGTAGCGCTTGGCGGCGGCTAGCTCCTTGATGCCGAGCACGGCGGCGGCTTCGATGTTGGTCAACTGCTCGAAGTGGCGCAGGGCCAGCACCTCGCGGTCGATCGCATCCATGCCGTCGAGGACGGTGCGCACACGAATCTTGGCCTCGGCTTGCATGGCCGCTTCGCTCGGGCGCGGCTCACGGCCAAACAACTTCGCCGCGATCGCTGCCGAAGTCGCTTCCTGGAACGCGCCCTGATTGCGGGGATCCTCCTTGCGGGCGTCGCGCATGGGCGTGGCGAGATGGAACCGGTGTATTTCCAGCAGTTTTTTCGTGGTGATCCCACGCAGCCAGAGAAACAGCGGCACTCTAGGCTCGTCGAGATAGCCGGCGATCCGCTTGGAGGCCGCCAGGTAAACTTCCTGAATCACGTCCGACGGATCGACGCGGCCGCGCAAGCGAGGATCGAGCCGGAAAGCGACGATGCGGCGCAGCCGGCGCTCATGCCGGGTCAAGAGCGCTCCCAGGCCCTTGCCGTCGCCCCCCGCGGTGAGCGCGAGCAGCCGGTGCGTTTCACTCGAATCATCGGCCGGTAGCGGTTCCATGATGGAAGTTTAACGAAGCCGTCAGACGTTGTGACACAAAAAAGCGATCGCCTCAGTCGCGATGTGCCAGTGGTACCAGTTCAGAATAGCGGTGACTTTGCGTCCCTCGGAGGGCGCGACTCTGTCGGGCTGGCGACGTCACCCGGCTCGCGGCGACACACTCTCTCACCGAGAAACGATGCCTTGAGTTTGATACAGAAGTTCCAAAAGCTGTTACTGTTTGTGAAAATGACCGCCAGGCCACTCGCGCAGTTCATCGGTAGCTTGAATCGATCCAGTCATGGGGTTGGGCGAGGCTCACACTTTGAAAATTGTCGCAATCAAGTGCGATGCCCAGCCTGGCGCCGAGTTGCGCTAAATCGGCGTCGAAGATCTCGCGCAGACCCGCGGCGACGTCGGCTGGAAGCACGGGCGGCGTGATCTGTGCGCGCAGAGCCTCCTTGAGCGATTGCGACCATGTCCGCGGGACAATCTTCTGGCGCAGTGTCGATAGCACGGGCGCCTGGACGATCGCCTGCCGCAGCGGATCGCGCCTGAGCCGTTCGGCGCCGACGTTTTGCGGCCTGAGCATCGCGTCCCACTGCATGACACCCGGATAGTCGAGAAAGCGTCCGATTCTTTCGAGCTCGGCTTGCGAATGCTCGGTCAACCGCGAAAAAAAGACCGGCAAGATCCTCGAGAATCCAAACGTCTCCACATATGGCGCGAGCTGCATCGCGTAGCGACTGTAGTTGACGAGCTCATCGTGGCGCTCGAGAGCCTTTTGAATGGACGTGCGGATTCGTCCCACGGTTTGCTCGTGCACGTACTGGGAGATGAGCCGCTCGATGGGATGGCGCATCACGTAAATCAGCTTGACGTCGGGTAAATCGCGCGCAAGCCGCTCGACAGTGCGTGGATAATCAGGAAACTTGGTGTAATGCGTGCTTGATTCGCCGCGGAGAAGTACGTCGCCGGAACGGCTGAATAATGAGGAATACCAAGACCAGCCGCGTGCATACATGGCATCATCGCTGAAGAAATTGGGCTCCTTCAGCCGACTCATCCCAACTCCGGGCTGCTGCGCGAGTTGGGCATGCAACGTGGTCGTCGCGCATTTCATCGCGCCGACCACAATGAAATCTGGTCGACAAATCACCATCCTGATGATTCACCCGCCGTACAAAAGCCTTCGGTCGGTCCGGTCCGTGCGTCCTAACGAAATGAGCGATGGGATCGCAAAAAGCGTACCCCTTTTTTCGCTCTTTCGTGACAAGTTGAACGAAAATCTTAAAACTGTCTCGTCACGATCGATTCCATGCCTAACGGAACTTATCTACTCGTGAAAGGGCGAACGTGCAACCGCAATCGTTCGGCTTTGCCAAGTCTGGTCGTGGCCCGTGCTGTCACGCGTTTGGGCCGCCAGAGTGACAAACACCTTACGAAAAACGCGGAGAGCGGACTGGTCGCCGGCTCGCGCTGGGCATTGGCGAACAATCAGCATCGAGAAAGGATTGATCCGTCGATCGCGGGTGCACCGAGTTATGCCCCGTGCTGTCATGCATGGGTCAATGTTGCCGGCCGTCGCGCTCGAATCCCGAGCAGCAACGGCCGGCTACATGGCTCATCCCATCTCAGTGCGCCGGTTCAGGGCTCGCCGGGTCAACCCGGTAAACCTTGCCATCAAGCTTGACGGTCACAGGCTCGGCCTGACTGAAATATTCGTTACTGGCGGGCGACTGCTTTCGCGCGAGCTCGAAATACGCCTCCGACATTTGCGGTACGACTGTCGCCCCGGCTTCTTCGTCGGGTCTGACTTCGGAGTCGATCCAGCGGTCGTTCTTCCAGTAAAACGTTTTGGTGCCGATGTGTCGGATCTTGTTTTCGCGCGTTTGCACCGGCTTCCCCGCAGCCGGTGACGCGGCGGTTGCCGGAATACCGAAGCCGGGATTGCCCTGGATCACCCTGCCTCCCGTATTTCGTTTCACCTGCTGCCCCTGTCGGGACAGATGCGCTTCTCGTCCGGCGAGAGCTGTGCCACGCTGCGTCGTTGCTCCGGCATGCATCGGACTGCTGGGGGCCGCGGCGGCGGGAGCGGTGTCAAAGCTGTCGCCAACGAACGCACGTTGGGCGTTGATCATCGCTTGCTTATGATCGCGCTGGCTGACCCCCGCCTGCCCCTCGATGACGGAGAGCTCAACCAGGTTTTCACGAGTGCGCAACAAGTTTTCGGCGCGGGCATGGAGCTGAGTCGTCTCATCGGCGAGAAAGGATGTATAAGGGGTCAGGATGCCATATTTGGTGCTCAGACTGACGAGTTCGTCGACAAGCTCTTTATTCTGACCATGCAAGTCAATCTCGTCGATGAGCTCACCAATGCGACGAACGACCCACAATCGTTCGACAAAACCATAAGCGCCGCCGCCGGGACGATCGGTAAGCTCGGCCGCGAATTCCAGCGTCTGGCGCTCTGCTCCGACCTTGCCGCTGATCCGGATTGTGGTATGGCCCGACTGGCGATAGCGGCCTGCCCAGACGATTTGCCCCCCCTCGAACAGGTCGGGCACGTCGCGGGGATACGTTCGATTAATGTCGATACCTACAAGCTGAAGCTGAATGTCGGTCAGCACGGGACTCGTCATCCTGGCATAGAAACGCCCGACGCGTGCCTCGATATCTTCATCGGGTTTGACGTATTCGCTGGTGCCGCTGTTTCCGCTGCTCAGGCGATCGAGGAGGCGCGCGTTGACGTCGTAGCCCACGCCGAAACAGAACAGCCGAGCGCGGTGGGCGTTGGCCTGATGGCAATGTTCGGCAATCGCAAGCTCGCGGGTTTCGCCCGCCGTGGGGAGTCCGTCGGTCAGAAAGATGACATAGCTGGGGCTCGACGTGTCGTGGATCGACGACACGGCCGCCCTGAGCGCCTCGTCGATGTTCGTGCTTCCGCCGGCGCGAATATTCTCGACGAACCGCACCGCCTCGTCGCGCGTGTTCGATCCGTAGCGCTGAAGTTCGGGTTTGAAGCTTTCGACTCGATCGTCGTAAACCACGATGTTGAAGAGATCGCCGTCGCGAAGGTTATTCAACACGGTCTTGAGCGTGTTGCGCGCCTGCTCGATCTTCTTGCCAGCCATCGAGCCCGAGCGATCGATGACGAAGACGACGGTCTTCGGCTGCGGCTTCGTATCGGCCGACTTCACCTCGGGACTGGCGAGTACGAGGAAATAGCCGTCTTCCGACGCGCTGGGGCGGTAACTCAAGATCGAGGCCGCGACCTGACCTTTCGCGAGTGTGTAGATCAACCGGAAGTCGTGCCGCGGAACGACCTCGCGGCGTTCGAGATTCAGGCTCATATCATGGTCTCCGGCGCGATCGATCCGCGGGTCGTCGCCCGGGCAGTAAACCGACTTGATCGCCTCCTTGCTGGCGATAGTCACCTTGATCGCCAGCTTCTGGATCGGTTTCGCGGTAAATTTCTGGGTGCCCAGCGGATAGGCAAACTCGACGACGTCGCGGTCGCGGCGGCAGAGTTGAGAGTAGCGCATCGTCACCGTGCGGTCAGCACCCGGCGGGATGGGAAACACGCTGGTTCGATAAAGCCCGCGACCCATGTATTCGAGTAACGCCGGGTCGCGCTTGGTCCGGACAATCTCTTCATAAATGCGCCGCGCTTCGTCCTTGGCGATCAATCGGCCAGCAAGCTCGCGCCCATCAACCATCAACACGAAATTCTGCACGCCACCGTCTTCGGGCAGTGGAAAGAGGAATTCGGCCTCGAGCGGAAACGAACCGGGATTATGAAATGTCTGCGAGATTCGCACATCGGCCACCTGATCGCGAACCTGGGCGTCGATACTGACCTCGCGGATCTCAAAAGATTGCGAAATCGGCACGCGCGGCCGACGGTCGACCAGGATCCCTTGTCCCCTGGAAGCCGCCGGCGCGAGGCCGAACAGCACGACCGTCACGCTCATGACGACCAGGCTTCCGCGAATCAGTTTCATCGTTGTTTCCCCTTTTCGTTGATGTTCGCCGGGGTGCAATTCCTTCGATCGGGCCGCAATGCGGGGCCGAGATTGCTTGATGAGTCCCGCCACGACACGGCCGCTCGCCGTCACTACCTTTGACGGCCGTGGCGCGATTTTGTTAGGCGAAAAATGCGAAATCGCAGGCATACAACGAAGATGTCACGCGGGAATTTGGGAAAATACATTGGACGCGGTGAAATACGCGCTCCAGCGGCGCGATCTCAACTCATCTTGCGGTTGGACCCGACCCGTGGAGGATCCAATCTTCATCGAAAACAGCGTGATTGATGACACTGCGGCGCTCGGACGTGAAGACCAGATGGATGCGGCCGTCGCGGGCTTGAAACGCCGTGGGGTAGCCGAAATCGCCATCCCCGTCGCGAATATTGCGACGGACCGGCCAGGTGTGATCCTGGTCCGGAGACAGGGCGACGGTGAGTGGCGTGCGCCGGTTCGTGCTGTTGTTGAAGATCAGGACGAGGCGGCCGCTCTTGAGCTTGAGAAACTCGACCGCGGCGTTGGGGTTGGGAAACGCCGAGTCGCGCCCTTCGGACCAGGTGAGGCCGCCGTCGTGCGACTCTGATCGCACGACATAGCCGACCGTCCTGGGATCGTAATCGCCGCCGCGCCGGCAATATGCGATCAGGTCGTGGTCGTTGATCTGCACGACGGCCGGCTGGATGTTTCCCTTTGGTGAGCGAATCGCTCCTGTCTTGACCCACGTCTTCTTCGCCGGGCTGAACCGCAAGAATAATGACGTGCTTTCCGGGCCGACGAGCTCAGGGTCGTTGCCCGTCTCGTGGTAGATCGGCAGCAGGTATTCGCCCTTCGAAAGCACGATGGGGCGGCCGCGGACCATGTCGCCCTCGTCGAGCGAGAGGACGGACGCATCGGACCAGGTTTCCGCATTATCATGTGAGATCTTGAACTGAAGTCGCGACGTCGACCAGGTTTCGCCATAGCGAACGACATAGAAGAGCCAGACGATCCCGTCGGGGGCCTCCCAGACCACGCCGTTACCGACCGACCGAAACGGGTCATGCGCGATTGGCTTCGGCTCCGACCAGCGGCTTTCGCCCTGCTTGAGGCGCGAGCCAAACACCGAGGTATTCACGGCATATTCGCCCTGGCCGCCGTAGTAGACGAGGTAGAGATCGCCGTTCTTGAGTTCGGTCATGCAGGCCGGGTGCTTGTAAGGTCCCGTCGGCACTTCCGGGCCAAAAAGCCGCTTGATCGCCAGCTCGCCGGCTTGCGCGTAAACATGCTGGTGATGCTCCAAGAATCAACAAAATGAGAAAGCCGACCAGGCCGCGGATCACGGGCAACATCATGGAGATCACCTCAGGTCGAAAGCGCGACGCCGCGCCGGGTTACAGGCAAATGCCGGAAGACCATTCTGGTACTTGTGCCCGGCGGCCACAAGGGCCAAGCTCGAACGCAACGAGCGGGTTGCCATGACATGCTGGCCCGCAAAACAGCCGCGCGCCCGGGTCTTGACTTTGTCGCTCCCACGCCCGACGATTCGGATTCGAATCGATGGAACGGCCTGATTGCTCGCTCGCTCTTTCTCTCTCTCCCTCGCAACCGTGATGAGGAACCAAAATGGCCACGAAAGTCGCTCCGCCATCGCCAACGGCGAACCAGCCCAAGATCAAGCTGACCAAGTTATTTATCGACAACAAATGGGTGGATCCCAGTGACGGCGGCGAGTTCGAGACGCTCAATCCGGCGACCGGCGAGGTGATCGCCAGGGTGGCGGCGGCGAGTGCGGCCGACGTCGATCGAGCCGTCAAGGCGGCGCGACGCGCTCTCGACACGGGGCCGTGGAGCACGATGGACGCCGCCGACCGCGGCCGCTTGCTCTTCAAGCTGGCCGACCTGGTCGAGAAGAACGCCGACGATCTTGCCATGCTCGAGTCGCTCAATTGCGGCAAGACGATCAATGATTCGAAGGGTGACATGGCGGGCGTGGTGAACACGCTGCGCTACTACGCGGGCTGGGCCGACAAGATCGAGGGGCGGACCATCCCGGTGCGCGGCAATTTTCTGTCGTACACCCTGCGGCAGCCGGTCGGAGTGGTTGGCCAGATCATCCCCTGGAACTTCCCGCTCTTGATGCTCGCCTGGAAATGGGGCCCGGCCCTCGCCTGCGGCAACACGATCGTGATGAAGCCGGCCGAGCAGACGCCCTTGACCGCGCTGCGGATCGCCGAGCTCGCGCTGGAAGCCGGTTTTCCGGCCGGCGTGATCAACATCGTCAATGGCATGGGCGAAACAACGGGCGCTGCGCTCGTCACGCATCCCGACGTCGACAAGATCGCCTTCACGGGTCATGTCGACACGGCGAAGATCATTCAGAAAGCGGCCGCCGACACGCTGAAGCGGACGACCTTCGAGCTTGGCGGCAAGAGCCCCAACGTGATCTTCGCCGACGCCGATCTCGAGGCCGCCGTCCAGGGTGCGTTTCATGCGATTTATTTCCACGGCGGTCAGTGCTGCACGGCCGGCAGCCGGCTCTTCGTCGAGTCGAAAGTACACGAAGAGTTTGTCGAGCGACTCGCTGAAAAAACCAAAGGACGCATCGTCGGCGATCCGCTCGACCCCAAGACCGAGCAGGGCCCGCAGGTTTCGCAGGAGCAGCTCGACAAGATCCTTCACTACGTCAAGCTCGGCGAAAAACAGGGCGCGACGCTCTTGACCGGGGGCGAGCGCGTCGGCTCGACCGGGTTCTTTGTGCAGCCGACTATTTTCGACAACGTGAAGGACGACATGGCGATCGCCCGGGACGAGATCTTCGGGCCGGTCGTCAGCATCTTGCCGTTCAGCGGCGTCGATGAGGTCATCGAGCGCGCCAACAGCACTTTTTACGGCCTGGCTGCCGCGATCTGGACCAAAAACATCGACAAAGCCCACCTTTATGCGAAAAAGGTGAAAGCTGGCACCGTATGGGTGAACTGCTATCACGTCGTCGATGCCAATACGCCGTTCGGCGGCTTCAAGATGTCGGGTCAGGGCCGGGAAAACGGCGAGGCGGCCCTGGAACATTACACCGAGCTCAAGACCGTCACCGTCAAGCTCGGCTGATCGAGGTCGGGCCGGATCTAGCGCATGAGCGTACCTTCATTTTCTTGCACCATCAGGAACAGTCGCGATGGAACATGAGCCAGCGAGTTATTCCGTCGCGGCCGTTCAGATGGAGCCGAGGCTGGGCCGGCTCGATGCCAATCTCGAACAGATCTTGAACTGGCTCGAGCCAGCGGCGATGGCAGGCGCCAAGCTGGTCGTTTTTCCCGAGTGCGCCTTATCGGGTTATGGCTTTTCCAGCCGCGAGGAAGGCCTTGCGCACGCGGTGCCGCTCGACGGCGTCGCCGTGCAAAAAGTCGTGGCCGCGTGCCGGCGCCACCAGTGCCACTGCGTGTTCGGTTTGCTCGAGCGCGACGGTGATCGCCTTTACAATGCCTGCGTTCTCACCGGCCCGGATGGTGTGATCGCGAGTTATCGCAAGATTCACTTACCATTTCTGGGCATCGATATGTATGTTGACCCCGGCGATCGGCCGTTCGCCGTTCACGACGCCGGCGGCATCAAGGTGGGCATGCATATCTGTTACGATGGGGGCTTTCCCGAGTCGGCGCGGGTGCTGGCGCTTCTCGGCGCGGATCTCCTGGTCTTGCCGACCAACTGGCCAACACATTCGGAGTGCGCCGCCGAACACATGATTCCCACGCGTGCCATGGAGAACACCGTGTATGTCATGGCGGTGAACCGTGTCGGCGAGGAGAGCGGGTTTCGCTTTATCGGCACAAGCTCGATCGTCGACCCGAGCGGGCGTGTACTCGCCGCGGAGGGCCTACCTCGGAGCAGGTTCTGCAGGTCGATATCAATCCGGCCCTGGCGCGGCGGAAGCAACTGGTGCGCGTGCCGGGCCGCCACGAGATCAACCGCTTCGCCGATCGCCGGCCAGCGTTTTACGAGGCGATTGTCGCTCCCAATGGCCGCGCGTGATCGACGGCATCGAAGTCTCATGGCTGCTTGACGTGCATATGATTTCTGATCGGCAGATATCAGAGCGCACCGCGGGCTGATGAGCGGTCGCTTTCAAGCAGCGCCACGTGCCCGTCATCATCGTGGCTCGACGTTGCCCCGATCAACCAGAATCGGTTAGATTGAGATCAATGGCGAATGTCCTCTCCAATGCATCCTTGCCTTTGATCGGAATCTTCCGATGAGCGATCTGGTCACTCCAGCTTCCGAAGTGATTCACCCCGCGGTGGAAATCTTGCCGCCCGATTACGGGGAGCATGACTCCGGTAACAATCGCTCGGGCGTCTGGATGACGGTTAACGCGAATGGACAGACCCGGCGGATCACGATCAAGAAGCCGGGCCCGATCCTGTCGATTCTCATCCTGATCGCTTTCGGCGCGGCCGCCACTCTCTCCGTCGTCGTCGCGGTCGGCCTTTTTGCGATTTTCCTCGGGATCGGAGCGGTCGCTGTCGCCTCGCTCGTGGTCTTCGGATTTTTCCGCAACGCCCTCGCACGATTCCGACCTCGTTAGGCGCCGTGCAAGCGGACGAGCACGCCAGCGATGGCGCCGTTTGATCGAGGTTCGACTATCGACGCCCAGAGCTCCCGAAAGCGCCCGCATCGCGGCGTTTCCAGAAATTGTCAGGCTTGGAAAAAAATCCGTATGAATCCGGCCGCGGGCGGGATGGTATGTGTAGAACCTCGTCATGCTCGTTCGGGGAGCGGCCATGGTCAATCTACGATCGTCTCACTTGCTTCATGACGTCCGCGGGCTCTTCGGCTCGGGCACCCACACTGGCCTGAGCGACGCTCAGCTCCTTGCGCTTTTTCTTGCGCACCAGCGCGGCGGCCGACGAACTCGAGAAAGCCGAACGTGCCTTCGAGACGATGGTCGCCCGCCATGGGCCCATGGTGCTGGGCGTTTGCCGGCGAGCCCTGTCTGATCCCTGTGATGTCGAAGACGCCTTTCAGGCGACGTTTCTCGTGCTCGTACGTCGCGCACCATCCGTTCACGCGGACGACTCGCTCGGACGATGGCTCTACGGTGTCGCCCGGCGCGTCGCGAGAAAGGCCCGCAAACGCTCGGCGCGCACCAGGTTGCACATCGTCCCCCTGGAGATCGAGCCTGCCGCGAAAGACGACTCACCCGATTGTGCCGAGGTCTTGCGCCATCGACGATGAGGTTGGCCGCCTACCCGGAAAATACCGTGAACCTGTCATTCTCTGCCACTTCCAACAACTGAGCCACGCCGAAGCCGCCAGGCGCCTGGGATGGCCGGTGGGCACGCTGAGCGGCCGGCTTTCGCGTGCCCGAGACGTGTTGCGCGGCCGCCTGACCAGGCGTGGCGTCGGCCCGTCGGCCGCGTTGCTCGGTTCGGTGCTCGACACGCACGAGGCAAATGCCGCCGTCCCGCTTGCGCTCGCGGCATCGACGGCAAAAGCCGCCGCGGCACTCGCTGTTGGTCCGATACGTGGCCAGGTTCATTCGCTGGGGATGTCAGCGAATGCCCTCGCCAATGACGTCATGCGCAGCGCGACGATTGTCAAAATCAGTATGTTTGCCACCGCGGCCCTCGCACTCGCAGCCGTCAGCGTCATGGCCGTCAGTCTGACCGCTCGACCTGGCGCCGGCTTCGACCAGGCTGCCGCGCCCGAAAGCGTGATGCAACCCGGCCATTCCGCCAAGGAATCGGACCCGAAGCCATCCCCACCCCACCGCCCCGCTGATCAGATTGTGAAAGAGCTTGATGTTTGCCTCAAGACGTCGCGCCGCGCCTTGCCCTCCGCTGAATTCGAGGCAACCCATAGCAAGATCGCCGCCCTCGCCGAGGAGCTCGCGATCTACTACCCGCACGACGCCCGCGTGACACGCTATCTCCCCGAGCGATGGTCAGCGCTCAATTACATCAATCGCAAGGGCCAGGCCATCGATGAGATCGATCGGACGTTGAAAACGTCCGACGACACCGGGCTCAAGAATCACGCCCTCTTCTTGAAAGCCTGTCTCAGGCTAAACGAATCAATCGACGCGTTCGAATCGCTCGAGGTGGCGAAGGCGTTTGCCATCGCGGCACCCGGAGACAACCGCGCGGCCGAGCTCTTTTATCAATCGGCCGACCAGCTCGACGCCAGCTTCTACTCGCGAATTAGCCTCGCCGCGTTACTCGCTCTGATCGGCATTCTCATCGTCGTTTTTCCCCGTCTGGGCCGATTGTTCTCGCGTAGTCGTCTCCGACTCACCTTCCGGATCGGCGTCATGGTGCTGGCCGGCGTCGCGCTCTTGCTCGGTGCCTCCCGGATCGCCGCGCCAGAGGCTTTCGAATCGTCGATTCGACTGGCCAACGCCAAACTGACGGATACGGCCGTGTGGCAACGGTTCGCATTCATTGCCTTGATGGTCGTTGAGAGGGTTTTCACTCAGTTGAAACTGACGGCGACGAGCTGGCGATTCACCGTCATGGTCGCGACGGCGATCGCGTTCGCCATCACGATCACCATGTTTGCGGTCAACTTTCGCCGCCGGGCCGGCTCAAACGGTGTCGCCCGCAATTCGCCGGTTCGCCTGGCCATTTGCGCGACGGCCGTGGGCCTGGCAGTTTGCTTGACGGTCGACGGCGCGCTCATTGCTCATGACGTTCGTTCGATCCGGGCGCGGCTTGTCCACGACTATCCGGACTCGTTTCGGGGCCGTTTGGTCGCGGGCGAAACCAGACAGAGCACGCGGATCGGTCAACCGTTCGAGCTCGAATTCTCCGACGCGATCTCGGGCCGCCGGATATCGGTGAGGGAGCTGCGTGGCAAGGTGGTGGTGGTCGATTTCTGGGCCACATGGTGCGGACCCTGCGTGGGTGAGATCCGTGAGCTCAAGCGCCTTTATCGCCAGTATCATAAAAAAGGCGTGGAGTTCATCGGCGTTAGCCACGACCTGCCCGAGGAGGATGGCGGGCTCGAGGGCGCTCAAAACGTTCGTCGATCGAGAGCAAATTCCATGGCCGCAGTATTACGAGCAGCACGACGGCAACAAGATTACAACCGGCGATCCCACGAACGACTTTTCAGAATTCTGGGGAATTAGTGGCATTCCCACGGTGTTCCTCGTCGACGCCGAAGGCAAGCTCTACTCGACCGAAGCGCGCGGTCGGCTCGATTCACTCATTCCGCGACTCCTGGCCGACGCCGACGCTCACGCCAAGGTCAAGAGTCCGAGCTCGCGGCCGTGATCGTTGCGAGCGTTGGACTTCATTGTCGATCGACCGGCCTCAGACCCGGTTCGACCCATCGGCAGCGGCCCCGGCGACACCGGACGCCTCTCTCGGAGTTGTCGCGGTTTTTCGATACGCGTTCGCCTGTATCGTGTAAAGCTGCGCGTATTTTCCGTTCCGCGTCATCAAGTCTTCGTGAGTACCGGTCTCGGCGACGCTCGCTCCATCGAGCACGATGATGAAATCGGCCATGCGCACGGTGCTGAACCGGTGCGACACCAGGATCGTGATGCGGCCATCGCAAGCCTCGGGCGTGCTGGCTCCATTGCGCTCGTTGCGAGCCGCCGCGGCAAAGCGCTCGAAAAGCGCGTGCTCGGTCTCGGCATCGAGGGCCGCGGTCGGCTCGTCGAGGATCAAGAGCAACGGATGCTCGCGCATGAAACCGCGTGCCAAGGCCAGCTTTTGCCACTGTCCAAAGCTGAGGTCCGTGCCGCCAGGCCACGTCGGTCCGAGCTGGGTGCTCAGGCCCGAGTTGAGATCGTCAATCACGTCGCGTGCTCCGGCGCGATCAACCGCGGCGAGAACCGCCGATTCGTCGTCGATCCGCGGCAAGTCGCCGACTCCCACGGAATGAGCGGCTGGCAGCTCGAAGCGGAAAAAATCTTGAAAGGCGCCCGCGATCCGCAACCGCCACTGGCTCGCCGGCATGCTCAAAAGATCGCGGCCCTCGACGAGTATCTGCCCGCTCGTTGGATAGTAGAGCTGGCATAAAAGTTTGACGAGTGTCGACTTACCGGCCCCGTTCTCGCCGACGATCGCCACCACCGAGCCTGGCTTCAAATTCAGGTCGAGCGAATCCAGCACCATGCGATCGGTACCGGGGTACGCAAACGACATTTTCTTGATGCTGATGCCTTCCTTCAGACTGGCTGGCACCGGCTCCCTGGCGTCTCGTTGGAGCGACGCGGCGTAGTCTTCGAGCCAGGCCAACCGGATGGAACCATCGAGCCAGATCCCGCGCAAGAATCCAATTTCGCCGACGGTTGCACCGACATAGGCCGAGAGCCGCGAGCCGGCCGCCAGCACCAGCAGCACGGCGCCCGGGGTGGCCTTGAGCACCGACGATACAAAAATGATGGCTCCCACATAGGCCAGACCAAAAACGGCCCAGGCCCCGGAGTGCCACAAGGCGCTCTCGAATCGGGCCGCGGCGATCGGGCGATACCATCGCTCGGCCGTTTCGCGCCGCCGCTCGACGATGCGCGGCCCGATCCGCGTGACCCGCACTTCCTTGCCGGGGGGTGCGGTCGTGGCCAGATCGAAGAAATGCCGCACCAGCCGTTTTGCCGACGCGCCGCGCTCTTCGGCCGCGCGCTCGACGCCCGGCCGCCATGTTGACGTCAAGACAGTCGGCAAGGCAAACACCGCGAGCAGGCCGAGCGCCGGATGAACCGAAACGAGTAAGGCCAGCGTCACCCCCAGCCGCAAGATCCAGCCGCAGGTGGTGAAGAGTGACATGTACATGTGGTCGAGAACAAAGACCTGGTTGCGCAACATGGCGAGTCGGTCGAGGTATTGCGGGCGCTCGTGGTGCTCGATCGTGGCCAGCGTTGCCAGCAGGTTGGCCACGTGCGATTCCAGAGCAATCGTGAGCCGGTCGCGGAACCGCCGCTGCGCCCGGTCGCTCACGACGCGCAAGAACCACGTTCCGGCGGCGGCGATTCCCAGCGCCACCGAGGCCGCGACCACAAGGCCGCGGCTCCGCTGGAGCACGCCGTCGGCCAGAATCTTGAGCCCGAGGGCGAGCAGAGCATCGGGCAAGGCGGCGGTCATTGCTAGCCCGAATGAGACCACCAGCAGGGCCGGCTCAGCCTGGTAGCCGCGCTTGAGGGCGCGCCAGAGCGCCGATAAAGCCCCCGGCATGCGTTCAATCGAGGACATCGACGGCCTCTCCTTCCTCGGTCTCTTCGCCGAAACGTGCGGCCTGGAGGTCGAACATCGTGCGATAACGACCACCGAGCGCCAGAAGCTCGTCATGCGAGCCCAGCTCAACGACCCTCCCGTGCTCGAGCACGCAGATCCGATCGGCATGGCGCACCGTCGAGAACCGGTGCGAAATAAGGATCGTCGTCGCCTGGCGTGTCGCCTTGAGGATGCGCTCGAAGATCTCGGCCTCACCACGAACGTCGAGCTGGGCCGTCGGCTCGTCGAGCAGCACCAGCCCCGCGCCAAGACGCACGGCACAGAGCGCCCGCGCCAGCGCCACGCGCTGCCACTGGCCGCCGGATAGTTCGGTTCCACCGGGATAGCCCCGCGCCAGGATCGTGTCGAGGCCGGCGAGTCCGTGCGCGCCGGCTTCCTCGAGTGCGGCCGTGATGATAGCGTCGTCAGCGCCACCCGGCGCGACGTTCTCGCGCAACGGCAGCTCGAAGCGAATGAAGTCTTGAAAGACGGCCGTCACTCGGGATCGCCATCCGTTCAGATCGAGCTCTCGCAGGTCGACTCCGTCGACCTCGATCGCGCCGGCCTGGGGATCGTAAAGACGACACAGCAGTTTGGCAATCGTGGTTTTACCAGCGCCATTCTGGCCGACGATGGCCAGTGACGAGCCGGCCGGGATCGTCAGGTCGAAACCGGCGAGGACGGGCTCTTCAGAGCCCGGATAAACAAACGTGACGTCGCGGAACCGGATCGCCCGAGCCGGCATGGTGTCGGCCGCGGTTGAGCCCTGGGCCAGGGCGCCGGCACGTGCCATCGAGTCTTTCAGCCGCAGCACGGCGGCCGCCGGCGCCGCGGCACCGTCGAGGGCCCAAGATAAACCGCCAAACGCAATTGTGCTCGTACTCAGCGCGGCGGTCGCGAACGTGACCAGCCGGCCCAGTGTCAGTTGGCCTTCCAGCGCGGCACTCCCTAATGACCAGAACACAATCACGTTAACGCTCACAACGAGCAGCACGCTCCAGATCACCGACTGTTCGCGCAGTCGTGTGGCTTTCCAGAGGAGGTCGGCCAGAAATCGGCGGCGCGAACGGAATCGCTCGACGACCCATTTGTTCAGGCCAAAAAGCCGAAGCTCCTTGCCGGCCGGCGCGTCGACGGCGAGCCTGTACGCGTAATCGGCGTGGCGCTGGGCCTCGCGTACCTGATCGGTATTGCGATCGCGCCAGACCGATCCCTCGCGCAAGAGCCAGTGCGTCGCCAGCCAGGCACCCGCCAGCAAAAGCGCCGCCCACCACGCGTAGGCGGCCAGGATCGCCGCGGCGGCGAGCCCCCCCACCAGCTCGGCGAGCCCGCTCGCGATGAAGCCCATCGAAATGAAGATCGGCGGCCCCGTGATCGCCAGATCGAAATCGCGCGCCATGCTCAGATCGCTCGTCAGCGCGGGGCTTTCAAGGTGGCCCATGCCAGAAGGTCCGACGCACGCAACCGCGAGCTGGTCATAGAGCCAGTCGGCCGTTCGATTACCAAGATTCGCGCCCACGGCCTGGTGAATGGGCGACAGAACTTGCAACAGAACAAACACGACGCCGACCAGGCCAAGCGGTGCCCCCAGACCGCGGCCGATCTCGATCGATTCGATCAACCACCCCATCGACACGGCGAAAACCGCCGGCAACAACCCCCGCGCCATCAATAGCACCCACCAGGCGATCGCGAGCTCGCGATCGCGCGCGGCAAGACCGACGCGAATTTCCACTCGTTACGTGCGCGCAATACGTCAAACACGATGTCTGCTCCTCCCCCACCGCAGGCGAGTCTACGTTTTAATTCCCGTCCAGATCGATGCGCCAGCGAATCACTTTACTTGTTCAAAATTTGCCAGGACTTTCTACTGTCAGAAACGCCCACTCAGCATGCCCAGGTCCGGGAACATTCGCGATTCGATCCTCGTCGTCGAGTGCTCAATATTCCTGACTGATCGGATCGAGTCTTCCGCGCAGGGTACAACTGTATCGTGGTTGCGAGGAATAGGAAAGAACCCGGGTCCGACTTTCGTCTCGCCAAGAAAGGCCCGCGACATTCACGACTCAGGCGCCGCAGCACCCGGGGCACGCCGCGGGGCCACGCGAACGCCCGGGGGCAAGGCATCGTGACGACTTTCCATCGCGGCCGACAAATCGGCCATTTCGACCCGTCGCGGGCCCGGTCGGCTCAGGTCATTCCGGTTAAATTGTAATATGATACTATTTGAATAATATGAAGTGAGTTGTGGCCGGACTTGCCGATCGATGCCCCGCTGCTTCCGGGATGAATCCACTTTGGACGCACCCGTTGCGGCGGGGCGTTTTTTTGCTTAAGTTGTCTCAATCATCGGTCGAATTCAATCGAGTTTTGCCATTCTGGAAAACCCAGGTGCAGGGGATTTCTTGAAGTACCGAATCGTCGGGGAGTCGGCAGGCATCCGCGGGGTCACCATGATCTTGCGGAGCGACGGTCGTACCCGGACGAATGATCAGCCTCGCGACAATTCGTGAATCGGCCCTGTCTCGCGCCGCACCAGGTTTCATGGCCCGCGGAAGGCGGACGCCGAGGATGGCATGCGCGTCGATCAGGCGCGTTTCCACAGACGTTTTGATGCCGTGACCGCAGCGACACGGCTCACGAGGATCCAGTATGAAGACGCAGCCTTTTGATCCTGCCAGGTTCAGCAAGCCCAACGAAGCGATCGAATTTGTGACGACGGTTCTCCAGGCGTCGACCGAGTATGCCATGGTTGGCGAGGATCTGGACGGCACGATCGTTCTCTGGAACGAAGGGGCGAAGCGGCTCTACGGCCATGAATCAGACGCCGTCATCGGCCGGGTCAAGAGGGCCGTCTTGCACCTGGCCGATGATCGCGCGATCGGAAAGGTTGGTGAGATCACCGAGATCGCCCGGCGCGACGGCAAATGGGAGGGGATCGTCGAACAGGTACGCCGCGACGGCAGCACGTTCTCGTGCCGCCTGGTCGTGACGCCTCAACAAGACTCCGCCGGCCGGGAGATGGGGTTTCTCGCGATCTCGAAAGACGCTCACCGAGGAACATCAGGCTCTCAAGGAGCTCGAATCCAACCAGGCGAAATACAAGGGCCTGCTCGAGCTGGCGCCCGACGCCATGGTCGTCGTCGACAGGGCCGGCCAGATCGTCATCGTGAACTCGCAGACCGAAAAGCTCTTTGGCTACACCCGCGGAGAGCTACTGGGCAACCGGGTCGAGATGCTCGTTCCGGAGCGATTCCGGGAGCGGCACCCTGACTTCCGGACCGGTTACTTCCACGACCCGCACATGCGGCCGATGGGGAGCGGCCGGCAGCTCCATGGCCTGCGCAAGGACGGCAGCGAGTTTCCCGTCGAGATCTCCCTGAGCCCGCTCAACACCGAGCACGGCGTGCTCGTGACCAGCACGATCCGCAATATCACCGAACGAAAGGAATTCGAGAAGGCCCTCCAGGAGAAGAACCTCGAGCTCGAGACCAACCAGGCCAAGTTCAAGGGCCTGCTCGAGCTGGCACCCGATGCCATGGTGATCGTCGACAAGACGGGCGACATCGTCATCGTCAACTCGCAGGCCGAGAAGCTCTTCGGCTACACGCGTGAAGAGCTGCTGGGCAAGCGGGTCGAGATGCTCGTTCCGGACCGGTTCAGGCAGCGGCATCCCGAGTTCCGGACCGGTTATTTCCACGAGCCGAAGATGCGTCCGATGGGCACGGGCCGGCAGCTTCACGGCCTGCGCAAGGATGGCAGCGAATTCCCCGTCGAGATCTCCCTGAGCCCGCTCAATACCGAGCAAGGGGTCTGGGTCACGAGCACGATTCGCGACATCACCGAACGGAAAGAATTCGAGAAGGCCCTCCAGGAGAAGAACCTCGAGCTCGAGACCAACCAGGCCAAGTTCAAGGGCCTGCTCGAGCTGGCACCCGATGCCATGGTGATCGTCGACAAGACGGGCGAGATCGTCATCGTCAACTCGCAGGCCGAGAAGCTCTTCGGCTACACGCGTGAAGAGCTGCTGGGCAAGCGGGTCGAGATGCTCGTTCCGGACCGGTTCAGGCAGCGGCATCCCGAGTTCCGGACCGGTTATTTCCACGAGCCGAAGATGCGTCCGATGGGCACGGGCCGGCAGCTTCACGGCCTGCGCAAGGACGGCAGCGAATTCCCCGTCGAGATCTCCCTGAGCCCGCTCAATACCGAGCAAGGGGTCTGGGTCACGAGCACGATTCGCGACATCACCGAGCGCAAGGAATTCGAGAAAGCGCTCCAGGAGAAGAACGTCGAGCTCGAGAACGCCAGCCAGGCCAAGGACCGGTTCCTCGCGAGCATGAGCCACGAGCTGCGAACGCCGCTCAACGCGGTTCTCGGGTTCACGGGAACCTTGTTGATGAGGCTCCCCGGCCCGCTCACTCCCGACCAGCACAAGCAGCTTTCGACCATTCAGGGGAGTGCCCGCCACCTGCTCTCCTTGATCAACGACCTGCTCGACCTGGCCAAGATCGAGTCGGGAAAGGTCGAGGTGAACCTCGAGCTGATCGACTGCCGCGAGGTGCTCGAGGAGGTGGCAGCGACCCTTTCGCCGATGGCGGCCGCGAAACAGCTTGCATTTTGCATCAAGGTGCAGGATGGTCTCGAGCGCGTCAGCACCGATCGCCGGACCCTGAGCCAGATCTTGCTGAACCTGGCTAATAACGCGATCAAGTTCACGGAAAAAGGCCGCGTTGACGTCGAGCTGACCCAGTCGCGCAACGGCGACCTCCGCACGGAATTCCGCGTGAAGGATACTGGCATCGGAATTGCCGAGGAAGACCAGGCCAAACTGTTCCAGGCTTTTGCCCAGGTCGATGGGTCAGTCACTCGCCGTTATGGCGGGACCGGCCTGGGGCTTTACCTTAGCCAGAAGCTCGCGCTCATGCTCGGCGGCGACATCCGATTCGAGAGCACCCCGGGCCGTGGCAGTGAGTTCGTGCTCTCTCTCGAGGAGGCATGACAATGCCGCGCGCATCCTCGTCATCGAGGACAATCCGCCTAACCTGGAATTGATGTCGTACCTGCTCAGAGCGTTCGGTCACGACGTGACGACCGCCACGGACGGCCTGATGGGGCTGACTGCCGCGACGGACGAGTATTTCGACCTGATTATCTGCGACATCCAGATCCCCCGGATCGATGGCCATGAGGTCGCGCGCCGGCTCAAGAAAGATCCCGACCGCCGGCACATTCCCCTGGTCGCGGTGACGGCGTATGCAATGGTCGGCGATCGCGACCGCGTGCTCGGCGCGGGCTTTAATGGATATATCCCCAAACCGATCGCTCCTGAGGCGTTCGTCGGCCAGGTCGAAGCGTTTCTGCCGCTCGACCGCCGCAGCAAGGGCCCGATCGCCGACTCGGGCTCGGACGTCCACGAGTCAGCGGCACCCAGCCGCCGGGCACGGGTGCTCATCGTTGACAACGACAACATCAATCTCGAGCTCGCACGCGGGGTCCTCGAGCCGCACGGCTACCAGCTTGAAACAGCCACGTCAATGGCCGACGGCCTCCGCCGTGCCCGCATCACGCCGCCAGACTTGATCCTTTCGGACGTTCACATGGGCGATGGATCCGGCTTCGAATTCCTGCGAGAGGTTTTGAACGATCCGGTCTTGCGGTGGATCCCGTTCATCATGATCACGTCGACGTACGATAACGACCGCGACCGTGCAAGAGCACTCGGCGCAGGGGGCCGCGGCCTATCTGTTTCGGCCCATTGAACCGCAGACCCTTCTTGCGGCAATCGAAGCCCACCTTGAGCCACCAGGAGACGGTCGATGGCTACAATCCTGATTGCCGACGATCGACCCACCGACCGCCTGGTGCTGACGACGTTGCTGGCCTATGGCGGCCACCGGCTCCTCGAGGCTTCCAACGGCGTCGAGTCGCTTGCCATCGCCCTGAGTGAGAAGCCCGACCTGGTGATCACCGACGTCCTGATGCCGGGCATGGACGGCTTCGAGTTCGTCCGCCTGCTGCGCGAAGACCCCAGTGGGTCGACAATTCCCGTCATCTTCTACACCGCCACCTATCGCGAGCATGAGGCGCGGAAGCTGGCCGCCAGGTGCGGCGTCTCCACGGTGCTCGCCAAGCCCGCCGAGCCACAAACAATCCTCGGGACGATCGACGCGGTTCTGGGACGAACGCCCACGCCGCTGCCCGTCCCCGACGGCGAGTTTGACCGCGCCCATCTCCGGCTGGTCAACGAGAAGCTCTACCAGAGGACAAACGACCTCGAGTCGTCGCGCCGGCTGGCCGCGCTAGTGCGGGTCTGGCAGCAGGTCGCCGAGGAGCCCAGCCCGCAAAAGCTCCTGGAGCATTGCGTCCGGGTGGCGCGTGAGACCGTCGATGCCGCGTTCGCGGCCATCGGCGTCCCCACGGCTGACGGTTCGAGCTTCGTCCACTTTATCACCTGCGGCGAGGGCGCCGGTGAACCGGCTCCGCCAGAACCATGGACTCGTCTGCTCGAGACGCTCCTCGCCGACCGTCGCTCGCTGCGCATGGATGAAAACGCGATCGCGGCCGTGGTTCCTCCCGTTCCACCGGCCCGCGGATTCCTCGGCGTTTCCATCCGCTCGCCCTGGCGGAGTTTCGGCTGGCTCTATTTGCTCGACAAGCGCGGAGCCGGCGGGTTCACGATCGAAGACGAAGACATGGCCGTGATTCTGGCGGCCCAGGTCGCCCTGGCGTACGAGAACGCGTCGCGCTATGACGAGATCCGCCGTCAGAAGACCGTGCTCGAAGAGGCCGACCGCCGCAAGGACGAATTTCTGGCCATGCTCGCCCACGAATTACGAAACCCGCTTTCCGCCATGAGTAATGCGGTCACGGTCTCGACGAGGTCGGGAGTGCAGGATCAGATCGATTGGGGGCTCGAGGTCGTCGGCCGACAGATCCGCCACCTCTCCCGGTTGATCGACGACCTCCTCGACGTTTCTCGGGTCAGCCGGGGCAAGATCCGGCTTCGCAAGGAGAACATCGACGCCTTGCCCGTTTTGCACAGTGCGATCGAGGCCGTCGGCCCCTTGATCGCGGAGCGAAAGCACGAGCTCGTCGTGTCATTCTCGGCGGGTCTTCGCGTCGAGGCCGATCCCACACGACTCGAACAGATCATCGTCAACCTGCTCACCAACTCGGCCAAGTACAGCGAGAGCGGCGGCAGGATCTCACTCTCCGCAACACGCGAAGCCGGCGACATCGTCTTCACGATCCGCGACACGGGATTTGGATTTGCTCCCGAGAAGCTACCTCAGATGTTCGAGCTGTTCGTCCAGGGCGACCGAACGCTGGCTCGATCCGAGGGGGGGCTTGGCATCGGACTGACGCTCGTTCGATCGCTTGTCGAGCTGCACGGCGGCACCGTGACCGCCACGAGCGACGGGCCCGGCCAGGGGAGCGAGTTCGTTGTCCGGCTCCCGGCGGCGAGCGCGGCTCGCCCTGCACGCGACGGCCAGCCGGCGAGCAAGTCGCCGGCCGTACCCGGCGCCATGCCGAGTCTTGATCGTCGACGACAACGTCGACACGGCCAGAGGTACATCGAAGCTATTGCAACTTCTCGGGCACGAGACCTGGATCGCCCATGACGGTTACGGGGCCATCGAGGCGGCCATCGAATACCATCCCGACGTCATGCTGCTCGACATCGGATTGCCGGGACTCGACGGTTATCAGGTTGCGCAGCGGCTCCGCGGCGAGACCGGCATGAAGAACCTCGTGATCATCGCCATCTCGGGCTACGGTCAGGAGGAAGACCGCCGGCGTTCCCGCGATGCCGGGATCGATCACCACCTGGTCAAGCCCGTCGATCACGACGCACTCCTCGTCCTGCTCTCGAGCGGTTCTCGCGCCAACTGAGCTACTCTGACGGGCCGCGATCCGCCATCGAGAATCGATCAAGTGAAATGCCACCGCTCATGGCACGCCGTTTGCCGATGTCAATGAGCAATAACTCGGTGTTTTTGAGAGTAACACATGGCCAAATATGAGACATCAACATTAGTCGAAAAGATCCAGCCGGTCGTCCACGATGCGGAGCGGATCGCGTCGCTTCATGGCGAGCTCCTTCGAAGCGAGCTGACACAGACGGTCTCCGAAGCTGGCGCCGGCCTTCGGTGCGCTGGGGGCCGGAGCCGGCCTCGCGGCGACGGGCGGCTTTCTGGTCTCTCTCGCCCTGGTGCATGGTCTTCATCGCGTGACGCGGTTGCCGCTGTGGGGATGCTATGCCGCCGTGGGGGCGACGCTGGGAACCGTCGGGGTCGGGCTCATGAGCTCGGGGCCGCCACCGGTTAAGGTCGGTCGACTTTGTCCCATACCAGACCCTCGCAACGATCCAGGAGGATATCGCATGGGTCAAGGAGAAGACCAAGTGAGCGCTTCGCCCGCCGAGCTCCGCAAGGCGATCGCGCAGGCCCGGTCCGACCTCGAGGCGCACCTCCGCTCCTTGAGCAATTCCGTACTTCCCAAGAACGACCCCGGAGAGACAGAGATGGCCACCAAGAAGCAGCCGCAAGCCAGTGCGAAGACGTCCGCGAAATCAGGCTCGGCCTCAAAGCCGAAGACCGCCTCGCCGTCGTCGTCGAAGTCCAGGTCGAGCGCCAAGTCCGACTCGTCAACGAAGTCGAAGTCGGCGGCGAGCACCAAGCCGAAGGCCAAGGCCAGCTCGGCTCGCAAGTCCAACGGCGTCGCGGTGAAGGCCGGTCACGTGCTCGACGAGATGGCGGCGGGCGCCGTGGTCGGTGCGGTCAAGGCCGCCGCGCAGTCAATCGACAAGAACACGGCGAAATCGTCAAAGAAAGGTGCAGCCAAGACGACGGGCGACGTCCTGAGCGAGATGGCGCCCAACGCCGCGGTCGGTGCCATCGCAGGCGCGGCCGGCGCTGTGTTGCCCCAGGCCAAGGGCAAGATCAAGGCGCAGGCCAGCAAGAAAAAGTGATCGCGACGGAGGCCGCCGCGTTTCGCTCGTAGCGGCCTCCAACGCCTTGCCAAACCGGTGACAGGGCGCTGTCACACGCGCTTCGATAAGAATTGTGTCGCGCAGGACCCTGATATTGCTTGACCACGCCTACCCTATGTTGTAGTCTTACGCGAGTTGTTCGATTGATGTTGTCTCATTGATCGGACAGAATTCGACACGGGAGGGCTATCAGAATGATCGGCCGACGATCAGCGTTATCGATGCTGATCGCTTTCATTCTGACCGCGGTGTGCGCTCGTGGGGCGCCCGCCGCTGATTCGTTGTCGAGTTCTACCCACCACCCGGTGAGCCGACGCTCAATCGTGGGAGCCCATTCGACGCGGCTCCCTTCCCGGGCCACGCTCTCGCGGTTCGCGCCGTGGCGCAACCGGATCAAGAGCGTCCTTCCCGAAACGTACCGCGAATTGACCGACGAGTCTGATTTCGGTGCCATCATCCTTCCCGCTCACGTGATCACTTTCACCGTGGTCGAACGGGCACCGTGTCATCCGGATATGCGCCCGCCTCTTCGCTGTTGAGGCGACCGATCCGATCGGTCGCCCCGTGACGTTCGTGCGTGAGCTTTGTGGCCACTTGGCCGTGCCGCGCTCTGGGTCACCCCCCCCGGGTGATCGAAAGGCTCATCCAGCTCGAGCTCGGATCGGCGCGAACGCACGACGGCCGGAGCTTACAGTTCGCAATCAGGGCGATCGGGTGATCGCGGTCCCGCGCTTGCGCTGCCGCGTTCCGCGCGCCCTGGCGGTCCCGGCGTGACCGGGCTCGCGTCGTCTCGCCTGGCTAATGACATGCCACCTGCTGATGGCAACCGACGTCCTTCGCCGTTTCTGGCCAGGGCGTGCGGCACGCGAACCGAGCATCGATTTTTTGCGCAGCCCAGGTGCGCCTGACCAGGTTTGCTCCCGGTCAGCCGATTCCTCGGACAGGCGTTCGAGAGCGTCGATGGATCGCGACGTGCGCAGCGATGGAAGTCCGGTTTCTCGTTGTTTTTCGCTCAACCTGATAAATATCGTCATGAGAAAGGTTTCAGAAATGACAATGCGCATGAATCTCGCAGCCACCGCAATCGGTGCTGCTGCTGTTTTCCTATCAGTCGCGGTCTCGCGTCTTTCGGCCGGCGAACCGGACCCCAGGCCCGTCGATCAGGCGGCCAAGTCGCCGTCTTCTCCCGCTCAGGCGAAGGCAGACGCCACCAAGGATGCGGACGTCCCCGAGGTTTCGCTGCTTGACGCGAAGCGCCGGGGACTCGTCGCTGTGCACGTCGAGGGCCGCGGCGATGGCCGCATGACCGTTACGGTGAAAAACCGCTCGCGCCACAAGCTGCGCGTCGTTCTTCCGCCCGGTATCATCGCCCAGGGCGCGACGGGCCAGTTCGGCGGCATGGGCGGCATGGGCGGCGGCATGGGCGGCATGGGCGGCGGCATGGGCGGCATGGGTGGTGGTATGGGTGGCGGCATGGGTGGCATGGGCGGCCGCGGCGGCGGCATGGGTGGCATGGGCGGCATGGGTCGCAGCACGGGCACGATGCCATCGAGCATGGGAATGATGATGTTAGCGCGCATGATCATGTACTTCTGCGGCGATCCCGATAGCTGGGACAAGCGAAGCCTGATGATCGGCATGATGGGTATGGGCGGCATGGGCGGTGGCATGGGCGGAATGGGCGGCGGCATGGGTGGCATGGGTGGCATGGGCGGAATGGGTGGCGGTATGCGTTCGGTGCCGCCGACGGGCCTACCTTCAGCGCTTTGAACCCAGGTCAAACGCGGGAGCTGCCGACGCGGCTGGTCGTCTTGACGCCGCCTGCGTCGCAGGATGGCGTGAGGCTGCCCGAGAAGGGTGAACCGCTCGAGCTCGCTGATATCGCCGACGTCAACGAGAATAAGAACGTCCAAAAAGCGCTCAGGCGACTGGCCACCGACGCGGCTTCAAAGCCCATCTCGCGGCTCGTGATGTGGCACCTCACAGGGAAGTTGGACTGGGATACGCTCGCGGTTCTCTCCGAGGACTGGGCCAACCGCTACGAGCTGACGCTCGCGCGTGACTTCGTGGGCCACCTCGATTCCCTTACTGAAGGCGAGACCGGCCGCATTCTCTTCGATGTCAACGCGGCCGACGCGCCGAGCGAGGCCTACGCGACCGAGCTGAAGACGGCCCTCAAGAGCAAAACCGTACTCGGGCTGGTGTCGGACATCGGCATTCCGGCTCGACCCCAAGGGCCGGCCGTCGCGGTTCGCGTCAAGATGACTTCAACGGGCGCACAGGTGCTCGTGACGAGCAGCGACGCCGTGGCGCGGAATTGGGTGTCGCTCGGAAAATTCACCATTCCGGTGCTCGACGATCAAGGAAAGTTCAACACGGTTATGTTTGCCGATGCGCTGGCCGAGGGCACTCTCAACCGGCTGGTGCGGGTGCAACTGAGCAAGGGTGTCAAGGACAGGGGCAAGATGCACTACCAGCTTCGTATCGACAATGCGTCGCCCCTGGTGCTCAACGGCCTGGCCGCGGTGGGGACGACCAGCAAGCCCGACGTCGTGGCGAAGGTCTTGTCGGGAATTTGCCTTTCACCGCGCCGGAGCATGAATGTCCCGGCGAGCGAGGAGGTCGTCAAGGAACTGGGTCTGAAGAAGGGCATCAAGCTGGTGGCCGTGGATCTGAGCGGTCTCTGAAAAAACCTTTCGTTCCGCGGCGGCGGCGATCCGCGATGGTTCGCGGCGCGGCCCGCCGCGTTGGCACTGCGCGGCGCTCGCTATCGGCGCGGCCGGCCGCGTCGGAAGCAGTGCGCTGCTACCCGGTGCGCGCGCCGGCGCCGCAACAATCCGTGTGCTCCGCGCCATGCGTGGTCAAATTCAAACGAGGGTTGACCCTGAAATCCGCGGTCAAACCGCAGGCAAATTACCGCGACCGAGTGAAGTCATCGAAGACTCATCATTCCGAATCCGGCGACAGCAGTGGATGCCATGATTCTCATCTCCCAGCCGAATCTCGCCAGACGACTCTACTCAAGATAAGCTCCCGAGCTGGAGCTACGCTAAACCGCCTTGCGTGATTCCGAGACGTCGCGGCTTCCCAAGCGGGCACGGCCACTCGGCTCGTCCGGAGACTCGCCCTCCAGGTTCGTGCAGGGGGCATCGTGAACCTCGCATGAGTTCGAGGCGAGAGTGAGGATGGTGTGCGAGCTGAAGCCGTCATTACCGAGGAAATCGGGAACGTCCCTGACCAGTCGACGACCGATTCTGAGCCCTGCTACGCGTCGAGCGCAATCAGAGCGGCCAGTCGGTGCACTTGCACAAGAAACGACGAGCAGTCAACACTGATGTAAACGAGCCGTGGATCTTATCGATGCCACGACGACCTCGGTGCTGACGACGATGCGCGGCCGTTTCGATCTTCGCCGTGATCACAACGCCATACCGAGCGAGCGCGACGGTCCTGTTTGCAGGCACATCGAGCGCTCGGCCCTGGTGCGACGAAAGCCGCCGAGAAGGGCCAGGGTTTCCCTTTTGTCTGTTTGGAGAGCGAACCGATGCGGAAGAAGCTTCTGATAATTGCCGGCAGTGTCGTTGTCGTCATTATTGTCACGGGTGCCGTGCTGGCCATCAACCGCCAGCGCATGTTCGAGGCCATCCTCCCCTTCGTCACCGACACGATCGTGCCGGGCAAGTTCAACAGCACCCTGAGCCCTGGCCGCAAGGCTCCGACGTTCGTCGACATCCCGGCCGTCGTCAATGGGCAGGACACCAGCGTGTCGCTCGATAAGATCAAGGAAGACGTGGTCGTCGTGGCCTTCCTTGGCAACCACTGCCCGATCGTCCAGATGTATGAAGATCGTCTGGTCGAATTCACCGATGACTACAAGGACAAGAACGTCAAGGTCGTCGGCATCGCCGTCGCCGACATCGACGACGATAAGCTGCCCGCCATCAAAACGTATACCAAGGAGCACAATGCCCAGTATGTTTACGGTTATGACGCGTCGCAGGCGACCGCGAAGGCTTATGGCGCGACCAAGACGCCCGAGTTCTTTGTGCTCGACAAGGAGCGTTATGTCCGCTACATGGGTGCCCTCGATGACAATCTGAACGAGACCAAGGTCACCAGGACGTTTCTCCGCTCGGCCGTCGACGCCGTTCTCAAGGGCCAGTCGCCCGAGGTGACCGAGACACTCGCGGTCGGTTGCGGAATTCCTTTCAACGAACGCCACTGACGCTGGGTTATGAGAGATCGCGACCCGAGCTTGATCAGCAGCTCCGCCGATCCGCGAGGAGGGACAGGTCATGAACGGACCCGCAGACGCCACAAGAGAGCCACGGCGGCCGATTTTTCGGATGAGCTTGAGGTCATGGCTTCTGGTCATGACGATCGTCACATGCCTGGTAGCCTGGCAGTGCCGGCGTTACACTCTCTCACCCGCCAACGTTTCGATGCTGGGCGAAGTCGCCTCGCTCGACGAAGACATTCATGAAATTGTCTGGAGCCCACAACGAGATCGGATGGCTTTGCTGGGATGGGGAAAGCCCGCCGTCATTCGAGACGTCCTCTCACTCGAAACGATTGAAATTATTGGCGAGGGCCAGAAGCTGATCCATTTCGCCTTCAGTCCACAAAAGGGTGTGGTTGCCTATTGCCGCAACGGGAAGACCGCCGAGATACTCGATCAACGGACCGGTCGAGTCATCATGCTCGATGTCGGTAATGATCAGCCGCACATGATCTTCAGTCCCGACGGCAAGACGTTGGCGACAGGAGGCTACGGCACGCTCGCGTCGCTCTGGCGCGTCTCGGACGGAGAGCTCCTCCGCCAGTTCGATGCCGGATCGACGGAGGGAGGCCTGACGCCTGTGTTCAGTCCTGATGGGACGATGCTGGTAGTGGGAAATCGCAATGCCGAGACCCACATTTTTGACGTGGCGACCGGAGAAATCCTGCACGTATTAGGCGCGGTTCAAACACAGGGCCTGCAATTCTCCCCCGACGGTCGGACCCTGGCGGTGGCATACGTCGACGGCACCCTGCGTCTGTGGAACACCGCGGACGGACGGCTGCTCCACGAATACAAGACGACGGCCAAGGAACTCTACCGGGTCGAATGGTCGCCCGACGGCCGGCTGCTCTGCTCGGCCGGGCGGAATGGGAAGATCACGCTGTGGAACCCGGCCGATTTGTCGATCCTCCGCGAGCTTGCCGCGCCGAATGGGTTATCGGTTTGAAATTTAGCCCAGACGGCCGGAACCTGATCACCGCCGGCGGTGCGACCGTGCTCAAGGGGCCCGCAATCGGGAAACGGAGTCTAAAAATCTGGGGTATCGAAGGATCAGTCTTCTCACTCGTCAATCGCCCGCGGTAGGTGACGCGTGGGGCGTTACCGTAATCTTCCACGGAGCCGCTAGTTTTCCTTTTTCGCGGGAACGACCCGGAACATAATCTCAGGCGAGCGAAATCCGTCGCCCTCCCATCTGACTCGGTAAATACCCGGTTTCGAGAACGCCTCCTCAAAATGATGGCCGAATACAATTCCCTCGTCCGGGCGCAGTGTGTCGTATACATGCACTTTGTCGTGTAGGCTCGCTTGCCGCCCCGTGGTGCTCAAATCCGACACGATATTCGGCCAGTGTTGGTAGGCCTGCCCATTTATCAATAACTTCGACGACCTGATCCTGGGAACGAGCGGCTCATTGCTGTCGCTCATCATCGCGAAGTAAACAGGAACGCGTTTGTTTGCCTTGCTCGGCCGCGTGACAGGCCACGGGACGGTGATTGTCGCCCAGACCTTGTCGCTCGACGTTTGAGCGTTCTCGAGAGGACGTGACTTTCCCGGAGTTTCGCGGCCACATCAGAGCCTTCAACGGGAGGTGTCCGCGGTAAGATTTCGAGCCGTGGTGCCGCCGCTGCGGACGAAACTTGCTTCAAGAGCGGTGGCGCGAAGCCCTCTCCCGCCCCGCCAATTCCGGCGGCAAACGCCAGCGTCGTGGCTGCCGCGACAGCCAGAGTCGCTGTGGTGATTTTCAGTCTCGTGAGGGTCATCGCTTTTTGCGCTCCTTTTGCGAAGGCGGCGGCTCGCGTGGAGCCTGCTACCGCCATTAAATCCATGGCGGCCCTGGTTGTCGTATGGATCCGGTCCGAAAACGCGACTGTGCCGATGGAAGGGGCATGGAACGAACCTCTCAGGCTGGCCGTAAGTCCCACGCCGCGATGGCTCAGCCGAGCCTGGAGCAATTTCCGGCCTTTGGCCAGTCGCCTGCGCAGGGTCCCAACACTCAACCCGAGCTGCACAGCGGCCTGGGCATGCGTCAGGTCCTGGAGGTAGCAGAGTACGATCGGAAAACGATATCGCCCCGAGAGCCGATCGAGCTCCTGGTGCAGCACGGACGCCCGATCCTCCTGAGCTTCGTCGACTTGAAAACCCGTCGTCAGTCTCTCCATCGCTTTCCGTTCGTCGGCACTCTTTCGTACCGACATTCGATTGGCCTCAAGGGCCACGCGGACGGCAACCCGGTGCAACCAGGCACCAAGTGCCTCTCCTTGACGGATCGAGCCGGCGCGGCGAACCAGGATGAGGAACGTTGCTTGAAACGCATCCTCGACGTCGTTCTGGTCGTTCAGCATGTTTCGGCTAACGGCCGCGACCATCTGGCCGTAGCGAGCGACCAGGGCGGCGAAGGCGACCTCGTCGCCAGCCGATGCGAACTGCGTCAAGAGCTGCTCGTCGGACTGGCTGGTCGGCGTCCCTTCGTCGAAGATCCGCTTGATGTCATTCCAGAAGGTCGTTACAGGTCGAGTGCTGGTCAAGTTGTCGGCCCTCCTCATTACTGGTCATTTATCGTAATAGAGGAACTGTCGGGCGTCTGTTGCGCACTTTTCTTGGAGAATCCGCGCTTGCTTTCGACGAAGTCGATGCGCGAACGAGTATCGCCGAACGCGACAGTCGAGGTGACTGTCGCCGGTTGGCTGCAAAGCCAAGGCCGAAAAAACTCCGCGCGGTCTACTGCCTCGCGTACGAAGCGGCTAATGTGGGTATACGCCTTCCGAGTTTCGAGGATTTGAGCTGGGACGGTTGAACCCTCGCCGCCGCGAATTTCGGAGGCGAGCAAAACGGATATCGGCCCGGAGTCCGCCCGATGTCGACGCCGCCTACCACCACGTGCCCCGCGCACGTCCTCCCTCCCGGTCCCGGGTCCCCGGCCTGGTGGCAACTTGTCCGCTTCGCGGGCGATCCGCTTCGATTGCTCGACGAGTGCCATCGCCGCTACGGCGATGCTTTCACGCTCGATGTCGACGTCGTCGGCGACGACCGTTTCGTCATGCTGTCTAACCCAGAGACAGTGCGCGAGGTCTTCCGTGGTAGTCCAGACGTGCTTCACTCCGGAGAGGCTAATGCGCTATTGACGGCGACTCTCGGGAAATACTCGGTCCTGTTGCTTGACGGGGCCGCGCACGCGCGGCAGCGACGCGTCCTGGTCCCGCCTTTGAAGGGCGAGCGGTTGCAGTCCTTCTTCGATGCGATGCGGCTGGTGACCCTCGATGCCGCGCGATCGTGGCCGCGTGATAGACCATTGCCGTCGCTGCCGAAGATGCGGACGATCACCGTGCGCGTCATCCTCCGCACAGCACTGGGCTTGATCCCGGGCCCGCTGATGGATCGGTTCCAAAGCAAGATTGAAAGGGTCCTTTCCAATGACCGACAACGGTATGCCTTGGTGCTCATGGCGATCTTCCCGATTGAACGGCTGAGCGGGTCGCGGTGGGTGCCACTCTTCCGTCAACTGCGCGACCTCGACGACGATTTGTTCGCCTTCATCGCGGCAAGGCGGCGGGGCGAACACCCACCTGGCGGCGAGAACGTGCTCGACGACCTGCTGGCGGCGAAGCACGAGGACGGCTCGGCACTCGAGGATCAAGAGGTGCGCGATGCGCTGATCACGATCCTCTTCGCGGGCCACGACACGACCGCCCTGGCATTGGCCTGGGCGCTGGCCGAGATCGTGCCGCGTCCGGAAATCGTCGATCGTCTGGCCGACGAGTTGAGACAGGTCACCGGCGGCGCGCCTCCCGAGGCCAAACATCTACCGGCGCTGGAATATCTCGACGCGACGATCCGCGAGAGCCTGCGACTGCGCCCCGTTGCACCATTCGTCGCGAGGAAGACGATGCAGCCATTCGCAGCGGGCGGCCGGGAATATCCGGCCGGAGTGGTCCTTTGCCCGTGCTCATACCTGGTCCACCGGCGAACGGATCTCTACCCGGAGCCCGATCGGTTCCTCCCTGATCGGTTCCTGGAGCGGAAGTTCGGCATGCACGAATGGTTCCCCTTCGGCGGCGGCAACCGGGTCTGCCGGGGAATGCCGTTCGCGCTCTATGAGATGAAGGTCGTCCTGGGGACCTTGTTGAGCCAGGTCCGGCTTTCGCGCCCGGCCGGAGCCCGGTCGCGGGCGAGGCGCTACGGGATCGTCATGGGGCCGGACGACGGGGCGCGGTTGATCGTATCGGAACTGACCCCTCGCTGTGAGGACCCGTGAGCGGCGAGCGACCCCCTGGGAAAGCAGTGACGTTGCCGTCAATCGAAATGTGCACGCCGCGTTTTGGCCTGTTTCTTTTGCATCGGTCTCATCGAGCGTCGATGGATTGGAAACTGACCGAGACGTTCGGCAATGCCCGCCGGATCTCTTGAACCGCGAAATCGTCGAGGACGGTTCCCTGGACGTTCAGTGAACGGAGATCGGTCAGCTTCTTGAGATGCACGATCCCTGCCCTTCGGACGTCTGTGAAGCTGAGGTCAAGTATCTGAAGGCTACTCAATCCACTCAAGTGCTCCAGGCCTGCATCGGTTATCCGAGTGCCGCAAAGTTCGAGCCGCTGAAGGCTCTTCATTCCTTTCAGAGTGACGAGACCTGCATCGGTAATGCCGGTCTCGGACAGGTTGAGTTCCTTGAGGTTCGTAAGTCCGGCCAGGTGAGCCAGCCCGGCGTTGGTTACCGAAGAACGGGTTCCGGCACACCTGATGGCCTCGACGCCAGGGAGCCGTCCAACCGTTTCGAGTGCAGAGTCGGACAGATCTCCGAGAAACACCACCTCGACAACGCTGTAGATGTAATCGCGTCCAATCCACCCGTCCAGCCATCCGATGAATCGCGGCCTCCGCAGCATGCCGCGTTCGGCGTGCATCAAGCCCAAAATCATAGGTGACAAAGCCGCCCGCCTTTTCAACCGCGGCTACCGCGTCCCGTTGCATTCGGGCTTTACGGACGGTCCAGCCGAGTCCGGCTCCAACCAGCAAAACGAGAACGACGAAGGCACGCACGCTGACTCGGAGCCGTCGACGCAAACTTCTTGCCAAGGTCTTTACGCACATCTGCTCGCGACTCCGAAAAAGTCCGCATCCGCTTCACGAACTGGGTGCCACGCTCGCTCTCGGTACCCGGCTGTTCCGCCGCCAGACCACCGCGTGCCGCGTGGCGCGTTCTTCTCCGCTGGCCTTCTTCGTCTCTACGGCGCCGGGCCCCTCCTCCGGCTTGAGCGTATCGCGGACCCCAATCAGGACCTTGTCGAACGTTGCAGGCACAAACTTGTGAGTTCTGCAAGACGTTGAACGATGGCCCATTTTGCCGTTGGCCAGAAGCGGGCCGCCTGCCACATACGAGAATCTGTTATGAGTCTATACCCACGGTAATTGACATGGTACGGTGTGGCGCAAAGTCCCATCGAAGGCGAACGGGAAAGTGCAGTCCGGTGATTGGGACCAATAGGCATTCAAGCTTGCCGGGATGACCCGGCGTACCCAGGTCTCGTGCCGATCGGGAGGGCCGTTCGAAGATCGGTGTCGAGACGAGGAGGATCACCATGGCGTGCGGTTGGCTACGAGGCGAAGGGAGAGTCGTTGCGATTGTCGCGTTCGCGATTCTGGGCACCGTTGTGACGCCCCAGGCTTCGGCAGGGCCGGCGTTCACATTCGGAACATTTACGCAATCAGGTACGTCGCCTGTGTTCGACTATGCCGGCAACAATGGAAGTGGTCAGTCAGTCCTGTTGACGCCGAACGCCTGCTTCGGCACGTTCCAGTTAAACCCGGCCGGCTTCGCCAACCCGGGCAACATCCCGACGACGATCAGTGGCGCTCTATTCGATTTTGACGCCACGAGCTCCAGCGCCGCGACGCTCGGGGCTAATGGCGTCGTGAGCCAGAGTTTCGTTTCGAGCACATCTCTCCTATTGATCGAGGGCTTCAGCCCGCGGGAGACGTTCATCGTTCTGCGAGGGTTCAGCGGCACTCTCTCGGGCGTCTCGGGTCAAAACTCAGCGACGTTCACGGGTTCGATGACGGTCGATCCGACCATGGCCATCTCGTCCCTTCCTTTATTGCTACCCCTAGGTTCGACGGTCTCCTTCACCTTGACTCTGACCAATATCGCGCCGACTATCGAGCTCGTGGCCGGTTCCGCGGGCGGCCCGCCCATGGTCTTCAACACCTTCACGGCAAGCGACCCGACGTCGGTCGCGAGTTCCGCACCAGTCTTTTACGCGGGATCGGTGCCCGAGCCCGGATCGATCGTCTTGCTCGGCCTTGGGCTCTCCGGCATCTGGGTCCACGGCCGTCGTCGCCGCTTGATCGGGTGAAGCGGCCAACGAGGGAGCGGCGTAGTCAGGTCATAGGGTAGGTCGCATTCACACAGTGCGTGTCTCTGTGATGGTTTTCAGGGCTGAAGCCAGTGCGAATGAGCGCCAAACGGAAGAGCAAGCAAGTGCCGCTCGTCGATGAAAGGGGCGGGCTGGCCGTAAGCCGAGGCGACAGAAATAGCGGCCACGAAAGCGCCGACCCTGGCGACCAGACTCATCAATCTGAAAACCAGGCATCTTCTCATGATTGAACTTCTCTTCACAACCATAGGCCGCGCACGGTTCGTTACGGACGGCGAATCGAGCATTCGGAATGATGGCCAGTCACCGACACGCTCTGCCGCCTGCTCAAAGAGCATCTCACAAGGTTAGTCTCAGCCGCATCGTCAATGATTGAAAAAGAAATTAGAATGAACTGAACCACATTGTCCACAATCCCGATTGTTCACGTGTTTTCCGATGATTGTCTCCTCTCGGGAGCGACGAACCGTGACGCCGCGGCGCACCATCCTTCAAGCGGCTGCGATTCAAACTTGGGTTGGATGCTCCGGCACGGCACTCGCCCGGCCGAAACTTGCGGAAACCCTCGAAACTGATGTCGCCCACGATCGGCCGCCGGTCGAGACCGATGAGCGACTCAGCCGGCTGCTCGCGCCGATCAGGGACGCCACTCGTGTGCCGGGTTTGGTCGGAGCGGTGTTCGCAAGCGACCGACTTGCGATCGCGGCCGTTGGGATCCGCAAGCTTGGATCGCCCGAGCCGATCCAGGCGACCGACCAGATGCACCCGGGGTCGAACACCAAGGCCATGACGGCAACGCTCATTGGCACGTTGATTGAAGAGGGGAAGCTGTCGTGGGGATCGACCATCCGTGACGTTTTCCCCGCTATCGCGCCACAGCTTCATCCGGAATTCCAGACGGCGACACTTTATCAGCTCCTCACGCATCGGTCAGGACTGGTCGGCAACGAGATCCCCGACAATGAGGACGACGTCCGGTTGCTGAGGGGTGTCGAAACGGCGATAGCGAAAGGCGGGACGCCGACCGAGCAACGGCGGGTGGTCCTGAAGATGCTCATGAGGGTCCCTCCGAAGGCCAAGCCGGGTTCGACTTTTCGCTATTCGAACGTCGGCTACGCTCTGGCGGGGCTGATGGCCGAGCAGGTCACCGGCCAGCCAGTGGAGACGCTAATGCGCCAGCGGCTATTCGAACCACTCGCGATGCCCTCGGCCGGGTTCGGGCCGCCAGGCCGTCCCGGGCAAGTCGACCAGCCGTGGGGTCACTGCCCTTCGCCGGACCAGGTCATGCCGACCCAAGAGGATTATCTCGTACCGTACTTGGCAGCAGCCGGGACTGTCCATTGCTCGATCCCGGACTGGTCCAGGTTCGCCGCGCTTCACCTGGCGGCCGCCCGCGGGAGAGCGAAACTGCTGAAGCAGTCCACCTTCCGTGTCTTGCAGACGCCCCCGCCCGGCTCTGGATACGCCTGCGGGTGGCAAGTCGATTCATCCGCTCCCAGCGGCCCCGTTCTGACCCACGGCGGCAGCAATCAAGCCTGGTTTGCCTTTATCTTGCTGATCCCAGCCTTGAATACCGCGATCCTGACCGCGACCAATCAAGGCGCGGATGCCGGGCCGATTGCCGCCTACCAGGCGCTCATCGCGATCGCCCGGTCGTCGTTGGACCTTCCCGACGACGTCTTCGCCCGGCCGTGAGTGTCGTCGCCGAAGATGCGCGTGCGCCGGACTCGTCGAGCAAGAGCGATTCGGAGTTCGCGGCGGCGAAGTCGGTCTTTACAGGCCCGAAGCACCAGCAAGCGGGTCGGCTCAGCATCGTGCGCCGGTCCGTGCGAGACGCCCGTCTCTATCCTCCGGAATTCAGAGCCGGTTCAAGCGACGGGCACACCGACCATCATACGAGATAAAGCGCAATGCAAGGAACGATGTTGAACACAAAAATTGCGATCTTGTAGGCCGAGATCCCGCCAATATTGAGCATATTGAATTGCTCACGCGAGACGGGGGCCCACCAATTCCACCAACGAAAAAGACCATCTCGCCAGAACACAAACGGTAATGCCCAGACGAGGAGCAGCGCATAGTTGATGAGCGAGCACCAGAAAAAGAAGTTGCGCAATCTCGACAGTCATGTTCGATTCCAGTCGTCCATCATGTGTCAATTCAATACAAGCGATTGTAGCGAGGCGGCGGCATGCGTACAACGATGCGTGGCCAGAGAAAACGGCGTGAGCTCATGGCACTTGCGAACATGCTCCGGGCCGTCTGCTCAAAGCGGATATCTCGACGTGAGTCTCAGTTGAACCGTGAGTGTTGTGGTGGCTTCAGCGGAAGCGGTTCTGGCAACGCGGAGTCATCACTTGACGGCAAGCCGTGTTTCGTCAGACTGAACAGTGTGTACAAACCGCTTGTCTGCGTTCTCGATGTTTACAAGACCGAAGCGCCAGCGAGTGGGTCGGCTGTGCATCTTCCCCCGGCCCAGGATGAGAGGCTCAAATCATTTCTCCGAGCGAGACCATCTCTGGCGGCTCGTCAGGGACGAATCCAGGTGTTCCGCGTTGGCGCAAGCTCAATAGTTGATCACGACATTCGGATGCAGTTGCTTAAATTCTTTGATTCCATCCGCGGAAACCCAGGTGTCGCGAAGATCGAGCGTTTTCAACCTGTTCAGGTTTTTCAAGCGCTTCAATCCGACGTCGGTGATTCGCGTTGAGCCGAGTTGTAATATCAGGAGACTGGTCAGCTCATTCACGTGCGCGAGTCCTGCGTCGCTCATTTCAGTGCGGCCGAGCTGGAGTGTCGATAACGCAGGGAGCCGTTTCAAATAAGTGAGCCCGGCATCGCTTATCCGGGTTACTCCGAGATCTAGGTATGAAAGTCTGTTCAGCGCGCTCACGTGCTCCAGACCCGCGTTCGTGATTTGAGAACCCTGGAATCGAATGACCGATAGCTTGGTCAAACCGTTCAGGTGCACAAGACCTTCGCCTCTGACCTGCGTGCCACTGAGGTCCAGCGTGACGAGGTTCGTCAATCCCTTGAGGTAAGCCAACCCGGCATCCGTAACGCGGGAGTTCCTCAGGATGAGATATCGAAGGTTTGTGAGACCCTTCAAATGTTTCAGGCCGTCATCACCGACTTCGGTATTGTGGAGATCGAGCGACTGGAGTTCGCTCAAACCACTCAAATGCTCGAAACCTCTGTCGCTAACCGAAGAGATCGGGTTCTGCTCAACATGGGATCGACTCGACCGCGCAGCCGCAATGGTCAGGCCCCTCAGCCGTGTCAGGTGCCCAACGTGAACGAGTACAGCGTCGGTCGCATTCTGAGAGAGCCAGACGTCGGTGGCGTGGCCGAAGAAATCGACTCCGACAAAATCCACGACGAATCTTGGGATGCCGAGCTTTCCCTGGGAACGCAGTTTCCCCGTCCTCATTTCCCAGTTGTAACGTGTGGCCCCGCCGATGTTCTGGATCGCCGCGATTGCCTCGCGCTGCGTGCGAGTCGCCTTGGACAAGCCAACCCAGCCATAACGCGCTGAAAAACACGAGTACGATCTGGCCCCGCAACGTGAACCGCAGGAAGCTTCGCCATGGATGCAAGACGGAGCCTTCCCGGGTCCGAGACAGCCAGTTCAACAAGAACTTCATGGAGGAAGATGCGGATCTCATGTTCTGCATGGGAATCCTCCTCATTGACGAACCGAAGGTCTCAGCGTCGATCGTCCCCGTTCCGTGAATTCGATTCTACCGCTTGACCGCATTTCACGCTGTGGATCGACCGCGCCAAGAATTCTGGCCGCATCGGTTCAATCCAACACGATCGCACGATTTCGCTTTCTCTGTTTTACCAGAAAACCATGTGGTAAACCGGCGTTGCCACTCGGGACCGCTCGCCATAACGTTCGAAGCCAATTTTCATGGCGCCGTCGCCGCGCGTGAGCCCCGTTCGCGGCCTACTGGGAATGATGTGCGGGCGGAATTCCGCATTCACGGCCGCACGACGATTGAATCGATCGAGGGCGGCGGCCTTGACCAGACCCGCGAAGTCGCGATGCTCGATCAGGAAAGATCCGTGTGCGGGGTCGACACGGTGCGAAGCCCGCCCGGCGATCTGAGTTTGTAGCGCAGTGCGGAACCAGGACCGATCACCGTGAGGCACACGGTCACTCAATCGAAAGGTGCCGTTTTTTCGGCGAAATCACCTCCCGCTTTCGCCGGTATTTGTTGCGCCGCGCGACAGCGCCTTGGCACCGCGGATGATCCCGCCCCCGCCCTCGGGGCGGCCTCTCCCAGAGAGAGGAGACCGAACTCAGCGCACCGACAGTGGATTGGGACGCGGCGCTTTTTTTCTCGTTCCCATGCTCTGCGAGGGAAGGCTTTTCGCGACGCTCCCGCGTCATACCGCCAAGGCCGAAACCGGGCTCTTCTTTGTTTGGAGCCGGCCGCTGCGAGGCCGGGAATGCCGTGACTCCGGAGCGTTTCTCCGGCAATCAAAACAGGCGGCTGACTGCCGAATCGAAGGCTTGGCGCGGAGACAGAGGCACTCCCGGCCTCGCAGCGGCCGGCTACAACAGGAGACGCCCCAGGATCTCGCCCACTGTTTGCAACAATCGCCAGAAAGTCAAGGTGCCATCTGATTCTCTTAGTCCTGTTGATGTTTCGGAGGCTTCTGCATTCACTCGACGCGTGAAAACCCGGGCCCTGGCGGTTCGACGCGGGAGCGTCGAGAAAGACATTCCCACGGAGACCATGGGAACGAGTTAGACGAGGTTGGAGGTTCAAACTGTGGGTAGTGTGCAGCCCGAGGTGAGAGGTGAACGGAACCCACTCAACTAAAAGCGGAATCGGCCGGCGTTTCACGAACAAGTTTTCGCAGCGCAAGGCCCACCCGCGGACCTCGGCCGCAAGAGAATTTAAGCCTCGGCTCGTGCCCGTGGGCCTACCGATGCCTCGCATCGTCCCGCGTCATCCTCCACAGCAGGAATATCCACGCGGCTCGAATATTGCGATATTAGGTTGGGTCGATCAAACGCGTTAGCATTCTCTTCGATATGCGGACAGCTCAATCGTGTGAGCCTGCCGTCACCGGCATTGTCGGCCGAAACCGAGCCGGACGAATCCCCTTTTCGTGAGCGAGGCACCGTCATGGACCCACAATTCAAGAAAATGACCGAGTTTCTCGTCGGAGTCGGCATCGAGCACATTCCCCATACCCAGAAATCGTACCTGGGACATTTGATCGCCGTTTTTCGCGATCTTGAAACTCGCGGCTGCACGCAAGACGTTTGCCGTGCCGGGATGTTTCATTCGATTTACGGCACCGAGAAGTTTCAGGGCTTTACCTTGCCGATTGCGAAACGCGCGCTCGTTCGCACTTTGATCGGCGAGCGGGCCGAGTGGCTGGCTTACATGAATTGTGCGATGGACCGTGCCTCGTTCGACCGCGCCGTGCTCGAACAGGGGAATGGCCCGTTCGCCTTCACTGACCGGATCAGCGGTGAAGAGCTCGCACTCGAAACCGAGGATTTCGACGATCTCTGCCGGGTGCACTTCTATGATTGGCTCGAACAGGTGGGGCGGTCGCGCGAGTTCGATTATCGACGCGCCGCGTATCGTGCCATGGCGTCGCGACTCGGTCCCGCGGCGGAGGCCGACTTTGAGCGGGTGTATGCTCAGGAGGATCAAAGCGTTCGATCGAGCATGTAACTGGCTTGTCACTGGCAAGACAGCGCCGTTCGGCGACTCGGAGGGCATCCGCGTTCGCCCGCGACGGCGTAACTCGGGCCACAACGCGGCACCGGCAACACCCGAAACCCCGCTTCTTTACAGCGTTCCGACACTCTGATAGGCTCGCTAATGCAGGCATGTCCCGCGGGCGAGCATGATATGGCATCCGATCCCTGCTTGACGGTGAGAACGTCTCCTCATGAGCTCCCAGGCGGCCGTTCGTTCCATCGATGAACTGAAGAACCTGCGGGTGGCGCTTGCGCTTTACGGCGAGGACACGCTGGCGACGCTCGGCGCCGTCGAGGCCGAGGTGCGGCGAACCCTGCGCTGGATCGAGGAAGAACGGCCCGTTTACTGGCACGACCAGATCAAACGGCGGCGCGAACAGGTGGCACTCGCCCGCGGCGACGTCTTCCGGCGCAACTTGCAGAAACGGCCCGGTCACTCGCCGGCGATGTCCGAGCAAAAGGAAGCGCTGCGGAAGGCCGAGGCCAGCCTGCAGGATGCCGAGAAACGACTCGTCATGGTTCGGAAGTGGCAGCCTTTGTTGAAGCAAGCGGTCCTCGAATACCACGCGAACGTTCAACGCTTGAAAGACCTCGCGGCCGGCGATGTGCCCAGCGCCGTCAACCTGATGACGCGAATCGTCGACGCACTCGAGGCGTATTTGCAACTTGCGCCGCCGTCCGGGTCGGGAACGGCGGGTCTCGACTCGTCATCGAGCGGCACCATGAGCGCCGGCGCCCGTCGGCACCGCTTGTGTCAATCATCACTCAGGTTTTCGACGAGAATGCCGTTGCCGAGGCCGCGGCGGCCGCGGCGAAAGCGTCATCCTCGGCGGCCGCTGACGAACCGCCGGCCGATGTCGAGCACCACGACCAGGAGCGGCAAGACAACCCGGCACTCGACTCGCCCGACGACGATCTCGGCGGCGGTTCGCCCGACGTGAACGAGCCGGTCCGTTGCGAAGAGGGGGAATAAAAGTGGCAAACGCGAAGGTCATGGCGGGTTCAACGCGGCTGAATCAGACCGTTCGGGCCTTGAAGGAACAGTGGCTCGTGACCGAGGCTACATGGGGCGATGCGGTTCGACACCGCTTTGAAGAGCGTTATCTGGCGCCGCTCGAGCCGGCCGTCGACGCCGCGATCAACGGTATGCAGAAGATCGCCGAGGTGCTCGACAAGGTGCGCCGGGACTGTTCTGACCGGAGTGAGTCATTGTGAGCACGACGACGAGTACGGGCCTGCGAACGCTTGCGACCTCCGACGCGAACAACATCGGCCGCCCCGGCACCTTGATTGGGACGACGCCCGAGCCGGCGATCCTCGAGCGCGAGCGCGCCCTCCTGCGCGAGATCCTTCGCCTGGTCGATGAACGAGCGAATGCCGAAGCCAGCGTTGAAGCCGAGCGCACAAGCTCGGCGACCACGGCCGATACGGAATACGAGAAAGCGCGACGCACGTCGATCGAGAAGTTGCAGGGCCTCGAAAGCGAGGCGATCAAGGCCGACGAGAAGAAACGGCGGTCAATCGTCGACGGGGCCCTTGAAGGCGAGCGGCGAGCCAAGAGCGAGTTTGCCGCCGCCAGCCGCAAGCTTGCCACGCTATTTGATAGCGCGCGCGAAGTGTGCAAGAACCGATACAACGACGATAAGACCGCGGCCGCGAGCAGCTTTGACTCCGGACAGCGCAAGGCCGCCAAGGACTTCGCCGAGAAGACCAAGCCGGTTGACGATTGCGCCCGTATGGCCGCCGCGTTTCGCGAGCGCCTGGCTGTGCTCGCGAGAGACTATGCCAAGTTCAAGCTCAATGCCGAGTTACCGCCTCCGACGCGCGAGTCTTACGATCGCTACAGCAACCCCAGCGACGAGCTCTTCACCCGGCTCGCCAGGATCGAGCCGCCCCTCAAGCTGCTGGAAAGCCTGATCATTCCGAAATCGATGAAGGGGGCACGCGAGGTCTGGGTGTTCCTGTTCACGACCTTGCCGCTTCTGGGGATCGCGCTGGGCATGGGGCTCGATGTTTATGGGATCACCGCAGCAGCCGTCGTGGGGGCCGTGGTCGGAATCGCGCTGCGGATGTGGCTGTTCAACCTGTCAAAACATCAACTGGAGTCGCGCTATTCGCCCCTCATGCACAACCTGGCGGATTGCGGTGCGCTCGAGCGCACTGCCGCGCCCTGGCTGACGCGGCGCTCAAGGAAGATCGCAAGCGTGTCGCCAACCGGCGCGACGAAGAGCTCAAGACCGCTGAAGACAAGTATCGCCGGGCGTTCGTCGCCGCGGAGGCCGAGCGCGACGAGCGATTGCGCAAGATCAACGAGGTTTACGCCGAGCGCATGGTCGAAATTCAAACCAGCCAGCAGCAGCAAATGCGCGACGCACTGGCAGCCCACGAGCGGCGGCTCGATGAGCTGCGCGCCCAGGCCCAAACGTCGCTGCCCCGTCTCGAGGCGAAATATCGCTCGCTCAAGGAACAGCTCGCCGCGTCGTATGAAACCGCCTGGCGCACCATGGCCGAGCGCTGGCGTGACGGAATGAAAGCCGCCGCGGCCGCACTCGATGAGATCAACCACGAGGTTGACGGCTATTGCCCGGCGTGGACCGGCGCCGACTGGTCGCAGCGCGGTCTCCCGCAAGTGGTACCCCCCGTGATTCGATTTGGAACGGTCCCGCTGGAGCTAGCGGCCCTGCCGCGCGGCATCGCGGCCGATCCGCGACTCATGGAAGATGTGCCCGTTTCCTTCTCGTTTCCCGCATTGAGGCCGTTTCCCGCCGGGGCGAACCTGTTGATCGAGACGCCCGCCGCGGGCCGAGCCGCCGCCCTGGCCGTCTTGCAGGCGTCGATGTTCCGCCTGCTCACGAGCCTGCCTCCCGGGCAGGTCAGGTTCACGATTGTCGACCCGATCGGCATCGGCCGCAATTTCGGGGCGTTCATGCACCTGGCCGACTCCGATCCGGCCCTCGTGACGCAACAGGTCTGGACCGATGCGCGCCAGATTGACGAACGGCTCGCCGACCTGGCCGTGCACATGGAAACCGTGACCCAGAAATACCTGCGCAACGAGTACGCCACGATTGAAGAATACAATGCCGTGGCCGAGGAGGTCGCCGAGCCTTATCGCGTGCTCGTCGTGGCCGATTTTCCCAGCAAGTTCGACGAGAAATCGGCGGCGCGGCTGGCCGCGATCGCCGCGGGGGGCGTGCCGTGTGGTGTGATCACCCTGGTCGCGGTTGACGTGTCGCGCCCGTTGCCCGCTCCGTTCGAGCTCGAGGAGCTGCGGCCGCACTGTGCCCACCTCGACTGGAACCAGGCACAGGGACAGCTCGCGTGGGACGATCCGAGCTTCGCGGCGTTCCCGCTGGTTCTCGATGCACCGCCGACGGCCGAGTTCGCGACTCGCCAGATTCAAAAGGTGGGGACGGCCGCCAAGAACGCCAAGCGCGTCGAGGTGCCATTCGAGTTCATCGCGCCGCAGGACGGCAACTGGTGGACGCGCGACAGCCGCGCAGCGATCGATGTGCCGCTGGGCAAGGCCGGCGCCACCAAGCGCCAGCACTTCATGCTCGGCCATGGCACATCGCAGCACGTGTTGATCGCGGGTCGAACCGGGTCGGGGAAGTCGACGTTGATGCACGCGCTGATCACCAACCTGGCGCTCAACTACAGTCCTGACGAGATCGATCTTTACCTGATCGACTTCAAGAAAGGCGTCGAGTTCAAGATCTACGCGACGCGCGAGCTGCCGCACGCGAGCGTCGTGGCGATCGAGAGTGAACGCGAGTTCGGCATCAGTGTTCTCGAGCGGCTCGATGCCGAGCTTCGCCTGCGGGCCGACCGTTTTCGTGACGCCGGCGTGCAAGACCTGAATGGCTATCGGAATGTCCCCGGCGCGCCCCCCCTGCCCCGTATCATGCTCATCGTCGATGAATTCCAGGAGTTCTTTGTCGAGGAAGACAAGCTCGCACAGGAAGCCGCCCAGTGGCTCGACCGCCTGGTGCGTCAAGGGCGAGCGTTCGGGGTGCACGTGATCCTTGGCTCGCAAAGCCTTGGAGGAGCCTTCACGCTCGCGCGAAGCACGCTCGGCCAGATGGCCGTGCGCATCGCGCTTCAATGCAGCGAAAATGATGCACACCTGATCTTGAGTGAAAACAACATCGCGCCGCGGATGCTGTCTCGACCGGGCGAGGCAATTTACAACGATGCCAATGGAGCGCCCGAGGGGAACCATTTCTTCCAGGTGGTCTGGCTCACCGACGAGAAGCGGGAGGCGTACCTCAAGCAGCTTCACGACCTGGCGGCCGAGCGCAAGCCGCGGTTGAAGCGCACGCCGATCGTTTTCGAGGGGGACGCGCCGGCCGACCTGACGCGCAACCGGCTCTTACACGAGCGGATCGCGGCGCCGGCGGCCCCCGAGACCCCTCGGTCGGCGCCGGCCTGGGTTGGCGACGCGATCTCGATCAAGGATCCGACTGCCGTGCCGTTCCGGCGCCAGGGGGGAAACCACCTGCTGATCGTCGGCCAGAATGGTGAGGCGGCCCTCGGCGTGATGACGGCGACGCTTCTGAGCCTGGCCGCTCAGTATCCGGTTGCGACTTCGGAAACAGTACGCACCGGAGCGCGGTTCTTCGTTCTCGACGGCACGCCCGAAGACCACGAGAGTGCGGGGCTATTCGCGAAGGTGGCTGGCGTATTGCCGCACGGCGTCGACGTCGGCGACTGGCGCGAGGTGCCGCGCATCCTGGCCGCGGTCGGAACCGAGCTAACGCGTCGCCAGGAATCGAAGACCGATGGCCCCGAGATCTTCCTCTTTCTGGACGATTTGCCGCGGTTTCGCGATCTGAGGCGCCGCGAGGACGAGTTCAGTTTCTCGAAGCGCGACGATGAAGACGCGAGCCCGACGGACCATCTCGACGCGATCTTGCGCGAAGGATCGATGCTCGGCGTGCACGTGATTGCCTGGTGCGATACGGTCAACAACCTGAACCGCTGTTTCACGCATCAGGTTTTGCGCGAGTTCGAGCTGCGGATCTTGTTCCAGATGAGCCCGACCGACTCCGGTCATCTGCTCGATGCGCCGCATGCCAGCAAGCTGGGTCCGCATCGCGCGTTCTTCTCGAGCGAAGAGCAAAACAAAATCGAGAAATTCCGCCCCTACGGCGTGCCCGACGAACAGTGGCTGCGCTGGGCCGGAGAGCAGCTTTCCGCCCGCAACAATGCGGCGGCCGGTGCGTCATGAGCGGACGTGCTGCCAGTCGTCTTTACCTGTTCGCGGCACTTCACGCGGGCGTTGCTCTCGCGGCCTCGAGCGTGCGCGGTGAGGGTCCGCCGGCACCGAAGCTCCAGCGACCGGCCGATTCGGCGCAGGCCCGTGAACGCACGTGTTTTCAGACGCAGGCGCGGCACTGGGACCCGATGATCCAGCTTCGCTCGGACGTGGCGATCTGTTACGGCGTGAACGCAACGCTTCCAGGACGAATCGCCGAATGGCGGGATCAGGGTTACATCACGCACATGATGACGGGCGTGTCGTGGGGCCAGTATCAGGATTATCTTTACGGACGATTCGATGGAGCCCGGCACGTCGACGAGGCCCAGAAGGATCGGCACGGCCGGGTGATCTCGCACGGTGGCGACGTGTATTACATGTCACCCGGCGAGAACTTTGGCAAGTTCTTGTGCCAGGGTGTGAAGCGGGCCATGGACGCCGGCGCCGTCGCTGTTCATCTCGAGGAGCCTGAGTTCTGGGTGCGGGCCGGTTACAGCGACGGATTCAAACGTGAATGGAAGTCTTACTACCACGAAGACTGGATTCCGCCGCATTCATCGCCTGATGCCCAGTATCGCGCGTCTTACCTCAAGTATTATCTCTATCGTCGCGCCCTTCATCAGGTTTTTGATTTTGTGAAGGCCGAGAACGCCCGCACGGGGCGCCAGGTGCGGTGTTATGTGCCGACGCACAGCCTGATCAACTATGCGCACTGGCAGATCGTGAGTCCCGAGTCGAGCCTGATGCAGGTCGGTGCCGATGGTTTCATCGCCCAGGTGTGGACAGGCACGTCGCGCACTCCGAATGTCTACGAAGGGGTTCGCCGCGAGCGGACGTTTGAGACGGCCTTTCTCGAATATGGGGCAATGATGAACGTCGTTCAGGCAACCGGGGGAACGGTCTGGTTCCTGAACGATCCGATTGAAGACAACCCCGATCACTCGTGGGAAGACTATCGCACGAACTGGGAGAGCACCTTGACCGCCTCGCTCTTGTGGCCGCAGGTCTGGCGGTACGAGGTCATGCCGTGGCCCGAGCGAATATTCCATGGCAAGTACCCCACGGTCGACAAGGCGCGGCGGAAGCGTGGCGAAAAGGTCGTGCGTGAGCCGATCCCGGCGGCCTACGCGACCGAGATGATGACGGTGATCAATGCACTCAACGACATGGAACAGCCGGAGATCGCCTGGACCTGCGGGACTCGCGGCATCGGCGTGTTGATCTCGGATTCGATGATGTTTCAGCGCGGCGAGCCGCGGCCGTCCGACCCGGACCTCGGTTCGTTTTACGGACTGGCGATGCCGCTCGTGAAACGGGGCATCCCTGCGGAACCCGTCCAACTCGAGAACGCCGTGTTACCAAACGCGTTAAAAAATTATCGAGTACTTTTATTAACCTATGAAGGCATGAAACCGATGACGTCCGCCGTCCACGCGGCGCTTGCCGCGTGGGTCAGGGACGGCGGCAGCCTGATCTTCGTCGCCACTGACGACGACCCGTATAACAGCGTGCACGCCTGGTGGAACGCCGGCGACGGCGTCAAGGGGGCGCCCGTGTACACGGCGCCTCGCGAACATCTTTTTGAACAGCTCGGGATATCGAGCAAGAGTCCGGGCGGATCGTACAGGGTAGGCAAGGGCCATCTGATCTACGACGTGGCGAGCCCGGCGGCGCTCACGCATCAAAAGGACGGCGCGCAGCATGTTCGCGATCTCGTTCGTCACGCGTGCGAACGGTGTGGCCTCGACTATCTCGAGACCGACCATCTGGTCCTGCGGCGCGGTCCCTACGTGGTCGCCGCCGGTCTCGATGAGTCGCTGGCCGTGGCGCCTCGCGTGTTGCGCCGACGATTGGTCAACCTGTTTGATGCTCGGCTCTCCGTGGTCGATTCGGTCGCCCTCGTTCCGGGCAGTCGTCATTTCTTGATCGATCTTGATCGCATGACTCCGGCCGACGGCGCACGGATCGTGGCGGCGGCTTGCAAGACTCTGGGCGCCGAACGTTTGGCCGGTGGCTCGTTTCGATTCCATGCCGAGGGACCCGCGGCGACCGAGGCCGTCGTGCGCGTGATGTTACCGAAGGCCCCCGCGCGGGTGACGCTCGATGAACGACCGATCGCAGATGACGCCTGGGCGTGGGACGCAGGCTCGAAGACGCTATTGGTCCGCTTTCCGAACTCGGCGGCCGGACAGTGGGTTCAAATCGATTGATTGAACGAGACACCGCGCGAGCCGGCGCAGTCGGCCGGAAACCCTCAGTCGCATTGTCAACGCGACGTTCTTCGACTAGGATGCCGCCCCGAACGCGGCCGTCGCCCGTTGCGTCTCGTCGGTGCCGTGGTCGCTCGAAAGTCCGTCCGAGGAGTGGCCTTCATTCGCGCAGGATGTCGCCATGCGGTTGGGAATCGCGATTGCCAGCACGATTTGCATCGCAGCGGCCGCCTTCGCGGTGGTGGCCGCCCGGCGGCCTCCCGCGCTCAAGCTCGCGCCAGGCTGGAAGATCGAGCTGATCGCCGAGGCGCCAGGGATTGTGTTCCCCACGGCGATCGTCACGGCGCCTGACGGCCGAATCTTTCTTGGGCAAGACCCGATGGACATGCCCGGCCCGGCCACTTCGCCGATTGACTCGGTCGTCTCGATCGTGGGGAGCGAGGTCAAGGTCTTCGCCAGTGACCTTTACGCCGTCATGGGCCTCGAATGGGTCGATGACAGCCTGATCGTCGTGCACGCGCCCTATCTCTCGCGGTTCCGCGACCGCGACGGCGACGGCCATGCCGACGAGCGAATCGACCTGGTGACGGGCCTTGGTCCCGCGGTGCCGGCCTTCAACGGTATGAACGACCATATTGCGTCGGGCGTTCGCCTGGGTATTGACGGATGTCTTTACCTGTCCGTGGGTGATAAGGGTATTCCACGAGCCGTCGGCCGCGATGGGGCGACGATTCAGCTGCATGGCGGCGGCGTGATTCGCGTTCGCCCCGATGGCACGGGTCTTGAAGTCGTGTCGACGGGCGAGCGTAACCCCCTGTCGGTGGCGCTCACGGACACCGATGAGATTTTTACGTATGGAAATGATGATGACAGCAAGAAGTGGCCGAACAGCTTGATACATCACATCGTCGGCGGCCACTACGGTTACCCCTACGAGTTTCTGGCGGCCCCCGACCGTGCGCTGGCGATCATGAAAGGGCAAAAAGGGGGCGCCGGTGCCCAGGGGCTTTGCTATAACGACGACGGCCTGGCGAATCGCTTTCGTGGCAATCTGTTCTTCTGCGACTGGGGCCGCGGCATGGTGACGCGCTACCAGGTCGAGCCATCGGGGGGCACCTATCGGGTGGCCGCTGAGGAAATCGTCGTTCGCAGGGGCACACTCAGCGACTTCAGGCCGTTTTCGCTGGCGGTCGGCGAGGGCGGTGCGTGTTTCTATGTCGTTGACTGGGCCTGTAACGGATTTCTCGTCGACGGCCCGAAAACCGGACGACTCTTTCGCTTGGCCTATGACGGCCGGGACCGCGTGCCGCCAGCGCCTCGGCCGCGCGGCGACGATCTCGCGACAGAGCTTCAGGCACTCGAGCATCCCGCGCTAAGCGTGCGGCTATCGGCCCAGCGCCAGCTCGCGCGCCGCGGCGGTGAGTCCGAAACGGCCCTCGTGGCCAGGCTCAAGACAGCCAGAAGTGCAAGGCTCCGCGTCCACGCGCTCTGGGCCCTCGATGCGATTGGCACACCGGCAGCGCGCGGGGCGATTGACACCGCGATCATTGACGACGACCCCTTGGTTCGAGCCCAGGCCGCGCGGTCGGCCGGCATCCGGCGCGACATGCATGCTGTACCACGACTCATTTGCTTGCTGGCCGACACGGGTGCACCGGCACGCCGTGAGGCGGCCATCGCGCTTGGCCGAATCAACGACCGCGGGTCATGGCGAGAGTTGATGGCGAGTCTCGGCGACCACGATGCGGCCGTCGATTGGTCGATTCGCCATGCGATTCGCGGTCTCGACGCGTGGGATGTCGACGACCTGGCGCGTGCGTTGCTCGACGAAAATGTACGGGCGAGTGCCTTGAAGCTCTGTGATGAGACGTGGTCGGTCCCCGTGGCGCGGGCGCTCGTGAAGGCCATTCACACAGCGAAAGAACCTGCCTGTGCGCGGGCGTCTTGTCACTGTGCTGGGCGGACTTTATCAGCGCTATCCCGACTGGAACGGCCACTGGTTCGGGCCCAACCCACTGGCCGGGACATTCCCGCGCAAGACCTGCAACTGGAACGCAGCCGGGATGACGTGCGTTTATGAGGGCCTCGTCGGGGCGGTGCATGATGACGATCACGGGGTGCGTGCGAAGGCCATCGACGCCCTGGTTGCCGTCGGTCAGCGGGCCCGGCCCGTTCTTCGCGACCGGCTCGACCGCGAGACCGACCCGGGCAACCTGGCGCTCCTTGCCCGAGCGATGGGAACTCTTGGAGATGACGCGGCCGTCCCGCGGCTTTCCCGATTGCTCCTCGATTCCACGATGCCCGAACTGGTGCGCGGCGGTGCGCTCGAGGGCCTGGAGATGCTGGATCATCCGGCCGCGCTGACCGCCCGCGTGGCGCTCTGCCGCGGTGCCGGGTGCCCGGGGCCGCTGCTGGCGCGAGCGATCCGCGGCCTCGGTCGTCAGGGCCAACTGCCGGCGCCGGTCGTCGCTGAAATGCTCCACGTTCGAGACGACGAAGTCCGATCGGCTTCGCTGGAGAGCGTGGTTAGAATTCCGGCGAACGACCGTCTGATCGAGGGCGAAATTGTCGTCAGTCTGAGCGACCCTTCGGCGTCGGTACGCGCCGCGGCGATCGGCGCGGCGGCCCGGTTGGGCCTGCGTGAGACGATCCCCATGCTGCTTGAAATGACCCGGCACGATGGCGATCGGCCGGCTGCGCTGGCCGCTCTCGCCACGCTTCCCGATCGCCGTGCATTATCTGTCTTTGTCGACGGCCTCAACGATCGCCGGCCCGAGACGCGTGCCGCCAGTGAGGCTGCGCTGCTCGCCATACGCGAACAGGTGCGCCCTGATCTTGAGTCGCTCGTGCGTGCGGGAACGCTCCCGCCCTCCGCGGCGCTCGTCGTCGAGCGTGTGCTCGCTGACTTTGCACCGATCGCCGACTGGCGCGTGATCGGGCCGTTTCCACGAAATACCGCCCCGCTTTTTCTGGGTGATCCGGCGGCCATCGATTTTGCCCGCCCGGCACCAGGAGTCGGCGGCACTCTGGTGAGCTGGCACGAGCGTCACGCTAATTCAGAAAGTGGCCGGCTCAGTCTCGATGACCTGAAGGGAAGTGGAAGCGCTCGCGCGTCGTCCGGCTACGATGTGGGCAACCCGGCTGATCTGGCCTGTTTTGCCTGTGCCGAGCTGCTTGCCGATCGCGATCGCACAGCCTTGTTATTGATCGGGTCGAGCGGGACGATAACCGTGCGCGTCAATGGAGACCTCGCCTGGCACGCCGACCATGCGTCGGGGCGGATTTATCGAGTCGATTCGGATCGCGTGCCGATCAAACTCAAGCGCGGGATCAATCGAATCATCGTGAAGAGCCGCGAGGGCATCGGGCCGTGGTTATTCGGTGTGCGGGTTTCGGCGGCGACGGCGGCCATTCAATCGCCGCGAGCGGAGCCGCCGCGAGCTGATCGGTTGCGCGACTTCGCCCTGGCGCACGCGGGTGATTCGCGGCGCGGCGAGACGCTCTTTTTCGCGCCGAATGGGATCGGCTGTGCGCGCTGCCACTCGGCCGCCGGTAAAGGGGGTGCGACGGTCGGACCCGATCTGGCGGGTCTCGCGCAAAAATATGATCGGGCCGAAATCATTCGATCGGTGCTCGAGCCATCGAGCCGGATCGTCAGCGGATATCAGCCGCTGGTGCTCGCGCTGGCCAACGGCACCGTGGTCTCGGGTTTACTGCGCGGCGAGACAGACAGTCATGTCGACCTGATCGGCCCCGACTTGAGCGTGTTGCGGATCAAGACGTCCGACATCGAAGAGCGGCGGGCGAGCGATGTTTCGATGATGCCGGCCGGCCTGGCCGACCCGCTCACGCCGCTCGAATTCGCCGATCTCATCGCGTTTCTCACGAGTATCGTGACGCCACCCTGAACGGTGTAGCTCGCGGCGCCACGCCATGCCACGCTCGTGTCGTGCTCGACGATCGAGACGAAATCATCAGTGACCACCGATGCAAGGCATGATATCGACATCAGCGGGCCGTTCCACGGGACCGCGGTTCGACCCGATGTCGGGCACGACTGGCACGGCCGCCGGGATGCCGACGTTGGCAAACCCCAGTGAATCGGGCGTCGCGCCATTGGCGAGAAGGGCGACGCTGGCCGCGGCCGCTTCGCGTTTCTTGAGCCTCAGGCTCGGGTCGTAGCGAAGCGGCCACGTCAGGTCATTGAAACCGCGTCTCCATAGAGCCATCATGCGCCACGTATCCTTGCCAATACCAAAATGAGACGCACATTCAGTCGGATCAACATGGGGAATCGGCGAACCAAGCGGCCAGCCGAAGGCGTGTCGCGCATGGAGGGCGACCAGCACGGCCTGGGCCAGGGCGATCTGGCCGCGAAGCGAGGGGTGCATGGCGTCCTGGAATAGCGCGTCATCGAGTAGTCCGTGGCGGCCAATCGCATGAAAATAGGCTTGTCCATCGATCAGGAGACAGCCATGAGCGTCGGCAACCTCGCGATACACGGCCTGAAACGGGCTCAGGCAGCGCATGGGCATGCCGTCCAGGTCGTGCGCCGCGACATATTCACGATAAGCCTCGTCCCAGTCGCCGGCGTCTTCGAGCAGCCGGCCCAGCCGGTAATGAGATTCCGCGAAACACGGCTGCGCGGCGATCAAGCCGCGGTAGCCGGCGATGGCGTCACGCGGTTTGTTGGTTTCAAGTGCCTGCACGGCGAGGAAGTCTCGCTCGAATCTGGCACGCTCTGGCGCCGGGGTCGATGGAGGCAGAAACGACCGATTCGGCTCGAAATCTCGGTCGTTGCCGGGCGGCGAGATCAAGATCGGTATGGCCCCGACCTGTTTCGCGTAGAGGGCCAGCTCGTTCAAACGGCGCCGGAAGTCGGAGAGGAGCAGGCGATACTCGGTGGCCGTGTAGTTTGCGACATCAACCAGATGCCGCCCTGTATTCGCGTCTGGCGGGATGGCAATGCGGCAGCGATCGGAGGTCTCTCGAATCAAGGCACAAACGGCAGAGCACTCTGACATCTGTTTATCGAGAAACGACCAGGCCGCCGGGCTCTTCTGGACATGATAATGGTCGAGGTTGCGCGCCCACCACAGTCGCGAATAGAATTCATTATGGCCGCAATAAATGAGCAGGATCTCGGGCCGGCGCTGGATGTTCGAGAGGGCCTGATGCTGGCGCTCGAGCGTGTCGCCAGATCGCGCGACAACGTCGAGCCTGACGTGCCGGCCGGGAATCGCCTGTTCGAGCTTCCAGGCGATGATCTTGCCGATCGACACCCAGCGATTATAGGGCACTCCCTCGGCGCTCGACTCGCCCACGACGACGAGGTCGATTTGCGGGTCACTCACGGCATCGGGAAACTCGGTGCGAAGCGGCACGCCCGCCGGCGGCGTGGCAAACCGGATGGACGAGGCCGTCGGGTCCTCTGGCTCGATTCCGCCCGTGGGCACGACCGTATTCCGGTGCGACCGCGCGATCCACACGCCGCAGACAGCTTCGCTGATGCTGCAACCGAGCAAAATCGTCACGCAGAGCAACAGCCCGCGCGCAGAATCGGCCGGCTCACGCCTCGATGGCGCTGCCTGAAAAACGCGAGCCCCAGACCGAGAGCCCCGATCAGGCACAGGAAGACGGCCACTTTGTACAGGCCGTCAAAGACGAGCAAGAGAACCAGCTCGGCCTTCCAGTAGACCCACTCCGGCGCATCGCGGTGGAAACGCGAAAGGCCGCTCAGGACAATGGTCACGACCGGAGCGAGTCCAATGGTCAGAAGGATCCACCGCGTCAGCCGTCTGAAGAGCCTTCGGCGCGTCATTCGTGGCATTCAGGTTCTCCGTCGCCCCCAGCTTCTTGGCCTGGCATCCTCTCCATAGGAACATGTTTGCCGACCGGAGCAAGCCCGTGGTCAGGTTTATCGTTTCAACCGCCAGAGCACGGCGAGAGCGCCACATCGCCGTTACACTGAAATGCTCGAGACCTCTTACGTCGAGTTTGAGCCGACGCGCTCGGAGTCTTTTCATGCTGTCATTTTGTGATTGCCCCCACCGATTCCATCGGGTCTTGCCGCTGATTCTCATGGCGCTGGCGGCCGGATTCGCAATGGCGCTGTGGCCAGCCACGGCGTCCGTGGCCGCGGCTGCGACCGAACCCGGGCCCGATCCGTCGCGCACGATCGTTGCCGACTTCGTGCTCAAAGGGGGCACGCTCGTCGACGGCACCGGCGCGGCTGGACGAGTGGCCGACGTCGCGGTGCGCGGCGACCGTATCGTGGCCGTCGGCACCTTTCAGACTGGTAGCGGCACCCGTGTCATCGACTGTCGTGCGCGGATCGTCGCCCCTGGGTTTATTGATCTGCACAATCATTCGGATGCCGGGATTGTCGCGGCGGGCACCCGGGTCAATCGCAACTTCCTCGCGCAGGGCGTGACGACGATCGTCACCGGGAATTGCGGTCTGGGCACGAACGATGTCGAGAAGTATCTGTCGACCCTTGAACTGCGCGGGGCCGGTACGAACGTCATTCACTTGATTCCACACGGAGTGGTTCGCTCAACCGTGATGGGCAACGCCGATCGAGCGCCCAGCGCGTCTGAGCTCGAGCGCATGAAGCGGATCGTCGAGAAGGGTATGGCGGCCGGTGCGTGGGGCCTGTCGAGCGGGCTCATCTACGTACCCGGGCGCTACGCCGAAACCAACGAATTGATCGAGCTGTGCCGGGTCGTCCATCGCCACGGCGGCCTCTATGCCTCGCACATCCGTAACGAAGGCACACGATTACTCGAATCAATCGATGAAGCGATCAATATTGGTAAGCAGTCGGGCATTCCGGTGCACATTTCGCACTTAAAGGCCAACGGCAAAGCGTCGTGGGGTCGGATCGGTGCCGCGATCGAGCGCATTCAAGCGGTGCGCGGGGCGGGCATGATCGTCACGGCCGACCAGTATCCCTACATCGCATCGAGCACCCAGCTCGCCGCCATGGTGATCCCCCACTGGGCCATCCAGGGAAACGCCGAGAGCTTCACTCGACTGGCTGCCGATCCGCAGCGCGGCGAGGCGCTGCGCCGCGAAATTCAGAAGGCGCTCGACGAGCGCGACGGCGGGGCCTCGATCACGATCGCGCGCTACAAGCCGCGTCCCGACCGGATCGGCAAGAACCTCGTCGCCATCGCGCAGCATGAGGGGACCACGCCGCTCGAGGTCGTGCTCGATATCCAGCGGCACGGCGGTGCGCCGGCCATCAGCTTCGGGATGGACGAAAACGACGTGCGCGAAGCCATGCGCCATGATTTCGTGGCCACGGCCTCTGATGGCTCGGCGCACATGCCTGGCAACGGCGATCAACCGCATCCGCGCGCTACGGCACGTTTCCGCGCAAGATCCGGTACGCACTCGACGACAAGATCGTCACCCTCGAGCAGGCGATCCGTTCGAGCTCCGGCTGGCCGGCGTCGATTCTCGGGCTTCCCGATCGCGGCGTGATCCGGGTCGGCGCATTCGCCGACATCGTCGTGTTCGATCCGCGCATGTTCCGCGATTCGGCCACGTTCGATCATCCGACCGAGTATCCGCCGGGTCTCGAGCACGTCTTCGTGAACGGGGTCGGCATGATCGCCGACGGACAACTGACCGTGCCGGTTGCCACCAGTGCGAAGCTACCGGGCCGGCCGCTGCGACTGCAAAGTGACGGGCCGGCCGACCTGATCGTCACCGCCAAGCGCATCTGGACGGGAGATCCCGCCAATGCGTGGGCCGGAGCCGTGGCATCGCGTGGCGGCATCATCGCGGCGGTCGGGTCAGCCGCCGATGTGTTGCGATTTCGCGGGCCCCGCACGCGGCTGATCGAACAAAATGACGCGACCATTCTGCCCGGCTTGATCGATGCTCACGGGCACATGGACTCACTTGGCACGACCGTCGAGGATCTCGACCTCCGTGGGATCGCGTCGATTGCCGAGGTTGCGAGGCGTGTCAAGGAGCGCGCGGGGGCCACGCCCGGCAATGGCTGGATCACCGGACGCAACTGGGACCAGAGCCTCTGGCCGGGCGGCCAGTTTCCCAGCGCCGCCGCGCTTGATGCCGTGGCGCCGGACCGACCAGTGTGGCTCGAGCGCGTCGACGGTCACGCCGGCTGGGCCAATTCCGAGGCGATGCGGCGCTCCCGCGTTGGCCGTGATTCCAAGGCGCCTTCCGACGGTCAGATCATCCGTGACAAGGCTGGCGAGCCGACTGGAGTCTTTGTCGACGGCGCCATGAACCTTGTCGGAAGTGCGGTTCCCGGTCCGTCGACCGCCGATGTGAAGCGCCATCTGCTCGCCGCGCAGAAGCTCGTCGTCAAACAGGGTCTAACGGGCGTCCACGACGCGGGTCTCTCGCGGATGACGATCGACGCGTATCGCGAGCTCGAGCATGAGGGCCAGCTCGTCGTGCGCATTTACGGCATGGCCTCGCCACCGGGTGGCGGCGAGGTCGCGTATGTGAGCCGGCCGCCGCCAAAACCAGCGCCGAACGCCCGCTTCGAGCTGAGGGCGATCAAGCTCTTCATCGACGGCGCCATGGGCTCGCGAGGGGCCTTGATGTTCGAGCCGTACAGCGATGATCGGACCAACTCAGGGCTCCTGCTGATCGAACCAAAGGTGCTCGAGGCGACAACGATAGCCGCGCTCCAGAACGGCTGGCAGGTGTGTACCCACGCGATCGGCGATCGCGGCAACGCCCTGGTTCTCGACGCCTACGCCGCCGCGTGCCGGGCTGTTCCCTCGGCGCGCGACCCGCGGTTGCGAATCGAGCACGCCCAGGTCGTGCGGCAGCGCGATGTACGACGATTTCAAGAATTGGGTGTCATCGCGTCGATGCAGCCGTCGCACGCGAGCGACGACATGCGCTGGGCCGACGCCCGGCTTGGCCCTGAGCGCGTCAAGGGTGCCTACGCCTGGCGGTGGTTCGCCGACGCCAAAGTCGAGCTGGCTTTTGGAAGCGATTTCCCGGTCGAAATCGTCAACCCGTTCTGGGGAATTTACGCCGGGGTGACGCGTCAGGACGCGCAGGGTAAACCCGCGGGGGGCTGGCACCCCGAGCAGTGTTTGACACTCGAAGAAACACTCAGAGCCTTCACGGCGGGCGCGGCCTTCGCGGCGTTCGACGAAGATCGCGTCGGTTGCCTGAAGACAGGCTTTCGCACCGACATGACGATCGTCGACGCCGATCTTTTCAAGGCCGCTCCCGAGGAGCTGCTCGCCTCGCTCGTGCGGATGACCATCATTGACGGAGCGATTGTCTACGATCGCGGGAAGACTCAATGAGCACACACGTCGACACCCGCCGCCGGGCCGCATGGCGCGCCCGGCGGCATCGTGCGGTTGCCGCTTTCACTTCGGCAGTTCATCATATTTCGGCGTGACTTCGCGAAGATTCGGCTGCACGCTGGCCTCGATTCGCCCGGTCGTCCACCCGAGTGCGCCCAGAAGGAGGGCCTGGTACATCGGGTTTTCCCAGACGTCTTCGCGGTGGCCCATCGAGGTATAGAAGACCCGTCCGTTGCCGTGCATGCGGGCCCAGGTGATCGGGAAGTTGGGCCGCTCGTACATGTGACCTTTCATTCCGTCGGTCACCTGGACGAGGATCACGTGAAGATTATCGGCGAAGTTCTTGAGGGCGTACCACTCATCGGTGATCGTGAACGAGCGGCCCGATGCGCCAAAACCGTTGGCGATACCGGGGAACGACGGATCGACGATGTCGATGCGTGACGGCTGCTGAGCGCCATGGATGATGAATTCGCCGCCGATCATCTGGATATAAGGGTCGTCGGCTCCTTTGCTGCGGTCGCCATGGTGGCCAAAGGTATCGGTCGCGCAATGCATCCCCATGAACCCTTTGCCGTTGCGTATGGCGTCGTAGAAGGCTTTTTCGCCGTCGGGCGAGATCGGCGGGTTCTTGTCGCCGCCGGGCGTGGTGAGGTCGCCCGTCGTTTCAAAAACGAAGCCGTCCCACTGCTCGATCTTGCCGGGATCGAACATGCGCCCGTCCTTGGAAGCGACGACCTCGAAGCCATGCTCCTTGCCCAGCTCGGTCAAGATTTGCTCAGCCATGCCGAGTTTGGTGCCGTTGCGCGCGATCACCGAATGCTGAAAGCCCGAGCTCTTGGTGAAGAACAAGACCTTCTTGGTGTCCGCCCTGGATTCGGCGAATAGCTGGCCGAGTGAATTCGCCCCCAACCAGGCCGCACCCGCGGCCGACAGAACCTCACGTCGATTCCACTGCGATGACATCGTTTGACTCCCCCTTGCGTGTTCGGAATGTCGCCAGGACCACGACTTGCATTTTCTTTTACCCGAGCGAATGGTCGAAAGAAACCAGGGAGCACGCCGACGCCTGGGTTTGCGTCGCTCGCTGGCTTGCCGTCGGTCGCTCGCTTGGGAGGCTTTCCGCTTGCGAAGTTGCGCCGCGACGATTAATGTAGGCGAAGCTGGCGCCACTTGTTGTGCGCTCGATGGATTCAACCGAGCGGTCCCCCTGTCGACTCAGAGAGAGCGGCACGGAGACCACACCCGGCACGGACGCTGAGCTCGATCCTGGCGTCCAGTCATTGGTTGGGGGACGCGATCAGGATGCCGCAACTCACTTCAGAACCCCGCACCGCGGAGCAGTCTCAGCTTTCCAGACTGACCGTTTCGATCCGCGGCAAACTCCAGTTCATGGATTACCTCGTCCGCGCCGCACTCGCCGATGCCCAGCGCTACCAGGACGAAAATGATCCAGGGACGCGAATATTCATCCGCCAGTTGGTCGAAATGCATACAGCGAACTTGAGGCAAGAAAGCCAGAACATGCGTCTCGTCGATGAGCTGTGCGACGCGCTCGAGGCCATGGTCGACTCGTCGGCCGACTCGAATGCCCGGGGAGATCACCAATGAACTCGTCAAGAAACGGGGCGTTCGGAAGCACCGGCATGCATGAATTCGATGTCCTCGCGGACGACGGCGACGATCATCAAGATCCGGCGCCACGTGCCACGGTGCCGCAGACCGAACTGAAACGCTCGCTGGCCGACATCAAGGGCCAGGCCCAGTTCCTCCTCTATCTCACTGACCAGATCGAGGAATCGCTCGACCAACTCGAGACCGAGTCCGACGCCTGCCATGGCGCGTTCCTCTGCAAAGTGCTCGGAATGTATTCCGGCCAGCTCGAAAGCAAGCACCAGGGGCTCGGCGAACGGATCGCCGAAGCCTGCCAGGAAGTGTATGTCACCGTCCGCGAGCGCGAAATGATCTGAAGCACAGCGGGCGGGCGGTAAACAGATAGCTGCTCGATACGCGACGACGCGGTCGCCGGTTGCACGCGAGACGCCAGATGCTCTTGCACGATTCTGGGCGGGCGAGTCTCGGCACGAGCCGAGTGCCACTGCCGACACGGAAAGCTTCAGCGTTTCGAGGTCACCCAAAGCCGCTCAAGGCGCCGAACCGCGCCGGTACGAGGTCACTGGCGACCTCACGACGGTCACGACTTGACGGAAATGCGGCCGGTCAGCCTTGCCGCGCCGAGCTGGAAGAGAATCCACAGAGCGGCAACCGCTTCACGCATGTTGATCTTCGAGACCCCGGCGCGGCGGTTCTCAAACAGGATCGGCGTCTCGCCAATCTTGCACCCGACGGCCTTGCACCAGAACAGGATCTCTTCCTGAAACGAATAGCCGCGCGATCGCACCAGGTCGAGGTCGATCTCCGCCAGCTTGCTCACCCGAAAGCAACGGAATGCCCCGCTATTGTCTTTACTGGTGAGGCCGAGGGTGATCCGGGCGTAGGCGTTGATACCCCAGCTCATCAGCCGCCGCTTGAGTGTGAACCCCCCCTCGACACCGCCGCCGGGCACGTAGCGCGATCCGATCATCACGTCGTGATCGGCCATTCCGGCCAAGAGCGCCGGGATGAATCGTGGCGGATGGCTGAAATCGGCGTCGAGGTTCAGCAGGTAGTCGAAACGGTGCTCGATCGCGTACCGGACCGCGGCCAGCGTGGCCGTGCCCAGTCCTAGCTTCCCGGGCCGATGGATCACGTGCACATCGGACAAAGTGGCGCACAGCTCATCAGCGATCTGGCCGGTTCCATCCGGCGAATTGTCGTCGATGACCAGGATCGAGCTCCTGGGAGCAAACTGCCGGATCGTCTCGACCAGCGGCCGGAGGTTGCCGGCTTCGTTGTACGTGGCCAGTGAGATGACCACCCGAGAATTTTCGTCTGTGACAAGTGGAGACATCGCTGACACGGCCAATTCATCCCTGACGTATGCAGTCGCCAAGCCTCGGGTGCGAAACATCTCGCAGTCCTTGCGAGGACGATCTCTTACCATATCGCTGCATGTCAAGCGGCGCCAAGCCAGATCGCCATCGAGCGAGCGTTGATCCGTTCGCGCCGGAAGCGTGGCATATCGTCGGGCAAAGCCATGAGCCGGGAGAACAAACCGAAGAAGGTCGAAAGAGTCTCGCCTTCTCGGATCCGGCGTTCACTCCAGAATGAAGCGGCCCTGGCGGGCGATCGATGAGCCGCACCTCGGTCGAGCGTTGAACGAGGCGCGGCGGCGATTTCAAGCACGGTTGACCTGGTGCGCGGCGTGGAAACCAAGCAGGTGCCGCCTACGGTAGCCTCTGTGTCCAAGCGATCAAGAATCGTTCGGGCCAGGTCGACCGTGGTTGCCGTACCCCCCGGGAAGAGGAACGGCCGGGAGTGCCAAGATCTGCGTTGGCGACACCTGCTCGTCAGAGAGATCGTCAACGACCCACGCGCGTCGAACATCGCCGAGCAAAGGCCGTTAAGAGACCTTTCGGCGAGTCGCGGCGTGGATCATCAATAATCGACCTCCATGATTTTTGATTTGAGCGTCCTTCCGGTTGGCCTGGCGCGATTGTCGCAACACAACCCGCGCGAGCAGAGCATCAAAAGCGAAACGAGGAATATCGAGAAAATCTCAGCCGAGCCGTCCAGCTTACCTCATCGATCCTTAAGACTGCTTCGACGGCCGAAGACGCGAAAAAAGCTGACTATACGGAGCAAACTCGTGCTGGCTCTCCGCCCGTAACCCTGATGCCGCCGCGGCCTGCTGCTCGTCCGCGTCGTCCGAGGAAACCTCGGCCGCCGTCGCCGCGGCCCGGGGTTCGAGCATCGCTTTCGACGAGGACGCGTCGCCAGTTGCTGCGGCGCGACGCACTCGCTCCTGATTCTGTGACCACTCCGACCGGGCCTGAAGCGCCGCGTAGTGATCCTCGACGGCTTCTTCATTCAGTGCCGACGCGCCAGGCACCGCGGTTTCAGGGCGACCCGCATCATCGTCGTCATCGTCAGCCTCGTGCGGCTCGACAACATCGATATCGCCGTCCCAGCCCACCTCGACGAGCCCTTCCTCGATTCGAAGCGGCGGACGCGACGGCATCAATGACGGCGTCTCCAATCGATTGTCGTGCCGCCGCGCTCCCTCGGGTCGCGCGACTATCAGATGCTCTTCCTGGTCGTTTGCGCGATCGAGCTGATCCCGTTCACGCCCCGGCGCGGTCTCTCGCACTGTCAGGCCGGCCAGCGGACGGCCGCCGAGCGTACCACCCGCCACGCTGGCACCGGGCGCCGCAAAGCGCGCCTGGGCGAGCTGCACGAGCCGGCCCGCGTTGCCCCGCGCATCGCGGTGAAGCTCGTCGAGCGATTCGTCGTCGCGCTCGAATTCATATCCAAGGAACGTCAACAGTTCGTGCGCCTCGTCGAGATCGAGCCGTGGCAGGTGGCAGTGCATGCTCATCCGTGGCGCGATCGCAGCCAGGTCGCGATCCGCTAGCTGGCGGACGAGCGATGTATCGCCCAGGATCACAATCGCCCCGGGCCCCCCCTGGACGCGTTGCAGCTCGCCGCCGATCGCCTTGATCTCGTCCCAAACCGAGCGGCCGGCGCGGTGGGCTTCGTCAACGATCAAGAGCCACGGGCGCCCGTCCGCCGCGTCGTCGCGTGCGACGGCGTGCAGTTTCGCGCGTGCCAGCCCCAGGCGATCGGAAAGCGCAACTCCCAGCGAACAACCGATCAAGTGCAGAAAATCGAGCGGTCCCATCGCCGGGCACGCGTCCACTCGCACTATGGTCCAGCCGTCGGGCAGCTCGTGAATCAGCCGTTCGGCCAGCCAGGTCTTGCCCGCGCCCGGCTCTCCGGTGATCAGGATCGGCCCCGCCGGCGCGGGCTCCATCGCCGTGGCGAGCAGACGCTCGAGGACAAGGCGGCGGCGGTGAACGGGGAGCGCATAGGGGTCTCGGGTCGTGCGCGGCTGCTGGCTTGTTGTTGCTGTTCGCAGGCCCTGAATCTGGTCCATTTCTGGCCACCGCCCCCTTCCCAGACCGACCGTCACAACATGGCACGTCGCTACGTAACGTCGGGCAGGATGACTGTAAGGATCAAGACAGCCCCGTGAACATCGGTACCGTGACGCCTCTCGTCAATCGAGTCGACCGGTGCGAAAGGTCTGCTCCAACAATCATCGGTGGCTCGCCGCCTCGGTCTTGAACTCGGTTCGCCAACGCCGTCATCTCGCGGCGGGCGCGTTACATTCCCAAAGCGAGGGCAAGACTTTGTTTGTAAGTCGAGAATGACACGATATGAAATGAAACAGCCCTCGATCGATCGCGCCACAACCTGCTGACAAACGTCCCAAGTTGCTCGCGCCTTTCGGGTTTTGATAGGATATTATTGATATTACGGAAGGGTGACCTGATCGGCGCCGGTCAGCGCGGCAAACATTTCGGACCGGCGTCCCTCACGACCCTTGATGCTCACGCCGGCTCGGAGGGGGTCTTGGCAGCGACCGACACTCACACGTCCAGCGAAGATCGGATTGGCGGCTACCGCTACGTCCGCACCATCCACCCTGGCGCCACTTCCATCGTCATGGAAGTCATCCAGGAAGGGACCCAGCGCCGCTATGCCCTCAAGCAGCTCCTCGCCTCCCGCGCCGAAGATCGCGACGAATACCGTGCCTTCATGCATGAAGCCAAGCTTGGCATGGAACTCCGCCATCCAAACCTGATCCGCGTCAACGAGGTCGTCAAGGATCGCCATCAGCCGTATTTCGTGATGGAGCTATTCACTGGCTACCACCTGAAATTACCGATCGCGCGGCCGTCGATCTATCCGCTCCCTAAAACCTTGCTCCACCGGATCATCGAGCAGTCCGCGAGCGCCCTCGCTTTCATGCACGACAGGGGCTGGGTGCACCGCGACGTCAAACCCGAAAATATCTTGTTCAACAAATCGGGCGAAGTTCGGTTGATCGACTATGCGCTCGCACGCAAGATCTCGTCGGGGTTGCTCAGGTTGTTTGAAGGCAAGATTCCGCGGCAAGGGACCAAGACTTATATCTCTCCCGAACAGATCCGCTGCCAGTCGCCGGCGCCGGGCGCCGATATTTACAGTTTCGGCATCACCTGTTATGAATTGGTTTGTGGCCGGCCGCCCTTCCGCGCGAATTCATCGCAAGAGTTGCTGGAAAAGCACCTGAGCGAACGGCCGATCGCCTTGACCGCGCATAACAAGCTCGTGACGCCCGAATTTAACGACCTGGTCATCAAGATGATTCAGAAACGGCCCGCCGACCGCTTTGCCAGCCTTCACGAATTCATGACCCGGTTTCGATCCGTGCGCATCTTCAGCGACGACCCGGACCCGATGGCGGTTCCGGGACGAGATCCCAGAATGTGAATTCGCCCGGACCCCGCGTACCCGATCTTTTTGACGCGTGCGTTCGACCAATCGTCCCACAGTCCGTCCGTGAGTGCGACTGACCGATTCGACTCGCCCATTAACCGACCAACCAACCAAGCAAGCAACCGACCGAGCCCCGACCCGACCAAACCCGATCAGACCTTCGATGGCCGCTACGGGACGAAGGTGATTGAGCCCCGAACCGCGAAAATTGCCGATGCCGGAGGCTGTGCCATGGCGAAGGATCCTGTCCCGACGCGCAGTGCAAATGAAACCCGACTCGCCTTTGAGGCACCCATCTTCGAGATGGAAGCGCGCCTCGGCGAGATGGAAGCGGTCTACGCCAAGAACCGGACGGGGGGCGATACGACCAAGATCGCCGAACAGATCCGCCGCCTCCGTCGCGAGCTGGCCGCGCTCAAGCGCGAGATTTACTCGAACCTCGATCCCTGGCAAATCGTTCAGGTCTCGCGACACCAGCAGCGCCCCCAGACGCGCGACTACCTCGACCTGATCTTCGAGCAATTCCTCGAACTCCACGGCGATCGGGCCTTCGGTGACGACCAGGCGATCGTCACGGGCCTGGCGCACCTCGACGACCTCAAGGTCATGTTCGTCGGCCACCAGAAAGGCAAGAATCTCGCCGAGCGCAAGGCCTGCCACTTTGGGTGTGCCCACCCCGAGGGCTATCGCAAGGCGCTCAAGAAAATGCAGATCGCCGCCAAATATGGGCTGCCGATCATCTCGTTTATCGATACCCCGGGCGCGTATCCCGGCATCACTGCCGAGGAACGAGGCCAGGCCGCGATCATCGCCGAGAACCTTCAGGCCATGGGCCAGATCCGTACGCCGATCGTGTGCGTCGTCATCGGCGAGGGAGGTTCCGGAGGCGCCCTCGGGATCGGCATCGGCGACCGCCTCGCGATGCTCGAATTCACCTATTACTCGGTGATCACGCCCGAAGGCTGCGCATCGATTCTCTGGAAAGGAAGCGAGCACGCGCCCAAGGCCGCCGCCGCACTCAAGATGACCAGCCGCGACCTCTTGAACTTCGGCATTGTCGACGAGGTCATCGCCGAGCCCCTGGGGGGTGCCCACCGCGACCATCGCGAGTCGGCCGCCAGCCTCAAGAACTATTTGATCCACACCGTGCGCCAGCTCAAGGAAATTCCGCTCGATGAATTGCTCGATCTTCGCTATCAGAAATATCGAAAAATCGGCAGGTATTTCGACGGCGCCTTGAGCGTGGCAAGCAACGGTGTGGCGACAACTTGATTTGACCGGACGTGATCCGATCAGTCGTGTTTTAGACCTTGGCCGGCACGACAAAACCCGCCCGGTAGTCGCGAGTCAGCATGCCGTCGGCCTCGGAATCGTTGACGAACGACTCGGTCGACGGGTTGATGTGCAGCTTGCGGCCCAGGCGATAGGCGATATTGCCGAGATGGCAATACGCGCTCGAAAGATGGCCTTCCTCGATGTCGGCGTTCAAGACCTTGGGGTCGCGCGTCTTGACGGCCTTGATGAAGTTCGCGTAATGGTCGCCGCCCCCTTTACCGCCGGGACCCTTCTCGAGCTTCGGCCCGAAAAAGACCTGCCAATCCGTGTAGCTCGTGATCGCCAGAACCCCCTCGGTCCCATAGAAGATGTCGCCGACCTTGACGTCGAGCTCGGCGTTCGTGGCCAGCCCGCGCACCTCGAACTGGAGTTCGCAATCGTCAAACTCGAAGCCGACTTGCAGCGTATTCGGCGTCTGGCCATCGTCGGAGTACCCGAACCGGCCGCCATAAGCCATCACGCTCTTGGGAAACTCATTCTTGTGTAGCCCCCAGCGCCAGGTCCATCTGGTGGATGCCCTGGTTGCCGAGGTCGCCGTTGCCATAATCCCAGTTCCAGTGCCAGTTGTAATGGAACCGGTTGGGATTGAAAGGCTTCTTGGGCGCGGGCCCGAGCCACACGTCGTAATCGACATTGGCCGGCACGGGCGCATCGGCCTTGTGACCGATTGAACCACGAGGCTTGTAGCAAAGCCCCTTGGCCATGTAAACGTGTCCCAGCTTGCCCGAATGCAAGAACGCCATCGCGTCCTGAATTCCCTGATGGCTGCGACACTGGGTTCCGGTCTGGACGATCCGGTTGTGGTGGCGGGCAAATTCGACCATCCGCCGGCCCTCGGTCACGTTGTGGCTGACGGGTTTCTCCACATACACATCCTTGCCGGCCTGGCAGGCCCAGATCGTGGCAAGAGCATGCCAGTGGTTGGGCGTGGCGACCGAGATGGCGTCGATCGACTTGTCGTCGAGCACGCGCCTGATGTCCTGCACGATCGCCGGTTCCGTCTTGTACTGTTTCGCGACCATCTTTTTGGCGGGACCGACGATGTTCAGGTCGACGTCGCAAAGCGTGGTGATGCGCGCGTCGTTCTGCTTGCACCACCCTGACACGTGGTCCTTGCCGCGTCCATGCACGCCGCAGACCGCGATCCGAACCGTGTCATTGGGGCCGGCCGGCTTGGCATCAGCCTTCTCTTCACGCGGCGAAGGCGAATCAGCGGCCCGCGCGAGCCCTGAAATCGCGGCCATGCTCGCGGCCACCGTGGCCGTATCATGAAGGAAAACGCGGCGCGGAATCTTGCGCATGGTTGTGAATCCTTGGCTTGGGCGATGGCGTGACGGAGGCAGGAGAAGACTCACCACTCATCTAAACCATCCGGGCTAACCCGAGTCAAGCACGTAGCGGCGGCGATCGGCGTAAGCTTCTGGCCGAGCACGGCGGCCAGAACGAGTGCGCAGGCCAGCCCGCCCCCGAGGTCCCACCCGACCTCTTCCCGTTTGAGCCAGTACGACGGCACGGGCGCGGCGGTCGTCGATAGCACGAAGAGGCCAATCAAGAGCCGCTCGCTCCAGAGCGTGCCGAGCTGCGGGATCGCGATCAGACTGAGGGCCAGGGCCCCGGCAATGGCCCCGACCGCGTGGGCCGCATACACCCCACCAACGAGTCGCGTCCCGACGACGCACGCGCCGCCAGGGCCAGCGAGAAGCTCGCGCCCCAGAGGCAGGCCGGCGACAACAGGACCCAACGGCAGCGCACCATGTCGAGCTGAAACGTGTACCATGGACTGTTGTTATGCAGCAGTGCAGGGTTGATCGGCCAGTAGGGGAGCGACTGCGAGATCATCTGCGCGGTCCAGGCGATGGCCGCGATGAGCATGAGCCGGCAGACGCCCAGCGCGGGCGCGGCGACGTCGCGTTGCGCCCGCCAGCGAGCCCAGGGCACTGCCGATCCCCAGGCCCACGAGAAACACCGCCAGAATGATCGAGAAGGTGTACACCGTGCCGCCCAACAGCAACGAGAGGAGCCGGGTCCAGATCACCTCGGCCCCCGGCGCCGACGCCCCCGACAGGCTGATGGCGACGTACACCGGCACGGCGCCCGGGATCGTGTCTGACTCGCCCCCAAACGCCTGGGCCGCCTCCGCCCCCCGATACGCAGACGTTCTCGCAAGCAGCAGCGCGACGACGGCCACGCCGATGTTGATTGCGGCGGCGGCGTACGTCGCCGTGGGCATGTCGTAGAGGCGGAGCAAGTAGAAGCCGGCCGCCAGGCAGCCCATGACGGCGCCGACGAGATTACCGCCGTAGAAGAAGCCCAGCCAGGCCACGCCCTCGCGACTTGTCTCGACGTGGCGCGCGATGGCCGGCAGCGTAGCCCCCATCAGCAGCGTGGGCGGCAGCAGGAAGAGGCCGGCGAGCGCCGCGCAGCGCGATCCCAAGGACCCCGCGGCCGTCGAGCAGTCCGTAAAACCGCTCGAAGAGCGGCATCCCATTGAGGAGCATAATGGCGAAGCCGGCAATTCCCAGCTCGAGTGCCCCGTACACGCGGAGCGGATGCCAGCGACGCGGGACAAGGCGCGGCAATAGCACGCTGCCCAGGCACATGCCGCCCATGAATGTCCCGAGCAGGACACCCAGCGAGACGGCCGTCGACCCGATGACAAGCTGAAGCAGTTGCAGCCAGACGATTTCATAGATCAATGCCGCGGCCCCGCTGCCGATGAAGAGGAGCAGCAGCAGGGGGAGCGGAGCCGTGGGGGAGACGATGGCGGGGGCCGGGCTGGCGTTCACTGAGGTCATCATCGCCTGGAATGTCAAACGGAGCGTACGGGCGGGCCTCGCCCGCGCGGGCTATTATCGAGGTAAGGCGGTTGTATTGTAGCCAGCCGCGATGAGGTCGGGAATGCCGGCGCAATGAAACGTCTCCCGGGCGATCAAGACAACCGGTTGACCGCCGAATCGGAGGCTTGGCGCGAAGATCAGGCATTCCCGGCCTCGTAGCGGCCGGCGACAAGAACCGATCCAGTTCCTCACGATCTAGACTTACGGGTAAGGCCTCGAACTCCGAACAGCGAGTGGGCACCGCCCCGGATCGTCGACTTCGAGCGGCACTCAAACTGCAACCCCGGCCCGCCGTCGACGCCTGACATAGCCCAACCCGGCGAGCCCGCCGAGGCCCATCAGCAGCAGCGAAGAGGGCTCGGGGACGGACGAAACGGCGGGTGTGCCGACGGCGAACGTCGCGCCACTGGCGCCCGGATTCCCCAGATACTCGTCATACGGGGGGACGTTCGGCTTCGCTCCTTGATTGCGTATCTCGGTTGAGTCCGCCCCGCCGCCGCCATAGAAACCAAAAAAAGCACTGGCGCTCGGATAGCTGGAATTCGAACCGATCACGAAATCACCCCTGCTTGCCGTCGTCGGCGGGAGGGTGACCGACAGGCTCGTGGCGGTGGCCGTGAGAGCCACGGGGGAGATCAGTTGGATAATACTGTCCGCGGGCGTCAGCAGAAAAGACGCCGCCCGCGGGCTCGAGATCGTCAGCGAATAATCGACGATGTCCGACTGGCTCAGAGAACCGAGCTTGTCGACGGTGATCGTCCCGCTGACGGACACGGTCCCGGAATCAGCTCGGGGAGCCCGCATTGTCGGGTCCGGAGAAACTGAAGTCGTAGGTGTAATTCGCCGCCGCATTCTCGGCCGTCAGCGAGGAGAGTGCCAGGGAGCCGAAGACGATGATCGCGAGCCGGCGCATCGGCCGAATGACATTGACGCGGTTAATCATGAGCATAAACCTCTTTGCTGCCACCCCACCCACCCCTGCCCAACGCGGGCTGGAAAACGTGGAGAAAAAGGGTGAGTTGATGAAAGCCTTCTTATTCCGTGAAGGGAAAAATTCGTTCTCGTAATTTCTTTCTCAGGCCCGGACGGTTTTTCGCCGGCGTAGCCCGTAGCCTGCGACCGCGGAAACCGCCAGACTTCCGAGTGCGAGCGACGACGGCTCGGGAACAGCCGTGTTAAACAGGTTGATCTGGAGATTGCTGTTGTCTCCGTTGTCGACGACGTCGCCGTTGATGCTTGTTCCGTCTTGTAACGTGCCGCCGAGCACGAAATACGAGGGGCGGCCCGGCACGAAGGTGGCGCTCAAGTCCGTGCCGTAGATGTTGAGGGTCGCGCGGCGGCACCCTCAAAACTGCTGATCTGGCCACCATAAAGGTTGACCGTGCTGGAATAGTCAAGGAAGCTGATGGTGCCGCCAGAAATGTTCGTCGTGCCGTTGTTGGCGTAGATGATGCCGATGTTACCATTGCTCACATCGAGCGTGCCCGTGCTGGAAAAGGATATATTGCCGCCCACCGTACCGGCGCTCACGTTGACCGACGAACTGTCATTCGCGATCAATGCGATGCCCACCGAGCCGCCACTGATATTGAGCACGCTGCTGTTGTCGACAAAGAGATCATTATCAATGCTCCCGCCCGTCACGAGGTCGACGGTCGGGCTCGTGTTGCCTCCCATACCGTCCTCGCCGATGATCGCGTTTCCCGAGACCGCGTAGTTGATGGTAGTGTCGGTGGGGAAATAAGTATCGGCCTGCGCGGGTGGCGCGGGTCGCGCCAGGACGGATAGGAACAAGATGCTTTTGACGGATTGTTGTGCCACCGTTGTTGCCTCGATATTGAATGCCTATGGATTTCTGGCGGTTGATTGATGCGAAGATTGGCAGTTCCCTGGCCCATCGCTCGAGTTCGACCGCCGACGCTATGCTCGGAGAAGTACACTCGGGACCCGCATTACGATTCCGGTGCTAAAAAGATGCGCTGTGCAGATTGATTTGGCGACAGAATACCCTATTTGACGTCAGGCGGTTGACACCGGTCTTGAGATCTTCGCCAGCCAGTCAAGCCCGTGGGAAAGCGTGAAAGAAAAGATCGCTTCTATAAAAGTCTTCTTGTCCGATCAGGAGTACACCGACGTACGAACCTGGCGATGGTGAAGCCGACCGGGCAGCGATCGTTGGTATTCCCGATCGGGATGTTGCCTGGAAACTCGTGCGGTGAATCGAGCCCCCCGAACTACACCTCATTACCTCAGGCGCGCTTTCCGCCTCCGCAATGCCAGCGCGCCCAGGATCACGGCGGCGGTCGCGCCGAGACGATTGTCGCTGGCTCGGGGACGGCGCCGGCCATGGGGGTAATCGTCACCGGACCGTTGACCGTGTCGACAACGAAGTTAATCGAGGCGAGCCCGAAAGTGAATGTGACGGAGTTCGACAGGCCGAAAGTACCCGTCATCGTCGCGTAATAATTGCCTTCATAGGGGTTGTACCCGACCACCTGGGATGCCGAGACGGCCCCAGATAGCATGGTCCCATTGAAAGTCAGGGCTGGGCTGGCTTCTGTCACGTTGTAGCCGACGTAGGTGTCGCCGAGCGTGATCGAAGTGACCGTGTAGGGGCTGCTCCCTGAGTCGTCGTAGGTGAACGAGCCGCTGACGGTACCCGTTTCACCAGCATGACCTTCGGACTGATTTTGAAACACAATGTTGTCGGTGACAAGCCCCGCACAGGCCGTCTGAGCCGATAGCAGACCGCCAACAACGACTACCAAGAAAATGACTCGCATCAAGATACTCCTCGTGTGTGAACGATGGAAAACGTCTTCGGTCAATATCGGACGCGAGCTCTCACCTCAGGCGCGGTCCGTTCGTCGTCGCCAAGCCAATCCGGCCAGAGCCACGGCGGCCGTCGCACCCATGACGAGGGTGGAGGGCTCGGGACGGCGGAGCCGACCGTCGCCGTCACCGTGACGTTGCCGGTCACGGACGCGATGTTCAGCACACCGTGCGTCGTGGCGACAGGACCGATGGCGAAGTAAGCAAGGGTGCCGACCACGGGGCCGATCGGCGTCGTCAAGTCGTCAGCTCGCGTAGGCGGAATCGGAGTTCGAGAGGATGTCGCCGCCGCCCGAGTCCTGGAAATAAAAGGTTTGGGCGTTCTGAATGATCTGGGCGACGGGCGTGCCGGTGATCTGGTCTGTGGTCGAGCCGACATCCGCGGTTAAGGAGACATCGTTGAAATAGGTCCCGGGTCCTCCATTGCCAACCGCCGAGGGATCGCCGACCCCGGTGAGCGTGAGCGTCTGGTTGGTGAAAGCGACTCCGTCGAGGCTACCCGAGGCGGTGGCGCTTTCGACGTAGGTGATCATATCGGCCCCGGCCCGCCCCGGGGCCCCGAGGGCCCCGAAGCCCAAGACCGCGAGCACTAACAGGAATCGTCGCATGGTTTCTCCTAGTCCAAAGAACGATGCTTGTGAGAAATTGATGATAAATTCGGCGATAGATCCGCTTTACGCGGGAAGCAGAACGCTGAGCCGCGGCGAGCGTAGGTTCGTCCTGTGTTCTCTCGTCGGACGGCTCAATGTGGGTTTTATGAACGGCGGCGGCGACGCAGTCCGATGCCGGCCCCGACGAGCCCGATTCCCATGAGCAAAATACTGCACGGCTCAGGGACGGCGGTGGCTGTCCCGATGATAGACGTTACGCCGCTGCCACCAAGATCCACGTAAGATTCATCTTGCATGGGATAGCCGCCACCGCTGCTGTTGATCATCACCCTCGAGGCGTCTAGCCCGTAAGTTTGGCTGAGGATGAGAGCCTGAGAATTACTGGGAGTCGCAATCTGGAAGGCGTCAGTTTCATAGTACGAAGCCGGCGGAAAGGTGATCGAAAGCTCGGTGGGGCTGGCTGTAATGAATGAACCCGATTGCACGTAATTTACCGACGAATTTGCCGTTGTGAGCGTTACCATCGGGTAGTTGGGGCTGGAGAAGGTGAGCGAATAGGCGACGAAATCCGATGCGCCGAGCGAGCCGAGCGTGTCGACGGTGATGCTGCCAGAAATCGAAACATCGCCCGAGCCACCCTCGACCGGGTCCGACAAGTTGACGCTGTAAACATAGTCGGCCGTTGCCGGCGTGGTTGAAAGCGAGGCGATGATCATTGAGGCGGCGATCAGTGAGGCGAGACGAGGCATTCGTTAATTCCTTTATAGTGCTGGGTTCGGCGGCGACTCGAACGTGACGGGTCGAGCCAAGCCCGATCGCCGGGTTCTGAGTATCGAGCTCGCGATCGCAGCGACCGCCCCGTGTGGCGTCGATGCGAGTGAGACCGATGGGCGGGTGCTTCGATGACGTCCATAAATCAAGGTGGAAGGTCCAAGGGCCGCGCCTGCCGCGATCACCCTGTCCGGACTGACACGCTACAACTTGGTGGCACCGAATTTGACCGGATCGAGTCATCCTCTACCTTTATCAATTCAGTTTTGACCGCATTGCCCTTCACGACGGCCACCGATAAAACCTGGAATGACGCAATAACTGGCGCAACATATTGTGATTCAACAACTTGGGTATTTCAGAAATGTTTGCATGTTGGTGTTTCCCAATTATGTTGCAAAGAATCATCGCGTGGCGGCAGGCTTGGTCACATCGTGACATTGGGTATAGAAATGATACGATGGCCTAGCGCTCGGGATTTGTCCGCTCTATCAAAGGCGCCCAGATGGTAGGCGATATTTTGATGTCCGGCACGGTGACGATCTGGCTCAATCAGCTCCAGGCGGGCGAGGCGCTCGCCGTTCAACAGCTCTGGGAGCGTTACTTTCCACGTATGGTCGATCTGGCGCGCCGCCAGCTTGGCGCCATCCCGCGGCGCACGGCCGACGAAGAGGACGTCGCGCTCGAGGCTTTCCATAGTTTCTGTCGGGCGGCCGGCGCCGGCCGCTATCCAAACCTGCAAGACCGTTACGGCCTCTGGCAACTGCTGCTGGCGCTCACGATGAACAAGGCCGCGCGACTCGCGAATCATGCCGCGCACTGCAAGCGCTCGTGGCGACGTACAACGCTATTTTCGGAGCTTGATGCGCGTCATGCTCAGTTCGAGATCGACGCCCTTACAACAATGCTTCGCTGCCGCCAACCCGACCCCGCTCTGACCGCGCTCGTAACCGATCAGGTGCAATGGCTGCTGAGCCAGCTCGCGGATGAACAGCTTCGCGAGATCGCCTTGCTCAAACTCGAAGGCTGCACCAACCTCGAGATCGCGCTCCAGCTTCACTGTGCGCTATCGACCGTGGAACGACGCTTGCGGCTGATCCGCCTGCGACTCGAGCACCATCTGAACTATTCCGAAAGTGTCGCCGTCGTTTCGTGAGTCGTGCCCAACGGGGCGTAGCCAAGACCGCAATGGGGTTTTCATGGACTCAGCCGTCCAGACAGACTCGTTCTCGGTTCCGCTCGACATTCTGGAACAGGTCGACCGCATCTGCGTCGAGTTCGAAAGGCAATGGCAAACCGGTTCGAGTCCGTCGTTAGGGGCGTACCTCGGCGCGGTCGACGATTCCTGGCGGCCCGTGCTGTTCCGCGAATTGCTGCGACTGGACCTCGAGTATCAAGTGAATCCGCAAGTCGCCGAGTACGTTGCCGCCTATCCCGAATTTGCGCACCTGGTGCCGACCCTGTTGGGCCAACTGGACAACGTGGCGCCAGGCGGCACCGATTCGCTATCGATCATGACGAGGGAGGGCGGATCGAACCCGAAGACCCGTTCACCCCACGTTGGCAACTACCGGATCATCCGCGAGCTGGGCCGCGGCGGCATGGGAGTGGTTTACGAGGCGGTGCAGTCGCCACTGGGCCGCCACGTCGCCCTCAAGGTGATGGCGTCGATGCGGAGTAGCGACACCGAGATCGAGAGGTTTCGACGCGAGGCCGCCGTTGCTGGACGGCTCCACCATACCAACATTGTTCCGATCTTCGAGGCTGGCCAGCAGGGCGACCTGCGGTACTACGCCATGCAGTACATATCCGGCCAAGACCTCCACCAGTTCATCAAGAAAATGAGGCGAGCGCGCGGCCTGCGGCCCGACGAGGCGATACCGCAGCGCGCCGACTTCACACAGGCGGCGCCGGCCGCTTCCCTTACCGGGCTCATCAACGGTTCGTCTACCGAATCGATCGATCGGGCGCCCGTCGCGTCTGAGCTGACGGAAGCGGATCAAGCGACTGAATCCGAGGTCTACGCGGGCGCCCACGTCTATTTTCGGCGGGTCGCGGAGATGGGTGCACAGGTCGCCCAGGCGCTGGCTTACGCTCACGCACAAGGTATCGTTCATCGCGACATCAAGCCCACCAATCTTCTGCTCGACGCGCGGGGGACCGTCTGGATTACCGATTTCGGGCTTGTCAAAACCAGCGACAGCGAGCTGACCAGCGGGGACAACATCATCGGGACGCTACGCTACCTGCCTCCCGAGCGCCTGAAGGGAATTTGCGATAACCAGTCGGACGTTTACTCACTCGGACTGACGCTCTACGAGCTCGCGACGCTCCAGCCCGCTTTTGACGAGTCCGACCAGGTTCGCCTGCTGGAAGCGATCCATCACCGCCTTCCGCGGGCGCCGCGGTCGATTGATCCGCGAATTCCGCGCAATCTGGAAACGATCATCGTCAAGGCGTGTCAAAAGTGGCCTTCCGACCGTTACCCAGGCGCGACCGAACTGGCCGAGGACCTGCGCCGCTTCCTGGCCGGCGAGCCGACGCTGGCCCGACCGATCGGCACAGCGGAGCGCGCCTGGATCTGGAGCAGACGGCGGCCGCTGGCGGCCGTCGGAATATCGCTCTTTGTGGTCGCCTTGTCCTTGATCGCGGTGATGTCGGTCATCCTCGCTCAGACGGCCAGGAGCCATGCCGATGAGCTGACAAAGGCCCTGATCGAGGTAAAGAAGTCCGAGGCACTGAGCCAGCAGTCGGACCGCGCGGCGCATCGGGAGCAATCACGAGCGCTCGAAGCCGAGGGCCGATCCAGCCGTGTGGCCGCCCGCCTGGCCCTGGCCAATGCCCTGTCGCTCGCGGAGGGGGGCTCCGTGGAGCGCCGCGCTCTTCGAGATGGTACGAGCCCTGGAGATTGACCCCGACGAGCCCGACGAAGACGCTTTTCGCCGCGTCGTCCGTACCAATCTCGTCGCCTGGCAGCGCCAGACGCCGTCCTTGCTTTATGCGTTCGATCTGCCTGGCTCGCTCCCGACCCGCCAGCAGCTCATGCAAAGCGGCGACGGCGGCGACCGGAACCTCTTTCTGAGCAAGACCGGCGATCGAGATCGGTTCGTGACGGTCGGATACGACCGCATGATCCGACACTGGTCCTTTGACTCAGGCAGTGCGATCGGCCCGGTGTTCAAACTCACGGCGGCCGGGGTTGCGATGTCGGTGAGCGGCGATGGAAAGCGGCTTGCAACCAGCAGAGTCAAGAACGAGATCCAGGACCTTGACTCAGGAAAGATCGCCAGCGCGCCTGTCACGCAACACAAGAAAAACGGTCAGCCTTGCTTCACACCAATGTTGTTCGCCGGCGCGTCCGTCATCGTAACGACCAGTGAAAACCCGACCGACCAGGGCACATTCCGCTTCTGGGATGAGCATACGTCGCGCGAGTTTCCGGTACGGCTCTCTCTCAACCTGGGCGACGGCTACGACGTCATCGAGGGAAAGGACGGCCAGCCGCTTCTTTTCGTCTCCAGAACCTCGCCGACGGCAACAACGCCGGAGCCGCGGCTCGAAGCCTGGGACCTTCGAAGCGGCCTCAGGCTAACTCACCCCTTCCCTCTGTGCGAGAAGGGTCGCGCGCCCGCATCGAAGGTGCGGAACAGGTACTTTGTTGCACTTCCCCTCGGTGAACGCCTGCGGAGCCAGTTGTACACAGCTCGGGGCGGGCCAGTTTGTACCTGGGACCTCGATACTGGCAAACTCGCGTGCCCCCCGTGGATTTCGCCGGTTGCGTCCTTGTATCAGCTTTTGATTGGCGACGACCAGGTGTTGGCGGTTCAGTGCCGCGACGATCGAATCCGTTTTTTTGATCTCGAAACCGGGCAACAACTCGGTGGCACGTTGACGATTCCAGGCATGGTATCGCCCCGAAGTCCCTCGAAGACCAGTCTCGGGATGACCGTGTCTCCGGACGGTCATGTGCTCGTTACACTGGATCAAGATCGTACGGTGCGCGGGTGGAAGTTGAAAGACGTGCTGGCGCAGGCCCGGCGCGCTCAGCGACGTTTCCCCTGCTATCTGCCCTCCGATCAAGATTCGTCGATGGCGCAGCCCATTGCGGTCGTAACACAGGACGGCTCTCTTGCCTTTTTCGGTCGCGGAGACTCGGGCCGGGTCATCGACACGCAATCCGGTCAAGCCGTTGGCCCATCGATCGAGCACCCCTTGCTCAACCTGGCGCACTTTAGCCCTGACGGCCACTACCTGGCCACGGCAACGGCTGCGTCGCCAATGGGTGAAACTCCTGTGGTCCGAATCTGGGACCTGCGCGGCGGGGGGGTCGCGGTCTACGAGTCGCCCAAGTTTTTCTACGGTCTGCACTTCAGCCCCGATGGCCGTCGGCTGGCGATCGCTGGCGTGGGTGGCACCGTGGTCGTGAATTCTCAGGATGGCAAAGTTCTGCGCACGCTCAAAGAGCAGTCGTGCGCGGTCAATGCGTCGTTCAGTTCTGACGGCCGACTCCTGGCAGTTGCCTATCAACGGGGCTGGGATGGTGTCGGACCCGGGCGACGCTTGTGGAACGTTGAGACGGGTGAAGCCGCCAGCGAGTTCCGTCCGGCGGCCGACCATTCCTACCTGGCGGCGTCGCTCGCATTCGTGGCATCCGGCGAGGCGCTCCTTTCACTCGACCCGGCGACGAACCAAGTTGTACGAATCGACCCTGCGAGCAAGACCGACGCGGGGACGACACTTGCAGCAAGCCGCCCCAACGTGATTGGATCGAGGCCGGCCCTCGACCTGATGGCGACGGCCAGCGCCGGCGGGTCCCTGGAGGTCTGGACGGTGCTGGACGGGCGGCGGCGGTGGGTCGCCCCATCGTCGGGTGAGGTCAAGCGCCTTCAATTGAGCCCGGACGGCAAGACGCTTGCCGTCGTTGGCTCCGATCAGTCTGTTCGGCTCTGGGATACCGAAACAGGATGGACACTGGGGCCGCCGTTAATGCAGCCAGCCGACGTCGCTGACCTGGGCTTCTCCGCTGATTGCGCGATTTTGGTCACGACGACCCGCGCGGGCCAAATTTTCCGATGGTGCGTTCCGCGGCCGATGCCGGGCAGCACCAGGGAGTGTGCCGCGGCGATTGCGCGAACGCTCGGCATGGCGGCGCGATCGGGCGAGCTCGTTCGGCTCCAGCCGGCGGACTGGCAAGCGATCGCAAGATCGCGGTAGGTCGGCGTCTCGCCGAGTCTCCGCTCGGCGATCCACGCCCGGAAGATCCGCCTCGCGATAAGCGCTCGAAAGAGCGGTCGTTGTGAAGCCTGGTAGCCAGGGATTCGGACTGATTCTGAACTTTGCGGGGAGCCTCACACGGAACGCGACCGCCGTGCAGCGTGCGCGAATGGGAAACGGCACTGTAATAGAGGATCGGCGGTGGAATCGATGCCGGACGGAGCGACCCCGAAACGACACTCGATAGGGCCGTGCCCCATGGATGAGCACCCCGCACGGAGGCCGCCGGCTGTTACGCCGAGCCGATGCCGGGGAGCCACCGGCGGGCGTTCTCTTGGAAGATCTTCCGCAGCACTCCATCGGGAAGAGCAAGACCTTGGGTCGGGCGGCCCTGGTAGTCCATCAAGTCGCCCCCGGAGAAGAAGGCCCAATCACGTGAATGCCAGGCGGCTCAATGTCCTGGCACCGGCTTCGGGAGTGCTCGTGGCGCAACTCGAAGTCCGTCGCGTAAATCACGCGATCCTGGTACCGGGTGAGGAACTCGCGGGCCCGTTCGCGGTCGCCCCTGGCGAAGTAGCGGACGCGGGCCGCGGTGTCGACCGCAAGGTTGGGGGAGGCATCGAGCCGCCGGGCCAGGCGAGTCAGGTCGTCCTCGTCACTCCCGAGGTGGCAGCCGACGACACGCAACTTCGGAAAGCGGGCGAGCACACGGTCGCGGGCCGCCAGGATCGCTTCCTTGGAGGGTGCCCCGCGCGACCGAACATGTGCCACTGCGGATTCTTCGAGTAATACGGCAGCTCGGGGTTGTGATCGTCGAGCGGCAACCACGCACCGTCGGGCTCGGCCAGGTGGGCGACGAGCGTTTTGCCGGCACGTCCGATCGCCTCATGGATGGGCATCAATCGGGGATCATCGGGCAGCAGGTACGCGCCCGATTTGGCGCGGATGGCCATGCCGATATTCTTCCAGATTTTGACGCCAATGGCCCCGTCATCGAACGACTTGCGAAGGCGGGCGACCGTGCGTTCGGAGAAGCCTGGAGCCTCGAATCCCCTCGCATCAAAGGTGGAAGCCCAGGCCAGCCTGCCGCCGCTGGCCCTCGCGCCCTTGAGCGTGGAATTTAGTTTCGCCTCGAGGTTGTATGGCTCATCGCCCTGGGTCGGGCAGACCACGAGATCGAGGCCGCTCCACTTCGTTTCCTTCAAACTGGCGAAGATCGCCGGCGCGTCTCGGTGGATGTGGATATGGGCATCAATCCGCTCGAAATCCTCCGGCGGCGCGGCCCGAACGACCTGGCTCAGGAATGCAACCGGGGCGAATCGAAGTAGCTCTCTGCGGGTCAACATGGTCACCTCATTTCGGCAGACGATTGCGGTCGTCGTCGGTTCAAGCACCCGGTCGAATTCCGGCTGGCCAGGAGCGCCAGTGTAGTCGGCGTCGACTCACGAGGCCACGAGCGGCTCATCCGCGTCGGGCACGGGCGCCGGCCCGTATGGGCGATCATCATGGGCGTTTTTCGGCCAGACCAGTCCCGGATTCTGGTAAATACGATGGTTCCGAACGGGTGACCGCGGACACGAAAAGTCGAGGCGTTGTTCCGGGGCTATTTCACCGAGGCGCCCGACACCGGCAACCGGGCTATGCTGCGCAACCTGGCCGAACGGGCCGGGCTGGACCGGCCCCGTGCCGAGTCGCTACGTGGGGGCGACGAGGGTCCGGGCTCGCCGGGGTCGCAGACGCCGAGGCCCGGTGGCTCGGAGTCCTGGGCGTCCCCTTTTTTGTCCGCAACGGCGGAGTCGCCATCTCCGGCGCCGAGGGGCGCGGGCGCTCCTCGGCGCGTGCGTTATACCGGCATCTGTGATCGGACGGTTGAATGAACAGAAAGGCCATCTCCTCTTGATCGACGCGGCAAAACGGCTGCGGGAACGGCACATCGACTTTGAGATTGTCATGATCGGCGACGGCCCGTTGCGTGCCGAGATTGAACGCAACATCGAAAACTTCGGTCTCGGCGACCATGTGCGGATCACCGGCTACCTCAACAGTCGCGACATCCGGCAGCAGTTGCAAGCGGCCCGGGCGCTCGTGATGCCCAGCTTCGCCGAAGGATTGCCTGTGGCGATCATGGAAGCTCTCGCGTTGGGCCGGCCGGTGATCGCAACCTCGATCGCCGGAATCCCGGAGCTCGTCGAGAATGGCGTGAACGGCTGGCTCGTTCCGGCCGGGGCAATCGAACCGCTAGTCGATGCGATGGCCGAGGCGCTGACGGCCGAGACGACGTTGCTCGACATGATGGGTCTTGAGGGCGCGGCGAGAGTCGCCAAATACCACAACGTTGATACCGAAGCCGGAAAGCTGGCGGATTTGTTCGTAGGCCGGGTTCGGGAGTGGGCCACCCCGCGCGAACACGTCGCGACCGTCGAACCCACCAGCGCCGGCTAAGCCGGTGAAGGAATTCAGGAACTCGTTATTCGGGTCAACGGTGTTCTGGGGACGCCACACCAAGTATCGCGGCGAGTTATGTATGGCGTGCCCGGAATGTGCCGGCATGTATTCACCGGTAAATCGTCGAGAGCAGGCAATCTTGTCGCCCTTGCAACAGTTGCCGAGCGAGTCGTATACAGTCAGGCCCTTCGTCGATTCGAGGCTTGAAGAAGGCTCAATACCATTCCCACGCGCTGTTCGCCCAGCGCGCGGGGCGGTCAACACTCGTTTCCACGGTGCGGCGCGGGAATGCCCTCCGGGAGTTTCCGCGTCCTCTTCTCCTTGAAGGCGGACGCGGCGGCCGAACGATGCGGGGGCGCCCTAATGGTCCTGCACGATCGTGCGAGGGGCGAGTCTCCGGACGAGCCGAGTGCCTCGGCAGCTCGACAGAGTCTCGCTCTCCCAGGAGCCCCGGGAGGGCGAGCGTGCCGCAAGCCGAGTGCCCTGGCAGCTCGACAGAGTCTCGCGTCCCCCTTCCGGGATCGACTCCAAGATTTGAGCCGGGGCAAATCCCCCGACGGACGCCACGCACTGAGCAACTCGCGGCTCGGCCGCAGCTAGGTCGGCCCGCCCGGACGCCACCGACATGCGCCCCCCGCTCCTCCTCGGCGCTGGCCCAGGCCTCGTCGAACTCCTCGTGCGACCAGGTTCCAATCACGTCGATATCGACCTGGTGGCCGGTGAGATCGAGCAAGGCAAAAGTTCGTCGACGCAGCCTGCCGGTCTTGCTCCTCCGGCGCCAATCCCGCCCCACGTCGTGTGCAGCACGCCACGCAATTGACCAGAGCCCTGGGCACCTTCTTCGACTGCCCAGGCCAGAGCGCGTCGCATTTTGAGAAACACGAGAGGAGCGAGAGGCAAGCGAGCCGGCGGCGGCGATCGGCTCGCGGTGACGCTCGCCCTCCCAGGAAAATGCAAATCGGTATTGAATTCACACGTCTGGCAAGCCGACAGCGATTGATGAAATCAACCACGACGGTTCAAGATCGCTCGCTCACGTCTTCGGTCCTTTCGCGGCCGGTGCCGCGGCAGCAGGCTTCTTCGCTTCGGGCGGCGCATCGGGCTTCTTCGGTTCGGGCAGAGCGTCCGTCTTCTTCGCCTCGGCCGGGGCGTCGGCCTTCTTCGGCGCGGGCGTGACAACCGCGGATCGAGCGATGGCCGGCGTGGACTCGACCTTCTTCGCAGCGCTGGCTGGGACCGCGGCGGCGGGGGCCGTCGTCGAGACGGCAGCCGGTTCCGAGGGCGCGACTTGTTGAGACTGCAAGGTGCCGCGCGATCATCGCGAGACGCCGCTCGATCAATTCGGTCTGGTCGAGGTCTCTATTCTTCGAGAGCTTGCCAAGCTTGTCGCTGAACGCCGCCAAAACATAGAGCATCTCGCGTGAGTTGGACTTGAGATCGGCGTTGAGCTGCGCCTCGAGCGATTTCTCGAGTTCGGCGACCGCGTTCTCGGCCAGGTTGGGATCCTTCGACAATTCGACGATGTCCTTCTTCAAGGACACTTTATTCTCGCGAAGGAACTTGGTGAATTGCGCCTGCGTCAGAACGGTCCCCTTGGCGAGCTCGTTGTTCGCTCGATCGATGACGTAGTCCTTGAGCTTCTTGCGGCCGCTCGGCAGCGAATCGCGGAGCTGTTTGCTCAGTCCTTCGGCCCAGCCGGGTGCCCCCTTGCGAACCTCCTCCTCGACCGATTTGCGGATGCTCGGCAAGTTGTCGTCGACCATGGTCACGACGGTGTCGGCCACACGCTCGTGTTGCACGACCTCGGAAAACTGGTTGTAGCCCCAGTAGAAGTAAAAGCCGAACGCGCCCAGAGCGATCAGGCCGACGAGCAGCGTCAAGATATTGCCGATGCGCGTGTGTGACGCTTGTCGCGCAAGGTTGTCGCGAAGCTGATTGAGCCGTGCGTCGAGGCTCGCGTTGTTCTCGTAATTCATGAGTATCCAGTGCTCCAGTGGGTTGGTCGAGGGCGATGCGATGTCACAGTGAGTTCGACGAGGTCACCTTTGGGGACGTTTCCGCCATGCGGTGGGAAACAGCTTCGAGGAGCACACCGATGAATTGCTGGTCGAGCGACGGCTCGTCCTTGCCCGGCTTTGCAGCGGCCGGGAAATGGTCCCAGGCGTCGTAAATCGCGATCAACCTGGCATTGAGCTCGTCGGCATAATACTTCTTCACCATCCGCTCGAAGACGATGTGCAGACTGGCCACGAGCCGGCGCCTGACCTGTTCGTCCTGGGCCTCGGGCAGCTCCTTGACCAGGATGGCGGTGTGCTGGGTGACGATCCCGTCGTAATGCTCGCTGAGCGTCCTGGCCAGACGGGCTTTCAAGTTCTCGACGAATGCGTCGCGTTCCTTTTCCACTCCCTGAAGCAAGAGGGGAAGATCCTTGGTCGCCTGCTTGTAGAAGACGTCGGACACCACGGGCGACGATGAATTGACAAGCGTCTGAACTTGAGTCATGTAGCTATCGCTACGTTCGCCAAGCCTCTTCTGAACCGTGCCGACCATCTGATCAAGGTTCTCCCTGGAAGTCAGGTTCGTGTAGAACCGGTAGAACGACAGCGACGCCGCAATCGCGAGCGTCAGAAGCCCGAGTAGCAGAAACCGTCGGATCGAACGCGCCTGGCTCAGGGCCCGCGACAAGGACTCGCACTCGCGCATAAGTGCTTCCACGGAATCGGCCGAGGGCATCCCCTGGACCGGGTCGGATACCGCATACGACATGAGCAAGTCTCCAGATGTAACCGTCGAACAGGGACGAGTTGTGCCTCCCGCTCGCCATCGAGTGGGAGAATGATCGACTGAGGTCGTACGATGATATTATGAAGTAAACCTTCAGACAACGATCAGTTAAATTAAAATGAAGTTTTGTAAATCGGCAGGTGAGAATGGTTCCTGGAGCGTCATTGTTCGGAAAACGTTTTCAATGAAAACTTGTCGCTTTATGATTTATCATTTTTTTTGTTCAACGAGTGTCGTTGACCGAGGAGTCTCTTCCTCGACCTGCTCGCCAACAACGCGGCGGCGATCGAAGCGGCCGGTCGAGCGAGCGGCCGGATCCTTGTGACGACGCGGCGCGAGGCGGCCGGCATCGTGGTCGAAATCTGTGACAACGGTTGCGGCATTCCGCCGGAGATCCTCCGGTTCGACGAGTGAGAACGACGAGGTGCTGGTCGAGACGGAAAGGTGCGCCATGCCTGGCAACTTCGGCAACGGCGTCTTACTTACCGCGGAATCCGACGTAGCGCCGATAAACCGCGATCAGCATGTCGGAAGCGTCAGAAGGCGACACACCGCAGGCGATCCAACCCGATGGCATGGTGTGCTTTGCACAAGCCGATCCACGTCGAGGATTGACTTGTGCGCGAGACGAATCGTTGAGGACGTTCCACGCCCGCCAGTTTCGAACCTTTTCGCCGGCTCATTCGCAAAATTGTGAAAAGCAATATATGAAACATAAAAGTGATTTAACAGATTCATCGATTTCGACATTTCGCTGTGTTAGTAAGGTGCACTCAAAACTCTTATTTCGAATTCAGAATTTTCACACATGGGAGTGCGAATGTTTGGTACACTCGCGGTCGACGTTCAAGGCGTTTGAGGAGGCTGGGCGGTCGATCGCCGGCTCTCTCCTTGGGCGTTGGGCCGCTGAAGGCCCGTGTCGGTGCTTTCTTGAGAACGAACTCAAAGGTGTTGAACGCATGTTGCGCGCGCATCGCGGATTCACGCTGATTGAACTTCTTGTTGTGATTGCCATCATCGCCGTTTTGATTGCCCTGCTCTTGCCGGCCGTGCAGGCGGCGCGCGAGGCAGCGCGACGAATCCAGTGCACAAACAATCTCAAACAGTTGGGCCTGGGCATGGCCAATTATGAGTCGACAAATACGTGCTATCCGATTGCCCTGGTCTACGGTGTGGGCGTGGTGCCGTGCAAGAGCCCGGGTTTTGGCCAGGGCTGCCAGAATACGCCCTGGTTTCTGCTCATGCTGCCCTTCATCGAGCAGGGGCCGTTGTATAACGCGTTCAACGCGTCGATCGGCGTCGAGGGACCGCCGGTCGGCACCGCGCCTCTGGGTGGCTTCGTCGTCAACAGCACGGTGTTCACCACGAAGATCGCGTCGTTTCAATGCCCGAGCGACAGCCAGAACTCGTTCAATTTCTCGACGTTGAGCGTCGCGACCGGCGGCGCGGTTCCGGCGTATCCGTATTCGCCAACCAAGGGGAATTACGGCATCAACGTGGGCAACACGGATTTTGGAGGGATTGCCTCCGGGGCCTATCCCACCTTGTATCGCCAGGCTCCGTTTGGAAGCAATTCCGCTGGAACGGGCCCGCAGTTGATCCGGGTGGCGTCGGTGACCGACGGATTGAGCAACACCCAGTTCAATTCCGAGATCTTGCAAGGGGCCAACGACGACAGCCGGGGGACGGTCTGGTTTGACGATCCGGGCAACGGCTCTTACATGACGCGATTCACGCCCAACGGCCTGCAAGACATTCTGGCGAGCGGCATCAACGTCGACGTGATCGCGGGTTTCGTCACGGGTCCGGGCCAGAGTCCGACCGCACCCGGGCAACTGTGCGACAGCCAGCCGGGGCAGCAACTGGCGTGCTACAGCTCCTCGAAAGAGGGATACGCGTTCGCAGGCTCGCGAAGCCGCCACCCAGGCGGGGTCAATACCCTGTTTGGCGATGGGTCGGTCCATTTTGTGAAGAGTTCGATCAATCCCCAAACGTGGGTGGCGCTCGGAACGACCAGTAGCGGCGAGGTGCTGAGCTCCGATTCGTATTGAGCGATCGAGTCAGAGTGCTCGAGGGGGGCCGTTTTCTAGCAAAGAAAACCGCCCCTGCCTTGCTGGCGGCGCGACGGTCTGAATCGATGTCAAAGGGACGATCCGGCCAATTCAGCAAGCTTCAGTGCTTGTTTCTTGCGGCCGCTTGACCCAAGGGCGTCGTTCGAGGCGATGCCCTTGGAACATTTCGAGCGAAAATAAGCAACGTGCGCTGGGAGCCTTTCGCCGGCGAGAAAATCAGTCTCCCCGACCGATGTCCCACCATCGTATCACTGTCGATCGACCGTCGACGCATCAACCGAACAACCCCTGCGACCGTCATCGCTGAAATAATCCTCAATGTTTTGCCGCATTCGGCCGATCTTCTGATTGAAGTAGCGACCGATTGTCTGACTTCCAGGAACCAGCAGCGTCGGCGGGCCTTGGACCGCATGTCAAGGACGAAGAGCTTCCGGGTACAGGAACGGAATGATCGGCTCGTGAAGAGCGGTCGGTGGGCCAACCAAGATTGGGACGAACGCGCTGCTGGTTCGCGAGACGTCTCGGGGGTATTCCGACATGACGACAAGGCACGTGCTGGGTCCGTCGTTGGCGTTCCTTCGCGCCCTTCAAGGGCAAGGCGCCCGAGCGGCGGTTCGCAAAATGGCCCGGCGCGGTCGGGACCGGCTAGTGAGGCCGCTCCTGCAAAACCAGGCGGCCGCGCGCATCGTTCTCGATTCCCTGGTCGCGCGTGTCGATGGCGTGAGTCAGCTCGTTCAACGCGACACCGCGCGGCTCGACGACCTGGCGCAGCACGCCGATGGGCACGGCGCCAGGCTCGACAGTCTGGAGCGGCAGCTTGGCGGCCTCATGCAGCAGTTTGGCGGCCTCAGTCAGCAGCTCGGCGATCTCGAACGCCGGCTTAACGGCCTGGAACTGCGGTTCGATAGTCTGGACCGGTGCTCCAGCGATCGCCACACGCGGCACTCGGAGTCGATTCTGTGGCTTGCGGAAAATCACCCTGGCGCGGCCGCTTCGACCGTGCCGACGGCCCCGGGCCGTGCCAGCGACGTGACGGCTGCGCCTCGTGTTTCGGTGATCATGGCCACGTATAATCGGCGCTCCCTGGTCGCCGCCGCGATTGAGAGTGTTCTGGCCCAGACGTACCCGCACTGGGAACTGTTGATCGTCGACGACGGCAGCACCGACGGCACGTGCGAAATCGTTAACCTGTATCAGTCAGACCGGCGCATTCGCTATGAAGTGCAGCACCACCTTCGGCGCCGCGGCCGCTCGCAACCGCGGACTCGCCGATAGCCAGGGCGAGATCATCGCCTATCTCGACTCGGACAACACGTGGTTTCCGGGCACGCTGGCCGCTGTTGTCGACGCGTTTGCCGGCGACTCGACGTGCGACGCGGTGTACTTTGCCCAGGTCAGGCGCGAACGGGCTACCAGCGATGCGTGGATTCACGCCAAGCCATTCGATGCGCAGGCCATGCGGATCGAGAACGCGATCGATCTCAATGCCTTCGCGCACCGCCGCGGCCTGTTCGAGCGGTTGGGCGGTTTCGACCCGGATCTGACCCGGCTGATCGACTGGGACCTGATCCTCCGCTACACGGCCGAGCACGCACGCAAAGGCGCTGCCGATCGTGGGAGGCCGCTACGAAATCGGGCCGTGGTCGCGAATCTCGACGCGCGAGAACTCAGCGCGCAACCGCTTCCTCGTGCAACAGAAGCTCGATCGGCCGGTCGCCACACCGCCGCGGGTGTTGTACGCGCTGCGGCATTACCCGCAGCTCAGCGAGACGTATGTGGCGACCGAGATCGAATGCATGCGGCGCTGGGGGGTTCACGTCGAGGTCTGGTCGGAGGTTCTCCCCGCCTCGCCCTTCCCGACGTCGCTACCGGTGCATCGCGGTTCGCTCGGCGCGGCGATCGCCCTGGCGAGGCCCGACGTCATGCATATCCACTCTCCTCACATGGTGGGCGCTACCGGGACGAGGTCGAACGCGCGGGCCTCTCCGCGACGGTGCGCGGTCACGGTTTCGCCTTCGACGCGAGCCTCGCGACCATGGTCGAGCATGATCCGGTGATCCGCGCACTCTACATTCTTCCACACCTGGCCGCCGCATGCGGATCGGAAACTGGCAAGATCCGACCAATGCCCGTCTGCTTCAATCCTCGCCGGTTCTACCCGGGCGAGCCAAAGGATCGACGACTGGTGGTTCGAGCGGCGTCGGCCCTTCAAAGCAAGGATATCCCGTTGTTCATGAGGGTCGCCCGCGCTTGTCCCGACCACCGATTCGTCCTCTTACTCGTCCGCTGCAACGGCGCGGAGAACACCGTGGAGGAACTGATCGAACAAAACCAGATGCTGGGCAGCCCGGTCGATTTTCGTGTCAACGCGCCGCTCGACGAGGCGGCCGCGGTCGTGCGGCAGGCAGGGATCTACCTGCATACCAGCGGGCTCGACTCGACTTACGGAATGCCCATGAGTGTGTGCGAAGCGCTCGCGACCGGTTCATACGTCGTCGGCCGCCGCTGCACAGTAGCCGAGCTTGAGATTGGAGACGCCGGCGAGTGTTACGACGACGAGGAGCAGGCCGTCCGGCTCATCAAGATGACAACGGGATGGAGTGATGAGCAATGGCACGCGGCACAGGTCCGGGCAATCGATCGCGCCTACGGTCACCATGTCGACTCGTTGGTGCTGGCGCCGATGCTCAAGGAGTGGATGAGTGTCAGCGCGACAGCCGAGGCGGTGCGGTCGTCGGCCTGACCACGAGGGGGCGTTTTAAAGAAACCGGCACAATCTCTTATCGGCCCCTGGATACACGCGAAAGTAACGGACACTTTGGTCACGCGCAGAGACGCCGGTCGACCTACTTTGCGTCAATCAACGAATTGCCCAACCCTGATAAGTCTTCCTATTTGGTGCATCGCGCCCATTACGTGTTGTCATCCCGCGATCCATCGGGTAAGATGGTAAAGTCTGGTGGTCTAGGTTCTCCGGGAGGGCCTGGCCTTATTCACCGCTTCGGAAGGTATTACCGTTTGAGCCGAATTTAGCGGCCCGAGACGCGGCACGTACTGATGCCCCGATCGGTACTCAAATAAGCCCGTGATCGCGATGTTGTGACTCTAACGTCCCGGTCATTGGTTACTAGGAGCGGCGCTCCTCACCTTGGACGCTAGCCGGGAGCAGACCCTTGAAATACGAAGGCAACCGTTCGGGAGGATCAGTTGAGACTGACGGGTTCCTACGAGAGTGACCAGTCGGCCGTGTCCGACCGAAGCGAAATCCGCGATTTCCAGGGAAACTAACGCGAGCGCCTCTTAGACGCGAGACAGTTCATGCACCGCGCCGACATCATCGTATTAACACCGCCGGCATGGATCGACGCCTCGTTTGCCATCGCCGCATGCCGTTCGGGGGCAAGGGGTTGCCTGGACCTCGAATACGCGACCGAGCAGCAGGCATGGGACCAGTTGCGCCGGTTGGCGATCCATGCCCCGTCACGGTTTGGAATCAAGGTCGGCCCCGAAGGCGACCCCCTCCTTGATGCTCTCCTGGGAGAATTCCCGGCCGATCGTCTTGACTGGGTTTGCCTCGCCGGGGGAGGGCACGAGAATCTGGAGCGGTGCATCATCACCCTGAAGGAGCGGGGTCGACGCGTCCTGCTCGAGGCGGTGAGCCTGGCGGAGGCGCAACTTGGCGAACGCCTTGGTGTTGACGGGCTGATTCTCAAAGGACACGAAGCCGGCGGAAGGGTCGGCGCCGAGACGTCGTTCATCCTCTTGCAACGATGGCAGGGCCACGTTGGGCGGGGCGGAAATTCCGACCTGCCGATCTTCGTGCAGGGGGGCATCGGCCCGAACACGGCGGCGGCGTGCGTGGCCGGCGGGGCGACCGGGGTTGTGCTTGACGCCCAGTTGCTCTTGACGCGGGAGTCGTCGATTCCCGAGGAGATTCGCCAGCGCGTGGCGGCCTTCGACGGCAGCGAGACGACCTGTCCTGGCGAGCGCCTGGGCTCGCCTTATCGCGTGCTCTCGCGTCCTGGACTCGACGGCGCCGGGGCGGGCGGCCCGCGAGGAGGATCGCCTGTTAGCCGATTCCCCGGATTCTGAGGACGAGCGGCGTCGGGTCTGGCGGCGGCAGATTCATGGGCTGACGACCGTCGGTTCCGAGGAAGGGCTCTGGCCGCTCGGTCAAGACGCGACGCTGGCCCGACCTCTGGCCGACCGCTACCGGACCGTCGGCGGGATCATCGCGGCGGTTGTCGAGCAAGTTGACCTGAATCTCGCGACGGCGCGGCGGCTGAAGCCGCTCGCCGAGGGAAGTCCGCTGGCGCGCCGCCACGGCACGCGCTACCCGATCCTCCAGGGGCCGATGACGCGCGTCAGCGATACGCCCGCGTTCGCCGACGCTGTCGCTCGCGGCGGAGCCTTGCCGTTTCTCGCCTTGGCCTTGCTCCGCCAGGCGGAGACCGAGACCTTGCTGCGCGAGACGCGCGACCTCCTGGGCGATAAACCGTGGGGCGTCGGCATCCTCGGGTTTGTGCCGGCCGAGCTTCGCAAGGAGCAGCTCGCGGCGATCCGCGTTTATCGGCCCCCCTTCGCACTGATCGCCGGAGGCCGGCCCGACCAGGCGCGGGAGCTGGAAAAGGAAGGGATACCGACTTATCTGCACGTGCCTTCGCCGGGGCTGCTGCGCGCGTTCTTGCGCGACGGGGCGCGGCGATTCGTCTTCGAGGGTCGCGAATGCGGCGGGCACGTCGGGCCGCGCACGAGCTTCGTCCTGTGGGAGACCATGATCGAGGTGATCCGTGAGCACCTTGATTCCGGGGGCCCCGGAGACGAACTTTCAATCGCCTTCGCCGGCGGCATTCATGATGGCCGGTCGGCCGCGATGGTGGCCGCCCTGGCCGCGCCGCTGGCGGCGCGTGGGGTCGCCATCGGAGCGCTGCTGGGCACCGCCTATCTGTTCACCCAAGAGGCGGTCGATGGAGGTGCCATCACGCGGCGGTTCCAGCAGGAAGCCCTGTCGTGCCGCGATACGGTGCTTCTGGAAACGGCCCCGGGACATGCGATCCGCTGCGTGCCGAGCCCGTACCGCGACGACTTCGAGCGCGAGCGGGCACGACTGAAAGCCGAAGGCCGCTCGCCCGAAGAGATCGCCCGCGGCCTCGAGTTAAGGAACATCGGCCGGCTTCGCATCGCCTCGAAGGGCCTGGATCGAGCGCCCGACGGGCCGGGCGGCTCGCGGCTCGCCGCGATCACCGAGGACGAGCAGTACGCGCGCGGCATGTACATGATCGGGCAACTCGCCTCGCTACGCGATGAGATCATCACGATCGAGGCGCTCCACGACGATGTCTGCGGCAAGGGCACGCGAAGTTTGGAGGAACGTGCTCCGGAGGCGGCCAGGATCGAGGAGCCGCAGCCCGAGCCTTGCGACGTGGCGATCATCGGGATGGCGTGCTATTACCCTGGCGCCAACGGCCTCGCCGAATACTGGCAGAACATCCTCGACCGCGTGCAAGCGGTCACGGAGATCCCCGATACGCACTGGGACTGGCGGCTTTACTACGACGCTAACCCCCGGGCGCGTGACAAGATCATCTCCAAATGGGGCGGATTTCTTCAGGACATCCCGTTCGACCCGCTGACCTTCGGCATCACGCCGAACAGCCTGAACTCGATCGAGCCGCTGCAGCTCTATTTGCTTGAGGTCTCGCGGCGTGCGCTGGCCGACGCGGGTTACTCCGATCGGCCTTTTCCGCGGGAACGAACGGCCTCGATCCTGGGGATCGGCGGCGGTGGCAGCCCGCTAGCCGTCCAGTACGGCTTCAGGACCTGCCTGCCGCTCCTGGAGACGGTGCCGGGCCTGGCGCTCGACTCGAACGAATTGATGGATAAGTGCCGCCCGCTGATGCCCGAGTGGACCGAGGACTCGTTCCCGGGCATTCTGATGAACGTCGCGGTGGGGCGGATCGCCAACCGCTTCAATCTCGGTGGGCCGAACTACGCGATTGACGCCGCGTGCGGCTCATCGCTGGCCGCCGTTTATGCCTGCATCCGGGAGTTGCAGGTGGGGACGAGCGACGTGGCGATCGCGCTGGGCGCCGACACGGTTCAGACGCCCTACGCCTACATGGCCTTCAGCAAGACGCATGCTTTGTCGCCCAAGGGGCGCTGCCGGCCGTTCGACGCGGCCGCCGACGGCATCGTGCTGAGCGAAGGCGTGGGGGCCGTCATCCTCAAGCGTCTGGCCGACGCCGAGCGCGACGGCGACCGGATTTATGGAGTCATCAAGGGGATGGGTGCCTCGAGCGACGGCCGGGACAAGGGACTGACCGCCCCCCGGCTGGAGGGGCAGCTCCGGGCGCTCCGAAGGGCCTACGGGCAGGCCCGCGTTTCCCCCGGCCAGGTCGGGCTGATCGAGGCTCACGGAACGGGCACCGTGGTCGGCGACCAGACCGAGGCCCAGGCGCTGATTCAGCTCATGCGCGAGGCCCAGGCGGGGCCGCAGGCGTGCGCGGTCGGCTCGGTCAAGTCGATGATCGGGCACACCAAGTGTGCCGCGGGGATCGCCGGGCTGATCAAGGCGGCGATGGCACTGCACCAACGCGTGCTGCCGCCGACGCTCGTCGAGACGCCCAATCCGAAGGGGAATTTCGAGGACGGCGTCCTCTACTTGAACACCGAGGCGCAGGCCGTGGGTGCACGGCGCGGCTCACCCCCGTTACGCGGGAGTCAGCGCGTTTGGCTTTGGCGGCACCAACTTCCACGCCGTACTCGCCGAGTACACGGGCGATTTCATCGATCACGAGTCCGACATTTCGCCGCGCTGGCCGGCGGAAGTCTTCGTCTGGTCGGGACCGGATCGCGAGGCGCTGCGCTCGTCGGTTGAACGTTGCCTCACGTCGCTGGAGGCAGGGGCGCAGCCGGCCCTGACCGACCTGGCCGCGGCGACCTGGAAAGCCCACGTGCCGGGCCCTGACCGGCCGATCCTGACCGTCGTCGCCGGATCGCTCGACGACCTTCGCGAGAAGCTTCGCGACGCCTGCCGGCGGCTCAAGGAGCCGGCCGAGCACTGGCACGATCCCCGCGGCCTTGAATTCGCCAATCGACCTGGCATTCAAGGGGGCCCGGTGGCGTTTTTATTCCCCGGCCAGGGGGCCCAGTACCCGAATATGCTCGCGCAGGTGGCACTGACCTTTCCCGAGGTGCGACGCGTGCTCGACCGCGCCGAGGCGATACTGGCCGACTGCCTGGAACGGCCGCTTGGGCGGTTCGTTTATCCGGGATCGACATTCCGCCCCGAGATGGAGCGCGCCCATCAAGAGGCACTCACGCGGGCCGACGTCGCGCAGCCGGCCATCGGCGCCGTGAGTCTCGGCCTGGCGGGACTGGTCGAATCGCTCGGGGTCGAGCCGCGGTTCCTTGCCGGCCATAGCTACGGCGAATATGTCGCCCTCTGCGCGGCTGGCGCGATGGATGAAGACGATCTCCTGCGGTTGTCGCATCGCCGCGGCGCGATCATCCGCGAGAAAACCGCCGAGATGCCTGGCGGCATGGCGGCCCTCGACACCGACACCGAGACGGCTCTGAGCATTCTCGCCGACATCAGCGGCGTCTCGGTCGCGAACAGTAATGCGCCGCTGCAAACGGTGATCGCCGGTAGGGACGATCGGCTCGAGGCGGCCCTGGCGCGGTTGCCGCGAGCGCGGCGTGCGGGGCCAGCGTTTGCCGGTGGCCTGCGCCTTCCACTCGCCGCTCGTCGCCCCGGCGCGAGAGCCCTTGCGCGAGCCCTGGCCGAGGCGCGGCTGCGATCGCCACGCCGCCCGGTTTACTCGAACGTGACGGCCGCGAGGTACTCCGACGATCCCGCCGCGATCCCTGGCACCCTGGCCGATCACCTCACGTCGCAGGTTCGCTTCCGCGAGCAGGTCGAGGCCATGTATGAAGCCGGCGCCCGGATTTTCATCGAAGTGGGACCGAAGGCGATTCTGAGCGGGCTCGTCGGGCAGATCTTGCGTGATCGGCCTCACCTGGCGATGCCGACGGACGTCCCCGGTCGCCCTGGGCTCGTCCAGCTCCTGCACCTGGTCGCCAGGCTGGCCGCTCACGGCGTTGCCGTGAATCCAGAGCGGCTGTTCCGCGGTCGCGTGGCGGCCGCGATCGACCTCGAGCGGCTGTCGGCGGAGACCGGCCGGCCGAAACTGTCGCCGACCACCTGGATCATCAACAGCGTGCGCAACCGGCCGCTGGGCGCGCCCGAGCCGCGCTTGCTCGGCCAGGCCCGGCCGCCCGAGGAACGGGCCGCGCCGCGCCTCGAAGCCCGACCGTACCGGCCACGCCAGCGACCTCGCCAGAGCCTGCCTCCTCAACTCCCGTGAAGAGGAACCAATTCGTGACCACCAATGGCAAGCACCCGGGCAGTTCGACTCCTTTCGCCCCGCCGAGCCGTCTGCCGTCGCTGCCAGCGTCGGTTGACGCCACCCAGGTCATGCTTCGCTACCAGGACCTGATGGAACGGTTCCTGGAGTCGCAGCACAGTCTCATGGCCTCCTATCTCTCGGGCTACGACGTCCCCGATCCCACGCTCTTGTCGCCGCGCCCGAGGATCGAGGAGACCAATGGCCACCATCATCCGGCGTCGATCTTCGGGCCGGCCATCGTGTCCCCGGAAAGCCCGGCTGCCCACGTTCACGTCCCGGTAGAGCCGTCCAGAGCACCTGCCGAAGCTGCCGAGACGTCGGCCGAGCCGGCCCAGGCGGCATCGTCGGCTGACGTGCGGTACGACCGCAATCGGTTGACCGATCGCCTGCTCGGACTGGTCAGTCAGCGCACGGGTTATCCCAAGGACATGCTCGGCCTTGACGTCGACCTGGAAGCCGACCTGGGAATCGACTCGATCAAACGCATCGAGATTCTCTCCGAGGTCACGACGGATCTGGGTACTGACGCTCAGTCGATGGCGACCGGTCTCGAAATGGAGAAATTGACCGTCATCCGAACCCTGCGCGGGATCATCGATTACCTCGACAACGCGCTGAGCTCGCCGGGCCCCGGTTCCGATTCCGCGAGCGCCGCTGCTGCTCCAGCATCCGAAACCGGCACGCACGGCTCGAATGGGACCGCCGCGGTCTGGGGCGAGGTGCTACCGGTGCAACGTGCGGTCGTTGAGCTGGTTGATTGCCCACTTGAATCAACGGCCGACTCGATGCTCACCCAGGGCGTCGTGTTGTTCACCGACGACGGCCGCGGAATCGCACGCTTGATGGCCGACCAACTGGCCGACCTCGGCCAGCGCAGCGTGTTCCTCGGTTCATCGGCAGCCGCGAATGGCGGCGGCTTCCGCGCTGACCTCACGGATCCCGAGGCGGTCGCCGACGTGCTCCGGCGTATCCGTGAGGAATTCGGGCCGATCAGCGGATTGATCAACCTGGCACCCCTGGCCGAGGCGGTCGAGGGGGAGGCGTGGGACCGCAGGGCGTGGCGTGACGTCCGGTCTCTTTATGTGCTCACGCGTGCCCTCGGCGATGACGTGCCGCGGCTCGGCCGCGATGGGAAGGCCGTTCTGCTCGCCGCGACAGGCCTTGGGGGCGGGTTCGGATTCGACGGCGATGACACAGCGGCCGCCGCCACGCCGGGGCACGGCGGCGTGCTTGGGTTCGTCAAGTGCGTCGCGCAGGAATGGCCCGATGTGCTCGTGCGTGGCGTTGACGTGAACCCCGGTGAACGCCCCGCCGAGATCGCCGAGATGCTGCTCCGCGAGCTTTGCTGCCGCGAGGGACCGGTCGAGGTGGGATACCTCGGTCGCCGGCGCGTCACCTGGGAACCCCGGCCCGCGCCTCTGCCCCAGGTGGAGGAGAGTACCCCGCTCCTGATCGAGCCCGGTGCGCCGGTGCTCGTCACGGGAGGTGCGCGGGGCATCACCGGGGCGATCGCGCGGGAGCTGGCCGGCCGCTTCCGGCCGACCCTGTTGATCGTCGGCCGTTCCGAGTTGCCCGCCGAGCAAGAGCCGGCCGAGACGGCCACGCTGACAACGCAAGAGACGATCAAAGCGGCCATCATCGCGCGGATGCAGCGAGAGGGCCGGCCCCCCGCGCCCGGGCCCGTCGAGGCGGAATACCGCCGGCTCATGCAGGCCCGGGAGATCCGGGACAACCTGGCCGCGATGGCCGCGGCCGGGGCCGTGGTCCATTATAATTCCGTCGACGTGCGTGACGAGGCCGGGTTCGGCGGGCTCATCGAGAAGCTCCAGGAACGCTTCGGACCCCTCGCCGGGGTGATCCACGGCGCGGGGGTCATCGAGGATCGTCTTTTGCGGGACAAGACGCCGGAGTCGTTCGACCGCATCTTCAAGACCAAGGTGCTCGGCGCCCGGATCCTGACCGAGCGGCTCGATCCCGCGCGGCTCAAGTTCTGCGCCTTCTTTGCTTCGGTCGCCAGCCGCTTCGGCAACAAGGGGCAGTCTGATTACGCCGCCGCCAACGAGGTACTCAGCAAGCTGGCGCTCGTGCTCGATCGCCGCTGGCCGGCCCGGGTCTTCTCGGTGGCCTGGGGTCCCTGGTCGGAGATCGGCATGGTCGCCGACCTCGAGGCCCACCTGGTCCGGCGCGGCCTGCGGCTGATCACTCCCGAGGAAGGGCCGGCGCTCTTTGTCGCGGAGCTGCTCCACGGTCGCAAGGGAGAGAGTGAGATCATTCTGGCTGGCGGGGCCGAAGCCCTGGCCCGCCCGACCCACCCGGTTATGACCCCTTCCCGCTAAGACGAGGTCGAACCCCGTGCTGACTCGAACGATCCGACCGGCGGCCGGTCATGCGGACCGGCCCCTCGCGGCCCGGCGGCTGTGGGACACCGAGCTCCTGCTGTTCCACGGCGAGAGCCGAAACGGCCTGAAGGCGGCCGTGAGAGCGGCGGCCGACGATCTGCGCCGCCATCCTGATTCCGACCTGACCGAACTGGCCTTCACCCTTAATTTCAGTCTCCCGCCCGGCGGCTCCCGGCTGGCACTGGTGGCCAAGACGGCGGCCGATGCGGTGCGCGGGCTCGAGCGGGGCCTGGAGCGGCTCGATGATCCGCGGTGTACCGAGATCCGCGGCGCGTCGGGTCTGTACTACACCAGCGAACCGCTCGGCCACGCCGGAAAGCTCGCCTTTCTGTTCCCGGGCGAGGGGGCCCAGTACCTCGGAATGCTCGGAGATATTCGCCGAGCCTTTCCCGATGTGGAGGCTTTTTTCGCCGACTGCGATGCCAAGAGCAGGCACGCCGGTGACGCCGGCGAGTCTCTTACTGACGTCTTCCTCCCGCCTGAGAACGCCGGGCCTGAAGCGCTCGCCCGCGCTGAGCAGAAACTGCGGCGGATCGACCACGCCATGCTCAGCGTGATGATGGCCGACTGGGCGCTATACTTGGTTCTCAAGCGATTAGGGCTATCACCCGACGTCGTCGCCGGCCATAGCATGGGCGAGCTGGTCGCACTCTGGGCCGCCGGCTGCATGGAAAACGGCGACGGCCTCATGCTCCCGCTGATTCGCGAGACGATGGAGGTGATGCGTCGCGAGGAGGAATCCGGCCAGACAAGGTACACGCTGCTGGCCATCGGCGCCGGGCGCGAGACCCTCGCCGAACTGATCGCCGCCGCGGGCGACGAGCGTGTCTTCGTCGCCATGGACAACTGCCCGCGCCAGACGGTCGCGGTTGGACCCCCGGAGCCGATGGCCGCCATCGAGGCCGAGCTGCAAAAGCGGCGGATCTTCTTCGATCGCCTACCGTTCGATCGGCCCTATCACACCCCTTTGTTCGCGCCGATGATCCAGCCGGTGCGCGAACTCTTTCAGAACTACCGCTTCCAGGCGCCCACGCGGCCCGTGTATTCGTGCACCACCGCCCGGCCGTTTCCGCACGATCCCGCCGCGATCCGCGAGCTGGCCGTCGCCCACTGGGCCGAACCCGTGCGCTTCTCGGAATTAATCCGGAACCTGTATGACGACGGGGTGCGGCTGTTCGTCGAGTCCGGACCGCGCGGCAACCTCTCGGCATTTGCCGAGGATGTGCTTCGCGGGCTGCCGTTCGTCGCGATGCCGGCCAACGTCCCGCGGCGCTCGGGGCTCACCCAGCTCAACCATCTGCTTGGCGCACTTGTCTGCCATCACGTCCCGCTCGATCTCGGTGCCCTCTACGTAAACCGCATCCCCGCGCGAAGCGAGCGAACGACCGGCGGCGCGGCATCGAGCCGCACTCCCATCGTTATGGAAGCTCCCGCGCCGCCGCGCAACGATGTGCCCGCCGCGGCACCCATTCCGGAAAGAACCGCGCCGGCCGTGCATCGGCCTGACGCCGACCCGCGGTCTCGCGTGATGGCCCGCCACCTCGAGGTGATGGGCCGGTTTGTCGATCAGCAGCGCGAGGTCACCGAGTTGTTCTTGACCCTGACGCGCCGGCGGGCTGAGATGCCCGCGCCCGCCGACCCGATCGAGCATCACGAGACAAACGGCGAAGCCGGTCCGCCGCCGCCGGGGCGGCCCTTGCTCGGCGCTTTCACGCAGCACGAGCCCGGCCAGACGCTCGTGATGCGCCGGATCCTCGACTTGCGCGAAGACCACTTCGCCACGCACCACACGGTCGGCGGCCGCGAGATCAGCAAGGTCGATCCCGGGCAATACGGCGTGCCCGTCATGCCGATGACCTTCACCCTGGAGATGATGGCCGAGGCGGCCGCCGTCCTGGTTCCGGGCCTGGTCGTCATCTCGGTTCGCGACGTCCGGCTTTATCGCTGGCTCGCCTACGATGAGCAGGCCCCCACCGTCGTCGAGCTGACGGCCCGCGTCGAGCCTCGCGAATCGGTTGATGGTCCGTGGCGTGTCGCAGTCCAGGTCAAGGACCTCGGCCTGGCCGACCGCCCCAAGGAATCGGCGTGGCTCGCCGCGGAGGGGACTGTGGTCCTCGCGGCCGAGTATCCCCCTGCCCCGCCCTGCCTGCCGTTTCGCCTGACCAACGAGCGGCCGGCGACCCTCTCGGTCGAACGCACATATCATAACCTGTTCCACGGACCACTGTTCCAGGGAGTGCGGGCGAATCTCCGTTCGGGTGACGAGGGGATGGAAAGCCACGTCGAGGTGCTGCCGAGGGACGGGCTGTTCCGATCGGTTCCCCAGCCTGGTTTCCTGATCGACCCGGTCCTGTTCGATGTGGTGCTCCACCCGCTCGCAGCCTGGCACCTGATCCAGCCCGATCAGGCCGGACGGATCATGCTGCCGATCGGCGTCGAGAATCTCGAAGTCTTCGGCCCGCCGAAGGCACCCGGCACCAGGCTGACGGCCCGGTCGTGGGTGGCCCGCGCCGACGCTCGCTCGTTCCTGCACCAGGGGGAGGCCCTCACCGAGGACAGCGCGGTCGCGATCCGACTGACGGGCGTGAAGTGCTGGCGGTTCTACGTTCCGTTTGGCGAGGTCAATTTCCACGGCCCCAAGGACCAGTATTTCCTGAGCCGGCGCTGGAGCCAGGTCGAGGACCAGTGCCCGGGCACACGCCGCGGCGATGCGCCGATCGCCGTTGTTCGCCTCGAGCCGCCTGTCGACCTGAACCAGGGGAGCATGCTCCAGGTGACGGCCAAGGTCACGCTCACCCCGTCGGAGCTACGCGAATATCGCCGCCTCGAGACGCTCGGCGACGAAGCCACGACGAGGGGCTGGCTTTTCGATCGCAATGCCGCCAAGGATGCCATCCGGCTCGTCTGGCACGAGATGACCGGCCAGCGCCTGTTTCCGTCTGACATCGAGGTCGTGGCCGCCGGTGAGGGCCGCTTCACCGCGCACAGGCGTGGTGAATCCGAAGTATCGTTTCCACCCGCGGCCGTCGATCGGGCGGGCGCGGCGACCGTCGCGGTTTCGGTGGCCGGCGCCAGCGTCCTCGGCCTGGCGCTGGCGGTCGTTGGCGGGGCGAAGCCAGACGCGGGAGACACCACGCCTCCCGATGCCGAGGAGCAGCGTCTCCTCGCGGCCTTCCGCGGCGACCCGGTCGAAGCGTCGCTCCGCCTTACCTGTGCACGGCGGGCCGTGGCGCAGGCCGCGGGCCTGGCAGTGCCCGATTCACTCGCGGCCGTGCGTGTTCGCGGCATCGTCGCCGGAACGGGCACGGTGCTGGTCGCCATCGTGGGGCGCGGCGATGCCAGTGGTCCCGAGCCCTGGCGCGTCGAGACGGCCCGCGACGGCAACCTCATCGTGGCGTGGACCCGTGGCGAAAGGGGCGCATCATGACCGCATCAGAGGCCCCGCAGTTGGTTCTGGACGACCTTGTCGCGATCTTGCGGACCTTCGCCCGCCGCGAATATTTCGGTGAGATCGATCGCCAGACTCGCTTCTTTGACGACCTCGAAATGGTCTCGATCGACGCGGTCGTGCTCGCCGAGAAGCTGGAAGAGCGTTACGGATTCCGATTCCCGTTCAACGAGCTGATCGCCGACCTGCGCGATCGCCAGGCCGAGGATTTCGAGGTCGGCGAGCTCGCCGACTTCATCTATCTTCATCTGAGCCAGCGAAAGATGGGAGGCTGATCCGTGCCGCGCGTCAACGTCAACGGGGTCGACCTTCACTACCAGCAGGCTGGCGCCGGACCCGACGTCGTGTTGCTCCACGCCGTCACCGCGAACATGGCCGTCTGGATGGTGTCGAACCTGGTTGACACGCTGGCGCGCGACTATCGCGTCACCGCGTATGACCTCCGCGGTCACGGCTTGAGCGCGGCCACTCCCACTGGCTATACTTCGGCCGATATGGCCGAGGACTTCCGCGGTCTGCACGCCGCGCTCGGGCTCAAACCGGCCTACCTGATCGGCCATAGCTTTGGCGGCGTCGTCGCGATGCACGCGGCCGCGGCGCACCCCGATCGGGTCCGCGGGATGATCCTGTCGGACTCGTATTTTCCAGGACTTGCGCGGCTCGAGCCGAACGTCGGCACCGCCAATGTCTGGGTCGATCTTCGCCAAATGTTCGGCCACGCCGGGCTCGACCTGGGCGACTCGATCGACTTCACCACGCTTTTCCAGACGGTTGCGGCACTCTCGCCGGCCGAGCTTCGCATGATCCGCGAGCAGATGGGTCCGGCGTCGACACGCTGGCTGTCGCAGCTCCCCCGATTGGCCGAGACAACCTGCGGGCGCGACGTCTTTGCCGAGGCCGGGTTGACCGAGGAACGGATCCGCTCGGTCCGCCAGCCGATCGTCGCGCTTTACGACGAGCACTCGCCGTTCCTTGCAACGAGCCGCTTCCTCGGCGATCATCTGCCCAGGTGCGCCGTCGAGATCGTACCGGGGGCCAAGCACATGGCGCCCGTGCAGAATGGCCAGCTTTTCGTCGAGCTGGTGCTTAAACACCTGGCCGCGTTGCGGCGAGAATCGCGCGAGATGTCCTGATGTACTTCGCAACGTTCCTGCTCAAAAACCTGGTGCGGCGCAAGGCTCGTTCGCTGCTGACGATCCTCGGCATCGCCGTGGCCATCGGCACCGTGGTGACGCTTCGGGGCGTCTCTTACGGCTTCGAGCGGTCCTTTCGCGCCAATTTCGAGCGCCGGGGGATCGACCTGGTCGTGGTCGCGTCAGGCATCCCCGATCAGCTTCGAAGCAATCTTGAAGAGGACATCGGCCCCCAGATCGAGCGAATCCCGGGCGTTCGACGGGTCTCGTCGGGCCTTCTCGAGCTGGTCGACATCCAGCGCGGCGAAAGCAACACCAGCATCCTGGTCAACGGCTGGCGCCCGGCGCGCCCAGCTCGACGAGCTGACGATCGTCGCGGGCCGAACGTTCCAGGCCGAGGATTCGCGGGTGATCATGCTCGGCGCCAACCTCGCCGAGCATCTGCACAAGGGTGTCGGCGACACCGTGACGATGCAAGACGAGCGCTACGACGTCGTCGGCGTTTACCGGAGCTTCGATCTCTTCGAGAACGGCGGCGCCGTGGTGCCGCTGGCCACGCTCCAGCGGGAGATGGTCCGGCCCAAGAGCGTCACCGGGTTTACCATCGAGCTCGAGCCGACCAGCGACAAGGAAGCACTGGCCGACGCGGTTCGGCGTCGAATCGAGGCGCTCGTCGACCCCAAGGGTAAACCTTACGGAATCACCGCCCAGCCAACCCGGGCCTACGTCAGCGGCACGATCTATATTCGCATGGCCAACGGCATGGCCTGGATCACCTCGGGCATCGCGCTGATCGTCGGCGGGATCACCATCCTCAACACGATGATCACGGCCGTGATCGAGCGGACCAAGGAGATCGGCCTCTTGCAGGCACTCGGCTGGGTGCGCACACGTGTGCTGGGCATGGTGCTGGGCGAGGCGATCTTGCTGAGCCTGACCGGTGCGGCCGTCGGCATCGCCGCGGCGATGCTGGTCGTCCGATGGCTTTCCGGGGTGCCCCAGACGAGCGGATTCGTCAGCGGCGTCGTCTCCCCGGTCGTGATTGCCGAAGGGCTGGGCCTGACACTCTTGATGTCCTTGATCGGCGGGCTCGGTCCGGCCTATCGCGCCGCCCGTTTGCAGCCGACGGAGGCCCTCCGTCATGAATAAGAGTGCGTCCGCGAGCGTGCCCCCGCTGCTTTCCGCCGAGCACCTCGACAAGGTGTATCCGGACGGGAACGTCGTGGCGTTGAAGGATGTGAGCCTGACCATCACGCCGGGCGAGCACGTGGCCGTGATGGGTCCGTCAGGCTGCGGCAAGTCGACGCTTCTCAACCTGCTCGGAGCGCTCGACGTGCCCGACTCGGGCGAGGTCTTTTTCGAGGGAGTACCCCTCTCGCGGCAACCGTCGCTCGCGCGCCTCAGGTCACAAAAAATCGGCTTCGTCTTCCAGTCGTTCCACCTGCTGCCGACCTTGACGTCGCTCGAAAACGTGCAGGTGCCGATGTTCGGTGGCCCTCTCTCGGCCTCCGGCCGCGCCGAAAGGCCCGGGAGCTGCTCGAGATTGTCGGCATCGGCCACCGGGCCAAGCACACGCCCAGCCGGCTCTCGGTGGGGGAGCGGCAGCGGGTGGCCCTGGCCCGCGCGCTGGCCAACGATCCGGTGTTGCTGCTCGCTGATGAGCCGACGGGTAACCTCGATTCCCGGTCCGCCGCCGAGGTGCTCGACCTTTTTTCGTCTCTGAACCGCGACCGCGGATTGACTCTCGTGATTGTGACCCACAGCCCCGAGGTCGCCCGGCGGTCCGGGCGCGTGCTCTGGATGAGCGATGGTCGGCTCGTTCGAGACGAACGGAATCTCGAAGCGGACGGCCGCGCCCCGGCGTGGGCCGCCGCGGTGATGCCATCTCCCCTGTCGTGAACCGTATGGTCTGGTAGTCGAGGTCTGAGCGCCATGTTTGTTCATCAAAACCGCTTGGAGATATTACTAAAGCCCGATCACTACCGGTCGGAGACCCAGTATCGCCGGGAGATCGAGCGGCTGTTCGTGCCCGCCTGGCACCTCGCGGGCACAACCGCGGAGCTGTCCCGCGACGGCGATTTCCTGACGCTCGAGCTGCTCGGCGAGCCCGTTCTCGTGCGCAATATCGGCGGTGAATACCACGCCTTCCAGAACGTGTGCACACATCGCGCTTCGCTACTGACTCACCAGGAGCGGGGCAACAGCCCGCGCCTGCGTTGCCAGTACCACGGCTGGGAATACAAGCCGGATGGCCACACCGCCCGCATCCCCGATGCCCAGTGCTTCCGCCCCTTTGATCGCGAGAACGCTCGACTGAGGAAGTTTCGCCTGGAGCGCTGCGGCGACCTGCTCTTTGTCTCCCTGGCCGAGGACGGGCCGAGTCTTCGAGAGCATCTCGGTCCTTATTACGACGTCGTTGAAAATCGATTCAGCTCACCGCGCTGGCGGCCCGATCTGATCTGGGGCTTTGAATCGGCCTGCAACTGGAAGTTCCCCATCGAGAACACCCTCGAGTCGTACCACATCCCGTGCCTCCATCCCAGCTCGTTCGGCGGCATCTACCCGAGCGAGGTGGCCCAGGAGCACACGCTGGAAGACCGGTATACCACTCTGCGCCTACGACTCGGGCGAGGACGCGAGGCTCCGCTTCTGGCAAGGGATGCTCACCCGCCGGCTCGGCGGTGAATCGACGAATGTCTATATCCATTGCCATATTCATCCGAACCTGGTCTTCGTGCTCACCGACCTCTATTGTTATGCCGGCTCATATCTGCCCATGTCGCCGGGCACGACACGCCTCCGCTTGCGGAGCTATCGCTTCCAGGGCCCGGGCGCGGGCCGATCTCGGCCTTGCTCTCGCAATTCGCGGGACGCATCGGCCGGTACACCATGCTCAAGGTGATGTCGGAAGATATCGCAATCTTTGAAGATCAGCAGAAAGGAATGGCGGCCAGCCGGCACCCCGGCTGTATCGGAACGCGCGAGGAGCGGATCTTCATCTTCCAGCAGTACATCTTGCGCGAGTGCGCTGACGTTCCGAGCAACGGCCAGGCCCACGCCGATCACACCCGGCTCTGACCGGGGCCATGGTGGCTGACCTCGTCGGCGAGATCGTCACGTTACTGGAATGCGCCGGTGAGAATCTCATCTTCTCACGTCGCAAAATCCCGATTTTTCTGATCGGGATGACTGTAACATCACGGAACCGCGCGTGCGCCGTCAGTGCGCCGTGTCGTGGCGAGTGGCGCGCACACCGCCCGGCGCCCAAAAGTGCCCGGAAAGACACAAGTTGCTCCCATCTCTTTACGGCGCATTGAGTTGCGCCTGGGCGCCTGACTAATCGGAAGTTCAAAATATCGCTCTAACTCGATACGGATCATTAACTTCTATCTGGGCGCTGAGTAATCGGCAAGATTTAACATCTTGCCGCAACTCTCGAAGTATCATCATGTTCCGTTTGGGCGCCTGAGTAACCGGCAAGGTTTAACATCTTGCCGCAACCCTCGAAGTATCATCATGTTCCGTTTGGGCGCCTGAGTAACCGGCATGATCAGCCCAGTTGCCGCAACCCTCGAAGTATCATCATGTTCCGTTTGGGCGCCTGAGTAACCGGCACAGTTTAACGACTTAACGTATGTTAACACTTTAAACCGTTTGCGAGCGTGTCGGGCTGTTCAACGCCGCGTCCGCTCGGGGCTTTCGCGGACACCGGCGGCGGTTGGGGTGCAACCATGAACTTGAAGCCGCCCACGTCAGTGAAGAAGAGACGGCCTCGATTGGTGTTGAGCCACGCGCGCCATTCCTGGGCGCTCGAGAAATGCTCGGTCGTGTATCGTTCGAGGATCCGCGTCGCCAGCTCGCGCCGGTCGTTTCGCTCGAGCATCGAGATGCACGTCTCCAGCAATTCGATCTTGCGATTGGACAGCCCCAGTGCCTTCACATCCTCGTCGACCACGGGAATCGCGTCGTCGTCGGGACCCTCGAACCGCGTGTATTCGAGGTTCTCCCGGGCCCAGGCGATGTACGACTCGGGATTGTTGCCAGCGCTTGCGCAGCTTCCTCGGGATACCTCTTGAGGGTGTCTTGCAAAGAGCTCTTGCGATACCGCTCGTACCGGTCGCGATCTTTGAGGATCGTTTCCGGCAGACTCTTCTTGAAGGCGGCTTCGTCGAAAATTTGCCGCAGATAGTAGGCCGACCAGAGGGCGCCGTCACGAGACCGAGCCGCTCCCACCTTGCGAACGACCGGCTTCTGGCCATCGAACTTGCGAATGTAATGAACGACGTTGACGAAGCAGTCGCGCCCCTCGGGCGTCATATCGGTTGGCGACGCCGAGAAGCCCCAGAGGAAGAAGTTGCCGTGCCGGCCCAGCGCCACCGACTCCGGTCCTTTGCTGTTGAGCCCCGACGAGATGACTTCGGCGTCGGGAGAGTCGCCAAATCCAAAGGGGTTGGAAACAAGCCCCGGATCGATCGTGGGGAACTTCTTCGTCTGGACCCGCCAGACCCTGGTTGTCTTCCCGACGCCTTTGGCACCCGCCAGCTCTACGTAGTTTTGAGGAGTCGGGACGTCTTCAAACGTCAGCTTGATCGAATGCGGTTTGTTAAAAATCTCATGCGAGGGCACCAACCCGTGGGCCGCGTCATCGAGGCACAGTCAGCGCCAGTCGATCTTCAGCTTGAGTGCGGTGCCGAGAAAGCCGCCGGCCGCCCCAATCAAGATCGAGGGGCGGTCATACTGCTCCGATAGCTCAGGCGGCGTGGGCGAGTGCAGTCCATTGAACGGCTTCTTGATCTTGCCGTCCTTGTCCCTCGGGTAAATTGAGGTCCAATCAAAGATGACCACGTCGTAACCCTTGGCCTGGCTCGCGTTGAATTTCTCGTAACTGGTCTTTCCGACCTTGTTGAAGTGCCGCTCCAGAAACGCGACGAAGTCGTTCTCGCGGTCGCTGCCGGGGTTGCCCGCGTAGAGCACCTTGATCGAACTGGTAGCGTCGCCTGCCCGAGCATAGGCTCCGCAGGTCAACAGGCCAATGACGAGCAACCATCGGGTCCACATGATTCAACTCCTGAGTCAGGGTCGTCAACATGCCTCACCAGCACGGCCGGTCCGGATCACTCGTCAGTTGTACTCACTCCGGGCTTGTCTCGCTAGTTTCGGCTCTCTCAAAGAAATGGCTCAGCCAGCGCGGCGTCGTCTCCGGGTCGTCGTCTGACGTCACTGCAATATGAATCTCCAGGGCGGATGGCTATTCGTGCTCGTCAGTGAACGCGAATAACTTTCGCAAAGGCAAACGGAAGCCCGGCAGGACACTGCCGCCAGTCAGTGTCTGCTTTTCTGTGAGGACGACGGGTTTGGCAGGAGACGTATAGACCGCGACGGTCCGGGTGCGCGGGTCGATGACCCAGGCAAGGCGGCAACCGGAAGCAAAGTATTCATTGATTTTTCGTGTCATCTCCCGAGGCGTGTTGCCGTCGCTCAGCACTTCGATGGCCAGGTCGGGTGCAAGCGGCACAATCGCGGCGTCACGGTGGCCCGCCAGTCGTGCGCGGGAAATGAACGACAGGTCGGGAATTCGCACAAGGCCCGGAGAGAGAAGAAGCATTCCCGCTTCGCCCGCAAGAGTCCCCAGTTTCCGGCGCTTGACAAAGTTTCCCAGGATGCGTGCCAGCTCGATCGCCAGCGCGGATTCCCAGTAACTCAAAACCTTTTCCACGAGCACGCCGTCGATCAACTCGAAGAGACGGCCTTCGCAATCATGGATCTTGATGACGTCGGCCTCGGTGGCCGTTCCGGGCGCAGGACGAAACCGAATGCGCCTGGGAGAGATCCCACCCAGTTGCCGCAAGACATCAGCGAATGTCAATTCTTCGGCCGCGGCGATGCTCATGGAGAACCTCCAATTGATCCTGGTCTCATGATCGCGAAAGCCGTCTCGAAGGGCAACCACAATCGGCCGCTGAAGGACGTGTTCGACCGAACCGTCGACGGCGCCGGTCGGCCGTCCGGGCGCTCGTGCCGGTGCGACTTGGTCGACGCCGCAAAAACAGGGCGCAGCACCTGCGCGGACCCCGACCGCGGAAATCCTAGAAAATATTCGTTCGCTTTGTCGTCTTCCCGTTCCCTGCTTATGTCGACGTGCAAGTCACGCGCGGCTAGCCCCTGGCGCACGGCAACGCGACTGAGAGCGAATCGAGGCGTGATTTCGCACAAAATGTCCTGTTCGCGGTTCGGCCTTCGCCCGCCCTTGATGGGGCGGGCGGCGCTCGCGCTCTCAGGCAAAGCGGGTTCAGAAGCCAAGACGTTCCGCTCCTAAACGGCCTCGCACGATCCTGGGAGGGCGAGTGTCCGCACGAGCCGAGTGCCAGTGCCGACTCGGAGAGCCTCGGCGTCTCGGAATCACGCAACGCTGTTTAACTCATTGCAGAGGAAAACTCCCCTAAATATGCACAAAACCATCATTTGTTGGTTTCAGTCGATGAGGTTTGAAAGGAAGTTCGCCGCCACAGGACGAACGCAATCGTCATACAAACTTCCCAGTCGCGGCGCAGACGATATCGTCCTCACCGCGATGGCTCTTTTGCGGGCTTGACTCGTGGGTGGTCCCTTTGACGTTTTCCTTCCACAACAACAAAGGTGTGAGTGCAACCATGACACGTCCAGCCGCGTGCAGGTACTTGACGGCTCTGATGTTACTCGTCGTCTTCGCATTTCCGGCCGCGACGAGGGGCCAGGCGATCCTGGTTGAAGCGTATCTCGAAAGCGCCGAGGCTGCGGTCAACGGGTCGGAAACCCAGAAGGCCGCACGACTCTACGCGCTAGCCTTGAAGGAGGCCGAGGACCAAAAAAATCCGGAGCTCGACTCGCAGTGCTCTCCTCGGCGCGGCGACGGTGCACATTCAGATGAGCCAGTTCCCCGAGGCCACGGCGAACATCAAAGCTGCCTTGTCGATCTATGAGCAATTGCCGGAAGCCAAACCGATGGCCTTGATCGCGGGCCTCAACGCGATGGCCATGATCCACTATTACCAGAAGCAGCACGAGGAAGCGGAAGCGCTCTATACGAAAATGCTGCCGATGGTGAAAGCCGAGGTGGGCGAGGATGAGGTTCTATACGGGATCGTGCTCAACGACCTGGCACTGGTGGAAATTGCGCTCAACCAACCAGCAAAGGCGGAGGAGCTGGCAAGCGAAGCGGCCGACATCATGGAAGCGCGGTTCGGGCCGCAAAGCGCGCACGTTGCCCAGTGCCTTGATACGATCGCCCAGGCCTTGCACGCGGGCGGACAGCACGAGCCCTCGGAGAAACTCGCGATGAAGGCACTGGAGCTCTGCGAGGCCGAGCTGGGCCCTGAACATCCTCAATTCGGCTCGCATTTGAAGACCCTCGGCGAGATTCAAAAGAGCCAGGGTAAGAGCCATGATAGCTTGAAATCGTTCGAGAGATCGCTGGCCATTCAGCAACGCAAGCGGGGCGACGCCCATCCCCTCGTCGCCGACGTCCGCGAGGCCGCCGCCGGTGTGCGGGCGCAACTGGCTCCGCGCGGCGACGCCAAACGCGACGAAAGCGCCGACAAGAAGTCGAACATGAGTGGCGGCCTGCCTGGCCGTTCCGTCGCGGACAGTGCCCAGAAGAAACCCGATCCGGAAGCGAAGAAATAATCATCGGCCGCCGGCGGCTTGATGGAAGCTCCCATTCCGGGTGCTTTGCAAACATCCAAATCGGTGTCGCGGATGAGTCTAAACGCCCGTGCACGATCCTGGGAGGGCGAGTCTCCGCACGAGCCGGGTGCCAGTGCCTCATCGGGGAGCCTCGGCGTTTCGGAATCACGCCAGGCCGTTCATGGCCATCGATTGTTTGACCAAAGGCCTGACGTAGCTCAGAGCGCGATTTCGGTCGATACAGGCGAAAGTGTCCCGTTTGAACGCTTTTACGGAGCATCCTGATGAAAATGCGATGGATGAGCGTGGTCTGTGCGGCGGTCGCTTGCTATTGCAACGTCTCAACCTGCTGTTACGGCCAATGGTGGTCGGGTGGTGGAGGTGGCGGCGGCGGGGTGATTCAGAGTGTCAGCGGTGGCTTCCAGCATGCCGGTAGCGTCGCGAGCGGCGTCACGCATCACGCTGGTCAAGTTGCGAGCGGTTCGGCACATCAGGCCGAAAGGGTGGTGAGCAGTCGAACCCAGTACACCGGGAAGACGCTCAGCGGCACAAGCCACCACATTGGCAGTCTTGCCAGCGGAGGCGTTCATCACGCAGGAAGAGTGGCCAGCAACATCACACATCACGCGGGGGGCGTCGGAAGCGCGACAACCCACCATATCGGCGGAGTGGCCAGCAACATCACGCATCACGCGGGGGGCGTCGGGAGCGCGACGACCCATCACATCGGCGGAGTGGCCAGCGATGTGCCCCACCGCGCCGGGGCGGCATTGGGGCGAACGAACCCGGAAATCAAGAAGCTGCTAAAAGGGCCGGGAGTCAATGAAAACACGACGATTCGCGAAACGTACCAGGGGGCGGGAACAGGAGCTGTCACCGGAGCCGCTTATGGGTTCGCCACCGGCGGCCCGATCGGCGCGGTTGCCGGCTTCGCGGGCGGAGCCGAGGTCGGCGCCGCGGAAGGGTTGGGTCAGGGCGTTTTCGACACCAACAAGCAATGGTTCGAGGTTCGCGACCCCTCACGCATCCGAAGCCATAACCAGGCTGCAAAGGAACTCAACAGAATTCGCTCGACTTACGCGGGGAAGGTGCCCGGGCTCTCCGCGGACGGAAACACGGCCTTGCGCCAAACTTACCAGACAGGATTGAAGGGCCTTGCGGCCGGCTTTGCAGTCGAAAGCGCGTTTCCGCCCAACGAAGTTCTCGAAACGCTCAACCCAGTTGGCAACAACAACGGCTGGGTGAACGATAGCGCAATGAGTCCGACGAGCCTTGCGATCATCAATGCCAGTCTCAAGAACGGCGCCGTGGATGGCGGCCTCGCCACGTTGAGTTCCGGGTACAACGCTTACAGGAAAGATCCAGGCCGATACCCGTTGTACTCTGTCACCGGGCGGCCGTTCATTGCAGCAACACGTCCATCGAATATTCAGCATGTCATGCGTAACTCGGTCTCCTCACTAAGAACAGCGGCACGGGTGAACAATGACCCGAGGCGCCGGGACACTGATCCACGGCTCAGGGAAGCCGCGGTAAGACGGCTGTCAATTTCTGAACACTCTGGTGTACTCATTGGAACCGAGGGTGCCGAGTTGATCCGTGTCGTCGATCATCCGTCTCATGATCGAAAGTTTGCCGTTGCTATGCGCCCCGGAGCAACAGTCCGCCCTTCTTGCCGACGACGAGTCGGCCATGGCCGATCTCGTTCCCGACTCCAAGATAAGGATGCGTCCACGGGGCATTATCTGAAAGCGCGTGCCCGTCAAGCTCGACCCGGCCCCCTCGATGTCCCTGTTCATTCGCTACTACGCCGGGCCGGCGACGGTCCCGGCGAGCTGAGCCCCGTTTCTAACTTCACAAACCTACCACCAGCGTCATTAAACCGCAGGCCGCTGCCACTCAAGCTGAGGAGTAAACCATGAATCCGGTCATGACAGACTCTGGTTCGACAACGCCGCGGGTCATCCGGCACTGGATCGCCCCCTTGGTCTTGGCTGCGGCAGCCCTATCTGCTGGCCCCGCCCGCGCGGACAACCTCGACGCCGCTCTGCTCAAACACGCCGCCGGAGGTCATGGACTACCTCCGCGACCACCACTGCCGCAACGTCGGCGTCCTGAAGTTCCGCGTCCACAAGGCCGGACGTCAAGCGAGTTTCAAGGTCGGCCCGATTAACGACAACATGGGCGAACGGCTCGAGAACGCACTGATCGCAGTCAACTCGACAGAGTCGCCGGTCGGCATCATCCGAAATGCCAGCCATGTGGCGAATGTGCGGAAGCTGGCGAAATACGACAACCCGATCGGCCAGAAGGCGCTATTCGGGATCAAGTATCCCCTGGCCTGGGGTCCCACTGAGGTCACTCCCGACCTGATGCTCACCGGCGACATCAACGTGCGGGCCAACCTGAAGTCGGCCACCGTTCAGATCGAAGCGTTCGGTCCCGACTCGCCCAAACAAGATAAAGTGATCGCGTTTTCGGTCACCACCGATCGTGCGCTCCTGACCGACCTGAACGAGAGCTTCAGGGTCTCGAGCCGATCACTCAAGCGAAAGACCCGGGCCATCGAGCTCGATGAAGAGGCGGTTTCGAGTTCGGTCGATGACGCCAGCGCCAACAAGCCAGGTAACGGCCACGTGATCAAGAACGACACACAACCGGCCTCGAACAGCCTGCTCTACTACGAAATCCGCTACGACGGACAGCCCCAGACGGTCAGCCCCGACGCGTCAAACGCGAAGGAGTTCGTTGTCGCCGAACCAAGCGAGAATCAGACAGTCACGTTCATCGTCCGGTCGCAGGCGACTGATCGTATCGGGCTCGTGTTGATGGTCAATGGCAAGAACACCTTGTACGAGGAGGAGGGCGACCCGAGCCACTGCAAGGCGTGGGTGCTCGAGCCCGGCAAGACGTACGGAATCCAGGGCTTCCAGATCGACAACACGACCCGCAAGCCCTTTCGGGTGCTCTCGGACCAGGATTCGGCCTCGTCTACGTACGGCCCGAACACGGGACTGATCCAGTTTCACATCATGAAATCGGGAGGCTCAGGTCAAAAAATCAGCGGTGGGAATGACGGGACCAGGGACGACCCCGCTAGCCAGACCATGAACATCAGCCTCCGCGGCCTGGGCCGGTCGGCGGCCCGGAAGTCCCGTACCCTGGCGGACCTGAAGGAGCAGGTTCAGGCACACGCGCGCACGCCGGAACCCGCAAATCGCGAGGCGTGATCATGGGCGACGACAACACCGTTGCCGGGTCGATCGAGAACGACGAGGTGCAGAACCAGGTTCTCGTTGAGTCGATCGCCGTCCGTTACTACAAGCCGAAAGGGCAGTGATGAGCGCCGTCTGCACCCTGTGGTTTGGTTGTCGACTATCGGCGACGCTTGAGCGTTGCGCATCAAAAGTGGACCTCGTGAGACAGCCCGTGGCAACTGTCATTCAACCGGCCGGGGCGGGCGAGAATGTTCCGCGGCCTGGCCAAAATGAAAGGACGCCGATGCGTGAAATCCGCTTCGAACGCGGCAATACCGCCGAGCCGAGAGTCGGCGGGACTTAGAAAACGATCTCAGAACGGCCGGGGACTGTCCCGATTTTGCGCAGTTTACGGAGCAAAATGGGACTGTCCCCCACCCATTTACCCGAGACGCTCAAGTGGCACTTGCCGATTTGCCCTCGACGACAATGCTGGTGCTCGATGCCTGCTATACGGAGAGCTTCGACGGCAAGAAGCGGGAGAAGCGCAGCCTCCCCGAGCAAAGTGACGCCTTGATGCGTGAGCTGACTTATGACGCGGGATTAGCAGTGATGTGCGGCGCGAGTAGAGTGCAAGAAGCTGCCGAGGAGGACGGTCACGGTTTTTCACGCAGGCGCTAATTGAGGGCCTCTCGGGCAAAGTTGACGTTGACAAGGACGGCGTTATGGAAGTGGATGCGCTGGATGTATATGTGACGCGGCGAGTGCGCAAATTGTCGGGCAACGAACAAGAGCCGACGATCTCGCGGCCGTCGGTCGTTAGGTCGTTCGCGCTGTCTAGACCATAAAATAAGGAAAGTGAAGTCATGTACCGGTTCATTTTGTCGATCCTCGTTCTTTGCCTGGCACGCGTGTGTGTCGCGGACGATGTGGCGGAAAAGCCGATCCTGGTACTCGATTCGGGTGGGCATACTAATCTGGTAAGTAAGGTCCTGTTCACGCCAGACGGCAAGCAGTTGATCAGCGTGTCGATCGACAAGACAATCCGCATCTGGGACGTCGCCAGCGGGGCGCCGTTTCGTGTGCTCCGGCCGCCGATCGGCGCGGGGAATCTTGCGCACTCTATGCGGCGGCTCTCACACCGGACGGGCAAACCCTCGCAATCGGAGGACTAGATTGGAAACGTGGCGCGAACCCGGTTTATTTGATCGATCTAGCCTCCGGCCGCATGTTGCGAAGGCTTGAGGGGCATACAAATACCATCACTTCTCTCGCGTTCTCGCCAGACGGCGAGCGGCTCGCGTCGGGGAGCAATGATCGCACTTCGCGAATCTGGAACGTGGCCAGCGGGCGTTGTGAGCGGGTGCTTGAAGGGCACGAAGACGTCGTAAGCAATGTTGCCTTCGCTCCGGACGGCGGTCGCCTTGCCACAGCATCCCAAGACAAAACCGGGCGAATCTGGGACCTGAGCGACGGGCACTGCGAGTCCGTTCTTCGAGGACACGAGAAAGAGGTTGGGTGCGTCGCGTGGCGACCAGACGGCAAAGTCATTGCCACTGGCAGCTTTGATGGCAACATCCAGCAATGGTCCCCTGCTGGAACGGCTTTTCAGGGCTTCCAGAAACTAGGCGGACCGATCTTTTCGTTGACCTACTCTTCAGATTCGCGATTGTTGCTATACACGTCGGTCACGTTCGGACACAACTTCGCCTCGGTTCTCAACCTGACCACCGGCACGCAACAGGCGAGTTTATTCCTTCACACCAATTCCATTGTAGGCTGCGCTCTTTCACCCGACGGCACGTTGGCGGCCACGACAGGTGGCGACAGTCACGAGACATTCCTCTGGCGCACGACCGAAGCGTCCGTCGTCCATCGCCCGGCGGGTCATGGCGGCGCTCACGCGGGAACCAGTTCGCGCCTGACCGATGCGTCGTCCGTCGTCCATCGCCTGGCGGGTCAAGGCAGAACAGTCTGGGCTGTTGGCTGGGGACCGAACGGCGAATCCATTAGCTGGGGAAACACCTCAAAGGGCATTTCCAACAACGACCGCGGTCCACTCGAACATGCCTTCCGGCTGGCTGAACTTGATCTCTCGGACGGAGTAAGCTCCGATCCTCGCCGCGCCGTCGCGAAACTCGGAACCCTCAGCCTGGAACCCGCCGGCGCGGCGCTCGCCGTAAGAGAGGGTTCGGACACTGTCTCCATGATCAAATTGAATGATCGCGGTGAGCGATTCCTGAGCTATACGATTTTGCCTGGCGAACGGGTCGCTGTTGGGAGCGATTACGGTCTCCATCTCTTCGACGCGCGGTCCGGCAAGACCCTGCGCAACTTTATCGGAAACAGTGGCGCAATCTGGGCCGTTGCCTCCTCGCCCGACGGCCGCTACCTGTTATCAGGCTCCAGTGACCAGACCATTCGCGTCTGGGACCTTGCCGGCCTCGAATCAGCAATCGCCCCTGACAAACGCGCGGGTATTGGAATACACGCCGTCCTTGAGGGAGAGTTTCACGTCATCAGAAGAATCACGCCGGGCCTCCCAGCGAGCCGAGAACAGCGGCTGAAACTCGGCGACCGAATCATCGCCGTTGCTCAGTCTGACGAAGATTTCGTCGAGTTGAAAGGCAAAACCACTTCTGAATATTCGGCTATGCTCCGGGGACTGGCCGGTACGACCGTCCGGCTGCGTACGTCTCGCGATGGCGTTGACGGGACGAGCGAACATAAATTCAAGCGGGAGGACATTCCTCCCGGCTCCTCCACGCCACTCCTCTCCGTCTTTGTGGCGGGAAACGACTGGGTAGCCTGGTCCCCGGAAGGCTACTACGCCGCCAGCCCGGGCGGCGAGCAACTCATGGGCTGGCACCTCAACAATGGCCCCGACGCGATGGCGTCGTATTATCCCGCGTCGCAGTTTCGCAAAAGATTCTACCGTCCCGACGTCATCAAACGGTTGCTCGGGGCCGGCAACCTCAAGAGGGCCCTGGCCGAAGCCGACGCCGCCAACGGCACACGCACCGAGGAGACCGAGGTTGCTCAGAACTTGCCGCCCAAGGTCTCCATTACAAGTCCCACCGCGGCCAAGATCGAACTGAGCGGAAATAGTCTGGACGTCAAGGCTCTCGCCAGCAGCGTTGGCGACAAGCCTGTCACCACGTTGCGCCTGCTTATCGATGGACGCCCCGCGCCTCAGGGACTGAAGATCTTCACCGAGCCAAAGCTGGGCGAGGTGCGAGCCAGTTGGAACGTGGATGTGCCCTCTGGCCTTCATCGTCTGACCGTTCAAGCTTCCAACGCTGTCAGCAAAGCCCTGTCCGATCCGGTCGAGGTCGTCGCAGCCAGCGACGATCAACCCAACGCCAAGACGGCATCCCTCTACGTGCTGGCCATCGGCATCAACGACTACCCTGACAGGCGGCTCAAGCTCGACTGCGCCGCGCCCGACGCCCAATCACTACGCGACGCGTTTCTCGCCAACAGCACCAAGCTCTTCCGCTCTGTCGAGGTCAAACTCTTGCTCAACGGCGAGGCGACCCGGGCCAGTATTCTTGATGGTTTGCGATGGCTGTCTGCCAAGGCGAAGCCAGGCGACGCGGTCGTGGTCTTCTACGCCGGACACGGCGATTGCAAGATCGAGGACCAGTTTTATTTAGTCCCCGTCGATGCCAGTTTGCGCAATCTGAGCGGGACCGGGATCTCGGGCGAGACGCTCAAGCGCGCATTAGCCGACCTGCCCTCAACGACGATGCTGGTACTGGATGCCTGCTACGCCGGCAGCTTCGACGGCAAGAAACGCAAGAAGCGCAGCCTGCCCGAGCAAAGCGACGCCCTGATGCGCGATTTAACCTATGACGCGGGTCTGGTCGTCATGTGCGGCGCCAGCAAGGATCAGGAAGCCGCCGAGGAGGATGGCCACGGCTTTTTCACGCAGGCCCTGGTCGAGGGCCTCTCGGGCAAGGCCGATATGGATAAGGACGGCGTTGTCGAAGTCGATGAGCTGGATGTCTACGTGACGCGGCGTGTGCGCAAGCTGTCGGGCAACGAGCAGGAGCCGACGATCTCGCGGCCGTCGGTCGTTCGGTCGTTCGCGCTATCCCGGCCCTGAAGCAAGCTCGCTGCGGTCTGGTCGCCGCGAGTCATCGGCTCCACGAGTCGAAGACACGTCGCGCATCGAAAGAGTCAGCGCCCAAGGATTCGTGATGTTCAATGTGACGATCGGTGGTCATTGCTCCGGGAGAGGAATCATGCCTGATCTGATTCGAGCCGTGCTTGGCGCCACGATCGTTGTGCTCGGCGGCTCCGGGCTGGCTGGCGTCTCGGGCGCGGCGGAATCGGCGCCGGCTGATACGCAAGAGCAAGTGTGGGAGGGTCGACTCGCCACGGGCCCTGGGACCACACTTCGATCGGTGCTGCACGTCACGACGTCCGAAACCGGGGTGCGGACAGCCCTCCTGGATAGCCCCGATCAGTCGGTGAGCGGCATGCGGGTCAACACGATCGCACTCGATGACCGGCGGCTTACGTTCGACGTCCAGCTCATCTCCGGGAAGTTTGAGGGCAAGCTGAACGCCGCGGGGACAAGAGCGGAAGGCCGCTGGCTCCAGGGCGCGGCCAATCTACCGTTGAACCTCGCCAGGCGTGGTATCGCGGCCTCTGTTATATCGCCGGATGGTGAGGCGGAATTTCAATCCCTGTTCAATGGCCGCGATCTGACCGGATGGAACTCCGTCGGCGCGGGCGGCGAAAGGGCTGTCTGGTCGGTCGAGGAAGGGAATATTGTGACGAGCGGCCGTCGCAAATGCTGGCTCACGACAGATCGTGATTACGACGACTTCGAACTTCGCCTCGAGTACCGCGTTTTTGAGCGAGCCAACAGCGGCGTGCTCATCCGCGGAACCCTTCTTTGCATTGATCCGAAACAAGCCGGCATGGAGATTCAGATCGCCGACGATGAAAGCTTCCCGAACTTGCCCCCGTTGCATTCCACGGGCGCGATTTACGATGTGGTGCCGCGGTCGCGTCACGCCACCCGGCCGCCCGGCGAATGGAACGCCATGCGCATCGTCGCCAATGGCTCGTGGATCACCGTCGTCGTCAACGGCGTCCAGGTCGTCGACGCGGATCTGCGCGAATACAAGCAACAATATGCTTTCATTCCGAGCATGGAACGCTCGGGCGGTCGGATCGGACTTCAAAGCTGGGACGGACGAGTTGAATTCCGCAACGTCGCGGTCAGACCTTTGTCAGGCCGTGAGAGGAGCAACGGGGCCGCCCGGCCGCCACGGCCGATGCTGGTCCTGGAATCGGGAGGGCACACCGGCAGCGCCGGGTGTGTCTTCACGCCTGATGGGCGGGAGGTCATTTCCGTTTCCGCCGACAGCACAATTCGCTTCTGGAGCGTGGAGACCGGGCAGACCACGCGTATCCTCCGTCCATTATTGACGCCGGGAGGCCGGGTTGGACCGGGAGCGCTCTCTCCTGACGGGAAAATGCTCGCGGTGATGCGTGCCGGAATCGTGCCGACCGAGAACTGGCTGTATTTGATCGCTCTGCCCGAGGGCCGGGTGACGAGCGCGTTCCGGGCTGGCGCGGGGCTCTGCAGAAGCTTGCGGTTCTCTCCGGACGGGGAACGTCTGGTCTGGACTCTGGACGCCATTGCCTGCGTTTATCTTGTCGGGACCAGAGTCCTGGAGCGGGATCTTCGTGGACACAAGGCCGCAATCCATGGACTGGCCTTCTCGCCCGACGGCCGGCTCCTCGCGACATCGTCGGGTGACGAGACGGCGCGAATCTGGAATCTGGAGACCGGGGAGACCCAGTCGATCCTGGAGGACAAGGAGCGCCGTTGTTTCACGTTGAACTCGATCTCGATCGCCGCCGACGGCCGGACGATCGGCACCACGTCCTGGGGTGACCAGGTCCGGCTCTGGAACCTCGACGGCACCTTGCGCGAACGGATTCCCTTCGTCGCGGGCGTCGCTTGTTTCACGGCCGATCCGAATCGGCTGCTTCTTTGCAGCGAGAAGTCGTCGTTCGTGATCGACATCACCAACGGCAAACGATCGCCGGCCTTCACGTTGCACAAGAACGCCGTCTGGGGCTGCTCCCTGTCGCCCGACGGCAAATTCGCGGCAACAGCGGGTGCGGCCGGCGACAACCTGTTCATCTGGAACACCGCTGACGGCAAGATCGTTCACCACCTGATCGGAAAGGGCCGCCCAATCTGGGGCGTCGGTTGGTCGCGCGATGGCCATCGAATCGCATGGGGCCATTCCGGCGGCTGGTCCACCTTCGGCAAGGAGCATCCGCTCGAAAAAACCTTCGATCTCCGCACGTTGAGCCTGGAAGGACGGCCCGACGAGCCATTCGAGCGATTCCGGAAGAGTCAAGGAAGTCACTCGTTGCGCCTCGACGGGATGCATGGGACCGTCACGCTCGTCCAGGGAGGAGCCGATGGTCCCACAATACGGGCCGATAATATGGGCGGGGTTGGCGCGTTCACGTTCGTGCCCGACGGTCGAGTTGCCCTGTCGAACACGACCTTGCAGAGCCTCGAAGTGTTCGATGCGCGGACCGGAAAACCCTCGATCAAATTCAATGTCGCCTCAAGCTTCCGGGAACTCAGCGTTTCGCCCGACGATCAATTTCTTCTGTCGGGCTCGTCCGACGAAATCGTTCGAATCTGGTCTCTCGACCGCGCTGATCCCGTGCTGTCCCTTTTTTTTGCTGGCGACGATTGGGTGGCCTGGACACCCGAGGGCTATTACGCCGCCAGTCCCGGTGGTGAGCAACTCATGGGTTGGCAAGTCAACAACGGCTCATTCGCGATGGGATCTTTTTATCCCGCCTCGCAGTTCCGCAAGACGCTATACCGCCCCGACGTGATCAAGCGGCTGCTGGGTGCTGGCAGTCTCGAAAAGGCACTGGCCGAAGCCGACGCAGCGGCCGGACAGCGGAGCCAACGCACTGACGTCGCTCAGGCCATCCCGCCCAATGTAGCCATCACCTCCCCAGCCAGATCCAAGGTCCAGCTCAACCTTAAGACACTCAATGTCGAGGCGGTCGCACGCAGCGTGGGAACTAACCCCGTCACCGAGATGCGCCTCCTTCTCGACGGCCGCCCCCTGCCCAACGCGATCAAGACCGTCCGATCTCCCGTGCTCGGCGAGGTGCGCGCGAACTGGACCGTTGAGGTTTTCCCTGGAAGCCAGCGTCTGACCGTCCAGGCCAGCAGCGCGGTCAGCAAGGGCGTCTCCGAGCCGCTCGACGTCGCCGGCGTTGGCGACGACAGCAAGGCCACCGGCCGGCTCTACCTCCTGGTCGTCGGGATCAACGACTACCTTTTCTTGGGAAAGCGATTCAAGCTCGACAGCACCGTCCCCGATGCGCGCTCGATTCATCAGTCGTTTCAGAACCTCAGCCGCCCGTTGTTTCGCTCGGTCGAGTCGCGCCTGCTCCTGGACGGGCAGGCCACCCGGGCCAACGTCCTCGCCTCCCTGCAATGGTTGAAGCAGAGCACCAGGCCCGGTGACAAGGCCGTCGTCTTTTACGCCGGCCACGGTGACAACCAGATCACCGGCCAGTTCTACATCCTTCCCGTCGACGCCAAGCTCGACGACTTCCGGGGCACGGGCATCTCCGACGACGACCTCAAAAAGTCGATCGGCGAGCTTCCCTGTTCCACCGTCCTGATGCTCGACGCCTGTTACTCCGGCAGCTTCGACCAGAAGAAGCGGAAGACCCGGAGCCTCGCCCAGCCGAGCGACGCTCTGGCCGGTTCGATGGTCAACGACTACGGCCTTGCCATCCTCTGCGCGGCCAACAACATCCAGGAGGCGATCGAGGACAATGGGCACGGATTATTTACTCAGGCCCTTACACAGGGGCTCGCCGGAGAGGCCGACTTCGACAAGGACGGCGTTGTTGAGTTGTATGAACTCCTGCCTTTCGTCAAGTCGCGGGTGACGAAGCTGTCGGCCGGCGACCAGGTCCCGAGGGTCGGCATCCCCCAGTCGATCGAATCGTTCCCCATGTCGAAGCCATGAATCCCCGGGATGATTCACAATAAAACAAAGGAACCTCGCGTGAACACGTTTCCTATCGGATTGCTGGCGGCCTTGCTCGCGACATCCGCGGGTCAAACCCTTGAAGACAAAGACCGCGCCGCGAAGGGGGCGGCCGACGGCGATCGAGTCCCGGCGGTCGAGTTATCGGGTGTCGTGGATGGCCACAACCAGTTCGCCTGGGAAGCCTACGCCCGGCTGTGCGCCTCGACCCGGAAACGTCGCCTTTTCGCCTTTCAGCCTGGCCAGTGGACTGGCGATGGTTCAGGCCGGGGCGCACGGCCAGACCGCCGAGCAAATCGCCAGGGTGCTGCATCTGCCCGCCGACAGCGCGTCGGCCCAGCGAGCGCTCGGCCTGCTGCACCGACGAGTGGCACCCGGCGAGGCCGGTCCGCGCGGGGTCAAGCTCAGTTCGGCCAATTCGCTCTGGTTCGCCAAAGAACTCGGCGTCCTGCCGGAATACCTCGCGATGATTCACGAAGAATACCGGTCCACCGCGAATGAGGCCCCGTTCGAGCGCGATCCCGATTCGGCGCGGCGGGCGATCAACGCCTGGGTCAAGTCGCAGACCGACGGCAAGATTCTCGAGTTTCTCAAACCCGGCGCAATCGACCGGACGACCCAGCTCGTGCTGATCAATGCCCTTACCTTTCAGGGCTCGTGGGCGACGGCGTTCAAGAAAGAGCGAACGCGGCCCGGACCATTCCGGGTCGGGCCGGAGCGGCAGGTCGAGGTGCCGCTCATGCAACAAACCGGTCGATTCCGCGTGGCGGCCACGGCCGCCGGCGAGGCGCTGGGACTCCCCTACACGGGCCGCGACGTCGCCCTTATGGTACTGCTTCCGCGCAATCCCGACGGCCTGGCGGAGCTGGAGAAGCAGCTCACCGGGCCGTTCGTATCCGCGTGGCTAGGCCAGCTCAAGCCGGAGATGGTGGCCGTGAGTCTACCTCGGTTCACGATCACCGCCGAGTCCGACTCCGGAATCTGCTGGTCGAGCTCGGCATGGCCCTGCCATTCCAGCGAAACGGGGCCGACTTCCGACGTCTCTGCTCGACCGGCCACCCCGTCTCGCTTAGCAGCGTCGCCCAGCATGTCGGCATCGTGGTTGACGAGGCGGGAACCGAAGCCCACGCCGCCTCCGCGATTCGCGCCAGCCGTAGCCTGGGTCATCAGGCCATACGCGAGTTCAAGGCTGATCGTCCCTTTGTGTTCTTGTTCGCGATCTGCGGACAGGCAGCATCCTGTTCCTCGGCCGGCTAGCCGACCCGGGACCTGGCACGCACGATCAAAGGTGAATCTGTCAATGATATCGCTCCGCCTCCACGCCTTCGTCACGCCACGAATTTCGGGTGCACGCCTGCGCGGTGATCGGTGTTGATCGACCAGCAAGCCACCCCTGGCGGGCGTTCCGCGCAGGGCGACAAACAGGAAATGTGATCCAGGAAAGAGCCAATCGCCCATGGGCAACATCATCCGAAAAGGCCTGCTCCCGTTCGTGTCGACGGCGTTGTTGTGCTCATGGACGTGCGGGGCCGCCCGCCGTCGACACCGCCGCGGCCGGTCTATCGTGAGTTCGAGACGGAGGGGTATCACGTAAGGGTTAACCCGGCGCAGCAGGTGATCGGGATTGACATCCCCGAGGACCGCGGCTTTGCTGGGCCGGACGATCACTCCCGAGTCGAGGCGCCGGTGTTGCCGACAATCCCTCTGGACAGGCAGGGGCTCGTGTCGGGCTCGGTGCTGGCCCAGAAGGTGAAGCAGTTTGACGACGGTCTTTACGCGGCCGTCGACCTGGCGGCCGAGGCCGGGGCCGGGCGCTTTCGGGGCAAGTCGTCGCTCTTGCGGGTGCTCGCCCGGGCGTTGTCTTCAGGGGCGCACGAAGGCAACGGCAACGCGTTGAGTGTCATCCTGGCGGCTTGCCGGTTGGGCCAGCTCCCGGTGACCATCTCACCCGAGCTCAAGCCGGCCGTCGATCTGGCTATCAAGAATTTCCTGGCCGACGAGATCCGGTCGAAGCCGATCGGGTTCTACACGTGGTCGAGCGCACTGCGGGCGATTTTCCAGCAGGACCGGATGCTTGCGTCGGAACTCGAGGGCGCGGCGGGGATCGGCCGTCTGGCAAGAGCGCTGCACGCCGACCCGGCGGCACGCTCGGCCTACGAGGGTTACCTGTCGCTGGTCTCCGGGCTGACCAATCCCCTCGTCGGGCACGACCTCCGCGGCGCTCTGCGCACTCGACCAGGGTCGGACCGATCTCCCCGACAAGAACCTGAACCTGGCGTTCTTCCCGCCGTCACGGTCTCACGAGACGGACCTGTTCAAGAAGCTCTACGGAAACCGGCCGATCCCCGCGGGTTTCAACCTGGTTGACGAGATGGTCCACCGGATCCGCGGGGGCAGTCTGAAGCTCCAGCCGACTGCCGAATCCGGTTGGTACGACTACCAGACCTGGGCTCGAGCCGCTGGCCGCCCCCGAGCGGACCCTCGAGTCCGCCCGGCTCCACATCGAAAAGGCGTATCGCCAACAGCTCCTGGAGCTGTTCAAGGGAGTGCTCGCACTGACTCGGGAAACGCACATCAAGCAACTCGAAGTCGTCTACCCCACTGCCATGCCGCAGTCTGCGCCCCGGTTGGTCAAAATCAATATTGGGCCCGAGCTTTCGGCCGAGCCCCTGGCGACGTATTACGCACGCCAGGCCATCGCGCATCGATTTGTCCGATCCGTGCTGGAAAAGACTTTCGGCGCCGAGGCTCTCCGCGGCATGCACCGGCAGACCGCGGCCGGACCGGTGAAGACTGACCTTGCGACGGAACTCAACCAGATGATCGCCCTCTTCAGCGGGGCGGCGACAGCCGTCAGTCAGGAGCTTGGCCTCGCCGCCGCACCAGCTCTCCACCATCCTGCTTCAGCCAAGCCTGGCTCGGAAGACGCCGATCGCGACGCATTCCGACACTGGGCCCGGACCCTCAAGGACGATCCCGACCTCGGCCGTGACGTCCGCATGATGGTCCCCGTCTTTTTCGACCAGGCCCGAAAAAAGACCAAGGTCTGGGTCTTCCTGGGCTGGGCCCATGCGCCCGGTCCGGTTCTGGTTCGCGACACCGCCCGTGGTCACCGTGACGAAGGACGGACACCCGCCCAGGTCGGGCGCCGTCAAGGTCGAGTTCGGCGAGCTCGACGATTCGCTCGTCTATCCTGTCACGGCCGAGGTCTACGTCGGCCGGATCCTCGACCGCGACGAGTTCCACCGGCACTGCGACCGCTACAAGACCCGGTCAGCAATCCTTCAGCACCTCAAGTGATCGGCCCTGACCCTTTTTGCCCAGCGCGGTCGGGGCGAGTTTGCGCTGTCGATTACCTGCGGTGAGATTCGAACCCACACGGGCTTTGCTGCCTCGAGGATTTTTATCATGCAGCATCAAACCGTGAAGTGGCGTGGTCGAGGTGCTGGAGCGGCCTCCCGCGGAACGACTTGCGAAGCGTGAAACATCCGGGATTCCTGGCCGATGACGCCGACTGGCATCGCTTCAAGCACGGCGTGCCGAGAGACCCCCCGCCAGACCTCGGCGATGATCCGTTGGCCGCCAGGAGTACCGGCGCCTTGTGGAAGGAGTCGAAGCGACGATTTTGTCGCGGGCCGGCCATATGGGAGGTAACTGCTAATTCATGATGCAGTTTAGCATATAATGCATATTTCGTAACAAAATAATATCTAAGTTTATGTAAATACTTTATATTCGCTTGCGCCCGAAGGTTATGCGCGAGAGCCCTCGGTCGGAATCGTCGTTATTGATGCCATTGATTCGGTTCGGCATGACTCGACGATGCCAGGTCATGGAATCGGCGACCTTGGAGTGACTCTGTGCGCTGCTTGAATCATTCCGATAAATCATTTGACATTGCTGGCATCTTCATGCCACAATCGCCGCCGCTCCGCAGGGCAGGCTCGAGTTTGCATGAAACAGCGGCGATTTGGTCGTTCCGCCGCGTGGAACGTTTTTCTTGAATCTGGACGACTCCGGCGTCTTTGTTCTCGCCAAACACTTAAAAAAATACGCACTCCTCCGCGGTAGATCGTTCGCTCGCGGTGACAATCTGCGTTTAACAGAGAGGATTGCGTTGTGGCCACATTGACCTATCCCGGAGTCTACATCCAGGAGCTGCCAAGCGGGCAGCACAACATCACCGGCGTCGCCACCTCGATCGCCGTCTTCATTGGTTGGGCCAATCAGGGGCCCGTGATGGCGCCCACCATGGTGAACAGTTGGCCGGAGTATGTGGCCACGTTCGGCGGGTTCGTTCCCAGCGCTTACCTCGGATATGCCGTTTACCAGTTCTTCCTCAACAACGGTTCACAGGCCTATATCGTCCGCCTCGTCGACGCGACAGCCACGGGACATACGGGAACGGTCGCGACGGCTACGAACACAAATCTCAGCGGGCTCAACGTGTCAGCCGCTAACGCCGGCGACTGGGGGAACGCGATCTCGGTTTCCATCACTAACGTGACCACAACGACGTTCAATTTGCAGGTCACAACCACGAGCTCCACCGGCGCTCTGGTCACGCTCGAAAGTTACACCAACCTTTCCATCTTTCAGTCGAGCGCCCAGTATGCGGTCACTGTCGTCAATAACGACTCCAACTATATCCGGCTCAACGATACGCCCTCAGGCACTCCACCCGCGATCACCATCCCCACCGCAGGCACTGGCTCACTTACCGGGGGACACGACGGCACGATGCTAACTCCGGCTTCCGGTTCCACTCTAAGCAACTTCGAGACTCAGCTGGCGCTGGCGCTTCCTCTGCTGGACGCGCTGCCCATCTTTAACCTTCTTTGCGTGCCGGGGGAAACCAGCGCCGCCTCGGTCGGCCTGATGCAAACAAGCTGTGTGAATAATCGAGCGTTCCTCATCGTCGATTCGCCGCAAACGCAAAATGTCACTGCCACGACGGTGACCAACATGAAATCGGGTGACATCGCCACTGACGGAAGCAGTGCCGCACTGACTGTTGGCCCCGATCAGAACTCGGCGTTCTATTTTCCCTGGGTGCAGGCGCCAGACCCCGCGGTGGGCGGCCGCCCCACGTATTTTCCACCCTGCGGCTTTGTTGCCGGCATTTATGCGACCACCGATTCCGAACATCGGCGTATGGAAGGCGCCGGCGGGAATCAACGCGCATCTGATCGGGCGCTTGGCCTTCAGTTTAATTGCAGCGATGCGCAGAACGGTGATCTCAATCCACTCGGGATCAACTGCCTGCGCCAGTTTCCCACTTTCGGCACGGTCGTCTGGGGTGCGCGCACCATCGCCGGCAGCGACGCCGCGGGATCGCAGTGGCAGTACATTCCCATCCGGCGTCTGGCGCTCTTCATCGAATCCAGCCTATACCAGGGCACGCAATGGACCGTTTTTGAACCCAATGCCGAGCCACTGTGGGCTGCGGTTCGCTTGAGCATCGGCTCGTTCATGCAGAGCTTGTTTCTCAAGGGCGCATTCGCCGGCTCGAGCAAGCAGCAGGCGTACTTCGTCAAGTGTGATCGCGAAAACAACCCCGACGCCTCCGTATCCCAGGGCATTCTCAACATCACAGTCGGCTTTGCGCCGCTCTATCCGGCGGAGTTTGTCGTCATCTCTATCCAGCAGATGGTGAACCAAAGCTAGTGCGTCTTCAAATTGCATCCAGCCCGTTGTGTCCGCGCCAAGAAGAGCTTTTGCTGGGGAAAAGGCCTGTTGGCTTCATCGCTTCCAGATACGCCCTTTGCGAAACCGCCCAGTGCCGTCAAGAGGAGAGATGAACCATGGCGATGTTCCCGGCAAATCCGACCCGTCTGGATCCCTACAAGAATTTCAAGTTCCGGGTCAAGTGGGACGGTGCGTACGTGGCGGCGATCAGCAAGGTCGGCGGCATGAAGCGCACCATCGAGGTCGTCAGCCATCGTTCTGGCGGCGACCCTTCGACCGACCACAAATCGCCCGGCAGAACCAAGTACGACGCCATCACCCTCGATCGCGGCCTGACGATGGACATGGCCTTTCACGACTGGGCGGGCCGGGTGTGGAGCTTCGGCGCGGGACTCGGCTCTGAGGTCTCGCTGGCCAGCTTCCGCAAGGACATCTACCTCGAGTTCTACAACGAAGCCGGGCAACTCGTCATCGCCTATAACATCTACCGCTGCTGGGTCTCCGAGTACCAGGCACTGCCCGATCTCGACGCCAACGCCAACGCCGTCGCCATCGAGCACATCAAGCTCGAGAACGAAGGCTGGGAGCGTGACACCAGCGTGACCGAGCCGACTGAGCCCACGTTGGGCTCTGTCTCCACCTGAGTCTCGCGCGGCTCTGTTTCGATAAAGAGCATGCTGCAATTTCAGGGCGAAACATCGGCACTTTCTGAATTTTCAGGCGGACAAAAGATGCATACGCTCACCCAGGCCAGTCTCCTCGACTTGTGGCAGACAGGCCGGTCGCTGCATCCGCTCGATCGCGGGCTGCTCGCCGTCGAGGCGACCGCAACCGAGCTGGCGACCGCCGTTGCAGACTGGCCGCTCGGGCGACGCAACCGCGCACTGGCCGAGCTCCACGCAACCGTCTTTGGCCGGCGGCTGCGCGGCTGGGCCGAGTGCCGCGTCTGCCGCGAGCGGCTAGAGTTCGACGTCGACGCAATGGCGCTGGCCGATCATCGCGACGAGACGGAGAGCGAGCCGTACGTGACGTATCGCGAGCGCCGCTACCGCCTGCCGACCAGCCGCGACCTGGCGGCGATGGCCGTCGAAGCCTCGAGCGAGTCCCTCAGCCAGTCCGTTGCCGACCTTGCGGCGCGGCGTCTGGTCGACCGGTGTTGCCTGACGAGGCAGCCCGAAGCCACGCGGTGCGACGTTTCGGGAAGCGAGCCCGAGCTATCGGAGTCCGACATCGACGCGATCGGCGAGCAGATGGCCGCAGCCGATCCGCTCGCCGAGATTCTTCTCCACTTCGATTGCCCGGTCTGCAACTCGTCCTTTGAAGAAAGCCTCGACCTGACCTCGTTCCTCTGGGCTGAAATCGAGCGAAAAGCCCTGCGCCTTCTGCGCGACGTGCATATCCTGGCCGCGGCCTACGGTTGGAGTGAGTCGGGGATTCTGGCGCTGCCTCAGCGCGCCGCGCCGTTTACATCGAGATGGTGCAGGCATGAAGGGCTTTCTCCAGCGCATCGTTGCCGCGGCCATCCGGCCCGAGCCAAGGCTGAAGCCGCTTGTCGGCTCGATCTACGCAGGCGACCCGGGCATGGACTTCGCGGTAGAGAAGCCGTCGCTGGTCCTCGATGCGCCGCGCGCCACTCGCCCGCAAGCGTCTTTGCAGCCTGCGGCCGAGCGAGGCGAGACTCGCATCACGCATCGTCACGAACACGAGCCGAGCCCCCGCGAATGGCCCGTCCATCACGAACCGTTGATGGCACTGCCACAACATTTCCCGCCGTCGCTCGCGTCTGTGGTGTCGCAACTGACCGCGTCCAGGCAAAGCGTTCCCGCTCCCGCGATGCCCATGCCAGAGCAGAGCGGCTCCAGGCGAGCCGCCGCGGAATCGGGTGCATCGCCGGCTCCGGACGTGCCGCATTCCGGCCCCACTGAGGATGACTCGCTGCCGCTGCCGGCAACCCCTTCGCCTGACAGCGCATCGCAGCTCTCCGAACGGCGGCTTGCGCGGTTCATGCCCATCGCGACGCAGCGAGAAATGCCCCAGCTCGCGGCGTCCACGGCAAAGCAACCGACTCCGCAGGTTGCACTCGCGCGGAATGCCGCACCAGCAAGCCCGGGCGAAGACGTTCAAATCCACATTGGCCGCATCGAGGTGATCGCCGTTCCGCCGTCCGGCACAGCGGCTCCGGCAACGTCCAGAACCCGTGCCACCAGCCTGGACGACTACCTCAAGCGCCGGAATGGAAGGGCCGGATGAGCAACGCGCTAGGCATTGCCGGAGTGACCGCGGTGCTCCAGTACTACCTGACCAATCTCTACGCAAGTCCCAGCGTCTCGCCGAACTTTCCGTCCGGGGTTACGGTCTCGTGTCTGGCGCCGGATCAGGTGCAAAGCGATATTGTCACATCGGGCAATACGGATACCGAGCACCAGGTGAACCTGTTTCTGCATCAGGTCACGCGCAACGCGGCGTGGCGCAACCAAGACTTCGCCTCCATGAGCAGCGACGGCTCGGTGCGGCTCAGCAATCCGCCGCTGGCGCTCAATTTGCACTACCTGCTCACGGCGTACGGCTCGGAGTACTGGCAGTCGGAAGCGCTCCTGGGCTACGCAATCATGATGCTGCATGAAGCGCCCGTGCTCACGCGGCAGGAGGTTGCGACGGCCATCGCGAACTTGCAGCACCCGCTCAATGCCTTGAACGGGCCCATTGCATTCTGCGGCCTCGCCGACCAGGTCGAGATGCTCAAAATCATTCCGGAACACCTGAGCAAGGAGGAGATGGCCTGGCTCTGGACGGCGCTCAAAGCCGATTACCGGGTCACCTTTCCGTTCCAGGTCTCCGTGGTTCTGATGCAGCCCACGTCTGGCACTTCGCTCGCATTGCCTGTATTGCAAAGGGTCTTTGGGCCTGCTCCGACCAACGGACCTGTGCCGATGCAGAATCCGCAGATCGTCTCCATCACGACGCCCAGCGGCCAGCCAGGCGCGCAGGCCGGAGATAAGGTCGTCGTCGCGGGAGTCAATCTCACCGGAGCCACGCACGTCGTCATCGGCAACGCGCGTTTTGGCATGCAGCCGCCCATTGCCATTCTCTCGGGCAACGCGGTTGCCAATTCGGTCACCTTCAACGTTCCCGCCGCATCCGGGGCGAACTATCCCGCCGGCGCCTACGAACTTGAAGTCCAGTTCCGCGACTCGACGGGCAACGTCGCCTTGCAAGTCACCAACTCGCTTCCCTTCGGAATCGCGCCGACGCTGCCGACGGGTCCGCCGCAACACCTTCCGTCGACGGCCACGGCGACGGGTACAACGGTGACACTGGCCATCTTCTCGCCCGCTATCCTCGAAGGGCAGTCCGTGCAGCTCGGGCTCAGCAGCATGAGCACTCCGCTGGCAAGCGGGCTGGCCAGTGCGCAGCCCTATACCGCTCCAGCCACGAGTCTCAACTTCGTGTTCGAGCCGCCATTGCCAACCGGCGTCAACCTGCTCGCGCGCCTGCAAGTCGACGGCATCTCCAGCATCATCCAGGCAGACCTGAAGGCATTTCCGCCGGCTTTTTTGGGGCCATTGGTGACGCTATGAGCACTGCGACACACGAATCGGCCAATCCGGCCACGGGGAAGCACACAGCCTGGGCCGAGCAGAATCAGGCAGAACTGGTGCGCGAGTTTCTCCTGCTGCGCGTTCGGCTGGGGGATGAATCCGCGGAAGTGTCGCTTGCGGAGTGGCCGTCGACGGGAATGGAATCCGCGTCGGCCATCGATGTACTGGCCGTGACGTTCGGCTTGAGCCGCTTCGAGCGCGAGCTGCTCTTGCTTCTCGCTGGCGTCGAGATGGAGTCCGAACTGGCTGAGCTCTGCGCCAACTAGCCACGCGGCCGCAGCGCGGCCTGGTTACCTTCGGCCTGGCCATGAGCGTCCTCGCCGAACCGCACTGGAGCGCCCTTGCTCCCACAGCGCCGCTGCGCCGCTTTCGCCTGATCGAGGTGGAATCCGGCCCGAACTTCACCTCCTCGCCGCTGCGCATCGACGAGCGCATCCTCCATTACCTTGCCGGCGTCAATCGCATTGACCCGCGTCTGGACCGCGTCTTGCGCTCGAAAGAGCGACCGCGGTTCCTCATCGAGGAGCACCTGCGACTCACCGCGCAGATTGCCGCGCACACCGCCGCGGTCGGGGTTACACCGGGCGTGACGCTTGTGGGCGGCGAGCTTGCCCCACGCACCGTGCTGCTGCTCTTCGGCGATGACCCCGCCGCGCAGGAAAACATCGCGGCACTCGTCGCCCAGCGTTGCGGCCGCCGACTCTTCGTTCTGCGCATGGAAGACATTCCCGCCGACCTCGACCAGTTCGTGGCGCTGTGGACGCGCGAGGCTATGCTCTTGCCTGCATATCTGCTGCTGGCATGGAGCTTCGACACGCCCACCGCGCCCGCCCGCCAGCTAGCCAACTTGCTTCCCGGTCCTCGCATCGTCGCGAGTCGCCAGCCCGCCGAGATTCCCCGCCACGCCGACCAGTTCGTCTCGCAGTACGAGGTGAACAAGGCTGGTCCCGCGGAACAGCGCCGCATGTGGCACACCGCGCTGGGCTCGGCGGCTCGGGAGATGAGCGAGGCCATTGATCGAGTCGCCGAAGAGTTCCGGCTGACCGCCGAGACAATTCATGCTTTGGCAGAATCGCACGCCCTGGCCGAATCCCTCGACGTGCCAGAGACCAGCTCCGCGCAGGCAGATTCCTCGAGTCTGTGGAACGTTTGCCGCGCCATCGCGCCGCCTCATCTTGACTCGCACGCCCAGCGCATCGTTCCCTACGCAACCTGGAACGACCTGGTTCTGCCTCCGCTTCAAATGCAGATGCTGCGGCAGATCGCATCGCAGTCGCGCAATCGAATGACGGTCTACGAGCGTTGGGGTTTCGCCGAGCGAGGCCGCCGCGGGCTCGGCCTCACGGCGCTGTTTTCGGGCCGCAGCGGAACCGGCAAGACCCTGGCCGCCGAAGTCCTCGCCGCCGAGTTGGAGCTCGATCTTTATCGCATCGATCTCTCCGCCGTCGTCAGCAAGTACATTGGCGAAACCGAGAAGAATCTCCGCCAGGTCTTCGACGCGGCGGAGACTGGCGGAGTCTTGCTGCTCTTCGACGAAGCTGACGCGATCTTCGGCAAGCGCGCCGAGGTCAAGGACAGCCACGACCGCTACGCCAACATCGAGGTCGGCTACCTGTTGCAGCGCATGGAGAGCTTTCAGGGGCTGGCCATCCTTACCACGAATACGAAGGCATCGCTCGACAAGGCCTTCGAACGCCGCCTGCGGTTCACCATCGACTTTCCCTTCCCCGGCGCCAGAGAGCGCCAGGCCATCTGGCAGCAGATCTTCCCTCCGCAAGTGCCAACTGAAGGCATCAACCCCGCGGTCCTGGCCAACCTCAACATGGCTGGTGGCAGCATTCGCAATATCGCGTTGAACGCCGCCTTCATGGCCGCCGAAGCCGGTAGCTCGGTCGAGATGCGCCACATCCTTGAAGCCACAAAGCTCGAAGCAGCCAAGAACGAGCGGCCCATCTCCGATGTCGAGACCAGAGGCTGGATCGAAACTCAGTCGCCAGTGCGAACAACACGCCCCGTCCGAGGCGAGTCAGGAGGTCGGCCTTGAGCACGAACAGCCGTGATCCTCGCGTGAATGTTCACATTGACCGTCTCGTACTGCGCGGCATTGACCCGCTCGACAAGGTCGCGCTGGCCAGCGCTCTCAAGGCCGAGCTCGCTCGCGTCCTCGGCGCGCCGAAGCGCGCGCAACGCTCGCGAATTCGGGCTCGGACGTCCGAAGGATTTCCGCCCTGCGTCTGGGCCAGATGCCCATCGAGCCCGGCCAGGTCGGCGCGCGCACCCTGGGCGCGGGCATCGCTCGTGCCATCGGCAAGGGGATCAAGCCATGAGCCGAGCGGCCTTCACCCACACCGCTTCGTCCGCGACGCCGGCGCGCACTTCCGTGGCGAGCAGTGTGTCCGCGACCGCGCTGCACGTCAACCGTCCGGGAGACTTGTACGAACAGGAGGCCGACCTCGCCGCGGAGCAGGTCGTGTCAAAGTCGACAGGCAGCAACCAGGGGCGCAAGGCCGCCTGGTCGCTTTCAAGGGTGAGCCTTCAGGCGCCGCTTCAGCGCCAGTGTGCCTGCGGCGGAGAGTGCGGAGACTGCAAGAAAGAGGAGATGCTTCAACGCGAGGCAACCGGCGCGGCTGCACACGCGGTTGCCCCGCCCATTGTCCATCGCGTGCTCGGCGGCGCGGGGCGGCAGCTCGATCCTTCCACGCGTAGCTTCATGGAGTCACGCTTCGGCCACGATTTCAGCCATGTGCGCATCTTCGACGACGCTGCCGCCGCCCGATCGGCCCGCGCGGTCGCCGCCAATGCCTATACCGTCGGAGACAAGATCGTTTTCAACCAGGGCAGATACGCGCCCGATTGCGCGAGCGGCAGACGCCTGCTGGCCCATGAGCTGGCCCACGTGGTGCAGCAGACTGGACACCAGGCCGGCAGCCTCATGCAGCGCGACGATGACGGTTCGGAAGTTGTCGAGGAGCCGCCCCCAAAGTCCAACAGCGTCCTCCAGCAGGCCTTCGACGCCGCGGACGCCAGGCGATGGGAGGTTGCCGCGCGGCTAGCAAACGGTCTCAGTCCTTTCGACCTGAAGGTATTTCTTAGCCAGTACAAAAACCCAGAGCTCATCAAGTATCTGCATCAAGGAGCGCTCGGCGCCGAAGGCGTCGGCGGCCAGTCCGCGATCGCCCAGGCGACGGAAGAAACCTACAAGGCGCAGAAACGAAAAGAAGACATTCAGTACAAACAGCGGTTGGCCAAGGAGAACGGAACCCCGCCGCCGAACGCCGATGGCACGCCTTCGGAGGAAGCGAAGCCGGAACGCGTGCTCACGGTTGAGGAGAAGAAGGCGCAATGCAATGCCCGTCAGTCAAAAGATAAGAGAATCTTCCCGCTTTTATTGCCAGGCGGGATCACCCAGTTCGATTCCGCACCGATCCATGCGGAGCGTTCGGGTGACGACATTGTGGTAAGCCAGCCGCTGAATGAGGTCTATGCCAACAAGTCATTTCGAAGGGAAGTAAAGACGCTGCCTCTCAATACATTCACCGGTGGCATCCACCTGGCGAAGGACGAAGTTGTCCAGGTGCAGCTCTTTCACTCGGCTGAGGAGCGGGGCAAGATCATTTGTGTCTCGGGCGAAGAGATGCTCAAGCTCAGTGCTGCTTCCGACGACGCGGTGAAGGCCGGGATTCTGAAAACGGCGGCGATGGCTGTGTCGTTCGTTGTCCCTGGCGCTGGAGGGGCGATTGTGGGCGCGGGCGTCGGCGGTCTTGGCGAGTTCGAAAGCCAGAGCGCGGCGGTGGATGTCGGCTTGCAGGACCACATCAAGTGGGGAGAGATCGCCTTCAGTGTCTTGATGCAACTGGTGATGGTCAAGTTTGGGCCGACTCTGACTGGCGCGGTTACAGAGAGAGCGGGAGCGGCCTTGAGCTCGCCGTACACGCGGGCGGCGGCTGAAGCCGCGATCCAGGGTGGGGCCAATGTGTTAATGACACTTGGTCAGGATCTCTTCAATGCAATGACGGGAGAGAAACGAGAGATAACCGTCCTGGGGTTTATCAAAGAGCTGGCGTTCGCATTTGTGCAGGGCGCTGGTATGCATTTGCTCATGGGTTCGCAGTCGCGTGGCGAAAAGCACACGTACGCGGAGAGCGAAGGGACGGGAACCGGCGCGACTGGCGGCACGCCAGCCAGTAAGGTACACGACACACCGCCGGCAAAGGACCAGGCACCGTCGTCTGGCCACGACCAACAACCCGCGACCGCAAAGCCAACTAACGCTGAGCAGCCGTCGCTTCATCCGCACCCTGCGACAAACAAGATGCAACCGGAACATGCTGGCTCTCCGCGGGCAATTCCCAAAGAGGGAGCGCTCGCCCACGAAGAGTTCGAGATTCCGGGGACAAAGGAGAAGCACGAAATCGTTGCCGGGGAGGAAGGTTTCGGTCGTTGTAGTGAGGCGCCTTGTCCGGCAATCCCGATTGTTTACTCCAAGGAACTGGCGGAGAATCCTGCGTTCCAGAAGCGCTATGACGACCTACGCGCCAAGGGCGCGACCGATGTGGAGGGGGCTACGGCAGATGCCGCCAAGCTCGCGCAGGATATCGAAGCATCGCGCCTTGCAAAGGCAGAGCACGCAAGCGCCGTGGCCGAGCAGCTCGCGCCGAGATCGCCCAAGCCGAGGCCGAGCGCAACCGCGCCCGCGAGGCGACTGTCGATTATCAGGAATCCAGAAAGGCAGCGGGCAAGAGCTTGAAGGGTGGACCGATCAAGGGCATCTGGAATGCGAAAGAGCGCCTCTGGATACTCAAACGGCAAGCAGCCTTTCCGGAGCGTACCATCCTCGAACAGCCCAGGGTTGTGGGCGTGAAGATGCCGGATGGAACGCTTCGGCCCATGTCGGGCATTTCAAAAACCGGCAGAACCCCGGACTTCGTCGAGCTTCGAGGCCAACAGCCTGTCTCCGGCGACTTGAAATCCGGAAAGGAACTGATGGGCAGCGTCGAAGGCGGGGTAAAGAACCCCGAGAGTACACAAGGCGATTTTAGAGAATCGAGCAAGGTGGGCCAGCAACACAAGGTTGAAAACAAGGTACTGAAAACTGCCGTTAAGACCGGCGGCGTGATCGTCATGGAAGGCCGCAACGTTCTTACTGGCCAGATGCAGACGGTGGAAGTGTCCGCGGCCGACTTTCAGTCCGAGGTTCTTACTTATGAGGACGTGCGACCCAACTAAGTGCTCGGTCGAGCGAATCATTGACTCGAATCTCAGCTCGGCCGGAAATTGATGCTTGGCACACGTTAAAGTCAAGTGAAGATTTGAAAGGAAAAGCATGGCGGGCTTCGGCACACCCCTATCCCCGCGTCTCGTAAGTGGCGGTATCGTCACGATGGACCCCGACACTTCAATTGTCCTCAGCGTGATCGCGCTCCAGTACAACCCCGACTCGCTCTCCCGCAGCCTCCAGATCCAGGCAGTGTCCGGCGGCCAGGACGGCGTGCGCGTCGACGCCCTGCGCCTCCGCGGGCCGGCCATCGAGACCATCAAACTCGAGGCCGAGCTCGACGCAACCGACCAGCTCGAGTTCCCCACGCAGTATCCAAACACCGTCAAGTACGGCCTTCATCCCCAGCTCGCCCAGCTCGAGATGCTCGTCAACCCGACCGTCGAAACACTGCTCGCCGACGACGCCATGGCCTCGGCCGGCACGCTCGAAATCATTCCCCTCGAGCAGCCGCTTACCCTCTTCGTCTGGAGCGCCAACCGGGTTATCCCCGTGCGCCTTACCGAGTTGTCCATCACCGAAGAAGCGTTCAATCCCAACCTGAATCCGATTCGCGCCAAGGTCTCGCTGGGGATGCGGGTGCTCTCGGTCGACGATCTGGGATTCAACTCGCCCGGCGGGCGAATGTTCCTGACTTACCTGACTAACAAAGAAACTCTGGCCGCGCTGGCGCCGACTTATGGACTGACCAATCTCGGACTGGGAGGCATCTAGACCTGAACCAAGCGTGATATATATCCCGAACGGCAAGATTTCCGGGAAATAGCTCGAAAACCCCGCGAGTTTTTGGAATAATAGAGGTAAGAACACATCCTCACTATTCCAAGACAAGGGGGTTTTCGAGTGAGCGCTACTCTCCGAAAAAAACACGCGGCACGCAAGAAGAGATTCTTCCAGGAAGCGCGACGGCGAATCAAGAACCGACTCGACAACACGCCGGGGCCCGAGCGGCCTATACCGATGATGACCGCGACCAATATCCACTACGAACACGCCGATCGCGTCCGCGGTCTCAGTGCCGGCGGGATCGGCGCCATTTTGCTGCTGGCCCAGAAGGTCGGCCTGATCGACGAGATCGATCACACCCTCCATCTGCTCAAACGCCATCTCCCCTATCACGAATCCGATCATGTGTTGAGTATCGCCTTGAACATCCTTGCCGGCGGCCGCCGCCTCGAACACCTCGAGCTGCTGCGCAACGACGAGGTGTATCTCGATGCTCTGGGGGCCCAACGGATCCCCGACCCGACCACCTCTGGCGACTTCTGCCGCCGCTTCAGACTCCGAGGCCGATGTCCTCGACTTGATGAACGCCTTCAACGAAGCGCGTCTGCGGGTCTGGAGACAGCAACCGGACGAGTTTTTCAACGAGGCGATCATCGACGCCGACGGCACCATCGTCGCGACCGATGCCGAGTGCAAGCAGGGAGTGGACATCGCCTACAACGGCCTCTGGGGCTACCATGTGCTCTTGGTCTCGCTGGCCAATACGGCCGAACCGCTGTTCCTGCTCAATCGCAGCGGCAATCGCCCATCGCAGGAGCGGGCCGGCGAATACCTGAACAAGGCCGTGGCGCTGTGCATCCGGGCCGGCTTCAAGAGGGTCTTGCTCCGCGGCGACACCAAGATCGCCGAGAACAAGGACCTGGATCTCTGGGACGAGCGGATCCTGCCACGGGATGGCTCGACCATCGCCGAGACCGCTGACCTCGATTCCTGGGACGATGCGGGGAACGTCCGCTTCATCTTCGGCTATGCGGCCCACGACTGCCTCAAGGCCGAGGCCGACGCGTTGCCGGACCAAGCGTACAGCTTCCTGGAACGACCGCCGCGATACGTGATCCAGACGGCCCCCCGCCGGCAACCCGAACGAATCAAGCCGGCGATCGTCCGAGAGCGTGGCTTCAAGACCATCCATCTGCTCGAGGAGATGGTTGCCGAGTTCAATTATCGGCCGGCTGCCTGTAAGAAGAGTTATCGGATGATCGTCGTCCGCAAGCGGCTGGGGATCGACCAAGGGCAGATGCGGCTCTTCGAGGAGTATCGCTACTTCTTTTATATCACCAATGACCGGGTGATGTCGGCCGAGGAAGTCGTGTTCTCGGCCAATGACCGCTGTGATCAAGAGAACCTGATCGCCCAGCTCAAGACAGGCGTGCATGCACTGACGACGCCGGTCGACAACCTGTTGAGCAACTGGGGCTATATGGTGATGGCCAGCTTGGCCTGGACCCTGAAGGCCTGGAGCGCCTTGCTGGTCCCCGTGTCCCCGCGGCACGAGGCGAAGCACGCGACTGAGAAGCGAACCCTCTTGCGGATGGAGTTCGCGACGTATCGTGCGGCGTTCATTGAGATGCCCTGTCAGATCGTGCGGGGCGGACGCCGGTTGATCTACCGCATGCTCTCCTGGAACCCGTGGCAAGGCGTCTTCCTGCGATTGGTCGAGCGGCTCCACGAGTGCAGGTTGTGCTGAAGGATTAGCCACTGAAGTCGGGGTCCGGATGCCCCGATCCCTCGAGGCCGCCGAGCAAAGAAAGGGGACTGATGCATGAGTCGAAACAGATCGAGACCGAATGTCGGGGCCGGAAGGCCCTCGAACTTAGAAGGTACGTCTACACATTTGACATGTGTTGTTGTGAACTGTACAGAAGGTGCCTAATATATTACGCTTGTTTTGGGTCTAGATGAATTACCCGCTCGCGGCGATGGTGCGGCTAGGCGTGGTTCCGCCGGTCACGTTCCCCACCGACAGCCGCTACTACGGCTTCGGTGTGCAGCAATTTACCGCGCCCTCCGGGCAGGTCATCACTTATCTGGAGCGCCGGATCGTCCCTCAGCCCGGCGCACCGAACTACGCCACCATCAACAAGTACACCACAGTGCAAGGCGACCGCCTGGACGTCATTGCCGCCAAGTTCCTTGGCGACCCGCTCATGGCCTGGTTGATCTGCGATGCGAATGGCGCCATGGCTCCCCACGATCTGGTCAAGACAGCGGGCACGGTTCTGGCTATCACGACCCCTCAGGGTATTCCGGGAGGCTCGATTGCTCAGTAGCGTGCAGTTCAGACTCATGATGGGCCCGGTCATCGCTGTGCCAGTACCCTCGTCGGTGCTCGAGTGCCTCGCCGAGGTCGAGGTCACCACGCACGACATCGAGCCCAGCGGCTTCAGGCTCACCTTCTCGGTCGACAAGCAATCGCCACTCAACGTCATCTTCCTGATCACCGGCGGGCTGCCGCTTCTCTTCATGCGATGCATTCTCGTCGCGATTGTCAACGGCCAGGCCAACGTGCTGATCGACGGCGTCGTCACCCAGAACGAGATTTCCCCCGGCGACAAGGGCTCGAATTCCACCCTCACGCTGCTGGGGCGCGACCTGACCGCGCTCATGGATCAGTCCAACTGGAGCGGTTTTCCGTTTCCGGCCTGCCCGCGCGAGGCCCGGGTCGCATTGCTCCTGGCCAAGTACGCATTCTTCGGCGTCATTCCGCTCGTCATTCCCAGCATCATGATTGACATTTGCCTTCCCATCGAGTCGATTCCCAGCCAGCAGGGCACCGACCTGGCATACATCCGCAAGATGGCCGAAGAGGTCGGCTACGTCTTCTATATCATGACCGGTCCCGCGGTCGGCACCAGCACCGCCTACTGGGGCCCGCAGGTGAAGGTCGGCTCCGTACAGCCCGCGCTCAACGCCGATATGGACGCCTACTCGAATGTCGAGTCCATGCACTTCAAAGTTGAACAGGAAAAGAGCAAGATCCCTCTCGTCTATACTTACATCGAGCAGGTCGGCATCAGCATCCCCATCCCGATCCCGCCGATCGACCCGCTCCAGCCGCCCCTGGGCGCCATCCAGCCGTTGCCGACAAATCTTCTTCCGCCGGACCTTGTCTCGTTCCGCGACGACCTCTCGAAAACCTCCATTCCACAGGCCATCATGATGGGCCTGGCGGCCGGCGCCGACAGCTCTGAGATCGTGTCGTGCGAGGGCTCGCTCGACGTCACCCGCTACGGCGGCGTGCTCAGCGCGCGCGGCCTGGTCGGCGTGCGCGGCGCCGGCTACTGCTTCGACGGCCTTTACTACGTCAAGAGCGTCACTCACCGGATCAAGCGCGGCCAGTACAAACAGAACTTCACTCTAACTCGCAACGGTCTAGTCTCGACCGTCTCCACGGTGAACCCATGAGCCAGGCAGCGCCTCCCGCAACGAACACCCAGCCCAAGCGCCACTACGGCAAGTTTCGCGGCCTGGTGATCAATAACATCGACCCGATGCTCCAGGGTCGCATCATGGCCCAGGTGCCGGACGTGCTGGGCGAGATCCCGTCGAGCTGGGCGCTGCCGTGCGTGCCCGCCGCGGGCATTCAAGCCGGCATGTTCATTGTTCCGCCCATCGGCTCGCAGGTATGGATCGAGTTCGAGCAAGGCGATTCCGACTATCCGATCTGGACAGGCGGCTTCTGGGGCAGTGCTGCCGAAGTGCCGGTCTACGCCAACGTCCCTCCGCCCGCCGTACCGCCCTTGCTGGGCCAGAACATCGTGCTCATGAGCACCGGCAAGAGCTCGATCTCGGTCTCGGACGCCGCGCCCACGCCGGCGACCGGTGGAGTCGTCCTCATGAGCCCGCTCGGTCCCGCCGGCCCCATGCTCGTCGTCAACGAGACGGGAGTGTACATCACCGCCGGGCCGGGTCTGGCCTCCATCTGGCTCGTCGGCCCGATGGTCTCCATCAACGAAACCGCGCTCACCATTCTGGGTCCGTGAGGATTCAAATCGCTCACGAAGTTTACAAGGAACACGCGATGCCAGGACCGATTTTGCACGTTGGAGCCGTCGTGACCTGTGCCCACGGCGGTATGGCCGCTCCCACTGTGCCTGTCCCCACAATTCTTGTTTCCGGAATGCCCATCGCCACCATCGCTGCTCCCTGGGCCGTCGCCGGCTGCGCCTTCGTGCCTCCGGCCGGCAACGGCCCTTGCGTCACAGGGATGTGGATCATGGGCTCGCTTTGCGTCCAGTCCAACGGCCAGCCCGTGGCCATCTTGAGCGGAGTTTCCATCTGCGTGCCCACCGGAACGCCGATGCTGCCGGTGAGCGCACAAACATTCGTTCTCGCGACCTGAAAGTCAACAATGTCCACGACAGTGAGAACACCGACATGGGCGTGAACTTTCCTTACCAATTCGACGGCCGCGGGCGGACGCTCGATCCGGGCGCCGACCTGCTGCGCCAGATGGTCGAGCAGGTGCTGTTCACGTCACCTGGCGAGCGCGTCAACCTGCCTGACTTCGGCAGCGGATTGCTCCAATTGCCGTTCGCGCCCATCGGCGTGGAGATTGCCGCGGCCACGCAGTTCTCCGTGCAGGGTGCGCTTCAGAAGTGGCTCTCGGGCTCGATCAAGGTGCTCTCCGTCGCCGCCTCCGCGGTTGACTCCACCCTGACCGTCACCGTGACCTACGCGCCTCTGGACACGGGCATCACCCAGGTGCAGACCTTCGTGTATGGAGGCACTGCGTGATCTTTGACTGCTGCAATGAAAACCGCAAGGCCGCCGTCGTCTTGAATCCTGCGCCGATCAACGGCATCGACTATCTCGAGGTTATTGACAAGGCGGCGGCTGCGGTACCCACCGAGCGCCAGCGATTTCTGCTCGTCTACTGCCTGAAGGATGTGCCAGCCACGCTGACCGCGAGCAACGTTCTGATCACCGGCGGCGAGAGCATTACCGACATCACGTGTGACTGGCTCGGCCCGGCCAGTGCCCTGCCCGCCCAGGCCAGCTCGGCCGAGGTCGCCTACTTCGGCGCGCTCACCAATCCCACGAAGATCCTTGTCGTGCGCGTCAACCAGTGGGGCGATTTTTCTCCCTATACCTTCCGGCTCGTCAATGACGCAGCGACCGCGGCGGAGGAGCAATTTCACGTCACAGAATCGCTCTCCGGATTCGACCCGCAGCTAGCCGAAGTGACCTTTTCTTTCAAGGTCCAGTGCGGCCCCGAGATCGATTGCGCACCCGTTTCGCCTGACTGTCCGAACGATCTGCCCACGCCGCCGCCCATCAACTATCTGGCAAAGGATTATCCAACCTTCCGCCAGGTCATGCTCGACCGCATGAACCAGCTTCTACCAGCCTGGAGAGCAACGAGCGAAGCCGACATGGGCGTCATGCTCGCCGAGCTGGTGGCCTACGCCGGCGACCAGTTGAGTTACCGGCAGGACGCGGTCACCACCGAGGCCTACCTCCTCACCGCACGCAGCCGCATCTCGCTGCGGCGTCATGCCCGTCTAGTCGATTACTCGGTCAGCGAAGGCTGCAATGCGCGCGTCTGGATTCAAGTTTCCGTCACCGCGCCGACTTTCCTCGACCGCATCGTGACCCGATTCTTCACCACGGCGCCCGGCATGCCCAGCTCGCTCGAAGTCAGTGCGCACAACGAAAAAGCCGCGACCATCGCCGGCGTCGTGGCCTTCGAGCCGATGCAGGATGCCAACCTCTTCCCCGAACACAACTCGATGTCTATCTACACCTGGGGTGACAATAACTGCTGCCTTCCGAAGCGTGCCACCGAGGCCACGCTGAAAGGAACCTTCCCGAAACTCCAGGCCGGTGATGTGATTATCTTTCAGGAAGTTTTCGGCCCTCAGACCGGCATCGCCGCTGACGCCGACATCCGCCATCGGTGGGCGGTTCGGCTGACCGCCGTCGCCACGCAAACCGCCTCTGGAGCCACGCTCGTCGACCCTCTCTTCGACGTCGACGGCAATGCGATCACCAGCGCCGCGCAGACGCCGCAGCCGGTGACCGAGATTGAGTGGTCCACCGACGACTGCGCTGCCCTTGCCCGTCTGCATCTCATCGCAATTCTTGGACTCGAGCGGGTTACTCACCTCGCAGAGCGACGTCAGTGTGGCACTCGGTAACGTCGTGCTCGCCGACCACGGCCTCACGTTCAGCAGTATTCCGTTCGGCACCGTGCCGCCGCCCTCGCTCTTTTTTGCACCCGACCCGGCAGCCGACCACTGCGCCGCGCCCAGGCGGAATCCATTGCCGGTACGCTTTCGCCCCGTCGTCACCGAGGGGCCCATCACTCAGGCGGTCCCCTTGCCGGTGGTCGGCAGCCCGACCACGGCGCAGCCGCTCGCCGCCAGTGGCTGGGGGAGCCTGAGCGATGCCAGGGGCTTCACGTCGCTCATGGTCTCTGCCCTTGATCCAGCCGATTGGCCGCAGTACTTCGGCGTGCTGGCGAACGTCAATTCGAGCAATTCCTCCGAGTTCGACATCTCCGTCGTGTTCGCGCCGCCGGGCGGCCCGGCCGGCATGCCTGGCAACGTCGTCCTTGAACACTTCCCGGGCCTCTCGCTTACCCCCGGCACCGCTAACTATGCTGGCACAGTCCTCGCTGCATCCGAGTTTCTTTCGGTCCCGGGCCCCTTTCCTCCGGCCGCGCCGGTGCCAGCGTCGTTTCCAGCGGGCCCCACACCGCTCCCCGTGAGCGGCACGCTCGACCTCAATGACGGCGGCGGCCAAACCTATCTCACAGTCCAGCCGTCTTCGCCGCTGGCCTGGCCGCCGTTGTTTGCGGTTGTTGCCCAGGGCCAGTTGCTCGACCCCGACGTGTTTAATCTGCTCGTCGTGTTTAACCCGTCCGGCAGCGCCAATGGCGTCTCGCTGCCAGTGCTCATTGAGCAGTTCAACAACCTGTCGCTTTCGACCGTCGAGACCAGGATCGACGCGGCCTCGGACCTCATCCGCGTCGTCAGTTTTGAAGAAGCACCAGTCCCAGCCTCTCGGCGTCCGAGCTCATGGACTTCTCCCCCAATGAGGCTCAGCCGGTGATCTCCCTCACCGACGACATCGACACCACCCCTCCCTTTCCCGCCTGGACGACGGTGCCCGATCTGCTCGCCTCCGGTCCTGAAGATCGCAAGTTCGTCATGGAGGTCGACAGCAACGGCACGGCTCTCTTGCGCTTCGGCGACGGCATAAACGGCGCGCTCCCACTGCAAGGCATGACCTTCTCCGCCACCTTCCGCGTGGGCAACGGGACGGCTGGTAACGTGGGCGCGAACTCCTTGACCAACTTTGCCGCCGGAGCTGCGGACTCGGCGATCAAGAGCTGCACCAATCCGCTGCCCGCCGCAGGGGGCGTCGATCCCGAGACGAACTCTCAGATTCAAACCCGCGCCCCACAAGCCTTCCTGACCCAGGAGCGCGCCGTCACCATGCAAGACTACGTCAACATCGTCGAGCGAAACCCGCTGATCGAAGACGCTGCTGCAACCCTCCGCTGGACGGGAAGCTGGTTTACGGTCTTCATCACTGCCGAGCCCGTGAACAACGGCCCGCTCTCGAAGTCCCTGCGCCGCAGCCTGACCCGGAGCGTCAACCAGTACCGCCTCGCCGGCCAGGACGCCGTCATCGAGCCGCCACAATATGTCTCACTTCAGATCACGCTCTCGATCTGCGTCGACCCCGACTACTTCCAGCTCGATGTCAAGGGGCAGCTCATGCAGGCCCTCGGCTCGGGCACGCTCAAGAGCGGCGCACCAGCCTACTTCTCGCCTGCGAATTTCGAGCTCGGCCAGCCTGTCTACCTGAGCCCACTCTACACTGCCGCGCGCGGGGTCGCCGGCGTCCAGACTGTCACTGCAACCGTCTTCGAGCCCCAGGGCCAGAACACCCGAACGTACCTGCGACAGGGCTATATCCCCATGGGCCCGTTCCAGGTCGCGCAACTCGCGAACGATCCCAGCCTGCCCGGCAACGGCCGGCTGACCCTGAACATGGTGGGTGGAAAGTGAGGCACCGATGAGCTGCAACGGAGACGCGAACTGCACCTGCGGCTGCTGTGCCGGCATCGCCGTGCAGACCCCGCGGGGCGAGTCGAATCCGCCCGGCCAGTCCTCGATCGCCTATCGCACCGGCACCTGGGCCACGTTCAAGGATTCCATGCTGGCGCGGCTCTCGAGCTCCGACTACCCGGCGCTCGCCGGGCTCACGACGCGCGCGGATGACGACTATTCGATTGCGCTACTCGACGCGAGCGCCTTGGTCCTCGACATCCTCACCTTCTACCAGGAACGCCTGGCCAGCGAGAGTTATCTGCGCACCGCGAACCAGCTCTACTCGCTCACCCAGCTCAGCCAGCTCATTGGCTATCAACCCGCACCCGGCGTCTCGGCGATCGTCCATCTGGCCTTCACGCTGAGCTCCGCGCCGGGACTGCCCACCAACCCAAGCTCGAACGCCATCACGATTCCCGCGGGGACAACCGTGCAAAGCGTTCCCGCGCAAGGCCAGATCCCGCAATCGTTCCAGACCTCGGCCGACATCCTCGGCAAACCCACGTGGAACGCGCTTGCGGTCCAGACCGGCAATCCCTGGTCGCCGCGGTCCGGGGATACGAGCGTCTACCTCGACGGGACGTCCACACAATTGCAGCCAGGCGACGCTTTCTTGATCGTCGGCAACGAGCGGCTCAACGATCCATCGAGCAACTTCTGGGACCTGCGCCTCGTCAGCTCCGTTTCGATCGACGCCGTCAACGTGCGTACGCTGGTCACGTGGGTCGAGCCGCTGGGCCCGAAGACCGCGCAACAGAGCCCACGGTTCTACGCCTTGCGCCAGCGAGCCGCGCTGTTTGGCTTCAGCGCCCTCAGTCCCCTCCTGCTGCCCAGAGGCGCCGGCTCGACGGAGGCGGCGCTCGCCTGTACGACGCTGCCCGGCTCGGGAAATTACATGGTCGCGCCCGGCCGCCTCGGCATCCTCGACTGGACGTTCGGCTGGGACATCGTCAACCAGAAGTGGCTCGGCGACGAGCAGCTCATCGATCTCGATGCCGTCTACGGAAAGATCACCTCGAATGGCTGGGTTGCCCTCATCCGGCCTACCGGGGACGTCTCCCGAACGCCCTCGGGAGAGGTGTCGCTCTATAACGTCCAGCACGTGACCACAACCACGCGCAACGACTACGCGATGAGCGCCAAAGTCACGCGCCTCAGCGTCGACACACCCAAAAAACTCGACAATTATTACGGCTTGACGCGTGTCACCTCGGCCCTCGCGCAAAGCGAGCTGCTGCCGGCCGCCGAGCAGCCGCTGGACCATCCCCTCTACGGAACGCTCATCGATCTCGAAGGCGTATGGGATGACCTGGCCGGCATCACCGCGATCGCCATCGTCGGTAAAAGCCAGATCGTGAACGTCAACGCCGCCGGAATCGTCTTCACCCCCTACGACGGATCTGCCAAGGTGCAGTTCAAGGTCGGCGATCAGCTCACCATCCTTCAGCCTCCCGGCAACGTGAGCGCTGGCAAGCCCATTCCTTCCTGGCTCGAATCCAGCGCCGAAATCCCCCTGGTCGTCGCCGATCCACAGGGCCGCCCCGGTGAGGTCACCACCGCGCTCAAAAACTTCACCCTGGCTCTGGCGCCGTCAAGTTCGCCCGTGACCCAGGAGGTCGCCCTCGTCTCCTCGGTTTCGCCCGTCCCCGTCTCGGCAACCAACCCCGTTCCCCGCACGCGGATCACGATCGCCAACCCGTTGCAGAACTGCTACGACCGGACGATGACCGCGGTGAACGCCAACGTCGGCGTCGCGACGGGGGGCAGTCCTGTCACCGAAATGCTGGGCTCCGGCAACGCGCAGGTGCCGAACCAGAGTTTCACCCTCAAGCAGACCCCGCTCACCTACGTCCAGGCCGCCACGCCCACCGGCAGCCAGAGCTCGCTCCAGGTGAAGGTCAACGGCGCCGCCTGGATCGAGGTCCAGTCGCTCTACAAACAGGCCCCGTCGGCGACAGTCTTCGACGTCATGAACCTGCCCAAGGGTGCCGCGAAAATCGGCTGTGGCGACGGCGTCGAAGGATCAATGCTGCCCACCGGCTCGAGCAACGTCATCGCCAACTACCGCGTCGGCATCGGCTCAGCCGGCAATGTCGGCGCCGGCCAGATCACGACGCTGGTCGATCGCCCGCTCGGCGTCAGCGGCGTCTCGAACCCCATGGCCGCCACCGGCGGTCAGGATGCGCAAACCGCCTCGGGAATTCGTGCGAGTGCCCCGCTCTCGGTGCTCACCCTGGGCCGTGCCGTTTCAATCGACGACTATCAGAGGCTGGCCGCCAGCTTCGCCGGCATCGCGCAAGGCTTATGCCCTCTGGATACCGAACGGAGTCAACCGCGGCGTGTTCGTCACCGTCGCCTCGAGCGACGGCCAGGCCCTGCCGCCCGGCAATCTGACCCTCGCAAACCTCGTCGCCGCCCTTGAAGCCTTTGGAAACCCCAACGTTCTCGTGCAAGCCCAGAGCTTCCTGGAAACGCTCTTCGGTCTCGAAGCCGGCGTCGCTTACCAGCCGGCATATCGCTCACCCTCTTCCCAGGCAGCGGTCCAGGCCGCGATCCTCGACCAGCTTTATTCCACTTACAGCTTTGCGAACCGCACCTTCGGCCAGGGCGTCTCCGGAGATGAAGTTGCGGCGCTCATCCAGGCCGTTCCCGGTGTTCTCGCCGTGAACGTCACCAAGCTCACCCTGGGTCCGACCAGCAACGCTGGAGACCTCGGCAGCGCCGGTTTCTCGATCGCCACGTGGAACGCCTGGATCGCCGGCAAGGTCAATCTCAGTCGGCCCAGATCCGGATCGGCCGCGCGTATCTGCTCGGCCATACCCGTTGCAACCATCGGCGCACTGCCGCCGCCGGCTGACATCCTCGTTCTCAATCCAGACCCATCCGCCGTCGTGCTGGGGGCCATGTCATGAGCTTCAACCTCTTCCAGCTCGTTCCCGCGATTTACCGTCTTCGCGACGGGCAAATCGCCACGTCCATGAAACTGCTCTCGCCCCACGAGCAGGTGCGGCTCACCACGCTCCAGAGCTCCGCCATCCCACTCACCGTCGCCGAGCAGTCCGAGCTCGACGCCCTGGTCGCCAAATCCCAGCGCGGCCCACTTGAATCGCTCGTCATGGTCGTCGAGGAGCAGCTTGAGGCCTTCGCCGCCGACCTCGACCAGCTTTACGACGACCAGTTCATCGAGACCTGCGCGCCCTGGGTCATCCCCTACATCGGCGACTTGATTGGCTACCAGTCGATCCACGGAATCGCCCCCACCGTCGACAACCCCCGCTCGGAGGTCGCCAACACGATCGGCTTCCGTCGCCGCAAGGGGACGGTGCTCGTCCTCGAGGAGCTGGCCCGCGACGTCACCGGCTGGGGGCGCACGCGGTCGAGTTCTTCGAGATCCTCGCCGACACCCAGTACATGAAGCACGTCCGCCGCTTCAACCATTACGCCCCGGACGTGCGCGGCTGGCAGCCTCGTTTCTATCGAAATAGCGGCTTCTCGAGGCTGACCCGGAAGGTCGACGTGCGCAATCCGACCCCGTTCGGAAACCAGGCGACGGGCCTGCCGCGCCCCAACATCCAGAACATCGGCGTCTACCTCTGGTCGCTCGGCGCATACTCGGTCACGTCAGGCGTGCCCACCGTCTCGACGGCAAGCCCCAATTGCTTTCGCTTCAGCTCGCTGGGCATCGATCAGCCGCTCTTTCACGCCGCCATATCCCAGGGCGACCCCATCACCGCCCCGGCCACGCCCGTCAACGTTCCCGACCGGCTGGCGCGGCTGGCGTCTCTGCGCCGACATGCAGAAAGGCGTGGGCACCGCATATTACGGTATCGGCGCCAGCCTGGCGCTCGTTCAGAGCGGCCAGCTACTCAATCCCTACCAGCTTCAGGTCGCCAATCTCTCCGGCCCCGACGGTTCCTGGAACAACCTTCCCGCTTCGACAAGCCCGTTCGCCGCGCTGATCGATCCCGACCTGGGCCGCATCGCGCTACCGCCGGTCGCCGCGGGCCAATCCCAGCCTCCGCTTTCCGTCTCTTATCACTACGGCTTCAACGCTCCCGTGGGCGGCGGCGAATACGAGCGCGAACCCACGTTCCTGGTCACCAGCGAAGAATGGATCATCCAGTGCGGCGGTGCGACTGCCCTGTCGATCCCCGACGCGATTGCGCAGGCCATGACTCTCTTCGGCACCAACGGTCAGATCGCCGTCGAGATACAAGACAGCGGAACCTACCCGCTCGCGAGCCCCATCGCGATCGACCTGCCGAAGGGCGTCACGCTCGAACTGCGCGCCCGCGACGGCGCACGCCCCACGCTGCTGCTCGCGGGCGAGATTTCCGTCACCGGCGATAAGGGCAGCGAGCTCATCTTGAACGGTCTCGTCATCGCCGGCGGCACCGGTATGTCGCCCGGCGCCGGCTCCCTCGCGCTCTTGCACGTGCCCCCCACGAAGGCCGGCGGCTCGGCGAATAACCTCGCCATGCTCAACCTCACCCACACCACGCTGGTTCCAGGCTGGTCTGTCCAGACAAACGGCCAGCCTGTCCATCCCGACGCGCCGGCCATTCTCGTCGAGGCGTCCGGAGTCGCCCTCCAATCGAGCCTTTCCATCCTCGGGCGCGATCCAGGTGAGCAGTCTCGCCACCGCCACGCTCGGCGACTCGATCGTGGACGCGACCGCGCTCGGCGGCGTCGCCTACTCCGCGCCCGACGGCGCAAGCTTGACCACGGTCGGCGGGGCGCCGTTGACCCTCACGGGCTGCACCGTCGTCGGCAAGGTCCACGCCCACGAGCTCGTCCTGGTTTCCGATTCCATCGTGTGGGCTGTCTCAAGCAATGCGTGGCCTTCGGGACTGATCTCCGACCGACTCCAGGCCGGCTGCGTCCGCTTCAGCTTCCTGCCCATCCACGCCATCACGCCGCGCCGCTTCAAGTGCGTCGAGCAGGCGCTCGCGATGCCCACGCCGCTCTTTATCGCCATGCAGTTTGGCCACCCGGACTATCTCAAGATGCTCGCCTGTACCGATTCGACGATCCGACGCGGGGCCGATGACGGCGGCGAGATGGGCGCGTTCCACTTCCTGCTCGCCCCGCAACGCGAGTCGGACCTCACGATCCGCCTCAAGGAGTACACGCCCGTGGGTCTAGACATCGGGCTCATTTACCAGACCTGACGCCGGACTTGGCCGCGACGCTTTTAACAGCCCCGGGGGCGGCACCCGGGCACCACCAGGAGAGATCCGCGATGAGCTTCGATTTGAGCCGCATCACCTTCAACCCCTGCAATGACTACTCCGGAGTGGTCATGGAGCAGGGCCGCGTCCAGACCGATGCGGACTGGAATGAGCAACGCGCCGAATTCTCCCGCGCACCGCGCCGGTACACTCGACGCGCTCGGCCACGTGTTCTACCCCGCCACCACGCCATACGCCTTCCTGATCGCGGCCGGCACTTCCGGCAAGACGAACTCGCTCAACATCGGGTTCGGCCGCATGTACCTGGACGGCATCCTGGTCGAGAACCACGGCCCGCACAAAATTGCCGTCTTCGATCCCGCGCTCGAGGAACTCTCGAACACTCCGCAGCCGCCGCCGGCTACGATCCTCCCCCTCGATTCGACCAATTCGATTCCCTTCACCAGCCAGCCGCGGCCTCCAGGCGCGAGTTTGCCGACCGACGACGGTCCCTATCTCGCCTACCTCGACGTCTGGCAGCGTCCCGTCACGTTCATTGAGGATCGGCGGCTCATCGACCCCGCCATTGGCATCGACACCACCGGCCGCGTGCAGACCGCCTGGCAGGTCAATCTCATGGCGATGACCGAGTCGTCGATTGCGGGCACGGTGGCCACGCCCACGCCGGGCTCTGGCTTTGAGCCGGGCGAGACTGTTAACCAAACCGGCAGCAACGCAACGGCCATCGTCGTCGGCACTGTCCCCGCTTCCGGCCCGATGATGGTCACCTCAATCAAGGGCACGCCGACGGCCACAGCCGCCTGGACCGGCAAGTCGAGCAACGCCGTCTTCAACCCGACCGCGGCGCCAGTCACCGTCACCTGGGACTGCTCTACCCCCGACTCGGCCATTCCCTGGCCGGCAAGCTCCGGCTGGCTATCGAACGGGCTCATTTCGAGCGGCCCATCCGGCCCCTGCTGCCTGACGACCGGGACCGGCTATACCGGTCAGGAAAACCAGTTCTACCGCGTCGAGATCCACGCCCCCGGCACGGCCGGAAGCGCAGGCGCTACCTTCAAGTGGTCCCGTGAAAACGCTTCCGTCCAGACGAGCATCACCGGCGTTGGCTCGGGCACCAATACCCAGGGCAACCCCACCACTGTCCTCACCGCGGAGAGCCTGGGCCGCGACCAGGTGCTCGGCTTCAAGGCCGGCGACTGGATCGAGATCACCGGCCAGACCAACGACGACAACTGCCAGCCGGGCGAACTCGCGAAGATTGACTTTGTTACACCCTCCAGCATGACCATCACGCTCATCGCGCCCCTGGCGAGCACACCGCCAGCCACTGATCGCTACACGCGTATCATCCGCTGGGACCAAAGGGGCAAGATCCTCGACAGCAACAACAACCCGTACTTCGACCTCGACGCCGCCGGCGCAGGGCGGACTGCCGAAGGGTGCCGGCGGCATTCCAGTCCCCCCGGCCGGAACCCAGGTCCAGCTTGAAAACGGCATCGTGGTGAGCTTCGGACTCACCGTGGCGAACGGTAACCTCCTGCCGATGAACTTCTGGAACTTCGCCGCGCGGACCGCCGACGGCAAGATCGACCACCTCGACCAGGCGCCCCCGCGCGGCATCTACCACCACTTCACCAAGCTCGCCATCGTCACCTTCGGCGCATCTCCCGGCGCCACCAACTGCCGCGCAGCGACCGGCACTTCGACCGACTGCGGCTGCTGTTGCACCTACTCGGTCGGCAAGGGGGGCGGATTCAGCACCATCCAGCAGGCCATCGACGCCCTTCCCAGGGCCGGCGGCGAAATTTGCCTCTTGCCAGGCGACTTCTACGGGAACTTCACCATCTCCAGCAAGCACAACGTGGTGATTCGCGGCTGCGGAGCCCATACCCACGTTAAGTCTGGCTCGCTCGACCCGACGAGACGGAAGCCATCGGGCGGATCGAAAAAAGTGGGCAAGACCCATTCCGCTGTCTTCACCGTCCTGGACTGCGAGAACATCGAGCTTCGCGAGTTCTCGATCACCGCGGATACGGAGGACATCGGCATCCTGATGGACCGCAATCCCGACTCCGACGAGCGCATCTTCGACTACGCCGCCTCGAACAAGGTGATCAGGCTCGAAGAACTCACAGTGAGCCGCATCCGTCTGGCCGGCCATCGCCGGGCTGTACGTCCACAATCTCCACATCGAGCGATCTACCATCATCACGGGCAATGTCGCAAACAGGTTTTCAGCCGTCTACCTGAGCGGTGAAGCGCTTTACTTTCACCGCAACACCGTTACCGTGTCCAAAAGCGCTGATCGACGCGAACGCGAGAGTGATACCAGGCAGGCTGAAGTTAACAACCGCGACCCCGTCGGCTCTCTCAGTCGGTTCAAGTACAGAGCCTGCGGTGGCATCCAGATCGCGGGGCCGTCTAAAGACATTTTTATTACTGAGAACATTGTCGAGGGGGGCGCCCGCAACGGCATTACACTGGGAAACATCATCGAGCAAGCGAAGCAGGGAGTCGACAGCGGCAAATTCATCGGCCTCGTGACCGTACTTGAAAGCACTTGCTCTACCGGCGGCTCGGGCGGGATCACGAACCCGGAAGAGACCGGCACCTCGACCACCTCCAGAGTCGCGGCAGGAGGGCCTGATCGAAAATGTCCTCATTGCCCGCAATGTCATCACCTCGTTCGGAATGAGCGGGATTGGCCCGATCGGCTTCTTCGACCTCAACACAGACCTCGAAATTATCTCTCTGGCCAACGTGAGCATTATCGCCAACGTGATCTCCCACACGTTCGAGCGCCGCATGCAAGCCTTCAACAAGGACCACTCCACGTTTGGCTACGGGGCCATCAGCCTTCCCGACGTCCAGAACCTCGCCATTCGCGACAACACCGTAACCGACTTTGGATACACGAGCGGTGCCGAGGTCTGCGGCATCTTCGTTCTCCATGGCGAAGGGGTCGAGATCAGCCGCAACGTTATCCGCGAAACCCGCGACCTGACCACCGCGTCCACTGAGTTTCAGGACTCCTACGGCGGCGTGCGCGGAGGCATCTACCTTGACCTTGTCACCCCGATCGCCCTGGACACGTCTGACTCCTCGGCCTGGATCAAGGCCAGCGAGACCGACAACGCCGGCGCCATCGAGAAGCTTTCGACGCCGCGCTTCGCCCCTGGATTGCCCGCGCTGCGCGTCGCTGAAAATCAGGTGCGCGTGCCGCTGGGATTGGCACTTTACGCGGGCGGTCTGGGCCCGTTCTCCATCGTCAATAACCACTTTTCCACTGGCGGAACCGTCGTGGTCCGGTCTGAAGCGGTCGCTCGATTGGACTTCAATGCTGCCGACCCCAGGTCACTCGGCACTTTTGCCGGGGCGATGACCGTCGGCATCCTCAACTTCGGCATTGCCCTCGAGCTGGCCGGGCTGCTCCTGCTCTTCGAGGACCTCCTGGCGGCCAGGGAAAGCACCGACTTCAGCGTGACCCCCAGCAACCTGGCCGACAGCTCCAACGGCTCCGTCCAATTCACAAACAACATCTGCCAGCTCGAAAGCCGAGTAAGCACGATCCGCGGCCTTGCCTCGGTCGCCGTCGCATCGCTCGACCACGTGCTCTTCTCGAACAACCAACTCTGGGTCGACGGCCCGGGCTTGACCGCGCTCGCGGACGCCGTGATTCTCGGCTTCTCTCTCCAGGCCACTAACAACCGCATGCAGGAGGCCATTCCCTTCGGCGTCGCCTACTCCGGCGTCACGCTCGGCATCCTCAACTTCACCACTCAGAACATTGCGACGTATTGTCTCGAAGTCTTCGCCGTCAGCAAGTGGAAGCACGCGACACCCAACTTCGTCCTCATCGACACCCTTTGCTCCGAGCGTTGAGTTCCATGGAGTCTCGAAATCCAAGCGAATGATGCTGACCCTCCCTGAAACATTCCAGCGGGAAGCACGCGAAAGGATCACCCGAAAATGAGCACAGCCATCACCCTTGACGCCAGATCGGCCTCGGCACAGTTGACCGCCACACTCCCCGCAGTCGTCAGCTCCGCCGACACCGCCGTCGCCGCCGCCGTCCACAATCTCCGCCTGGTCCAGCAGGCGCGCCTCTCGTCCCGCACCCGCGCCGCCACGCTGGCCGTCGCCCAGCACGGCAAAAACTCAACCGAGGCCAAAGCCGCTCAAAGCGCGGTCGACGCGACCAAAACAGCCATCGCACGCGCTCAGCTTGCCAGCCTCCAGCTCAACACCCCGAAGCCCACTGTCGCCGCCACTGGCTGGGCCTTGCAGGGCCGAATCGTTGACGCCAGCCTCGCGGCACTCCCCAAATACACCGTGTTCCTCGTCGATGCGCAGAAGACCTACCTGCGCGAGTACGGCTTCGCCTACACCGACTCCACCGGCTACTTCCTCATCAACTACGCCCCCGGTACCCAGGGCGGCACGCAAGGAGATGCCGCGCGCACGGCATCTTCCAACGCCCCCAGCATCTTCCTCGAAGTGGCCAACCAGAAAGCCGAACCAGTGTACCTCAGCACTACGGCCTTCGCGCCGGTCGTCGGCCAGGCAACCTATCAGACCATTACCTTGGCCGCAGGCGAGCCCATCCTCGGCGACCCGCCCGAAGAGATCAAAAAGATAGTCATGCCGCCTGGCACCAAGTGAGCAAGCCCCGCACGCACTTGCGGGCGCCACCATGGATTGGCCTATACCGATCGTGCTCCTGTTCGGGGTGGCCTTCACGCCGCACGCACTTGCGGGCACCAGCGATGGATTGGCCTGGCCGAGCAGCTCTAGCTGATCCACGGACAGGGTGCACCCGCGAAATGGAAACGGCAGGCGCGAATCGACGCTGCGAATACGGAAGTGAAGGACGCAGACAAAGGGGCCGACGACTGGATAAAGCAGGGTCGCTCGAGAGATGGAGAGGACGTCGAACAGCGATTGATGAAGGCGATGGCCGCGACGGATGTTTCGGAAAGGCCATCGCGGTCGCGGCTCTTGAAAGGGTTCGGACGCGGCGCACCGAGTGGGCGGCCGATTCCATCCTCGATTCGGCGAAGAGAAAGCTCGACGCGAAGGCAATTGTCGACGCTCTTGCGCTGCTGCGTCGGTATGTTTCCGACCCCCACGCCACGAACAAGCCCGAGGCCGAGCAGTTGCTCGCCGATTGGAATGTCGCGACATCAGAGTCGGCGGCAAACCCACGCTTGGACATGCACTGCGGCGAAGGTCGGCGACGATTCAGAACCCACGCTTGGGTCAGCCCGTTTCCGTCGCGCGGCGGTCCGTTGAAATCTCGCATTCAGGCGCAATCATTGAGTTCGTGAAAGTCGCCTGAAGGCGGAACTCCAACAAAGGCGCGGCGCTTCGGCGCCGCGTGGTTCGTCAATGAAAACGCGATGAACGCGAGAGTGGTGCAAGCTCAACCTTGCACCACGCCACGCTCGCCCTCCCAGGGAAAATGAAACAGCCCTGACTCGAACGTGACCTCAGGAACAGATAGCGGACCTGTAGTGATCGTCAGAGTGAATTGCGCCCGTTCTCGTCCGCCCTCATTCGCCTGCGGACGCATTGACGTGATCGAGCGAACGGATTCCTGCGTTGCGAAATCGACGGGATTTGGGGGTTCTGTCGCTTTCCTTCGGTTCGCCTCAATTACCGGCGGTGGGATTCAAACCCACACGGGCGTTACCGCCCATAGGATTTTAAGTCCTCAGTGTCTGCCGCGAGCGTGGCATTGGGCTGACGTAGGGGTGGCGTTTAAGTCGTTGTTCTGAAAGCCATTTACATCGCTGGCTCTATCCGGATCGATTGTAGCCGCATTGGGCTGACACGGCCACTTGCCCTACCAAGTTCTTACCAAGTCGGGTCGCAGGGCCGGATCGGATCGATCGTCGGATCACCTCCGACAGTCCTGAAGTCGGCGAAGGCATGTTTCGTTCCCTGATGTTGTTTCATTAGAAACACGTCCACTCCCGGCTCGCCTTGCATTGACCGTGGCACCCCTGGACCATGGGTCTGGCGTCATCATTTCCGCCTTGTGTCTGGGCGGGAACCGAGACGGGCACGGCAACAGCCATAGACCAAACAATATTGAAGGGTTCGGGGACCGATCGGGGGCTGCGATTCATGTCCTTTCCAATTCTGACGGCCGGACCACGAATGGAAACTCGCGATCGAAATCGGGCCAACCAGCGATGTCGCACCGGACGACCAGCTTCCAGCGCACCCATTTGTCTGCCGTCTGAATTGAATGCATGGCGTCGTGCGGGAGCGTGAAGTCGGCTCGGGCCTCGAGCGGCAATCCGGGCTCCAACGCGAAGTTGTCGAGTGCCAGGATCTCTTGCTCATAGACGCGACGAGTCCCGGACACGCGACGCTCCGGGCCGCTGGTTGGGGCCGACTCGTCGCAGTTGCAGACCAGTCGCAGGCTGTTCATCTTCAAACTCCGCCGCGCAACTTGCGAGACGAATACCTCGAAGGGCTGCCCGGGCTCGAGCGGATGACGTGAAAGCTCGACGATCGTCGGCCCGACGCCGATGGCAATGAGAAGGTTAGTAATAACAAAGGCCACGGCCAGGACGACAAAGAAAAGACCCGCCAGCGCTAACAGGATCGTGAAGAACTCGGCCTGCCCCGGCATGCTGGGCTGCGCCCAGCTTAATCCGAGACGGCCAGCAATCATGAGGATGACGAGGGGGATAGAGATCCCGTTCCAGCAGAGAGCGAATAGCAGGCAGGCCCATACAGTACAGCCCGAGTCCGAGTCGCAGCGTAAGCGATACGGCAGGGTTCGCCGCGAGCTCTGCGACAAATCGAGTGCGGTCTTCTCGCGATTCTCCCGCGCGTTGAACATCCCGATGGCCCCGACGGTCATGAACGCCAACGGTACAAACAATAGGAGGAAAGGGGCCCAGGCGTGGCCTCGCACCAGGATGGCCTTCTCTGGTCGGTCCGGGTCGTACCAGCACGGGTAAGTCCTTCCCACCTGGAAGCTGTCGAGGATTGCCTGTTGGCCGCCTTTGTCGGGGTACCACGTGGGAACCGCGTCGTAGGTCCAGAGCTCGTATTTCCGTCCGTCGACCTCGTACCGGATCCTGATCTCCGGATGGTAGGAAGGCCCAGGTACGCGTCGAGGGCCAATGTTGACATCGTGCTGCACTTGGAGCCTCCTGTCGAGCACCACGCAAGACTTCGGTTGATACCGGTAGTTCGCTCGCCAGTCTGTCAGCAGGAATGCCCCCACGAGCATCACCAACGCTCCGCATCCCGCAACGAAGAACAGCCCGAATAACACAAAGCCGCACCCGGTTTTTCTGCCGCCCATTTGTTTTCCGCCCTCAGAATTGTCGACGGGGGCCCCGTCTGTCACCTGCCGTCAGAACGCGCCAGCCCGCTGATCGGGTTCGATCGCGATGCTGTCGAGATTGTCGCAGGAGCCGTGCTCATCTTCGTGACCGGCTCCTGGTCGCGATCGTACAAAGTTCTGCCAGCAGCAGCGTGCTGACAAGTCAGTCAAGGAAGTCGCTGGATAAAGGTCCATCAGGAGTAACATGTCCATTTCGCGCGCCGGTGTGACTCGAATATATTCGGCTTCCAGGAACGCCTTGCTCAGCATAGACTCAGAGCCGCGCCAGGTATCAGCGAGGTTCACTTGTCCCGGGCCGAAGACGATGGCTCACAACGATGGAATTGAACCGAAGACCGCACGAACCGGTGTCTCGCCGCGTCCTTTCCCCATGCGGCGGGCTTTTCTGACGGCTGCGGCCGGGGCGATCGCCTGCGCGGGGGCGATTTTCAGCCTTGGGCAGCAGAATTCTCGCGGGCGATCCTCGTTCACAGGGATCGGGATCATGGTGTACGCCGCCGTGGTTATGGGGATTGTGGGGTTACTGTGCGCGGCGATCTTCCGCGCGACGTGGCCGCTCCGCTGGGGCGCTGGGGCCCGGGGCGTTTTTATGATGGTCGTCGGCGCAGCGGCTGGCGTTTTGGGCGGTCTTTACATCGGCACGGGCATCTCCGGCGAGGTAGACGACGCCTTCGCCCGGCCCGCTGTGGCCGTCTACGCAGTAATATTCAACACGATCGCCTGGACCATTGGCGGGGCTACCAGCCCTTTGCCTCGATCGCCGGGAGCAGCAACCGCGCGACCGGGCGCGTTCTGGCCAGGTTGCCGACGCTGACGGCGTGGCAATGGCGGGCCTTGATTGCGATCTTCACCGCCGTGACTGCGCTCGGCTTCATTTCGTGGCTTGGCGAGGCTCTTGACGCCGCCACGACCGAAGCCGGCCGGGGCTACGTTGGTGTCGTGGGGCCCCCCGCTGTCCCCGCGCCAGGAACTGATGACGCATGTCGGGTTCATGGCTGTCATCGGACTCGCGCTCGCGGCCACGGTCCTCGGCGGTAATGAAGTCGTCCGCCGGTTCCGCCGCGGCGAAGCGGGGCCGGGGACCGCGATCATCGTGCTGGCTCTGCTCCCTCTGGCGCTGATCGGCGTCGGGGGCTTTGTCTTGCCGTTGATCTACCTGTTCTCGTCGATGCTTCGATGATCGGGCGCATTGTCCGGGCGGCCGCGGTGAGCAAATCAACGGTCCGAGTCGGCGACGATCCGCCGCGAGCCTGCGCCGTCTGGATAGCCCGCCGCCGGCCGCTTGCTAGACCCCCCCGGGGTTCCGGGGACACGATACGTCACTCCGTTCAACGTCAACGAAATGGGAAACGCCACCCCGATGCGACGCCGGGCGTGTTACCAAGTCCGTTAGGCAAATACGCGTCCACTTTTCGTCGTGAGTTCAATACCGGCGGTGGGATTCGAACCCACACGGGCGTTACCGCCCAGAGGATTTTAAGTCCTCAGCGTCTGCCATTCCGCCACGCCGGCGCGATTTCGTCACGATCGACGCCCGCCGCCACCGCGGAACCGGTGCGCCAGGTCGGGCCGACATTGTCAGCTCGTGAGGATCTCAAAGGCAGCGGAGGGGGTGGGATTCGAACCCACGGTAGGCTTGCACCTACTACGGTTTTCAAGACCGTCCCAATCGACCACTCTGGCACCCCTCCGGTTCGTGCAAGTTCGACGCTCGAGCCGGCAAACAGACGTTCCTCTTCACTTCAATCGAGGTCACCGTGTCAGGCACAGTCTACTGATGGCTCGACCTCGTCGAGGATGTCGTCGGCGACGAAGATCGGCACGTCGACCGTCACCGCCAGTGCGATCGCGTCGCTCGGCCGTGAATCGACCTCGACCAACTCTCCCTCGTGGCGGATCCGCAGCTTGGCGAAATACGTGTGCTCGCGGAGCTCGTTGATGTAAATATCCTGCAAATCGCCCCCCAAGAAGGTCGATCGCATTGGCCAGCAAGTCGTGCGTCAGCGGCCGCGGGCTCGGCTGATTCCGCACCCGCCGATCAATGCTCGTCGCCTCGAATATTCCGATCACGATCGGAAACATTCGTTCGCCATCGATCTCTTTGAGAAAGATGATATGCGAATCACTGGTCTCGTTGATGATGATCCGCGTGAGCTCCATCTGAACCGCCACGGCACTCTCACCTCTTCCATTCAAGGAGCAGGGGAGGACGAGCCAGGCCAACATTGATGGCACCGTCTCACCCTCAAGGCTTCGGGCCCGAGCCGCTCACTGTTCCGATCATAGATGACTTGGTGCGCATCGTCAACGCAAGGCGACACTTCAGGCTCCGTTCAAGAGACCGGCCACCGCGTCGCGCTGTGATTCGAGCTCGGCGAGCTTGGCACGCGACTGCGCGACGACCTCCGCCGGCGCTCGCGCCACGAACGACTCGTTCCCCAGCTTGGCCCGCAGGCCGCCGATCTGCTTCTCGAAATCAGACAGGCTCTTTCGCATCTTGGCTCGCTCCGCTTCCTTGTCGATCAGACCCTCGAGAGGCAAGATGATTTCCATTTCGGGCAAGACCGCGACGGCGCATTCGGCTCGGGCGCTCGATCGGCCGCGACGATCGTCACCGATTCGGCCGGCAAGAGGCCGCGCAGGAAGGCTTCCCCTTGCCGCAGGCTCTCGGCCACCTGACCCTGGGCGACGATGATCGGGGCGATCTTCGCCTCCTTGGGCAGGTTGCGCTCGGCCTTCAAGTTGCGAATCGCCTTGATCGCCTCACACCACTGGTCGACCGTTTTTCGCGCCGTCTTCATCGTCCCAGCCCAGAGGCTGCGGCCAGGCGGCGATGCAGACGCTTTCCTCGGCGCGTTTTGGTTCGGGAATTCCACGCGAGGCCAGGCTCGTTCGGCGAGGCCTTGCCACACCTGCTCGGTCACGAACGGCATGATCGGGTGGAGCAGGCGGCAGAGCTGATCGAGCACCGCCGCCAGCACGCGCTGGGCGACCGGCCGCGCTGGCGGGGTCGCGGAGCCGGCCTTTGACGAACTCGAGATACCAGTCGCAAAAGTCGCCCCAGATAAAGTCGCGCAACTGCCGCGCCGCCTTCGGCAAACTGAAACTTGTTCGAGGGCCGCGGTCAGTCCGCCGATCGTGCGATCGAGGCCGTCGATGATCCAGCGATCCTCGATCGACAGATCCTCGCGGCGCAGCGGGGCCGGCTCGTAGTCTTCCAGGTTCATGAGCACCAGCCGGGCGGCGTTCCAGAACTTGTTGGCGAAGTTGCGGCCGAGCTCGAACCGCTCGGACGTGTTGACCATGCGGCCGTCGGGCAGCTTGAGCGGCTCGACCGGGATTCGCAGGTCCTGGGTTTCGGTCGCGCCCGACGGCCAGCGTGTAGCGCAGGGCGTCGGCGCCGTAGATTTCGATGATGTCGACCGGGTCGACCCCGTTGCCGGCCGACTTCGACATCCGCTTGCCCTGGCCGTCCTGAATGATCGGGTGGATATAGACGTCACGAAACGGCACATCACCCCGGTTGAACAGGCCGAAAATCGACCATGCGGGCCACCCAGAGCGTGATGATGTCGCGGGCCGTCGACAGCACGCTCGTCGGATAGAACTTCTGAAGCTCGGGCGTCTCGTCGGGCCAGCCGAGCGTCGAGTGCGGCCAGAGCGCCGAGCTGAACCACGTGTCGAGCACGTCGGGGTCCTGCACGAGCATGTGGGGCGTGCCCAGGTCGTCGCCGCGCCAGATCGGTTTCCGCGCAGACGAGCCAGCCGCCATTTTCCGCCGGCGACCAGGTCACATCGGCGCGGCCGGCAAACGCGGTTCGCAGATCGCCCTCGGTGCAGGTTTCGCAATACCAGATCGGAATGCGATGGCCCCACCAGAGCTGCCGGCTGATGCACCAGTCACGCTTTTCACCGAGCCAGTCGAGATAGCTCTTGGCGTATCGCTCGGGGTGAATCGCCATGCGCTCGGAGGTCACGGCGTCCATCGCGAGCTGGGCGAACCCCGGCCCGCCCGCTGGATCGTCGCCCATGCGCACGAACCACTGGTCCGACAGGTACGGCTCGATGGGCGTCTTGCTGCGATCCGAATGATTGAGCCGCACGAGATACGAGTCGACCCGTTCGAGCAAGTCGAGTGCCTTCAAATCCTCGACGACGCGTTTCCGCACCCGCAATCGATCGATGCCGGCATACTTGCCGGCGTTTTCGTTGTACGTGCCGTCGGGGTTGAGCAGGTTGATCATCGGCAGGCCGTTGCGCAGCCCGGCCTGGTAATCGTTGGGATCATGCGCGGGCGTCACCTTGACCACGCCCGTGCCGAAGGCCGGGTCGACCAGCAGGGCATCGGCGATGATCGGGATCTGGCGATCGGTGAGGGGCAGGTTTACCGACTTGCCGATCAGGTGCTTGTAACGCTCGTCGTCGGGGTGCACGGCCACCGCCGTATCGCCGAGCATGGTTTCAGGCCGTGTGGTCGCAATGTGCAGCACCTCGCCCGACGTCGAGCCGGCGATCGGGTAGCGGATCGTCCAGAGGTGGCCGGCGACTTCTTCGTAATAGATCTCGTCGTCGGCCACGGCCGTGCGAAGCTGGCTATCCCAGTTCACCAGCCTCTTGCCGCGAAAAATCTTGCCGGCCTTGAACAGATTGAAAAACGTCCGCCGCACGGCGCGCGAGCACAGCTCGTCGAGCGTGAACCGCGTGCGGTCCCAGTCGCACGAACAGCCCATCAGCCGGAGCTGGTTCAAGATCCGTTTTTCGTACTCGTCTTTCCAGACCCAGATGCGCTCGACCAGGGCGGCGCGGCCCAGGTCGTGGCGGGTTTTTTTCTCCTCTTCGAGCAAGCGGCGCTCGACGACGGCCTGGGTGGCGATGCCGGCGTGATCGGTGCCGGGCATCCAGAGAACCTCGTGATTCTGCATGCGCCGCCAGCGGATCAAGATGTCCTGGATCGTGTTATTGAGGGCATGGCCCATGTGGAGGGCGCCGGTGACGTTGGGCGGCGGGATCACGATGCAATAGGGCGGCTTCGGACTCGTGGGGTCGGCGTGGAAATAGCCGTTCTTGACCCACAGCTCGTAGTACCGATTCTGCGCGTCCTTGGGGTCGTACTGTTTGGGGAGTTCGGCGGTCTTCATGAGTCTGCGATCTTCCGGAAACGGGGCTCTCTTCGACGAAACAATCGACCCGGCACGGTTGCGGTCTGGTTGGTGGCGCTGGCACAGGTAGGTCGCCTGAATTCGACCTGACCTTTCATGGAGCACGATATTCGACGATGAGTTCGCAGTCGACGACGAAAAGGGTCTCTTCGTCGGCTCCGTAACGGATCGTGAATGAATAAAGAGCATCGCGCCGCGGGCACGCCGGCGTCGGTGACGACGAGATCGTACTGGAGCTTGTCGTGCGGCGGGCCGATGCGAATCAGGAGCAGGCGGGGATTGCTCGTGAGGGCATACAGGCCCTCGCGGATCTTACGAACCTCCCGCTTCGACAGGCGATACCGGTTCAACTTGGCGACGACGTTTTCCGTCAGCTTGACGGAATAGCTCATGGGATTGCTCCTCGCGTCTCGCTTCCACTCACCTCACCATACCGGCCGCTCATTCGTACTCGTCCGTAAGGCCTGGACCAGATAGCTCATCTGGCCAATGTGGTTGTTCAGATGCGCAGCACACACAAGAAAGAGCCCGAGTCGCGATTGAACCGGGGGCTGATCGGCGACCGGCAGGGCCAGCGATCGCGCGTCTTGCTGTTCGAGGGTGTTCACCACCATCGCCACGGCCTCGTCAAACCCCGACAGCAATTCCTCGCGCGGATACCGCGTTTCGTCGGTGAATTCATGAGGCCGGTCACGCGTGTAGCCCGTACCGGCGATCAGCGAGCCGATGTAATGGTTCAAGTTGCCCGTCAGATGCAGGACAAGGTGTCCCATGCTGTTCCCAAACGGGAACGGTTTGACCCAGAGGTCGTGTTCGTCGACAGCCCGCACGGCCTTTTCGACGCGATCAGCCAGATGCAAGAAATACGCGGTGAATTCCGCGGACGCGAGCTGGGCGAGGCCGGATGAATTCGCTGTCTGGGTCTCGTGCATGGACATTTCCTTTCGCGAAACCGGGTCATCAGCGGGTTGTGGCCGCTGTCTCATATCGAGCGATCCGGGGGTCGACGAACGCTCAAGAGGAAACCTCGGCCAGCGCGAGCCTGCCGGACTCAATCCCCTGCCCCGACCTGGCGAGCTTGTACTCAAACGCGTCGATCAGGGCCAGCCAGCTTGCCTCGATGACATTCTCGGAAACACCGACGGTCCCCCAGACCGATTCATGATCCTTGGTCTCGATCACGACGCGAACGCGCGCGGCCGTGCCGGCGCGGGCATTGATCACGCGCACCTTGTAATCGACCAGCGTCATCTCCTTGAGACGAGGATAATGACCTTCGAGCGCCTTCCGCAGGCGCTCCATCGAGGGCATTGACGGGGCCGTCGCCCTCGCTCACGGTGTGCTCGACCGTGGTGCCGACCTTGAGCTTGATCGTGGCTTCGGTCGAGCTGGCCGCCTCGGCGCCGGGCGCGCCGCTGACATTGACGTGAAAATCGAGCACGTCGAACCAGGGGGTCCGGCGGCCCGCCAGCCGCTCGACCAGAAGCACGAACGACGCCTCGGCCGCCTCGAACTGGTAGCCCTCGTTTTCAAGCTCTTGAACGTGGTCGAGCACGCTTGCCAGGAGCTCGCTGTTTTGTTCGAGGCCGTATTCGCTCATCTTCTCGGCGATATTCGACTTGCCCGAGAGCTCGCTGACGAGCACCCGGCGCTCATTACCGATGACGGCCGGGTCGACATGCTCGTAGCTCGCCGCGTTCTTGCGCACCCCGTGCACGTGCATCCCGCCCTTGTGGGCGAATGCGCTTGAGCCGACAAACGGCTGGCTCGGCCGGAAGTTCATATTGGCCGTTTCGTGGACGTAGCGCGAAAGTTCGGTCAGGCGCTCGAGCGAGCCCGCCTGAAGGAGCGAGTATCCCGGGTACTTGAGTGCCAGGTTGGCGATCACGCTGCAGAGATCAACGTTGCCGCACCGTTCGCCCAGGCCATTGATCGTGCCCTGAACCTGAAGCGGCACCATGGCGCACGGCCGCCAGAGCGTTGGCGACGGCCAGATCACCGTCGTTATGAGTATGAATGCCAAGCGGAATCGAGACCTCGCGCGCGACCTGGGCGACCGCCTGAGCGATCTCCTCGGGCAATGCGCCTCCGTTGGTATCGCACAAGACGATCCAGGCCGCCCCCGCCCTGGCGGCCGCCTTGATGGTGCGCAGTGCGTAGTCGGGATTGTGTTTGAGGCCGTCGAAGAAATGCTCGGCGTCGTAAACGACCTCGGGAGCGTGCGCGGCGCAGATAAGCGACCGAATCCTCGATCATGCGCAGGTTTTCGTCGAGTGATACACCGAGGACGTCGTGCACGTGCAGATCCCAGGTCTTGCCAACGACCGTGATCACGGGCGTTTCCGCGGCGACCAGGGCCTTCATGCCTTGATCGTCTTCGGCGGCGATATCCTTGCGGCGCGGTCATCCCGAAAGCCGCGACACGTGCGTGCCGCAAGTCGAGATCACGGAGCGCGCGAAAATAGGCGGCGTCCTTGGGGTTGGAAAGCGGGTAGCCTCCCTCGATATAGTCGAAACCGGCGTCATCGAGGCGCGCCGTGATGAGCAATTTATCCTGGAGCGAGAAGTTCACGCCCTCGCCCTGGCTGCCGTCGCGCAGTGTGGTGTCGTAGATCCAAATTCGCTTCATGGCTGTCGCGTATCACCCCGCGGTAACGGCCGCTTGATTTCCGAGTGGATGTTCACGCTCCGATTCTACCCGAGATGACGCGGTCCGGCGACAGCCAGACACGACGCCGCGGCCAGGGTTCGGGCTCCTTGGTCGCCGGGGAAATCTGAGAGGCATGCCGGGATGGAAAGAAAGGCCGTGGACAAACCATGCGTTCCAAAGACGCCAAAACGGGACGAATCGAGCCGTTGAATTCGGTCACGTCCACTATCAGCGAGCTTGTTGCCGAGGTTCGGCGCGAGGCCGAGCGCGGCGGTGTGCCCATCGATCACGATGTCTACGAGCGCTCGGGGCGTGACGCGTTCGAGCCGATTCTCTACGCCGGGTCTCTCGCCGCGGCGATCTGCATTGTCGGCCGCGACCTCGGCAAGGACGAGGTGCGTGCGGCGCAGCCCCTGATCGGCGCCGGCGGCCGGCTGGTTCGCCAGGGCATCATCCGCGCCTACCTGAAACGGACTGCCTTGGCCGACGATCGCCTGCTCGCCAGTCGCGAGCTCGAAGCGGCCCTCGATCACGCTCTGCTGACCAACACGGTCCCCTACAAACCGCCCGGCAACAAGGCGTACTCCGACGAGGTGCGATCGCGGTTCCGACCGTTTCTCGAACGCCTGCTTGCCAACCACTGGTCCGGCACGCAGGTCATTACCCTGGGAACGCATGCGTTCGAGTGGTTTGCGCAATATGGCGAAAAGACAAGGTTCGAGAGCGATGGGAAGTCTGACGTGCGTTTCGAGCGCGCGTTTCGTTGCCAGATTCCAGGATCGTCGACCAATGCCGCGGGGCATCCAAAAACCGTGCTAGTACACCCGCTGCCGCATCCTTCACCGCTGAACAGACGCTGGTACGCGCTGTTCCCGGCGATGTTAGCAACGCGTCTCGACGAAGTGTGGCCCTGAATGAAGGACGACTTCGGTTCTCGTTCGGTTCCAGCAATGCGGGTTCAAGTTGTGCCGGCTGCCGCGGAAGGCGGCGGCGCAAGTGGTATGGTTGGAGTCGTGGAGCGCTTGACTTTCGCCGCCACGTCGAGCGCGGCCGGGCAATCGCGGCCGCACTCGGAAATGGCGTCAACCCGGGCGTTTCGGCACATCAATACGTGGGGCCGATTTTGATCGGATTCCGAGTTGCTTCGGGTTGCGTATTGTGAATGGTGACGTTACGTTACGTACATGATTATTCTCGTTTTTCCCGTCATGCGAACAGGAGTGAGTCGTGAGAAAGACCCAGATGGTGACGGATCGCGAGCTCGAGATCATGAAGGTTCTCTGGGCGCGCGGTCAGGCGAGCGTGCGCGAAGTGCAGGAAGACCTTAACCGGACCGCGGGTCCGGTGGCTTACAGCACGGTGCAAACCTTGCTCAACATCATGGAAGATAAGAAAGGTTTGGTCCGGCACGTCGTGGAAGGCCGGACGTTCGTTTATATTCCCAAGAAATCGTCAGAGCGGACGATCGGGGAATTGACGAAGCGTTTTGTCGACCGAGTTTTCGATGGTGCTCTCGATCGGGTGATGGTGGCCTTGCTTGGCTCGAAATCGCCAACCCCGGAAGAGCTTGATCGGCTTCGCGCCATGATCGACGAGGCGCAGCAACAATCGTTTTTCAAGCCCGAACTCGATCAGGATGCCTGATTTGGTTGGATTCGGCTTGAAGACTCGGCGTTTGCGGCGCACATTAATTGTCGAGAGTTGCGTTTCCGAGGCATCCGCGGGCCGACAGCCATGATGGACGGCGAGAAATTGCGCGAACATCGCGGCTCCGGCCCACGTATCCAGGGAACACGTGAACTCGAATGGGATCGCTGCGCCATCAGGCGGTTGTCGGCAGCTCCATCAATCAAGACGGTTAACGCCAGGAGCCTTGCGCAACGGCTCCTGGATAAAGGTCCGCGCCATGTGGGTGTGGCTCAATAGTGTCGGTCCCATCTTGTTCGACGCAACACTGTCGACGGCGATCTTCCTATCGCTGGTTGTGCTCGCGATGCTACTCTGCCGCCAGCCGTCGCGGCGCCTCTTGATCGCTCGTGTCTCGCTCATCGCGTCGCTTGCGATGATTCCTCTGGTCGCGTTCGTGCCGTTACCGCGTCTCGACGTGGTTAATACGCTCGTCGAGTCGGACCTGCTCCCCAAGTTCGTGATTGTCGAGCTCGAGGAGATCGAGCACACATTGCCGGTCGAGGATGCCGCCAGCGCCGGCGCCGCCAGGCATCGCGCGGAGGGATTTCTTCCGTACAACCTACACGACCAGCTCATGCGTGCGAGTCGATGGCTCCCGCACGCGCTGATCGTGATCGACATCATGTGCGTCACTGGTGGCGTAGCCTGGCTGTTGCTCGGGTTCTGGGGAGTTCGGCGGCTGATCCGCCATTCAAGGATGCCGTCGGCCGCGACGACGGCCATGTTCGCCCAGATCTTCGACGGTGACGCCCGGCGTGGGACGCACCCTCGTTTGCGGGTCAGTGCGCGCGTGCTGCACCCGGTTGTCGTCGGTCTCTTGCGTCCGACGATCGTGTTGCCGGCGGCGTTCGACGAGCCATCGAGCAACCCGGAACTCTTGCGTCTGAGTTTGCTCCACGAAATTGCCCACGCCGAGCGCCGCGACACGTGGTTCCGCGCCATCGCCAGCCTGGCGCAGAGTCTCTGGTTTTTCCTTCCGCAGGCTTGGTGGATCCGGTCGCAGCTCTTGATCGATCAGGAGTTCCTGGCCGACCGCTTCGCGGCGCTGCGTTACGGAACGTCATCGGGTTATGCCTTGTCACTCGTCTCCCTGGCCCAGTCTCCGCCGCTGGGGCCGCCCGAGGTCCGTCACGCCGAGCCTGGCCCCGGCACCCATGGCGACCGAAAAGAAGCCGTCTCCGAACAGCGAGGCCATGCATCCGCGCCCGCCATGCCGACCCGGGCGGCCCGCTCGCCATTGGCGCAGCGGGTGTTGATGCTCTTGTATTGCCCGTTCCGTTTCGAGGCCCGCGCACCGCGGTCGTGGTCGTGGATGCTGCGGATCACGCTCGTGATGGCGGCGTTCCTCACGGCGAGTCTATGCGTTCGCTGGCCAGACGCGGCGGCGCTCGAACATCGCCTCAAGCACGGCCGGGGCCACACGTCGCCCCCCTTCTACGTGAGCGAATTCACGGCGAAACCGCTCGATTTCTCCGACGGCGGGCGTCCGCTGGCGTACGTGATGCCCGTGGCGCTCCCGTCCGAGTTCGACCTCAAGGTCAAAATCCGTGCGACCTTGCCCGATCTTGCCAAGATGCGCATCGTCGGCTACCCGCTCGCGGCCGCCGACAAGACGGGCACTCTCTCGGGTCACGTTGACGGGCTGCTCGATTCGCAGAAGGTCTGGCACCTCGTGCGACTCAAGCGCGAGGGAGAACATGTCGCGCTCTGGATCGACGGCCAACCTGTTCCGGTCGCGGCCGATGCGAAATCGATGACCCGGTGGCTCACGTTTGAGCCGGCGTCCGACCGTCCCACCGAGTTCAAGGATCTCGAAGTCGTCTGGTGACCGAGTCACTCAATCGATCTCCGCGCCGCGCCCCCGTCGATCGGCGTCCCGATTTTGACGGTTCTGCCAATACGGCAGCTATTGACTGAATCATTCACAATGCCGGGCCTCTCATGTCATTTTGGCATGATGCGGGTGCCGTCGCGCTTCGTTGCGATCTCAAATCGTGGCCAGTGACGCCGCTCTAAACATAGGTGAGATAAGGGTTAACAAACAGCCGGCGACATTCCTTGTCGTGGCTGTCGCGAGATTGGCACGGGCTCTGCTATAAGATAAGTAAACATCGAAATACAAGGCGCGTTTTGACGGTCACATCTGAGCCGTGCGGGGAACCTGGCCATGAGCGAACTGCATTGGCAGCGACGCTGGCAGCCGTTTGAAGAGCTCCATCGCGAAGTGGGACGCTTGTTTGAAAACCTTGACTCGTTGCAATCGCAGCGGCAGTCATTTCGCTATCCGCCTGTCAACTTATATGACGCCGGCGAGAAGTATGTTTTGACCGTACAGCTTCCGGGTCTCTCGCCGACGGATATTGATCTGTCAATCACGGGCGAGACAGTGACGATGCGTGGCGAGCGCAAGCGGGTCGAAGCCGCCAAGGACGACAATTTTCGTCGGCAAGAGCGGCCGATGGGTCGGTGGGTGCGCACGATCACGCTCCCCGAGCGAGTCGAGAGCACACAGGTGGTGGCCTCGTTCTCGCACGGAGTTCTCGTCGTGAGCTGTCCGAAAGCGGCTGGCGCCGAGCCTCGGCAGATCATGATCACGCCGGTCGCGCCGGCGGGATAAACATCCTGTCCGCGCCGCGCTCGCCGTTTTCGAGCCGAATACAGATCAGTCAAGCGATTCGGGAGTTTGGACGCATGAATCTCAATAACGCCACAATTCACGTCACGGTCGGTGGCCAGCCGCGCCCTAGCTTTCATCCGGAATCACCGGTGAGTGAGGAAGCGACAGTGCCTCGCCCGGTGTACACGCCGCCGATCGACATCCATGAAGAGCCCGACGGGTTGACACTCGAGGCCGACCTTCCGGGCGCCACCGAAGAGAATCTTCGTATCCAGTTAGAAGATAACGTCCTGAGCCTTTACGCGAAGATCGACTCGCCCGCGCCCGAAGCGCGCGAGCGATTCTCGAAGAGCACCGCGCTGGCGACTTTCAACGCTCGTTCATCCTGAGCGACGAGGTCGACCGCGACCGCATCACGGCCGACTTGATGAACGGCGTCCTTCGCTTGTTCTTACCGAAAGCGGAACGCGTTCGGACGCGGCGAATCGAGATCAAGGCCTGATACGGCCGCCGTGCGCCGCCGGCGTTCGCACTTTTTCTTCGACTCGGAAACGGTCATGTCAATATCGACACTCCAACCCCCGGCTTCATTCAGGAGCTTTTGAATGGTCCGCTCGACTCACTGGCGGCAGAGCGCCAACGGTGCCTTCCGATTGATCGAAAGCGAGCTCGAGCCGTCTTCTCGACGACTATCTCCAACCAGCGGCACCTCCGCCGGGACCGGGACGGGCTCCGTCCGACGCGAAACAGGTAGCCTGGGGGCCGGCCGTCGACATTTACGATGCACCCGGCGAGATGATCGTCACGGCCGAGATCCCGGGCGTCGATCAGTCGACGCTCGACCTGGCGGTCACCGGCAATATCCTGTCGATTCAGGGTACGAAAACTCCGGGCGATTTACCCGAGCCGATGCTCCGGTTACGCGAGCGTGAGTTCGGGTATTTTCGCCGCGAGATCACGCTGCCGAGCGAAGTCGAGTTCGACACGGCGAACGCGTCGGTGAATCAGGGCGTGCTGATCGTCCGGCTTCCGAAGCGAATCGCCAGTCAACCTCGAACGATTCCGATCCGCAGTACCGGGGTGTCTGGTTGAGCGCTGAGCGGATCCAGAAACAATGACACGCAGGCCGCGCTGCTTCATCGAGCGTCAGGCGGCCGGGCAGACCGCAAGGGCGCGACCCGCGTGGTCGAAACCTGGCCTTGCCACTGCCTTCGGATCGTTTCGGCGCGGCCAGGGCGTCTCTACAGACTGTGCATCAATCGGGAAGACGACGGGCGACGATCTCAGCTTGTCATCGGCCGCTTTCCATGATGCGACGGCGAAGTTCGGCCCTACCATCTCGAGCCATGAACATGCCGTTTGGCTCGGCAGGTGGCTCGTCGGGGCGGCCAGAAGGGCGTCCGTTGCTCGGGACGCGTTGCCGCCCGTTTTGGCGTCGGTTTCAGAGTGCTCGCGAGGTGCGATCGTCGAGCGAGCGGCCGGGTCTGCGCGCCTGGGGCGATGGCAGAACTAAAATCGGCACGACCGAACTGATATGAAGGCCCGGCGATTTCGATACTCAGTTTCGCGATTCTGGCCGGCTTGTATCGGAGATCGGCGTTCGTGCGGTTGCGCCATATTTGATCGCGAATAGGGCAGCTCGTCGCCCAAAGTCATTGCGCAAGAAACGCTTTTGTATTTCCGACTCTTCCGGTTAGAGATTTGTGGTAAATTGGTCGTAGCCAATCTTTTGACACAATCAGCGGAGCGCTGTGCGATGGAGATGGACAAGCTTATTACGTACTCGGCAATCGCGATCGCCGGGATCGTTGCTCTGGTTTTCGCTGCTCGACCTTGCGGCCGGGATCTTCGGCGAGCGGCACATCGCCATGGACGTCTTGTTCATCCTCGGCGCCGCTTTTCTTCTATGGCAGGGTGTTGAAACCGTGCTCGAGTTCCGCTGAGCCGTCTCGCACGCGGTCGTTTGGCTCGGTTCTCAGTCAGAGGCGCCGAATCGGTGCCGAGGTTTCCAGGCCAGATAGGGTCTGTCGGCCTCTTTCACTGGCAACGGTCCTCACGAGGGCATGCACCAGTCCGTCCCAGGTGAACTCGGTCGCTTCGACCGCGACCTTCCAGCCCAGACGCGTCGCCGTTTCCGACGTGACCGGGCTGATACTGGCGAGTCGAATGTCGCGGCCAATCCTGCCGTGCGCCGCGTCGGGTAAGAGTGCGTAAAGCCGTTCCGTGATCGCCGAGCTGGTCAGCGTGATCCAATCGACGGTGCCGGCGTTGATGCGCTCGAGCGTTGATGCATCGAGCGCAGGGGCGTCAAGGTTCGCATAAACGGCGACCTGGTCGACATCAGCAAGGTGCTCGAGCTCATCCTTGAGGACCGTTCGACCGCGATCAGCGCGTGCCAGCAGGATCTTGCTACCGGCCGCCACGTGACCGAGCGCTTCCGCCAGGGCTTCAGAGCGGTACGAAGAGGGGACGATGTCGGCTTCGAGGTGATAGTTTTTCAGTGCCAGCGCCGTGGTTGGCCCGATCGCGGCGATTTTCAGGTGTCCGAGCGCCCGGATGTCGCGTCGGCCCGTGAGGAGCCGGTCGAGGAAAAATCGAACGCCGTTGGAGGACGTGAAGACGAGCCACTGATACTCGCCGAGCCGTTCGAGAAACTGATCGATCCGCGCCGTGTCGCCAATCGGCCGGATTTCAACCGTGGGTGCCAGGATGACCTCGGCGCCGAGGGCGTCCAGTGACAGCCGCAGCGCGCTCCCCGTCGTCACGCGGCCGAGTCACGACGATTCGCTGGCCAGAGAGAGGCAAGCGGTCGAACCAGGCGAGCCGGGATGCCAGCTCGACAACGCCGCCGACAATCAACAGAGCTGGCGGACCAACCGACGCCTCAGCAGCCTGCTGCGCGACGGTGGCCAGCGTGCCCACGATCGTCCGCTGCGAGGGGAGCGTTGCCGACTCGACCACGGCGGCCGGTGTATCGCTGGCTCGACCCGATCGAACGAGAGTCCGGCAGATCGACGCCAGATGTGTGACGCCCATATAGACCACGAGCGTGCCGGGAAAGGCGGCGAGCGCCGGCCAGTCGAGGCGGGGGTTTGTGGCATCGGTGGTTTCGGGATCGCTGTGGCCCGTGACGAACGCCACGGCCGAGGAAGTGGAACGATGCGTGACCGGAATTCCCGCGTAGGCCGCCATTCCGAGCGCCGCGGTCACTCCGGGCACGATTTCAAAAGCAATACCCGCCTCGCGGAGCCGCAGCGCTTCCTCGCCCCCACGGCCGAACGTCAGTGGGTCGCCCCCCTTGAGTCGCACGACGGTGCGGCCGGCGCGGGCGTGCTCGATCAACAGGTCGTTGATCTCGTCTTGCGACAAGATACAGTGGCCGACCGACTTTCCCGCAAGGATGCGGGTCGCCCCGGCCGGGCGAGGTCAAGTAACCGGGGGCTGGCCAGATGGTCGTAAACGACCACGTCGGCCACGGCCAGGACGGCGGCTCCCTTGCGAGTCAGGAGCCACGGGTCGCCCGGGCCGGCGCCGACCAGGTACACCTTTCCCTTGCCGGGTTGGCTCCGTGGGTCAGAATCTTCGGCCAAGAAATCCAATGCTCACGGAGCACCCTCCGGCACGGTCAAGGGGACGTTCGGAATGAAAAGCCCGCGGCGCCGGTCTCAGCTCGACCAACCCGCGTTAACCGTCTTCGAGCGATTCTGGCCGATCATGATGATTCCCAGCTCGTAGAGCAAGATCATGGGGATCGCCAGCAAGAGCATGCTGAACGGGTCTTGGCCGGGCGTCAGCACGGCCGCGGCCACCGTGATCACGAGGATCGCCATCTTCCGCTTGGCCCGGAAATCATCGATCGTGAAGATGTGGATCCGTTCGAGGAACAGCATCACGAGCGGCGTCTGGAACGACAGCCCGAAAATGAGCGGAAGGATCGTGGCGAAGCTCATCCATTCGCTCAGCCGCAAGGTCGGAGCGACCCCGAGCCAGACGTTGAACTGAAGAAGAAACGAGAGCGTGATCGGCAAGACGAACAAGAAGCAGAGAAAAACTCCCGCGAGGAAAAGCCCGAGCGAGAACGGCAGATACTTCTTGACGTATTTCCGCTCGTGACGATAAAGGCCCGCGGCGACAAAGGCCCAGATCTGATAGAAGACCCAGGGGCTCGCTATCACGAGGCCCGTCACGAGGCAAACCATGAAGAAGATGGTCAATGTCTCGAGCGGAGCGAGCGACACGAGGCTCTGGTCGATTTGAACCGTCGAGCCCTCGACCATCTTGATCATGCCGGCCGCCAGGAATTCGACGGGGAAGCTGATCTTCTGTCCTTCGAGCGATTCGACGGCCGGCAGCTCGAGCTTGGGGGCGAATTTCTTGAGCTCGCCAAGGAATGTCTTGGCGTCGACGAAGGCCTGGAGCTCGGGCGACTTGGCCTTGGCATCCTCGGCGAGCTTGGCCTTCTTGGCGTACTCTTCGCGATAAAACGCGTCGAGCGCCACCTTGGCTGGCTCTTCCATTTTCTTCATGACCCGCCAGCCAATATCGAGGGGAGGGATGAAGACGATGAGCACTCCGACGAAGAGTCCGATAAGGGCCAGGATGAGGCGAACGCGCAATTCCTCGATGTGCTCCCCGAAGCTCATCGTCGCCATCGATTGTTCTTCGGTGAAGAGATCTTGGTCATTAGCCATGGACGTGGGTCACCCGTAAAAGGGCTCGGAGAAAAGTCGCCGAGACGGCGAATTCGCGAGGAGACGCGGGTTGCCACGGCCAGTCCCGAGGCCGGAACCCTTGCAAGCGGCGCCGCACAGAAGCCTCTCGGGGACGGCCGGATGTGCGGGGGCGTTCCTACTCTTTGCGAGCTTACCATACGATGCATGGCGCGTTTCCAGCCGCAACTCCTGGGTGTCACTGTAGCGACATGCCATGCGCGGACCGCGCGCTGGCCGCGCTAACTCGGATGGACAGCGCCGCCGCGGACCGTAAAACGGGGTGTGATTCGCTTCGTACGAGGGATCTCGCTCCGTCACGGGAAAGGAAGAGACCGGCGCGCCCGGTCGGTTTCGATGAAGAAGGCCCCACTGTATCCGCTCAAATTCAAACCGATCCTCCGCCGTCTGATCTGGGGTGGCCGGCGGCTGGGAACCGTCTTGAACAAACCAATCGGCACCGAGTCGGACTACGCCGAGAGCTGGGAACTTTCTGACTACCACGACCAGGTGAGCGTTGTTGAGAACGGCGCACTCGCCGGGACGACGCTTCGCGACCTCGTCCATTCGCGCGCTGCCGAATTGCTCGGTTCCGCCTCGGCCCCCACCGACCATTTCCCACTGCTGGTCAAATTCATCGACGCCCACCAGTCGCTTTCGGTGCAGGTTCATCCCGATGACGAGAAAGGGCGCGTGCTCGCCAACGATAGCGGCAAGACAGAGACCTGGGTGATTCTCGACGCCAGTCCCGGCGCCCTGATTTATGCGGGCCTCAAGAGCGGCGTTACCCGCGAAGATCTGGCCGCGGCGATCAGATCCGGCAAGGTCGAGTCGACGCTCAACAGTTTTGAGCCCAAAGTCGGCGACTCGATCCTCATCGAATCAGGAACCGTGCACGCGATCGGAGCCGGGATCTTGCTGACCGAGATCCAGGAAATGTCCGACGCGACATTCCGGATCGACGACTGGGGCCGCGTCGGCCCGGACGGAAAACCGCGGCCCTTGCACATCGACAAGGCGCTCCAGTGCATCGATTTCGACCGCGGACCGGTGGCTCCGGTCACACCGAAGCCGCTCCCCGCCGAGGCGGATAACCGCCGTGAGGGGCTGGCGCAATCAAAATATTTCGCCCTCGAGCGCCTGAGTTTGAAGCAGCCAACTTCGGTCGGGCGATCCGACCGATTCACAATCGTGATGGCGCTCGGCGGGTCGTCCGAAATCGAGTATGGAGGAGCGCACACGCGGCTCGATTTTGGACAGACCGCACTCTTGCCAGCGGCGATCGGCTCGTGCAGGATATCGCCCGACGGTGATGCGACGCTGCTAACCTGCGTCGTTCCCTAGCCGGGGCCGCGCGGCCAGGATCAACGAAACGGGGTTCGCTCGCGACACAACAAAGGGCGCACCGTCCCGATCGCGAGGAGGCGAGGAGAGACTTGTGGCTGAAGATGTGGTGGCTTTCGATCGGCGTTCGCTTGACCAGAGGTTTCCTGTATTACGGATCTTCGGGGCGATCCGACAGGCATTTGACTATCGGAAAGTGCTGATCGCAACAGTCGGGTTGATCATTCTCCACGCGGGATTCGCGGTGCTCCATCGCGCGCTCCCCTCGGCGACGGGCACCGCACCCGACCTGATCTCGCCGATCGCGCAAAATCGGGATTTCCGTGGCGATTATCCTCGTTTCTGGCCCACATCGTCATTCGCGGAACTTTATGCTCGGATCGCCGAACCGTTCCGCCTGGTAGCCAGCGACGTTCTCACCATGTTCCGACCAGGCGCCGACTGGCGCACCATGGTGCGTGCGCTACTGAGCCTGGTATGGGTAGCGATCATCTGGGGAATCGCCGGGGGCGCGATTGCGCGGATCACGATTGTGCAAATCGCGGCCCTCGCCAGATTTCCATACGAGATGCGCTCCGATTCGCAATGTCTCATGCGGCGTCATTGATCGGGGCTCCGCTCTCGCCGCTTCTGGGTGTTTTTTCGTGTGCGCTCCTGGGTGTCGTCTTCGGATTGCTCTATCACATTCCGGCGGTGGGTCCCGTCGTGGGCGGCATCGGACTGTTCGTGCCCCTTCTTTGCTCGCTCGTGATGACCCTGTTTCTCGCCGGCCTCCTGGGCGGCTGGCCCCTCTTTCACGCGGCCATTGCGGGCGGCGCTGATGATGCCCTCGACGCCCTCAGCCGCATTTATGGATATCTCAACCAGCGGCTCGGATCGTTTCTCGTGATGGTCGCATTGGCGGGGGCCGCCGGAGTCCTCGGCCTGATCCTTGTCGACCTGATTATTGACAGTGTCCTCACGCTGACGCACTGGAACCTCGCGCTCACCGCGCCGCACGCTTTCACCGATTCGTTTCGTGATCCGCGGCCAGAAACACTCGGCGACGTTGCGCGGGCATTACACGCATTCTGGTTCGGCGTCGTGCGGCTGCTGGCGCGTGCCTGGGTCTACAGTTTCTACTGGACGGCCGCGTCAAATCTCTACTTGTGGCTGAGGCTCGACGTCGACGGCACGCCCCTGACTGTTTTTGAGCCGAATGCGGTGCCGACAGCGCCGACATTGTGACAGGCTGGGCCCGGCGGAGACGCGCCGGCTCGCGCAACCGGGTCAGGCCGCGCGGGGCCTGACATGGCGTCACACGCCGGCCCATCGCCCGCTCACGAAATCGCCTTCGAACACGGTTCCGACGACCGGGCGATCGGATTCGAGAAGCAATCGATGGGGATCGCTCGCACTCGCGTCGGGCAGTTCGACGATCGCCAGGTCGGCCGATTTGCCGGCCTTGATACTCCCCGTCGTCGTGTCGGCGCGCAGCGCCCAGGCGCCGAAAAGCGTGGCCATTGTGAGGAGCAGCTCGCCCGACAGCGAATCGTCCCGCCCGTGCAAGAACCGGATTTCGTCCAGGACGCTCAAGCTGGGGCTCGACGCCAGGCTATCCGTGCCCAGGCAGACGATGGCACCCCGTTCGAGCAAGGCGCGGTACGGGTGAGGCGCGTGATCGAACCGGGCGTGGGTTCGCGGGCAGAATGCGACAGCCACCCGGTGGCCTTCGGCCGAGGCTTCCGGGCGCAGTTGCCAGAAATCCTCGGGGTCGAGATAGGTTCCATGCGCGATCAGCCAGTCGGCATTGCGCAGCTCGCCTTTGCGCACGTAGTCGGCCGGCCGCGGCCCGATCGGCTCCCAATCGTCGTCCCACGCGCCGAGATCTTCGAGGAATCGCCGAAGAGGTCCGTCACGATACCGCAAGAGCCGGAGCTCTTCGGGCATCTCCGCGAGATGAGTGGAGAGCGGCATGCGACTGGCGACGGCCTTGTGATAGAGCCAGCCCGCCGAGCTATAAGGCGCGTGCGGGCTCAGGCCGAGTCGTGCACAGGCCGCAACCTGCTCCTTGGGCCCGATCGACCCGATCCAGCGCCAGGCGTCGTCGCTCGTTTCCAACCCGCGCTCGCGCTTGATACCGATCAACTCGGCAAACACGGCCGCCCGCACGGGCGCCGCCGCGATCGCCCCCCACGAGAGGCCCGCCGTGGTGATGTCCGCCAGAAGAGTCGTCCCGGCGCTGATCGCGGCGTGGACATTGCGTGCGACCGTCGCACGCTGGTCGCCCGCGTTGCCGCTGCGCCGGTGCTCGACCACCCGGCGCAGCCACGAGACCTCGTTTTCGCGGTCGCGGTCGAGATCGGCGGCATCCAGCCGGTCGAGTTCGAGGTGCGTGTGCGGCGTTGACGAACCCGGGCACGACCGCCGCGTTCCCCAGATCAAGGTCGCACTGACGCTCCCTTTGCGGGCCGAACCAGGCAATGCGCCCGTCCTGGATCGTGAGACAGGCATTTTCAACGGGCGGCCCTTCCACCGGGAAGACATAACGCGCCCCGATTGTGAGCGTTCCGCGTCTCATCGGGAATCTCCCATGGCGCCGTCCCTCGGGCACAAGAGGAGCCAGTTCATCACGGCCAGCTTTTCTGGATTAGAACGATACGGCAAAGCCAATGGCAAGGGGTCGCGAGGCTCGTTCCATCTATCAATCAATACGCGGGTTCAACGGGGCCAGCGAGGCCTGGAGGGTCGGAATCCGGGTCAGGGTCTTCTTCGGGCTTGTTCTTCCAGAGCAAGTAAAGCAAGATACCCGGAGATCACGGCACTCACGGCGATCCATCCGCCATGATAAAGGCCCTCTTCCGGATTGCGATAGATCCAGGGGACGCACACCTTGCGCCCAAGGCGCGGTCGACCACGGTGCCCAGGGCGACTCCGAACGCGTTGTTCAAGAAATGAAAGACGATTCCCGGTACGATGCTCCGGCTCCTGACAGCCAGGAGCCCCAGCACGATGCCCAGGATCGCGGCGTTGAAAAGCTGCTGGAATAAGCTGAGTAGAACGTGAAGAAATCCAAACATCAAGGCCGACAGGATGATGGCCGATCGCGTGCGGTGCTGGCGTTCGAGTCCCGACAGAATAAAACCGCGAAACGCGAATTCCTCGCAGATCGCCGGGAAAAACGCGAAGATCAAGATCGATGCGACGAGCCCGGGCGACTGCGACATGATTTGCTGGAGCGTCGACTTGATCGTCGCCGAGATCGGAAAGAGCGCTTCGACGATCGGCCGCAACGTGTTGACCAGCGGGTTGAGCGCGATGACCAGGCCGACCGCGAATAACAGATAACGGCCCTCGGGCCAGCGTAAGCGAAGCGTTCGCCAGGGGTCCGACGTGAGCAGGAACGCCATCACGAGCGGCACGATCAAGATCACCGACTGGCCCGCGACCACGCTTCCCAACGACATGGCCGCATCTTGCCGGGCCAGGTAAAGCATCATGAACCACGTCGAACTCAGAATCGAGCACGAAACAAAGCGCCGCCTGCCCTCCGGTCGGAAGCCGGTCGCGATCGCGAAGCACGTGCCGCACCCAGGCGGCCAGGCTGAACTGTTCCGACTCGCGAAACAAAACGTCTTCGCGCTGGAACTGATCGACGGCCCAGCGCAGAGCGACGGCCGCGTACACCAGGGTCGGCACCAGCACCGGCACGAAAAATCGCAGTGCGACGTCGTAGTTGCCCAGAATCAAGGCGCGCAAGAGGAGCGCCACGCCGGTGATCGGCACCAGGCTGTAAAAGAGGTCGAGCTCGACTCCCGGCATCAACGTGATGAAAATCAAGGGCAGGCACACGAGATAAAGAGGCGTCATGTAATATTGCCCCTCTTTCATGCTCCGCGCCAGCACGGCCAGCGACACACACACCGCGCTGAAAAGCGCCGCGAGCGGTATCAACAGCACGATCATCCACACGGCGCCCTGTAACGAAGGAGGCGAGATCACCGACGACGCCCCTCCCGACTGCCGGGCTCCCTGCTGGCGAAAGTGCACCCACCTGTCGCGCAAGCTGAATACCCGTCAGCCCCATGCTGAGCAGATTGAGCACCGCCGTCGTGACACTCGCCAGCATCACCGTCAGGAACTTACCCAGGACAATCTCGGATCGGCTCGCCGGACTGATCAACAGCGTTTCCATCGTCCCGCGCTCTTTCTCGCCGGCGCAGAGGTCGACGGCCGGATAAAAGGCCCCGGTCAAGCGACATCATGACCAGCAAGAACGGAAACAGCCGGCTCCAGAGCACGCTCCCCGTCTCCTGGGCTGTCGCGACGTCGATGGCCTTGACCTGGATCGGCTCGGCGTAGCTCTGGGTCTTCTGGTCGCGCTTCAGCCGGGCGTCGACGATGCTCTTGCGCCATCGGAAAATCAGCTCCTTCAGACGCAGGTACGTGATCTGGCTGGGCTCGTCGACGCTGTTGTACTGGATCGGAATATCGATCTCGCCGTTGTTGTCGCGCTGCAATTGCGCGGGCAGGTCGCGCGGAATCAGCATGATCGCGGCGGCGTCGCCCTCGCGAATGGCGTGCTCGCGAACCCGCGGGTCGGTCCACGCGCTGGTCGCTGGCTCGACCCTGACAAGCAGCCGCTCGGCCTCTGTCGGGTGGTCGAAGAGGGCCGGTTGAATCCGTCGCCCGCGTCGTTCAAAAGCGCTGGCGCTTTCGGCAAGAATTCGGTTCCGACGACGACCACCACCCGCGGCTTTCTGCTCGAGCGCGATCGCAAACTTGCTCACGCCCAGGCCGAGGATGGGATAAAGCAAGATCGGCAGCACGAAGATCATGAAAAGCGTGCGCCGGTCGCGAATCTGGTCGCGCACCTCGCGGCGGAAAATGACAAACAGGTTCGACCAGCGCATGAGGAAGGTTGCTCGCCAAGAGTGTTGCTATTCGAACCGATCCGGGGGAACGCGATCGAGCCCGGCCTGGTTCAACGACCGTGGTTCCCGCCGTCCACCAATTGCCGATCGAGAGAATCCGCACGCTCGACCAGGTAGAAGAATAGCTCTTCGAGATCGGGCTGGTCAAACTCACCGAGCAAGGCACGCGGCTCGCCGTTGGCCTGAACGCGTCCCTTGTAAATGATCGCCACCCGCGAGCACAGCTTTTCGACCTCGAGCATCGAGTGGGTCGAAAAGATGATCGTCTTGCCCCGATCGCGCAGCTCGAGAATGTTCTGCAAGCACGGCACGCGCGACGAGCACGTCGAGCCCCGACGTCGGCTCGTCGAAGATCAACACCGGCGGATCGTGCACGATCGTGCGGGCGATCGAGACTTTTTGCTTCATCCCGGTCGACATCTTCGCGCCCAGAACGTCGCGGAAATCGTTCATCTTGAGCCAGGTGAAAATTTCTTCCATGCGAGCGCGAAGCGTCGCGGGCGGAATGTGGTAGAGCCGGCCGAAATACTCGACCAGCTCCCAGGCGGTCATCCGGTCGTAAATGCCGGTGCTCGCCGACATGTATCCGATATTCGCGCGCACTTTCTGCGGTGCGGTCACCACGTCGTGGCCGGCGACGACCGCCCGGCCCGACGTCGGCTGCAAGACGGTGCTCAGGATGCGGAGCGTCGTTGTCTTGCCCGCTCCGTTGGGACCGAGAAGCCCGAAGATGGCTCCGGGCTGACAGTCGAACGAGATGTCGGTGACCGCGTTTTTCCAGCCGCGCTTGTAGTCGAGAAAGCGCTTGCACAGGCCCTGAACGTGGATCACAAATGACACCCCGCGTGCACGACAGATCGGCGTGGCGAATAACTTCACTCTAGCCGGCCATGGATTCGACCAGAGCCTCCGCGGGCTCGCGATCGATATACTGGTAGAATACATTACGCTGGCGCGGAATGTAGCCTGCTTCCGTAATTGCACGCTTGATTTCGGCCAGCGACAGGTGATAGACGGTTCCGGCCGACGACACGACGTTCTCCTCGATCATCAGGCTGCCCATGTCGTTAGCCCCGAAAAAGAGCGCCACCTGGCCGATCTTCGGACCCTGGGTCACCCACGACGATTGAATATTCGGGACATTATCGAGGTAGAGCCGCGAAATCGCCTGATTTCGCAAGTATTCGAACGCACCCGCGGCCGGGACCTGCGCCATGTCGGTGTTCTCGGGCTGAAAGGTCCACGAAATAAACGCCGTGAACCCGCCCGTCTCGTCTTGTAACTGGCGGACGCGGTCGAAATGTTCGATCCGTTCTTCAATCGTCTCGACATGGCCAAACATCATCGTCGCCGTCGATCGACCGCCCAGCTCATGCCAGACCCGGTTAACGTTGAGCCAGTCATCGGTCATCACCTTGCCCCGGGTGATCTCGGAACGCACGCGATCCACCAGGATCTCGGCGCCGCCACCCGGCAAGCTGCCCAATCCGGCCGCTTTCAGTCGCGTCAGGACCTCGCGCAACGGGACCTTGGCGACCTTCGTGAAATGATAAATTTCCGGAGGGCTGAAGCCGTGCACGTTCAATTGCGGAAAGTGACTCTTGATGTCGTGTAGTAGCTCCTCATACCACTCGATCGAGAGGTGAGGGTGCAGCCCGCCCTGCATCAAGATCTGATCGCCGCCCAATGCCACGGTCTCGCGAATCTTTTCGAGCAGGACGTCGCGATCGAGAACGTAGGCTTCGGCGTCGTTGACCTTGCGATAAAACGCGCAAAAGTCGCAGACCGCCGTGCAGACATTCGTGTAGTTGATGTTGCGATCGATGTTGAACGTGCGGTATGGCTCGGGGTGCAGCCGCCGGCAAACCTGGTCGGCGGCCTGACCGAGCTCGAGCAGCGACGCCGAGCAATAAAGCTCGACACCTTCGTCAAAACTCAACCGCCGTCCGTCAACGGCGCGTGCAGGATCGCGGCGACGGTGGAAGACAAGGCTCACTCCTTCTGGTGCCAGGCCGAGCGAAGCGGCCATCGTGGCAAATCGCGAGAGGCCGGCGATCTCGGGCTCACCGAGATCATACGACAGAACGCGGGTCAGGTAATCGTAACACGTCGCATAGTCGAGTCCCAGCCGGGGGCCGTGGATCCGTGCCAGCAGGTTAGCGGACGCCACACCGGCGGCTTTGCTGCGCTCGAGCGCGTCGATCAGGCCGTCACCGAGGTCAACGCCCTCCCTCGCAACCCACAATGCGAAAACAAAAGGCAGGCCGGTCAATTCGTTCCACGCCTCGCCCAGATCGACGACCTCGTGAAACGAATCGGTCGGAACCCGCATCGCGCGGTCGCCAATGACGAGCACCGCGTCGGCCGTGCTCTCAAGGGCCGACACGCCCATCGGCAGCTCTTCCACCCTCGTGGGACGAACGCCATGCCGCGCGTCGAGCCAGATCCGTGCGAGCACCTGGCTGGTGCGCGATCCGGCATCAAGCGCCAGCCTCTCGACCTGATTCCAAGGCACCCGCCCGAAAAGCTTGACGCTTCGCACCGGACCGTGCGCCGCGATCGCAAACCCCGGGAGGATTTGATAGCCGCGCCGGGCACCGCGAACGTATTCCACAGACGGAATCAAGGCGACGTCGAGATCGCCGTGCGCAAGCTGCTCGGAGAGCCGGCTCGGCAGGTCCATCGTTAATTCAATATCTGGAGCGAAGTCGCAAAGCTTGTAATATAAAGGTTTTGCATTGAGGTAACTCACCGCTCCGATCCGGATCGGTCTGGCCATGATGTCCACCCTTCCTGGCCCCCGCCACAAAAGCCCGTCCCTACGGTCGCATCACTTTCACTGTCGCAAGCCGCCGATTCATCGGCAAAGTTTCAATTGCTTTTGAAATTTTAGACAGAGAACATCAAATCGCAAGGCCAAGCTCCGAGAATCCGGGCCGGCCAATGCATGAAACGGGGCATCAAGGCGAGTGTAAAGGTCTGTCAATAATAATTCAAAAATGATTCCGAATCACGGTTAGCAACGCTGTTCCTTGAGTAGGGCCTCATCGCTTTCATGAGGCAGTTAGACGACTGATTCGGCCGACCATGCGGCGTGCGATTGCGTCGCGGTTCCGGCACGACTGCGCCTGATTTTTCCAAGGAGCCTTGCTGATGTCGGTTTGTTTCAACAGGTGCTTTCCCGTTTTACTGGCGATCATGATGTTCGCAGGCCCAGGATATCTCGGTCTGACCTGGCGACAGTCGGAGTCGAGCCGGCTGGCGGCCGAAGAGCTCGTGCCGCATGCCGAATCCTGTCCACTTTGCCAGCTTCCGCTGTACGGCAATGGCCACGGGTCTTCAAAGTTTGGAGCGACCGCGCGGTCCTCTGCCCCCGTTGAGCCCGATGACGCGGATCGCTATCCCTGTCAGGCGGTGTCGATCCATGATCGTCATTCCGCGCAGGCCAGTTGTCCTCGTGCTGGCATGTGACAGACCAAAAGTCACCACTGAGCGGTGTGTTTTCGGCCTACGCGTTGCGCATCCACTTGCGGCCGAGCCAGACCGGCATAAAACAACGGTCGACGGCAATACTCGTGGCAGGCGGCCGTCAAGTCGGCGTATTCGCTGACGGCAACTGCGGTGCGCGGCACGGTGACCGACCGAGTCACGGCACCTGAAATCGCGACGGCTGCCCTGCCGAGTTCCAACCGCATCCAACGTCTCATCTCGAGGAGGGCATCATGGCGAAAAAGAAAGGTCAATCGCTCGCGGTCGGGGATCACGTCACGTGGAACAGTCCACAAGGTGAGACGGAAGGCGAAATCGTCACGAAGCACACGAAGAAGGCGAAAGCGGGCGGGCATACGGCCAAACCCGACTCGGAAGAGCCACAGCTTGAGGTCAAGAGCGCCAAGACAGATAAGACCGCCATCCATAAACCCGCGGCGTTGTCGAAAGCGCCGAAGAAATCGGGCGGACGTTGAAGGCTCGCCACGCCCGAATCATGATTCAAAGCAACCGTAGGTTTTGTGCGGTTCTCGGAGCATGCATTGATGGACTCGCACGACTCGTTGCGGAATCGTCCGCACGGCCGCGGTGGGGCGCACGGCATTGGTTTCGACGGTGTCGAGCAAAGCGGTGGCGTCGCGGGCGCCGGCATCGGGGGCCACGGCGCACTTCGCCGTCACGAAACGCCCCGATCGAGTGAGTCAGTCGTCCGCGATGTCGGATGCCATTCTTTTGAAAGGTGCGCTGGTTCTTTGGCATTCCGTGTGGGATCATCAAATTCAGCGCGCACTTCAAAGCTGCGGATCTCGTCGTCGACGCCATTGAACTAGCGTGTTGATTGCCAGAGGCCGGATGATTTCAACACGAAGAGTGACCACGACTCTACTCTCGAATTTGGACTCTCACGTATGCCGGTTGCCATGGACCGACTCAAATCCGAACTGGGCGGTTTGACTCCGCTGGAGCGGGCCGAGCTTGCCCATTTCCTGCTCGAATCGTTGGATGACGCACCCAGTGAGGCTGACTCGGACATTGAAGCGGCGTGGTCCGCGGAACTTGGGCGACGCGTCGACGAGATTGAGCGCGGTGTGGCCGAAGGTAAACCGGCCGAGCAGCTCTTCGACGAATTACGAAAGAAGTATTCATGAAGCCGATCGTGTTTCACCGCGATGCGGCGGCGGAGCTCGACGAGGCCATGAACTTTTACGAATCACGGCGAACCGGACTTGGCTTGACTTTCTTGGCTGATTCGCAGCAAACGATTCATCTCATTGAACAAGCTCCAGTGACGTGGCCTATCTACGGCAACACGGCTCTTCGCATGTGTTCTCTCAAGCGATTTCCCTACGTCATCTATTTTCTTGAGCAGGACTTATGCATCTGGATAGCAGCCGTCGCGCCACCAGAAGCGAAGACCAGGTTATTGGTTATCGCGCAGGCCATTCTGAGTAATTGACCTTCCAGTCAGTCCAGGGCAGGCATGGGGAGCCCGATGCTGTGTCTGAGCAAGACGATCGACTATCGGCCCTATCTCCTCAAATATGGTATGAGCACGTACATAGGGCTGATGGCGATGAAATAGCGGCCTCGACACGTGCTCGATCCGGGTCGCTCTTGTCAATTTCCACCGTAATGTCGAGAATGAGGTCTGCGGACAAACGCCATGGATGAGCGAATTGACGCGGATTGCCCCATTTCGGACGGGCACGCGAGTGCGCTGCGCTCGTGTTTTTGAAAATCAGGCTCGGGGAGTGCGTTGCTGATGGCGGTCGTTTCGGCCATGGATGGAGCGTCTGTGCACGAGACCGTTCCGACGCCCGTCCACCGCCTTGGAGAAAACATCTTCGACGTGATTGCCGACATCGGCGACGTCGCCAGTTTCTCCATCCTCACCTTCGTCTGGATCGTTCGCAAGCGATCGCGCTGGTCGGTCCTCGTACCGATCTTTTATGCGATCGGGGTCAAGAGCGTATCGGTCGTGGCGATCACCGGAACCTTCATCGGCATGGTGCTTGCCGAACAGGCCTATCACCAGTTTGCATTGATGGGACTGGCGACCCGGCTGGGCTCGGTGATCAACATCTCGATCGTGCGCGAGCTTGGTCCGGTGCTGGCGGCGACCATGCTCGCGGGGCGCGTCGGCTCGGCCATGGCGGCCGAGCTGGGAACGATGCGCGTGACCGAGCAGATTGACGCCCTGTCGGCCCTGGGCACGAACCCGATTTATTACCTTGTCGTGCCACGGTTCCTGGCGTGCGTCTTGCTCATTCCGCTGCTCACCTTGATGGGCGACTTCATGGGCGTGATCGGTGGCGCCGTCGTCAGCACGCAGGTGCTCGGCGTCGACTCGTTTGCTTACTGGATGCACACGCGCGACTTCGTCGAGAGCCTCGACATCTTCGCCGGCATCTTCAAGAGCTTTTTCTTTGGCGCTGCGATCGCGCTGGTGAGCTGCCACCGCGGGTTTAACTCCAAAGCGGGCGCCGAGGGAGTCGGCCGGGCGGCGACCGAGGCCTTCGTTCTGTCGTTCATCGCGATCCTGTTCCTTGATTTCACGATCGGCCTGACGTGGAACAACGTGTATCGCGCGTTCTGGCCCCAGACCGAGGGCCTGATATGAGCAAGCGCCAGGCCGGCCCGCCCGAACAGGTTGGCAGCAGCAATGACGTGATCGAGGTGCGCGATGTCAGCATGCGCTTTCGATACCAGCAGGTGCTTCGCCATATCGACCTGAAAATCCAGCGCGGCCAGACCGTCTGCATCATCGGCGAGAGCGGCTGCGGCAAGACCGTGATGCTCAAGCTCTTGATTGGCCTGCTCCATCCGACCGAGGGGAGCGTTCATTTCGATGGCCGCGACGTGGCGGCCCTCGGCGGCAGGGACCTGGTCAAGATGCGCCTGCGCTTCGGGTTCTTGTTCCAGATGGCCGCACTCTTTGACAGCCTCACCATCTTCGACAACGTCGCCTTCGGGCTCCGCGAGCACCACCTGTGCAAGGAGTCGGAAGTTCGCGACATCGTGGTCGAGCGGCTGCATGAGGTCGGGCTGCCCCCCGAGGTGCTTTCAAAAAAGCCGGCCGAGCTTTCAGGCGGTCAACGCAAGCGCGTCGGCCTGGCTCGGGCGCTGGCCATCAAGCCCGAGGTCATGCTTTATGACGAGCCGACGACAGGGCTCGATCCGATCATGAGCGACGTCATCAACGAGCTCATTCTTCAAACGCAACAAACCAAGAAAACGACCGGGATCGTCGTGACGCACGACATGAACACGGTGAGCAAGGTGGCCGACCGCGTCGTCATGTTTTATCCGCTGGCCAGGCTCGGTGCAGGCGATCCTCAGATCCTTTTTGACGGGCCCCCCTCCGCGCTCGAGCACGCGTCCGACCCCCGCATCGGTCAGTTCATTCGGGGCGAGGCCGGCGAGCGGCTTCGCGAGATGGCCCAGCAGCGTACAGTCACGTCTTCGACGCCAACGGCTGGCTAGCTGAGAATGACGACGGGCGCCCCGATCTCGGCCCTTCTTAGACGAGGAAACGAAACGCATGAACGAACGCCTGATGCAATTTCGGATCGGCATGTTCGTCATCGTGGCGGGCCTGGTGCTGACCATGATGATCGTCTGGTTCGGCGAATCGCCATCGGTCTTTCGCGACCAGGTCTATCTGAAGGTCCACTATTCCGAAGCGCCCGGAGTCGTCGAGGGAGTTCCCGTGCGTAAGAGCGGCATCCGCATCGGCGAGGTCTTCTCGATCGAATTCGACGAGCGCCCCAACGAGCCCGACGGCGTGATCGTGACGCTCGCCCTCGAGCGCCGCTATCCCCTGCGCCAGGGCTCGACCCCGAAATTGAACCGGTCGCTGATCGGCGACGTGACCGTCGACATGTTGCCCGGCTCGGGCCCGTCGCTCTTGCCAACAAGCCACAGCCCCGCGCTGGCCCCCGTGATCGAGGGCGAGATCGCGCCCGACCCCTCCAAGGCCCTCGCCGCGGCCACCAAAGCTTTTGAGAGCGCCGGTGATACGCTCAAGACGATCAACGCGGCCGCCGCGGGTCTCGCCAAGCTCTCCAAGAACGCCGACAAGCTCGACGGATTTCTTTCGTCTCTGGCGAAAGCCGGCGATGATGTTTCGCGGGCGGCAACCGGGATCGAGCGGTTCATCGCCGCGAACGAAGGCGACGTCAAGCCAATGCTGGGGCACCTCCGCCAGATCTCGGAGAAGCTCGACGAATCGATCGATCAAGAAACGCTCAAGACGGGAATCGCGCGCCTCTCGACGGCCGCCACGCGGCTCGACGCCGACCTTGCACTCATCGACCCGGTGATCCGGGATCTCGGCGCACCCGTCAACCACAAGCCCACCACTGACATCGGCCAGGCATTCCGCCGCATCAACCTCTTGACCGCCGACATCGAGCTCTTGACGAGCCGGCTGCGCGATGGACACGGCGGCCTCAATACGGACGGCTCGCTTCAAAAAATTCTCACCGAGTCGGAATTGCACGACAACATCAACGCGGCCGCCGTCACCGCGACACAAACGCTCAACCAGCTCAAGTCGGTCTTGAGCGCGGCCCGGGCATTCGTCGAGAAAGTCTCGCGCGACCCGTCGTCCATCACCCGTGGCGCATTCCAGCCGCGATAGGTTGAACCCAAGAAATCGAATGACACGCGGCCGGTGCCCAAACAAGCCGCCGCCGCTCGGCGGCTGACCACAAGCGCATGTGGCGGCCCCGGGGCATCCAGGCCGTGAACGACCTGGAGCCGCGGAATCGAGACGCCCGTGGGCGCTGGCGTGATCAGGGCTTGACCGCCTTGTCGGCTTCACGTCCGGCCTTCTCCATCGGGCCCGGAGGAGTGACGGCGTCCTTGGCGTTCTGAACGCCCTTGTCAATCTGCGCGCCCGGCCTTCTCGGCAGGCCCTTCCGGCTCACAACCCGTTACAAGGAACAATCCGCCAACCATCACGGCCAACACGGTCAATCTGCGTCTGATATTCTCGGAAGTCATCCAATTCGCCCCTTTTGAAACACTCATTTCCCGGCGGCGCCAAGCCGGCGCACGTAAAGCCGCAGTGTCGAATTCTCCACTCGCGGAATACACGGGCCAAGGGGCAACGCTCCAGGGCTTAATTGATTGCGCTTATCCGTTTTTCGCAGAGTGCGCAGACCTTCTGATCACGGCTTGCGCCGTCGCGAAGAAACGGGCTCGGAGATTTTTCCGAAAATTGTTAAAGTTCGCCGAACGTCTCGGACAGCACGTTGATCAGTCGATCGAGAATGGAGTCAGTTGCGATGAAAAGAATCTCTCGGATCGTGAGTGTCGCTTTGATGGCGGTCGGGTTGGCGTTCGCGTCGATGACGGGGTATGCGCAGCAGGATCTGCAGGATCCCCCGCCTGAGGGGGTTGCGACGAAAGCCGCCGAGAAGATTGACGAAGTCGGGCGGGCGCTCAAGCGTGGTTTCATGCGGGCCGAAGAGACAGTGCGCGGCGAGCTGAACAAGACGGGCGAGACGGTCCGCGAGGGGTTCGCGAAAACGCGCGAAACGGTTCAGGGCATGGGCATTCCGTCGCGGGTGTACGGCCGGCTTCACTGGGACAAGGAATTTCACGCCGTGTCGTTCTTCGTCAAGGCCGAGGGGGGACGGGTGACGGTGCGCGGGATGTTGCCAGACGACGCGTCCAAGGCGAAAGCCATTGCGCTGGTGAAGGATACGGTCGGCGTGACGCACGTGATCGACCAGATCAGCGTGATCGCAACGACCACGAGCACCTCGGCCGATCGCGACGATGTTCGGCCCGTGGATGAGAATGCGCCCCGAAATCGCCGCCCTTGAGCCGAGACGCGGCCCATTTCGGGTCGCTCATGCTGACAAAGCCTGCCGCGGCGGGCCGCGCGATGCCTCGGCGCAACTGGTTTCGCGCAAACGCTTAGCCGCGCCGCAGCACGGATGGTGGATCCGCTCGAATCTCGTGGCGGCGGAGGGGATGAATGAATTCCGCGGTTGTTATGGCGCGGGAGATGCACATAGCGCACTTTGGTTCGTAGAAATTGAGGGTCGTGACGAGGTTGACTTTGTTGGTGTTCGCGGGGCGGCCGGAGCCCGATGGTGGATTTTAGGGAGAAAATCAAGACAGGATTCAACCGAGCCGGTCAGGACGCTGGCGGGTCTTAACGATTTCGGATCTGGCTCAAGCCGCCGCCACCTCGGCGGCGTGATGTATAGTTCGATATCGATCCGCCGGCCCGGCATGCTGGGCTTCACACAACAATGATTGACATCCATCCCTGATTGAGGCGAATGATAATGACCAGAGTACTAGTCTGGATTCTCGCGCTTTTGCTTAATCCTCCGCGGGAAGCCGAGATGACCGAGAGCCTGGCACCGCCGGGCTGGCAGGGAAACTTCTGGGGGCCCGCGGCGACCAAGGCGCGACACGAGGGCACATTGCCGCCGATCGTGGCGACGCCCCAGATGGCGCGCTGGGATCAGTGGGGCCGGAAAGTCTTGCGAGAGGGCGACATCGTGTTTCGACTCGGTGACGCCCGGATCGGCCGCGGCTATTTTCCGATGAGCCGGTTCCTGGCGCGGGCCAGTAACAGCCCCTTTTCACACACTGGGGTGGTCGCGATCGAGGAGGAAGGGCCCGTGGTCTACGACACCACGCGGCTCAGTATTTCGCGGCAGCCGTTCTGCGTCTGGATCCTCGACAACGTCGGATCGATCGGCGTGAAACGCCTGCGTCCTGAGTACCGCTCGGCGATTCCCAAGGTCCTGGCGTATTGCCGCAGGGTCTTCAAGGACCAGGTCCCGTTTGACTACCAGTTGTCCGACGATGATTCGGCGCTTTACTGTGTCGAGATGACCGAGAAGGCGTTTCGGTCCGCGGGACTCGAGCTATCGAAGCCAATTCGACTGGGCGACATGGAGCGCGCGTCCGATTTTCCGCTCCAGATGTTTGGCATCCGTTTCGCGTCGAATTATGCCCTGCCGCGGCCATTGACGTTTGACCAGCTTGTTTACTTCCCTGGAAACGAGCGTCATGGAATCTGGGCATCCAAATATCTGATGACCGTTGTGCCGCCCACGTTCGCGCCGGGGCATCCTGATTACGTTTCGGCGGCGGCCGCGCGGAACGGCACTATCGAGCGACAGCGCGCGTCAGAATCATCAAAGAAAGTCTCCGCGCCGAGTGCCTCGAACCGGCCCGCCGCGGCAACTACCAGTTCGACCGGAACCTGATTGATCGCGACAGGTCGTTTCGGGATGACATGGTATTTCTCTCCGCGGAGCCGGCGTTGCAGAGCCCGTGAGCTTGAACGCGCTGTTCGTGATGACGGTCGTTTTCGCAAACAAAACGGGCTTGTAAAACTTGCGTATCAACATCGAGGCACATTTTGTTGGAAGGGCCAGCGGCCACGCGAGCTGAATGCTCGTGCTGACGCTGGCTCGATGGGGTCTCGCCCGGACACGGTGTGAACTCGATCTTGACGCTGCGGAGTCCCGGTCCCGATTCGGTTGCGCAGGATTTCGTTCTCGTCTGCCGCGAAGAACAAGGCCCGGTCGGGCGCCCTGCGGAGTGAATATTGGTTGATCCACCGAGCGAGTGCGTCTGCACCAAGCTGGTTAGAGTCGCGGGCGAATCTGTTTGACCTGGCTTTTGCCGCCCCCTCACCCGCCCTGTCGGGCGACCTCTCCCGCGGGGCGAGGTTAAAAAACGCGACCCCCCCGCCTCTTGCCGACGCGTGAACATTTATTCACATCTCCTTTGGGGAGAGATCGCCCGCCAGGGCGGGTGAGGGGTCATCGCCAGGGCCATGACGTTCTTGCTAGGCGCAACAAACCGGACCGAAGACGGGCCGCAAATTCGGCTAATCGGTAGCAACGTTTTCACGGCGACCAACGCGCCCTCCCGATCTCGTGCAAGAGCATTGAGTTCGGCGCGGTCTCGCCCTTGCGACAGCGCAATCTCACCGTTAATTCCGAAGCGGCACCACGACGTCTATCGACATCTCGCTCTCCCGAGGGCGCATGATGCAACCCCGATCACGACCGCCAGACGTCTTGGCGCGGCCGGGATAATGTTGCGATCATGGCGAGCTTCGGCGGCCGCCTCAACGTGGTCCCCGCCATCGCGTAGCGTCCCGCCTGGCTGGCGCGACGCGCGGCAGTGGGACCATGCGGCTTGCTGGCTACTCCCTCTTTGTCTCAGAGAATTACCCGGATCTCGATGAACATCGCACTCACATTCCAGCCCGCGGCCCTGGTAGAGACTCACTGGCTCGTCGTGGGAATTTATGATGACGAAGCCGACGCCGATCTTCCGCCAGCACCCGAGGTCACGGACCTCGATTCATTTATTGCTCGCCTCAAACGCGAGAAAGAGGTGGCCGGTTCCCTGGGCGAGCTGGTGCCGCTTTATCACGTGCCGGGCACGAAAGCCGCGGCCGTGCTGCTTGTGGGGCTCGGGTCTCGCAAGCGCTTCGACGCCGGAGCGGCATTCTCCGCGGGCTTCGCGGCGGCCAAACGGCTTGGCGGCAAGCGGCGCGAAGGTGTCGCGATCGCACTTCCCGATTGCAGCGATCCGCCCGCGATCGCGTCGGCCCTGATCGAAGGGGCCGTCGCGGGAACACGCGGCCCGGGCGTCCGGAAATGCGAGGCCGCGCGTCACGCTTTCGACACCCTCACGCTCGTCGCGGCAGACAATATGCCCCAGCCACAGCGCGCCGCGCTCGAACGAGCGGTCAGGCGGGGCGAGGTCGTCGGTCACGCCGTGAACCTGGCGCGTGACCTCGTGAATACGCCTCCGGCCGAAAAATCACCGGTGAAGCTGGCCGATCGCGTCGGATTGATTGCCGGCGATGCCGGCCTGTCGGTCACGGTGTGGAACGAATCTCAAATTCGCGAGCAGCGTTTCGGCGGACTTCTCGGTGTGGCTGCCGGCTCCGACGAACCGCCGCGTTTCGTCATTCTCGACTACAGAGGGGGTGGCGACCACGCGCCGGTGCTCGCTCTGGTCGGTAAGGGGGTAACCTTTGATTCGGGCGGGCTGAGCCTGAAGCCGAGTGCATCGATGGAAGACATGAAGAGCGACATGACGGGCGCGGCCGTCGTGGTGGCGGCCATGCAGGCGGCCGCGCGACTCAAGATCCCGATGAACGTCGTCGGCTACCTTGCCCTGACCGAAAACATGACCGGAGGCCGGGCCATGAAACTGGGCGACGTGCTCACCATGCGCAACGGTAAGACGGTCGAGGTCATGAACACCGACGCCGAAGGCCGACTGATTCTCGCGGACGCTCTCAGTTACGCCGTCGAACACAAGCCCGACCGCGTGCTCGACCTCGCGACATTGACCGGGGCCTGCATGGTCGCGCTCGGGACGAAAGTGGCCGGGCTTTTCAGCAATAACGACGAGTTTCGCCGCGACCTGACGAGCGCCTGCCAGGCCGCCGGTGAGCGGGTCTGGAGCCTGCCTCTCGACGACGATTACAAGGAACAGCTCAAGAGCCACGTCGCTGACTTGAAGAATGTCGGCAGCAAGTGGGGCGGAGCGATCACGGCGGCCAAGTTCCTCGAGCAGTTCGTGAGTGCAACGCCCTGGATCCATCTCGATATCGCCGGTCCGAGCTGGGCCGATACCGAGAACGCCATGCGCGACACAGGGGGCACCGGCTGTTTCGTCCGGTCGCTGATCGCGTATCTGGAAATGACGGCGCGCGGGGCGGCTACGGAGGGTCATTCCTGGTGAAACCGCGATCGCACGCTCACCGGCCTTTTTGATCGGGCGACTTTGGCGAAAGCGGGGCCGGCGCGCCGACGAGCGCGCGGCCCAGATGCGGGTTGAGAGGGTTTTCGGCGGCGTGAGGCGTCAGCCCGCGTTCCAGGGCGCGACGGACCAGGCGCGTGGTCGAATGGCCCTCGACCAGGGGAATCAAAACGAGGCGGCCGCCCGCGGCCTCGACTTCCGCGCGGCCGACGACGTCGTTCGGTTCGTAGTCGCCCCCTTTGACGAGCACATCGGGGCGAATGGCACTGATCAGCTCGATCGGGGTGTCTTCATCGAAGATCGAGACCGCGTCGACCGACTCGAGGGCACTCAAGATTTCGGTCCGCGCTTCGGCCGGGTTGATCGGCCGGCTGGGCCCTTTGAGCCGTCGAACGCTCGCGTCGGAGTTGAGGCCGACGACGAGGTAATCGCCGAGGTCGGCCGCCTGGCGGAGCAGCCGCACGTGCCCGGGATGGAGCAAGTCGAAACAGCCGTTGGTGAAAACGACCGTCTGGCCGGCAAGCCGGCGCCTTTGAACCTCGGCGAGCAGCCGGGCCCGATCGAGCGTTTTCGAAACCTCGGGATGAGCATGGTCGGCCAGATCGCGGAGGATTTCCTCGCGGCTCAACAGCGCGACGCCAAACTTCTCGACTTCCAGGCCGCCCGCGACGTTGCCGAGTGCGGCGCTCTCGTCGTAGTCGGCCCCGTTGGCGAGGCACAGCCCGACGACCGAGAGAACCATATCGCCGGCCCCGGTGATGTCATAAACCTGGCGCGGCCTCGTCGGCAGTAATTCGGCGCGGCCGTCGGCACGAACGAGCGCCATCCCGTCGCGATCGAGCGTGATGAGGACAGACTCCATGCCCAAAGTTTCGACAAGCTTCTTGCCAACGGCCAGGGCATCGCCCGGCCGGGCGATCGAAAGCCCGGTCGCGAGCTGGGCTTCAAGGCGGTTGGGCGTCATGCAATGAACGCCGTGATACCGCGAGTAATCGGCCGAACGAATCGGGTCGGCAATGACTTTCACGCCCGCTTTTCGGGCCTGATCGATGACGGCGCGAAGCAAGGTCGGAGTGCACACGCCCTTGCCATAATCAGAGATTAAAACGACGTCGGCCCACTCGAGCACGGCCGGCAGCTCGGCGCACAAACGGGCTTCGATCATCGCGGGAATCGGGTCGCGTGTCTCGTAGTCAACCCGGATCATTTGCTGGGGGTGCCGATCCTGCGCCCGGCCAATGTAACGTTCCTTGAGAGTGGTCGGCCGATCGTCGAGTGCGACCACGAGGCCCTCATCGATTCCCTGTTCGGCGAGCATGCCGCGCACGAGCATGGCTTCCGGATCTTGACCGAGCGCGCCGATCAGCCTGGCTTCGGCTCCCAGCGCGCTGAGCATCGTCGCGACGCTGGCCGCACCGCCCAGGCGATGCTCGCGCTTGTCGGCCCGGAGAAGCGGCACGGGCGCCTCCTGGCTGATGCGCTCGGCGTAGCCCCACACGTAGCGGTCAAGAATCAGGTCCCCGACAACCGCGATGCGCGGATTTCCGAGATTTTGCACTCTCTGGACCAGATCAAAAACCACGTGGCGGTCCCTCCCTGACGGAGATCGCGCGGCTCGTCGCGCCTCCGAGAACTCGTATTCCGAATTGCGAGCGGACGAATGAGAACGAGTGAGGCTTGCACCTTCGCGAAAATCGGGCGACCGTGAAAGCCCGCGAAACGGGACATGGGCCGGCAGCGTCTCTCGTGCGTCAGCCTACCCACTCGTGCGGGGGCGTCAAGCGAAGTTTCCGCGGTGCGTGTACCGCTGGCCACCCGGCGAGTCAAAGGGCCAGTACACGCGACGTAAAGCCAGCGCAGGGCCAGGGATGAAAGTGGCCATTTCGTGGCATGTCTGGCATGGCGGACCGACCACGCCGCAGGTTATGCTGGCAGGCTCTGTTTCGGTTGAGCGTGTCAATCCGAAGCGAGCGGACAGCGATCGCAAACACACGGCGGGCGGACGCGAATGGAACGCGCCGAGGACCTGAGTGGAAACCTGGTGGCGACAATAGTTCTGGCCGAGGACGACTCGGACCTGCGGGTCGTCTACGCGCAGTTTCTCCGCGCCGCCGGCCACATTGTCTGGGAAGCGGCCGACGGCAGTCAGGCGCTGTCGCTGGTCCGGTCGCACGTTCCCGACTTGCTGTTGCTCGATATCTGGATGCCCATTCTGAACGGGCTCGAAGTGCTGGAACGGTTGGGGAGCCGGCCGGAGGCGGTCGGTCTCAAGGTCGTCGTGCTCTCGTGCCAGGATGATGCCGACACGCGTCTGGAGGGGTTTGCACTCGGGGTGGCCGACTATTTGACCAAGGATTTGCCGGTCGCCGAGCTACTCGATCGCATCGAGTCGGTCCTGAGGTCGACCGACGACGAAGCGAGCCGGGCGAGTTCCAGCACCATGCAGCGAGAGGCTTGATATGGCGTGGGAAATGCGAATGTCATCGAGCGAAGTCAGGCGCTGCCGGGGCGAGCGAGTGAGTGAGTCTTGATCACGCGATCAAGAAGTTCCCTTCACACGAAGCCTCCCCCCGCGGCCGGCTCTGCTTCTGAAGCCCACGTCTCGATGAGATGAACGAACGAATCTCAGAGCGTGGCGAAGTCCGCGACCGCCTCCGGCCCTGAACGAGTTGAATCAGATCGATCCTTATGCAGCATTTGTATCAGCAAGCACTCGATTATCTTTACAGTCAACTCAATTATGAACGTCGGGGCATGCCGCGAGCGTCTCGCGAGCTGCGACTCAGCCGGATGCGCCGGCTCCTGCGCCAGCTCGGTGACCCTCACCTGACGGTCCCGATCGTTCATATCGCGGGAACCAAGGGAAAAGGCTCGACGGCGGCCATGGTCGCGGGTGCGCTGTCGGCGTCGGGCGTCCGGACGGGTCTTTACTCGTCGCCCCACTTGCACGCACTCGAAGAGCGTTATCTGATCGACGGCCAACCGGCCACGCACGACGATATCGTGTGGCTTGTCGACGCCGTGCGCGTCGCCGTCGAGCAGGTCGAGCGCGATGACATGCGCCACGGCAGCCGTGCGTCGACATTTTTCGAGATCACGACGGCGATGGGCCTTCTGCACTTCGCCCGGCGCCAGGTGGGTGCGATCGTGCTCGAAGTGGGAATGGGGGGCCGGCTCGATTCCACCAACGTCGTCCGGCCGGCCGTCTCGGTCGTCACGAGCATTTCGTTTGACCACATGCGCCAGCTTGGCAACACACTCGAGTTGATCGCGACCGAAAAGGCCGGAATTTTCAAGCGCGGCCGGCGGGCCGTCAGCGGCGTGCGCAACGGCGAAGCACGCGACGCCATTCGCAGGACGGCTCGTCGCCTGCACTCGCCGCTTTATGAGCTGGGAACCGATTTCCATTTCACCGCGATTCCACCCGAGGCACCCGTCGTGCGACCGACGGCCGGGTCTGTCGAGGTGAAAACATGGCGCAACGACTGGGGACGCCTGAGCCTGCCCCTTCTCGGCTTGCACCAGGCCCATAACGCGGCCGTGGCGCTGGCAGCGCTCGATGCGCTGGCCGACGCGGTGCCCGCTCTTCGCGTCACGCGCGAGCACGTCGCCCACGGTTTCGCGACGCTGAATGTTCCGGCGCGGGTGGAAATCGTGGGTGAGAGGCCGTGGTTCGTGATCGACGGTGCCCACAACGCGGCCTCGGCCGCGGCACTCGTCGAAACCCTGGGCTCGTGCTTTCCGAAGACGAGGCGAACACTGATCTTCGGTACGACTCGCGAAAAAGACCTCGAAGGACAGCTCAAGGCGCTTCTGCCCAGCTTCGACACCGTGATCGCCACGCGCTACGTCGAGAATCCGCGTGCAGCCGCGCCCGAAGACATCGCCGCGGCCGTAATGGCCTTGAGCGGTCGAACCGCTCGAGTCGCCGCCGACCCCGCCGATGCCATTGAACTGGCACGCCAGTTGACCGTGCGCGACGAGCTGATCTGTGTCACGGGCTCGCTTTTCCTGGCCGCCGAGTCGCGCGTCGTGCTCATGCCGCACGTGCGCGGGCCGTCGGTTTCCGGTGTGAGCATTTGATCAAAACTCGCCCCTCTGTCTGTTCGAGGGTATTCAATCGAATTCGTTGTTTTTGAGGAGAGACCAACCATGACGGCCACATTCTGGATCCGCGCCGGTGCCATCTGGGGATTTCTCTCGGTCGCGATCGGTGCTTTCGGCGCTCACGGGCTCAAAGACCGATTCTCCTCGCTGGGAACCAGTTTTGGATCCATGGTCAACGAGCGCCCCGAAGGAATCTTTCAAACCGCCACGCAGTATCATGCCATCTGTGCGCTGGCCATGATCGCGGTCGGATTGGTGATGGCCCACGGCCGGGCGGGTACGGCGCTGGCCGTGGCCGGCTGGTCATTTTTATTCGGCTCTCTGATTTTCTCGGGCAGCCTGTACATTCTTGCCGCGACCGGAATCAAACGGCTGGGTATGATCACGCCGATCGGGGGCCTCTTGATGATGATCGGTTGGGTGGCCCTGGCGATCGCGGCCGGGTCGAAGACCGACCAGGAGCCGGGTGTGTCGTATGGATCTGGCCCCGTGTCGACAAGCGCGGTAGGCTACGAATCGACAAATCGCTAAGATCCAGGACGGTCGCCGCGTTGACGGACGGTTCGTCGAATTACCCCGAGGAGGAGGCGTGTCATGCGTTCCATGGAGCGAAGAACCTTCCCGCTGATTTCCACGGCGGCGGCATGTGCGGCGGTCTGCATCGCGGGCTGGGTCGTGAAGGCCACGCTGGCTCAGCCCCCCGCCGAAAAGACAGAGTTGCCGGCGAATACCGAGCCTGCTCCGACGTTGCCCGCCACGCCGGCGGACCTCGATGTTCCCAAAGTGGCCGCGCCTTCACCGTCGCCTCCGCCAATCGTTCCACAACTGCCAACGCAGGCGATTCCGGAAACCCAGCCCCGGTCATCCGTACCCCTCCCCGCGCCGACCGTCGTCTCGGGGCATCGGGCGGACAACGATCCGTTCGCCCGCTCAGAACCACAGCCCGTCTATCCTTCGCCGTCCATTCCTCACGATGAATCGTCCGATCCCGAAAGAGCGGTCGCGGCCTTCGTGGCCCAGAATCAAAAGCTGGCCGAGTCGCAGCTCGCGGTTCTCCGGGCCGAGGAAGCCAAGCTGCGAGCGCGCCTGAAAAAGGTAGAGGCCGGAATCAAACGATGGCAAGCCGTGGCCGACGCTTTGAAACAAAGTCAGGGAGTCGTGACGGTCTCGTCCGTCCCGGGTAACCCCACGGGCTGGAAGGGAGCGTCGCCGCCGGGTGCAAACACCGAGTTCCCGCAGGATCTCGATCGGGTTCCACAACTCAGGGAACCGGCGAGTCCGTTCGACGAGCGACCGCAGAATCCCGGCACCAACCCGCCTCCGTCAAAACCGACCGAGTCGCCGAAGAGATAGGTTCGGCTGACCGTGTGGCGCTCGTGACAATCGGCCGGGAAAACCGATCACGGACCGCACTCCGTTTTCACGGGCGGTCCGTGACGTCGCTGCAAATGAACCCCCGCGCCGGTCGCGCACCCGCGACTACGGCCTCACGCCGCCTGAACCGAGGCGAGCAGGCTCTTGGTCGCTTCCTGATGCGGGTCGTCGAAGATCTGCTCGGGCGGGCCCGACTCGATCACACGGCCGTCGCCGAAAACATGCACCGTGTGCGCGACCCGCCGCGCGAAGTGCATGGCGTGGGTGACCACGACCATCGTCAAGCCATCGGCCGCCAGATCGGTCATGACGGCGAGGACCTCGGCCGTCATGCGCGGGTCGAGCGCGCTCGTGGGCTCGTCGAACAGGATCGCTTGCGGCTCCATCGCCAGCGCGCGGGCGATGGCCACGCGTTGCTGCTGGCCGCCCGAGAGCTGCCGTGGCAACGCATTGAGCCGGTCGGACATGCCGACCCGGTCGAGAAGCTTGCGCGCGCGATCCTCGGCCTCGCCGCGCGCCAGCCCCAGAACGTAAATCGGGCCTTCCATCACGTTTTGCAGGGCCGTCTGATGGGCGAAGAGGTTGAAGCTCTGAAAGACCATCCCCACCCGGCGGCAGACGGCGCGGCGGCGCCGCGCCCAGTCGGCCGACCGTGCCTCGCCGTCGAGCTGAACGCCATCAAGGATCACCCGACCCGACTGAAAGACTTCCAGCCCGTTCAAACAGCGCAAGAACGTGCTCTTGCCGCTGCCCGAGGGGCCAATCACGACGGCGACCTCACCGCGCGCCACGCTGAGGTTCACGCCGCTCAAGATCTTGAGGGCGCCGTGCCACTTGACCAGATCGGCGACTTCAATCATGCGAGTGCCCCTCCTTTCACGCCGGCGAAATCCAGCCTCCGCTCCGACCACCGCGAAAACCACGAGAGCGGTACGCTCATCATCATGTAAAGCGCGGCCACGGCGAGGGCGAATTCAATCGTGCCCCCCGTGCTATTGGCGAGAATCGAATACTGCTTGGTGAGCTCGACCAAAGTGATCACCGAGCAGACCGACGTATCCTTGAAAAGGGCGATGAAATCGTTCGTGACTGGCGGAATCACGATCCGCACGGCTTGCGGAACGATCACCCGCCGAAGCGCCAGCGCCCGCGACATCCCCAGCGCCAGGGCAGCTTCCATTTGCCCCGGCGGAATGGCTTGCAGGCCGGCGCGATAGATCTCAGCCTCGTACGCCGCGTAGTTGATTGCCAGCCCGCTGATGCCCGCGACCCATGGCGGCAGCCTGAGCACGTAAAAGAGCACGAAAAGCTGAAGCATCAGCGGCGTGCCCCGGATCACCTCGACATATCCCGAGAGCAGTGGGCGGAGCCAGCTCGGACCATAGAGCCGACCCAGCGCGATGAACAAGCCGAGCGCCATGGCCAGCGGCATCGAAGCAACGGACAGAGCGATCGTCACGAGCGCGGCATCGAAGAGGCGCGACCGGTATTGAGCCAGCAGAGCCCAGCCGCTGGCATTTTGATGCCCTGTTACCGTGGCGAGCGGACCTTGAAGCGTCGCCAGCTCATTTTGAGCGTCCGTCCAGACCCCGTACTTCTCATCGATCCGCCGCAACTCGCCCGCAGCGATCAGCCGCGCCAGGCTCTGGTCGAGCGCATCACGCAAAGCGCGATCTTGCTTGCGGACGTAGAGCACATAATAGCCGTGCGACTCGCTTGGGCCGGCGAGCACCAGCCCCGGAAAGCGGCCATGATAGAAACGCGCCGCAGGCAGGTCTTGAAGGGTCGCGTCGTACTGGCCGTTCTGAACGGCCAGCATGGCGTCGGTGGCGCCGTCGAACCGCACCACGTTGACATGCGGGCCGCCGTTTTCCGATGCGAAAGTGTCGGCGGCTGACGCGACCAAGACACCCACGGTCCAGCGGCCGCCTCCTGGCTTGGGGCGTTTCAAATCAGCCCAGGACCCTATCGGGCTGCCGCGCCGGGTCATCAACTGGAGCTGGTAGACATAATACGGCCGGGTCGCCAGGTAATTTTGGGCGCGCGACTCGGTCCATTCATAGCCATTGCAGACGACGTCGATGCGCCCTGCGTCGAGAACCTGAAGGAGCTTGTCCCATTGACCCTGAGAGAGCTCGGCCTTCACACCGAGATCCTTGGCGACCTGGGCCATCAACTCGACTTCAAATCCGGTCACGCTGCGTGGCGCTTGTGGATCGGGGTAGGCGTAGGGCCCGCCCCCCTCCATGTCGCTGCCATAACGGAGCAACCCCGAGGCGCGAACACGCTCGAGCGAATCATCGGCGCGTGCGCCCGGACAAACGGTGGCCAGGACCATTGTAGCGAGGCTGAAGCAGCATAAACGAGCGGCCTGGAGCGGCCGGCGGATCAGACGGTGATCCTGAACGACTTGACGTGCAGAATGAAGTGGCGTGGGTCCGTGTCGAAACACGGTGGAGAGAGGCGTTCTGGCGGCATCGGATTCCGATGCGTCGGGATTGTGTTCCATCAAGGAGCTCTCCGCTGGTGGATTGTCACGCGGACGAAGTTTCCGACCGATTCACATCATTTGATTTCCCGAGGTCCAACACAAGATCAAATTCGTGAAATTTCGCGCCGTCGAGACCGTTCGCACGTCTGCCGGCTTCACGTCGCGACCGGGCCGCCCCCGTGCGGGTGTTGCGCCCGGATTCGCCGAACACGGCGCACGCTCCGGCGGACCTGCCGCGGTACGCTGGCAAGCCGCGTCCGCGTCATCCGTCCGACATGGCCGATCGCGGAGACGGCCCATCACAGACACCGGTCCATCGCAGACACCCAGGCCGTTCGCAGACAGGGCGATTGCAGACGAGGGCGATTCTTACCCCCTCGCAAATGATGGGTGTCTGGCTCTTCGGGCCTTGGACCAAAGAATGGAGCGCCGCGGTGCCACTCGCGACTCGATCGCAAATGACGGGTGTCTGGCTCTTATCGGGCTCTTATCACAAATGATGGGTGTCTGGCTCTTAGGCTCTTACCCTGGTGAGATATCTCACTGCGGTTGTGAACCCGGCTTCAACTCTTCTTGTACGCCGGTTGCTCGAGCTGGTCTGAAATCCGACCGGGAGGCTCACCGCGGCAACGCGATAAGCGGCTACTCTGAAGCCCAGCCATTCGAGTCGGGTCGTCGGCGGATGTCCCTGGCGAGCCGCCGACCGGCACCACAGATCGTCAAAGACACTTCCGCCGCGAATGACTCGTGTCGCCGCATTCAGCGGTCCTCGCGGATTGGCGTCGGGCGATGTCAGGTAATAGGCAGGGTCGTAACCGTCCTGACACCACTCCCAGGCATTGCCAAGCATGTCGTACAAGCCCCAGGCGTTGGGTTGCTTCTTTCCAATGGCATGAACCTGTCCGCTCGAATTCTGAAGGAACCAGGCATTCTGCCCGAGCGCGGTCTCATCGCCATCAAATGGATAAACGCTCCACGTTCCGGCCCGGCACGCGTATTCCCATTCGGCCTCGGTGGGAAGACGATAACCAGGCCCGTCTTGCAGCAGCACCACTGCTTCGAGATCCGCGCCATGACGCGTGAGCCGATAGTACGGCGGCAGGTGCTCGGCGAGACTGAGCTGGTTGCAGAAATTGACGGCGTCGAACCAATCTACGGAAACGATCGGCGTCTGGTTCTCATCGTGAATCCCGCTTCGATCGTTGTCGATCAAGGCTCGATATTGCGATTGGCTCACTTCGTACACGCCCAGGAAAAACGGCTTGGTGATGCGAGCCCCGTGCTGGGGATGCTCGTCTTCGAATCCCTCGTTGTCCGGTGATCCCATCACGAATTCGCCCGGCTCGATGCGCCGCAGCTCCATCCCTAGCGAGTTCATAACGTAGCTTGCTTCATCCGCCGAGATTGCACGCTCAGGCGCGGAGGCTCGCGGCACGGGCGGGGACGGGAGAGTTCGCTGGTGCTCGTCTTCCGATTCACCGCGATGACCGAACGCCCGCCATGTTTCCATCGCCAGAACCCCGATCACGAGCGCGAGAACAGGCGCTTTCCAGTGCTTCATTGCCCGCTCGCCGCCGGTTGGCGATTCGTTCGTCGCCCCGCCGCTCCGCGGCGAGAATGCCGACGAAGGTTTGACCGCAGGCACGCCACGCGATCCGGCATCCAGCAAGTGAGTTCGTTCTGAAGAACCCGTGAGCACGCCGGGGCGATGACTCGCTCGCCAGGTGGCAAGGGCGTCGGCGAGCGACCTCATCGACGGGTAGCGATCTTCAATCTTCTTGGCCATGGCCCTTCGGCAAATTCGATCCAGATCATTGTCAATTTCAGGCCGGAGCGACGCCAACGGCGCGGGCTCGCGCATCAGGATCGATGCGAGAATTCGCGGCGTCGAGCCGCGGAAAGGGCGTTGTCCGGTCAATAATTCGTAAAAAATCACACCGAGGCTATAGATGTCGCAGGCCGGTCCGATCATGCCGCTGATTCCCTCGACCTGCTCGGGCGCCATGTAATGCGGACTGCCGAGAATCTGGCCGGTGGATGTCAAGTCGGGTCCGGCGAACTCGAGCCGGCGGGCCAGGCCGAAATCGGTGATGATCGGCTCGCGCCGGTGGTTGACCATGACGTTCGACGGCTTGAGGTCGCGGTGGACGATCCGGCGGTCGTGGGCTTCGGCCAGGATCGTCGCCAGGCGCAACACCCAGGCGACGGCCTCGTCCACATCCATCGGATCGCCCGGATCGATGAGCGCCGACAAGGGCCGCCCTTCGATGTAGGCCATCGCGATGTAATGGCGATCGTTGATCTGGCCAACCTCGTAAACGCGGCAAAAGCCCGGATGATCGACGGCGGCGGCCGCTCGGGCCTCGTTTTGAAGACGGGCGATAAACTCCGGGTGCCGTTCGTACTCACCGCGGAGCACCTTGAGGGCGACGGACCGGTCGAGTTCAAGATCGTGCGCGAGATAGACCACGCCCATGCCTCCATGGCCTAGCTTTTTTTTGACGCGATACCGGCCAAACAGCGAAGGCAGATCGTCAGCGTCGTGCGTGCAGCTCTCAAGCGCCGCGGGCGGGTGCATCGAATCCGACGAGCTCGTCTCGCCCACCGCGCCTGAAAGCTCGCCGGCCGCGGCGCACAGGCCTTGAATCTCGAAGAGGCGCTGGAGCGACTCCGCGATTTCCGGATAATCCTCGGCGTAGTCTTTCAGCTCGGGGCTCTCGCCACGGGCCTGACGCAGCAAGACCTCCTGATGGATCAGCTCGAGCAAGAGCGCTCGCCGATCCAGGGCCGCGTGATCGCCGTCGAGGTAGGCGCGAATGGTTTGCGGCGTCCCGCCGACCCAGTCGGCCGCCTGTTGTTGCAGCAGCGCCTCCATGGCGACAGAAAGCGAATCGGCGTCACTTCGGTGAATTGCACGTGCCGGATCAATCATCGGACGCCGCCTCCAATCCGAGCGCCAGGACAACGCGGTCGACCGTCCGTTCGAAGCGTTTGCGGCAAGCATCGCCAGTCATACCAAGCTGTGCGCCGACATCGGCCCACGCTCGCCCCTCCTTGCGCAATTCAGCAATCCGTTGCTCGGCTTCGGTCAAAAGGTGCTTCCCTTTCTGAACCAGCTCATCCAGGGCAAGTTCGCTGATGGGACTTGCTTTCGTGTCGGCCGGCTCGGCGCCGCTTTCGTCCAGAGCGCCGATCGATAAGTGGGGAACGCGGAACTCAGCCTTGTGCGCCAGGTCGATCAGCTTATGATCTGCAATCCTGGCGAGCAGTTTCCGCATCGCGGCGGAATCATCGATGTCGTACTGTCCCAGCGCGGTTCGCACCAGCACCGTGGCAAGCACAACCTGGCAGATGTCCGAGGTGTCGCTCACGCGGCGGATCCGCCGCAGTCGAAGCTTGATCCGAACATGTCGCCGCAGATGCGGCTTGTACGTGCGAACGAATTCCTGTTCGGCTGCGTCGTCACCCTCGCTGATGCGCTTTAGAAGCATCCCAAGCGAATTCATGTTGAATCCCTCAATGCGACGGCGATCTCCTCGATTTCAACAGAGTATCGCGGAGTAGTCCAGATGACTGCGCAACGCCAGGCTCCCTTGATCAATTGTCCTTATTGAACCAGGTCACGATGCGACGAGCTGCCCGCATTCATGGCTCCGGGAGCCGGGCGGTCGGGCGAGGCGTTGGGAATTCCTGGACTTTTTTTTCGAAGTTCCTGTCCGTTTTCGCCATTCCGCCCGATGTGATCATCACGGCAACTTTTGGCTCGCCGTCAATCCCGTGGAAGCCATTCCGGGAAACGGCGATGTCGGATCGTTGCCCGTGTCCCATGGCGCCTGAAATCGGCGGTCGGTTCGACGTCCGCGCAGTCTGGTTCGCGCAATCGCATGTCGGTCGAATCGTGTTTTTTTCAGCCGTGATCCGCTGCGCACGCTCAGGCGTGTTTGGCGCGGTGCGTCGTTTCCCGTTCGACCTTTGCTGTCAGTAGGAGTTACGCATCATGAGCAAAGCATCAGTTCGAAAGTGGTCTTTCGCCGCCGCGCTTTTCCTTGCAATGAGCTCGTCTGTCCCGGTGCGGGCCGGCTATTTCGTCAACTCCGGCGCCGGATCGCCGCTCGCCTATTATTTTTTCGGCGACGTCAACAATTCGACGAGCGCCGGCGCCACGAGCTCGACCTATTACACCAACGGAACCGATGTCTTCAGCTCGTCAGGAATCTCCTCGACCGACCTCGCGACCGGCATGCTGCACGCGACGGCGGCGGCGAATTTCGGATACAACCCGGGCGGCTTGCCGTACGATCCCGGGAATCAGTTTGGCAATGCGAGCTTCGGCGACACCCTGACCTTCCTCGGGAACTTCACGGGCCAGACGGCATCGTTCCATATAAGTGTCGATGGGTCCTGGACGGGTGACACTCCATCGTTCAATGCTTCTGACTTCCAGTTCATGGTGTTGCCAGCCGGCACGATCGACGCCAATTCGGGCAACACGCTCAACATCTTCAATAATCCTGGCAATGTCGCGATTGTGAACGATTTGAACTCCCTCTCGCCGACGCAGACGACCCTCAGTTACGACGTCGGCGTCACCTTGAACGGTCTCAATCCGACGATCGAGTTCGCCGCCAATCTCAATATCAATCCCTTTGCATCACTGGGACAGAGCTTCTCGGCCGACTACACTGACACAGCGCAAATCTCCTTGACTGCTCCAGCAGGTGCGACAGTGATATCCGCCTCCGGCGTGTTCCCCGGCACCGTGCCCGAGCCGAGCTCGTTGACGTTGGCCGTCGCGGGTCTGCTTTGCGCGGGCTTACTGTTCCGGCGCGGGCGCGTGGGGGTCGATCGCAGACACCCACTTTTCAGATGGCCGTGACGCGGGCTGGAACCTGACTGACTCAACCCCAGAAGTGACGGCGGAAGCAGGCCGGCGTCGGTCACGAGCCGATCGTGTCGCCCGAGCGTCGGATCAGGGATATTTGCCAATCACGCTCGAGAAATATCTTTCCCTCCTGGATTAGACCGGACGCCAGCTTGGGAGCGCGGCGGGAGGGATGATACCGGCGGCGCTGGGGCCGATTTTGGAGCGGCTGGGCATCAAGAGTGCCTGCTGGGTGGAGACGGTCCGGCATTTCGGCCGGTGGTTCAAGCGTGCGGTAGGACGTCGTGATTCGCTGGCGGCGTTGGCGTTGCGTGCGCGGCGAAGTTGGTTCCAGGGCCAGCGTGCGGCGACGGTGGCCTTCAGTTAGGCGCGGTTTGCTCGATGGATGAGCAACCGGGATCAGTTTTTTTAGTCGCGGAGTTAGTGAGCGCGCTTCTCGACCAAGGGTCGCCGTGAACGGGCAATCAATCCGACCTCCGCGAGGATTCCAAGCCAAGACGGCTTTCCTGCGTTTTGCGCGACGTAAGCGCCGCATCAAGGGTCGTGAGCTCTGCTCTCATTAGACCAAAGAATGGAGCGCCGCGGTGCCACTCGCGACTCGATCGCAAATGACGGGTGTCTGGCTGTTATCGTTAAAGCGATGGAAGCCCCGAGAAATCTCTTCACCGCTGCAAGGTAGTCCGTGTAAATTCCGTCACCAGTGCGGGCAGCCATTCGACCATCCACGCAAAAAAATACTTGACCGAACAGCGAACGAAACGTCCGACTTGCTATAATTTTGGAGATATTCGATTCGCTGATTCTCATGTGGATACGCCCGTGAGCGAGTCAAGAGCCCTTGCTAATTGAGGACAATCCGCGGGGAGCGCTTTGCGAGGATTGTACTTGGCTATCACGGCGCAAAGACTGGCGATGCCGTGGATTATGCCAAGAACCTGCTCTCGGGCGAAGTAGACATCGAAGAATGGAAGCCGAGCGAAAATGAATATGACTGGTTGGGGCATGGAATCTATTTCTGGGAACATTCTCCTGAAAGGGCGCGCCGTTGGGCTGGCGCAGGCGGCACCGTCGTCGGAGCGGTGATCCAGCTTGGAAAATGCCTCGATCTGACGGATATGCAATTTACCGGTCTGTTGCGACAGTCATACGACGGGCTAAATTCGGACTATCAAAGCAAAGGCTTGCATTTGCCGGAAAATAAAGGGCGAGATTTGAAATTAAGAGTACTTGATTGCCTAGTAATCAATAGCCTCTCTCCGACGATCCTCGATGACGTCGATACGGTGCGCGGTGCGTTTGAAGAGGGTGAAGAGGCATTCCCCTGCGCAGCGTTGAGGATGGAAACACATATTCAGATAGCAGTACGCAAACGTGAGTGCATTCTGGGTATCTTTCGACCGACCTTCAGTGACTAATAAGGTAAAATATGAGAAATGTTTGGCTTGAACGAGCAAAGAAGCGACTGGAAACCGACGGTAGGGAACCTGGTGCCGTATTCGAACGGCTTCGAGTTCAGGGTGTGATCAACGAAAATGGTGAACCAACGGGCAAGCTTCATCGGTGGGATGCATTTCTTGCCATCATCGAAATGAAGCGTACGGGCAACAGCAAGCAGATCGATGCTTTTCGTTGCTTGAGACCCGTGTTCGGCCTGCCGGGTAGCGACACGATCGACGTCTGCCGAGACTTGATGGCGAGCTACTTGAAGGCAGGGAAAAAAATCGTTACAGCGTATTGGGACAACAAGTTAGGTGTCTGGAGGGAAGGCTTCGCCGTTCGTCTTTCGGACAGTGGATGGATTCAGTGCGAATCGGTCGATGATATACAGGACAATGTTGGCAGTCTTCCAGAGTTCCAGCATTCAGATGCGCACGTTTAAATATGAGCTGAAACATATTTTAATGATCAAATCATAGTAGTATACTATTTTCCGAAGTTGTGCGAAGCAATTTGCGGACCGACAAACGCCGCAACTCGATCTGCCAACCCTGAATACCAGCCAGAAGGTTCAATGCGACTCCGCGTGGACATGCACTGAGTGCCACCGTGCGGCAGGCCTCCTGTCATTGCATGTTTCGGCGTTGCAACGCGCCAGATGTAGGCGGTCGGCGGATCGCGTACCGTCGCGGTCAGACCCAGCGGGCTCGCCTCGGCGTGCATCCTCCGGCAAGCCGCAGCCCGCGACGGTACGCCTCACGACGCTTCGCATCGTTCGTCGCCACCCTATGGCTGGATGTGGATCACAGGGCCGTTTGCCCACCCGGGCTCTTACCAATCTCAGACCTTATCCCGGCTACTTCTCTCCATCCATCTCCGTATGACTTTTAAGCAGCTCTCCGATCGCGTGGTCAAGGACGTCTTCTCCCGGAGAGCCGACATACCTGGCACGGACCACCCCGTCCTTATCGATGAGATAGAGCAAGGGTATGCCTCCCGACACCCATCGGCCGGCGATCGGCCCGCTGCCGTTCTCACTCCAAGAGCGCCAGGTATTTCCCTCGGCCCTCATGGTCGTCGAGAGCGTTTTCGCGTCCGCGTCGACGTCAAACCCGAGCAGGACGAACGGCTCGCCGGCCAAACGCTTCGACAGCGCTCGTTCGTAAGGATACATGGCCCGGCACGGCGCACAGGTCTTGTGACAGCCAAAGTTGAGGAGAACGACCTTGCCGCGATGGTCGCTGAGCTTCATCGTCTTCCCATCCACGTCATCTCCGGCAATCTCAGGCGCAGTTCGGCCGACCGCCGGACCGCGCAGCATGTTCAAGATCACTTCCGCCTGGGGACCCAGCGGCCGGAACGAGACGGGATCAGGGATTTCGGCGTAATCGAGCGCAACGCGCGTGCAGCAAGCGTTCGGCGTCTTCGTTCAAGATGGACGGATCGAGTCCCCTGAGCTGCTCGGCTCGTTTCTCCCCCAGTCGTGCGACCCAGTAGTTGACGGCCTGGCGAGGCGCAAGCTTCAAAGAGGCGACCTCTTGCGCCAGGCCGATCTCCCATTTCGCCAGCGAGAAACTGGCGACGGCACGGGCCCGGCGCTCCGGATTGGCTTGCGAGACCCGGCGGAGGAGGGGCTCGACATTCGTGTGGTACGCCTTCTCCGACGAGTTGCCCGAAAGTCTCGTCAAGATCGCCATGAGCTCGAAAGCCGTGCGGGGTAGAGCCCGGTCACCGGCGTGGTCCGCTAGTTGGAGCAAAAGCCGGTCGATTTCGCGGGCCCGGACTGGCGGGGCGGTCCTTTCGAGATGGGCTATGTTGTCCTCTCCCCACTCCCGAATGAGACGCCGGCGGAGATCGAGCGAGGCTGTCGTCATCGCCGCCGCCAGCCGAGCCGATTCGATTTGGCGGATCGCCAGCCCCCACTGCGCCTCGTCCTGGATGTCACGATCAGGATTGACCTCGATGATGCGCCGGAGGACCTGATCGGCAGCAGGGGCGGGGTCGGTCGACAGGAGGGTGAGAAAGGTCCGGATCGTCGCGCCCCGGAGGGTCGTCGCGTCCTCGTCGACCAGGCGTTGCAACCAATGGTCAGTCTGTCGATTCAGGGTCGTGGGGTCGAGACCCGCGATCTGTTCGTATCGGGCCAGGCCGAGGGCCTCGATCGATCGCTTCTTTTGCTCGGAATTGGCTTGCCTGACGCGCCGGGCTACTCGAGCTAAGCGTGTCTCGTAGAGGGCAAGGGCGAGACACGCCTGTTCCCGAGCGCCCCGGTGGGGACTCTCTTCAATCACCTGGCGGAGCAGCCGCTCCCCCGTCTCCGAGGGAATCGACGGGGTCATCAGGCAACAGAGCTCGCCCAGCCTGACGTCCTGGAGGTGCCGCTTTCGGAGTTGCACGACGGCCATCTCCACTTCGGGGCCGGCATGCACATGCCGGAGAACCCAGCCCAGTGCGTCCAGGGCGGCCGGAGAACCGGGATCGTCTTCGGCCAGTTTGAGGAAGCGAGCCGCATAGGCCCGTGGGTCAGTGGCCTTTCGATCCGTCGGGTTCGGGCCCTTGCCCTCCTTATCTGTATGGAGTCGGCCGGACGGCGCAGCGACTGCCGATTCGTAATCAACGGCCAGCCTGCGATATCGATCGGCCGGAGTCTCAGGAACGTCATCCCCCCACGCAATAGGAAGAGTCGCGATCAACCCCGCCAGAATCACGGCGTAGCTCATCTGTTGCACTCCCTTCCGGAGTCGCGTGCTGAACGTGATGGATCATCCTGGATGAATAGGCGATAATCGGCCGTCGGATGGCCAGGGCCGATTGCAGACGGGCCGATTGCAGAGGGCCGATTGCAGACACCCACTTTTCGGGCCGATTGCAGACACCGGCCGATTGCAGACACCCACTTTTCGAGTCCGATTGGGGCCGATTGCAGGGGCCGATTGCAGACACCCACTTTTCGGGCCGATTGCAGACGGGCCGATTGCAGACACCCACTTTTCGGGCCGATAGACGGGCCGATTGCAGACACCCACTTTTCGGGCCGATTGCAGACACCCGGGCCGATTGCGGGCCGATTGCACTTTTGGGCCGATTGCTGGGCCGATTGCAGACACCCACTTTTCGAGTCCGATCGCCGACACCAAGCGGAGTGTCTACTGGCGACTCGATCGCAAATGATGGGTGTCTGGCTCTTACCCGTTGGAGCTTGTACACGACTGCAACTATTTGTTTTGATCCATCGCCTCTGTGATAGTGAAACAAATGACACTTACCGTGTTATATCGTACCAGATCACGTATTTCAGCTGAACCGGGATTATAGCTAAAGCATTTCAGCGATTCGCTGTTGTGGTTATGCGAGACCTAATCCGCCTGCTTCCTAGAATATCTTCGCAAATATTAGGCGTGGGAGGAGCGTGAAGAATGATGGCGATGCTTAAGCGAGTGGGTGCAAACGGGATGTTGATCGCCCTAACGGTTTTCATTACGTTGGGGTTAAGTGGTCTGTATCGCGGAATCAATCCAACCGATGCCAATCATATTGTGATCATCAATCGTGATGGTATCGATAGCATTAAAGTTGGTTTATCAATCGCAGATTTGGCCGGCAAAGTAACATATGAACATACGATGATGTTAACTAATGAAAGCAACAGCGCCCTTCTTAGTTTTAGGCGGGCATGGCACGACGGGACAATTGTTTTGAGACATGATGGGATTGTAGAGCGCAGTGAGATTTATAGCGACGGTAGGTATTCTCCAACGTTGTTCATTGAAGTTCGTCAGAAATCGGCAAGCCAAGCGGGTTGGGGCAAAATACCTTCGCTCCTGCACCGCGATCGCGAGAGTACGGTTGGGATTCCAAACGGAGCGCATAAAGTTTTCACATTCGCTCCGGTTCTCAATAATCCATGAGTTCCCGAAGGTCTGGGAATTAGAATAGTTCGCGAACGATTCCATTGCGGCATCGCTTTTCAGGAACGAAATAAGCCGCCCCCAACGAAGGCGTGCGTACAGGACTTTCATTACATTAATCATGAAAATCAGCACCTCCGGCAATTCTCTAAAGCCGACTGTGGCTTTTGGCGCACTCGCCTCGGGCTGGGGTTCTTGGGAATGGGTCGGATTGGACACCATGCGAGCTCTCTCGTCATTTTTTGATGCACGAGAAAGGCCGATTGAAAGGCCGATTGCAGACACCCACTTTTCGAGTCCGATCGCCGACACCAAGCGGAGTGTCTACTGGCGACTCGATCGCAAATGATGGGTGTCTGGCTCTTGCCCTGGCTCACGTCTTTGACGCTGACAAAGTCCATCATCCCCATGGCGACCACCCTCTACACAGAACTCGTCGATCGCTTGTATTCCCGCGAATTCAGCCCGGGCTCCTCAGCCACTCGCGCAGTGCGTTGGGCGTTTCGAGGACCTGAGCGTGTTCCGCAAGCTTCGTGTGCCTCTCCGCATTCGAATAGCCGGTCGGGAGCTTTGTCCTGACCGAAACGACCCAGGAGTTTCTTGGGTTCTTCGGCTTCCCCGACATGACCGATCGGGCGAGCACCCCAACGACTCCGGCGACCGCTCCGTAGGTGGCCCTCTGTTCATGCTGGTCAAGGTTATCGAGGATCAATTCCAGGCACTCAGCCCGAATTCGCCTCCATGTCGTCCTGCCCCTCTCGTAATCGTTGCCCTTGGGGATGCCGTTGAGGAAGAAGGTGACGGCCTTCGAGGCGACATAGTCGTCCCGCTTGTGCTTGAGCCGGTCGGCTACCTCCTTGCTGGCGCGAAGCTGCTGCTCGAAAGCCGTACCCTCCAGGCTCACGGGACGGTCTAGTTCGCTCACCGTCAGCTCAGGCTCATCCGCCAGCAAGGGGTCAGGCGGCAGGTCTCGGTCCAAATCCGGTTCCTGCTGTTGAGGAGGGTCGATCGCTTTCGTCCCTGCGTCCCCGGTCGATGTCGCGGGCTTCCTTCGCCCGATCTTGAAGCTGACGAACCCCAGGTTGACGTTCATCTCCTGCACATCCAGCTCTTGCAACCAAGCTTTAAGCCGACTCGGCATGGGACTAACTCGCGCGGAAACAGCGGGGATAAACTGGTTTACGCCGAGCCCAATCTACCTGGACGGCGAGGTCCGATCCATCCGGCGGTACCTTTGGGTAACGCGCCGGGCTCTACCGAGCTTGCTAGCGCCACTTTTCTCCGTCTTCTTTTCTCTGCCGCCGGTGGCCGATTGCGGTGGCCGATTGCAGACACCTACTTTTCGTAAGGCCGATTGCAGACACCAAGGCCGATTGCAGACACCCACTTTTCGAGTCCGATCGCCGACACCCGGCCGATTGTAGACACCCACTTTTCCAGTCCGATCGCCGACACCCACTGTTCAGACAGAGGCCGGTCGCAGATACTCACTTCAGATGGCCATGACGCGGGCCGGAACCCGACTGACTCAACCCCGGAAGTGACGGCGGAAGCAGGCCGACGTCGATCACGAGTCGATCGTGTCGCCCGCGCGTCAGATCAGGGATATTTGCCGATGACGCTCGAGAAATATCTTTCCCTCCTGGATTGGACCGGACGCCAGCTTGGGAGCGCGGCGGGAGGGATGATACCGGCGGAGCTGGGGCCGATTTTGGAGCGGCTGGGCCTCAAGAGTGCCTGCTGGGTGGAAACGGTCCAGCATTTCGGCCGGCGGTTCAAGCGTGCGGTAGGACGTCGCGATTCGCTGGCGGCGTTGGCGGTGCGTGCGCGGCGAAGTTGGTTCCAGGGCCAGCGTGCGGCGGCGGTGGCCTTCAGTTAGGCGCGGTTTGCTCGATGGATGAGCATCGGGATCAGTTTTTTAGTCGCGGAGTTAGTGAGCGCGCTTCTCGACCAAGGGCCGCCGTGAACGGGCAGTCAATCCGACCTCGGCGCGACGATTCCAAGCCAAGACGGCTTTCCTGCGTTTTGCGCACGTAAGCGCCGCATCAAGGGCCGTGAGCTCTGCTCTCATTAGACCAAAGAATGGAGCACCGCGGTGCCACTCGCGACTCGATCGCAAATGATGGGTGTCTGGCTCTTACGGCAAATGATGGGTGTCTGGCTCTTACTCTTACGGCAAATGATGGGTGTCTGGCTCTTACTGGTTGATGGGTGTCTGGCTCTTACTGGTTGAGCAGATCGCGGACGACATAGACGGCGCCGACACCCACGAGATGTGTGAAGCGATCGAGCGCGGCATTGACGAGGATCGGCTTTCCGACCGAAAGCGGTTCCGTTGATGCGTGCCGGGAAGAAGTCGGTGCCAGGGGAGTCGGGGAAGGGCACGCGAAGACGAACACTGCGCTGCCAGGTCGGAAAGCGAGGCGGGACAGGTCCGATATTGACACCTTCCGGCGGTCACCCCGTCTCAACGACAGCTTCAAGCGACCATGTCAGACGTTTACCAACGGCAAGAGCATAGCGTGCGAGCGTGCTGGGACGGGGATCATGAACCTTGCCATTCTCCAGCCGGCTGAGCTGGGCCTTATCGATCCCCGAACGCGACGCGACCTCGTCGAGGCTCAGGCCCGCCGATTCACGCACCTGGCGGAGCGATCGAATGAAGTCCTGAAAGGCTTCATCGTCGGTTTCCGACACGGGTGTCGACGCGATCGTTCCGGTCGCGCGATACTCGCGTTCGAGGACCTGGCGATCGGTCTGTTCCTTTTTCTGGTATTCAGGCGACTGGATGCGAGTGAGCGCGACTTCCGCTCGCGCCCGTTTTTCAGGCGGGAGGCTCAGCTAGTGCCTGCCGCGTTCGCCTTGAAAGCTTTTTTGCGTCCATTAGAACTAGTCCCCATATTCGCGAACTGGGTAAGCCGTCACGGGCCGGATGATGACCAGGTCGTCTTGTGACTCATCACTGTATACGACCGCGATCCGCTTACCCGTTGACGTCGTGCCGAAGATGATCGGGTTGCCGGTGGTGTCGGAGTCGGCATCGCAATGGTCGCCGTGATGACCGAAGAGCACGTGCTCCACATCCTCGATCGTGATTTCACCGGCTCCAAGGATGTGCTGGACGTTACCGTTGGAGTCATCCTCGGCATCCCAGGCAATCAGATCGATGTACATTTCCAATCCCTCTGTTGTGGAATTCTACAACGAAGGTGATGCGGGATCAAGAACACAGCGCATGGACACACAGCGCATGGACAGATGTGCCATTGAAAGTCAATAGCCGTCGTGTGTGATGACGGCGGGCCTGCTTGCCAGCCTCGGCGCGCACATCGAACGGGCTGATGGCCGTCGCCCGTTGCGTCGTTGGCTCGAGCGTGGCGGTCAGAGCATTGACGGACCAACAAATAATAGGCTAACTAGTGCTATTTTTATATATATAGATTAGTGCCTTGAACATCTCTTCGTTGCCGGGGCCATTCGTCACCAGCGGTTTTACCTTTTTGAATTCGGAAACACGGCTGGATCGTCTGGTTTGACTAGCGGCTTCGTCGCGAGAGCCAACCATCACTGATCAAACAATGACGTGTTGACATGATAAGAGCAAAACATCTGGAAAGCGTCTTGCGATTCCGCCCGGCACCGTGATCGGCAAGGTGGCAACTTGGGGGCCTGCCCCCAAACCCCCGGAGTTTAACGCTCAGGCAGCATCCGGCTGTCTGCGGCTGTCCGTGAAAGAGACCGAGCCCCTCTCGAGGCTCGGTCCTCAGCCGTAACGCTGGCCAACGGCTGCTCGGGTCGCACTCCTGCGTTGCCCTATCCTTCCGTCGGCGTCAACCAGACTACTCTCCAGACCGTTAAACGACCACCAGCCAGCCCCGGCGGGCAAGACTGCTGCTTTGCACTGATGCAAACCTACTGGCCTTTGCCCTTACGAGCTGACAAGGGCTTCGTCGCCGGCTTGACCGGCGGGGGCGTTCCTTCTACGCTGGTAGCGGCCGTGGTGACCACTTTCCCGGTGGGCAAGTCCCGCGTGTGGCCCACGGCCGTTTCTTTGTCGGCCGGCAATAAAACAGCTTCCGGGGGATCTGATGGAGGCGTTGCCAGCTTGGCGGCATCGGCATTGGCCCAGGGAAAGTGTTCACCATTAAAGGGGCGATTCGTCTTCCAGACCGCAAACACCAGATGGAGAAGCTTGCGCATGCAGTGGCCCATGGCCACGTCGTCACGTTTGCCCTTGGCCCGGAGGCGGCCATAGAGAGGGCCAATGGCGGGGTTATAGCGGATGGCGGCGCGGGCGGCATTCCAAAGGTAGCTGCGCACCAGATCGTTGCCTTGTTGCGACATGGACATGGTGCCGGGGAGCAAAGGTTTTCCCTGGCGGTCGACGCCTGAGGTGTTTTCCCGGGGAAACACGCCGAAATAGCCGACGACCTGGTCGGCCGTGGCGAAGCGGTCGATGTCGCCGATCTTGGCGACGATGGCGGCCGCCGTGGCCTGGCCGATGCCGGGGATGGTCACGACCTGGACATGGGGCGAAGCGGGCAGATCGGTAAAGGTGGTCGCCAACAATTTCCGCAAGGACTTCTCGGCGATTTGGCAGCGACGCACCTGGTCCACGAGACTGTCGACCAAAGCCTCGGCCACGGGACCGCGAAGGGACGCGACCGATTGCCCGGCGGCGAGGTGAAGCGCCTGGGCTTGTTCGCTAGAGAGATGGGGGATCTTCTCCAGGGACGCGATGCGGGCCGCGGCGATGCGTTCGGCGGTGGGGTACTTCGAGAGCAACTTCAAGACCCAAGCGGAATCAATATCGTCGGTCAAGGTGGCGAGTTCCGGAAAGACGCGGGCCAGGAGGTTGTGGAGTCGGTTGACCGCCTGGGTCGTCTGCTTGACCTGAGCCTGTAAGCGACCGACGACCTCGCGCAACAAGATCATCGGTTGGGCGGGGGGAGGCGTGGCATCGGGCTGCTCAACCACGGCGAAGCGGGCCATGGCTTGACTTTCGGTGTCGTCGGTGGTGCGCTTGGGGAAGTGGGCTTTCTGATAATCCTTGTTGCGCTTGGGCTCGCCGATGGACAGGGTCATGGGCAAGTCGAGGCTGCGCAAGAAATGTTCGAGATTGGCGGCATACTGGCCGGCGGCGTCGATGCGTATCTGGAAAATCACTTGTGGATTATGTTCATGCAAGGATATTATCTTTTCCTTTAGAGACTGATAACCGGCGTGGTTTTCCATGACGGTGATCGGTTTGGCGGCCGGTTGACGATCCGGTCTGACGAACGAGACGCGATGACCGTATCGCGCGGTATCAATGCCGACGCCGATGCGATCAAGAGACGTGCTGACGGCCATGAAGGGCCTCCAAAGATGAGAGACGTGGAGACATTTCGCACGACATGTGTCAGAGGGAACGGCGTGAGCCTCCTCCGGGAATCTCGAGCCAAGATATCCTTGTGATAAGCGGTCAAGCCGCATGATGTGCCAAAACCTTAAGCCCGAGCCGGAGGGAGCAATCTGTCCAAAGAGGTCAAAGCCTCAGGCACTGCATAGCTCTCCTCACGACACCCTTGCCAGTATCCATTACTGGCCGGAATCGAACATACAAGGCACGGCGCACCTGTCTACTCGCCGACGGACAGCAAGCAGGTAACCGTTTGGGGTGGGATGCGAAACGATGCGGCTCATAACCCCGGAGCATTTGCTCTCACGATGGACGATGTACGTCGGATGATCGAAGGTATTAAGGAATTCATTGTAAGGACATCATAGTGAGCATGGGCTGACCGGCGAGATGGGAACGTGAAGGACCGACGCTTGGAAAGGACCGACGCTTGGACATGCACTGCGACCCGCACCTGCTCATCCTCAACCTCCGTCCGCCAACACGCCGAAATCCGGACGGGATTCATCACGCGATCTCGGAGATGCTCACCGACGAGGAATACAAGGCCCCGCCGGGAAACCCCTGACCCTGGCCGCTTACGAGGCGGAAATGGCTGTGCGCGCCTTCGTCGAACCGATGGCGGTCGGCGACACCCTGTTGGAGATGCCCCTGTTCCTCAAAGCGGGCGGACACGTTCCCGTCGCGCTCGAATCGACCTATCAACCGCCTGGGAGGCCGTCCCGCGTCGCTGGCGATCGGTTATCGAGCGGTGAGCGGGGTAGTTGTGAGAGGGTGAGGTCATCAGGGAAAATTTTTGACGGCCGATCAGGTTTCTTGAGAACAAGGCAGAAGCCCGCGGCATCAAGCTGAATGTCCCGTCGTCCAACCATGTGCCGACTGGCCAGCGCATTCCTCGCGGCTAAATGGCTTTTTGCTGTATTTAGTGAGGCCATGGAAAAATTGTGGAAAATATTTTTAGTCTCTCTCGGGTCAGGGTTTCGGACCGGCTTCAGGCACAAAATGAGCTAAGTGCATTAGCGAAATTAGGCAAGATGCGTATATTATAAGTAGGTTAAAGCCGATTGGGCACTGACGGCGCTGTTTTTGGTTGACCGGTCGTCGGCCCCACCGGTCGTCGGCCCGCACCTCGATTGATGACGGAACTTTGAACGGTTGCCGGTCGAAGTCAGGTGAATCAACCCGACCGATCGTCAAATCCCTCGCATCCTCGATATCCGTCATCGTTGGTCAGCTCGTCGGCTCACATGGGCATTCGAATCAGATAAAGAGGCCGATTGCCAGGCCGGTTGCAGACACCCACTTTTCGAGTCCGATCGCCGACACCAAGCGGAGCGTCGGAATTGAGGCCGATTGCAGACAGGCCGGTTGCAGACAGGCCGGTTGCAGACACCCACTTTTCGAGTCCGATCGCCGACACCAAGCGGAGCGTCGGAATTGAGGCCGATTGCAGATGAGGCCGATTGCAGACACCGAGGCCGATTGCAGGGCCGATTGCAGACACCCACTTTTCGAGTCCGATCGCCGACACGAAGCGGAGCGTCGGAATTGGCACTCGGCTGGTCCGGCGGCTCCCCCCACAGGGTCCCGCAACGGCATTTAGCGGCGCAATTAAAAAATTTTGGAAAATTTCTGAAATCTCTGCCGGAACGAGACTTCGAATTGAGTTTCAGTCACAAAATGGCACAACGACAAGTGTCAAATTAGGCAAACTGCGTATATTATAGGTAGGGAAGTACAGAATGGAGCAAAGTCGGTGCAGTTTGTCGAAGATCGTTGCCGGACCGCCGCTCCACTCCGGGCGACATTTTCACCGGCTAACGGATCGAAGGCAGGCAAACCAACTTGACCGATTTTCGAGTCTCTCGCTTCCTTGATCGGCGGAGACCTCCAGCCGCCTCGCGACATCAGTTTTCGTGGCATCGCGTTGGTCGAAAAACTTTTGAAGACCTCGCCAAAACCTGCCATCCACTGCCATTCACTGCCATTTGGGGCCGCAAAATCGTCAGGCTCGTTGCAATCCATCGCCTCTCTTGGGCCCTCTTGCCGGCGTCGATCTTGCTAGGCGGTCTCACTTTTCGGCATCTCGGGCCCACCCCCGTGCGGGTGCTGCGCGCGGATCTTCCAGACACGCCGCACCCGCCGGCGGACCTGCCGTGGCACGCTGGCGCGGCGCAGCCGCGTCATCCGGCCGACCAGGAACCGATGCCCCCGCCAGGTGACGCGCCGATTCATGATCGCGTCGAACCAGACCGGCAGCAAAAGGATGTCTTTCACCGGGCTATAAAGCAGGTGGCGAAGCTTGGGAAACGTGCCGCGCAGGCGGCGCGTCTGGACAGCGTCGCGGAGCATGCCAATTCCCACGAGAAGTAACAGCCCGCCCCATGCGATGCCCGACTCGCCCGTGAATGCCCAGACGAGGCCGACCGTGGCCAGGTTGCCCGCCGGCTCGATGACAAACGTCGGGAACGCCATCTGGCGGCGGATCTTGTACCAGCGTGAGTGGCGATTCAAGAACCAGCGGAAACTTCGCTGCCGGTTGACATTTTCAATAACGTGGTGGCTCAACCTGATGGAATATCCGGCCGATCGCACGCGAACGCCGATCACCTGGTCCTCGGCCAATACGTTGCGCATCGCCGCGAAGCCGCCGATTGCCGCGAGCGTGCGCACGGGCATCAACATCGATTTGCCCACGACACAGGTCACACCGCAAAGCGATGCCGCGGCCACGCCCCCGGCGATGAAACCGTTCAACTCGAGGTTCTCGATCACCGCGCTCGCGTGCACTTCGCCCACGCCGGCGAACAGGTTGGTCACGAGCCCGACGCCCGGCTCAGCCAGGTAGCAAACCGTCTCGCGCAGATACGACGGCCGGACACGAACGTTCGAGTCGCTGATCAAGATGATTTCGTGTTTGCGATACCGTTCCATCGCCGCCAGGCTCTCGACCTTCGGGTTCAGACCGAATGCAGGGCAGCCGATCACCAACTGGGAATCGTGGCTGGAGAATTCGCCTTGCAGCTTCTGGACGACCGCGATGGCCGGGTCGTCGGCGTCGGCGACGCAGAAGAGCAACTGGTAACACGGGTAGTCGAGCTCAAAGAAACTTCGGAGATTCAACTCGAGCTCTTCATCGAGGCCCTTCAAGGGCTTGAAGATCGTCACCGCGGGGGTGTGGTCGAGCGGCAGGTTTCGCCGCGATCGCGTCACCCAGAAAACGGCGGCCATGCCTCCGACCGCCGTGCAAATGGCGAACAGGGCGAGAAACCCGAGAAAGATATTGGCGGTTTCAGCGGCTGACATGGGAGGAAATCCTCATCGCGGCTCACGACGGCGCTACTAATGAAGAAGCAAGATTTCGACTCGATTGAACGAACGCGCGGAACATGAACAAAGAGTGCTGTCAGACACGATTTCAGAGATTCAGCCAGGCCGCCATCGGCCTGAACGCTCGCACTCAATCCTTGGCGACGGGCCGCATGCGGAGTTCGACCGGGCCCTGACAGCACGGACAAATTTGGGGGTACAGTACGCTGATTGCGCAAACATCACAATAGTATTCGGGCGTTCGTAGCCGGCCGTCACGTTCGATCTTGAACGAAATCACCTGAAGATAAGGGACGCCCGTGAACCGCCGCCCCTGGATTTCGCTCGGGCATTTGCGCAACCGCTCGTCAAGAAAAAACGCACGGCTTGCGTCCTCGCATAAGAGTGGCACGATCGTGCCATCATTTTCGAGCACGACCACCTGCCTGGCTGCCGTATCGGCATCGGGTTTGACGGGTAGCCCGCGCGCCACGAGCGCCTCGGCCAGGGTCAACACCTTGCCGCGGACGACGACCGGCTCGGGCGAAGAAGCGGTACTCGACGGCGGCGGCGGCGGAGCGAGAGCGGCAGCGCTCAAGAAGACCGGCAACAGGTTAACCAACCATTGCGCCAACAACATCCGCCGTTCACTCCGGGCCGGGACGAGCCCGGTAGGGTGCGGTCACAGTTTGGGTCAGGTGATCGAATTATAACTTTCGGCGCTCGTCTGACCAAATGGAATTCATCGCCCAATCGAAAACCGTTCGAGATGCGTAGGCCCCTCCCCGTTCGCTGCCGAGTATGTTAAGACTCAATAAAAGGCGTCCCGTCGTGGCGTGCGTCCTGATTTCTTTCTCGATCAACAAGGCACACATCCCATGCTCTTACGAAAAATGACGGTTATCAGCATGTGTGCGGCGGCAGCGTTCTTCGCCGGACCCGCGATATCGCAAGAGCCGGTGCCGGAGCGTCCTGCCAGTACGAAGGTCGCGGCGAGCGACGACCCGACGGCGGCCGCGCGGAACCGGATGGTCCAGCGCCACCTGGTCGAACGCGGCCTCAAGAATTCGCGCGTTCTCGATGCCTTCCGGACCGTGCCCCGCCATCGCTTTCTGCCTCCCAAGACTCAGCGCCAGGCTTATGATGACGAGTCGATCCCCATCGGCGAGGGGCAGACGATTACACCCCCTTACGACGTCGCGTTCATGACCGAAGTGCTCGATCCCAAGCCGACCGACCGGGTTTACGAGGTGGGCACCGGATCGGGCTATCAGTCGGCCATCCTGTCGCGGCTGGTCAAGGATGTGTACTCGGTCGAAATCCACGCCCCGCTCTCGAAACGCGCCACCCAGGTTCACAAGGAGCTGGGCTATACCAATATTCACACCCGCGTCGGCGACGGCTATGAAGGGTGGCCGGAGGCGGCCCCGTTTGACGCGATCATCGTCACCTGCACCGACCAAGGTCCCGGCACCCTTGTTCGACCAGCTCAAGGACGGGGGCCGGATGGTGATTCCAATTGGCGACCGCTTCCATCAAATCGTTCATCTGATCATCAAGAAAGACGGTAAGCGGATCGATCGCGAGCTGAAGCCGACCCTGTTCGTTCCCATGACGGGCCGCGATCAGGAAGAAGCCGCCGCGGCGCGACGCAAACGGTCGTCCGCGACGAAGAGCGAGTAGACAGACGAGGCAAGGGCAGGATGATTGACGCTCCGTGTATCGTGGGATTTCCCGAGAATCGCGGCCGACGAAGGGCAAGTGCCGAGGAGTTGTTGTGACGAGATGGTGGAGTCGGCTGGGAATGGCCGCGGTGGCGTGGGCGGGTCTGGCGTTTCTGTGCGATTTCGGCCGGTGCTGCTGTCTGGCGCAGGACGAACTGATCGAGCGTCCGGGTCCGCCGCCCGTCGATGATCTCGAGAGCGATGAGAATAAAGACGGCATACCCGACGCGTGGTACAACGCGCGTGACGCCAGGTACATGGCCGAAGGGGGTGCCGCGGGACCTCACTTCGTGCGCTTCGAGTGCAGCCAGCCGGGCCGTCCGGCTCGATTGAGCCGCGCCTTTGGCGTCGACGGCCGGAAAACCGAGGCCATCATTCTCGGCTTATGGGTGCGCCAGCGCAACATCCAGTGCGGCGAACGCGAGGGCGACGAGCCGCAGTTGATGATTGATCTCCTGGGCGACGATTTGCACCACCTGAGCCGCGGAATCTTCGGCCCATGGACCCAGTCGATTCGCGATCGCTGGACGCGTGTCGCCAAGCGGATACCGGTTCCGCCCGGCACAAAGGACGCGATCATGTCGGTCGGCCTGATGGGGGCGACGGGCGTGCTCGACATCGATGGAATCACGGTCGAGCTCGTGCCGGTCGGCGGTACGCCGACGACGAATCTCATCGTCAATAGCGGCTTTGAGCTGGGCGACCCTGGTCCCACGTCGTGGATCGCCGAAAACGACGCGCACCGGGCCTTTCCGGGGTTCAAGTCGCCGGCGGCCGGCGAGCTCATCCGCGCCAAATCACGTCTCTTGACGGGTGTGGCCTTGCCTGTTGGCGGCGTCGCGGCCCTTGATGTTTCAGTCGCCGTGAAATGCAGTAATTTACGTGGTGTTGGCGGCGCCGGGGCCAAGTTTTTCTTCCTTGACGAATTTGGCAGGCCGCTCGGGGGCAACAGCGGGGGAGTTCGCGTTTTCGAATGGGCCCAGAGCAGCCCGTGGCGCGTGGAAGAAGCGCGTGTTGATATCCCCCCCGGCGCCGTCCGTGCCGTGCTGCAATTTGAGAAGATGGATCCACTCGGGGGAGTGCGTATCGACGACGTGAGTGTCACGGCCTCCCCCGCCCCGGCCGATGGCTTGTGGACTCCCTATCACATCGCCGATGACACCGAGAACTGGCTTGCGGTGCCGCCGTCACCATCAATTGCCGCGAAGAGTGCTCTCGACGTGTCGTTTCTGGTGCCGGCCCCGGCGGGGAGCCGTGGATTCGTGACCGTCAAGGACGGCCGGCTCGCTTTCAGGGACGGGACGCGTGCTCGATTTTTCGGCGTCTCGCTCATTCCGCCGACCGCCTTCCTTCCGTCCGACCGGGTCGAGCCGCTGGTCGACCGGCTCGTTCGGTCGGGCATCAACCTGGTCCGGCTGGGCGACCTCGACTCGGCGTACGGGCCCAATCGCAGCTTGTTTGACGACACGCGCGACGATACGAAGGCGTTTGATACCGAAGCGCTGGCGCGGCTGGATCATCTCATCGCCGTCCTCAAGGCGCGGGGTATCTATGTGGCGCTCGAGCTTCAGAGCAAGCGACGTTTCCGGCCCGAAGACGGCGTCGCGGCGTCGGGCGCACTGCCCGCCGGGGGCGGGCCGGCCGCGCACTTCGACCCGACGATGATCAAGTTGTCGCTCGAAGCGGCCCACGCGCTTTTGACGCACGTCAACCCCGAAACCGGCCTGCCGCTCGGCGACGATCCGGTACTGGCCTGGGTCACGCTCGATGGCGAGGTCTCGCTTTTCAACCTGATCGAAGCGCCCGATTCGATTCCATCAGCTCATGTCAAGACGCTGCAAGCCGTGGCCGAGAAAACGTCTGGCGGGGCGGGCCGGCGGCTCTGGGAGCGGGTTGAAGTGGCCTATTGCCAGCAGATGGCAAGCGCGCCTGAGGAGAGACGGCGTGCGGGTCCCGATCGCGGGTATCTCGCACTGGAGGCGCGAGCCGGAGTTCGCCGCGGCGCAGACCACCAAGGGGCTCGACCTCGTCGACGATCGGCTTTTCTGGAGTCCGCCGAACTGGGCGTCGCCCGACCGGCGTTCGCTCTTGTGGAGTGGGCCCGAGTCGGGCTTGAACGCCCACGCGGCGATGAAGCGGCGGACCGACCGGCCCTACGTGCTGGGCCTCTGGTGCAACCAGACGCAGGGAGCGTGGTCGCTGCCCCATGAAGCTGCCGACGGACTCATGGGTGTTTACTCGGCGGCCGCGGGCGACTGGGATGGACTGGTGCGCCGGGGGATCTTTCTCTTCCCGGTCAACTGGGGCGAGGGGCCCGTCGGAATGGTCGGCGGCGAAGACATTTTCCAGCTCGCCGAAGTCGTCAACGGCAGCCCTCATATCTATGGACTCTGGCCGCATGCGGCCTCGCTGTTCCTTCGCGGCAACCGCAATCCGGCCGAGGCCAATGCGCGCGGCACCGAGACGCAGAAGAGGACCGCTCCCCGATCGAAGTCGCGAACGGCCTCGCGCTGGGATGCGGCGAACGGCCGACTGCTCATTGACACACCTTTCACGCAGGGGGTTGTCGGCTGGATCAATTCTCACACGACGCTCAAAGACCTCGATTTCGCGACGGAGAACCCGTTCGCCGTCTTGATTGCGACGTCGATCGGGGACGAACCGATCGCGTCGTCGAAGCGGCTACTTGTATCGGCCGTCGCGCGCGTCGAGCCATCGGGTTTCTGCTGGGTGGATACCTGGAGGCGTGACGTCGCCAATCCGGGACGGCCCCCCTTTTTGCAAGAACCCGTCGTGGCCAGGGTCGCCTGGAAGCGAAAAGGCACCATCCGCGCCTACGTGCTCGACAATACCGGCGCCCGGCTCAATGAAGTCAAGCTCGAACCGCTTTCCGGCCGCGACGGAATCGTGCTGCCCATCAACGGCAAGACGGCCGCCTTTCACTGGGAGCTGGTTGTTGAAAATTGAGATCAGACACCGATATCTTCATTCCAGAGCGCCGGATGCGCCTCGATGAACGTGCGCATCAAGGCAATGCAAGTCGGATCCTGCAGAACGTCGACGATGACGCCGCGGCTGCGTAACAATTCTTCCTCGCCCATGAACGTGACATTCTCGCCGACGACGACGCGGGGAATTCGGTAGAGCAAGATCGACCCGGAACACATCGCGCAGGGCGAGAGTGTCGTGTAAATGACACTCCGAGCATAGATCGACGCCGGCAGCCGGCCGGCTTGCTCGAGCGCATCCATTTCGCCGTGAAGGATCGCGCTGTTCTTCTGAACCCGGCGGTTGTGCCCGCGACCGATGATACGTCCTTCATGCACAAGCACCGACCCGATAGGAATGCCTCCCTCGGATAATCCCGCTTCGGCTTCGGCGATGGCGGCTGCCAGAAATTCGTCCATTCCGCGGCTCCAGTGCGACCAATTGCGAACTCTGTCCGGCGACCCAGACCGGATTGCCCGGCGACGCCATGATATCGTCGCGCGGCCCATGTTCAGAGGAAGGTGTCGCGTCTCAATCCGGTTGCACGGTTACCGCGGTTTGTCGAAAGCAGTCAGCACGGGTGTCAGCCGCGCGGGACGGTTCGCGCGATAGAGCTCGAGCCGCTCGCGCGGACTGGCGCTGACGCTCGTCACCTTCACCGTCATTGGCGGACGTACGATCGGCGATCGCTTTATTCTGCCACTCGACGGCCTCCTTGAACTGGCCAGACTCGGCGTAAGCGGCCGCGAGCGTCTCGACGTATTCGGGCCGGCGCCAGTCCGCGAGCTCGCAGGCCCGCGTCGCTGCCGCGACGGCGCGGGCGCCGTCGCGAACATGGGAATCATCCGCCGATGCCAGGATGCGCGCCCGAAGGTCGTGCGCATCGGCGAGTTTGGGGTCGAGCCGGACCGCTTCGCCACCGTCGGCCAGTGCTCCACGATAGTCTCCAGCGCGTGTGCGGATTTCGCCGCGGGCGACGTACAGCGCCGCCACCGGAGGACCGAGGCTCACCGCTTGATCGGCATCCCGCAGCGATTCCGGAAAACGGCCCGCCGCCGCGTGCACCCGGGCACGGGCCATGTAAATGGCGCTCGAGCCCGGGTCGAGTCGCGCCGCCTGATCGAGTGCTCGGAGTGCTTCGACAAGGCGCTGCTTGCGCAGGTGGATTCGTCCCATCCTGAGATGAAACTCGGCGACCTCGGGTCGCCGTGCGCTCGCCTTCTTGAAGTGTTCGAGTGCGCGGTCGAGGTCACCGGCGTCGAGCCAGGATGAGCCATAGCGGTCGTGGTACTCGATGAAACGGCTATCGGCGTCATCGAGATACGGTTGATTGGCGTAATAAATCGCATTCCATAATTTCACCACGGCGACTTGCAAGCTGCGCCACGAGGCGATCTGAACATCCGGCCGGCTGATCGACGATTCGGCCTGGTTGATCTCGGGCCGTGATGCGCCTTTCTTGCGCATGTCGTCAAGAAATCCGCTCACGCCCGGCATCTGCCGGACTGCCGCGGCAAACTCGGTTTCAGACCCGGGAGCCGGGCTGAGAAACTTGCTCGCCTTGAGGTTGAACCCCTGGGCGTGACAATCGACGCAGCTCCGCGGGCTTGCGACCGTGCTCGCCGCGGCCTTGAAGCGATCATCCCCGAATTTCGGACTCGTATAGATTTCCGGCCGTAATTCCCACGACCCGCCGGCTCCCGGGGTGAATGAGAAACTCATACCGAGCATGGCACTATCGCCACCCCTCTTGAGCTGGATCATCACCCGCAGATTATCGGGTGCGCCCAGCGGCACGAGGCCCTCTCCCTTGATCCAGCGAAACGGCATGATCGCGGCGGTTTCAAGGCCGCCATCTTCGGGTGCTTCCGGCGGGCGGCGGATGGCCACGCGCAGACCGGCGAGATCATCGTCCGATTTGACGTAAATCGACTTATCCGAGCCCTTGCCGACGAGCGGCCGCTTGAGCCCATTCAGTGCGCTCTTCGACGGGTGTGAACTTTGGCAAGTAATAGTGGTTGCCAGCAGGACGGGAAAGCATTTTCCAGAGCGCGGCCACGGGCTCGCGCTCGATCGCGCGGATGTAGTTGGCCTCCTGGGCATCAATGTATCGCCCCTCCTCGTAAGCCTTGTCATAAGCGGCCTGGAGCCGGCGATTCTCGTCGTAGTCGACCTTGCTGCCGAGGCGGAAGGTTTCGAGTGCATGAAACGCCTCGGGCGTGATGAAAGGCTCGAAGAGTTTCGGTACGGGGCGAACCGTGTTTGATCCGGCCGAGACGTCGAATCGTGTTTCCTGGAACCGCACGGGCGATTTGCGTTCGCGACCGCGGTCATCGTCGTCGCCCGCGGCGCGTGCCGATTCGCGCTGGTCGATCGCGAGCGCACGGCCGCGCTGCGCATTTGTCAGATCGGGCTGAAACCGCAGCGCGACCTCGAAATCGGCAAGCGCCTTTTCAACTTCGCGGGTACCCAGGTAGCTGAAGCCGCGATTGCTGTGATAGATCGCCTCATCAGCGTGGAGCGCGATCGCCCGCGTGAAATCCTCGATGGCCGCGTCATAGAGCTTCAGGAGATACCGCGCCCGGCCTCGGTAGTTGAAAATCCGAGCGTCGCTGTCAACCAGTTTGATGACGATACCGCACTCCTTGATGACCGATTCGTAGTCCTTCCGAGCCAGCTTCGCGGCGACCGACTCCATCGTGGTGTCAACGAATCGCGTGAGTGCCACAAGCTCGATTGTGTCGCGGCCATTGTCGTCGACACGTTTCCTGAATACGTAGACGTTGCCGCCGCGGTCGGTCGCGTCACTATCCTTTGCCCGTAGTGTGTAGCGGCGTTCGGGTTGATCGGCTCCGCCAGTGAAGCTAATCGAGGGAATGGGGTAACTACCACGAGTTTCCGTGTCGTAACGATAATAGTGGCTGATGTGCGTTTGCGGATCGACAGTATAGGGCTCGCCGGGCTGGCCCCAACCGAGACGATACGTCACACTCGCATCTTCGACCGCATTGGCGATCTCGATCACAGCGTACGTAGCACCGGCGCGAACGCTTCCAGTCGAAACGACCGCGCCAGCGAACACTAGCAGAAGGTACCGCCAGGCCCGAATCATCAAGTGCGAGTTCCTCGCAACGGTGCAGCCATCTCATCCACGTCGAAAGGGGGAATTCATCGACCGTCAAGGACGGATCACATAGGAATTCCGTGCCATTTCGGTCGCAGAACGACCCCCCGCGGCTTCACCTATTTTCTACCGGCAGGCCCCTTGCGGTCAACGCGAGACGGGGCATTGCCGCCAGGGCGTGAAGCCGGTCCTGACGATTTCAATCGATGAATCGGTTGGGCGAACCTTTCTCCCCCTCGTACATTCACCGCGGCGACCCGGCGGCGGCGAGTGACTCCGAGTGCACGTCGTTGACCGCGACGGTTTGTTCAATCAGCGTGCCCGCGCCCCATAACGTGGTCATGGCGACGTCAGCGGCGTCGCGCCCGAAGGCGATGGGAACAAGTGCTGGCCGGAGACTTTCGGTGGTCGCGTCAATATTGTGCCAGCCTCCATTCAAGTAGACTTGCACGAATCCGTGAAAATCGGGGGGCTCGAGGCCCAGTGCATAGCCCGAAACGTAGCGGGCCGGGATATCCAGCCCGCGGCAAAGCGCGATGACCAGGTGGGCAAAATCGCGGCAGACGCCGACGCGTTCGGTCGCGGTGTCGAACGCCGAAGTTCGTGAATCCGTCGTACCGTAAGCGTACTGAACGTGCTGATACACCCAGCGGCTCACTTCGAGCACGCGTGCCGCGCCCGGTGGAACATTTCCGAATTCGAGCATCGCCATCCGGGCCAGCAAGTCGGATTGACAGTAGCGCGATGGCAGTGTGTAAATCATCACCTCGGGGGGCAGTTGTTCGGGCGTGTTCACACGGGCGTCGGCGGGTATGGGCGCATTCGGCGCGACTTCAACGGACGCCGTGAACTCGAAGTGAAACGTGCCGGCGCTGGCAATCAGCCGCCGTTGCAGGTTGCCGTAGAGATCCCGGCGCATCTCGCTGAATCGTGTCGGTGTCGTCACAAGCTTGTCGTCACGGACGCGGTGTGTAGGACCGACCAGGGGCGGTTCGATCATCAGGTACAAGAAGCATTCGGCTGGCAATTCATATGTTGCCGTGGTGCGCACGTTCAGTCGCATCGGTTGGCCTCGACGGGTGGCGGGCGTCTTCTACTCAATTGATCATACCCGAATTCCGTGCGGTGAGTGGAGACGCCCCGTCTCTTTCTGTAGGGGAATCACCGACGCCGGAACAACGCCGATGCGCCGTTCCGAACCATATCATGTTATTAACCAGAATGCTCTCCGCAGTTGGCACTGCAACCACGAGGGTTTGCGGAGGTGTTCGCGAAATCATGGTGAGCTGCTCCGTTATCATTGACGCGGTTGGTTCGAGTTGAACGTCCATACGCGAAAAGACTAAATAGCCTTGCATGATCCTGGGACGCGGGCATCAATCGGGTCACGGTATTTCGTAGGACGGAATGCCATTCCGTCCCACGGCACGAGCCGGGCTCGTCCCAACATCACGCAAAGTCATTTAGAATATGGCGTGGTGTCAGCACCGGATCGAGACCTTCGATCGGATTTTGACGGGTCGAAACTCAGCTTGGAGGCGCTGTTTTTGAGCCCGACCTGGCTTGGTTCCAGTCGTTGCAGACCGTGAAAAAGCCGCTCCGCCGCCAATTCAAAACAAATTATCCTGATCCAGCATCTCGCTGGAGTGAAGTGTCGGGGAAATCGCTTGTGCGCACGTCAGTCGGGACACGCAGAGTCCGACGCGATCGCCGGAAAAGTGAGGGAATAAGTAACATGTTCAAGCAGGTTGAAGGTGTCATTCACGGCAAGACGATCGAGCTCGACGAGGACCCTGGGATAGCCGAGGGTCAGAGGGTGGCCGTCCAGTTACGCGTGTCCTCGGCTGCGCGGCCGTGGGGAGAAGGCATCATGCCGTCGGCGGGCATCGCCGCGGACGTGCCCGGCTTTGACGATGCGTTCGAGCAGGTCCAGCGCGACCGCGAGCTAGCTTCCTTCCAAGATCCCCAGGAATGAGCTACTTGCTTGATACCAACATCTTGAGAGGGTGGCTCAAACGAGTCGGTCTCCAGCGGAACCCGGTCGATCTGATGATCGCTGCCGTGGCGCTGGCACACGATCTGACACTGGTGACGCATAACACTCAGCACTTTCAAAACATTCCAAACCTGCGGTTAGAGGACTGGCTCATATCCTGATTCGATCAGGCCGTACTTGCCATGCTTCGGAGAAACGCCGCCGGCCGAGAGAGCCGCTTCAGCCGCCATCGGCGATTGGTTCGGCCGGGAAATTCAGGTCCATCATCAAGACCTGGAAGTCGGGGCGGCCGCGCAGCGAATCGAGGGCCGGCTCGTCGCGGAAACTGTTTGCACTATTGTAGCCCATTCCCACGGCTTTCTTGAGGATCGCGACGGCCTCGTCTGAGTCGGCCTGCGCGTCGCGGCTCGTCATTTTCAACTCCGCCGTTTGGCCGAGTTTCCTCAACACGGTTCGACATCGAGAGAAGAAAACCCAAGGAGAATAGGGTTCGCCCCAGGACAATCGGGCGCTCGAGGTCCGAAGTTGCGTCTCGGGTCCATCGCTCCACGATGGCGACGGCGCGGCGTGCGAGTTTGATCGCCGCTTCAGGGTCCCGCTCCCCGACCGAGTGCGCCAAAGTCCCCTGGGCTGCGGCCAGGTCACGGGCGTAATGGCCGGCGGGCTGCGGGGTGGACGCGAGACCCTCGAAGATCGCGACCGCTTCGCGGCTGGCCGTCTCGGCATCCGAGTAATGCTCACCTCTCATTATCATCTGATCTCCCAAAGCGACCAAGGTCCGGCCCAGTGGGGCGCGGGTCTCGTTGCCCGCGCCTGGTGCCGCCGTCAGACGTCGGAGGATCGCAACCGATTGCCGCATCCGGACGATCGCTTCCTGACTCGAGCCGACTTTGGCAGTCAGTTTCCCCAGGGCCAGGAACGCCTGGCCCAGCGCCCGCAGGGATGGACCGTCGTCGTGGCCGGTGAGCTCGCCTTCGAGCTTCTTGTAGAAGTCGGCCGCCCCTTTAAGTAGCTTGTCACGTAGCGGGACGAACTCGGCCCAGCGACGATGTCGCATAGGCGTCGGCGACTTCGCCTTCGCCATGCTGGGAAGGACGCGAGCCCATTGCGAGATGCCCGATCGTCGCGTCAACCTGGGCATCGCCGATCCCGGCGAGTTCATTGACCAGGGGGCGCGGCGCCTTGACGGCGGCGAGGCTCTTCTCGGCGTCATCGCCATGCCTTTTGAGGTGCTTGGCGACGAGGCCTTCCAGCAGTGTCCGATCGTCGTCGTCGATCGCCCTTTGACCGAGCAGAATCTCGGCGATCGACTGTTTCTTGTCACGCGTCCAGGCGTGGAACGCGGCAACCAGAACAGACTGGTCAATCATGCCATTCTGAAGGGCGAGCAAACCGAAGAGGAGATTGCGGTCGCTGGCACGGGCATGGAAAGCTCCCGGAATCTGCGCCTCGACGCGTGCAAGTTCGACGACGGCCGACGAACAGGCTCGCGCGACGCCTTGCGGCACCACTATTATCGCATCGAAGCAAAAAGCCTGGCAAATGGCATGTTGACGTGTGGTGGTGGTGGCGGCGCGAGGCAGGTCATCTCATTGACCGGATCTACGGTAAAATCTCGAACCGCTTCCATCAGCATGAGTCGGACATCGGGGCGACCATCGGGCCGCGCCGGGCTCATCGGTGCGTGGCGCCGCGGGCTGCGTGATTGTGAGACTCTGCGGCTTTCTGATTGGGCAGTGGCACTCGGCTTGCGCGGAGATTCGCTCACGGGGACCTTGGAAGAGCCTTTCAGTTCGGCTTGAGAATTGCATCAAATCAATGGTTGTACGGAGAAGCGGCGTCGCGTTCCGCGGCGTCTTTCTACCATGGAAGTCGACGTGGTTCTGGCCTTCCAGATGCGGATAAATTCGTTGCGTGGCGCTCTTGAACACTTTTGATTGACCGGCGAGGAGGCAGCGATGACCGACATTCCGATCGATCCCGTCTGTGGGATGACTGTGCAACCGAGCGAGGCCGTCGGCGTCAGCGAATATAAGGGCCTCACGTATTACTTTTGCTGCGCCGAGTGCAAGGCCATATTCGACAAGAATCCAGCCAGTTACGTGGTGGATCAAACCGCCGATTATGCGGTTCAGGGCGAGGGTGTCGCGGAGCCTTGAGCCCGGGCCAACTTCAAGGATAGATACGCGTACCCGAACGACGAGGCGCGCTCGTCGTTCGGGTAGGCTCGTCATGCCAGCGACTCCTCGCTGAGCCTCTTTCCGGATGCGCTCTTTGACTGACGTTTTCGCCGCGACGCGAGCGCGCTTGTGGACGTAACGGAAACCCGGGTGCCGCTTCGGCGGCGCTTGTGGCGGCGGCGTGGGCGATGGCGTCGGACTTGGGCTTGGCACTGGACTTGGCGCCGGGCTCGGCGTCGGAGTGGGAGCCGGCGTGGGCACCGGTGTCGGGCTTGGCGTGGGAGCCGGAGTTGGGCTGGGAGTCGGAGTTGGCGTCGTTGGGCTGGGCGTGGGAGTCGTTGACGTCACGCTGCTCGCCACGAGGTCCGCGATGAGCGACGATCCGACAGGCGTTCCGAGCCCGGTCTCTGAGTTATAGACCGTCGTGTCGATCGTGGTGTTGGTCGTGCCGCCGTGTCCGAATCCGCCGGCACTGCTTGCATTCCCGGTTGCACTCTCGGCGACCTTGTTGAAGTCTGACGAGGTCAACGCGTAGAGGGCCGGCAAGGTCTGGCTGGCGCCGCTGAGGGCCGATTCGCCCGCGAGCGCGCGCCCTTGATCCACGATGGCGATGATCCCGGCCCAGGCGGGTGCGCCGACGCTGGTGCCGCCGATCGTTTCCCACTGTCCCTGGCCCGTCGTGCTGGTGGGCGAGATGTAATAGATCGAGACGCCCGTATCGGGATTCGCGACGAACGAAACGTCTGGCGAGCTTCGATATCCGGACGCCTGGACGGCCTCTTGATAGCTCGAGGCTCCGACTCGATTCGAGAAACACCGCCGCCCGCATCGACCCAACCACTTTCCGACTCATAAGCACCCGAGCCGCTCACCTCGAGTGATGTTCCGCCCACCGCCAGCACGTTCGGCGACACGGCCGGCCATTCGACCTGGCCGCTGTCACCGCTCGAGGCAATGTAGGTGATGCCGGGCGCCGTGAAGTTCGAATCATACGTCGTTTCGTTGCTGAACTCGCTCAGTCCCCAGCTCATCGAGACGACCGAAACGCCGGCCGTATTGGTCGCGGTCTGAACGGCCGTCATCAGATTGGAAAGGATCAGCGCATCTGTGTTGCCGGGTGCCGCTTCGACGACGACAATATTCGCTCCGGGCGCAATCGCGTGGGCCCATTCCACATCAAGTGTCTCTTCCTCGGCCCAGCCGCTATCCGTCTGCGAGCCCGCCTGGTCGATCACATCGAGCGTCGTGCTGGGCAGACCGTACTCGGCGTCGAAAGCGTCGAGTGATGCTTGGATGTTTGGGTCGTGATCCATTTCGATCAGGGCGATCGTCTGGCCGGCGCCGTTGCCCGCGACTGATTTTCCGGACGGCGACGTGAATGTAATTCCGCTCAATCCATACGCCGAGGTGATCTGAGCGGGCGTGTATCCCGACAGGAGGCATCGATCGTCGAGATAATCACAACGTGGCTTCCAGTCGCGGCGGCGACGTTTCCGCATGGTGCGTCTCTCCCAATGATGCACAATCCATTGCGCAGTGCGATATCGATAAGTGGATTTCCGCGCGCACGACTCGAGAGACGGCGATCTCTCGATTGAGGAGCGAGAGATTACGCGGAAGTGCCAGTAAGCTGCATGATTTCTTGCGATTGCCGATCAGGGGGAACCGTGAGCGACTTCTCGGTGGTGATGACCGTGCTATTAATTATCTCGGAAACCACGCTGGCGGAGCGACGAATCGCCGTCGAAATTCCCGGCGCGGCGGTCTGGGCCACGAGGCACCGCCCGACCCTGGCCGCGCCGTGCATTTCGTGTTGCACGCACGGGTCAAGCGGGCCCCAACGCGCTTTTCGCCGGGAACCGGCCGCCGCGAAATCAGTGCGCGGGGCAGACAGGTGCCGCCACTGGGCGATAGCATAGGCGTGCGATCGTCGTCGCTGGCAATAACGTTGGTCGCAGTTTATGAATCCGAACCAGGAACGATCATGACGCGAATCACAATGAGCGCGGAACCGAGAGACAAGGTATGAACTGGACGGCCCGACATCCGCGAGTTCTCTTGGCGGCCGTGGCGCTCATCCTCTGCGGCATCTTGTTCGCCTTCACGCGCGAGCCTCGCCTGTCCGAGCATGAAGCGAGTCGCCTGGCGGATCATTTTCGATTCGAGAAGATTGCGATCCCCGACCTGGTGGGCCCTCTCTACAAGTCGACGCCCGCCGAGATGGTGCGGGCGGTGCATCCGAGCCTGCGGCACCTGAAAGCGATGATCTCCTTCGTCGGGGCCGCGGTCGCCCTGGCCGACCTCGATGGCGACGGTCTGCCCAACGACCTGGTGCTCGTCGATCCGCGGATCGACCAGGTCGTGGTCGCGCCGTCTCCCGGGTCGGGCGCCCGTTATGGGCCTTTTGTTCTCAGTCCCGATCCGCTTCCGTTCGTCAGAGCGACCATGGCTCCGGCCGGCACACTTGTAGGCGACTTCAACGAGGATGGCCGGGCCGACGTGCTCGTTTACTACTGGGGACGCTCCCCGATTCTCTTTCTGCGAAATACTGAAACGAACGCCAGCGCTTCGGTGAAGTTGCACGGCAGCCGCTTCGTCGCACGCGAATTGGTCGAGCCCTGCGAGCGTTATTATACCGGAGCGGCGACCCAGGCCGATCTCGATGGTGACGGCCACATCGATCTGGTGATCGGCAACTATTTTCCGGATGGATCAAGAATTCTCGACGCCGCGGCGCCCGGCGTCGAGCAGATGCCCGCCTCGCTGTCGTGCGCGTATAATGGTGGTCATAAGCATGTGTTCTTGTGGGGCGCGCACGCCGGCTCGACCGCGATTCGAGCCGGAGTTTCATGAGGTATCCGGTGTCTTCGACGACAGCGTCCTCCGCGGCTGGACGTTCGCGATCGGCGCGGCCGACCTTGACGGTGATCTGTTACCCGAAATCTACTTCGTGCACGACTGGGGACCCGACCGCTTGCTGCACAATCGCTCGCAACCGGGCACACTCAAGTTTGCCCTTCTAAAAGGGGAACGCACGATGACAATGCCCCGGTCGAAGGTTCTGGGGGGCGATTCGTTCAACGGGATGGGCATCGACTTCGGCGACCTGAACGGCGACGGCTGGCCCGACCTCTTCGTGAGTAACATCACGGCGCCATATGGTTTGCACGAGAGCCACTTCGTGTTTCTGAGCACCGGCCGGGTCGACCAGATGCGCGCGGGCGTCGCTCCCTACTGGGACGCCAGCGAACGCCTGGGACTGGCGCGGAGCGGCTGGGCATGGGAAGCGCGGCTGGCCGATTTTGACAACGACGGGACGCTCGAAGCCGTGCAGGCCGCCGGGTTCTTGAAGGGAAGCGTCGATCGTTGGCCCGAGGCGCAGGAACTCGCTGTCGCCAACGACTCGTTGATTTCGGACCCGCGTTCGTGGGCGAGCCTGGAGCCCGGCGACGACGTCAGTGGCCGCGACCATAACCCGTTCTTCGTGCGGGCCGCCGATGGCCGCTACCATGACCTGGCTGGCCCGCTGGGACTGGCCGATCCCATGTGTAGCCGCGGAATCGCGCTCGCCGACGTCGACGGCGACGGCCGCGTCGATTTCGCGGTCGCGAATCAGTGGGGGCCGTCGTATCTGTTTCATAACCAGGCGCCCGCCGCCGGCACGTACCTGAGCCTGCGGCTCTGCCTGCCCGTCGACGCGACTCACCATGGCGCGGCCCGAGTCCACTCCGCCAACGCACGCCCGGAAGAAGCCTGTCGGCCCGCGATCGGCGCAAGCGCCACCGTCTCGTGGGGGGCAGGCCGCAAAGCCACGGCCCAAGTCGACGGCGGCACCGGCCATTCCGGGAAGCGAGCCCCCGAACTTCATTTCGGGCTCGGCCGCGTCGCAAGCCACGAGCCGCTGCGCGTTGACGTGCATGCGCGCGATCGAGACGGCCGGCGTCGCGCGGAAACGTTGGCCCTCGAACCCGGACGATACACGGTCATCCTCGGCGAGCCGGCCGACGCGGAGGTCGTGAACACGCCATGATGGAAACGGGATATCCGACCGCTCAATTGATGGCACTCCGCCGCTTCGCGATCGCGATCACGGCGCTCACCGTGCTGGGGCACGCTGTGCTGGGTTTCGAGTCGTCATACGCGCAGCCAGTCGTCGCGGTCGCCACCGCGTACGGCATGCAGCTCTTGTTCGACGTCATCGATGCGCGGGCTCGCAATCGCGCTCCGCGTTTCGCCGGCGGGCTGACTCGGCTCGTCAATTCGCTCCTGTCGGCCCATATCACGGCGCTGGCGATCGCGATGCTGCTCTATTTCAACGAACGACTCTCCCTCGTGGTTTTTACGACGGCCGTCGCGATCGCGTCGAAGGTCGTCTTTCGCGTGCCCGTCGAAAACGGCACGCGGCACGTTTTCAACCCATCCAACTTCGGGATCAGTATGACGCTCCTCTTGTTTCCCGACCGCGTGGGCCTCGCGCCCCCCTGGCAATTTACCGAGAGCCTGCCGACCCTGCTCGACTGGGGTCTCGTTATCTTTATCTTTACCGTGGGAACATTCATTCACATCCGTTTCACACGGCGGCTCCCGCTGGTCGCGGCGTGGATCGCGGGCTTCATTCTGCAGGCCGTCGTTCGCAATGTCGCGTTCTCGACGTCGCTCGTTGCGAGCCTGGCCCCGATGTCGGGCGTGGCCTTTGCGTTATTCACGTTTTACATGGTCCCTGATCCGGCCACGACGCCCGAAGGAATACCCGCACAGATGGCCTTCGGCGGTGGAATCGCCTTGCTATACGGGATCCTGATGGCCTGGCACGTCGTCTTCGGACTCTTCTTCGCGCTCACGATCGTCTGTGCCCTGAGGGGAGCAGCACTTCATATCACGAGGGTCAGTCGGGCGAGCGAGTTGAAACGTGTCGATGAGCGTGAGCCGTTGACGGCAGCCTGAGATAGCGACCGCGCGACGTCACGCGGGGCGGCCTGAACGGGCCGGTTGCCGCGCCACTGGTCTTTCGAGAGCTTCGAGTGCTGCTTCGGCGGTCTTGATCTGGTCGTCGGCCTCGGGGCGCCCGAGTCGCCGGGCGATCTTGCCGCGCAACAGCAAGGACTGGGCGTGTTCGTATCGCGCCTTCTGGCGCATGGCCGAGGCACAGCTTTCGTCGGCGATGCGCAGGGCTCTTGGCAGATCGCCCCGCTGAGCCAGTATGGCACTCCACTCGCGTAGAGCGAAGGGATGCGCCGACGAAAACAACCGCGTGATTCGCGACCCCCAGATCGCCGTTCGGAGGGCACGGCTTCGCAACCGCCCGGCCTGCGCAGCGTCTCGCTTGTCGATCGCATCAGCGTGGCAGCGCAGTGCGCTCGCGAGGGCCGGCAAAACGACAATCGTGTGCATGTTGACACAAAAGGAGGTCCGCACCCAGACCGCCGCACGCTCGAACGCTTCGAGCGCTTCGCCCGTTCGGCCATGAAATGAGTGCCAGTGACCCTCGGCCATGATCCCGTGGACCGTCGACATCACGTCGTCCGGACGCGACGTGTAACACCCTTTGATCTCCTCGAACGGGATATCACCGCGCGTCGCCCGCGCCCACAGATAGCTCGAGCAGAGCGTGCGCGAGTCGCCGAGCCGGGCGCTGGCGGCGAAGACCCACCGCGCTTCTTTCACGGCTTCAGCCAGTTCACCCAGCCCAAAATGACAGCAGCCCTTGTGAAAATGGGCCAGGTTGACCTCCCAGAGGTCGCCGGCCTTTGCAAAAGCGTCGATCGCCTGGTTCAATCGCGCCAGTCCTTCCTCGTAGCGCGCGGCCGCGTAATGTCCGACGCCCCGGTAACTAAAGCACTGTGCCTGAACCCACACGTCATCGAACGACAGACGCCATTTCGATCGCTTTTTCGCCGAACCGCGATCCGCGGCGGTCCCACCCGAGCATCGAAAGGATGCAGGAGTGGCCCGCGTACTTGTAAGCGAGGTGCGTCGAGGGTTCCATTCGTTCGGCCGTGTTCGTGCCCATCAAGTCGACCCACATCACCCGTAGCGAACTGCGGAACGTATAAGGATGCGTTAACCTTGTGAACAGCCGGATCCGCAGCTCGCTTTTCGTTGTGGCCGGCTCCCGGTGCAACAGCCGCGGGAAGTAGCTGTGCAGCGTTTGAATGACCGCCTCGCGCGCGATACCCCAGACAAACCCCAGGCGAGTTCGCGGCACTCGCACGCCCACCCGCCGCAGGCCGCGTTCGTAAAACGCAATGCTCTTTTCAAGATATCCTTGCTTGAACAGAATTTCGCCGTTGATCACTTCGATGGCGGCTTTAAGGTCGGCGTCACTGGTGAGATCAACGATCCCATCGAGCTGCCGGGCGGCCTCGTCGTAACGGCCCAGGAGCACGAGCGCGCGCCAAACCCCTCGGCGATCCGCGCTCGAATCGCGACCTTGTCGCTATCGAGATTGCGCTGGGCGATGGCGAAGTTATTGGTGGCCACCTCGAGGGCCGACTGGCGTCGCGCCTGTTCGGCCGCGAGAAGGGCGTAGACCGATGCCTTCCGCTTCTCGCCGGCGGCATCGAAGTGGTAGGCGAGGTCGTACACGCGTGGGACAACTCTCTGGTCATTGGCCGACATGTTGAGTGCGTGCTCGAGCGCCGCGAGCATTTCGGGCGACTGGCCCGCGGCCCCCTGCTCGATCACCTCGGCCATGGTGCGATGGATCGTCTTGCTCGTATGGTCGTCCATGCGGGCGATGATCGTTTCGCGCACCCGATCGTGATATGTATCGACCATCGGGGAATCGTCGGGACCGATCAGCCGGACCAACCGTTCGTTTCGCATCCGCGTGATCGTCGCCACCGACGGGACGAGGTGGCCTGCTGTCCTCGAGGCTTCTTCGAGCGAGAGCGCCTGGCCCGAAATGGCGACCACGTCGAGCAGATGCCCGGCCTCGGCTGGCAGCCGGCCGAGCTTGCGGTCGAGCACCTCGTGCAGCGGCATTGGCTCGAACGAGTCGGCATCGGGATCGAAGCATCCGACGAGCTCGACGAGCAAGAAGGCGTTGCCGCGCGTTTCGCGGGCAAATTCGGCGGCGCGGGCACGCACACGGGCGTCGTCCTTGCCGAGCAGATCGATCACCAGGTCGGTCGATTCCTCGGTGCTCAAGGGACCAACCTTAACCACGCGCTCCGCCAGCGGGACGTCGTGGCGGCGGTGCAATTCCCGCCAGTTGGTCAGGAACGCGCTCCCGTCGACCTCGTCGCTACGATACGTTCCCAGCACCAGCACCCACGGGGCTTCCGGCGGCCGCAATATCTCGAAAAGGGCTTCGGCGCTGTCGGCATCGCCCCACTGGAGGTCGTCAATGAACCAGACGATCGGAGATCGCCGGCTGATGCGGCCGAGCATTGAGCGCAATGCGCCGAACGCTCGCTGGCGAACCTGCTGGTCGTCGAGCGTCGAGGCGCGGCCAGCGGTCGCTTTCGCGACAACCTCGACGCGGTCGAGCACGGGGAAGACACGCGCCAGAACCCCGATGTCGTCGGGCATGAGCAGCGCCGCGTCGGTCTGGCTGAGCGTGCGAAGATATCCCGCGAGCGCATCTATGAGCGAATCGAGCGCCTTGAATGGCACCGACTCACGGTCATAGCACCGGCCGGCCATGATGGCGACGTCGTGGTTGCTACCCAGGCCCGCCAGGAACGTATCGGCCAGCGACGTCTTGCCTTCGCCCGAACGGCCGACAATGAAGACGGTTTCAGGCCGTCGATGGTGGTCGACCTCGCGAAATGCATCGCTCAAGATCTTGAGCTGATGGTCGCGCCCGACGAGCCGGCGGCCGGTTGCCGCGGTGGCCGCCGCCGTGTCGGAATTGCGATCCGAGGCGACGACTTTCACGATGGCCAGGGCGTCGGGCCGCTCGCGTGGATCGACGGCGAGCATCTTCATGCAAAGCTCGGCCAGATCGCCGGGCGTCGCCAGGTCGGCGGCCAGTGCGGCTGGCTCGCGATTTTGCTTGTCTCGCAAGATCTCCCAGACCGAGCCATCGAACGGCCGCTTGCCCGATAGAGCCTCATAAAGCATGGTTCCCACCGCATACCAGTCGGTTGCGGCCGTGACCGGCTGCGCCGCGGCCTGCTCGGGGGCCATGTAACCGGGTGTGCCGGCGATCCGGTCAAGGCTTTGCTCGGCACCGCCATGACCCAGCTCGACGACCAGCCCGAAATCGAGGATCACCACGCGGCCGTCGCGCGCACCATCACGTTTGATGGCTTCAAATCACGATGAATGATGTGGTGCCGATGGAGCGCCAGCACGCCCATGACGAGCTCGGTGAGGGCCGCGCGCAGCCGCGCCTCGTCGAGCCGTCCGGTTGGCCGCGCATGAGCCAGAAAATCCACCCCGTCGACCAGGTCCATCGTGAAGAACCACTGCGCCGCCGTCGGATTCGAGGCTGTGCAGGCCGATCAAGTTCGGATGGCTCAGGTCGGCCGCTGAACGAAACTCGCGCTTGAAGCGGTAAAGCTCGGCGCCATCGACCCGCGGCAGCATCTTCAAGGCGACGCGGTGGCCGCGATGAACGTGCACCGCCTCGAAAACGACGCCCATGCCGCCGCGTCCGAGCTCGCGCACGCAATCGATAGTCGCCGACACGCGCGGCCGGCAGCGGGGTAAAGTCGCCTGTGGCCGTGTCGGGCCCGTTCTCATCAACAGCGTCCTGCGAGAGACACGTTGATTCGACAAAGACCTCGCGAACGACGCCCGTCAATCCCGGAAAGCTCTCGAAGTAATCTTCGGCCCGCGCGAGTTCCCCCTGGCCGCGTCGCCGCTTGACGTCGTGTTCGAGCAAGTTTCGCAGAAGAGTCGGCCGGGCGTCGGCCTCGACACGCTCGAGATAAGTCGGAATCGCCGCGTCTTCGATCTGGCTGCCACTCCGTCGTGAACTCCGCGCACAGTGACGCGATCTGCTCGAACGGGACGCGGCTCACCTCCGTCGATCGAATCACGTCTCGCGTTTCGTCTGCCATCACGCACAACCCTCACCGACGCGAGTAGACAGCGGGACGACGGCCAGCCGGACAAAACGGCAGGGCTACTTGCAGTACGGTCCGTGGCCACGAATCGTCGGAATCGTGGCCGCGAAACCCCGGGCAGCCAGCGTCGGTGCCGGCGGAATGACCTTGCACTGGCTTGGCGTGAACAAGTGATCTCATGTGACGTGGCAGACCTTCCCTACTACTCGGCGCCCTGGCTTTCTCGCGAGGTCACATTAGAAAACGTGCGACCTCCTCCGGCTCGGCGGCGAGATGGCTCCTTGACAAGATGGTAGCAGTATCGACGCGGTTCTAATAGCGCGCTTTGGGCGGCGATGTTCTCCAGGCAGGCTCAACGGCCCGATCAAACGGGTCAACCACCGCCTTTCAAGACATCGTGAACGCGGCGATCGCAGGCGATGGAAGATTCAAGGGCATGTGTCCTCAAATCTTTCACGGTCCCGCGGTCCGGGTTATATTCAGTCCCCGACGACTCGCCGCAAACCCGTGGAGACCGCGATGAATTCCGCTCGCCGCAAAAGCGTTCTCAGTTACGTGATGATTACGGGCATCATGATCGCGAGCGGTTGCTTCAGCCGCCTCGTCGAAAGCGCCGATCGCCCTGACCTCATTGCGGCTGATTTCGAGGGGGAAACCTACGGCTCGTGGCACGCCGAGGGCGAGGCATTCGGGACCGGCCCGGCGCGCGGCACCTTGCCAGGCCAGATGGAGGTCAGTGGCTTCGAGGGGCGCGGGCTTGTCAATTCGTTTCACCGCGGCGACGCCGCCACGGGAACGCTCAGCTCGCCTCCGTATCGAATTGAACGGCCCTTCATCAACTTCTTGATCGGCGGCGGCGGTTACCGCGACGCGACCTGCCTCGACTTGCTCGTCGACGGCAAGGTCGTCCGCACCGCCACCGGGCCCAATGACAGGCCGGGCGGAAGCGAACGGCTCGACTGGGGTGCCTGGGACGTGCGTGAATTCCTGGGGCACGAGGCGATCTTCCGGGTCGTCGACCGCCGGACCGAGGGCTGGGGCCATATCAACGTCGACCAGATCGTCCAGAGCGATCGGCGGCGCGGCGTTCAACCGGCGCTGCGCGAGCTGGTCGCCAGTACGCGATACCTGCACCTGCCAGTCAAGAACGACGCCCCGATGCGCCGGGTCCGTGTCGTGGCAGGCGGCAGCGTGGTCCGCGAGTTTGACATCAAGCTCGGCGATCAACACCGCGATTTCGAGGTGTTTCTCGACCTCGCTCCGTTTCAGGGGAAGACGCTCGCGATCGAGACACAGTTGCCTGAAGGATCGACCACGCTCGAACATGTGAAGCTGGCCGACGATGTACCCGACGCACAACGTCTTTACCATGAGCCCACCCGGCCCCAGTTTCATTTCACGTCGCGCCGCGGGTGGCTCAACGATCCCAATGGCCTCGTCTGGTTCGCGGGCGAATATCATCTCTTCTACCAGCACAATCCCTACGGGTGGGACTGGGGCAACATGCACTGGGGCCACGCCGTCAGCCGCGACCTCGTCCACTGGACCGAGCTGCCGATCGCACTCTACCCGAGGGCGTATGGCGACTGGTGTTTCTCAGGCAGTGCCGTCGTCGACCAGCAAAACGCATCCGGCTTCGGCGACGGAGCAGCTCCGCCGCTGGTGGCCGCGTTCACCAGCACGGGCCGGGGCGAATGCATCGTCTCCAGTCGCGATCGCGGCCGCACGTGGGCCGAGTATGCGGGAAATCCGGTCGTCAAACACGAGGGGCGCGACCCCCGGCTCTTGTGGCATGATGCGACAAAGCGCTGGATCATGGCTGTTTACGACGAGACGGGCGGCCGTCGGGCCATTGCCTTTTACTCGTCGCCTGACTGCAAGGAATGGACGTTCGAGAGCCGGATCGATGGCTACTTCGAGTGTCCCGAGATCTTCGAGCTCGAGATCGACGGCGATCCTGCCCGGCGGCGCTGGGTCTTGTATGCGGCCGACGGCGCGTATCAGCTCGGTCACTTCGACGGGCACCGATTCGAGCCTCGAGAGTCGAACAAGCTCCGCACCTGGCATGGCAACTTCTACGCCTCACAAACGTTTTCCAACGCTCCCAAGGGTCGTCGCATCCAGATCGGCTGGGCCAACGGCATCGCCTTTCCGGGCGCGCCATTCAACCAGCAGATGACCGTCGCGTGCGACCTGTCGCTACGCACCACAAACGAGGGGCCGCGCCTCTTCGCCCGCCCGGTTGTCGAGCTTCTCGCTCTTCGCGGAAAAGAATACGCATACGACAGCCTGACGCTGAAATCTGGAGAGAACGAGTCTCGCTGGCCCGGCCGGCGACTTGCTCGATATCGAGCTCGAAATCGCGAAGACGCCCGACACTTGCTTCACGCTCAACGTCCGCGGAACCGCACTCACGTACGATGCCCGTAAGAACGCCTTGATCTGCGGCGACGTCACCGCCCCGTTCGCGCCCGAGGGCAAGACCTTGAAGTTGCGCGTCTTGTGCGATCGCCGATCGATCGAGGCCTTCGCCGACGACGGCCGCGTGGCCATCTCGCGGGCGCGTGATCCGGAACGCAAGCCATCGAGTCTCTCGCTCGTTCAGGCACGGGAGAGCGCGCCGATCGAGTTGAGATCGCTGCGCGTCCACGAACTCAAGTCGGCCTGGAAGTGAATGCGTCCGTCTCGTAGGCTGGGCTATCGCCTCGGTCTGTTCGTTTCGAAGAGCAGCCGCTTGCGTTCGACCCACCGTCGAGATTGCGGGTCGTTCTCGTCGTTATTCGGCCGTGAAGACAATTTCCGCATTTTCTCCCGATCCACGTTTCCGCAAGATTCCTACCTGGAACGATTCGATGCGCACATTCATCGCCCGCACGGCCACACTGGCCCTTTGTGTCGTTGCCCTGGTCACGCCTGGCGGAGCGGCCGAGCCGTCGAAAACCGGGACACTCGTGATCGTCGGCGGGGGCTCGATGCCCGACAAGGTGCGTGAAAAGTTCATGACGCTGGCGGGGGGCAAGACCGCAAAGCTTGTTGTGATCCCGACAGCCAGCAATGCGGCCGACCGCAAGGCCGAGGAAGAAGGCTTCCTTCAGCCGTGGCGAAAATATGCCCCCGCGCAGCATGACGCTGCTCCATACACGTTCACGCACGACGGCCGACGATCCCGCATTCGCCCGCCCGATTGCCGAGGCCACGGCCGTCTGGTTCAGCGGCGGCGACCAGGTGAAGCTCGTCGCTCCCTATCTCGGCACCAACGTCGAGCGCGAACTGCGATCGTTGCTTGATCGGGGCGGAGTCATCGGCGGCACGTCCGCCGGGGCAGCCGTGATGTCGGAGGTGATGATCGAGGGGGGTAGCCCGATCGCCCAGGTCGGCCGCGGGTTTGGTTTCGTCACCAGTGCCGTGTGCGACCAGCATTTCCTCAAGCGTAGCCGCATCAACCGCCTGCTCGGCGTGCTCGCGACGCGGCCCCACCTGATCGGCATCGGTATCGACGAAGGGACGGCATTCGTGCTTCAGGCGGACAACTGGAGCGTCGTCGGTAGCTCGTATGTGATGGGCTGCGAAGTCGGCAAGGACGGCAAGCCCGTCCGCTTCGAGATATACAGCGACGGCGACCACGGGAAGTACCCCGCGACGGGACTGCCGAAACGAGCGGGCGGTCGCGGAGCTACCGATTGAGCGCCAGAAAGTTCCGCGTTGCGCCGGAATATCATCATCGTTATCGAAAACGAGGAGTATGCCCCTGTTTGAATGAACTCTCGAGCGTCCAGGCAAATAGGAGCATGTCCCTTGGCGAGCCGCCGGGCGCCGATCAGTACTGATCGGCGCTGACGATCTCGCCAAAATTACGCGTCGACAATTTCTGCCAGACACCCGTCTGGTATCCGGCTGTGATCTGGAACATGTGGTTACTGTACGTAAACGTGGGAACGCTGCCGTCGGCCTGGACAAACGGTACGGACTGGATCGAGTCTTTGATGAATCGAACCGAGCCGTCGCAGAAGCCGACGTTGGCGCCACCGGGGTGGTAGCTGCCGACGGTCATGACCCAGTCTTCGTCGGTACTACCATCGATCAGGGGGAGACCCTTGAACTGGCTATTGATCGGATAATACGTCTCACACATGGCATCAGTGTAGTATCCCGAGTTCCACCAGTGGTAGTAAACCTGGTCGCCAGTGTTGTTCGGAATTCGCCCGTGCGGACGCTCGGCGAAAAACAACGTGTTGCTCGTGCCGTCTGTGATGCTCGACAGAGTCACGCTTGATGAGCTGAAGATCACGCCGTTCATGTTGCTCAACCGCGACTGGTAATAGCCGGCGCCGTACTTCGTATCGTCCGTGAAAAGGACGTCGAGCGACCACATCCCCTGGCACCCGCCGTAGCTTGTGTAGTACTGCACGAGGTTCGTCGTCGAGAAGCCGTACGACGAGTCGATTGGCTGGCTCTGTGCGACGATCGGGTCGCTGGGGCACCATAGTGTGCTATTGCCCGTCGACGCGACCGTGGCATTCGCGGCGCTCGTGGCCGTGAATGCGAAGTTGGCCGTATTGAACGTGTTCTGACCCTCGACAAACGGCATCACGCGCACGAGGCAACTGAGCCCGGTACGGATCGCGCCATCACTCTGACGCGGAGCGCCGTAGTCGCCCGATGGTAACGCGCCGCTCGATGACTCGTAATTCAGCGCGGCCAGGCCGAGCTGTTTCAGATTGTTTGTGCACTGCATGCGGCGTGCGGCCTCGCGTGCGGCCTGCACGGCCGGCAGGAGCAGTGCGATCAAGACCGCGATGATCGCGATCACCACCAGTAACTCGATCAAGGTGAAGCCGCGAGCTCGGCTTGATGGTGGGCGCCTTCGGTGAATTCATGGTCTCTCCATAGCCGGGATGACCGGCCGAACAGATGCGTTCCCGGGTATGCGTCGTACTGCCGGCGGAAAACTTGCGGGATTCGTCGGGTAGGCCAGCCCCGTGACGGCCATCAAACGCGATCGAGGATACCGACGGTCAGCGTCACGCCCGCCCCCTTTTTTGACCGACTTCTGAGGCTTTTTTGTATCAAGAGCCGTTTTGCTCGCGGCGCTTCCATCCGAACCGGCCCTCGGGACCGCGCTCGCATCGCCTTCGCCCCAGCAGCCGGCGCTCAAAAGACCAACGATGAGTATCAATGCGGCTGCAAGCGGCGTGCTCGGCTTCGAGCCAATCGACTTCGTCATGAACGAAAACTCTCTGAGCGGGACATCCACGATGGATAAGCGGCCACGTCAGGCGTCATTATGAAAGTCAGTCTCGCTTTGTGCAAGTGATGATTATTCGCAAATGAAAAATTATTCGATCTTGCCTGAGATTTGTAAATAAACCTTGATTTCGTGGCGCGAACGGCCCTCCGCTCGTGACTGGATTCGTTGGTCGAAGGTTGTTGCGCGATGCAATCCTTGCCCGGGGCCCTGGTCATGTGTCGAATGCAGGAGATCGATGACGCGCGGGAAACGGCCAGGTCTCCCTGCCTTCGACGGCAGTCCGGTTGATTCGTCGCGGATCCGTCCGGAGCTTTTTTTCACTCGGCGGTCGGGAACTGCACTCCGTGCCGTTCGAGCGCTCCAAAAAGCGGTCGCAGAGACGCTTGGTAATGTCTCCATGCCCGACCGACCGCCCGTGAACGGGCCGCCGCACCTGTGCGAGGCTGGGTGTGCGCACCACCCGCGACTGCGAATGGAACTGGACGCAGGCCGGATCCCAGTCGAGACCGATGAAGTCGATCATTCTTCGCGCTTCGGGCTCGAGGTTGCCGACGAGGTTTTCGTAGTCGACCCCCAGGCAGGCGAGCGGCGGCGTTCGCTCCCAGTGTGCTTTGATGCGCTGAAAATCAGCCAGACGTTGGGCGAGATGGTCGACATTGTTATTCCACGAACCCGTTCGAAAAGCGATTTGCCAGCACGAGAGAGCCACGTCGCGCGGGTCGCGCTGGCAGATGATGACCTTCGCGCGGGGAAAGAGGATGGCGATCAGCCCGAGGAGGTTGATGTTGTCGGGCATCTTGTCGATCACGTGTATGACCCCGCCAGTCGCCCACCAGTCGACGGTGCGAAGATATTGCAGTGCCGCGGCGCGAGTCGTCTCGCGATCGAGCCGTTCGAGCGCTCGAACGACTGGAGTGCGGGATCACCGAGCAGGGTCGGCAGGTCCTGAAAAACACGGTTCATATCGTGAAGCTCGCCGGCCGTCTCGACGAGCGGGTGAGCCGCCAGGATCTGTTCGGTTAATGTGGTCCCCGAGCGCGGAAAACCGACGACAAAGACCGGACGCGCATCGTCGAGCCCCCAGCCGCGGCGCGACTCGATGAATTGAGGCGTCAGAATCTCGATCGCACGCGAGATGAATCGAGCATGGCGAGCCGAATCGAAGACCAGGCCGCGCTGTGTTTTCGAGCTCGACTGAAGCAGATTGGCGTCGACGAGGTGGGCGGCGGCCCGAGAGTAGAGGCCCCGGCGGTCGTATACCATCGCGAGGCTGAAGTGCAAGAAAGCACGGTCATCCGTGGAAAGCTCGTCGGCTTGGAGTAGATTGTCCATCGCCTCGGCGTCGGCGTCGTCGAGGTCGCCGAGTGCGTTTGTCGCAAGCGTCCAGTAGGCTTCCGCGAGATTCGGGCGAATGGCCAGTGCCGCGCGGGCGGCCAGCGATGACTGTTCAAGGCGGCCGCGCTCCGCGTGCACCCGCGCCAGCGCCAGCCACGACGCGAACGATTGCGCGTCGAGCCCGATCGCCGTCTCGAGCGCATGTTCAGCCTCGTCGATGCGGCCGTCGGTCAAGAGGGCCATCGCCCGTACGTGCAGCGCCTGTGCATCGGAATCGGCGGTCTCAGTGTTCGAGCCGCTCGCGATCGCCGCATCGCTGCTACCGGGGACGCAATCGATTCGTCCGTCGGGTCTCTGAGATCGAGCAGCGTCGGTTTCTGCCTTGCCCGGTCGCGGTGCCTCGAGCGCGACCGCCCGCTGGTCGTACTCCTGAGCTTCATCCTCTCGACCTCGAGCACGCAACACATTCGCGAGACCCTTGACGGCGAGCGGATGGCTTGGCGCGAGCAAGAGCGCGCGGCGGCTCAGCGCTTCGGCTTCTTCGAGCCAGAGCGAATCGCGTGCGCTGGCGAGCATCGTGGCGAGCCGCAAATGCGCGATCAGATTATTTGGTTCGATCGCCAGTGCGGTTCGCAACGTTTCGATCGCCTCGCGCGATCGGCCCAATAATGCCAGCGTGGCGGAGAGGTTGATATAGGCGTGGACGAAGCTGGGCCGGTGCCGGATCGCCGTTCGATAAGCGTGTTCCGACGCCTCCAGACGGCGGTTATCGAACGCGACGAGCCCCAGGCTGTTCCAGGCCTGGACGTCGGTCGGATCGAGGGCTGCCGCCTGGCGCAGGTGCGTGAGTGCGCGGTCGAGCTGGTTGACAGTACGCAGGGTCTCGCCGAGATTCGCGTGAAACCGCGCGGATTGCGGCGCGAGCCGGACACCGCGCCCAAAAAACGGCAAAGCCGCGGCCGCGTGGCCTTGTTGAAAGAGCAAGACGCCAAGGCCTTCGAGGGCGTCGAGATCGTTCGGCTGCGCGTGCAACAAGTCACGATAAAGCGACTCGGCCTCGGAGAGGCGTCCTTGCATGTGGAGGCGCTTTCGCCACGTCGATCGTCCGGCCGGTCGCCATCGGGCTTTCCATGGAGTCGAATGGGCTCGCGTCAGTGCCTTCATTCTATCGTCTCGCTCCGGGAATTGCTGGGATTGGCGAGATCGCTTTTCTTGCCGGGGACGAGACCCGGCGGCCTGGAGTCTTCGCCACAAGGCCGCCTTTTGGGAGGGCGAGCGTCTCGCGAGCCGAGTGCCTCGTCAGCTCGACAGAGTCTGGCTCCCCCCATCCGGGACAGACTCTTACAGCGATTATCAATTGCATTGCAACCGGTCAGGCCGGTCGTCGCGTCAAGACTTGAAGAGGAGCGAATCTTCGATTCTAAGCGGCGACTGGCCCTGAGACCGACGAAACGCCCCGCAGACGTTCGCGCCGTCCTTCGCTATGCATTACCTGTTACTCCGCGCCATTCGAGACGAGACGCCCTCGCGTGATTCCGTGACGCCAGGGCTTTCCGAGTCGGCACCGGTACTCGGCTCGTGCGGAGACTCGCCCTCCCGGGATTGCACCAGGGCATCGAGGTCGGTTCTTGTCGCCGGTCTCTGTGAGGCCGGGAATGCTCCGGCCTCATGACGAGCCTTTGGATCGGCGGTCGAACGGGTGTCTTGATCGCCTGGGTAGTGCCTCTGTGCCGCGGCATTCCCGGCATCGGAGCGGCCGGCTACAACAGAAACACGAAGCAAGGTCGCGCCAAGGCGCACGGGCTCGGCGGCGGCCTACGGATTATTCTTGCTCTTCTCTTCGTCGAGACCCAATCGCTGGCGGAGCGCGGCGCGAATCCGGTTGCGCGGGACTTCGGGCATGGCGTCGATTTCATTCGTCGTGAGGTTGCCGTCGTTGTTGGTGTCGAAGCGGCCGAGCTGTTCCTTGAAGCGCTCAGGTATCGGGAAACCCTCGGTGTCGAGAAACTCGCCAACCACCCTGGCCATCGATCGACCGCCCGCCTTGCCGGTGTCGCCTCCCATCAACGCCGCTCCCAGGCGATTGCCGCGCATGCTCACGATCTTGCCGATATCGGCCGGATTCTCGGTCACAACCTGCACGCCCAGCAGGCACATCTCGTCGGTTGTCTGCTCGCCCCAGTGCACATTTTTGGGTGGCTTGCTCGGATTGCTCGGATTCTCGGCCGAGTTGTCGTAATAGGCGTCGAGCTTGATGACGGTTCCCTTGGGGAGCTTGACGGGTTGTCGAACTGGTACTGCCCCTGCCAGTTGAAGTCCCAGTCCTTGATCCAGATCAGCGGAAGGCTCTTGTCGTCGGGCGTCTCGGCGACGACCTTCATCTCCTTGCCGATGTAATGCATGTGCGGCGCGATCGCGATCGCCTGAACATCAACCGGCAGCGGCTCGCTCTGAGCCGTCGCGTGATAGTGCGAGTCGCCTGCCGGAATATCGAGACTGCGCGGTGCGGACGGCGATCCCGCCCACGATCCTGGTGGCCGGCTTCCTGGTGAAATAAATGCCGACGACCGACTGGTCTTGTCTCGGGCTTGCCATCGGGATGGTAGTGCACCTGGAGCACCAGGTCGCTCCCTTTGCGCACGAACTTGCCCATGCCCTCGGGCAGAAGCCGCGGCATCGCGCCGGGGGCCCAGCCGCCCAGGCCGCCGGTCGGAATGATGCCCGGGCCGCCGAAACTGGCATATCCCGGCCCCGGTTCGGCCGCGTCTTTGCGCCGTGCGGCGCCGCGTGTTGTCAAGGTAAAGCAGAGCATGGTGGACAACCCGCCGGTTGCCCGGCCGAAACTCGAACGCGGCGACCGTCTTGTCCTCGTCGATCGGGATCGGGATCACGAAGCAGCGGTAAATATCCTGCCCCTCGGCCGGAACATCAAATGGCTCGGGCACCTTGAGGACCAGGTCGGGCGTGCCGAGTTGCCAGCCTTCGGGAAACCTGGGCGATGGCCGAAGGTCTTTCGCATTCCCCTCGGGCGCGCCCGCTTCAGCCCAGGCGGCGATCTTATCGATATCGGCATCCTTCAACCGACGCTCGTCATGAAACGACCCGAAGCCGGGCTCGGCCTTCCATGGGGGCATCCGGCGGCTCGCCGTGATCTCGGCGATGAAGCTCGCTCGTTTGGCGGCGTCTTTGTAGGCCAGGAGCGGGAACGGTCCGATCTCACCCGCGCGATGACAGCCCGCGCAGTTGCGCCCAGAGAATCGGCGAGATGTCTTTGTTGAATGTCGGGACCTCCGCCGCCGCCGCACCGGTCGATCCGAGCCCAGCTAGACAAACCAGGGACGTGGCGATTGCGACACGCTTCATCGCGAGACTCCAAAAACAAGATTGTCCGCCATGTGTGAGGAACGCCCAGCATCTCACCAATTTAACCCCGATGATCGCCCAAGGTTTCAGAGAATTTCGTCGGACCCCCGATTCCGGTACAGGCGATCGCCCGGTATCATGATAACCTGCGCGACGAAAAAACGGTGCGACAACCTCGCCCCGGACCGCCACTTGTGGCCAGCGACGTCGAACGCGCCTGGCGGGAATTGAACCTGCCCCGCCGCGGCGGCCGCGGTTACTAACGCGGCGGCGAATCGGCTGCCCGTTCAGCATGCGCCCACTTTTCGCAACCAGATTCGAGTGTTGCTGTCGCCTGGACGGCCGTCGAGAACGAGGTCGGACCAGCGGCGTTTCGGAATGACAGGCAACGCGAAATGTTCCGCCCCGCGAAGCGGCACTAGTCGTGCCCCCGCTCCGTTCCCACCGTTATAGATATGTCATGAATATCGGTCTTTTCGAGGACCAATCCGCGCGTCGCCAAAACTGTTCCGCTACACTGGACCGAAATTTCCCAGGGCCCCGGCCAAAGGCCACCGAATTCAAAGCGGTCAAAGCTCGAGTACGACGGAAGAGCCTCCCGCAGCGTCACTCCCGACGGGCCTTTCGCGACGACTTCATCCGGCACGCGCGAGATTCGGGGATAATGCAGCGTCCCGCGAATGATGGCCCCGGCGGTCAAGGTTCGCTCGCCGGCGTCAACAAATCCCGCTGGCACCAGAATCCTGTCAATCAGACAATAGCCCGATATCGGGTCGTGGATGTACAGGGAGTGCGGCCCTGGATACAAGTAACGAACGCGGAATTCGTTTTCCGATTCTAATTCGGCTCTCCGTATGTAATTGTGACCATTTCTTGCTACGGCAATGACTTCCGCACCCCGGGGTCGGCTTATCAGCGTGGGCCGCCGATCTCGATTTGCCGGAATGAGGACTTTCCCCGTGATACAGCCGGGCCCCAATGCGATGTTCTCTTCGTTGGCACCGCAGTGCACCGCGATCTTGCGATCGACGAGCGCGTCATGTTGCGGCGGGTCAGAACCGTCAGGATAACGAGGAGTCTGGCGCGTATATTGTCTGTCGTAAACAGCCAGACGGAAGTCTCCTGGATCGGCGTTGGACAAGACATGCTTATCACCAGCGTCGAGGTAAAAGTGTACATCAGCCGGCGCGGAGATCGGTTGTCGCGAGAGTGGAATAAGCTTGACTCCGAAAGCCGGAGCCCACAATGAAAACCGCCGAAGTGCGGACCCCGAGGTTTCTTGTGACGTATTGCGGATGCCGCTAGACACGTCCGATCGCCTGAATGCGGCTCCAGACTCTTGCTGTTCTTTCGAACCGTCCCCGATGACGAAATTCAGAGTTAGATCCTGACGATCGGCTGGATCGAACGCCCGAATGGTCGTGGTCTGTTCAATTCGAACGACGGCCGTCCAGGTATAAACCACACGCTGGCACGGCGTTTGATACGCAAAAGCGACCGTGACGAGACCCTCTGGCACTCCGTCAACTCGGAAACGCCCAGCTTTGTCAGTTCGAATTGCGACAGAGTCGGCAGCGGGTTCGCCACGTCGATTAGTCGTCGGCTCAATGAGGTCTTCCCCGTCGACACGGGGGCGCCTCAAGTAACCCTCTGCGAACGACCATTCACCACCAACTTCGCCCTTCGCCGACGCCATTTCGGAAGAGATCTGACCCTTTGGACGCCAAACGCGCCCTTCGACCCGACCGGTTGCTAGAGTCGCATCAAGGGGGATTGGCCCCAGTTCAATGTCAGCGGCCGGTATGTCGAGTGCGAACACAGCCTTCGTAATACCATCGACCCTGAGGAATAGTCGATACCGATCGGGTCGGACGTGATCGAATCTGAGGATGCCGTCCGCTGAAAGAGACACAATCCGAGTTGGAAATTCCTCCGCCAACGGTTCGGTCTGTCCCCAGAGAAATCTTGACTTCTCGCGACGAGGGAACAGTATCCCCTTGATGCGTTTCCGAGTATCCTTGGGCGAGACGACCCTCGCGGAAACGTTAAACCCGGGAGACATGCGCACCTCAATAGGCTGAACGTGATCTCCCAGGTCGACCCACCCCTCCCAGGCGGCGAACTGTTCAGCCCTGATACCTATCCAGGTCCTTCCTCGTTCCGGGACCTCTATATCAAAATGGCCCTCAGGGTCTTGCACTTCTCGCAGAATGCAATCGCAACGCCCGGGAATCTTGCCCGGACCCGCGGCCACTGTGAATCCGGTCACTGGCCGTCGATCAGGTCCGACAACTTTGCCCGAAAGCACGATTGCCTGTGTTGCTGCCCCATTCAGGACCCGCGGAGCAACAGTGCGCAAGAGAGCGACCGCGGTAAGTAACGTGGTGTGGAACGGTCGCATCGGCTGACCTCCCTGTCATGGATTAAGATCACTTCATTTCCTGCTGCAAACTGAGCCGGCACGTCTCGTCAGAATGGTAGCTCACTCACGGGACGCGTGGACAGGCAACGGGTATGTGCTTCGATGTCATTTTGCTCCTGCAGAGCATGTCCAGAAGCGCCCTTTGTTCACGGGTGCCCTTTGCGCGACCGATTCGGATCGGCTTTATTCCCAGCCAGAGTTGACGGTCGATCTCGTTGAACACCATGATCGCCGCCGTCATGGTACTTCCGACGGCCGGGAATTCGCCAGGGGTCATCTTGCCCCGTCCTCGAATTGTGTGATCTGGATCAGGCCCTTGGGCGGTCCATCTGAAATCCCGGTACACGCCCAATAGGGTGGGTGTCTCGTGATCATGCAAGGCATTACAGGCCCTGGCACAACCCTGAGGAGGCGAGTCTCCGCACGAGCCGAGTGCCCGTGTTTAAGCAGGTAGCCTCGGCATCTCGGAATCTCTCAAAACCGTTTGGAGAGCCGACGCTCGGCTTCTGCTACATCTGATCCCCGTTTCCGATTCAATCATGGATTAAGTATTCTGGCATATCGTTGAGAACGACGCATGCCTCGTGAGGGATTTTTGATTCTGTCTCCGGAACCGTCTGAAGGAGTCATCTTCAATGTGAAACACTTCTTCAAACGAAAAGTGGAACGACCGATTTTCGCTTGCTGAGCCGCCGGCAAAAAGTCTGTCCCAGAAGTCTGACGGCGAGCCTGCGCGACCCCCTGGCCAAGGCGCCTGGCGTGTTGACCGTTTTTGGCCCAAAAGGGGTCCAACAAATTAGCCCAGGGCAACGCCTTGGTGGCCGTAGGAACCGCATGAATCTCACGCCGTGAAAGGGCCAGACAAACGCAACGATTGTTCGCCCTTTCAGGGATACCGGGCCTTATCTTGTCGGAATCGCCTGCTCCGCAGGGCGATGCCCTGGGCTTTGCTGTTAAGCCCGTTGGGGCTAATTTAGCCGTGCCTTTTGGGACAGACTCTGACATGATTAGAGACGAATTGAGCACTGGCTTGACGGCATATGGCGGTCAGACCGCTGATATCTTGACGCTGATTATTCTCTTCTTCTTGATCCCGATAGGCTTTCTCACTTTTTTCTTACGCATGTTCTACCTCAACAGGGGCATTGGTAACACGAGTGGGATGGCAATCGGTCTTTTGGTTGCGGCGTGGACAAGTTGTTGCTGGCTATTGGGAGGATATATCGGTGGGTATCCCAATATAGTGCCAATCATGTTGGTATTCATCGTGTTTGGCGATTGCAACACTAAATCGATGGAGCTACTGATCGTCGTCCTGAATTTCTTCATTTGGCCGCTTGTGGGTTTGATGCTCTTTCGAGGTGGCAAACGTTTGGATAAACCAGATTTACGAGGGGGTACAGCACCCGGGGAATCGAATAAGAATTGAGATTTCCTGAAGATTGCCGCGCAGCGTCTTGTGTGGGGGATCACCACGCGCAACATATCCAAGGTTCGCCACCGAGGGCACCCTTAAACATGCACGGTAAAGTCACGAAAGCATGCACTGCAAAGACCCACTCGCGGAAGACCCACCCCTGGACACGCAATGAGTCGTGTGGACCCCCGCTTAGACGTTTTTACAGCGCCAGTCCTTGCGCCGCGTTCGATGTGGTACATGCAGGACTGTTGTTGCCGATCAGGACCAGGACGATGACAGTTAACCGAAAGGCAGGCATTATCATGCCGGACGATCTGGCCGATTTGGAAACTGCGTTCGAGGATTTTGAAAAGGTCTTGAAGACGCTCGAGGGCGTAGCTGGAAATTATGCGGACGGCTCGTATCCGTTCGGCCGAACCATACCCGCGCGGTCGCGCGGCCCCCTGGGCTGAGGAGCACACGTGCGACGATCCAGCTCCGAACGGAGGCGTACGCCGGGCGTCAGCCAGACGAGCCGCTTTCCGGACAGTCCCACGCTGCGGCGGGCGTTGCCTGTGGTCCTGTGCTGACGCTAGCGCCGCGCATTTGTCCATAGGCGAACTGTCGGCGGCATCGCCGAAAACAACGACTGCCGCCGGCGCTGGGCGGACCGAGCCGGATCAAGTGCGCTGCTTTGTCCCCATCAACAATTCGCAGGCAACGAGGCGTCTCTGACGCCGGGCACCACAAGCAGTGCCTCGGCGTCAGAGACTCGGGGTTGGATCTCTGGCCTTCTCACGCCGCAAGGCACGACGGCGACGCCGGGCATTGGCGGCAACCTCGGCCTCGTCGCGACGGTACTGGAGGACGTGCTCAGGATGCGCCGCGATCCAGACGTCGGGAAGCAACGACTCCAGATCCACCTGCTCCGACGACAGAGCGACCAGTAAAGCACGCACATACGCAAATGGCTCAATCTGGTAACGCTTGGCGTTGGCCAGGATCGTATAACAGATCGCCGCCGTCTCGCCCCCTTGGTCACTCCCCAGGAACATCCAGTTTTTTCGGCCGATCGCGCAGATCCGCAGCGTTCGCTCCGACGTGTTATTGTCAATCGCCAGCCGGCCGTCTTCGGTGTAGCGCCGCATTTCGGCGGGGCGGTTCAGAACATAGGCGATCGCTTGCCCGTACTGGCTCTTGGGCAACGCGACGGCTTTTTGGTCGCGCAAGTACGCCTCCAGGCGATCGAGCACCGGCACGCTCTTCTCCTGGCGGACCGCTTTCCGCTCGTCGGGGCCCAGGAGCCGTATCGTGTCCTCGATATCATATAACTGCGCAATCAATCCCAGCACATAATGCGCCTCACGCGGCTGATTGAGTCGGGCGTCGAAGAACTTGCGTCGCGCATGTCGCCCAGCAGCCTACCGACACAATGCGACCACCCGATGCCAAAATGACCGATTCGTACGAGCTATAGGCGTCGGTCTGGAGATAGCCGCGGAAGTCCGCGAGGAATCTTGCTGGACCGTCGCGGTTGCGCGAATCGGTATAATCGAAGATCGTATAACCATGATCGCCAGGGGAGATGTAGGTCCAGAACTGACCCTGGCGGGTCGAATCGAGTTGCCGGTCCAGGACCCGCACCGGTGTCTCATCGGCGTTGATCACACCCGACTCGATCACTCGCTTACTCATCAGCTCGACCAGGGGGCCGAGGATTTGAGCACACTGGGCCAGCCAGCCGCAGAGTGTGCTCCGCGCCACGAAGATGCCGTGCCGGTTGAGCGTGTCTTGCTGACGATAAAGGGGCATGTGCTCGGAGAATTTGCTGACCATGACATGGGCCAGCAGACCAGGGCCGGCCAGGCCCCCCTCGATCGGATTGGCCTCGCGCTGGGCCGAGGTCACGCCGTCCTTGCAGCAAGAGCAGGCATATTTCGGATAGACATGTCGCAACACGAACATCTTGCCGGGCTCGTATTCGAGCTGCTCGGTCACATCCTCGCCGATCCGGGTTTTATCGCGGCCGCAGCCGCAGACCCGCTCCGCGGCGGGGACATCATGGGGAACGTCTTGGCGGGGAAGATGGTCGGGAATGGGTCGGCGGCCGTGCCCTTTCTCCTTGCGCTCCGCGATGGCACTTCCTCGTCATCGTCGGCCGCGGCTAATTCCGCCGGCGGGGGAGGTGCGACATCGTCATCGAAGAGGTGCTGTTGCCCGGGCGCTTCGGCCAGCCGCTCGCGGCGTGGTCCATAGAAGAGCCGCTTCAGCGCCAGGTATTCTTCCTTGATACACGCATAGGCTTGTTTGAGCTCGTCGGTCGTCGCGACAAACTCGTCGAGCTGTCGCTCGAGGTCGCACAGCCGCTGGTAAGCGGCGCGGAGCAGCTCTTGGCAGGCGGGCAAGTCGTCGGGGATGGGGTTATTGTAATCCGTCATAATCATATCTACGAAGATGACGGCGCATTTGTTGGATGATTTTCTGATTTCCGGCGATTTTTCTCGATGGGCTCGGTTTGCTCGGGCGTGACGCTCTCGACACCTTGCCGTGGTCACGTCGACGCCTCAAAAAAGCCGAGGCGCATCGGCCGCCAAGGGCTCGAAGCCGGGTTGGCCCGAGATCGGCTCGGCGTGCGACGTGGGACCGAAGCTTAAAAGCGGCGTGGCCCGCGGACCAGCCGCTTGAGCGCCAGGTATTCTTCCTTGATACACGCATGGGCTTGTTTGAGCTCGTCGGTCGTCGCGGCGAACTCGTCGAGCTGGCGCTCGAGATCGCGCAGCCGCTGGAAAGCGGCGCGGAGCAGATCCTGGCAGGCGGATAGGTCGTCGGGGATGGGGTCGTTGTGCTCCGTCATCATTTCATTTTACAAAGATGACGGAGCACTTGTTGGATGATTCCTGACGATTGTTCTCGATCGGCTCAGCTTGCTCGGGCGTAACGCTTGCGGCGCTTTGCCGTGCTCACGTCGACGCCGGAGAGGAGCAGGGTCAGATCGGTCGCGGAGAGCTCAAGGCCGGCTGGCCCCGAGCTCCGACCGGCATGCGACGCGGGGTCGAGCTTCTCGAAGGTGCCGGCCTCGAGTCGCTTGTAAAAAATGACGGCGCCATCAGGTTCCCAGAAGAGAATCTTGACGCGATCGCGGCGTTTGTTGAAGAAGAGGAAGAGGTGCCCGGAGAGGGGATCTTGGCCAAGGAATTCGTGCACCATGCCCCAGAGACCGTCGAAACCTTTTCTCATGTCCGTGGATTTTGTGCAGAGGAAAACCCGGACGGCGGCGGGGAGCCGTGGCAACATCATTGGGCTCCTTGACGGCAGCCGTCGAGTTGACCGGCCGCGGCGATCGCGGCTTGAAGCAAGACGGGATCAATGGTCCCCTTGAGGCGAACAACACAAGCATTGGCCAGCTCGATCTCGAGGTGCGAGGCCGTGCCGGAATCGAGGATCGACAGCGGCACGAAATTCGTGGTGCTGGTGCCTATCTTGGCCACGGAACTCGAGGGCCGGTCGAGCGTGTTTAGGTCGAGACGACTCGGCGAGACCTCGTGGATCCGCTTCTTCCAGTAGTAAAACGTCGTGATGCTGACACCGAGCCGCAGGCAGAACTCGGTGACGCTCTGGCTGGCTTCCTGCTGCCTTTGGAACTGTCCGCGCCACCAGTCGATCCGCGCCTGGTGGTTCATTCGTCGGGTTGGCGTAGCCATGATGACTCTCCGGAACCGCGACAGAGGCGGTCCGGGGCCAGACAACAATGCCTGGCGAGAAATCCTCCCGCCGCCTCGCGCGCAGTCCGGAGGTCAGGCTATCATGCTCGGCAAGTATGGTTCGGCCGAACGGATACGACGGCTCCGCTCAGTTCAAGGCCATCGAGATGGCGGCGCAGGCGCTAGGATTTGCTTATGCGGAAAATAATCGAAGAGCGTTCATTTCATTTGTGGAAGATATCAATAGACCCTTGACTGAAAAAGAAAGAAGTCATTTGAAATCCATGAACATCGACCCTGACACCGGGCAGTCGAATCAGGAATTACGAAAATGATGCGAGAGACTGGACTCGCTGACGAGAATTCATCGAATCGATCAAACAGCGGTTTAGTACGACTGTTCGCGGACTTCAACAACGCCGATCGCAAGGGGCGTCTGCGACTGAATTGCAGAGGTACTCTTGACGATCTCGAGGCCCTGGGCGTCTGCCTGTGCGACGGACTTTGCGTTGTCCTGGACGACCATGATGAGCTAAGCGTCAGAGGTATCGTACGCTGGGATGTGGACGACGGCTGGGTCGCTGAAATTGACTGGAGCCAGGTCGTGTCCCGGGTTAGCGGAATTCCCAACCGTTACTGCGAGGCCAGGGAGTAACAGCCAAAGAACCGGGGGCATTCTCACTTCCAAAATCAATAAACCGCCACGCGTGCACAGGTAAGCGCTTCTGAACATGCAATAGCAAAGCGGTTTTGTTTCGTTCTTGAGCTTACAATGCATGTCCATGGTTGGACTTTGCCCGAGGTTGCACTTTCTTTAATGCAGCTCCAACGGTTCCCGGTCCAGGACTGCCTTCCCCTGTGCATTCTCAAGGGCGCCGTGCTCACAAGGCATGTCCAACGGTCCGCTGCTGTCCAGCAGTCTGCTGGTACTGGATAATTAAGTGCACTTCAGTGTCGAGACTCTCGTTGGGGTCGTTGCTTAACGAAGGAATTGGCGTGTAGGTCTCGTTGTCAAAGATCGCGGTCAGCTTGCCATTCTTCACCGTCACCGGAGACCTCAATTTCACGTTCAGTGGGTAGTCGATGGTCTGGTTGCCGGTCTGCTTGATGTTGAAGGCCACGAGATTACTCGAGACAGAATTCTCCCATCGCTGCGGGTCTTCTTGAGGAGAGTTGAGGATCTTCGCGCCCTGGTTGTTGCTGTCAGTCGGTGTCAGCCAGAAGAGTGTTTGCCTTTGGAACTGGTTATCGGGGTTACTTAGCGGCATCGCGGACGAGGAAACGGCTGCCGTGATCGACAGGATCTTGATGGATGTCTTCGCGGATCCAAGCTGAATGGTATAAACGCTCTCCCCGAGACTCCCAGTCTTCGAGCCCCCAACTCACGTAATGCGAGTGGGGGGAAGCGGTCTTCGAAGCGTGGTGGGCGTGCGCGGGCCCTACTCCACTAACCTCCATCGGCGTGGCGCTGAGCGCGATCCTTGGTTCAAGGGAGTCTAATCCGGGCGATCTCTTGCGCTTCGAGGCTTTTCTCATGGGTGTCTCAAGCACTGGTGATACGTGTGCGAAGTCGAGGTACGCTTGTCGGAGCGAAGACAAGGAGGCCGGCTTCGGGACGCATCGGTCCCGAAACGGCCTTTTGAAACAACCGACACTGTCCAGCCGTGAGCAGCGTCGACACTCCCGTATTATGACAGATCATTCTGTCCATCGTAAGTGACGAGAGGATGCGCGTAAAGCGCCATCCAGGAGAACACTCGTCTGCTCCCCAGGAGTTGGTCCACCCGAAGTCGGAGTCCTTCGGTATACAGAGCCAAGGACGACTCACGATGCACCGAAGAACCGGCGACGAGGCCGCGCGGTTTTTGTGCGACGCCGACCGCGACCTTGCTGACGTGGTGTTTCTTGCAGGATACAAATTTATTGGACGTAGCGCCCTTCAGTTTCTCGGCCGTTCAGATGCGATCAACAAAGAAATGTAGAGCGCAGCGAGAACCGTTCCGAACAAGAGCAATGTGTCGGATGGAGCGATCAGATGCAGCGATTCCTATGTGAAGCGTGTACGGTCATTTTGTGCTTGAGTTTGGACATCGTAGTCGGCGCCCAGGAACCGATGGCAGTCGCCATTCTTGACAAGGCGATTGCGGCGTCAGGAAGCCCGGAGAAGTTTGCCAACGCAAAGGGGTTCACCTGGAAGGCGAACTGGAAGCACGGGGGATTTCGAAATTGCGAGAGCCAGGCCACAGTTTGCGGAATTGATCGCCAGCGCTTCGAGCTATGGGACAATCAGCTTCAGCTCTGCATAATCCAGATCATTGACGGCGACCGGTCGCGGGTTAACTTCGGCGGTGTCACGCGAAAGATGAGGGGCGATGAGCTTGCGACCCGGACTCAGGAGGTTTACCTCGAGGCCGCTCTTGCCGCACCGTTTTTGATCAAGTCTCGAGGCCTCAAGTACAAACAGTCTCCCGATGAAAGAATTGGCGATAGGCCCGCGGCCGTGCTGGCGGTGACGGGGCCAGACGGCAGGGACTTCATGCTCTATTTTGATAAAGAGAGCGGACTGCCGGTCAGGACGGTGGCCATGATGCCAAAATTTCCGGAGCAAATGTGTATGAGGGAGATCACTCTCGCTGAGTACAAGGACTTTGACGGTGTAAAGAAAGCGACCAGGTTGACATTCAAAACCGATGGAGCCATTGAACATGTCCTGGAAGTCACTGCGTTCGAGCTTTTGAAGAATGTTGATCCCAAGACGTTCCTCGACCCAAAATAAGTGCGGGCACGCGCGGACAGGCCAAGCGGCAGGGCTGAGGACAGCGAAGATGATCAAGATGATCACATGTTTGTAGTTCGACCGTGGCAAGGCCCGCAAGGTGGCCGAGTTCCACGCGAGCGTGTTCCCCGAAAGCCATGTCGCGGAAGCTCATCTCTGAAGCTTCAGGCAATGCCGTGTGCTAGACATCGACAAAACCCCGACTGATCGTTCCTGCGCCCCACGATCACGCAAGGCTATATAGCCACCCAGCGGCGTATCTGAAAAACAGCACGTCGCTGGTGCTCGGCTTGACTCGAACTTCGTCGGCGACTCGAATTCGAGGGTCGGAGGGACGCGCGGAGAGGCGATGGGTCGGTGAGAAATGGGTCAGTGTGCCGGTCAAAGAGGCCACTCGGCCGCGAACAGGTGCTCCAGAGCCCGACTTGGCTCGGCCGCTCGGCCGAGGGCATGCTCAAAGAGTGAGGTGACCATCCCGACATCCGGCAAGTGCTTGCTCCTGTCCCCTCGGAGGAACCAGACCGCTATTTTTCCCTCATGGAGACCGTCGTCGGTGGCCACTTCGGAGAGCCGGGCGAGGAGGGCGGTGAAATCGAAGGTTTCCGGCGGGGCCTCGGCGACTTTCCTTCGACTCCCACGTCTGGTATCGGAGGCGTGCCGAACCGTCTGGGCTGATTTCCAGGTCCCACCACCGGCCCTCCCCCAGGCCCACCTGGATGACCAGCCCCCGGAGCTCTTCGAGGAACCTGACGCCGTCTTCATGGTTGGTTGCGAAGAAGGGATCTTTATTGCCTCGGAGGTCCGCGACGAGCACGTGTCCCCACAGGTGGAAATTGTAGTTGTCGTCGCTCCTGTGGACGTAAGGGCCCTCGGCCCAGACGGGGACCGCCGAATCTCGTTCCGCCGCCCATCGGTAGCTCAGTCCCTTATCCGTCATGTGACGGCGTGAGCCGAAGGTGATTTCCTGCAATGCGAATGACACCAGGAAGCGAGAGAGGGACTTGCTGACGAGCTCCTCCGTCACGTGAACGACGCCATGCTTGTCGGCCACCTCACGGTGGCACCACACCGGTGGATCTTTGCCCTCAGGCAACGTCCGACAGTCCCACACCTGCTGGTTTTCCTCCAGAAAGATGATCCTGCCTTCCTCGTCAAAGGTCAGGCTGCCCGGCTCCAGCAGCCAGTCTTGACGTGTGAAAATCTCGATGTAAGTTCCCCTCAACAACGGATGCTCCTCGTCCGACAGGCTCGCAGCGTAATCGTAGAGCCGTCGCAAGGGCATCGGCGCCCGAACGTCACACGACACCCGTGCTGACTCCGCGGGTGATGTGCGACAGGGCCTGAGCCAGAATTCGAGGAATTCACAGAGGGCGTCCATCCGTGCGCTGGCGGTCACGGCATCGAGCAATCGCGGTCGGAACGGGCTCATGTTGACTCCCGCCAACTCGGCTTGACCGTTTGGCGATCTTTGCTAAAAGTTCGGAGATTCCCTTCGCACCTCATTTCGACTCGGCTTTTCATCGGGGGCGTCGGGATCTCAAAGCCCTCAGGGTTGTGTGATCGGCGTCCCGATATTTTACGGATGCAAAAGGCCAAACGGTAACGTCCCTGTCGCATTCAGATTGACCTGGGGACGTAACCGCCAGCAGGCACCTGGTGCCTCAAGGACGAGGAACAGCTCATGTTTTTCAGATCCAAGAGAAAAAAAACTTCGCTCTTTCGACGACTTGTTTACTTCTTGATCGTCCTGAGCGGCGGCAGCGCCGGGGGCTATGCGTTTCAGGACCATCCGGTTGTGCAATCGCTGATCGCCCTGGTCGCTGGCAAGCCGCTTGATGCGGTGGAGCGCTCGGCCGACGGATCCCTCGTGGCCGATGTCGTCGGCGCCCTCAAGCCGCGCGAGTCGTTTACCACGCCTGGGATCTACCAGGTCGCCATCGAAAAGGTCTCGCTCGACCAGAAGCTCTTCAAGCCGGGTCATACGGTCGACATCCAGGCACGGGTGCGCAAGGTCAGTGCCAGCGGGCGTGAGACGACCGTCTGGGAGGCCAGGGAGTTTGGCTCGCGGCTCGCCGTCGTCGGTAAAGACAATCTCGATGCCGGCTGGCCCGACCGGCCGTTTCAGGTTGCGTGGAGCCCGGGCGACCAGTTCGTGCTCGAGGTTTACGACGCGCGAATCGGCCTCTTTACCCAGCCTCGCCGGTTCACGGTCGCGCCTGGATCATCTTCGGCCTCGGAGTTTCCCCTCACGTCGGGCGATCTGCCACTCCAGACCGTCGGCGACTCCGATTCGCTGGCCAATCCGCGCACCAACCACGTCGTGTTGCAGAGCCAGCGTCTGGGCGATTTCGGCTCGGCAAAACCAGGCGCCACCGATGTCGCCGAGCGGCCGATCGTCATCAAATGAGCCCGGCCGGCCCGGGCCAAAGGAGGAAAAGGCGTGTCGACACGACTATCCCTCGACCGTTTCGAAGGCAAAGGAAAGCAGATCGCCGTCTTGATCACCGAGGCCGGCGAAACCGTGAACGTCCCCAAGGCGCTCCTGCCAAAAGGGGCGGGCCCTGGCGACGTCTTCACGTTCACGCTCGAGCTCGACCAGGACGCGACCCGGCAGGTCGCCGACGAGACGCGCCGGGTGCAAGACAGGCTGGCCGACCGCGACCCCGGGGGAGATATCAAGCTGTGACGATGTTCTGCTCACTGAAGCGGCTGGCACTGGTCGTGGCCGGCTTCATCTTCGTGGCGTCGCCAGCATCGAGCCACGCCCAGCTTCCCGGACGGTCGAGTGCGGGCCGAACGGCGACGGTCGAGGTTCTCGACGTCGGTCAGGGCGACTCGATCCTGATCAAGTCGCCGGAGGGGAAAACGGCGCTGATCGATGCCGGACCAACACGCGACGGTGCCTTGCGCGAACTTCACCGCAAGGGGATCAAGTCGCTCGATATGGTCGCGATCAGCCATCATCACAGCGATCATTACGAGGGCATGGACCATGTGATCCGGGCCATGAAGCCGCGCTATTTCCTTGCGAGCCGATCAGGGCACACGACCGCGATGTATCTGCGGCTCTTGAAGACGGTGGAGGCGCAAGGCATGGCGGTGATCGAGCCGTCGTCTCGTTCCCGCAAGATCGAGCTGGGATCGGTGGAAATGACGCTTTTTCCCCAGCCGCCCGAGGATCGCAAGGAGGAGAACAATAATTCGCTGGGCCTGCGCGTGCGGTACGGCAACTTCTCGATTTTGCTCACGGGCGATAGCGAGGAAACCGAGCGGCAATGGTGGCTGAAGCACGATCCGAACCTCGTGAGCAATTGCACGATCCTCAAGCTGGCTCATCATGGTAGCCGCAATGGAACCGACGCGCGTTGGCTGCGGATCGTCAGGCCGGAGCTGGCCGTTGGCAGCATGGGCCGCAACAACGAATACGGGCATCCGCATTCGGAAACCGTGAGTCTCCTGCGGCGCAGTGGTCTGCCTTTTCTGCGTACGGATCAGCTTGGAACGATCGTGATCACCACCGATGGGCGTACGTGGAATCTCGTGCAGCCGAGGCTTGCCGACCGCGGCCATCCGACCCAGGCCGAAATTGATCGAATCGCCGCCAGCATTGACAACGAGCCGGCCGGTCGCTCGAAGCGAACGCGTTAAGCTGGCGTCGGCACGAGAGATCCCGCCGGTAAAAAAAGGCCGAGCCGTCAGTGCGGCCCCCGCCTTCTTGGTCATAAAAACAAAAAAGGCGGAGCCGTCAGTGCGGCGCCGCCTTCTTTTGGTCTGCCTGGATCAATGTCGGCGATGTTTCAGGTCAGTTATTGCCGGGGAACATCGGCGCGAGCGGCACGAGCGATCCTGGAATCGGGTTAACCATGCCGCCACCCCGGCTACCGCCAAAGGGGCCAAGGCGGGGCGCACCCATCTGGGGGTTGGGAGCATACGGATCGGCACTCATGGCCGGCCCCGTGGTCGCCGATTGCGGCACGGTCGACAGGGACGACGTGGGCTGGACGGGTGCATTGTCGCGATAGCTCTGGCCGGGCGGCAGAATGGGCGAGCCCGAGCCGCTCGATGCTCCGCCGATGACTGTCATCAGCGGGTTGGCGGTCGGGTCGGCGACGGTGTTTCGGCCCACGACGTTATTGGTGGCGCCTCCGTTGGAGACCTGGGAAGTCTGGCCGCCGGCTGTGTCGGCACCAGAACCGACCTGGATCGAGAGCGAAATTCCCGAGCCTGCCGTGGCGCCCGCCGCCGCGAGGCTGGGAACGCCCGTGATATTACCGGGTCTCAGGCTGGAAATTCCGCCCGTGCCCGTGATGTAAAGGCTCGTCGGCACCGCCGCACCACTGACGGAGGCGGCGCTTCCGCCTCCCGAGCTGCTGGCCCCCAGTGATCCGGCGCCCGAATTATTGGCACCCGGAAAACCTTCGATCAATGTAAATCCGCTCGTCGTCAAGATGATCGTCGCAAGGTTGGCAATGGCCGGCGCGATTCGCTCCTCGAGCATGCATTCGACGAGATTGGGCCGAAACGTCAAGCGGTTATTCATGGTTAGAAAGTCCCGAGCGACCCTCGCTTACAAAGAAGTCCCTGCTCGCGAAACTTTTGGACTGACTGGTCAGTCCGCGTTGTGTACGTTCATGATAGACTGGCTGCCGCGTTTAGGCAAGGGGAAACCTTTACCGAAATTCTGCCGATCTCGCCGGACGAGGTGTCACGGCTTCGACAATGGCGGCGTGTCGCGATCCGGATAATGACATGTGCAAAACGCATACCCATGGGCGCCGGTGTGTCGCGGTCGATTTAAAGTCTGTGTGCAAGAGATGGACTCCGAGCCTGCTCGGGACTGGAGTAAAGGCAGCCGGAATCGTGGACTCTGAAGGCAAAAAATGGGTGAACCATTTCAGCCCCGGGGGCGACGCCTTGGGCAATCTTGATCGTTAAAGGTTGCAGCCCCAAGAGTAGTGTCAATTTCCAAAATCAGAAAAATTTTT
>CAWFRS010000001.1:0-2179805 GCA_963818265.1 uncultured Planctomycetota bacterium | reverse complement strand
CCGCTTCTCCTCCCAGTCGGCGTCGATGGCATCCTCGGTGTCGCCGCGTCCGGCCCCCCATTCGGCGAGGCCGAGGGTACATACTTAGCCACCCCGTCGCCGGGCGGTGCGGCCGCGGCGTAGAGGTATTGGCTCATTGCCTAGCTAGTCTGCTGGAGATCATTGATCGCTTGCTGGATTCGGACGGATCGTTACCGGCTTTCGCCTGATTGACCTTGGAGTGGCGGCGCGGACGGCTGAAGTGTCGGACCCGGCACCTACTCGCTTCTCGTTCATGAGCTTTTCGAGCGGTCAACGCGCTGCTCGGCGGGTTGCGAGCCTGGCCAGTTCGCGGCGTTGCTTTTCTTCCGCAGCGTTCGGCTCAGCGTCGCCGGCATCTTTTCGATCTGCTGACTGATCGCCCGCCGGAGGCTCAGTTTTTGATCGTTTGCTCCTTGCCGGTCCCCTTGTCCTTGGCCGAAACCTGAAGGATCCCGTTGGCGTCGATGTTGAAACTGACCTCGACTTGCGGCACGCCCATCGGCGCCGGCGGGATGCCCTCCAGGTTGAATTCGCCAGCACGCGGTTGTCGGCCGCCATGGGCCGCTCGCCTTGATAGACTTTGATCGTCACCGCGGTTTGATTGTCCTCGGCCGTTGTGAAGGTTTCCTTCTTCTCCGTCGGGATGGTCGTGTTTCGCTCGACAAGCTTGGTGAACACACCACCTTTGGTCTCCAGGCCGAGCGATAGCGGGGTCACGTCGAGCAGGAGCACGCCCTTGACGTCGCCGGTGAGCACCGCGCCCTGGATCGCCGCGCCGACGGCTACTACTTCGTCGGGGTTGACTCCCTTATGCGGCTCCTTGTTGAAGATCTCCTTGACGATCTGCTGGACGCGGGGCATCCGCGTCGAGCCGCCGACCAGGACCACTTCATCGATCTCGGTTGCCTTCAGCTTGGCATCCTGCAAGGCCTTCAATACCGGCCCGCGACATCGCTCGAAGAGGTGATCGGTCATTTGCTCGAACTGGCTGCGGGTGATCGTCATCGTCAGGTGCTTCGGGCCATTCTGATCGGCCGTGATGAACGGCAGGTTGATGTCGGCCTGCGTCTGGAACGACAGATCTTTCTTGGCCTTCTCGGCCGCTTCCTTCAATCGCTGGAGGGCCATCTGGTCCTTGCGGAGATCGACGCCTTGCTCCCTCTTGAACTGGTCGGCGATGTAATTGATCAGGGCCTCGTCCCAGTCATCGCCGCCGAGGTGGGTGTCGCCATTGGTGGAAAGCACCTCGAAGACGCCGTCGGCCACATCCAGGATCGAGATGTCGAAGGTGCCGCCTCCTAGGTCGAACACGGCGATCTTCTCATTCTTCTTCTTGTCGAGGCCGTAGGCCAGCGCGGCGGCCGTCGGTTCGTTGAGGATGCGGGCGACCTCCAGCCCGGCGATCTGGCCGGCGTCCTTGGTGGCCTGGCGCTGGCTATCATTGAAGTAGGCCGGTACCGTGATGACCGCCTTGCGGACCTTGTGCCCGAGGTGGCTCTCGGCGGCCTCCTTCAGCTTGCGCAGGATGAACGCCGAGATTTCCGGCGGGGTGTACTCCTTACCATTGACCCGCACTTTGACGAAGTCATTGGGCCCGCCGACGACCTCGTAGGGGACCATCTTCTCCTCGGCCTGGACCTCGCTGTGACGGCGGCCCATGAACCGCTTGATCGAGTAGATGGTCCCCTTCGGGTTGGTGACGGCCTGGCGCTTGGCAGGCTCGCCGACCAGAGTCTCTCCCTTGCTCGTGAAGGCGACGACCGAGGGGGTCAGTCGACTTCCCTCCTGGTTGGCGATGACCGTCGGCTCGCCACCCTCCATCACCGCGACGACGCTATTGGTCGTCCCCAGATCGATACCGATGATCGTTTCACCTTCTGCCACGGTGGACCTCCTTTTGGGCCTCTCACTTGGACGGATTAATCAGGTGAGGATGTCTCCGTCGAGCCGGTCTGAGCCTCGAAGATGAATGGCTAGGACGAAGTCTCGGCGCCCGGTTGGCTCGGGCCACCTCGTCTCCGTCCTGGTCCCCTAGGTGTTACCTGGCGATGTTCACCGTCCCCGGAACTGACGTCGTCGTCGGCTCACCGGATGGAGTAATGGCGATGAACGACTCTCGCCGCAGCCAACTCCTTAGCCGGAAACCGAGAACGATGAAGAGGACGCCGAAGATGATCGCGTAGGTTCCGATCATCCAGGAGATCGCCAAGAGCCCGGCGCCGGGATTGACGACCAAGGCCACGCCGACCGCGACGGATAGGACCCCGCTCAAGGCCAGCAACCATTCGCCGCGGATCTCCTTGCGGAGCCGTACGGCCGCGACGATCTCGAAGACGCCCGTGACGACGGCCCAGGCCGCGATCAGGAAAAGCAAGGCGAGCTGCGTGATCCCGGGCCAGAAGAACGTGATGGCGCCGACGGCGATACCGGCCAGGCCCTCCACCAGCAGCGCCCACGAGGGCATGCCCCGCGTTCGACCAACCAGGACCGCGGCGATGGCGAACGACCCATCTACCAGTGCAAAGGCACCGTAGAGGAGCACTAACACCGCGAGTGTAATCCCCGGCCAGACGAAGGCAGTGATCCCGAACAACACGTCGAAGAAGCCCCGCAAGACCAGGGCCCACCAGTTGCGCGCCAAGACCATCACCATGATTCACCTCCTATTCCCAGGAAGACTCAGGAACTTTTCGACCTCCTCCTCGCCGCCCGCCCCGGGGGCAGGTGCGCGGTTGCGAGAGCGATCATCACAAATGCCGACGGAACCAACCGTTGATCTTATCCCACCAACTCGTCACGGTGCTGCCCTGGCGGGCCCGCTCGGCGCGGGTCGCGGGCTGGGTCGTCTCCTGGCGGAGCTGGGCCTCCAGTTGATTGATCTCCTGGAGCATCTGATCCACCTCCTGGCGCTGGTCCTGCGACAGCACTCCGCGGTAGAGCTGGAGCCGTACGCGGGCGAGTGCCAGGTTGACCAGTGCCTGTGCGACGTTGTTCTCTTCCAGCGACCGCCGCGCCAGCCAGATCGCGTCGCGGGCCGCGGCCAGCGGCGAGTCGTCCTTGCTATAGCGGAATTCGATGCCGCGGATCAGGGCCATCCCCAATGCCTTGGCGGCGTCCTGGATCTTGTTCTCCTTGAGGGCCTTGGCCGCTCGTGTCAATTGCCGTTCAATCGGGTCGAGGTCGGCTATGGCCTCCGTGACGATCGTTTCCGAGTTCGACCACCGAGAGGCCAGCGACCTCCATCGCGCTGCGCCTGTCCGCCACGACCGGTGCCAACGTCTGGGTATGCAGCAGACCCTCATAGATCGGGATGCGCCCCTCCTGGACCGCGCGCTCGTCCTCATAGATCACTTTGCCGCCCGGCGCGGTGGTCTTGGTGCGTAGAATCGTCCTGGGTAGCATGGAGCGGATCGCCTTGATCGCCGCGAGGCCCTTGTTCACTTCCTCGATCGCTTCCTTGGCGTCTTCGGCGTCGACCGCGTCACGCGCCTCCATGATGTGCTCGAAGACCTGGGCCATCAGCAACGAGACCTGGCGCCGGTCCTCGTCGTTAACAGTGCCCTCGGTCTTGCTCGTCAGCTCGGTGTGGTAGCCTCCCTCGCCACCGAAGGTCCGGACGACGGGAGCGGTGTTCTTGGATTGGTCATGGGCCGACGATGACGAGGAGCCCGCTTGCCCCCGCACGGGGCCGGTGACGATTACGAGGGCCGCGAGCCCCGCGCCCAACGGGCACCACAATGACCACGGATCACGATTGCGCATGATTGTTGTCTCCTATTGAACGTCTGAGATGTTGATTGTTCTTGCACGACACGCCTGAAGATGCTCACGGTGAGACGGTAATCAGGTTCTCGACGGTGATGACCCCCGGGGCCGACCAGGCCGCCCGGGCGGCTTCCTCTTTCTCGGAGAACGAGCGCACGGAGCCGCGCAGGGTCACCTTGCCGCCGTCCACCTCGACTGTGATGCGTTTGGCGTCCAACTCGGCACTCCGCTTGAACGCATCTTCGATCTTGGCCTTGAGCTCGGTCGGGCTGGCCTTCGGTTTGACCGTGATCAGGTTGCTCACCCCGACCACGCCCGTGAGGTAGCGGACGGCGCGCTCGGCGGCTTCCCTCTGGTACTGCCACTCCACCTCGCCCTCGAGCTTGATCCAGCCCTTGCTGACCGTGACCTTGATCTTGTCCGGTGGCACGGAGAAGTTGGACTTGAGGGCGTTGACGGCCGTCGCGGCGATGTCCGAGTCGGTGCGCTGGCTGCTTCCGGGCAGCTTGACATCGAGCTCGTTGGCGACGGCCTTGACGCCGTAGACACGCTTGGCCGCCCGCTCGGCCACGTACTTTTCCCAGTACGATGACACGTGGCCGCTGAGGGTGACGACCCCATCATTGACCGAGACGCCGATGTGGGCCGCATTCACGCTCGGTTCCCACTTCAGTTCGTCGAGGACGTCACGTTGCAACTCGGAATCGGTTTTCATGCGTGGCTCTCCCTTCGGTTCTCGATTAATCATCTCCCAGTGTTGGGCCGGCGGGCTCCGCCAAGCCGGCTCTTGTCGGCCGACGGATCAAGCCTCTTTGCAACAGCGATGCCATATCCGCTCACCCCCGGAAGATCGTGCGTGGGACCGTTGCGAAAGGGCGAGATTTCGATTTCGCAGGACTTATGGGCGCACGGCGAGAACGCCTGAGGTTTCGTCTGGTACTCCGGAAATCGAGATGACGGGACAAACTGTCGCCAGGCTTGGGTTGAAGCGACGTTATGTCGTCGCGGAGCGGATGAGGACGGCTCAGGACCGTTTCAACGCCGCGATAGAATCGACCGTGTGAAGGGCCGGGGCGTCCCAGTAGGCACACATGAGCAGATTTCTCGATTGCATCCTCGACCGTTTCTTCGTAGACGTCGGAAACCGTGACCATCTTGCCGCCACACTCGACGCATGGGTCACCGATGAGGCGCAACCGCCCGCAGGCCGAGCAGCGGAATCCCGGTCGTGACAGCTCCGGCTCCTCGAGAAGCACCTGGACCTGCCGCCGCCAGAGGGCTGCGAACGATTCCTCCGGCCCCACCGCACCCTGCTGTGGCCGATGGTCCTGGATGGCCTTCCACGCGTCCTGAGCCTGATGCTGGAGGAATTGTTGTTCCTCCTGTCGGACCCGCTCCAGAACCTGCTGGGTGGGCGTGTGCACGTCGATATCCCACCGGGCCAAGACCCGGTCGCGGAGGTAGCGATGCAAGCGGCTCTCGAACTGGGGCAGGGTCTCCCAAAGCCCGCCGATGATCAAGTGCTCGAACGGCTCTCGCTGGAGCAGTCGCAGCGCGCGCTCGGACACATTATCGAAGTGCCGGTGGAAGTACTCGATGTGCTTGCGCATATACTCCAACTCGCGGTATGGGTCTGGGAACCGCACCCGGCCCGGGATCTCGTGGACGACGTCGGAGACCTCCTCGATCTGCTCGAGGTAGAAGAGGAGGAGGAACAGGCGAGCTTCGTCCTTGTCGGTCAAGATGACCTCGTAGCGGTCGGACTGGTCGAGAAGCTGCTGCAGCGGCCACAGGACGAAGCGATCCTCGAAGAATGCGCGGTCGTGGACGGGCCAGGGAAGCCGCAGCAGACGGGCGTAACGGCTCTCGGACGCGACGAAACAGGCCAAGGCGCGGGTGTGGCGCTCACCGATCACGGCCGGCGCCGCTTCCTCCACCAGTTCACAGTCGCGGAGCAGGGCCTGGCGCACCGCGTGGGGCGCATCCAGTTTTTCGATCTGTTTCCGCTCGTCGGACAGGGTCTTCTTCAACCCGTGACGGACGGCTTCGGAGTTTCGCCAGTGTCGCGGATCCAGGTTCAAGTAGTAGCTGCTCACCCGCCCGTCGGGGGAGCGGAACGTTTCCAGCTCCGCGACCAAACTCGGTCGAATCACGCCTTCATGGACAGCAATCGAATGGGCCATTGATCTTCCTCCGTTCTCCTTCAGCAGTCGCCAGCGGTGCAGTATGTGACGGAAATCGCCTAAGACTTGTCTACAGAACCCGATGCCTAGAGTGGCGGATTCCAGATTCCAAGTGCGGATTCCCGATTCTTCCTCCGATTTTGGAATTGGAAGCGTGGAATCTGTGATGTTCAAAGATGCGCGCACGGTGCGACGAACCTACGGAGGTAGAGTCTTGTTCTGGGCCAGACCTCGGGCATCGAGCGGCGCGTCACTACGCGATCGTGAGTACGAGCTTGCCGCGCACGTGCTTGGCCTCGACCACCTCGAGCGCTTCCTGCGCCGCTCGAAGGGGAAAACCTCCTGGATCTCCACCGTGAGATGTCGGTCGTCGATCATGCGGGCAAGTCGCGCGAGCCGATCGGCATCGGCTCGGACGAGGTACTCGATATCGACCTGGACACCCGGTCGCACCACGGAGGCCGACCCGGTGAGATCGACCATGCGACCACCATCGCGCATCGCCCGAACGACCTGATTCGCCGTCTCGCCCTCGACGCCGTTGAGCGCCTTATCCACACCCTCGGGATGCCGGGATCGAATCGCCGCGACGAGATCCTCGGACGTGTAGTCGATCACCGTCTCGGCGCCGAGGGCACGGACGAAGTCGTGGTTACGACGACTTGCTGTCGCGACGACGCTCCCCCCAAGGCGCGCAGCGATCTGCACGGCGAGGTGACCGACCCCACCGGCGGCGGCCGTGATCAGCACCACGTCACCCTGTTGCACTTCGAGGATGTCCGTCAGGGTCTCATGCGCCGTCAGACCGGCGATCGGCACGCCGCCCGCCCGCGTCAAGTCGAGCGAACCGGGTGCCCGGGCCACGTAGGACATGGGCACCAGCATGTACTCCGCCCAGGCGCCGTTGTCATACAACGGATAGCTGTAGACGTAGACGGACTCGCGCTCGGCGAAGCCGGTCACCTCCCGACCCAGGGCCGCGACCCGGCCCGAACCGGCCAGGCCGAGCACCAGCGGGAACGGCCGCTCCATCGGCCAGCCGCCTTCGCGCACCAGGACGTCCCAGTCGCCGATCTCGGCGCCTTGCATCCGGATCAGCACGTCGCGCGGACCCGGCTGTGGCACGCGAAGCTCCGCGAGCTGCATCTGCTGCGGCCCTCCATAGGCGTCGATCGCCCAGGCGCGCATCGTCTTCTTCGTCATTACTGAAGTGCTCATCGGCCCAGTCCTTTCCCTGTCGTCGCACCTTTCCGGGCGACATCGATGTTGCTTCGATTCGAAATGCTTTCTCCGTTATTCGATGTCGTGCTCCCGGAGGTTCCCTTGCTCATCTTGGAATGCGACGCGGCCATGGACGCGGATTGAGTCGCGTCAAGCTGCGGCAGGATCTCCCGGCCAATCTCTTCGAGAACCTCGGCCGCGCCTCGCGCGGCGTACTTGAAATTGAGGATGACGTGATGAACTCCAACCGCGCGAAGCCTGTCGAGGAACCGAAATACGACGTTCCGGCCGCCGCGGAAGCCGAGGTGGATCGGTTCCGGTGGATGGTCTGGATCGTCGCTCAGATCGATGTATAAGGACTGGGCAAACGGTTTGAACTCACCCGGGTTATTGGCAGCCACGGCGGCTCGCCACTGCGCGGCGATTTCTGCTTGCCGCTCGATGGGCCGCGGGTAGGTAATCCAGCCGTCCGCATGCTGGGCGATCCATTCCGGGCTCTGGCGGCTGTTGCCAGTGACGAGGATCGGCAGTCGGCCGGTCGGCTTGGGCACGAGGTCGGCTGTCCCAAATAACGTGCCATACACGGACCGGACGGAAGGGAACTCGGCCGCGAGCACCTCGCGGATGACGCGAAAGTTCTCGCGGACCAGGACATCGCGTCGGTCAAAGTCGACGTTGAAAGCTGGGAACTCGACCGGCCGGTCGCCAGAGGCGACGCCGAGCACGAGCCGACCTTTCGAAAGTTGGTCGACGGAGGCCGCGGCCTTGGCGGTGTGCAGCGGATGGCGCAAGGGGAGGATGATGGAGCCCGTGGCCAGCGCGATCTTGCTCGTCTGCGCGGCGATCCAACCGAGATAGACCCACGGGTCATAAACCTGGCCGATGTCGCCGAAGGTCGGGTCGCGCAGCGGCACGTCCCGCACCCAGAGCGCGGCGAAGCCCAGCTCTTCGGCCCGGTGGGCCAGCCGCTCCTGGTCGCGCATCGTTGGCTCGTCGCCTTCGAATGCCTCGATCGGGAAGAAGACTCCGAGCGTTAGCCGGCCCGGCGCGAACATCCGCCGGAAACCCTGGGCCTCGCTCACACGGGCCGTCTTGTTTGCCTTCAGCATGATCCATCTCCCCCTTACCCGACCATCGGAACGCAACGACTGTGCCGGACGGATGACCCTGGACGCACCCGAGGACGAAACAGACTCATCATCCGCGAGCGCAAGCAGATGGTAAGTCAAACGGCTATCAATGAAATGGAAAAGGACACCGCGGGGGAAGCAGTCCCGACCGGTTCGGGATGACATTCTGTCGTCACCTTGGCGTCCAGTGACAACTCGACTTAAGCGGTCGTTGCCATGATGTTGATCCTTGTTCTCGCAAATGTGGACGTGGCAAACCGTTCCTTCCAGCGGCGTGAGGGCTGCTCACGCGACGTGTCGTCGCTCGGGGCACGGACAGCCCGGTCGCGAGTTGCCGGCTGGCTTACAGCATGGGCGGTGTGAGGGGTCGGGGGCCTGGTGGAAAGGCCTTGCTGATCCCCGCGAGCTCGGCCTCGGTCAGCCAGAAGTCTGCGACCCCCGCGTTTTCGGCGACGTGATCCATACTGGAGGCCTTGGGTATCGCGAGGACCGAGGGTCGTCGCAAGAGAACCGCAGGGCGACCTGGCGCGGGGTCGCCTTGTGGGCGCGGCGATCTCCCGCAAGACCCAGCCGCCCTTCGTGCGCGCGTGGGAAAGTCGCCGTACCGAAGGGGCTATAGCCGACGATGGCAACGCCGTGCTCCTCGCACCAAGGGATCACGGCGTGCTCGATCTCGCGCTCCTTCAGATGATAAAGAACCTGGTTGCAGACAAGCCGGCCTTCACCAGCAATCCGCACTGCCTGTTCAAGGTCGGGAACATCGAAGTTGCTCACCCCCCAGGAAAGGATCTTCCCTTCGCGCAGCAGCTTCTCGAAGCCCGAGAAGTCTCCGCGAGCGGGTGCTGGCCGCGCCAGTGCAGGAGTAGCAGTCGAGCCGTCGGTTTCGAGATGAGCGAGCGACCGCTCGCAAGCCGCGATCGTCCCGCTCGCGAGGCATTCTGAGGCAGAACCTTGGAGACCAGGAAACCTCGTCGCGTCGCCCGGCGATCGCCTCGCGACATTCTCAGCGGCAGCAGATCCGTACATTTCCGCGGTGTCGACATGGGTCATGCCGAGATCGAGGCCCAGGCGCAAGGCCGCGACCGCCGTGGCGCGGTCGGTACTCTCGTCGTACCAGGTCCCCTGACCGACGACCGGTACCTGGCGATTGGTCGGTCCGAAACGACGTCGGTCCATGCAGAGCCCCTCCCCTCGTTCTCAACCGGCCACCCGTTCGAGCCGTCTCGCGATCTCCGCCTTGGGCTGGACTCCGACGATGCGATCGATCTCTCGGCCCGCTTTGAGCACCAAGAGCGTCGGTATACTGCGCACGTGGAACCGCTCCGCCGTCGCGGGATTCTCGTCTATGTTGAGTTTGGCGAAACGCACGCGCCCCGCCATGTCCGACGCCAGCTCGTCGATCATCGGCGCGATCATCCGGCACGGCCCGCACCAGGGAGCCCACATGTCGACCAGCACCGGCAGAGGCGAGCGCTCGACCTCGGCCGAGAAGGTTGCATCGGTGACGGTCACCGGCGTGGATTCGATTGGCATCCGCGTCTTGCAACGGCCGCACACGGGCGTCAGGCTACTTGCGACCTTGTCCATCGGCACGCGATTGGTCTGGCCGCAGGAGGGGCAACGAATGAGCTGGGTCTCAGACATGGTGGTACCACCCCGAGTATTCTTGCTCATATTCAATGACTGGCACTTGCCTGCAGTTCCCGCGCACACCGGATGCAATAGCGGGCGTAGGGCAGGGCGTCCAGACGTTCTTTCGAGATGGGTTTGTGGCAGTTCTCGCAAATGCCGAATGTCCCGTGCTCGATGCGGGCGATCGCGTCGTTGACCTCCATCAGAAGATGCTCCTCATTTTCCAGGAGCTCCAGCGCGGCCTCTTCCTCGTAGTTCTCGGTACCCAGGTCCGCCAGATGGACCGGCACATCAGACATGTTACCGGCGGATTCGCCCCCGACGGGTCGCAGGGCCTCCTCCTCCAGCTCCGAGAGGTCGGCGCCGATGCGCTTCTTGAGTGCCAGCAGTCGCCGCCGGTAGGAGTTGATCTCGGCCTTGGTCAGCATGTCTTCCTCCTCATCCATTAGCGCTCATGGATCGGTGCTTCACTGGCTGGCTGTCTCCGAGGAGATTCCCGTCATGCCGCCACAGGCTCGGCCTCGTACACATTCACATCTTCCTGCTTCCCGGTTGAGAGCAGGGACTTGGCCTTCTCGATCTGCTCGGGGGTCCCGCGCGCGATGACGAGGAACTTGCCGGCCTTGACCTGGGCCTCGTATTTCAGCGCCTGGTTCTTGGGAACACCCCAGCCGACCAGGGCTCCGGAGAGAGCGCCGAGCGCCGCGCCGGCGAGTGCCCCCTCCAGTCCGCCCAAGCAGCGCCGCCGACAGCGGCCCTGCGACAATCACCGGCCCCACTCCCGGCAGAACCAGGAACGCCGCACCGATCAGCAGGCCGAACAGCCCGCCGACCCACGCGCCGGTTCCCGCTCCCACCGCGGCGAAATCGCGCGTGGTGATGAACCCGATCGGCTTCTCATTCACCTGAAAGTCGCGGCCCACGATCGATACATCCTTCATCGCGAACCCTGCCTCGATCAGCCGCCGCAACGCGGCCTCGGCCGACCCATGATCCGGGTACACAGCGACGGCGCTCGAATCGACCGCGGTCTCGATCTGGCTCATGGATGCCTCCTCGTGATTGGAAGTCAAACTTGAGAACTTCCGAATCCAAACTCCGAACGCCTTGTCGTTGTTTCAGACAGGCCAAATGCAACGACCGTGCCGCGCGGCAAGTACCTGGTCGGGCCGTCGAGATCGAAAAGCCCCATCGTCCGTCGAAACAGGCCTTTGGGCAGTGGAATTGCTGTCGGGTCGGAACAGATGCACTGCGGCCGAATGATCGTCCCGGCCGGTTCCGGAGGACATTCTGTCGTGACCGCCGCGCCGGGGGGACATCTTGGCGCTCTAACGGCGGTTGCCTGCCTTCATGACACTCATCAGGGGCAAATGACACATTTCTCCACCGAGCTGGAGGATCTTGCACCCCGATCGGGCGGAAACACTCGCTTGGAGTCGTTTCGGCACTTCGGTTGCGGAGGACTTGCAAGACCAAAGATCGCGAAACATGCCCTCCCCGCTGGAGGCAAGCCCTGTCACAAAAGGAGTCTGATCGAGGCCCCCCGGAATCAGCCTGGAGAGGGCCTGCTGGCCGGTGGACTCATGGAGGCCGGCGAGCTGGCAACGGCGTCCGGCGCTGCGAAGTAGACCCGGGCACTGACCGCGTAGAATCCGTTCCTGGACATCGGTACGGAAGCCCGAGAGGAGAATCAGCGATGGCCGATCGAATGACTCCCACGCAGGCCGGCGGTGATAAACCGATGGGAGAAGAGCCGGAGGCCATGGCGGCGTCGGCCGTCCTGGATGACCTGGAGTCCCTGAGGAACCGGTGTTCGGCCGCCGAAAAGCAGCGCGATGAGTACCTTGCCCTGCTCCAGCGGACCCGGGCCGATTTCGGGAACTACCAGAAGCGCGTCCAGCGCGACCAGGCCGAAGAGCGGCGTTCTGCCCATGCTGCCTTCGCCCGTGATCTGCTGCCGGTCGTGGACAACCTGCAACGCGCCCTGAACGCCGCGCGGCAGGAAATCGAAACGAGCCCGCTGGCCAAAGGAGTGGACCTGGTGCGGTCGCAACTACTCGATATCTTCGGCCGCTACGGTATAACCCCTATCGACGCCTTGGGCCAGCCATGCGACCCCCATCGGCACGAGTCGGTTCAGCAGCAGTTCCGGCCCGATCTCGCCCCGGGAACCGTGGTCGAGGTCCTGGAACCCGGTTACTCCCTGCACGAGCGGATCCTCCGTCCGTCCAAGGTCGTTGTGGCCGCGCCGTCTGATTCTGAGAAGGGCTAGAGCTGCTCGTTGACAGGCACTGCGCCCAGCACTAATGCGTCCCGGTTTCACCCCCCCGATGGCGCGGGCGGCTCGCGGTGGGGGCTATAGTGCGATCGTCGAGAGCAACCTCGTGGCACCGGAAGGCGGCCAGGTTCTTGCGGATCGGACGGTGGATCTCATCAATTCGCCCTGGCCGGAAAAGTAAACTCGTCGCTTGCATTGCATGGCTTCGCGTGCCCCGTGGTAAACTGGAACGAGTGGTCGAGAAACGAGAATCTTCGGGTGATCCGAGCTAAGCCTCACCATGCGACGGCCGCGTCTCCGATTCACCATTGGTTCCCTGATGATCGGGACGCCCGTCTTGGGCGTCCTGTTCTGGGTCGTTTTCGGCCTCGTGCAGTATGGAAGGGAGTGGTTCAGAAACTTTCCCGTCACTCTGGTCTTCACCGAAGGGCGGGGCAAGGACCCAAAGTCACGGATGATCCTTGAGAAGCTCGATGAGCCCATCACCATGCCCTTTACCGAAGAAACTCCGCTCGAAGACATTCTCAAATACATCCATCAGGCGACCACGAATTCCACGTATCAGGGCATTCCGATTTACGTCGACCCCATCGGCTTGCAAGAAGCGAAGAAGTCGATGACCTCGACCGTGAGCAACATGGAACTCGATGGCGTGCCCCTGCGCCGGACCTTGCAACTGCTGCTGAAGCAACTCGATCTGACCTACTTTGTCGAGGACGGGATCCTTTACATCACTTCGCTAAACTCGATGGGCCGTTTCGACCCGACAATGCATGAACCGTCGCCGGTTCTGGAGAAGATCAAGAAGGCAGAACGAGGGGAACTCTCGCCAACTGAGATGAAGGATCTTATCGAGCTTCTCAAATCACAGGCGGAAGTCAGAAGGCTGACCGTGGCCGCGGCAGAGGAACCCTTCGACCCCGGCGCGGCAGCCGACGGGCTCGTTTCGCGAGGCGCCGCGCGAGCGGAAAAGGGGCCGCAACGCGATCCGCCCGGTGAAAAGAAAGAGCCCGAAGAGGCGAGGCCCGATCGCCAACAGATGAGCCTTCTCCTGAGTGAGCTGCGGGAACTGATCAAGGTTTTAAGGTCCAAAGAGCCGACGAAGAACGCGGCCGGCGAGAAGGAGCCGGTTCGTTAACGACCCGCGCCCGCCCGCCAGAATCATTTGAGTGAAGCGAGATAGTCGATGAGGTCGGCCGCTTCCTGGGCGGTCAGGTCGGCCAGTTGTCCATCGGGCATCACCGACGTTCGCAACGGCCGAAGTTCTTCCACGTCCTTGGCCACAAGGACGATCTCTTTGCCCTCGCTCGTCCGTAGCACCACTCGTTTTTCGTCTCGCGAAACCAGTAGTCCTGTGAACACAGCACCGTTTGTCATCGCGACGACATAGCTGGCGTACCTCGACTCGATCCGCCGCGACGGTTCCAGGACACTGATCAGCAGATCTTCGCGTGAACGACTTTTCCCAATCGTCGACAAGTCCGGTCCGACGGCCGTGCCTCGCTCGTTAATCCGGTGGCAACGGCCGCACTGAACCGGCTGCGACCAGAAGAGCTTTTCTCCACGGCTGGGATCGCCCTTGAGGGCAAGCACGGCCCTGGGCCGGAGGTTCGAGCCGAGCTTGCGATCCTTCCGCTCGTCCGACGGCAGATAGCCCTCGAACAAATCGCGAATCCCGCCGTTTGGGAGCTTTGCCGCCGCTGTCAGCACTGAGTCTCGCTCAGCGCCTTTTAACTCGCCGCGGCCCAGCTTTCGCGCGAGCCGCAATGCCGCTTCTGGACTGGTCAGCGACGAGCCAGGTGGTCCGCTGTCTACCTTCGGGTTTGTCCCTTCCGCGCCGCCGTTGATCCCGGCGATCCATTGCGCAATGAGGCGCAGACCTGCTTCGTCGGGTCGATCGGAACCAATGTGCGGCATCCGGTCGCGGCCGAACTTCGCCATGCGGAAATAGAGAGTGCTCGCATAAGGATATCCCGGTTTGATTATACGAGCGTCGGGCAGCGCGAAGTCGCCGCGAGTGGGACGGACGCCGATCGCTTTCATTTCGGCGACCGGCGTGGAGAACTGCAAACGCAGAGGCACAGACCCGCCGCCATGGTCGGAATGGCAGTGTCCACAATTCGCGTGTAGATACGACCGGGCCCTGGCCTCCAGTGTCAGGGCCTCGTTGCCTGGGTCGGCGAGCCTCTGTTCGCGGGCGGCCGAAACGGCATCAAACGGCGGGAGTCGATGGCCATCGTCGTCGGCCCGATTGATCAAGCCCGCCTCCGTGAGCGCGACGAGCTGGTTCCGGCCGTCAGCGCCCGGACGATTCAATTGCTCGGGTAAGAACGCGAGCGCGTATTCCGACTGATTGCTGTGGCACGACATGCACTGGTTGCGGCCGTGGAACTGCCAAACGCGTTTGCCTTCCCTGGTGCGAACTTCCTTCTCGATACCATCGGCAGGGACAAGGTCAGCGTCGGACTGATCGTCTCGCCACGCGAACGTGTATGCGCGCCAGTCCGCGCCGTCATAATGCAAGAGCTGGGTCTCCAGCCGCTTTCCCGACAGCGAGAGGGTTCGCACGAGCACCGCACCCTTGGGGAAGTGCATGCGGAAATTGTGCCAGTACACCAGGCCGGGGATCGGCCTGGCGGACGCGTAAAGAGTCGCCGAGGATACCCCGGGCAAGGCGATCCAGTACTCGGCCGTCGCCCCGTCTTGCCACTGTCGGCTGTTGATCAAGAACGGCACTACTCCGGCGGCCGGTATGTAGTTCTTGGCGGAAGCAACAAGCCCGGTTTGCGACAGCTTCGTTGGGAACTCGGCGTTCCGGGCATCGTCGTTGTTCCTTGCGAGAGTGTGCAGCGTGCCAGCGTCCTGGTCGAGGAAGGTGATCTCGCCTTCCCGATTTTCGCCGAAGGCGACGAAACGCACTGAGGGTCGCGCGATCTCCAGCATCTGCTTGGTGCTGTTGCCTTCGAACCGCGCGGCCCACATTCGTCGGGTCTCCCAATCGCCAAAAATATAGGCGCCGACCAGATCCGGGAACCTCTTCCCGTGATAGACCAGGCCGCCGGTGACACTGCAGGCGATCGAGTGCGGCAACTCGATCAGCGCCGGGTGGACCGGCGTCGGCCCAATCGGCCCGGACTTGACGGGCTGAGGACCCTCCATCACCGACCAGCCGTAGTTCCCGCCTCTCTCGACTCGATGGACGGATTCCCATAGTTCCCAGCCAACGTCCCCGACGTACAGCTCACCGGTCGCACGATCAAAGCTCATCCGCCAGGGATTGCGGAAGCCGTACGCCCAGACTTCCGGCCGGGCGCGCGGCATCGCAACGAAGGGGTTATCCCGGGGGATCGCATAGTTCTTGCCCGCATCTTTGTGGTTCACGTCAATCCGCAGGATCGACGAGAGCAGGTCGGAGATGTCCTGTCCCGTATCGAACGGGTCGGGCGGGTTCGGGTTACCCGCGTCACCAGTGGAGATGTAAAGCATCCCATCCGGGCCAAACTGGATATCCGCGCCGTTGTGACCACCTTGCAAGTAGGAGATGACGATCTCCTCGCTCGATGGTTCGATCCGCGGTGGGTCTGTCGGGATGACCCGGAACCGGGACACGCGCGGTGCCGTCGGCGAGATTCCGCTGGCCAGGGTCCGACCCTCGCAGTGTATAGCAGATGAAGCACTGACGGTTCCGCTCGAAGTCCGGGTGAAATGCCAGCCCGTACACCGCCTCGACTTGTTTCGCCCCCGCGAGCATCGGCAATGACTTGAGCTCCCGAGACAGATCCAGGAAGGGCTCGGCCCGAGCGTCCGGCCGGTTGCCGTCAAAGGAAAACAGGGTTCCCGTCTGCTCGCCGATGATGAACCGATTGCTGCCAGGTACGCGAGCGATGAGCAAGGGATGATCAAACTTCAGGTTGGGAAACACGCGAACGACCTTGAAAGGCGCGGGCGGGTCGGGCGAACCCAGGACCCGGGAGGATGTCCAGGGCGTCCGCCCTGACCGGGGCGGCTCGTCTTTTCCGGCTTTATCGCGTCCGGCTGCGTCCGGACCGAGCCAATAACCCGCCAGGGCCGTCGCCAGAATGAGAAACCCGGTCAAGAACCGGCGAATTTGACCGAGAGTGAATGACGGCATCAGATCGTCCTCGAGAATCGTTCCCAGCGAAGGGGCTTGACTGAAGGGCCCATTGTATTCCATCTCGTTCCAAAGCCGAGAGGAGATCCCGCCATCGACCATCGCGATTCCATTCGGCAATGGTGGCGATATGATGATTGATCACGATGCTTCTTTTGATGAGGGAGAATTCCAATGGTCACGACCGAGATCAGCCGATCGCGCCGCAGTCTCCACCGCGGGTCCACGGGCTTCGATTGGTCAGACAGGTCGCCGCGCCGATTCACGTTCGCCGTCTTGATCGTCTGGCTGGGTCTGTTTCAGCACGCATCGGCGCAAGACCACGACTTTCGGGCGGGAACGGCTCGAGCAAAGATCACGCCCGAGGAGCTCGGATGGTTAGGCGGATACGGCCATCGGAATCGACCCGCGGAGGGTGTCGCGGCCGACCTCTGGGCGCGTGCCGTGGCGCTGGTAGACAACCAGGGGCATCGTTGCGTCGTGGTGAACGCCGACATCCACATCTTCACACGCAGACTTCACGAGGAGATCGTGGCGGCGGCCCGCAAGCGGTTCGGCCTCGAGCAAGATGAGGTCATGCTCATCGCGACGCACACCCACAGTGGTCCCGCCTTACCCGAGGGTTTCGACCCCGTGATCTCGTGGGGACTCGACGAGCGAGAGCTGCGGAAGCTCCGGACCGCCGCCGATCGCATTCGTGATCAGGCGCTCGACGCGATGGCCCGCGCGCTCGCGGGCCTCCGCCCAGCTCGACTCTCGTGGGGACGTGGTGAGGCCCGATTCGGCGTGAACCGGCGCGTCCGCCGCAGCGACGGTGAATTTATCTTCGGGGCAAACCCAGAGGGCGTCTCGGACCCCGATGTGCCCGTCCTCCTCATCGAGTCGCCCGAGGGAATGCCAGTGGCCGTCCTGTTCTCCTACGCCTGCCACAATACGACGATCCGCAACGGGCATGACGGCTTCTATCGATACCACCCGGATTTCGCGGGTGTGGCCGCGGAGCAAATCGAGACCCGGCTTGCGGGCTCGACCGCGGTCTACCTGACCGGTGCCGCGGGCGAGATCGATCCTCAGCCGCAAGGTGGAATCGAACACGCTCAGCGCCATGGAAAAACGCTGGCGGCCGTCGTGCTCGCGACGCTCGACCAGCACCGGCTCCGCCCTGTGCGCGGACCATTGCGAACGACGTATCGGGAAATCTCGCTGCCGCTCGATACGCCGCCCTCCCGCGCGAAGTATATCGAGCTGTCGAGGAGTTCGGTCGTCTATCGGCAGCGCCATGCCCGCCAGATCCTGGCGCAGATGGAGGCCGGAACGCTGCCAACCGAGGTCCCGATGCCGATCCAGATCTGGCGGTTCGGTACGGACCTCACCATGGTCGCTCTGGCTGGCGAGGTGGGGGTCGACTACGCCCTCAGATTAAAGCGGGAGTTCGGCGGCGACCGGGTCTGGCCGGTCGCCTACGCGAACGAGGTCCCTTGCTATATCCCCTCGGCTCGAGTGCTGAGCGAGGGGGGCTACGAAGCTGGCTGGGACCGTGACCAGGGTCCAGGAGTGCCGGGAGCGACAGGGAGTATCCTTTTTTACGGTTGGCCAGCCCCGCTGGCGCCCGGCGCGGAGGACCGGATCGTTAGCGCGGTCAAATCCCTGCTGAAATGATTCACCGTGGACCAACTCGCTGAAACCTGAATGACGGGGGTTTAGACGACAAGCGTCTTTTAATCTACCGATTCGCGAACCAGGCATTCACGACACGCTTTGCGCGACCCTGTTCGCCTTCGAGGATACGCTCGTCGTCCGCTTCAAAATGCACGACGAGTTGTTCATTCGGCTGAATCGCGTCGTAGAGTTGGAGGGTGAAGAAGTTCTCCGGGTCGGCCAACTTCTCGACGACGAGCGGCATGATTCCCGGGCCCAACGCGATCAAGGCGTCGTACTCCTTGCCGATCCCTCGCGAGTGAGGATTGGAATTGACGGCGAGGCCGCCGCTGAACCAGGTTAGTTTCCAGGCATCAAACGCTTCCTCGAAAGCCTTTCTCAGGTCGGGATCGACTGCTTCTCGCTCTGCGCCGAGCGTCTTTTTCTGCGGCCCGGAGAGGTAGGATTTCTGGTCCTTTTCCTTCACGACTTCCTCCACGATCGATTCATTAAGCGCGAGTAGTGAACGGCTTCGCGTGTAGAAGGCGACAACACGCCCGTAACTGGCTCCGTTTAACTCACCGAGGGAGTGCTGGATACGGAGATCACCTCCACACTTCGACTCCCAGCGGGGGCCGTGGCCAGGACCCGAGATGCAGCCATGTGTCATGTTGGAGGCCGAGTGCCCCCAAGCCGCGACCGGCCCATTGCCAGACCTGTGCAGGCCGAAACCCTTGTCGAATGTATCAAATTGTGCCAGCGTATTCCCAGGCCAGAGCCACCGATTTGTCACACCCACCGTCCAAGCAATGCAATTGTAGACGCCGGACATCTCGCCGGTCACGACGACGCGGTTCACGTCGAGGCTCGGGAAATAGCCCGTAAACCTTTGCTTTTCAGCCGGGGTCATCGCACGCGCCATTGCTCCTCCTCAGTTGGAGGCTAACGATAAAGCTCAGTGGCCACGCAGCGAGACCGCTGAATCGGCTTGTCACGCGTCGCTCGTGAAGACCAACCGCAGGCCCCACCTCGATAGTATCCTGCTCACGCTGACGGCCAGCAATCCTCCGGCGATCGCTACAACGAACTGCGGAGCGAAATAGAATAATATTGCGACCATGGAGTGCAGGAGGCCGCAAACGGTGACACAACGAGAGTTTCATTCACTCCAGACACAGCGCGGCCCACGCGAGCACGTCGAGGAAAATCCATGACAGTCCGACGACGATTCCCAGATTGTCGGTCCACGTCCGTTCGAGTCGCCATGATCCGACAAGCCGAAGTGTCATCCACGCGGCGAGGACGCTCATCGCGGCCGGTTCGATTAACTGCCCGAGGACCGTCGGCACATACCAGGATTCAATTCGAAAGCTCATCGCGATGCCCCAGAGCATGATCGCGGTGAGTTTGAAGATCGCTCCGGATGTGGCCGCAGCACACGCGACAAAACCCGGACTTCGCTTCCATTCTGATGATGATGTCCGATGACGCACCAGGATCGCCAGCGTGCCAAGCGTCCACATCGATGCAAAAGCCCCACCGACCAATGTCAGCGGCCGCACGTTGTAGATGAGCCGGCCATCCCCGATGAACGTCATCCGTCTTTCAAGGGGACTTTGCAGGCAAGCCAGGGCCGCGGCGGTCGCGGCAATGAGAATCATGACATCGGCCAGATGGATACCGCGACATCGTTTTGCATCGGCATCAGGCACGAGCATCTCCATTTCCTTGCATGTGAGGGAAGCGGCCATTTTACCGGGCCACATTCCGGGAACGCCATACATGCCTCGTGGCGATCATTGCGTGTGGTGTCCCCATAACCACCCCACAAAACAAGAAATAAAGTCTGATCCTCCGAAGCCTGTCGAGATGACCCCCGCGAAGCCTGTCGACGGAATCTTCGGCTCGCGCGCCGCCTGAAGGCGGAACTCCAACAAAGGCGCGGCGCTCTGAGTGTCGCGTGGTTCGTCAATGAAAACGGGATAAACCGAAAGCGGTCCAAGCCACCCCTTGCACCACGCCAGGCTCCCCCTCCCCTCGGGTCCGAGCGTGTCGAACCCCCTCGTCCCCGGGGTGCAGCGTGGCGACTGAGGGAAACCCCTACGACCCGGCGGGGTATTCCCCTATATGCGACCGCCAAATATGGTTCTAAGTTTTCTTGGGCGCTGACCGCAGGATCTGCGGCATGTCGACCACCGGGGTTTTCCTCGGTCGTGCCCGTGCATGCGAGGTGGCCCCATCGAGGGGATACCGGAGCGGGTGCAGTTGTATCGACATTCCCGTTCCACGTGAGGAGCAAACTCGTGTATCCCCTCAAAGTGATCGTGATCGGCTGCGATGACAATCTGCTCCCGCACGTCCGTCGCGAGCTGGCCAATCAGTCGGTCCACGTCGAGGCCGAGTTCCCCGACGCCGGGGGCGCCGTCGCGGCCCTTCGCCGGTCGCAGGGGGAGGGGGATAAGCGGCTCTTGATCCTCCACCTGAAATTGGCGCGGGGGTTCGAGGAACTGAAGCGGCTCGCCCACGTCTTCGCCGGCTGGCCGATCCTGGTGCTGATCGACGCCGCAGGCAGCCAGACGGCGTATCCGGAAATGATCCTGGCCGCCATGCGGGCCGGGGCCGGGCAGGTCGTCCCATTGCCGCTGTGCGCCGACGACTTCAAGGCGGCCATGGATCGCCTCGCCGCGCAGGTCGTCTACTCGGCCCTGGACAAGACGGTCATCGCCGTCGCCGGGGCCACGGGGGGGTGCGGCGGGTCGACCCTGGCCGTCAACCTGGCCTACGAGATCGCCCACCTCATGGACCGGCGCTGCATCCTGGCCGACCTCTCGCTCACCATGGGGACGGTCGCCAGCAGCCTGAACGTCGAGCCCAGGTACACCATGCAGGACCTGCTCAAGAACATCGGGCGGGTGGATGTCGACCTGGTGCGGCGCGTCCTGTTCAAGATCACCGACAACCTCGAGATCCTCGCCGGGCCGAACCAGGTCATCGCGCCGCCGTCGAATCCCCCGCACGACGTCATCCAGGTCGTCGACCTCTTGAACCAGTTGGCCGACGTCGTCGTGCTCGACGTGCCGCCCACCTACAACGACCTCTACTTCGAGGTCCTCGCCAATGCCGGCCAGGTCGTGCTGGTCTGCGAGCAGAAGGTCCCGTCGATTCGCGCCCTGAAGCTGGTTCGCGAGGCGATTGGCAGGGCCGACCCGGATGATTCGGAATACCTGGTGATCAATCGCTACGACCCCAAGGTCCAGGGCTTCACCGTCGTCAACCTGAGCAAGCTCCTCCAAGTCACGAAATGGCGCACGATCGCCGACGACCCGGCCGCCGTCGTCGCGTCCGTGAATCACGGGGTGCCGCTCCGCCTGGAGGCGCCTCAGTCTCGAGTCCTGACCGACATCGACGCCCTCGCCTGCACCTTGCTGGGCGTGGCTGATCCGAACGAGTTGAAGCCCAAAGGCCTGGGGGTCTTCGGCCGCATGCATCGCGCCTTCACCCATTCTTGAGGACCAATCATGACTTGCCCGACCATCAAGCTCCTGCACGTCGAGGACGACGCGGCGCAGCGCCGCTTCGTGGCCCACCACCTCGCGTCGATCGAAGAGTACCGGTTCGATGTCCATCCCGCCGAGAGTGAGGACGCGGCGCTGGACGAGTTCGAAGGGGGCGGGGTCGAGTTCGTCATCCTCGATTACCACCTGACGGGAGGCAATGGCCTGAGTTGCCTGGAGAAGCTCCGCCGGCGCGACCAGATCGTGCCGATCATCGCCATCTCGGGGCTGGCCACGCCGGAGATCGCCGCCGAGTTGCTCCGTGGCGGCGCCGACGATTTCATCAGCAAGAAAGACCTCAGCGGCGAAGTGCTCGCCCGGAGCGTGCGGGAGGCCCTGGCGCGGGCCGTCGCCTGGCGCCGGCGAACCCAGAAGCGGGAGCAAGCCTGAGCGCGCGATGATCGGCCCGGACTCACGGGAGTCAGCTCATCCGTCCGACCGCGTGCACGCGCTGCGCGTCGTTCCCACTGCCGCGCAGTCAAAGGCGATTGGTTTTATCCTGTCAAGGTTCCGGGAGGGAGTGTCGATGTCCAAGGTCTCGTCCCGCGGCGCCGTCGTCCTGAAGGGGAAGCGCCGCCAACTGCCGCTTTCGAGCCCATCCCCCGATGCTCGGGGCGGGAATCGCCTGAAGAAGGCCCCGACGGGGATCGATGGATTCGATGAGATCACCGCGGGCGGACTCCCCGACGGCCGGCCGACCCTGGTCTGCGGGGGCGCCGGATGTGGCAAGACGCTCTTCGCCCTCGAGTTCCTCGTCCGGGGCGCCACCCGCTTCGGCGAGCCGGGCGTCTTCATCGCATTCGAGGAGACCGCCGAGGAACTTTCCGCGAACGTCGCCTCGCTGGGGTTCGACCTGGACCGCCTGGTCGACCAGGGGAAGCTCCTCATCGACTACGTCCACCTGGAGCGCAGCGAGATCGAGGAGGCGGGCGAGTACGACCTCGAGGGCCTGTTCATCCGCCTCGGCCACGCCATCGACACCCTCGGCGCCAGGCGGGTCGTCCTCGACACGCTGGAGGTGCTCTTCGGCGCGCTGCCGAATGAGGCGATCCTCCGCGCCGAGCTGCGGCGGCTCTTCCGCTGGCTCAAGGGCAAGGGGGTCTCGGCGATCGTCACGGCCGAGAGTGGGCACGGGTCGATGACCCGTCATGGCCTGGAGGAGTACGTCTCGGATTGCGTGGTGAAACTCGACCACCGCGTCGACGAGCAGGTCTCCACCCGCCGGCTGCGCGTCGTGAAGTATCGGGGCACGAGGCACGAGACGAACGAGTTCCCGTTCCTCATCGACGAGGGGGGAATCTCCGTGCTGCCGCTCTCCTCGCTGGGACTGGACCATGAGGCGGACACCGAGCGCGTCACGACGGGCATCCCCGACCTGGACGAGATGCTCGGCGGCGCCGGCTTCTACCGGGGCAGTACGGTCCTCGTCACGGGGATGGCCGGGGCGGGCAAGACGAGCATGGCGGCCCATTTCACCAGGTCCGTCTGCGAGACGGGAGGGCGTTGCCTCTACTACGCCTTCGAGGAGTCACGGGCCCAGATCGCCCGCAACATGCGCTCGATCGGGATCGACCTCGACCCCTGGGCCGACCGTGGGCTGCTCCGGATCGAGGCGGCGCGGCCGACCCTTTACGGGCTCGAGCGGCACCTCGTCAAGATGCACAAGGTGGTCACCGAGTTCCGGCCCGACGCCGTCGTCATCGACCCGATCTCGAACCTCTCCACAACCGGCTCGACCGACGAGACTCGCTCGATGCTCATGCGCCTGATCGACTTCCTCAAGGGCCAGGGCGTGACTGTCTTCATGTCGAGCCTGACGCACGGCGGGGAGTCGAACTCGGAGATGACGGACCTCTGTGTCTCCTCGCTGGTGGACACCTGGCTGCTGCTGCGAGCCTTCGAGATCAACGGCGAGCGGAATCGCGGGCTGTTCATCCTCAAGTCGCGCGGCATGGCGCACTCCAACCAGGTGCGCGAATTTCTCCTGACCGATCGCGGCATCCAGCTCGCCGCGGTGACCCACGGCCCCAACGGCGTCCTGACGGGGGCCGCCCGGCTGGCACACCAGGCCCAGGACCGCTCAGACTCCCGGGCGCTTCTCGAGGAGGAAGAACGACGCCGGCGCGCGACCGTGCAGCGCAGGACCGCCCTGGAGGCCCAGATCACGGCCCTGCGGGCGGAACTGGCGAAAGAGGAAGGGGAGCGGGAGCGGGAGCAGGAGCGATCGACGAACGAGGAATGTTCTCGCGAGGATGCCCTCGCACACGACCGGATCGGGAAAGATAGGGCGCGAATGATCCCCTCCTCCACGGGGGCCCAATCACGGTCCAATGGCAAACGCCAGGAAGGCACGAAATGACGGTCGCGAAGGCTGCGGGAACGCAGTCCAATCCAGAGTGTCAACCGGGCGAGCCCCAGATCGAGCTCCGCCTCTACGTCGCAGGGCAGACCCTCAAGTCGCTCGCGGCGATCGCCAACCTCAAACGCATCTGCCAGGAGCACTTCGCGGTCCGATACGTGATCGAGGTGATCGACCTCCTGGAGACGCCGCAACTGGCGCGCGGCGACCAGATCGTGGCGATACCGACGCTTGTCCGCAAACTCCCCAGGCCGATCCGGAAGGTCATCGGCGACCTCTCGAACGTCGAGCGTGTCCTCCTCGGCCTGGACCTCCGCCCGCACCAGCGAAAGGACGCGTGATCCATGTGCCACGAAGTGCTCGACGTCCACGAGGAGCACGAAGCCGGCGCCTTGCTCCCTGAACCCGGGGTCGTCGCTCGGGAAGACACCCCCGAATTCCGGTTCTCACTCTACATCTGCGGGGCGACAGAGAGATCCCGGAGAGCGGTCGCCAACGCCAGGCGGCTCTGCGACGACCACCTGCCCGGCCGTTACTCCCTCGAGATCATCGACCTCTACTGTCAGCCCGAGCTGGCCCATTCGAGGGACATCTTCGCGATACCGACGCTCATCCAGGAACTCCCCTTGCCCCTTCGCCGATTCATCGGCGACCTCTCCGACAACGAGCGGCTCGTGGTCCGGATGTCGCCACCGGGGCCTGATTGACCGAAAAGGGAGCTGATCATGGGGAGTCGCCCACGGGGACTCGGAGCGAACCTCGCCGAGATCGAGGAACTGCGGGCGCGGCTCGAGGAGGCCGAGGAGGCGATTCGAGCCATCCGCGCCGGCGAGGTCGATGCCCTGGTCATCGGCGGCCCGGGGGGCGAGCGGGTCTACACCATCGAAGGGGCCGACCTCGCCTACCGCCACCTCTTCGAGCAGATGAGCGAGGGGGCGGTCGTGCTCGACGCAGGGGGTGTCATCCTGTTCGGCAACGGCCGCCTCGGCGAGATGCTCGCGAAGCCGATGGGCCAGGTCATCGGCTCGTCCCTCTCCCTGCACGTCGTCCCGAGGGACCAGAATATCCTCGACAGCTTGCTCGGCCGAGGGAAACGAGGAATCAGCCAGGTCGACATTCACCTGGTCCGAGGCGACGGCGCGCGACTCCCGGTGCACGCCTCGATGGCCCCGTTCGAGTCGGGGAGCCTCGAGGCCTCCTGCATCATCCTGACCGACCTCTCCGCCCGATTCCGCATCGAAGCCGAGGTGCGACAGGCCCGCGAGGCGGCCGAGTCGGCCAACCGGGCCAAGGGGCAATTCCTGGCCCACATGAGCCATGAGATCCGCACCCCGATGAATGCCATCTTCGGCATGACCGAGCTGACGCTCGCCACGGAGCTGCATCCCGAGCAGAGAGACAACCTCGAAGTCATCCGGTCCGCGACGCACTCGCTGCTCTCGATCATCGACGACATCCTCGACTCTTCCAAGATCGAAGCCGGCAAGCTTGTCCTCGAGTCGGCCGAATTCGAGCCTCGCGAGGCACTCCATGCCGTGCTCGACCTGCTCGCGTTGCGGGCGGATGCGAAGGGCCTCGACCTGGCCTGCAAGGTCCACCCCGACGTGCCGTCCCGCTTGCTGGGCGACCAGTCTCGGCTCCGCCAGGTCATCATGAACCTGGTCGGCAACGCGATCAAATTCACCGAATCGGGTCATATCCTCGTCGATGGTCGATCCCGAGGCGGAAGACCAGGCGGGGATCGTCCTGAGGTTCACCGTGACGGACACGGGCGTCGGCGTCGCCTCCGCGAAGTTAGGACGGATCTTCGACCCGTTCTTCCAGGCCGATGATTCCACCACTCGGACCCACGGCGGAACGGGGCTGGGCCTGGCGATCACCTCCCGGCTGGTTGAGCTGATGGAGGGACGGATCTGGGTCGAGAGCCGCCTCGGCGACGGCAGCACGTTTCGCTTCACGTCCCGCTTCCGCACCCCGAGTGGTCCCAGGACGATCCCCCCTCTCATCCCGGACCGACTCCGCGGCCTGCGGGTCCTGGTGGCCGTAGCGAGCCCTCTGCACCGCAGGATCCTCGCGGAGTTCCTCGAGAGCTGGGGGCTCGAACCCTCCCTCGCGGACGACGGCCGGGAGGCCGTGGACGCACTCGAGCGGTCCCGACGCGAGGGCCGTCCCTTTCCGCTGGTGCTGCTCGATGTCCGGATGCTCGGGCCCGACGGCATCGCGGTGGCCGGGCGAATTCGCGACGAGCCCGGCCTCGCCGACGGCCTGATCTTGATAGCCTCCCTCACCGACCGGCTGGCCCTCGGGGGGATGGTTCGGGACCTCGGAGCGGCCTCGAGCCTGCAGAGGCCGATCAGGCAGGAGGAACTCCTCGCCGCCATCCTCGCGACGATCGGCGCGACGCCCCCGACAGAGCGGCGACCGGCACCCCCGGCCGCGCACCGCGATGGGCTCGAGGAGGGCCGGCCCCTGCGAATCCTGCTGGCCGAAGACCACCCCTTCAACCGGCGGGTGGCCTCGCAGATGCTCCAGAAGCGCGGATACGAGATCGTCATGGCTTGCAACGGCGAGGAGGCGCTCGAGATGGCACTCAAAGATCGCTTCGACCTGGTCTTGATGGACGTGCAGATGCCCGTCATGGATGGGCTCCGAGCGACCGCCGCCATCCGCGCGGCCGAAGTGCGCACCGGCCGGCACCTCCCGATCATCGCGTTGACGGCCCATGCCATGAATGAGGACCGCGACCGCTGCCTTGAGGCGGGGATGGACGACTACCTCACCAAGCCCATCCAGCAGGACCGGCTCTGGGATGCGATCGCGAAAAGCGTGACCACGGCCAGGGCGGACGCAACATCCCGGCCTCGTGAGGCTGAATCAGCCCGGATGATAAACGTCGAGACCGCCCTGGCACGAGTGGATGGCGACCGAGCCTTCCTGACCGAGATGACAGCCCTCTTCCTGGTGGACTGCCCCCGCCTGATGGGAGGCATCCGCGCGGCCATCGACAAGGGCGACGCCTCGCGGGTGCAGGCCGACACCCACGCCCTGAAGAACTGGGTCGGCAACTTCAGCGCCCCATCGGCCTTCGAGGCGGCCCTGGCCATGGAAGCGATGGGCCACGCGGGCGACCTGGGCGGCGCCGAGGCCGCCTACGCCGCGCTCGAGCGGGAGATCGAGCGGCTCGGGCCCGAACTGGCACAGTTCCTCTTGTAGCATGCTCGGAGGTCGCCGTCGCCGACGACCACGCGGTGGTCCGCGCCCTCCAAGAAAAAGGCAGTCAATCGGGAAGTCGCGGCACCGCCTCGCCTCCACCGATCAGTCTGGCTGCTTCAGAAGGCGATTTTCGGCGCGCAGACGTTCCTCGATCGGCCTTGAGATTCAGCCGCGAGTCATGCCTGGCCAGCGTTTCGTTTGTTGCGAGTACGTCTCGATTGCAACAAGCTTGCGGAGCGCCTGGAATTTGATGGGAGGCTATGCGACATGGCCCGGCGACTCGACGGAAACAAGATGGTCACACCCACCAGGGCCGATGCGGCCGTCGCCAGGGAGTTGGGAGAGAAGCTCGCGGCCCACCTCGGAAACGCAAGGGGCGTGCGGCTTGAAATGAAGACCGGGGACAAGAGCGATGCACTGGTGCTCCCACCGTCAGCACTGAGGCTTTTCTCCAGCGTATCGAGATAAGGTCGGCCAAGCTGAGGCCCATGCTCTCTCAACAGGTCCGCATGGGCGACGATCTCGCGTCGTAACCCGGCATCCAGGGCAGCGAGCCATACCGCGAAATCCGCATCAAGAGTTGAAATTTCGGACACCGCGGGCGAAAACAGGGAAAACCGAACTGACACCGAACCCATGCCGAACCCTCTCAAGACTGCTCCACGCGGTCTCGGGATGCGTGCGCTCGCGCGACTTCATACTTTTGGATGATTTTCGGGGTCGAGCGCCTCGAACTGGTTGATCCGCACGGTTTGCTGGGGAAAGCGGGCGATGATTTCCAGCTTGCCGCCCATGGCTTCGATATAATTTCGCAGCGTGCTGAGATACATATCAGTGCGGCGTTCGAGTTTGGAAACGGCTGCCTGGTTGATGTGGAGCTTTTCGGCCATCTCGACTTGAGAACGCTCGCGAGCCTCGCGCAATTGCCGCAACGTTGCTTCTTCGGCAATCAGCTCTGCTGTCCGTTTCTTGATGGCTTGCTGTTCCTTCCTGGGCAGCTTTGCCACGAACTCATCTAATCGTATTGCCATGATGACCTCACCGCCTGAGACGTTGCAGGTGCTGCCGGAACCGTTCATCGGCGATTGGCAGGTGTTTTTTGTACCATCGTTTTATCGCCACGTTTGTTGCCGCCGACCAGCAGGATGGCCGTCCGGCGAGGATCAAAGGCAAAGAAAGAGCACTCGCCAAGGGTCCCCCCGAAACTGCACCCGCAGCTCCTTCATATTGGGGAACTCGGAATTCTCCAGCGTATCGACATAAGGTCGGCCGAGCTGCGGCCCATGCTCTCTCAACAGGTTCGCATGGGCGACGATCTCGCGCCGCAACCGGCATCCAGGGCGGCGAGCCATACCGCGAAATCCGCATCAAGCTGAACATCCCATTCCATTGGGAGCTCCTATTCCAGGGAGCGAATCTATTCCTTTCGTGGAATAAAGCCAAGGCGATTTCGGCTGCAAAAGACGCACGCAATTTGGCGGTGATTGATCAGGAAACTCCGGTGCGTTTGGGGATTTTCCAGGCAAACGGACTGCTCGCCGGCTTGTTCAATCGGCCGCCAGAACTAATCGCGTCCCGGTTTCATCCCAATCGGCCGCCAGAACTAATCGCGTCCCGGTTTCATCCCCCCCAGAACTAATCGCGTCCCGGTTTCATCACCCGCTTCCTAGAAATCCTCAGACCGAGCGATTCTTGTTGGTCTCGGGTAAAGGACACGGACACCTTCCCGACCTTCTGTTCCGGCTGCCCACCTGTCGCGCCACACCAGTCGCATTTCCGCAGGCAAAGGGTGCTTCGTTGGTTTGGCGAATTCCCTAAATGGGCTATACGAATCCAAGTTCATTCTGAAGCAATCTCAGAGCTTGGCCTTGTTCGTCTATGAAGCGGTTGAGCAAGCCCCGTCGTACACCCGCGTGACGCCCGGGAAATAGACGAGGCCGCCCCTTGCGTTCATCCGCCCGCGTTCCGCGTAGATCGCCCGGATGATGGCCTCGTCGTCGATATCATTGATCGAATTGTCTCGAAGTAAGGGCCGAAGGGCATTTGCGATGACTCCCTCAGCCCCGTGTGGGCCGTGCTGCACGGCAGTGGACCAAAAGACGTCTCGCAACGCCGCGCTACGATTCGCCACATCCAATCCGAACCGCTCGTTGACCTGCGTAGTCACCGGGTCGTAGAATCTTTCCTGGATGAACTGGTGTTCATTCGCGTGGAGCCCTGCGGGATCGGCTCCCGCTATCTGTCTCCATCGGGCTGTGAACCGCGCTGGCCCGGAACCAAACCGCGGAATTGCGTAGGGTAGAACTCGTTCACGAATTGCCGGACAGTTCCTCGCGTTGAGCTGAGTTGGTAGGTTCCGTAGGACACACCTCCGGGATCCCCACGTCCCAAAGAGACGGTGCCGGGCCCTCGGCCCCCGCTCTCATACTGTTCGGAGAGCGATCCGAGTTCGTTAGTCGTCCCGACCGGCTGCGGCTGGGGTTGTGGGGCTGGTGACGGTGCCGTGACCATCACGTGGCCTTGGAGCACGCGTGGTGTGTCCCCCTGATCGTCGGTTAATTGCAAGACGATGAAGTAAGTACCTGGCCGAGTGAACGGATGAGGGTCGGAAACCACCCATCCTGGGCCGGGGCTCGCCGGTACGATGGTCGCCAAAGACTGGGTTCCGTCGCCGTTGTCGAAGACGCCGGTCAGTCCTGTCAGTGGCACGTTGGGGTCGGCGACTTGGATCGTCGCGACAGCCCCTTGGAACGGCTGCCCCGTCGTAACGCTGAAGGTGTCGGTCCCGACTGGACTAACGACCAGATTATCCGGTCGAGGCTCTACTGTTGCGGTCGAGGGTCTTGCGTACCAGATGCCCCCGGCGGGGTCCGTGAGCTTGACCTGGACGCCGTACTCGCCGTTACCCGGGTTCGGGAATTCATGCTCGCCCGAGATATCGAAGAGTCCGCTCAGGCCTCGATAGTTCGGGGTGATCTCTCCGGTTGACACCGTTCCATCGCCCCAATTGACGAGTGCGGTGAATCCGGTATCGCTCGTGAAAGCGAGACCGTTCGGATCCGTTGCCTGGAAATCCGCAAGGTGGTCGTAGTGCTGTGATTGTCCCGCGATCGACGTTCCAATCTCGGATGGCGAGTTGAGCCGGACGTTGTAGCCGCTTAGGAGTTCGCGGCGATCCAAGAGTTCTACCAGCGGCCTGAGAGCCCGACGACCCTTTGCATCCAGCCTCGACCGCCGCCGTGTAACCTTGGTCATGGTTGTGAAACTCTCTCGTGATGGGGGTAATGATTAAGAGAATCGTCAAACTCAAATGCAGCCGCGAGTACCAGGTACACTGAGTGGAAACAGGTTCCGATGAGAAATCGGCGAATGTGCTTGGCCTCACTTAATCGCTTGGTCCCATAGTCGGTTGTTGCGGTGTCGCGCGGTGTGGGGTAGCGATCGACCCAACACTCGAGAGCATTTGGCGCACTCTCAAGTGGCTCCAGCGCGGATTGAAAGCGCCTGGCTTGCCTGGGCGGCATTTGGCGGGCGGCAATTCGAGAATTCGTCATTGGTGTCTCCCCAGGTTGGGGCTTGCCAACCTCATTTAATTCTTCGCGGAGACGGCCGAGAAGAACGCGATCAGCAGCAGGACGATTCCCGCCGGTGGGAACAAGAACAGTGCGACGAGGCCAACGAGAAACAGGAACGCCGCCATGTTCGGATCCTCCAAAGGTGAGTAAGGAAAACTGTTGATTATCCCGACTTCAGCCGGTACGAGTCCTCAGCGACGGTTCTGGCGCGATCGCGGAGCACCTTTCCAGTGGGTTCGCCGTGACCACGGCGAGCACTGGAAATGAGAGACCAACTAAAGCGCCGACGCACGATTTGGGCACGATCAGCACGCTGGGACATTGCGAAGTGACACAGCATGCGCAGAAAAAGCTGGCCCCTGGATCAAATCTCACGATCGAGTAGATTGGAAAGTGGATCAGGTCCCAACCAACACCGTCGTTTGGTCGGATCGAGCGGCCGATCGCCGCCGGAAGCATACGCGCCATGTTGACAGGCGGCGGAAACGAAGACCTTGCTCATTCGACTCATTCGGTGACCAACGCCTGGGAGCGGTGGAAGACCGGAGACGCAGACGCTCAGTTTGATCTCTCGGATCTGCTACGCGGCCTCATGATTGAGCTGATTCGATACGTACAACAGAACCGGGGTGCGAGGTTCCAGGCGGTAATCGACAGCCAGGACGTGCTCAACGACGCACTCTGCCGGCTCCTTACAAAGGCGCAGGGACGGGGGATTCGCCGACATTCGGAAACCGCTCGGACTTGCGCGGAAAGCTCTACGTCATTGTCAAATACGTCCTACGCGACGAGAAGAGACGCTACTCGACGAGACGTCGTCGTGACGGCCGAGAGATTCACGACATCGATCTCATCAAAGAGCTGGCCGACAAGCCAAATCAGGACACACGGGAAGATCTCCTGGAAATGATCGCGGAAAGGTTGCGCGGAATTCACAAAGACGCAATGAGCATCTTGGAGCGTCGCCTTGAAGGACTGACGCCAAAGGAGATCGCGGACGAACTCGGGATGGGCGTTCGAAATGTCCAGCGCATCATCCGGCTAATGAAGGACGCCGTCGATGGACTGTTCTGAGACAGTAAACGACCGGATAGGGCCAACGTCGTCAGGCACGACCGCCCCCCCAATCGACGACTGGGAAGCCTGTCGCAAGAAGTTCATCGCAGCCTGTCGCATCCAGCCATTTCCTACCGCGGCCATCATTCGCGATTGGGTTCTGCGGTTCCCGAAAGATGAGCAACCGGACCTGGCTGTGGACCTCGCCATCTCGCATCTGCTGGTAAGCTGGGAATGCAAGCGAGGACTGTCACTAGAGGAATATGTCCGCGAACTCGGCCCAGACTTCGCGGAGTTTAGCTCCCTAGAGTCGCTCCCGATTGAGCTAATCGAGACCGAGTTCGTCGCTCGCCATGAGTATCCGTTCCCGGATGACCTGCCATCGGTCGAACAGTATTCGGAGCGATTTCCGAACCGCAATGACGTACAGGCGTGCATCCTCGCTAAATCGCTGGACAACGGTCGATACGTACTCACTCGGTTCATTGGTGCAGGGGGCCTTGGTAGGGTATGGAGCGCGTATGATCGGCACCTGAGACGGCCGGTCGCGATCAAATTGCCGCGATCCGGACCGAGTGGCGGCCGTCGAGTTCGGGAGATGTTCGAAGACGAAGGCAGAATCACGGCGGGGCTAGAGCATCCCTCGATTTTGACGGTCCATGAAATTGCACGAGCTGATGAAGAAACTCCCTATTCCGTGATGCGTCTTGTTGGCGGCCGAACGCTTCACAGCATGATCCGCGAATATCATCTCGCAACGGACAATTCCGAACCGCGTTCGCGCTCTCTACTATGGAACGAGCTGTTGCGCCACTTTATCACGGTGTGCAACGCTTTGGAGTATGCCCATCAGCGTGGGGTGATTCACCGCGACTTGAAGCCTCAAAACGTCATGGTCGGGGGTTTCGGCGAGGCCGTGGTGGTTGACTGGGGGCTAGCCACGGCGATCGATCGCCAGACGCGACGTCGTGACACAAACGCCGAACGGAACCCGACCGAGTCGACGGCTGGTTCTGATGGGCCCACGGGCACGGATGCGTACATGTCTCCGGAGCAACTGAAGGGCAAGGCAGACCTCCGAAGCGATATCTTTGGTCTTGGGACCATCCTTTATTCCATTTTGGGCGGCCGTGCACCCTACATCCTGGATGCCTGCGAAGACCGTTCAGCCTATCTCTCTCGGATCGCGGCAGCCCGCTACCCGGCCCCGCGCAAGTCAAGTCGACGATCCCGCGAAGTCTTGAGGCCGTTTGTCTGAAAGCGATGTCGTACGAGCCGAAAGCTCGATACGATGCTGCCTCGGCCCTGGCTGAAGACGTGGCCCGTTTTCTGGTCGACGAACCGGTTTCTGCCTACCGCGAGCCTCCGCAGGTTCGGATCGGCCGCTGGATCAGAAGGCACCGGACGCTGGTCGTCTCCGTGGGCTTGATGTCGATTGTCGCCGTCCCCTTGCTGGCCTACGGTTACATCCGGGAGAGTCAGACTCGGCGGGTTGCCCAGGAGCGCGGCGATCTGGCCCTCGCCACCGTGGATAAGATCCGCAAAGTCATCACCGACGATGAGTTGATGCGGCAGCCGACAATGGCGGCTCCCCGTGAAAAGCTCCTAGCGGTCCAGACGGATTTTTACGAAAAACTCCGGGCACAGCTCGACGCCGACCGTGGTACGCGGGTTGAGGATCGGGAGCGGCTCGCAAACGCGTGTGAGTCACACGCCACCGTTCTGGCAGCGATCGGGGCAAAGGACCGGGCCATTGCCCTGTATCGAGAGGCGCTGGCGATTCACGAGGCGCTGGGGAGCGCGCCCGCCCGTCGAATACGAGGCATCGCACGGGTGCAGGCGGAACTGGGCCTTTTGTTGAGCGAGGTTGGACCAGAGCAAAAGGCCGTGGACGCGCTCACGCGGTCGATCGAGCTTTGCGCGAGCCTTCTTCCCAAGCACCCCAACGATCTCGAGCCTCCGTCGGCAGCTCGCTCGAAGCTGGGCGGATCTCGGCATCCTCCGGCGCGACCACGGCCAGCCGGCGCAGGCTGAGGCGGCATTTGAGAGGTCGTGCCGCCTGTTGGATACAGAACCCGTGCAGCAGCAGGATGACCCGGCACTTCGGACCGAGCTAGGGCGAACGCTGATCAATCGGGCGATACTTCGTGGCGAGTTTGGACGGACACTTGATGCCCTCGCCGACGCCGGACGAGCCCGCGATCTTGCGCACGACCTGATCCGGCTTCAGCCCGAGGACCATCGCGCTCGTACCCTATTCGGTCGAGCACTCGACAGGGTCGGCGCTCTGCAAGCGGCGAACGGTGACCTCGATGAGGCAAGCAAGAGCATCGAGCTCGCTCGAGACGTTCGTCGCGCGCTCGTCCACGAACACCCGCTATTCGCCGACTTCCGCGACGATCTTGCCGCCACGCTTGGCAACCTCTCGAACATCCAGACCGCACGCCACGACGATAAGGCCGCTCAGGCGTCGCTCGATGAGGCCGGGCGTCTGCTGACGGAGCTGACCGAGCGCTACGGCTCTGTGGTCCGCTTTCAAGATGACCTGGCGAGCTACCACCACTCGGTGGCCGGGCGGCACATTCGCGAGGGCAACGTGCCCGCGGCGCTCGAAGCTTTAGCGAATGCTCGCGCGATTCGGGAGGCATTGCTTCGAAGGGACGCGCAACTCGTGCCCGTTCGCCGGCAGCTCGCCAAGACCCTGTTCAATGACGGCAAACTGCGATTCCGCGATAACCAGCCCGATGAGGCCCTCCGACGGCTGGGCGGCGCTACGTCCGAAAAGCGCGAGCATACCGAATTGACGGCGCTGCAGGCCTACTTGAGGCACTTGTCGGTGAGTCGCCCGACGACCTCAAAGCTCGCAGTCTGCTCGGAGAGGTACGCGACCTCATCGCCTACCTCGGCCTGGCCACAGGCCGCAAGCTTCGCAGTGTCGATCAGCTCAAGGCCGCTGGCGTGGAGCACCGCACGGCGTTCGCCTCGGCACCGGCGGTAAAGCACTTCCGCCAGGCGTTGATTGACCACGATGAGGTCGTTCTGAAGTTAGCCCGACTGATCATCAATGGGGACGCTAATGCGACGCCCGCCGTCGAAGAAAGTCAGCGGGCATGGCTTTGTCACGTCGATGAGCTTATCCTCATCGCTCGCGAGATGGCTCGATGCGCCTCCCTCGAGCCCCCAGTCACCGACGAGCCCAGAGCTGCGAAGGAACATGTCGAAGAGAGGTGTGTCGCTCAGGCCGTCGATGCACTCGACCTCGCGGTCCGAGCGGGACTTCGCGTAGGAACGATTGAGCAGGACCCCGAGCTTATCCCATTGCGCGGGGACGCTGGCTTTAAGAGATTGCTTAAGAACCCTCGCTAGGATGGAGATGTCGACGATGAAAATGAGACCTATTCGACTGACAACCGGCGTCAGCCTGGCGCTCTGCGCCACGGCCGTCAGCGCTCATGGAGCCAGACTGCCGAGCCGGCCAGAGCGGGGAACATTACAATGATGCTCAAGAACAACGAGCCGAGCTTCTTCGTTCGAACGGAGGTCAATCACTTCACGGGCGAGTATCAAGACGGCGACACGCTCGCGGTGAGGGCGATCTGTGAGGCCGATGCTTATCTGTACGTCTTTTACCAGCAAGCCGATGGCGCGATGTTTATGATCTTTCCCAACCGCATTCAGCCCCAAGACAAGGTCAAAGCCAAAGAGTGGGTAGCGATTCCCGCAGAAGACGATCTCTTTCGCTGGAGGATCGGACCGCCGTTAGGCAAAGAGGTGATCAAGGTCATCGCGGCAAAAATGCCGGTCCAAGCATGGGCCCTCCACACAGGAGCCGCGGATCGGTTCCAGCCGGTTCAACGACGCGAGTTCGAATTAGCCGCACGAGAACTTGCCAAGCGCCCTCGCGGCGACTGGGCGGAACAGTCAACGCAAGTCCTGACAACAGAGCGTGGCGCGGGTCATTCTCAAAGCAAAGGACGCCGACTTGCACTCATTGTCGGGGTTTCCGAAAACAAGTACGACTCCTTGGTCGATAAGGCCTTCCATGACATGAAGGTCAAGCCAAAGCCTCGCGCACTTCCCTCGTGCGCGAACGATGCTCGGCACATAAGCACGTTGCTCGCCGATTTGGGACGCCTGGACGAACAGCGAGTCCTCGTGGGCTCGCAGGCGACACGCGCAAACATTGAAGCCGCCATTACCGAGTGGCTCCCATCGGTCTCGAAGCCGGGGGACACGATCTTCATCTACCATTCCGGCCACGGCGGCCAAGTCGACGACGATAACGGTGACGAGGGGCAGGCCGACAAAAAGGACGAGTACCTTGTGCCGTACGACTTTGCCGGGCTCGACGCCTTGGTCGCCTCGCGAAGGCTGGAGCAAGCCGACGTCTACCAGTCGCTAATGGCGCTTGCCGGCGCGGGATCATGGCCGACCAACGAACGAGCCGCCAACGATTGGATTCCCAAAGTCGAGAACGCGCTGATTCGGAAAACGGGGATCACGGACGATCAATTCGGGCTGTGGCTCCAGAATCTCGACGGCAGGCAAATCGTTTTCATACTCGATATCTGCCACGCGGGCGGATTTGCTGCGAAAGAAAAGGGCGAAAGCATCGATCGAGGCGTCTCCTTCGATTACCTCGACCGCGAACTTTGCCGGCTCAAAGACATTGGTCAGCGCGATACCGCCGTACTCGCCGCTTGCCGGACCGCCGAATTGAGCCAGGCCGCTGTTTACAAGACCAAGGACAGCGGCTTACTCATCTCGGTGATGACGTATTTTCTTATCGACCCACTCGTGAACGCGGCCGGCCCGGTTGAGCTGACGGAAGCTTATGAGCTGTGTAGGTCGGGCATGAAGAAATACTTCGCGTCCAAGGGGTTTCTAGAGGCACAAGCCGAGGCCCGGAAAGTGAAACATCCACTGGAGCCATTTGAGCCTGTCCTTTATTCGGAACTTACCCACGCGGCGTTCTTGAGGCCATGAACTCAGGTTCGCGGTTAACGCGACGTTAACTTGTTGGGCTTGGGTCGAGGCGTACTGAACTTCCACGTTGATTGATCAAACGATCTGGTCCAACTCGCTCGGAGAAAATGCAATGGATCGCCAGGGAGCTCGAAGGTCGGCAGGTCTGCGAAATTCCTTTGCACGATCTTTGGAGCCTCGCCCTCCCCGAATCACGCAAGGCCATTTAGCTGGCTCTTTCCGCGCCGTCGCGGCGGCCGTTTTCATGGTTGGGGTCGAGGCCCTTGCTCAGGCGACCCCCTCGGGCGCATCTCACAGCGAGGCTCGACCCAAATCTTGGGCCGTGCTTATCGGAATCGAGGGCTACGAGAAAGTTCGTCCGCTCGAGCACACGGTCAACGATGTTCTGCAACTCTCCGCGACGCTGCAGGCTCGCGGCGGCTTTGAGCGGGATTGCATTGAAGAGATCACAGAGTCTGCCGGCGACGAGACGAAACGTCCTTTCAAAAGGAACCTGTTTGCCGGCTTGCCGAAATGGCTCAGCCAGCCCGGACTCGACGACTCGCTGATCCTCTATTTCAGCGGCCACGGGATTCGCGACCGATCGGGCAAGCTTTATTTGGTCCCGCTCGACGGCGACCCTGCGGACCCGGCCGCGACCATGATTCCGCTCGACTGGTTTCGCAAACGAGCTCGCGGATAGCAAGGCCCGCTACAAGCTGTTGATCATCGACGCCTGCCACGCGGGCACAGACAAGCCGGAAGACTCTACCGCGCGCATTCCCACCGACCAGCTCGACCGGCTGTTCAAGGGCCTTGCTCGCGTCGTCACGCTCGCGAGCTCCACGGAAGCAGAAACCAGCCAAATCTGGCCGGAGAAGCGCCAGTCGCTCTTCAGCTATTGGCTCAACCAGGCGCTCAAGGGCCACGCCGACGTTGACCTGGACGGCAACGTCGACATCGACGAGCTCTACAACTACGTCCACGGGCACACGGAGCGCACAGCCAAGCTCGTCCTCAAGCAGGCCCAAACCCCCGTAAGAATCATCGGCACGGGAGCCTTCGGAACGCCCGTCGTCATACGCCTGGTGCCGCAAAGTCTCAAGCAGTTGATCAAGGACATGGCCGCCCAATTGGCGCAGGCCGCGGAGGAGCGCCGGCTTCCCAAGGTTGGAGTACTTCCGGAGTTCATCACGCAGACCTCGACGGGTGAATTTCTTGGTGCCGATTTCGGACTTTTGGGAAAAGACTGCGCCGCTGAGATCGAGCGACAATTAAGAACACTTGGCGAGGGGAAGTACGAGGTTGTCGACGGCCGCTCGATCCGCTCCGCCCTGATCGCAAAGAACTATACGATCGAAGATTCGGGCTCGAAAGCACGCAAGAAAGGTCTTGCAGAGAGCCTTCACGGCTTGGACGCCCTCCTGGAGGGAACGTTTCGCGGGCGGACCGGCGGGGTCGTGGATATCCGATGCAAGCTCCTCCGCACCGACGGAGACGAAGTAGTAGCATCCGTGGGCGGGGCGGCGTTCCTCAATGAAAACGAATGGGCGATGATCGGACGCAGCATCAAATACACAGCCGACGTTCGCCGCCCGCCGAGCCAGGGCTCAGCCGACGAAACTCGACCGTTTGAAGACGTGGTGATCCGGCGGCTCGACGAGCTCGCCAAGGGCCCACATCCCCTCCAAGACCCCGGTTTCCCGTTCCGTCTCCGAATCATGGTTGACGGTCAGGAACGCCAGGGCGTCTTCAAGGACAACAACTTTTACGTGCCACTAAGGCGCGGCGAAGAGTACCGAATCGATATCGAAAATTTGAGCGGGCGCCTGGCGTGCATGCGACTTCTTGTTGATGGTTTAAACACGCTTCCGGAGCCTGACGTCCAAACAGCGAATACTGGTCAACCCGCGCCGCCTGTTCCTGCACCTCCCGCGCCGCGCCGGCCACGCCGAAGAACGCCAAGTCGGTGAGGATCATGGCAATCGGCAAGCGCATGAGTCTCAACGAGGCGCGCTTTCACATCCTCGACCCGGCAGACAGGAAGGAAAACTCGATTCAGGGTTTCGCCGTGGAAACGGGCGAAGAAGGCGGAATCCGGTCATTCAAGGTGACCGAAGCGGCGAAAGGGCTGGCGGCGCGCCAGGGATTCACCGATCAGATCGGCCTGATTACGGCCGCTTTTTACGAACCCATGGGCGATCCCGGAGCGAGGTCCCGCGGAGCAAACGCAACGGACCTCGGCACTTTCCGCAAGCTCACAATTAAGGAGCGGGACGACGTCAAGATCGGCAAGCCGATCGCGGTGGTTCATATTCGTTATGTCGATCCGGAAGAATTGAAGAATCTGGGCCGTTGAGAACACCCGCCAATGATCAAGGCCGTGCGCATTGATTCTGGCCAGGGCACTGGTGCCCGGCCAGCGGCTTTTCTCCACAGGAAGTATTGTGAGGGTTTGAACCGTGAAGTGGTTTTGCTGGCCGGCTGGATGCCGAATTCGCCTGTGGCTCCTGTTCGGAATGACCTGCCTCACGTTGATGCGACCGGGCGCAGCCCAGGCTCAGAGCGCCTTCGATAGGTTCAACGCTGCCTATGCATCCGCACGCCTTGCCGAGGCAGAGCAGATTGCGCGGCAACAACTGGAGGTCGCCGCCGGCCAAGGGAACCAGCGGTCCGCCGCAAACTGGTCCAATAACCTGGCCAATGTGTACTGTGAACAAGGCCGTTATGCCGAGGCCGAAACGCTCTATATGCGCGATCTGGCCTTCAAGGAGAGCACGCTGGGGCCCAATCATTCCAAGGTGGCTGATAGCCTCAACAACCTTGCTATCCTGTACCTCCACCTGGGCCGCTTCGCCGATGCCGAGCCCGCGTTTAATCGCGCCCTGGCGGTACGCGAGAAGGCCCTCGGCCGTGAGCATCCCGACGTCGCCGAAACCCTCAACAGCCTGGGGAATCTCAATGTAAATCAAGGCCGCTACGCCGATGCCGAGCCGCTCTTTAAACGCGCCTTGGCGATATGGGAGCATATGAAGGGTGTCGATCATCGCGGTGCGGCGTTGATTCTCAACAACCTGGCGGGACTTTACGTAACACAGGGCCGATACGACGAAGCCGAGCCTCTCATGAGACGCACTCTGGCGATTTACGCGAAGACCCTTCGGCCCAATCATCCCGCAGTGGCAAATACTTTCAATAACCTTGCGGCACTGTACCATGAACAAGGCCGTTACGTCGAGGCTGAGCCACTCTGCAAACGTGCGTTGTCGATACGAGAGAGGGCACTTGGGCCCGATCATCCAAGCGTGGCAGCGAGCCTCGACAACTTGGCTGGGCTGTACAAAAAACAGGGGCGCGACGCCGAGGCCCAGCCGCTGCAGGAGCGGGCCTTGGCGATCAGAGAGAGGTCCCTGGGGTCCGGGCATCCAGACGTGGCCAATAGTCTCAACAACCTAGCCAATCTGTACCAGAGTCATGGCCGATATGCCGAGGCCGAGCCAATTCTCAAACGCGCCTTGGCGATCAAAGAGAAGGCCCTGGGGTCCGAGCATCCCGACCTCGCGAGCATCCTCAACAACCTCGGTCTCTTGTACGACAGCCAGGGACGGTACGCCGACGCTGAGCCGCTCCATAATCGCGCTCTGGTGATCCGAGAGAAGGCCCAGGGGTCCGAACATCCCGATGTCGCCAGCAGCCTCAACAACTTGGCAAATCTGTACATCCACCAGGGGCGCTACGCCGACGCCGAGCCGCTCCACAAACGCTCCCTGGCAATCAAGGAGAAGGCCTTGGGGCCTGATCATCCCGATATGGCGACGAGCCTGAGTGGCCTGGCGATTCTGTACTGGAGGCAGGGACATTATGCCAATGCCGAGCCGCTCTGTAATCGAGCTCTGGCAGTCTGGGAGAACGCCGCGGGGCCGGATCATCGCGACGTAGCCATGGGCCTCAACAATCTGGCGTGGACGTACTGGGCTCAGGGCAGATACGCAGAGGCCGTGCCGCTCCTGGACCGAGCGATCGCTATCGGGGCGCGGGCCGGAGTCGCTTCGAGAGATCGTTTTGAAAGCTATCGATTGCGCGCATTGCTGGGTTGGAAGGCAGGCCGCCAGGTCGCTGCGGTCGCAGATTTGAATAAGGCGCTGGAGCTTGCGGAGCAGCAGCGCGGCCATGCCTCCGGTGCCGAGCGCGAACGAGCCGGGGTGTTCAGCACCTTCGCGGGGGCATTCGAGCGAATGGTCGACTGGCAGACGGAGCTGGGAGCTTCCGAAGAAGCGTTTCGAGCAATCGAGCGATCCCATGCTCGCTCGCTTTTGGACGAACTGCGAATGGCCGGAGCTGATCTCGATGCCGGTCGGTCCGCTGCGGTAACAGCGGATGTACGGGCTCGCCGAGCCGAGCTGAAGGTCCAAGCCGCCGGCCTCGAGCGGCAGTTGAGCCTCGTGAATCCGAAAACCCATCCCGACGAGGCAAAACGTCTCGAAGCCGATCTCGCCGAGGCCCGCTACGCGCTCTACGACTTCGAGCGCGACGCCCGCAACAGCAGCCCAGTTTATCGGGATTTGATCACCCACCAGGCCGAGCCGCTCAAGCTGGAGGTGGTTCGGGATCGCGTGCTCAAGCCGGGTGATTTGCTACTTGTCTACCTCCTTGGCGAAGAGGCCGGCTATGTCGCTGTGGTAACCCGCGAGTCGGCGCGGATGGTACGGCTGGAGCTTGGTGCTGGCGAAGCGTCCGCACTAGACGTCAAGCCTGGACCGCTCACCGCGGGGCGGCTTTTCGATGCGTTGATCAAGGAGAAGGAAGCCGGCGTGATGGGGCCGCTCAGCGATCCGAAGGCCGAGGTTCCCACGGCCAAGCTGGCGGCGCTGTGGCGAGCGCTGGTGCCCGAGCCAGAGCGCCAGGGCATCCTGACGGGTAAAGCTAAGCGTCTGATCGTCGTTCCCGACGGCCCGCTGGCGCTAGTCCCGTTTGAGGCGCTGGTGGTTGACGAGGACAACGATCCGGAATACCTGCTCGACGCCGGCCCGCCGATCGTCTACGCGCCATCGGTGGCCGTGCTGATGAACCTGAGCGATCGCCCGGTCGTCCCGTCTCCGCCCGATCGCGAGCCGGTGCTGGCCCTGGGCGATCCGGACTATCCGCAGGGGGACCAGGCGCAGCCAGACGCTGACGCCAGCGGCTTCTTGACCTCGCGCTCGCGGTACGCGGTTGCCGGTGGCAAGCTGCCGCGCCTGCCCCATTCGGGCACCGAGGCCCATTGGGTCACAAGCAGTTTCGGTGATGCGGGTATCGGCGCGGCAATGTTCATCGGCCCCACGGCGACCGAGCGAGCCATTCGCTACTGGGCTCCTGGCCGCAAGGTGCTTCACATGGCCTGCCACGGCCTGGCGGATGCCTCTTACGGCAACTATTTCGGATCGCTGGCGCTGACCCCCGGTAAAACGGCACGAACCGATGACGATGGCTTTCTCACTCTCGCCGAGATCTGCGAGCTGAACCTCAAGGGCTGCGAGCTGACGATCCTGTCGGCGTGCGAGACGAATTATGGACCACAACAGAAAGGTGAAGGGACATGGGCGCTTTCACGCGGGTTCCTCGTGGCCGGCGCGCGCCGGGTCGTGGCGAGCAACTGGCTGGTGGACGACGAAGCGGCGGCCAGCCTGGTGAGCCGATTTTGCAGCGGGCTGGCACATGCCGAGAAAGCGGGCAAGCCGGTGGATTATGTTACTTTCTTGCAAGAAGCCAAACGCTGGGTCCGGAAGCAGGAGAAGTGGAAGCCACCGTATTACTGGGCGTCGCTGGTTCTCGTGGGGCCGCCTTGAAACCATAGCAGAAAGGCGGCCGCATTCCGGGGACGCCGCATTCCGGGGACGCCATACATAAATCGCGCCGATAATTGACCATGTGTCTCCAGGACACGTCGGCTTGTTCCCTCAAGAAGGTGATCTGACACCAGTTTGTTCCCATCGCCAGATTGACCCGGCAGTCTGAAGATCGTCGGCAGTCAAGTAGGGCCGCAATGTCGATCGAGCCTCGACGCACCTAACTTGTTCCCCAACTCACGCGCGTTATGCTCGATGTCGCTGAATTCACCATCGCCTTGGCGCAACCGTGGAGTTGGGCCGCTGGCTCATCAACAAGGCGAGGCCCAGAGGCTGCTTGACAGCGTCGCGAGCCGTCACGAGTCCAGCCGTTCGTGTCGAACACGATCTTGGGATTCAAGACACGGCACGCACCATCCTCAGTGGAAGTGGCCTGGTGGCTCGGGTCCTGGTCGAAGAGCCCGCTGAACCGCGGATCGCGCCTCAACAAGGAGAAAACGATTGGAACGAGCACGATAACACCCCTCGCCCAGTGCGCGTTGGTGCGGCTCCGGCAACGGTTCAGAATCGGCGTGAACGAGCGATGTGAGAACAAGTCTTCGTGAAGTATGGGATGTCCAATCCACCCTTGATAGCGCAGGAGTCAGCGACGCTTGTGCCGTCAAGCGATCGAGTCGCCCGTAACGGGTTCATCACTGACCCAGGCTCTGGTCCAGGACCGCAAGCAGCTCCGCTTTAGGAGCTTCGTCTTGGCAGCCTGGTCATCCTGCTGCGGCCAGCACGGCAGCCTGTGGTGTGCGATACGATGGTGGCTCAAGCACGACGACGTTTTTCACCGGTCCCGTTCTTGTCCTGAGCCCGATCTGGCGCGTGCCGTCGCGCCACATCTCGTCTTGACGATTGCATCCACGCGCAAAACGCGCGCCGAGCAACGTGGTTGCGTGCGCTGATCTCGGCGCACACTTCTCAGCCGCCGAACGCGCTGCCGTCTTCGTGATCGGAATTGACTCCATTTCCCTGATCGGTCCCACCGGCGAGGTCTTCTTCCAACGAAACGCCCGTTTTTGAGTCAGCCGTATAGCTGAGAGGATAACTTAACCTTCTGCTTCGAACGGCGTTAATACCTAGAATCCTAACTCGGGGTGCAGTTGGCGCCGCCATTGTTGCACCGCAAGCTTTCACTATCCCTTCATACCTGATATACCCGGTAATTACGACGATGTCTGACGACCAGCCGCTGTTCAGCGCGCGTAGCTTATTTGACCCCTGCGAAGGATCCGATTCGATGAGTACGGGCACAGGGCCGTCGCCGGCCCCGGATACGTGTACGCTCAGGCAGTATATTGAATATTTGGCACCCTCGGTTTGGCCCCCGAAGCGATCACCCATATTACCGACCTGGCCGCCTGATATGTTTGCCGTGGTCGCCTCTCTTCTACATGTAACAGGGGCATATCGCAAAGTTCTTGCACATGACGCACTTCTTGTGGATTGGAAACCAGAAGTGCCTGCTCGAATATGGACGCATGAACTTTCGATAATCGGAAGGAAGTGGAGAGAACTCTACCCACCGCTCGATGATCGCACTCGGTATCCGCGTGAAGTTGGAAGATGGTGGAAAACTATCGTTGCAAACGGGGCTATGTCACTATGTGATTTGTCGAACCAACCCACCATATACAGGGCACTGTTTAACCTACTGGCGGCGAGTGACGAAGCCTGCGCTGGAGTTGGATTCCCAGGGCGGCCTACTGATCCGCTCGTTAAGGACATACAAGCCGACAACTACTTTTTGATACAAGCATCGGATATCTTAGATGCTTATCGAGATTCTCCCTACGGTATGACGCTTTGTGATATTGTACATCCATCCCGCGTACGCGTGCTTCCCAAACTGCATACACCGCGTACCGGTATGACCTTGCGGTCTCTGTCCCTTCATCTTGCTCTTTGTCCCGCGGATGAGGTTAAGATTACGTGGTCACGCGCATATGGGTGGGGCCGTCTTTCAAGTGACACCGGTGGCGTGGCCCAAGCGCAGCTTAAGCACCTAAACCTACTCCTCATTCCCTGGCCTATGGACATTCATCCATCTGATATTCATGCGCTGCCAGAAGGTCTGGACGGCAACGCGCATCGACCACAACATCTATTTACATATTGTCCAAAAACCGTCTTAAAACACAAAGGCTTAACAATAATAGCACTTGTCGTTCAGTTGCTTGAACGAGCTAGCACCGTGCTTGGAGACGACAACATTCACGGTATCGTGTTGCCAGAAATGGCATTAACGAAACAGGAATATGAAGATCTTAAGTTATTAGCTATCCAGAAGCAGCTCTTGTTAATTGCGGGGATTCGTGGCACAGCCAATGGATATGGCGTAAACCAGGTTGGAATCTATCTGACGATCACAGATTTCATTCAACACAAACACCATAGATGGCTCTTGGACGCCAGCCAGATCTCCGCATACGGACTAGTATCAAAGCTTCATCCGGATCGGGGTTGGTGGGAAGGCATTGAGATCGCCCAACGTGAACTGAGATGCCTAGCAATCAACGAGTGGTTGTGTTTATGTGCATTAATTTGTGAGGACTTGGCACGGCAAGACCCTATAGCAACTGCGGTGCGAGCAATCGGACCATCGCTCCTAATTGCGTTGCTGATGGACGGACCTCAATTGGCAGAGCGCTGGTCTAGTCATTATGCAACGGTTTTGGCAGACGATCCGGGAACGTCAGTTCTAACCTTTACGAGCTTTGGTATGGTTAAACTTTCCCATGCCATGAGGCCATCTGGGAAGCATAAAACGAGCCGGACAGTCGCTCTCTGGAAAGACCGCGAGACTGGAATCGTTGAAATTGATCTGCCGCAACATGATGATGGATTGATATTATGTTTAACGAATAAGTGCGCCAGAGAACTAAGTGCGGATGGAAGAATAGATGAGCGAACGGAGAATCTACTTGTGCTGGGCGGAGTTCATGGCATCAGCGTCTCAACATATTCTGAGCGCCGGCCAAATGAACAGCCCGATGTTAGTCCGGCCCCACGGAGGAGGAACTCGAAGAAGAAGGGGCGTGTGAGAGCCTCTGCGCAAATCCCGGACGAACGTTCCTCATCATAGCTTCTGCAAGGGTCCAAGCGGCTTTCTCATTCGATGAAGTGTCCAGCGGATTGTACACGCGTTCTTCCAGGAGATATGCGGCAACAGTCTTGGCGAATGGACTAGTAAGGCGATTCCGACGTCGCTCGATCAAAGTAACCCAATGTGGTTCCGACTTCTTGAAAAGAGCGAGGCTTTCTGATCTGAGCGTGGCGAGATCAGAGAGAGTCGATGTATCGCCATCGCTAAGAAGCTCTGCGGTTGGTAATTCTGTACCGCTTTCCGCTAGCTTTTTATGTTTAAGAGATTTACGCATGTTCATAGTCGGTTGGGGTGCCGGAACCGTACCCTGAACCTGTTCATCTTTCTTGTCAAGCAAATTTCGTGCAACGCGGGTGTAAACATCGGGAGGGCTCCCAGCACCTACGTTCACCATAGCTTTTCGGAAGTTGCGCCGCCGGTTGGACATGATGTTTGCTCCGCGTTATGCGGTTTAGGCTTTGCCCGGCGGAAAAACGAGGTTATCTGGCCGGGCAAGTTTGACCGTTAGAACCTGCATAATCTAGTTTAGCAACAGAATTTACGGCAATCTATAAAATTCACAAAATCTTCGCGTGGATCTAAAGCCCGGTGAGGTATAATACTGGTTTTTGCGTAACCCTCGTTGCGGAAATAGGATGGATGACGTCGTCCAGTTAGATGCTGAGCAACGGCCTTCGTCAGTGGTCTGCACATCAGATGCCCAGCCGCCGGGCCACAAGTCAGGGTGAAAGCATCTGCCCCAATGCGTCGAACGGAATCTTGGCGTTGCTGCAACGAACCGCAACTACGTAGGTCAGCTTGCCACATGGCTAAAATACGACCATTCGAGCGGATACGCGAGGTCGATTTGTCTCTTCTTGTGCCTTCGTCGTGGGTCATTAGGGACGGATAAAATAGAGTACCTTTACTAACTTCAAATGGATTAAATACTTGCGTTCTGAATGTGGTAAAGCTTCGCCGGTCCCGTTTGTTCAGTACAGCGCATAGTCCGGCCCAGTCCAGCTTCCGGCGAGAAGGGAGTTGGCTGACTTGCCACTTGTTGTTGAGGGTCGGCATCGGTGTACGTGCCCGATCGATCTACGAAGTGTCATTCGCTTCGATCGAAGCGCAACCACCCAGTTCCACCTTCTTTTCGGGGCTCAGGTTCCAGGGCAAGAACATGCTGATGTCGCCGGGGACCTTGCCCCCGGCCGCCGCGCAGTGCTCGAAATACCATGTCAGCCACTTGCGGGGATTGAGCCCCCATAGCGCCAGCGTGGCGAAGATCGAGAACGCAGCCGCCGTCAACTGGCCACTCCAGAGAGCCCCCAAGCCGTAGAAGTTCTTCCGTGCCACTGCGGCACCGCGTGCACGGCGTTCCGAGGTATTGTTGTCCATCGGGATCCGCGGCTCGTCCACGAACAGCGTTAGCCCCTCCCAATGCACGGCCAAGCTCTCCAGGACCTTCCGGCATGGTGTCGCGAGATCCGTTCGAGCCAGTTCCGTCTCTTTGTTCCCTTCTGTTCAAAGGATTTCGTTATATCTCCCAGCATCAGGGACATGACACGTTGAACGCCGAGCCATGCCGGCGTGTGCGTTCGGCGCGACCGCGAAATGCGCCGGCCGCCTCCCTGATTCGCAAACCGATGTTCCTCTTATCGTCGGAACGGATAAGCCCGCTTCGCTGCGATCCAGTCGCACCGATTCTTCCCGCTGCGCCCATTGTTTCGGTCGTCGTGTGGAAAAAATAATCCCGCAACTCGGCCCAAAACGCTTAGATAGGCTATGGTCTCCAGGTAAGCTGCTTTATGTATCCCGCACATTCGCGGTCATCGTCCGGCTCGCTGGCAGGGGCGGTCACTGCTTGATCCATCGTGTAGGAGGCAAGTCATGCCAGTCTCCGCGGCCCAGTTGGAAGCCAATCGGCGCAATGCTCAGAAGAGCACCGGACCGCGCACCGCCGAAGGCAAGAACAAGTCCAGGTTCAACGGGCTCAAGTACGGCCTGCGCACACGAACGCCCGTCTTGCCCGGGGAAGATCCTTTGGAACTGCGCGAACGCTTCGAGGGCCTGGAACGAGGCGCTGTCACCGACCGGCGCCGTCGAGCAATCGCTCGTGCACGACGCGGTCCAGTTTACCTGGCAAGTCGACCGGGCCCGGCATGCCCAGGTCGCTCGCATCGAGTTCAACATCGAGAACAACGGTCGCGACGACGCCCAGCGCCAGGCCGACGAGGTGCTTTACCTGGGCCAGCTCCTCTTTGTGGACCGCCGCGGGCCCCTGAATCTCTTTCCGCACTTCGACCGCACTCGGGCCACGAATCCCGACGCCGTCTCCCGTATCTCTTCCGCACCTCTTGAAGTGGAGCCTTCCGATCCGCCACGGCTGGTGCTGCGCCTCGAGTCGAGCCTCGTCGGCTGCCAGTGGCTGCTCGACCAGTGGGCCGAGCTGCGGTCGATTCTGGATGAGGGCCGGAAGTGGCTGCCGGCCGACAAGCTCAAGGCGACCCGCCTCCTGGGTCGCCAGCCCATGGAGGCAATCAGCGATCGCCGGGTTCTTTTGATCTTTGCCGCGTGCCAGGCCGTTGAGGAGTGTCCGGGTACGACCATTCCGGAGATCTTCTGGGAGCTTGGCTTTATCGAACGCAAGCCCTATGCCAAGCATCTGGCCGACCGCGGCCTGGACGAACTGACTCCCAAGGACCCCGCCTCGGGACGCCAGGTGCTGCTGGAAATCGTTGATCAAGCGACAAAAGCGCTTCAGATCAAGGCCGACGACCATCGCCGCCACGCCGCCGTCAACGCCGCGCTCCTGACCGATTGCCTCTCATTTGATGACAGTCAGGAAGGCGAGCGGCTGCGCCGCTACGAGCTGGCCGCCACCCGGGGGATTGCGCGCAGCCTTGATACGCTGCTCAAGCTCCGCCGCAAAGGCGCCCAGGTCGACCTGGCAAAGCCTGCCGAAGTGTCATTGTTTGCCGGGGGAATCGCATCGGCCGAGAAACCCGAAGGTGCTGGAGACGCCAGCCGAGAGGCCAGCAACGGTTGTGATGGCGAGATCTCCGAAGCGCCCGGTGTGGCGACCACCGAACCCGCCGTGGAAGTCCAGAATGCGACGACCGAACCCATTTCGGCAAGCAAGACCGGAATGGCCGACCCGGTTGAAGTCGAACAGGCATCGACGGCGGACGCTTCAAACGCGACGACCGAACCCGATTGTGCCGGCGAGATCGAAACGTCGAATGCGAATGATGGGGAGTCTTTACCGGCCGCGGCCGTCGAAAACGCGACGACCGAACCCATTTCGGCCGGCGAACCCGAGGTGACGGATGCGGCCGAGTTCGGGCACGCACCGGCCGCCGAAATGAGAAACGCCACGAACGAAGCCAATTGCACGGGTGTTGTTCCTGAAAATGGCGGGCCAGTACCGGGCCAGGTCGAACGGCATCGCCAGCCAGCGGCGCGTGCTTTTGCGGAACGCAACATGGCCAGCGGGGCCGAGGCCCAAGACGTTGAGAAACCGGACAATCTGCCGCTGAGGGTGCCGGATGCCTTGTTGAAGGATGCCCTGGCTCTCCAGTGGCTGCCGGGGACCCTGGTTCAGGAAATCCTCGAGGCGGCTCGCGAGGAGCGCGCCGCGACCTGGCGGAAGGGCCCGGTTTCGCGCCGACGATTCTTAATAAAGCCCGTCGATCACCCGGGCGGCCACTGGCTGGCCGACGAACTGGCCACCGAGCTGAAAGGCCGGCTCCTGACGACATTGTTCAATCCGGATGATCGATCTGTGTGCATCTGTGTGCATCCGTGGCTCATTTTCTTGTTTGGGGCAACCTGGGCGGAAGAACCGAATGCGAAAACGTTTTGAGCCACGGATGCACACGGATGCACACGGATAAGACATGATGACAGACAGAGATCGGGTGCCGTGACTTGGAAACGATCTCAAGACGGCCGGGGACTGTCCCGATCTTGCGCAGTTCACGGAGCATCGAGGACTGCGGCGCCAGAACGTGGCGCGAGCGGGTCCAGGCGCAGTGGATACAAGCGAGGTCTTTGGCAATTCGGCGTCGGAAAAGCAGTGCCCATGCGGGAGCGGCGGCTTGTCGCTTTGCAAGGGGGGTAGGTCTCGACTCCCGCTGGGCACTTTTCTTCCAGATTGGCTGGAATTGTTGATGAGAGGCCGAGCCTCCGTACTCGAGCCGACGGGCTTTGCCGCGGGTTCGAGACGGAACAGACGGCTCGTGCTCGAGGTGCCAACGATGGGGATTTGACATCGCCGGTTTGGCCTCGCACAATCGACATCAACGATGAACAGTCAGTCGGCACTCTTGAATGTCATGCGAAGAGCCCGCGCCTCGTCAGAGCGCTTCACGACTCGTTTGCGCACGCCTGAGACGAGCTCAAAGCGCGAGCGAGTGGATGCTTGTCAGGAATCCACTCGCTCGCGCTTCGGGCTCGTAGAGTAGAGATCGGAGTGGTCAACCCGAATGGCCATCTATCTTGATGCTGATGCCTGCCCCGTCAAAGAAGAGGTGTATCGCGTTGCGCGGCGCTATCAAATCAAGGTTTACGTTGTTGCCAATGCACCGCTTCGCGTACCGGGCGAAGAGCTCATTGAACTTGTGGTGGTGAAGGGAGGATTCGACTCGGCCGACGACTGGATCGCCGAGCGCATGGCGCCAGGCGATATCGCGATCACGGCCGATATTCCGCTCGCGGACCGTTGCCTGCAAAAAGGGGCACGCGTGCTCGGCCACAAAGGTCTTGAATTCACCGAGGATGCCATCGGTAATGCCCTGGCGACCCGGGCCTTACTCGATATGCTGCGTCAATCGGGAGAGTTTGGGGGCGGGCCGGCGCCGTACTCCAAATCAGACCGCTCGAAATTCCTCGCAAAGCTCGACGAGACGATCCACGCAATCCGCCGCAGCCAGCGCAAGTGAGCGCGACCGCTGCGCTTGCTCGCTCCATTCAGGGCAATCGCGTGGCTCGCGAGCCGTTTTTTCCTTGAATGGCCGCCGCTGAGAAAACGAGATCGTCGCGGTGCATGGGTAGGGCGAGTGTGACGCGCGTTCTCTTGCCGAACGTGCTCTCGATCGAGAGGGTGCCCGCGTGCGACTCGGCGATCGAGAGGCAAATGGCCAGCCCGAGGCCATTTCCTTCAATCTCAGAGCTTCGCGATGAATCAACCCGGTAGAAACGCTCGAAAACGTGGGGAAGATGATCGTTGGAAATGCCGATCCCCGTATCGGAGACGACAACGCGTACCTGCCCGGTTGAGGTTGAGGGTTCACATCCGACGGCCACGGTGCCGCCGCTGGGCGTGTATTTGATGGCATTATCGAGCAGGTTGAAGACGAGCTGGCGGAGCCGGTCTGGCTCGCCTTGCACCTCGCAGGCGTGCTCGAGGTCGACGACCAGGGCCAGCCCTTTTTCACGCGCGGCCACTTCCATGTGTTCGCTCACGTCGCGTACCAGGCTGTCGAGTCGAACGGTGCAAAAGACATTGGGGGCGACGCCGGTCTCCTCGCGGCAAAGGAAGAGCAGGTGGGATACCAGACGGGTGAGGCGCTCGATCTCTTCGAGCAGGCTCTCGAAGACGCGTGCATCCCGTTCGGCCGCGCGTGGCGAGCGGAGCGCGACCTCGGCCTCGGTACGCATGGCGGCCAGGGGCGTGCGCAGCTCGTGTGCGGCGTCGGCCGTGAAGCGCCGCACTTCGTCGAACGAGCGCTGCAGTCGAGCGATCATCGCGTTGAATGTCTGGGCGAGATAGCCGAGCTCGTCGTTGGCCTCGGTTTCGGGCAAGCGGCGATCGAGCTGCGTGGCCGTGATCTCGGCGGCCGTCGCGGCCATCCGGTCGACCGGCGAGAGGGCCTTGCGGGCCAGCCAGTAGCCTCCGCCCAGGGCACTCACCAGCGCCAGTGGACCCAGAGTCAGAAAAACCGCAACGAGCTCGCGCAGGGCGCAAATGGGGGGCCAGCGTCACCGCGGCCTGGATCAACAGGTCTCCCGAGGGGCCCGGCACCGTGCCGCTTGCTAACCGAACCGGATTTTGACCGTTGAGAATGACACTTTCATAGACAGGCTCGTCGAGGCCTTTCGTCGGCAAGGCTCGGGGGCCTGGCAATCCGTTGGCACCGAGGCCGGCGCTCCGGAAAAGGGGGGTTCCCGTCAAGGTTCCGACCTGAAGCTCGTAACCTTCGTACCCCGGAAATCGTAGTTTGAGCGCGGCCGGCAATTGACCGAGCGACTCGACCCGCTTCACTTCGCCCTCGATCTCGTCGAGCTCTTCGTGCAAGGCGGCGTCGGTCAAGGTCAGCAGGTGGCGCTGCATCAGCAAGTAGACGGCCGCGCAAAACCCGACCAGGATCACCGACAAGATGGCGCCGTACCAGAGAGTCAGCCGCCAGCGAATGCTCAGGCGACGTCTCATGGGCTGTCCCTCAAGGTGTAGCCAACGCCCCGAACCGTCTGGATCAACGCCCTGTGGCCGGCTCGGTCGACCTTTTTGCGGAGAGCGTTGATATAGACATCGATGACCCGTGTCATGGCCCCGGTGCGTTCCTTCCACACGTCGAGCGCGATCATGTCTCGGGTGACAACCTCGTTCTTGTGCCGGAGCAGGTATTCCAGCAATTCGTATTCGCGGCCGGTCAGCTCCAGCTCGTCGCCCGAGAGGGTGACGCGGCGGGCGAGCAGATCCATCTCGAGGCTCACCGGCCTGGAGCGTGAGGACCCGTCCGGGCAAGTCGCGGCGCAAGAGTGCGCGCAGCCGCGCCAGAAATTCGGCGAAGGCAAACGGCTTGACCAGGTAGTCGTTACCCCCTTCATCGAGTCCCTGTACGCGGTCTTCGACCGAGTCGCGCGCCGTCAGGATCAGGATCGGCTTGGCAAACCCACTCGACCGAAGCTGGCGCAGCACGCTGAGTCCGTCGCGCCCGGGCAACATCAGGTCGAGCACCATGGCGTCGACTTTTTCGGAAATGGCCAGGAGGAGTCCTTCCTCACCCGTCAGGGCCGTGACGACGTCGTAGCCTTCGGTTTCAAGCCCGCGCCGGAGACTGTCGAGGTGCTTCTTCTGATCTTCGACGACGAGAACCTTTGACATCGCTGGCTGGCTCCGCACCCGACCCCTTTGCGTCTTGCGATCGCACTGGCACTCTGGCCGTTCGGCCGATCGCCGGGAATTGATTAATATTAGCCATCCTTACAAAAACGGTCTGTGCGACCCTTACACAATCTCCATTTTGACGGGGCCGCATGGATCAAGAGGTTAATTCCGCTTAACAGTCAGAGAGCGTGTTTTGCATGCCGATAAATGCCGTGCCATGACACGATCTCCGTGGACGGAGGCGTATCAGATGCGGCGGCCCGGTGTCGGAGCCGGCCGCAGGGCTCACGGATTCTCGAGCAGGAAGCTCAATCCCCCATGCGTCCAGTACGACTCTTGATACTGCTGGCGGTTTTTGCCGTTCAGGGAAACCTGGCCGCCAGGGCAAACCCTGCGGCCCAGGCTCCGGATCTTCGTCCGTCGGACGAAGCGACGACTGCGCGGGCCACTTCGCTGGCGGCACAAAGCGTGGCCGACTACTCGGCCAAACCGCCTGCACGCGTCTCGGACGGATCGGGTTCCTCTGCTCAGCCTGCCGTGAAGCCAGGTCGAGTTCGGATCGCCGAGACGCCCCGGCGCATGGCCTCTCCGCCGGATCGAGCCGCGATCTTGACTTCCGGACGGGAATCGAGCCCCGCGACACCCGCCCGGGCGGTTGTCGGCGGTGTGCGACGTGACCCACCAGTCCGTCGAGCCCAGGCCTCGCCAGGCGACATGAGCACGGCCGTGACGTCCGATACGACGCCCATGGCCCCGGCGGCAAATGGACTGGGCGCCGAAGCCATTCCGTCGGCCGGCGGCCAATCGATCAGCCTCGAAGCGGCGCTTTATGGCGCCATCACGAGCAATCCCGATCTGGTCACTTTACGGCAGGGCAATGCACTGGCGGCCTCGGCCGAGGCCGTCGAGGTCGCCCGCCACTTCCCGACAACCTTGAACCCGACCTTGTGGATCGATTATCGCCCGATCACCCTGGTCCCGAACGGCACCTTTGGAACCTCGAGCCCGGGCGGCTCGCAATCGTCGGGCGGTAATAATAACCATGGCTTCTATCATTACGGCCAGAACTATATTTACATTTCACTACGACAGCCGGTCGAGCTCGGGCATCAGACGACGCACCGATACCGCATCGCGGCGGCCGCCTTCGACCAGCAGAAGTGGGTCGTCGTGCAGGCCGAGCTGACGGCCCTCGTGCAAACGTATCGCTTCTTCCAGACGGCCGCGTATCGCCGTGAAAAGTACCGCCTGGCCCAGGATCTGGCCAACTTCAACGACCGCCTGGCCGAGTCGCTTCAGAAACGGATGGAAGCCAACCAGGTTCAGGCCGCCGACGTCGCCCTGGCACGCGTCGAGAGCCGGGCCACCCGGCAGATGGTCAAGGCGGCGCGGCAGGATTACCTCACGGCGCTCACCGACCTGCGCAACCAGGTTGGCATTCCCGAACAGGCCGGCGCGATCGAGCCCCTCGGCGAGTTTACCTTGCCGCCTTATATTCCGCCCATCGAAGAGCAAGTCATGATTCAGGAAGCCATCCAGAGCCGGCCTGATATCCACGCCGCAAACGCGCAGGTCAACGGCACTTACGCCGCGGTTTGCCTCGCCAAGGGCGATCGGATTCCCACGCCCGTGATCGGTCCGCAATACGCCATGGATGAAGCCGGCGTGCAATATATCGGGTTCGTCTTGATCAGTCCGCTGCCGGTCTGGAATAGTGGCAAGCCCCTGGTGATCCAGCGCGAGGCCGAGCACCGCCGGGCGATCGTGGCCTTTCAGCAAGCCCAGCAACGCGTGACCGCCCAGGTCCGTGCGGCCGTCGCCAAGTGGAACGGAGCCACCGAGTTAGTCAACGAATCGGCCGACCTTTCCAAGGATTTGAGCAACGAGGTCGCCTCGATCGATCGGCTCTTCGAGGCCGGTCAGGCCGACCTGACGAAGTTGATGCAGGCGCGGCAGCGCTTGATCCAGCTTGAAAACGCGCAGCTCGATGCCGTCTGGCAGGCGACCCAGGCCCAGGCCGATCTCTTGATCGCGCTGGGAATGCCGTCCCTGATTCACGCGATGCTCGGCCGTGCGGAACAGGACGATGTGGCTCGGGCGCAGAACCCTCAGACCGCCCCCGCGGGGCCGCTTCCGAGTCCAACAGCCTCCCCGGCCGGTCCCATGGCACGACCCTGAATGGCTCCGGCGTGCCGTTCAGAGGGACTACTCGTCCGGCCAGCGCGAAGCGTGACGCAGCCAACCGACGATTTTGCCGCCCATTCCAAAGATTCCAAATCCGAGCAGTCCTAGCCCCATCGCCAGGGCCATCACCAGCAAGGTCATGGCGACAATCGCAAGCCCTTTGAGCGCCCAGAGGCCGATCTCACGATCCATCAAAACCCATGTCCAGATCGCAACCAGCGCCAGTAGCAGAATCCACCTTCGCATCCGAAATCGGCGTTGCACGACTTGTCCTTATTGACCTGGGGCCTGGCTGGCGTTGATCGCTTGTGATCATCACCCACGCGCCATGAGCTTTGCGACAACCTGACCTGATCACGCGATTGTCTGACGAATTGACAGACGCTCTCTCCGTGCCTAGACTGAGTCAGCGGGTGCCACAAGCTTACGCACGGTCAACGATACACCAAGGAGAGACTCATGGCCAGGAAGCCCTGGAGCGGCCGCTTCGGTGGAAAAACTGACCGTCGAGTTGAGGAGTTCACGCAATCCATCTCCTTCGATCATCGGCTTTTCAAGCAAGATATCCGAGGATCGATAGCGCATGCGACCATGCTTGGCAGGGTTGGGCTCCTGACTGATTCTGAATGCCGTCAAATTGTGCGATCGTTGTCGGAAATAGAGGCTGATATTGAAGCAGGGCGGTTTGCCTTTGTTCACGAGCGGGAAGACGTGCACATGCACATCGAGGCCGCCCTGATTGAAAAGCTTGGCGATACCGGGCGCAAGCTGCACACCGGGCGAAGCCGCAACGACCAGGTCGCCACGTCGCTCAAGCTCTGGACGCGCGAGTCGCTCGATCGGATCGACGGGCATTTGCGGATTCTTCAGCGTGCCTTTGCGATGGCCGGTCAGCGTCATCGAGGCGTCATTCTCCCGGGTTACACGCATCTGCAACGCGCGCAGCCGGTCCTCGCGGCGCACGGTTTTCTCGCTTATATCGAGAAGCTCGAGCGCGACCGTTCGCGGCTGGCCGACTGCCGGCGGCGGCTCAATACCTTGCCGCTGGGCGCGGCGGCTCTGGCTGGCACGAGTTTGCCCATCGATCGCCACGACGTGGCCAGGCAACTCGGCTTCGCGGAAGTCGCGGCCAATAGTCTGGATATCTCGAGCGACCGCGACTTCGTCGTCGAATCGGCCTTCGTTCTCACCCTGATCGCCGAACACCTCTCGGGCTGGGCCGAGGAGTGGATCCTCTGGAGTACCCAGGAGTTTGGTTTCCTCACGCTGCCCGATGCCATCTGCACCGGCAGTAGCATCATGCCCCAGAAAAAGAACCCCGACGTTCTCGAGCTGATCCGCGGCCGGGCGGCGCGTGTGGTGGGTGATTTGACCACGCTTCTCGTTCTCATCAAGGGACTGCCGCTGGCCTATAACCGTGATTTGCAGGAAGACAAGGAGCCGCTCTTCGATGCCTTTGACACGGTCGAGGCGTGCCTTGAGCTGGCGGCCGTGGTGGTCGATGGAGCGAGCCTTCGCGCCGACCGCATCGCCGAAAAGCTCGACGAGGGATTTCTGGACGCGACGACCTTGATGGAATCGTTGATCCAGCAGGGGGTGCCCCAGCGCACGGCCCATGAAGTCATCGGCCGGCTCGTCGCCCTGTGCGAGCGCCGCGGAGTGAAGCGCCTGGCCGATCTTTCGGATGCCGAGCTGGCTGAGGCTCATCCTGAACTTCGACCCGAGGTGCGTGGTCTGCTCGGTGTGCGAAACGCGATTGAAGCCTTCCGGTCGTACGGTTCGACGGCACCCGCCGAAGTGGAGAAGCAGTTGAATACGTGGTTGCAGAATCTCGCGGATCTTCCCTGAGCCCGGATTATGCCGGCTGGGCGTTCCGTTCGTTTGTTCGTTTGTTCATTCACCCGGCTGGCGCAACATCGATCAAATAAAGAAGAAGGAGGTCGCCGTCGCGATGATCAGAAAGGCACAAAGCTTGATCGGCCCGAGAACGGGTGCTCGATTCTGCTTGAAACCAGGACGGGCGAGACGGCGTTTCGCGACCAATCGGACCACCTGATTAGCGACAATGCAAGCACCCCGGCCAGTCGTGTGTTATATACAAAGAAGTCGGGCGAGAAGCGGTTCCCTATCTGAGGATGCCGCCATGAGCGATCGGATTCGTCCCGCGCTGCCGCTCCAATCGATCCATCGGATCCGGCCGGTGGCCGCTATCGGCGCGACATCGTCGACCGGCGACGACACGGCCGACGGTTCTCGCGATGGCGCTGTGCGTCACCGCGGCGAGGAGGTTCCACGGCCGGTGTCGGCCCCAGCGTGGAATTCCAGCGATTGCAGGGGGGGGCTGGGCCGGGTTGGTTCGGCCGGCTTCAGAATAACAGCAAGGAGCGCGGTCGTGCTGGGAGCTAGCCAGGATCGCGACATCCTGCCTTGCAGGCACCGAGCCCATCGGACGTCACTCATGCGAGCAGACCGAATCACGCATCGACCCACCTCTGGCCGACCATCGCTGGCCCTCGCGGCCCTGATCGCGGCGCTGGCTTTTCTGGCACCGGGCTTGTTCGACGACAACAACTCACAAGCGCGGGCTCAGGCGCCGGGTCCGGAATTATTCGCCAAGGAGCCGCAAACTCCGCTCGAGCTCTGGGACGCGGTTGATTATCTCCTTCGCACCGATCAGCCCCAGAAGGCACTCCCGTACCTCGACAGGTTCGTCAAGAGCAAGCCCGACGACGCCACCTTGATCGCGATCCGAAATCGCTATGGGCCCGGCTCGATCCTGCGACTCAGCGACTATGCACAGACCCGTCCCTTTGCCGCGCCCCTGGCCGAGGCCATGGTGGCCGCCTCGGGAAGATATGCTGTCCAGCCCGAGCGAATCGCACGGTTCGTCGGCGAGCTGACCGAATCGCCCGAAGAACAAGACTATGCCGTCCGCCGCCTCCAGGAAGCCGGGCCGTACGCAATCCCGTTCCTGGTCGATGCACTCGAGGCTCCTGATCTCTCCGCCGGTGATCGAACGCTCATTCTTCGCAACATGGGCCGGCTCGATCGCTCGGTGATCCCCGCGCTGGCCGCTGTGCTCGATAGTCCCAATCCCAGGCTGGCGGCCGATGCCGCGACCGTGCTGGGAATGATTGGCGACAACAGCGCGATCCCATTCCTGACGTTTCCCGCCGCCGCGGCGGATTCTCCGCCGGTCGTGCGCGCGGCGGCTCAGGCGGCCATCGAGCGGCTGACCGGTCGGTCGTTCGCGGCTCAGCCGCACACGCCCGTCCAGGTCTTGATTGATTCCGCCTGGCGCTTTCATCGCCACCAGGTCGAGTTTCCCGTGGTTCCCGTCACGGTCTGGACGTGGGACAATGCCCGCAAGGCACCGGCTCCCCGGCTGGTGTCGCGGAGCGAGGCCGAGGCCATCCTGGGGATCCGGTTCGCCAGGCAGGCCATGCGGCTCGACCCGGCCAATCGCGAGGCTCAGGTCGTTCACATGAGCCTGACCCTCGAAAAGGCGATCGAGCGCAGTGGTTTTGATTCCTTTCCCACCAAGGATCCAGAGACGTTCGCGGCGGCCAAGGCGAGCGGCGTGGTGATTCTGAGCGATGTGCTCAACACGGCCATTGCCGATGGAAAGAGCGATCTGGCGGCCGTGACCGCGACGGCCCTGGCACAGATCACCGACCGCGCCGCACTCGCGGCAACGGGACGCCCGCATCCCCTTGTCAATGCGTTGTATGCTCCAGGGCGCCGCGTTCAGTTCGCCGCGGCCAGGGCGCTTGTCAACCTGGCGCCGACCGACCCGTTTCCGGGATCAAGCCGGATCGTCCCGGTGCTGGCCCGGTTCGTGAATAACCAGGCTTCGCCCCGCGCGGTCGTCATCGACCGAAATCCGACTCGCGGCAGTCAGCTCGCCGGTTTCTTGATCCAGTTGGGGTATGACTCCGAGCTCGAGCTCACCGGTATCAAGGGCTTTCTTGCCGCGACCGAGACGGCCGATGTCGAGCTCATCCTGATCAGCTACGACCTCTTCGGCGGAGGCTGGAGTCTCAACGACACCCTGGCCAATCTTCGAGCCGACTCGCACACCGCGGCGATCCCGATCTTCATCTACGGACCGCTCAACGTGCAGTACATGCGGCCAACCCTGAACGATGATTACCCGGGAATCAAGTTCGTGGTTCAGCCCAACGAGCCCACCACGCTCTTGCGGCAGCTAAAGGGACTGCCTGTCCCGATGGCAGCCGACGAGCGAGCCCGTTACGCTCGCGAGGCGTCGGCCCTTTTAGCCGGTATCGCCAGTCGAAAGACAAGCCCGCTCATGCAAGACTTGCCGGGGGCCGAGCCCTCCATGGCCGTCGCGCTGAGTGACACCGGAACCGCCCCCAATGTGGCGACCGCGTTAGGATATGTTCCCGACCTCGACGCCCAGCGCAGCCTCTGCGACGTGGCGCTTGATCCCTCGCAGCTCACTCCCCTGCGGAAGCAGAGTGCGGCCGACCTGGTGCGAAGCATTCGCCGTTTTGGACCGCTCGTCACGTCGGATCAAGAAGCCAGACTCTTTGTCAGCGTGCGAGAAGAGCCGGATCTCGAGATCCAGACCATGCTCACGACGATCGCTCGCGCGCTTCGCGCCGCGGGACCCAAGAACGCGCCGCCGTTCCGCGATCGGACGACGAGAACACCCGCGTTCGAGTTACTCGCTCCGCCTCGACCAGCCCGAATAGTCAACCCATGAACCGATTAACAGACGAGCCATTGTGAACAGGTAGGACTCAGCGACCGCCGCTCGCCAGTCGCCCGGGAGGTTTGAAACGTATTTTGGCGCCGACCATGCATTTAGGCTGACAAGACGAGCCCCTGTTCATCTTGTCTGAACCCCGACTGAATGAACGACCGAACGACCGAACGATCCGTGAAGGATGCGCGGCATGGCCCTTGATTCAAGACTGAACGCAGCCGGTGCCCCGGGGCTCAGGTCCGGCGATGAGCTCACGCTGCCGGGCGTCATCGGTAGCAGTCCGGGCTTGCGCGAAGTCGTCCGCACGACGCGTCAGGTCGCGCCGTCGCGCGCCTGCGTGCTGATCGTGGGCGAGACGGGAACAGGCAAGGAGCTGGTCGCACGCGCCGTTCACGACCTGAGCCCACGCTCGACGGGCCCCTACATCCGCGTGAACTGTGGCGCTCTGACAGAAAGCCTGCTGGAAAGCGAGCTATTTGGACACGTCAAGGGCTCATTCACGGGGGCCGTCGACAATCGCACGGGGCGGTTTGAAGCGGCCCACACCGGCAGTATCTTTCTCGACGAGATCAACAGCACCTCGCCCAAGCTTCAGGTCAAGCTCCTCCGCGTCTTGCAAGAAGGCGAATTCGAGCGAGTCGGCGACAACAACACCAAGAAAGTCGACACGCGGATCATCGCCGCGACCAATCGCGACCTGCTCGAGGAGATCGAGGCGAACCGGTTTCGCGAGGACCTGTATTACCGCCTCAATGTCGTGCCCGTCTATCTGCCCCCGTTGCGCGAGCGTCGCGAGGATATCGAACCCCTGGTTCTTTTCTTTCTCGAGCGCTACGCCGAACAGAACCGCCGCGAGATGCGGCGGATCCACCCCGAGGCGATGCGGCTGCTGCGCGACCACGAGTGGCCGGGTAACGTTCGCGAGCTGCAAAATTATGTGGAGCGTGCCGTCATTCTGGGAACGGGCAGCGAGCTCACGGTCGAGCATCTGCCGCCGCAGCTACGTGGTCAGGCCGCGCCCCGGCCGATCCGTCCCCGCAGTGGCGGCGATCAATCGGCGCTTTGCACGGAGCTCGTTCGCCAGGGAATCAGCGCGGCCGGTGCCAATGCCACCGATCTGCACGACCGTATTGTCGGCCGCGTGGAACGCGAGCTCATCCAGCAGGTTCTTCAAACCTGCGATCGCGTTCAAATCAAGGCCGCCGCACGGCTGGGTATCAACCGCAACACACTGCACAAGAAGCTCGCCGAGTATCGACTCGACGAGTCCGACGCGGGCTCAGCCGCGGCCGATCCGCACAGCTCCAACTCAGGCCGGCACCACAGTAACGGCACCATTGATGATTCCGACGAACACGACCCGATCGAGGACGAGAGTCCCGTCCGGGACGGCTCGCGCGAGTCCGATCCGGTCCAACCATTGCACAAGGACTGAAACCTCTCATGCCCGCTACCGCTCAGGGCGCTGAAAATTCCAGCGTGATTTCTCCGGCATCTGATTCCGCGCACCCAGGATCAATGCCCGATACTCATCTCGCACTCGACCGCCTGCACCAGGGTGATTGCCTCGAGCTTTTTCGCGGGGTCGCGACCGGATCAATTGATCTGATTTTTGCCGATCCTCCCTTTAACATAGGATATGATTACGATATCTACGACGACCGCCTTGAGGCCGAGAGCTACCTGAAGTGGTCGCTGGCCTGGGGGCGTGAAGTCGTGCGTGTGCTCAAGCCCGAGGGGAGTTTCTGGCTGGCCATCGGCGACGAATACGCCGCCGAGCTCAAGGTCCAGTTTCACCGTGAGCTAGGATTATCACTGCGAAGCTGGGTCATCTGGTACTATACGTTTGGGGTCCACTGCACGAAGAAATTCACCCGCAGTCATGCCCACTTGCTGTACTTCGTGCGGGACCCCAAACGTTTCACATTCAACGACGCCGCGATCCGTGTGCCGTCGGCTCGGCAATTGATCTACTTTGACTCTCGCGCCAATCCCAAGGGGCGCGTTCCCGACGACACCTGGATTCTCCGCCCGCAAGACGTGCCTGACGGTTTTGCCCCCGAGGGCGATACCTGGTATATCCCTCGAGTCTGCGGCACATTCAAGGAGCGCCGCCGGCTGGCATGGCTGCCAGATGCCCGAACAGCTTCTGGGCCGAATCATCCGCACATGTTCAAATCCAGGAGAAATCGTGCTCGATCCCTTCGGCGGCAGCGGCACCACGCTGGCCGTCGCCAAGAAGCTGGACCGGCGCTTTCTGGGATTCGAGCTCTCGCCCGACTACGCCGCGGCCATAGAAGCGCGACTCGATCGAGCCCGAGCCGGACAACCCCTGGACGGCAGTGCCGATCCCTTGACCGGCGGTAAGGGACGCGGCACCAAGAAAAAAAGCCCCGCGACGTGAGCGGGTACGCGAAGGCGATGACCTGTTCTCATCGCCGCGATTCAAGCGAATGCGATCCGGAACGCGCCGAGAGGGCAACGTCGCGGCAGAAGCTCACGAGTGTTTGCTTGAACAAATCAGGGGCGGATTCTGGCAGGTTATGATGGTCGGCGCCCGCGAAGAAGACGAGTCTTCCATGTGCGGCTACCTGATTGTGGATCGCCTTGGCCTCAGCGGGGCGAGCCAGGCGATCGTCTGAGCCCGCCATGATCAAGACCGGCACATCCCTGGGAATACCGCCGATCGCTTTTACAAGTGAAATCTCATCAAGATGAGGAACAAAGAGCGGGCTGACCACCCTCAGGCCCAGATAGGCCGCATGACTCAATAGAGGGGGCAAGTAAACTTCGGTTCGATTCCATGCAGCCGTTTTCAGATCTTGATAGGGGCTCTCGAGGATATAGCCCTGCACGCGATGACCGAGCTGGCGGGCCGCAAAGACCGCCGCGGCAGCCCCCATCGACGTCCCCATGACGATCACCGGCTCTCCGGGACGGCGAGCTTCCAGAAATGCAATTGCCGCCTGAACGTCGCGCCGGGCGGTGAAGCCGACGTCGTGAAAATGGCCCGTGGAGTCGCCGTGAGCGCGAATCGAAATCATCAAGACTGCACATCCCTCGGACGCAAAAATAGCCGCCCGGCCCAGGCTGCTCTGCCGGCGCCCGTTATTACCGTGCAGCACCAACACACTCGGCGAGCCTGCGCGACCGCCTACAAACCAGGCGCCAAGTTCTTCACCGTCGCTCGTCTTGATTCGGTGCACTTCAAGCGGGCCCCACGCAACACGCGCCACAGCTTCCGCGAACCGGGCCTGCCGTCGATGGGTAAGCCGATATGCGATGATCAGGGAGAGAAGAATCCAGACGAAGAAGACAATGCCCAGGGCGAGGGCACTGCGCCGGATTCGCCTTCGTCGTTTCTGTCTCAAATCCACGAACTCATTTCGCATTAAGACATCCTGACGTGCCATGGACGAACGGTGCCGATCGATTCTTCATTGTGGATTATCATTTTACACGGTGGTGAATCGTGCGAACACGTGGTGCGGCTGCGTCGCAGCGTGGCATGTCCACGAGCGCGCAAATGAGCTTGTTGTTGACCAAGTTCTGTACTTGTTTACTACGATCGTCGGGACTTCCTGGCGTTGACGGCTAACCCACATTTGAGAGAGGATACTCGTTGAGCTGGCCACGATTCGAGGAGGACACGATGTCGGAACAGCGCGAGCAATTCCAGCAGCGGGTCGAGGAACTCGTTGCTCGGTTCGAAGACGAGGTTGACGGAACCGAATGGGTCACCCGGCGATACCCGAAGAAGTTGCGGGACGACGCCCGCCAGGTCTACGAGGTTCCGGCGCTGTACCTCCAAAAAGGTCCAACGAAACTCCTCCTGGATCCGATAGGTTATGACGCACCGGGCGCACGAGGGACTTGCCGACCTGTATCTGATGCCTGCTTACGACCCGACGGCAAGCGTCTATTTCGAGAACGGCCGCTGGGTCATTCAGTACGCTTTCCCGACCGATTCAATGAAAACGCATCCTGACGCCGAGGCCCAGTCTTTTCCCCTGTCTACCGAGACAATTAATCAGGTTCTCGACTCGATCGCCGAACATGCCATACCGTCGATTTGATTGGCACGAACACATCACGGAGGTCTGGGGTGAATTCAGGTCTGCACGAGCAGCCATCGATCATTTGAGGATCGCGGTCTCCGCGACGCCGGATCTACTCAAGAACGAACGTGTGGCTCGCGATTATCTCAGCCGGGCCGATCAAAATCTCGACGGCACCTATATCATCCGCCTATTCGCCGCGTTCGAGGCCGCATTACGCTCGTTCGACCGCGTAAAGCACAAGGATCTGTCAGGCGACACTAATTTTGACCCCCTCGAACCTGTACTGAACCCCACTGCCAGCATGCCTGGATGTTATCGGTTCTTGTCGCCTTTTGCGGTCGGTTTTTCTGTCCGTACCTCCGGATCGCGTTGGGTCGGATCGGGATCGGCAGTCGCCAACCTCGATCGGATCAAGCCACTCTTGCGCTTTTCTCTTAATCGATAACTTTCTCCTGTGATCATCAGTGTGTGGCTATGATGAAGCAGTCTGTCCAAGATCGCTGTCGCCAGGACTTCATCTCCGAAGACGATTCCCCATTCCGAAACCCGCTGGTTCGTCGTCACCAGCAGGCTCCCCTTCTCGTATCGGCGGTTCACCAACTGGAAAAACAGGTGTGCCGCCCGCCGCTCGAACGGTAAATAGCCGAGCTCGTCGATGATCAACAAGCGGGGCTTGGAATACTCGGTCAGCTTCTCATTCAGGCTCCCTTCTGTTTCGGCTTTCCCCAGGTTCGCCAGCAGCGCCGTGGCTGTGGTGAATCGGACCGTGTGGCCCTGCTCGACAACCTTGCGGCCCAAGCCAATGGCCAGATGCGACTTCCCTACACCAGGAGGTCCAAACATCAGCACGTTTTCACCATGAGCAATGAAGTTTCCCGTGCACAACTCTCGGATCAACCGCTCGTCCGCCGATGGCTGAAACGAGAAATCAAAACCCTCGATGGTCCGCACGCATGGGAAGTGCGCAATCTGTAAACCCATGCGGATCCGCTTCCCCTGCTTGGCGTCCACCTCACGCCCCAGGATCTGTTCGAGGAACTCCAAATAGGTCCACTCTTGCTTGGCTGCCTGCGACAATACCGACGCCAGCGTTTCGCGCAGGTGAGTCAACTGAAGCCGCTTCATTGCCGCGAAAACCCGCTCCTCTCGTGGGTCGTCGGCCTCGCTCAGCGTGCTCATGGGCAGCCTCCTTCCACCACCTCGGAATAGATCGACAACGGCCGCGATACGGGATTAGAAATGAACTCGGAATGAGTCGGGGTCTGACTCTCCGCCTCCCGCCGGAACAGCCCCTCGAAGTGACTGGAATTGCGAACCCACGCGTGGGGCTCGAAGCTTCTCACGTGCTGCGCGATGCAATTCCCGCGAAGCCAGATCTCGACCTTCGCCTGCTCAATCACGACTTCCACGGTCTCGCGAACATGCTGATAGGGCACGCTATATCGAATTGTATCGATATCAACAAAGCAGTCTGTGCTGACGCGACGTTTCAAGCGGCGGGTGCGAACGGCCAGGGGGCGTACCGGCAGAGGGCGCAAGGCGTGTTGCTCGTCTCGCTCGAAGCGAACGGCGGGCCGTTCCTTGGTGGTGCCGTGAATCCGACGATCGGCGACCTCGACCATCCAAGTCGCCAGGTGACGCTCCAACCCCTCGAACGAGTTGAACGATCGCCCAGCCAAGGCGTTGTGCTTGACATAGCCAACACCGCGTTCGATCTTCCCCTTGGTGCGGGCACGACGAGGGCGACAGGCCTTGGGCGTCAATCCACGATCGCGGCAGAATATCTCGAATCCTGGATTCCAGACCACATGGCCGGACTCACGATCGTGGGACGTGACCAGAGGCGAAGCGTTGTCGCAGAGCACTTGCTCGGTGAGGCCGCCGAAGTGCCGGAAGGCCCCATCGAGCCCCTCGAGCCAGTCGTCCTGCCGCTGCGCCAGAAACGCCCGGCAGTAGAGCCGCCGCGAGTATCCCAGGACCGCGGTCATCAGGTAAACCTTGACCGGTTGCCCGTTGATCCGCACGACCTTCTCGCCGAAATCGATCTGGATCTGTTGGCCCGGCGGGGTCTCGAACCGAACCGTGGCCAGAGCCTCAGCCCGTTGCGCCTGGCGAAGCGGGCCGACAGCGCGTTGCAATGTTCGTAGCTCGACGTGCAACCCTTGGCGGGCCAATTCCTGTTGAACGACGACCGTGTTTCCCTCGGCGACCGTGCCGAAAAGGTCCTGGACTTCACGAAGCGCGACGGCGTCGAGCCGACGAGCGGCAGGGCGTTCTTGAAAACCGACCGTGGCTCCAGCGAGATAGCGGCGGACGGAGTTGCGGGAGATCCCCAACTGTCGAGCGATCCGTTTGCTTCCGAGCCCTTGGCCGGAGAGCTCGCGGATTCGATCCACGATTTCCGGTTTGACCATCTTGGTGTCCTCCTGCGTAGGCCGCAGGTGAACACGCGTTGCGTCCGGCTGGTCCGCCTGCGAGTCATGCAGGTTGACCAAATTCGAGTCGACCTTGTCCATAGACCCTCCCTAGTCAAGCGTATAGGCGGGGGTCAGTTTTAGTGTCGCCAGGGGGGTCAGTTTTAGTGTCGCCTGACAGGATCCGAGCCGCGATCGCAAATCGGCCGTTATGATCGACGAGATTGGTGGGAAGCGTGGACGCGGGATCCAGCCAGGAATCCGCAAAGGCGCGCACGAAGTGCGTCAGGTCCGTAACTATTGGGCGCATGAGGAGGACGCCGTGCCCATGCCCATGACCGTCGATGAAGCTCGCGCACGGCTCCAAATGTACCTGAGCGAGTTACCCGACGAATGGGGCTGAAAACAGCTCAGTCGAGCCATCGATAATTCCAAGAAAATCGAGTTGCGCTTACGGAAACTGCCGTCCTCGCCAAGATACGCTCCAAAGGTCGGCGAAACGCGATATCTCGTCACTTCGCCTTCCCAGGCAACGGGACCTGCGTCCGATGCATCAGGTAGGCCAGCAAATCACGTGTCTCGCTCGCGCTCAATGACGAAAGCAGGCCGTCGGGCATCAGCGACTGAGACGATGGCTGAAGGCTTTCGATCTCGCGGCGATCAAGTGGCAGTGCTTCGGTCTGCGTCTGGAGCGTCAATGTGCGCTCGGTCTGAGCCCGCACCACGCCGTTGAAAACGCGGCCATCGTTCATGGTCACAATGGCCATCCGGAAATCGGCGCTGACCGAGGCACTCGGGTCGAGCAGGTTTTCGAGCAGGTAGTCGAGGTTGTCTCGGCCGGCACCGGTGAGGTCCGGCCCGATATCACCGCCGTATCCATACAGCTTGTGACACGATGCGCAAACTCGGTCGAACACGGCCCGCCCATGACCGAGATCGGCGCGGGCCAGTGCGGCTTTATCAAGCTGTTTCTTGATCGCTTCAGCCCGCTCGCCGCGGTGAGAATCCGACTCGCGCAGTGAGCCCCAGACCTGTGTGAGACGCTCGGAGAGGCCGGGATCGCCCAGGCCGTGAATCTGCCGCGCGTGGAATGCGGTCAAGTCCTGCCGCGGGATCTTACCAAGGGCTATCTGATCGATGAGTGCTCGCGCAAACGTGCGGCGCGAGGCCAGGATCTCGAGTAGCGCCGATCGCTCCCCCGGGTGAAACGCGCGATAGCTCGCCGCCAGCGCCGCGGCACTCGCGGGGTCGTCAAAGAGGGCGAGCCCCCGCGCGGCGACGACATTGAGGTAACGCACTTTGACCAGGTTTTCGCAGATCGATCGCAGGCCCGGCGCCTGGCTTTCGATCAGGGTCTTGAGCGCGGCTTTTCGCGCTTCCAGAGGCGCCTTATCGTCACGCGCCAGACGCTCGACCTCCGCGAGCGCGCGGCCGTCACCAAAAAGCACGTCGAGATCGCGGAGCCGCGTCCGTAGTTGAACATCTTTTGTCGTCGCCAGCGATTGTCGCAGCCGATCCCAGCCCGCGGGCCTGGGGGCCCTGCGCCAGCCGACCAGGGCGTCGCTCATGCCGGCGATCACCTTGGCCTGGAATTCTTCAGGACGGCTGGCCGCGAGCTCGAGCACTCGCGTCAAGGGACCACAGCGCGTCTCGATGTCCTCGGTGAGCCGCCGCACAATCAACCGGAGCAACTGTGGCGCGCGACTATTCGCGGCCAACCTCACGAGGGCATCCGGGTCGGTATCCGCGACCGGTATCAAACCGGTCCATATCAACGCCGGGATATTGTGGTCGTCCCGATCTTCCACTCGTGAAAGCAGCGCCCGTGCGAGATCCTCACGCTGGTGAACCGGAAGCCGCTGGAGCGTCGACGCCAGCACCAGGCGCACCAGGGCCGAGGTATCATTCCGTGCCAGGCTGGCCAGTTCGTCGCGCAATTCAGTCGACAGCTCCACGTCGGGCCCACCCCGCTGGCTATAGAGCGTGTCAATCGGCAGCGCGTCGGTTAACAACCGAATCGACCACGCCCGAACCGATTCATGCTTGTCCTGGAGCAACTCGCGCAACAACCGAGCATCGACGCCATCGATGCCAAAGAGCGAGCACAGGGCCCCGATCCGCTGCGCCGGGTCGAGCTTCTGCCGGCCGAGAGCGCCAAGGGCGGCTTTGGCTTCGTTTAGCGGCTCGCCGCGGCTGTGCCGCTCAGCCAGAACCTGCCTGGCCTTACGAACAAACCACTCGTTCTCGTGGCCGTGCAGTGCGACGAGATCGCGCTCGGACAGCTTGGCGATGTCGCGCACAACAGGGCGAGGCGGGGCTGCTCCATAACTCAATCGATAGATCCGGCCCGACGACCGGTGGACGCCGTCGTGCTCGTGGCACTCACCGGTATCACTCCAGTCGAGCACGAAGACGCTCCCGTCAGGGCCATAGCTCAGGTCGATGCCCCGAAACCACGGATCGGCGGCGAAGAAAATGTCGGGCTCGTGCCGTCCGACATAACCGCTACCGAAGCGTTCCAGCCGCTCGACATTGAGCCGGCGGCCGTGAAAGTTGATGGTGAAAAGCTTATCCCGGTATGCCCGCGGCCACTGATTGGCCAGATAGATCATCGCGCCGGTGTGCGCATGGCCGCCGCCACGATCGTCGTCGAGGCTGCCGGGGATCAAGGTGTTCTTGTAGTGTTGTGTATTATCCCAGTGGTAGTGGTCGGCGTGCTGGTCGATGATCGCATAAGCACGGGGGTTCGGTTCGATCGAATGGGGCCGCGCCAGGTGCGCACCGGGAATTAAATGCCACAAATGGCCGTTGACCGTGTTGATGAAAAAGGCTTCCCCCAGGGCGTTCCAATCGTGGCCCCACGGATTGGTCGTGCCGTGCGTGAGCATCTCGAACCGCTTGCGCAACGGGTGATAACGCCACACACCGCCGCGAATGGGAATTCGCGCCGCGGCCGGCGTGCCGGGCGCTCCGATCTCGCCAGGAGAAGAAGCCCCGCAGCGACCATAGAGCCAACCATCGGGTCCCCAGCGCAGGCCGTTGGCAAACGTATGATAATTCTCGGCCGCGACGCCAAAGCCATCGAGCACCACCTCGGCTGGACCATCCGGAACAAGATCGCCATTGCGATCGGGCACGAAGAGCACCTGCGGCGGGCAGAGCAGCCACACGCCGCCGTAACCGAGCTCGACGCTACTGAGCCGCTGGATATCGTCGCTGAAAACGGTACGGCAGTCGGCGCGGCCATCGGCGTCAGCGTCTTCAAAGATCAAGACCCGGTCGCGAAGCCTCAGGTCAAACTTCTGGGTGCGATCGGAATAAGTGTAGTTCTCGGCGACCCAGAGCCGCCCCCGAGTGTCCCAGGCCATCGCAATTGGATTGCGGACGTCCGGCTCGGCGGCGAAGACATTGACTTGAAAACCGGCGGGAGCCCGAAAACCGGCCGCGGCCGCCGCCGGTGACAACGCGGGTGTCGGCGAGGCCGGCCCGGTATTGGGCGGATCGGGAAAATCACCGCCAAGCGCGAACTCACAAAGCCCAGCCCAGAGTAGCAAGCACAACAAGACGTCGGTTCGTCGGCTCATCAGATCGCCGCTCGCTTTGAGTTTGTGGATTGAGGGAGACTTTTGATTTCAAAGGGGCGACGCAACGAGATCCCGTTCCGTTTCCTGAATCGATCGTACCCGTACGCTGATTTCCGTTCGAGTGGGACGGCTCCCGTCATCCCGGGAAGTCGAAGCTTTCCGCAAACAGGCGATGACAAACTCAAGGCATTGCCGGCCACTTCTTTTTCGTTCCACGGCCCTTGATTTGCATCACGTTTGATAGAGATCTTTGCGCACGTCTCAACCTGACGAGACGACAGGCAGCGATCCGTTTATCAGGAGTGGAGGCGACACATGTTCCTTTTCTACTTCAACAAGCTGGGCGTTGCGGGATCAATCGTCGTGTCAATCGTGCTGACGGTGATCTTGATCCTGGCATTCCGCCTGGCTAGCGGCTAAGACAGAGAGAATAGATCCGAGCCAGGCCCCGACCTCCAGACACGCAGGGCATTCCACTGTGAGTCTCCCCTTATTTCTCCAGGGTCTTGGCTCGATCGGCGTCTTCGCCTCGCGCGCGTTCTTGCCCGCGTTTGTAACGGCCGCGCTCCTGCGATTCGGGCCCCACATTGCCTGGCTGGCCCACACCGGGCTGGTCCCGCAAGTGCGCGACGTGCCGACCTGGTTCACCTCGGACATGGCTCTGTTCGTCCTTGGGAGCCTGGCTGCGCTCGAGATCATCGCTGAGCGGTTCCCCGAAGCGGCCGGCGTTCTCGAGATGGTCCACAACTATCTCAAGACCGGCATGGCGATCTTGACATACCTTGGCGTGACCAGCGCCACGGACCGTGCCACGGCCCAGCAAATAGTCAACCAGGCCGGTGTGATCGATTTCCTCCCCGCCCTGGCGGTCGGAGCCGGGGTCTATCTCGCGACACAGATCCGCGGAGCGGTTCTCGACCCACTGACCGAAGCCGACCAGGACGACGACCTGGGCCTCCAGGGGTTCATCCGCGCCGTCGAAGACCTTTGGTCCGCACTGGGAACCGTGGCCCTTGTCCTTTTCCCGCTGCTGGCCATCGCCGCCTTTGGACTTGCCGTCCTCATGCTGGTCGTGATCGAACGGCGGCTCGAATCGAAGCGAGACAAGGCGAGCGTCCCCTGCGCCGCCTGTGGCCATTTGATCCACGCTAGCGCCCTGGCCTGTCCGTACTGCCACGCTCCGGTCAAGGCCCCCCGCGACGTGGGCCTTCTGGGTCAACCCAAAACCCGGCCGGCTGATTTGCGTGCACTGCCTTTTCGGTTAGTGGCCGTCAAGCGGTGCCCGGTGTGTGCCAGCCGGCTCGATCGGCGTGGAGTCAAGCAGACATGCCCAGTGTGCGGCGAGCGGCTCATGGACGACCCCAGGTTCGCCCAAAACTATATCGCGGCCATCGACCGGCGGGTGCCGGCGGTCCTCGTCGTTTGCTTCCTGCTCGGCTTGATACCGATTCTGGGTGTGATCCCGGCCGTCATCTACTATCGCATCACGATCGTCGCTCCATTTCGCCGGTATATCCCCGCGGGCCAGAGCTTCCTCCTCCGCTGGGGCGTCAGGCTGGCCGTCGTGATCCTGGTCGCCTTTCAATGGATACCCGGCGCCGGCGCGCTCGCCATGCCATCGATGGCCTTGATCAACTATGCCGCCTATCGCAACGCCTATCGGAAACTGGCACTGGGACCGTGAATAGCCATTCAAGGCCAGCACTGACTGGGAATAGCCGCGGGGCGGCACCATGATCGCTACAACCCGCACAGAACTCACTTGCCGTCAAATCAACACCAAACCGATTAAGAGGAAAGCAACGGACAGGCCGATGTTTTATGACAGGATTGAGTTTGAAGACATGACACGGAGTGTCTCAATGACCCGCCTAATCATCTCCGCGCTAACCATTCTCGCGCTATCGGGATGCAGCGTGCTCAAGCGCGTTGACATGACCATCGAGCGCCTCGACGCCGCGAACCAGCGTCTCGACACTGCAAACGCCCTCTTGATGCGTGCCAGCGACGACTTATCCACGACCCGAAAACAAATGACCGACACGCAGGCCCAGCTTGCGGAATCCAATCGTCTTCTCGTTGAATCCACTCGGCAGGTCCAGGCTAGCATCAAGAAAATCGATGAATCCAATGTCAGGCTCGACGCGTCAAATGCCAACATGATTCAATCTAATGCCAAGATCGATGCTTCTAACGCAAATATGGTCGTATCGAATAATAATGTGCAAATCTCAAACGCGAACATGACCAAGACACTTGCCAGGATGGAAGAGTCAAATAAGAATGTCGCTCGCAGTAATGCGCTCATGACCGAGATGAACGAGAAAATGGGCACGATGATCCAGACGATGCAGAAAATTCCGGGGTTGAAACCTTGAGGTCGCCAGATCACTTTTATTCAGAACGGGGCCTTCAAGGTTGAAGTGCTCCGGCCCTTGGCATGAGACCAGCTCATCCGGTCGCCTTGCTTCACTACAATTCTACTTCTTGACTCCGGGGTCCAAGGCTGGCCCGAGCTTCGCTGGAAACGTCGTCGCGAGATCGGCGACCAATTTCTTGAAGTCATCTCGGTTGTGAAGTGGGACGAGGGCCACATCCTTCGCCATGTGCGAGGCATCCTTGTAACCGACCTTCACCGCCTCCTGGAGTTGCTCGACGGCTCGCCGTGCATACTCATCCCTCCTGGCGGCGTCAGTGGTGCTTGACATGGCATGGACGCAAGCGAGATTGTACCAGTGATAGGGGTCGGCGGGGTCGGACCTGGTCAGCTCGACCAGTTCCGCGAGGGCCCTGGATAATTGCCCGGCGCGTGCCCGCGTCATCGCTCGCAGGCCGCGAAAAACCGGCCATCGGTCGGATGGAGCGAGGTCGATCGCCTGGTCCCACTCGCGGATCGCGTCGGCGTGTTGCTCCAGATGATCGAGCGCCCTGGCGCGGTCCGCATGGCACTTGTAGAGGGCGTTTTTCGTCAGGATCATCTGACGGTCACGATCGTAGGCGGAGGATAGAGTTTGAATGGCCTTGCCATACCATGGCAGGCTTTCGGCCGCGCTGCCGGTATCACGGAGGGCCGTGGCGAAGTAATAATAGGTCAAACCCAGGTCCGCTTGATAGCCGAGGACGGTGGGGTTGTCGACGACCAGCTTCTCTCCAAGGGCAACCGCCTTCTGGAACTGTTCCGAGGCCTCGGCTGGCCTCTTGAGTTCGCCGAGAATTTTGCCGAAGTCCCGCCGGCAGCGTTCGAGATCTTGGCGGTACACCGGCATCGATGGAAACTCGGCGGCGAGTTGGCCGAGGTTCTCAATGGCTCTTGGAAAAAGCAAGGCTCCCGCCTCGCCTTTGCCGTTATCTGAGAGGAAGTTGCCCAGTTCCCGAGAGAGGTTAGCCACGTCGGTCCGATGCGTCGCATCGGAAGCCAACTCGGCGACCAGCTTCTCCTTCAAGTCGAGCGACTTGCGGTATTCGGCTTCGCACTCCGCTTTCCGATCGGTTTGCTTCAGGGTAAACGCAAGCCCCCAGTGACTCCGAGCCAGGGCTTCCCGATAGAGGGGCGTCTGGGAACTCTCGGCGGCCAATTTCTCCTGGATCACAAGAGCATCTCGATAATGCCCCTCCGCTCCCGACCAGTCCTGACGGGCTCTTTTTGTATTCCCCAGGCTGATCAGGCTCTCGGCCAGGCGACGTCGATAGTTGGGCACGTCGTGAAACTCGGCCGCCAGCCGCCGGAAGACGTCGACTGCTTTCTGAAAATTCGATTCGGCCTCGACCCGATTCCCATTTTGCCGAAGCGAAGCGCCGAGGTTCTGATAGCTCACTCCTTGTCGCAGTCGGTAGAGCGGAACGTCAGGGAACTTGGTGGCGAGGTTGGTTCTGAGGTTGAGCGCAACCCGGTCGTTTTCCTCGGCCTCGACGTTCATCCCCAGCTTGTACTGGACGATCGCCAGTTCCGCGGCTCCCTCGGACTGGATCACGCGGGCGTCGGCCGACTCGCCACGTGATCGCGCAAACACCTCCCACTGCCTCTGGGCGTTCCGCAAGATCGCCTTCTCGGTCTCGGTCAGTCGGTCCTTGCTACCCAGCACCTTTGACATGAGGTCGTCCGTGAACGACTTCAGGGCCTCGAACGCCTGCTGATTTGCCTGCTCCGCGCGCTGCCTCTGCTCGGCCTCGGCGGCACGGGCCTTTTCTTTCAGATCCCGCTCGGCGACGGCCCTGGCACGTTCGTCGGACGCGGCGATTCGTGCCTTCTCGGCGATGTCGCGTTGCGTGCGGGCTTCGACCATCCCGATCGTGGTGCCGAACATCCCGGCCACCATTGCCAGCAGCAAAAGCGATGCGGCCACGACCCGCCCTTTGTTTCGCTTGATGAATTTTCGGAGCCGGTAAACGCCGCTGGGCGGACGGGCCACGATCGGTTCATCGGCCAGAAACCGCAGGATATCGGCCGCGAAGCCGTTCGCGGTGGCATGGCGGCGCTCTCGGTCCTTCTCCAGAGCCTTCATCACGATCCAGTCGACATCTCCTCGGAGCCACTTCAGCAATTGAGCCGGCTCGATGTCCCGGCTGGCGGCGATCCTGGGAATCTCTCCCGTGGCACTCAGCTTCGTACTCGGCCGAGGGGGTTCGACCTCGCGGATCATCCGCATCATTTCCAGGAAGGCGCCACGGCGAAACTGCTTCGCCTCGATCGGCGGTGACCCGACCAGGAGTTCGTAGAGCATGACGCCCAGGGCATAGATGTCGGTCCGGGTATCGATGTCCATCGAGGACGGGTCGGCTTGCTCGGGCGACATGTATGTCGGCGTGCCGACGATCGCCCCGGTATCGCCGAAGCTCTGGTCGGTCAAGCGCTGCTCGGTCGCCTTGGCGACCCCGAAGTCGATCACCTTGGGCATGGGGCGGCCGTCCACCTCGGTCACCAGCACGTTGCCGGGCTTCAAGTCCCTGTGGATAATCCCTTTCTGGTGCGCGTGCTGGACCGCATTGCAGATCGGCACAAAAAGAGCGAGCCTCGCCGCGGGGCCGAGTCTGTGCTCATCGCAATATCGGGTGATGGGAACCCCCGCAACCAGCTCCATGACGAAGAAAGGCTGGCCAGCCAGGGTCGTCCCGCCATCGAAGACACGGGCAATGTTCGGATGATCCATCAAGGCGAGCGCCCGTCGTTCCGCCTCGAAACGGGCCAGCACCCGGGTCGAGTCCATTCCTGTCTTGATCAGCTTGAGAGCGACCTGCCGCTTGACCGGCTCGATTTGCTGGGCCAGGTAAACCGACCCCATCCCCCCTCGCCGATCAGCTCGATCAGCTTGTACTTACCCGCTATGATCGACCCTGTATGTCCCGAGGCCGGAGCATCGTTGTCGGCCGTCTCCGAGGATTGAGCCTCGCGTGTTTCGTGCGGGACAAGGCTAACCGCCGCCAGCTCCAGGCTCGATCGACCTGCCTGATCGCGATCGATCGCCTCGGCGCCGGGTTCGGTCGGCGGCGGCGGTTTGTCTCGGGTGACGTCATCGTCAGGATAGTTCATGTGGCGATTCTCCGATGAGTCACCGGGGCAGATCGCTGCTTCGTCCTCGTTCAGGCTCGACGCAGCTCCGCGTACTGGCCAAACGGGGCAAGGTCGCCTCGAGCAGACAAACTGCCTTGTGGCTGCCATCATCTCACCTGGCGGCAGAGCGAACCAGTCTCCAAGCCCCCGGCGGCCAGGATTCCGCTGACGCATTCTTCCACGGGCGATCGCAGACCGTGCCGCAGTCTTTTGGCATTACCGGCTATCGTCCATATGTCAATGGAGCCCCGCCGGATAAACGCCACGGCCCAGACCTGGTTGGGATGAACCAGGGGCTTGCCGAGTAAAGACCCAGTCGCGACGTCCCAGAGCCGGGCCGTCCTGTCCCAGCTTCCTTTGACGACCGTCTTGCCGTGAGGCCGATACGCCACGGCGACAACCGGACCTTGATGCGCAAGCGTGCGCTGTTCTCGCCGTCCCGTACGGGCCGCCCATGACCGCACCGTGTAATCGCCGCCTCCCGTGACGACGCTTTGACCATCCGCGCTGAAAGCACCAGCCTCGACCGGACCTTGATGCAAGAAGGGAGCGCCCATGGGCGTTCGCTTTGCCGTGTCCCACAGCCGGACTGTCTTTGGCGACACTGCCAGTGCGGCGCCCCGTAGAAAAAGTCACAGGGCTGTCGCGATTTTCCTCAAAAACTCCGTCTGAAACTGGCGCATTCCACGTCGCCGAGGAATTCGTTGGGCACCGCGGCCGTCGCCGGGAAACGCTCGTCCCGGGGTTCTCTCCAAGGAAGATCGCGAGGAGAGCCCGGAAATACCGCCACGAGCACGGCGTAGCCGGGGTTTTCGATTCCTCAAGAAGTGCCCAGGATTGGATTTCCTGGAATTGTGCAAATACGATGGATTCGATAAAGCCGGGAGCGGGGGCCATCCCGAATTGGATTCGAGCCACGACGCGGTTGCGGCGCACGGGGACTCGCTCCTTGAGCTCGGTTCTCTCCCCTATTCATTTCTCCCCAGGAGATACCAACCATGACCACGCGACGTAGCGTTCTCCAGGCGGCCGCGATTCAAGGACTGGCGGGATGTTTCGGCTCTGCGTTCGCCCGGTCGCAACCCAAGGAAACGCCTGCCAAAGCGACCACCCACGGTCGATCGGCAGTCCATGCCGATGAGCGGATCAACCGGCTGCTGGCGCCGGTCCGGGACAAGCACCGCGTGCCCGGCCTGGTCGGTGCGATCCTGTCGAAGGGACAGCTCCTTGCCGGCGCCGTGGGGGTTCGCAAGCTCGGGTCGCCCGAGCCGATCCAGGTGACCGACCGGATGCACCTGGGGTCGAACACCAAGGCCATGACGGCGACACTCCTCGGGACGCTGGTCGACGAGGGTAAGCTATCGTGGGAATCGACCATCCGCGACGTGTTCCCCGATCTCGCACCACAGCTTCACCCTGAATGTCGGGCAGTGACACTTTCTCAGCTCCTGACGCACCGATCAGGAATACCCGGCAACTTCGACGACAAGCCGACTTTGCAGGACGCCTTGAGGATGATCCGCCTCACCGCGGCGGTACGTGAAGGCCGGACGGCAACCGAGCAACGACGGTCGCTCATGAAGGCAATCATGAAGGATCCACCGAAGAACAAGCCGGGGTCGACTTTTGACTATTCGAACCACGGCTACATGCTCGCCGCGCTGATGGCCGAGCAGATCACCGGCCAGTCGTGGGAGACGTTGATGACGGTTCGACTCTTCGAGCCGCTGGGAATGTTCTCGGCGGGGTTCGGGCCGCCAGGCCGGCCGGGCGAGGTCGACCAGCCCTGGGGGCATCTTCGTTCGGGGGCTCAGCTCAGGCCGACACAAGAGGACCGGATCATGGTTCCCATAGCGAGGCCGGCGGGCGCCGTGCATTGCTCGATCCCGGACTGGTCCAAGTTCGCCGCACTCCACCTGGCGGCTGCCCGGGGTGAGGCGAAACTTTTGAAGCTCTCGACGTTCCGGTTCTTGCAAACGGCCCCGCCCGGTTTTTCCTACGCCGGCGGCTGGCATGTCGTTGTACCACCCGGGACCAGAGACCGCGTTCTGATACACGACGGCACCAATACCGCCTGGTGGTCTTTTCTCGCGCTGGTGCCGTCCCAGAACGCCGCCATTCTCCTTGCAACCAACCAGGGCGATGGGATCGCCGAGAACGCACTCCAAGACGCGGTTGACGCATTGACCCGGCTACCCGACCTTCCCGCCGATGTGTTCGCCCCGCCATGACCAGACACACAGCGGCCGGCTACAAGCACTGACATGATTCGTTACACGATCCGTGCGCGACGCCATTTGTGAAACGGACACCCAGTTGCTTCAATTCACCATTCGCGTTGTCGCGATCGAGCCGGCGTCCCCGTGCGGATTCGGTCGGCGAACCGTTGGAATAGCCCGCTGCAAGCGACCGCGTGGGTGTTATGATACGAGTGCATTCGTTGCACGAATGATTCGTTTTCGACGGCTCAACAACCTGAAATCCCTCCAATGAATTCGCGAATGCTCAATCATAACGCATGGATTCAGGATTCCCATGACCGGCCCGAGGTTAGACCATGACCGCGCAACCGAGCAAATGGCCAGCCTGGCTGGCGCTGGCATGGGGGGCGGCCATTGCCTGGTTGGCGATCGACTCGCAAACGGCCCCCACGGCCCTTTTCGCCGACGCACCTCCCGCCGTGTTCGCCGCGGGCCGCGCCCAGAAGCTCGTGGAAGCCATCGCTCGCGCTCCGCACCCGATGGGGTCTCACGAGGCGGAAAACGTTCGCAACTTGCTCGTCCAGAAGCTCAACGAGCTGGGACTTGCCCCCGAGATCCAGGCACCCAAACTGTCTGATTCCCAGGTTCGCAACGTCGTGGCTCGGCTCAAGGGAAGTGCGCCGCCGGGCAAGAAAAGCCTCATGCTCTGCGCCACTACGATTCGGTTCCCGGGAGCCCCGGGGCCGGCGATGATGCCTCGGGTGTCGCCGTCGTGATCGAGACAATGCGCGCCGTGATGACCGGACCGTCCCTCGAGCGCGACATCGTCGTGCTCTTCTCCGATGGCGAGGAAAGCGGCTTCGATGGCTCCCACCTCTTCGTTGATGAGCACCCCCTGGCCAGGGAAGTCGCCGTCGTACTCAACTTCGATGCGCGGGGCAATTCCGGCCCGACGATCATGTTCGAGACGAGTGACCAGAACGGCTGGCTGATCGACCAGTATCGAAGAGCCGCGGTTCGGCCCGTCGCCACCTCACTGAGCATGGATATTTACAAGATCATGCCCAATAATACCGACATGTCGGTATTCAAACAGGCCGGCATGGCGGGTCTCAATTTCGCGTTCAGCTCGGGAATTGCCTGTTATCATTCGCCCGAGGACACACCCGGCAATCTCGACGCTCGCACGTTGCAGCACCAGGGTGAAAACGCGCTGGCCATGACCCGTCATTTCGGCCGGCTCGATCTCGATAGCCCCAGGGATGATGATGTGATTTACACGTCAATCCTGAGCCGATTCGTGGTTGCCTATTCGAAGGTGTGGGCCTTGCCGCTGGCCTTGATCGCGACGGGACTTTACGTCGTGGTCGCCACGCTCAGCGTGCAAACCAACCTGATAGAGCAGGGTGATCTTTTCGCCGGGGCCGGCGTGCTCCTGGCGGCGATGTGCGCCTCGCTTCTTGCCGTCGGATTTCTTGCGGTCATGGGCGTCTTCTGTTCGCTTTTTTTCGCCCTCACGAGCCCCATCGAGATTCCCTGGCAGAAATATGATATTTCAATCATGACCGGGTTCGCACTGGTCACAACGACGATCACACTGGCTCTCGAACGCTGGTCGGGGCGTGACCGGCCATTCGTCGGCCTTTGTCTTGGCGCGCTTGGTTTGTGGTTGGTCCTGGCGCTGGCGACGGCCCTGTGGCTGCCTGGCGCGAGCTATCTCTTTGTCTGGCCGACCCTGGCGGGATTGCTCGGCGTCGGCGTGAGAGTCCAGTGGCGGCCGCGCCGGGAATGGGCCTGGTTGACCACGGCGCTTTGCTCGATCCCTTCGCTCTTGCTCTTGCCTCCCTTGATTCGCATGACGTTTGATGGGCTCGGGCTCGGCATGACGGCGCCGATCATGATCCTGGTCGTTCTCTTCGTGGGCACGGTCTTGCCTCTGTTTGAACCGCTCATCGCCCCCGAGGGACACGATTGGCGGCCGTCCATCGGCTCACGGACCGCGCCTGGCGGCCTTCGATCGTGTTTGACTTCGGCCGTGGCCGCGCTACAAACAAGCGCATCGAGCCCGACTGGCAAGAAGCCTTGAAGAAAAGGACAAGCATCATGCCCGAGGACCAACGCATTGCCACGGTTCGGCCTGTCGGCGAGAACGAGGCGACTGGAAAAGTGGCCGCGATCTTCGATGACATCAAGAAAACGAAGAATATTGACTTCGTCCCCGCGTTCTGGCGAACGATCGCGATCAACCCAACGCAGCTCGAAGTGGTGTGGACCAATCTCAAAACACTCATGCACCCCGAAGCGGTGGGCCGAACCGCGCGGCTCGACCCTCAAATTCGCGAAATTATCGCCCTGGCCGTCTCGGCGACCAATGGCTGCCCGTATTGCATCAACTCGCATACGGCCGCATTGCGCAAGCTCGGCCTGGACGATCTGGCCCTTGGCGAGGTGCTGGCCATTGTCGGGCTCTTTAACATGACCAACGCCCTCGCCAACGGCTATCAGATCGAGCCAGACGTGCGACCGCCGGTCGAGTGACTCAATCCCATAAACTCCGCGAATTGTCCAGATCTGAGGGCTTGGTAGCCACCCACAGCGGTTGACCCACGGATAGCCCAACAGGGCCGCGGCGAAGCGAAGGCGGCTTTTCCAAGCACGAAGCGCCAGCGAGTGGGTCGGCTGTCTGTGCCGCTTGCGCCCGCCCGGGCAAGACTCACTCGCGGGCACTTCGTGCCTGGAGGGCCTGTGCGCGATCGGAGTGTAAACCGCTGCGATCCGGAGTAAATGACCAAACAGTATGGCGAGACGGCCGGGAATTTATGGGCTGGATCGCGATCACGCGACCGGTGGGACGCCCTTGTGGCTCATGAGTACGTGGAATGGTGGATGGGCGGAGATCATGATGCGGCGGTGCAAACAGCGCCGGGGACAGAGTCGCCAATTTCAGACAAGGCAAGGGCGATCCTCGTCGCGATGCGAAACGGATGGCGGTGAAGGTAGATTGCGGCGCGCCGTTGACTTCGTTGAATGTCCCCATCCTGTCAGGCCAATTCGTTGACGCAATTGGAAAGTTCAAACCGCTGCTTCCACCCCCAGCAGGTGAACCGGTAGGCCGATTCGTCGCCCCTGGTGAACGTATGCCTGAGATAGATAATCCTCGCTGCCGCCAGTTCGTGGAAGGCACTCTTGTTCCCCGCCGAGATATCGGCGCGCTCGTCTGATACGATCTGATTTAGAAAGACATGAGCACTATTCGACAGCTTGCTCGGGTCTGGCGGCTCGGACAGATCTCGTTCGATTCGCTCTTGACCTTGCCCTCGTAGATCGTAAATGTGCGATAGCGGCCGGGACCGTAAGTCCTGCTGGCAAGCTCCTCGTGCAGCCGGAGCAATTCCCGTCCGAGACGAAAGAAGAAGCGAGCCACTCCGGTCTTGAAACGTTTACCACGGGCGGCGGCGGTTGCCGCAAGAAGCAAGTTCTCGAACGAGATCATCCGGTCCCATAGGTTGCCGTGACGCTTCATGTTTTCTCCTCGCCCTTGCTGCGTAGCCAGCCCCCCACCAGCCGGCCGATCTCGTCGATCGACCTGGCGGCGAAGGCGTAGCTCTCGACCTTCAGGCATGGCAAGTCCTTCGCCAGCCGCATTTGAAACCGCAGGATTTCCAGGTTCAGGTTGGCGTCTTCCAGCAGACGCTGGCGGTTCTTGTTGTACTTGGCGGCAATCGGCGTTTCGAGCAGGTTATAGAGCTGACGTTCGATCCGCTCGCCCAGCACGAAGCGGTGGTTCCGGCGGAACTTACTCGTGTGGTTGCATGACCAGAGAATCAGGTCATACGTCTTGGTGATCACGATCAATTCCTCGGCTTTTTTCATTGACTTTATCAATGCGAATGATATAATTAATCCAAAGGGTCGTCTATTGTTATCATATGTGCCTGGTGCCCAGACTCGCCATGACCGAAATCCGATTTCCATCGTTAAAACGACGTGGGGCGACTGCCAAAACGGCAGGCGCAGGCCGAATTTTTTGGTGCCGACCCGGCTGCGCCGGGTATTCAATTTCTGGAACAGAATCAAATCATAAAAAATTCATATGTAGAACAAAAGCGGAAGGGGTAAAGATATAAAGGGGATCAGTGGTAAGTCCTGGAGGGGCGGAAACCGATGTTGTAGCTACGGTAGGCCGGGGCGTTCCTGTTACGGTGCGCCGAGCGGACGTTCGCCGGTAGATTGTTGAACGACCCGCCCCGAAGCAGACGAGGGGTCTTTTCAGAAATATATTCAACTATACTCCTATGATCAATAGTTACTCCTTTTCGGTGCGGTCTGGACGCGCCGTATGTATCCTGGCACCATTCAAACATGTTGCCCAGCATGTCCAACAGCCCCAGGTCGTTTGGCAACAGGCTGCCGCAGCTCCAGGCGCGTTCCTTGCTGTTGGCCTGATACCTTGCATAAGCGTCGAGCAGCTCGAGCGAGTGGCCATAATACCGGCTGGTGGCCGTGCCTGACCGGCAGGCGTATTCCCACTCCACCTCGGTGGGCAAGCGATAACCCTTTCGTTCCAGGACGTTGGCCGGTATCGACATCCCCTCGGCGTAAGCCCCTGAGTCGTTGGGAAGATAGCACCACTCTTCTTTCGGCAATCCCTCCTGCTCGGAGAGCCAGTTGCAGTAGTGGGCCGCCGTGTACCAGTCGGGACCGATCCACGGTCCGTCCGGATCAGGGCTGAACTTGTTGAGGAAGCTCGATGAAAGTTGGTAGCGTTCGTTGGTGATGCCGCCGAGCTTCAAGAATCGCTGGAATTGCTCGATGTTAACCTCCTTGGCGGCAATGGCGAACCGGCGGGCGATTCGCATACGCGTCGGGTTCTCGTTCTCATTCCCAGGGGTTCGTTCCGTATCGGTTGGTGGCGACCCCATGCGAAACTCGACCGGTCCATCGATCACGGCAAACGTCTGTCCCTGGCTGTTCACAAACCACCGGCGCTCGCCCCGGTCCTTGAGCTTCATGAGCTGGCCTTCCAGTTCCTTGAGCTGGGCTTCTTGCCCCCACTTCCGGAGGGTCCATTCCGCCGCCCCGTGAATGCCCGGGTCAGGGTCGTTGCGATAGAGGTCGAGCAGCTTGGCGATGAGCGGCGATCGCTCGCCGGGCGATGAGCCATCCAGGCTAAACGTTCCTGGCGCCTTGGTCGCACCGGCCTCGGAGCGGCCGGCTACATTGGGCGATGATCCATCCAGGCTGTATGTTCCCAGTGCCAGTATGAGCGCCCGACGCATCGAGGTCTCGGGGTGGAACAAGATGGCGTCCATCGACGGTTGCCCTGAGGCGGGCGTCGTTCTGACATTCGTGTTGACCCGGTCGAGCTCAGCGACGATCCGACTCGGATCGGCACCCAGGGGATGTAGCCAGTTGACGATGAAGCTGCGCAGCCGGGGATCTTCACTGTGCCGCAACAGGGGCCAGACTTTTTCCATTTTGCCCATCCGAACCAGGGCGACCGCGGCCCGGGCCTGGCGCTCGGCAAGTCGATCCTTCGCTTCCTCGCTGACCACCGGGCGGTGCCAGACCGAGGCGGTCACCAGCGACCCGTCGGTTGCGGTCGGGCTCGTCGACCATGCCACAGGACGGTAACCCTGGGCGATCAGGTCGCGGCACTTCGCGAGGTGAGCGGCCGGATCGAGCCCGTCTATCGAGGTTGCCTCGAAGCTTGCATTGCTGTTCCACACCCCCGCATAGCGACGGTCGGCATGACCGGCCTTCATCATCTCGACGAACGCCGGATCGTCACGAATCGGGTCGAGGTCGGCGTCTTCATCCATCGTTCCGAAATCGGCATCACCATTCTTGATCGCCTCTTTGATCAATTGAAGGCAGCGCTCCGCGAGTTGACGCGCTTTCGCCTTGTCCGAGCGTGAGACGGCTCGTGACGCCAGCGAGTAAGCACGAGTGGCCTCATAGCGCTGCTCTGCATCGTCTGGCTGTTTCTTGATCGCGGCATCGAGGTGTTCAAAGGCTTTATCGATCCCCTCACCCAACTCGGCCGCCACGACCGCGGCGACGCTGAGCTTGGTATGATCGGGGGCCTCTTCCTTCTGGAACTTCGCGAGCTCGGCCAGTGTCTCTGGCTTCTTGCCGAGGCGTGCCAGGGCCATGATCTTGTACCGTTTGGCCTGGACGGAATCCGGGGTCTTCTTGATGACTTCTTGAAGGTCATCGAGTGCCTTCTGATTCTCTTCCAGCCGAAAATGAGCCATCGCCCGAGCCAGCCGGGCATCGAGGTCATCCGGTTTGGTCTTGTGCGTCTTTTCTGTTCGCTCAAGATCAGCCAGGATGCGCTCGCGTGTGGATTGAGGTTTGCTGGCCCTGCTGACCGCGACATCGATGAGTAACTGGTCGCTCAGATCCGTCAGCCTTCGCTCGAAGTTTCCTTCGAACTGGTCCCGAGATGTTTGACCGGTGACGTCGGCTCCTGGAGACTTTCCCCAGACACCACCGAATTTCATGCGGCCGTCGGACCCGATCATGGCGTGCAAAGTCCGGGGGATGAGCTTGGCGTCCTTGAGCTTGTCTTGAGCCTGGGACGCCTCATCGGTGGTGAGCCCCACGTATAACTGGGCCTGGTCTTCCCCGGATTTCTCGACCCACAGGGCCGCATAGCGGTCGCCGGGCTTCCCGGATTTTTCGATTGTCGTATACCCAGCAACGTCGACGGGCAGGAACCTCTCTTTCTGGTTCCGCTCATCCTGCTGGCGGACGTCTGCGGCAGTCAGGCCGGACGAGATTCGCCATTTGCGACCGTCACGGGTCCAGGCCGCCGCCACCTTCACTGTCCCACCATCGGCATAGGGACGGAATCGAATCGGGCGGTATCCGGATGGGCGGAGCGCCTCGGCCGTCGTGAGGAAATCGTCCAGTGGCATTGTCTGGACCAACGCGAATCGCTCGGTGAGCATGCCCTGAGCTGATTCGATCCGGCTTACGGGAGAGGCATCGGGTTTGGTCCAGGTCGGATTGAGCGGTGGATCGTTCCAGGAAGGCGTTGATTTCTTGGTGAGCTCGACCTCGAAGATAGGCAAGACCTGCTCGGCCCGCTTCTGGGCAATGGGGAAAAAGCTCAAGAAGGCTTTGCTGTCAGCGACCATGAGAAGCTCAGCCAGTTGGTCAGGATCGTCGCTGACATAATCAGTGAGGATGTTGGTCGCCTGGGCGTGCTCGCTTTCGGGACGCTTGTCCCGGAAGATCGCGACCAGCGGACCGATCAGCTTGCCACGGACGGGCCGCAAGGCTTCGAGCCACGGACCCAGATGGATGGAATTGATGGTCACGAGGGTTTGAGCCACCTTACCCGCCACGGCCTCCCACTTGCCGTTTTGAGGATCATAGCTGGCCAGGGCGCTGGCGGCCGGAAGGAGGCTGGCGTCACTCGGCGCGGCCGATTCCAGTGTGCTCCAGAGTTTGGGATTCAACGTCGCACCGTGAGGTTTCAGGGCCTCGCGCAGAACAAGAAGCTCGCCCGGACTGGCTTTGAGAAGACGATTGAAGAGATAATCAACCTGGGATCGATCAACCGGAAGCAGAGCCAGACTGGCATGGAGATGGTCCCGATCATCGTCGCTTTGCACCAAACGCAATAGAAGAGGATCAGCCCAGCGGCGAAAGCCTGAGAGTCGCGTGACGATGGTCGGAACATCAGGCGTGCCGGCCTTCTGAAGCGACTCCACCAGGGCCGAAGCCCGCAGCGTGCCATAGCCCTCGATTCCTCCCCAGGCGATCAAGGCGACCAGCATGGCCGATCCCAGCATCCTCAGGCCGTGCACCCGCCCCGCCCGCCTCATCATGCGGCGTTGCGGCTCCGACCAGTCGCGCTTCCTGGTCAGCAGCCGGATGGTGGCCCATTCGGTCACGGAGGCCAGATAGCGGTTTTCGGGCTTGGCGTTCCACAAGACCGATCGTTCGGCCAGCCGCAGCTCGGCCCGTCCGCGACGGGTCTCACGCTGCTTGCGTGTCAACCAGTCGCGCAGCGAGTGGACCAGGTAGTCGTGTGCAAGCTGATAGTATTGCTCATTGCGTACAGTCGACCGATCCTCGTTTGAGGAACCGTCCGGATCGGTGGGTGTGATCAGGCGCAGCTCGGGATCGAGAATGCGCAGCAGGTCGGCGAACTCACCGGGTCGGTTGGCATAACCGGATGCCTCGAGCAACTCCTGGCGTGAGCGCATTTGCCCCTTGATGTCGGTGCCGGTCTCGGGCAGCAGGGCTTTCAAGACCGCCTGGGCGGCCTTCTGGTGCAGGCGATGCTCAGGGGGTGCGGTCGAGGCGCTGAAGGTTTCTTCAAGGAACGTCAAACCGGTTCCCTCGGTGCCGCCGATCGCCTTGAGCGTGGCGGGGGTCCAGGGCTTGGCCTTGACCATCTCGGCGAAGAGCGCCAGGCGCACCGAGATGATCTTGCCGTCCTGGGTCAGCCCGGCGATCGCTTGATCGAGAAACAATCCTTGATCGGATGTGAGCTCACCGATGTTTTCGGGCAAGACTCCGTAAGCTCGCCCGAATGCCATCAACACTTTCCTGGCATGGCGGGGATCAAAGAGATCGACCAGGGCGCTGTTTTCTCCTTCGACGAGCCGGACTTCCAGTTCCCGCATGAACCGGCTGGCGGCGATCCAGAAATCGTCACGCACCAGCACGATCGCTTGAACATGCTCGCCATCGCACTGGAGTAGAGCGGTAACCAGTTCCGTGCGCTCCTGCCCGCGTTTTGCATGGAGCCACTGTTCAAACTGGTCCAGGACCAGCAGCACCTTTTGCCGGGGTTGGAGGATGCGGCCCCTGCGCAAGCTCGCCAGCGAATCGACCAATCCCGATCCTTGAGTCAACTCCGGACAAGCCCGATGTAAGCCCTTGAGCAACCGTGTTTCGGTTTCTTCGGCGGTCGCCTCGACGTAGACCGTGCGGACGTGCCTTCCCAGCCGTGGTAGCACGCCGGCCTTGACCAGCGATGACTTGCCGCAACCGCTGGGACCGTAGATCAAACCCACCTTGAAAGTCAGGTCGGAAACGGTTTGCTCGACCTTCCGTTTCCAGAATCGGATGCTCTCGGGCAGTCCATCGCGGTCGCGAGGACCGGGAACCAATTCCAGGAAGAAGTCGGCGTCGTCCTCATCAAAGGATCGCAGCCCCTTGGGAAGGATCGTGATCGCACGTTGATCGGAGTCAGGCTGCCTGGGGGTTACTGGCGGTGGAGTGATCTCCAGCGTCGATCCGGGTGCGGTGCTTGTCCCTGGTTGAGAGGGGGCCGGCGTGGCTGTGCCTTCCTTTGATTCGAGAAAGAAGCGGAGATCCTCGGCCATGTCCTTGGCGGTCGTGTACCGCTCCAGCACCCGCTTCGACATGGCTTTGAGACAGATGCGCTCCAGCTCCTTGGAGATCGTGTCGTCAACCTGGCGAGGCGGGCGCGGCTCGGTGGTGATGATCTGCTCCATCACCTCCCAGTGAGAATCACCGCGGAATGGCCTGCGGCCGGTCAAGATCTCGTAAAGAACCACGCCCAAGCTGAAGATGTCCGATCGTCCATCGACGCGATGGCCCTCGCCACGGGCCTGCTCGGGGCTCATGTAGGCCGGTGTCCCGGCGATCCCGCCGACCTTGCCTGAGTCTTCGTCTCGGAGTGCCAGACCGAAGTCGGCCAGGAACGGCTTCCCTGAAGAGTCAATCAAGATATTGGGGGGCTTGACGTCGCGGTGGACCAACCCGCGGGTATGGGAATAATGCAGGGCGTCGGCGATCGTGCCAGCCAGTGCGGCCGACTCGCGAAAGCCCGGCCGTGCCTCTTTGATCCTGGCGGCCAGGTCGCTCCCCTCGATGAACTTCGAGACCACAAAGCAGAGTCCATCGCCGGTGCGTCCGACGTCATGAACCGGGACGATGTGGGGATGATCGAGGCTGGCCAGAATACGGGCTTCGTTCAAGTACGCCTCGATATCCTCGGGGCTCGAGACGCGTTCGGGGCGTGGGATCTTGATGGCGACGGGGCGATTGAGATCATCGTCATGAGCCAGGTAGACGTGGCCGAATCCCCCGCGACCGAGCAGCCTGATGACCCGATAACGACCGATCCGGGTCGGATCAACAAATTCCGACAGTGACGGGTCGGCCGGGCTGAATGCGGATGTGAGTGAGTCGTCGTGATCCATTACGCGAATCCAGGTTGAGAATCCCAGACTTTGGCGATTCGAGTCGGGCTTGTCTTGCGGGCATCGTATCCCCAATGCGGCCGTCGCGTTGGACGCTCCGAATCAATGGATGATAGTCCGGCTCTCTTGGCAAGTCGAATCTTAAATCCTGGATAGAATAGGACTGTGCGGGAAGTGTGTTGAGTCGATGCCTGCATTGGCGAGGACTCATGATGCACAGCCTGTCTGTCCGTGCGTTATCCTCGGGTTCTTCCGCAAGGTGTGACTGCCAATCGTCGAGGCCATTTCTCCCGGCACGCTAGTCTTGCAGTCTTGGCGAGTTGAACAGGCTAGAGCGGTTTACCACGGATAGCTCACAGGGCCGCGGCGAAGCGAAGGCGGCTTTTCCAAGCACAAAGCGCCAGCGAGTGGGTCGGCTGTCGTGCACCTTGCACCGGCCCGGGCAAGACTCATTCGCTGGCGCGTCGCGATTGTAGGACCTGTGCGCAATCAGAGTGTAAACCGCTGTAAGCAAAGTGGACAAAGCGGTTTTATCCCACTGGACCTTACCCGTGGGTCTCGAAACCCTTGGCTGTAAGTGCTTCCACCTTGGCGCGCAGGCTCTCGACTTCGTCCTTGGTCGCCAGGTTCATGCGTTTGACGACCGTGAGCACCGCCTCGTCGACTTTGGCCTGAAAATCGTTGCGCACTTGCTCTGAATGCTTGACAAGGCCGTCAAACAGTTCCTTGCCTTCTTGCTCCGAAAGCTTGGCCTGCTGGGTCAACTCCTTGACGAGATCCTCGGCCTTCTCCTTGGTGAGCACGGCCAGGCCAACGCCCGTGTAGAGCGCCTTCTTGATGAGATCGACCACGACGGCCTCCTGAACTCAAAGTAGATGAGGTGAACAGAATCTTGGTTCCAGTCTTATCATAACCTTTTCAGTTATCGGGTTCGATCAATCCTGGCAAGGTGCCGATATCGAGAGTTCGCACCACGCCGGTCGATGCCCCAGCGCCGTCACTGTCGCCGCCGCGGTGAGAGGCCCGCAGGTAGGCGACAAGATCGGCCATCTCGGGCATCGAAATCGTCTTTTCCAGGCCCTCGGGCATGAGCGATAGCCCGGTGCTCGTCATCTCGGCGATCCGGGCACGCAGGATCGTATCTTCTGACCCGCCGCCGCGCCGCAGGGTCACGCTCGTGGCCGTTTCCGAGGCCATCATACCCGTGTAAGTCCGGCCATCCTGATCGATCACGAGATATTGAACCGAGTTCGGGGGCACACTGGCATTGGGGTCGAGAATGTTGGTCAGCAGCGCGGCCATGTCACGCGTGGGCGAGCCGGTCAGGTCGGGCCCAAGCGCAATTCCGCGATCGGCGATCCGGTGGCAGGCCATGCACTCGCGTTCAAATACCCTGGCGCCACGCGCCGCGTCGCCCGCTTGCTGGAGAGCGGAAGCATATTCGCGAATCACCTGCGCGCGGGGGCTCGGTGTCGTCTGGGTGAATAGACTCTTCGCCAGACGTGCAATCTCGGCGTCGGTATGCTTCAGCAGCGGTCCTCGATTGGCCGGATCGATCAGGGACGGGATGATTCCCGATGAGGGTTCGTTGCGTGCCATGGCCTGAAGTAATGTCGTGGTCCAACCCGAGCGGGATAAGAGAGTTTGCACGGCCGCCGCGCGAACGGCCGGCTCAAAGCCTTTGAGCCGCTGCAAGAGCACGGCCGCGATATCCGCCGCATGATTCTCGGAGAGCGCCGCGCACCGCGGCAATCTGCACGGCCAGGGGCTGGCGGGGCTCGAGCCACTCGAAGATCAAGGCACGCGATTCGTCTGGCGCGAGCGTGCTCAAGGTCTGGATTGCCCCCACCCTTGTCGTTTCGGGCAACCGCTGATCGAGAGATGTGATCTTGGCCTGTTCGCTCAGTCGGGAGACAAGCACGGCCCCGGGCCGCGCGGGGGTGCCGCTACGGGTTGCAAGCGGCCCTCCTGAGCGCCGTAATCCCCGCATCACACACAGAACCAACCGGTCGCGGAGTGCGAGACGTGATGAATCAGCTTGCTGCGACGCCAGCCGATCGAGAACCAGGTTGATCTCGTCGGGACGGTTCCGCGCTCCCACGATCTCGGCAAGCTGCTCGAGTAATTCGGCCAGAGCAGGCGGAACAGACATGCCCCCGTCCGACCATAGTTCGATCATTAACGAGTGAGCGGTTGTCGCGCACGCACTGAGCACCGCGATGCGTGCCCAGCGATTGGCGGCATCCTTGCGGGCGATCTTCAAGAGGGCACCCGCGATTCGTGGATCGTCACTCTCTCCGAGTGCCAGCGACGTTTCGAATCGGACCCTGGGATCGGGATCATCGGCGAGCATCACGACCGTCTCGACCAGGGCTGGCGAACTTTTTAGCCGACGCGCAGCCAGTTGCAGGGCCTGGGCACGAACCTGGGGCGTCGGGTCGGCCAGCGTGCGGCGGATATCCTCGTCACGCAAGGCTTTCAATCCTTCAAGCGACCAGAGCGAATTAACGCGTGTCTGGGGCAGGGGGGCGTGCTCGGGGCTGATCAGCTTTCGCAATGGTTCGACGGCGGCACTGTCCTGGCGTTCAAAAATCAAGCGGTGGGCCGTGTCGCGGTACCAGGCGTCCCGGCGCAAGAGAGCGGCAACGAGCTCGTCGCTTGTGGCCCGGCTCAAACGAGGCGGTGCCGTGTAACGAAAGCCAGGGGGAGCCATCCGGTAGATGCGGCCCTGGTCGCGTCCCTGTTTCAAATCCAGGTGTTTCAAGACGTCGAGCGGGATGTGAATCGCTTCAATGACGGCCCGGCTCATGTCGAGGACGTAAAGCGTGCCATCGGGGGCATTGACAAAATTCACGGGCCGAAACCAGGTGTCCGACGATCGCACGAACTCGGTGGCCTGCTCGCGAGGGCCGCGGACGGCCCGGAATGTGGGGCCGTCGGCGATCAGGATGCGCCGATGGACCAGGTTATTCTGCGCGTCGCCGACGAAGAAGTTTCCATAAAACTCGGCCGGGTAGGCACTGCCGCGATAGACCGTACCCCCCGCGCCGGCATCGACAACGTGGTGGCTGGCTCCGGCCGAATCGGCCGATCGCACTCCATAAGCTATGCGACGGCTCGAACGGATCTGCCGCCAGCGCTCGATAGGGCTGATCCGGAAGATCGGCACGCCGCCGCCCAGGATGTCGTCGACCGCCGACGAGACTGTCAAAAAGGGGTTGCGCGCCAGGGCCTGACGTGGCAAGACCGGGTGCGAGATCGGATGCGATTCGTTACAGGTAAACCGGTTGCCCCAATCATCAAACGAATTGCCAAACTGGTTCGAACCGCTGAGCACCTCGAAACCGCGATTCACCGGGTCGAAACGAAGATCCGCATGGTCGACCGAGATGCCAGGGGCCCGTGGATCGCTGGCCGGCCGGATGATCCCGCCATTGCCGGCTGTCGCCCCATAAATCAAATGATCTAATCCCCACGTGAGGTTATTCATCATGGCTTGCTGGTTCTGGGTGCCAAAACCCGTATACATCTTCTGGCGCAAGTCGGCCTTACCATCGCCGTCGTCATCACGCAGATACCAGATATCGGGCGGGGCCGTCACAAACACGCCCCCCTTCCACGGAGCGATTCCCGCGGCCCAGAGCAGGCCATCGGCAAAGACTTCGCTACGATCAAACCGGCCATCGCCGTCGGTATCTTGCAAGAACCGGACGGTTCCCAGCGGGGTGCGCCCGGGCTTCGGCTTGTAAGGATAGTCACGCATCTCGGCGACATAGAGATTGCCGTCGGCATCGAAGGCCGCGGCAACCGGGCTCTGAATCAAGGGCTCGGCGGCGACCAGCTCCATGCGGAATCCATCGACATTTTCAAATGTTTTCAAAGCCGCTTCAGGGCTCGTCGCCGCGACGGGCTTCAAGAATCGATTCAACTCGTCGTCAGAGTGAGTCCGCCGGCTGGGATCGATCGCACTGGCGGTTTGATCGTCGATCCAGTCGTCGGGCACTCCGCTGGCCGAGAGCCCACCCGCGTTGCGAATGCGAAGCAGGATATCGCGCGACTTCTGAAAATCGTCGAGCACCTGCGCCTTCCCGGCGAAGTTCCTCTTGCGGTGCACGCTCATCTGCTGATCGATGCGGCTCACCAGAACATCAAGCGAATCGCGGTCATAGGGAGCCCTGTCGTCGAGCGACACGTATACCGGGTTCGTATGCGCCTCGGCATCGGGAGCACCCGAGCTGTCGCTTCCAAAAGCTCTTGCGGCAATCCACGACGACCTGTCGAGATCGAGCTCGCGATTGATCTCGATCCAGCGCCCTTTGCCGGCGCCCGGATCGATGGCCTGGTCGAAGACGACCTTGCCGTTCATGATCAGGGTCACGTGCTCGACCGGTGCGACCTCGCTCCGCACACGAATATTGGCGTGAACGCGATGCGGTCCCTTGCCCGACTTGCGGATGATCGTACCCGGCGGCTCGTCATCGACGTTCAACACGACGAGCGGCCCCGTCGTCACGAAGCTTCGCCCCGCCGCCATGTTCTTGAGCCAGTCGGCGAAAACGGGTTCTCGACCGGGCTGCCGATACACATAGGTCAGGCAATCTCCCAGCTTGCGGCATGCGGGGTAGTCGCTCGCTCCCACGCAAGGGAAGCGGTAGCCGATATTGAGAATACGATACCAATCGTCAAGCGCGATGCCGCGGTAAACACCAAACTGGAGGAGCTCGACGGCATCGACATTTTTCTGCACAAAGTCACTATAGATCGCCTGGCCATAGCCGCCGTGGGCGTAAACCGAGAAGCCGCCCGAGCGCCGGGTCTCGCGTCCCAGGCGGCCGTAGAGCGGCCAGTTGCTGGCATTGACCGATTGCCCCTTGAGCACCAGATCATCACGCCAGAAAAGATTGAGATGACCATACGTGTCGCTACGATACTCCTGACCCGACGCGAGCCAGGTCGAGCCGCGGTTTCGTGCCGAGCCTTTTCCCAGCCCGCGAAGCTGCGGGGAGTCCATCGACTCCATCACACCCTTGTAGGGGCCGGCCGGCTCGTTGTAGGCCAGAACCGAGCCAAAATGAATATCCTCGGCGTCGAGCAGGTCAAGAATGGTCTCGTCGTCGTCCTCGGTGCGGCGTGCGAAGTGCAAATGAGAATCGCCCGAGTCGTATCCCAGCTCGGTCATGGAGACCGCGTGCTCGAGGTCGAGCGAGACGTCTTTTACCTGATCCTTGGCGATCTCGATGACTTTCGTTACGGGACGATATTCAAACCCTTTCCACACTTCGATACGCACCGATCCCGGGGGGACGGCGACCTCGGTCTGGCCATTGCTGTAGAAGAAGCGGCCGAAGTAGCGAATGGGGGCTTTGCCCGGGCGGTTTCCCTTGCCGGTTTTGGGCCATTCGCCGGCCAGGCTATAGGGTGTGAGCCGATTGGCGGCAGGCTGATAGAACTGGCCGTCCGGGCCGACGACGTTGAGCCGGCACGCGGTCAGACGGCCCGTGGCACGGTCATGAACGCTGATCCGCAGCCGCCCTGTGTGCTCGCCCGATAGGGTCCTCGCCTGGCCGGGCTCTGGAAATCCCGGCGGTGTAAAGAGAGTCTGGTTCTCGTCAGCCAGGCCCGCGGGAGAACACCCGAAATGAAGCGCCGCGGCAGCCAGGATCGCCCAGGCTGCACGCCATGATTTTGCACTCAGCCGGGTTGAACGACGAAATCGATACGTTTTTGTATGCATGATGAGTCAGGCGGCCGGATGACCCGAGCAAGTTTCGGTTCTCGACTGTGGGCCATTCTCTGGCCTTGGCGCCGACAACTCAAGGCGCCTATGGTGCTCTGTACGATCTCGTGATCGGGTCGCCGGAGAGAGCCGGCTCCGCCGATAGGAATCTTCGACCCAGGCGCGCGTTGGCACGCCACGAGCGGCTCGCCGCCGCGATACCGTATCAACCGCCGCCGGCCGCGACGACGACGACCACCACCATGCCGCGACGTTCCAAGGCCCGACCCGGCCACCGATCCAAGCCGTCGGCCCTCGGGCGGGGAGACCGTTCTCAGCCTCGGCGAGAGAAGTGGTTCGCGGGGGGTCGCTCATGGTGGCTGCTGGCGGCACTGGCGGGAATCGGCGGGCTGCTCGGCTTTGGACTGATCACGTGGTCGAGCGTGGAGTCGCCCGCGCGGCTTCAGAGTCAGGCCGAGGCCGCGGCCAGGGCCGGCGACTGGGCCGCCGCGCGGCAATACTGGCGGGCCATCAACGCCACTTCGGCCGCGCAACTGTACTCTCACCTGGGCGAGGCACGGGCTTCTCTGGCACTCTCCCGCGCGGCGGAGGCCGAAGCGAGCCTCGAACGGGCGATCAAGGCCGATCCATCCGAGGTTGAGCCCTGGCGGCTCTTGCTTCAGATCCTTCGCGTCGAGGATCGCACGCTCGAAGCCCAGCGGCTGGGTTGGAGAGCCTATGACCAGGTTCGTTCCGAGTCGAGACGCGCGTTGCTCCGCGAGCTGACTCTGGGGCTTCTGGCCGATCTTCCCGATGCCCTGGTTCGTAACACGCTCAGGCGATGGGTCGACGCCGATGGCAGCGACGTGAACGCTCAGATTGCCCTCTGGCAACGGATCGCGTCCCAGCCCGGCGCGGCCGACCCCAGTCGACCGGCGATCGTGAGTGCGCTCGAGTCGCTGCTGGCCAAACATCCCGACCACATCGCCGCCCGCGAGGCCCTGGTATCGGCACTGGCCGACGCGGGCGAGCCCGACCGAGGACGGACCATCCTGGATCAGTGGCCCGAACCCCAACGTGACGCTCGCTACTGGCGGCTCCGCGGCCGCTGGGAGCTTGAATACGACCACAGTCCGGGCGCGCGGTCCACGCGTTTCAAACCGCCCTGGCCGACGTTCCCCAGGACTGGCGAACCTGGTACCGCCTGGCTCGTGCCTTGCACATGCTCAACCGAGACGACGAGAGCCGCAAGGCCGCCGAAACCGTGAGCCGGATCCGCGAAGTTCTCGATCCCCTCGTGCTGGCACCGCGGCTCGACGCCGCGTTCGCCCACCTGGATGACCCGGCCGCCCCTGCCGACCTGGCCACACTCTGTGACCGCGTCGGGTTGACGCGCCTGGCCAGTGCGTGGCGCGCCGAAGCCCATCAAAAGGCATTCCCGGCGTCACCCTCACAGGGGCCGGCGGCTACAAGATCCCCAAAGGTTCAACATCACAACCCAGAGGCCGCGAGCGATCAAGAGCCAGCGCCCGAACGACCGATCCCCTGATAGGTAAATCCAAGTGAGATCATCCGCGCCGGGTCGTACACATTGCGGCCGTCGAAGATGATGGGCTGACGCATCAGGCGGCGCATCACCTCGAAATCCGGGTTGCGGAACTCGTTCCACTCGGTCACCACCGCCAGGGCATCGGCCTGCTCGAGGGCGCCATACGGGCGGTCACAGTAAGTCAGGCGCTCGCCATACTGGGTGCGCACGTTGGCCAGAGCCTCGGGATCGTGAACCCGCAACTGCGCGCCTGTCTGCAAGAGCGCATCAATCAAGACCAGGCCGGGCGCCTCGCGAACGTCGTCCGTCCGCGGCTTGAAAGCCATACCCCAGATCGCGATCGTCTTGTCTTTGAGCTGACCATCGAAGTGCTGATGAATCTTGCGGAAGAGGATCTCTTTCTGCGCTTCATTAACCTTGTCGACGGCGTCCATCATGCAGCGCGGGCAGGCCCTTGCTCTGGGCCATGTGAACCACGGCGCGAATGTCCTTGGGGAAGCAACTACCCCCGTAGCCGACCCCCGGAAACAAGAAATGAAAGCCGATGCGCTGGTCGTGCCCGATGCCGCGCCGCACGTCATTGACGTCGGCGCCATAGGCCTCGCAGAGATTGGCCATCTCGTTGATGAAGCTGATCTTGGTCGCCAGGAGACAGTTGGCGACATACTTGGTCATCTCGGCGCTTTCGGGGGTCATCACCAGAAATGGCCGGTCGGTTCGCAAGAAGGGAGCGTACAGCGTGTGCAGCCGCGCGGCGACTTCCGGACGGCGCACCCCCACGACGATCCGGTCGGGTTTGTTGAAATCGTCGATGGCGGCCCCTTCCTTGAGGAACTCGGGATTGCTGGCGACATCAAACGGAACCGTCGTCGCCTCGCTCATGCGCCGGGCTAGCTCGGTATTGGTTCCGACCGGCACCGTGCTCTTGACGACGATGATCTTGGAGGAGTGCAAGTTCGCGGCAATCTGGCGGCCGACTTCCCAGACGCCGCTCAGGTCGGCTCCGCCATGATCGCCCTGGGGGGTTCCCACCGCGACGAAGACGATTTCAGCCTCGGCGATCCCTTCGGCCAGATCGGTCGAAAACGCCAGTCGCCCATCTCGCTGGTTGCGATGAACCAGCTCGGCCAGGCCTGGTTCGTAAATGGGAACACGGCCGTTCCTGAGCCCCTCGATCTTGGCGGCAACCTTGTCGACGCAGATGACATCGTTGCCGCTTTCCGCCAGACACGTTCCCTGCACGAGGCCGACATAACCCGTACCGATGACTGCAATTTTCATGATGCGGCGTTTCCGCTCCTTCGAATGAGATCGTCTTCCGTTTGCCGACGACGCCGGATGCGCTTGACCAATCAGCGCGTAGACCAACGTAGCCTGGAGAACGTTCGCCATCGCAAAAATGACGGATTCATCAAACCCATCAGGGCTCTACTTCGCTCTGAAGCAATCGCAAACCATTCTGACAAGCTGCCATTTTTCCGGCAAGGTGACCCGTTGCCCGGAGCGTCTGGGCCAGCTTCGCCATTTGCCAATGGAGCCGGGCGGGCCTGTCCGGAGGGGACTCCCTGAATCCTCCGCGAATTCAAGCATCATCGTCACCTGGACCGCCAGGCTCGCGACCCGGAGAACGCCCGGCGCCGGGGGTTCCGCAACGACGAGCGAGCAGTTCCGGCACGGTCATCCCCCCCGGCGAGATATTCCAGGATGTCTCGCACGGTGATACGCATACCGCGGATGCACGTCTGACCGCTTCGCCTGCCGGGCTCGATCGTGATGAACCGCATATCGTCCATCCATACCGCGCAGCCTATCCGCTCGATGGATATTGGTTAACGTTCTGGAGGAAACGCTCGGCCACAGAGGAGCGTTCGTGTCCCATCCACTTATGGGTCAACGACCAGGCTCAGCGAGTCTGCTCCAATGGATTGCCAGGGAATGACGTGCATTAACCAAAATCTGATTTCTCTGTCGACCCGGGCTGAGACGGCGATCAGGCAGTCATATCGGGCGGCTGATCACGGAGTTCATGGGAAGACGTTGCGTTCGGTCACTAACTAATCCGTAGCGGCTCAAGTCTGATACGGTTGACTTCGACAATGGCTCCTCCCAGGTTCCGGACGTGTCGACCGTCAAAGCCCGTTGTAGCTCATCGTCGTCATGATAGCCGGTGGTGGCGACACCGAGGCGGCGGAAAACCAGGAAACCAAGCCTCTCCAACGGCAAGAGCGCGAAACGCGCCGCGGCGGGCCGGGGCCGCGGCAACTCAAGGTCAGGCGGCGTCTCCGCCGAGCAGTAGCCCAAGCCGCCGAACCACTTCCGCCACCACCTCGACCGGCGCCTCTGCAATATACTCCGCCCGCCGCGAACGCCAGTCCAGCGACTTGACATGGTCGGCCAGGACAACGCCCGCGATGGGCAGGCCCGCCGGCAAAGGCACCTCGAACGGGTATCCCGTGGCCCGGCCCGTCACCGGGCAGAACAAAGCCAGGCCCACGGCGCGATTGTACGACGCTGGGGACAGCACCAGGGCCGGCCGCCGCCCCGCCTGCTCGTGGCCGGATTGCGGGTCGAGGCTAACCCAGACAAGGTGGCCGCGGTCGGGCGAGTCCAGGGCCGGGGCCGTGGCTACGGCGCTCACAGCAGCTCCGTCCCGGCCGGTGGGCCGTCGGCCCACTCTGGGTGCAAGTTCTCGGGGGTGACGCCGGCCAGCAGCTCGGCGAGCGTGGCCGGACCGCCGGGCCATACGACCAGCCGGCCGCCATCGAGCTCCAGCTCGGCCAAGTCACCGTCGCGTAGTCCAACCCTGGCCGCCAGGGTCTCTGGGACGACGACAGCGAGTCCACCAGGGCACTTCTCGACGCGGGTACGCATAGGCACCTCCCACGCGTCAGTTTACAGGCGGGCGATGGGCGACACAATCGCAGCCGTAGCGATATCGCTCACGTCTGCCGCCTGGCGACGAAGCTCAGCGGACCGGCCTGTCGAGCAAATGCTTGAGAATACCAAACCGTGGCGGCGGGCCCGGTCCGTGGCGGCGCCGGGTCAGGCGTCGCCCTCCGCGGGTACGGGGGCGACACAACCTCGGCGAGCCAACTCATCGAATGCCTCGTGGCGACTTAACCTCCAGGACTCGCCGCGCCTTCTTGGCGTCGACCCACCTTTCCATCTTGTCGCAGGCGTCGATCCATTCATGCAACTGCCCGATCGACATCTCACATAAGGAGCGACCGCGGAGTTCCTGCTGGCTCTTGGTGAGAGGCTGTTGCATCGGTAAAAGCCTCGAGCCGCCCAACGACCGAGCTCAGCGGACCCACACCGCCCGAACGACCTTGAGTCTACTACAACCGCGGCGGGTGGGGGGTCCGCCGCAGCGTAAGATTTAAGCAGCCCGCCTTTGACTGTCCATGAGTTCCAGACCCAGCCTCCTCATGATTGCCAATTCATGAAGGAATTCACGCTGGGCCTCCTCGACCGGGAGACAATCAAACAAGTCAGGAAGTTGGACCCCATGACCCATAATCTGATCGGCTGTCTTATCCTTCAAGACCTTGCGGACGAACAGGCAATTATCAGCGAAGTAGAAACGTTTGACGGCTTCAGTTGCGCCTATCGAGCCATTAGCCAAAGACTCGATCAGCCCAAGGTTGATGAGAGCAAAGAACCTGATCTGGTCCGCTCGCTCTGGGATCATGGCCGAGAACAGGCTTTCAAGCTCAAGCTTAAATTCATGGTCCATAACGACACCCTATGGAAAGTGTTTCACGTCCGCAACTTGTCCGGACTGGTGTTCGAAGTAGTGCACCTCTCCCAGGTTGCCCTTCTTAATGACCTTCCGCCATTGTCCCGGCAATAATGAGCGAAGGTACTTGAGGACTGCTTTGTTTCGTACAGGATATTTTATCATACCCCTTTGGGTCGGGGTCCATTGAGCCGGGACCGAGCCTGACGCATAGATGTTCGGATAAAGATTGAGCGGCATCCAAGTTTGTTCTCGTGTTATCGAAGGATGCCGCCTGACGAAGACGTTCAGCGGGTCCGCTGCAACCGCGGGTTGGGCCGTCAGAGCTGGCTCAGCAGGTGATCATATTCGGCGTGCGAGCCGATCCAGAACCAGAAAATGTCATTGCCATCCCGAGTGCCCACCGCTCGATGGCGCATCCCCACGCGAGCCGAGAAGATCGGACGGGTCGGATGAACTTGCCGGAAACGCAGGCTCGGATGATGCGGATCTTGCTGAAACAACGAGTAGGCGTGCCGGGCTTGCTTACTGACGGTCCTGCTCGGGCAAAGCCCGGTAGAGCACGAAGAACTGGGGCAACAGGAACAAATTCATAACTCGCCCAAATCGAGCTTCATCGCATGGCCGGCACGTGCCTGAGACATCGCCTCGTCTGCCATCCGCGAAAGGATCTCGGCCGACTCTGGCCGGGCGAACAACTCGTCCCACCGATGCTCGGATTCGATTTCCTGAAGGATGATCGACGCAATGGATTCTTGATCCTGTTCCGGGAGTTATTTGATTTTCTGAATGGCCTGTTCCATCAATTTCGACATGTGAGCCGTCTCCCGAATGATGAATCGCAGATCCAACCCGTCACGATCTACGATAGTCTGAGATCCCCGAAATCCCTAGCCTGAACTTTATTGAGGCCCGCGCGCTCGCGAACGGCGTCGGTTAACTCAGCCAAATTGGAGACGCCGGACATCTCGAGGTCATCGTTTGCGCCATTGTTCCTCCTGAATTGCCGCCTGACGACGAAGCTCAGCGGACCGGCCCGCCGAGTTACGCCCATGATAGCAGGAAAATCGCCGCGGCGGGTCGGATCCGCTGCAGCGCGAGGTCAGGCGTCGTTCGCCGCGCTACCAGAACCGCCACCAGGGCCGGGCGCGTTGGGGACTGACCGTACCATAGTGGTGCAGATCCTCCAAACGCTCCGTCGGCCATGAGACAGGCAAGATGATCGGGTCGTTGGCCGAGGGCCCAATCCGGACCGGCCGCCTCGCGAAGAAGAATTGCTCCGCCTGGGCGAAGACTGAATCGCTCTTGCTCCTGAACAGGATGGCCCGAACCTGAATGAAATAATACCCGGGCCGGCGTTCAACGCTGAAGGGTTGGTCGAACTCGCGTTGTTGCGATTCCGCTCCCAGGTCGGCCTGCTCGGCGACCCTATGGCAATCGATGGCATCCTCCGCAGGCGGGTCGCCCGCGTAGGGAGCCGGCGCGTCGGGACCATCGACGGGGTAGAAGCAGAGGTTCAGGATCAGCCCACGGTGGGGCGGGAGGTCGGTGAGCGAGATGATCCCATGTAGCTCAACCACCGTGCAGGCCTCCGAGCCGCCTAACGACCGAGCTCAGCGGACCTACCCGCCAAAGCGACCTTCGATTGTACGAAAACCGTCACGGCGGGTGGTGTCCGCTGGCACGCGCGAGGTTACGCGTGGGATTGCAGCGCGACGACCATGGCCGTCCAGGCAATGGCCAATGCACTCGCATTTAACCGCGACCCATATCCAACCGCGATCGGACAACCAGAACGCATGGGCCAAGTAGCCCCCGACGCCCAGGTAGAAGACGAGAACCATAGCGACGTTGAAAAGCGGCCAGAACGGCTCGCCTGGCCTGGCGCGGCCAACAGCGCGTCAGATAGTCCGAGCGAACGGTGGACGAACAGCATCAGCCCGAAGGGGGCAAACGCCAGGGGCGCGATCCAGTGGTGAGCCAGCCGCCCTCGACTCATGTCCGCCGCCGCCTGATGCCAAAGCTCACCGGACCGGCCACGGACCACTGAGCTTTGGAAGCAGATGAAGCGCGGCCCGTGGCCAGGTCCGCTGCCGCGAGGTCAGGCGGCGCTTCCGCTCTCGTCGAGTCGGTACGGCCCCTCGCCTGGATTGTAATCGTAACCGGCGACCCGCATCTTGTGCCAGCGGCGAGCAGTCGACAACTCCCAGCCGGCTTCCCTGACGCGAGGCATTCGCTGACACGACGCCAGACGCGGGAGGCTAACGCCTGCCAGGACGCATCTTGCTCGGGCTCGGGCAGCGACTCGCTGACCCGCCGGGATTCTGCCTCCAAGTGCTCGCTCGCCAGCTCGAAGCAGATCCGCTCGCTCCGGTCTCCGTGCGGCCCATCCTGCGACCGGAACACGATGAGCCGGCCGGAATTCTGCCAGTAGTTGATCTCCAGCCATTCGACGGGCGTATCGTCGTACTCGGCCGCGATGCCCCTGATGGCGTGTTCGAGGAACGAGTCCAGCCGCGACGCCCAGTCATCCCACCCGGCGTCGGAAAGTTCCCACGCCTCGTGGCGCGTCTCGCCGTCGGTGAAGCGAACGACCTCCACGGGGATTCTCCGTCCGCCGCCTGACGACAAAGCTCAGCGGACTCGCACCGCCCGAGCGACGCTGATCGTAGCACAAAGGACCGTGGGGCGGTGCGGAGTCCGCTGCGGCGCGAGGTCAGGCGGGATGCCACGACAGCGGCTCGCCGTTGGCGTGCTCGGCCGCCAGCGCCCTCGCGTCGGCAACCGACTCGCAATCCCAATTCTGGACAACCTCCCAGTCGGAGTCGCACTTGAACAGGTAGAACGGGCCACCGTTGGCATAACGAGCTACGGCCATCGCGGCAACGGTGATCGGCGGAACAGAGCCGGTGAGTTGATAGAAACCGCCGCGGTCGCTCGCCGCCCAGCAGAGGACGTCCGCGCCGTCGAGCTGCGATGGTGGGCTGCTCATCGACCGCGCTCCGAGCCGCCTCACGACAAAGCTCAGCGGACCCGCACCGCCGAGACAGCGCTGATATCAGGAAAAGCGCTGCGGCGGTGCGGGGTCCGCTGCAGCACGAGGTTAGATACTATGTCCGGAGCGACCGGGCTGAAAACTGTGAGCCGCTGACGGTAAGCTCCTCGGAAGAGGTCTTTCACCAAATCCCTCTCGACCACGGAGTCTCACCATGTCAGCGACCCACGACCTTGATCCTACCACGACCGGCCCGAACTCGCTCTACCTCGCGTTCGACCTCGGCTGGACATCCTGGAACCTCGCCTTCACCACCGCCATGGCCCAGAAGCCTCGGCTCCGCACCATCCCCGCTCGCGACCTCGAGGCCCTCGGGCGCGAGATCCTGCTCGCCAAGCAGCGCTTCGGCCTCCCAGGCGACGCCTGTGTCTTCTCCTGCTACGAAGCCGGCCGCGACGGCTTCTGGCTCCATCGCTATCTCGAACACAACGCCGTCAAGAACCTCGTCGTCGACGCCGCTTCGATCGAGGTCAACCGCCGCGCTCGCCGCGCCAAGAGCGATCGGCTCGACGTCGCCAAGCTCCTGACCATGTTGATCCGTTATCACGGCGGCGAGCACAAGCTCTGGAGCGTCGTCCGCATCCCCACACCCGACGACGAGGACCGCCGCCAGCCTCACCGCGAGCTGATCGCCGTCAAGGGCCAGCGCACCGAGCACACCAATCGCATCAAGGGCTTGCTCGCCAACCTCGGGCTCGACGTGGAGGTCGACGAACAGTTGCCGGACCGTCTGGGCCTGCTTCGCCAGTGGGACCAGGCGCCGGTCCCACCCGAGTTGACCGCCCGTATCCTCCGCGAGTTCGACCGCTGGACGGTAGTCGACCGCCAGGCCCGCGACCTGGAGAACGCCCAGCGGCGGGCGTTCCGCGACGACGAGACGGTTGACGTCGACAAGCTGCGGCTGCTTCTCAACCTCAAGGCGATCGGTCCGATGAGCGCGACGCTGTTCGTGCGCGAGTTCTTCGGCTGGCGCCAGATCAAGAACCGCCGCGAGCTGGCGAGCCTGGCGGGGTTGGCGCCGACGCCGTACGCCAGCGGCGACAGTCAGCGGGAGCAAGGGATCAGCAAGGCGGGCAACCGCCGGCTGCGTTGGATGGCGGTGGAGATCGCCTGGGGGTGGCTGCGCTGGCAGCCCAACAGCGCCTTGAGCCAATGGTATCAGCGTCGGTTCGGCGAGGGCAATTCGCGGGCGCGGAAGGTGGGGATTGTGGCGTTGGCCCGCAAGTTGTTGATCGCGCTCTGGAGATATCTCGACCAGGGCGAAGTCCCCGAGGGGGCGGAATTCACGCCGTGGGAGAAGAAGCTCAACGGCCGGTTGCCGATGGCAGCGAAGGTCGGATGACCAATGAACTTGCTCACGTAATTGTATAATGAATATTAAATAAACAAAGAGCCTTGAGAGAAGAATCACGAGCGTACCAGGCTGGAGGGGGCGACCGAGTGAGAGCGCCTGGTCGGCGGCAGCCGACCGTTGGTTAGATGGGTTTGCCCCCGCCGCTGGCTTCGGAGTCGTCCGCGGACGAACAAAGTAACGGGTGCTTGGTCCCTTCGATGAGGACCGACACGGAGAGAAGGTAGTCGGGGCCTCCCGGAAGGCCCGACGCGCATGACGAAGCCACCAGTCGAGGTCTCGGGAGTCCTTCCGTAAGGGCAAGGAGAGTGCTGATCGCAAAGCCACCGGCGACGTCTGAGGTACGAGATACGGTGTGAGTCCCGGCTCGCCGCAGACGGCGAGCCGGGACTCACACCGTAGGACTCGGAGCGATCGCTGTCCTGCGCCCTGCGGGGCGCCCAGAAAAAATCAGTCGGGGGGCTTGACTTCAGCGGGATCATAGAAGGCCCTTTGGCTATTCCCCAGACATGTCCTCCAAGGGGACCCAACACCGACGCTCCAGGTCGTATTGCTGGTCGTGATAGCCGTGGAGGAACAGGTACGCAGGGCTGAACTGGGCCGGCCCACCCACTGCCTGCCAGCAGTCCGCGAACCACGGGCACAGCTCCTCGCAGATCATCCCTTCGGGTTCGATGCCGACCTCTTCGGCCCGCTCGAGCCAGTCCCGGCTCAGCGCACGATCCAGCCAGTCGCCCGCGATGATCGAGTCCTCGGATGCGCAGGACGTGATATCCCAATACAAGGGGTCCACCTCGAATTGAAGCGGGCGGCCCATCTCAGGTCGCTTCGACCGAGCGAGTTCGGCCTGCAGGCCATCGGCAAGCGTCGCGGTATTCGCGGCCAGAGCGATGAGCACTTCCGATCGCAAGGTGGTTGCGTCCGCTTTCGGCATTCGCCGCGTCCCCCGTCGCCTAACGATAAAGCTCAGCGGACCGGCCCGCCAAGCATACGTGTCGATTATACCAAAAGCCGACGCGGCGGGCCGGGTCCGCTGGCAGCGCCAGGTTGGGCGGCCGACCGACGGCCTCGTCCAGGACGGCTATAGCACCCTGTCCCAGAGGACATTGCCAGCCTCATCATACCAGTCGGGCGGCGTGTGCCCAAAGAACTCGTCATAGTCGACGGCGAGGGCAGAATGAGTGCGCACCGCCGGATTCTGGAAGGCCGCAAGTCGATCGTGGAACAATTCCAGACCGAGCTCATCGGCGACCGCGTTGGCCCCCTCGATGTAAGCGGCGAGGGCACTCCGTACCTCGGCGTCGGCGACCTCCGAGAGCATGCCGAACCGCTCCGGCAGCCGATACCCCGGACTCCGGCGGACATAGCCTTCCATGATGGCACCTCCCATCTGCTCGCGCATCTCGGAGTCGTAGAGCTCCCCATGAGCCTCCCCGAGGCTCTCCAGCCGGCCGAGCAGTTCGAGCAGTAGGTGCTCCATCGTCGCGATCTCCTGAGCCGCCTAACGCCCAGGTTCAGCGGCCCGCGGAGCGGGTCCGCTGCAACCGTTTGTTAGGCAGGCTTTGGGTGATAGAGCTGTCGCTCACTGTAAGGATGTGCCGGCCATGGCACCAGGTCCTCCATCGGGGGCGACTCCGGATCGATGCCCGACCACTGGGCGTTGATGTGCGGGACTGGCGCCGCTGCGATACGTTCCCAGGTAACCTCGGGGCCGAATAACCGGATGGTGCAATGGCTACTGTCCCAGGTGGCATACCGCCGCTCGACCGGTAGCCACAGTAACAACCCGATCGCGTCGTACTCGTCGATGCAGTCGGATACCAAGTTGACCCCAGCGACCAGATAAGACCCTCGCTCGGGGTAATGCGGGTCCTGCTCGAATACGGCCAATCCGCCTGTCTCCATCGGGAACCGTTCGAGCTTCAGGTCGCCCAGTGGAACCAGCGTGACGGCTCCGGCCTCGCACTGGGCGGCATCGTACTCCAGCCGACGGCCGGCAGCAAGGAAGGCCACGAGATCGGCTGGGAGTTGGAGCAAGTCCATCCGCGTTCTCTCCGCGGCCTAACGACAAAGCTCAGCGGACCCACACCGCCGAGTTGACCTTGAGTCGAAGGAGAAAGCGCCGCGGCGGTGCGGGGTCCGCTGGCACGCGCGAGGTTAGATACTATGTCCGGAGCGACCGGGCTGAAAACTGTGAGCCGCTGACGGTAAGCTCCTCGGAAGAGGTCTTTCACCAAATCCCTCTCGACCACGGAGTCTCACCATGTCAGCGACCCACGACCTTGATCCTACCACGACCGGCCCGAACTCGCTCTACCTCGCGTTCGACCTCGGCTGGACATCCTGGAACCTCGCCTTCACCACCGCCATGGCCCAGAAGCCTCGGCTCCGCACCATCCCCGCTCGCGACCTCGAGGCCCTCGGCGCGAGATCCTGCTCGCCAAGCAGCGCTTCGGCCTCCCAGGCGACGCCTGTGTCTTCTCCTGCTACGAAGCCGGCCGCGACGGCTTCTGGCTCCATCGCTATCTCGAACACAACGCCGTCAAGAACCTCGTCGTCGACGCCGCTTCGATCGAGGTCAACCGCCGCGCTCGCCGCGCCAAGAGCGATCGGCTCGACGTCGCCAAGCTCCTGACCATGTTGATCCGTTATCACGGCGGCGAGCACAAGCTCTGGAGCGTCGTCCGCATCCCCACACCCGACGACGAGGACCGCCGCCAGCCTCACCGCGAGCTGATCGCCGTCAAGGGCCAGCGCACCGAGCACACCAATCGCATCAAGGGCTTGCTCGCCAACCTCGGGCTCGACGTGGAGGTCGACGAACAGTTGCCGGACCGTCTGGGCCTGCTTCGCCAGTGGGACCAGGTGCCGGTCCCACCCGAGTTGACCGCCCGTATCCTCCGCGAGTTCGACCGCTGGACGGTAGTCGACCGCCAGGCCCGCGACCTGGAGAACGCCCAGCGGCGGGCGTTCCGCGACGACGAGACGGTTGACGTCGACAAGCTGCGGCTGCTTCTCAACCTCAAGGCGATCGGTCCGATGAGCGCGACGCTGTTCGTGCGCGAGTTCTTCGGCTGGCGCCAGATCAAGAACCGCCGCGAGCTGGCGAGCCTGGCGGGGTTGGCGCCGACGCCGTACGCCAGCGGCGACAGTCAGCGGGAGCAAGGGATCAGCAAGGCGGGCAACCGCCGGCTGCGTTGGATGGCGGTGGAGATCGCCTGGGGGTGGCTGCGCTGGCAGCCCAACAGCGCCTTGAGCCAATGGTATCAGCGTCGGTTCGGCGAGGGCAATTCGCGGGCGCGGAAGGTGGGGATTGTGGCGTTGGCCCGCAAGTTGTTGATCGCGCTCTGGAGATATCTCGACCAGGGCGAAGTCCCCGAGGGGGCGGAATTCACGCCGTGGGAGAAGAAGCTCAACGGCCGGTTGCCGATGGCAGCGAAGGTCGGATGACCAATGAACTTGCTCACGTAATTGTATAATGAATATTAAATAAACAAAGAGCCTTGAGAGAAGAATCACGAGCGTACCAGGCTGGAGGGGGCGACCGAGTGAGAGCGCCTGGTCGGCGGCAGCCGACCGTTGGTTAGATGGGTTTGCCCCCGCCGCTGGCTTCGGAGTCGTCCGCGGACGAACAAAGTAACGGGTGCTTGGTCCCTTCGATGAGGACCGACACGGAGAGAAGGTAGTCGGGGCCTCCCGGAAGGCCCGACGCGCATGACGAAGCCACCAGTCGAGGTCTCGGGAGTCCTTCCGTAAGGGCAAGGAGAGTGCTGATCGCAAAGCCACCGGCGACGTCTGAGGTACGAGATACGGTGTGAGTCCCGGCTCGCCGCAGACGGCGAGCCGGGACTCACACCGTAGGACTCGGAGCGATCGCTGTCCGCGCCCTGCGGGGCGCCCAGAAAAAATCAGTCGGGGGGCTTGACTTCAGCGGGATCATAGAAGGCAGGGTCACGACCTGCCGATCAGCCACTCGCGTACCCAGACCCCCTCCCTGACGACGGCCACGCCATAGGTGCCGGCGAACTGCCGCAGCCCCTCCGATTCCCACTCCCACAACTCGCCCCCTTCGGAAAGGCACTCTGCCACTTGGCCTCGGAGCGCGGCCCACTTGGCCGCCGCCGGGCCGCTGAAAGTGCCCACGCCCCAGGCCTCGGCGAGGTCGGCGAGGTCGGCGAGGGTAGTGCGGCGGGTGAGGTGCTTCGCCACGGCCGAGCCTCCCGCCTAACCTGTATTAGACAGAAACGATTCCGTCTAGGTCGTGTGGACAATAACTGGTCAATTTGGGCTAATGGCGTAGTCAGATCGGCACCAAGGAGGCCCCACCATGCGACACCGCCATTCTATCTCGGACGACGATTGGGAACGGATCAAGAACCTCTTGCCCGGTCAGCCGGGCCAACACGGCAAGGTCGCCAAGGACAACCGCCTATTCATTGACGCGGTCCTCTGGATCGCCAGGACCGGCGCCCGATGGCGCGACCTGCCGGAGCGGTTTGGCCACTGGAACTCGATCTGGCGGCGATTCGATCGCTGGGCCCGTAAGGGGGTCTGGGAGCGCGTCTTTGAGGCCCTCCAAGACCCCGATCTCGAGTGGCTGATTCTCGACTCGACGATCATTCGCGCCCATCCCTGCGCCGCCGGCGCAAAAAAAAGGGACGGGACTGGCGGACAGGACGAACAGGCCCTCGGGCGTAGCCGGGGAGGCTTCGGGACCAAGATTCACGGCGCCGTCAGCGGCCTGGGATTGCCCGTCGAGCTGATCCTCACACCGGGGCAGGCATCGGACATGTCGCAGGCCAAGGCCCTGATCGAGGGATCGCCGGTCGAAGTGGTCATTGCCGACAAAGGCTACGACAGCAAAGCCGTCGTCGAAGCGATCGAGGCGAAGGGGGCCGAGGCGGTGATCCCCAGCCTGAAGAACCGGGCCGAGCAGCGGGCCTACGACCGGGACCGCTACAGGGATCGGAATCTGGCCGAGCGATTCTGGTTCAAGGTGAAGCAATACCGACGGGTCGCCACCCGCTACGAAAAGACCGCTCGGAACTTCCTGGCGTTTATCCATGTGGCCTCGATCCTGATCCTGCTGAAATAGCCCGGTCCACCCCTCTTGCCTGACTGTTGTCCACACGACCTAATCCTTCTAGCAATTCTTGCTAACTCAAATCTGTTTCTGTCTAATTCCAATCAACTCGATTCAAGAATCGACTGTCAAAGCAAACGATTGCATGTTAGCGGCCCGTCATGGGCAAACGCAAGGATATTCCGGATGAACGCTCCAACGTTCTCGAACCACACTGACGGTCGCCAGTCTCCCAAGTTGCTTGAGCAGGTTGCCAACAAGATGCGCGTGTTGCATTACTCCAAGCGGACCGAACGTGCTTATGTCGACTGGATCAAATAATACATCCTTTTCCACAAGAAACAGCACCCGCGAGAGATGGGTCCAACCGAGATCGAAGCGTTCCTCACGCATCTCGCCGTCGAGCGGCACGTGACCGCCAGCACGCAAAACCAGGCCTTTTCCGCCCTGATGTTTCTTTACGAGAAAATTCTCGAAAGAAGACTGCCGAACATCGGATCTCTCCGCGCTCGTCGGTCCACGCGGCTGCCCGTGGTCCTCTCTGTCGGCGAGGTTCGCGCTGTCCCTTCGGAATTAAACGGAATCGATCTTCTCATGGCCGAAATCCTTTACGGAACCGGAATGCGGCTGCTCGAATGCTGCCGCCTCCGCGTCAAGGACGTCGACCTGGCACGAAAACAATTGATCGTTCGCCAGGCGAAAGGCGACAAGGATCGGGCCGTGCCCCTTCCGGCACGCGTCGCTGACCGGCTCCGCGATCAGATCGACGTGGTCAAGCGCCTCCATCACGACGACTTGAAGGCCGGCCATGGGCGCGTTTGGCTCCCGAACGCCCTCAACGTGAAATATCCCAGTGCCGATCGAGAGCTGGCCTGGCAATACCTTTTCCCGTCGAGCCGGCTCAGCTCGGACCCCCGGCCCGCCGAGAGTGACGACGATCGCACTGGCCGCCCGTCTACCCCGAAAAGCGGTCCCCTGATGCGGCATCATCGGCACGAAAACTTACTGCAAAAGCGCGTGAAGTCGGCCGTGCTCGCCGCGGGAATCACCAAGAAAGCGAGCTGCCACACGTTTCGCCACAGCTTCGCCACGCATTTGCTCGAAGCCGGCCAGGATATCAGGACAATCCAAACCCTGCTTGGACACGCCGACGTCAGCACGACCATGCTTTACACCCATGTCCTCGACCGCGGCGCGTGCGGAATACAAAGCCCCCTCGATCGTCTGTGAAGCCGTTCATACGCGACTGACTTGCAGCGGTTTACGCCGCAATCGTCCCGATCATCCTGAGAAACAAGAAAGCCGGGTCCGCGACAGGTGCTCACACGTGAGCTCGGTAAACCGCAATCATCCCCACGGCAATTTGCATAACGTGCTGGCTCAGGAGAGCCGAAGCAAGTCCTGAAGTGCATAAATCTCGAGAGTCCCGCCGCGCAAGCGCTCCATCGCGGCGACCGCCGCGCGGGCGCCGGCCAGCGTCGTGATGCAGGGGACGCCGTGCGAGACGGCGCTGGCGCGAATCCGGCCCTCGTCGGTTCGCGCTCCTTTGCCGCTGGGCGTATTGACGATCAGATCAATATTCCCGTTGGCCAGATAATCGAGCACATTGGGCCGTCCTTCATGGATCTTGCGCACGACCTCAACACCAATCGCTTGATCTTTCAGCGTCTGAGCGGTGCCCTCGGTGCAGAGTAAACGAAAGCCCATGTTCGCCAGGCTGCGGGCGATCGCCACGATGGCCTTGCGGTCTCTCGGCGCGATGCTGATGAAGACCGTGCCACTCGACGGCAGCCGGCTCGAGGCCGCGAGCTGGCTCTTGGCAAACGCGGCCGGAAAATCCATGGCAATGCCCATCACCTCGCCCGTCGATCGCATCTCCGGCCCGAGCACGATGTCGACGCCCGGGAACTTGCTGAAGGGAAAAACGGCTTCCTTCACCGAGACATACTGAGGGACCGGCTCGGCGTTGATACCTTGTTCCTCGAGCGTCTTGCCCACCATCACGCGGGCCGCCGCCTGAGCCAGGTTGAGCCCCGTGGCCTTCGAGACGAACGGAACCGTGCGCGACGCCCGCGGGTTGACCTCCAGCACGTAAATCTCACCGTCCTTCACGGCGAATTGAATGTTCATGAGACCACGCACCTTGAGCGCCTCGGCCAGGGCGTACGTTTGCTCCTTGAGGCGGCCGATCGTGTCGTCATTGAGTGAAAATGGTGGAATCGCGCAGGCACTGTCGCCGGAATGAACGCCGGCCTCCTCGATGTGCTCCATGACCCCGCCCACGATCGTGCGCTGGCCGTCGCAAACGGCGTCGACATCGACCTCGATGGCGTCTTCGAGAAACTTGTCGATCAAGATTGGATGCTCGGGACTGGCCTCGACGGCCATCGCCATGTAACGGTTCAAGCTCGGCTCGTCGTAAACGATTTCCATCGCACGGCCCCCCAGCACAAAGCTGGGGCGAACGACGACCGGATAGCCAATTCGCTCGGCAATCCGCCGGGCTTCGTCGTAGCGCGTCGACGACGCGTTGGGGGGCTGCTTGAGACCCAGCCGCTCAATCACCAGTCGGAACCGCTCGCGATCCTCGGCAAGATCGATCGATTCGGGGCTCGTGCCGATGATCGGAACACCGTTGGCCTCGAGCGCCGCGCCAGATTCAACGGTGTCTGGCCGCCGAACTGAACGATCACGCCTTCTGGCTTGACCTTTTCGCAGATATTGAGCACGTCTTCCACGGTCAGCGGCTCGAAAAACAGCCGGTCCGACGTGTCGTAATCGGTGCTCACGGTCTCGGGGTTGGAATTGACCATCACCACCTCGTAGCCGTCGGCACGTAGTGCGAACGCCGCCTGGCAGCAGCAGTAGTCAAATTCGATTCCCTGGCCGATCCGGTTGGGACCGCCCCCCAGGATCACAATCCGCGGCTGGGTGCCGATCCGGGCTTCATCCTCGGTCTCATAAGTCGAATAGTAATAAGGCGTCACCGCCTCGAACTCGGCCGCGCATGTATCCACCAGCTTGTACACGGGACGAATTCCACGGCGCTGAGACTCGCGGCGGATTTCCCCTTCGGTCGTCTGCCAGATTGTGGCGAGCTGGCGGTCGGAAAATCCATTTTGCTTCGCCTCACGCAGGAGATCGTCGCTGGCCCCGTCGAGACTGGAAGCCGCGTGCAAACGGCCCTCGAGTGCGACCAGTTCCTCGATATTCGCGAGGAACCAGGGGTCAATGCCCGTGAGCGCATGAATTTGCTCGACCGAGAGCCCCATGAGCAAGGCATAGCGGATCGACCAGATCCGTTCGGCGTTGGGAATCGCCAGTTGCGTCTTGACCTCTTCCAGGCTCGGCTGGCGCGATGTCCCCCAGAGATCTTTTTTGTCGCAGCCGAGACCGAACCGGCCGACTTCCAGCCCTCGTAGTGCTTTTTGAAGCGATTCCTTGAAGGTCCGGCCGATCGCCATGACCTCGCCGACCGACTTCATCTGGGTGGTCAAGATCGGGCTGGCCTCGGGGAACTTCTCGAACGCAAAGCGCGGGATCTTCGTCACCACGTAATCGATGGTCGGTTCGAAGCAAGCTGGCGTCTCGCGGGTGATGTCGTTGCGAATTTCATCGAGCCGGAAGCCGACGGCCAGTTTGGCCGCGATCTTGGCGATCGGAAAACCGGTCGCCTTGCTCGCCAGTGGCGCTACTGCGGCTGACGCGCGGATTCATCTCGATGACGATCATGCGCCCATCCCGCGGATTGACGGCGAACTGGACGTTCGAGCCGCCAGTCTCGACACCGATCTTGCGCAAGATGGCCAGCGACGCATCGCGCATCCGCTGGTATTCCTTGTCGGTCAACGTCTGGGCCGGGGCGACCGTGATGCTATCGCCGGTGTGCACGCCCATCGGGTCGAAGTTTTCAATCGAGCACACGATGACGGCGTTATCCGCCGCGTCACGCATGACCTCCATTTCATATTCTTTCCAGCCAATGACACTTTCCTCGATCAAGACCGAATGAACCGGGCTGAGCTCGAGCGCCATGGCGACCATGCGGTCGAACTCTTCGCGATTGTAGGCGATGCCCCCCCCGGAGCCTCCCATCGTGAAGCTGGGCCGCAAGACGCTCGGCAGCCCGACCTGATCGCGAATCTGGCGGGCTTCATCGAGGTTATGCGCCAGGCCGCTCCTGGCGCTTTCCAGGCCGATTTCTTCCATGCACTGTTTGAAGAGGTGCCGGTCCTCGGCCTTGCGGATGGCAAGGGCACTGGCGCCGATCAAGATGCAGCCGTACCGTTCGAGAATGCCCTGATCGAAAAGCGCCAGCCCAACGTTCAAACCGGTCTGGCCCCCCAGGGTCGGCAAGACGGCGTCGGGCTTCTCAACGGCCAGGATTTGCTCGACGACCTCGACGGTGATCGGCTCGATATAAGTGCGGTCGGCCATATCGGGGTCGGTCATGATCGTGGCTGGATTGGAATTCACCAGCACGACCTCGTAGCCCTCCTCGCGCAGGGCCTTGCACGCCTGGGTCCCCGAGTAGTCGAATTCACAGGCCTGTCCAATGACGATGGGACCGGCACCAATGATCAAGATTTTATGGATATCCGTACGTTTGGGCACGTTAGCAAAGCCTCGCGGCGGTTCGGCTTGCTCTGTCTTGTACGCAAGAGAGCAGACCGGTGCAGACCGGGCCGCGCTCACCCGATTGGCGTCGATTCGATTCGACCAATCGAGGGCGCGGCCCGGAGAAATTTCCCGATCTTAGCACCACGCGGAAAGGTTGAGCAAGACCGCGATCGTTCGCCGCGCATTCCCATTGATTCTGGCCACGCTCGCGACGAGAGCCGTTAACCCGTTCGTCAGGCATGTAAAAGGGATCTAAAATCGACGTGAATTCAAGTGCAAACGGCGCGGCATTTGCCGGCTTGAGCCACTCCGAATGGCCCTGAAGTCAGAGTGGAAGTGGCGGCGATCCAGATGGGACGGAAGTTCGTTCGTTGATGACACCGATCACCGTCCTGTTGACGGAGTGCGAAAACCGGCTGAATTGCAGGCCGAGCCGGCCTCTTGCTGCATTGGCCCGCGTGTTTCGCGTGCGAAAATGACCCCTGTTCGGGAACCCGGTATGAACTACGAAACAACCTCGCGGATCGCTCAGTCCGATGTCATCTCCGGTCAAGGTCCACTTTGGCGTGATCCGGCTATCGAGATCGCCGCGGACGTCGCTTGCGTACGGCAGTCCATTGTTAACCTCTACCTCTACGGCGAGCCGCACGCGGGGGATCGCTCGTGGGTCTTGATCGACGCGGGGCTGCCGTTCTCCGACGGTCAAATTCTCGATGCGGCGTCCCGGCGGTTCGGCCCCGGCGCGGCCCGCGGCGATCATCCTCACGCACGGCCACTTCGACCATGTCGGGGCGCTGCCGCACCTGGCCGACCACTGGGACGTGCCGGTCTATGCCCATAAACTGGAACATCCTTACCTCTCGGGACGCTCGAGTTATCCGCCCCCTGATCCGGCCGTCGGAGGGGGCGCGATGGCGTTCTTGTCCCGGTTTTACCCGCGTGGGCCGATCAACCTGGGCAACCGGCTGGAGGCCCTCCCTGACGACGGCAGCGTGCCCGAGATGCCCCACTGGCGCTGGCTGCATACGCCCGGGCACGCGCCCGGACACATCTCGTTATTCCGCGATTCCGACCGGCTATTGATCGCGGGCGACGCCTTCGTCACGACCAAGCAAGAATCGGCGTTGGGAGCCCTGCTTCAGTGGGATGCGCGGGTGCGCCGGCCGCCGGCTTACTTCACCCCCGACTGGGAAGCCGCCCGAAACTCGGTCGACAAGCTCGCCCGGTTGCAACCGGAAATTGTCGTCACCGGCCATGGAGTACCATTGCGTGGCAAGGAAGTGCGCCAGGAGCTGGATAACCTGGTGAGTCACTGGGAAGAAATGGCCGTGCCGTCCTGGGGCCGCTACGTTCACCGGCCGGCACTCACCGACGCCAACGGCGTTGTTGAGGTCCCCCCCCCGGTCCTCGATCCTCAGTTGCTGGCGGTGCTCGGAATCGGGACACTGGCGCTGGGACTTTGGCGGCCTGCGCGTCGAGGTCGCGACTGGTTTGATCGAGCGCATTTTTTCGCACTTGCGACGGCCCGGCAACGGCCCGTCGATTCGCGAAAAAGCGACAACGTTCGAGGCCGAGCGAGTGGCCGCGCTGGCCGGGCCGAACATGCGGTCACTCGCCGTTATTGTTTATTTAATCCATGCGTCGAACAAGCTCGGCCCGGTCATGCGAAACAGTGGCGACCATCGCCGATCGTGGGACCGCATCGAGGCAGGCGCCCCTGTCAGGATGTGATTGATGTCTTGTCGCTACCCGCTGTGAAGCCGGTGGCGTGAGCCCTGGGATCGATCTCCCGTCGATGGCGCAAAACGACCGCGAAAAATGGGCTCGCCGTTCCGAATACGCTCCGATCGCCGTCCGTCGTGACGCATCATTTTCAAGGCGTGCCGAAGTGGTCAAATACCCCTGGGCCTGATAAGATGAGAGCCCGGCTTGACCGATCACCTGACTAGAATTAACTCATGAATCACACCTGGACCTGCTGATCGATTGGGTGAATGTGACATGAGGACTACGACGTCCCAGGCTGGTCTGTTTAAACAGTGCGGCCTCGCTGTTCTCGCGGCCTTGCTGGCATTTGGCGCGAGCTATCTGACATGGCCGCTCTCGAAAGCGATGCCGTGGGTCTTCTTCTTCACGGCCGTCACGACGAGTGCCTGGTTTAGCGGCCAGGGGCCGAGCCTGCTCACGACGGGGCTCCTTGTTCTGCTCGGCCGCTATTTCTTCATGAAGCCCTACGGGGCTTTTAGCCTGGATACCGAGAACGCGATCCAGATCCTCATCTTCGTCGGTGTGTCGCTGCTCGTCAGCTCGCTGGTGTCCGCGAGACGTCGGGCCGAAGCGCGTGAGCGGGCCGAGCACCGCTGGTTTCAGGCGACCATGATGAGCATCGGCGACGCCGTTCTCGCGACCGACGCGGACGGCCGCATCATCTTCATGAATGGCATCGCCGAGGGGCTCACCGGCTGGAGCGCAGGCGACGCCGCGGGGAGGGAAATCGGCGAGGTCTATGCCATCGTGGGCGAAGAAAACGGCGCCCAGGCAAAAGCGATTCCCAGCAGCAAAGTCATGGAAGACAGCCGCGTTCTGCGGCGAGCCGAAAACCAGGTGTTGAGAGCACGCGACGGAACATTGCGGCCCGTTGATGAGAGCGCCGGCCCCATCAAGGACGATCGGGGCGAAACGACAGGCATGGTCCTGGTCTTTCGCGATGTGACGACACGCAAGGAGGCCGAAAAAGCACGAGCGCAAGTGCAAGAGGCAACAAGGAAAAGAGCCGAGCAACTTCAAAAGCTGGCCGAGATCGCCACGCGAATCAACCGGGCGTACGACGTTAAATCGGTGATCGGGATCGTCACGGCCGAGGCACGGAACCTGATCGAGGCGCGGCGGTCGGCGATGAGCATTGTTTTGCCCAGACAGCAGGGGCGCCTGGTCAACGTGGTCTCCAGCGCCTCGAATTCACCGTTTCGGCAGGTCGCACCTGATTTTGATACCAGCGAATTTCAAGCGTCGATGAGGGCCGCCGAGGGGCCCGTCCGGCTCCGCCAGGATGAGCTGCTGCGCGATTGCGCATGGGCGTCGCTGAAGAAGATCGCCCTGGCACTTCCGACCGTCAGCGGCTGGCTGGCTGTACCGATCGTCGACCGCGACGGCGCGAGCATGGGCCTGATTCAGCTTGCGGACAAGAAAGAGGGCCCGTTCACTGACGACGATGAGGCGATCCTGGTCCAGCTTTCGCGCCTGGCCGCGATCGCCATCGAAAATGCCACGCTCTACGACGAGCTCAAGGTCAACGATCAGCGCAAGGACGAGTTCCTCGCGATGCTCGCCCATGAACTGAGGAACCCGCTGGCCGCGATTGCCAATGCCGTGAGCGTGACCCGGCAAACCAGCCAGAAGGAACATCTCGAGTGGTCAATCGACGTGATCGCCCGGCAGATGAATCATCTGACCCGGCTTATCGACGATCTACTCGATGTTTCCCGGATCAATCGCGGCAAGATCGAGCTCCGAAAGACGGTGCTCGATGCCACTCCGATTCTCGAAAGCGCGGCCGCCACCGTGCGGCCCCTGGTTGACGAGCGAAAGCATACGCTCGAGGTGGCGATCGAGCGTGGCGGCCTCTGGGTCGACGCCGACCCCACGCGGCTCGAGCAGGTGGTCGTGAATCTCCTGAACAACGCCGCTCGGTACAGCCACAACGAGGGTCTCATTCGTCTGACGGCGCACGCTGATGGTAACGAAGTGGTCATCTGTGTGCGCGATCGCGGGATCGGCATTCCGCCCGAAAAACTACCGGGGATGTTCGAGCTCTTCGCCCAGGGAGATCGTTCACTCGCACGCTCCGAAGGGGGGCTTGGAATCGGCCTCACCGTCGTCAAGAAGCTCGTCGAAATGCACGGGGGCAGCGTCACGGCCAGGAGTGAAGGCAAGGATCGCGGCTGTGAGTTCACGATCCGCCTCCCCGCGGCGGCAGGACCGGCTGCTTCCCGGCGGAACAGCCAGCAATCGACGGGGCCAGCAAACCGCCGGGCACGCATTCTTGTCGTCGATGACAATGTGGATACGGCCCACGGCATGGCCAGACTGCTCACGCTCATCGGGCACGAGACGACCAGCGCCCACGATGGCAATGAGGCGCTCGATCTCGCGCGGCAGTTCAAACCCGAATTTGTTTTACTCGACATCGGCCTGCCCGGCATGGACGGCTACGAGGTCGCCAGCCGCATGAGGCAGGAACCGTGGTGCAAGGACACGGTGATTGTCGCCGTCTCGGGCTATGGTCAAGACGAAGACCGGCGGCGATCGACGGAGGCCGGGTTCGATCATCACCTGATCAAACCGCTCGACCACGATGCCTTGCTCTCCCTGATCGCTCCGGCGGGAAGTGGGTCTCGTTGAGTGGAGTAGGATGAAATCAATCGTGAGCCCGGTGAGACCAATCGCATGATTCGTGCCATCATTGAGAATGGAGAAGTCCGACTCCGCCCAGTACGAGCCTGGCGAATGGGAAAAGGTGCAGTCGCTGCTCAAAGAAGCTGATGAACAAGCCAAGTCTCACGGCCGGCGTGAGATGGGTTTGCCTCTCATGGATTGGTTCCGAAAAGGTAGTTTGTCGGACGCCTGATTATCAGGGGTAGCACCCCTGAGTTTTAAATAGCCTTGCGTGATCGTGGGGCGCGCGAACGATCAGATGGAGTTTTCTTGATGGTCTCGCGCCTGCATTGCCTGAACCATCAGAGCGCTCGACACTCGTTCCCACGGTCCTCCGTGGGAATGCCGTCCGGGACGCTCTGCGTCCTCTTCTCCGGCTCGGAGTGCGCGGCGGCCGGACGACGCGGAGCGTCGCAGACGGCATTCCCACGCGGGAGCGTGGGAACGAGGGTTTCTGCGTGCAACATGCGGGAATGAAAACCGCGGTAAACGAGACGTCTCCGAATTGTGCAAGGCCATTTAGCCGCCTGTTCCGCCTTGACCCATTGTCGCGCCTACACGCCTGAGTGGACGCACCAACCATAAAACAGGATTTACAGGATTACAGAGGCTGAACGTCTACGATCTCCACTTGCCGAGCGATGATTATCCCGTGCGTGCCGTCCATCATTTCCAGTTCGCCTCGCACATCTTCCCCAACAGGCGTGAGAGCCAGACCATTGATCCAGTTCCTCTCCTCCGCGTCCACTCCAGCCAAGCTCAGCTCGTGCACTTGATGCCACCTGACAATGACCCGCGCCTTTCGGTCGCTGTCCAGTAGCTCGTCACCTCGATGTGCCATGTCGCAAGTCTCGAATTCGATCGTCACCGTGGGTCCACGCCGCTCGATCAAGACCGACTCGATGGAGGCGTCGTGAAACGAAATCCAGCCTCCGTACAGGTTAGTCAGCTTCTCAACCCCGATGATCGCCACGTGAGGGAGATTATTCTCGTACACGTTCTCGCTCCGGATGAAGAAATCGGTAAACAGTCGTCCATGGCTCATCCGTCACGCTGAAGACCACTCGCCTCCCGGCCCTCCGCGACAAGTCCAACCGCGTCATGGACCCAGCCTCGATCGAATCGATTATCAGCATGGACAAGCGATTCCGGGAACACGTCGCGCTACCGTGGCCATCACCCACCCACGGTCGATCCACTTCGAGAGGCAGAGGGCAAAGCGCAACGATACGCCATCACTGTCGAGACATTGATCTTCAAGCTATCCGGCAATTTTTCCTTTTTTTGACGAAACCTGGGATAACACAATCAAGTGCGGGGCAGTACGGGCGAAGGGTTGAGTACGATTCGAGGTTTTTGCGAGAGGGCTCGGGAACATGGCACGTGCGGCATCCGGGACCTTGGTCCAGCGGATCGAATCGCTTTTTGAAAGCGGCTCGGTCGCCGGACTCTCAGACCGGCAACTCCTGGCACGATTCGAGATGCGGCGCGACTCTTGCGGTGAAGCCGCGTTCGCCGCGCTCGTGACACGCCACGGACGAATGGTGCTCCACGTTTGCACGCAGCTTCTGGGCGATGCCCATCATGCCGAAGACGCGTTCCAGGCTGTGTTTCTCGTGCTGGCCCGCAGGGCTGGTTCCATTCAAGATCCCGATCGACTGGACAACTGGCTTTATGGAGTGGCCCTCCGCACGGCTCAAAAGGCCAGGGTCCGTCGAGCGCGTCAGCGTAGGAATGAGGCGAGCAGCGTTCAGATCGGTTCCGAGTCAAGTCTCGCTGCGAAGACCCTGAGCGATTCGACGGTCCCCCGGGCCGAACAGTCGCTGCTGGACCGCGAACAGTCAGAGGTCTTGCACGATGAAATCGCCCGGCTGCCGGGAACGTTTCGCATGCCGGTCGTGCTTTATTATTTCGAGGGACTCAGTCTCGACGAGATGGCTTGCCGGCTGCGCTGGCCGACGGGAACCGTGCGGAGCCGGTTGGCTCGCGGTCGCGACAAGCTGCGCCGCGGTTTGATCCGCCGCGGAATCGCCGCGCCGGCGGCCGCCCTGGCCATGGTCCTGAGCTCTCGAAAAGCCTCGGCTCACCTCTCATCCCTTCTGTGTGACACCACAACCAGGGCCGCGATCTCGTTCGCGGCCGGTCGGGCTCCCGCACCCTTGGCGGCGGCCGCTCTCGCCCAGGAGGTATTGAAATCCATGTTGATCTCGAAATTGAGGATCATGGCCATCGCTGTGCTGGCTATTGCCGCCGGTGCTTGTGGAATTGCGTACTCCGATTTCGGTCCGATGACGAAAGACGATGCCATGACGATATCGGCCGCTCGAGTCACCCAGGCGCCCCTGCGTGACGATGACCAACAGGGCAAGACAGCCACGCTTGAACCGCGGTCCACCGGCCGGATGATCGTGACCGGACGCGTTCTTGATCCGGCGGGCAAGCCGGCCGCACGCGCAGCGGTCGACATCATCGGCCACCGCCGCGCTCCGGAGGCCGGCACCGACGTCCGCATGAGTCGATACGATCGACTGGCCCACGGCGAGACCGACGCTGACGGTCGTTTCCGCATTGATGCGCCGCGGGCCTCAACAGCGACGTTCTATGACGTTCAGGCCGTGGCAGGAATGGCCAGCACGGCCTCGTCTGGCTCTGCCTTCGGCTGGCGCGACCTCGACCTCGACCTCGACCTCGATACCGACCAGCCCGCGGCCGACATTCACCTTCGGCCCGAACAGGCGATTCGCGGGCGCCTCGTCGATGTGCACGGTCAGCCGGCCGCCGGCGTTGAGGTTCGGCTCAAGAGCTTTTTTTACCGTGATGGAACGTCCCACGCCCTCGAGCTGCCCTGGAGTGAGCCCGGCGACGGCCCCGCGGCCTGGCCACGACCAGTCACGACCGACAAGGAGGGGCGATTCACGCTCGCCGGTGTCGGCCGCGGAGGAGTGTCGCTGTTTGTCCGCGACCCGCGTTTTGCCTGTCAGAGATTTGATCTGGAGGAAGATCGCGATCCCACCAAAAACATCACGCTGGCCCTTCGCCCCGCCACGATCATTCAGGGGCGAACCCTGGCGGCCGATACTGGGAAGCCAATCCCCAATACGGTGATCTCGGTGCGCGCGAGTGACGGCCTGAGCGGCGGGATGTTCACCACCAAGTTTCGCGCCGATGAGCACGGACGGTTCGAGGTCAGCCCGTATGGAGGCGACTATTTCCGGATGCGCGCCCTTCCGGCCGAAGGCGACCCCTACCTGATCCGCGAGGAAGAATTCGCGTGGACGAAGGGGGCGATCCGCAAGGAAATCGATTTCAAGCTTCCACGCGGGGTCTTGATCCAGGGCCGGGTAATCGAGCAGGGGAGCGGCCGGCCGGTCGCCGGAGCGAGCGTGCAGTTTTTCCCGGCGACGGCGCCCGAGCAAGTCATCAGCGGCTTCGAGGCGATCGTTTCCAGCAAGGCCGACGGCTCGTTTCGCGTGGCGGTGCCCCCCGGCAAAGGCTATCTCCTTGTTCTGGGAGCCAGCCTCGACTACATCCCGCGTGAGATCAGCGGTGGGGCGCTTTATGCCAGTGGCCAGCGAGGCGGGAAACGCTTTTACGCGCACGATATCGTGGCCTACGACGTCAAGGCCGGCGACAAGCCGCATGAGATCACCGCGACCCTTCGGCCGGGCAAAACCCTGCGAGGCCGGGTGGTCGGCCCAGACGGGCAGAGCGTTCAGGATGTGGTGATCCTCAGCCCGCAACAACTTGACCCGATCAATCTCGCCTGGCTCAACTACGGATTTATCCACGGCAAGGGCGGCCGTTTCGAGCTTCACGGACTCGACCCCGATCAGGCGACACCGGTCTACTTTCTGGACACCGATCATCAGTGGGGCGCAACGGTCGAGCTCTCGGGCAAGCAGACGAGCGAAGACGTGACAGTACGCCTTCAGCGTTGCGGCCAGGCCAGAGCCCGGTTTGTCGACCCGAGCGGCAAGCCGGTCGCAAAACTAACCGTCTGGCCCTACTTGCAGCTCATCATGACTCCAGGCCCGAACCTGACGATGTTTGTTGATCGAGGCACGGAACTGGCCGCCAACGCAGTCCATTTGCCGAGCATCGATCCCACCTGTTACACGACTGATCTGGCCACCGACGCCGAAGGCCGTGTGATCCTGAATGGCCTGATCCCGGGCGCCCCCTACCGGATCAGCGATTGGTCCACCGTCAACGTCCAGGACAAAGGCTTTCAGCTTCGCAAGAACTTTACCGTCAAGCCCGGCGAGACGGTTGACCTCGGTCCGATTCTTGCCGAGAAACCCGAGTCATGACGGCAGGCTCGGAACGCTGGCAAGATCGCCGCGATCGCCCCAGAGGAGATGACATCCGACACCGTCGCTCGCTCGCATAACCCCGTCATCAAATGCAACCGATCCGCGCCGCGGTTAGTGATGAATGAGTCAGTCACCGCGTGTAGCGAAGCCAGCCGCTCGGCGCGGGTGTCCTGACCGATTCGAATCTGACCGATCGGCGCGGTAATTGCTGAAAGGTTTTCGCTTGCAAACGGTTTGATCGATGTGCAAAAGACCCGACCAGTGCAGCCGCCGATCCCCTTTGATTCACGGGATTGGCTCCGGCGCAAAGGGAGCGGGGCGTCGGGTGTTGTCTCCATGGAGTTTGCAGTGATGAGTGACGCAGAGATGCCCTACCGGACCCTCGGCAACACGGGTGAACGCGTGTCGGCCATCGGCCTGGGCGGCTGGCATATCGCGCTCGAAACATATTGATGAGAAATTAGGAATCCGGATCATCCGGTCGGCCGTTGATCGCGGCATCAACTTCCTGGACAACTCATGGGACTACAACGAGGGTGAGAGCGAAGTCCGCATGGGCAAGGCGCTCCGCGACGGGTATCGCGAGAAGGTCTTCCTGATGACCAAGATCGACGGCCGGTCGAAGGCCGAGGCGGCTCGCCAGATTGATGAGTCGCTCAAGCGCCTGCAGACCGACTGCATCGACCTGGTCCAGCATCATGAGGTGATCCGCTACGACGACCCGCACCGCATCTTTGACGAAGAGGGAGCGCAGGCGGCCTTTGTCGAGGCCCAGAAGGCCGGCAAACTCCGGCACATCGGCTTCACAGGACATAAAGATCCCCAGATCCATTTGCATATGCTCGAAATCGCCCGCGAACATGGTTTCCAGTTCGCGGCCGTGCAGATGCCCATCAACGTCATGGACGCGCACTACCGCAGCTTCGCGGATCTGGTTGTCCCCGAACTGGTCAAACAGGGCGTTGGTGTCCTGGGGATGAAGAGCCTGGGTAATGGCATCATTCTCAGGTCCGGCGTCGTGACGGCCATCGAGTGCCTGCATTATGCCCTGAACCAGCCGACGTCCGTCGTGATCACAGGGATCGACAGCATGGAGATCCTCGACCAGGCATTCGAGGCGGCGCGGACATTTCGTCCCATGAGCGATGCCGAGGTCAAGGCCCTGCGCGAAGACGGCCGGTGCCGGATCACGCGGCCAGTTCGAGCTCTTCAAGACGACGTCGATCTTCGACGCCACGGCCACCAACCCTTCGTGGCTCGGCGAAGAACCCGAGCGGCTCAAGAGCCTGATGCCGGCGTAGCACCCTGGGCCCTGGCGTGAATAAGAATCTGGTGGCGACTTGACCCACATGGGCCCTCAGGGCGTCATCGATGATGCCGGCGCTCTCACCACGCCCGGACGCTCGCGCCACTGGAAAAATATCACGACGTGGCATTAAAGTAGGCCACCGCGTTGCACTTGCTTTGACCGGCGAGCTGCCCGACGAACGGCTTCTTAAAAAAAGGAGACGGTGGCCTTGATCAAGAATTGCGTATCAAATGCGTTGCTCGTTCTCATGCTGGTTACAGTCGCCGCACGTGCCGAACGCCATATTTACGTGGCCGACCACGACGTGCGCCTGGTCCTCAAGATCAAGGACGACGGCACCGTCCTCTGGAAGGCCGCGAACAACAACGGGCACGACGTTCAAGTGCTCGAGAATGGCAACGTGCTCGTGAACTGCCCCCCCTCGGTGCGTGAGTATGCCCCCGACGGCAAGATCGTGTGGGAAGCCGGCAAGGAGGTCACGGCCGACCCTGAATCGGCCCAGCGGCTCGCGAGCGGCCACACCCTGATCGCCGACAACGCGAAACACCGGGTCGTCGAGATCGATACCGGCAAGAAGATCGTCTGGTCGTTTGACGTGCCCAACAGTAATCGACGACCGACACCCACCATGCGCCAGGTCCGCCGGTTGGAAAACGGCAACACCTTGATTTGTGCCAGCACGCTCGACAAGGTCATCGAGGTGTCGCCGGCCAAGCAGATCGTCTGGGAATACGCGGTCCCGTTTCCCTATCTGGCCACGCGGCTCGCGGACGGCCACACGCTGATCAGTAGCGGATCCGGGTACGGCAGCGCGGAAGGCTATTTTCTTGTCGAGGTTGATCCAGCCGGAAAAACGGTGTGGAAATACGGCGGCGCCGATGCTCCATCCGACCAGAAGCTCAACTGGCCGAGCGGCTTCGTGCGACTGCCCAACGGTCACACCCTCATTTCGGAAGCACGCGCCGGCACGATCCGCGAAATCTCGCTCGACAAGAAGCTCGTCCGCACCATCAAGAGTCCGGCCATGCGGCATCCTTGCACGCTGGTCGTCGTTGACGAATGACCCGAGCGACCAACCAACCATATTGAGCGGTGTTGTCTCGGCGGCCGCGCATGAAACAAGAGAAGGGCCTCCCATGAGATCCATGACCCAGCATATCTGTTTTACGTTCTTTATTCTGATTTCAGCCGTGTTCTCCTGGGACGCACCCGCGGTCGCCGAAATTCTCTTCCGGGCTGATTTCGAGACGGGCGACTTCCGTCAATTCCGCGGCACGAGCAAGAACCGCAAGCCCGGGCATATCGAGGTCGTCAGCGATATTGTTCACTCCGGCAAGTATGCCGGGCGGTTCACGATTCACGAAGACGACGTCTTCAACAAGCGGCAACTGCGCGTTCAGGCCAACGGGCCCGAAGTCACGGTCAGGGAGGGGACCGACACTTTCGTGTCCTTTTACATGTCCATGAAAGACGCACCCCAGGATCGCGACAACTTCTTCTACTGGGAAGGGAGCCCGCCCCCGCGTTATAACAATGTGATGACCTGGTGGGTCGAGCCGAAAAAGGATGGCTCCGGCACAGTGATCAAGTACGGCACCGGCAACCTCGGTCGAAAAGGCGTTCACTGGGAGGCCAATTTCACCATCGGCCGCTGGCATCAACTGGGAATGCACATCCACTGGTCGGAAGATCCGAACAAGGGCAACGTCAGGCTCTGGTGGGACGGCGCGATGGTTCTGGATAAGAAGGTGCAAACGAAGGGCCCGCAAAGCGTCTATTTCTCGCAGCCAGGAATCCATCGCGACCCGCACGCCAGGTCAGTCGATAGCATCTACTTTGACGACATGATCTGCGCCACCACGCTGGCGGAGATCGCGATAGAGCAGCCGCGGACGACAAAGCCCTGATGTCGGTGCGAACCCGTCGGCGACGGGAAACCCTTGCGCAATGTCAGAATCCGTCCCCGTTTTTCGACCCTTGCGGGTTCTGGCTATGGTTGGGCGGCTCGCATATCCTGGACGAGCGATACTTGTTCGATCATCGCAAGGTCTGCTGACCAGGGCGAGGCGCAGACGCGCCCTCCGGTCGTTGGCTCAATATCTGTCTTGCCAGGGAGTTGTCAGATGAGAAACGCGATCGCCGACGCGGTCGGGCTCGGATGTCTGGGACTGGCCGTCATGGCGTGTGCGCCGGCAAGTGGGCAGCCGGCCTCCGCGCCACGGGCGAACCCCGATTCACAATACCGGCTGGGGCCGGACTCCCTGCCGCAGGAAGGCGTGCCCAGGGGAGAAATCCGCGGGCCCTCCATCCTTCCCAGCCAGGCCTATCCCGGCACCCAGCATACATACTGGGTCTACGTTCCGGCGCAGTATGACCCGGCGGTCCCGGCAGCACTCATGGTTTTTCAAGACGGCCAGGCGTTCAAGGACGAGAAGGGCGACATGCGGGCGCAGAACGTGATGGACAACCTGATCTATCGCCGCGAGATCCCGGTCATGATCGGGGTATTCATCAACCCCGGCGCCGGCCCGATCAGCCCGAGCCAACCCCTCGGGAATGGGGTGATCGAAACACCAACCGCCCGACCGAGTACAACGCGCTTGACGACAAATATGCGAAAGTAATCACAGAAGAACTGATGCCCGCGCTGGCCAAAGACTACAATATCTCGAAAGATCCCGAGATGCACGGGATCGGCGGCTCGAGCTCGGGGGCGATCGCGGCCTTCACGGTCGCCTGGGAGCGGCCCGACCATTTCCGCAAGGTGCTGAGCAACGTCGGCAGCTTCGTCAACCTGCGCGGCGGGCACGTCTATCCGGAGAAAGTGTTAGCAACCTCGAAGAAACCGATCCGCGTCTACCTGTGCGACGGCCGCAACGATAACCGCGGCCAGCGGCGCAATGGCAAGTATGACGAGAAGCTCGATTGGTTCTACCAGAACGTGCGGCTGATGAAGGCGCTCACCGAAAAAGGGTATGACGTGAACTACGCGTGGGGCATGAATAATCACGGCCAGAAGTTTGGCGGCGCGATCTTGCCGGACATGATGCGCTGGCTATGGCGCGACGGCCCGGTTTCGACCGACCCGAACGACAAGGTCGAGCGGAGCTTCAGGCAGCCGCCCGTGAGCAAGAAATAGTGTTCCAATCGATCCCCGCGCACCCAACCTGACAGTCCAGCGGTCACAACGACACAGGCGATTGTATGGCCATGATTCAGCTCGCGTGTTCCCGGCGTTCGTTCCTGAAAACCTCGGTCGTCTTGACGGGGACAGGACTGGCGCCCTTCGCCCATCGATCGCTCCGGGCGCAATCGGGCGAAAAGGCGCCAAAGCCACTCATGGCCTATGTCGGCACCTTCAGTTCTCCGCTCCGCGACGTGCTCCCGACGCAGGTCGATCTTCCTCCCGGCAATGGTCGTGGCATCCATCTCTTCGAGGTCAACCGCACGAGCGGGGCGTTGACGCCTGCCGGCATTTACGAGATGGGAACCAGCCCGAGCTGCCTGGTCTCGAATGCTGCCGGCACCATCCTCTATTCGGCCAACGAGACCGATCGCGTGGGGAATGAAAAGCAAGGCACGGTCAGCGCGTTCGCCGTCGATCAGACGGATGGACATCTGACATTGCTCAACACCGTTTCTTCAGGTGGTGCCGGTCCGACTTACGTGAGCATTCATCCGTCGGGCCAGTTCGTATTCGTGGCCAACTATTTTGGAGGCTCCGTGGCCGTGTTGCCGGTTCAGGCCGATGGTCGCCTGAACAATGCCACCGACGTCAAGAAAGACGACGGCCCCCTCGGACCCACGAGGGCCACCACGGCCCCGCCAGGCGGCTTTGCTCGAAGTGGACATGACCGAACGCACGCGCACATGATTCAGGCCGACCCGGCCGGCCGCTTCGTGGTGCATGTCGATCTGGGTCTCGATCGGATCTACGTCTGGAAGTTTGATCATCAGAGAGGCACTCTGACCCCTGCTGCAACGCACGAGGTCACGCTGCCGGCCGGAGACGGGCCTCGACATTTTCATTTTCACCCGAACGGGCGCTGGTTTTATTCAATCCAGGAGGAAGCGTCGACGATCGTTCTGTTCGACTACGACGCTGCAAGAGGCCAACTCACACCGCGTCAGACAATCTCCACACTGCCCCCTGGATTTGCCGGCAGCAACTTCTGCTCGGAGATCCTGGTTTCGGCCGACGGGCGATTTGTCTATGCCGGCAACCGGCTCCATGACAGCATCAGTGTTTTCGCCGTCGGCCCAAGCGGGGCCCTCACGTTCATTGGCGAAGAATGGACACACGGTGATTACCCGCGCAGCTTCAACTTCGATCCCACCGGCCAGTTCCTCTATTGTTGCAACCAGCGCGGCGACAACGTGGCCGTGTTCCGGGTGAACCGGCAATCCGGCAGCCTTCAGTTCACGGGCCATTACGCCGCGGTCGGCAATCCGTCGAGCATCGTTTTTCTGGACCTCGCCAGGGTTTGATGGAGTTTCGTGCAGGTGAGACTGCGTAAACAAAAGGCGCCAGGAAGCGGTTCCAGCTCGCTCTATTCCGAGGTCAATCGACACGAGTTCGCCGTCTCAGTCGTCCGAAGTTTTTGTAGTCAGGGCCAGAAAGTCAAAAGGGGTCATTACAGGAATTGGCGATCCAGCAAAGTCCTTGGAGTTCCGGGTCACGATCGCGTCGAGGCCCGCTTGCAAGGCGCAGGCGATTTGTAGATTGTCTTCAAAGTCTGCCCCGGGCAAAGTGACTGCCAGTTCCGCTACCGTGCCGTCAATGGGTACGATCTTTAGAGAGCGAAGACAGGTGCGGACAGCCAGGTGTGCGCGGGCCAGATCTTCCTGCTTACGGATGACATAAAAGAGAGTAGGCAAGGATGCAGCGGAAATTCTAGCATCGATCTGCCCGTTCCGATTTGCATCCCAGATCGCATCAGAGTTGGCCTTCCAAGGTTCTCGACCGAGGAAAGTATCCAGCACGACGTTTAGGTCGAGCAAGATCTTCATGAGCCGAATTTCTCCATTCGATGCTCATCAATCCATCGTTTGACGGTCTCATCGTCAGGTGGTGGCCGGTCGGACCCGAGCAAATTGCGAACTTCCGCCGCCAACAAGCCACGTGGCTCTGACGGACGCGGTGACGGCAACGCATCCGCCTCGCCTAGCGACTCAAAAATCTTGCGTGCCAGTGTCAGACGCAACGTCGTCGGCCAGGTTTTGACGCGATCCAATACGTCCGCCAATTCGTTCGTATCGACAGTGCTCATGGGTCAACCCGTCTACGTTACGCTGAAAATACCCAATCTATCGCCCACACGTCGAGCTCGGCTTTGTCGTCAGTGTACCAGATTGAGACGATGTCAATCACGTGCAGCTTTCCGCCTGATTCACTTGCCGAAAATGGGCACGGTTCACCGCTGTCGAAAGCCATGCAAAAATCGGATCCAGCAATCCAATTGAGGCCAGAATGGCCCGACCGCTAGAATAGCGGCGACCCCGTTCCAGGCAGGATCAACCAACAGGAGATTGACGACATGGTGAAGGTCGTGCGATTCCACGAGACTGGCGGCCCGGAAGTGCTTCGCTGGGAGGACGCCCAGATTGGCGAGCCCGGCGAGGGCCAGGCCCGGGTTCGGCACACCGCCATTGGCGTTAATTTTCTCGACACCTACCACCGATCGGGGCTGTATCCACTTCCTCTACCGAGTGGCATGGGAAGTGAGGCCGCCGGGGTCGTCGAGGCGATCGGGCCAGGCGTCACGGTCGTGCGACCGGGCGACCGCGTGGCCTATGCCGGCGGCCCGCCCGGGTCATACTCTCAAGGGCGCTTGCTGCCAGCCAGTATATTGGTTCCGATCCCGGAAGGAGTGACCGATCAGGTCGCGGCGGCCGTGATGCTCAAGGGCATGACCGCTCAATACCTGATCCGGCGCACCTACCCGGTCAAAGCCGGCGAGACGGTCCTGTTTCACGCCGCGGCCGGCGGTGTCGGCCTGATCGCCTGTCAGTGGCTCAAGGCCCTTGGAGTCACTGTCATCGGCACGGTCGGATCGGACGAAAAGGCCGCAATCGCCCGGGCCCACGGTTGCGATCACGTCATCATCTCAACCCGCGAAGATATCGCCAGGCGGGTGCGTGAAATCACCAGCGGCGCCGGCGTTCCCGTCGTGTACGACTCGGTCGGCAAGGACACGTTCATGGCCTCACTCGACTGCCTGCAACCGCGCGGTCTCATGGTGAGCTTCGGCAACGCGTCAGGCAAGGTGCCGCCGTTTGATATCGGCATCCTGGCCCAGCGCGGTTCGCTCTACCTCACCCGGCCAACACTGGCGAGTTACACGGCCACCCGATCCGACCTGGAGACGACCGCCCGCGACGTGTTCGACGCGATTCGAGAGGGGAAAGTCAAGGTCGAGATCCGTCACATTTATCCGCTTGCCGAGGTCGAGCAAGTGCACCGCGACCTCGAAGGCCGCCGCACCGTCGGCTCGATCGTGATGATCCCCTGACGTGATTGATCGATCAAAACGCCGTCAGCTGATCCGCTTACAGTAGAGAACGCCCGAACCGTGTATCATAGAGCCTATGCACACCATCAACATGAAGCCAAACCATGATCTCCTTGTCGGATTGATGATCTCGGTTCTGACAATCAATCAACTCGCGGCGGCGGTCGCCGGTGCCGACGTTGCGCATCAACCCGAATCCCGCGATCCAGCCGGGGACATTGGGACGAGACGTCAATCCCTTCATCGGGACCGGCGGAGTGACCTATCTGTGCGGCAACGACTTTCCGGGGGCCGCGGTGCCATTTGGCATGATGCGGCTCAGCCCGGATACCGTATCGCTGCTGGGCCGTCGCGCATCGAACTCGTCGGGCTATTACTACCCTGACCCGCACATCCTGGGGTTTAGCCACACGCGACTCGCGGGGACCGGCGCCACCGACGGCGGCAATTTTTTGGTGATTCCCTGCACGGCGGAAACTGCGAAATCGCGCCATCACGGACTCAACAGTGCGTATTCCCATCAGCAAGAACGCGCCTTCCCCGGTTACTACGGCGTGACCCTGGCGGACCTCGGCATCACGGCCGAGCTGACGGCCGCCCACCGCGTGGGCGTGCATCGCTATACGTTTCCCGCACGACAGGTCCCCCACTTGCTCATCAACGTCACCAGCGCACTCGGCAAAGGTTATTGCAAATCGGGCGAAGTGCACATCCTGCCGGACGCGCGAGAAGTCGAGGGCGCCGCGCGGACATTTGGCACCTTTTCCAAACGGTATGGCGGCCTGACGGTCTATTTCGTCGCAAGGTTCAGCCGGCCGTTTCACGAATTCGCGACGCGCACGGGGGAAACCGACCATCCTCGCCAGGTGAGCGCCGCCGGTGACGACCTGGGTGTTCACATGAGCTTCGAGCCGAACGACCCGTCGCGAACCATCGAGCTCAAACTGGCGATCTCCTACGTGAGCGTCGCCAATGCGCGTGCCAACCTCGATCACGAAGCCGGCACCTTGAATTTCGATCAAGTCCTGTCCAGGACGGTCGCACAGTGGGAGGAGAAGCTCGCTCGAATACAGGTCTTCGGCGGAACGCACCAGGAGCGTGTCATCTTTCGCACGGCGCTTTATCACGCGCTGCAAATGCCAACGCTGTTCGAAGATGTCAATGGCGACTATCGGGGCTTCGATCGGCAAGTTCACCGGGCCGCCGGGTTTCACTATTACACCGACATGTCTTTGTGGGACACGTTTCGCACGGTGCACCCGCTCTTCAACTGGATCGCCCCTGGCGAACAGCGCGACATGCTCGTCTCCCTGGTGAAGATGGCCGAGCAGGGGGGTTATCTACCACGATGGCCATCGGGAGCGGGTTACTCCGGCTCGATGTTCGGAACCCCAGCGGACATTGTCATCGCCGAATCGTATCTCAAGGGCATTCGCGATTTTGACGTCGAGTCGGCCTATCAATTCATGCGGAAAACGGCGCTAGGGCCGGTGCCCGCCGGGTCGCCGTTCTCCGGCCGTGTCGGCATCGAACATGACCTGAAGTATGAATTCTGCCCCGCCGATCTGATGAAGAAATCGGTCGCCAGCACGATCGAATACAGTTACGCCGATCAAGCGATCGCCAGACTGGCCGAAGCGCTCGGCCATCATGACGACGCGGCTTTGTTTGCACGCCATGGCCGTTTCTATCGGAATCTCTGGAATCCCGAGACGCAGTTTTTCCAGCCGCGCGATTCCCACAAGAGGTTCGTGGCGGACTTCAAACCGGAAATGCTGACCTATGTCGACATGGGAGGAAAATTCACGCACGCGTATGTCGAGGGGAGCGCCTGGCACTGGCGCTGGGGTGTCGCTTCCGATGCGGATGAGCTGGTGTCGCTGTTCAAGAGTCGCGAGTTCTTTGTGCAAGAGCTCGCATCATTCTTTGCCCGCTCGCCCGTCGGCGTGGGACTATCGCCCAATGCCTACTACTGGCAGGGGAACCAACCCGACCTCCACGCCGCCTACCTCTTTAACCATGCCGCCCGGCCCGACCTGACGCAGAAATGGGTCCGCTTTATTCTGGAGACGAAGTACGGGGACCGTGAAAACGGCCTGGACGGCAACGACGACGGCGGCACGCTTTCGGCGTGGTACGTGCTCGGCTCGTTGGGGCTGTTTCCCACGGCGGGCACCGATCGCTACGAGATCTCCGGGCCGCTATGGAACCGCGCCGAAATTCAGATGCAAGGCCACCGGCTGACGATTCTCGCCGACAAGGCCGCACCCGATCATCCCTATATCAAACGAGCATGGCTCAACGATAAGCGGTTGGATCCACGCACGATTATGCACGCCGCAATCGCTCGCGGTGGAACGCTTCGTTTCGAGATGGCCGCCGAACCGGTGGCAAACGATTGATTGATCTCGGCTCTTGAGCGGTTGCGCCGGATGTGGCACAGCATCATGGAGCTCACCGGCCCCAGCCCGGTGCGGCGCGGTACGCCTCTGGCCTCACGGCGATCGATCGCCGTGAGTCGCCCCCACGATTCATGTCGGCACATCGAGAACAGAACAGCATTCATCGGTTCGACCCGCCGCCCAGAGCAAAAAATCGGGCTATTCGTTCCACTTCTCTTTTCCACGCCAACCCACATTGTCGCGTTAACACGTCCGTCAGATATCCGGCCGTGACAACCAAACACGGGTTCGGCCGTTGCGTTGCACACTGCGGACGCGCAAGCGGCGGCCGGTCGGCCGGCGTGCCCGAGTTTACCGGCGCAGGATAAGCCGTGCGGGTCGATCGCTTGGCGGGGACTGATCTGGCCGTTCTGAACAGGAGGGGAAGCCAGGGAAGTCCCGGAAAAAAGGGCCGTATCTGGCCCTTGAATCCGGTCGATGTAGAAGCTGGCGGGCTCATGGAGGAGCAAGTGGTTTGCGCAAGGACGTGTTCATGTTGACGAGGACAGCGAGCCGACGGGCATCAAGAGGCCAACCGCCGCGAGCGGCGGCGGTAGCCCCACGCGATTCCGCCAGCCAGACCGGCCCACACGAGAAGGGACGTTGGCTCGGGGAGCTCCTGGGCCTGCTGAACGGGCATGTAGCCGACCAGCTCGTCCTTGCTGGTCGCGACGTTGATATCGCCGTCCTGGGTCATGACGACGACTCCGTTATTCGGGTTGGCTGCGAGCAGCTTGCTGAAGTTTGTGATCGTGAACTCGTAGCCGGGCGTCGACGTGCCGGGATTGAAGGCGAGGTTGCCCAGGCCCGCGGTGATCGTCGTACCGAAACCGGTCAACAGGTTCATGGTGCCAGCAACCGTGCCCCCGGTGTATGTCGCGACGTTGAATCCGTCGAGGCCAGGCCCACGACCCACGTTGGATTGACCCGCGGAATAGTTAGCGGTTCCGGCGACGAACGTCGGCGCGGTCAGGGCGGCCGGATTATAGGTCCCGTTGACCAGCGGCTCGAAGCCGACAACCATACCGTTACCAGTGGCAATGGTCGAACCAGGCACGCTGCCGGCGACCCCCCAGGTCTGGATGCCGACAGACATCGTGTCGGTAGCCGAATTGTACTGGAGCGCGACTTCCTTGATGCTGTCGCCGGGACTGACATAGTTCAAAAGCGGGGTGCCACCGGTACCCGTCGAGGAGATAGGGTTCAAATTGGTGGGGGTCGTGATGACCGATACGCCCGCCATGGACGATTTCCCCGACGCGGAGATGCCGAAATCGGTGTCGACATTGCCGGTGAACGAGATCGAATCCGCCACCGCGGTTCGCGAACCGATCAAGGCGATCGTGATCAAGCCCAAACAGAACACATTTCGGCCTACCATATCAAGGCTCCTTCCTCTGTAAGCTCTTTCGCCCCGGTGGTCTCCGTCGCCGAGCAGTGGCCCCGTCACCGGGGACGACCGCGCCACCAGTGTGGCCGAAGACCAACAGACTGCTCAAGCCGGCCCTTCCGTCCATATTCGGGTCGACGTTTTGATTTACACCCCCGCCGGGATGTTCCGATGTTCGGTGATCCGTCCACTGATTGCTTGGACACCCTGTTCCAGTCGGGCTACGCTCCCGTCGGGCGCGGACCAGTCAAGAAAGGATGAGGGGCGATGTACTTGTTCTCCAGGATGTTCCAGGCCGCTCGTGCATGGCGGAAAAATGGCCGTCTCAAGACCGCCAAACGCTCCGCGGTGAGTGTGGAACAACTCGATCATCGGCGCCTGCTAAGCGTTAACTTCAGCGGAAACGTTGCAACCGACTTTCCCACGACATCACCTGGAGTCGTTCTATTCAACGGCTCGAACACGCCAGGTATCGTCACTCCCGATACCTCGGCCTACGGAAGTCTCATCCCGACATCCGGTTACGCCATTTCGGGGATTGCGGCCTCCTACGATTCGACTGACGACACACTGAGCATCGGGTTTGAACAACCGCCCGCCAATACCGCTTCCAATCCCACTGGCGACGTCATCGCGGGAGACGCGGATGATAATGGGAACGCAGGAAATGTCAACCCCGCGGTGACGGCCCTGCCATTCGGTTTCACCTTCACCGAATACCCTGCGCTCGAGGGCGAGGGCATCGAAATGTACGCGTTCCTCGACCTTGGAGACACGGGGACACCCGATGTCGTCGCTGGTTTCTCGCCGAACCAGCCGCGCTACCGGCCAACCAGGCGCCCTCCCCGTCGCCCAATCCCTTGCCGCCGAAGCCCTACGAAGTCGCCATGGCCATCCCGGCGGTCACCCCTGACACAGGCCCAGGGTTTGGCACCCTGCTGTCGAATAATACCGGCAACTATTATCTCGCCAATTCCGCTGCGCACCCGAACCTCGAGTTCACGATCACCAACTTCTCGCAGCTCTATCTCGCGGAGACGGGCCACGCGCTGACTTCCTCGAGTGTCATCGGGGTCGGTGCGACGGCCGGAAACAGTTCGACGGCACACATCAACGACGCCTACTTCCCCGAGAACACCTTCACGCTCGCTCAGGCGACGGTGCCGACACCCACCCCCACGCCACCACCGACACCGACGCCGACACCCCCTTCGGTCGCACCGTCGCCGCCGATCCTGATCAACCCGCATGAACATCGGATCATCGATACCGGACATCGCGACCTGGTGCGTGTTTCGGTTTTCGGAACCTCGGGCGTCCCGGTCTCATTGATCAATCCGGCGACCGTGAAGCTAGACGGGGCGGCCTCGATCGCCCACATCACTCGAAAGGTGAAGAGAAACGAGTTCCCCTTCCAGACCTACGTCTTCGTGGCCGACCAGTTGAATCTCCCCAGCGGCCTGACCACGGCCACGCTGACCGGTCAGACAACCAATGGCGTGGCCTTCTCGACGCAGAAGGACGTGCTCAATCTGCCGCACTCGGCGCTGGCGTTCGGCCAGTTGAAGAAATACATGGGGAACGCCTCGTACTATGAGCGACTCGCCAAGCTCGAGGCCCATAACCCCTCGGTCGCCAACACGGCGACCAGCTCGACGGTGACGTTGGCCTCGCGGAACTCAAAGGCAACCGGGGCCGCCGCGATCGAAGTCGACTATACGCCCAAGGTGGCCCCCGCCGGTGCCGCCACCAAGGCTCGGCCAGTGGTTTCGATCAAGAGGGACCAGGGCGCCCAGGCGAGGAGCTCTATTCCGGTTCACGTTCGCTACAGCATGGAACACCATCTGAGCAAGGGCGGCTAAATGCTCTTGCACGATCCTGGGAGGGCGAGTCTCCGCACGAGTCGAGTGCCAGTGCCGACTCGGAGAGCCTCGGCGTCTTGGAATCACGCAAGGCCGTTTAGAGCGCACGATGAACCGTTTCGGTTCTGGTAGCCAGCCGGCCGGCCTCGCGGAGGTCAGCTACAAAGGCGTTCCCGGCCTCGCAATGGCCAGCCACAATAGGCGCTCCCGGCCTCGCTGAGGCCAAACTGGTATAAACGACTGCTATCCATTACAGGCCGATCGGTCCGTTGCCGCAATGCCGCCCCTGGCGGCATGCCGACGGGCGGGTCGGCCTCTTTTGAAACCTCGAAGGCTTTCTCCCACGAGTACGCAACATCGAGCGCGGCTTGTCCATTCCGCGCTGCTCTTCTCATTCACGAGGAATGGCCATCATCATGGGTATCTCGATCGCATACCGTGGCCGAATTGCCGATCTCGCGCGGCTCGAGGATTTCGAGGACCGCGTGATCGACCATGCAGTCGAGATAGGCGCCTCAGCGCGGGTCTGGCGGAGCTGGCCCGACGATCAGCTCGAGCGCCAGCTTCGCGGCGTCATCCTCACTGTTGCGCCAGGGCAAGAAGCGACCAGTCTGGTCGTCTCGCCCGAAGGCTGGCTTGTCAGTTTGATCGATCTCGAGGACGCGGAGAACGGGCGACTGGGCGAACCCCCGTGGTGCTTCGTCAAGACCCAGTATGGACCCGTCGAAGGCCACGTGGCGCTCGTCGAGATGCTCGCCGCGCTCAAGCGTGAATTCCTGCCCGACCTTGAAGTGCACGATGATGGCGGCTACTGGGAGACGCGGAACCTCGCCGAACTGGTCCGAAATCACGCGATGACCAGGGCCGCCATCGACGGCCTGGCCGCGGGGCTCGAGCGCTTTGGGCTCAATCACGAGGCGGCCGAGGATCCGGCGATCTTGCTACGGCACGTCGAGCGGGTCGCCGAACATGTCCACCGAACCCTGCACGAGTCAGCGGAAAAGCCGTGGGACGACATCTCGGAACAAGAACATCGCCGGCCCGAACAGCCCGAGTGCGCCAACGACGAACGGCGAAGCGGCGAGCTCGATGGTGCAACAGCGTTTCGGGACATGCTGATGGAGAACGACGTCGCGCACCTCCACGACGACGAAGCCGAACGACCCGACAAGCCGAGCCACGACGACGACCATCCGTCATCCGCGCAATTGTTTACGGACGTGCGGGGGGAGTTTGGGAAAGCGAACGAGGCAGAGGAAAGACACCATTCCCTTTTGCAAGAGGCGATCAGCCTTCGCGCGCGTCTCGATTCGATTTTTCGTGACCAGGCGCCTGAGTCGCTGGTCGCGCTGGGCGTGCTCCATCAAGCCGCCGGCGACGCGAGCGACGCTCTGACGCAGGCGCAGGCGCTGGCCCCTCGCGGCCACGACGCCGAGGCCGATCACGGCTCGCGTGCCGCGCAGTTCAAGCGCAGCTCTTCGCGGTGTTGCGTTGGCCCATGGCGCCCTCTTCCCACTTCGACCAAACATGAGCGCCGAACAGTTTGACGATCTGTCCCACACGTGCCAGCAGATGCAAACCGATATCTTTTTCGAGCTGGGCCGGATTCGTTCGGCGCATCGTGGAAACGAGCCGTGACGTGATTTCCGGATTTCGTGCGTCCATGAGATGTCGCTCACTGATTCGTACGTCTTGGGGCGCACCAATCATTCGGTTGTCACATGTTTGATCCATCCTGATTGCGGACGAGCCCGCTAGCGGCATCCGCTTCTTGCGCAATTTCGCAAATGAACCCTGAGGGCCGACCCAAAAATCGAAGCCGATCACGGCGCGTCAAACACGAGTCGAGGGCTCTTTTCCTTGTCTGCCTCGCTCGCCCCGAAGTAAGTCGCCGCCACCGAACCCTCGGCCGGGACGATCACCAGGCACAATTTCCCCCCCTTGGCGATCTGGGCCCGAGCGACCTTATCGACGGTCAATGAAAACGATTCCGTCTTCCCTGTCTCGATCTTCTTGAAGTTGCCTGATCCCAGAGCGTGTAATGGCTTGATCTGATCGCCCACGCCGTCAGAGCCGCTGGCGTCGAACTTGAGTTCCTTGGTGGCGTCGAGTTCGGGTGCGAGGTAAAAACGGATCGATCCATCCTTGGCGAACTTCGGGACACTCTGAACGAGCGTCAGCGTCATGGTCTTGAACGACTTGTCCTTGATCTCGCTCGGAACATCGAATACCAGGACGCCGAAGCTGGCATACTTCTCATTGTCCTTGCCCTGGATATTGAAGTATTTACTTCCGCCGTCTCCCGACCTTGGTCCGGTCGCTTGGACCGTGAGGCTCCTGGAGGCGACGGCCTCGACGCCGGCCTGGCACGTGGTGACGCCGAAATGGGCGAGCGAACAGCAGACGACAAAGAGGGAGGCGACTTTCATGATGATGGCTCACCTTGGGTTGCGGTCGTGGCTTCTGGAATTCGGCTATCATACCAGAGGGGATGGCCGTTCCAACGAGCTATGAGATTGAACATTTTTCCATCCGGTAACGCCTGCCGGATGCTGCCGCGTCGAAGGCCCGACGATGACAAGACCAAGACAACCGTGGGATATCCGCCCGTCAAAGCGAAAAATCTCCGTGACGCCCTCGTTCAAGGCCGAGGTCGAGACGAAAGCGCAAGCGTTGATTGACAACGTGCTGAAGCCGAAACACGTGCTACCGCCGCCCGCCGAGCCGCGGTTCAACGACATCATCGACATCCAGGCGAAATGGTTCAGGAACAGTTTCTACTTTTCATCGATCTACGCTTGCCCAGGCGAGAACGTTCTTTCACCCACGTTCGAGTCGAAATTTGCTCGGATCGAACCGCTCGGTGGGAACAAGTTCGCCCTTTACGCCATGCGTCACACGGGAAAGGAGTGGATTGGAATTTTCGATGCTCTTTCGCTGGACGAGTGCATGAAAGCCATCGAAGACGACCCATGGTTTGAACCGTGATCCTCGGGCTGGATGAAAGAGCGCAAAGAAATTGATCGGAGGCGGAAATGGACGCGAAGTCGGTCGAAAAGCTCGAAAGCAAGATCGAGGACGCCATCGTCGAAATCATGGTGAAGATGGGCCTCAAGAAGTTGCCGCTCCTTCCATCCCACCGCACCATGCACCTGATGGCGAAAGCCGCCGTCACCGTGTACGAGGCCGCCGTGGAAAATCACGATCGCGACCGAAACTCTGAGTGAACAGCGGGTGTGGCTAATCGCTTTCCCCCAAAGCCACGCTCTCGTTTTTCCCCAAGGAGCAGATCGGCGGCGGAACGGCGAAGGTTGCTCAGTCGCTCCATCAGCGGGGATAACCACGTTTCATGGGGGAACAAAAGAGGAGAGCATGGCCAAGCCTAGCAAAGCGAAGAAACCCAAGCGAAACGAAGAAATCGAAGAGCGGATCTCGATGGAGATCGTCGTCGATGCCTACGACGAAGACGAGCGCGCGATGGGCTGGTTCAATTACCTCGAGGATAAACTGAGCTTCCCATTCGTGGCCCGCTGCACCAGCGAGCGCGCGATCTCGCCCCTGAAAGTCGGCGCCGAGGTGGAGGTCGTTGGCATGGGACCGGCAGACGAGTGCAAAAGGGAAATGTTCGTCGAGACACCCTGGGAACACAATCGGACCCTGGCGGTGCCGCTGTCGCAGTTGAAGGTTGTCAAAGGCGATGAAGACACCCAGCAGGCCATCGAGGATTGGCATTACTGGGTTGGGATGGGCTATGACCCCTGATCTGTCGGGATGAACTGATTAACGCTGCCGCCGATCGGTTCTACTCGATCCGGGATTTAAGATTCGACTTACCAGTAGAGCCGGACTATCATCCATTGATTCGTAACGGTCAATGAGACGACCGCATTGGCAATGCGATGCCGGTAAGACAAGCCGGTCAAGAATCGCCAAAGCCTGGGATTCTCAACCTGGATTCGCGCCATGCATCAAGATGCCTCGCTCACAGCCGCATTGAGCCCGACCGACGCATCACTGTCGGAGTTTATTGATCCGACCCGGATCGGTCGTTATCGGGTCATCAGGCTGCTCGGTCGCGGGGGATTCGGCCACGTCTACCTGGCCCATGACGATGATCTCGATCGCCTGGTCGCCATCAAGGTCCCACGTGCCGATCGCGTCTCACGCCCCGAGGATATCGAGGTGTACTTGAATGAAGCCCGCATCCTCGCCAGCCTCGATCACCCCCACATCGTTCCGGTCTACGACCTGGGACGCACAGACGACGGCTTATGTTTCGTGATCTCCAAGTTCGTCGAGGGGAGCGACCTGGCCGCCAGGATCAAGGAGGCACGGCCGGGTTTTCGCGAGTCGGCCGCGTTGGTTGGTACGATCGCCGACGCCCTGCATTACTCTCACACCCGGGGGTTGGTCCACCGCGACGTCAAGCCCCCCAACATCCTGATTGACGCTTCAGCGAAGCCGTTCCTGGCCGACTTCGGTCTTGCGCTCAAAGACAAAGATTTCGGCAAGGGGGGTGGGTTAGCCGGGACGCCCGCCTACATGAGTCCCGAGCAGGCCCGCGGCGAGGGCCATCGCGTCGATGGCCGATCGGACGTTTATAGCCTCGGAGTGGTTTTCTACGAACTGCTGACCGGACGACGACCGTTCCACGGGGATCATATCCAGGACATCCTGAACAATATCAGCGAGTCAGACGCCCGACCGCCACGCCAGCTCGACGACACGATCCCCAAGGAACTCGAGCGGATCTGCCTCAAGGCCCTGGCGAAACGCGCCACGGAACGGTTCACGACCGCCCGGGACATGGCCGACGACCTTCGTTTGTTCCTGGAGACCGCGGGAAGCACGGTCTCGCCGGCCGGTCCTGTGGTGCCCAAGAGCCCCCCGCCGGGATCGACCCTGAAAATCACGCCAGTGCCTCCAACATCGAGGCAGCCCAACTCCGACCAGCAACCGGTCAAGATCATCCCCAAGGGCCTGCGTGCCTTCGACGAACACGACGCCGACTTCTTTTTGGAGTTGCTCCCCGGACTTCGCGACCGGGATGGGCTGCCCGAGAGCATCCGATTCTGGAAGCGAAAAGTCGAGGCGATCGACCCCGACCTGACTTTCAAGGTGGGGCTGATATATGGTCCCAGTGGTTGCGGCAAGTCGTCGCAGGTCAAGGCGGGCCTCCTCCCCCGTCTGGGAAAGCACGTCCGCTCGGTCTACATCGAGGCGACCGCCGAGGAGACCGAAGCACGGTCGCTCAAGGGCCTGCGCAAGGCGTGTCCCGGATTATCCCGAGAATGGGGGCTGGTCGATTCGCTGGCCAACTTGCGAAGGGGGGGCATTTTAGCGCCGGAGCAAAAGGTGCTGCTCGTTCTCGACCAGTTCGAGCAATGGCTGCACGCCCGCCGGGGCGACGAGACCAGCGAACTGGTGGCCGCCCTGCGGCACTGCGATGGCGAGCACGTTCAAGCGATCGTACTGGTGCGCGACGATTTCTGGCTCGCCGCCAGCCGGTTCATGCGGGAACTGGAAGTCCGGCTGCTTGAAGGCGACAACAGCGCCCTGGTCGATCTCTTTGATCCCCGCCACGCCAGAAAAGTGCTGACGGCATTCGGGCGAGCGTACGAAGTCTTGCCCGAAAACGTCAATGATCTCACAACCGATCAAAATGACTTTCTCGACCAGTCCATCGCCGGGCTGGCCCAGGACGGCAAGATCATCTCGGTGCGGCTGGCGCTCTTCGCCGAGATGGTCAAGACCAAGCCCTGGACCCCGGCCACGCTCAGGGCGATCGGCGGCACCGAGGGAACCGGTTTGACGTTCCTTGAAGAGACCTTCAGCGCCTCGACGGCCCCCCCCGAGCATCGCCTGCACCAGAAGGCGGCCCAGGCGGTCTTGAAAGCCCTGCTTCCCGAGACCGGCACCGACATCAAGGGGCAAATGCGCTCACGCCAGGAGTTGCTCGAGGCATCCGGTTATGCCAACCGACCCAATGAGTTCGCCGACCTGCTGCGCATTCTCGATCCCGAGTTGCGCCTGATCACACCCACCGATCCGGAGGGTTCCTCAAACGAGGATCGGTCGACCCTGAAGAATGAGCAATACTATCAGCTCGCACACGATTACCTGGTGCACTCGCTGCGCGACTGGTTAACACGCAAGCAGCGTGAGACCCGTCGCGGACGGGCCGAGCTGCGGCTGGCCGAACGATCGGTCTTGTGGAACGTCAAGCCCGAAAACCGCTATCTGGCCTCCATAACCGAATGGGCCACCATCCGGCTGCTGACGAAGAGAGGAGAGTGGTCAGACCCGCAACGCCGCATGATGAGGCGTGCGGGGCGTGTACACGGCCTGAGGATGCTGGGATTGGCCATGCTGGTCGCCTTGATCGCCTGGGGAGGCATCGAGGGCTATGGCACGCTGCGGGCTTCGGCCCTGGTGGAGTCGCTTCAGAAGGCCGGCACGCCTGATGTTCCGACCATCGTCACGCAACTCTCAGGCTTTCGCCGCTGGGCTGATCCTCTTCTATTGCGTTTGGTGCAAAGCGACGATGATCGGGAACATCTTCATGCCAGTCTGGCCCTTCTGTCTGTTGATCGATCCCAGGTTGATTATCTCTTCAATCGTCTTCTCAAAGCCAGTTCGGGCGAGCTTCCTGTGCTGCGTGAGGCCCTGAAACCTCATGGTGAAACACTGACACCCAAGCTCTGGGGCGTGCTGGAATCGGCCGCGCCGGGTGACGCCAGCCTCCTTCCCGCCGCCGCGCCCTGGCCAGCTACGATCCTCGAAACGGCAAGTGGGAGGCCGTGACGGGCAAGGTGGCTCAGACGCTCGTGACCATCAATTCCATCCATCTGGGTCCGTGGCTCGAAGCCTTGCGTCCCGTCCGTGGCAAGCTGATCGGTCCGCTGGTCGCGATCTTCCGGGACAAGCGTCCCGAGAGCGAACACGCCCAGGCGACCAACATCCTCACCGATTATGCCAGCGACGATGCCGGTCGGCTCGCTGAGCTTCTCATGGTCGCTGACAGCAAAGCCTTCTTGAGCTTTTTCCCCGTCGCCCAGAAGCGGCCCGAGCGAGTTTTGCCTGTCTTCGAAGTCGAGCTCACTAAGAAATCAACGCCTTCCTGGAACGATCCACCGCTCAGCCCGACCTTGACCAAACCCGACGCCCCCCTCATAAGCCAGATTGAGGCGGCTCAGGGGATACTCACCGAGCGATTCGCGTTTGTGCAAACGATGCCACTGGACGATTTCCTCGCGACGGCCGCGGCGCTCCGCCCATCCGGATACCGCCCGATACGGTTCCGCCCCTATGCCGATGGTGCGACTGTAAGGGTGTCGGCGGTCTGGACCCGTGACGGTCGCAACTGGCGAATCGCTTCCGGTCTGACTGCGGATGAAGTCCGCCAGCACGATGAGCGGGATCAGAAAGAGAAGTTCCTACCCGTCGATGTGGCCGGGTATACGACGATCGAGAAAGGCGGGAAGCCCGATGATCGTTATGCGGTCCTCTGGGTCGAGAAGTCCGGCGATGATGATGGGCGCTTATACGTGGGACTGACCGCCGACGAGGCGTCCGAGGTTCAAGACAAGCTCAAGGAGGCGAAGCTCATCCCTCGAACCCTGCACGCCATGCTCGGGTCTGGAGGGCGCACGCAATTCAGTGGGGTCTGGGGGAAGCCTCCAGGAGCCGGCGTCACGTTTCAGTGGTCTCGAGACCAGTTCGAGGGAACCTTCGAGCGGAGCCAGGCGGATTTGAGCAACCTGGTACTCTTCGATGTTGCGGTCAGCGGGGCCAACAAGCCGCAATCGACCCGCGAGCGTGCCCTGGCTGATCTTGAGCGAGCAGCGAAGACGCTCAAGACCAAGCCGGATGACCTCGCTGCCCGGCTGGCTCGGGCGATCCCGCATTTCCGGCTGGAAGAGAATCAGAAGGCACTCGACGACCTTCAAGAAGTCATCAAGAAAGCCCCGGATTCTCTCCAGGCCAAACGGTACAAGGTCATCACTCTGGCCCGCCTCGGCAAGAAGCCAGAAGCACTGGCCGAGCTCGCGAAGTTCCAGAAAGAAGAGGCCCCCGATCATACCAAGCTCAGCGTCGCCGCGGTCGTGGCGGCGGAGCTGGGTGAGGGGATCGATAAGGCCTTTGAGACCCTTGAGGCCGCGATCAAAAAACAGCCAGACGACGCCGAGCAGCGTTATGAGGCCGCTCGTGCTTACTCGCTGGGGTCACGAGCCGTCTCCCGATCGGACAAGGCGAAAGCGCGTCAACTCGCGGAGCGCTGCCTCCAAATGCTCAAGGAAACGATCAAGAATGGTGATGCCGATTTCGGCACGATGGACGGAGACGCCGACCTCGACCCGATTCGTGACGATCCGGCGTTCGCCGAGATCATCAAAGCTGGTCATCCCGGCCGCCGTTATGCGGCCGTGTGGAACAGCGATGCGAGCTTCGAGGCAACCTCGATCCACGGGCTCGATCCCGCCGCTCACCTGGCGAAGTGCCGCGAACTGATCGCCCGGGGTTACCGGGCTGCGGCGTGGTCGACGAGCCCGTCCGCAACCGAGGGGTCGCTGGTGACCGCCTCGGTCTGGCACCGCCCAGTGGTTAGCGAGGAAGCGAAGGATCGACTTGCCGAGCGCCAGGCCCGGGCCGCGGTCGCCCTGGTTCGGATGGGCAAAATGGAAAAAGTCTGGCCCCTGTTGCGGCACAGTGAAGATCCCCGGCTGCGCAGCTTTATCATCAACTGGCTGCATCCGCTGGGTGCCGATCCGAATCCGATCGTCGCCGAACTCGACCGGATCGACGTCAGTTCCAAGCCGACGCCCGCCTCGGGGCAACAGCTAATGGACGCCATCTTGTTCCACCCCGAGACCTCAATGCGTCGGGCGCTGATCCTGGCACTGGGGACGTTTAGTCTGGATGGATTATCGCCCGGCGAGCGTGAGCCGCTCATCGGAAAGTTGCTCGACCTCTATCGCAACGATTCTGACGCGGGCATTCACGGGACGGCGGAATGGACCCTCCGGAAGTGGGGGCAAGAAGCCAAGCTCAAGGAGCTGGAAGGCCAGCTCATGAAGCTGAAGGACCGGGGCGGACGCCGCTGGTTCGTGAACAGCCAGGGACAGACGTTTGCCGTGATCGACGGTCCAGTCGAGTTCATCATGGGCTCCCCGCCAACCGAGCCGGATCATGACAGCGACGAACGCCCCGAACATGTGCGAGTTCCCCGCCGGTTCGCCATCGCCGCCAGGGAGGTCTCGATCGAGCAATTCCAGCGATTCTTGAAGCAAGGCGGCATCACAATGGATCGCTACCAACTTTCCCCAAGCGATCTCGCCAGGTACAGCCCCGATCCGGACGGACCGTGGACCGCTCCGGACTGGTACACGGCGGCCCACTACTGCAACTGGCTCTCCGAGCAGGAGGGTTTGCCGAAAGAAGAGTGGTGCTATGTTCCCAACGATTCCGGGGCTTACGCCGAGGGGATGTCGATACCGGCCAACGTCCTGGAACGAAAGGGTTATCGCTTGCCGACCGAAGCGGAGTGGGAATACGCCTGCCGGTCAGGCACGGTCACCAGCCGGTATCATGGCCACTCGCTCTTGCTGCTCGAAGCTTACGCAAGGTATCAAGCCAACAGCAAGGAACACGCCTGGAGCTGCGGCAGCCTGTTGCCAAACGACCTGGGGCTGTTCGACATGCTGGGGAACATGTTTGAATGGTGCCAGGACAGGGACGGCGCATCCAGACCACGCCGAAGGGAAACAACAGACGATGATATCAATATGATTGAATCTGTTTCCGAAAAGAACCCTCGTCTGCTTCGGGGCGGGGCGTTCTACTATCATCCGGCGTACGTCCGCTCGGCGTACCGTAACAGGATCGCCCCGGCGTACCGTGACAGCGGCAGCGGTTTCCGCCCCTCCAGGACTTACCACTGATTCCCTTTATTTCTTTACCCCTTCCGCGTTTTTTCTCCATATAAACGTACGATAATTTGCTGCCATTCCGAAAATTGAATACCCGGCGTAGCCGGGTTGGCGCAAAAATTCGGCTCCGCCTGCCATTTTGGCAGTCGCTCATGCATCGCTTCACTGATGAAAGCCGGATTTCGGTCATGGAAAAACTGGGCACCAAGGACATACAGCAATAGAAAGCAATCTTTTCACTCAATTATATCATCCGCATTGAAAAAGACAATGAAAAGAGCCGAGGAATTGATCGTGATCACCAAGACGTACGACCTGATTCTCTGGTCGTGCAACCACACGAGTAAGTTCCCGCGGAACCACCGCTTCGTGCTGGGCGAGCGGATCGAACGCCAACTTTATCACCTGCTCGAAACGTTGATTGCCGCCAAGTACAACAAGAACCGCACGCGGCTGCTGGAAGACGCGAACCTGAACGTCGAAATCCTGCGGTTTCAAATGCGGCTGGCGAAGGACTTGCAATGCCTGCCCGTGCCGAGCGATTTCGGTTGTTCGGACGAATGACGCCCAAGCCCGGCGGGTCTGGTAGGTCTTCGGGCTCGAACGCCCCGCCGGTCTTATTTCAGCGGGAGATACCGCAACGGTCACAACGACCTCAAGGTCAATATCTCGGACGCACTCGTATGGATATCCCGCGCGGCCGCGTCATCCCCGTGGCGACCATGCAACCGTCAACGCGGCGGCCAGGAGCAAGATTTCGTTCGTCGCGTCATGCCGCAACGCGGGCGCAGTGTCGATGTCGAAATGATCGGCGCGACGAGTGATCCGCCCGGCGTCCGGGTTGTCGGCCAGGCGGAGGTGATAGACCCGTCGCCGGGCGCCCGAGGGCTCGACGCGGCCCAGCCGGGGTCCCCAGCGGATCGCCCTCTCATCGTCCTCGCTGCCGATCAGCTTGATGATCTCGAAGCCGCCCCGGACCATCGAGATGCTCCGGACTCCGAAAGAGGGCGATCAACTGGCCCTGTCCGTCGTCGACCCGCCGGCTATCGTACATCAGACCAGGAGACACCCGGAGTGTGAAAACGATTCCTCCATTGTTGGGTCGCCGCACGATCAGGCGTGGGCTCGACGCTCGGGATTGCAATGGCCAGATCCCCAGGATCGCCCCAGCAAACCAGAACGGTGAGACGACCACGCCGACGACCGTGACCAAGGACCGGGACAGTCGGAAGGAGAGCAGGGCATCGAGGATCGCCCCGCCCGGCCCTCTCGCCTCGGCTTCCACCGCTGCGACGCCGATGAGGCTTCCGGATTCGAGGTCGAGGAATTCGTAGACACTCGCAGCGGATCGATGCTTCCGGAGACGATATGTTTTCGTGAGTCCGGGCATGCCATCGCCTCACGGGGTCGAGAATGGTCATCATCCCGGCCACCGGAGATCGCAGCCGGCACCCCATCTCACCATCATCGCCGGGTTGGCCAGGCGCATCGACCCCCAGACAACGCGCGGCCAGGAATCGCGAGCCTTTCCCCGTTTTGAACGTGGTCCTTCGGACCCGGCCGCTCGCGTGACAAAGCTCACGAAGGATCTGCTATGATTGAGCTTGATCGTACAAGAATGGAAGAAACGGAGAAGGCCTCGTGGACTCGCTGACCCCGGAACTCAAGCGGGCGGTTGAGCGGGCTGGTGATTCACCAGTCCGGTTGACGGATCCCGAAACGCAAAGGACCTACGTCCTCGTCAGTGCCGAAATCTTTGAGCGGCTGCTTTCAGATGAAGAGGACCGGCACGACGAGGCCGCCTTTCTTCGGACCGCGAAAAAGAATGCGAAGGCTCGTTTCCTGGAGGATGCATGATTCGACCCGGCGAGATTGATCTCGCCGACTTCGAGGAGGTAGTCGAGGATTTTTTCGAGGTCCCGTTGAGCCTGCTCGGAACGAATGACCCGGGCCATCAATCAGGCTCCCCCATCACTGTTCCTTCGGCGGCTGCGGATCTTCGCTAACGTGCCTTGTACGTCGAGCGGTGCGACTTCGCCCCGGTTCGCCTGGTCGACGCCGATCTGAATCTCTCGCTTCACCTCCTCGAACCTGATCGCCTGGAGCTTGTCTCGCTCTTCAAGGAGCCGGAGCGCTTCCCGGACAACCTCGCTCGCTGAGAGGTAGCGGCCCGTCTCGACCTTCTTGTGAATCAGTTGCTCAAGTTCTGGTGTGAGCGAAACGTTCATGGTGGCTCTCGCCTTTCGTATCCAAAACTCCCACCAGAGTATCCGTCATGGCAAACCCTGTCAAAGTTAGCCATGCGCTTCATCCCGGCTTCACTTCCTCTCAGTCAGTTGCCGTCATTTGACCACTGGAATTCCAAGCCCAACAAGATATTCATAAGTGGAATCATAAAATGTCGCCGACCGAGTGGGATCGTTCGAGCTCCCCGCCGGAACAAAGACAATCATCCCCTGGCGGGCTCGCGTGAGCAAAACGCGATAGGCATTGTTGAGATAGCGCTGCTTGTCGGCATTTGCGATCCGGCACCACTTGTCGCCGCGAAAGTAATGATGACTCCATTGCCGGTTCTTGAACCGCAAGTCGCCGTCCCAGGCCACGCAGGCCCAGTCGAGCTCGAGGCCCTGCACCTGAAATTCCGTCGCCGCATCCTCGAGATAGTAGCTCGATCGGGTGTCCGTTCGGTCGTTCAAGAACCAGTGCACGGGATTGATATCCACGCGGATGTCGATCGCGTCTGGCTTCAGGCGGTGCGCTTTTGACGAGGCCACGAGGCCATAGCGCTCCGTGCCACGCGCGTGGTCGCGTATCCACTCCTTGGCACGCGCCAGATCGCGGCAAACCGCGATCGGATAGCGGTCGGAAATCTGGCCAAAGATCTGTCTCGCATCGCCTTCATGGCACTCGAGCAGCGCCTTCACAAACGTCGAGACGCTCTCTGCCCGGAATGATCGCATCGAAACAGCGAGATGCAGGGCGTTGTCGAAAAACGTGAGCCGTCGGTCACGCACCGCATCGAGGATTCGCCCCGCGCCATATTCGGTATCTGTCAATTTGGATGAAATGTGCATATCCCAATGCGGGAACCGCGACTGGATCGCGTCAATCCACGAATCGATGCCGGCCTCACCCGTGTTGATCTCCTGGCCGCCTCCCACGAGACAGACGACGACCGCCCAGTCGGGGTGCCGGTCCATGCACGAGATGAGGAACTCCGGCTCGGACTGGGCAAACCCGGCGCGATTCTTCTTCCGTTGCATGAAATTGGCGGTTTGCTGCAAATTCCAGGCTCGCTGCGCCTCGTCAAAAATGGTCACGTGCTCGATGGGCGGCCGGTCGTCGAAGAGGAGATCGTCGCGAAAATGATGGACGTTCTGGATGAACGCCTTGACGCTCTCGCCGACTTTTCCCTTGCGCACCTGAACGCCCCTGAGCTTCTGACGGCTGACTTCATCGCGCGTCAGCGCCTCGCGGAGCACCGTGACGAGCGGACCATTTCCCGAAAGAAACACGGCCGGTGCCACGTGCGTTGTGTCGCGCGACTGGGTGGCGACGTTCAAGCCAACGAGCGTCTTGCCCGCACCCGGCACGCCTGTCACGAAACAAATTGCTTTGCGCTGACGCTGCCGCGCGTCGCTGACGAGCTCTTCGATGCGTCGCGACGTGACGCGTAGGTTGACCGCGCCAGCATCATGGCGGGTAATCGCTTCGACGGAATGTTGCATCAGCAGCGCCGGGCCGCTTCAATGATCGTGGGCGTGGGATGATAGGGAGCCGACGCCCAGAGAGTTCCATCGATCGCATCGCCGTTCACGAGACGAACCGCAATATCGATCGCGCTGCGAAAACCGTTAACTGTGACAGAGATTGGCCGATAAACTCCGTCTCGATCGGCCAGGATCGCGATGGGCGGTGATGCCGCGGCGGCCGTGGCGATCAGAATGGGAACGATCGACGTCGCGTGGCTGGCTTCGTGAAAGTTCTTCAGATCGAGTGCGTAGTCCCACACATGGTCGACGGCCGAGCGGTCGAAAACCGAGTCGCCGACTTTGAATTCGATCGCGAAGACGATCGGTCCGATCAAGAGCACGGTGTCAATACGCCGGCCCATGCGGGGAATGCTGAATTCCATGAAGAGCGAGCCCGTCAAGCCATCCAGGTGATCGCGGAGAAGATGTATTTGACCCAGCCAGGCGTCCCGCTGTGATTGAAGCACAGCGAAATCGCTGTTCCGTGTCAGCTTGCCGACGATCGAATCGAGATCGGCGCTCAGGAACTCGGCGATGGAAGCTGAATACCAGGCTCGAGAAGAGACGTTGGGACCCAGGGGCGAATCGGCCATGGCTGGGAGCTTCAAGGCGGCGCCTATTGGAGAATCGGAGCGAGTCTCGTGCCATTGACAGTCGACCAGCTTGATCGTGTGCCATCAAGGCTCGACTGGGCGTCCTTTCCATTACGTTAAAGGATCAAGTCGGCTGGTTGGCAATCTCCAGGGCGATTCAGGGTTCCACCACGATTTTACATCGTATTCATTTTTGAAGCATTACGAATTGACTTTGTAAAACACTTGCCCGAAAATCACGTTGTCCGGCGCAGGTGATGACATCAGTTGAGCCAACGGATTCAATTGATGGCCCGCAACGAATCGCTCCGGTCGGGCAAACAGGGGAAATCATGCCATCACCTGAGCTAGACCCTCGAGTCATTGGAAAGCGGATCTCTGAAGCTCGCAAATCCCGCGGTAAGACTCAGGAGGAGGTCGCCGAGTTTCTTGGCTACAGCCGTCCCACCTATATCGCCATGGAAAAAGGAGAGCGACCGGCGAGCCCCGACGAGATCATGAAACTGGCGTCATTCTTCGGACGTCAGGTCAACGAGATGGTCCGAGCTGGCGAGCCCGTCACGAATTTCCAGCCGCACTTGCGGACTGCCGTCGACAAGATGAAGGCCAGTGATCAGATCCAGGCTCAACTCAACGCAGCCGTCGATCAGCTTCAATCGCTCGCTGAAGACTATTTGGAACTCGAGCGCCTCATGGGTGCGCTGCATCGGCCCAGCTATCCATTGGAGATTGTGCTCAACCAAAAGCTTGATGCTGCCGAACAAGCCGAAGTCGTTGCTAACCGGGAGCGGAATCGCCTCGGGCTGGGAGACCATCCCGTGATCAACCTCCGCAACACGCTGGAGTGGGACGTTGGCCTTCGAATTTTCTACTCGCCCGAACTCCCATCAAGCATCGCTGGGATGTACGCCTACTCGGCCGAACTGGGGGCCTGCATTTTGATTAACCATAACCACCCCCCGGAGCGACGGCGGGGCTCGATGCTCCACGAATATGGCCACTTCCTTCTCAGTAGTGATCGCTACAAACCGGGGATCGACTATCTGATGATCCCGGGTCGTAAACCGGCCAACGAGAGATTCGCCGAGGCATTCGCATCGTGTTTTCTGATGCCCGCCACGTCGGTCCGGCAAAAGTTCCACGACATCGTGGCGACCACGGGTGATTTTCAAGTGGCCGACCTCTGTCGGATGAAGCACTTTTACTTTGTCTCGCTGGAAGCGATGACCCTGCGGGTCGAGCAACTGGGACTGATCCCCAGAGGGACCTGGGACAATTTGAAGGAGTCAAGGTTCGCCCCCGCAAAGCCGAGGCACTCCTCGGCTTGTCGCCCAATCCACTCGCTGACGACATCGTGCCCGAGCAGTACAAGAACCTGGCCGTCCACGCCTACGAGCGAGGAATTCTGGGCGACTCTGATCTCGCTCACTATTTGCGATGTGATATCGCCACGGCCCGAGAGACCGTGACGCGAATGCTCACCAGCCGGGAGACCGAGCCGTCTGGAGTGGAGAAGTCGTTCAGGATGCCCTTCGATACATCCCTCCTGGGTGAGACCCGGTGACGAAGAAGGGGCGAGCCGGCCCAGCCCGATCGACGGTGATTGACGCCTGTTGCCTGATCGACGTGCTTGTCTCGGGACAGGCCGAGGCGATCCTCAGGGCCACCGGGCGTACCTGGTACCTGCCGACTCGGTCCAGGCCGAAGTCCAGTACGTGCGGCAGCACGATCCCGATAACCCTGGATCGTACCGAATTACCGCCGTCGATCTCACGCCGCTCGTGGTTTCGGGCGTGCTTACACAATGCCACCCTGACGATCCTCTTGAGCAAACCAGGTACGTTCAGTACGCGACCCTGTTTCGCTCAGACGGCGAGGCGATGTGTCTTGCCCTGGCGGAATGCCGTGGCTGGACCGTAGCGACCGACGATCGACGGGCAATCCATGTCGCATGGAAGGCTGGGTTGCCGGTCGTCTCTTGCCCTGAGCTGGTCAAGGCGTGGGCCATTGCGAGTCGACCTGATACTGCGAGACTTGCTCAAGTCTTGACCGACATCCAGACGCTCGCCCAGTTCCGTCCCAATCCGTCGATGCCGGATTTCACGTGGTGGGAGAAACAGGTCGGATCGGCATGAGGTCGAGCGCCGAGACGCCCCTATTTCGGCTTCTCCTCCGCGATCTTCTTGTCCAGGGCCTCGACGTCGGCCCAGAGCTTGGCGCACGCGTCGCGTTCCCCGGCGGGCAGCCTCGCCAGGGCCTCGGCGTCGCGGATGCCGGCGAGGTCGGGATCGCGGCGCCGATAGTTCAAGTGGAACTTGATGAATGTGAGCGTGGCCGGCGTTCCGCCGGCGACTCGCGCGGCCAGCACGGCAAGATCGGCGCGAAGCCAGTCCAGGGCCTGCCGGCGCAGGCGGGCGCGGGTCCCCTCGTCGAGCGAGGCCGCGGCCTTCTCCCGGCCGGCGGCGCCCAGCGCCGCGCAGCAGGCGGCGTTGTAGCGGTTATAATCCATCAACTCGTCCGCCAGGACCGGGTCGAGCGCGAAGGCCCGGGCGTAGAATCGCGTCCCGTCGGTATACAGTCGCTTGAGCCTGCAGAGCACGGCGACGTCCAGGGTCTCTGCGGCGGAGCCGGGCTCGTCCCGGCCGCTGAGCAGGCCGGGCAGCCGGCCCTCGAGCGCCTTCAGGCGAAGGGCGCGGCCCAGTCCCTTCTCGACCGTGGCCGTCCAACCCTTCCCGTTGACCGCCTTGGCGAGCTCGGTCGCCAGGGCCTGGCGGAAGCTGGCGATCGCCTTGTCGAGGTCGCCGAAGTGCTCGTAGTAAATACGGCCCATGTCGCCGGCCGAGACGATCGAGCCGCGGTCGGCCGCCTTGCGGTGGACGACGATCGCCTGCGCATAGTCGCCGAGCGCGGCGTAGGTGGCGCCGAGGCGGTACTGGAACAGGAGGGCTTTCGGCTTCAAGGCGACGACGGCCGCGTATTGCTGGAGCGCCTCGCGGTATCGGGGAGGGGACATGAGTTCACAGGAGGTCGCCAGGTCGTAGCGGATGGGGACCGCGTTCGGGTAGCGATCGACCGCGACCCGGAGGAGGTCCCGGGCCGCCTCGTGGTCCAGCGCCGTGTCGCTCAGATCTCGCGCCAGGGCTTTGACGAGCTGGGGCCCCAGGCTCACCATCTCGGGCGAGGCGGCGAAGGCGGCGAGCCCCTTCCAGTCCTTGCGGTCGAGCAGGTCCTGCCAGCGGGCGTAGGCCCCGCCGCATCGCAGCCGCGTCAGCCGGATGACCCGGCCGAGCCGGTCGACCGTGACGCGGTCCGTGACATCCGCCGAGAGGTCCTGCTGCCACGTCGAGAGGATCCCGATGAGCGTGTCGCGCAGCGGGTCGTCGGCGATCGCCCAGGCGGTCTGATCCTCTGACATGCTCAAGGGATCCAGCCCGAACCGCACCAACGCCGCCTGGTGCCGACTAACGAGCGTCTCGAGGATACTGCCGTCCCCCTCCGTCTCCCAGTTGTAGAGCCCGTCCAGGGTGCGCTCGAAATCGACGACCAGCCGGGTATGCCGGGCCAGGTCGGCCAGCGGGGCCCGGATCGCCGCCAGCTCGGCGCGGCTCGCCTCCGTTGTCTCGCCCGAGGTGGCGTATCCCTCGGCCCGGCGCACCGCTGCTTCGGCTGCCCCCGTCGCCGCGTTCATCCGATCCGAGAAGCTCGTCGCCGCCCACGCCTCCGCCATCCGCCGCCGCGCGTCGACCAGCGACTCGGCGACGCTCGCGGCCGTCGCCGCCCTTCGGGAGGCGCGTTCCTCCTGCGTCGCGGCCCGCTGCCGCTGCTGGTACCACGCTCCGCCGGAAGCCAGCCCGACCAGCGCCACGACCGCCGCCGCCAGGCCCGCCTGCGCCCGCCGCCGCCGCCGTTCCTCCGCCGCCCGCGCCTCGGCCATCCGCCGCGTGTTGACCTCCTCGGCCGCCCGCGCCTCGGCCGAGGCGCGGTCCACCTCGGCCCGCCGCAGCCGATCCTGCACGCCGTCGAGGTAGGACGTCAACGCATTCGTGACCGCCTGGGCATCTCTCGGCCGGTCGATCGCCTCGGGCGACAGGCATTCGGTGGTCAAGCCGACGAGCTCCGCATCGGCCCCGCACGCGCCAGGCGGGCGCGGGCATCAGCCAGGTCGCCGTTGGCCGCCTTGCGGCGGACCTCCTCACTCGACCGGCCCACGTACGGCGGTTTGCCGGTGAGGATCTCGCAGAGGATGGCCCCCAGCCCAAAGACGTCGGCGCGGCGGTCGAGGTCGGCCACGTCGCCATTGGCCTGCTCCGGCGGCATGTAGGCGGGCGTGCCCAGCAGCGACCCGGCCTCCGTCTCCGAGCCCACGCCGGCCGAGCCGCTGCGTGCCGTGCGGATCACCGTCGGCTCGACCTCGGGAGGGTGGTGGTGCGCCGGCTCGCCCGCTCCTCGTCGGCGATGCCCCCCTCGGCCAGGACCTTGGCCAGCCCCCAGTCCATCACCTGCACCTCGCCGAAGGCACCCACCATGATGTTTGCCGGCTTGAGGTCGCGGTGGATCACCCCCTTGGCGTGCGCGTACGCCAAGGTCTGCGCCACCTGCAAGGCGATCGCCAGCAGCCGCGGCCGGTCCTGGCTCGGGTCGGCCCGCTCGGCCAGGATACTCGCCAGCGTCCGCCCCTTGACCAGTTTCATGGTGAAGAACGGCCGCTCGCCAAAGCTGCCGATGTCGTAGACCGGCACGACGCCCGGGTGCTGCAACTGGCCGCCGATCTGCGCTTCCTCGATGAAGCGGCGTGCTACCTCCGGTCGATCGACGTACTTCTCCAGGAGCACCTTGATGGCCAGCTCTCGCCCCAATTCGACGTCGCGACCACGCAGGACGGCGCCCATCCCGCCGCGGGCGATCTCGCCGGCCAGTTGATAGCGCTCGCCCGCCTCGGCGGCCTTCGGCATGGCGTCGGATTTGGGCCGCAGCAGGTGGGCACTGTCGCCCTCGGCCTCGGGCAGCAACACGGGCGGCGGGGCGCCGAACCTTTCGTGCCAGCTCGTCCCGAGGCAGTCCGGGGCGTCAGCGGGGTGGCCGAAGCCAGCGGCCAGGCCGGCGTCGAGCGAATCGCCCGGGCCCGAGGGATCGAGCTCAGCCGCGGTCACTTCCGGTTCGGTCGGGTCGTTCATGTCCGGCTGCTCCCATCTTAGCGAGGTCCGTCGACCCAGGATCACGGCGCGGGCCATTTTCGCGCAGGAATCTCGGAAAACTCCGGCGGGGCGCGGATGACAAGGAAGTGGCTCGCCGGGCCGGCCGTGGCAACGCCTTTATTTCGGAGCCTCCTGCGCCTTCCTCATGAGCGCCTCGAAATCGGCCCACAGCTTCGCCCACGCCGCGCGCTCCTCGGCGGGCAGCGTCGCCAGGGCATCCGCGTCCCGCACGCCGGCGAGGTCGCCATCGCGAAGCCAAAGCGCCAGGTCATTCCGCATCTTCGAGCGGTCGGAGACCTGTCCGCCGCCCAGTCGCCGGGTCCACTCGGCCAGGTCGTCGCGCAGCCAGCTCAGGGACTGACGGCGTAGCTTCACCCGGGCGGCCTCATCCAGCCGGGCCGAGTCGACTCCCTGGCCGGCGGCGGCCATCGCCGCCGCGCAGGCGGCGTTATAGCGGTGCCAGGCTTCCACGTCGTCCGCCAGCTTCGGCTCGAGCGCGAAGGCGATCGCATAGGAGCGAGCCATGCCTTCCCAATCGCGCTTATATCGACAGACCTCGGCGATGTCCAGGGCCTCGGCCGCGGAGCCTGGCCTGTCCTCGCCGCCGAGCAGGCGGGGCAGCCGGACTTCCAGCGGCTTCAGGACAAGGGCGCGGGCCAGGTTCTTCTCGGCCCTGGGCTTCCAGATGCGCCCGGCGTGCGTCGTGTTGGGCATCGTCAGGGCCTGGCGGTAGGCGGCGATCGCCGCGTCGAGGTCGCCGAGTTGGTACCAGTAGACCTCCCCCATCTCACAGGCCGAGACGCTCGAGCCGCGCTCGGCCGCCTTGCGGTGGAGGGCGATCGTCTGCTCGTAGTCGCCCAGCGCCATGTAGGTTTCGGCGAGTATGGTCGGGGGCATGATGGAGTCCGGCTTCAGGGCGGACACGGCCGCGATCTGCTGCAGCGACTCGAGATTTCCGGGCGGATTCATGCGGTACTTCAAGTTTCTCGACAGGTACAGGCGGAGGGCGACCGCGTGCGGATAGCGGTCGACCGCGGCCCGGAGCAGGCCCCGGACCGCCTCGTGATCCTGGGCCGTCTCTTGCAGGTCGAGCGCGAGGGCTTCGACGAGATGGGGCCCCAGCTCCAGCCATTCGGGGGAGGCGGCGAAGGCGGCGAGCCCCTTCCAATCCTTGCGGTCGAGCAGGCCCTGCCAGCGGGCGTGCGACCCGCCGCATCGCAGCCGCGTCACCCGGATCACCCGGCCGAGCCGCTCGATCACGCGGGTGTGATCGTGGGCAGCGGCAAGAAATTGCCACCTCGAGAGGATCGCGATGAGCGTGTCCCGCAACGGGTCCGCGGCGATCGCGCCGGCGGTCCGCTCCTCGGGCCCCTCGAGCGGCTCCAGGCCGAACCGCCGCAACGCCGCGTCGAACCGACTGATGGCGGTCTCGATGTAACAGTGATCGGACGGCTCCATGTCCCAGTCACCGATTCGGTCCTCGATCCACTCGTAGTCGACCGCCAGCCGGTTATGCCGAACCAATTCGGCCATCGGGGCCCGGATCGCCGCCAGCTCGGCGCGGCTCGCCTCCGTCGGCTCGCCTGAGGCGGCATAATCCTCAGCCCGGCGGACAGCCGCCTCGGCCGCCTCCGTGGCCGCGTCCATCCGGTCCGGGACGCTCGCCGCCGCCCACGCCTCCGCCATCCGCCGCCGCGCGTCGACCAGCGACTCGGCGATGCTCGCGGCCGTCGCCGCCCTTCGGGAGGCGCGTTCCGCCTGCGTCGCGGCCCGCTGCCGCTGCTGGTACCACGCTCCGCCGGAGGCCAGCCCGACCAGCGCCAGGACCGCCGCCGCCAGGCCCGCCTGCGCCCGCCGCCGCCGCCGTTCCTCCGCCGCCCGCGCCTCGGCCATCCGCCGCGTGTTGACCTCCTCGGCCGCCCGCGCCTCGGCCGAGGCGCGGTCCACCTCGGCCCGCCGCAGCCGATCCTGGACCCCGTCGAGGTAGGCCGTCAACGCATTCGTGACCGCCTGGGCATCTCTCGGCCGGTCGATCGCCTCGGGCGACAGGCACTCAGCGGTCAGCGCGATCAGCTCCTCGTCCGCCCCGCAGTCGGCCAGTCGGGCGCGGGCGTCGGCCAGGTCGCCGTTGGCCGCCTTGCGGCGCACCTCCTCGTCCGACCGCCCGATGTAGGGGGGCTTGCCCGTCAAGATCTCGCAGAGGATGGCCCCCAGGCCGAAGACGTCGGCGCGGCGGTCGAGGTCGGCCACGTCGCCGCGCGCCTGCTCCGGCGGCATGTAGGCGGGCGTGCCCAGCAGCGACCCGGCCTCCGTATCCGACCCGGAGCCGGCCAAGCCGCTCCGCGCCGTGCGGATCACCGTCGGCTCGACCTCGGGGGGGTGGTGATGCGCCGGCTCGCCCGCTCCTCGTCGGCGATACCCCCCTCGGCCAGGACCTTGGCTAACCCCCAGTCCATCACCTGCACCTCGCCGAAGGCCCCCACCATGATGTTCGCCGGCTTCAGGTCGCGGTGAATGACGCCCTTGGCGTGCGCGTAGGCCAGCGTCTGCGCCACCTGCAAGGCGATCGCCAGCAGCCGCGGCCGGTCCTGGCTCGGCTCGCTCCGGTCGCCCAGGATACTCGCCAGCGTCCGCCCCTTGACCAGCTTCATGGTGAAGAACGGCCGCTCGCCGAAACTGCCGATGTCGTAGACCGGCACGACGCCGGGATGCTGCAACTGGCCGCCGATCTGCGCCTCCTCGATGAACCGCCGCGCGATCTCGGGCCGATCGACGTATTTCTCCAGGAGCACTTTGATGGCAAGCTCCCTGCCCAATTCGACGTCGCGGCCCCGCAGCACGGCCCCCATGCCGCCGCGGGCGATCTCGCCGGCCAGTTGATAGCGCTCGCCCGCCTCGGCGGCCTTCGGCATGGCGTCGGATTTGGGCCGCAGCAGGTGGGCACTGTCGCCTTCAGCGTCGCGGAGCAAGACAGGGGGGAGGGCGCCGTAGTCGTCGAGCAACCGGGTCATCATGCTGCTGGGGACTTCGGCGGGCCGGCCGAAGCCGGCGGCCAGGCCGGCGTCGAGCGAGTCGGCGGGAACCGGCGAAGTGGCCGCTGTCTCTTCCGATTCGCTCGGCTTGTTCATGTCCGGCTCTCCCCAATTTCAACGAGGTCCATCGTCCCAGGATCACGGCGAGGGCCGTTTTCGCGCCAAGAATCTTGCTCGCCGCGACGCATGCGGTCTCGGAACTCCTCGGCCAGGAGCTCCGCCGGGGTGCGGGCATCGTCGCAAGTCGACATCGATGGCCTCCCTTGGAATGGCTCAAACCGGCGCAAAAGCGCGCAGGGCCGAGCCCTCGTCCTCGTGGATCTCGGCGATCTTATCGAGGCCGACAATCTCGGCCCCGAGGCGTACGCCCGGCTTCATGCCGCAAAACTTGACCTCCCGACCCTCCGCCCTGGCCTGGTCCACCAGCTTGAAGAGCGCGGCGAAGCCTGTGCTGTTGAGGAAGCCGACGCGGTGAAAGTTGACCAGCAGCCGCCTGGCCCATTCCTGGGCGGTCACCAGGGCCAGCTCGGCCCCTAGCTCCTGCGCGGGCTTCGGGCCGTGCATCTCCTTGGTGAGGACCTCGACCACGGCCACGTCCTTGACCATGTTCACGCGGATGTGCTGGAAATCGGCGTCTGGCATCGGCGGCTCCTTTCGGGATCGGGGGCATCGGCCCGGGAAAATCGAGACGCGTCACGGCTCCGCGGACGACCCGCGGAGCACGTCAGGTCGGTCAGCGAGAGAACGGGTCGCGCGGGAACACTGGATCGTACAGGACCACCGCCTCGGCCTCGTCGCGCAGCAAACGGATCTCCAGCTCGTTCCAGAACTGGGCCGGGTCCACGCGCGGCTCATAGTCGCGCAGCCGTTCGAGCCAGCGCCGGGCCTCCGCAAGGTGCCCCAGGCGACTATGGGCCATCGCCAGGAACGCCGAATCCGCGGGACGGGGCGTTCCACCCTTGAGCCGGACGGCTTCCTCGAGCCGATCGATCGCCGTGTCGAACCGGCCGGCGCGGTAGACGCCGCCCCCAGGGTAATCAGGGAGTCTCCCCTGCTCATCGCGTGCGAGGCCTCCCGGGCGGCCTGTTCGGCCAGGCGGACGGGCTGCTCGAGATCGGCGGTCGCGTCGGGCCCCAGCACGCTACGCCAGGCGACCATATGCACGAGCTCCGGCGCGGAGTCTTCACTCACGCGGTCCCGCATCGCGGCGACCGCGGCGCGGTAGCCGGACCGGTCTCCCGACCAGAGCCGGGTCACGCTGAGGGGGTCCAGGAGGTCGAAGTTGTCGGGCATAAGGGCGACGGCGCGGGAGAGGGTTGCCGCTGCCGCGCCCCGGTCGTCGCGCTCGACCTGACAGCGGGCCAGGGCCAGCCGGATCGACGGGTTGAGCGGCCGGGCGCGGATGGCCTCGGCATAGGCGGCCTCAGCCCGGTCCCAGTCGCCCCGGCCCTTCCACGCGTCGCCCCGGGCCGTCGGGGCGTCGCCGAAGAGGATCGGGTCGCCCATCTCGATGGGGTCCGCCGGGGGCGGGCCGCCGAGCTGGGTCAGACGACGGCGGCGCTCGAGCCACTCGTCGCGGTCCAGGCGCCGCGCCGCGCCACGCCCGTCCAGCTCCAGCCCGGTGGCGACCGCGACCCAGGCCGACAGCCTCGGCAGGTCGTCGGGCAGCGCCGGCGGCAGCGCCCAGCGCCGCGTCGTCCCCTCGCTCGAGGTGAGCAGGAACGTCCCGTCCGGGGCGATCGCGACGTCGGTGAGTCCGACACGGCGTCCTCGAGACGTCGGCGCCAGGGACGGGCCGATCGGCTGTCCCGTGGCGACGTCCCACAGCCGCGCGGCCCCGCCCGCCCAGCCGGCGAGGAGCCGCCGGCCGTCGGGGCTGAACGCCACGGAGGTGATCCAACCGGGATGCTCCAGCGGAGCTCCCAGAGGCCGGCCCGTGGCGACGTCCCACAGCCGCACTGTGTGGCCCATCGTCCCCGTGGCGATTGTCCGGCCATCGTGGCTGAACGCCGCCGCCCGTATGTTGCTGGCATGGGCCAGGGGCGGGCCGAGGGATCGTCCGGTCTCGGCGTCCCACAGCCGCGCCATGTTGTCCCGGCCGCCTGTGAGCACGGTCTTGCCGTCGGGGCTGAACGCGACCTTCCAGATCGGCATCGAATGCCGGATCGGCGGCCCGAGGGGCCGCCCGTCGGACGCGTCCCACAGCCGCGCCGTGCCGTCAAAGGCCCCGTCGAAGATCCGTTTCCCATCGGGGCTGAACGCGACGGCCGTGACCCTGGCCGAGTGGGCGATGGGCTCCGCAAGGGGCCGCCCGGTGGCCGCATCCCACGTCCGTGCGGTGTGGTCCCGGCCCTCGTCGGTGGCGATCGTGCGGCCGTCCGGGCTCAGCGCCCAATTGTGGAAGTCGCCTTTCAGCGACCGGGCCGGGCCGACGAGACGGCCCGACTCAAGGTCCCTTCGCCGGATCGTGCCGTAATAATCCATGATCGTGAACATCTCGCCGCCGGGGCTGAACGCCACGCCTCCCGTGTTTTCGCCGGATCGTGCCGTTTCGTGGTCGAACAGCCGGCCGATGGGCTGGCCGGCCGTGTGAATCCAGAGCCGCGCCAGGGAGTCATCGCACGCCGTGAGGATCGATCGGCCGTCAGGGCTGAACGCCACCCCCCAGACGGGCGCTTGATGCTCGAGGATCCGGCCCGTCGTCTGACCGGTGGCGACGTCCCAGCTCTGTACCTTCCCGTCACCGCCCGTGAGCAATGTCTCGCCGTCGGGGCTGAACGCCACGCAATATACCCTGCTCGAATGAACGAACGGTTGGCCGATCGGTCCCCCGGTGGCGGCATCCCACAGCCGCGCCGTCCCGTCCGTTCCCGCGGTCGCGAAGATTCTCCCATCGGCGCTGAAGGCCATGCCGTAAATTTCGGCCGAATGGACGCTGGGCTGGCCGAGGGGCTGTCCCGTGGCGGCGTCCCACCGCCGCGCCGTGCCGTCCCAGCTCCCGGTCAGGATCATCTTGCCGTCGGGGCTGAACGCCACCGAGTTGATCAGGGAGTTGTGATGCATCGGCGGGCCGAATGGCCGGCCGGTCGCGACGTCCCACAGCCGCGCCGCGGAATCCACGCACCCGGTGACGACCGAGCGGCCGTCGGGGCTGAACGCCACCGAACACACGCGGTGTGGGTGCTCCAGGACCGGGCCCAGGGGCTCGCCGGTGGCGGCGTCCCACAGCCGCGCCGTCTTGTCCAAGCTGGCGGTGGCCAGCTTGCGGCCGTCGGGGCTGAACGCCACCGACCGGACCGGATCCCGGTGAAGGATGGGCCGGCCGATGGGCCGGCCGGTCGCGACGTCCCACAGCCGCGCCGTGTTCACAAAGTCCCCCGTGGCGATCGTCCGACCGTCCGGGCTGAAGGCCACGCAGGCGAGCTCGGCCGCGTGGGAGAAGATCTCCTTCACCTCGACGAGGCTCCGCCGCCAGGCAGCCAAGTTGTCCAGCGCAACCTGCCGGGCCGCGGCATCCCCCGCCTCGGTCGCCATCTTCAGCGATTCGAGCGTCCACACCATCCCCAGGCCAATCTCCCCCTTGTCGAAGGCGGCCAGGCCGCGCTCGAGGTCCAGCCGCGCCAATCGGCTGATCGACTCGGACAGCGCGGCCTGGAGGCGGCCGCGCTCGCCCTTCAGGCCGCCACTCTCCTTCTCCAGGTCGCCCGCCAACTGAGTGATCCGCCGATTCGCCTCGGCCTGCCGGCCCGCGTGGACCAGTGCGAGCACGGCCACGGCCACCAGGGCCGCCGCCAGGCCCGCCTCGGCGCGCCGCCGCCTCCGCTCCTCGGCCGCCCGCGCCTCGGCCATCCGCCGCGTGTTCTCCTCCTCGGCCGCCCGCGCCTCGGCGGCCGCCTTCTCCAGCTCCGCACGCCGCAGCCGCCCCTGCACCCCGTCGAGGTAGGCCGTCAGGGCCGACGCCACCGCCTGCGCGTCCTTGGGCCGGTCGATCCCCTCCGGCGACAGGCAGCCGGTGGTCAGGGCAATAAGTTCCGCATCGGCCTCGCAGGCGCCCAGGCGAGCATGGGCATCAGCCAGGTCGCCGTTGGCCGCCTTGCGGCGCACCTCCTCGCCCGACCGCCCGATGTAGGGTGGCTTGCCCGTCAAGATCTCGCAGAGGATGGCGCCCAGGCCGAACACGTCGGCGCGGCGGTCGAGGTTGGCGACGTCACCATTGGCCTGCTCCGGCGGCATGTAGGCCGGCGTGCCCAGCATTGACCCAGCCTCCGTATCCGAGCCCACGCCGGCCGAGCCGCTGCGCGCCGTGCGGATCACCGTCGGCTCGACCTCGGGGGGATGGTGCGCACGGCTGGCCCGCTCCTCGTCGGCGATGCCCCCCTCGGCCAGGACCTTGGCTAACCCCCAGTCCATCACCTGCACCTCGCCGAAGGCCCCCACCATGATGTTCGCCGGCTTCAGGTCGCGGTGAATCACCCCCTTGGCATGCGCGTACGCCAGGGTCTGGGCCACCTGCAAGGCGATCGCCAGCAGCCGCGGCCGGTCTTCGGCAGGCTCGGCCCGGTCACCCAGGATACTCGCCAGCGTCCGCCCCTTGACCAGCTTCATGGTGAAGAACGGCCGCTCGCCGAAGCTGCCGATGTCGTAGACCGGCACGACGCCGGGGTGCTGCAACTGGCCGCCAATCTGCGCTTCCTCAATGAAGCGGCGTGCTACCTCCGGTCGATCGACATACTTCTCCAGGAGCACCTTGATGGCCAGCTCTCGCCCCAATTCGACGTCGCGACCACGCAGGACGGCCCCCATGCCGCCGCGGGCGATCTCGCCGGCCAACTGATAGCGCTCGCCGGCCTCGGCGGCCTTCGGCATGGCGTCGGATTTGGGCCGCAGCAGGTGCGCACTGTCGCCTTCAGCGTCGCGTAGCAAGACAGGGGGCAGCGCCCGTAGTCGTCGAGCAACCGGGTCATCATGCTGCTGGGAACGTCGGCTGGCCGGCCGAAGCCGGCGGCCAGGCCAGCGTCAAGCGAGTCGGCCGGGGTCGACGTGATGGCCGCGGTCTCTTCCGATTCGCTCGGCTTGTTCATGGCCGGCTCTCCTCAGTTCAACGAGTTCCTTTTCTTCAGGATCACCCCGCAAGCCGTTTTCGCACAGAGAATTTCAAATAATTTATGGAAATTGATGTCAAAGAATCGGCCGCAATGCCGACGTGGTGCAAGGCCACGACTTCCAAAGCGATGCCCTTTGAATCCTCAACTCTATCGCGATGGCTGCGCGATGCCATGGTGTACCTGAAATCCACGGTGCCGTGACTTCCGTTGGACGAGTTCACGCGCTGCCAAGATGGAACGGATCGAGACGTCGTTCGATTCAATCAGGGCATCGAGCGCGGCCACCGATAACTTCGAGAGCGCCTTCGCTGCATTACTCACCCGCCGTAGAACCGCCGGCAGCGGCACGGTGTACGATCCCGCAAGTGTTTTGAACGTGATTGGCGCCGTATAGTTCGTGCCAGCGGTGGTGCCCGCGCCGGCGAGCGCAACGCCCGTCGCGCTGGTCAGTCCGTTGGGGCCGATGCCGTTGACGGTGATCTGATAGACATCGTGAATGTTGATTCGCGGCGAGGTGAACAGCATCACCGAGTTCGTCGCTGCTTCATACACCGCGCGGGGCACCGCAACGGTTCCCCCGACGAAGATGCCCCCCGTGTTGGCTTCGCCGCTCTTGAGAACGATGTGGTAGTTGCGCACGTCTTGGGCTGGCCCGGGAGCGAGTGCCTCGCTGAAAGTGAGAACCAGGATCGTCGGCTGGGCGTGGAAGCCAAATCGCAGGAACGAGACGACCGTCGGAGGCACTGCGGGGGCGACCGCGCTCACCACCTGGCTGACGGGGTTCGAGGTGCTCCCCTGGAAGTTAGCCGTGGCGCCGAACAGGGCCGTGAGCGAATGCGTGCCCGTCGCCAGCGAGCTGACGACAAGTGACGCCACGCCATTGCTGTCGAGTGCGGCCGAGCCAAGCACGGTCGTTCCGTCCTCGAACGTGACCGAACCGGCCGGTGTGAGTACTCCACTCACGGTCGCGGTGAGCGTGACGGCCTGACCTGTACCGGAGGGGTTGGGTGCTGTTGCGAGGGTTGTCGAGGTCGGTATCAGGTTGACCAATTGGCTCAGCGCCGCATTGCTCGGGGCGAAGCTGCTATCGCCGTTATAAGAGGCGGTGATCGCGTGCGTGCCGGCCGCCAACGACGGGTCAGTGAAGGCAGCTTGGTCGTTCGAGTCGAGCGTACCGCTGCCAATCAGCATCGAGCCGTCATAGAAGTTCACCGTGCCGGTCGGAAGATCGCTGACGGCAGCCGCTATTTGAGCTGAACCATCGGAGCTGCTATCCTGCGTTACGGTCGCGGTGAAGGTCACCAGCTGGTTGACGAGCGACGGGTTGAGCGACGAGATCAGGCTCGTCGACGTCGGCAAGAGCGCTGTCTCGATTGCCGGCAGGGACGTGCTCGCGAGGAACGGCCCGTCGCCCCTGTATTGCGCCGTGATCGTATGGGCGCCGATCGAGAACGACGCAGCCACGAAGGTCGCCACACCGTTGAGTAGCGGTCCGGTACCGATGATCGACGCGGCCTCAATGAATTCGACCTCGCCGGTCGCGGTCCCGGCGCCAGCCGTCGGCGCGACGCTCGCCGTCAACGTCACCGATTGGTTTCCGTTCGCAGGGTTCGGCGACATGGCGAGTGTTGTCGTTGTGTCGACCTGGACCGTTTGATTCACGGCCGGCGATGTGCTGCTATCAAAGTCAGAGTTCCCCGTGTAGACAGCCGTGATCGTATTCAAACCGAGCGCCAGCGTCGAAGTCGTAAAGCTCGCCGCGCCGCTCGAATCGAGGCTCTCGGTGTCGATGACATTCGGACCGTCGAGAAAGGTCACCGAGCCCGCGGGCGGGATGGTGCTGGAGACGGGCGTCACAGTCGCCTTGAAAGTGACTGACTGATTGAATAGAGAGGGATTGAGCGAGGTCGTGAGTTGCGTGGTCGTGGCGATTGGAGAAACCACCTGGATGAGCGGCGTCGCTGTGCTAGCGGCGAAGGCGTTGTCGCCATTGTAGACGGCGGTGACGGTGTGGCTGCCGCCGGACAAAACTGCGTTCGGCGGCAGGGACGCTTGGTCCTGGCCATCGACAATCATGAGCGTCACCGGGGCCTGTGTATCACCATCGATCGAGAAAGTGACGGTGCCCGTCGGCGTGCTCGTGCCGGCCGTGGGGGCAACGGTCGCCGTGAACGTCACGCTCTGGCCGAACGCCGAGGGATTGGCCGACGACGAGAGCGTCGTGGCGGTGGCCAGTGCGGCGACTGACTGGATGACGGGGGTAGCAGTACTGACGGCGAAGGTGTCGTCGCCGCTGTAGGTCGCCGTGATGGTGTGATCGCCCGCGGACAGGTTGGAGATCGGTGCCAAAACAGCCAGATCTTGACCATCGACCAAGCCGAGCGTCACCAGGGCCTGCGCCTGCCCGTCAATCGAAAACGTGACTGTTCCCGTCGGCGTGCCCTCGCCCGTGATGGGGGCAACAGTCGCCGTGAAAGTCACCGATTGACCGGGGTTCGACGGGTTGGCCGACGACACCAGTACTGTGGTGGTACCGACCGCGGCGACCGATTGGATCAGCGGGGTTGCCGTACTCATGGCGAAAGTGTCGTCGCCGTTGTAGACGGCGGTGATGGTATGGTCGCCGATCGCGAGGTCCGAGATTGGCGGCAGCGACGCTTCGTCCTGACCGTCGACTACCGTGAGGGTTATCGGCGTCTGCGCCTGGCCATCGATCGAGAACGTCACCGTGCCCGTTGGCATGCCTTCGCCTGTGATGGGGGTAACGGCCGCCGTGAAGACCACCGATTGACCGGGGTTCGACGGGTTGACCGAAGATGCGAGCACTGTGATCGTGGCGACCGCGGTGGCCGCGGTAACCGACTGGGTCAGAGGGTTCGCCGTGCTGAAGCCAAAAGTGTCGTCGCCGTTGTAAGCAGCGGTGATAGTGTGGTCGCCAATTCCCAGATCCGAGATGGCCGGCAGCGATGCCTCGTCCTGACCGTCGACCACCGCGAGCGTCACTGGCGCTGCGCCTGCCCATCGATCGAGAACGTCACCGTTCCCGTCGGCACGGCGCCCGTGATGGAGGCGACGGTCGCCGTGAAGAACAATGACTGGCCGACGATGGACGGGTCGGCCGACGAGGCGAGCACCGTGGTCGTGGCGATTGTGCCGACCGACTGAATAAAGGGGGGCGCTGTGCTGTCAACGAAGATATCGTCGCCGCGGTAGGCGGCGGTGATGACGTGGTTTCCCTTCGAGAGATTCATGACGGCCGGCAGCGACGCCTCGTCCTGACCGTTGACCACCGTGAGGGGGACGGGGTCTTGGGGATCACCGTCGATCGAGAACGTGACGGTGCCCGTCGGCGTGCCAATGCCCACGTTGGCGATGACCACGGCCGTGAAAACCACGGGCTCGCCGACATCCGACGGATCGACCGACGATGAAATCGTCGTGCTCGTCGGGTCGAACTGGGTGAGAACGATATCATCGCCGCTGGAACCGCCGACATAACTGATCGTGAAAGGCACTTGATCGATCACGAGCGCGGCTCCCTCGGGGAGTCCGGCAAAGGTCCCGATGGTCGGGGCCGTACTCGTGAGGATCGTGAACATTTCGTGCTTGATTGGCGTGAAGCTCGAGACCGAGGCGACAAGGGCACTACCGGTGATGTCGGCCGTCCCGGCAACCGCAAGCTGGTCGTATCCCGTTCCCGCATCCGGACCCTGGAGTGCGACCTGAAAGGTCGCCTGATCGTCCATCGTGACGTCTCCCTGCACGTTCAAGATACCCGTCGCCGGTGCCGTGCCGGGGTTGATGGTGCCAGATGAAGTGACCGGCCCGACCGTTCCCGTGCCGCCGAGGATTCCATGGCTGATGGTCACCGCGCTATTCGTCTGTGAACCGTCGACCAATAATGTTGCTGAGACGATGTCGGTCGGCCCCGTGAGAGCGGGGTTATTGCTTGAAATGGTGACCACGGTGCCGTAGCCGCTGACGCTCAGCGTTCCCGCTCCCACGAGGCTCGTGCTGCTATCGAAGGTATATGTGGAGATTGCGCCACCCGAGAGGTCGAGCACGGCGCCCGAGTCGATCGTGAAGGCCGCGCCGGTCTCCGTCCCGCCCCCGTCGAGACGGAGAGTGCCAGCCTGAACCTCGACCGTACCTGTACTCGTGACGTTGAAGGGGACGTTGTTAATCGAGAACGACTGTCCGGGGTCATTGTAGAGGAACACGCCATTATTAGTGAATGCGACCCGGGCGCCGGTGTTCCCCTCGCTTTCGACGGTGCCCGCCCCCGACTGAACGTTGAACGTGCCGTCGTTGACGATGACCGCGCCATCGAGCAAGTTGAACCCATCATAAATTCCCGTCAAACTGGCCGTCTGACCCGCCGGATTGACCAGCGTCTTGCCGTCGATCGTGGTCAAGGCGCCGTCGAGGTCGATGCCGCCATCGGCGCCGACCGTGCCCGAGCCGCTCAGGTCGCCGCTGCCATTGAAGGTCGTTAGCCCATTAACCGTGATGTCCCCCGACCCGTTCAGTGTTCCATTCGTGACCGTCAGCGTCGCGGGGTCGATCGGGTTGGCACCCAGGTTGGCCGTGCCGCCGAGGGCCATCACCGCACTGCCGATCGCGACGATCGGACCGCTGAAATTGGCCGTGCCGCCCTGGAAAACGGTGGTTCCGGTCACGTCATAAGGGGCCGCGATCGTCTCGGTGCCAGCGAAGCCAACGGCGCCGGGGCCGCCGATGCTCGAGCTCGCGTCAAGCGAATACGTCCCACCGGTGAAGTCGAGGGTGCCGTCGGCGTCGGCGGCGAACATGCCACCGCTGCTGGTGCCACCCCCTCCGCCCGCGCCGATCTGGAGCGTGCCCGCCTGGACCTCGACCGTACCGGTGCTCGTGACGTTGAACAAGACGTTTGAAATGGCGAACGTCTGACCCACGTCATTGTAGAGGAACGCGCCGTTGTTGGTGAACGCGACCGGTGCGCCGATGTTCCCCTCGCTGTTCACAAGGCCCGACGCCGTCTGACCGTCGAAAGTGCCGTCGTTGACGATGACGGCGCCATCAAGCAGGGTGAACCCATCGTAATTTCCCGTCAAACTGGCCGTCTGGCCGGCCGGATTCACGAGCGTCTTGCCGTCGATCGTGGCTAGGCCGTTCGTGAGCACGATGCCGCCACCGGCGGTGATCGTACCCGAGCCGCTGATGTCGCCGTTGCCGTTGAACGTTGTCAGCCCGCCGACCGTGATATCCGCCGAACCATTCAGCGTGCCGTTGGTGATCGTCAGCGTGGTGGTCGCAATCGGGTTGGCACCCAGGTTGGCCGTGCCGCCGAGGGCCATCACCGTACTGCCGACCGCGACGATCGGACCGCTGAAATTGGCCGTGCCGCCCTGGAAGACGGTGGTTCCGGTCACGTCATAGGGAGCTGCGATCGTCTCGGTGCCGGCGAAGCCAACGGCGCCGGGGCCGCCGATGCTCGAGCTCGCGTCAAGCGAATACGTCCCACCGGTGAAGTCGAGGGTGCCGTCGGCGTCGGCGGCGAACATGCCACCGCTGCTGGTGCCACCCCCTCCGCCCGCGCCGATCTGGAGCGTGCCCGCCTGGACCTCGACGGTGCCCGGGCTCGTGACGTTGAAGGGGACGTTGTAAAGCGAGAACGACTGGCCGGAGTCGTTGTAGAGAAACGCGCCATTGTTGATGAACGCAACCGGGGCGCCGGTATTTCCGTCACTGTTTACGGTACCCTCACCCGACTGAACGTTGAACGTGCCGTCGTTGATGATGACGGCGCCATCGAGCAGGGTGAACTGGTTATAAATTCCCGACAGACTGGCCGTCTGACCGGCCGGATTGACCAGTGTCTTGCCGTCGGTCGCGGTGAAATTGCCGTTGAGGATGATGCCGCCATTGGCGGTGACCGTGCCCGAGCCACTGAGCGTACCGCTGGAGAGCGTCAACAGGCCGCCGACTGTCATGTCGCCCGCGCCATCGAGCGTACCCCCACTGATTGTGAGGTCAGCACTGGTCGTCGACGTCGTGGTAACCGAAAGCGTGCCCGCCGAGATTGTCAAGGGCTGGTTCGAGTTCAGGCTGTTGACCGTGTCCACGACGTTCTCGGGGTGAACGACATCGGCCGCGACGTTGATCGCCACGTCGTCGGATGATCCCGGCACCGCGTCGGTGCTCCAGTTCGATGGCGTATCCCAGTTGTTATCGCCGGCCGTGCCGGTCCAAAAAACCGCCGATAGAAGTATTCGTACCTCCATCGTCTCGAACCGCGGTTGGCGCGCCCGAAACCGTGCTCGGCCGCCGTGCCTCTTCGGCATAATTGCACATGTACGCATTGATTCCCTGCCTTCATTTCCAGACAGAGGTTCAGTTCAGTCGCGTGGCAGTCTTACGCTGACTCCGAGTCGCGACTCGTCACGCTTGTTCAAGGGATCTGACCAGAGGAAAGCGGCAATTCGCCCTGTTCCGCGAATGGCCGGACCGACCGGCGTCGGAAGCTCGATTGAAATGGGATTGTTACGCGGCTCACCTCGCGGACGCCGCTAGAGCTGACAATCTGTCACGCCTTTGGAGCAGGACGTGGGGCATCGCGTCAGGGTCGTCGAGCGACCGGACGAACATGTTGCCAGGTTCCTCGGCGAGCCGGCCGAAACCAGGGCACTGGCCAGCGAAATGGCTGTTGCCTCTTCCGATTCGGCCGGTCCTTCAAGGCTGTTCCCCTCATTTCCACGGGATCCGTTAACCCAGGATCACGATGAGGGGCATTTTCGCGCAAGAAACTTCGAAAAAATTATCGAGACAGCGATTTCAGGAGGTCGGCCGCCTCGCGATGCACCTCGGCCGCGGTGCCGGGGTGGTGAAAGGCGACGACTTCCAGGAGCGCTTCCTTGAACTCCTTGCGGGCAAGGGCATAAGCATGGTGCAACCCGACCGGATCGACGCCCCAACGTTCGGCGATGGTGCGGATGGGAAGGTTGTCCTCGAATCGCAGCCGGAGCAACTCGATCCTCTTCTGGGCGGCGCTGTCTCCACCGTCCCCCGCGCGCTGCCGTTGGAGCACGGCCGCCTCGGCCATGATCGACCGGGCCCAGGCCTTCTCAAACAATCGTGACAGGGAGTCCTCAGCCGCTTTCACCTCCGGCAGAGTGCCGGCGATCCGGACGAGCCGTGCCTCGAAGCGGCGAGCGACGTTGCGCACGACCCCGTAAAGGAAGGCGCGAAAGCTAGGCACACGGCCTCCGCCGGCGGCCTCGATCGCGCCGCCCTGGCGGAAACACTCCATGAAAACCTCCTGCACGGCGTCGTCCAGCTCCTGTCGCAGCGCAGAGCCACGCCAGCGGTCCAGGAGGTAGGCGCGAACAACGCCGAGGTAACGGCGGGCGAGTTCATCCCGGTCGCACGGGCTGCCCGCCGCGGCGGCGCGAATCACAGTCCAGCAAGTCGTTTCAGGAATCGCCATAATTCATGATTGGGGAAGAAGACGGTAGACGTTGACATCGTACGTGAAACGTTTGTGACACCAGCAGCAGCCCGGACAGCCCCTTAATTGAAGCACCTCATGCGGAGTCGTTCGCTCGAGATCGCCTGCACGAAGATACCGCGCCGCGCATTTCGTCGCACCAATCTCAAACTCGGGAGTATGATGCAGCCCGGCCCCACCATCTTGACGACGCAGCCCGCTCTCGATAATACTCAACCAAGAGGTTGAATATTGACGACTCACAAGACAGGCTTCGATCTCGACCAGACCTTGATGGCTCTGGCCGATCCCACGCGGCGGGCACTGTTGCACCGGCTTGCCGAGGGAGACGCACGTGTCACCGAGCTGGCGCGGCCGTTCGCGATGTCGCTCAACGCGATCTCCAAGCATATCCAGATGCTCGAACGGGCCCAGCTCGTCACCCGGCGGAAGGCCGGCCGCGATCATTACCTGTCGATCAACCCCGGGCCGCTCGACCTCGCGGCGGCCTGGATCGAGGCACAGCGGATCGCCTGGAACGCCCGGCTCGATGCCCTTGATGCGTTGCTCAAAGCCGAAGACGCCGCCGAGAAGAAGAAAAAGAAAAACGTCGCGAAAGGATGAACCTACCGATGGCCACCGAAAAAACCGTGAGCGTCCAGGTCGTTCGGCGTTTCGAGGCTTCGGCTGAGCGCGTCTTTGACGCCTGGCTCGATCCGAGCACCGCGGGCCGGTGGCTCTTCAAGACCGAATCGGGCGAGATGATCAAGGTCGAGATCGACCCGCGCGTCGGCGGCTCGTTCACCATCACGCGGCGCGATGGCGACGACATCGAGCACGTCGGCGAATATCTCGAGATCGACCGGCCGCGGCGATTGGTGTTTACATTCAGCGTGCCGAAATACGCCAAGGAGGTCACACAGGTCACGATCGACATCAAGCCGCTCGAGAGCGGTTGCGAGCTCACCCTGACCCATGAATACGTGCTGCCAGAATGGGCCAGTGGTTCCGAGGAAGGCTGGGGAATGATCCTTGACTCGCTCGCCAGAACACTGGGATCGGAAACCGAGACTCGGCCGGTTTAGCCAGCGGGAAAGAGCCGGGTGTACGCGCATCCGCTTCGGTCCTCAATCCCCCCGGTGAGCGTCCTTGTTCGATCGTGGGGCCAGGCATCCATGATCCTGTTCGCAAAAACCGGTAACCCCCCCTCGACGCTGATCCCAGGCCATCGGCCATCAGGACTGAAGGCCAGAGGGACATGAGCGGCCGGCAGTTCGAGGCAAACCTTGCCGGTGAACACGTCCCAGACCTTACCTTACGATCCAGCCAGTCGCTGCCGAGGCGACTCAAGATCTCCTTGAGCCGCCGCAGCGCACTTACGAACGCACGCAACGCATTCTGGCGGCTATCTTCTTGATGCCGAGTACCTGCGAGGTCTCGGCGGGCGAGAGTTGCTCGAAATGCCGTAAGGCGAGTACCTCGCGATCGAGCCGATCCATTGAATCAAGCGCAACGTGAAGCTGGATTTTGGTCTCGACGCGGACGGCCGCCTCGCTAGCCCGGGTCAGGTGACCCAGGAGCGAGGCCGCCAGAGCGGAGCCGGATACCGCCTGGGCAACTATTCCGGGGGAGCAGGTTTCGCGAGTGAAGCAAACAAGCCTGTCGTGCCGATAATGACGCAGAGGCCAGAGATAGGGCTCCGCCGGGTGATGTCGCGCCTACGCACACAATATTCAAGCAGGGCGGCGGATGGATGAGACATTCCCGAAAAAAGGGAAGGACGCGACCGGCATGCCCAGGTCTTGGCTCGTCACGGCGCTAGTGACTGTTGTTAATTTCAACATGCTGGGTGCCGGGCTCGCGAGGGCGCAGCCGCAGGCCGTCATGATTGCACCCGACCAGGCGTCTCACGCTCAGCCCCAACCGGCGCCGACGTTGCGGCTAACGCTCGAGCAGGCCCGGCAGCAGGCTCTCGCCAATAGTAAACTCCTGCAACTGGCCGCCCTCAACGTGCAAAGCAAGGGGCATGCGACCAGCGCCGCCCGCGCCGACTTCTTTCCCAAGATTGTGGGTAACACGGTCTACCTGCACTTCACCGATCCACTGGGAAGAGTCTTGACGACGCAAAACCGGCCGCTCCTGGGCATTCCCTCGAGAACATACCCGGTCAATGTCGTCAACCAGGACAGCTCGTTCACGAGTGTCGTCGTGCTCCAGCCGATTACCGACCTGCTCAAGGTGCATGAGGGCGTTCGGATCGCCAGGGCCGACGCGCGGATTGCCCAGGCCCAGCTCGACCAGGGGGCACGCGAGCTCCAAAGCGGCGTCGATCAGCTTTACTGGGGGCTCCTGGCCGCCCTGCGCATCCGGGGCGGCGTTCTGGAAGAATATCGCGGCGCACAAGAGTTCGCCAAGCTGGGCACGATCGAGGCGCGGACCGCGCTCGTGGAGGCCGAGCAGGGCCTTCAGCAAGTGGACGTTCAGGTCAACGACCTGCAGGAGCAGCTCGACATCCTGCTCGATTTGCCGACCTGCACGATCCTCGAGCTGATCGAGCCCCCCTTGCCGCCGCCTCCTGTCACGTGCGTCGACGAAGCCGTCAGCCGCGCCCTGGCGGCGAGCCCGCTATTGCGTGAGGCCGCTCAAAATATTGCCAAGGCGCAGGCCGCGACCCACGCCGCGGAGCTCGACTTCGTGCCGAGCATCGTCGCCCTGGGAGGCTTCACCAACCAGATGGCCGCATCGTACATCCAGCAGAACTTCGGATACATCGGGGTCATGGGGTCCTACACGTTCGTCGACTGGGGCAAACGAAGGCACACCATCAAGGAGCGTGAGCAATTAATCGGCATGGCGACTTTGAAGCTTCGGCAAACTCAGGACGACGTTCGCCAGAAAGCGCTCAAGGCTTATCGGGGCCTCTTCGAGAGCCAACGGGCCCTGTCACTGGCGCAGTCGCTGGTGCCGCTGCGTAAAGAAGCCGAGGCCAAGGCGTATACCGAGGCCAAGGCCAAACCGGTCGGCCTGCTCCAGGCGTCCAGGGCGCGCGGGGTCGCCGAGGTCGATCTGGTGAAGGCCGATCTCGCCTACCGGCAGGCCCACATCGAGCTCATGACGTTGATCGGCCCGTAACGGGGCCGTTCGCAGTGCCAGTGAATGCGTTGTCAAAGACGGGACGGGCATTGAACGGCCTGTGTTGATGCAATTCCAGGCGCTTCGCGTGTTGAACACTATGGACGAACATGGCGCAGGATCTTGCAGGCTGCGATAGGATCGGTCATATTGTTGACGGAATTCATTTGGATTCTACAAACGACAGTTCGCGGAGAACGCGAGCAGCTACCCCCCCTCCGACGTCGCGGAAGTTGAGCCGAAGTGTGGCCCAGGGGATCGCAAGCGCACTCACGGCATTCATCGAGAATCCCGTCACTAATTTGGTGAAGGGGATCGCACCGGTCTTGATCGGCGTGACTGAGGTCTCGCGCATATTTCGGGAAGACATCATGCAGGCACACGTTCGCGTCGGCCATGGCATTATTATTATCGGAACCTTCAGCATTTTTGAACCTCTGCCGCACATCATCGAGGGACTCAACGCGAACCGGAAGTTTTTGGAACAGAAAAAGACGAAGGGCGATGTACGGCGCGAAACGGAAAACCCGTAAGCGAGCCAATGCCGACTCACGAATTCAATCACGACAGCGAGCCTGACTCGCTGAAACAGCTCCAGGGGAAACGCTCCATGAAACCATCAAATGTCACAGCCGCAGTCATGGTCGCAGCAGGTGCGCTTCTCGGCCTAGCGGCCGCGAGCGACCGCTTCGCGTCGCCTCTGAAGTCGGATGATGAAAGGGCAATAGCAGCGGCGGAAGCTCCACAGGTCTCGGGTACACCGGGTTCGCCCAATGCGACCACGACAATCGGAGGAAAAGTCCTTCCAGCGGCTCCGGGCAAGTTCGGCGGCGTGATCAAGGAGAGTGCCAAGAATTCCAGACCGCACTGGCCGCCGCGTGTCGTGCCGCCCAAGGATGCGCCTAACGTGCTTCTCATTATGACCGACGATCAGGGCTTCGGCGTGTCGGGCACCTTCGGCGGCGTCATCCCGACGCCTGCGCTCGATCGGGTCGCCAAAGCAGGACTACGCTACACTCAATTCCATTCGACCGCGCTTTGCTCGCCCACGCGGGCGGCGCTACTGACCGGCCGCAACCATCACTCCGCGGGATTTGGCGTGATCTCTGAGTTGTCCACGGGCTATCCGGGTTACGATTCCATTCTTGGTCATGAGAACACTACGATTGGCGGCATTCTCAGGGACAACGGCTACTCCACATCTTGGTTCGGTAAAAACCATAACACGCCCAGCTTTGAGTACAGCACCGCCGGCCCGTTCAACCAGTGGCCCTCGGGAATGGGTTTCGAGTATTTCTACGGGTTCATGGGGGGCGAGACCGACCAGTGGCAGCCATACCTGTTCCGGGACCACACGCAAATCTTCCCATGGATCGGGAAACCTGATTACAACCTCACCACCGATATGGCCGATGAGGCCATCAGCCACATCAACAACCTCAACGCGGCCGCGCCCGATAAGCCATTCTTTGTGTACTACGCGCCCGGCGGCAGTCACTCACCGCATCAGCCAACCCGCGAGTGGATCGAAAAATTCAAGGGCAAGTTCGACATGGGCTGGAACGAGATGCGTGAGCAGATTTTTGCGAATCAGAAAAAGCTGGGTGCAATTCCGGCCAGCGCAGCTCACTCCCTGGCCCGAAGACCTGAAGAAGTGGGAGACGCTCTCCGCCGACGAGAAGAAGCTTTTCGCTCGACAGGCAGAGGTCTTTGCTGGCTACACGGCTTACACCGATCATGAGATTGGCCGCGTGATCCAGGCTGTCGAGGACATGGGCAAACTCGATAATACACTCATTATCTACATTTGTGGCGACAACGGCAGTAGCCCGGAAGGAACTCAAAATGGCACGTTCAATCAATACACGTCTTTCAACGGAATTTTGGATGTTCCGATCGCCGCCCAGATGAAATCCTACGACACCTGGGGCTCGGCGGGAACTTACCCACACATGGCCGTCGCATGGTCGTGGGCGTTTGATACACCGTTCAAGTGGACGAAGCAGGTGGCCTCGCACTTCGGCGGCACGCAGCAAGGCCTGTGCATCGCGTGGCCCGGCCACATCGAGGATGCCGGTGGCATTCGCACCCAGTTTCACCACGTCATCGATATCGTGCCCACGATTCTCGAAGCTAGCGGCATCCGAGCACCCGAGAGTGTTAACGGGATCAAGCAAAAGCCAATCGAAGGCGTGAGCATGGCGTACACTTTCGCCAGGGCCAAGGCCGGGGCACCCTCCGCCCGTAACACCCAGTACTTCGAGATGGCCGGCAACCGCGGGATTTACCACGATGGCTGGTATGCCTGCACGACACCGCCAGTCGCCCCGTGGATGCTGAATGCGCCCGACGCCAGACGTCGCCGATTACAAATGGGAGCTTTACCATATCACCGAGGATTTCTCGCAGAATAACGACCTGGCGGCGAAAATGCCGGGCAAGCTCAATGAACTGAAGGGAGTTTTCCTCGCGGAAGCGAAGAAGTATGATGTCTTTCCCCTGGACAACTCGGCGTTTGCGCGATCGATCACGCCTCGCCCCAGCGCCATCGCGGGACGCAACGTCTTTACCTACTCGGGAATAATGCCCGGGATTCCGACGGGCAATGCGCCGAGTATCCTGGCGAAGTCATTCACTATCTCGGCCGAAGTCGAGGTTCCCCAAGGGGGCGGGGAGGGAATGCTTGTCACGGCGGGCGGCCGGTTCGGCGGCTACGGTCTGTACCTGGTCAAAGGCAAACCGGTGTTCACTTATAACTTTCTCGATCTCGAGCGATTTCGCTGGAAAGGCCCGGATGCGCTTTGGGCCGGGAAACACACGCTCGAGTTCGACTTCGCTTATAACGGACCGGGTATTGCCAAGGGGGGTGAGGGTGTGCTGAAGGTGGACGGCAAGGACGTAGCCAGGCAGACGATTCCCCATACCGTGGCTTTTGTTCTTCCTTCGGACGAAAGTTTTGATATCGGAATGGACACGCGCACGGGAGTAGACGACAGGGACTACCGTGCGCCATTTCGTTTTACTGGCAAGATCGCCAGGCTGACTTTCAAGCTCGGGCCGCCGCAGTTGACGGCGCTTGATCAGAAGGTCAGTCAGACCCAGATCGGTCGGACGAAGGATTGAACAAATTAGTTATATTGTCTGGAAAAATAAATAGAACATATCCACACGCCATTTTCGTCATGAGCGGCGAAGTCGATGGCCTCTAGCGGCGGGCGGCTGCGCCCGGGTCTTCGTCCGTCGCGGCCAGTCCCGCCATGACCCTGGCGCGGTTCGAGGTCGATGGGCCGAAAATACTTCATGAGAATGCCTCGTTGCGAGGCTGGTGTCCGGGCATGCGCCAGCCGACCTGAATTGACAAGCCTGATGTGACTGAGGGATCAGCCTGTCAGCTCGATTTCCGCGATGCGCCAAGGAAGTTCCTGAGTTGACATCAAAAAATGGGTACAATCATGAATTGTTCCCGTCGCAGGGATGCCGATGTGCCGGCTAACGAGGGTCAACTGGCACGCAGTCAATGATCTCACAACCTGCTCCAGCGTGGGGCGAAAGTGAGCATCTCGTGTCATCGACTCTCCAGGTGCATGCCGATGACTGAAGTCACCCGCATCCTGTCTGCCATCGAGCAAGGCGACCAGCGAGCCGCCAAACAATTGTTGCCGCTAGTCTACGACGAGTTGCGCAAGCTGGCATCACAGCGACTGGCCCAGGAAAATCCCGGGCAGACGCTGCAAGCCACGGCCCTGGTTCACGAAGCCTATCTGCGTCTGGTCGGGAACAATGGCGAGCAACGCTGGGACAATCGTGGGCACTTTTTTGCCGCCGCCGCCGAGGCCATGCGGCGCATTCTGGTCGATCAGGCTCGCCGCAAACAGGCCGACAAACGCGGCGGGAAGAGCCATCGCGTGCCCATGGACGCCGCCAACGTCGGCTTCACCTCGCCGGCCGACGAGCTTCTCGACATTGACGAAGCCCTGACACTTCTGGCCGTCGAGGATCCTCAGGCCGCCCAACTGATCCAGCTCCGCTACTTCGCCGGCCTGTCAATCGAGGATGCCGCCGAGGTGATCGGCGTCGCGCGTTCCACCGCGTATGAGCACTGGTCATACGCACGGGTCCGGCTCAAAACCCTGCTAGATCAGGGATGAGTGCCAGGCGAGACGGAATTCTTTTCTTTTTTCGGTTCCTGTCGGACAAATCACGCCGCGAATTCGCATTGATTGCAGGTGTGTCGAACCGAGAGGGATTTGTACCATGCCAGCAAACCTGCAAAAAGCCCGTGAGTTATTTCTCCACGCCGTCGGCAAGCTGCCGCCGGAGGAATGGGCTGGCTACGTCGGCAAGGCCTGCGATGGTGATGCCGAGCTCGAGCAACTGGTGGAGCACCATCTTCGGGTTCATCGCGAAGCCGGCAGTTTTCTGGACCGGCCGATCGCTGCCGTGCAAGACACGGGGGCCTTCACGCCCGGGGCCGAGGAAGAGGTGGCGACTTTCATCCTCCGCGAGGGACCCGGCACGGTCATCGGCCCGTATAAATTGCTCCAGCAAATCGGCGAGGGGGGCATGGGCACGGTCTTCATGGCCGAACAGACGCATCCGGTGCACCGCAAGGTCGCCCTCAAGGTCGTCAAGGCGGGAATGGATAGCCGCCAGGTCATCGCCCGCTTCGAGGCCGAGCGCCAGGCTCTGGCGATGATGGATCATGTCAACATCGCCCGCGTGCTCGATGCCGGGACCACGGGCTCGGGCCGGCCTTATTTCGTCATGGAGCTGATCCATGGCATTCCGATCACCAGATATTGCGACGACAACCACCTGACACCGCGCGAGCGGCTGGAGCTATTCGTTCCGGTTTGCCAGGCGATCCAGCACGCCCACCAGAAGGGGATCATCCACCGCGACATCAAGCCGTCCAACGTCATGGTCACCCTTTATGACGGCAAGCCTGTGCCCAAGGTGATCGACTTCGGCGTGGCCAAGGCGACCGAGCAAAAGCTCACCGAGCGAACCCTGTTCACGCAGTTTGGCACCATGGTCGGTACACCCGAATACATGAGCCCCGAGCAGGCCGAGATGAGCGCCCTGGGAGCCGACACTCGTAGCGACATTTACTCGCTGGGGGTGCTCTTGTACGAGCTGCTCACGGGGAGCACGCCACTGACGCACAAAAGGATCAAGGAGGCCGCCTATGGCGAGATCCTCCGCATGATCAAGGAGGAGGAGCCGCCCAGGCCGAGCACGCGGCTCTCCAGCTCGGGCGAAGCGCTGGCGTCGATCTCGGCTCAACGGCACACCGAGCCGGCCAAGCTGGCGAAACTGATACGCGGCGAGCTCGATTGGATCGTGATGAAGACGCTCGAGAAAGACCGTAACCGCCGCTACGAGACGGCGAGCGGCCTCGCCGCCGACTTGCAGCACTACTTGAACGACGAGCCAGTGAAGGCGTGCCCGCCGTCACCGGGTTACTTGTTCCGCAAATACGCGCGACGGCACAAGGGACCACTGGCGGCGGCGGCACTGGTGTCGGCATTAATGGTGACTTCGGTGGTGGTGCTATTGATTGCCAACTACCAGATCAGACGACAACGCAACATCGCCGAACGAGAGCACCAGCGCGCGGAGGCCAATCTGATCAAGGCCCGCGCGGCGGTCGACGACTACCTGACCAAGGTCAGCGAGAGCACCTTGCTGCGTTCGTCGTTGCCCGGTCTTCAACCGCTCCGGAGCGAGCTGCTGCAAACCGCCTTGCATTACTACCAGGGCTTCGTCCAGGAAAACCAAGATGACCCGAACTTGCGTTTCGAGCTGGCGGCAGCCACATTCCGCAGCGGCGTGATCATCGCCGAGAGCGACTCGCAGGAAACGGGCCTACGCCGCCTGACCGAGGCACGTGAATTATTTCAGGAGATGGCAAGAGCCCATCCGGCAAGAGCAGAATACCAGCGAGAGCTGGGGCGGTGCCTGATTCGCATGGCATACGTGATGGCCGCCGTCGGCAAGGACCAGGACGCGATCGCGTCCTACAAAGACGGGATCGCTATTCTGGAAGCGATCCTGCCCGCTCAACCTGGTGATCGCCTGCTCGAATCCGACCTGGCTTTCGGTCATCATTACCTGAGCATGCGACAAATTGAAATGGGACTGTACGACGAAGGCAGGCAGCACAGCCGCCGCGCCATCGAGCTGCGCCAGGCGCTGGCGGATCGCAACCCGAGTGAACCAAGCTACCGCAACGATCTGGCGCTCAGTATCAATAACCTGTCATTCGCTCAGTTTCAGGCCGGAGAGCAACTGCAATCCTTGCAAAGTTCCCGCAAAGCCGAGGCCATTGAACGCGCCTTGATTCGAGAGCAACCCTGGAATGTGTTCATGCGACGGAACCTCTCGGCCATCATGCGCGGCCAGGCCACAAACCTTCGGTCGATGGGCAGCAAGGAAGAAAGCCTGGCCGGCTATCGCGAGTCTTGCCAGATCATCGACAAGGTGACGATCGAAAACCCGTTCGACATCCATTGTCGGCGCCTCGCGGCGCGGAGCTTCGCCGAATATGCCCAGGCCCTGGTCGATGGCGACCATCTCGAGCCGGCCATGCAGGCCCTTGCACGAGCCCAGGAACATGTGGAGATCCTCCGCAAGGAGAATACCACCGATCTCGATAGCTCGAGCGCATTATCGAGCATCTACCGCAACCGGGGCAAAGTTCTCGGCAAGCAAGGCAAGCCGACTCTGGCACTACAAGAGCTCGGTCACGCGGTGGAAATCGACCAGCGAATTGCGGCTGCGGCCGCTCTGTACCGCTACGACCTGGCCTGTTCATTGGCGCAGTGTTGCGCGACGGCCGCCCAGCTCGGCGCCAGTGCCGAAGCGGAACGCTATGCCGAGCGGGCACTGATTGAGCTGCGACAGGCGTGGGCCCAGGGTTGGAGGGACTTGAAAGGAATCGAAAGGGATCCCGACCTCGACGCGATTCGCAACCGTCCGGAATTCAAGGCATTTCTCCAGTCAGTCGGCGAGAACGCCGACAATCGAAAACCCTGAATCTTGCGGGTCGCTTCACGCCACTCGCGATAAAAGGGCCAGAACTCAGACGAGTTGAAACAGAGAGCCCGGTGAGCTCTCGCCACCAGGCGGCGCACTCACCGGCCTGGGCTCGGCGATCGGTCCGCGCCGAGAACGATGGCATTGTCATCGTTATCGCTGGCCGCTTTGCGACCAGCACGCGACCGCTTGGCGAGCGGCTTCCCCCACGTGTGTTCCCCGGTGAGGCGTGTGCCTCACATCAATGTGTCCCCTTTTCATTCTTGACTCCAAGGAAGTGCAGCATGACTCGATTTTCTGCTCTCGGTTGGTTGCAAGCGAAAGCACAGCAATCCAGGCGCTCGTCCCTCAAGCGCCGCTCGAAACTCGGCCTCCGTTCGGCGCGTTACGCGCTTGCACTGGAGCCACTGGAAACTCGCATGGTCCTCAGCACCTTGACCGTCACGAGCGCCGCTGACGATGGTTCGGCCGGAACGCTACGCTCGCTGATTGCCGCCGCCAGCCCGGGTTCCACCATCGTCTTCGAACCCAGGCTCGATGGCCATACGATCACGCTAAAAAGCGGTGCGCTGGAAGTCACCAAGAACCTCGACATCGAGGGGCCCGGCGCCGGTCAGTTGACAATCAGCGGCCATTCCGCCAGCCGGGTTCTGGATGTCAGCAGCCAGGCGACGGTGACCCTCGGCGGCCTGACCATCGCCAACGGGAAGGCCTTGACGGGGGGAGGCATCGATAACGCGGGAACTCTGGTTCTCAAGAGTAGCACCGTGTCCAGCAATCAGGCCGTCGGCGGCCTCGGCGGAGGTGGCATCCTCAACGAGGCCGGCGCGACCTTGACCCTGGTGCACAGTATACTTGACAACAACACGGCGACCGCCGCCTCCGACGCGGTCGATGTCTTCGGTGGCGGCCTGCTCAATGAGGGCAACGCCAGCGTCACCTCTTCTTCCACCTTCAGTGGCAACCAGGCCCTGGGCGGGGGCGGCTCCTCCTTTTTCGGCGGCAGTGTTGGCGGCGGCATCGACAACTTCGGTGGCGCCAATCTGACCGTGACCTCCAGCACCTTCAACGATAACCAGGCCCTCGGTACCGGTGGGGGTGACTACGGAATCGGCGGTGCCATCGAGAATAACGCCGGCCTGGACACGGCCCATCCTTCCTCGGCGATTATCGCCAACTCCGTCTTCCTGGGGAACGTGGCCGGTGGTGGAGCAGGCGTCGCCGGCAACGGCGGCGCCCTCGATAACGAGGGTCCGGGAGCGACCATGACGATCAGCGGCTCCTCCCTTCTGAACAATCAATCCGTCGGCGGCGCGGGTGGCTTTGGTGTCGGCGGAGCGATCATGAATTACGCCGATGGCACGTGTACGATCCAGAACAGCACGCTCGTCGGCAACGTGGCGTCTGGCGCGGCGGAGTCGACGAACAACGGCGGCGGCATCGACAACCAGGCCGCGACCATGTACTTGATCGGCTCAACGCTCGTTGGCAACCAGGCCCTGGGCGGCACTGGGGGCAATAGCACGAGTAGCAGCACGAGCGGCCAGGGAGACGGTGGTGGCATCATGAACGTTTACAACGCAACGCTGACCGTCGTCAACAGCACGCTCGCCGGCAACCAGGCCGTCGGCGGTGACGGCGGTACTGCCGTCTTGGTGACCTCTCCGCTCGCCGGCGGCGCTCTGGGTGGCGGTATCGCCAATACGTCTGGCTCGACACTCAACGTGATCAACAGCAAGCTCATCGGCAACGTGGCCCGTGGGGGTTCCACGACCGCGGGGCTTGGTGGCACCGCCCTCGGGGGCGGCATTGAAGACAATCAATCAGCGACGTTGACGGTGACCGATAGTCAGCTCACCGGCAACCAGGCCGTCGGCGGCGCCGGGGGCAAGGGCTTCGGCGGCGGGTTCGGCAGTGGCGGCGGCCTCGATATCTCCAGAAACTCGACCGCCACGGTCACGGATTCGGCTTTCAAACAGAACGATGCGGTGGGCGGTGATGGGGGCGCCGGAGCCAGTGGCGGCAACGGCCTGGGCGGCGGCATCGACGTCGGCTTCTTCTCCCTCACAGGTCTCGCCGACACTTCAGTCCTGACCGCGGGGGACACGACCCTCGATCACAACATCGCCCAGGGCGGCAACGGTCATAACGGCGGCAACGGCCTGGGTGGCGGCCTCGCCATTCAAGCCGGTTCGAGCGCCACGGCGAATGACAGCACCATCAGCGAAAATCAGGCCCTCGGAGGCAACGGCAGCGCCCACGGGAGCGACGGCCAGGGTATTGGTGGCGGCGTTTATAGTCTTGGAACGTTCGCCTTCGACAGCCTGACGGTCATCAAGAAGAACCACGCGTCCACGAGCAACGACAACCTCTTCTCCTGACCGTATCGTTCGAGAGAAATCGGCGGCCTTCTTCAAATAAAGCGGCCGCCGGCATCTCGCCGTCAAGCTTGCAGTTAGCGGCCTCACCCCGGCGCTCGACTTGAGCGCCGTGGGTGAATGGCCTTTTACTTGTTCGCGGATCTATTCTTTCCAAGAATCAGCGACACGGGAAACGGTCGTCATGCCGCGAGATATGGACCAGGATCACCACCGCAACCGGTCGCTCGCCGCCTGATAATCCAGTCTGCTCGGCTCACTTTGCACGCGGCCGGCGGCCGCGGTCGAGCAAGTCTGACAGGCGGAGGACAAAACCCGGGAGGATCTCACCGCCATCAAGCCACCCGTCGGCACCGACGAGGATCTCTTCCTTGACACTCGAAAAGACTCTGGCGACTCGTTTCTTCGGATCGATAAGCCATACCATGGCGACACCGGCCTTGAAATATTCCCGCACCTTGCGGGCCATCTCGGCCTTGGTGTTTCCTGGGCTGAGCACCTCGACAACCAGGTTGGGAGCCAGATCAGGGATCGCGGCTTGCGGGCTCTCACGACCGGGCAGCCTCTCCCACCTGATGAAGGAAACGTCGGGAATTCGCACGAGGCCAGGGGCGAACCGGATCGTGCCGTCGGCACCCACGCAGATTCCCAGGTCGTTTTGTGCGAGATAAGAATTGATCAGGTACAAGAGCTGGCCGGCCAATCTCGACTCTTCAAACCCCATGGCTTTCTCCACCAAGGTGCCGTCAACCAGCTCACAGAGGCGGTTCTCGCGTGCCTCGGCCGCGATGACATCCTTCTCGGTCGCCGTGCCGGGCGCAGGGTGAAACCAGATGCGCTCGAGGGGGATCCGCCCCAGTCGCTGCCGGAGGTCAGCGAGCGTCTTGATGTCAGGCAGGGCCAAGGTTGTCGTCCGTGGCATGAACGGGCCTCGTGGTGATGGTGAAGGTGCCCATCGATCAATTACGCTATTAGTTTCGCAGGTCACGCCATGGCCGGCAAGCGAAGGCATCGCACGCGCCCGATCGCGATGGCGGGCCGGTCGCGGATCGCGAAAGCGTTTTTTTCGAGCGACCCGGGACAGGCCGGGCGGTATTCTGGCAGTATTCAGGAGGGATCAACGTGACGTTAAGGTTGCTGGCAGGGGAGTGCAGGGCATGTCGCAGGCCATGATGACGTCGGTCGTTCCGCAGATCGAGTCGTTGTTCAATGGCGGCTCGATCCTTGGTCTGGGCGATCGCCAGCTCGTCGAGCGATTTCTGACGTACTCTGAACCGACCGCCCAGGCGGCCTTCGCGGCACTCGTGGCGCGGCATGGGCCCATGGTGCTGGGCCTCTGCCGGCAACTCCTTGGCGACCACCAGTTGGCCGAAGATGCCTTCCAGGCTGTTTTCTTTGTGCTGGCTCGCCGTGCACGCTCGATCGATGACCCGGATCTGCTGGCGAACTGGCTTTATGGAGTCGCGATTCGCACGGCACGCAAGGCCAAGGGCCGGCTCGCTCGTGAGCGTCGGAAGGAAGCCGAGCCGATCGTAGATGGGCTGTCGGCCGCCTCGGCAATGCTTCCCGTCGACGAGGCCATTCTGCGTCAAGAGCAGGCCGCGATGCTGCACGAGGAGATCGATCGCTTGCCGCGGTTATTTCGTCTGCCCTTGGTGCTTTGTTACTTCGAGGGGCTCACGCTTGACGAAGCCGCCCACCGGCTCAGGTGTCCGACGGGGACTGTCCACAGCCGGTTGGCGCGTGCGCGACACAAGCTTCGGCGCGGTCTCACTGGGCGGGGCGTCAGTCTGTCGACCGTGGCACTCGTCACCGCGCCTGGCGCTCGATTGACCCCCGTGCCAGTTTCACCCGCATTATGCGAAACGACGAAACGAGCCGCGGCGCGATTCGCGGCCGGCGAAGCCGTCGTCAAAGGAGCAGCTTCGGCTGTGGCGACGGCTCTGGCCGAGGAGGTTCTGAGATCCGCGTTGATTATCAAAGCCGCGAAGCTCGCGGCTTTGACTCTGCTCCTGATGGGCGCGGTCGCGACGATCGCGGGCTTCGCCGGCCAATCGGAAGTTCATCAGGGTGAAAAGCAGGCCGTGCGACCGATGGCGGCCCGGCCGGATGACGTCGTTCCGAAGCCGGCCAGCGGCCGGATGTTCGTGATGGGTCGTGTGCTCGACCCGCAGGGCAGGCCGGTGCCTAATGCGTCTGTGATGGCCTATGCGAGGCCGATGACCAACGCGCGCGGGGCAGAGCAATCGTACCCCAAGGAACTCGGCCGGGCCTCCAGCGATGGCTCGGGCCACTTCCGAATGGACGTCGCGCGGGTCTCGTCGATGTGGCGTGACAAATTCGGCGCGGTCGCCCTCGCTCCGGGCTATGGCGCTGGCTGGGTCGAGGACCTCGATCCCGGTGCTGACCAGCCCACGGCCGACATTTTTCTTCGGCCCGAGCATCCGATTCAAGGGCGGCTGTTTGATCTTCAGGGCCAGCCAGCCAGCAACGTGAAGCTATCCGTCATGGCGATCCGTCATTTTTATCCCCAACAGGCGGTTCGTCTTCCCGATTCTTACGAGGGGCCGCATTTCTTTGGAACTCAATCTGACGCCTTGCCCGGTTGGCCGAGCCCGGTGATCACGGGCGTTGATGGCCGATTTACCCTGCATGGCGTCGGCCCTGGGCTGCGCGTCTTCTTGAGCGTGCTCGACCCACGGTTTGCCCGCCAGTACATCGAGATCAATACCGATTCCGCTCCGGCCACGAAGCCTTTGAGTTTCGCACTCCAACCCGCCAGGACCATCACAGGTCGTGTGACCTATGCCGACACAGGTCAGCCAGTCCCACACGCTCAGATCACCACCCTCGGGTTCAACCCGTTGCTCGTGGCTGGCGTGAGAATACCTCCCGACAGCACGACGGCTGACGCTGAGGGGCGGTTCCGGCTCAGTACGGGGCCGGACGCGGAAGGCAGGGTGATTGCTTTTACTTCCGCAGGCCAACCTTACTTCCGTGCCTGGAAAGTTATCAAGAGGACCGCGGAATCAGTCACTGATTCGGCCGATCTGGCGTTACCCCGAGGCGTGATGGTGCGTGGCAAAGTCACCGAGCAAGGTTCCGGCCGGCCCGTGACCGGCGCAGCGGTGATCTTTTTCGATCGCCCGCCGCCGAATAAACGCGAAAATCCTTTACATACCATGCACGTGGAGACCAATGCCGACGGATCATTTGCAGTCGCGGTCCCGGCGCGACCTGGCTATCTCATCGTCCGAGGGCCTATCGAAGATTATGTGTTTGAATCGCTTGACCTTGACCTGGTCTTGACTGGTCGGCCTGGCAATCGCCGCATGCATGCTCACGCGTTTATTCCTTACGATCCAAAACCCGACGGTGATAGCCAGGAAGTCAATATCGTGCTTCGCCGCGGCGTCACGGTAGGAGGCCAGGTGACCGGGCCCGACGGTCAGCCAGTTCCGGACGCCTGGATGATCAGTCGAATCCATTACGGTTCAGTGTCGGGCATATATCACGTATGGCGTGGGCTTGGTAATGAGCATGGCGTCACTCGCAATGGCCGGTTCGAGCTGCACGGGCTCGGTCCCGACTCGGAGATCCCCGTTTCATTTTTCGAACCCGAAGCGCAAGCTGGGCGCAACCGTCCGCTTTTCTGCCAGGTCAGCCGAGAGCCAGCCCGTTCGCGTTACACTCCAGCCCTGCGCCACAGCCAGCGCGCGTCTGGTCACGGCGGATGGCAAGCCGCTCGGCGGATTCGCCCCCCCAAGGTTGATATCGATGGTCGTTACTCCCGGCGAATTCGTTGCCGCCAGGGCCCGCAAAGCCGGCGTCTCGCTTGCTGACGAGGCTGCACTCACGATGATTGACCCGATCAATTACCCGGACGACCCCAAATCGGATGCGCAAGGCCGGATTGTCCTCTCAGCGTTGATCCCGGGCGTACTGTATTTCATCATCGACCGTACCACAGGGCGCACGCCGGAAGGCCCTCGTATGCGCAAGCAATTCACCGTCAAACCCGGCGAGACGCTCGACCTTGGCGACATCCTGATTGAGAACCCGCGAATGTAAGGGGCATCTTTCCTCGTTCGTGCGCTGCAATCATAAGAACTAGAAAACGTTACAGGCATTTGCTTTCGATTGATACTGATTCAAAGGCCACGAGCGTGAAATTTTTGCAGACTAAGTGAGATACGCTCGCTGTCATCGCGGCAGTACCTGAACAGAGATGGGCCGGTATAGCCAGCCATGATGTTTTGCAAAAATTGAGTTCTTGCAAGGAGCCCGGGATATGCCAAGTGTGGCCTCACTTTCTGTAATCTCACGGATGGAGTCACTATTCGACGGCAACTCAGTCGCCGGGCTTTCCGACAGTCAGCTCATTGAGCGGTTCACGTGCCGTCGCGATTCGGGGAGTGAGGTGGCCTTCGCGGCACTCGTCGCACGCCATGGCCCGATGGTTTTGGGCGTCTGCATGCAATTACTGCCTAACAGGCATGACGCCGAGGACGCTTTTCAGGCCGTATTTCTCGTTCTGGCTCGTAAGGCCGCTTCGATTCGCGACCCTGACTTGCTGGGGAACTGGTTGTATGGCGTCGCCATCCGGATAGCCCGAAAAGCAAAGCGTGGACTCGCAAGACTACATGGGCATCGCCATGATATGTGGAGACCGGAAGCGCAGCCTAGTCTTCGATCGAGTGTCCTTGGGAGTGAGCCGATCATCGCACGTGAACAGGCCGAGATCCTTCACGACGAGATCGGGCGCTTACCAATTGCGCTGCAATTGCCGATCGTTCTCTGCTACTTCGAGGGCCTGACCGTGCAAGAGGCCGCGGCGCGGCTCCATTGGCCTCACGGCACGGTCCGCAGCCGTTTGGCTCGAGCGCGCGGTAAACTTCGTCTTGGCCTTATCCGACGAGGTGTGGTCGTTCCCACTGCGGCGGTTAGCGTATCGCTCATACCTCAAGGTACGCGCGCGAGTATCTCATCCTCGCTATGCGACATGACAACCAAGGCTGCGCTTGATTTCGCGGCAGGCCGGGCAGCGCCGCCGTTGGCAGCGGCCCTTGCTCGAGAGGCGATTCGCGTGCTACTCGTGCACAAATTGCGATCGATTGCGCTGATTGTGCTGGCCTTCATCGGCGGTGTAACCGCCGCAAGCACCTGGCAATACGCCGTGGCCTCGAAAGACGAGGATGGCCAAACTTCGGGGAGCGGACAATCTCAGGGAACGCGATTCGCCCAACCCTCGATTGCGAAGCAGCCTGATCCGACAACCAGGCCCGATCCCGCGACGCCCGGCCGGATGACGGTCAGTGGGCGCGTGCTTGACGCCGATGGCAAGCCCTGCGCCAGTGCACCCATCGAGCTGATCGGACGGCGCCGTCAACCGTGGATTTCCACAAGCGATCCGGCGAATTACTATATGCTACTCGGTCGCGGCGTGAGCGACGGCCAAGGCCGCTTCTGCGTTGAAGCCCTGCGAACCTCGGCGGATCGCTTTTTCGAGGTCCACGCGTTGGTCGCAGTGACCGGCCTGAGTTTGAGTTGGCATACGCTCAACCCCGATGCCGAACAGCCGGCCGCCGAACTTCGCGTGCGATCAGAACAGGTGATTCACGGCAAACTTGTCGATGTTAACGGGCAGCCTGCCGCGGGCGTTGAGCTTCGGATTTCAGGCATTGGCCGACGCAATACCGCCACGGGCATCTACGACGGCATTAACATGGGAAATTCCCAGCCGCCCGAGGGTCTCCGGAATTGGCCGGCGCCAGTGATAACCGATGCACAGGGACGATTTCGACTGCGAGGAGTTGGCCCCAACGTCGAAGTGGCATGTCAAATTCGCGACGAGCGATTTGCCGTCCAGAATATTCGTCTGCAGACAGATACCCCAAATGAAGTCACTCTGGCTCTTCAGCCGGCGACAATCGTCCATGGCCGTGTTCTAGCCGCCGGTACGGGCGAACCTATCGGTCATGCGGTGGTCGAGGTGGCTTCCAGCCAAAATGAACTGGGATTGATGGGAGGTCTCAAGTTTCGTGCCGACAATCACGGACGTTACACGGCCAACATCGCGCCCGGCGCACTCTACCGGGTCAGGGCGTTTCCGCCTGACGGAGCCCCGTATCTGATCGCGAAACACGATTTCGCCTGGACCAAAGGAGCGGTCAAGATGGCCGTGGATGTCAAGGTTCCCCGGGGCGTTGTGATCCGGGGCAAGGTGACCGGAGATGGGACAGCCCAGTCGGTCGCAGGTGCCAGCGTGCAATACATCTCGGCTCGACGCCCAGATAACGTCACCCAAGGCTGGCAGGCGGTTGTCGCGAGCAAGGATGACGGGACGTATCAGATCGCCGTGCCGCCCGGTCAAGGACATCTCTTTATCTACGGCCCGACGTCGGATTACGTTCTTCAAGTGATCGGTGGACGCACGCTCGCAAACGGTAAGCCAGGCGGAGAGCGCAATTATGCTCATGCGATCATTTCTTACGATGTAAAAGCGGGCGACTCGCCGCACGAGATCGTTGCCGCACTCCGGCCCGGCAAAACCGTCAAGGGACGCGTCGTTGGGCCAGAAGGGCAGCCGGTCGACCACGCCAAGATCATCAGTACGCTTCACTTCAACTACTTTCACCTCAACTGGCGCGGCGACCTCACGCGGCAGACAAGCGAAGGATCGTTCGTGCTGCATGGGCTCGATTCCGAGAAGGCCACTCGCGTTTCGTTTCTTGACGCCGATCACCAGTGGGGGGCGACGGTTGAGCTCTCCGGCAAGCAGGCGAGTGATGAAGTTATGATTCGGCTCGAGCCTTGCGGCCAGGCCAAGGCGCGGTTCGTCGGCCCTGACGGCAAGCCGGTTGTCAACATTTTCCCTCTGTTTGAGATCCTGGGCACTCCTGGACCTCATGAAGAGTCGCAAGACGAGAACGAGCTGAACATGCTCGCCGCCGACGCGGCATACATGCCCAACGTCGACCGCAAACATTACGGGAAGGGACCATTCACGGATGCCGCTGGATGCATTCTACTACCAGACCTTATCCCGGGCGCGCTCTATCGCATCAGTGACACTTCGAGCAGGCCACGGAACGGTCCCGAGACTCGCAAGCAATTCACCGTCAAAGCCAACGAGACGCTCGACCTCGGCGACATCCTGATCGAGAAACCCCGCGGGCGCAACTGATTCGCTGATGCGCCATGGGTTTCCGGTTTCTCGATGCATTTTCGGCCGCAACCTGGGATAACACCACTGGCGGGCGCACAGTATCTCGGCAGTGGGGAGATGAGACTGGCTTGAGGTGTATGTCCGAGGGGAACCCGCGGTGATGGCGTATCTAGCATCGGGCTCGGCGCGCCGGCAGATCGAGGCCCTCTTCGAGGGAGCTTCGGTTGCCGGTCTTTCGGATCGACAGCTCCTGGAACGATTCATTGCGGACCGCGGCGCAGCAGGCGAGATCGCATTTGCCGCCCTGGTGCAGCGGCATGGACCCATGGTGCTCGATGTCTGCCGCCAGTTGCTCGGCGATTTGCACCACGCCGAGGATGCGTTTCAGGCCGTGTTCCTTGTGCTGGCGCGGAGGGCTCGATCGATCCGCGATCCTGACTTGCTGGGAAACTGGCTGTACGGGGTCGCACTTCGCACGGCACGCTGCGCCAGGCTTCAGCTTGTTCGCCGGCGCAAAAAAGAGGAAGGCGATGTCATGAGGCGCCCGGGACCAGACTCGGCCGTTCTGGCCGAATCGATCTTGCCGCCCGTCGAGCAGCCGGCCATCGATCGCGAACAGGCCGAGGCACTCCATTGCGAGATCGGCCGGCTGCCCGAGGCGTTTCGTCTGCCCGTGGTGCTCTGCTACTTCGAGGGTCTCACGATCGACGAGGCGGCGCGGCGGCTGCGGTGGCCGGTCGGCACCATTGGCAGTCGGCTGGCGCGGGCACGTGAAAAGCTCAAGCGTGGGCTCACCCGACGCGGCATCGTGCTACCGTCTGGCGTGCTGGCGACCTTACTGGCACCGCGATCGACATCGGCCGCGGCCATCTCATCTCCCCTGTGTCGATCGACAACCACGGCCGCGATGAAATTCGCGGCCGGACAGGCTGCCGCCGGAGCCGCTTCGGCTTCGGCGACGGCCCTGGCTCAGGAGGTCTTGAGATCCATGCTGCTTTCCAAGTTCAAAGTTGTTGCCTTGAGCATTTTGTTCCTCGGCGCCATGGCCACCGGCGTGGGGCTTCTGGCCCATTCGCCTGCGATGAATGACGGGCCCAAGCCAATGCCCGTCGCAAATCAGCGGTCTGCCGCAATCGCGACCACACCAGATGTCGCTGCCCCCGGCCGCATGCGGGTCGTCGGCCGTGTGCTCGACTCATCCGGCGTGCCGATGCGCGGCGCGGTCGTCGAGGTCATCGGTCGGCGTCGTCAAGCCTATCGTGCCGCAACCGGTTTCGGCTCGCCGATCCTCCTCGGTCGCGGCGGCTCTCAGTCCGATGGCCAGTTTCAGCTCGATGCAGCGCGAACCTCTTCAACTGGATTTTTCGATGGACTTTACGTCGTGGCCATGGTTCCGGGGTTCGGCCTGGGCTGGGCCACACTGAACCCAGATGCCGAGCAGCCCGTTGCCGAGATCCGGCTGCAGCCCGAGCAACTCATTCGAGGCAAGCTGGTCGATCTGAGCGGGCAGCCGGCGGCCGGGGTCGAGCTCCCGGTTGATGGCTTCGGCGAGGCCAAGAATTTCGGCCTCTGGTCCGCGACTTCGCTTTATAACCGCAATGCTCCCGAGGACGCGCGTGCCTGGCCGCGTGGGCTAAAGACCGATGGCCAGGGGCGCTTCGAGTTGCATGGCGTCGGCCGCGGCCTGTCCGTCTCATTCGTCGTGAACGACCGCCGTTTTGCCCAGCAGTGGCTCGGCGTTGCGACGGATGACCGCGATGGTCCAAAGAAAGTGACCCTGGCGCTCCAGCCTGCGAAGATCATCGAAGGGCAAGTTCTCGACGCCAGCACGGGCCAGCCTATCCCGGGCGCGGTGATCGAAGTGGGGGCCGAGACTAAAACGGGAATTCACCCCGCGGTATTTCACGCCGATAACCAGGGACAATTCCAGGCAAATCCCTTTCCGGCCGACCATTTCAAAGTCAGTGCCTTCCCCGCCGACGGCATGCCCTATTTGCCTTCGAGAGTCGAATTCGCGTGGAACAAAGGGGCCGTCAAGAAGGAGATCGTCGTCAAGTTAACTCGCGGAACCGTCATCAAGGGCAAGGTGGTCGAGGAGAATACCGGTCGAGCCCTGGCGGAGGCCAGTGTGCAGTACCTCGCCATCAATGGTAGCGCCGAACACAAAGGGGGCTGGGAAGCCATGGTCGCGAGCAAGGACGACGGCTCGTACCAGATCGTCGTTCCCCCCGGCAAAGGACACTTGCTCGTGTTCGGCCCGACGGCCGATTTCATTCTCGACGTCATCGGCGGCCGGACGCTCGACGAGGGTCTTCCCGGCGGCGAACGTCACTATGCTCACAAGATCATGGCCTACGACGTCAAGGCCGGCGATCCGCCCCGCGCAATCGACGCCGTCTTGCGGCGGGGCAAGACGATCAAGGGCCGTGTGGTCGGCCCACGGGGAGAAACCGTCGAGCACGCCGCGATTCTCACGCGGCTTCAGATCGAGCCGTTCAACACCTCGTGGCGCGGAGATGCCTCATTTCAGCCCCACGCTCGTGACGGGTGCTTCGAGCTGCACGGGCTCAATCCGGACAAGGCCATCCTGGTGTACTTCCTCGACGCCGATCACCAGTGGGGCGGGACCATTGAGATCTCCGGCAAGCCGATTACTGAGCCGATGACGGTCCAGCTCCAGCGGAATGGCCAGGCAAAGGCCCGGTTTGTCGCCACCGACGGCAGGCCCCTCGCCAAGCTGATTCCGCCCATCGAGATCGTGGTCACGCCTGGACCACCACCGCGCCGAGGCGAGCTGTTCGCCGACACGGCTCGTTTGATTCAGGTCGATCCCCAGCATTACTACCGGCCGAATCTTCTCAGGACCGACGCCGATGGCCGCGTCACATTGCCCGACCTCATCCCGGGTGCTTTCTACCGGATCAGCGATTACAGTCCGAGCAAGGGCTGGCAGGTCCGCAAGGATTTCACCGTCAAACCCGGCGAAACGCTCGACCTCGGCGATATCTTGATTGAAAAGCCGCCGCAATAATATTGATCAGGCCCGCCAAAACGAGCGCGACGACGTCGAAGTCTGATGGCAAGTCCCCTGCCCAAATTGAGGTTTCGGCTTTTCCGCTCAATTTTTCAGCACAACTCGGGAGATGATGGCCGGGACCAGGGCAGTACATGGGCGAGGGGATGAAGGACGTTCCATGTTCAGGAAGCGCAGGCCTTGACCGCGAGGGAGCTGGCGTATGTCGTCTGGGGTCGCAACATCGGTGGTCCGGCAGCTTGAGTCGTTGTTCGACGGCGGCTCGGTTGCCGGACTGACCGACCGCCAGCTCATCGAGCGGTTTACCGCACGCAGCGATACCGCCGACGAGGCCGCGTTTGCGGCGCTCGTCAATCGGCATGGGCCGATGGTTCTGGACGTCTGCCGGCAGATCCTCGGCGATTTGCACGATGCCGAGGACGCCTTTCAGGCGGTCTTCTTTGTCTTGCGCGCAAGGCTCGGACCATCCGCGAGCCTGAACTGCTGGCAAACTGGCTTTATGGAGTTGCGCTCCGCACGGCACGCAAGGCACGCGCTCAGCTCGCACGTCGGCGCAAAAACGAAGAGGCCGCTACGATGAGACGTTCAGGGTCGGGCTCTTGCGTCTCGACAGAGCCAGCGAGCCAGCCGGCGGAACATGCGATGGTCACTCGCGAGCAGGCGGACGTTCTCTACAGCGAGATCGAACGCTTGCCCGGGGCCTTTCGCGCATCGCTCGTGCTTTGCTACTTCGAGGGCCTGAGCCCTGACGAGGCGGCGCGGCGGCTGCGATGCCCGGCGGGAACCGTCCGCAGCCGGCTGGCCCGAGCGTGTGACAAGCTTCGTCGTGCCCTGGCTCGCCGTGGCGTGGCGATTTCGAGTGTGACACTCATTGCGATGCTCAGTTCGCGATCGACCTCGGCAGCGTCCATCTCATCCCCCCTGTGTCAATCGACAACCACGGCCGCGATGAAATTCGCGGCCGGACAGGCTGCCGCCGGACTCGCTTCGGCTTCGGCGATGGCCCTGGCCCAGGAGGTCTTGAGATCCATGCTGCTTTCCCAGTTGCGAGTTGTTGCCCTGAGCGTTTTGTTACTCGGCGCCATGGCCACCGGCGCAGGGTACTGGAATTATTCCTTCGCCACAAAGGAGGAACCCGTGAGAAATCCAGGAGGAGATGCCAACGGGCTTGCGTCCGCACCCAGATCGCCGGCCGCCGACCATTCTCGTCCGGCACCGAAACCGAGCTCCCCGAATCCAGGGCGGATGCTCGTCACGGGCAACGTGCTCGACCCCGAGGGCAAGCCGATCAAGGGTGCGGTCGTCGATCTGGTTGCGCGGCCGCGCACGGCCTGGGTGGGCGCGAGTGAAAGCAATGACTCACTGCTTCTCCTGGGGCAAGGGAGCACGGATGACGCCGGCCGCTTTCGGCTCGAATCGCTTCGCACCAACTCCAGCCGTTTCCTGGAGGTCCATGCACTTGCGGCCGCACCTGGGTTTGGAATCGGCTGGGCGACGCTCGATGCCAGTGCCGAGAAACCCGAGGCCCGCATCCGGCTCGAGCCCGAGCAGGTCGTGGTGGTCAAGCTGGTCGACGTCACGGGCCGGCCGGCCGCGGGCGTCGACGTCGGCGTCAAGGGCATGTGGCGGCCCACTGGACCGGGCGAATCCGACGGTGTCACAGTGCGGGATCATCCCGATAAAGAACTCCGCGTCTGGCCGGGAACCTTGAAAACCGATAGCCAGGGGAAGATTCGCCTGACCGGGATCGGCCGCGGCCTGACCGTCAGCCTGCTCATTCAAGACATGCGCTACGCCCGCCAGGATCATTACATCAATACCGACGGCGCCGCAAGCTCGAAAGACGTGACGATCGCACTGGAGCCAGGCGCGAATCATCGAAGGGCGCGTCCTTGCCGCCGATAGCGGCCAGCCGATTCCGCGTGCGATCGTTTCGGCCACGACCCGAGTGCACAACGAACATGCCAACGGCTTCTTCACGGCCAAGTTTCGCGCCGATGCCCTTGGGCGGTTCACGATCAACCCGATCGCGGGCGAAAGCTACACCCTCGTGCGCCTTTCCCACCGGCGACGAACCGTACTTGATCCAGCAGGATCAACAGAAGTGGACCAAGGGCACCATCAAGGCCAGCCACGATATCAAGCTACCGCGCGGTGTCTTGATTCGGGGCAAGGTGACTGAAAAGGGGACGGGGCGGCCCCTGGCGGGAGCGAGCATTCAGTTCCTGCCTGTCAGCAGCGATGAGCGCAATTCTCTCGGGCTGGCAGGCCATCGTGGCCAGCAAGGATGATGGCTCGTATCACATCGCCGTTCCGGCCGGTAAAGGACACCTGCTCTTCTTCGGGCCGACTCCCGACTTCGTGCTCAAACAGATCGGGTCGAATCAGATCTACGCGGGCCGTCCTGGTGGTAACCGTATCTATGCTCATGACTTCATGGCTTATGAAGCGAAGATCGGCAACGAGCCATCTCCGGAGATTTCAGCGACGCTACAGCCCGGCTTGACGATCAAGGGACGCGTCGAGGGTCCGGAGGGCCAGACGGTCACCAGCGGCATCCTGATCACGACCTTGCGCATCGAGCCGTTCAATCCGACGTGGCGCGGCGACTTTCATCTTCCAATCAAGGATGGCCGCTTCGAAGCCCATGGGCTTGCGCCTGAGGGCTCGGCTCGACTTCATTTTCTTGATGCCGAGCACCAGTGGGGCGCTTCGGTCGAGGTCACCGGCAAACAGGCAAGCGACGACCCAACGATCAGGCTCGAGCCTTGCGGGCAGGCCAAGGCGCGATTTATCACGCCGGCCGGCCAGCCCGTCGTCAACCTGAAACCCCATATCGAGTTCGTCGCCACACCCGGAGCGAGCGAGTTCAACCGCGGCAAGCAGGCGCGGGACGAACTGTTCGCCGACTCGGGTTATCTGGCTAATGTCCAGCGTAAGCACTACTGGAACGGACCCGCCACCGGCGCCGACGGACGCATCGACTTCCCCGCCCTGATCCCTGGCGCCTTTACCGTATCCTCGACTACTCGACCGTCAACGACCAGGACAAAGGCGTGCAGAACCGCAGGGATTTCACGGTCAAACCCGGCGAGACGCTCGACCTCGGCGATATCGTGATCGAGAAGCCACAGGCTCAATGAGCCAGACCGCGGCATGAATGGTTCATAAGCGCCATACGAGGGAAAACATGATGATTTCCGCAATCGATTCCGCATGGGCTCGTTACAAGCCAAGGCCAGGCGACCCGTGGGACCTCCGTAAGGTGGCCCATCTGCACCGCCGCGCCGGCTTCGGCGCGACGCGTGCGGAATTACTCCGCGACCTGAGTGACGGACCTGAAGCCAGCATCGATCGGCTGTTTCACCCGGCTCGACTCACGACCGAGGATCTCGAGGCAATCGACGGCTTGCGCCAGACCGCGCGAACGTCGTCAAACCTGGATTTGCTCAAGGTCTGCTGGCTCAACCGCATCGTGCACGGCCCCGATCCGCTCCGCGAGAAGCTCACCCTCTTTTGGCATGGCCACTTCGCCACGAGCCACAAGAAGGTCGATTCGGTGGCTCTAATGGACCAGCAAAACGAGACGCTGCGCACCCACGCGCTTGGCGACTTCGCGGCGATTCTCGAAGCCATCACCGCCGATCCCGCCATGCTCGTCTGGCTCGACGGCGGCACCAGCAAGAAAGAAAAACCCAACGAAAACTTCGCCCGTGAGTTCCTGGAGCTTTTCACGCTGGGGGCCGGTCATTACACCGAGCGCGACATGCGCGAGGCCGCCCGGGCCTTCACAGGATGGACTCGCCAGGACAAGGGGGGCGGTTTTCAGCCAACACCCCGCTTCGCCCGTGATGCTCGCGCAGGTTGACGATACGAGCAAGACGTTTCTGGGCCAGACTGGAAAATGGGCCGCGAAGGATATCGTTCGCATCACGCTCGACCAGCCCCGCGCCGCTCAGTTTCTGGCGCGCAAGCTTTATCGTTACTTTGTCAGCGAGGCCGGTGAGCCTGCGCCGCCGAGTTGATCGAATCGCTGGCGGACGAGATCCGGAAACACCATTTCATGATTGAACCCGTCATCGCCGTGATCCTCCGATCGCGTCATTTTTATTCGCAGGCGGTTTATCGTCAGAAGATCAAATCGCCCGTCGAGTACAGTGCGGGCCTGGTGCGGATGCTCGAAGTGCCGCGGTCAGCCTTCAATCCGCTGGCGCTGGCCGCTACCTGCGATGCGCAAGGTCAAGAGCTCTTCGCTCCGCCCAATGTCGAAGGGTGGCTTGGCGGTCGTTTGTGGATCAATAGCGGCACGTTGCTCGAACGCGGCAACTGGGCCGCCGACCTTGTCTGGGGGCGGCCCGAGAACGGGCTATCTTCGTTCGACCCACTGGCCTGGGCCGCCAGTGATCAACTCACACCCGATCGTACCGCCAAGGCACTCCGCGATTTGCTCGTCCAGGACGACCTGGGAAACGAAGCCCGGGCTGTCGTTGCCGCCGCCGGGCATGCCGGCCGTGCCGACGACTTGCGCAAACTGATTCAGCTGATCGTCAATTGTTCCGAATTTCAGATGGCTTGATCCGGTCGACAACACACATCCCGGAGAGGGGATATTCATGCACCCGACGCGCCGCGAATTGATCCGCCTGGGCCTTGGTTCATCGGCCCTCTTGGCGTGTGGACAAACGGTCCCGATGTTTTTGGCCAGCTCGGCGGCCGCACTGGCGGATGATTCAGGATCCGCCGGTAGCAGCGCCAAAGCAAAGGTGGACGCGGCCGCATTCTGCTCATCGTTCAGCTTGGCGGCGGTAATGACGGGCTCAACACGGTCGTCCCCTATCGTGACGATGAATATCGCAAGCAGCGGCCGAGCTTGCAGATCTCCGCGAAGGACGTGCTGAAGATCGATGATCATGTCGGCTTCAATCCCTCGCTCGATGGCTTTGCCAAGCTTCTGGAGCAACATCGCCTGGCGATCGTTCAAAGCGTCGGTTATCCCAACCCCAATCGGTCGCACTTCGAGAGCATGGCCATCTGGCAGACGGCCCGGCTCGATCACGACGCGGGGTCGCCTGGTTGGCTGGCCCGCGCGATCGATCAGCTTCCCGACTCACAAGGCGATGCGCCTGCGATCCATATCCACGACGCGTTTCCGTTGCCAAAAGCTCTTGAAGGGGGCCGGCACGTGATTCCGTCGGTGGCTCGGCTTGAGCAATTCCGCCGCCGGCTCGGTCTGCCCGATGGGCCCGATGCCGTGGCGCAGGCTCATGCCCTCGATTGCCTCGGCTGGCAAAGCCATGCCGAGCCTGGATCGCTGCTCCAGTTCGTCGAGCGGTGTTCGCTGGTCACGTATGCGAGCAGTGCGCGGCTCGAGCGTCTGCGACAAGGCAGTAGCCCAGCAGCAGGGGCGACCGGCTATCCGGAATATTTTGGACTGGCCAAACAGCTTCAGACCATTGCCACGTTGATCAAAGCGGGGCTTACCACGTCGATCTACTACACGCAGCTCGACGGCTTTGATACCCATGCCGGTCAGCTTGCGCGGCATGGCCAGTTATTGCGCGAGCTAGGGCTATCACTCAAAGCCTTTCTTGACGATCTCGAGAAGGCCGGCGAGTCAGACCGCGTTCTGCTCATGGTCTTCTCGGAATTTGGCCGGCGGTTATCGGAAAACGCCAGTGGTGGAACCGACCATGGCACGGCGGCCCCGGTCTTCCTGCTGGGTCGGGCCGTCAAGCCGGGCGTGCACGGACCTTACCCCGACTTGACGCATCTCGAGGATGGCGACCCTAAGCATGCGATTGATTTCCGTCGCGTCTATGCCAGCGTGCTAGAGCAATGGCTGAAAACATCGCCGCAAGCGGTCTTGGGCGATCGATTCGAGCCACTGGCGCTTCTGAAGGGTTAGTCGCCGCCAGGCTCGCTCACAACAATCACGATAGCAGAAACTCGATATCCTCACGCGTGAGGTTCTGAACGTTGCCGCCGCGATTATCGGCGCTCAAGATCGCGTCGGCCAGGTCGCGCTTCTTCTGCTGCAGTTCCAGGATCTTCTCTTCGACGGTGCCACGGCAGATCAGGCGGTACGCAAAAACGTGCTGCGTCTGGCCAATGCGGTGCGAGCGGTCGATCGCCTGGGCCTCGACGGCCGGGTTCCACCAGGGATCAAGCAAGTAAACATATTCGGCGGCGGTCAGGTTCAGGCCCAGCCCGCCGGCCTTCAGGCTGATCAAGAAAACAGGACACTCCGTATCGGTTTGAAACCGCTCGACGCGGGCGGCACGATTGCGGGTTCGGCCGTCCAGGTATTCATAGGTGATCTTTTCTTGGTCGAGCCGGTCGCGAACGATGGCCAGGAAGCTGGTGAACTGCGAGAAGATCAAGATCTTGTGACCTTCCTCGACGACCTCGGAAATCGAAGGGATGAGCATTTCGAGCTTGGCGCTGGGATCGGTCGATTTCTCGGGGTTGATCAAGCCCGGGTGGCAGGCGGCCTGGCGGAGCCGCAAGAGGGCTTCGAGCACCTCGATCTTCGAGCGGTTGAGCTCGGCGGTGTCTTTGCGCAGAAGGGCATCGCGATAATGGGCCCGCAGCTCGTCGTAGCAGCGCCGTTGCTCGGCTTCCATGTCGCAGTAAAGGGTTTGCTCGGTCTTTTCGGGCAGGTCCTCGACGACCTGCTGCTTGGTGCGGCGGAGGATGAAGGGCCGCAGGGCCTTGGCCAGCAACGTTCGGTCGGTCTGGTCGAGCGAGGCGCCGGTGCCGACGTACTTCTTGAAGACCGAATCGCTGCCGAGCATGCCGGGATTCAAGAACTCGAAGATCGACCAGAGCTCGCCCAGATGATTTTCGATCGGCGTACCGCTGATCGCCAGCTTGTAGCGGCTGCGCAAGAGCCGGGCGGCCTTGGCCGATTGGCTCTCGGCATTCTTGATGGCCTGGGCCTCGTCGAGAATCGCATAGTCAAACTGAAACTGGGTCAGCTCGGCGATATCCGTGCGAACTGTTCCATAAGTTGTAATGATCAAATCGTAATCAGAAAAAGTCTCGCGCAGCGGATGCCGGCCCGGCCCGGTGTAGTCAAGCACGCGGAGCCGTGGCGTGAACTTGGCGGCCTCTTGCACCCAGTTGAAGACCAGCGATCGCGGCACAATCGCCAGCGAGGGTCCTTTCGCCTGGCGGTGAGCGCGGCGGCGTTGCAAGAGCGCCAGCACCTGAATTGTTTTGCCCAGGCCCATGTCGTCGGCCAGGATGCCGCCAAAGCCAAAGCGCTGAAGGTAATCGAGCCAGCCCAGTCCTTCACGCTGATAGGGGCGGAGCTCGCCGTGGAAGCCGGGGGGCGAATCGACGGCCACGACCCCCTCGAACTGCCTGCAGGTTTTGGCGGACCTTTTCGAAGGCCGCGTCGACCTGAATTTCCGGCTGGGCGGCCAGAAGCGCATCGAGCATGCCGGCCTGCGACGAGCTGAAGCGCAGGCCGCCGTCGGTCGTCGTCGCCAGGTCAGCGAGCATGCCGTATTTCTTGAGCCACTCCTCGGGGAGCATGCCCATCGAGCCGTCGCCCAGTTCGATCATCGACTCGCCGCGCTGGGCGGCCGCCAGCAGATCGGGGAGGCTGACATTCTGATCGCCATACTGGATTCCGCCGTCGAGCTCGAACCAGTCGATGCCCGTGGCCAGTGCCATCTTGAACTCGCCCGCCGGTCGAATCAGCTTGCCCTCGGCCTCGACGCGCCAGCCGGCCGCGACCAGGTCCTTGGTCACCTGCGACATTCGCTTGGCCGGCAGCTCGAGCGTGCCGGGATCGAGCCGCGGATCCTTGGCTTCGCGAAAGCCGAGCTCGAAGAGTTTCACGTCGGCCGCGCTCTCGGTGCGGGGGTCGCGGCGGATCACCAGCCCGAGCTCGGTCGACACGGCCAGCGGGGTGGTCCGGCCGGCCGGAATCACGGCGCCGTCATAATCAAACTCGAGCTCGCCGATCAGCTTGTCGGCCCCCAAGCCCCAGTTCTGGCGCGGAGTGCGGAGGGTCAGGCTGGGCCGCGGCTTGGCGTTGATTTCCTCCAGGCGCAAGCGATTCCACCAGCTCCAGCGGGGGCACTCGCGTCTCGGCCAAAATCCGGCCGAGCATCAAGTCTTGCTGCGGCTCGACGAAGGTGATTTCCTTCTCGTAACGCAGCCGCTGGATCCAGGGCATGACTCCCAGATCGTCAAACCGGGCAGCACGGCCCACGCCCAGAACCAGTAAGCCCGGCAAGAGGACCAGGGGTTCGGAAAGATCCATGCGATGCTCACCGCGGCGGAGCGAGCCGCGCCAGGCCCAGCGTTTGCCCCCCAGCTCGGCCCGAACATCGAGCGAAAACCGCCAGGGCTGGGCGTCGTCCCAGCGCACGGTCGGCGGATCTTCCTCGCCGTCGGTGCGGCGGAGCCGCAGCCTTCCGGTGCGCGCCAGCCGTTCCACCGAGCGATGCCTGGTCCTTGCGGAGCACGAACCGGCGCATCCCGCGCATGGCACGCTCGGCGGCCGCTCGCGCGGCGGCCGCTGACGACGGGGCCGGAGCCGGCCGCGGGCCAGGCCCTGTGGCCGTGCCATTGGTCGCTCCGCTGCTTCCCGGGGCAGGGGGGCCAGTGTTCGAGGCCGCTGGGCCTGGTGTCGTGTAAACCCCATGAAGGGTGCTCCCCTGGGCTTCGTCGAGCAGCGCCAGGATCAGCCGGTCTTCCGGGTCGTACTTGACGTGCGCGGCATGCGGAGCATAGTACCAGGGCCGCAGCGGTCCCCATTCACCGGTCGTCTTGCGCTGGCGGCGGGCCAGGTCGATCACCACCTGGTTCTGGGCCAGCGTGGCGGCGACATCGAGCACGTAGACTAATAACCGCTTGGCGTTGCGATTGACGGCCTTGGTCCGTGCCGAGTCGGCGCCGGCACCGGTGGCATGCCCCAGGCCGGGCCCATTGGGCTTGACTCGCCCGGTCGGCCCGGGGCGGTAATCGCGGGGAGCCGGACCGCGCTGACTCCACGTGCTGGTATCGGTCAGGGGGTCGCGGCGAACGCTTCGATCCTTCCCTCGAGACTTGGCGCCACGCGTCGGCGATGACGAGGGAGGAAGATGACTGCCAGGGGGCCGCGGTGGCGGCGGCCTGAGATCAAGTATCTCCATCCCCATGTCGGTATGATCCGGATGCGATCCTTCTCGGTTGATCGTGGACGACGGCGATCCCTCGACTCGCGGATCGGGCAGACCGGGCGTCGACGTGCGGCGGGGGCTCTCGGTCACCAGGTGAACCGGAAACATCGGGGCCGATTGCAAGAAACCCCGTGACTCCGCCAGGAGCAAGGTTGCCCACAGGTGCTTGCACGGCTCCCCTTGCGGGCTGAAATAAGGGCAACTGCATGAGGCCAATAGCTTCGACCCGCGCATCCGCAGGCGCACGCGATATTTCGAGGTCCCGCGCACCTTGGCGACGACCTCGCCGGGCCGCGCCGCCATCACGGAGACGCGTCCCTTGAGAAAATACGACTGGCCTCGCGACCGGACCGCGTCGCTAAAATTCCGCGCGACTTTCTGGGCAATCCCAATCATCTGTTCCCACTCGGGACGGACCCTGCAATCGGACTGTGGCTAGCGACTCGTGGCTAGTCGTGATGATGATGATGCGGTGAAAACAAGCTGCGCCGGCGAACCAGCGAAACGATCCATTCCGGATTCATCGACCGCGGATTCGGAAGGACCTCTGAGATCACACAACCTGTTAGACTCCTCGGATCCACTCACTTCGCTTCACTTCAGCTCAGCGCAAGCCAAGGCGGCCTGAAATCGCCTGAATCAAGTTCAAGATCAAGATCGCATTCTTCCTACCAAGGGCGAGACGGTCAAACCGCCAGCACGACAACCGCCGGGTTGATCTCGGCAGGGGAGCGGCGGCTCATCCTTCCTGCCGGGATTCGCCAGTGGCCGCCGGTCTGCAAAGTGGTCGAAGAACGCCATGAGCGTCCGTCACAAACTTGCGACGATCGATGCGGCACAGTCGATCGATGCGGCACAAAGGCACTCGAAAACGGCCTTTGCCGGCCTGACATTAACTAACTCACTCACTCTCTCTGACAACGGGCCTAAACGTCGAGATTCTTGACCTCGAGGGCATGTTTTTCGATGAAATCGCGGCGTGGCTCGACATCGTCTCCCATGAGGGTCACGAAGAGGTCGTTGGCGGTCACGGCGTCATCAAGCTGAACCTGCATCAAGGTACGGCGCGTCGGGTCCATGGTGGTCTCCCAAAGCTGTTCGGCATCCATTTCCCCGAGCCCCTTGAAGCGCGTGATTTTCATCCCTTTTTCGCCGATCTTGCGCACCGTGGAAATCAGCGCTCTGAGATCCAGAAGAGGATAGGTCTCGCCGTCTCGTTCGAGAATAAAGCGCGGGGGAGGATCGTCGCCGGTCACCTCGCGGGTAACAAGACCTCGGCCCGCAAATCATACTCATCGCGAAGCCGCACCAGGTGCTTGTTGAGCACTTTGACCTCATGCAGCTCGATCTCACGGACACGCTGGCTTTCAGTCGCAGGAGTCTCTTGAGCCTCGGCCCCGCCATCGGCCTCGGGTGTGATGGCGGCCTGAGCGGCGGATTCTTTTTCCGTCTCGACTCCTACGTGCAACTTGTGCGCCGACAAATAATCCCGGCGTTCTTTTTCGCTATAAAACGGTTCTTCCTTGCCGTTGTGCTCGATCAGGTAGAGGGGGAGCAAACCATCGCGCGGGTCGGCCGGCGAGTCGGGCTGCTCGGGATCAGGAGCCGCGGGCGTGAAGGCCATGGCCAGAAACTCACGAAGCGAGCGATTCCGCCGGCCAAAGGCGCGAAGCCCCTGTTCGATACTGGCGACCAGGTCGAGCAGGTCTTTGAGCCGCGAGCCGGTGATCGGAGCCGTGCTGCCGTTTGACTCGGCGCGGCGGAGCGAGGCGCCGGCCAATCCGGTCTCCATCAGGATCGCCTGCATCTGCTCCTCGGCATGAACGTATCGGCGTTCTTTCTTGCCGCTGACGATCATGTAGAGCGGCGGTTGAGCCACGTAAAGGTGCCCCTCGGCCACGAGTTTAGGCATCTGACGATAGAAAAACGTCATCAAGAGGGTCCGAATGTGAGAGCCGTCGACATCAGCGTCGCTCATCATCACGATCTTGCCGTACCGCCGCTTGGCAGGGTCTTCCTCTTCGCCAATGCTGTTGCCGACAGCCGTGATGATGTTGCGGATTTCTTCGTTGCTCAAGACACGGTCGAGCCGTGCCCGCTCGACGTTCAAGATCTTGCCTCGAAGCGGCAGAATCGCCTGATAGATCCGGTCACGCCCCCCTTCGGCGGTGCCGCCGGCCGAGTCGCCCTCAACGAGAAAGAGCTCGCTGGAATGCTGGTCATGGGTCGAGCAGTCCATCAGCTTGCCCGGCAGCCCGCCCCCTGAGAGCACGCCCTTGCGATTGCGAACCAGCTCACGTGCCTTGCGGGCCGCCTCGCGGGCTTCGGCCGCCAGAAGGGCCTTGCTGATGATCCTCTTGGCCACGGCGGGGTTGGTCTCGAGAAACTCGGCGAGCCGCTCATTCACGACCCTGCGCCGTGATCCCCTCAACATCGCTATTGCCGAGTTTCGTCTTGGTCTGACCCTCGAACTGCGGGTCGGGCACACGCACGCTGATGATCGCCGTCAAGCCTTCTTTGAAGTCTTCACCGGTGATGACGAGGTCTTTGTTCTTGGCCGGGGCTGCCGCCTTGGCATACTGATTGAGCGTGCGCGTCAGCGCCGTGCGAAATCCGGTTAAGTGCGTCCCCCCTTCGATCGTATTGATGTTGTTGCAGTACGAGACGACCATTTCGCTGATCGAATCGTTGTACTGCAAAGCGATCTCAACTTCAACGGCGCGTTCCTCGTCACGGCCCGAGAACACGATCGGCGGGTGCAACACGGTCTGGACGCGATTCAAATAAACAACAAACTCGCTCAAGCCTTCGGACGAAAAGAACTCGACCTCCTTGGGCTCGTCGGTTCGCTCGTCGGTCAGCCGGATCCGGATTCCCTTGTTGAGGAAGGCCAGCTCGCGCAGCCGCTTCTCGAGGATGTCGAAGTCAAAGGCGATCTTGGGAAAGATCTCGGCGTCGGGCAAGAAGCGAATCGTCGTGCCGGTGAGCTTGGTCGAGCCCTTGCGCCTGACCGGCCCCTCGGGCTGTCCCTTGCGGTATTCCTGTCTCCAGATCTGGCCGTCGCGGCGGACCTCGGCCTCCAGCCACTCCGACAGGGCGTTGACGACCGTGACGCCGACCCCGTGCAAGCCGCCGGAGACCTTGTAAGTGTCGTGGTCGAATTTGCCCCCCGCGTGCACCTTGGTCAAGACCACTTCGAGCGCACTGACGCCGCTATCGGCATGAATATCGACCGGAATACCCCGGCCGTCGTCGACGACCGAGACGGATCCATCGGTATATAACGTCACGTGAATATTTCTGCAATGGCCGGCCATTGCCTCGTCGATCGAATTATCGACGACTTCATAGACCAGGTGGTGCAGCCCGCGCAACGTCGTGTCGCCGATATACATGCCCGGACGCAGCCGAACCGCCTCGATGCCCTCGAGGACCCGGATGTTGGCCCCGGTGTAATCTCCGCCCGTTGGACTCCCGAACGGGCGGTCTTCGATTGGACTCAATTCTACCGTCACGGATTCACCTCGATCATTCATCTCGCCTGTCTCGTTTGATGCGGAGCGGCCCGGACAGGTGTTGCGAGGCAAAACCGAAAGACTGGTTTGCCCATCCAAGCTCAATCAATCGATTAATACTCAATCATGAATGCCCAGTTCAAGGACTCGTTCGCCGGCAGGCTCCTGGCACGAAGGGAAACAGTCTCAAGGGGAACCGGCCAGCCCGGTTTTCACGCGGGATCGCGGGCACAACACTCAACCCGGGATGGGCCGCTCAGGTGCCTTCGCCCCGGGCCTATCAACAAATCGATGGCCAGCGAGCCAGGGCACGAGGAGGGATGGTCTTCATGATGGAACCGGGTCAGCAGGGCCGGAATCTTTGTTTGGTTTCTTTCCGCCTTGAGCGGCCCCGCCACGCCGAGACCGATTTTGGGGAGGCGAGTGCCGCGTGTCGGCCGGTGCGGCCGACCTGCCTGCGCCCGCCTTTGACACCACGCCGCCTGATTTCATTTCGACCACGTCTATCACGACCGACTCGAAACCGGATGTCATGAATCGTCGTCGCCGGCGCTCCCGACCGCAATGCCGCCAGCAAGGCGGGTTTGCGAAATGCCGCCAGTTCTTCCAGGAGCGTCGAGTGCGCCACCGTCACGTTGAGCACTCCGCGCCGCACCTCGCCGAGCCGTGTCTGGCGGCAGTCTGGCTCACCCACCGCGGTGTTCCAGGCGTCCTCCAGCTCTTGCCGGGCACGCAGCCGGCCGTAACCCCGTACGGTAAATAGCTCGCCCAGAATGTCGGCTAGCTCTCTGGGCCCATGACGGCCTTGGTTTGACATGCTCCCTCAAGCAAACGGGAACCCTCGAGCGACCCGAGCCAACTTAAGTTCGGTTCAGTTCAGTTCGATTCGATTCGGTCTCGCATCTCACACAGACGACGACGTTTCTCTTGATTCCATGACTTATCGCTCGATCAACCCCGCTCGCGGGTCAAAGGCATGACGACGTAGATATAGCGATCCTCGGTCTTGAATACGGCGGCATTCTTCGAGTCGATCAGCTCCGCGGTGACGACCGCCGAATCCTCCAATGTTTTGAGCGCGTCGATCAAGTAACGGGGATCGAAGGTGATTTCGACGGACTTGCCCTCATAGGAGATCGGCAATTCCACGTGCGAGCTGCCGACGTCGGCCGACTGGCTGATCAGCCGGAGCACACCCGAGGAGAACTGGAAGTCGACGCCGCGGCTATCCTCGCTGGTCACGATGACGGCCTGATCGACGGCCGCCCGCAACGATCCAGCCTCCAGGGGGATCTTGACATCCACGCTGGCCGGGAAGACATCTTGATAGCGCGGGAATCGTCCCTCGACGAGCCGGCTATAGATCACGGCGCTTTCGGTTCGCATCAAGACGGCCGACCCCGATTGGATGGTCAGGTGCACCGGCGGATCGCTATCGGCCAGGTTGCGTTCGATCAGCTTGAGCGCCTTGACGGGAATCACCGGAAAGCCGGTCAGCGCGGGCGGATCATTCTCGGCCTCCGCCGCGGCCGACATCCGGGCCAGCCGCCGGCCGTCGGTGCCGATCATGGCGATCGAGTCGGCGGTCAGCTCCACGAGGACGCCTCCGAGGGCATATCGGGTGCTCTCGACGTCGGTGGCGAAGATGGTGCGGCGAATCAATCGTTTGAGATCGCCGGCGGCCACGACATGATAACTCGTGGCGGCAAAATCGGGAACCTCGGGGAAAAGATTCGCATCTTCCACCGGCAGGGTGAATTCCGAATGATGGCCGCGCAAGATCAAGCGGTCGTCGTTGGTTTCGATCGACAGCTCGTCATCGTTGCTCGTCCGTAAGATCGACCCGATCTGAGCCGTGGGCAAGATGACCGAGCCCGGCTGCTCGACTTTGACGCCAAGCACCCGGTGGCGAATCCCCACCTCCATGTCCGTTCCCATGAGCACCGAGCCTTCGTCGGCGTCGGCGATCAGCTTGACGTTCTGAAGGATCGGCTTGGGACTTCGAACCGGAACCACCCCGCTGACCATCCCGAACGCCGTGAGCAATGCCTCACGATTGCACCAGGCCCTCATTCGATACCCTTAATGAGTTAAATGAGTTGATTCACTCCCGGCTTGCAGCCAGGGAGAAAAAGAACGGCCAACCGCTCCGCTCGGTTTCCATTCGCCCCCGGCGTGGAAGCCGGGAAAACACGATGGCCAGTTCGCCTCATTGGCGGCGGCATTCAGGCTTGGCCGATTTGTTGGTTTTCGACTCGGTTCCATTCGTGAATGCGATAAGCGTGTTCTCGATACGGCCCCCGCCGATGACCTGGGCCAGTCTCTGGGTCTTCTTCTCTTAGACTGAAATCTCAATATCACCGCATTCATCGTAGAGCGGCCCGCCGCCGTCGACAACTCGCGGCAGCGATCGAACAAACTAAATGATACCAAAGAGCTTAACCTGGTACAACGTCGCTTGGCCACCGGGGGAAAAGTTGTCGATAACCCCGTCACTCGTTCCGGCACCACTCGACCGCTCGGATCAGGGCCCGGACGAACGCTGTTTGAGCCTGTTGGTTTCCCGGCCTCCCTGCGCGGCCCGTCGACAGGTTATCAACAGGTTTTCCCCCGGTGCGTGTCGATCGATTTCTGTCAAACAGAAACGATTATTCCGCTATTTCCGGCGGCGCTCCAGCGTATGACATGACGTTCCCGCGATCGATGGCTCATTCATCGAGCATGCCATAACTCATGTTGTTGAACACGACGATGAGTGAGCTGGACAGGGCCGTTTCATTCCCCTCCGGGGGGCGAGACTCTGTCGGCCTGAGCCATAAACCGGGGGGAGCTGAAGAGGCTCGACAGAGTCTCGCCCCCGCCAATTCTGGTCCCAAGCCAGAATAAATCAGGGCCTGATTGCCTGGTGCGAGCGTGATCATTATCCTGAGCGTCGCGGTGTTGCAACGGTTGAATCTCCTTGTTTTCTCGGATCGCATCATGAAATTACTCGGCAAGAAAGCTTTGGTCACCGGTGCAGCGCGGGGAATTGGCCGTGGGTGTGCACTCGAGCTGGCCCGAGCCGGCGCTGACGTGGCGATCAACGACCGCGAGCGAACGCCGCGGGCCGAGGCGGTTGTTGCCGAGATCGAGGCCCTGGGCCGGCGCGCCGTCCTGGTCGAAGGCGACGTGTTCGAGCGCACGTCGTGCGAAAGCGTCGTGGCCCGAACGATCAGCGCACTTGCACGCATCGACATCTTCGTGAGCAATCCCGCGCTCCACGCGCCGTGCTGATTTTCTCGAATTTGATCCGGAGACCTTCGCCCGCGTGATCGAGGGAACCCTGACCGGCGGATTCCACATGAGCCAGCTCGTGGCGCGGCACATGGTCGAGCGCCGTGGCGGCGGCAAGATCGTCTTCATCTCGAGCTGCCACGTTCATATTCCCTACGCGCGGAGTGTCGCCTACAACGCCGCCAAGGGGGGTCTCAACCAGATGGCCTTTACCATCGCGGCCGAGCTTTATCCCCATCGCATCAATGTCAACGTCATCGAGCCAGGCTGGATCGACACGCCCGGCGAGCATGAGGCCTTTGGAGCCGACGTCATGGCCAGGGCCGGCTCGGGCCTCCCCTGGGGCCGCTTTGGAACCCCCGAAGACATCGGCAAGGCGGCCGTATTTCTTGCTTCCGACGACGCCGATTACATCACGGGCGCCGCCCTCCGCGTCGATGGCGGGATCTTGCTTCAGCATGCTCATGAGTGAATAACATGCAGCCGACTTGGTGCGATTGCATCAAGCTTGCCCGCGTACGCGCAGGATCTGCTCCCGTTCGGCCGTTTCTCCGAACGGACTTGTTGCGTTTTCCGCGCTGTGACAGAATCAAGTCACTGTCTTCGTGCGGCGTGGATCGTCCCGGCCGACATCGGGAATCGCAATGTGAGCAAGTTCACGAAGATCCTGAACCGCGTCATCCGCGGTACGTCAGACGCAAGCGTGCGTTTTGATGACCTTCGTGCCCTCCTGCTTCATTTGGGTTTCGTCGAACGTATTCGTGGCGATCATCACATCTACACCCGGGATGGCCTGCCAGAGATCCTGAATCTCCAGCCCGCGGCAGCCAAGCCAAAGCCTATCAAGTCAAGCAGGTTCGTGGAGTCATTTTGTCGCACGGGCTGACAAGGGACATGAGGCCGGATCGACCCCCAGTAGAAGGAGAAGAGAATGGCCAATGAAATTCGCTATGAGATCATCTTATACTGGAGCAAGGAAGACCAAGCGTTCATCGCCGAAGTACCAGAGCTGGCGGGTTGCGCGGCCGACGGCGCAACGTATCATGAGGCGATTGTCAACGCCGAGACGATCATTCGAGAATGGATCGAAACCGCGCAAGAGCTGGGCCGCGCGATTCCTGAGCCGCGCGGCCGATTGATGTACGCCTGATCATAAAATGTGGCATCGGTGGACACATCACGTACTGGTCCCCGGCGCACGCGGCTCGAGGCTTGCGACAGCCGCGGCCAGCGACGGGTCGGCCTGCAAGCGCAAAGCGGCCGCCTTGCAAGCATGGCGCACGGTCGCCGCGTCGCGGCCGCCGAAATAAGCCCCGATCGTGGCGAAACTGGAGCCGGTGAAAGCTCGGGCCAGATACATGGCGACGTGCCGGACCAGAACAACCGAGGCCCGGCGGCCAGGACCACGCAAGACGCTCAGCCGTACCTTGAACCGCTCGGCCACGCGTTGCGCGACGGCCTCGATCGTCACACGCGCCCCGGCCAAAAGCGTTTCCTCGGCGAGGATCGCAGCCACCGTCTCGACATCGAGCGGCCTGGCAAGCGAACGCGTCGATGGCGGGGCCGAGGCCGAGGCCGAACCGGATGACGACTGACCCGGCCGTGATGACCGTTGGTTGGCGCGTCCAGCCCGTCCTTCACGTGGTTGGCCCTGCTTCATCCGTGCTTCGAGCGCCAGCCGGGAGATCCAGCCGTCGAGCGTGCGATAGCCGTCGGCGGCCTGGGCCAGGGTTTCCACGGCCTCGGCATGAATGGCGACCCCCTGGCGGCTGGCGTTTTGAAGGACATACCGGCGCCGGGAGGCCAGCCCAGGGGGCAAGATCTTCACCACCAGACCCCCCGAGAGACGATTCAACAGGCGGCGCGGCCACTCGTCCTTGGGCCATGTCGCCGGTGCCGAGCGTGCCGAGAACGCAACGATCGCACCTGCGTCGTCGAGTGCGTCGAGAGTATACGTCAGCTCATCGCGGGCCAAAGGGCCGCGTCGAGGCCCTCGAGATCCTCGAGGACCAGGAGATTGACCGAGCGGAAGCGGCCTCGTAACGCCGCCCAGCCGGCCCCTCCGGCCACGCCGGCCGCCTCGACACACGCGGCCACAAACGCCTGAGCATCAAGATGAGCGACCGCCGTGCCCGGATCGCGGCGGAGCCGCTCGACCACCAGACCAGCGAGGAGTCGCGACTTGCCGGTACCCGAGGGCCCGTGCACGATCAAGGGGGAGATCCCGTCGCGCTCGCCGCGCGCCAGGGCCTGCGCGGCGGCCATCGCCAGCTCGTTTTCAGGGCCGGTCAGATATCCGTCCCAGGGATGCTGCGATCGGTCACCAAGCCACGGCGGTGTCTCAACGCGATCGTCGCCAACCGGATGTGGCTCCATCCATCCCTTTCTGCGTAGAAGCAGAAGCGCTTGCTTGTTCTGAATTCCGCACGCCCTGGCAATCACTGGCCCTTTCTGGCAGACGGGCGGGCGGGTGGATGAATGTTTCAGGCGCCGTCCGCAGGCTGGAGCACCACGGTTTGCTCACGGCCGTCGCGCTGAATCACGGCTATCGCTTCGCGGCCCGGCTCGATATCCGCGGCGGCGTGAAAGACATCGGCGATCGACGTGGTCCAGCGGCCGTCGAGCGTTGTCAGAACGTCGCCCGCCTTGAGGCCGGCACGGGCGGCCGGCGAACCCTTGTAAACCTCGACAATCGGCACCCCGGGAGACTCGAGGGCGGCGGTCGGCGGTCCAAAGCGCCAGCCCCAGATTCCCAGCGGTGCGAGCACCCGCTGGCGGGCAACCTTGGGGCCCATCAGACGGTCGGGAAGCTCCTTCATCAGATCACGAACGCGATAATCGATCGGCTCGAAAGTCATCTTGTGGGCGAAATAATCGATGGTCGTCCGGTACCGGGCAAAGAACGTGAAGCCCATCAGCCCGTCGATCCGGCGGCCCGTCATATCCTCCAGGGCCTTGAGCACCGGGTGATCCAGCACGATCACCGGCAGCCTGGTGGCGTTCAGCTCGCCAATTTGCAGTTTGTCGACTTCGGCCTCGCCTCGCATCCCAAACAGAAATGAGCGCGGTGCGCTGGGCTTCACGACGCCCGCGGCCTCGCTGACACGGTTGTTCAAAAGCGTGATGGGCGCACCCAGGTCGAAAATCAGGTGGTAAGGCCCTTTGCCGTTGATCTTTGCCTCGACCAGCATGTGGTTGGTCGGCAACATTTCGAATGGGACAACGGCCTTGAGCTTGGCCGTTTTTGGCGACGGCGGTGGCGCCTGTGGATCGAGGTCGAAAGTGGCGTTGGCCCGTGCGGCCGCCAGGGCCGCCGTGAGAACCAGTAGCGCCAACCCAGGGCGGCGGGCGGCCCGCGTGTTGCAAAGCCGCCGAGCAAGACACGCGACCGCGTTGAAAAATCGCATGGTCATGGCTTAAAGTCCCTCTCCGGCGGTGAGTGTCAGTTTGAGCTCACGCGGTTCATCACCCGCGGCGCCGCGGCGGACAACCAGGCGCACGGGTTCACCCACGCGAATCTCGGCGAGCGCCTTGTGCGCATCCTTGAGGTCCCCGATGGTTCGACCATTGATTTTCATGATTTGATCGCCGGCTTGAACGCCTCCGCGAGCCGCGGGCAAGCCTTCGAGCACACCTTCAACGACCACCTTCTGTGAGCCCGCCGTGTCGCCGCGCCCGGCCCATTCGATCCCCAGGAAGCCGCGGGGGCTCTGTTCCTCTTCGGGCTGCTTACCCATCAAGAATGCCAGCCCCTTGGCGAGCGGCCCGAGGGCACTCATCGCCTGAACGCCGGCCGGCGCGCTGGCCTGCTTGTCTTGCTTGCGGTCGGGTACGGGCGGATCGCGGGGGTCATGATCCAGACGAGTCCAGACCATCCGGTCCTTGGTCAGATCGATCTCCAGGACAAACCGGGCCAGAATCGTGAAGCCGAGAATTCCATCGATCGACGCACCGGGCAGCCCCAGGGCGTTCATGCCGACGAGCTGAAAGGGATCTTCCACACGGGCCTTGAGCTTCTTGAGCTCGGCGCCACCTTCAAGGTCGAGCCGGTCGATGGGCGTCCAGAAGTCATCCGGGGTCGGCTTGAGCCCGATCTTCCGGGCTGTCTCGGTCGCAATGAAGAGGGCCGGCGCGCCGGAGTCGACCAGGAAATTAAAAGGCCCCTTGCCGTTGATGCGCCCGGACCAAAAAGTGATTGGTCTCGGTGAGCCGGTACGGCACGCGGAACGACCGGCCGATTTGCGGGTCGCGGGCGTGCGCCGGCGGCGCCGCGGCTCGACCCTGCGAGTCTGGAAACAGGGCCATGGTCAGAGCGACCGCAACCACGGCCAGCATGAGAACCAGGCGCCACGCGATTCGAGTCATGGATGACTTCCTGAATGAATGGACTGACTGACTTACCGCTCGATTCGATGACCGCTCACGACGCCAGGTCTCGACTTGGGCCGTGAAGCTGCTCCACTGATGCATTCCGTTGCATTCCTTTGAGTATAACGTAACGGGCCCAAAGGGTCTGCCTGTGGTCCAGTCAGAATGGCGTTCTGACCGTTTGCCGCGGCGCCTGCGGCATGTTACCTTCGAGTTTTCGTGCGATGAGTGCGTCTTGATCCGTCAGATAGCCGCCCGCTCGCCTGGGCCGCTCGGTACTCTTTGTTCGTCGGTCGCTGATCGATCTTGATCCAAACGAGACTTCCATCCCCTGTGGCCCGCCGCGAGCTTGTCAATGTCGACTCCTTCCAAGACCGCGCTCGACCGTGCTCGAGGCAAGGCGTACATACGGCTCCTGCCGCTCTTGTTCCTGAGCTATGCTATTGCCTATGTCGACCGCATCAATGTCTCGCTGGCCAAGCTGGAGATGTCAAAAGACCTGCCGGGCTTTGACAACGCGGTGATCGGTCTTGGTGCCGGCGTCTTCTTCCTCGGCTACTTCTTGCTCGAGATCCCGGGCACCCTGATCGTTGAAAAATGGAGCGCTCGCAAGTGGATCAGCCGGATCATGATCTCTTGGGGAATCGTGGCCGCGCTCACGGCCCTGGTGAAGACGCCGGTTCAGTTCTACGGCGTGCGGTTCTTGCTGGGCCTGGCCGAGGCCGGGTTCTTTCCGGGCGTGATCGTCTACCTGTCGCACTGGTTTCCCGTTCGTGACCGCGCGCGGGCATTATCGTGGTTCTTCGTCGCCACGCCCGTCGCGCAGCTCGTCAGCCCGAAACTCTCTTATTTCTTGCTGCGCATCGGCACGACCGAAGTGTTCGACGGCGGCGTAACGATTCATCACCCGGCGCTTCTGGGGTTACAGGGCTGGCAATGGATGTACATCGTCTGGGGCATTCCGGCCGTGGTCCTGGGAATCCTGGTGATCTTGCACCTGCCCGACTGGCCCAGGGACGCCCACTGGCTGACCCCCGATGAACGGGACGCCCTGGAGCAAGAACTGGCGCACGAGAAAGAGCAGCACAAGCAAGGGCACCGCCACATGACAGTCTTCCAGGCACTTCAGCATCCGCAGGTGCTCCTCCTGGCGGCGGCCTATTTTTTTGTGGTGTCGGCCAGCTACGGGGTTGAATTCTTTCTGCCGAGCATTCTCGAGAAGTGGTACGACCTGCCCCTGAGCAACCTCACCTGGCTGGTGCTCATCCCGCCCATCGGCGGACTCGTCGGGCAGCTTGCCGTTGGCTGGAGCTCGGATCGCACGAGTGAGCGCCGGCTGCACGGCTCGTTACCGATTTACCTGGGGGCCGTCGCACTTGGCTGCACCCTGTTGATTCCCGCCTCGCTGTCATACAACTGGCGTCTGGCCATGGCGGTGTCGTTATTCACCGTGGCCCTCCTGGGGCTCAAGGCCTACATGCCCGCGTTCTGGGCCTTGCCCAGCCTGCTCCTGACCGAGGCCGCCGCGGCGGGAAGCATCGGGCTGATCAACTCGGTCGGCAACCTCGGCGGATTCGCCGGTCCTTACTTGCTCGGCTTCATCGAAACCCGGACCAGGTCGTTCCTGCCGGGCCTCTTTTATCTCTGCATCTCGATGGTCATCTCGGCCACGATCATCTTCACGCTCAAGCTCGGCCACGGCGCCACCACAACGAAGTCGAACGCGGATCTCTCGGCGTCGGAAAACCTCGCCGCCGGCGAAGCCGACGCCATCATCGAGCCTGTGTGAGTCGTCGACTTGTGCGCTTGAAACAATCGGGTCACGCTTCCAGGCCGTGCGCTAAAAATTCAGCACATCCGGATTGACCCGTTTCCCGAGACTGCTAAAATCTTAGCATTGCGTTCATCGCCTGCATTTCGGAGCCAGGATGAGCCGCCCCAAAGACCAGAGTATGAGCCGCCGCGAGCGGCAGATCATGGACGTGATTCATCGCCGCGGGCAGGCGACGGCCGCCGAGGTGTTGCAAGAGATCGCCGACCCGCCGAGTTATTCGGCGGTCCGGGCCTTGCTGCGCGTGCTCGAGGAAAAAGGGCATGTCGGCCACGTGCAGCAGGGGCCGCGATATGTCTACCTGTCGAAAGTACCCCGCGACACGGCGCGGCGGACGGCACTCAAACAGCTCGTGAAAACGTATTTCGACGGATCGACCGAACAGGCCATGGCGGTTTTGCTCGACATGGAGGCAAGCCGGCTCACAGACGCCGAGCTCGACCGGCTGGCGCAGCTTGTTGAGAAGGCACGCAAGAAAGATTGTTGACCGTCTCCCGAACAGCAGACACTCCGAGTTGCCAATGCACTCAAACAGAAAACTCCTTTGAGGATCGGTAAATGACCATGCTGCAATACCCAGCCGTGCTCACCGACGACGATAACGGCACCATCCTCGTGACATTCCCGGATTTCGACGACGCGGTGACCTACGGAGATACGCGAGAAGACGCACTGGTCCATGCCGCGGATGCGCTCGAGACCGTGATACTCTTTCGCATGTGGCTCAAGCCACAAGCTTGAAATCCCCGCACCGAGCGAGGCGCGAGGCAATGCGGTGGTCAGCATCCCGCCGCTAACCGCCGCCAAGGCTCTGCGTTATCAAGAATCGCGTGACCGGAATTCTCACTCAGCGTAGAAACAACTGGTAAGCCGGGTTATCCGTCTCATCGATCCAGGGATAGGCCAGGCCCGCGACGAATTCCTCGAAGAGATCCTTTTCACTGCTCGGAATCTGGATTCCCACCAGGATGCGGCCGTAATCGGCCCCTTGATTGCGGTAGTGAAAAAGACTGATGTTCCAGTCCGGGTGCATGCTCGAAAGAAATCGCATCAATGCGCCGGGTCTCTCGGGAAATTCAAAGCGATAGAGCCGCTCATCATCGGCAAGCTGGCTCCGGCCGCCAACCATGTGCCGGACATGGAGCTTGGAAAGCTCATCATCGGTGAGGTCGACCGTGGCGAAGCCATGCTCGGCAAACGCCCCCGCGATCGTGACCGACTCGTCACGCTTGTCCGTGGCGAGGCCGACGAAAACATGGGCCTCGTTCTTGTCCGAAATGCGGTAATGAAATTCAGTCACGCTGCGCTGGCCGATGATCTCACAGAGGCGCCTGAAGCTACCGCGCTGTTCGGGAATCGTCACGGCGAAGAGCGCCTCGCGCTCTTCGCCCACCTCGGCGCGCTCGGCGACGAAGCGCAGGCGGTCAAAATTCATGTTGGCTCCGCACGTGATCGCCACCAAGGGCTCGCCCTTGATTCCGTGTTGAGCCACATATTGCTTGATTCCCGCCACGCCCATGGCACCGGCCGGCTCGAGGATGCTCCGCGTGTCTTCAAATACGTCCTTGATCGCCGCACAGACCGCGTCGATATCGACCACGATAAAATCATCGACCAGGGCACGCGTCAGCCGGAAAGTCTCCTCGCCGACCATCTTGACGGCCGTGCCATCGGCGAAGAGCCCCACGTCGTGCAGCTCGATTCGTTTCCCCGCCCGAACCGAGCGAATCATGGCGTCAGAATCGGCCATCTGAACGCCAATCACGCGGATCTCGGGCCGCACGGCTTTCACATACGCGGCCACTCCCGAGATCAGGCCGCCGCCGCCAATCGCGACAAAGATCGCGTGAATCGGATGCTGGCGCTGGCGGAGGATTTCCATTCCCACCGTCCCCTGGCCGGCGATCACATCGGGATCGTCAAACGGGTGAACAAAAACATAATCATGCCGCTTGCTGAGTTCGACCGCGTGCCAGTAGGCGTCGGAATAGCTGTCGCCGTGGAGAATAATTTCTCCATGATAGGCACGCACCGCGTCGATCTTCAGTCTTGGCGTCGTCACGGGCATCACGATCAAGGACCGGCAGCCCAGACGCTCGGCACTCAGGGCGACTCCCTGGGCGTGATTGCCCGCCGAGGCACAAACCACGCCGCGACCGAGCTCCTCGACCGAGAGCCGGGCCATCTTGTTGTAAGCGCCGCGCACCTTGAAGCTGAACACCGGCTGGACGTCTTCGCGCTTGAGCCACACCGGGTTCTCAAGGCGCCTTGTCAGCTTTTTCGCCAGCTCCAGCGGCGTTTCGATGGCGACATCATAGACCCGGGCCGTCAGAATGCGCTGCAAGTAATCAAGGAGCCCCAGTGAAGCTTCGGAAGTTCTTTGAGGCTCGGAGTGAACAAAAGGTCGAGCGCCACTGGGACGACCCGGTTCCAGGCTATTCATGATGGAGATTTCGCTCTATCCAGATCCCGAGATCGCCAAATGGGACTGGCGCCATGCGACCCGCTTCGCCCTCGGCACGGAAGCCCCTGACGCGAGTCCAGTGTTGATCTTCCATCGAGTATCGCAGAATGCCGTCGCGGAAACCCCGTTCGTGATTCGCAACGCAAGGCGGCTCTCGCTCCGGCACCGGAATTGCATTCCTCAGATTGCCCAGATTACTCACTGTTCCACTCGCCGCTTGTTTCAATCAAGGAGGATTGCCATGCGTCGCTATTCCATCATCGGTCTGTTCTCGCTGATCGCTACGACCGGCTGCTCGATGGTCGATCGAGCCGATAATGCCATTGGCCAGTTGACCACGGCGAACTCGCAGATCATGACGGCCAATCAGCAGCTCGAAAAAATGCAGACGGAGCTGACCGAGACGCGGCAGCAACTTCTGGCGATGGCCCAGAAGCTCGATCAAGCCAATCAAAACATTGCTCTCACCAACAGCAAGTTCGACAAGACCAACGACGCCTTGGCCGGAACCATTGGCGGATTGACCGAAACCAATTCGAAGCTCAATCAAACTGTCACCGGCCTGACAGATACGAACCGGAATCTCTCGCGCACCAATGTCAAGTTTGACGAGGCCAACTCACGCCTCAGCGTGATCGACCAGGCGATCCAGAAAATACCGTTGATCCGTCAATGATCGGCGACTGGTCGGCCGGCCGGCGCTTGCAGCGATTTTCCCATCATCCTTCGAGCTTGAGCTCGTTATTGCGGTGCGCCGCGTCGTCGCTGAGCTTGGTCAAGATCGACGGCGACAGTGCGGATTTGCTATCGCGGCCGGGGATGTTTTCGCGAGTTCCACCCGGTCCGGGTAAGAAGCGGTCGACCAGGCCGAGGATGTCGGCGGTGAGGCCGGGGAAGAGACCATGGAACGCGGCGGCCAGCTTCGCGGGCAATGAGATGACGAGTTCCGCGTCGCCGTGCCGGCAGGCGCTCACGATCTGGCTGGCCGCCATCTCCGCACTGACCGATAGCAGCGGGATCGAGTCGCTGATGCTGAAGATGGCATGCTCCGCGCGGTGATGACCCTTGAAGAGTGCGTTGATCGGACTCCCCGTTCGCATCAATCCGGGCAACACGGTCGTCACGAGGATTCCGTACTTGCCAAGCTCCGCGCGGAGCCCTTCGGACAATCCGCGAATGGCAAACTTGCTAACTCCATAGGGGAGTAAATGCGGGGCCGAAACGGCGCCGCCGATCGATGAGATATTCACAATGCGCCCCATCCGGCGCTCGCGCATTCCCGGCAAGACGGCCAGGGTGGTGTAGAGAGCTCCCCACATGTTCGTCTGAAGCGCGGCTTCAAAATCCTCGACGTTCATGTCTTCAAACGGACCAACCTGAATGATGCCCGCGTTGTTGACCAGGATGTCGATCTCCCCGAATTCGTCCATGACCGTGCGCACCGCCTGGTCGACACTGTCTTGCCGGCTGACATCGCAACAGACGGTGATCACATGCGCGCCCCGCCCCGCCAGATCGGATGCCGCGCGATCGAGCTCATCGTCGTCTCGGGCACACAGCGCGATGCGAGCGCCATGCCGCGCGAACTCGCGCGCGATGACCAGACCGAGCCCCCGGGAGCCGCCCGTGATCATCACGGCGCGGCGTTCGAGCGAAATGGTACGCCGATAGCGCACAAGCGCCTGGATCGCCAGCAAAGAGGCCCCGCCTGCGATCGCCCAGGGGAGAATTTTCTTCACTTGGTCATTCATCGGCCCAAACTCCTTGCCATAATCGAAACGAAACGGCTTACGGGCACAATAACACGCAAGCAAGTGGCCGTGCCATCAAGATCGTCCTTCTCGTGCGCCAGTTCATGCAACCGTCAGGCCGCTCTGAGCCATGAGACAGCCGCCAGCGGGAAATTCCGCGCAACGGGCTTCCTATTTACCCTATTTTCAAGCGATATAAGCGTCATGTTGGTCAGGAATAGGCATAAGTGCCGATTTGTCCTGTCGCGATTCGTGCAGGACCGCGGCTTTTGCGAACGATCAATTTGAGAGCGAATTATCCTCGAATTTCATCCACCTTTCACTTGCATACTGAAAAAAGGGGCGGCAAGCTCAACGTTTCGTCATCCCGGCCTCGACCTTCCGAATCTGGTCGTAAGTCGAGAATGAAACGGCTCCTGGACCGCCACGGCAACGACTGATATGAAACCAAGACCAACAATGACGCCTCGATGCTCGAAGACAGCGCTTGGCTTGCTCTGGCTGCCTCTGGCTGTCGGAGCGTTTCTTTACCTCGCTTCCCCGACGGCCGCCCAGGTTCCTGGTGCCAGGCATGTTGTCGTCATCGGAATCGACGGCCTGAGCCCTGACGGCGTTCAAAAGGCCAAAACGCCGGTCTTCCATCAGTTGATGAAGGCGGGAGCGAGCACGCTGCACGCGCGTGCCGTGATGCCGACGGTCAGTAGCCCCAACTGGGCCTCGATGATCATGGGGGCCGGGCCCGAACAGCATGGCGTGACTACCAATGACTGGGAACCGACCAAGTTCGAGATCACGCCCACCGCGGTCGGCCCCGGAGGTATGTTCCCGACGATCTTCGGCCTCTTGCGCAGCCAGCGACCCACGGCGCGGATTGGCTGCTTTCACGACTGGGACGGCTTTGGCCGGCTGTTCGAACGAAAGGCCGCTGATATTATCGAGCACCCCAAGGGTCCCGTGGCAACCACCGAACGAGCGATTGCCTACTTGAAAGAGAAAAAACCTGAATTCACATTCATTCATCTCGACCATGTCGATGATGCCGGCCACGAGCACGGCCACGGTACCCCGCAGTATTACCAGGCGGTCGCTGAAGCCGATCGCTTGACCGGCCTGGTCATGAAAGCGACCAAGGACGGGGGGATCGCCGGCGAGACAATCGTGCTCATCACGGCCGATCATGGGGGCAAGGGGAAAAGCCATGGCGGCGCGACGATGGCCGAGATCGAGATCCCCTGGATCATCGCCGGGCCGGGTGTCGCCGCCGGCAAGGAATTGACCACGGCCGTCAATACGTACGACACGGCGGCGACGATCGCCTACATCTTCGGCCTGACCCCGCCCAGGTGCTGGATCGCCCGGCCCGTCGAGGAAGCCTTCGTGAAAACGACCAGCTCGGCCTCTCGTTGATCCGTTGATCATCACCGATCAAGGCATAAACTCTTGCGGCTGGCTGGCTGATTCACGTGCATGGCTCCCCCAAGCAACTGCTGGCTTTGTCAGCGGGAACCTGCTACGACGGCTATCCGGCCGGTTGAGAACTGGTTTTGTTCTGATCTCTTGAAGAGAAGAGAGTCGGGGACGTATGCGCATGACCGAAGTCACCAGGCTGAGACGTTGGCAAAGCCTCACCGTGGGCCTGATGGTGCTCGGCTATGCGGGATATTACCTTTGCCGGTCCAACCTCTCCGTCACCTTGCTCTTGATCGCGGAGGATTTGAAGGCGCGCGGCATGGCTCCCTCGGTGGCCGTGGCCAAGGAACAACTGGGCTGGGCCGTCTCGCTGGGAACGCTCGGATATGCGATGGGCAAGTTCGCCGCGGGGAGCCTGGTTGATCTGCTGGGCGGACGGCGGAACTACCTGCTCGGCATGGCCGGCGCGGTCGCCTGTACGTTGCTCTTTACCCTGGGAGGCTCGGTCCCCATCTTCACGCTGGTCTGGTTCGCGAACCGCTTGATTCAATCGCTGGGCTGGCCCGGAATGATCAAGATCACGTCACGCTGGTGTTCGCACGCACGCTATGGCACGGTGATGGCGGTGATCAGCCTGAGCTTCTTGTTCGGCGACGCTCTGGCGCGGCGATTCATGGGGTATCTGATCAACGTCGGATTCGGATGGCGCGGTATCTTTGGAATCGCGGCATTGACTCTGGGCGTCTTGTGGATCGTCAACTTTGCCTTGATCCGAGAGTCGCCCGGCGAGCTAGGGCTCCCCGAGCCCGAGACCAATCCCGACAACCTCTTTGGCGAACTGGGCCAGGACCCTTATCCTGAAGCGGCGGGCCCGCTCTGGAAGACCCTGGCAAGAAGCCCGGCCTTCTGGATCGTCTGCGTGATTTCGCTGGGCGTGACGATGCTACGCGAGACATTCAATAACTGGACGGCAACCTACCTGGTCGAGGGCGTTGGACTTGGCAAGGGGGGCGCGGCAACCATGAGTGCGTTATTCCCATTTTTTGGCGGTGTCTCGGTGCTGGCCGCGGGGATCGTCGGCGACCGGTTCGGCCGGGTCACGCGTGCCGCCGTGATCCTCGTGGGGATGTTGCTCTGCGCGGTGGCGCTGGGAGTCCTCGGCTCGACCAACTTCTCGGGTCGGTCGCGTGAGGCGCTTGTCCTGGTCTCGATGATCGCCTTCTTCCTGGTCGGTCCCTATTCGTACCTGGCGGGCGCCATCTCGCTCGATTTCGGCGGCAAGCGCGGCGGCGCGACAGCCTGCGGTATCATCGACGGCGTCGGCTACCTGTTCGGCGGCGTCATCGCTGGCAAGGTTGTCGCCGACCTTTCCGTTTCGCTGGGCTGGCAAGGAGTCTTCAAGCTGATGGCCGGAGTTGCGCTCTTGACGAGCCTGGCCGCCGCGTGTTTCCTGGCCGACCAATTGCGGCCAGCGAAGTCATCTGGTTCCACCCTTCGACCGTGAGGGGCAAGAACTGACATGTGTATCTCTTAAAGTAAGGAGAACCTGTTAATGTCAATTGTCGAGACAATCATTCAAGTTTTTGATCGCCGCGGCGCAGCGGCTTACCATGGCGAAGCCGTGTCGCAGACCGAACACGCCCTTCAAGCCGCCGAGCTCGCCGAGCGGGAAAACGCACCCGACCACCTCGTCGTGGCGGCGCTTTTGCACGACGTCGGCCACCTGCTCGACGGCCAGGACGAAGACCTGGCTCACCGCGGGCTCGACGGCCGCCACGAAGAGGCTGGCTGCGCCTGGCTGGAGGCCTACTTCAGCCCTGAGATCACCGAACCGATTCGCCTGCACGTGGCCGCCAAGCGGTATCTCTGTGCGGTTAATCCGGCTTACCTCGCCGCCCTTTCGCCTTCCTCACGTCTGAGCCTTACCGTACAAGGCGGCCCCATGAATGCCGAGGAGCGCGCGAATTTCGAGAGCAATCCGGCCTATCACGATGCGATCCGGCTACGGCACTGGGACGACACGGCCAAGGTCCCTGGATTAGAAGTGCCCGGACTCGATCATTACCACAACCGCCTCGTGGCGGCCGTGCGATCGCGGCAAACGTCGTGAAGCCGCGAAGCACTTCGCTTGTTGCGCCTGACGAACCTCTTGTGTAGCCGGCCGCTTTGAGGTCGGCGTCGCAAGCCCCGGGCCTACAAAGTGCCCGGTTCGATTCCCAAAGCCGCTTCGGGCAATTCGTTTACTTTCCCCGTGCCCCATCGATCAAGGCAATCCCATCGCGTTTGAGCTTGTGAAGCGACGGTCCATGCACATACATCATGTGGCCGGCGTCGTATTTTGCGATCGTGATATTCTTGCGCACGGTAGGGTCAAATCCCTGGGCGGCCAGGGTATGCTCGACAGCGCGATACGGAGTCGCAAGGTCATAATAGCCCGAGGCGATCAAGACTTTCATGTGCGGGTTCTTGGTCATCGCGTCGCGCAGGTCATCGGTGGTGGCGGGATAACCCATTTCGCGCTGCCAGTCCCACCGGCCAACTCCTTCACCCAGAATGTAGTAGGGGACGTCGGTCTTATACCCCAGCTCGACGCGGATATAGTTGTTGAATGTTGATGTATACGGTGTGCGGCACGGCGGCCAGGCTCGGGTCGAAGCTCGGAGCGGCCGCAGCGGCCGAGCTTTCAATTCCCCGGTAGCGTGAATCAAACCGGCCAATCGATCGGCGCTCGTCCTTGAGCAGATCCTTGCAGAAGTGAGACATCCCGATGCGCAGGTTGTTGGCGTCGATATCCGAGGCGCTCAAGCCCGTGTAGCGGGCGAGCTTGGCGGCGGCCTCTTTTCGATCGGCGGCCGTCAAACGATCGCCGCGCGCGAGAATCGAGGCATATTCGCGATCCGTCCACAGTTCGACTTCTTTGAGCAACACGCCCAGGTCGGCGTGCTGTAAATCGACGGTCAGCTTCTTGTGATACCAGGCTGATGCCGCATAAGAAGGGAGATAGGTCAGAAAAGGCAGGTCATTTCCCGGGGTGAAGACGAACCCCTGAAAGTCGAGCGCACACGAGACGAGCACCAGCCCGTTGAATGCAATCCCCTGGTCGACAAGATAACCCGCCAGCCCGGCCGCCCGTGTGGTGCCATAGCTCTCGCCGATCAGATAAAGCGGTGACGCCCAGCGATCGTAGCGGCTCAGGTACATGCGGATGAATTCACCAACCGACGTGATATCGCCCCGCAGCGCGTGAAACTTGCTGGCCAGCTCGGGCTTGGCGGCCCGAGAAAAACCGGTCCCCACCGGATCGATGAAAACCAGGTCCGTGCGATCGAGCCATGAGGCCTCATTGTCGACCAGCCGAAAGGGTGGATTGGGGATCACCGGCTCCTCGGGCGCCTCAACCCGGCGTGGTCCCAGGGCGCCCAGATGCAGCCATACCGAGGCCGACCCTGGCCCGCCATTAAAGCTAAACATGAGCGGCCGCGCGGCGGCGCCCTGTGCCTCGTCATCGAGGGTATACGCCACGAAAAAGATCCGTGCTTCCACTTCGCCTTTACTGTCTTTCAAAGGCATCAAGCCGGCTGTCGCGGTATAGGCCAGTTCCTTGCCATCGATCTGCAACCGATGATGGGTGACAACGGGCTCTTCATCGGTCGAGGACTTGGGCTTTTCCTTCTCCTTGGCCGCGTCCTCCGCCTTGGGTTTCGCTGCGGCTTGCGATCGAGTTTCTCCTTTGGCCTGTGCCTTGGCCACTTCGCCCGATCGCGGAGGCTGCTGCGCCTGGAGAGCGATCGTCGTCGTTATCATCGTGATCACACTGATGCTCAACGTCTGGAGACGGTGCATGGGTTTCGCGTTCCAACGAGAAGAATCGAGCCTCCGGGCCAGCGGCAACAGCAACGGCAGGCAGATTGATGGTTTGATGTCTTCAAATCCAGGAAAGAAAGCAGGTGATGAGTTTGTGTTCCGGACCTCATGCGGCCCCGTCGCGAGACCAAATGTTTGCCAATTATAACACGCCGTGTGTCTGCAAACCGAGATGGCAATGCACGCTTCGAGCATAAGCCATAGATCAAGGGTGTGGCGTGGCCCATCACGTGCTCCGATAACGCGAAACATCGGGTCATCGAGATCGATGCCGACAGGAAGATCGCGCGGACGTTTGACGTCCCGAACAGCAGCCATCGACCGGCCAGGCAATGCGACAGGTAAGTCGGTTAGATAATGGCAATACCTTGATCTGTGCCGGCACACTCGGCAAGGTCATCGAGGTTTCGCCCGCGAAGCAGGCTGTCTGGGAGTATTCGATCCGGTTTTCTAGCTTCTGGCGATGCGCCTCGCCGACGGCCACACGATTCGATTGCCAGTAGCGGCGCCGGGTAGGCAGTGCACAGGAGTCTTTCATGGCCGAGGTCGAGCAAGGCGGCAAGATCGTCTGGAAAGACGGTGGTGCCGATGCTCCGAGCGGACCAGAAACTCACCTGGCTGAGCGGCTTCGCGTGATTGCCGGACGGGCACACGTTCATTTTCCGGAGCGCGGCCGGGAACGATCCGGGAGGTCTCGCTGGACAAGAAGCTGATCCGCGCGATCAAGAAAGAGTCCGGCGATGCGACATTCCTGCACCCTGATCCTGCACTCTGGTCGTCATCGGCGAATGAGCTTTGGTTGATTCGCGTCTGCCCCACTCACCGCGAATACTCGAGGACCACGATTTCCCGTTTTTCCGGCAATGTATCTCGAGATACTTCGATCGTGCTAGAACTGGACCGTGTAACCGGATCGCCAGGCAGAACCTCGAGAAACCGCGTGACGGGTTTGATGTTGAGGTTGATCTTGCGCGTCTTGAAGTGCATCGGGATGACCAGCTTGGGACGGATCTCGTCAAGAAGGGGTGGGACCTCGGGAAAGTCGATCGTCGGTGTGCCTCCGGCAGGGATCAATACGATATCGGCTCCGCGCAAGGGCGCGACCTCCGTCTCGGTGAGAGGATGCCCAAGGTCGCCCAAGTAGACGACGTGCATGTCCTCGGTCCGAAAGTGGATGATCGTGACCTCCTCGTCGGGCTTCCGTTCGGGGGTCTCGAAAACGTGCACGGTCTCGAATCGGATGCCCTTGATGACCTCGCCGCCTTCGGGTAGTTCCAGTGCATTGATAATATCAAACGGCGGTACGATCTGGCCCAGGTAGCTGTGGTAGACGTTATCCTCGTGGCTGACGATCACGAGATCCGCCGGCTCGTCGATCGGCAGATAACCACCCGAGTCGGGCGAGCGATATGGGTCCAGGATGATCCGCAGGCCCTGGGTCTCGATCAAGAACGCGGCGTGCCCGTACCAGTGAATTCGCATGATCGAGGCGTTTCCCTGGGTCTGGAGAGGCGGCCTTCGGTATTCGGACTCCGAAAGCCGCGGAGTTGATCGTAAAGCTTTGTTCCCAATGAAATCGATCGCGAGGGTCCCGAGAAATCGGAGACGATTCCGGCCGAGATCTCACAGGGACGGAGTTGGTTTCCTCATCGCCGGATTTTCCACGTTCGTCAAGCGGAAGCCGGCGCAGAACACGCTCTGCCGGATCGAGTCCATCAGGAGTTGAGGTGGATCTGTATCAGTCTTGCGCTGAATTCGCCGTCGCAGCCGCCATAATGAATGCCCGACGATAAATGCAGCATCGGCAAGCGCCGTATAAGCTTTCCCGTAGCTCTTCAGAAGGAACCGTCGCCTCGCCTGGAACCAGTAGGCTGGACGGCGAGAGGTCATCTTCGACGTCACGCCTGTCGATGCACCGCCCAGATGAATGACCTTGCTTTCAGGAACGTACCACGTTTCCCACCCGCCTCGGCTTGCTCTCAGGCAAATATCAACGTCGTCAAAATACGTGAACAAGCCTTCATCGAGGAGCCCGATCTCTTCCAGCATGGTGCGCCTGAGGATCATGCTCGCGCCGGAAACCCAGTCCACCACGGTCGCTTCCCTGGGTTTGGGCATATCCGTACCCCACGGGGACAGAAGTTTCGAGATGATTCCCAGTCGCAGTCCACGATCCAGCTCGTTTGCCATGCTCAGAAACCGAAATGGTGAAGCCCTGAGCTCCCCGCTCGGCCAGAGCATCTGGCTCCCGGCTATTCCCGCCCGGGGGTGCCTGTCCATGAAGTCGACCAACGAATCGAGCGCGCCATCCTTGACGATCGTGTCCGAATTGAGGAGGAGCACATAGTCTGGCGGATCGGCCGATTCCAGCATCGGACGGATGAGATGGTTGTTGCCCGCGGTGAATCCCAGGTTGGTATCGACCGCGGTCAGGTCAACCCACGAATCCCAGCCGTGCCGCTCGATGGCCGCTCTCAATCGAAGGGCAGAGTCGCCTCCGGTCCCGTTTTCCAGCAATCCCACCCGTGCGCCGGGTACGCGCCCGATTTGACTGCTGAGCGATTCCAGACAGTCGATCGTCAGGTCGACCACGCGATAACAAAGCACCACGATAAAAAGCTTCATGACAATCGATCCCAGGGATCCACGAGTGATCGCGCGTTATCACGTTCGCACGCGAATGTATGCGGGGAACTCCTGTACGCGGGAGAGGTCGCTTTCCAGCACGACTGCCTTCCCTTCAGATTCAATTTCTCGAAAGCCGGCGAACTTGTAGGTGATGTACATCATGCGGTTACGATCGTTGGAGACGAACTCAGCCCGTAATTTTACCCCCGCGGCTTTCGCTAGTTTCATGATATGCGTCAGCAGAACGGCGCCCACGCCCCGGGAGATCACGCGACATGACATGAGCAGCAGCTTGATTGTCCAGACCTCCGGGCCCAGTTCCACCAAGGCAAGGCCGATCTTGCCGTAAGAGCCGAAGTTGTCGTCGAGGCCGGCGATCAGCAGGAGGTGGTCGGGCGAATGCCGCAGCTCGTCCAGCTCTTCATACGAGTACGTGTAACCTGTCGTGTTCAACTGGTGCGTCCGGACGGTCAGCTCCTCGGCGCGCACGAGGTCCTGGTCGCCGACTTTCGATATGCTGAACTCCATATTGAGACAGGCAAGGAAGTCTTCATTCGTGCCCGTGAATTCGCGCTCGGCTTCTTGCCGGCGCTCGTCGCTCAGATACAACAGGCGGCGGGCCTTGGATTCCTCGGTGACGAACCTGGGATGCATCCGCGGCATCGCGGAAATGCCGCTTATGTCGGCGGCATCGATGCAGAGGACCTTGGGGTGCGCGAACAAGACCTCGGCGCGCTTGAACGGTTGGTCATCGACGAATGCGAACGTGTCCAGAGCCAGACAAAGATTCTTGGCGATCCCCTGGATCGAGGCTGACTTGGGATTCCAGTTGATCTGCGGATGCAGGAAATACTCGGCCAGTCCGAAGCGCCTGATTGTTTCCATCGCCAGCGCATGGTCGTTGCGGCTGGCGATCGAATGCAGGATGCCACGCTCGTCGAGCGTCCGCACGACCTCAACAACCTCCGGCTTCAACTCGACATGTGGATCCTCGAGCAGCACACCGTCCCACAAAGTATTGTCGAGATCCCAGACCACGCATTTCACGGCCTGCTCGGCCTCTTCGGCGATCAATGAACTTGAGCTCATGAAGCAACCTCTTGCTGGTCACAGACAAACTTGGCGATGTTAATCTCGAGGATCTGCGAGCTCCCCTCGATGATCTCCATGATCTTGGAATCGCGGTAAAAACGTTGCACGGGATACTCGGGCCCGCATCCGAGAGCCCCATGAATCTGCACCGCGTCACTCGCCGACTGCGTGGCGGCCTTCGACGCGACGTACTTCGCGATCAGGGTCTCCAGTATTGTTCGGGGGTCGCCGGCGTTCTTGAGTTGCCCGGCACGATAGCATAGAGCGCGTGCCGCGCTGACCTGGGTCACCATCTCCGTGATCATCTTTCGGATGAGCTGGTGATCCTTCAGAAGGACGCCGTACTGTTTGCGGCTGGATGCGTACGCGATTGAAGCGCTCAGGCAGGCCTGGGCAATGCCCACGCTGCCGCATGCGACGCTATAGCGCCCCAAGTCCAGCGCCGCCGAAGCGACCGCGCTGAGGCCGAATCCCACACCGCCAACGCGGTTTTCCTTGGGGATCTCGCATGAGTCAAGTCGCAGGGTGGCCAGCATCGACGCCCGCGTGCCCAGGAGCCCATCGAGCGGCGTCGCCGAGAATCCCGGGCGGCTCCGTTCAACCAGAAACGCACAGATGCGGCCCTCCTGCTGCGCAAAAATGAGGAACACATCGGCGATCTGTCCGAACGTCGTCCACACCTTGGTCCCGTTCAATATGTACGAGCCACCTCGGACGGTGGCGCTCGTCTGAATCCCGGCGGCGTCGCTACCGGCGCCGGGCTCGGTCAGGCCAAACGCGCCGATGACTTTGCCGGTCGCCAGGTGCGGCAGCCACTGTTTTCTTTGCTCCTCGGTACCCCACCGCAGAATGGCGAATTGAACCATTCCGTGAACAGTCAGCAGGCTACGCACCGACGAGCAACCGCGCCCCACCTCTTCGTTAAGAAATCCATACGTCACCATGTCCATTTCAGACCCGTTGTAGGAACTCGGGACGAGCGCCCCGAGATAACCCACTTGTCCCAGCCGGGCGAAGAGCTCCATGGGGATGCGTTGCTCGCGGTCCCAACGGTCGGCGTGCGGCTCGATCTCTGCCCGCACGAACTCTCGGAACGCGGCCCGGCTGGCCTCGTGTGCGTCGTCGAGCTCCAAGTTTCATGCGCAGCGCTTCCGCTTCACGAGTCCCGCGAGTGCGTTTACCGAGCGAAAGTTATCGATGTCAAGGTCATCGTCGTGGACCTTCAGCTCGAACTCCTTCTCCACGAACATCACCAGTTGCATGGCGAACAGCGAATTCACCACGCCGAGGGAAAAGATGTCGTCGTCATCACTGAGTTCGTGGTTCTTGAAATGGACCATGATAAATGCTTTGGTTTTCCGTCGGATCTCATCAGTATCCATGTGCTGGTCTCCTGTTCGATTCACGAAGATTCCACCAAGTTCTCGACACGAATCAGCTCACAGCGATCCTGCGATGCCCAGAGCTTCGACCTGATCGGTTCGCGGCTCGGCTCCATAAGACGGCTGCTCGAAAGAGCCTGCCGGCGGCGCGACCCACCGCGGCTTTTCGCACGCGTAGTATCCCTTCCAGTCGATTTCGACACCCTCGACCCACAGCTTCCCGATCATCCCGGCTACGTGCTCTCGATCCGTGACGCGATCCCACCCGGCGGGCAGGCTCGCCATCACGCGTCCCATCCGCTCTCGCCGGCAACCAGGGTGTTGCCGCACCATCGAACCGAGCCCGGCTCCTGGTCCCACCTCGAGCAAGATCTGTTCCTCGTCCCGCAGCAATTCGCCAACTCCCGCCTCGAATCGCAAGGTTCCACACATGTGATCAACCCAGTAGTCGGCGTTTTGCGCATCGGCGGCGGTCAGCCATTTTCCCGTCACATTCGAGAGCATCGGGATCCGCGGCCGGTCGCGACGCATGCCCCCCGCGAGCCGCCTCAGATTGTCGCTCGCGGCAGCCAGTAGCGGCGTGTGAGACCCTTGCTCCGACGCCACCCGCCGCGTCGCCACCTCCGCTTGTTTCAGTTCCTCCTCCAGCCGCTGGATCGCATCCTCCCGGCCCCCCACGACGGTCGCCTGGGGGCTGTTGACCGCCGCGATCCAAACGCCGTCGCGCAGCCGCGGCGTGAGTTCCGCCTCGGTGAGCGGCACCGCAAGCATCACGCCCGGCTCCGCCATCTCTTCGATCCACTCCGCCCGCCGGGCTACCAGTTCCAGCGCGTCTTCCAGCCCAATCACGCCTGCCACTGCCGCCGCCGCATACTCGCCCACGCTGTAGCCCAGGACAGCCGCCGGTCTAACTCCCCAGCTCATCCACATCTCGGCCAGCGCCCAGTCCAGGACGAACGCCGCCGGCTGGGCCACCCGCGTCTGCTTGAGCACTCCGGCGCCGGCGCCGCCCCGCAGCCAGTTGCTGCCCGCTTGCTGCGGCGCCGTAAACATCGGCTCGCGAATATCCTGTTCCAAGAGCGGCTTCAACACTTCCGCGCAGCGGTCCACCGCGTTGCGGAAAGCAGTCTCGCCCTGGTAGAGTCCGCGCCCAGCTCCCGCCACGTGCTCGCCCACTCCCGCCAGCACAAATGCCACCGGTCGCTTCACGGCCCGCTCCGACCCGGTCCAGACGCCCCGTCCCGTCCCGGCTCGTAGGCGCTCGATCATCTGTTCGCGGCTTCCACCGACCACCGCTCGCCGCCACTCGAGGTCCCGTTGCCTCACGGCCACGGTGTAGCACAATTCAGATAGCTCTTCGTCTGGGTTATCCCTCAGATAGTCCGCCAGCTGCTCCGAGTCGCTCGCCAGCGCCTCTTGACCCGTCGCTGACAACACCAGCAATTGAGCTGGTCGCGATGGGCCGGCAACCTTTAGACGATCGGCGACGCTCGCTGTGACAGTGGCTTCGCCTGGCCCATGGGGGCGTGCATGCCCCGCCGAACCCGCCATGTTCGCAAGCTCATGCGGCGAAAACGCCCGGAGCGGCCGCTCCATGACCCCGTCAATATAGGTCTGTACGTCTCTTGCCATCGTGCGAACATGCGGCTCTTGCAGCATGCTTGAATGGCCGCCTGGTACATCGAAGGTCCGAACTCCCGCAGTCGCGCGACGGCCCCAGCCCAGTAAAGGATCGCTGTAACGATCCACGTACGGCTCATCATCGCCAGTGCCCGAAGTCGCGCGGAACAGTGCAAGCTCCCCCTTGTAAGGCGTTCCCGGCCGGTACGATCGCCTGGCGAACATGTATGCCGTTCGCACGGGGATATCCTGCAGAAACGATGGAAGGCGTAGACCGCAGTCCAGATAAAGCCGCAGCATTCTCATCCGTGTCTGATCGCGTACCGTCGCGGCATAGCTTTGCGTGATGTACCTGGCGAGGTTTCCGACCTTCCGCAGAGCCTTTCTCGTCACCATCAGAGCGCGTCGCTCTTTCGAGCGCCCTTTCGAGTCGCGTTTCCCCTGCTCGAACGTCGAGGCGAAGCTACTGGCCCGCTTCCGGACCAGGCGTAATGGTCGTTTTCTCGCGGCAACATCGGCCGCATCCCATAAAGCGACCATGTTGATCGCCTCGCCATCGCGCTGAAGCTGTCGGGCGATCTCGAAGGCGATGACGCCGCCGGCGCACAACCCGCCGAGCAAGTACGGACCGTGAGGCTGAACGCTTCGGATGGTGCGAATGTGAAATTCTGCCATCTCTTCGATGCGAGTGTGCAAGATCGGGTAACCGGCCTTGCTCTGGGGCTGAAGCCCGTAGACAGTGACCTCCGGATTCAGATGGAGCGCCAGGCTCCGGTAGAGCATCGTTTCGCCATCAGCGTCGTGAACCAGGAACAGCCGGTGTGTCTCAGTACCCTTGCGCACCAGGACCAGAGGACGATGTGACCCCCCGGTATCCAGGAGGCGCGCGAACTGGGAGACCGTGGGAGCCTCGAGGATCGATGTCAGGGGCAACCTGGTCCCGAACTGGTTCTCGATCCGGGTAAACAGGCTGACAGCCAAGAGCGAGTTGCCCCCCAGGTCGAAGTAGTCGTCGTCAAGGCCGATCGTCTCGCGCTGGAGGACTTCGGCCCACAACCTCGCCAGCCGGGTTTCGGTCTCGGACCTTACGGCTTTTGAACGTTCGTTCACAATCCCGAATTCCGCGCGGCTCGTCACGGTGTTGCTCCCTCAAGACGGCTAAAAATGCGATTCATGAACTCGGGAGCGCGATACTCCCCGAGCCTTGAACGTCCGAAGCGAGGCGTCCAAATAATGGGGCGTGGGCAAGCAGTTTGGGACTTGCCGATTCAGGAGTCGCGAGATCGGCAAGGAGACCGCGTGATCGGCCGAGACTCTTATATGCCAAAACTCGTGTCTGTGACGCTGGCGGACCGAAAAGCGCAGTATCGCCAGTATTTTTTATGTAACGCTACAAAAGGTGTCCGCCGCATGCAAAGTCGATCCGGATCCAGGTTACCTACCCGTCCCCCCACAACGTTAAAAGTTTTCTTCATGTAACGATATAAAAAGCTTCCGCACGTCTAAAATCATTACACAGCTAAGTTATCCACCGCTCCTCACAACGTCAACCCCAATGTATACTGATTCAGTCGAGATTGTCGAGATTGTGAAAAAACCATTAATATTTGACTTCCCGGTTGATTCTTGGCAACATTTTGACGCTCTACTGGTCATTTAATGAACAAGTGTTCAAAATAGGTCTTTGCCATATGGGTCGCGGGACGCAACCGGGTGCCGTTGGGCTGGTCAACGACCGTGATAACCTGGAAATCGGCTTTCCGCCCCACGAGGCGACACCTGGCCGGCCGACGAAGCGAAAGGAACGGATATAAAGCAATTGGCAAAGAACATTTATCAGATTGCAGGCAAGGGTTCGCCCAACGTTATTACTCTCTCTGCCCAGATTGCCGAGGTTCGCCTGCTTGGGCGAAAACCAAGAACTTGCCTCAAAAACCGCTCTGAGCAAACGCGTTTGACGAATCTTTACGATCGCGGACAAGCAGGATGCCAGGATAGTTGAGCGGGTCCTCGATCCTGGAAGTGGAGCATTGGAAGCCGCCCCGGCTGGCCAGGATTATTGAAGCCATTCAGACCGGCTCGAACCAGGCCGGGGACGCCGCCCAGGCAGGCCAACCGACGCAAATGGGGTTTCTTCGTCACAGGATACCAATGAGCGACACGACTTGGCAACGTCTCACCGTGCTGGCCGAGCAGGGAACTCGGAAGGCCGCAAAGTTGGCCTCATGCAGATCGCCGCCGCATTCCTGAGGAAGCCCCGGCTAGCTCGCCCCGGTATTGACCGCAGGGAACTCGTTCCATCCATCGAGCAGCAGATTATCCATGAGCACGGCTTTCCGCCCTCCTTGTTACGACGAGCGATGCGCCTGCTCGACGGCCGTTTCATTTTTCCTCGTCGTCACAGAGGTGATCGTAACATTCGTCGAAACACCCGCAGGAGATAAACTGGCCGCCACACACCGGGCAGAGTTCCATGTCGCAGCCGAAGTGGTGGATGCCACCGTCCAGCACACCGCAGTCGTGGCAGGCGCGACCAAGACCCCCGATCACATCTTTCGCGGCATTGTAGGGAAGGGGTTCGTAAGTCACACCGTTAAAGATCATGGGGACCAGCTCGGAACGCCGTTCCGCGCTGCATGAGCCGGTCTTGGGGCTGGACATGTTTCGCTGGCAAACGCAACAGACGCCCATTGGTGGCTCGCTCCCGCGACCTTCACGGCAATCTCTTGAAGTCACACTGGTTTCCTATCAAGAACCACTTACCTTGAATGTAAGCGTTGCCACCGCCCATCTCAAGTCTGAAGTGCCCTTCTCTCGGGACAGCGCCCCTGGGAAAAGATTTGGAGAGCCCGGCCTGAATTCCTGACCCCTTTTCGCATCCCGTCTGGCGTGCAAAGGAAACCACGATCTCATCGTCGCTCGATCTTCAACCCCGGCTTGCTGATCCGGAGTCCTTCCACCTCCTCGTCGAGGAGCCCACAACCGGTAATCTCCAGTTGTTGGAGCTGTGGCAACGCCTTCAAGGGTTTCAATCCCTCGGCCGTCAGGGGGAGTTTGTTGAGGGAGAGAATCTGAAGGTTGGACGCCCCCGCAAGGTGGCTCAGCCCCTTATCGGTCACCTGGCTGCCGTCGAGGTAGAGCAGTATCAGCTTGGGCAACGACTTCAACTGGCCCAGGCCGGGACCCTCGACTTTGGTTCGGCGCAGATACAATCCCCCGAGGTTTGGCAGGTTGGCAATCGCCGCGAGCCCCGCGTCGGTGATGGGCAGACCGTCGAGGCTGAGGTCCATGAGCCGTGGAAGTTCGCGCAAGTGGACCAGGCCGGCGTCGGTAATCGGACTGATCGGCCAGTGAGTGTCAGGAAAGCCCCTCAGGTCGTCGTTCCCCAGCACGAGGTGCTGGAGGCTGGGGATCCCCCGCAGGTGTCGAAGCCCCTGGTCCGTGACGTTTGTGTTGCGCAGGTCGAGCCCCCAGATGCGATGGCCGTGCTTCTGGAGGAGGCGCGCGAGATCCTCGTCACCAAACTCGGTCCCATTGACGCGGATGTGGAACGAGTTGGCGCCGCCGAAGAGTCCCAGGAATCCCGGCGTCCGCCCCATTCGACTCGCCTCGCCCCCGAGCGCCTTGATCTCCGCCGCCAGGCGATGATCCGATGGACTCAACTCCAGGACCGCGGGCGGGTTGAACACCTCATACACCGACTCTCCCCACGGACCCAGTCGCTTCGCCTGGGGTAGACTGAGCTGGGAGAGAACGTAGAGGCCCAGGAGCAAGGCGGCGAGCCCCAGCAGGATCTTCAGCCGCCAGCCGTAACGCCGTCGCGGAACCTCGCCTTGGCTTGCGTGATCGGTGGCCATGGCCCAGGTTCCTCAATTCCGATACGTCGACCGGAATGGACCGACATCTCGGACGAGTGTAATGGAGAAGAGCCCACAGATTCAAGATGAGCCGAGCCGGCTCCAGGGCCGCAAGGCCGCCGGAGGTGCGTCCATGAATTCTGGCAGCCGAGGAAAGGTTGGTGCTCTCTCCTTGAATTTTCGTCCCAACGGGGCATCGACAAATCAGCCCAGGGTAGCGCCCTGGCGAATCTTACGAGCCGTCAGTCGCCGAGGCCTTCGGCAACTTATTTTCGAGTCCCTTGTACCTCTCGCCGGCCTTCTTGAAGGTTGAGCCGTCGTCGATGAATTTCCGCTGTTGACGCTGCTCGTTCGCCACGGTGAACAGCCTGCGCACGATCGCGGGGCTACTTTCGTTGGCCGCCTCGCTATGGTCGCTCTCCTTGTCTGGCCGCCAGGTCTCGATCAGCTCGGGAACGATTTCGAGGAGAAACTTCACGCGGGTGGCGCGGGCGAGCTTCGGATCTTCGAGCTTCGCCAGAACCTGAGCCGGAGTTCTCCGAGCCGTGCCGGAAACAATCTTCACCGGTCCGTCGTCCTTGGGCGTCGGTTCAAACACAATACGCGTGAAGGGCTGGAGCGCGAGTTTCTCCGCTTTGAGCGGATCGCGATCCAATACACCTCCTTTGTATGCATGCACTTCCTCGAGAATGCCACGCAATGCAGCGCCGAGCGGCGTCCGCGACTCGGCCCGCAACGGATCGAGAGAGACCCGCAAGAGGTTCGCGAGGTGCTCGTTCTGCAGCCTGCGATCGCTCGGGTGGCGTTCCGCTATCTGCATGAGGAGCCCATTGGCCCACCGCGTCTCTCCCGCCTTGGCTTCGATCAACGTACGCAGCGCGGCCGCCTCGCCGTCGTTGAGCGCCCGTAGAGGGGAATCGGCCGGGGGTCCACCGGGGGCCCCTCCCGTCGCCTTTGTCACAGGCGGCATCATGGCTGGACCGCGCTGCGCCGGCTCAGGGGCTGGTGGGGGGGTTTTGAGCGTGCCCGCGGCCGGAGCCGGGTTGGTAGCCGCCTCGTCATATTGCCGAAGCGGCCCAGTCGGGAGCCGCCGTTCCCGAGTCGGCGCCGGCCGGGCCGGCTCAGGTTCCGGCTCGATCTCGGCGGGCGGTGATGGCGCGTCACCGAGCTCGGCCATGGCGATCTCATGGAGTCGATCCATGTCGTCCACATCGGTGTCGGCGTCCGGCTCACTGGGCACGGGCGCGGCAATGGGCAGGCCCTTGACCTTCTCGCCATTGGCCGTCTCGAATTTGGTCAGGACGAGCGCGTCCCCTTCCATTCGGCAGAAGATCTCGCGGACGCTGATCTTCTCGAGCTCGCCGACGTAGTTGACATAGGTGATCTTGATCGACGGCACCGAGGGACGTTTGGTCATTCCGTCCCGATACTGCGGGTCGGCTTCGGCGGTCGCCAGCAATTGACGGGCGGCATACGCGCCGTACGTGGCAGGATCGGATTGGTCGATCCGCAAGCGTCCCTGATCATCCTTGACGACCCGGATCTCAGGTATCGACCAGGCCGTCGAGGCTGGGGGCGCAGGGGTTCGTGGTTTTGCCTCTCTTCGCTCCCCTTTGTCATTAGCTGCTACCACCGCGTCCATCCTCGAATGCCTGGAGGGAAATATCAATCCCAGGGCCACTTGATCAAAGGTGCCGGTCCTGTCGTTGCCCCACGGGCCAGTACGGTACTCGACTTTCCACCCGAATTCAGTCACGGAGATTTTTGACCAGCTCTGGACTTCTGTCTCTTTTGATGCTTCTTCCCGCCGAAAAGTTCCATGGTACCCAGGCGACCGAGCGGGCTCATCACCGGCCTGAGACTGTCTACTCCGGTTTGACTTACGGAACCGGTAACGCTGGGTGACAGACACATCACGGAGCCTCGCCAGAAACGATTCAGTCGACCAGAGCGTTTTTTTTCAGGAAGTCCACGTTCCTGTCGAGATGCCCGTAGACGTGGGCCAGCATTGAACCATCGGCGTGTCCCATAAGCTGCGAGATCGTGAGAGCCCTCCGCCCTGAATAAGCTACGGGGCCGTAAGCGCTCGCCGAACCATCCTTGCCGACCATGATAGCTTGACTCCCACAGGTCAGGCAAACCGCCATGGGAGACTCATCATGGTCGGATTTGGACCACCATCAGATCGTCATGCTCGGCGCCGGTAGTGATGCCGCCAGATTGCACGCCACAGACAATCGAATCTGTCCGTAGCCCAGTTCGGCGCCCAACCCGGCGCCAAAGCGAACACATTTTACGCCTGCAGGCCAGCGCCTTGAGGAACCAGCGGCTACGCCTTCGCATGCTTCGAGACCAAGCAGAAGCGACCAACGCTTAACAAGTCCTCCCTCACCGCCGCCTTTCTTCCCGTAGCAATTCGCGACCCCGTTACCGCCGGACAACCTGGTCATTTGGTAGTTATAATTATATATAATATGTCGGATGTTGTGTCCCAAGTTGAGTCGCAGCCGTACCTTAACTGTAGGTGCATTTTCTCGGGCATGACAGGCCAAAACGAGGGGAACGAGGGGCTCCACCGTCACAATGTTCCGTTGAGTGCACGGCGGATCGATCGGTCACCAACTCGCTAACTCCATGTCTCCAATGACATTGGGACCGGCTCTCGAAATTTTAATTTCTTTTTCGTCCGATTCGAAGGGGTTTCGAGCTTGGTAGATAGCGGAATCGCCATGGAGGAGGCGCGTGGCATTTTTTTACGCAAGTGCGAGGAAGCATCCATGGCCCGGAAACGACGAACCCGACGTCGCGATCGCGCATGTCGCGTCAACCTCATGTTCCTGGAGCCGCGTCTGGCGCCGGCCGTGTTCAGCCCGATACCGGGCACGGCCGACGGCGCTGGCGGCAGCCTGCGCGATGACATCGACCAGGCTGACTCCAACGGCGATGCCGCGAACACAATCAATCTCGCGGCCGGAACATATTCACTGACAAATTCCACGGATGGCAACCTGCTGATCCAGAACTCCGCCAGCGGCGTGCCGAGCAAGACATACACCATCGTCGGCCAGGGAGCGGGAAAGTCGATCATTCAAGGCGGCGCCGATTTTGACAATCGCATCCTTCAGATCGTGGGAACCCAGCTCTCCGGCGCGGGCGGATACAGCGTAAATGTGTTGCTCATGGACCTGAGCGTCACCGGCGGCCGGGCTGATGGTCAAAAAATCGGGTCGACCAGCCCCACCCAAGGGGGCGGGATGCTGATCGACGGCGCGACGGTCTCGCTCAGCAACGCGAGCGTCTCGAACAACAACGCGACCGGCGCCGCCGCCACGGGGTATGTGACGACTGCGCATGGCGTAGCGTTTGCTGGCACGCATGGGAGCAACGGCGGCGGCGCCCAGGGGGGCGGCATTTACCTGGCCTCGGGCAATTTGAGCCTGACCTTATCGTCGGTCGTGAACAACCAAGCGGTCGGGGGTCGCGGTGGCAATGGTGCCCAGGGCAAGACCCCAGGGCCTGGTGGTCAGGGCGGCGACGGACAGGGGGGCGGAATCTACGTGGGCTCCGGCACCGTGAGCCTGGTGAATTCCTCCATCGACAACAATGAGGCTGTCGGTGGGGCGGGCGGGTCGGGCGGATTTGGCTCCGGCCCGCACATCTCAATGGCGTACTATGGGCCTGCCGGTGATGGTTCTAGTGGTGCAAACGGCGCCCGGGGGAATCTTCCCGGCGCAGCCGGTGGGCCAGGCCAAGCCGGTCAACCAGGCGAGCCCGGCGAGAATGCTCCCAATGCGCCCCCATACACCGTTGTCGCCAGCGGGGCGGGCGGTAAAGGAGGCGATGGAGACGGCGGTGCGCTTTACGTGGCCGGCGGGAGCATCACCATCACCGGCGGCTCTCTCGATACGAACACGGCTCGAGGCGGCAAGGGTGGCGCGGGCGGACGTGGCGGGACCGGCGGGTATGGCGAAAACGACGGCCTGGGCAACGGGGCAAACGGCACGGGCGGCAAGGGCGGGCACGGCGGCTACGGGGGCCCGGGCGCGTAACGGGCAGAGCAAAGTTGGCGGTAATGGCGGGAATGAAGGCAAGAACGGAAGCGGCGGCGCCGGTGGAGCGGGCGGGAATGGCGGCAACGGCGGCCCAGGTGGGCCAGCGGGGCAAGGAGGAAGCGGAGGCCAGGGATCGGGGGGCGGTCTTTACCTCCTCGCAGGCACTATCAAGCTCACCAATGCTTCGGTCTCGAGCAACCAGGCGCTGGGTGGCAAGGGCGGTACGGGGGGCGGAGGCGGAGCCGGGGGCGCTGGCGGCGACGGGGGTAACGGCGGCAGCGGCGGCGAAGGCGGCGGTACGCGCTTCCGCGGTGGCAACGGCGGGTCCAACTCGCAGAAGGGCGGCAGGGGGGGCAACGGCGGTAACGGAGCGTCCGGCGGCCGCGGTGGCGCGGGCGGAGACGGCGGATCGGCGGGCAACGATGGTAAGCCCGCCACGGTCGGGGCCGGCGGTTCAGGGGGAGACGCGGCGGGAGGTGGCATTTTCGTCGCCGATGGTTCGCTCACCTTACAAAACTCCAATTTCAACGCCGACCTTGCTACAGGCGGCGCCGGCGGTACCGGCGGTACCCAGCGGGGGCAGTTCGGCAATGGCGGCGGCAACGGGGGCTTGGGAGGCACCGGAGGAACTGCGGGGATCGGTGGGTACTTTGGGGGAACTCCGCAAGGCGGAGGTGAAGGCACCTTGGGCGCAAATGGAGTCGGCGGCAATGGCGGCTCCGGGGGCGATGGCGCACCAGGAAATGCGGGAGAAGCGGGCGGCAAGGGGGGCAAGGGCGGAAGTGGCGGCAGTGCTTACGGTGGCGGGATCGCAGTCACTGGAGGTACCGTCGACTTGAACCTGGGTGCTGTCACCGGCTGCATCGCGACCGGTGGGGCCGGCGGTATCGGCGGCAAGGGGGGCAATGGCGGAACCGGGGGCTTTGGCGGCAACGGCGGAGGCGGCGGCTTGCGTGGCTACGGCCAAGTCACCAATGGCCAGGTCGGCCCAGGAGGCGCCGGCGGCTCCGGGGGCTCAGGCGGAGCAGGAGGTAATGGCGGCACGGGAGGCGCCGGCGGCACGGCGTTCGGTGGCGGCGTTTTCGTCGCGACGGGGCTCGTCCTCATGAACAACGGCGGGACGCTAGACGGCCTCGCCGCCGACAGCAAGGGCGGCAACGGGGGCGCGGCGGGAGCCGGCGGCTCCGGCGGCAAGGCCGGCTTTGCCGGATCCGGCGACCCCACTGGTATACAGGGAAAAGCGGGAGCACCGGGCGCCCCAGGCGTTGCAGGGGCCGCTGGCGCCCCCGGCGCCGGTATGGGAAACGCGATCTTCGGCCAGCAGGTTGCGAACGTGCCTAGCCACCTGGCAATCACGGTCCAGCCCTTCCCCATCAGCGAAGGCGAGCCCTACAACGGCACCGTCGCCACGTTCACCGACACCAACCCGCAGGACGATTCCGGCGATTTCACGGCCACGATCGACTGGGGCGACGGCACCCCCTCCACCGCAGGAACCATCAGCCAGCCGGGGGGCGCCGACACGCCTTTCGTCGTCAGCGGTTCGCACACCTACGATTCGCCCGGCGGCTATCCGCTGATGGTCACCATCCAGAACGTGGACGCCGACACCGACACCGTGGGCAACGTCGATATCAGCCAGAATCCCAATTACCAGGCCGAGGGGACCATCGCGCTCGATCCCGCCAACCCCAGGCTCTTGTTCGCGGCCTCCAACCAGGACGTCCCGGGGGTGATCGCAGGCCTGTTCGCAGCCTACAGCACCGACGGCGGGTCGACCTGGACCACGCGCACTCTGGGCACCGACACCGGCCCGAACGGCGACGGCCTCCCCTTGTCCTTCACCGACCCCGAGGCCGCGTTCGACCAGTACGGCAATCTCTTCCTGACCTACATCGACACGACAGGCAACACCGTCGAAGTCTTGCTCAGCACCGACGGCGGCCAGACCTTCCGGCTCTTGACCAGCGTGACCGACGAAAACAACGAAGGAGGCGTCGACCAGACCAAGATCGCGACCGGGCCGGGCCTGGATGGCGCGGACGGCAGCGTTTGGGTCTCCTACCTCGACTCGAGCCAAATGATCGCGACCATCTCCGCGGCGGTCACCGGGTTGAATCAGATCGGGACTTTCAGCTCGCCGCAGGAAGTACCTGGCTCCAGCGGCGGTAACTATGACAGCATCGCGATCGGGCCGAGCGGGCAGGCCGTGGTCACCTGGCAGGACAACCCGGGCGGCGCCGGGCCGGCCCAAATCTACGACAACCTGGACAGCGCTGGCCCCGGCCTCGGCACAAATGGCTGGGGGCCAGTCGCTCAGAAAGTCACGACGACCAATGTCGGCGGCATGTATCCGATCCCGGCCCAGCAGACCCGCACCATCGACTCCGAGCCCAAGGTCGCCTTCGACGACAGTGGCGATCAGTACGAGGGCCGCGTCTACATGTCCTACACCAACGCCCCGCCCGCCGGCAGTCCGGACACCGAGATCGAGCTCATCTATTCCGACGACGACGGAGTGACCTGGAGCGACCCCGTCCCGGTAGACCCGGCTGAGAATAGCCAGTTCCTGCCCTCGATCGCCGTCGACCCGACCACGGGCAACATCGCCGTCTCCTGGTACGACGCCCGCAACGACCCCGACAACAAGCAGGTCCAATTCTTCGCCGCCCTCAGCAACGATGGCGGCAGCAGCTTCCTGCCCGGCTTCCAGGTCAGCGACGGCACGAGCGATGCAACCAACCCCCTCATCCCACCCAACTCGGCCGAGGGGTTGAACCAGTTTGGCGACTACACAACCACCACGTTCAGCGGCGGCGTGTTCTTCCCGATCTGGGCCGACAACAGCACGGAATTGGTCGGTAATCCCAACGTGCCGCAGATGGACGTGGCCACCCAGCGCGTCGTGGTCGAGCAGGTCGCCAGAGTTCCGGTCGTGATCACGGTAGAGTCCCCTGCGATCACCGAAGGATTGCCCTTCTCGGGCACGGTCGCGACCTTCACCGACGCCAACCCGAAGTTCTTCTCGAGCGACTTCACGGCCACGATCGACTGGGGCGACGGCACCACGAGCGCCGGCAGCATCAGCCAGCAGGCGGGCTCGGGCTCGCCCTTCATCGTGGCCGGCTCGCATACCTATGCCGAGTTCGGCGGCTATCCGCTCTCGGTCACCGTGCAAGATCCAGACGCCGGCATCGACACGGTGGGCAACGTCGACGTCAGCCAGGACCCCGGCTACCAGGCCAGTGGGACGATCGCTTCTGACCCCCTCAACCCCAACATCCTGTTCGCGGCATCGGAGAACACCCCGCCCCCCAACAGCAACAGCTCAGGCGGCTTGTTCGCAGCCAACAGCACCGACAGCGGAGCCACGTGGACCACGCGAATGCTGGGCACCGGGCTACAGGGCGACGGCTTGCCCGAGGCCGGCAGCGAGCCCAACGCCGTGTTCGACCAGTATGGAAACCTGTTCTTGACCTATTTGGACGCGACGGGCGAAGTGATTGAAGTCTTGCTCAGCACCAACGGCGGCCAGAGCTTCACTCTCTTGACCAGCGACCACGACGTCTCGAGTACCGCGGGCCCGGTCGAGCCCAGGCTCGCGACCGGCCCCGGCGAACAGGGCGAAGACGGCAGTGTTTGGGTCTCGTACCGCGATCCGAACCTGGCGATTGCGAGCATCGCGGCCGTTGTGCTCGGGCCGGGATCGGTCGGGACCTTCAATTCGCCTCAGGAAGTTAGCGGCTCGGGAGGGGGCCTTGCCACGGGCGCCTCGCAAGACTCCATCGCCATCGGGCCGGACGGGCAAGCGGTGGTCGCCTGGCAGACTAACCCCACCGGCGCGGGGCCGGCCACGATCGATGAGAGCATCGACAGCGACAGCGTCGGCCCCGGCGGGTGGGGTCCAGTCACGGTCGTCACCACAACCAACGTCGGCGGCATGGCTCCCATCCCGGCCCAAAAGGCCCACACCGTGAGCGCTTCGCCCATGCTCGCCTGGGACACAGGCGGTGGCAAGTACACCGGCCGGCTCTACCTGACCTATACCGACGCCGCGGCCGTCGGCAGCGCCAACACCGACATCAAGCTGATCTATTCCGACAACTCGGGCACGACCTGGAGCAAGCCCGTGCTCGTCAACGACGACGGCGGCTCGAACAGCCAGTTCTTGCCCTCCATCGCCGTCGACCAATCCACAGGAAACGTGGCGGTCTCCTGGTACGACGCGCGCAACGACTCCGGCAACACCAAGACCCAGTTCTTCGCGACCGTGAGCAACGACGGTGGTGCCAGTTTTCTGCCGAATTTCCAGGTCAGCGACGGCACGAGCAACGCCGCGAACCCGCTCTTGAGCGGAATCGCCCGTAGCAACCAGTACGGCGACAACACGTCCGTCACATTCGCGGGCGGCGTGTTCGACTCGATCTGGGCCGATAACAGCACGCAACTGGTGGGCAACCCCAACACACCACAGTTCGACCTGGCAACGGAGCGCGTGGTGGTTGAGCAAGTGGCGGATGCCGAGCTGTCAGCCGTCGGCAACCCGAAGCTCGTTGCCTTGCCCGGTGCGCCGCTGGTCGACGCAACGGTGGCGACCTTCATCGACGCCAACCCCGATCCGAACATCGGCGACTTCTCGGCCTCGATCGACTGGGGCGACGGGTCCATCAGCGCCGGCACGGTCGCACCCGACGGATCGGGCGGCTTCAACGTGATCGGCACGCACACCTACGCGGCATCGGGCATGTACAACACCAAGGTGGCCATCGTCGATGCCGGCGGGAGCATGGCCTCCGCCGACGGAATCGTCACCGTGAGCCCGGACGCGCTGGTGCCACCGGACCGGCCCCAGCTCATCCCCAGCGACGACACCGGCGAGAGCGACAGCGACGGCTTCACCCGGAACAACGGGTCCGCGGGGGCGCCGCTCGCCTTCACCATCACGGGCATCAACCCAGCCAATAGCTTTGTGCAGCTCTATGAAGTCACCAAGCTCGGCACGGTCGCTCTCGGAACGGCGGCGCAGGCCCAGAACGGCACAGCCACGATAACCCTCGCGGGCGGGGCGAACCTGCCTCTGAACGACGGAACATATGATATCGCGGCCGCCGCTTCAGCCACGGCTGGAGGCACCCAGAGCAGTCTCTCGAACGTGACGAGTATCACGGTCGAGACGAGCCTGTTCCTCACCACCGAACCGGCCGAGAATGCTTCGATCGCCGCCCTGCCTGCCGACCAGCTCGGCAATCCCGCCATCACGCTCAATTTCAGCCGCCCCGTGGCCGGGCTGACCGAAGGCGCATCGGCGCTCTCGGCATCCGACCCGAACGCGCTATCGCTCACCGCCGGCGGCAAGGCGCGTCGAGATCAGCGCCGTCTATCACATCCATTCTGATGGTACGTCTGCCATCGTGGTGACGCCGGTTGCGCCGCCTCCCGCGGCGATTTACTCACTGAACGTTGACCTCGCGTCGTTCCCCGACGTCGCCGGCAACATCGCCACCGGGCCGCCGGGCGGCACCTTCACCTTCACCGTGACCGGCCCGCCCAACGCCCCCGTGACGATCAACCCGATCGCGCCGGCCACGATCGAGGCGACGAACGGCACGCTCACGGTCCAGGTGACGGCGACCGACCCCGACCTGGGCAGGACGCTCGTCTATAGCCTGCCGCAAGGCGCCCCGTCGGGGGCCGCGATCGACCCGTCCACGGGCCTTTTCACCTGGACTCCGACCCTGGCAGAGGGGGGCACCACGTATTCGATCGCGATCAACGTCGCGGTTGCCGGTACGCCGAGCGTCAACAACACCCGGAACTTCAGCGTCACCGTTACTCTGCCTCCGCCCGCGGTGGTTCAGAACGTCTCGATCCAGAAGATCGAGACGGGTAACAAGAAAACGACGGAAGTGATCGAGCTGCAATTCAACCAGCCGATGAACGCCGTAAATGCGCAGAACATCCAAATTTATGGCCTCGTTACCGTGCCCAAGAGCAAGAAGCAGAAGAGCAAGCCTTTCCCGCTGGCGAAGGCGAGTTATAACCCGTCGACGTTTACGGTCACGCTGACGACGCGGAAGTCGCTCGTGCTGAACCCGCCGCTCAAGCTCACGGTCCAGGCTCTCGCACTGCTGGATGCTCTGGGCCGCCCGCTGAACGGGGGCGTGAATTTCGTGGCCGTTCTCAGCAAGGCCGGGGCCGCGGTCGCCAGCGCCGTGCCGCTGCCGCGGTCGAGCGGTCTGACGGCGGCCGCCGTTGATGCCGTGCTTGAAGCGGGCTGGCGCCCAAGGTTGCATTCCCGACGTCAATCGAGTCGACCGGCGAATAGACGGTGACGAGCAAGGAACCATAGTCCCGGTTTCACCCCGCCGCGGTGCCGGCCTACCTGGTCTTACGGTCGGGTTTGAGGATGACGACCTCGACGTCTTCCTTGGGGTGGTGCGGCTGGAGGGTGGACTTGACGAGCGCAGCAGTTGCCGCGACGTCGGCACCATCGCGGACTTCCAGGATGAGCCGCGAGAGCTGCGTCTCCACGGCCTCGCGCTTCCCGGAGCGGTTGTTGACGATCCGCTCGCCGAAGCGGAGCCTGCAGGTCATCAAGGGCATGTAGACATTGTCCTTGAGATCTTTGGCCTGCTTGACCACGCCGACGACTGTGTAGAAGTCGGTCCCGAACTTGACCGGTTTTCCGAGCGGATCTTCTTCCGGGAACAGGGCCTGGACGACCTCCGAGCTGACGACGACATGGTTCTGGGCCGCGGCATTGTCCGCATCGGTGAGGAATCTCCCCCGGTCCATCTCCAACCCAGTAACCGCGGCGTAGTCGTGGGTGGTGCCCACGACGCGGCATTCGATGCCGTGTCCTTGGTGGCGGATCTGCCTGGGAAGTTCACGGATCGGCACCGCCCTTGTAACGGTCGTAACGGCGGCCGTGAGCCGGTCGAAGTCTTGGTACTTCAGGCCGTAGTTAACGACCCGAACCGGCAGGATGGTTTGTTTCTCGGCACTCAACAGGACCGAGCGGACTTCTATGTATGTCGGCTTAGGAGGAAAGACAGTCTTGCCGTTCGCCGCCTTGGCCGGACGGTCAACTCCCTGGGCCGGGGCCTGTTTCCGCGCCCCTCGGGCGCGGGCTGTTGGCGTCCCTGGACGACGACCCCGGCGGTCGTGAGGATCAGGGCCGCCGCGACGGCGACCAGCGGTTTCAGCCTGGCAAGCCACATCATCCGGATCACTCCTTCGGCAAGAGCGGTAACCGCCACCGGCACGGCGCCGGCCGCGGGAGAACTCAACACGAACCGGGCCGATTGCTTGAGGAGCGCCGCGGGCATCGCGGCCGAAGCTTCGCGGGCCATCTCGGCCCAGAGCGCCGCGGCGGCCGGAGCGAGCCCGCGCCGCACCAGGCGGTCGCGCAGCCGCTGCCGCCCGCGGGACAAGCGGCTCTCGACCGTCCCGACCGGGCAGCCGAGCCGGCGCGCCGCCTCCTCGTGACGCAGACCCTCCAGGTCGCAAAGGACGACCGCCGCGCGTTGACGCTCGGGGAGGCGGCCGATCTCTTCATCCAGGATCGCGAGCCGCTCGGCACGGTCCGGATCAGGGGCCGGGCCGGCCACCGCCTCGACCCCGCCGGTCTCGCGCGCCCTCCGGCGCAGGGAGGTGGCCCGCGCCCGTGCCGCGATGCGGCGACTGACGCCGTGGAGCCACGGCCCCAGCGAGTCGTCGACCCTGACCGCCGAGGCCCTGCCTAACAGCACCAGGAACGTCGCCTGAAACGCGTCGGCCGCTGCGTATTGGTCGGGCAGCAGCCGGCGACAAACGCCCCAGACCATCGGCCCGTGCCGCTCGACGAGGATGGTGAACGCATCCTGCGCCGAGGGCTCGTTCCGGTCCACGAACCGTTCCAGCAGGTGCCTGTCGGTCAACCCGCCGAGCACCCGTCGCTAAACAGCGTCCCGATGTTACGAAGCACGCCCGAAGGATCTCCCGCGCTCATGAGCCTGTCCCCCTATACCGGCCTACAAACTCAATATGCACGGACCCGGGAAATCCTTCCAACCTTCTTCCAGAAAATAGGGCAACCGCCCGCCTCGCTCATCTCCACCGCGAAATCGCCAGGGAAGCGCCCGGGTGGCTGGGGCAAAGCCCGGAGGGCGTGCCCCGGTGCCTAGGCCGGCGGTTCCGGGGCACGCCCGCTGCGCTCGCTTTGCTCAAGCCGCCGGGGTCTTCCACGAGCTGCGCCAGGCCGCTGCACCGGACTGACCGCCCCTGAGCCGTCGATGGATCATCACCATCAACGAGCGCGGGGCGGTGCAGTGCGCTGCGCTGGTCTGGGCCCCGGGCAAGATCGCGGCGACCGCGTGCGGTGCGCGAGTCGACTTCCGCAACGGCTGCGTCGTCGCGGCCTGGTGGGTCGGTGCCGACCGAAACTGGATAGCTGAGGAGTTCGCCATCCGATTGCAGCGGGAGACTGGCTGTCAGATCATCGACCGTGAGCACGGGCGGATTGTCGAAGCGGGGCAGTTGGTTGGATTTGGTCGGAAACAAGAAGCATCTTTGTCGGAGCGTTGAACCAGGAGCAGCAACGGGCACTTCGAGCTGCTCGTGGACAAGCACTGCGCCTCCCTATTAATTGCGTCCCGGTTTCACCCCCCCGCGTCCCGAAGCCTTCATCGAAAGGCATCGGGCGGCCTTCGTCTGAACCGGCTTCGGGACCGCTCGAAGGTGCTGGTGCTGTTCTCGACCGAGAAAGTGGATTTCAAACCGCAAAAAAAGGAGCGGATTCGATGGATTTGCTCGATCGTTTTCTGTCCGGCCCGGGACAGCTCCGGGCCGCCGTCTCGGGGCTCAGCCGCGAGCAGTTGATCTCCCGGCCCATCCCGGGCAAATGGAGCGTGCTCGAGGTCGTCTGCCATCTGGTCGACACCGACGCCAACATCGCCCATCGGCTCAAGCGGGTGCTTTCCGAGGCGCGGCCGGTCTTCGAGCGGGTCAAACCCGACCTCATGCTGGCCGCCCTCGCGTACCACGACCGCGACGTTGAGGAGGAGCTCGGGCTCTTCGACCTCGGACGCAGGCAGATCGCCCGCATCCTAAGGGCCAGTCCGCCCGAGGCATGGGAGCGAGTTGGAGTCATTGGCGACCGCGGCGATCGGACGGTCGTTCAGATGGTGAACGGGGCGGTCGAACACCTCGCCCATCATCTGAAGTTCGTCGAAGAGAAGCGGAAAACCTTGAAAACTGGCTGAATCCCGGAGAGTATGCCGACGACAAAAGCTGCTCGTTGACAGGCACTGCGCCCAATCTAATCGCGTCCCGGTTTCACCCCCCCAGGCTCTTCGCATACGCGGCCTTCTCGTAACCGTCGAGCAGACCGGCAAATTCAAGAATACGGCTGGACAGTGGCACCGTTTCCGATAGCAGCCCAAGCTGGGTTTCAAGCCAGCGCAATAGCGTATCCGGTCCTCCACGATATTCATTCCAGGCCGCCTCGCCCGGCGCAAAGGCACCTTGCGCCGGTACATTACGAACCGAAATGTTGAGCAGCGTAGGGTTCAGCATCGAAAATCTTCCGGCCAAGCGCATGCATCAATGGAAGCGCCGCGCATCACTTATACTTCAAATCATCACGAAAAGCGAGAAGTGGTAACGAACAGTTGCAGGCGATTTTTGCAGCAGATCTTTCACGCGTAGATCGTCGCGCCGCCCCGCTTGCAGACCTGCGGAAGGACGCGTGGACATGCACAGCGCGCGTTCCCCTGGTTGGGCACCGTGATGAACCACTCGCTGCTGATCGCCCGCAACCTTTGCACGGCGATTGGCGACAACGACATTTCCCCACAAAGAAATGGAGCGGATTCGATGGATTGGCTCAATCGCTTTCTGTCCGGCCCGGGGCAGCTCCGGGCGGCCGTCTCAGGGCTGGGCCGCGAGCAATTGATCTCCCGACCCATCCCGGGCAAATGGAGCGTGCTCGAGGTCGTCTGCCATCTGGTCGACACCGACGCCAACATCGCCCATCGGCTCAAGCGGGTGCTTTCCGAGGAGCGGCCGGTCTTCGAGCGGGTCAAACCCGACCTCATGCTGGCCGCCCTCGCGTATCACGGCCGCGATGTTGAAGAGGAGCTCGAGCTCTTCGACCTCGGACGCAAGCAGATCGCCCGCATCCTGAGGGCCAGTCCGCCCGAGGCATGGGAGCGAGCCGGAGTCATTGGCGACCGTGGCGATCGGACGGTCGTTCAGATGGTGAACGGGGCCGTCGAACACCTCGCCCATCATCTGAAGTTCGTCGAAGAGAAGCGGCAAGCCTTGAAAATTGGCTAATCCAGGAGAGTATGTCGCCGACCAGAGCTGCCCGTTGACAGGCACTGCGCCCCAATCTAGTTGCGTCCCGGTTTCACCCCTCGGGATTGCAATGGGGGACATCGCGAGCGCTAGACGCCTGGCATCAAAGCTGGCGCGCTCGACTCCGGATTGAAGTGATGCGGGGAGGAATGTGATAAGCTTGCAGGTATCCCTTTGGCGATAAGCTACTTGGACAAACCTGTCATGGCGTATCTGGATTACCATCGAACCGTAATCGGTTACCACGGCACATCAGCCAAGATTGCTGACGCCCTTGTAAACGGCGAGCCGTTCAAGGAAAGCGCCAGCCCCTACGATTGGCTCGGAACCGGCGTCTACTTTTGGGAGTACGCGCCTAAGCAGGCGTTGTGGTGGGCCGAGAAACGCAATAAAGTTACAACTCCAGCGGTCGTCGGAGCAATGATAAGGTTGGGGAACTGCTTCGATCTGCTAGATGCTAAAAATGTCGTGGCACTGCAAAAATCTGGAGCTGCCATGATAGAATCAATGAAACGGGCAAGGGTTGAAATCCCGAAGAATGAACACTCTTTTAAGCACCTGGATTGCTCTGCCTTCAATTTCTTCTATCAACAGAACGAAGACGATGGCGAGCCAAGAATTGACACAGCGAGAGGCGCCTATGTCCCGACAGAAACCAATAAAAGAATCTGGTCCGATAGCTGGATCTGCAAAGACACACACATACAAATCTGCGTCCGCACCCAAAGTAATATCCTCGCCGTATGGCACTCCCAGCGGGACGGCAGGTACGGCAAAACAAGCAGTCGTTCGTAAGGCGTCGGCAGTCGCTCGCGCTGACGGACAGTACGAGCGTGTTGCCAACAAAATCGCCAAAATGTCGAGTGACGATGTTATGAAAACGCTTTGCCGCGCGGGAATCGTCACGACAGGCGGCAAGTTGGCTGCGAAATACAAAAAGAAATAGGGCGTTGCGACCCCTTCGCCTCGGCCATCCATTCTGCTCAATCCGCAATCTCGGCAGATTCTGATCCAGGATCTCCGTCGCGATCGCCGAGACGGTCGATCGCCGTTTGATCGCGGTCAACTCCAACCGCTCGAACATGGCATCAGGCAAGCTGAGCTTGTGACCCTCGAGTCTTCTCGCCAGGATCAATCCGCCGGCGACGCTGCCGGGGTGCGGGCGTTGAAGCTGGCGATTTTCCCCCTTGCTCCGCTCCGACCTGTTCGGACTCTGGCGCCTCGAGCGGCGTCGGCATCATCAAGGAAGTTCTGGGGATACCGCGTGTAAATCGCCGGAATCGCCGATCTGGGGTACGACGTACTCGATTCGGTGATGGTCGAGACGGCGGCCTCTTGCCTGGTAAAATGCGCGTGATGGTTTCGCATCTTCGCAAACCGACGAGGGGGCAAGTTGTGAATACGGTAACCCTGCAGGAAGCACAGAGTCATTTGTCCGAACTGATCGAAAAGCTGGTGCCAGGCGAGGGCGTGACCATCACCAAGGATAATCGGCCTGTCGCCCGGTTGGTGATGGTTCCCTCCACTTGAGATGCCGCGTCCCGTCCCGGGCCGTTGCCAGGGGATGTTGACCATCCTCGCGGAAGATGACGAGCACCTCGCCGACTTTTCTGAGTACATGCCGTGAGATTATTGCTTGATACCCACACGCTCCTCTGGTTCGCCCTGAACGACTCCCGCCTCAGCGCAAGTGCCTCGAGCCTGATTCTCGAACCGTCGCACGAGAAACTGGTCAGCCCGGCGAGTTACTGGGAGATCGCGATCAAGATCAGCATGAAAAAATAGACTCTGACGTTGCCGTACGAGGATTTCTTTCGGGGGGCCATCGACGACAACGGGTTCCATGTCCTCCCGATCGAGCCGCGCCACACCGCCGCTCTGACCACATTGCCTATTCACCACGAAGACCCGTTCGACCGCCTGATCATCGCGTAGGCGATGATTGAGAACGTCTCGTTGGTCAGTGTCGGTTCCCACCTCGACGCCTATGGCGTGAGCGGCCCCGACGCCTGTCCACGCGTTCGTCTTGCTTCGAGCCGATCGGGGAGCGGGGCCTTTTTGCCACGGTCAGGCTTCTTGCGGTATGATGGTTAAGACGAATCTCCCGGGAGCTGGGGACGACCACGACAATCAACATCGAACGTCAACCCGACGAGCCACGAACCCTCCCGTGAGCGAGCGCGTAACGAGTGAATGAGACCCGGCTGGCTACATCCATCAGCTTCTCCAAGGGCACCTCCGGACTCCTGAGCCGGGTCGCAACCGAGATGAAAGCCGAAAGACCACGCTGACGCTCGATGACTTCATCAACACGAGTTCAGGGACACCGTATGAACATCAGTTTTGAGATACCTGGCGAAATTGAGCAGGAACTTTCCAGCAACAGAGCGGACCTAAACGGTGAGGCCCGAGAGGCGTTTCTTGTCGATCTCTACCGTCAGGACCGGATTACCCATCACCAGCTTTCCGAGGCTCTGGGGTTAAGCCGCCTTGAGACCGAGGGGATCCTCAAGCGGCACCAGGTTTCGTCGGGCGTCACCGCTGAGGAGATGCGAGCCCAAGCCGCCGCCCTGCGGGATGCGAGGCCAGAATGATTGTCGTCTCCGACACGACACCGCTCAACTATCTCATCCTCATCGATTCGGACCATATACTTCCGGCCTTGTTCGGCCGGGTGTTGGCACCGTCAGCGGTCATTCGGGAGCTTGCCCATCCTCGAAGTCCGGAACCGGTTCGTCGGTGGACGGATTCACTTCCTGAATGGCTCACCGTCCAGGAACCAACTCGCATCGACCCTTCGCTTCGACTCGGGCCTGGGGAAGCTGCCGCTATCGCCCTGGCCGAGGAGTTGGAGGCGGATTGGGTCTTACTGGATGAGCGTAAGGGCTCAAGGAAAGCCGAGAGTCGCGGCCTCCGAGTGGCCGGCACACTCGCCATCATCGAAGAGGCCGGGGTTAAAAATCTTCTTGATTACGAACAAACGCGAAATCGACTTGTCGCCGAGACAACTTTTTACGTTACAGACGATGTGCTCCGAGAGTCAGAACAGCGATTTCGAGCGAGGAAGCCCGCCTGATTGGCCTTGCCTGATCCTGGACGACAAGGTGCTGGCGGCCGCCACCGAGCAAGGGTGTGACCAAAACGCGGTTCCACACACACGCCTTGTCCGCGCGTGCCGACCTGATCATCAGGATACAAGGTCGTCGACGGCAATGTGGCCGACGATCACGCCGTCGATGAAGAGCGGCGCATCCATCCCCGGTGTGTAATCGGTTTGCGAAGCGTAGCCATCTGGGCCCGGCCCCGTATAAACCTCGACAACCCGCTCGTTGAGGTTGACGATCCAGTAGACCGGAATCCCGGCCGGCCCGTACGTTCGCTTCCGGCGCCGGTCTTTGGGCAGCGCCGTATCCGAGACCTCGACGACCAGGGCGATGTCGGCGGGCCCCGGGTGTCCATCTGAATAATCGTCGATCGTGATGCAAGGACATGCACCGCGATAAGTGCGTGCCTGCAATCGGCTCTTTCTCACGACGCTTTCCCGCTTTCGCTTTCTTGACCCGCTTTCTTGACAATTGGCCCTCGTTACCGTTCAATTTCGTTATCGACGATGACTGCGCCTTCGGAGTTTTTCGTTCCGATTGCGACCGGATCGGTGTGTTTGAACCGAATTCGGGCTGGAGTGACCGAGACGGGTCGGAAGAGAACGGGGCTCACTCTAAAAAGTGCTTTATTGATAGATTCTTGATTGGGTCAGTTGTATGACCCAGAACGACCGATGATTTGGTCACTCAATTGGGACGACGTTATCCCTTGACTTGAGGAGCTTCTTGATGCGACGCCTCGTGAACTTGATCGCGTTAGCGATCGTTGTCGGCGGCCTCCTGAATGATGGATCCGGGCTGGCACATGCCGATAGTATCACCTATTCTTTCACTCCCGGCATCGATGAAACGCCAACGGACTTCTCGATGATCGCGAAGGCGCAAAAATTTGATCCTTCGCTCGGTACTCTGGAATCCGTGGAGATCAGTTACACATCGAAGATCACCGCCATAATGACCATCACGAACACGGGCACCGGCAAAACGACCGGCACCGTGGACACCGAAGTGTTGCTCGGACTGACTGATCCCCAGAATCGAATTCTTCAATTCAACGACGTCACTACCGACGTGGAGTCGTTCTCGGTCAGCAAAGCTGTTGGCACGAAAACCTATCCCTCAACGGGTACGGATAAAGGAACAAACACCTCGGACGTCACGTATACTGCGTCCAAGATCCTGAAAGAGTTTACTGGAAAGAATAAGATTGATCTGACGGTCTCGACCCTGACAGGATACCAGCTTGAGGTTTTGACAGGCAGCGCTTCCGCGTCGACCATTGCAACCGCCAATGCAAAGGGCTTCGTCACCTACACGTATATCGTCCCCGAACCCTCGACTCTGCTCCTATCCGGCATCGCCGCTGTTGTGGGCCTCGGAACGTGGGCGAGGCGACGACAGGGCGCGTGAGTGATGCTAATGAGAGGGCACGCGAGGGCAGTCATCGCGCGGAAGGGGCGTAACGGCTGAGTATGACACGCGGAGGATGCATGGACGACGTGGGCATGCCCCCGAGCGGCCCCGACGCCTGTCCACGCGTTCGTCTTGGCCGAGGAGTTGAAGGCGGATTGGGTCTTACTGGATGAGCGTAAGGGCTCAAGGAAAGCCGAGAGTCGCTGCCTCCGAGTGGCCGGCACACTCGCCATCATCGAAGAGGCCGGGGTTAAAAATCTTCTTGATTACGAACAAACGCGAAATCGACTTGTCGCCGAGACAACTTTTTACGTTACAGACGATGTGCTCCGAGAGTCAGAATAGCGATTTCGAGCAAGGAAGCCCGCCTGATTGGCCTTGCCTGATCCTGGACGACAAGGTGCTGGCGGCCGCCACCGAGCAAGGGCGTGACCAAAGCGCGGTTCCGCGCGTGCCTTGTCCGCGCGTGCCGACCTGATCATCAGGGCAGCAGCTCGTCGACCGCAATGTGGCCGACGATCACGCCGTCAATGAAGAGCGGCACGTCCATCCCCGGTGTGTAATCGGTTTGCGACGCATAGCCATCAGGGCCCGGCCCCGTGTAAACCTCGACAACCCGCTCGTTGAGGTTGGCGATCCAGTAGACCGGAATCCCGGCCGGCCCGTACGTTCGCTTCCGGCGCCGGTCTTTGGGCAGCGTCGTATCCGAGACCTCGACGACCAGGGCGACGTCAGCGGGCCCCGGGTGTCCATCTGAATAATCGTCGACGGTTCCCCGCGCCAGCGACACGTCGGGCTCGGGCTCGTTGCGCAGTCCGAGCCGGACCGGCTCTCCTGGCCTGCAATACCATCCAGCCGGCGCGGTACGCGTGAGCGCCGCGAGGGCACGCGCGCAGCCGATCACATGAGGCGGGTTTTTGGTCATCTTTTTTACCAGGTAGCCATCGATCAGCTCGACGCGATCGTCGTCCAGGAAACCCGCGATCTGCTCGTACTCCTCGACCGTTAAGCGGTAGAGGGTTTCCGTCGAGTCGATCATGACCGAGACAGGATGTGCCGGATCGTTCTCCTGGGCCAGCACCGTGGAGGTCCCCGATGAGTTTGAGGTGATTGTGGACATGGTCAGAGCCTCCTGAATCAAGGCCGTCCAACCAAAAGGGGCGCGGCTCGGTCACGCGCTGCCATCCCCGGTGAGGATCCGCCTGGCTACCAATATACCCGGGGTGTGACTCGGGCGTAACGCCCACCACCGAAGGGGACTTTTGCCGACGCTTTCACAAACCGATATCCTCACCTCGATGGATTTCTTCAATTCGGCTCGGCCGCGGGTCTGGAGGCGGCCACGACGCATGACGCTCGAGGCCTTCATCGAGAAGCATCGGGCGGCCTTCGTCTGATCCGGTTTCGGGACCGTTCTTAACGGATCATCTGGCCTCCCCAAATGGCAGATTCAGCAGAACGACTCCAATATGAATTTCAAACCGCAAAAAGAAACGGAGCGGATTTCGATGGATTTGCTTGATCGCGTTCTGTCCAGCCCGGGTCGCAGGTAGTGCGCCCCAATACCTGATCGCATCACGCTTTCACCCCCCCGGCTTCACTCCCGTGCCCCCCGAGGAAAGGTGCTCGTTGCGCGCGGCGTCTGACCCAAAGTGGCGAAGAATCGCGCCGTGAGGGGACGGAGTCTCGTCGCGCGGCGTCCGACCATCGAAAACCCCGCCCGGAATGTTGCGTTCGCGGGCAGGCCGCCCGGGACCGGTCCCGTCGGGAAGAGCCCGCCGAAATTGCCGGCGAGAAGGTTGCCGGCGACATCCTCGATGCCACCCGACAACACTTCCAGGCCGTATGAACCCGATCGTCGTACCGCCTTGCTGTCCAACTGAAGCACGACGACCTGGGGCGCGTCTGACGCGATCGGCACTGATGTTGAGACCTTGATTTTTTCAAATGGGTGGCGCCGTAAGCGGCGGAGCACGTAATTCTGCGAATTTAGCGCGATCGGCTGAGCCAGGCCAGAAAGGTTGTCCTGGAACGTGATCAAGATTTGTCCCTGCCGCGGTGAAATGGAAACCGCCACGATGCGCGGCGACTGGGTATCGATGGTCAGGTATCCTTCGGTTGGGTTCGGCAGGAGCACACTTGTGCTCGGCGAATCGCCCGTCTGATCGGCGACCTTCGCGGTGATCGTATACCGGCCGTCGCTGAGAGTCGACGATGTCACGCTCCAGTTGCCTTGGCTGTTTGCGGTCGCGGTGCCGATCACGACAACACTCGATGATCCCAGCAACTGGGCCGAGACCTGGACGACCGCGCCGGCGGCGGTCGTGCCCTCGAAGATCGGGCTCGCGACGAATGTGATGCCGTCGTCGTCGGAAAGACCCGTGTCACTCGCCGGGTCGAGGCGACCGTTGAGCGGCAACGTCGGATGATGTATCACCACGTCGAAAACAAAGTTGACATTGTTCGCGGCAAGGTCGCTCCCCGGCGTGAACGAGATGGCTCCAGGATCCGCGGATGTTTGAACCCATTGTGATCCCGCGGGGCTCGCCACGCGAACCTGGTAATGGGTTCCCGGAGCCACAAGGAATTGATAGGCGCCGCTGGCGTTGCTCAGTGTCGTGGGGTCGACCCCCGGATGGTAGGCTCCGTCGTTGTCAACGTCCAGGAAGACCGTCCACCCGGCGAGTCCGGACCCGGTCGCCGCATCAATCAGGCTGCCCGAAATGATGTCGTGGCCGCCGTCCATTCCCGCCACGAGGCGATTTGCCACGGGGCTTCCGAGTCCGGCTGCATCATTGTAGTTGCCCGGTACATCGGTGCCGTCATCGAGCTGGGTAATCTTCTGAAAATCGCTGGCTGGAAGCGAGTACAGTGAAGCGAGCGCCTCAGCCGTGGTCATCGGCTGCTCGCCCAGTAGGGCGCGTCCCTGGTCCATGATCGCGAGCAGAGCGGCCCAGGCCGGTGCCGCGTTGCTGGAGCCGTTGGCCTCGTCCCATTGCCCGTTCAGAACCAAGAGCATGCCGCTATTGAACGATCCGACCATTCCGACATCCGGCGAAACGCGGGTGGTCGTGCTGTAATAGTCGACCACTCCGTTTTGCCAGCTCGATTGGGGCAAGTAAAGGCTGGGACCCCCGCCCGCGTTCGAGACTCCAATCTCGCTTAACAGGGTGCCGTCAGAGCTGATCGAGGGCTGGGTCATCGCGGCGCTGATCACATTGCCGGAATTACCCGGATACTGCGGTCCTGTGATCCAGGGCACGAAGTATCCAGTATCGCCGGCCGCAATGACAACCGATGCCGGCTGCGTGGTCGGGAACGGTGGAAGGTATTCCTTCTCTTGATTGAGCTCATCGAGAGATTCAACATAGCTGTTATAAACGCTTGATGACACGATCGAAACGGGCGGAAGACCCTGGAGCGCCTCACTCATCGCCGGCGAAAGACCGGGGATATTGTTAGGAAATGACATCGCCGTTTGATAGATCCGGGCAAGATCGTCGTCGGTCGCACCGGGCGGGGCGATGAACACGACGATGTTCGCTTCAGGCGCGAGGCTGTGGATTGTCGTGACATCTTGAGCGAACTCGCCGTTGGAGCCGATGTATTGCGGCCCCGATTCGGGCGTGACAATAGCGAGAGGATAGTCGGTGGTCAAGTCGCTCGTGAGTTTGATGAATACCGGCGCATCGCCCCCTGCGGACTGACCGAATTGCGGTAGATTTTCCGCCGTGCTGAAGGCGGCAAGATCGCTGTTTGCATAACTGACCTGGTCAGGCCGATTGAGCGTCAAGGCAGGAATACTGCTCACGAATGATGCTTGATCGGAGTTCTCGATCAGGGCGATCGTCTGTCCCTTGCCCGTCCCGATCACGCCGCCACTCAGGATGACGTTGTTATAACCAAAAGCCGCTTTCACAACGTCGGGTTGGTAGGCAACGCCGGTAAAGTCATTATAGGGATTGACGCTCTCTCCATTGCCAAACGGCGGGCATGGCGCCACGGACAGGTCGTAAGTCTTTGCGGCCGAATCGCCGGCACTGTCCGTAACGCGAACGGTGATTGCAAAATCGCCCACGAGTGCCGGAGTTCCACCAAGCTGGCCGTCGGACGTAAAAGTCATTCCGGGCGGAAGGCCAGCCGCTGTAAACAGATATCCGCCACTTCCTCCGGCAGCCGTGAACTGATACGGAAAATATTTCCACACAATCGATGGAATGTAGGCGCTCAGGGCGTCGCTGATCAAGGCTTGCGTGTAGCCAAGGCCCACCATCCCCGGCTCGATCGACTGACGAGTCAATTGCAGGGGCGTGACCGGCGCGATCGTGAGCAGATAAGGGGTCGAGATCCTGGTGCCGTCGTTATCGACGTCGACGACGATCGGAAAAGTGCCCGCCTCGGTGGGAACACCGCTCAAGGTCGCAACAACCCTGTTGGACGTGAAAGTCAGGCCGGCGGGAAGTGCTGACTTCGATTCATCGATGGAGTAATCATAGCCGGCGGCACCATCAAAGCCGACGAAGGTTTGAATATACGGCATATTTTCGCTGCCGGCGGGCAGACTGACCGGAGCGAGCGGTTGAGTCGGTGCGCCGTTGGCCGCCAGGTTGAGGCCGCTCGACGCACCGGCGACGTAGAGCATGTACTGCTGGACGGTGCTCGTCAGACCGAAACTATCGGTGATCGCGGCCAGGTAACCGAACGTGCCAGCTTGTGTCGGTGTGCCCGAGAGGGTCAGTGTATTGTCATGGTCGTCGTACGTGAACCCGAGACCATTGACCTCATCCGTCGGAAAATTGCGCGATGAGGCGGGATACGTCCCGCTGCCACCTGAAACGTCAAAGGTTTGACTATAAGGCTGACCAACCTCGGCCGGTGCGAGCGAATTGGGATCGGTCGACTTCTGGCCGCTTGCGGTCACAACACCGAGCGTCACCGGGCTCGATGCCACGTTGAGCGTATAGCCAAAACTCACAGAGCGATTCGCGGAATCATCGGCGGTCACTGAAAAGGGAAAGCTTCCCGCAGCGCGGGGAGTACCGTGGACCACGAGCGCGCCATTCAGAGTGTCGAGTTGAAGACCGTCCACGGTTGCCGGGTGTGAGAAGGATACGGTACCCGTTGTGCCCATGGCACTGATTGCCTGCTGGTAGGGCTGGCCGACGAGGCCGGGCGCCAATGAATCGCCCGGATAGGGCAACATGCCGGGAACCAAACCGATGCCGACATCGAGAACGAACGATTGCGTGCCTTTGCCGCCCGCGCTATCGTTGGTGGTCACGGTGAAAGGGAAGGTTCCGGCTGTGAGGGGTGTCCCGCTGAGTTCAACCGTATTCAGATAAGGAAAGAGAGTCAATCCGTCGACATTCGAAGGCACGTTGTAAGTATATTGATTATTTCCTCCGGTCGCATTCAGCGTTTCACTGTACGGTACCCCAGCCGTGGCCGCTTCGAGCGAACTGTTCGACGCGTCGAGGCAGAGATTGATCCCCGGAACACTTGGCTTCGCGACGCTTAACGTGTAATTTTGCGCGCCAGTATCGCCGGCCTGATCGGTGACATCGAGCGTGAATGAAAACGTTCCCGACTCGAGTGGCGTACCACTGAGCACGAGCACGTTGTTGGTTGCGGCGAAGGTCAGCCCATCGAAATCCGCGGGCCTGGTGTATGTGTAAGGTCCTTTGCTATCGGCATCGGGTCCATACGCCGCCATTGTGAAGCTGTACGGTCGACCGACCAAAGCGAACGGTGCGGACGTCTGCGCGAGGAAAATCGTGGCAAGTAAACGCCGGCTCTCAAGTCGTTCGGAAACTGGCAAGCAGAGATGCTTCGTTATTCTTGGTTTGAAAGCGCGCAATTTCGACTTCGAGGTGGTGGGGTGCATGACGCGATTCCTGGTGGATTAACGCGGATCGCAACGATGCTCGGTCATGTCAGGTCATTGCTGTCGACGCTGACAGCCGATCATCTGGAACCCAGGTTGATGGTCCACAACGACCACGGCATCGTCGCAAATTGAATGATGATTTGAAAGGGCTTGGAGTACTGAATTCTCCCGTTTTCAAAGGAACGCGGCGCACCGACGCTCATGGAATTCGCGGGCGCGGGAAGTGGCGGCAAACATGCAGGTAGGGCTTGAAAATCGGGGTGGGACTGCACGCTATCCGATCAGTGACCGCTGTTGATCGCGTTCATATCGTGATCTCCATGGCACCTGGCTTGCGGTCAGTCGAGAACAACCGACTCATGCGATGCGTGACGAGATCTTACCGTCAACTCGGTCGTCGATACTGTGTGTGTCACCCGTTGATAGCCCGTGTGCCGACTGGCAAAGAAGAAATCCTCGCGGCTTCGTGCCCTCTTTACCGTGTATTTAGTGACGCCATAAAAAAATTTTGTTAAATATTTGAAGTCTGTGCTGGAACATGGTTTCGGATCCGATTTCAGCCACAAAATGGGTGCAGCGCAAGCACGAAATCGGGCGAGGTGCGTATATTGTAGTTAGAGCAAAGAGAATGGGCAGTCATTACTCGATTTTGCAACGATGGTTCGCCGGTCCGCAGCTCTACTCATGACGAGCCCTTCAACGGTGAAGTGGTCGAAGCCAGGTGGATTTAGCTGACCAATCTCCGAACTCCCTCGCTTCCTCCATTTTCCTCGTCGTTCGTAAGCTTGTCGGTTCATTTTGGGCAGTTGGTTTCGGTAGCACGCTGCGCCAACCTTGATGCGATGGCTTTTTGCGCTCTTGCGCCAGGTTGCGAACGGGGGGACGACACGACACCAGGATCAACTGACACTTCGGCGAGTGACCTCGGGGGCGACCGCCATCGGCCTCGAGACATCGCTTCTGGTCGCTTCGCGTTGGCCGAAACGATCTGCAAGCCCTCGCCAAAAGCTGCCATCCACTGCCAACCACTGCCATTTTCGGCTGCGAAATCGTCAGGCTCGTTGCAATCGATCCCATTCTTTTTGCCCTTCGAGGGTGTGCCGGCCAGCCTGGGCCCCGGGCTGAGAACCGTGAGCGGGGCCGTGAAGGAGCCGCGGTGAAACGCTGCCACCGGGTGCCGTTTGTCCGGGCGAAAAAATCCACGGGAACATTCGCCAATCAGCGGCGACGCGAGCGACCGCTCGCGCGAGTTGCAACCGGCCGGTCGCTTACGTCGGAATCGCGGCTTTCTCAAATTGGCATATCACAAAAATGAGAACCGCGCGGTAAGATAAAGAGTCAAGTAAAGGCGCCATGGCGCGGGCAATCACGACGTTGATCTCTCCTGGAGGGGGGATTCGTGCGCCCTTTTGCCATCTGATTGACCAAGAAACGCGTACCGCTGGCTCTCAGCGAACGTTCCCGAGTCGAGTCACTATCAAGGCGTGCATCCATGTTCGCTGGATCTCGAAAGGTCGAGTCGGCCGAGGGTGTCTCCCGCCGCGCTGATAACCCGATCATTCAGCTTGTCGGATTCCGGCTGGACAACGAAGACTACGCGATCGCCATCACGAAGATCCAGGAAATCATCTTGATGAAGCCGATCACGCGGATCCCTCAGGTTCCCGATTTCATCGAGGGTTTGATCAACTTGCGGGGCTCGGTCATTCCGATCGTGAATTTGCGCAAGCGGTTCGGATTGCCAGCCCGGCCGGTCGACGACGAGACCCGCACGATCGTCGTCAACATTCACGACAAGACCGTTGGCTGTATTGTCGATGCTGTGACCCAGGTCATGCGGATCAACCGCGACCAGATTCAACCGCCGCCGTTGTCGGTTCTGGCCGTCGCCCACCAGTACATCGCGGGGCTGGCTCGGCTCGAAGATCGATTGCTGATCATCCTGGACATCGAAAAGCTCTTTGACGAGCAAAGCACCTTGATCACTGGCCAGAATTGAATTCCGAAGCAGACTGACCAACCAGGGCGATTTCCCTGTTTTCGTGGCATCACGCAAACAAACAGTCCGAGGTTCTTGAAGGCGTACATTTTACTCCACTGAACTTTGACTACCGACGAAGCAACATGCGCGACAAATCCAAAGAGTTGAAGCCAGGCGCCGGTGCGGGCGATGACGGGCACGTAGCAAGCCCCGACGTTCATTCGCCAATCTCGCCACAAGAACAACCCCATATCGCCGGTGCGCGGCGCGCCGCCGTCGCCGTGGGCAAAGCCAAGGTGAGACGAAAAGCCGCCATGAGTGGTGCCAACAGTCCTGGCACGTTGAGCGCGCCGACCGGATTTGCCATTGCCGAGGAGGCGCAATCGCTGCTCACGGAAGCCAACGCGAACACCCAGGCCATGGTCGACACGATCGGCGCGATCATCCGCGCCGAGACGATCGACGACATTGTACGAGCCGCGCTCGATAACATCCGCAAGGAGTTCGGTTGGGCCTATGCGTCGTACTGGACCATTGATCGGGCGGAAAACGCGCTGGTTTTCTCAATGGAATCGGGCCGGGTCGACAACGAGTTCCAGCGGTTGACCCGCACCGCATCGTTTCGCGAAGGTGAAGGGCTCAACGGGCGGGCCTGGCGCAGCCGCGACCTGGTTGTTTTCGCCGACCTGGGCGATTTGCACGACTGTTGCCGTGCGCCCCTGGCTCGCCGCGCCGGGATCAAGACGGCCATTGCCATGCCCATCACGTGCGATGGCGAGGTCGTGGGCACGCTCGACTTCTTCTCGCTCGAGGCGATCGAAGTCTCCGCGGTACGGCTGGCCGCGCTGCGGATGGTCGGCCAGCTCGCTTCGGACAAGGTCGCGAAGCTCGCCAAGCAGGCCGATCTCAACCGGATCAAGCAAATGGTCGAGAACGCGCCGGTCAACATGCTATACGCCGACAGCGACTTGAAGGTCCAGTTCATGAATCGGAAGGCCTCCGAGACGCTCAAGCGGCTTGAAGCTCATTTACCGATCAAGGTTGCGCAGATGGTCGGGCACTCGATCGATATCTTTCACAAGGCCCCCGAGCACCAGCGGCGAATCCTGGCGGACCCACGCAACTTGCCGCGCACGACCATGATCAATGTCGGCCCCGAGATCTTCGAGCTCAATGTCAACGCCATGGTCGATAGCGGTGGCAAGTATCTGGGCCCGATGATCACGTGGGAGGTGGTCACCAGCAAGCTCGAGACCGAAAAACGCGAGGCTGAAATGGCCGCCGATATCCGGGCGGTCAACCAGTTGCTCCTGGCGCTCGGGCGGTGCCGGACGATCCGCGACGTGGTCACCTCGGCGCTGGCCTCGGTGCGTGAGGCCTTTAACTGGTCTTACGGCTCTTTCTGGGAGGTCAATGCCGAGGAGCAAGCGCTCAAGTTCGCCCACGACGCCGGATCGGTCAGCGACGAATTTCGACGCGTGACCACCGACGCGCGGTTCCGCGAGGGAGAGGGGCTCAACGGCCAGGCCTGGCAGACCCGCGACCTGGTCTTCGTGCCCGACCTGGGCGAGATGAAGAGCTGCTCGCGCGCGCCGGCGGCACGCCGCAGCGGGCTCAAGTCAGGGGTCTGTTTTCCGATCATTCTGGGGAGCCGCGTCTTCGGCACCATGGACTTTTTCACCGACGAGCGGCTCACGCTCTCGGAAGGGCGGCTCGACGCACTGCGCAACGTCGGCCGGTTAGTGTCATCGGCCCTGGAGCGGGTCGACCAGCAAACGCGGATGGACCAGTCCAAGAAAGATCTGGAGACCAAGGCCAACCAGCTCATGAAGGTCGCCAAGGCCGCCTCGGAAGGCAACCTGACTGCCACCGTGGATGTGCGCGGTGACGACGACATGGGACGGCTGGGTGAAGGCATTGGCAGCATGATCAAGGACCTGAAAAACATCATCGGCCAGGTCGTCGAATCGGCCAGCCAGTTTGGCGAGGGCTCGCGCGTTGTGGCCGAAAGTGCCAACTACCTGAGCGAGTCGGCCCAGAACCAGGCCGCCACGGTCGAGGAGATGTCGGCATCGATCCAGCAGCTTTCGCACTCGATCGTCGACATCAACCGCAACGCCGACGCCGCCAGTGCCCAGGCCGAGAAGACCACACAGCTTGCCAAGCAAGGGGGTCAATCGGTCGAACAGGCCATTGAAGCCATGGTCTTGATCAAGAAGTCGAGCGAGCAGGTCAGCGACATTATTCAGGTCATCAGCGAGATCGCCAGCCAGACCAATCTCCTGGCCCTGAACGCCGCGATCGAGGCCGCACGGGCCGGCGAGCACGGGCTGGGCTTCGCGGTCGTGGCCGACGAGGTTCGTAAGCTGGCCGAGCGCTCGAGTGCCGCCGCCAAGGAAATCACGGCCCTCATCAAGGAATCGACCCGCCGCGTCGCCGACGGTGCGCAGCTCTCTGAAAAAGCCGGCGAGTCGCTTTCCAAGATCGTTCATGGCGTCAATGAAACGGCCGCCAGCATTGCCAAGATCGCTCACTCGACGAAGGAACAATCCGAGTCCTCGACCGAGGTCAACAAGGCCATCCAGAGCGTTTCCAGCCTGACCGAGACGAATGCCTCCAGCTCCGAGGAACTTTCCGCCAGCGCCGAGGAGCTGGGTGCTCAGGCCGCCTCGCTCAAGAACCTCATTTCCGGATTCAAGGTCTGAAATCCGGCCATGCTGGCTCCACGCGAAACTCATGAACCACGTCGAGCTCACTGATGGGGAATACAACAAGTACTGCGAGCTGATCTATCGCGTCGCCGGCATCCGCATTGCCGAGAACAAGCGAGTGATGGTGAGCAATCGCGTGCGGCGGCGGCTTCGCGCCACGGGGATCTCGAGCTTCGCCGAGTATTACACCTTTCTGTCCTCGCCCGCCGGCAGCGCCGAGATGCCCCTTTTTCTCGATGCGATCACCACCAATGAAACCTACTTCTTTCGGGACATTCAGAACTATGATTGGTTTGGTGACGCATTTCTTGCCGAGATGACCCAGCAGGCCGCCTCGCGCAAGACGGCCCAAGACCTTGCGAATCTGGTCGGCGGCTTGCAGCACGGGTGAAGAACCCTATTCGATCGCGATCAAGCTATTGACGAAGAAGCCGCTGTTATCCGGCTGGCAAACCACCATTCTCGGGACCGACTTGAGCGGTGCGGTCTTGAACGACGCTCGCCAGGGCCACTACGACGCCCGATCCGTCCGCCTGGTCGAGCCCGCGCAGCGGGCCACCTTTTTTGACGAGCAGCGCAAGGCCCAGCGCTGGATTCGATCAAGCCGGAGGTCAAGGCCCTGGTCACCTGGAAGCAGCACAATTTGCTCGCACCCCTCAACGAGGAGCCATTCGATTGTATTTTCCTCAAGAATGTGCTGATTTATTTTGATGCGGAATCGAAACGGAGCGTGGTCAAGAACGTGATTCATTCCCTGGCCAGGGGGGGCTATCTCGTCATTGGCCCCACCGAAGGGATTTACATGATGCTCGACTCGCTCAACAAGCTCAAGCCGTGGCTCTATCAGCGGCTTACCTGACGACGTCGGGATCAAGTCAACCCGACTGATCCTTTTTATTTTTCTGGTGGCGAGTGCGAGCCTCGCCTTTTTTCGTGGAGACGGCGATGTCGGGCTTCAACCTGGCCGAATTACTGCCGTTTTATCTCGACGAGACCGACGAGCATATCGCCGCGCTCAACGATTCACTCTTGCGCCTCGAGCAAGATCCGACCGACGTCAAGGCGCTTCAGGAAGCGTTCCGGATGTTTCACAGCATCAAGGGCGCTTCGGTGGTGATGGGATTCAAGCCGGTCAATCAGTTGACCCATCATCTTGAAAGTCTCTTCGAGCAACTTCGAAGCAAGAAGCGCCGGCTTGACCGAGCGATCCTGGACCTGACGTTCGGCTGCCTCGACGACCTGCGCGACTATCACCGCGACCTCCGCGCAGAGGGACAGAGCACCATCGATCTCTCGGAGCGGGTGGCTCAAGTCATCGCGTATCTCGATGCCACCACGCCGGCTGGCGACAAGGAAGGAGCCGAGAGTACGCCGGCTCCTCTTCCAGACGCGCAGCGCCCAACTCCAGCACCTGGCTCATTGCCTGTTTCAAGAGACGCCGCTCCAGCAATGGCGGCGCCTGGCTCCTTGCCGGAGTCAGGTGGAATCATGCTGGCAGTCATCTTCGAGCCCAATCTTCCCCTGGCCGACATGAAGGCCCGGCTGGTGCTTAACCGGCTCTCGACAAGAGCACGGGTCGTCTCGACTGATCCACCCGTGGAACGACTCGACGAGATCGATCCTCTCACGCAGTTTACCGTCTATCTCACGGGCGAAGCCAGTATCGACGAGCTGCGCAACCTGGCCGATATCGAGGGTGTGGCCGAAATCCAGGTCGAGAGGGTTCGCCTCGAAACCCCGAGCATGGTGGGGACCGTGGTCGCCGCCTCGATTGCTGTCGAGCCCGCGCCGGCGTTACCGACGCACGGCGAGCCGCCCGCCGTGGCGAAGGCCGAAACCGCAACACCGCCAGGCGCGCCCGCACCAGCAGCAACAGCGACCGGCAGCGGCGGCGGCCCCGGCGAAGAAGCCGCACCCGCAAAATCTTCGGTTCCTCCCGGTAAGACCAGGATCGCGGAAACCATCCGCGTGGAAAGCGATCGGCTCGACCATTTGATGAACCTGGCCGGCGAGCTGGTGATTACCAAGGCGCGATTTGTCGCCATTGCCCGGAGTCTCGATGAGTTGTTTCGCGGGTCGAACGCCCGGGCGCTCACGTCAGATACGCGGGAGCGGCTCGATAGCCTCACGCGGGGTCTCGAGGGCCTCACGGAGATCAAGAGCGGCTCGGCCGGGGGCTCGCTCGACCGCTGGTCGGTTCATGTGCATCAGCTTCGTGACAACTTCCGCGCAATCCAGGGTGAGCTCGACCTGATCCGCGACGCGCGCGAGCAGCTCAAGTCGCTCTCGGAGACCATCCACAGCTTGAGCCGGGTGTCGGATGGACTTCAAAAAGGCGTCCTCGATACCCGGATGGTGCCGATCGGTCCCCTTTTCGAGCGATTTCGCCGGGTCATCCGCGACCTGGGCCTTTCCTCGGGTAAGGAGGTTTCGCTCCAGCTCAGGGGTGAAAAGACCGAGCTCGACAAGCGGATGATCGATGAGCTTTCCGATCCCTTGATTCACATGGTGCGCAATTCGGTTGACCACGGGCTCGAGTTTCCCGACGAGCGGCAGGCTGTCGGCAAGGCACGCGCGGGTACCGTTTCGCTGACGGCCTCGCACCGGGGCAACAGCATTCTGATCACCGTCAGCGATGACGGCCACGGCATCGACTGCGAGCGAATTCGCAAGAAGATCGTCGCCAAGGGCCTGGTCGACCATGCAGCGGCTTGCGAGCTGTCCGACCGCGAGTTGATCACCTATATCTGGCATCCCGGGCTCAGCACGGCGGAGACGATCACCGAGATCTCCGGGCGCGGCGTTGGCATGGACATCGTCAAGAGCCGGATCGAAAACCTGAGCGGGACCGTGGATGTTCGCTCGACACCCGGGCAAGGGACGACATTCACCATCCGGCTCCCCCTGACGCTGGCGATCATGTCGAGTCTCCTGGTTCAGATCTATGACGAGGTCTATGCGATTCCACTCGACCACATCGATGAAATCGTCGAGGTCCGTCCCAGCCAGCTTTACCGGGTGCAAGGCCGCCCGGCCATCGAGATTCGCAAGAAGATCGTTGCCGTCATCGCACTGGGCGACGTCTTCCGCTGGGGGGGCGACGATCATCCGTCATCATGCGATGGCGGCAAACGATCGCGCAACGGTCAGCAAAGGACGGAGGAAACATCCGAAAAGCTCACGATCGTGGTCGTGCAAAACGGTGAAACGACGATCGGACTCCTCGTCAATCACCTGATCGGCATGCAGGAAGTCGTGCTCAAATCGCTCGAGAAGAACTTCCGATCAATCCCGGGGCTCTCGGGAGCGAGCATCCTGGGCGACGGCCGCGTTTCGCTGATTCTCGACCTGGACGCCGTTCTCGAGATGGTCGCGCGGCAGCCGGCCAGGCGGCATGAAGAGAGTGTTTCAACCGCGGTGACGAGATAGCCCCGGAGTGCCGCACGCGAGTTTGATAGAACCGAATCGAATCGAACCGAACCGATCTGAACTCACTGTTCGTTTGTTGAATTTCAAGGCGCCCAGGGCATGCAACCGATTTTGACCGATGTTCAGCGACACCACTTGAAGATGATCTTCGACCGCGGCGCGGAAGGGGCCTCACAGGCTCTCTCGCGTGGCTCGGCGAGGAAATTCAACTGGCGGTGAGCGAAGTCGAACTGGTCGATCTGGCACGTTCGGCCGAGCTGCTCGGCCCGGCCGACTCGCTGGTCGCGGCCTGCACGATGGGGCTGACGGGCCCCATGACGGGATTGCTCCTCCTGGTGTTTGAAGACCGCTCGGGGTTTGCCCTGGTCGACCTCCTCCTTCATCAAGCCATGGGCACCACGACAAGCTGGGGCGAGCTCGAAGAGTCAGCCGCCAAGGAGACGACCAACATCGTGGGTTGCGCCTACGTCAATGCCCTGGCCACCGACTTGCTCGGGATCTTGACGCACGAGCCGAACGCGATGGAAAGCATCGATACGGAAGACACGCTGGTGCCGACACCACCGTTGTTCGTTCAAGAGTTCGCCGGCAGTCTCCTCGAGTTCGCACTCATGGAACAGGCCATCGAACGGGACCAGGTCTTGTTGCTTCACACTCGCTTTGGAGCCGGCAAGGAGAGATTCCGGCTCGACTGGACGCTGCTCTTCATTCCCAGTAGCGCCACACTTCACGGGCTTGCCACGGCATTGACCAAACTCGACCCGGACGAATCGGACAAAAATAAGATGAGGTCTTGATTTTGCCAATGCAAGGAGCGGCGGATCCGCTGGAGATCCTTCCGGTGGCGATCGGGCAATGGGCCGTCGCGACCGCGCCGTCGAAGATCCGGACGCTTCTGGGGTCATGCGTGGGCGTTATCCTGTACGATCGGATTGCCAAACTGGGAGGGGTGGCCCACGTGGTGCTGCCCAGGGCGCACGGCGTGGTCGATCTTCCTGGCAAGTACGCCGACACGGCGATCCCGGTTCTGATCGCCGAGTTCGAGAAGCGCCTGGGGGGCAAGGTTCGGCCCAGGCTGATTGCCAAGCTCGTCGGCGGAGCCAATATGTTCCAGATGAACCAGAACTTGCAGGAACAATCCGGGCTCAATATCGGCCAGAGGAACCAGGACGCCATCGAGCAGATCCTCGCCGAGTTGTCGATTCCCATCACAGGCCGCGACCTGGGGGGTACGGCCGGCCGTCGATTGACTCTGGACACAGCTTCAGGGATCGTCACAATCAAGGTTCCTGGAGGCGCCGAGTACGCGCTATAGAAAAAATGAGACCGATTGCGGAATCACACTCGGAGACGGGCCAGTAAACCGACAGGCGCTTGTGAAACTCAAGGGAATCAACCAGGGCCGGCGTCCCTTCCTGGCGTCGAGAAACAAATCATCATGAAGCGACTGCTGGTGGTTGATGATGCACTGTTCATGCGAAAATTGATCTGCGGCGTGGCCGCGGAGGCCGGCTGGCAGGTTGTCGGCGAGGCCGCCAATGGAGCCGAAGGTGTTGCACTTTACCAGCAACATCGCCCCGACCTGGTGACGATGGATTTGGTGATGCCCGTGATGGGAGGGCTCGAGGCCTTGCGTCGGATTCGCGCCTTCGACCCCGAAGCCAAGGTCGTCGTGGTCACGGCCCTCGACCAGAAGCAATCGCTGATGGACTCGATCCGCGACGGTGCCATTGACTTCATCGTCAAACCGTTCGAGCGCGAGCGTGTCCTCGCACTACTGGCCAAGGTGCAAAAATCCATGCCTCAAGCGACCTGATACTCATGAAAGACTCCTGACTTCTTGAACCGACCCTGTTGTATGTAACCGATCCGTAAGAGGCCCGTCGTGGCGAAGCCCGACCCGGAACAACAGCCGCCGAGCATTGATCGCAAGCCGCGCGAAAGACGAGTGCGTGTCTTGGTTGTCGACGACTCCGCGCTGATGCGCCGGCTTCTCTCAGACCTGCTCGGCTCCGCGCCCGAGATCGAGATTGTCGGCACGGCGCGCGACGGCCGCGAGGCGGTGCTCCAGGCCACGAAGCACAAGCCTGATGTCATCACGCTCGATGTCGAGATGCCCGAAGTCTCCGGGCTGGAAGCGTTGCCAACACTCCTGGCCGTCCACGAAGTACCGGTCGTGATGGTCAGCGCGCTCACCCAGGAAGGGGCCGACGTCACCTTGCAGGCCCTGGAACTGGGTGCCGTCGATTTCATGCCCAAACCCGAGCGGAACCAGCTCGCCGAGATGCGCGCCAGCCGCGATCTGCTCGTCTCCAAGGTTCTGGCCGCCGCGGAGAGCCAGGTCCGTCGCCCTCGTCGGAATATTGCGAGGCCGCCAAGACCAACGCCTCCGGCCATTTCATCGCCAGCCGAAGGTGACGGAAACCTGCCCGGCGGCGTTCCGCCACAGACCGCTCCAGCAACAGCGAAATCAGCTCTCTCTTCCATACCGACGTGTCTGGTCATCGGGATCTCCACCGGCGGACCGCAGGCGCTGAGCCAGATCTTTCCGTTGCTGGTCCCCCCGGTCCCTCCGATCCTGGTTGTCCAGCACATGCCGGCGCAATTCACGGGCATCTTCGCCGAGCGGCTCAATCGGTATGCCGCCTTGCAGGTCAAGGAGGCGGCCGAAGGAGACTCGGTGCTCCCCGATCGCATCCTGGTCGCACCAGGAGGACGGCATCTTGTTTTGATCGGTCACCCGCCGCGGGTACGCGTCGCGCTCCTTGATGAACCCCCCGTGAGTGGACATCGGCCGTCGATTGACGTCTTGTTTCAATCGGCTGCGCGAGTCTACCGTTCGGCGGCCGTCGGAATCTTGATGACAGGCATGGGGCGCGACGGCGTCGACGGCTGCAAGGCCATCCTCGCCGCGCGAGGTTTCACCCTCGGTCAGGATGAAAACACCTCGGTCGTCTACGGCATGAATAAGGCCGCATTTCTGGAAGGCGCGGTGCGGGCCCAATTCGCCCTCGACGAGTTGCCGCGCATTCTCCAGAACATCGCCGGTTTTCGTGCCGAGATCGAGCCGACATCGCCCGAGGATCCGGAAAAACAGTGATGGTCTTCGATCAAGAAGTAAGGGCTCGCCGAAATTTCGAGTCGCACGACCAGCTCGTGATTCACGACCTAGAGTAGACTGCGCCGCGCGTGCTCGATACTGGTGCCGCGTCGTCCGGCAAATGGAGGCCCCGCGCACCGCTGGTGGTTGCCGCATTGGACTCCGGCGCACCAGGGCCGGGCTCGATTCGATCGAGCGCGTTCCGAGCGAACCGGTCGGCTGATTGTGATAGCCCGCGGAGAGACAACGGAATGAGCCAGACCCTGGAAATCGGTGCGAAACCGAGACGTATCGAGACGCGTTCGCTACTCGACAGTGTCTTCACTCTATCGTGGCTGCTGTTTAGTCTCTGGAACTGGGCCTGGCTGGGCCCGATATGGGTAGCGGCCATGCGGCCAGCCCCGGATCATTTCGTTGATTTCTATCAAGATTGGGCCTCCGCGCGGAATTACTGGAGTGGCTATCCAATCTACACGTCGCATTCCACCAGCGTTCCTCTGTACCTGGGACTGCCGTCCAATCCTTCTCCTAACATTGAATACAACATTCATCCGCCGACCTCGGTATTGCTCGCACTGCCTCTGGGACGATTCACGTATTCTGACGCGGCCCTTGCTGGAAACGTGATCTCGCTCGCGGCATTTCTGGCGAGCCTGGTGATCCTCGCAAAAATGCTGTCCCTACCGCGTTCTCTGTGTTTCCTGGGAATGGCCTTGTTCCCGTTTTGCCACCCGGTGTATGCCAATCTGTATCAAGGGCAAGTGACACTCATCCTGGTCTTGCTGGTAACAGGAATGTGGGCCCTGGAACGTTCGGGGTATCCCGGACTGGCCGCGACCCTGCTGGCAATGGCCGCGACGATCAAGCTATTCCCCGCTTACCTTGTGATTTACTATGCGGCCCAGGGGAAGATTCGGTTTCTCATGTCGTTCATGGTTTCGGTCCTGGCACTGGGCCTGATCACCGTGATCGTGCTCGGCCCTGGTACGTACGATGATTATGTTCGCATCGTCCTTCCCTGGAATGCCGAGTTCCGGACAATTGCCTACAACATCTCGTTCGCCGGGTTGTGGCACAAACTGTTTCATCCCGTTCCAGGTGAGAGAATCATCCCCCTCTGGCCGAGCCTCGCCTTAGCCCGCTGGGCGACGCTCATCTCGAATCTGGTCGTGACGGTTCTTGCCGCGAAGCTGGCCTGGTCTGCACGCACGACGACGCAGCGTGACATGGCATTCGCGCTGGCGGCAACGGCCATGCTCCTGGTTTCACCTGTCACCTGGGACCAATCCATCCCCATTTTGCTGGTTCCATTCGCTCTCATGGCGCGCAGTCCTCTGTTTGCACGTTCGCTCTGGCTGCCGGCCGCATTGATCATCATTCTCGTCATCGACAGCACACCTCACCTGATTCTCACCAAGATCGCCTTGGCCGGCCGTCAGATACACGAATATCCCTGGACGTTCATGCTGGGCGCACCTTCCCTCAAATTCTATATGTTGCTCGCGACCATGGGGCTAGCAGCACTGACGTTTTGGTCCGATACGACGAACCAAGACCCGGTGGCGGCCGCCGTGGAGGCAGACCATGAATTCGTCACTTGAGAATACAGCGAAACTTGGCCGCTCCCAGTCCGTCGCGATACCACAGGTGGTGCTCACGGCATTCTGGATTATCCTGGGCGTGTGGAGTTGGACCAGATTTGGTCCAACGTGGGTCGCGGCGATGCGGCCGCCATCGAGTAAAGTCGTCGATTTCTATCAGGAATGGGGATCGGCCCGCAATTACTGGTGCGGCCTTCCCGTCTACACGCCTCATTCGACAAGCATTCCTCGGCACCTGGGATTGCCGTCAAATCCGGAGCCCGCAATTGAATACAATATTCATCCCCCGACGTCGTTACTGCTGGCACTACCGTTAGGCAAGCTCAATTATCCCGATGCCGTACTTGTCTGGAACGTCATTTCACTCGGCGCCTGGTCGCCAGCCTGTTGATCATTCTGAAGGTGCTTGCGGTGCCACGGGCCCTGCTCTTGCCGGGTCTCGCCATGCTGCCGTATTGCCTTCCCGTATACGGCAATCTCCAGTTAGGACAGATCAACATCGTATTAGGTTTGTTTGTGACCACAATGTGGGCATCGAGCGTTCGGGGCGATCCCAGGCCGCCGGGGCGATTCTGGGATTGGCTGTCGTATTCAAACTGTTTCCGGCGTACCTCGGCTTGTACTACCTGGCCCAACGGCAAATCCGCCCGCTGCTCGCGGCTTTACTCTGCGCGCTGGCCCTGACTGTCATCACGGTGTTGATACTGGGGCTGGATGCTTATCACGATTACATCGGCATTGTCCTCCCCTGGAATGCTGATTTCCGGGCATTCGGTTACAACCTTTCCATCGCCGGACTCTGGCACAAATTGTTCAATCCACTGGTTGAAGCCGAGAAAATCATTCCAGTATGGCGCAGCCTCGCCCTGGCACGTTGGGGATCGTTTTGCTCGATCCTGGTATTGACGGCGATTTTGCTGGCATTCATTCGCAAGGCGCGAACTCATTCACAACGCGATCTCGCATTTGTCACGACCATGGTGGCCATGCTGCTGGCGTCGCCCGTCACGTGGGACGTGACTCTCTTGTTGCTGCTTGTGCCGATCACGGTCATCGGATGTCATATTGGCAATCGTCAGCAAAACGGCATGTCGGCTGCGCTGGCCGTGATCATGCTCATTGTCTGGCTCCCTCAGTCGTTGCTCGAGCAATTACTCACGGACGGCAAGCCGATGGAGTTTGTGGGGCCCTCTTTCTTACTGGGGGTCGCCTCAGTCAAGTTCTATGCGTTGCTCGCAACGTTCGTTGTGGGACTGATCGTCTTGAACGCCGAGCTGCGAGATCAAGATCCTGTCGCGGGAGATGGAGCCGTCGCGCCATGAGCCAGTCGCTGGCGCCCTACCGTGAAGCCATCGGCAACAAGGCGGCCTCTCCTCTGGACATGCTCTTCGCCGTCCTGTGGTCGATCGTGGCAATATCGGGTTGGCTCTGGCTCGGTTCCATGTGGGTTGAGGCATTGCGGCCGGGCCCCGATCGGATCAACGATTTTTATCAAGATTGGGGAAGCGCTCGCAATCACGTGCTTGGCTTGCCGGTTTACACTCATCACGCGACGAGTCTGCCGCGCCACCTGGGCCTCTCCCTTCGCGCACGGCAAAGCATCGAATACAACGCCCATCCGCCCGCGGCGGTGCTCATGGTCTTGCCGCTGGCTTGTCTCGACTATCGCAACGCCGCGCTCGCCTGGAATCTGATCTCGCTCCTGGCTTTTGCGGCGAGCCTCAAGATCGTCGCTCGGGCTCTGGATTTGTCGTGGATGGCGCTGCCCCCGGCGCTGGCACTACTGGCGTTTTGCCATCCGCTTTTTGGCACCGTCTACCTGTGCCAGCTCACCCTGGTTTTGGTCTTCCTCGTGACGTTGATCTGGGACCTCGAGCGATCGGGCCAATCGAGCCGGGCCGGGCTCGTGATGGGTGCCGCGGCCGCGATCAAGCTATTTCCAGCGTATCTGGTTCTCTTCCATCTGGCCCGTGGCCGCCTCCGGCCTGCGGGAGCCGCTGCGATCTCGTTTTGTGCGCTGAACCTCGCGGCCGCTTCGGTGCTCGGGCTGGAAGCGTTTCACGATTACCTCGCGACCGTGATTCCGGCGCAGGCTCAATTCTCGGGCTGCGCTTATAACCTCTCGATCGTGGGACTCTGGCACAAGCTCTTCAATCCGCTGATCGAGACCGGCGCTGTCGAGGCTCTCTGGCTGAGCCCCGGCCTGGCACGCTGGGGAGCCGTTCTCTGCAACCTTGCGGTCACGCTGGTTGCCGCCGTGTGCGTCCGTCGCGCTCGAACCGCGCTCGAGCGCGAAATTGCGATGGGAGCCGTCATATCGGCCATGCTCCTGGTCTCGCCAGTCACCTGGGATGTTTCCCTGCCGCTCTTGCTGGTTCCGATCGCGCTGCTGGCGCATTCGGCCAATCGATCGAGTTCGCCGGGGATGCTGGCCGTGCTCGTCCTGATCTTGGCGATTGCCTGGATCCCCCAAAACACGCTGACGCAACTGGCTCTCGCTCATAGCGGTCAGCCGCCGGGCGTTTTTTCCTGGAGATTCATGCTGGGCGCTCCTTCATTGAAGTTTTATGCCTTGCTCGCGACATTCGCGATGGGGACCGCTGCGTTCCGGGCCGAAAAGCGCAAACCGCCGGTCCTCGCGAGCCCCTGCGCGTCTTGAAGCATGGCTGGGGCTGGGCTTTGGACACACGGCCACTTACAATAGGTAAGGTCGTGATTGAGGAAGCCCCGCCCTCCCTTGCTCCCACCCAACAAGGGGAGCTGGCGTTGGGAGCGTCGTTGTGATCGATCGGTTGTCGGTTCTTTGCTTCGCGGGAACGTATGGTCTGGCTCTGCTGGCTGAGCTGGCGCGGTTCTTCGTGCGTAGCAAGGTCCGCTGGTATGTGGCGGCCGCCTTGATGGCGCTGGGCTGGGTCGTGCAAACCGCCTTTCTGGCCAACGTGGCCGTGAAGAATCCGATGGTGCTGGTCACGACACCGTTCGAGTCGGTCGTCGTCCTCTCATGGATTGTCGCGTTGATCGGGCTTTATCTGATGCTGCGCTCGCCCCGGCAGGTTGCGACGGGAATGTTCGTGCTCCCCCTGGTGCTGGGGCTGGTGATCGTCGCGGGTTGGTTTGCGCCGCGACAGTCTGACTGGCTCGAGTGGGGGGGCGTGACGACCTTCTGGGGAACCGTGCACGGCATTTTTCTGCTCGGCGGCGCCGTGTTCACGTGCGTGGCATTCTTCGCCGGCCTCATGTATCTGGTTCAGATGCGGCGGCTCAAGGCGAAACGGCCCTCGCGGTTTGGGCTGGCCTTGCCGAGCCTCGAGCAATCCGAGCGGATCAACCGGGGGGCAATCACGATTGCGTTCCCGCTTCTGACCTTTGGCCTCTTGATCGGCATGATTCTCAGCGTGACCACCCGCTATGAGGACAGCTCCGCGGCGACCGCGCACCTGCTGCGCTGGACTGATCCCAAAGTTTTGAGCGCGCTATTGATGTGGCTGGTTTTCGCGATCTTGCTGCACGCGCGGTTTCGCCCCGCGATGCGCGGCAAAAGCGTCATGGTCTTGACGATCGTGGCGTTCGCTTTCCTGGTCTTTACCTGGGTCGGTGTCGAGGCGCTGCGGCTCCCCACGGCCCATGGTTCGAGCAGGACGGCGCCCTTCGAGAGGATCAGAACACCGTGAGACTGCTGGCTCTGGGGGTCGACTACCGATCCGCGCCCGCCTCGGTCCGCGAAGCTCTCGCCTTCGACGGAGCCAGGTACCATGAGGGCCTCGATTTGCTCACCCGGACCTTTCCCGGCACCGAGTGCGTGATCCTGTCAACGTGCAATCGCGTCGAGCTTTACCTCGCCAATAGCGCGGATGCGGTACCGGAAACGGGTGCGCTCACTCAGCTCCTCGCCCAGTTTCACGACCTCAAGCCCGAGATCTTTGCTCCTCACCTCGTGAGCTATCACGACGGCGGGGCCATTGGCCACTTGTTCCGTGTCGCGGCCAGTCTCGAGAGTTTGATCCTGGGCGAGGGACAGATTCTGGGCCAGGTGCGTGACGCCTACCGCGCCAGCGTGGAACGAAAGACGGTCGGGCCGATCTTCCACTTCGTGTTTCAATCGGCGTTACGCGTCGGCAAGCTGGTGCGCGAGCGCACCGGCATGGACCAGGGGAAGCTATCGGTGGCCAGCGTTGCGGTCGACCTCGCCACGGGGGTGTTTGACTCGTTTGCCAACAAAACGGTGCTCGTGATCGGCGCGGGCAAGATGGGCGAGCTGACTTTACAGCACTTGAAAGGATTGAATCCAGGAAAGATCCTGGTCACCAACCGCGATCCTGACCGGGCCATGGCAGCCGCCACGCGCTGGAATGGTCAAGCCGTGCCGTTTGAACGTCTGGGGCAAGCGTTGATCGAAGCCGACCTTGTCATCAGCACGACCGCTGCGACCGAACCTATCGTTTCGCTCGAGCAATATGTCCGCGTGCAGCGCGCCCGGCGAAACCGGCTGGCCTTGATTCTGGATATCGCCATCCCCCGCGACTTCGACCCCCGTATCGGCGACCTCGATCAGGTCACGCTCTACCACGTCGACGATCTGCGGGCCCAGGCCGAAAAGAATAAGCAAGAGCGCCAGAAAGGGATTGATCCGGCGCTTTTGATCATCGAGCGCGAGACAGCGGCCTGTTACGCCCAGTTGCACCATCAGCGCGATGCGGGCCTGCTTCTCCAGCAACTGGGCAACCATGCCGACCAGGTTCGCGAGCGCGAGCTTGTATCGCTCTTTGCGAATCGGCCCAACCTCTCCGAAGAGGATCGTGCGGCCATCATGCATATGGCCTCTCGCCTCCAGAATCAATTGCTGCACCACCCGCGCGCGGCCGTGCGCTCGGCGGTCGTCGAGCCTCATCACAACCACGACGATCCCCATCCCGTGCTCCACTTCGTCCGCCAGATCTTCGGCCTGGCAGAGCGAGCACCCAACTCGCTCAAGAAGATCTGAGCACCGTCTTGTTGTTTTGGCTCGTACCCGACCGGGAGCCCGCCAAACTGGCCGCGGTAGTCGAGTTTTCCGGTTGTCTGACTATCAACGATCAAGGCAGGTCTAGCGTTGCCAACGGCGATTCAAGCACGAAAGCGAAGTCCGTCAAAAATGTGCGACTATCCACGCGACGATAGCCGAAACGTACATTAACGCGCCTGAGTGCGCGGCTCTTCGAGCCCCATCCACCTTTGGTTTTTCAATCCCACGGAGCAACGGCGAACCTCCGCCGGGGCCCTATCGTCCGGCCATTTGAGCGGAGCTTTGTCTTGATCACCCGGGCCATACGACTCGCGATTGCGTTGGTCCTCACGTGGGCGATGGTCCCCCGGGCACAAGCGCAAATCTTCAATTTCGGCAGCCTCGACAAGCTCAATCGCAGCCTGGCCGGACGCGTCATCGACTACAGCAATAATCATGGTACTGACCAGCGGATCTTCTCAACGATTCTGGGAATGCCGCGCGACCTCTATGTCTATCTGCCCCCCGGTTACAATCCAGGTAACGCCTACCCGCTCGTCATGTGCTTCCACATGGCCAATGTCGACGAGTGGTATTTTCTTCAATCAAACATCGTCAAGGATCTCGACAGCTTGATCCAATGCGGCAAAGTCCCGCCGATGATCATGGCTTGCCCGGACGGCACCTATAACGCCTGGGACAAGTTTCACAAGAAGCATTCCTTCTTCGTCAACGGAATCGCGGGCCGCTTCGAGGATCATATTTTTCAGGAAGTCATCCCGTTCTTGATGACGAATTTTTCGATTCGCCCCGAACGTCAAGCCCATGCACTCTTTGGACTCTCCGCCGGCGCGTATGGGGCCGCGAGCCTCGCGATTCGACACCGGGATCTCGTCGGCTCGGTCGCCACCCTGGCCGGGCCGGTGAATATGCGTTACTCCAATTGCGATGATATCTATCTCGAAGACTTCGACCCGGCAACCTATCGCTGGAAGACGAACTACGACCCCATCGAGATCATCGGGCTCTACTATTTCGGTCTCAGGAAGGTGCGTGCCCAGAAGTTTATCGAGCCGGTCTTCGGCCAGGGCGACACGGTCGCTGCCATGATCACCGCGACCAATCCGGCCGACCTCATCTGGACCACCAATCTTCAGCCGGGCGAGCTGGCCATCTATGTGAATTACCCGGGCCGCGATAATTTCAACTTTGACGCCCAGGCACAGTCATTTCAGTGGATCGCTGCCCAGAAAGGCATCGAGGTGACCCTGGTTTGCGACCCGGGTGCCACCCACGGGCTATCCTACTTCCGCAATAATATTGGACCGACCTATTGCTGGCTGGCGCAGCACCTCTTGCCGCCGGCTCAATACGCCCTTCCCGCGCCGGCGCCTGCTCTCGTGCCGGCGTCCGCGCCCGGGCCATGAGCAAAAACGCGCGGCGGCGAAGCCGCGTCACGCCTGATGCATGGCCCGCTACGAAAATGCGTGGCTCAGTTCAGCTCGCTTCGCTTCGCCTCAGCCGTGAATCGCCCGGAGATAGCGGTTTGCCGAGTGCTCGACAATATCCTTGGCTTGCGCCCGATGACGCCCTTGCCGCGAATGAAAAAGGCACCGTAGAGACGGTCGTACTCGAGGCTGTCCAGGCACGCCATGATGTGGCGAATCTGGGGAGCGTTCAGGGGAATGTAGTTGGGATAACTGTACATGAAAGTCACTTGCTTGGGATCCATGCAGATCTGCGGCTGATCGCCGGCCATCAAGGCACCGCGGCCCTCGGCCCCTTTGGGCCAGTGCAAGACCTGGTAACCCTCGAAATGCCCCCCTGTGCTCACGAGCGTGAGGCCGCCACGGAGCGGCCGGGTCTGACCTTTCCAGTAGTGAATTGAAGGGTCAGGGCGCATCACCCAGGGCCGCTCGGCTTCGTGCAGATGGATCGGAGCGTCGCCAAAGGCCCGGCTCCACTCGACCATGGTCGTGTAATAATGCGGGTGCGAGATCGCAATCTCGGCGATGCCTCCCAGCTCTTTGATACGCGCGATTGTCGAACGATCGAGTAGGGCCACGCAGTCCCACAAGACATTGCCTTCGGGAGTCTGCACCAGGAACGCCCGCTGACCGATCCCCAGTTTGGGCTCGGCGTTGATCGAGTAAAGACCGGGCTCCTCTTGTTTAATGATGATCTTGTGCGACGACCTCAGCGCATCGAGCGTCGTCCATTTCTGACCGTCAGGATTAACGTATTGACGTTCGTCTTCACAAATTGGACAGCGCGCGGGCGGCTTCTCGGACTCGGAGAATTGCGTCCCGCACGTGACGCAAATAAATGGCGTTCCCACGATTGGTTGGTTCTCCGCTATCTGGGCATGAGCCACGCCTTGGGGTTCAGAGGCGGCTAAAGCCATCAAGCCGGCGGCCGAGGTCGAGCAATGCTTCATGAACGTCCGGCGCGTTTTCTTCCGGCTCATGACCAATCTCCTTCCCTTGCTTGATCTCGGTCGCCATTTCCGTGCGCTTGATCGATCCCTTGCCTTTCACTTGTAGACAGCGACACCCGGAATGGTCTGCTTGAGCTTTTCGACGGCCTGGGGAGTCACCTTGGTACCGATCAGGTAAATCGACTTGAGGCTTTTCATATCCTTGAGTGCATCGAGGCCGGCGTCAGTGACAGCCGTTCGGCTGAGGGCCAGCACCTGAAGGTTCTTGAGCCCCTTGAGGCTGGGCAGGCCCTTGTCGCCGACCTTGGTGCTCGTCAGAAAAAGCATCGTGAGGTTGGTCAGTCCCTTCACGGAATCAAGCCCCGCGTCCGTGAATTGAGGGCTCATCAAGGTGAGGGCATTCAAGCCCGTCAGTTCCTTGAGTGGCGCAACAGCCGCGTCGTTGACCTGGCCATTGTCGATATAAACGACCTGAAGATTGGGGACGTTTTTCAAAAGCGTGAGGGCATCCTTATCGCCCGACCATTTCTTGAGGATATTGACGGTCGCCGTTTCCTTGCCGTCTTTCCCCTTGTCGATCGTGACCATGGCACCCAGCTTTTCCAGTTCGAGGGTCACGATCTTGAGCTTGAGCGAGCCGACTTCCTTCTGCAAGGCGGCGATTTGCTCCTTGAGCTTGGCCGGATCGTCGGGCTTGGGTTGTTGGGCCGCGGGGGCCGGCAGGAGCTGGAGCGGGCTTCGCCTCGGGCTTTGGTTTGGGCTCGGCCTTCTTTTGATCTTTGGCTTCGGCCTTCTTCTTGTCCTTGGCTTCGGGCTTGGCCTCGGCCTTCTTATCCTTGGCTACCGGTTTGGCCTCGGCCTTCTTGTCCTTGGCTTCGGGCTTGGCCTCGGCCTTCTTATCCTTGGCTTCGGTCTTGGTTTTGTCCTGGGCATTCAGGGCGACGGGGATGGCCGACAAGACAAGGAACCCTCCCATGACGAGGAAGGTGAAAACGATCCGGGGCATCCCGCCGCGATCAAGCTCGTGAGTCATGGCGCATCGGCTCCTTGAAACAAACGCTCCGCACAAGAATCGATTGGGGACGACTTCTCCTTTGACGCAATCGATCAAAGGCTCGTCCCGATCAAGCCGCGGGATTGTCGTCGGCGGCTGCGCGGTGGGTTTCGACTATTCGAACATAGCAAACGACCTGATCCCACAATAAAGCGGCTGCCGCGGAATCGCAATCACTTCATGATGATAATGCGACGCTTCCGCTGTTTCTGAAACGTATTCTCATGCTCTCAATATTGTGAGCAACTGGCACTTTGCCGGGTAGCGATCAGTGGAGTCGAGCGTGATCGAAGCAGGCGCACGTCATCGCGGATCGCCGGAGCTTCAGTCAATACGTTGTCCGGGCCGGCGCACGGCCGGCCGCGCGCACGTCATCCGCGGGCATCCGCGTGATGTAAAACAGGGAATAGGTACGATCGCTACGCATGCTGGGCCCATGGGCGACACATTCGACCTGACCAAGCTGCTCGAGCACCGGCAGGTCGCGGTCGCGGCCGATGACGGCGAGCCGCGCCGATCTTGCTGCGGGCGACCTGCGCCAGTGGCCAAGGGCCGGCCGCGATCGTGAGTTGGGCATTCCGGCGTCAATATGGTCATGCGCCACGAGGGAGCCAGGCTCGACGTGCCAGCAGGCGCGACGATCCAGATAAAAGAGTCGAACCGCCAGGTCATGAGGAATCAGGCCGAAGGGGCTCTCGTACGGATTACGGTCCCAGTCGTCATAGAGCAACGTCAAGGGCACATCGATGGGAATCTGGCGGCCGGCCGTCTCGTAGAAGGCCCATTCCGCCGCCCGGCGATCGAGCCATGGTCCCAGAAGCCAGAGGCCCAGGCCGTAAGCCAGGGCGAGAGAAACGAACCCCATCCGCCCCATCCTGATCAGGGAGTTGTTTTGAAAACCGCGCAGTCGCAGCCGCTCTCCGAGCCTCACCAGCGATAATGCGGCCCAGATCGACCAGGGAACCTGAGCCGAGATCGCATAATGGGCGTTCTTGACGGGGGCCAGTGCCAGCAAGCAGAGCGGTACGAATGCCCAGGCCCAGAAGTAAACGGTCGCCGGCGATCACCTCGGCCGGTACAACGGGATTGCGGCTACTCCCGTTCCGGGCAAGACGGCTCCCCGCGATCGCCCGGACCAGCGAGCGCCAGGCCCCGGGCAAGGCCAGCGGTGCCCAGGGGAGAGCCTGGGCAAAGATTGTTGTCCCATATTCCCACCAGGTTTCACCCGCGAACGGGCCGGGGCCGTTCTGCCGAACCAACCTGTCAGAGACGTGCGTGGTCCACAAGGACAAGACGCCATGGCCGTGCCACGCAACCATGACGACCGGCCACGCCAGCGCGAAGATCGCGGCCAAACTCCAGCCCGCCGGAAATCGAAGCCGGCGAAACGCGATCTTGTCACGCTGCCAGAGCAACGCGCCAGCGACGACCGATCCGACCAGGACCGCGCCGAAACCGATCCCCTTCACCAGGGCCGTGCTCCCGAGGAGCACCATGAACGTCCACCGCCAGAAGCGCCAGTGCCGTGGTATTGCCGCGGAATCCTCGTCGGACGGATCGGTCGAGCCCGGACCGATCCGGTCGAAAGCGACGATCGCCCAGGTGATCAGGCAGGCCAGCAAGATGTCGGCCTCGGCGAGCCGGCCTCGGAAGACGGTCCACGCGGTCGTTGCCTGAATGGCGCCGGCCAGCAGGCCGACGCCCGATCCATAATGCCGCGCCCCCAGCACGGCCACGCCCATGACCAACCCGATGGCGGCCACGGCCGAAGGGAGCCGCGCCACTGTCTCGTTGACATCACCGGCGAGTGAGCCCACACCGGCAACCAGCCACCAAGGAAGGGGAGGCTTCTCGAGCCAGGGCAGGCCGCCGATCGTCGGATACCACCCGTTGCCCGAATCGACGATCTCGCGAGCCCCCTGCGCCACGAACGCCTCGTGATACGTCAGCCGGCTCGAGCTCCCCAGTCCCGGCAAGAGCGCCAGACTCGACAAAATCGCCAGGCACAAAAGCCGGATGCCACCGATGCGAGCGACCTGCATGGTGGAGGATCCTCCTTGATCCTGAACGCGTGGACAAAACGAGGGGTGTTCCAGGGCCGATCGCCTCATCGTCTGCCGCAAAACTTCGTCGTGCGTGAATGCCGAGGATCATGCGTCAACCATCTGCCGATGTCAACGTCACTGAATGACCTTTCTGGCGAATCGCACCCAGCGTTGACTTTGTACCGAGCGGTGATCAAAGACTCCAGTTTGCGAGGGCGGTTTCATTTGAGACTTACAACCAGACCTGGGAGGGCGAGAGTTTAATCGAACCTGCTCAGATCAGCCAGTTTACGGCCCGGCTCGGCAGAGTCTCGTCCTTCCAAGTTTCCCTCGGCTGCGTGCCCTCGCGGGGCAATGAATCGCGCAAGACAATCGCCCGGCGGCGTCGTATAATCAAAGCGGCTTCTCCAGGCCGCATCAGGCGCGACCGATCGAATCGAATCGGATCGAACCGGAAACGGAGCCCGTTTCTTCCATGCCTACGACTCGCACTCGAAAACCTCGGCCGCAGCCCAGCGTCAAACTCCAGGACGTCACCCTGGCCGACCTCTTGAAGCGGTTAGGTGGAATTTCGGCGGCGGCGTGTGCGCCTTCATCCCTCGCCGGGGACCGCCACCGAGAAGGACGTGATTCGTGTCCTCGATCGAGAGAATCAGCCTTGTGAGCTGGTTGATGGGACCCTGGTGGAGAAGGCAATGGGCTGCGAGGAATCGGAGATTGCCGCCTATTTGATCGTGCGTCTCTACGGCTTCGTGCTTTCGCGGAACCTGGGGATTGTCATGGCCGAGTCCGGCACTGTCCGGCTCTTTCCTGGCCAAGTGCGCATGCCCGACGTGGCCTTCTTCTCGTGGGACCGCTTACCGGGCCGGAAGCGGCCCAAAGTCCCGATCCTTCACGTGGCCCCCGACCTCGCCGTCGAGGTCTTGAGTAAGAGCAACACCAAGGCCGAGATGGCGCGCAAGGTCGGTGAGTATTTCCAGGCTGGCGTGACCTTGGTCTGGCTGATCGATCCCAAGTCCGAGACAGTTCGCGTTCATACGGCCGCCGATCGGTCGATCTTGCTCAAGCGGGGCGAGTCCCTTGGCGGCGGCGACGTCCTGCCCGGTTTCTCGCTGCCGCTCGATGAGCTGTTCGCGCGAAACGAACCCTGAAACGTGATCGGATCGGACCAGACCAGAAACGGAGCCCGTTTTCCCATGCCCACGACTCGCACTCGAAAACCGCGACCCAGCGTCCCACTCCAAGACGTCACCCTGGCCGACCTCTTGAAGCGATTAGGTGGAATTTCGGCGGCGCGGGTGCGCCTTCATCCTTCGCCAGGGACCGCGACCGAGAAGGATGTGATTCGTGCCCTCGATCGAGAGAATCGGCCGTGCGAGCTGGTTGATGGGACCCTGGTGGAGAAGGCGATGGGGTACGAGGAATCGGAGATCGCCGCTTATTTGATCTTGCGTCTCTACGGCTTCGTGCTGCCGCAAAAATTGGGGCTTGTCACGACTGAGTCCGGCCCTATGCGGCTCTTTTCCGGCCTGGTGCGTATGCCCGACGTGGCCTTCGTCTCGTGGGATCGCTTGCCCGGTCGCAGGGTTCCCAAGACTCCGATACCCCACCTGGCCCCCGACCTCGCCGTCGAGGTTTTGAGCAAGAGCAACACCAAGGCCGAGATGGCCCGCAAACTGGGTGAGTATTTTCAGGCTGGCGTGCGACTGGTCTGGTTGGTCGATCCCAAAACGCGAACGGTGCGTGTCCACACGGCCGTGGATCAATCGGTTTTGCTCGAGGGGAACCAGACCCTCGATGGCGGAGAAGTTTTGCCCGGTTTTTCGTTGTCGCTCAACGAGATCTTCGCGCGGAACGATTCCTGAAAAATGGGCGTCACTCTGGTTCGTTCTGGCCAGCGCGATTGACGGCTCGCCGCGGGGTTTACGAAATAATCGATTTGCCGCGAAAACCCTTTGCCTGGTCGAGACTTAGGTTTGCTCTTCCCCTGGTCGGGATTGGTTGCGGATAGCGGCTGTTTCGGTTACAATGAGACGTTCTGATTTTACAGCCGCGTGCCGGGCCCGACGTAACAGGGCGATGCCGGCCTTTGAAGGTCGCGGTTCCGACTTTGCAGAGGGATCGACTGATCGTGGATAACGCCGTATTGCCGCCCTTGCCCGCGCGAGTCGCAGCCATTGAACATTGAAGAGGAGCTCAAGGAGAGCTACCTCAACTATGCGATGTCGGTCATCATCAGCCGGGCGTTGCCGGATGTGCGCGACGGGCTCAAGCCGTCACAAAGACGAATTCTCGTGGCGATGCGCGACCTGGGTTTAACCCCGGGCGGATCGACGAGCAAGTGCGCGGGTATCGTCGGCGAGACGATGAAGCGGTATCACCCGCACGGTGATAACTCGATCTACCCGACGTTGGCCCGCATGGCCCAGTGGTGGAACATGCGGCACTTGCTGATCACCGGCCAGGGAAATTTCGGCAGCATCCATGGCCTGCCTCCCGCGGCGATGCGGTATACCGAGGCCAAGCTGAGCCCGGTCGCCGCCGAGATGCTCGAGGATATTCAGCTCGACACGGTCGACTTTCAGCCGAATTACGACGAGAAATACCAGGAGCCGCGGGTCTTGCCGGGCAAGTTTCCCAACTTGCTGGTCAACGGCTCCGGCGGTATCGCCGTGGGGATGGCGACGTCGATTCCGCCTCATAACCTGGGCGAGGTCTGCGACGCCCTGATCGCCTACATCGACGATCCCGAGATCGAGCTCGACGCGATCATGGAGCTGCTCCCTGGGCCCGACTTCCCTACGGGGGCAACCATTTGCGGGCGGTATGGCATTCGAGAAGCCTATCGAACCGGCCGGGGCCGGGTGATCGTCCGGGCCAAATATGAGATCGACGAGCTCAAGGACGGCCGCAGCCATATCATCTTCACCGAGATTCCCTACCAGCTCACCAAGGAGCCCCTGCTCAAGAAGCTGGCCGAGCTCGTCAATGGCGGCCGGATCACGGGCGTCTCCAATATCGACGATTTCAGCGATCGCAAGCAGCCGGTGCGGATCTCGGTCACCGTCAAGAAGGGCGAAGATCCCAACGTCGTCGTCAACCAGCTCTTCGAATACTCGCCCCTTCAAGACACCTTCAGCGTGATCATGCTGGCCCTGGTTGACGGCCGGCCCAAGACGCTGCCGATCAAGGAATTCTTGCGGCTCTTCGTCGAGCACCGCATCAACGTGATCCGCCGCCGCACTCAGTATCAGCTTCGCCAGGCGCGGCAGCGGGCGCATATCGTCGAAGGGCTCTTGATCGCACTGGCGTATATTGACGAGATTATCCGTGTGATCCGCAGCTCGGCCAACCCGCCCGAGGCCCGCACGCGCTTGATGGGGATGGCGGTCTCCGCCGAGATCCTTCGCCGCGCCCTGAACGATCCCGAAGCCAAGGAATCGACGAGCTTGACCCGCATGCAGGCCGACGCGATCCTGGCCATGCAGCTCCAGCGCTTGACCGGCCTCGAAGCCGACAAGCTGGCCCAGGAATACATCGGCCTCAAGGCCGATATCGCCGGCTACGAACGGATCCTCGGCGACGAGAACGTGATCCTCGAGATGATTCGTGCCGACCTCCGCGAGATGAAGTCGAAATATGCCGACCCGCGGCGGAGCATGATCTCCGACGAGGAGCTCGGCGACTTCGACAAGGAAGCCTTGATCCGCGAGGAAAACATGATAGTGACCGTCACCCACGACGGTTACATCAAGCGGGTTCCGCCCAGCACTTACCGCGCCCAGGGCAGGGGAGGCCGCGGCATCACGGCGACCAATACCAAGGAAGGCGACTTCCTTGAGCATATGTTCGTCGCACTGACTCACGATTACATCCTGTTCTTCACCGACAAGGGGAAGGTTTACTGGATCAAGGTCTATGACCTGCCCTTGGCGACGCGGACCGCCGGCGGCCGGGCCATCGTGAATTTGTTGCAGCTCGGCGATGGCGAGCGGATCACCGGGTTAGTCCCCGTGCGTGAGTTCCGGGAAGACGAGTGCCTCTTGATGGTCACCCGCCGCGGAACTGTCAAGAAGACCGAGCTGGTGGCGTTTCGCCGTCCCCTGGGGCGCGGGATCATCGCCCTGGGGCTCGACGAGAATGACGAGCTCGATTGGCGTGGCACGCACCCGGGCGGGCGATCACGTGGTGCTGGCGACCCGCGATGGAATGTCGATCCGGTTCGATGAGTCGCGAGTGCGGTCGATGGGCCGGCCGGCCTATGGCGTCAAGGGGATCGACTTAGGCGAGGGAGATGAGGTCGTGGGCATGGTTGTCGCCAACGGCGACCTTGATCCCGCCAGCCTCTTGACCGTCTGCGCCAAAGGCTACGGCAAGCGGACCCTGCTCACCGAGTACCGCACGCAGAATCGCGGTGGCAAGGGCCTGATCGATATTCAGACGAGCGACCGTAACGGTCCTGTCGTCGCGGTGAGCAAGGTCACCGACGACGACGAGGTCATGCTCACGACCAATAGCGGCATGGTGATCCGGACCAAGGTCAGCACGATGCGCACCATCGGTCGCAACACCCAGGGCGTGCGGCTCATCAAGGTCGACGACGGAGATACCGTCAGCAGTCTGGCCAAGCTGCCCGAGGACGAATTGGGTGAAGCCGCTGACCTCGTGCCGACCATCGCCGGAGAGCCAGCCGGCGATCTCAATGGCGCAGCCGGCGATGCTGCTCATTTTGAGATTCCCCATGCGCCTCACATCATTGACGACGGTGTGGCGGAAGCCGAAGCGAGCGACCATATCGACCTCGACGACGAAGAAGAAGAAAGCGGTACGCCCGAGGCCTGACTGAAGCGTCAATAAAAGGGTCGGCTCTCGCATGGAAAGTCGCAAAGCGATCAAGCGGATCCTCGTCACGGGCTGTTGCGGATTCATCGGTTCCAACTTCGTTCATTACATGCTGGAGACCGACCCGGCCATCGAGGTCACCAACCTCGATGCGCTGACCTACGCCGGCAACCCCGACAACCTCGCCGAAATGGGCGTCGATGCGAACGCACGCTACCACTTTGTTCATGGCGATATCGCCGACCAAGGCCTGGTGATGCCCCTGGTGGCCCAGGGGCAGTTTGACGCGATCATCAACTTTGCCGCCGAGAGCCACGTCGACCGCTCGATCCGCGACGCCACGCCCTTCCTGCGAACCAACGTCGTTGGCACCCAGTGTTTACTCGATGCGGCGCGTGCGGCGAATGGGCCGCGTTACATTCAGGTTTCGACCGATGAAGTTTATGGCACGCTCGAGCCCGACGATCCGGCGTTTTGCGAGACGACTCCACTGGCGCCCAATAGCCCGTACGCGGCCAGCAAGGCCAGCGCCGATCTCCTGGTGCGGGCTGCCCATCATACCTTTGGGCTCGATACGGTCATCACCCGCTGCTCGAACAACTATGGTCCTTTCCAGTTCCCCGAGAAATTGATTCCGCTCTTTATCACCAATGTGATGGCCGATCTTCGGGTCCCCGTGTATGGTGACGGCCGGCAGGTACGCGACTGGATTCATGTGCTCGACCACTGCCGCGGGATCGACGCGGCCTTGCGTCGCGGCCGCCCCGGCGCGGTTTACAATCTTGGCGGCCAGTGCGAACGCACCAATATCGACGTCACGCGTGCCATTCTGAAGAGTTGTGGCAAGCCCGAGACCTTGATACGTTACGTCACCGATCGCCTGGGCCACGACCGTCGATACGCGATCAATTGTGAAAAAGCCAGGGCCGAACTGGGCTGGGCCGCGACCACTGCCTTTGAAGATGGCCTGGCCGCGACGATCAGATGGTACCAGACACACTCAGGATGGGTCGATCGGGTTCGATCGGGAGCGTATCGTGGCGGCAACCGCGCTTCTGTGCATTGAATTCCGGCCGGCAAGAACGCAAGAGTAAAATAAGGATATCAGCATGCGTGCGCTTGTGACGGGTATTACGGGGTTTGTCGGCGGCCACTTGACCGAGCACCTCGTGGCCGAGGGCGACCTGGTGGTGGGTCTATCCGCCTCGGGCCGCTGGCCGCTTGAACTGAAGCACCTGGCGAAGTCGGCGCGGCTCGAGCGGCTTGATCTGGTCGAGCAGGGTGAAGCCGAGCTGGCCGAATTCATCAGTCGCAAGCAACCCGACGTCATTTACCACCTGGCCGCTCAGTCAAACCCGCAGGGGAGCATGGCCGACCCGCGCGGCACATGGACCCTTAACCTGGGTGGAAGCTTGAATCTCCTGGAGGCGGTCAAGGCTTCTGGCCAGAAGCCTCGGGTGATTCTCGTGAGCTCGGGAATTTGCTACGGGAATCCGGCGCCCGAATGGATTCCCGTCAAGGAAGACTGTCCGATGCGTCCCAATAATCCCTATGCCGCCAGCAAGGCCGCCGTCGATTTATTGGGGATCCAGCACTATCTGTCTCATGGCACGGACGTGGTCATCGTGCGGCCTTTTAACCATTCGGGGCCGCGGCAATCGCCACGCTACGTGCTGGCCGGGCTGGCGCTCCACGTGGCCGAGGTCGAGAAAGGCCAGCGTGAGTGCGTCGAGATCGGCAACCTCGACGTCGTGCGCGATTTTGTCGACGTGCGTGATGTCGTTCGTGCTTATCGGCTCGTCGCGCAGCTTGGCCGCCCTGGCGAGATCTATAATCTCGGCAGCGGGCAGGGGACCAAGATTTCCGAGGCACTCGAATATCTTCGCTCTCGGGCGGCCGTGCCCGTCTCGGTTCGTGTCGACCCGGCGCGGGTACGCCCCGTCGACCTGGCGTACCTGGTGGCCAGTGCCTCCAAGCTCCATGCGGCCGTTGGCTGGACGCCGCAATATTCCATCGAACAAACCTTGGCCGATATGCTTGATTTCAGCCGCCGAACGCTTGTGCCAGCATCCTCATAGTCACAGTCGACGTCTCGTAACGATAAGTAAATTATGGTTAGACTTGTGAGCTGACTCGGCAAGCAGCGAAGAAACGTTGGACGTTCCGCCCTCTTCCGGAGCTCTGAATGTGAAGGCAGAATCCACAGTCATGCTTTCGATGAGACACCTCCGGCTCCGCCAGACATCCTGCAAGAACACGAAGCAAGCAGCCGCGTGGCCTCCCTTGACGCCCTGCGCGGGCTGACCATCCTGCTCATGATTTTTGTCAACGATCTCGGCCATGCCGCTCCTTCCTGGCTGCACCATATCGAACCATCGACGGCCGACGGCATGACCGTTGCCGATATTGTGTTTCCGGCCTTTCTTTTTATCGTCGGCGTCTCGGTCCCCCTGGCCTTTGAGCGCCGCCAGAAAGAGGGGGCCAGCCAGCTCGAGCTGCTCGGCCATATCGTCACCCGCACGCTTGGTCTCCTCGCGATGGGCCTGGTTCAGCTCAATGGGGAGCATGACCAGGCCTTGCGCCTTTCGATGTGGGAGATGCTGGCCTTCCTCTGTTTGATCTTCGCATGGAGCGACGTTCCACGCGAGCAAGGACTCAGACGAACTGGGCTCCTGGTATTCAAATCAATCGGGATTGTCGGTTTACTCGTGCTGCTGGCGGTTTTCCGGCGCAAGCCGGTCGCGGTCGACTTCCCGATCTGGGGACACGTCGACCGCTGGGTCTGGTTTCAGACCGAGTGGTGGGGCATCCTCGGCTTGATCGGTTGGGCGTACTTGACGACAGCCATCCTCTGGCTCGTTTTGAAAAAGCGCCGCGAGTGGCTCATGGGGGCGATGGCGTTATTGATGCTCATGCATCTGGTGATGCGGCGTGGGGGTCTTTTCACCCGGCTCGACCACAAGCCCTGGCTTGGCTTTTTGGCACCCGTGTTCAAAGGGCTCTCGCATGCGGTGGCTCAGGTTGATCAGTACGTCAGTCTGGGCGATGCGTGCGGCTCGCTCGCGGCGATCTCGATGGCTGGCTGCCTGCTTGGCACGATCTTGCGCCGGGACAGCGATATTGTGACACCCCGTGATCGCATTCGCTGGGCCTTGACGTTCAGCGTCGGTCTTTTCCTGGCCGGACTGGCGACCGACACGTTCGAGGGGATCAACAAGAATGCCGCGACGCCCGCATGGTGCTTTCTATCGGCGGCCCTGACGTGCTTTGCCTGGGTCGTTCTTTTCCGCATCGTCGACGTTGCCGGCTTTCGTGGATGGACGATTCTCGTTCGGCCGGCGGGTACGAACCCGCTGCTTGCGTATTTCCTGCATCCAATTGTCGTCGAGCTGATCGTCGTGGCGGGGCTCGGTAATCGATTACTGTTTTATCTCAATGCGAGCAACCCTTATGTTGTCGTGGCCGGCTCGCTGGGAATGGCGTTGTTCGTCTGTCTCTTGACGGGGATCCTGGGAAAGCTCGGGCTCAAGACGCGGCTGTAGGGTGGGCCTGGGGTGAGCGAGCGCGTCGGGGACGGTGAGCCTCACAATGCGATCCGGGAACGAACGTGGCGGCTGAAGAGAGCCCGTTGGTGCGAACGCAACGCCGAGAGGCGACTGTCGCGGACGCGGTCGATCAGGTGCTCGCTCGCGGTGGGCTGACAGGGTTTGCACGGTCAACACAGGTTGAGAAAGAAGCCCGTCCGGCGGCGATCTATTCCATCATTCATTCGATCGGAGAGTAGAATCAACAGTCAGGTCCACACAGAATAGAACGAAATTCGAAGAGAGGGGAAGGAGCAGGGAGATGGTTCAGATCGCCGTGGCAGAAGCGCAGCAACGCTTGCCAGAGTTGCTGAACGCCGTTGAGGCGGGGGAAGAAGTTGAGATTCGCGCGGAGAATGGCCGGAGCTACCGGCTAGCACCGAGCCGCCCACGGCCGCCGGTTGCGGGCGTGCCGAAAGCCGGAAGCTGCAGGGGGCTGTTCCTGGTGCCGGCCGACTTCAAGGAGCCCCTCGAAGAACTACGCGAGTACATGGAATGATTTTGCTCCTCGATACCTGCGCGTTGCTGTGGTTTCTGTCAAATGATCATCGACCGGGCATCTTCGCGCGATAGCGGTCCCGCAGGGACGTAACTGACCAGTTCGCAATTGGATACTCACTCGCTGACGCTTCGGGCTTGTAGGCGTTCAAGTCGAACTACGCGTAAACCAATTGTGAAGCGATCTAATGTATATACCCTGATGCCGATGGTCCTTGCGAGGCTTCGGGAACCGAAGCATACAGGTGGGCCAGCTCGACCATGAGCTTTTCCAGTCGACTGTAGTATTCGTCTTCGCCAAGCTTGGTTTTTTGATCGCGGAGCGCGGCAATGGCGAGCTCGAGCTGATCGCGTTGTCGCCGTTTTTCAGACGGGATGGCCCGCTCGCGGTTGCTCGGGATCAAATGAAATTGGTGTGCCCGCGTTCCATCAAGCGTGGCACCGTTCTTCGCTCGCTGGGTCGCGCGAACGCCGCGGAACCAGCTTGCCGGCGTTCCCAATCGGTCGCCGTTATCATCGAGCAAGGCGTGCTCGGTGGCCAGTTGCGAATGGCTCCGGTAATATTCCTCGACCCGGCTGCTGGCGGTCAAATAGGCTTCGAGCAGCGAGACTTGCCCGTCTTTATCCAGGTCGGCGCGGTCATCACCAATCGCTTCGGCGAGATACTTGCCGAAGTGAGCGAAGCTGGTCTCGTGCCCGCTCTTGGTGGCCGTGACAACGACTCGTTTCGGGTTGGAAAGGCCAGTCAAAAAGGGGCCGCTGGCCGAGGCGCAGTTGATGACGACGACTGGACGCTTGGAGGTGCCCAGCCACAGTGCGAGCTCACTGGCGGAGACGTCAGGTCCGCGGAGATTGAACTTGGCCTCGTGTCCATCGTCGGTTCCATGTCCAATCAAAACGATCCAGAGCGGCTCGGTTCCCGACCTGGTCGTCTCTTCGAGGGTGGCCTTCACGCGATCGCGATCGCTGACCCCCACACTCGCTCCTGGTGGTGATGATAGACCGATCTGTATCGATTCCGCCCCAGCCTTGATAGCGGCCGCATTCCACCGTTCGGCCGCCTGACGGAACTGACCGGCGTATTCCGGCGTGCCGGAGGCACCAACGATGACGACGACCGCCGGCCGATTCGGAGTAGTCGTACTACCCGCCGGCCCCTGGCACAGACATGACGCAAGCAGCACACTAAAAAACATGACGATTCCCGTATACCTGAAACAAACTGGTTAGATACGGTGTTCAGAAAAAATCAGCCGAAGGGCTTGGCTTCAGCGGGATCATAAAAGTCCGGGTTCGCTGCCTGTGGCCGGAGTCCGCTGAAGCTCGAGGTCAGGTTCGCCTTCTCCTCGTGATTACACCACCGAAACGCTGCTCATGACGGCGGCTGGCGGCCAAGCTCTGCCTCCTCCAGTCGGATGGCGAGAGCCAGCGGGCGATTCATCGACCACGCCGCCACAGCTTGATCGCGTAGAGCGGCCGGGATGTCGCTCATGACCTCGCACGCTCGGCCCTCAGGCGCAGGAGTGTCAGCAGGTCGGCTAGCCCCTCGGCCTCGACCCGCTCGTCGGCGGTCAGGGGGTAACCGGTATCCTGGCGGTCCAGCAAGCTTAATAGCCGTGAAGCAACGGCCGCCGGGAGTCGCAAACGGGCTAAGTCAACCGGAAGATCGACGTCGATAGTCAGGGGCACGGGGCACCTCCGTTCGAGATTGCGTCTTTCCAGTCTACACAATCCGCGTCGCGGCCGCAGTGCCGGCCGTAACGCGGCGGACCGGGTTACCGGGTCCGCCGCAGAGCGAGGCTAGAAGCCGGATCACAAAAGGCGCAGCCGCTTCACGGCTCTGGGATGCCCAGGTCCCGGCAGATCTTACGAGCTAAAGCGTCGGGTACTTCGGTGTGACGTGGAACCGCCGAGCGATGGCCGTTCGCGGGATTGCCCCACCACGAATGCCGCCGGCCTTCCCGGACGAGCCCGCATCCGTGCCGCTGGAGATAGCGGACCAAGTCGCGCCGTGCCGCTTCAAGGCGCCAGGCTCACTTCCTCGAACGCCCCACCGGCGGCGGCGCGGGCGTCCTCGCGATTCATCTCCAGCGCCTCCTGCAGGGCGTCGCGCAGGTTGTCGAGCAACTCCTCGCGGGTGGCCCCCTGCGAGTTTACGCCGAGGACTTCTTCAACCCAACCGATCCACCACTCGCCATCCCGCTGGATGACGGCCGTGTATCTCGCATTCATCCGATACCCCCCCCTCCACTCCGAGGCCCGTGAGATGCGTCCGTCGAGCTCGTCATACCAGTGCGGCGAGGGGATGGAGAGGGCCGAAGACGCCTGACGACCAAGCTCAGCGGAACGGCCTGCTGAGCGATATTGACCATACCAAAAACCGCTGCGGCGGGTAGGGACCGTTGGACCGTTGCTGCGCCAGGTCAGGCGACCGGGATCGGCGGATCACCGCCGGAATCATCGGTGTCCTTCCCGGGAGGGTAAAGCGAGAGTTCGATCCCGACCCCGAGCGTGCCGGCTAGTTCCAGGAGCATCGGGGGCAGATAATCGAACTGGGCCCAGACCGCTTCTCCATCGATCCGGAGTCTGTACGGGAAATCCAGCCGGACATCCTCGATCCCCGGCGCCGCGCGGAGGCGTTCGAGGTCGTCGCGGTATCGTTGAAGGAAATCGATCGCGTCCTCGATCTGCCCAGGGAGGTCACTCCAGTCACGATCGCTGACGGATGCCTTGAATCCAGACTCCTCGAACCGGGGGCCACCAGGCTTCGACTTCCGGAAAAGCGGGTCACCTCGGTGGTAGACCTGATACGGCGAGAGGCCGGACGAACACAGGTAGTCCTCGGGGATGAAGCCTGATCCACTCGCTCTGAGGACGCACACCGATCCCTCGCTTTCTCGCCGCCTACAGTAACCTGGGATTATGCGGCGAACATGTCGCATAACATGCCACCTTGATTTTCCTGGTAGGCTCAGTGGCGAGGGGACGATTGGGGCGACGCTCCGTAGCGTACCGTTGGTGCGCGTCGTTGCAAAGCGGCTGTCGGAAAGAGATCGATCCGGCCGACGCCGGCCGACCAGCGACGAAGAAGCCTATCCCGAGCTGCCGGCCGTCTGGCGGCCCGAACGTTGATCGGCGATCACGAGTAGGACCTCTTATGGAGGAGGAACGACATGGACGAAATCCTGACCATCAACGAGATCCAGGCTCGCTACGCGCCAGACTGGGTACTGATCGGCGAGCCCCAGACCGACAAAGGCCAACGGCTGCTGGCCGGTAAGGTCCTCTTCCATAGCCCGGATCGCGACGAGGTGGATCGGCGGCTCCTGGAACTCCGCCCGGCCCGCTTCGCCTTCCGCTACCTGGGGACACTCCCCGAGGATTTGGCCCTGGTGCTATGAACTTCCCCTTCGACTGCGCGGCACGGCCCGATCATCGTCGAGGCCAGCCTCCCCGGGCCGCGGGGCCACGGGCCGCGGGGCCAGGCCGATCTCCGGCTGATCCTCGATACCGGCGCGACAACCAGCCTGATTCGCTCGATGCTTCTGGTGGCCGTCGGCTATGATCCGGATGCTTCGACGGATCGGATCCAGGTGACGATGGGTAACGGCGTCGAATCGGTCCCGCGCCTGGTACTGAACCGTCTTTCGGCCTTGGGCCAGCACCGACTGGGTTTGCCAGTGCTGGCCCATAACCTACCCCCAGCGACCGGGATCGACGGCCTGCTCGGATTGGACTTCCTACGGGGGACGGTGTTAACGGTTGATTTCCAGAACGGCCGCATCGTCCTGGCGTGAATGTCGCTGCCCGTGGACAGCATGGTCGCTCCGCCGCCTTAACGATTTACAGTCAATAATCACGCCAGGCCGTTCACTCGCCGCAAACCCCATTCGGCCGCCAGGCAGGCGATCGCCATGAGAAAGTAAAAAGCGTTGTGCCACAGTGGAGAAGTCCACGGCTCGGTGATGGGTGCACTGCGCGAGGAGAGACTATTGATAAATCCATCAAGATGGTCGCCACTAATCACTTCACCATGGGTTTGCGCGGCGATCTGCTCGAGGAATTCGCGGTTGGGCTGCAAGCGGGCGAATTCGTCGGCGGCCGGCTGAGCGGCCCACCCGGCCTCGCGCGTTCCGACGATACTGCCATCGGGGGCGGCTGCCGTCGCGAGCACCCGAATCGCTCCGGGCTGCTTGGCGACATAGGTCGCCGTATACAGGCCCGCCTCGCGCGTGTCGGGCTCGGCATCCAGCGAGAGTGACTCGCCGCCGGGCATGGTGAGGCGGAATGTCACCTTGGCATTATCAAGCGGCCGGTATTCGGCGTTGCGCACGCGGACGGCCAGTTCAAGAGCCGGGTACCGTCGCCTCCGGCTTCGCGCGAAGAGACACCTCGACTCGCGACGGGACATCGCCGACCAACCAGCGAACCGTCTGCCGCCACGATCGCTCGAGGTCGCTGCCGGCCGGATCTTCCCGGTGCATGCCCCAGCGCCAGAGGTCGCCGATCAAGAGAGCCCCCACATGGCCCTTCCCGAATTGTTGCGCAACCAGAGCGGGCGCATTCACGCCCGCACTGTCGGCCACTTCGGCCAGCACGACGGCCCCCGGCTTGATCTCACCGGCGTGGCTGAGCGTCTGAAACGCGGGCATCGCAGCCAGCCGCTGGCGTTCTTCGTCTTCGGTTTTCCGCAGGCGAACCCAGGGCTGCAACCAGCCCTCGCGCGTGAGTACCAGGTGATACTCGTCGTCGTCGCCGCTGGTCGTCGCCGCGGCGGCTCGGTTCAGATAGACGGGTAAGAGCTCGCCGACTGGAGTACGATCGTACTTGCCGCTCGAAAACGAATCCGGGCCGCCGAGCATCAGTAATCCACCGCCGCGCTGACTCACGAAATTGCGGATCAAGGTCAGCTGGTCGGGTGTGAAAAAGCTCGATTCAATATCGTCGAGCACGATCGCGTGATACCGGTAAAGCTCATCGGCCGTCTTGGGAAACTTGTCCTTGAGCTCGCCGGCGTCGAGCTTCTTGCCGAGTCGGATCACCACTGATTCATCAGACCGCTCGGCCGTTTCAGCGTCGGGATGGTCAAATCCGTCGAAAAGTGGGCTGGTTGCCTGCGTGCGCTGGCTACGGAAATCGAATTTGGGCTGCCGGCGCGCGATGCGGATCAGGCCGACCAGGTCGATCTGATCGTCTTCCTCGACGGCCCGGCGCAGGAACTTGAATTCCCAGTTCGGGCGCCCGCTGACGTAAAGCACGCGGTAAGGGCCACCGCCTTGATCGACGACAACCAGCCGGCTGTTGTTGGCGAGTGTTTGCTCGCCGGCTCTGGGCTCGGCTTCACCGGCCTGGACGGTCGCCTTCTCGTCCGCCGCGGCGAACGCACGGAATTGATAAAAGTTGACGCCTTTGTGGTCCGGTCGAAACTGGAAGCGAAAGTTGAGAGGCTTGCCATCGCCGGCCGCCAGCATTTGCTGGCGCTCGACTTCCTTGCCGGTTTCATCGGCGACAACCGCCACGATGGGCTTGCCCGCAAGCCCCACCGCCGAGACGTCGGCGCGAATCACCGCGGGGGCCGACTCGAAATTCGTCTGGCTGATCGAAAGCGAACCGACCCCGACGTCCCTGGCGACTCCGCTCGACGGCGGCACGACCGGATAGATCGGCGGCATGCCCGAAGGATCGAAGCTCCCCGGGTCGGTCTTGTTGCCGTCGGTAAAGAGCAGCACGCCCGCCAAGGGTAGACCATGAAAGCGCCTGGAAAGGGCCGCCAGCGAGCTCGTCAGCGAGGTGCCTTCGCCGTCGAACGCCAGGGCGTCGAATCCGTCAACCGACCGCAGGTGGGTGTCGAAGATATAGTTGCGGACGTCAAAATCTTGCCCGATGCGCGTGCGCCACGGGCGGTCTTGCCGCAGTGCCTCGCGTACCCAATGACCGCGCGCGTTTGCCGCGTCATCATCCTTGATCAGCAAGCTCTGACTGTTATCGGCCAGGATCACAAACGCATTGGCCCCCTTGCGCGGTCGCGTGCCGGTGAAGAGCGGATCGATCAGGCTGATCACCAGGGCGGCGAAACCAATGGCCTTCAAGGTCGCCGCGGCGACCTTGACCGTGCGCCGCGTTCCGACGCCGGCGCGGCTGTAGCTCCACAGGATGGCGACCGCGGCGACGCCAAACAGCACGAGTGCCCCGGTCATCCACTGGGGCGATCCCCAGATCACGGGAGGCACGGTCATCGACCACTCCCCAGTCGTTCGTAATAGCGGCGCACGCCCTCCGCGAACTGAGGCGGCACGGGATCCCTGTCAATCGGGACGAGCGAATCAGGCGATTCGCGGCGCCGTACCTCTTCGGCAATGCGGTCGCGCAGCTCATTGATCGGTTCCGCCACGAGCTCGCTTAGCTTCTTCCAGTCGGGAACCTTGGAGTGACGCTTGAATTCCTCGCGTGCGCCCTGCGCCCGATCACGGATGCGTGCGGTTTCCGCCCGCAATTCCGGATCGTCGAGCAATTCTTCCACGTCGCGCATCCGGTCCGACCACTGGCGGAATCCTTCGCCCGTGATGGGCCGGCCGGGCCCTCCGCCCCCGAGCCGCTGCTCGGGTCCGTCGCCAAGATTAGAACCGCCGCCGCGGCGCAAGGAGCCGGGCTGACCACCGGCCTGCCGGCCTCGCTGGCCCCCCGGCCCGTTCGGTTGTTCATTCCCCTGATCGTTGGCCGCGTCGGCCGGCTGTTCGTTCGCCTGGCGGTCGTTCGCGTTATCATCACCCTGAGGTTGCTGCCCCTCTTGAGGCTGCCCTGGTTGTCCGCCTTGCCCTTGCTGTCCGCCGCCTCCTTGTTGTTGCCCTTGCTGTTGTCTACCACTCTGTTGCCCTTGCTGCCCGCCTCGCTGTTGCTGCTTTTGTTGGGCTTGTCCACCTGGCTGACCCTGTTCTCCGTCTTGAGCCTCCTGGCCTTGCTGACCCTCTTGTTCACCCTGGCCGGCCTCTTCCCCTTGCTGGCCCTGCTGACCTTTTCGAGCCTGCTGGCCGGGTGGAGTTCGCAGTCCGTTACGTTGCTGCTGCTTTTGCCGCGGCCGGGAAGACGGCCCTCCTTGCTGTGCCTGGCGGGCACGTTGACCGGCGGCGTCCTGCTTGCCTTGCTCACCCGGCTCACCAAGCGGGCCAATCATTTCGGCCTGATCGAAGGGATCGGTCGACGGCTGGTCTTTCGACCGGGGATCGCCGGCTCGGCCGCGGTTGCGTTGCTGTCCAGTCGGGGGCGTGGCGCCTTGTCTTGCTGACGGTTCCTGGCCCGTGGCCTGGGCGATCTCCTGGTTGATCTGATCGGCAAGATCGTCGAGCTCGCCCTGCGCCGCTTGAGTGCGGCGGCTTCGTCGCCAAGCACGCTCTTGGCCGCGCGTTCCACGCCCTCGCGCATTCGCTCGATACCCTGGCCGGCATGGTGCGACGCTTTCGCGGCATCGTCGGCGACACCGAGCTCGGCCAGTTGCCGGGCCGCCTTCAGGGCGTCGGGTATTTTCTCGTCGGTCGCCTTGCGCACGGTGTCATACAGATTCTTGGCCAGAAGCGGCTCGGTCTCCTCGGCGTCTTGCACGGTGGATCGCATCTTGTCGAGCATCTTGTCGACCTTCTTCTGCTGGTCGTCGAGACCCTCGGTCACCTTCTTACGCTCGCCGCTATCGCGGAGCGTCGTTTGAGGACGGTCCTTGACGGTCTCGAGCTCCTGGGTGAGCTTCTTCTGGTTTTCCTCGAGCTGGCGTGCCTGGTTGCGCATCTCGGTCATTTCTTGTGTGAACCGGTTGGCCGCTCCCTTGCGCAGCTCTTCGCGCAGGTCGTTGAACTGCCGGCCGGCGCGTGCGCCCTCGGTGAGTGCCTGCGGAATTCGCCCTTTCTCGATCGCCTCGGATGCCTGGCGCACGTGCTCGCGGCTCTCATCGACTTGCTGGCGCGCGTCGGCCATGCGGTCGCGATTTTCTTCTTGCTCCATGCGTTCCCGCAGCTCGTCGGTATCGCGAAGAATCTGTTGTTGCTGATCCCTGAGCCGCTTGAGCTGTCGTTCGATTTCCTCGCGGGCCGGCTGCGTCCTGGCGGCCTCGAGTGCCGATTGCAATTCCTTGAGCCGTTGATTCACGTCATTTTGCCGCTGCGCGAGCTCGCGCAGCCGGTTGAGCACCTGCCCGGTTTCACGCTGCTCGCGTTCGCGTTGCGAAAGGTTCTCCTGCTGTGCCCGGGCCGTTCGCTGGTCCTCGTAGCGATTTTCCTGGTCGGTGAGCTCGAGCTGGTCGAGCTGCCTGCGCGACTGGCTACTTCCCTGGCTCCGGCCCCCCTGGCGCTGTTGACGGTTGCCGCGGATCACCTCGAATTCGCGCGCTCGTAGTTTGAGCAAGGCCTGATAGGCGGCCTGTTCGGCGGCCAGGGCCGGATTGAGTGCCGTGACCGACGATTTATCGGCGACCTCCGCCAGACGTTTTTCCGCATCCTTCATCGAGCGCGTCGCCTCTTCGAGGTTTCGCTTGGATGTCGCGTCTTGCAGCCGACCGGCAAGCTGGCCGGCCTGCTCGATCGCCGCTTGCTGCGACTGCTCGAGAACCTTGCCATCTTCGCCGAGCTTGGCTGAAGGTTTGGATCCTGTTTCGCGGCGAATCAGCTTCCACGTGCCGTTGATGATCTGCTTTTGCAATTCCGCCAGTTGATCGCTGGCTTGAGCGTTTCCTTGCTCGCCCTCTTGCTCGCTGGCCGCCGATCCGCTCGGCGGCTGCTCTCCCTGGCGGTAGATCTCCTCGAACGGTCGAATCTCGGCGAAGAACATGTCGCCCGACGTGCGCCGCGGCTGGCCGTCGGGGCCAATATCCTCGGCCCAGAAGAAATAGGTGAGAAGCTGGTCGGGCACGGCATGCAGCGACTCAAAGTCGAGCATGTGTTCAAGATTCAATTTGCGCGATTTAGCCGTGCCACTGCCTGGCAAAACGATTTCGAGCGGCTCACGCCCTGCCATGCTGTAGCTGAAGCCCTGGCGCACGAGGCCGAAATCGTCTTCGACCTCGGCCTTGAGCCTGAGCTCTTCCAGGGGCGACACCTGAACGTCATGGGCCGGCTGTGTTACCTTGACGATCGGCGCACGGTTTCTCGTGACGTTCACGACGATCTCCGTCGCCAGCTTGTTGGCACGCCCTTCGTTGTCGACCAGCTTGACGTGGAAGCGCTTCGGATCAACCAGTGTGAAAGTCGTCGCGTAAACGTGCGTGTTGTCTTGTTGCGGAGCCAGCACGATCGTCTGCCCGTCGGCGTCAACCAGGTGGGCTGTTTTCACTTCCTTGTTCAACCGGCAAAGCAAGGTGAGCTCGGTCCCCTCGACGGCCGTGACGTGGCGAATATCCTCGACGATCTTGGTCTCCATCCCCGTGTAGGCAGGGAAGCTCAACCGGGCATCGGTGCGCAGCAGCTCGGGATATTCAAACACGCGAACATGAAATGTCTCTGACATCTTGCCTTCGAATTCGACGTGATAAGCGAGCGCCGAGTCGACCGATTCCACGTGGCCGGCGAAGGTCGGATCCTCGAGACTGCGGGTCATGGCGTGCTGGGCTTTGGTCGCATGAGCTTGATCGTCGATCACGAGCATGGCCTCGGCCGGCGCACCGCCGCGGAATCGGGCGACGACCAGAAGGGGCGTTCCCCGCTCGATCTCGGTGTTGCCTGGATCAACCTCGACTGCGACGGCCCTCGATTCAGAAAGCAGGCTCACGCGAGGCTCGGCCTTCGATCGTGCCTGGCTGGCCAGTGCAATGACAACGGCGATCAAGAACCCGAGCGTGGCCGCGTGGGCCAGCTTGGCGACACTGAGCTTCCACGTGGGGAGCGCTTGATCCCAGTCGTGCTCGTGACGATGTTTGAGCGCCTTGCGAATGACGGCGGCCTGGAGAAAACCAAGCCGATGAGCGGCTGTCTCGGCCGCGTCGACCTCGACGGCGGCCAGGAGTCCGGTCGCCAGGTCGGGATGTTTCGCCTCGACGCGCCGCGCCACCCAGCGAGCATCTTTTATCGATCGCAGTGCGGTCCACGCACAGAGGAGCCCGGTCGCCACGACGATGCAGAAAAGCGCCACCAGCCAGGAATCGGGGACGAGCTTCTCGCCCGAGCGCGATCCGGCCAGCCAGAAGCCGACGCCGATCAAGGCCCAGACCAGCCAGCAAAAGGCCAGCCCCGTCCAGAGCCGTGCGTGCCGGAACCGGTGTGCGACCTGTTCCAGTGCCTGCCGCAGTTCCGCGCTCATGTCGTCAAAACCTCCGCCTGAACCGCGTGGGGCCGCCGTTCGGTGGTGCGCCCCGCGATCCAGGTTTCGAGTATCAATGTGCCGATAACGGCCAGGATCAACCAGCGCCAGAGCTGCTGCCGCCCTTCCAGCTCGGCGTTATACATCTGCCTGCGCCGCTCGGGATCAACGGTTTTCGGGGAATGACTCGCCAGGCGCACGCCAAATTGCTCGATCGTCTCGACAGGGAGCGGCGCCGTCTTGCTTTCCTGGGGATCGAGATTGACGGCGAACGCCAGCGGACCACTGGGTGCGTCGATCGTGTAAATGCCCGGCTGGTCGGTGCCGTCAAAAAACGTGGCGTGGGGCGGAACCGTCACGGCCGCTCCATCCGGCTTACGCACAACCAGGCCCCTGGCCGCGTCATCGATCACAGGGAGAAGAATCCGTTCGCCGATCCGCAGATTGGCGACACTCACCGGCTGCGCAATGTGCGATTCGAGCAAAGCCGCCATGAAGGGAACGAACTTACTCGACCGGGCGAGCTGGCTATCGGCGGGCTGCCAGCCGCTCGTGAGGATGAGCAGTCGTCCTTTGTCGACGGACTTTTCGATGAGTGCCGGATCGCTCGTCTCGAAACGCGCGAGCACCCGCGATTCGCCCAGCCGGTCGCCTTTGATCCGCCGGTACTTCCAGAAATGGATCTTGGTGAAATCATTGAATTGCGCTCCGGCCAGAGGCGCAAATAACCGGTGATCGAATGCAATTTCACCGAGCATGACATCACGACCGACGGTGGCTTCCTCGATGTCGAACGGGGCGACGCCGCAGAGCCCGGCGAGTGTCTCTGACCGGCCCGCGGCGGTGACCACGTCAAGGACCGTGCCCCCCGCGCGAAGGTACGCGCTCAACCCACCCAGATTAACCGCCGATTCGGCGGCCACGATCACGAGCCGTGGCGGCGTCTTCGCATCCCAGGCCAGTCGCTTTGACGGCACGGCCGACACAATCTGCACGCTGCGGTCGCGGCTATCGCCGAAGACGCGCTCGAGGTAGTAAACCAGCCCTCTGGGATCGTCGCGATCGTCTGGGCCAATATAGTAAACGATCATCTCGTCGCGGCGTTCGTCGGCGAAGTAAAGGGTATTGTCAAAGGCCTGTGCGTCGCCGCTCAATCGAAGCAACGGGTGGCGCACGCCGGCCGGCGGCCGCGGCACGCGCGCCACGCGGCTCTCGCCCGGTGGCACGTAGACGTCGATCGGCTTGTCGGCCGCGGCCCCTTTGTCGTCGATCCAGGTCAGCGCGAACTTCTCGCGCCTGGAGTCGGGGTTATTGAGCACCCGGACACGCCGCGACGTGTCGGCTCCGCCGGGCTCGATGTCATTCTGTGCGACCAGCCGTTCGAGGCCCGCGTTGGCACCGGTGTCGGTGACGGCCTTCACGTCGAGCTCGACGTCGGATGGCCATTCAAAATCACCGAGCGCATCGAGCCGGCTCCCTTGGGGCATGTCGCCGATCAAGATCACGCGGCGCGGCATGCGGCCGGCCTTCTCGCTGGTGTCGGCGACGTCTTCGATGGCGCCCACCGTATCGATCAAGGCCTGGCCGAGGTTGGTTCCGTTCCATGTCGGCTTCAGGCGATCGACGTGGCCCGTCGCAATCGATCGCCGGCCGGCCGGATCGAGACTCGCCGACTCGTGAAAGCCGAGCAGCGGCCGGAACGTCGCATCGAAGGCGAAGACCGCCAGTTGATCGGTGGGCCGGCAGTCGTTGATCGCCTGGCGGGCCAGGGCCTGTGCGCGGGGCCACAAATCGCCGCGGCGCATGCTGGCGCTGGTGTCGATCAAGACGGCGATCCGCCGCTGGGGCTCGTCGCCAAAATCGAGGTTCGCCGCCTCGCGGAGAAACGGCCGGGCAAACGCAAAGGCCAGGAGACAGAGCGCGGCTGCCCGCAAGAGCAGGAGCAGCCAGTTGTCCAGGCGGCTCCGCCGCGTCAGCCGGGGGGGCGTCGGCGTCAAGAACATGAGCGAGCTGAAGGGGACCTCGCCCTTGGGCGCACGGCGGATCAGGTGAAAGATGATCGGCGCCGCGATGGCCGCGATACCCAGGATGTAAAACGGCGTGAGGAAGCTCAACGGGTTCCTCCTCCCCGCCGCGACCCGGTTCTGCGGCCGGGCCGGCGGCCTCGCCGCATCCGCGCTTTCAAGAGGTCGAACAAGACCAGTTCGAGGGGCCGGTCGATGGTGATCGACTCGAACTCGATGCCCAGGTCGACGCAGGCCCGTTCGATCTCACGCGCATGGGCCTTGAACCGCCGCTGGTAGTCGTCGCGGGCCGCGGTCGGGTCGATATAGACCTCGCGGCCTGATTCGACATCATGAAACATGGCCGGCGCCGTGAACGGAAAATCAACCTCGGCCGGGTCGAGAATGCGCAAGACGACGACGTCGTGACCGCGCGACCGCAGGTAGCCCAGCCGCGTCTGGAGGGCATCAGTCGGGGCCAGCAGGTCGGAAATCACGATGATCAGGCCGCGCTTGCGCACGGTCGCCGCGATTTCCTCGAGCGGCTGAACGAGGTTAGTCGCCCGGCCCGTGGGTTCGCGCTCGAGGGCCGCCATCAGCCGCCGGAGATGGCCCGGGCGATATCGCGCCGGTAGATATTCGGTGATTTTGTCCTCGAACAGGAGCACGCCGACCGCGTCGCGCTGCGAGGCCAGAAAATAGGCGATCGTCGCGGCCGCCGTGCGGGCATAGTCGCTCTTGCTATACGTTCCCGACCGATAGCCCATCGACCGGCTGGTGTCGACCACGAGGTAGCACCGGAGGTTCGTCTCGTCCTCGAAGCGTTTCACGTAATAACGATCCGAGCGGGCAAAAAGCCGCCAGTCGAGATAGCGCGGATCGTCGCCCGGGCTGTATTCGCGATACTCGCTGAATTCGACCGAGAACCCATGATAGGGGCTGCGGTGAATGCCCTTGATGAACCCTTCGACGGCCACGCGGGCCCGCACTTGCAGGCTCTTGATGCGCATCAAGGTCTGGGGATCGATCAGGGACGTGTCGCCCCGCGCCGGGTCAACATGGCGTCCGGGCGTCGTTCCAGAGGATCCTTGACGCTGGAGTGGCGGCATCAGCGCGGTGTCCCCTTGATATGGTCGAGCAGGCGGTCGATGACGGCGTCGACGGCCACGCCATCGGCCTCGGCCCGGTAGCCGAGCAAGATCCGGTGGCGTAAGGTCGGGTGCGCGAGAGCGCGAATGTCTTCGGGCTCGACGTGAAACCGGCCTCTCAAGAGGGCCCGCGCCTTGGCACCCAGCACGATCGACTGCGCGGCACGCAGGCCGGCCCCCCAGCTCACCCACTGATTGATGAAGTCGGGGGCTGCTGGCCCCGGCCGGCTCGCCGCCGATAGCTTCACCGCGTGGCGAACCAGGTCTTCGGCAATCGGCACCTTGCGCACGACCTCATGAAACCGCAGCACGTCCTGGCCGTCAAAAAGAGGCTCGATCGGCTCGGTTTTCCGTGACGTCGTCTGCTGGACGACGGCCACTTCCTCGTCTTCGGGCAGATAGTCGACGATCACGTTGAACATGAACCGGTCGAGCTGGGCCTCGGGCAGGGGGTACGTTCCCTCCATCTCGATCGGATTCTGCGTGGCCAGAACGAAAAACGGCTCTTCGAGCGGATAGCGCACGCCGGCGGCCGTCACCTGGTGTTCCTGCATCGCCTCTAGCAGGGCCGCCTGGGTTTTCGGCGGCGTGCGGTTGATTTCGTCGGCCAGGATGACGTTCGCGAAGATCGGCCCTTTGACAAACTGCATGCGGCGGCGGCCGGTCTCGGTCTCTTCGAGGATCTCGGTGCCGGTGATGTCGGCCGGCATCAGGTCGGGAGTGAATTGAATGCGCTGGAACCGCAGATGAAAGACCTGGGCGATCGTGCGAACGAGCAGGGTCTTGGCCAGCCCGGGCGCCCCCGTGATCAAGCAATGGCCGCCGGCGAACAGGCTGATCAAGAGCTGGTGGGTCGCCTCTTTCTGGCCGACGATGACCTTGGCGAGCTCGCGCTCGATCCGGCCGCGGCTCTCGTGAATCTTCTCGACGGCCAACCGCTCATTTTCGTACGCATCGTCGTCTTCGGCCACGATCGCTCCTTCTGGTGTTCGACGTCATGAACTGAACTGGCTCGTGGGCCGTGTCATGCCACCGCCTTTGATGCGACTGCCTGGATGCGGCTTTTTGCCGCTCAGTGCGTCATGGCGTAGGTCACGATATTGATGCCCATCGGGTATGATTTCTTTTCCGAGAACTCGTGGAAATACTCTTCGCTTTCGCCTTCCCGCTCCCAGCCGTCGCCAAGGTCGGTGTTATGGCAAATAATCGCCATCAGCCGCCCCTTGTCATCCTCGATGCCGAGATAATGCACATCCTGGGTGTTGCCGCCGTGCCCCCATTCGTAAGTGGGGCTTCCAGGCCCGCCCCACGAGTGAATACTGGGCACCTGCGGCTTCTCCTTGAGGGGATAAACGCACCGGAAGATTTCATGGCCAAGCGGTAGTTCCTTGGGGTCGTACTGATCCTCGGGGAAGACCCGGGCTTTCATTTGCTCGAGAAAGTTACTCAGCTCATAGTCGCCCCAGAAGTCGTCGACCATCAAGAACCCGCCATTGAGCAAATAGCGGCGCAGCGCGGCCCCTTCCTCGGGCGAAAACGACAGGCTGCCCACTTCAATCATGTAGATGAAGGGATAATCAAATAATTGCGGTTCGGTCAGCCGCAAGTGGATCGGGTCGGGGTTGACCTTGAGCGAGGTGAGCTGCTGGAGCCGGAACGAGAAATTCAGGTCGCTATCCGGAAAATCGGTGAGCCAGGCTCCCCAGCCGCCATAGCCGCCCCTGCGACGGCCGCCCACGGAATCATATTCGATTCTAACAAACGTGAAGATGTCCTTTTTGAAGTCCGGGTCCACCTTCCAGTTTTCGACTCCCGCGCGATCTTCGGGGATCACACCCGAGGGACCGCGGCCGCGCCCTCCTCGCCCGCGAAAGTTTTGTGCAAGCGACACCGCGGCCGTGATGGCCGAGACGCTCAGGAACACGAGCACAAGCAAGGTGAAACGTCGTCGTGTCATGGTCTGGGCACTCCAGGGACAGGAGCCGGCGATGGGGGGGCCGCTGTCGCGGCCGCGGGTGTCCCATGGTCGACCAGTTTCAGCAAGAGTTGATGGGCCTCACGAAACCGCGGTGCCTCTTCGAGTGATCGAAGAACCTCGCGGCGTGCTTCCCGCGGCTGGCCGGCCTCGAAGAGCAGCCTGGCGAGATGGTAGTGTACGCCGGCCGGATCGGTCTCATCGAGCAGGGCCAAAGCGCGATAGGCGGTGAGGGCCTCATCGCGGGCTCCCAATTTTTCGGAGGCCAGTGCCAGCTCGCGATAGGGAGCCGGCGTGAGCGGATTGACCGCCAGGAAGCGCCGGGCGTTGCGGGTGACGCCCGGCCAGTCGCCGCCGGCTTCTGCCAGCTCCATCAATCGCGTGTAGGCCGGGATCGAATCGCCGTCCCGCATGGCAAGCTCCTCCAGGACCTTTCGTTCGGCGGCTGAATCAGACGATCGCCGGTAGACGGCGGCGAGGAGTAGATAGGGGTTATCGGGGCCCACGTATTCGGGATAACTCGCCTTGAGCTTTTCGAGGATGTCCCTGGCTTGCTCCCATTTTCCCTCGGTCAACAACCGGGCCGCGAGCCGCCGCCGGCCTTCAAAACTCTGAGGATGCTTTTCGAGCCAGGCCGTGATGGCGGCCGAATTCGCGTCGGCGGCCAGATCCACTTCTTCCCAGGTTGCGCCCGCGGCGACCTTCTCGGCGCGCAGCCGCGCATACCGGGCAAACTCCTCATCTAGTTTCTCTAGCGTCATTTTGGTCGAACGCGGCAGGCCCTCGTTCATCGAGATTCCCGTTCCAAGCTCATCGAGCAGGCCCCGTAAAGCGGGCATGCCGAAGCGTTCGATCAAAAAGTCGACAGCCAGACACGATTCAAAGTAGGCGAATTGCAGGTGCAGAGCCGTCTTGGGAGCCAGGAACGCCGAGCTCAATTTGCTGAGCGGCGTCAGTGTGTCGGCGCTCAGGATCATCTTGCGAAATTGCGGGTTGAACGGGGTGGCCCACGCCGGATCGCCCTGGCCTTCTTCGTGAACCGAGATTCCCTCGCTCAGCCATCGTGGCATCTTGTTGTGCGTCTTGTTCAAGGTCACCACATGGCAAAACTCGTGCCAGAGCACGGCTTCCCAGTTCGCGGGATGATCGCCCTGCGAGGCTGGGCTGTTAGCGGTGACGACGCTTCCGAAGCAAACGCCGAGCAGGCCATCGGCCCCGGGGAGCCCGAAAGTCCGCACGGCGAATTCTTTTTTCTGCGGAAAAATCTCGACGATGATCGGGTTTGTCAGGGTGACGCCGTACTTTTCACAGAGGGTTTTCCTGGCTCGCTTCAAGAGCGCCAGCACCCGTTGTCCATAAAGTTCGGCTTCTTTACTGGTCATGCGCACGAGAAATTCGTCGGCTTCGAGAGTGCGGAAGTCAGCCAGACTGTCCCGGAGCGTGATCAGGTTATAAGCGACCACGTTATAGCCATCGTTGCTGAATATTTCAGCGGCCAGCTTCCAGCCTTCGGTCTCGTCGCCGAGCCGCAGCAGGTCCTGGCAAAGCTGGATCTTGGCGGGGAGATAGTCGGGGACCATCTCCAGGGCCCGTCTTTGCAGCGCGGCCCCCTCGGCGAACCGGTACTTCTGCGAGAGCTTGCGGCCGATCAGATGGTCGACTTCGGGATTCGTCGGCCAGTGCGCCAGCGCCGTCTTGCGTGCGGCCGCCTCGCCGTCCTTGTCGTTGCGGAGATGAGCCAGGACCGCGCGTAGCGCCCATGCCTTCGCTTCGAGCGGGTTGATTTCGAGCACTTTCTTGAGGGTCTCTTCGGCCTCGGCATACCGCTCGCCGTCGATCAACTGGTCGGCTTGCAGCAAGAGACTCTCGCCATGATTCGGGTTGATCTTGAGGGCTTCAGTCATCGCCTTGGCCGATCCGGCTCGATCCTCGGGAGCCAGGCGCTCGGGCCATCAGGTAATGAAACCGCGGATCCTGACTGGCGATCTTGGGGGCTTTACGCAGCGTCTCGGCGGCCAGGGCGTAATCTTCCTTCTGCAAGGCCAGCTCGGCCGTGGCGTAGTAGGCGTCGACGAAATCGGGCTGTTGCTTGGTCACGACGTCGTAAAACTGGTCGAGGACTTTGCGTGCGTCGGCCCCGCGAATCAGGTAAAACCGGCCCATGGCCACGAAGCCCTCCGCTGTGGCATAGCGCCGCGGCCCGCTCTGGAGCAGCCGCTCAATCATGGCGAGCTCGTCGGCGGCTTGCTGGTCGCGGCCGTTCAAGCGGAAGACGTCGCGGGCCACGAGCCGTAGCGACAGGCTCGAGGAAAACCGCCCGAGGGCATCTTCGGCGGCCGTCATGGCCTCGGCATACTTGCCCCGGGCGAGCTGGCTCTTGATCTTCAGATGACGCCAGGCCTCGTTCCAGCCCGAGCCGGCGATCTCGTCGTCGACCATGCGCAGGCATTCGTCGTAGTGGCCGGTTCGAAACAGTTTCTCGGCGTCCGCCAGATCGGCGGCGAATGCGGGCGTCGACCAGGCGAGTGTTGTCCAGCCGAGCAGACACGCAAGCAGAAAACACCCGGCGCGTGAACCGTCGATCGATGGCCGACGCGCGTGATCTTCGCGTGCAGGGTTCCCCGGAGTGTTTGATGCTGGCATGGGGCTCTTTCGTTGCGCTACGGCCGGCCATCAGGTCAAACGAGGCGAGTCCCACCATTATAGCCCGGCGTCAAAGCCCAGCGCCAAGACTTTCCCAGGGCCCGCGTGCGTGGTAACAATGGTGGCGCACCTGGCAAGTGACTCTTCAAGTAACGCTCGATGTCTGGAGGATTGTGGTGAATATGGCCTGGCCCCAAAGCGTGCGCGTGGCTCGGTTTACTCGGTCTCTTTCTGGGCTCGCCCGCGGCCGCACTGGCCGGCGAGCCCCCCAGGGTCTTGAAACACGTCGTCGTTTATGGCGAAAAAGGCCGGTTCGGCGGCTGGCCGGCCAATCACGGCATGTGGTCGTGGGGCGATGAGATTTTAGTCGGCTTCAGCCGCGGCTATTACAAGGACCGCGGGCCTTATCATCATATCAATAAAGAAATGCCCGAAGAGTTCATGCTGGCGCGGAGCCTCGATGGCGGCCTCACGTGGAAGCTCGAGCAGCCCAGTCCCGCCGGAGCACTCGTCGGCACCCTCGGCATGCGCCATGGCATCTTGCCGCCGGGCAGTCCGATCGAAGAGCCGAAGGATCTTCAGGAGCCAATCGATTTCGCTCATCCCGGTTTCGCGATGACCGTGCGGATGGAGAACTCGAACGCGGGCACGTCGCGGTTTTATTTTTCGTATGATCGAGGCCACTCGTGGCGCGGCCCTTTTCGCCTGCCGCTATTTGGTCAAAAAGGCGTGATGGGCCGGACGGACATGATCATCAACGGCTCGAACGACTGCATGCTCTTCCTGACGGCCTCCAAGACCAACAGCCTCGAAGGCCGGCCGTTCGCGGCCAGGACGACCGACGGCGGGCTCACCTGGCGCTTCCTCTCCTTCATCGGGCCGGAGCCGACCGGCTATTCGATCATGCCCTCGACGGTCCGCCTTTCGCCGACCGACCTCGTGACGACCATCCGGCGGCTTGATAAGCCCAGGAGCTGGATCGACGCCTATGCTTCGCACGACGACGGCCAGTCGTGGTCGTTTCTCGCGACCCCCGAGCCTGATACCGGCGAAGGCAACCCGCCCAGCCTGCTCAAGCTGGCCGACGGCCGTTTATGTTTGACTTACGGCGTACGCGCTCGTCCCTACCGCATGCAGGCTCGTATGAGTGGCGATCAAGGCAAGACCTGGAGCGAGCCCTTCGTGCTCCGCGATGATGGCGGTGCCGCCGACGTCGGTTACCCGCGCTCGATCATCCGGCCCGATGGCAAGCTGGTTGCCGTGTATTACTACAACGATCGCTCTCATCCCGAGCGCTATATCGGCGCCACGATCTGGGATCCGGGCAAGCCATGAGCGTCTCTTGCTCATGCGGAGACGCGTGTGGGTCAGATATCAATAGCCCAGGGCGTGCCGCCCCGCACGGGGGTCGCCGGCGGCGTGGAACAGACCGGTCTTCGGTTCGATGGCGATGATGCTGGGCGCGGCGGCCAGCGAGCCCGGGCTCATCTGGAGCAGGTGGCCCCGGGCCTTGAGCGCATCGAGCGTCTCAACGCCGATTTCCGGATTGATCCGCAGCTTGCCCAGGGCAGGGGGTGTCTGGCGGAACGAGTTGATCAAATGATCGGTCATGAACCGAGGGGCCAGAACCGACGCCGCCGGCTCGAGCCCGAACTCGAAGTGGTTGAGCAAGAGCTGGAGCATCATTTGATCCTGGTTATCGCCCCCCGCGACACTGAGCGCCAGCACGGGCTTGTTTTCGCGCAGCACCAGCGTGGGTGTCAAGGTGACGCGAGGCCGCTTACCCGGCACGATCACATTGGGGTGATCTTTCCAGACGTTGAAGCTCTGGAGCCGGCTGCCCAGCCAGACGCCCGTATCGCCGGCCACCACGCCCGACCAGCCGCTGGGCGTGGCCGCCACCACGTTGCCGAAGCGGTCGGCCACCACGCAGGTCGTGGTGTCGTGGGCCGCGGCCAGGGGGGGTGAGACATGGCGGCGGGCCGGATCGGTATTCGGGTCAAGGATCGCCTTCATGCTGCGGGGATCGCCTGGCTGGCGGTCGAGCGAGGCGTGCCGGGGGTCGATCAAAGGGCGCCGCAATGCGGCATACTCGGGGGAGAGCAGGGCCGCGATCGGGATCTCTTCAAACAAAGGGTCGGCATAATACGTGTCGCGATCGGCGAGGGCCAGCTTCATGGTTTCGACAATGGTATGAACCGTGGCTGGCCGGTTATGCCCCATGGCTTTCAAATCAATATTCTTGAGGATTTGCAGGGCTTCGAGCAGGTAGGGGCCCTGGGTCCACGGTCCGCACTTGTAAATTGTCAGGCCGTGGTAGTCGACACTGACGGGGTCTTCGATGCGTGTGGTGTGGGTCGCCAGGTCGGCAAACCGGATCAAACCGCCGTGAGCAGCCGACCAGGCATCAATGCGCCGGGCGATCGGTCCGCGGTAGAAAGCGTCGGCGACGAGCCGCAGGCCGCGGCTGCGATCGCCGCCGGGGATAGTCATGGTCGTCGTGCTGCCGGCGGGATGTTGTGCCTGGGTCTCGGCGTTGACCAGAAGCTCGAGCGTCCTGGCCAGATTCGCATGCCACGCAGCCGGCCGTGGCGGATGACGCAAGAGCGCCTGGGTCGGCGCGATCACCTGGGTGAACGTCATCGTGCCGAAGCGGTCGAGCAACGTGAGACAGGCGTCGAGAGCGGCCGGCACGGCGGCTGCTTCAATGCCCTCGGACGGAACGGCGCCGCGGCCCTGAAAATGCGCGAGCGTGGCCAGCCGCGGCGCGGCCCCTTGCCCGGCGATGACCGTGATGCCCCGGCGCTGGGCATCGTAAATGAGAATGGGAACCTCGCCGCCAAAACAGAAAGAGCGAGAATCGGTGACGCTCAGCGCGAAAATGGTCGCTGCCGCTGAATCGGCCGCATTGCCGCCGTTTTTCAAGATTTCGATGCCCGCCGCGACCGCGTCTCGGCCCCCGGCGGAGACCGCGCCCTGGGTGCCTTCGGCCCGCCAGTCGGAGTAGGACGTCGTTGTTGGCGCTGCCGCGACGTTGCCGGTCTCCTGGGCGAACACAGGCTGTGTCGCCAGGAGCGACGATATTGCGAGCGCCAGCACCAGGTTCAAGACAAGGCGGTTCAAGCGGCCCAACATGGATGTGCGCTTTCTGCTGAATGGCATCAGCGAAACGTGCAGGCTGGATCGGATCGATAGCCCCAAGCTCGTCGTTAAAAGTAGAGCCTTGCCCGCCCAAGATCAATGAGACGGCGGTTCGCCGCATGAAGTTGGAGCGAGCGCGCTCGATCGAAGGGGATGGATGGTCACGCGATCGTTTGGCATGGTGGCCGCCGTTCGCGGCACTGCCTCGGCGCGAACTCTTTTCTCTATTCACCCGGTTGGCGAAGGGATAAGATGAGGCCGATTTCCTTCGGCTACGGTCATTCGTTTGCTGCCAGGGATCGGGCTGTATGGAAGGCCGAATCGTTGCGGCGTGCTTTCAACGAGCCAATACAGGAACTGGATGTTCAGGGATCGGTAAAATAGAAGTGAGTTGCGCGATGAACATGCGACAGCGAATTTCGGGTTGGGGTTATCTCGCGGCTTCGGTGCTTGGCCTGGCGGCACCGGTATGGGCGGCCGCCGATCAAGCGCAGACCGACGCTCAGGAAAGCAAGCTGCGTGATTCGGTCGTCAAGATTTCCGCGACCATGCGGTTCCCCGACCTGACCCATCCCTGGACAAAGCATAGCCCGCAAGATGCCAGCGGAACCGGTGTCGTCATCGACGGCAAGCGTATCCTCACCAACGCCCATGTCGTTCAGTATGCCAGCCAGCTCTTTGTGGAAAGCTACCAGTCGAGCGACAAGCTGCCGGCGAGGGTTGAAGCCGTCAGCCCGGGCATCGACCTGGCGATCATCAAGCTCGAGGACGAGTCGTTTTTCGAGAAGCGGCACACCCATCACGCGCACGTCGACCCTGCCCGAGGTGAAAGAGACCGTCCTGGTTTACGGTTATCCGCAGGGGGGATCGTCGCAATCGATCACCAAGGGAATCGTTTCGCGTATCGAGTTCACTGCCTATAGCGAAGGAATGTCGGGCCTGCGCGTTCAGGTCGACGCAGCCATCAATCCGGGGAATAGCGGCGGCCCCGCCCTGGTCGACGGCAAGATGGTCGGCCTGATTTTCAGCAAGCTCACTCAGGCCGATAACATCGGCTACATCATCCCCAGCGAGGAAATCGACCTCTTTCTCAAGGATGTGGCCGACGGCACTTATGACGGCAAACCGAGCATCCACGAATCGCTGCAAACGCTCGAAAACGACGCCTTGCGCATCTTTCTCAGGGTCGACAAGAAGGCCACGGGAATGGTCGTTCACACGTCCGACCCGGCCATGAAAGACGACCCCTTGAAGCCATTCGACCTGATCACCAAGATCGGCAGCTATGAGATCGACAACATTGGCATGGTCAAGATCAAGGACAACCTTCGTCTTGATTTCCACTACTTGATTCAAAAGCTGATCAAGGATGGCAAGATCCCCTTGACCGTCATCCGCCAGGGCAAGACCTTGCCCATCGAACTGCCCGCCAAGACGAAGCATCCGATGTTGATCGAATCGCTCAAGGGACGCTACCCGTCGTATTTCATCTATGGCCCCCTGGTATTCTCACCCGTGACAAACGAGTTTGCCGCGTCGTTTGACCGCACCGGTCGCCTCTACGCGAGCCTCGCGATGCGCGGCAGCCCGCTGGCCACCCGGCGCGGCGATATCCCCGCGTTCGAGGGCGAAGAGCTCGTGATCGTCACCGCGCCCATGTTTCCTCATAAAATCGGCAAGGGATATGACAATCCGTTCACGAAGATCATCAAGGAAGTCAACGGCGTGCGAATCAAGAACCTGCGCCACATGGTCGAGGTCTTGCGCGACTCGAAGGCGAAATTCACGACCTTTCTCTTTGACGACAAGTATTCCGAGACCATGGTCTTCAACCATCAGGAAGCGCTCAAGGCTACCGACGAAATTCTTTCCGACAATGGTATTCGCGAGCAGGCTTCCGAAGACCTGACGTCCGTCTGGTCGAAGAAGAAGTAAGTTGCCTCTTATGAATGACAGTGCCAGCGCCACCGCCCTCGATCATGCCGCCCGGGCCATCGCGTCGGCCGACGCCCTTTTGATCGGGGCGGGGGCCGGCATGGGGGTCGATAGCGGACTCCCCGACTTTCGCGGCAAGGATGGATTCTGGCAAGCCTATCCGCCCTACCAGCGTCTGGGCCTCGATTTCGTCACGCTGGCAAACCCGCGCTGGTTTGCCGAGGACGCGAGCCTCGCATGGGGCTTTTATGGCCACCGGATGGAGCTTTACCGCCAGACCGTCCCTCATGAAGGGTTCGCAATCCTGAACCGATGGGCCGGCCGGATGCCCCGGGGGGCCTTTGTCTTCACCTCCAATGTGGATGGTCAGTTTCAAAAGGCCGGCTTCACGCCCGATCGAATTGTCGAAGTTCACGGCTCCTTTGACGGCATGCAGTGCACGCGCGAGTGCGGTGTGGGCGTCTTCGCGGGTCATTCATGCAAAGTGGAAGTCGATCCGGAGACCATGAGGGCCATCGACCCTTTGCCGGCATGCCCGCGCTGTGGTGCTCTGGCTCGGCCCAATATCCTCATGTTCGGCGACTGGGGCTGGATCTCCGAACGCACCGATGCGCAGCTCCAGCAGTTCCACACGTGGATTGAATCGCTCGAGAATGCGCGAATCGTCGTCGTGGAATGTGGTGCGGGCCAGGCCGTGCCCACGGTCCGAAACATGAGCGAAACCTTTGGCCGCGAGCTCGGCGCAACGCTGATCCGCGTCAACGTTCGCGAGCCGAATGTCCCCGCGGGCCACGTGTCACTCTCCATGGGCGCGCTCGAGGCCCTCCGTCATATCGATGCGCAATTACCATAGAAGCCGTGTGACAGCCTTCCACAGCGCTGTCGCACACTTCGAGCCCATCACGCGTGACCCCGCCTTCTCTCGCTACCGAAGCGACGACAGAAACTCGAGCAAATCGGCCGCCTGCTGCGCCGTGAGATCGCGAAGGAGATGCTCGGGCATCAGTGACCGCGGCTGCGGAACCAGGCGCTCGACCTCGGGAGCCGCGACCCTGATCGTCTTGGCCTGCGCAGTCCTTGAGCACGACTTCATCCTTGGTTTTTCCCACCAGGATGCCGCTCACAATCTGGCCGTCCCTGGTCTCGAGCAGATGGGTCATGAACTGAGGTTCAATCGTTTTCGACGGCTCGAGAATGTGCTCGAGCAGGGCCGGCTTGCTGTACTTGGCTCCGATCTTCGAAAGATCAGGACCCAGGTTCTCGCCCGTGTCGCCGGCACGATGGCAGTTCTTGCACTGGGAAACGCCGTTGGCGCTATAAACGGCTCGGCCCCGTGCCCGGTTGCCCGCAAGGGCCAGCACCGCCGCGCGGTCGATATTTTCACCGAGCCGCTTGACGCGCTGATCGGCCGGTATGAACCGCTCGAAAAGGTCGCGTATCGGAGCCTTCGGGCTGGCACTCGCGATCTTGACGACGTCCTGGCGCAAAAACGTCCGGCACGCGCGGCCCGTCGAGCAGGCCGAGCAGGAGCAAGGCCCCGCGCGTCGAGGAGGCCAGCCGCTCGATCGCGGCGGCGCGCTCACCGGAAGTGATCTTGTCCGCGTGCAGAAGTGTCTTCATGGCACTTCGATCGAGCGGGTCAATGGCAGCGACCGTCTCGCCATTCGTCGTCCCTGTTTTGGGCAGCGGCATCCGGGTGATCCAATCGCGGATCAATCGGACCGCCCCCTCGTCAACGTCATGCGATCCGATGCGCGGCATCCGGCCGCTGCCCAGCTTGGCCATCCGATAATACAGAACCGAGGCCGATGGCTCTCCGGGGGCAATGATCTGTGCGCTGGAATGTCGAAATTCCCCTGGATGGGCCGGCAATTCACGGTCTTGGTCTGTGCGAGTGGCAGCTCGTAGAGCAGCTCGATGGTCGCGGTGCCCCCCGCGCCCGACTGGTGGCAGTGGGCACAATTGACTTGCAAATACGACCGGGCGCGGCGATCGAGGTCGAGCGATTCATCATAGGGATCGACGAGCCTCGGCAGCCTGGCGACGTCGGGAACGCCCGACAGCAAACCCGTCTGTTGCCATCTTGAGAGCTGGTTGCTGGCCGGCGTCTCGCGTGATCCCGCGTCGTTGTTGAGCTGGGCCATTGAAACCGCCAGTGGCGACGCCGACTGAATTCCAAACGCCAGCCCTTTCTTCTCGACCCAGGGATTGTGGCAGACGAGGCATTCCGACCGAGCATAAACGCGGTAGTCGCGCGGCGCGGCCGGGCCGCCTGGTGAATGAACAGCCAGGGTTGGAATCGTCGTCCCGCCTGGCTCGACCAGGGTCGCGTCGGTCTGGTCGTCGTTCCACAGGTAGGAGTACGGCTTCCACGTCTGTGCATCGAGATGAAGGATCTGGGTTTCGACGCGCCGGCGGGTCGCGGGCTTTTTCGGTTCCCGCTCGATCGAGACCGTGCGGACAAGAACCGACTGATCGGGAAAGTGCGGGTTCCCCTGTTGATCGACTTCGATCGCGGCACTGCCCGGAATGGCCAGGAAACGCTCGGCGGCGGCTCCGTCAGACCAGAGCGCCGCGTTGATCGTATAGGGGACAACGCCAGGCGCCGGCCGATGGTCGCGTGTCGACGCGAAGAGCCCGGTCTGGCTCAGGCGGCGGGGAAAATCGCTATGGGCCGCGGCCCCCGGATTGGGAACCAAGCGATAAATTTGCTTCGTCCGATCGTAGTCGAGCAAATAAAGCTCGCCATCATGGTCTTCGCCAAAAGCGACCAGGTGAAGCGGCGTTCGCGCCAGCTCTTGCTCCCAGACGACCCGCTCGCCGTCGGTGCGAAGCCCCCAGATGATCCCGGTCAAGAAATCGCCATAAAGATACGCGCCGACCAGCCTGGGCAATCGTTTGCCGTGATAGACATATCCTCCGGTGATCGAGGCCGCCTCGGAATGCGGATGCGACTTGATCGGCGGCGAGATCGCCTTGGTGGGTCCGCGCTTGGCTTCGACATTCACGGGCTGCGGTCCTTCCATGATGCTCCAGCCGTAATTGCCCCCGCGCTTGACCTTGTAAACCATCTCCCACAGTTCCCAGCCGACGTCGCCGACCCAGAGGTCTCCGGTCTTTCGGTCAAAGGTCATCTTCCACGGGTTGCGAAAGCCGAACGACCAGATCTCGGGCCGTACCCTGGCCCTGTTCAAGAACGGATTATCGGCCGGAATGCGATAGACCTTGCCGGGTTCAGAATGATTCACATCGATGCGCAAGATGCTCGAAAGCAAGTCGGAACAGTCCTGCCCGGTCATCATGCTATCCGGCGGCGACGGCGAAGCGGCGTCGCCCGTTGAAATATAAAGATATCCGTCATTTCCAAATTCAAGGCATCCCCCGTTATGGCCCCCCGAGTAGAAGTTGAGGATGACCTGCTCGCTGGCGGGATCGATCACGGGCGGATCGGTGCGACTGACCGTGAACCGCGAAACGGCTGAGCCATCGGGAAGATCATTCTTGCGAACATAACAGACATAAACATAATGATTTTTGTCGAAATCAGGATGAAACACGAGGCCATAAAACATCGTGAGGTCAGGATGAAGCTTGGCGAGGTCGAGCGCCAGGTCGGGCCTGGTGCAACGTGGGTCGTTCGGAAACGAGTAAACCCGGCCGTTGACTTCGCCCAGGAAGAGCCGCTCGGTCCCTTTGGCACTGACCAGGACGACCGGCGATTCGAACTTGAGATGAGGGAATGCCAACTCGACGGTGTAGGGCGACGGCGGGTCGGGCGAGCCGGCGATTTTCGACGTGTTCCATGGCACCCGGCGCGGGAGTTTCGTCTGCGCTTCGTCGGCTGTTCCGGGCGTTGCTTTCGGGGCCGGCTCAATTGCCATCGCGGTCATGAACATTCCGTGCAACGCCAGAGCCAGCACAATGAGACCCGTTGATTGCATCAGCCGGAACCTGGTCATCAATGCGGTCCTCGCCACGGCCCTGTCTTCGTTCGTTCCATCCATCAGAAATGGTCGATAGAGACATGCTCGTCGAAATCGGCGTTCAAGTTCAACCCCTGAACGCTTGCCCGGCGAATCTCGCGGCAGATCGGAAGGCCCGGCGACGCACCAACGACAATCGCCGGCCGCGTGCGCAGCAGGGCCGTACCACGATTTCGAGCTCAGCGAGGGGCAAGGGCCGCGCTGATTACTACGGCTTCCGCGGTCCGTCGAACGGAGCCGGCAAGAGCGAATGCACCGTTTTGACGATGAGGTCTTCGATCGCGGGCGTATATTGCGACGGATGACCGTAATAGATCATCGAGAAATCCGCCTCGTAGCCGCCTTCGCTGAGGATGCGCCGCGAGGGGATATAGCTGGGCACGTCATTACTGTAAGCAACGACCCAGAGTCGCTCGTGATCAATTTCCCACTTGAGCCGCAGGGCATAATCGACGACAACTTCACCGGCCAGGAAGACCATGGCCATATCGTCGCCAAAGCACCACGTTTGAACGACGTACGGTACAGTCGTCGGCAGCGACTCGCCGCGATCGAGCCGCGCGATGAGCGTACGGGCCAGAAATCCCGCGGCCCCCGGTTTCTTGGTTTGCGCCATGAGCTTCTGGCGGTCGGGAAGCGGCTCCAGTGGCAGTTCGATTCGCTTGAGGCGGCAGGCAATGCGGCCGGGCAGGGGAGTCAGCGACGACTTGATCAGCCGGTTGACTTCACGCCCCGTGGTGGCACCGTGCTGCTTGGCGTCGTCAAGGTTGCGGCGCGGCTCGGGATTGGCGTCGGCCCCGCAGCCGATGATGCCGACTGCGATCGCGCCGGGCGTCTCCTGTTCGATCAGGTCGCACGCGTAGCCCGTCCACTCGGCACAGATCTTGTTGAACTCGCCCCCCAGGGTGGTGCAATGGCAGGCATAACCGAAGAGAACGGCCTTGACCTTACCGGCGGCGTCGGTCGCGCGCAGCACCGGCAAGCTATGATCGACGGGTCCGCCCGGATTGACTCCGAAATTGACCCAGCGGCCATCCTTCAAGACCCGCCGGTTGGCCGCAAAGCCGACCTGGCCTTGCCCCCACGCCAGGGTCGCCGGCGCCCGTGCCGCCAGGGCGGCCAGAGCGGCCTTCTCGATTCCGTCGGTCAGCTCGCGCGTGTAGCGTTCAATGTGCTCGCGCTGCTCGGGAGGCAGGGTGTTACCGAAGATGAAATCGAGGCCGCTACTCAGGCCCGGAGCACAGTGGGTGTGCGTCGCGCAGATCACGAATCGCTCACGGCGCACGTGGGCTTTCTTGCTCAGTCGTGCCGCGACCTCTTCCGTCACCTTGGCTCCGATGGCGCAATTGTCGACGGCCACCAGAACCGTGGCCCCCCCCTCGGTGCTATCATCATCGCCACCGATCACCAGGGCCCGCGCCTTCAAGGGACTGGCAACGCCCTCCGACTCGGTCTTGCGCGATTCATAGCCGATCATCCGCACGGGGAAGCTCGGTGTGATATCGACGACCGCGGCCCCGACAGGAATCGCGGCAGTTGGCTCCGCCGCACGAACGGCTGCTGTTGACATCCCGAGTAAGCTGCCGACAAGGCCGATGATCAATGGGTATCGCATTGTTTTTGGATTTCCTGGTGCGGCCGGGCCACAATCGAAGTCAGGGGGTGCCCGATGATCTGCCCGGCGTCGTCAGGCCGACCGCGTGCTGATGTTAATAACGCCAGCTCGTGACATCGCCCCCGGGCGGGGCGGTCTTCAAGAGCCGTTCGACAATCTTGGGAGCGTACATCTGGTGATACCGGAGCCGGCTGATCGCATTGGGCTGCCTGGCGTCGCCGTTCCAGCAGTGCTCGGCCCGATCGCCATAGAGCACTTCGCCGCCGAAAGGCGGGTTCCTGGCCTTCCTGAGAAAGTCTTCCATCAGGTACACGGCATTATTCAAATAGTAGCTATCCATATCGCCCACGTAGACGTTGATTTTGCCTTCGAGCTGCTTGCCAATCTTGGGCCAGTCGCGCTCGAGGATATGGCGCAGGTCATACCGGTCGCGCCAGTAAGCCGCGACCTTGTGATCGATCACGCCGGTCATCTTGTCCCAGATTCGCCGGGGATAACCATCAGGCCCCTGCGGCGAATAGACGGCCTCCCAGATATCCCACTGCTGGCCGGATCGGCCCTTGGTGCCGAGAACCAGCTCATGGCGATTGGCGTCTTCGATCGTGCACGAAATCTGCCCGAGATAGTTGCGCATGCCGGGCCGCTTCACCTTGTGGAACGGACCCTCGTCAAAATAGGCATTCTTATTTTTATAGATGTCGACAACCGTATAAGCGCGGAAGTCGATCGGGTCGGGGCAAGCCGCAAAGCAACCGTTATATTCCGTCGGGTAGAAGACCTGAGCGGCCAGCGCCTCCCAGCCTCCCGTCGAGCCGCCGTAGAGAAAGCGTGCCCAGCCGGCGCCGATACAGCGATACTTCTTCTCGAGGTAGGGGATGAGCTCAAAAGTGATGGCGTCGCCATAGGGGCCGAGGTTGGCCGAATTCACGGCGTAGGAGTCGTCATAGAACGGGTTGGCGTGCTGAATCTCGATGATGACCATCCGTGGATAACCCGGGCCGGTCCACTCCTTGTAGAACTGGTGCGAGAGCTCCTGAACGGTCCGGTTATACCCGGCCAGATGAAACCGCTCGCTATAGTCGGGCTTGAGGTTCGGATCGGGGGGCTCCTCGCGAAAGCCGCCGAATGTATGAGGGAAGTGCCCGTGAAAGATCACGAGGGGATAATGAGCATCCGGATGCGAATCAAACCCCTCGGGCACGAGCACGTGCGCGCCCAGGTGCATGGGCCGGCCCCAGAACTTCGTGAGCTTCTCGCTCTCGATGCGCTCGTGCTTGATGTACTTTGTCGTCGGCGGGTCAGCGATGGGCGGAATCACCTTGTCGAGCTGAACGTGAATTGGCGAGCCTGGGTGGCCCGTGGCCTCGATGGTGATCTCTTGCGGAGTGCTGTAGAGATTGCCGGGCGCCTTGTTCCACTGCTGGCCCTCGCCGCGGTCCATGGGGAGCTTCACGGCCGGTCCGACTGCGCGGTGGAATGTCTCATATCTGTGGAGCAACGCCTGAATGCGATACTTGCCGGGCGGAACTTGCCGCAGGCTTTCGAGCGGATAGCCGAGCACCGTGCCGTCGAACACGGCTTCTTCTTTGGGCGCGAGTTGATCGACGTCGATACCGAAGATCTGCTGCGATTTCGTATTCTCGCTGATCTGGAACCGCGGCTCATCCTTGGGATCGGTCGAGAGCATCACGAGCAGCCGGCCGTCGAGCGCATCCTTGCTGAGCTCGGGCCCGAAACTCACGCGGATCTGGATCGATGGATTCTTGCCATCGTCGACGGCCGCGAAGAGCGCAGCCCACGGCGCTAGGGCCGCCACCAGTACAGCCGTGATCGCAACGAGCCGCAAGCGCCGGCATGCAAGGCGCAGAACCTGACAGGGCGGGCTCAAATTCATGGTCATTCTCGGCTCGACACCCAGGTCATCGACACAACGCCCGCACATTGTGCCTTGACCTCATCGCGAGTTCCAGAGGGGAGCGTGAAACACCAGGGATGACGCCGACATACCCCCATCTATGGAAATTCGAGAGCGATCCAAGAAAGGCTCAAGGTCGGCCGCTGGATTATTGACCTTGCGCCAAGTCGGCCCTATCATGCCTTATCACCTCCCAGATGTTCCTCACATCTTGAGATCCCGATTTCTCGGTTGTTTCTCGCCGCCAACAGGCGGTGCCTGGATCATTTGGTTAAAAGTGCAAAGGGGCAGGGGGCCGATCATGAGCCGTGCCTTGGTGCGGGCGGTTTCGGGCTGTTTTCTCTGGCTGGCGGCATCGGGCTGCACGACGCCGATGGTCGCGCGCTATATCTACCAGGATGCGGAGTTTGGCGTGGTGGGCATTCCGGTCAACAACTATCAAAAACGGGTCGACTTCCGCGCCCAGGCCGAGGCCTTGATGGCGCGTCACTTCCCGACCGGCTACGAGATCGTGCGTGCCGAGGAAGTGAATGAGGGGGAGCGCATTCGCGACGTTGGCCGCAAGACCGAGCTGGAAACCGAGCCGGCCGTCGCCGTCTTGAATCAGATCATCCGGCTGGGGAGCCTCAATCGAACAACCTCGTTCGCCGAGAAAGACAAGCTCCAGGTCCGCGAGTGCCGGATCATCTACAAGAAAAAGTCGATTCACACCCCGGGCCGTACCGGCCAGTTCGCTTCGGTGACCACGCTGGCCCCGCCGCTTTACATCGATCCCAACGAAGTCGTGCGGCACCAGCTCAAGGCCGGCGCCGAGCTACTGGCCAGGGCCGACTCCAAAAAGCCGGCAGACAATAGCCCCACCATCAAGAGCGACGGCGACATCAAGAGAGCATCCGGTGATCTGATTCCCGGCAGCTCACCTCAATCCATTCCAAACTCCCTGGATTCAATCCTCGGAAACTTCCATTAGAATTCATACCAATGAACGTTCTTGACTTTCATAGCTCGATCCCGCTTGCTGTCTTCATGGCGGTCGCCGCGACCCTTTCGTCCGCTGGCCGGGCGCACGCTGATCGGCCCGAAGCGACACCCACGATCGGCTATACCGAGCTGCGCACCGATCTCCCGGGAGGCCGGCACGCCAATATTGTCACGATGCGCGGGGTCGTTTGCCGAGTTGACGGCAGCGGCCGCCGGCCGGTCGCCGCCGAGCTGGCCGACCAACCCAACGCATGGACCCAGTTCGCCGGCTGGTCGCCCGACGGCCAGAGCGCCATCATCATCCGCGGCTGGGAAAGCCCCGAAAACGGCCAGTGGGAAGAAGAACACAAGGAGTTCCGCTTCACGCCCGAGGGCTGGCTCGTCGATGTCTTCGTCGTCAACATGGCCACCGGCAAGACAATCAATCTCACGGCCGTCGATCGCGTCAGCTTCTATAACACGGGCCTCTTCTTCTGGCCGGGGGACAGCACTAAGCTGGGCTTTCAGGCGCTCATCGACGGCAACTCGCACCCGTTCCGGATGGACCGCGATGGCAAGCATAAGCATGATCTTACCAAAGATTCCCAGGAGTTTGCCTATGGCTTCGGCGCCTCGCCCGATGGCCGCAAGATTGCCTATCACAAGAGCTATCAGGTTTATATCGCCGACGCCGATGGTTCGCACGCGATCAAGGTCATGACGGGCCAGCCCTTCAACTTCGACCCAGTGGTCGGCTGACGGCCGGCAGTTGCTCTTTGTCGCGGGCGAGCACTACAACTGCCATCCTTATTGTGTCGAGGCCGACGGCCAGGGTCTGCGCAAGCTCGCCGATCGGAACGGCTATCGGGGCGTCGTCGCTTTTCTCGATGTCCCCGATTTTCACGGCGGCAGCAGTGATATCCCCGCGTGGGCCCGTGACGGGCAGTCGGTCTTTTTCACGGCCAAGGTGGGCGCGAGTGTGGAGCTCTTTCGTGTCACGATCGAGGGCCAGACCGAGCGTCTGACGTCCACTCCGGAAGGATCGCTCCACTATCATCCTGTGCCTTCGCCCGATGGCCGCTGGCTCGCCTATGGATCGCGACGGGCCGACGGCGTGCGCCAGCTTTATGTCATGAGCCTCGCTGATCGCATGGAGCGGCGCGTGACCCAGCTTGAACGAGGACACGCGGCCATCTGGCCGCACTGGCAGTCGCAACGAAAGAATTGATTTCCAGGCCGGTATGAGTGCCCCATCACGGAAACGCGCAGTGCGCTCGTCAACGCGCCGTGACGTGGCGCATGGCGCACAAACCGCCCAGCGCCCAAAAAACGCCTCGGGAAGACGTGGTCGCCCCATCTCTTTATGCCGCTTTGAGTTCCGTTTGGGCGCCTGAATAATCGGAAGGCATCGTCCCAAATCGCAAGATGTCAGCTTGACACTTTTTACGTCAAGCCGCGATGGCCGCGATTTTTGCTTTAGCCACGGCTTTGGCTTCGGTAAAGGCCGTGCTCATCTCAGCTTCCAGCAGAGTGCAGAAGTCGTAGCTAGGCAGTTTCAAGCCGAGGTGCTCATAGGGACAAAGGCCTTTCCGCTTGCCACCGCGGAACACCCGAGAGTTCCAGTACAGCCGCTTGAGATCAAGCATCCCCTGAGTTACTGTACGATGTCGCGATTGATGCATGCGCAGGACGCTATTCATGCACTCGACCGCGCTGCTGGCTCGCAGCGTTTGACTCAACACCGTCGCGACCAGCCGGTACGACTCACGCCAGTTCGAGTCGAGTCCCCGGCAGAGAAGCATTTGAATCAAATATAATATGTGTTCACGACTAGTAATATCCGTCTTACCCGATTTCCTCGGCCGCTGCCGACGTAGCCACCATAACAGTACCAAGGCGTCACGCGTAGCCGCGGGCACCGATAGCTGACCCAACTGATCGTGCAGCCGATCCAAGAACGTGAACGACTCCGCGCTCTGAAGGAGCCCACGGACCTTGGACCATTCCGAGCCTGGCAGCCGGGGCAAAGCCCACGCGACTTGCGCTGCGCCCAGGCCCGATCGTTGAGTTGACCGTCGGCACGAAAGACATCCAGAGCTGGCTCGACCCGCTTCCAAGCCGCTTCCCTCTTTTCATACAGTTGGAAAGCCAGCGTCGCCTTCTTCCACGCTTTGTTGACTGGGTGCGTCAACCCGCACGCACTACGGCCCAGCCATTGGGCTCGCTTGAGGGCTCGGCTCGCTTTCTCAGCCCGTTCCCAGAGCCGCTCCACTCGGCTCCAGAGGACGCTCAAGACCCGGTGGGCTTCCTTCTTGGTGTGGAAGACGTCCAACCCCTTCACCAGAGCAGCTTGGTCGATCTCGCGTTGGTGCTGTTGCATCTGGGCGATTCCCGACTGCAGTCCCGTGCCCGCGTCGCACGTCACGTAACGCAACGAGGTCCAAGGCTGCAATTCTCCAAACCAAGTCGAACCTTTGTAATTGGCCGCCTTTTTTCCCAGAAACCACACCATGCTTTGGGGATCAATCCCTACCAGGACCGGTCGGCGGTGGAAAAAGATTTCATCGAGACAGCCGACCAGTACCAACACCCGGCAACCGCGATCCAGTCCCTTGAGGACCGCACCGGCGGCTTTTCCAGCGGCTTGGGCCCAGCGATGAATCGTCGAGCGACTGGGACACGCCGTGGCCCCCAGGAGAAATGCCAATAAGTCGTGGATTTGGCTGTGGCTGAGCCCCATGCCCATGCCCTTGGCGGCGAACATCTGTTGCTTGGCCGCAGGAAGCTCGATGGTCTGAGATAACCAGTCCCACAGTTGGGCAATTTCCTGGCGGAAAGCCAAGTTCTCCCTGGTCAGCTCCTCGTGTGTCGGCCCGCCGCCGTGTTCGACTCCGACGGCCGCTTCCACCTTTTGAGCATGTTCGTAGACGGTCTGCCGACTGCAGATCGACCTGCTGGGCTTGGGTCGTGACCGAGCCGCGGGCTCCATGGAAGCGCACGGCTGCATTGGCGATCCAAACGCGGAAGGGTATCTTGCGCATGGGGTGGGTTCTTTTGTGTATGGATCTGGTTGACAACCACACACATGAGGCCCATCCCCTCAAACATCAAGGAGTAAGTGGCAAAATCTTGCCAAGTGTCACCTTGAAAATGGCCCATTTCGGCAGTTTTTGGGACGATGCCAATCGGAAATTCGAGAAATCGCTCTAACTCGAAGCGGATCATCGACTTCTACCTGGGCGCCCGAGTAACCCGCATGACCAGACCGTTTGCCGTATCTCTCGAAGCATCATCATGTTGCGGTTAGGCGCCTGAATAATCCGCATGACCAGACCGTTTGCCGTATCTCTCGAAGCATCATCATGTTGCGGTTAGGCGCCTGAATAAACGGCACAGTTTAACGATTTGACGTATGGTGAATATCGAAAACGAGTTACGGGCGGGCGGCTGAATGATCCGCATAACACGACGCCTGGCGGAATATGACCATGAAGAAGCTTCGCAGCTCAAGAGAGGCTAGTGAATAGGCACCCATGAACTGACTTGACTCCCGATTCGATCCCCCAGGTTCACTCGAGACGTGACTTGAAGCGGGCCCACGAAGTGCGGGATGGCCCCGGGGATCGGGTGAACCAAGACGGCAAACTGTCCCTCATTCGCGGCGGGGACGTCGGGCGATTGATCGAGCGGCAGACCCTCCGGATCGGTGAGCACATGTCCGCCGAGTGGGTACGCGCCGGTGATCTCGTACAGGCTTGACGCCTTGGCGGGCCGCTTCAGCGTCAACGTGACCGTCGAGGTCGAGGGATCATAGGTCGCCGCCCGGATAGCGAAGGAGTGGACGACGTTGCTGGTCGACCATCCCCCGACGAGCCCGAAAAGAGAACCGGTACGGTGGATCGCCCGCGGCCGCGACAAGATCCGATAATTGTGGATGTCGTGCGCGGTCGCCGGCGCCATCGGTTTGCTGAATCCGAGCACGACGGCGGACGCGCTGGCCCTGATTCACCAGTTGCACGCTTGTGATCGTCGGAGGGGTGGCGTCCGGACTGCTGTAAAGCTCCACGTTCCCGCTGCCGCTCGAAATGCCCGAGGACGTCGAAGACGTCGGCACCGCCGAGAGGTCGATCGTCACGGGGCCAGTCGTGGCCGCACTCGAGATGATCGGGACGGTAATCGTTTCGGTCGATTCGCCGGCCGGGAATGTGACCGACTCCTGAAACGGCGCGAAAATCGGACTCGCGGCCTCGCTGGGCCCGCTGCCCGGCTGATCGAGCAACGCGCTGAAGTCGACGGTCAGCGGCTGATCCAGCGGGGCGGCCGGCTGCGGACCTTTGAGGCTGTTCACGGTCACCTTTGTCAGAGACAACGTAACCGTGAAAGAACCCTGTTGCTGGTTCACGTCCATACTCGAAGCATTGACGGCCAGCTCGGCTGGCGCTGGTGCTCGTGTCGTGGCCACGCTCACCGCGCTCGTTGGAGTGGTGGCCACGCTCACCGCGCTCGTTGGAGTGGTGGCCACGCTGATCGCGCCTGGTGCAGTGGTGGCCACGCTGACCGCGCCCGGTGCAGTGGTGGCCACGCTGACCGCGCTCAGCAGCGCGCAGGCCCTCCAGCGGCTCGACCTGGATGGGCGTGCGACGGCCTGACCTGCGACGCGGCTCATCCGGCATCCTTGCCCCCTCTTTCGTCGACGGCGGCTCCGGACCGATTTCCGGACCCCATCAGACATTACATTCGGACTTCAGAGGCGGGGATCTTTGGCAGAAAATCCAAAGGTGTCAATGCGACAAGTCGGAGCGCCATCGTAAATTGCACGCGAAACCGTGCCCAGCGCGTGAATCGATCACGTGGCCGGCAGTCCCGGTTCTCGATTCCCGCCGCAAGCCGTGGTCCGCTCGCCAGGAAAGACCACCGACGCCGAGCATGTCCGCGAGTGGCTGGAGGTATCGGCTGGACGCAAGGTATCGGCTGGACGTGGCCCGCGGAGTCGGCCCCCGTTATCATCGATCCGCCGACTTGTTGGGCCGTACGGTTTCCGCGACGCGTTCCGCGACTCCGTTCCAGGGATCACGAACGCGGTCAGTGCGAGGGAGCACAAATCATGGCGAGGACCTGGATAGGGACAGGGACAGCGCTGACGCTCGTTCTGACAGGGGCGTTTGCCGGCCCAACTTCCCGAGCCGACGACGCCATCGACTTTGGCCGTGACGTTCAGCCGCTGTTCAAGGCGCACTGCTACGAATGCCACGGGCCGAAGCAGAAGAAGAACGGCTTACGGCTAGACCGGCGGCGGGATGCCCTGCGCGGGGGGACCATCTCGGTGATCGGACCCGGCAATAGCGCGGCGAGCTTGCTCTATCTCAAGCTCGTCACAGACCAGCACGGCCCGCAGATGCCGCCGACCGGACCGCTCGAACCCGACCAGGTCAACATCATCAAGCGCTGGATCGACCAGGGAGCGAAATGGCCCGATGATCTGGCCGGAGAAACCCCTCAGTCGCCTCCCGATCCGAAGGCGGCGCGCATGATGGAGCTGCTCCGCGATGGCGATCATCGGGCGTTTCAGAGGATGTTGAGCGAAGATCCCCGGATCGCCCGTCTCAAAGGGCCCGGCGGTTCGACACCCTTGATGTACGCCGCGCTCTACGGCGATGCCAATGCCGTCCGGCTCCTGCTCGACAAGGGCGCGGATCCCAACGTTCGCAACGAGGCCGGCGCATCGGCCTTGATGTGGGCGGTCGACGACCTCGAAAAAACGCGATTGTTGCTCCAGCGCGGCGCCGATGTGAAGGCCCGCTCCGAGGACGGACGGACCGCGCTCTCGATCGCGGCAAGCTGGTCTGGTTCCCTCGCCGTCGTCCGGCTCCTGCTCGATGCTGGGGCCGATCCATCGAAGTCGCCCGGCCCCAGGGGGCCGTCGGCTCTACTCAGCGCGGCGGCCGACCTCGGTGATGAGGCCCTTGTGCGGTTGCTGATCGAGCGCGGTGCCGACGTGAAGAGCGCGGGGCCGCTCCCCTTGATCCGCGCGCTGAGCGCGAATGACGCGCGGTGTGTCGACTTGCTCATCCCGTCGGCCGACCGCGCCACCTTGAGCACGGCGCTGCGCATCCCTTGGTCCGCCCTTCGGCAATCCGGCGGGGTCCGGCAATGCGAAGCTGGTCCAGCGGCTGCTCGATCGCGGTGCCGACGTCAATGCCAGGGGCCATGGCGGCCGCAGCGTTCTGATGGGCCTGGCCAATTCGGATAGCTTTCCCGTGGAAAGCGTCACGGCTCTGATCGAACGCGGGGCCGATCCGAACACCAAAACGGAGGCGGGCCAGACCGCTCTCGACTTCGCCCTCCAGCGCGGCCAGACGCCCATCGTGGACTTGCTCGTCAAGGCGGGTGCGAAGCCGGGCAAGACGGCATCACCGGTACGGGTCAGCCCGCCAAAACCGGCCGCGGCCGGTACGGTGCGTGCCGCCCTGTCGCGGACGATTCCGCTCCTCCAGCGGACCGACATCGGTTTCTTTCAGAAGACCGGCTGCGTCTCCTGCCATCACAACTCGCTGACGGCGATGACCATCGCCGCGGCCCGGAGCGCCGGAGTGCCGGTCGACGATCAGGTCGCACGCACGCAACGGGCCTCGATCGCGTCTTACATCGACGTATGGCGCGAGCGAGCCCTTCAGGGCGTTGGCATCCCCGGTGAAACCGATACCGTCAGTTACATTCTGATGGGCATGGCGGCGGAGAAACATCCATCCGATCGGGCCACCGACGCCCTGGCGCACTTCATCAAGGGCCGGCAATCGCCCGACGGGCACTGGCGGCCCGTTTCGTATCGACCTCCTCTCGAATCGAGCGCCATCCAGGTCACGGCGGCCTCACTGCGGGCGCTTCAGGTCTATGCCCCAAGAGCCAGGCGGAGCGAGTACGAGACCGCGATCGAGCGGGGCAAGGAGTGGCTGAAGCAGGCCCAGGCCGCGACGACCGAGGACCGGGCCTTTCAGCTCCTCGGCCTGCGCTGGGCGGGCGAGGACCAGGAAATCCTCCGACGAAGGGCTGCGAGCGACCCGCTGCTGACCGAGCAACGAGCCGACGGCGGCTGGGGAGAGCTGCCCTCGCTCGCCAGTGATGCCTATGCCACGGGGCAAGCGCTGGTGGCCCTGAAAGAGGCCGGCGCCCTCGCGGCGACCGACCCGGCCTACCGGCGGGGAGTCGAATTCCTTCTGTCCACGCAGCTCGAAGACGGATCGTGGTACGTGAGGAGCCGTTCGATACCGTTCCAGCCGTACTTCGAGAGCGGCTTTCCCCACGGACCCGACCAGTGGATCTCCGCGGCGGCGACCAACTGGGCCGCAATGGCGCTCGTGGCCGCGGCCGGACCTTGATTGAGCGCGGCCATAGCCCGGCCGCTTGCTCACTCACTCGACCGACGAAGTGCATCACGGCGCCCTCGACGGGGCAGCCCACAGGGGGGCCGCGGGATCCCAACTCCGGAGCTTGATGCCAGCCGGGCGGCCGGGGGGCGAGGTTTGTCAGACGCACATCCAGTTTCAAGGGTTCCCTTCGCTCCACTTGAAAGTCTCGCTCAACGCTGTGCCCTTGGAGGACGCCGGACCACTGATTAAGCTGAACACGTGAGATGGCTTGCGTCCGAATCAGGGGGGCCAACCGAATGCTGCGCTACAAGGCCGGCTTCAAGTACGTCCAGACTGGCGTCCATGCGCAGGTGCTCGACTTCCCGGCGGCGATCACCTGGGCCCCCGACCTCGAACAGGCCCGCAGGGCATTAGCCGTGGCCCTGGTCGATGTGGCTGAGGCCGCAGTCGAGTCCGGCCAGGCTCTGCCGGTTCCCGACCCCAAGATCCTGGACGCGGAGATGGATATTGAGGAGCCGATCTATCTTCATCTCCAGGCCAGCACGGCAGTGCGTGAGGTACCCGCGGGCGTCGTCTCGTGAAGCGACAGGACCTGATCCGCCACCTGCGAAAGCACGGGTGTGCCCTGCTGCGCGAGGGGCGTGGCCATTCGGTCTGGGTCAATTCGGAGGGGAGCCGTCAGAGCGCCGTACCGCGACACCGTGAGATTGACGAGTACACGGGCGGGCGATCTGCCGGTAGTTGTGGCCTGCCCCCCGTTCCGTTCATTCAGGTCGGGAAAGGCGCTGTGGCATTTCACCAGGGCGATGCTAGAGTTTTCCCCATGAGCACGATCGCTGAAATTGAAGCCGCCATTGAGCTTTTGTCGCCACACCAGGTGGAGGAACTCGCCATCTGGCTGGATTCGCTTCGCGCGGCGGGAGAAACCGGTGTCGGCCGATGCCTGGCTGAGCCGGGCGCGGGGAGCGGCGCAGTCCAGGGGTGACCTCGGCGGAAGTGCTGGCCCTTACGCGTCATGAGGGATGAGCGGGATCCTCTTCGACACGAACGTGCTGCTCGACATAGCCACCGCGGATCCGACCTGGCTGATATGGTCGGAAGGTCGGTTCCGAGCCGCGGCGGCGTTGGGGCCGATTCTCATCAATTCAATTATTGATGCCGAGCTTGCACCGGCCTTCGCCACGCAGGCCGATCTCGACGCCTGGCTCGATCGATCCGACGGTTTTCCAGCGGCTCCCGCTTCCATACGCCGCTGGCTGGTTGGCCGCGCAAGCTTTCGTAAAATACCGGCGCACCGGCGGCGCGAGAAGCTTTCCACTACCTGACTTCTACATCGGTGCCCACGCCGAAGTTGAGGGACTAATCCTGGCGACGCGCGACGCCGCGCGCTACCGGACCTACTTTCCAAGCATTTCGCTCATTACACCTTAGCGAGGCTAGATGTTTCCGGACAAAGATGTTTCCGAAGTTTCCGGGAACACTATATCGCCGCGAATGATGTGTGGTTGTTCCCGAAACTTTGTCAGCAAAGGACAGATTATCCTTCCCGCCCCAATCCGGCAGCAAGATGGCATCGAGCCAGGTCAGGAGTTTGATATCGAACGCATCGAAAACGGGCCGAATCTTCTAAAACGAACGACGCGGCCGCGCAATGAAGGCCTCGTGCAACTCTTGCTCTCATGTCCGGTCAAGGGATGGTTTCAGCCGGCGGACCGGAAAGAAACAACCGACGACGTTGCTGTGCCGCGATTGGCATGAATTACCTGGTCGATGCCAATATCCTGAGCGAGCCGACCAAAAAAGCACCCGAAAGGTGGTCACCTGCCTGGTTGAGCGCCAACGAAAGAAACCTTGTCGCCGACTCGGTGATTCTCGGCGAGATGGCTCTCGGTACTCTCGTATTGCCGCGCGTTCAATCTGACAAACGTATGCCTCGATGGTGCTAGCGAATTAGACCAGGTCGCCAAAGGTAGAAAACTTCAAACGGAAGCGGTGATTTGCTTCCCAGTCGGCCTTGATGGCGTCGGCCTCAGCGACTGTCAGGATATCGGCTCGAATGAGGGAGAGCATGATCGAGGTCGTGTCTTCTCGATGGATCGATTTGTATTTCGTCGGAAGCTTCTTCAATGCTCGGTAATCGTTGATGGCAATGGAATATCCTCTCGCGAAAGCAGCAGCGATCGCTCCTCTTTCGCTGTCCCCGATTTTCACGGCTTGCAGGTCCGCGTAGGCTTGCAGTTCGTTCAAAGTGACATCTTTGGGTCAATGTCGCGTACCAATAGGCCAGCATCAAGGGCCGCTTCCAGATGGGTCTGGTTGTGAAACCGGTTGGTTATCTCTCGCTTCACGTAATCAATCACAACGAAGCGATAGGTCGGGTGACTCGCGAGGAGGTCAATCCCATTGATACGCAAGAAGTTGATGAGAATCGAAGTTTCGATGATGGAAAACTGTCGGCCGTCCGCGGCCATCTGCATCGTCCTTGCCAATTTTTGAATTGATCACGCGGCCACGGTCGCCTCTGCGAGTTCGACCAGGTCGTCGGCGGGAACTCCGAGCTTGTCGCTTAAATCCCTGAGCCAGCCTTGAGAAACTTCTTCGCGACGATAAGCCTCAATGGCGAGCCGAACCACCTGGCTTACAAGTTCGAGGTCTGGTTTGCGTTCCTTCCTCTCCGGGTTTTTCTCGAAAATATCCTCTCGGTAAAGTACGGACAGATAACGACAGCCGATGTCTGAGCGGGTGAGAAGCTCGCACTTGTCAGACTGCCTGACATGCCCCAGATCGCAAAGGCGATAGACCGCGGCCTGGTAGCTCACCCTGAAGTGATGAGCAAGAGTCGCGACGTCCTGATAGCTAATTTCCTGGGAGCCAGGAGCTGGTCGCTCCTGGGCTTCCATCTGCTGGTCACCTGCGACGTCATAGGTCGTTCGATAACGCCGACTCGGCTCTCCCTTCTCGAGAAGCCCGAGGAACCATTCGATGCCAGCGGAAGGCATGAGAAACGCGGCGGCAAAGGCATTTGCCCTTCGCTCGGCAAGTTCAGCAGCATTCGCCTTCTTGCTCGCGATGGCTCGATTGGAGCGATCGAGGAGGGCATGGGCATACTCGTGAGCGTAGGAGAACCGCTTCCTCTCGGTTGAGTGCTTGTCATTGACGAGAATCGCCATCCGAATCGAAGGATGAGAAATGAACATCCCCGAGATATCTTGAGGTAGGTTAACGACTCCCGAAGCCCAGATGCCTTGCGTGTTAATAAGGTCAGCCATATCGGCAACCGGCGCGTAGCCCAGGCCCAGGCGACGACGCTCTTCTTCAGCCACCCACTCGCCCTGTTCATTGGCCTCAAAGGGCCGACGGGGAGCAGCAGGTTGATAAAATGGCGGAGTGCCAGGGTGCCGTCTGCCAAGAAGCCTCTCGATCTCGACGCCGAACTGGCAGATTTCCAGGCAGCGAACGACTTCCCGCTGAAACGCCTCATCATCGCCCACAAGCTCTTTGGTCAGCCGCGGAATCGCGACCAACGCATCATCTTCGATGCCGGTCGGAGCGGAATCTTCGGAGAAGAAATCGACCACGGACCGATGGTAAAGCTTCGCAAGCTGAGACAATTCGAGCGTGGAAAGCGACCGCTTTCCCGCTTCGATGTGAACCAGGGCGGTCCGTGAGAGTCCGACGGCCTCCGCGGCTACTTCCTGAGTCAGACGGCTGTTCTCCCGGGCCTCCCTGAGTCGCCTCCCTAAAGTGATTTGGTCTAGTGGCATGTGTACCCCCTCGCAAACGAGAAGCCGTCGAGCCCTTACTCCTCTTGTAGACGCATGGTGTGCCCGCTGGAGAGTTCCGGAATCGCAAGCAGCAAAATCGTTGTAATCTTATGGCTTTTTTAGGTTTATGTTCTGAAAACCGAATCAGGGGTGACGGCTAATACCGTACCTGTACCCAACTATCGCGTCAAGATTGTCCCGACTTGTGGCACTTACTGAACATTATTGATTGTGCGATTTTCCAACATCAAAGTCAATTCTTGTCTGTTAAGTTCCAAGTTCAAACATAGAGAATGTCCTTGGAAGAAGACTGTTCTTCCCGATGGCAGCCAACACAAGCCGGGGGGCCCGTATCAGAAAGTGGGCAAGGCCGCGGACCCGTCGGGTTGGCCTACTGCGCCTGCATGGGCCGCGGTATACTTGATTTTCTTGCTGATCGAGGAGCGCACGTGCCTGTGACCGACCCGTTCGTCCCAATTCGCGACTGGCGTATATCGTTGTACCGGGGTGACGCGGCCGATATCGACCGCTTCCTGGACGCGATCGAGACCAGACTACCGCGCGGCTGGATTCGCGACGTTGAGTTCGAGCGGAGCCGCCCGCGGCCTGACCGCATCCGTTGCTACTTGTTCGACCAACCTCGAGATGCGGCGGTGCGGGTCTGGCTCCAGCGGGTGACTGCAACCCGAGTGCGCGGCGGCCCGGTCCAGGTGGTGCGCCATCCGCCCTCGGGAGACGAGGGGCGAATCGGGCAACTGGTTGCCGAGTTCGCTAGTGCCTCGGTGATCCCCGCTGCGAGTGCGGCAGGCGTCTGCTGCACGCGTCCGGCATTCGGCCCGCGAGACGCCCTCACCACCGGTGCGGAAATGCTGTTCATGCGACTGGCGGAAACAGCCGAGGGGCAATGGCCACTCACGGACCGGAGCCAGGCGCTGTGGGACGAGCTTGTCTCCGTCTGCCTGGCCGAGCAGGTTGCCATCGACCGGGCGGAATTGCGCAGTTGGCTCGAGGACAGCGGCTGGGAACATGAAGCCGCCACGGATCTCGCCGACCGGTTTTTCGCCGACTCCCGGTCGCTGGCTAACCGACTGGCCATGATGGCCCCATGATCGACCTGGCCACAGCCGTCGCAACCTCACTGGTGGCACCCCGGCCGATCCTCTTCCTGGATACCTGCACGCTGCTCGACATTGTCCGGGCTCCGCTGCGCAATCTGACCGCGACCGTCCGAGCGGGCGTCGAACTCCGGGCGCTGGTGGCGGCCGGGATGGCTCGTCTCTTCGTTCAGGACATTGTGCACGGTGAATGGGCTGACAACCTGCCGGCCGCACGACGGGACGGCGAGACTGGCGTCCGGGCGTTTACCGCGACCTGGGAGATCGCCGCCAACCTTGGGCAACCCGTTCCGCCGCTACCGGTCCTCCCACCCGGAAACCTGATTGACGAGCTTGAGCAGTTGTCACGCGACCTGTTGATGGCGGCTGACACACTGGACCGTGATCACGCCGGCATGTCCTGGGCGATTGACCGTGTGGCGGCCAAGCAGAAGCCGTCGTCGGCGAAGGGGACGGTGAAAGATTGTCACATCCTTGGCCACGCCCTCAGGCTAAGCAGCTTGCTGGCGTCGGCCAGGTATACCAAGTCGAGGCTTTTGATCAGCTCGAACAGGTTGGACTTCGCCGCCCCGAATGAGAACGTGTTTCACCAGGACATCGCTCCTGACGCGACCGCTGCCGGGCTGCGTTACGCCATCTCGCTAGAGGTGGCCATCGCCGACCTCAGGGCGAAGGGCGAGATCCCCCCGCCATGAAAGGACGACAAAAGGCGCAGACAGGCATTGCTCGGTGATCGCTCAAAACAAATAAGTGCGTCTTGGTTTCATTCCCCCCGGTTCATTCTCAGCGTCCCGGTTTCATTCCCGGTCGGCAATCGCTAGCCTATGTTGCGCAGGTGCTGGTAGCCAGACCGCGATTTCCGCAGGAATCCTGACTCATAGGCCGCCGAGTCTTCACTACAAAACGCGATCGTCACTCAAACGTTCAGGCAGTTTCAGACCCAACGCCGCCAGAATTCGCGCTGGCTCGGCTGTGGGCCGGGCGACTCGACGCAGGGCCAGCGTCCTCCCGTCGGTTGTTTCCAGCAGAATATCGCCGATCGAGACACGGCCCAACTCGCGGAGGATGACTTCGGGCGTCATCGGCCGAGATTTGGGAGAAGACTTTGGCCTCTGGAGGTCGGGCTTACGGATCTCGGTCTCAAGGCGAGCCTGCTTGGCCAGATGATCCAACGTCTTCCAGAGAGCATAAGCCAGGACACAAACCAGCACGTGTGCCTGGGTCCGACCGCTGTAATGGTGCCAAACCGGCCGCAGCAGGACTCGCTCTTGAGCACCCGGAAGGCACGCTCAACCACGGTCAACTGGATGTAAGTTTGCCAGAACTCCTCGGCCGTCCAGCCCTCTTGGTTACTCCGCAACAGGTAGGCGCCGTCTGCCCTCAAGGCTGTGCGGTATTTCGCAAGGTCCCAACGCCAACTCAACTGGGGCCGGTCCCCCGTGGCAACCGTGATGGTCACGAAGATTCGCACCTTGGGGAAGCGACCTTTGATCGTGCCGACGCACTCAAGGATCTTGTCGCGCTGCTTCAACCGCCCACCCTCGATTCGCTGCTTGAGTTTTTGCAACGCTTTGGCTAAGCCGCGCCGCTGACGGCGGCGAATCGCCCGCTCTTTCTGACGCCGGGGCCGACTCCTCGCCAGAAGGTAATGCACCTTGTTTCGCTTCAGCAGCTTGACCTCGACATCGGGATTGCCTTCGAGTCGTTTCCAGCCGCGACTGCGCAATTCCTCAACGAATGAACTCAACTCGCCGCGTCGAGTGGCCAGCAGATCGCGCCGGCCGGATTGGTTCAGGAGCTTGAGGGTGTCCTTGCTGATCATGCCCCGGTCCATCACCCAGATCCGCTGCGATCGACCGAATCGCGTTTCAACCATCTCGACGATCGTCTTAACCGTCTGAACATCCTGGGTATTTCCGGCCAACGTGAGATGGGCCAGAGGAAAGCCCTCCCGCGTCACGATCAAGGCCAGCACGATCTGCTTGCAGTCGCTACGGTGGTCGCGGGAATAGCCACGGCGGGCCAGATCGTTTTCCTCGGCCAAACCCTCGAAAAACGTGCTCGTCAGGTCATAAAGCAGCAAGTCGTAGTCGAGTTGAAACAAAGTCCCGAGCCGGTCTTTAAGATCGTTCTCGATCAGCTCCTGAGCCTGCAACAAGCGGTCCAAGGTTCGGTACAACCGGTCCTTGGTCACCGAACTGTCAGGGACGCCCAGGAGATCTTCCAAAGCCGTGGAGGCGTACCAATGCTCGGCCAGGGCGAACTCGCTGCAAGGGCCGCATAAGCGATTGATGACCTCAATCGCCACAATGTCGGCCGGTCGAATCGTCTCTTTGCCCTGGGGCACGTGACGATCGACGATCTCGTCGAGGTGAAGGAACTTCCAGAGCCACAATGCCAACCACACGTCGCCGAATCGACGTGGATTGGTCCAGCCAACTGAGCGCAAGCGAATCCGTACGACGTCTGGGTCGTCAACGGGGGCCGGGACCTGGTCATCGTCAGGGAATAGGCGGAGTTGCTGGCAGTCTCCCTGGCGATTGTAGATGGTCACGGTGCGTTGCCAGCGCCTTTGCTCGTCATGGTTGAGCTCACCGAGATAGGCGACGGTATGCTGACGCGGCCCAGCGTCGGTGCGGACGCTTTCGACCAAGGCGTAATAGCTGTGGGTCTTGCCGTCTTTGGTGCGGGTGTAGCGGCGCAGGAACATCTTGACCTCCTCGCTATCCACGATGGCGAGGAGCCGAAGTGAAATCAAGATACTAGGGTTCAATTAGGTCTTCACTACATCGCCGTGATGGCGATTTCACTACGAAAAACTCGGGAAATTTCGCGATCACGCACCCGTTTTGGGGTAAAATTCGCCACTAACTGCGCAACATAGGCTAGCCGTTCGCTTCCGCTCCAGCAGAGGAGAGATTGTCCTGCCCGCTGCAATCCGGCAGCAAGATGGAATCGAGCCAGGCCAGGAGTTTGATATCCAGCGCATCGAAAACGGGCAGTATCTTTTGAAACGAACGGCGCGGCCGCGCAATGAAGGCCTCGTGCAACTCTTGCTCTCGTGTCCGGTCAAGGGATGGTTTCAGCCGGCCGACCGGGAAGAAACAACTGACGACGTTTCCGTACCACGATTGGGATGATTTACCTGGTCGATGCCAACATCTTGAGCGCGCCGACCAAAAAAACACCTGACCAAAAGGTGGTCGCTTGGTTAAGCGCCAACGAAAGAAACCTTGTTGTCGACTCGGTGGTTCTCGGCGAGATTGCTCTCGGAATTCTCGTATTGCCGCGCGGGCGAAAGCGCGTGGCGCTCAAGCCATGGGTTTGAGGCGGTCATCGGATGCATTGATTGATTGTTTGGCATGGCATCCCAAGATTAGCCGGCGATGGGCACAACTAGTCGCGGACTTGCGAAAGAAGGGAAAATCGCTCCCTCTGCTGGATAGCATGATGGCCGCGACCGCTCCGACGCATGGCCTTACCATCGCGACTCGCAGTGTGCGGGATTTCGAAGACGCGGGTGTCGGTGATCGACCCCTTCATCTGATCGAGGTGGGTTCCCTAGGCCGAGCGGCTTGGCGCAAAGCGACGGCTTCACGGGGTCAGACTTTGGGGTGATGGAGGACTTGAGCGGCTTTTCAAAGCGACACATTTTTCTGGTTTCAAGCGGCTTGGACGACTAGGCGTGCCAAACACAGGGGACGTAATTTTGCCTAGTGCTTTGTCACAGCTTAATTGTCGGGTAGACCGACTTTAGTTTCGTTCGGGCATCAGTCGATCTTCATTTGCCAATCGACGCCCCGTTGCGTGGCGTTGACGTCGGTAGACCAAGCTGCGGTTTCCTCGCGGAGTGTCGGGATGTCGGCGAAGCGACGATCGGAGACGCACTGCCGCGTGAGGGAACTCAGTTCGTTTTCGGCGATGTTCAGCCAACTGCCGTGCTTTGGCGTGTAGCAAAACTCAATTCGGCGGACCAAGGACCGCGCTCGTTTCGGTTCGAACGCTTCATAGAACGCGCCCTTCGTGTGGGTATTGAGGTTGTCACACACGACGATCACCTTTTCGCATGTGAGCGAATAGCGGCCCTCCAGCAGTCGAGCCATTTCGATGGCCCAATCGATCTTCGTTTTCCGCTCGCGAACGGCGACTTCACGCCAGCCAGCCAGCGGCTCGGCGAACATGAAGATGGTGGCCGTGCCCGCTCGTTCGTATTCGTAGTCGACCCGCTTGGCGTGTTTGGCCGTCGCGGGAATCGGCGCACGGGTTTCCTTCAGCAACTGCACGGGTTGCTCGTCCATGCAGATGACGGGAACGGCAGGATTGTATGGCTTTTCGTAAACTTCCAGCACCTCTTCCATGTGGGCGACGAACTCGCCGTCGGCTTCCGGTGGGATCACCCAGTATTCGATCTTCCGATTCGTCATGCCGTTTTTTTTAGCGTGCGTCGGACTGTTTCGTAGCTCACGGAGTCCACGATTTCCAACTCCACGACCTTGCGAGCCAGCAACCGCAGCGTCCAATTGGCATAGCCTTTCGGCGGCGGTCCAAGTCGCGTCGCGATGATGCGAGCTTCTTGCTCGCCCGTCAACAGCTTCTCCACGGGTGGCTGCGCTCGTTCGGCTCGGTGGAGCGTCTCCTCAAAACCCTGCTCGACTAGCCGCTGCCGAAGCCTCTCGACTGTTCTCGTTCGACACGAAAATGCCTTGGCGATTCGCTCGTCGGTCCAATTCGGTCCGTCGGCGTCGGCCTTCAGCAGAATCTGGGCACGCCGAACCTTTTGGCCTGTTCCTTTGAGTTTCTTGATTACGCTCCGAACTCGCTCCGTTCTTGATCCGTCAGTCGCACCACGTACCACTTCTGCATGGCACACCTCCTTTGTGCCACGCAGCATCGCCGATCTGCCCGAATTTACCAACCCGACATTTTAGCCGTGACAAAGCACTAGGGGTGAAACCGGGACGCGTAGGGGTGAAACCGGGGGGTGAAACCGGGACGCGAGGGGTGAAACCGGGACGCGATTAGTTGTTTGGCACGCTCGCCAGGAAGGCCCTCAAGCCTGCCGAGGGAAGGGACACTTCACGTCCTTCTCGGTCGTCGACGCCCTGACTCGGCTCGCAAATCGAGAGCGACTTCGCGCGTCTGGAGCGACGGCGTTCAGAGCTTGATCACCACCAACCCTTCCAGGGCGGCCACGTCACAGAGCCTCTGGTCGGCGCACACGAAATGGTCGATGGGGAGTGACGATCGGTGGACGCGGAGGGCCACGGCGAGCTGGATTGCGTCCAGGGTACGGAGTTGGCGACTCATTGCATGCTTGCCGATGAGATCCCCGGCGGTCTGGTAGTCGGATTTCATGACCCTGAGGGCTTGAGTAACCCCTTCCGGACGTCGACGAGAAACCGTCTGCGAAGGATGCCGAAGTCGGTAGTTGAGAAGATCCCGGCCCTGACCTTACCCGCGAAGCCGGACAGCATCTCGACGGTGGCGAGGCGGGAGATCAAGAACTCGGAGTTGGCCTCACCCAGGATCTCTTGGACGTCGAATGTCCCGGTCTCAGCATGGTCGCTCTTGACCAGGGCGGACGTATCGAAGTCGTAGCAGGGCATCAGAACCGGTCCGCCCGCTCTTCTTCGATGATGGCCTGGGCCAGGGAACCGGGGATCGTGGACGTCGCCTTGAGCACCTCGTCGAGCGTGATGCTCTCGTCGCCCTCCCGGTCGCAAAATTCGACGAACTCATGGTCGATAAGGCCATCGTCCAGGGCAGGAGCTTCCTGGCCCTGGAGGCATTTCAGCGCTTCCTCAACGACCGCTTCCTCGGAGGGGAACTCGCCGCTCCGAACTTTCTTCCGAACGAAGTCTTTGATGTCATTCGTGAGAGATACGTTCATGATCGATTCTATCTGAGAGAACCATTGCAGGCCGCAGAATGGTCTTCGCCGTCAGGGTTTTATTCTCGTCGTTCGTGACCATGCTATTCTATCAAGACCGCATGTCGATCGCGACCGCCCTTGATCGGCTCGTCCATTCAAACCGAGCAGGGAATGAAGAAAGCGCGAGGTTACCCAGAGTGGTCTTGCCGCCGTGGCACCGGCCGTTGATATGGTCGAGGTGAAATGTGAGCGGAGAGTAAGCGCTCGGCCAAACCAGGGGCGCTCAGGAAGGGTCTCTGAACCGCGATCTCGCAAGAACGACCGATCTTGAATAAGCTTTCGAGAGACCCCACGTATCAGAGATGAGGAGACTTCTTGACCGCCCTGACCTTCCTCGACGGAGGCGGACCCCATGAGCGATCCCGACGGAGCGACCGAGCAACAGCCGGCGGACGCCGACGCCCACTACAACCGGGGCATCACCCTGACAGAACAGGGGAAGCTGGACGAGGCGATCACCGAATTCCGCGCGGCGATCCGGCTCCAGCCCGAACTCGTCGGCGCCCACATTAGCCTGGCAAACGCCCTGAACGAGAAAGATGAAGCTGAGAACGCGATCGCCGAGTTTCGGGAGGCGATCCGACTTCAGCCCGACAATGCCGATGCCCACTACGGTCTGGCTGACACCCTGGGCCGCCAGGGTCAGCGGGAGGAGGCAATCGCCGAGTACCGGATCGCGATCCGCCTTCGGCCCCAGCACCCTCGGTTAAGGGGCAGCCTCGACGGAATGCTGACCGGCCAGCGGGAGTGGGACGAGGCCGCCGCCGACGCAGCGGCCCACTTCCACCTCGCCGTTGCCCACAGGGGCCGCGCGGCGGACGAAGCGATCGCGATCACCGAATGCCGCGAGGCGATCCGGTTCCAGCCCGACTTCGCCGAGGCCTACTTCGTCCTCGGCACGGCCCTGCAGGCCCAGGGGGAGGTGCAGCAGGCGATCGCCGCATTCCGCGAGGCCATCCGGCTTCGGCCCGAGGACTTCGCAATCCGCCATAGCCTGGGCTTCGCCCTTCTCGGCCAGGGGATGGCAGACGAGGCCATCGCCGAATACCGAGAGGCCATCCGGCTCCAGCCCGATTTTGGCCCCGCTCACTCCTGTTTCACCGCCGCACTCCGAAAGAAAGGGGAATTCACAGAAGCGCTCTCGGAATTGAGCGACGTGCGCGATTTCGGTAAGGCCGGGGCGGAAGAAGCCCAGCGCGCCCACGCCGCGCCGGATGCCTTCGGATTCACCCGGATGATCGAGCGCAGCATCGCTGAGTTCGAGCCGTTGGCCGAGCTCGAAACGAAGCTGGCGTCCGTCTTGAGCGGCCCGGCCCGGCCCGCCAGTGTCGCCGAAACGCTCGACTTCGCCCAGTTGTGCTCGGAAAAGAAACTCCACGCCGCCTCGGCCCGATTCTGGGCCGAGGCGTTCCAGTCCGACCGCACGCTGGCCGACGTTCCCGGGGCGAACCACCGCTATCATGCCGCCTGTGAGGCGGTATTGGCCGGCTCGGGCCAGGGGAAGGCGGATCCGCCGCTCGATCGAGCCGCTCAGGCCAGGCTTCGGCGGCAGGCCCTTGATTGGCTCAAGGCCGACCTGGCGGCCTGGAACGCGTTCGGCGGCGGCGGTGACGACCCGGAGGCACTCGCGGAAGCGGTGTGGACCTTCGCATTGTGGAAGACCGGAAGCGAGATGGCCGGCGTCCGCGATCCGGATGCCCTGGCCCGGCTCCCCGAAGCGGAGCGCGGGGATTGGCAGGACTGCTGGGCCGATGTCGTGGCGCTTTTGATTCGCTTACACCGCGCGGAGATCCGGCTCAACCCTGACGATCCCGTGCTTCACTTCGCCCTTGGCAATGCCCTGAGAGAGCAGGGCGAACTGAATGGGGCGATCGACGCGTATCGTGCGATGATCCGGCTCCAGCCCAATGCCTTCGAGGCCCACAACAGCCTCGGCATCGCCCTGTCGGACCAGGGGAAGCTGGAGGATGCGATCGCCGAGTTTCGCGTGGCGATCCAGCTCTATTCCGACGACCCCAGGGCTCACCACAACCTGGGAAAGGTCCTGGCAAATCGCGGCAAGTGGGATGAAGCGATCGTCGAATTTCGCGCGGCGATCCGGCTCGACCCGCGCGACGCAGAGTACCGCAACGATCTCGCCGGCGCCCTGAAGGAGCAAGGCAGCCTGGCGGAGGCGGTTGACGAATACCGCACGGCCATCCGGCTCGAGCCCGACAACGCGGCAGGCTACTACAACCTCGGCCTTGCCCTGCGCCGAAGGGGGAGCTGGCCGAGGCGATCGCCGCATTCCGCGAGGCCCGCGACCAGACGCAACCGGGCTCCGACCTCGCCCTGCTGATTGAGCGGGCCCTGGCCGAGTCGTACCAATAGGCTGACGGACGCGACCGATGGGGTTTACTGTGGCGATCTCACGGGCTTCGGCTGCGTCCCAGAGCATTCGCCCGGCGTCGCTCCCGACGCCGCGTCCGCGCTCGGGCGGCCGCCTCCGCCTCGTCGTGGCGATATTGTAGAAAGTGCCCGGGATGCGCGGCGATCCAAACGTTGGGCAAGAGCGACCTCAGATCCACCTCAGCCGACGACAGAGCGATCAGCAACTGACGGGGTATTCCGGTGACACCATACTCAGTTAGTATTCCGGGGACGGGAGAGAGCTTTCCTGGCTGTCGAGCGGACGGATAAAATAGTCTGATGGCGGCCGATTTCCGCGATGTCGACCCGTCCGAACTTCCTGCGAAGCCGTGCCAGGTTCTCGGACACTGCGGGCTCGCGACCAGCCTGTGACGGAATGGCCCCGTTTCGCTTGCTAGTTGGACCGCTCGGGGGGCCCGGGGGCTGCGATTACCGGCTTCAAGCACCATCCCGGATCAAGGACAGATCGTAACCCGGAAGGAGGGCTCCATGACGGCTCGGTCTGCTGGTCTTCTGTCCGTGTTTCAATCCCGGCTGATTGTCGCGCCGGGTTTATTGCTGGCGCTTGGGGGGTGAAACCGGGACGCGATTAGTTGTTTGGCACCTCTGGGGACAGGGCACGCGGGCAGGGCACGCGGGGACAGGGCAGGGCACGCGGGGACAGGGCAGGGCACGCGGGGACAGGCGCGAGAGGTGCGTGTTCGCCTTGATCAGGTGATCGAGGTTTTCTTTCTCGTCCTCGGATATTCGACCATCCTGGTTCTTTGTCAGCACCTCGTGAACCCTGCGCTGCGCATCGTCGCTGAAAGCGAGGCTCAACACGAACCGGGCCGATTCCAGCGTGAAGCGATTCCCCCCGGGCCCAATGGGGTCCGTTGGAGTCGCGGACTTCGAACCAACTTGAGGACTTGACCGCGTGGTTAGACTCTCCTCACGAGCATCTTCCATGACGCAGAGTCTTTCACAAAGTGGTCGTTCGCTGGAATCGCATCAGGCATTCCTGCGATTCACCGATTCGCCCGGTTCAACAGCGGTAATTCATCCGCGTGCGGCACCATCCGAGGTCCACCGATTTTGGGCTTGTTGTCACGCCATGTCGGCGCCTTCGCTGAAACGAATAGCCGGACAGCACCTCAAGGGTGGGTGTTCGGGTCATCGACCGCCAGGCCCTCGGTCAGGGCGGCGGCATTGAGGGCAGCGTCAGACGAGAGGAGCGTCAGCGAAGGGTCAGCAGCGTAAATTTCGAGAGAAGCAGCGAGCTGTACGGCGTCATAGCCACGTAGGGCATGCCGTCTCGCCAGCGCAGCGGCTTGTGCGACCAATCCGGCCGATACCTCAACGATGCGGTATTGACTGGCGAAATCGATCTGGAAATCGGCCAGGGCAGTTGTGGCATCGCTGGCGGTGATTGTGCCGCCACGTTCCCGCCGAGTGATGGCGGCGACGGTTTCCGCCTGCGTGATCCGCACGATGAACAGCGAATGGCGAGCGGTCGGATTGGTGAGAGCCTGAATCCAGGCGGTGCCAGTTTCCGACACGTACCGCTTCAAAATCGTGCTGGTATCAAGGAAATAAGCCGCCACCCTTAACGACGCTCGCGGATGGCGGTTTCAGAAATCGGCTCGCCCTGAATGGGCACCGCACGCCGATTCTGATATGGCGTCATGTCGGTGATTGGTGGCTTGATCTCGCTGATGATACCGGCTTTGAGCAACCGATGTTGCAAGTCCTGGTCGGCAATTTCTTCCTGCGTTAAATCGGGCGGGCGATCCGCTGGCGCGATCTTCGTTTCCAACTCGCGGTAAAGCTGCCGCGTCTGCTCTGGCGACAAAGCATTGATGCGACTCATCAAATCGATGAATTCGTGATTTGACATGGTGCGGCCCTCCGCTGCGTGAATCCTTCTCAATCCTCAATGTAGAGCATTTCTGGCCTTGAGTCGAGCGTCAAACGATACGATGATCGCGGGCCGTTTTCCGGCGTCGGTGTCGGTCGGCCAGATCGATCTCGCCGGGCCGAATCATCAGTAGGGATTCTCCGCCGCCCATCCGGCCCGTGCCCTTCGCGCCAGGGAAGCCCAGGCGTCGTGCTCGAGGTGATCATCGCGGTCCTCTAATCGTTCGCGCATCTCCCGGAAGACGTCGGCACGCACCAGGATAAAAGAATCACCAGTTTGCGGGTCGGTCAGTTCGACGGGAGAATCGCCCGCCTCGGCTGCCGCCTGGCGCTGGTCGGCGGTGATGACGATCATGGAACCTCCCTGGCGAGTCCATCGGACGCCCAGGCCCGTTTGGGAATCTTGAGTCGATCGGACGCCCGGCCTTGCGGGAATCCAGCGACCAGGATTGCTGGGACGAGAAACACATACAATGAAAAGTCTTCACCTTGCAACGACGGAGTTTGTTAGGATAGATCACGACCACCGTGAATGGCACGCTGATGACAACCGCACACCGTCAAGGGCGCCGGTGCATTGCCCGGCGATCTTATGTCCGACGATCAGTCAGGGCGCGGGCATCCCGGCAACATTCAAGAATTGCTCGGTCGCATCAGGAACGGCGACGACGATGCCGCACGCGAGCTGCTGACACGCTACGAGCCCAAGATCCGCCTCGTCGTCCGCCGCCAATTGCCGCGGCTCTTGCGATCCCGGTTCGATTCGCTCGACTTCCTTCAGAGCGTCTGGGGGAGCTTCTTCGAGAGAATTCGCACAGGCCCAAACGACCTGCACGAGGAGCAGAACTTGATCACGTTCCTCGCGTGGGCCGCGAGGAACAAGGTCATCGACGAGTACCGCCGCACGGGTACCCAGAAGCAAGACATCAAGCGGGAGGAACCGCTCGAGATCAAGCGGGACAACGAGGTCGGCGTCGCGGGCGGCGACACGCCGAGTCAGGTGGCGCAGGCGCACGAGACCTACGATCGCCTGCGGAATCTCCTGCCCGACGACCGACGGGTCATCGTCGAGCTGAAGGCCGCCGGGTATTCCTGCAGGGAGATCGGTGACCGCATCGGGATGAGCGAGCGGACGGTGCAACGCGTTCTGGAAGATCTCCGGAACCGCGCAACTCGGAGGCTAATGGGATGAGTTCCACCCCCGCCGACCCCAGATGGGTTGACACAACATCGCCCTCAATCGATCTCCTGGTCGAGCGATATGAAGCGGTCTGCCGCTCCTCGCCCGGGACCCGCCCAGATCCCGGGGAGTTCTTGCCCGACGACGAGCAGCAACGGCCCGCCGCACGCCTTGCGCTCTCTACGGGCCGATCTCGCCTTGCGGTGGAGGGCGCGGGAGCGGTGTCCGGTCGAATGGTACTGCAACCGTTATCCCGAGCTCGACAGCGAGTCACTGGTGGCTTTGCTCTACGAGGAATACTGCCTCCGCGAGGAGGCGGGGGAAGGTCCCGAGGCGGAGGAATACGAGACCCGGTTTCCGGACCTCGCCGTCTCGTTCCGAGAAGTCCTCGAATTTCACCACCTGGTCGGCCACGCCCGCGAGCTCATCGCACATGGGCCGTGCCCCAATGACGCGCCCTTTCCGGAAGCCGGCCAAACGATCGCGGGGTTCCGGCTGGTCGAGGAGCTGGGCCGCGGCGCTTTCGCGCGGGTTTATCTTGCGGAGGAGCGACATCTGTCCGACCGGCCAGTCGCCCTCAAAGTGACTCGAATCGGTTCACGCGAGCCGCAGACGCTGGCGCGGCTCCAGCACACCCATATTGTCCCCGTTTACTCGTACCGGACCGACCCGGCGACCGACCTCCACCTGCTGTGCATGCCTTATCTCGGCCGGATCACGCTGCTTCAGGTCCTCAATCACCCGGAGATCAGGGCTGCCCGCACCGGCGCCGATCTTCTGAACGTGCTCGACCGCCTCCAGCCGGCCGACGGTGCCCTGGCCGAGCGCACCGCGAGCCGGACCGCACTTGCCCGAGGAACCTATGCCCAGGCGATCGCCTGGTGGGGCGCCCGGTTAGCCGAGGCACTGCAGCACGCGCCACGACCGAAACGTCTTGCACCGTGACGTCAAGCCTTCAAACGTCCTCGTGAGTAGCGACGGCCTGCCGATGCTGCTGGACTTCAACCTCGCGGAGGAGCCGATCGACCGCTCCGAGGCCACCCCCGCGACCGTTCGTGGCACGCTCGCTTACATGGCGCCCGAGCAACTCGAGGCGCTCGCCGCCGGCGCGTCGCACCACGTCGCCTTCGGTACGGATCTCTATGCCCTGGGTGTCGTCCTCTTCGACTGCCTGGTGAGGGGAACGAGGTCGTTCGCGCTGCCGCCGCAATCGGTGACGATGACCGAAACTTTGCTCCGAACGGCTGAATTTCGCCGCACCGATTCCCCCCGGATGCACGCGACCCACCCGGACGTCCCGCCCGCTCTCGAGGCGGTCGTCGGCAAGTGCCTGGCACCGGATCCGGGGGATCGCTATTCCTCGGCGGCGCAGCTCGCGGCCGACCTCCAGGCCGTGGCTGATGACGGACCGCTGCACTTCGCCCGCGAGCCAGTCCCCAGCCGCTGCGTTCGCTGGCTTCGCAGGAATCGTCGCCGACTGTCCCTCGCCGCGCTTCTTGTCGTCGTGCTGGTCTTTTCCGGCTACGCGCTGGTCGTCGCCCAGTTCGCCGCGATTCGTCTCGAGACGGAGGTCAATCAATGGGTCGAAAATGGTCGGTATTCCGTCGGTGAAGGAAAGTTCGAACTCGCCATGAGCCAGTTCGCCACGGCCGTACACCTTGCCAGAGGCGATGCTCGGCTTCGAGACTTGGTCAGCGAAATCAGGAAGGAGGACCGCCGCGCACGCCGGACCAAAGAAGTCAGGGACAAGGCCGACGCGCTGTTCGAGGTCGGGGAACGCCTTCGCTTCTCCCTCCTCGGATTCGGCGGCGACTCGAAAGTCGCTTGCCGGTCGGTCGAAGCCGCACTGGCGAACTTCTCGGTTCCCGACGACCCCAACTGGACGCGGCAGCCGGCGATCGAATTGCTCGACTGGCGCCGGCACGACCGGCTGATCGAGGAGGTCAATGAACTTCTCTTCCTCTGGGTCGTTGCCCTGGACGGCGACCCGAAGGCAGCGCACAGGCTGTCCAGATCTGCGACGTGGGGCTGGCGTTCGCCACCCCGGTCGGACCGTGGCGGGCGATCCAGGACCGATGCGCCAGGAAACTCGCCGGCGAACCGACACCCTCCCTGGCGCTTCCCCAGAGCGACGGCGAGACTTCGGCCCGCGCTTGCTTTCAGTGGGCGCTTCTGTCTGACCTGGATGGCCGTGCAGACGCTGGGATCGCGTGGCTGGAACAAGCAACCCGGCTTGAGCCGCAGGATTACTGGTCGCACTTTTACCTGGGCTTTTTTTGCGGACGCATCGGGGAGAAGGGGCGTGCCATGGAGCACTATCAAGCGGCCGTCGCACTGCGGGCCGATTCTCCCTGGGCTCGATGCAACCGCGCGCTCCTCAATTACGCACGCGGGGAGTGGCAGCTCGCGCTTCTGGACTTGAATCGGGCCATCGCGTCGCCCCAGGGCGCCGACCTGCCGGAAGCCCACCTGGGCCTCGGATTGGTCAAACAGGTTCTCGGCGATGAAGCGGGGGCACGGGTGGCCTACGAGACCGTCATCGCTGCCGGTCCGGCCAGTCCCTTTGCCTCCGCTGCGAGGCTCAACCGCGCCAAACTCGATATCGACGCCGGTGCGATCGACCGAGCCTGGGCCGAGTACGGCGCATTGCTGATCGAGGATCCGCGCGACGTCCCTGCGCGGTTAAGCCGTGCCTTGCTCGCGCTGCGGTTCGGCCGGGCAGCACAGTCGGAGACGGACCTCACGACTCTGCTCCAGCAGGCCCCGGAGCGGGCCGACGAGATCCTCGCGATCCGCGCGAAGGCCCGGCTCGCGCTCGGTCGGCTCGAAGGCGCGGAAGCCGACGCCGCGGGCGCGTACCGCCGTAAGCCAAGCCCGAGCCGCGAAAGGCTCTGGATTCGGACGCTGCTCGCCCTGCACCGGGTCGAAGACCTCTTGTGGCTCGATCGTCCCGATAACCTGACCATCTTGCCAGGCGGAGACGCCTCGATCCTCGCCGACCTCCGCGAGGCAGACAGGCGCCTTCAGTCCATGACCGAGGAGAATCGCGCGGTTGGGGCCGCTGCGCGAATCTTCCGGACCCGCTCGGTGTTCTTGAGCGCGCTTGATGACCGCTCTGCCCTGGCCGTGGCGTCCCATGCGATCGCGCTCTCACCTGAGTCGCCCGACACGTATCTGGTGCGCGCCCGCGTTCGCCGACGATTCGGGGAGCCGCGAGCCGCCCTGGCCGATGTCGAGTTCGCACTGGCTCTCGCGCCGGGCGATCCACGCCTGCTGGAACTCCGTGGTGTCCTGAAAACCGAGTCGGGATACCCGGAGAGGGCCATGATCGACCTGGACCGCGCGATTCTGCGTGGCGCCCCCGTGACGGTCCGAGTGCCGCGGGCTCTGGCCCTGACCGCGATTGGGCGCGATGAAGCCGCCTTCAGCGATTGGTCGCTCGCACTCGATGCCGATCCTGAGGACCCCGAGGCTTATCTCGGCCGGGCCAGGTCGCTGATCCGTCTTCGCCGCATTGATCGGGCGCTCGTCGACCTCGAGCAGGCCGCCGATTGGGCCGCGAACAATTCCGTCCTGTTGCCGCGGATCACGTCCGCCTACGCACTTTGCCTTCCTGCACGACCGGATCGATTCCCGCGGTGGCTTCGCCTCGCTCTCCGTGCTTGGTCGGCCTGGGTCAATACGGCGCAATCCCGGCAAGGCGGATAGCCCAGGTTACGGCCGTTGCGGTGAGTTCAGCGCGGCGGAGAATCGAAGGCTGATGAGCTAGCTCTCAGGCGCCGCCGCTGGTTTCTGGCGCCGACCGGTCCAATGTGACCGGGCGCACTGCGCGAGGCCAGAGAATCGAACGCGGTCCTCAGCCGGGAGAGCGGGGCGTTCAAAGTAAACACGGTCGTCAGTCCGAGAACAAAGAAGACGGAAAGTGGAAAATCGGCCCACAAGTGTCCGCGGTGAGTGCGGGACTGCGCTTCAACGGCCCCTTCGGATACGGCGATGTCCGGGTGCGCGAGCAGCTCGTCGGCCGCAACCCCGACCCCAGGTTCGCGGTCCAGGCCACGCATGCCCCGCAATGTCGAAAAGTCACCCGCGTCGGGGACCGGCCTCCACCCGCGATGACCCATTGCGACCGCCCCTATCAGCGGGAAGCCGCCTGAGCCGCGGATCACCACGAGCAAGCTGGATTCTCTTTCTCGCTCCGAGAGCGCCGTCGGCTCGACCTCGTTTCGCCGCCTGGGCTTCGACTCGGTGAGCGATGATCTCTCATCCCATTCCTTGCTGAGGGCCACGCTGAAATCCGGAACCTCAGGAGGCGCGGGCTCACCTTCGGATAACAAACCGCCCGAGGGCCTGGCCGACCGAATTGCCGGCGGCCCGACAGCGTAACGCACGCCCCCTCCGTCGGCCGCGGGCGCGGGCGAAGCGGCCGGCGTGGCCACCGTTGATTGCTGGAACGCGGAACTGGCCGGTGATGCCAGCGGTGTCGCGATCCCGGGCACGGTTCCCAGGCTGGCGACGGCAGGCGTAGCGGTCGTCGCGGAAGTCGATCCAACTGTCGCGGATTGGACGCCGACCCATAACTGATAGCCGATCGTCACGCTCGGCGATCCCGGCCCACTCGGGTTCACCGTGCTAATCCCAAGGTAGACGGTCGAGCCGGCGGGCAAGCCACCAGATTCGGCTTGCAGCGATGGCACGCTGGGTGAATGGCCCGGCGACCATTCGCCCAGCACTCGGCCCGTCGCATCGAAAAGCTGAAACTGCATCTGGACCTGCGGGACTGATGTACCCCAGGCGAGCTGGAAGTCCAACTGCTCCGCCGCTGCGCCAAGGGTCAAACGATACAGGTCGGTTGGATCTCCGGTCCCGATCGTGCCGATAACGCCAAAGTAAGGCACGTCCGGCAGTTCTTGCGCGGTCAAGAAGGTATGATGAGGTTCTTTCGTCTCGAATACGACCACGTAAGTGGCTTGCCCCAGACCTGGCGCGACAGTTGCCCTCGCGTGCGCACTCATTGACCGCTCGACTCGAAACATTGACCCGCGCTCGAAGTTATCCCGAGCCGAAGTCGTGCCGTTACGACCCTGCGCCAAAGCTCGGTGCTCGCTGCGCCGGTCAAATTCGTCGGTACCGATTTTATTGGTCGCGACGTGTGCGACCCGGCTCGGCAAGCGCAGGCCCTGGTCAAACACCGTTTTCGGATGCGATCCCGACAGCAGGCGACGAGTCTCGAGCACCTCCAGATGTGGACTCCTCCAGAGCTTGGGGCGCGGGCCCCCGGCTGAACCCCGGCGGGGCCTGCGGGCGGAATGGTGATCGACGATGGATGGCATCACATGCCCGTGCCAGTGGTTGTGGAACAGCGATTCTGGGGGCGGGGCACAAGCTGCCCCCAGAGAGGGGGACGAGAATCCAGCACAAACCCGACAAGAAATCTCGTGACTGGTCCCAAAGGGATCCATCACCGGGAATCAGGATTTTCGCGCGATCGTGTTAAACCATTGGGCGAATTGAAATTACATTAATAACTCCCTCGTGTACACAAAATAATGCAACGCGCTACGGCAAAGACCGCGGCGGACTATTTTCTCGGACTTGTCGTGAGGTCCCATACCCGGACGATGAAGTCATCGCCCACGGCGGCCACAAAGCCGCTTTCAGACGAAAATGCCCAGCCGAATGTGCCGTGCTCTCCATGAACCACGATCCGCTCGCGACTCGTCGCGATGTCCCAGAGCTGAAGGATCCCGTTGATTCTTGCCGCGAACAGTGTCTGTCCGTCACTTGAAAACCCCAGTGCTTGTATTGTCTTGTTACTGGAGCGAAACCTTTTTTGTTCCCGCCCGGTGGCGACGGTGCGGAGCGTGACCCCGTCGAGCCCGTCCGCCGATGCCAGGATCGAGCCGTCGGGCGAGAATGCCAGGCTCTGGACAGGCCCGCGCTCGACCGAAGGAACGATCAACGACCGCCTACCGCCGGTGGCGACGCTCCAGAGCATGACATGGCCACTCTTGCAGCCCGACGCCAGAGTTTTTCCGTCGGGGGCGAAGCAAAGCGCCGTGACCTGTCCCGTGTGTCCGGACAGGGTCGCCGAGATTGTCCCCGAACCGACGTCGCACGTTCGAACGATCCCATCGGTGCTTCCAGCCGCCAGGATCGCGCCATCGGACGCAAACGCCATCCTCATCACGGCTGCGGACAACCGTAACGTTGCTCGCTTCGTCCCCGTAGCCGCGTCCCAGAGCACAAGTGTTGAGTCACGGTGGGCAGCGGCCAGCGTCGCGCCGTCCGGCGAAAAAGCCAAACAGGTTACCGGAGCCTGCCCGGCCAGCGCGTTCAATTCTCCGCGGCCTACCTCCCCGACCAGCACGACTCCGTCCTCTCCCCCCGTTGCCAATCGCTCGCCGGCGCGAGAAAGCGCCAGGGCATAGATACCGCCGTGATGCCCGCGATGGCTCGACCCCGAAGCCACGTCATCGTTGACGACCGCGGGCTCGTGGAAACAAAGCCCCAGAGCGAGCGTCGGTATGGCCAGCACGCCCGCTCGAGCCCAGCTCACGACGGCCAAAAGAACCTGACGCCCACGACGCGGCGGCGAACCGTCGCCGAGATCGCGTGACGTATTCGCGCTATCGAACTCGGGTAGACGCATTGGTTCATTTCCAATCAAAGGTTGGAAGCACAGCGAAGGGACGTACTCGAGATGCGAGCGGCGCGAAGCCCGGTGCGCCGTACTCGCTCACGCCATGTCGTCGGCCAAACCCGATCAGGGGCCAAATTCGTCCGTCTGATCCTCAACCCTCACTCCCGCTTTCCAGGAAAAGTGCCGGATGTAATCGTGAAACGAATCTCCCGTTTTCAGCCTGTCCGGAATTGTGACCTCGATTTCCTTGGCCTTGTTGGCATTCATCAGCATGGCCAGAGCAACAAATCCGGCGACGGCGGCGATCACGAATGTCCACTCTATATATGGGCACTTCGATTTCATGAGCACTCTCCGGTGTAACTGCGCTGGCCGACGAGCCTGCCGTCGCGTACCAGCTTTCCAAAGACGAGTCATTGCCAGTTGGCCAACCCCGTACCGCGGCTCCGGCGGAGCCCGAGGGCCCGTCTAACTCCCGGCCCGCGCGGGCAAACCAGGCGTAGAAGCCGTCGGGAACAAAGAGCCGCGGGCCGACTCAGTCCCGGGCACGCCGGCTCAAGCGGTCACGCAGCGTTTGTCGTGCCCTCGAAAGCCGTCATTTGATCGTGCCGAGTGGACATCGCAATTGCGTGGCGGCCTCCTCGTTGGTTTTACCGTCGAGGTAGTCACGCACCACGGGCAGTCGGTAACGCTCCGGCAAGCGATTCACCTCTTCGCGAAGCGCCGAGACGAGCGAACGGTCGGGAGGGTCGCTGGTGTCGCGCCGCTCGATCGTGCCTGCGCCGCGGGCCAGGGCCAGGAACGTGTTCTGGAACGCGTCCTCGACATCTTGCCGCTTCCGGAGAGAGAAATGGCACACGGCGAGGACCATCGGACCATGGCGATCCATCAAGTAAATAACAGCATGCGCATTATTATCGTAAATAATTGATGAAAGAGTTGCGTATCCGTCATTACGTGGCATTCCTCGAGTCGTTCCTACGGCTAAACACGCCGACATGGAACGACTGCCATGGCCATATCCACTCCGCGATCCGCCGTTGTGGCGGCCAAACCTCCGGCCATGGTCCCCATTCGCTCCCTATCCATGGACGAGAACGCTTCACGATCCCGACAACAATTCCCCTGAGGGGACTGAAGAGGCCAGGGACCGATTGACTTCGGAACGGGGGGACGGTGATCACACCTCCGCCGACCGTCCCGCCTTCCCTGTTTTTCAGGGCGACGCCCAGGTTGTCGTCAGCCTCGGCGATGTCGGGCATGACCCGGCGGACGCCGGAGCGTTACGCTCGGGAGAGAGCTTTCCTGGCCGCCGAGCGGACGGATAAAATAGTCTGGTGGCGGCCGATTTCCGCGATGTCAACCCGTCCGAACTCCCTGCGAAGCCGTGCCTGGTTCTCGGACGCCGCGGCCTCGCGACCAGCCTGTGAAGGAATGGCCCCGTTTCGTTTGTCGGTTGGAGCGCTCGGGGGGGCCCGGGGACTGCGATTACGGGCTTCACGCACCATCACGGATCAAGGACAGATCGTAACCCGGAAGGAGGGTTCCATGACGGCTCGGTCTGCTGGTCTTCTGTCCGTGTTTCGGTCCTGGTTAATGGTCGCGCCGGGTTTAGTGCTTGCGCTGCGCCAAATCACGCGTCGGGCTCGGAGTTACAAAACGAGACAGAGACCGCATGTGCAACGTCGGGGAATGATGGAACCTCTTCGGGCCGCTTGTCTGTACAGCTCGACACGGCGACGACGACTCCAACGTTTGCCTGGCCGGCCAGCGTTGCTGCCGACCATCGTCGCTTCCTCGACCAGAAAGGACGTGTGTATCTGCTGAAAATGATGTCCTCGTGGGCAATGGCCCAGAACTGCACTAATGCCGAGATCACCACTGCTCTGGAAGGTTTGAAATCGCTCGATTTCAACGCCGTCGCGGTCTCGCCGTTCGGGGTTCATATGAACGATAGCTTTGGCGATAGATACAAGAACAAGGCCGGGGACCGATTCTTCACGGGCGCACCGTATGCTTCATCGTTTGGCCCGGCGTGGTCGTCCATGGATTGGATCATCTCGGAAGCCACCAGGCTCGAATTGACCGTGGCCTTTTCCTTGTTCCTGAGCTGGGGCCATACCGGCACCGTTCCCGATCTGGCCAAGGCGGGGACGACCAATGCGTATCACTTTGGAAAAACGGTCGCAAAGCGCTATGCCGGTCATCCGAACATCGTCTGGCATGTCATGGGTGATTTCCGTTGGTCTTACGACCAGGATCCGGCGCGGCCGCTCGATGCCATTTTTCATGGCATCAAGGATACAGAGGGCGCGAACCACAGGTTGATCATAGCCGAGCCGGCCAATGGCGCGATGTCGTTCAGTCAATTTATCTCGGCGGAAGGCGCGAGCGGTTACCAGTGGTTCAAACAGAGCGCCGATACAGTGTACGACTACGGCAGCAACTCGGTCGAGCAGTTCGATAAGGTCTACAACCGAGCTGGCGGCCGGACGTATCCGGTCGTCGATATCGAGCCGCCGTACGTCAATGCCCCGCATTACAAGGGCCAGCAGAACCAGGAGCTGCGCGAACGCAACTACACGACGTTCATTCGCGGTGGCGCCGGGATCAACTTTGGCCACGAAAAATGGTGGCCGTTTGGTGTCACCGGCCTGTTTGATGGTGGGGCGAACTGGCTGGGGATACTCAGCGAACCGCCGCAACTCTGTGCCAGATACGCCTGGGATCTTCTCGACACCTATGTTCGAGAGAGCTCCTGGCGACCCGACAGCGGAGTGTTCCTGAAAACCGGCCTCGGCCGCGGCGACGACAAGGCTGCGTCGGGGTACTCATCATCGGCTGGGCTCATCTATTTTCCGACCAGTCGCAGCATTACGGTTGATACGGCGGCGATTAACCGGCGGGGAACGTCAAGATCCGCTGGTATGATCCGACGAACGGAACGTATACCACCATTCGCGCATTCCGAGCCGAAGAATTCGAGCCGCTCGATTCCGTACCCTACTACCCACACGGACGGCAGTCGCGATTGGGTTCTCGTGGTCGAAGGCGAGTAAGCGGAAGTTGCGGTCCAAGCCACCTGAAAATACAGCCGCACCTGTCGATCGAGCAAAGTCTGGCCGGCGAGAACCCCCGCTGCGCTACAGGTGTTCGCTCGAAGGCTCCGACGTGCTTGCCGCGCGTCCGGGCGCACGCCATTGCGTTCTGACGTTATCCATCGTTTATGCTATCCCTTTGATTTTTCTGCCTCGCCGTCAGCCGCGACCAGGCCGGTCTCTCAAGTCAAACGCTGCTCCCGGCGGCTCCTTCGGTCCCGGCGTCCTTGGCGCCACTTCACCGTCCGAAGGGAACAAACCTGCAAGTACAACCCGGCCCAGAAAATCACTCGACCTACCGAACTGCCATGTTCGCGCCCATCCATGAGATGGTTATCATGAAGGGCCGCGATGAAAGCCGGGACGGCGGCGGGGCCGATCCCCTGCAGGGCTTGAGCTGCCTCTTCGCCGACGTGACGGTCCGGGAAGATGGGTCGTCGAGCCGAGGAGAGCGGGGATGGTCTGCCGTAAGGCGAGGGAGACTGGCCGAAGGACGAGTCATCGGGGGCCGTCGAGGCATCCGGACGGGCCTCCGGCTTGCCGACCGCGCCAATCTCGCCGTCTTTTGTTGGACCCAGGAATGCGGTTGGTGTCCAATGCGTGTTCAGGAGAGCCGGACGAGGTCCCGGACAACAAGGTCAACGCTCATCTGGGAAATCCGGGCTGAGGGGTATCTGCGATGTTGTTCTCCAACTGGCTATCCTCGCTCAAGTATCACTTGCTCCTCCGCGGCAATGCCCGAGCGCGTCGCGGCAGGCGCCGGGCTCGGTCTACACCCGAGCTGATGCAGCTTGAAGACCTCTGCCTGCTATCGGCGTTCGTTCCGACGTTCCCGACCGATCCGGCTACTGGCCTCCCCATGGGAACCATGCAATCGCAAGGCCTGGGCTCGGTGGTCTACGCGTTCCCCCAGGATCCGAACCATCCGAATCCGACCCTGCCGGCAGCCAAGCTCGTTACGATCATGAATAACAGCAGTGACGTGATATTTCCGATCCTCTATGGTTCCAATTCGACCGCGGATAACACCGCGGGGCAGGTGGTCCGCGTGACGGCCAGTGGTGGGACCGGTTATATGGGCACCTTCAATGTAACTTTCACCAAAGGCAGCTGGTCCAAACCCGGTCGCCGCTACCGCCGTCGTCGCCGGCAACGACAACATTTTCGGCGTCAAGTCCTTCACCAGCGGGTCCGGGTATAATCCGGGTGACCAGGTGACGGTCGCCTCCATCACTCCTGATCAGGGCTCCACTGTCGGGACAGGCGCGACAATCCAGGCGTTCACCAGTCAGGCAACGCTGGGCAAACGCCCTAAATGTCCCTGTACGATCCCAAGGATCCGTTGAACGATACCTACCGGGGCTACATCGGCGAGTTCATCAACGGGCAGTACCAATTGGGCCTGCAACCCGGGCACCAGGTCACCGTGCAGGTTCCGATCGCCTTCTGGGATGGCGGCCGACAATTCATGGTCGACAACGGGCCGGTCCCGCTCACGAGTCCGTACGACCCTGGGTATCCCTTGCAAGCCAATGGCGAGTGGTCGTACAACCCGTCCGCAACCCCGAACACCCTCGCGGGGCTCGGGGCGGGATTGTCGTATGTCGTCTATCCCACTGCGAACAACCCGATGCCGCTCTACGGTGCCGATTTCAAGGACCCGAACACGGGTTATGCCAATCCCAACGGCGTGGTCATGTGGTACCACGAGGTGACCGCAGGGAAACCGCACGTTTTTCCGGACAATCTCCCGGCAGTCATCACGGAAGCGTCGTTTCGCGACCCGCTGCAGACGGTCGATCGCTCCGGACATGCCGCCAAGTGAGACCCAGCTCATCGACAATTACGACGTATCGTACGTGGACACCCTGGGCCTGCCGGCGTCCATGGAAGCGACTCTGGTCCCCAGCACCCCACCGACGGCGACCGGGTCGGGCCAATATGCCTGGGTCGGGGCGGACCAGAGCACCACGGATATGCAACAGTCCGTCGCGAACTTTACCACGAACAACACCAGCGTCAGTACCGATCCCAATGGTGTCAACGGCCTCGGCACGTATTTTAACGGCCTCGGCTGGGACCAGTTCTACCTGCCGTCCGACAACACCACGACCGCGGGCGGCATGATCGCGCAGATCAACAATAACCTTGACGGAATGGGCAAGCAAACCGTCCCGGTCACCATTATCACGAAAGCGGGCGGCACTGCGGGGCTGGTGGACGGCGCGGCCGTCACGATCACCGGCGTGACGGGGCAGACCGCGATCAACGGCACCTGGGTCATCAGCAACGTCTTCCCCGCCGGCAACAGTTTCGCGTTGGTGGGCATCGCGGGGAACGGCGTGTCTTCCAGCGGTGGCACCTTTGCGGCGGTTCAGACGACTGGTATCGACGTGCAGAAGCTGGCCGCTGGATCTGACGCCACGGCCCTGTCGCCGAACGTGAATTCGCCATCGCAGTTCGATTCGACCAAGTTCAACCTGGTGAGCGGCGGCACCATCTACAATATCGACACCACCAGCACCGGCCTTGCGACCAAGGGTCAGACGACCATCACGGGCGTTCTTGCGACGCAAGCCCGCCAAATGCTGGCTGGAATGTTATGGAATCCTGCCTTCAACGCCGCCAGTCAGCAACTCTTCCCGACCGGGACCACCGTCTCCAGTATCGCGCCTGATGGGCTGGGGATGGGGACCTACACGATCACCATGAGTGCGGCGGCCACCGCCACCGGGTCGCCGGGGTTTGTCGGGTGTGGGAGGGAGCTTTGCATTCGTTGGTTCTCAATACACCTCGGCGACCACGCCCGACGGCAATCCCACGTCGATGCCCGGAAGCATCCCCGCGAACAGCAATCTGATGACCATCGACCCGAACGTGGGGATGTACCTGCGCCCGGAATGATGGTCACGGGCAGTCAGATTCCCGCAGGGACATACATCGCCGCGACCCCTGGTAGCATTTCCGCGGACTTCAAGACAATCACGCTGACCCAGAGCATTGGAGCAACTGCGTCGGTCGGGGCCCTACACCTTCGTTGGAGCGCCCGATTCCTATGTTCTCCAGACGCTGATCAACAACTGGTATGCCTGGGCCGACTACTACGTCACCCAGTTGGCTTCCGGTCCTGACGCCGCGGCCAGCGGAACGTTCCAGGCCACCACCACAACCTATACTAATATTTATACGATAGGTTCATCGGATCTCGACGCGCTCACCCTGACGAACATCCCCTCGACCTTCGACATGAACCAGTTGAGGGTCGGCGACGTCGTTACCGCCGCGACTGCCGGGACTCTCAACCCAAACACGACCGGCTCCCCCGCCGGCACCCCCAACACGTCCGGGTACGACCCCAGTCTGAATTACACCATCGTGAGTTTCGATGCGTCGAAAAGAACCGTGGAGCTGAGCCTCCCCGTGAAAGTCAAGAACGCCACGACGGACACGTTCACGTTCGCTCCCCCCCAGTATGTCGTACGGTCGAGCGACGTGCCGGCCGCAAACCCTACTTCGATCACCGGCATCAATACGACCGCCGGCCAGCCGTACACCATCACCACCGGGAGTGTTTCCGGACTCGTCAGCGGCGTCACGCAGGTCACGATCAGCGGCGTGATCGATCAGACGACCAAGCTTCCGGCGGCGATCAATGGCCAGTACATCGTCATCAACGTCAACACCACTAACAACACTTTCCAGCTCCAGGGCACCAGTGCGACGGGCACCGAGTCGTTCATCGCGGGCACCGGCATCTGGTCGACCAGCGCGGGCACGATCCCGTACTCGCTCAACTTCAACGTACCGAGTACCGCGATCGCCGGCGTCAGCAATCCCAAGGCCAGGCGATCACGATTACAACTGGGAGCACGGTCGGGCTGACCCCCGGTGAGCAGATTACGATTAGCGGCGTGATGGGCGGCACGCAGAACATCAACGGCACCTGGACGGTGACCACGATAACCGCCACGAGCTTCGACCTCGCGGGTATCGCGGGCGCCGTCGCGGGCCAGGGCGGACCCACGGGCAACGGCGTCATGACTCTGAGTGGTGGCACCTGGACGCCCGCCAATCCCTTGCAGTTTGCCCAGACGGTCTATGACGTGATGCAAACTTTTAGCCTTCTGAAGGACCCCACCAAGCTAGCGAGTCGGTCCGCGTTGCTGCTGTCGTACATCATGGGCGGGAACACCGGTACCTTCGTTCAAAACAATGATCCCACCCGCCAGACCACGCTGCCAGACTTCCGAACCGCCCATCAACTGCGCAACGAGCTCAAATCGCTTCTGCGCGGCGTGTACGACTTCAACGCCATTCCGGATCAAACCCAGTGGTATCCGAACCCGGCCACGCCCACGCCTGACGCCACGCTTAACGGGAGCGCCATCACGTTCGGAATTCAGAACCTCGATCCTTATGTGTGGTTCGTCCACCGCGTGCTGAACAATTCCTCGTACGGTTTCTCGTTTGATGACGACGTCGCCAACGCCCAGGCCCCGTCAAGCAGTCTTGAGATTGCCGTCGGGGGCAATGCCTACACGGCGCCCACACCCACAGCACCCTTTAATGGCCCGAACGTGTTGCCAAATCCCGAAGGCTTCAGTCCATTCGCCCAATGGGGCACCCAGCAGAGCCAGGGGTACATCGATACGACCACTCAGACCGCAAAAGACAACTTGACTGCCGGCTTGACCACGATCGCTGGGCTGGATCAGTCGGCCGTGGCGAGGTTGACGGCTTCCAACCCGATGACGGATGCTCCTGGAGCCTTTATCACCAGCCCTGGTCTCCTGCCCGCGGGAGTCACCGTGGTTGGGACCACTGCGCTTCCTCAAGTGAGTGGAGCGATCACGGGCTTTACGAACTCCATGAACACCTCTGGGGCGATCACGATCTCGACCGCGAAGACTCAGAATCTCGCCCCCGGCGTGAGTCTCGCCGACGGGCAGCTCGTCACGATCACCGGTGTGACCGGCAAGCCGAGTATCAACAGCTCGTGGCTCGTCAAGAACGTCACGCCAACCTCCTTCGACCTGGTTGGCAGCACTCTTGACGCCAAGCTTTCCGGCGGCACCTGGACCTTGACCCCAAGTTCCGTCACTTTCTCGACCCCAAATGGCTGGACGCCTCCGACGGACAACGCCGCGCACCCGTTCACCTTCTCCGATCTTCAGCGGCACCACCGTGCCCACCAATATCACCGGCCCCACGGGAGCGCTCCCGGGGTCCGTCATCACCATCAACGGCAAAGGCCTCACGCGGGTTTTCGGGGTTAGCTTCAACGGATACCCCGGCACCATCGTCGGCAGTTCGATCTCCAGCATCACCAATAACAGCGGCAGCCCGATCATTATCAATTTGCCTGCTGGGACGTCTGCCAAGGGGCTCAGCGACGGGGACACCGTAACGATCAGCGGCGTGATCGATCTGACGACGGGCAAACCGGCCACGATCAATGGCGGCACGTTCACCGTCGTCTACAACGCAACGGTCACCGGCTTCCCCAACGCCTTCCAACTGACGGGCAACGGCAGCATCGGGAACGGCAACCCCTTGAGCGGCGGGAGCTGGATCGATGGCACCGATGTGGCGGTCAAGGTCATCGTGCCTGACACCAAGTCGAACGCCACGCTGCCGAATGGGAACACTCCTACTAACCCTGGCCCCACTGGAAAGATCGGCGTCCGGAACGCATCGGGCATCGCCTATAGCACCGCTGACTTCACCGTCACCACGACCACGACCACGACCCCCGTGCGCCCTCCGTCCCCGCAGCCGGCGCCCGCCACGCCCTCGGCCGTGGTGGTCGCGGGCCCGACCTCGGCGTTCGCCGGGGAACCGGTTACCCTGACCGCGAACGTCAGCTCCGAGGTGCCGGGCGATCCCATCGGTCCGGGCGTGGTCACGTTCATGGACGGCGCGACGGCATTGGGGACCGTCGCCGAGAGCGGCGGTATCGCGTCGCTCCAGGTGCAACTGCCCGCCGGCCATCACACCATCACCGCAGTCTACCAGGGTGACGCCACCCATAGCGGCAGCACGTCGGCGGCGCTGACCGTCGACGTGGGCCAGCTCGTCGTGTCCGGTTCGAGGCTTGAGGCGGTCAATCCGGACGGCACGCGGGCGTTCACCGTCGAACCGTACGGCAAGACCGCCCGCGCGGGTTTCAATGTGGCGGTCGGCGAGGTCGCCGCCGACGGCGGGGCCGACGTCTTCGTGGCTCCGAAGAAGGGGCGACGCGGGCGAGTGACGGTGATCAACGGGCGGACCGGCGCGATCGTGCGCAGCTTCTTCGCGTTCGGCCGCAGATACAGCGGCGGCGTCGCCCTGGCCGCGGCGGACCTGATCGGCGACGGCAACGCGGAGATCATCGCCGGCCGGGCCTCGGGCCGGCGGTCACGGATCGAGGTCGTCGACAGCACCACCGGCCGCGTCCTCCGGACGATCATCGCCTTCGACCGCGTATTCCACCGCGGGCTCTCGCTCTCCGCCCGCGACGTGAACAACGATGGCGAGCCCGATATCGTCGCGACATCCCGAGGCCGGCACGCCACGCTGGTCGAGGTCTTCGATGGCCGCACCGGCGCGCAGTCGGCGGGATCCAGAAACGGCCGGCCGGCCCGGCGACGTCATTCGCCGGCAAGGCGTCGCGGCGTTGATCGCATCCGGAGAACGCAAGGCCTTGGGCCTGAAGCACCTTTACGACCTGCTCCGGCCCGTCTCCGCGGGGGGACCGCCGGCGTACTCAGGGTATCTCCCAGATTCCTGCGGGGGGTGAAACCGGGACGCGATTAGTTGTTTGGCATGAGTCTTGAATCTTGAGTCTATCGGTCGCCCAGCCTCGCGGGAATCCAGCGACGAAGATTGCTGGGACGGGCATCATGAACCTTGCCGTTCTCGAGCCGGCTGAGCTGAGGCTTATCAATTCCGGTACGCGACGCGACCTTGTCGACGCTCAAACCGGCCGATTCGTGCGCCTCCCGGAGCGATTGAATGAACTCGCTAATGCCCTTGCACGATCCTGGGAGGGCGAGTCTCCGCACGAGCGGAGTGCCACTGCCGACTCGGGAAGCCTCGGCGTCTCGGAATCACGCGAGGCCGTTCAGAACGCTTCGTCGCCGGATTCCGAGACGGGTGTGCACGCGATCGTTCCGGTCGCGCGATACTCATGTTCCAGGACCCGGCGATCGGTCCGTTCCTTTTCCTGGTATTCGGGGAATTGGATGCGAGTGAGCGCGGCCTCCGCTCGCTCTCGCTTTTCAGGCGGGAGGTCAGCCAGCGCCTGCCGCGTGCGTATCGCAAGCTTTTTTGGAGTCTATAGCAAAGAAACCGGGCGGGATTAGTGAACACTTCGCCATCGTTGTCGTATTTCCTGGTAGGACCCTTATTCCAGGAGCTACACCGTGCCAGGACCTGGCGAATACCGCCCTGATCCCACCGTGGGGATCTCCAACACCGAGGACTTGCCCAAGACCAAGGTCTGCGTCCAGAGCCGCAAGTATCGACGGCGTCGTTGCCCGCGCTGCGCCCGACGGCTCCTACCGCGATAAGATCGGTCGCCGCACGCTCCACGATCTGGGCAACCCGTTCACCGGGCGGCCCCGCGACATCGTCGTGCTCTACTCGCAGCATTACTGCTCGCGCTGCCGCAAGTACTTCAATGCCGACATGTCTGATCTGGCGGACCCCGGTAGTCACTACACTCGCCGCGTCATCGACATCGCCATCCGGCTGGTCGTCGAAGACGGCTTACCTTATCGCGCCGCCGGTTGGACCCTGTGGCGTGATCACCGTGTGTTCGTCCCTTACGCAACGATCCAGAACTGGGTCGAGGCCGGGGGAAAAAGGCGGATCGACGGATCGACACAGAGCAGCTGGATTGGGCACTCTCGGACTTCTCGGGCTACATCGCCGCCGACGAGTTGTATGACGGGCCGTTCTGTATCCTGTCGATCGTCGACAACCGCACCTTCAAACGGATTTCCTACCGGGTTTTGGACCACGATCCGACCCACAGCGACATCACGACATTCTTCGGCTCCTTTCACAAAGCCCTCGAAGCGCGCGGGCTGAGCCTCAAAGGGATCACGACCGACGGTTCGCCATTGTATCCGGAGCCGATTGCCACGGTCTTCGGTAAGAAGATCCCACACCAGATCTGTACCTTCCACATGATTCGCGAGGTGACCAAGGCGGTTTTCTCGGCCGTGGCCAAAGAGCCGCAAGCGGCTGGCCGCGACTGCGGCGAAGTTGCCGCGTGGTCGTCCTCGGGCCACCGCGGCCGCCCGCCGTGCGGCGCGTCGCAACAAGAGGATTGAGAGGAAGGTAAGCGAGCTCTTCGAGAACCGCTACCTCTTCGTCCGACGACGGCTCAGTCCCACCGAACGAGCGACGCTGTGGCGGGTCAGCCGTGGGTTGCCTCAGCTCCGTATTTTGCGCAGCTGATGGAGGAAGTTTATCGGTTGTTCGACCGGCGGTGCCGGATGGCCACGGCGGTCGCCAAACTGGCCGCGTTGCGGGGCCGGTTGCGGCGGTTCAAGCTGTTGCGGGCAGTACTGAAGAAGCTGCTGTCGCCGGGGCTGGAGAAGGCGTTGGTGTTTCTGGACGAGCGGCTCCTGGGCGCCACGTCCAACGCGGTGGAGCGCGGCAACCGGCGATACCGCAAGATGCAAAAGACGGTGTACCGCGTGAGGACGCAACGAGCGATCGAGGGCCGATTGGCGCTCGACTTGCTGCGAGAGAGCCAGGTCCAAAGCCGGGACGGCACGACCAAGACCTTGCACGAGGCCAGAGCAGCGTGAGCCGTGTACCCGGTTTCCTTGCTACAATGTCCGCATAACCGTGGATATAAGAGTGTCCCTATTACAACTTCGTCGAGCTATAGGAATGGCCCCATCAAGTATCCGGGGTCCCAACAGGTGTTCCCAACCCTAATCGGAATGGCTGCCGGGGCGGGCCGGGAGGGTGCGTTGCAACCGCGGGCCAAGCCGTGAAATGTCTCGAATAAAATGGTCGCTCCCAAAGCGATTCGTCAACGGCTCGATCCGGCGACCCAGGACCGTGGTGAGAGCCATTAGTAACAAAGACACGGGAAAACTGATCAGCATCGCGGCCCAGCAGGAACGTCCGAGCGCAGCCAAGGCGACGTGCTCAGCCTGTGCCAGGTCGCCCGGGTTACGCAGCATCAGAAGCAAGCTCAATGCCACACACAGACAGTGGGCCGCGAGCGGCGTCAACTGTCGCCAGTAGACGTAGACGGCGGCCAGCAGGAGCCACGCTGTCGCCGTCTCGACAGCAAACGCCACGACATCATCGGCACCGATCCCACGCAGACCCACGGAATACATGTGCGGGAGTCCACCGAAGTAAACACCGCACGCGAGAACGAACGCACAGAGCTGGCGAAGGTCATAGCGACCCATTTTCCACACGCCTTTTGCTCGGTCGCACACAAATGGCCTATTCCCCTGCAAAGGTAGAGCGAACCCCGATGATATCGCTCATGAAGCATGCCGTACAAGGGCTCGCTGTTCAAACCATCTGAGTCTTCTCTTATGAAGTTTATTTATTGATATAGGTTACTACGTTATAATCATCGGACTTAGCATTATCATCTTGACCCGGCCGGAAAACCGTGCATGATGGCGATAAAGGGGCTTATCCATGCCACCTTCGCGTTCTCAATTCAACATCAGGCACCTGGTTGAACTCATTGCGTTCTGTGGTTTTCCCTTCGCGCTGGTTCGCAGCCACGCTACGCTGGCCATTTTCAGCTTGCTAGCATGCTTTCCAAGCTTGAGCTTCAACCCGGCCAGAGGCGGGACGGCCAACTCCGGCGGCCGTATGCTTTATCGCGGTACGGTTCTCGTTGGAATCGGGATTTTCTACTTCGTGTACTGCTACTTTCACCCTGATCCATCAGAGATGTGGCTCGGGGTTGCCGGGTTGGTTGTATATTTTGTCTTTGTCACCGCTCCCTTGTGGAATCGAATCTATAAAGCAATTGTCATGGGACCCGGCTATCAAATGCCTCCAACGGACGACTCATGTGGTCCCATCGTTTGGCAAGGATTTGGCAATGACAAACCAGAGCCAAGGCATCGAAGACTGTTGCGTGCCCGAGACGATGCGTAAGGAGTTGCCTGGCTACCCGCCGAGATCATGACTCGGTTTCGACGGCTCGGCGCAAGACAAGATCCATCAGCATCAACGGTCATTTTCCGAATCACGCTCAACTTTTGCACCATCCCGGCCTCGCAGTGCCGGCCTACCTGGTCTCACGGTCGGGTTTGAGGATGACGACCTCGACGTCTCCCTTGGGGTGGTACGGCTGGAGGATCGACTTGGCGAGCGCAGCAGTCGCCTCGACGTCGGCACCATTGCGGACTTCCAGGATGAGCCGTGAGAGTTGTGTCTCCACGGCCTTGAGCTCCCCGGAGCGGATGTTGATGATCCGCTCGCCGAACCGGAGCCTGCAGGTCATCAAGGGTATGTAGACATTATCCTTGAGATCATTGGCCTGCTTGACCACGCCGACGACTGTGAAGGAGTCGGCCCCGAACTTGACCGGCTTTCCGACCGGGTCTTGTTCCGGGAACAGGGCCTGGGCGACCTCAAAGCTGACGACGACATGGTTCTGGGCCGCGGCATTGTCCGCATCGGTGAGGAATCTCCCCCGGTCCATCTCCAATCCGGTAACCGACGCGTGGTCGGGGGTGGTGCCCAGAACGCGGCACTCGATGGTGTTTCCCTCGTGGCGGATCTGCCTGGGAAACTCACGGATCGGCACCGCCCTTTTCACGGTCGTAACAGCGGCCATGAGCCGGTCGAAGTCCTGGTACTTCAGGCCGTAGTTAACAACCCGAACCGGCGGGATGGTTTGTTTCTCGGCACTCGGGAGGACCGAGCGGACTTCGATGTATGTCGGCCTGGAAGGAGAGACAGTCTTGCCGTTCGCCGCCCTGGCCGGACGGTCAACTTTCTGGGCCGGGGCCTGGTTTCGCGCCCCTCGGCGCAAGCTGCTGGCGCCCTGGACGGCAACCCCGGCGGTCGTGAGGATCAGGACCGCCGCGACGGCGATCACCGGTTTGAGTCTGGCAAGCCACATCATCCGGATCACTCCTTCGGCAAGCGCGTTGACCGACGCCGGCACAGCGCCGGCCGCGGGAGAACTCGTCACGAACCGGGCCGTACGCCTGATGAGCGCCGCGGGCATCGCGGCCGAAGCTTCGCACGCCATCTCCGCCCAGATCGCCGCGGCGGCCGGAGCAAGCCCGCGCCGCACCAGGCGGTCGCGCAGTCGCTGTCGGCCACGGGACAGGCGGCTCTCGACCGTCCCGACCGGGCAGCCGAGCCGGGCGCTGCCTCTTCGTGAGGCAGATCCTCCAGGTCGCAAAGGACGACCGCCGCGCGCTTGCGCTCGGGCAGGCGGCCGATCTCTTCATCCAATATCGCGAGCCGCTCGGCACGGTCCGGATCAATGGTCCGGCCGGCCACCGCCTCGATTTCGAGCCCGCCGCATTCGCGCGCCCTTCGACGCAGCGAGGCGGCCCGCGCCCGTGTCGCGATGCGGCGGCTGACGCCGTAAAGCCAAGGCCCCAGCGAGTCGTCGACCCTGACCGCCCTTGCCCTGCTTACCAGAACCAGAAACGTCGCCTGAAACGCGTCGGCCGCTGCGTCCTGGTCGGGCAACAGCCGGCGACAGACGCCCCAGACCATCGGCCCGTGCCGCTCGACGAGGACGGTGAACGCATCCTGCGCCGAGGGCTCGTTCCGGTCCACGAACCGCTCCAGCAGGTGCCTGTCGGTGAGCCCGCCGAGCACCCCGTCGCGAAACAGCGTCCCGATGTGACGAAGCATGCTCGAAGGATCTCCCGCGCTCATGAGCCTGTCCCCCTATACCGCCTACAAACTCACTATGCACGGACCCGGGAAATCCTTCCAATCTTCTTCCAGAAATGGGGGGCAAAGGTGGACATGGCGAATATCGACGGTTGTCCGAGGAACTTTCATGACTTTCATTTGGCGATATGATCCATGTTTCTTTTTGGCACTTCAGCCGGCGATGGGCAAAACGGGTCACGTAATCGACCCTTTCATTTGATCGAGGCGGCTTCGCCGGGTCGAGCAGCCCGGGCCCCAGAGCGACGGCTTCGCGAGGGCGGGCTTGGGTCGCTTGGCTTCGGAGTTGAGTGTGGTGTTCCCGGGATGGGGCCTGGAATGAATTCGGAATGAGTCGAGGCCAAAGACGGGAAATTGCGCCTCGTTTACTCGCGCCAAGGTTGTGGAAGTGAAGAGGCCCCGGGAGAATGCCGAGGAGAGTCGTCGTCGAGCGGAAGCTCGTTCTTGTCCACCACGAAGCGGTTCGATTCAATGAGTTGGTGAGGCAGGGCCACCGCATCAAGATAGCGATCCTCAGTAGCCTGGGAAAGCTCAACCCGGTACAACTCGATAATGTGAAGGCGAGCTGATGATTACCACTTGATGACGGAGCAGCCAATGGCCACCGGCGGATCGGCCTCATTTCAGCGACATTTTCAAGATCTCGAGGATCCCCGTGTCGAGCGCACTCGAAGACATCCGCTCATCAATATCGTCTTCATCGCCGTCTGTGGAGTTCTCTCGGGTGCCAACTCGTTCGCCGGGATTCACGAATTTGCCATCGACCGCCGGAGTTGGTTGGCCCGCTACCTGGACCTCACCAATGGCATCCCCTCGGAAGACACGCTCGGGCGCGTCCTTGCCCGCCTCGATCCCGCCGCATTCGAGAAATGCCTGATGAGCTGGATTCAAGCCGTGCAGGAGGTAACTGGAGATCGTGTCGTGGCGATCGACGGCAAGACCCTCCGGGGTTCGTCCGATCACGAGCGAGATCGCGCGGCCATTCACATGGTCTCGGCCTGGGCCACTGAGAACCAATTGTCGCTGGGCCAAGTCGTCGTGCATGAGAAATCCAACGAGATCACGGCGATCCCGGAGCTCCTCCAAGTCCTGGACATCGCCGGGGCTTTAGTGACGATCGATGCGATGGGCTGCCAGCGGGAGATCGCTGACCGGATTCGCGAAGGGAAAGGCGACTACGTTCTGGCCGTCAAGCAGAACCAGCCGAAGCTCTATGAACAGGTCGAAGGAGCGATCAGCGAGGCATTGGAAGGCGAACAGGAGGATCTCGATGAGCACCAGACTTTCGAGAAGGGGCATGGTCGGCAAGAGTCGAGGACGTATGCGATTGTCGCGGCGCCGGAATCGGTCAACCCAGATGGGTTGTGGCGCGACCTGGAGGCCGTGGGCATCGCCATCTCGGAGCGAGTCGACTCGCAGGGACGACAGAGCCTCGACACGCGGTATTACATCCTCAGCCGGTTGATCACCGCGCAGGAGTTCGCGGGAGCGGTCCGTAGCCATTGGGGCATCGAAAATAATCTCCATTGGCAGTTGGACGTGAGCTTCCGCGAGGACGAATGCCGCGTGGCCCGCGACCACGCCCCGGCCAATCTGAGCGTGATTCGACGGTTCGCTCTTGGGCTTCTCAAGCGCGAAACCAGTTGTAAGAAAGGCATCGAGATCAAGCGAATGAAGTGTGCGGGAAATGATGAGTATCGCGATAAAGTCCTATTCAAGTGTTGAATTTAAGATGCGGTGGCCCTGCAGGTCCGGATCCTACTGAACACGCCGTTGCGGGGCAGATCGCCGCGAAATACAAGCAACTCGGTGGCAGCAAAGGGCTAATTGGACGCGCAACCAGCAAGGAGAATCCTTCGACCGAGCGAAACGGCTCCTATCAGACTTTCGAGCACGGAGCGATCGGCTGGTCGCCCGCCACCGGCCCGAATTCCGTGCAGGCTTTGTACGTGAAGGATTCCGAGCTCGTATTTGACTGGGGAGACACCTCCCCATTCAATTACGATTTCTTCATAGTGCGCTGGGATCTCAACGGTAAGAATGTCGGACAGCAGGACGTCAAAGGGGGCTCGCGCACCGGCGGCCGATGGGTCACGCACCCCGGTACGTCCGGCCGCTACCGCCTGGTCGTGGAAGGCGCAGACGGGCACCCGGGCGGATCGAAATCTCATCAGGGATGGTCCAATTCGCTCTATATCAACTACGTCGTGCCGCCGCCCATCCCAACGAAGTACAAGGAGCTCGGTGGCGCCACAGGACCGCTGGGCCATCCTGTTGGCAAGGAGATAGCCTCGAAGGAGGGAAAGGGTTTCCACCAGAAGTACGAGCACGGAGTCATCGGGTGGAGCCCGTCGACGGGGCCGAATTCGGTTCAGGCGCTCTACCTCAAAGGCCCGTATGAGATGGTCTTCGAATGGGGCGATACGTCACCGTACAACTACGATTATTTCAATGTACGCTGGGACATGGATGGCACCAACATGGGACAGTCGGAGGTCAAAGGGAGCACGCGAACCAGCGGCCGGTGGGTCACACGTCCTCATTCCGCAGGTCTATACCGACTCATCGTCGAAGGCGGTGACAAGCACGTCGTCGGCAAGGACTCGCACAAACAAGGATGGTCCAACGCACTTGAAATCTACTTTACACCACTTGCGCCAGAATATTCGTACAAGCCTCCGGCACGGAAGTTACGCGAGCAGAAGCCGGCACACGATTTTGTTTATCTGGGCGACCTCACGCCCGCCAAGTCGGTCAACGATGCCAGGTCTGGCTTCGATCACCGGGCGGCCGCGGCCGTTCGCTATGAGGCTTCCGCGCCGATCACCACTTCGATCTCCGCGGACGGGCAAACCTATGGAGCACGCGTACTCGCGAAACTGGCCTATCTTGACTACTTCCAGACCGATCGCCAAGCTGGTCTTAGACAGTATATATTAGTAACTTCCACTGGAGTATAGAGTTACAACAACACGAAATGGGCGTGGCACTATGCGCGATGACCTCCTCGGTTGCCGCATGAGGTAACAAAATCACATCATTGGCAAGTCGCTCTCTCTGTTCATGTCCTCCACCGCGATGGGTGCAACTTGCTGGACCGTAGGCGGTAGGGCGACCCCCGCCGCTTGGAACACGCTGCCGCAGGTACCCTGAGCCTCGTTCCGCAACAGAAATCGTTTGCCGTCCTGCTGGACTTCCGTCGTTTGGAGCTGATCCAAGTCTTGGATCACATCGGCCCATTCGAAGTCGTGTCCTCGTCGCTCCAGCCGAGCTTGCAGCTCTTGTCGCAGCACCAAGGCCAAGAAGGAGCAAAAAACATGGCCCCGAATCGTCGCGTCAAGCCGGTGGTAAATCGGGCGGGTGTGGATCAACGACTTGGTGGAGCGGAACCAGTGTTCGACCAACCATAGCCGCTTGTACTGCAACGCCACGTCGGCCGCATCCAGCTCGGTGTTGGTACGCAGTACCCACTTGCCGTCGTAACGGGCGTCTTCAGCGATCTTGGCCTCGTCGACTTGAAAGCTTTCGGGGCTCGCCGTGCCGAGGAAGCGGCGATAACCCCGATTGCCAACCAAGGATTTGGCTCCCGCGTGCAATTGCTCTCTCAGGGCCGCCACAATCGCCTCCCGATCGGCCGCATCCTTGCGAGCCTCGTCCTGGTTGCGGCAGACGATGTAACGGCGGTCCCCAACCCAGACTTCCTTGACGTCCAAGGGGGAGGGGTCGTCGTTGGATTCGCTCTTGGGGTGAACGACCCGGTAGCGACCGCCACGGGAGATCACTTCGTCCCGAACCTCACTCTGCGCCCGCATTCGAGCGCCCAGGATGTACAGCCAACCGCGTTCGTTCCCCTCCAGGTTCTCGATCGTCTCCTTACTGATCATGCCCCGATCGGCCACGATGCAAACTCGGTTGATCGCGAAGCGGCTTTTGAGCCGGTCCACCACCGGGATCAGCGTCTTCACGTCGGTGGTGTTGCCGGGCCACATTTCGCAGCAGATCGGTCGACCTTGGCCGTCCAAAATTGTCCCCACGATCATCTGATTGAGGTCCGGCCGATGGTCTTTGCTATGGCCGAGCATGCCCAAGCTTTCGCCGCCTGCTCCCTCGAAGTAGATCGATGTGGTGTCGAAGAAAAGCAGTTGGAGATCGGTGAAGAGGTCGCGGCGGTGGGCGAACAACGCTTCCTCGAACTTGTCTTTGACACAGCGGGGAGCGAACGGTGTCTTGTCCTTCTGTTGGTCCTTGGGCAACACTTCACCCAGCCAGCCCATGGCCCGGTAGAGATGGTGCAATTGAAGCGACTCACATCCCTCGATTTGATAATGTTGCTTCCACTTGTCAGCGGCTCGATCACTGCCGGAGACGAAGAGACGATGGAGCACTGTAAGGAAGATCGCGCGCTCGACGTCGAATTCGAAACGGCGGCTCTTCAGAAGTTGCTTGATGACTGTTTGACAGCCGGTTTGTTGCCAAAGCCGGCCGAAGATCTGGGCCGGTCCGATACGGGTGGTCCTGATAACAGGAAGTCGACCTTTGGAATGAGCCGAAAGCAAGAGCACGGAGTGGGCCAAGCGAGCACCCGAGGCTAGAAGTGCGTCGAGCTGGCCGCTTTCTTGGAGTTGGTCGAGTCGCCCCAAGGTGGTGACGACCCGCTGCCGGGAACGGCCGCTCTCCCAGCGGTTCTCGACGATCTGAAGGTAAGAGCGTGAGCCTGACTTCTTGGTGCGGAAAAACATGGTGCTCTCCCTAGGGACACCATGAGTATAGGGGCAATCACCTTGTATTCAAGGTCAAAATAATGGCATCCGTGGCACCATGAATCCTGCTCGGGGCCGATTTCTCATCCATCGTAAAAGGACTTACGTCGAAAACTGATCGAGTACTGTCCAAAACCAGCCAAGGCTACCGAAACGAGGCGAACCAGTCGCTGCTCGGCCAGAGGATCGAGTCGAAATCCGGGACGACGACCGATACATCGGTCGGGACTACCCTGCTGACAGCGGGAGTCGAGCGGAAACGAACCGGCGATTATGACGTGGGCCTGACGGCCTTGACGGCCGTCATCTACAAATATTATCACGTCCTGCACCCCAACGTGCAAAATCACATTATCAACAACCTGCTCAACAAGAGCGGCCCACTCGATTCGAATGACTTCTGGCCATTTGGGAACCTCCCGCCCGTGCCGGAGAGCGAAAACCACGTCATGATGATTGAGACGGCGCGCTATTTGACAAACCAGTTGCTTTATCGGCGACAGGGGGACGCCCTTTATGACAATTCGAGAAACGGCATGGACGAGTGGATGCTCAAGCACCTTCAGCACTTCCTGCTCAATGACTTTCTCGAGTACAACGCGCAACCCTACCAGGATTACACAGCCTCTGCCTTGCTCAACCTGTACAGTTTCACTTCGGATCGGCATCCGTCCAGCGCCCGCGTCAAGATAGCGGCCCATATGGTGCTCGACTACCTGATGGCGAAGGTTGCCGTATCGAGTAATGATTCCCGCCGCTCGGTCACGTTTCGTCGCAAGTCAGACAACGCGCACAATCCCACCGACCCCGGGTGCTACAATGACCCCAATTTCCTCGATGGCCCGATGGGACGAATGGATCCTCATAACGCGTTCTCGATGCAATTCGCCGGCACCACCGACATGGCTATTAGCAATGACCCGGCCGGGTTGCGGCCGCGAAATGCATTACCCGGGCACTTCGGTTGGGAAATGCAGTGGGCCGGACTGAGCGATTACCGCCTGCCCGATGCGATTCTCGACTTGATGGTCGATCGGCGGCATCGCGTCTTCTTTCAGCGATTTCACGGCCGCGACGCGGATGAAGCCTATGCGAGCTCGCCGAGCTATCTCATCAGTTCGGGCGGCCACTACGCCACGTACGCGTACAAGGTCGCCGGTATGGGCAAGAATGACGACACCGGCCTGGCGCTCCCGACCACGTTCATGCCGACCGGACAGTTCACGACACGGGATGATCTCGTCCGATTCGATGGCGACTCGGATGATGTCAAACGATCGAACATGGGTGTCGTGCCCGACTTCGCGTGCGGACTGGCTCCAATCATTCCTCCTTCCTACAAGGCAGTCGCCGTCGGCACCGACGAAAAAGGTCAGCCCACGACGCCACCGCCCAACATCACCGCACCATGGACGTTCATTGATCAGTCGATCAACCGAAGCCACACATACCCGACCGGAGAATTTCACCCGGGGTATTATCTGGCGGTCTATCGGCGCGATGGATTCGGATTCCTGGAGGCCTACGATACGGCACTCCACCCGGGCCTGAAGTTCGCCGATTTCATGAACGGCGTGATCAAGCGCAACGGAGCAAGTTCTTTCCACATCTCGGGCTGGAATTCGTACGTGATGACCGACGGCAGAAAAATCGAGTTCGCGATTTCGCCCAATAGCGTTGTACGCCTACCGGCCGAAAGTCCCTTCTTCGTCAAGGGCACCATAATGAACGGCGCCGAGAAATCGGGTGTGATCGTGATCGAAAATCCCCATTTGCATAAACGGATCACCCTGGACATGCGCGACTGGAAGGCGCCGAAACGCACCGAGAATTGATCCTCGAATTGATCGTCAACCGGTATAGCGCCGAAAGGACACCGATGTTTGTGCAACCGTGTATACTGCTCCTGGCGTCATTAGGGGCCGGCTATAACACCCACACCGGGATCGCCGTCAAGAACGAGTTTCCCGGCGCCGCCACGATCACGCTCACGCACAGATACAGCGACGATCAGATATTCACGCATACATGGAATAATGTCAGCCCGGGCACGGTCACGGCGGCGTGGGAGGTGGGATACAACACCGGGTTTGGTCGCACCGGTAAGGACTACTGGAACGTCACGGTGCGAACGGCCGAGGCCGTCTTCTCCAACGCCAAACGCGACAAGGAGTGTTTCCTGACCAAGAAGGATGCGAATACCACGCTCGTTTTCAGGGTGTCGGAGTCGCGTTTCTCGCTCGACATGCACTCGTCTGGATGCACTGACGACATGGCGTTTGAGGGGTACAACACCAATACTCATGTCTCGGTCAAGAACCAGTTTCACGAACCGATGTCGATCACGCTTAGCCACCGCTACAGCGACGACAAGGTGTACTCGCAAACGTGGCGAAACGTGGCCCCCGGCGCGGTGACGCCGGGGTGGCGGGTAGGCTATAACACTGGCCTGGGTCGAGTCGGGATGGATTACTGGAACGTCACCGTCTCGGATGGAATCTCGATCTGGAAAAATGTCAAGCGCAACAAGGAATGTTTCCTGACCAAGAAGGATAGCGGCACAACTCTTGTGTTCGCGGTGACACCGACGGCGTTCCATTTGAATATGAGGTCCTCATCGTGCTCGGACCATCTGGAAATGACGTCAACGACCCGGCCGCGTCCTGTCTGGATCGTGGCCCATATGTGCAACGCGCCTGAATACGTGAAGGATGCGCTCGCGAACGGGGCCAACGGGGTGGAGTTCGATATCGAGTGCAGCCAGGTCGGGGACGGCTTCGCGTTCGAAGTCCATCACGGTTTTGCCGGACCGGGCTACGAGACCGCCAAAGCCGACGCCCGAACACCGCTCGACAGCTACCTCAAGGCCGTTCACGACATCAGTCTCCTCAATCCCGAATATGTCTTTCAATACTTCGACTGCAAGATACCCGACGGATTGAACGACGATGTGCTGGGTCGCATGGGAGCTGCGCTCGTCAAGCGAATCCGAACCCAGCTTTACGACACCGGACCGCCATCGCACATTTATAGCCTGATCAATTGCGCCGACATCAAGAAGGTCGCGTTCCTCAGTTTCGCCAGGGATCTTGGGAATGACTTCGTGTCGAGCCATCTGGGTGTCACCGTCGACCAGAAGGGCAATCCGAGCGAGGTCCATGCAGCATTCTCGAAAATGGGAATCGCCAAGTCGGGGTGGTACACCCACGGCACCAACATCCTGCTCCCCTCACTGTTCGAGGATACGATGAGGAATGCAGTCGACATGAAGGAGGCCCGACAATTTAACAAGGTCTGCGAGTGGACCGTAAACAACGAAGGCTCGATCGAAACGCTGATGAATATCGGTATCGATGCCATTTTGAGCGACACTGCCTACACTGTGGCGATCACCGGCCATCACACCAACGGCGTCCGGAACTTTGTCAGTTTCGTCAAGAAGAGTAAGCTGGTCCGCATTGCCACCAAGAACGACAATCCATTTGGCGCCGCGCATTGATGGATCGGATTGAAAGTGCCCGGTTTTTTGAGATGGCGTGATCCAGATCAATACGGAATGTCCACTCAGGTCGAATCTCATCGTTATGCTCTTTCAAATCTTCTTCGCAATGACGTCGCGCATCGAAATCGGGCGACGACCCAACAGCCGTTCGAGCGTCGGATCGACGGGTGCGAATTCGCCGTTTCGGCTCGCCGAGTAGAGGCCCAGCGTGAAATCCGCGAAGCGGGCTGGTACTCCGCGCGCCATCATCCGGCCCCGCAGATCCTCGTCCGTGATCGTCTCCCGGCGAACGGGTCGGCCCAGCAGCTCCGAGGCGATCGCGGCGAGGTCGGCAAGGTCGAGTGCTTCCGAACCGGTGAGGGGCGGCGTCGGGCCGTTGTACTGTCCCGGTTTGGCCAGGATGATCGCCGCGGCCTCGGCCAGGTCGGCATGGGGCGTCCAGGACACCTTGCCGTCGGCCGGTGCTTCGATCAGGCCCGTCTCCAGTGCGTCACCCATCTGGAACAGGCCGCTCGACGCGTAAAAGCCATTGCGAAGCGCCGTCCACTCGAGCCCCGACTCGTTGAGCATCGCCTCGGTCGCGGCATGGTCGAGCATGGGAGGGAACGCGGAAGAGGCACTCGCGGCCATGTGGCTGGTATACACGATCCGCCCGCGCCGACGGCGCGTGCGGCCTCAATGGCCGAGCGGTGCTGGGCAAGCGGGTCGCCGCCATAGGCGCTCGCGTTCGATGAGACGATCAGCACCTGAGTCGCACCCTCGAACGCGTGCGACAGGCTGTCTGGCTTGTCGAAGTCGCCCTGACGGACCCGGACGCCAAGCGCCTCCAGATCGGCGGCCTTGGCCGGATCGCGGACGCTGGCTCCCACCTGGTTCGCGGGGATTCGATCTACAAGCTGCCTGACGATGGCACGCCCAAGCTGGCCCGTGGCCCCGGTGACAATAATCATGGACGGCTCCCGCAATGGTCGTTTATGGTGTTATCAACGCTAACAGAGCGACGATAGCAGAAAAGATCGCCGGTAACAAGTTTATGTTATCAATGGAAACCCATCGAGTTATGATACGATAATGAGTAATACAAATCGGATTGACGACGACACGGATATCGACGACGTTCGCGTGCGTATCATCGAGGCCGCCGCTGGTCTGATCGCCTCCGGTGGCCGCGACGCGGCGACGACGCGTGCGGTTGCCGCCGCCGCCGGCGTGCAGGCACCCACCATCTACCGGCTCTTTGGCGACAAACGCGGGCTGCTCGACGCGGTCGCCGAGCATGGCCTGGGGGCTTACATTGCCGAAAAATCGGCACGAGAGCCGCATCCCGACCCGGTACAGGACCTTCGGGACGGCTGGGACATGCACGTCGAATTCGGCCTGGCGAATCCGGAATTGTTTGCGATCATGAGCAGCGATCCGCATCCGCCCTCACCTTCGACGGCGTTTGCGGCTGGCCTGAACATTCTGAGGCGGCGGATCAGGAACATCGCACTCGCGGGCCGGCTGCGGGTCAGTGAGGAGCGGGCCGTCGCCCTGGTCCAGTCGATGGGCACCGGGACGGTGCTCACCCTGCTGCGCACACCCGAGCAACGACGCGATGCCGGGCTGTCGGCGGCCGCGCGTGAAGCGGTTATCGCGGCCATCACGGGCCACCCGGTCGCACCGTCGAATCCAGGGCCAGGCGGAGCAGCCTCGGCCCTGCGCTCGTCTCTGGACTGGACGCACGTCCTCACTGCCGGCGAAAGGCACCTGCTTGAAGAGCTGCTCGACCGTATCGCCAATGCCGGCGGTGAACCATGACCGCCACAATTTCCAATTATGGTTCGCGTCGCGGCTGCAGTCGGTTAGACTATTCGTTTCCCGTGGCGACCCTGGACGCTCCCTCCTCGCCGCGGCTCGATCCACGCTCGGATTGCTCCCGAACTTTTCTCATTCTATCGCCGAGAGATTCTGAATATGGCGTCGCTTCGCGTCGTTGGCCCGATCGTGCTTTTGGTTGGTGTCGTCTTCAGCCTGGCCGCCGATAAGCCGTTCGGCCTCAAGAGGCGCATTCCCTGGAACGACTCGAAAGTGGTCGGCACACCGGAGCCGCCCCCGCCGTACAAGGCTGTTCGATCGTTTCCCAGGCTGACAGTCAAGCAGCCCCTTTCCCTCACGCCCGAGCCGGGAACGAACCGCCTTTTCATTCTTCAGCACCTCAACTTCTGGGCCGGTCCGGGCCGCCTGCTGGCCATCGACGACGATCAGGCCGCGACCAGTACCGAGACCCTCCTCGATCTCGACGGCCTGGCTGTCGGGGTGGCGTTTCATCCCGATTATGAACGCAACGGATTCATCTTCATCGGAATGAACGGTCGAATCGACGGCCGCAAGATGACGCACGTCGTGCGCTACAAGGTCAACCGTCGGCCGCCCGGCGATATCGACCCGAAGTCGCGAACGCTGATCATCGCCTGGCCGTCCGACGGGCACGACGGCGGCGACCTGGCCTTCGGCAACGATCGCTATCTTTATGTTTCCTCGGGCGATGGCACGAGCGGCTCCGACGTCAATTTGACCGGCCAGAGAATCGATGACTTGCCCGGTTCCGTCCTGCGGATCGACGTCGACCATCCCGAACCGGGTCAGAACTACAGCGTTCCCAGGGACAACCCGTTCGTCGCTCGCGCGGGGGCCCGGCCCGAGCTCTGGGCGTATGGCCTGCGCAATCCCTGGCGGCTCAGCTACGATCGTGAAAGCGGGCAACTCTGGGCTGGCCAGAACGGGCAAGACCTCTGGGAGCAGGTTTACCTGATCCAGAAAGGGGGCAACTACGGCTGGAGCATCAGCGAAGGGAGCCATACTTTCGCGGCCACACGACAATCCGGGCCCGATCCGATCTTGCCGCCGACCGCCGAACATCATCACAGCGAAGCGCGCTCGCTGACCGGCGGACGCGTCTACCGCGGCCGGCGATTGCCCGAGCTGGTGGGCACCTACGTCTATGGCGATTGGTCCACCGGCCGGGTCTGGGGGATCAAGCACGATGGCAAGAAGGTGATCTCGCACCGCGAGCTGGTCGATACGCCGTTTAACATCACCGGGTTCGGCACCGACCACTCAGGCGAGCTCTATGTCATCGACCACGCCGGTGCGTTTTACCACCTCGAGCCGATCTCGAGCGCCGACCGGCCCAAGACGCCGTTTCCGACCAAACTCAGCCAGACCGGCCTTTTCGCGTCGGTCGCGGCGCACAAGCCGCACGCGGCCGCGCTCCCTTACGAGGTCAGGGCGCCGCAATGGGCCGATGGTGCGACCATCGAGCGATTCGCGGCCATTCCGGGGCTGGAGCGAATCGAACAAAAGCCCCAGAACAACGCCGGCGGCGCGTGGACGCTGCCCAATGGCTCGGCCTTGGTTCAGACACTCAGCGTCAATCGATTCGACGACTCAGACTCACCCAAGGCCGCCCTCAAGCGGATCGAAACCCGCCTCCTCGTGCGCCAGCAAGGCGAATGGACCGGTTACTCGTATCGCTGGAACGCCAGGCAAGACGACGCCGAGCTGGTTGGTGCCAGTGGCAGCGCGGTCACGATTGACGTGCCCGCGGCGGCTGAGCCGGGGGGCCGTGGCGAGCAAGTCTGGCGATTCCCCGGGCGCACCGAGTGCATGGTCTGCCACTCCCGCGCCACCGGCTTCATTGAAGGCTTTTCGCCGCTCCAGCTTGACCGTGACCACAAGTACGGGGCCATCAGCGACAACCAGCTCCGTGAGTTCGAGCATATTGGTCTTTTTCAAGGACCACTGCCGCAACGCGGCAACGTGGCGCCGCGCCTCGTGAACCCCTACGAGACCCGAGGCTCGCTCGAGGCTCGCGTCCGGTCGTACCTGCACGTCAACTGCGCGACCTGCCACATCAACGAAGGGGGGGGCAATGCGACGATGGAGCTGGGCCTGGAAACGCCATTGAACAAGATGAAATTGATCAATGAGCCCGCCAGCCATGATAAATTCGACATCGCCGACGCCCGCCGCATCGCCCCCGGGTCACCCGAGCGGTCGGTCTTGTATCAGCGAATGACACGTCGCGGAACCGGCCAGATGCCTCCGCTGGGCAGCACCGAGGTCGACCAGAAAGCCGTCAAGATGTTCGCCGAGTGGATCCGCGGCTTGCGATCCGATCGTCGCTAGGCACTTGAAATTGTTACGAGAGATTCCAGGGCTGTATTCTCCATGAGCGGCGGCGTGCTTTTTCTTAACGAGGGCGAGCGGCCCGCTCCCTGAGTTTTTCCGCCAGTACGGATTCATCTCCCTTGATCAGTTTCCCTTCCGGATCGATCAGGATGGCTGTCCCGAACGCTTGCAAGCCGAATCGTTCCCAGGTCTGGAATGTGGGATCAAGCAGAACGGGAAACGGTTGCGGTTTGCCCCAGACGTGCTTGACGATGGACTGCAACCTGTTGTCGAGGTCGGCAACGGATTTCAGCTCGCCCTCGACATCGATGCAGAGCGAAAGGATTTCAAACCGGTCCCGTTCAGACTGATGTTCTTCGTAGAACCTGATCAGATTGGGGATTCCATGCTCGAGGCACGGAAAGCAAGAAAGGCCCCAGAAGTAGACCAGAAGCCACTTCCCCTTGAAGTCGGAAATCTGCGCGTCCTTTGGCAGGCCGCGAGCATCGAGGATGTGCCACTGAGGCGGTTTTTCACCGTAATGTTTCGTGTAATCACCCCAGGCGCCGGCGGCCTTGGCTCTTGCTATCCTCCCCTGGATTAACGGTTTGAACGGGGAAAGGCGCAACACACCAAGGTCAATGTCCGAATTCTCACGAGTCAGATGAATCTCCCGGTCCGGGATGACTGCCGCCTTTTCGCTGCCGTCGTCCCTCATCGTGTAGGAGTTGAGCACGTAACGACCCGGCGGAAGCGACATCTCGAACAGGCTGTTGACTGACTCACTTATGGCCAGTGTCGTTAGATCAAGGGGTCGCGTGGGATCGCCGGGTAGCATCGTCAGAACGATAGCCCATGGTGGATGTTCGCCTGCTCTGGGGCCTTCGATCGAGCCTCTGACACGAACCAAGGGCCCAAGGCGGATCACCACGTCGTTCGTTCCCGTTCCTTTAACCAGTATCGCCAATCCTCCGCGCTGCCGGGGATGATCCATCGCCAGCAGGTGATGGCGATCGCCGGGAACGCTGATCGAGAACCGGCCATCATGCCCCGTTATGGTCGGTCGTTCCACGTCTCCCAGGGGAAACATCTTTCCGAGATTGGCCGAGAAAACCTTGCGACCTTCGACCGATTCGAAATCGTACGGCTTGCCATTGCGATCATTGAGCGGCCCGTTCGCTGTCCAGAAGAAACTGACGCCCGCACCCGCGACGGGCATGCCACTTTCGTCGAGCACTCGCCCACGAATGTCTCGCATCTCGGTCGCATGCACCGCGCCCAAGATGACAATTGTGAGCATTGCGGCCCGAATAACGAGTTTCATGCCCCAACCTCCAGGCCGACGTCAATCGATCCGATGTCAGGTTCATCCTGCTTTTGTAAGAGGTGGAAAGCAAGGCTACAGACTGTCGTAGTGATCGGAATCATGTGGCATCCCCACCCGCCGGGAGTTTCATTCGCCGGGAATAGATGCCGCACACCTCACAAGCATGAACCGGGGCGGCTCCGCAATCGGCCTGATTGTCAATGAATCAAACTTCGCGGGGCTCAGATTACCAGGCTTCGCGGGTTCAGCGCCGGCCGTGCTCAGGCTGAGGGCCTAGCCCGCGATAGTCCCGGTGAGGGTGGACGACCACGAGTTGGCATCCATGGTCGAGGAATAGCTGAGCGTGGAGCTTGCCGGGGTGTTTAGCGCGACCGACGCGAACGAGGCGTCGGTGTCCGACTCGATTGACTGGATCAGCCGCGACGCGGCGCTCGCGTCGATGCTGTCAGCGCGGGCAGTCGCCCACGAGATTAGTCGCCCACGAGATTGATACGATGAGACAGAGAAAGCCGCAACGATTTCGTTTTCGCATGATGGTGTCCTCGGCCACGTGCAAGACCAGGGCGGTTCGATCGGCCGACCGCCGATCCCGGTGCGACAAGGGTGAACATCGCGACGGCTCTGAGTCGCCGGTTGCTCGCGTCTCCCTGGCACCTCCTATTCAACTAAAGCGAGAGTTTGGCCTCGATCCAGAAACGGAACCAACGAAAATCTTGCCTTGCTTGCGACTGGCCATCCATCCCCGTTATGATACTGCGCTAGACGAGGATCGAGGTGGCGGCATCGACATGACGGGCGGCCGGGCGATGGTCGGCGACGACACATCTGTTGTGATCCAGGATTGCATCAATCGCTTCCGCGGCGGCGACGAATCGGCGCGAGCGGAGTTGCTAAGCGCCGCCAGCGACCGGCTGTTCCGGATCGCCCGCAAGATGCTCAAAGGCTACGCTGGCGTAGGGCGGTGGGAAGAAGGGGACGACATCGCCCAGAATGCCTTGATCCGACTGGACCGCGCCCTTCGCGCTGTCACGCCGCCGACGGCGCGCGACTTTTTCCGCCTGGCCGCGGCCGAGGTCCGCCGCGAGCTGACCGACCTGGCCAGGCACTACTATGGCCCACGGGGGCTCGGGGCAAACCACTTCTCCGACATGGAGCACGAGGGATCGTCGGCCGATACGGACGCAATGGTCCTGTCGGCGCCAGACACGACGAACGATCCAGGCACGCTGGCGGCCTGGAGCGACTTCCACCGCGCTGTCGACTCGCTGGCCGAGTCAGACCGCGAGCTGTTTGATCTGCTGTGGTATCAGGGCCTGACGCAGGTCGACGCGGCCCGCGTTCTGGGCGTCACCGAACGGACTGTCAACAGTCGTTGGCTGATGGCCCGGGTCCATCTGAGCGATTCCCTTGGTGGGTGCCTCCCTTTCCCATGACGCCAAACCCCGACGGAGCGCGACGCCGATGTCGACGGTGGTTCTGGAAGATCGGCTGGGTGAATTACTGTTAAGCTGGGACGAGCTGCGCCGGCAAGGCTCTGACAAGACGGCGGGCGACTTATGCCACGATTGCCCCGAGCTGGCCGAGACACTGGCCCGGCGAATCGAAGCGATCCGCAACGTGGACCGCGTCCTCGATCTCGAGGATTCCGCCGAGCTTTGGAAACCGCGTGGCCAAGCCTCGAGCGGCGGCGCGAGTGGTCATGGCGAGTTACTGCCCGATTCCTGGCGCGCTGCGGCGGAATACCGACCGCGGCGCCACCATGCGCACGGCGGCCTGGGGCAGATCGTCGTGGCTCAAGAACAAGAGCTTGACCGGCCGGTTGCGCTCAAGCGGATCCGGCCCGACAAGCTCGACGGCCAGGCACGGAGCCGGTTCCTCCGCGAGGCAGCCATCACCGCAAGGCTGCAACACCCGGGGATCGTTCCGATCTACGGAGTCGGGCAGGACGACGACGGACCGTTCTACACCATGCCGTTCATCGAAGGGCGGACGTTGCAGGAGGTGATCGAAGACGTTCCACGCGACGATCCCGCGCGGCGCGACCCGGGCTGGCCGTGCCCGAAATGCCGTGGCCTGCTTCAGCGGTTCGTCACGGTCTGCAACACGATGGCCTATGCTCACGACCAAGGGGTGGTGCACCGCGACTTGAAGCCGTCGAACATCATGCTGGGCCTCTACGGAGAGACCCTGATCATGGACTGGGGCCTGGCCAAACGATTCGACAGGGATCTTGCCATCGACGAGTTGAAGGCCGATGCGCCATTCCCGAGCACCTCAACCGAGGACCTGACGTTCGCCGGAATGGTGCTGGGCACGCCGCGGTACATGAGCCCGGAGCAGGCCAATGGCCAGCCGGCCGGCCCCGCCAGCGACATCTTCAGCCTGGGACTGATCCTCTGTGCGATCCTGACGGGGAAGTCTGCGTTCGATGAAGCGAGCCTCCCGGGCGTGCGCTGGCTCAATACCGCGCGTCAGGGGGCCGTCGTGCCGCCGCGACGTCGCGACCCGGGGTTGCCTCGCGCGTTGGAAGCGATCTGCCTCAAAGCGCTGTCGGCTCGACCGCAGGATCGCTATCCTTCCGCACGTGCGCTGGCCGACGACGTGACAAGATGGCTGGGCGATGAACCGGTCCTGGCGTGGCGCGAGCCGTGGCGCGTTCGGGGGCTGCGGTGGTTGAAGCGGCATCGCACGGCCGTGGCGGCGACGGCCGCGGCCTGCGCGGCCGCACTCTGCCTGGGAGGGGTCGGGCTGTATTCGTATCAAGGGCAGGTCAGAGCGCGAGATTTCCGTCGCCGAGGCGGCCGTCGCCCGCGCAGAGCAAATCCGCAGTGATGCGCGGACGGCCTGGTCCGAGCGGCTTGACGCCACGGCCTGGCTGCGGGCCGAGGCTTTGGCCTCCGACGCCGCGGACCGCGACAGCACCTGGCTACCGGCTGGCTTGCGCGGGCGGCTGCGAGAACTGGTCGCGGACGTGAAGGCCGAGGCCATGGCCACGCGCGCCGATGCCGCGCTTTTACGCGACCTGGCCGCCGTTCGCGCCGCCCGCAATGATCCGCGCATGATAACCTTGGCGACCTTCTGGTCGCGGCGGGTGATCGCTCCGGGGCGATCGCGGCGTTCCGCGAGGTCGTGCGTCTTAACCCCACGGATGCTAATGCCCACCGTAAGCTCGCCCGCGTGCTCGGCGACCTTCAACGGTCTGAAGCGGCCCTTGCCCTCACGGCACATGGTCACACGCGTGACGAGCGAAGACTCGTCCGGAATGAACGACCAGTCACACGCGGCAATGAGCACAAGAGCACCTTTGAGCCGAGGATCAGCTCTTCAGGGTCCTCACAGAGCGAGTCCATCCGGCCAATGCCTCCGAGCGGAAACGAAAAAGGGAACACCAGAAGCAAAAAGGGGTCATAGCAGACATGCCGAGCCTCTTCAGTGCGGGCCGTTTAGTTAGAGTCTGTTCCGAAAGGCGAGCGGGGGAGTCAGCCCACTGTCCGGAGCCGAGAAGACAGGGAGCTGACGCCCCCCGCTCGCCCAGAACCGCACTTCCGGAGCAGACTCCTGGAGTTCAGCTCGACGGAGTCTCGCTCTCCCAGGAGCCCCGGGAGGGCGAGCGTCCCTGCGAGCCGAGTGCCTCGGCAGCTCGACAGAGTCTCGCTCTCCCGGGGGAGGATGAACAACCCTGATTACCCTGGCCCCGGGGCTTGCTCCAAAGCCTCACCAAGTGTGAATGCGAAGATGAACGGGATTTTAGCATTTCACGCAGCGTGCCGGGGGGGACTGGACGCTACACTCCAGGGCTGGTGAACTAGCTCGGCATCGTTGCCTTTCTCGGGTCGTTTTCCCGAAGGCCGAGCTGATTGAGCTTGATCGACCCTTCCGGAGACCTTGAACCATGAGACACGGGGTTTCGGCCAGGACGATTGTCGCCCTCGCTGCCGCGCTGGGTACCCTGTCGTTGGCCGTCGTCACGACCAACTTCGGCTCGGTTGTTCCCGAGGCCGCCGCGCAGGCCCCCGCGCCACGCCCGGATTTGCCGGGCTCGCCGGTGGTGGCCGACGTCGTTGACGCCGCGGACGCATTCCTGGCCACACTCTCGGACGAGCAGCGGGCGATCGCCCAGATCGAGCTCAAGCCGCAGCTCGCCGCTCGGTGGACTAACTTTCCGGGTGGGTCCAACGTGCGCAACGGCGTCTTCTTCCGCGACCTCAAGCCCGAGCAGGTGCAGGCGGCCCTGAAAGTGGCCCGGGTTGCCCTGAGTGACGAGGGTTTCGCACGATACCAGGAAGTTCGCGCGGCCGACGACGCCTTTGCCAAAGGGCGTGGCGGGCGCGGCGGCCCCGGTGGTCCTGATCAGAAGAAATTCGGTGGTGACCCGGCCAAGAAGAAATTCGGAGAGTTCGCCAAGAAGAAGGGTGGATTCGGTGGAGGCGGCATGAACTTCGGGGCGATGAACTACATGATCGCGTTTCTGGGCAAGCCCTCGAAGACCACACCCTGGCTCCTGCAGTTGGGTGGTCACCATCTCGCCATCAACATTTTCTACAAGGGGGTCTATGGCGCCGCGACGCCTTATCACGTCGCCGCGCAGCCGACAGTCTGGAAGGACGATTCTGGCAAGACGCACGAACCGCTCGCCCCGATGCGTGAATCCCTCCAAGGGCTGCTTGCGTCGCTCACGCCCGAGCAGTCTAGGAAGGCGAAGCTCGACGCGCGTTTCAACGACGTCTACGTCGGTCCCGGCAAGGACGGCAAGTTCCCCGCCAAGAGCGAGGGGGTACCCGTCTCCGAGCTTTCCGATGCCTCGAGGAATTTCGTCAAGAAAGCCATCGCGGCATGGACCGGTGATAGTCCTCAGGGTGTCGAGTACAGCAAGATCTACGAGGCCGAGCTCGACAAGGTCAAGGTATCCTACTCGGGCGAGACGAGCTTGAGCGACCGGGGAGACTACGTACGTCTCGACGGCCCACGCGTCTGGATCGAGTTCGCCACCCAGGGTAGCGACCACGTCCATACCATCTGGCGCGATCGTCTGACCGACTATGGTGCCGAGTTTTCCTTCTGAGGCTCATCGAGGGACGTGAACAACCGCCCCAACGCATCCACGCGATAAGGGAAGCCAGATCGGCGGACGGAGCCGCCGCCTGCCCAGGGAGATTCATCGCGAAAGTTCCGGGATACAGGCGTCAAGGCGGATCGCTCGACAGAAAAAACGAACGACGGATAGTGAAAACAAAACCCTATTCGTTATAATCTGCGTAGCTTTTCTAATTACCGCAGATTTTGGGTCGAGGGGCTGATTGATCGATCTCTGCCTCCAGGGGAGATGGGCTGCGAATCGCGCCCGCGGGTTTCGATCGATTAGTCGCTGGCGATTGAGGGGGCTTCCATGCAATCACGCACTACCGCCTGGCTATCGCGGAAATTCCGGTGCTTATTTGACAATTCCAATCGCGGCTCGCTCGTTCGCGGGTTGCGCCGGTCTCCGCTCGGTCTGGAGGCCCTCGAGAGTCGTAACCTTCTGACTAACGCGAGCGGCGTCTGGAGTTTCGTGAGTGCACCAAAACTTCATCCGATGAAATTGAACGTACTGAATCTCAGCCCTGCGCGTCCCTCAATTCGCTCTTTATCTCGCCGTACGACCAATCAACCAACCCCAGTGAACTGGTTGGTGAAACGGGTCCATTGATGATGGACCCCGCCGGGAATCCGATCTGGTTTCAGCCTGTTTCCGCCAACAACAGGCTACAAGTGCTCGACTTCCATACTCAGACCTTGTTCGGTAAGCCGGTTTTGATCACGTGGCAAGGGACGATCGCGGGGACCGTACCGAGCAATTTACCCCTTGGCACGCCGCTGTCGGGCGACTTCGTCGTTTACAACCAGCATTATAAAAAAATCATGACAATCCACGCGCCGAGCGGAGCCGGGTTGGATTTGCATGAGCTATTGCTTACCTCACAGGGTGATGCCTATTTCATCTCGACGAAGGCTGTCCATGCGAACCTGACCCCCTACGGCGGTACGGCGGACGGAAAGTTTGTCGACCCGATCATCCAGGAAGAAAACCTGCGAACCCACAGGATGGTCTTCACCTGGAACATGGCCAAGCATATTCCCGTGGGCAATTCGTTTGTCCCGGCTCCCACGACCCCGAATACTTTATGGGACGTATACCATCTCAATTCGATCGACCTGAGCCCCGACGGCTCGCAACTTCTGATCTCCGCGCGTAGCACCTGGGGGATCTATGACATTAGCCACAAGTCGGGCCAGGTTCTCTGGCAGCTCGGGGGCAAGCAGAACCAGTTCAGTTTACCTTCCAGCCTGATTACCGGACCAGACGGCTCGGCGTTCCAGTACCAGCACGACGCGCGGTTCGTGCCTGGAGGGATCAGTCTCTACGACGACGGCATTCCTGGCGCGCTGCCTGTAGGCAGTCTCTCCGGCCCCTCGCGCGGCTTGATCTTGAATCTTAATTACCAGAACAACACGGCAAGCCTCGCGAGTCCGCCTCTCTACCACGACCCGGCGCTCTATGCGAACAGCCAGGGCAACCTTCAAGTTCTCGGCAACGGCGATGTGCTGGTCGGCTGGGGGTCGGATTCTCAGCCTGGCGGACAGTTGAGCCCGTATTTCACCGAGTATTCCAGCACCGGGTCGGTTCTTGCCGACTACAGCCTGGCGGGTCAAGACGTGACCTACCGTGCGTATAGTCTTCCATGGGTGGGTCTGCCGCTCACGAAGCCGGGGGCGGCGGCCATCAGTGCGAACGGGCAAACGACCGTGTACGCCTCGTGGAACGGCTCGACGGAGACATCCGCCTGGGAATTGCTTGCCGGCCCCAAGCGCGGCGTGACGCCCGTGTCGACCACATCGCGCAATGGTTTTGAGACGGCGATCACAACCACCGCCGCGGGACCGTTCTTCGAGGTCAAGGCGCTCAATGCCAGCGGCCAGATATTGAAAACCTCCGCCGTCATCCAGGCGCATGGTTAAAACCGAGATCCTTGATTGATCGATCACTGAGGTGGCCGGGGGTGCGTCTGCGTCGCGACGGTCCAGGGATCGCCGCTGAGCACCCAACCGGCCCAGTATCGCGGCAGCAGGCCGTCGCCTACGGCTTCGTCGAGCTGGGCGATCTGCGCCTGGTGCAAAGCGGCAACGGCAGGCAGACGTTTTGAATGGAAGTTCGTGTAGAACCTGATCAGGAATTGCTCGGTTGCGGGGCCGTCGTCGACGGTCCAGAGGCTGGCGAGGACGGTACGCGTTCCGGCCTGGTGAAAGGCGCGCTGCAAGCTGGAAACACCCTGGCCGCCGGCGACGCGGCCCTGGCTCGTGTCGCACGCCGAGAGCACCGTCAGCTCGCAGCCGCTCAGGTCCATGCCCTCGACTTGTTCGGCCGTCATGACCTCCGCGCCGAAGTCGGCCTCACCGGTGACGGGGTCGCGCGGCGGCGCGTTGGCGCCGGCCCAGGCCAGGCCCGCCAGCGACCCGGGATAAAAGCCCTGGATCTCGGGGCGGCCGATGATTCCGGCCGACTCGATGCTCAGCGAATCAGCCGGTGTTGCGCGGTCGGGCCCGTCGGGCGAGCTGATGGCCGAGGAGACGGCCCCGCGCACCGCCTCGTCGGCGAAGTAACCGTGGGTGGCCAGGTGGCTGTAGCGATACCGGGGAAGCTCCGCGCGAACGCGCGGACTGGTCGCGTCGGAACTCTTGAGAAGCAAGGTCCGGCCGCCGCTCGAAGCTCTGGAAAAGAGGTCGGCGATCGCGTTTGCTTCTGAAAGCGAGCCGGCCAGCTCGTCGAAGTGGGGGAAGTCGTCGCCGGCGACCGCCAGGGACGCGTATTTCTTCGCATCGTCACTTTCGCCGCCGGCTGCCGGAGCCGCCAGCGAGGAATGTTCGGAAGGCGCGCCGGCGGCGTTGCGGTCGTAGTCGACGCCCCCCACCGCCAGGAGCGCCGGCTCCGCCGTCACGCGCGGACGCCGAACCAGATCGACAAACTGCCGCCCGGAGCCGACGACGGCAAACGCCAGCCGCTCGATGAGGTAGGCACCTGGTCTGGCAAGGTCTGTCAGTGCTCCCCACGGCAGAAAGTTAAACTCGCCGTCGGGCGCGATGAGGACGACGCGCACTCCTTCAAGGGTTCCCGCGAGAGGCTGCCAGACCAACCGCGTGAGCTCGGTGCTCGTGGCACTTCCAGCAGCCTGCCGCCGGTCTTTGCGCCAGGCCGCGATCGCGGCGTCGACGATGGCGGCCGGGTCGGCGGCCGGGGCTGATCCCGCCGCCTTGGAGACGGCCAGCTCGATGCGCACCGGTAACGTGCCGCGGCGCACCACAAAGGCAACATACCGCGACTGGGCACGAGCGGCACCCTTGGGTGCGGGCGGCGCCGCGAATTCATATCGAAAAAAATCAACGAGTGCCGCGTCGGGTCTCAGGCATGCGGCGACATCATGGTGGTCGAGGGCCTCGGGCTTCCAGCCGCTGGCCCGGGTGAGCTCGGCTTCGAGGCTCTCGCGCCGTTCGAGCAGCTCGCTCAACTGCCGGTCGGCGCTGGCGGGCCGGCCGGGCAGACTCATCGTGGTCGCGGCGCGGTTGATCTTTTCTCGAACTTCGTTGAGGTCGAGTAATTTCGCGCGGACGATGGCCGGCGCGAGGCGGAGCCGCCGGGCGGCCACATCAGCTCCGGCCAGACCTTTCCAGAACAAGATATGGCGGTAGGCGGCCGTATCGAGGTCGCTCAATCCGGCCGTCAGGCTCAGGTATGACGAGAGGGTAAACCGCGTGCTGGCCAGCAGCTCGCGGCGCTGGCGCTCGGGCACGGTGGGAAGCATCCGCACGAGAAAATCTTCGCAAAGGTCGAGCGCGTGGCCGATGTGGTCGAGAGCCTTCGCCTGCTCACCATCGGCTTTTTCGAGGGTTGCGAGGTAGGTCAGGATCTTCACGTATTCCGGGTGGCGCTCGCCCGTCGATGCGCGGCGGATTTCCAGCGCGCGCTCGAGGCAATGGCGCGCCGCGGCCCTGTCTCCCTGGGCCTGCAAGATCATCGCCAGATTGGTGAGGCTGCTGGCGTAAAGCGGGTGATGCTCGCCCAGCGTGCTCTTGCGGAGGGCAAGCACCTCATCCATGGTTCGTCGGGCACCGTCGAGATCGTGCCTGGCGCGAAGGAGGCCGGCCATGTTGCTGAGTGTCACCGCGTACACGGGGCTCTTCTTGCCGAGTAACTCTTCGCGAAGCACGAGCACCTGCTGGAGGAGTGGCAGGGCGGTGGCCAGGTCGTGCTCCTGGCCCAGGGCGATGCCGCGAGCGCAGTAGCACTGCGCCAGATTGTTGAGACTGGTGGCGAACTGTCTGCGATAGGCGCTTCCCGCTTGTTTATAGATGGCGGCGGCACGTTCGAGCCGCAGCCTCGAGCCTTCGAAATCACCCTGCGCATAGTCGAGGGCACCCAGGTTGTTCAAGCTCGAGGCGAAATCAGGATGGCGCTCGCCGAGCACCTGCTTGCGAATTTCGAGGGCCGATTCGAGCGGTGCTCGGGCACGCGCGAGGTCGCCCAGATCGAGGAGCAGGTTACCCAGGTTGTTCAAGCTAGACGCGTAGTCGGGGTGCCGATCCCCCTGGGCCTTTCGCGAGAGTACGATCGCCTGTTCAAGGAGCGGCCGCGCCCGGCTAGGTCGCCCTGGACCTGAAGCAACGAGGCCTGCAGGCTCAGGCCGTCAATCGTGTCGGGGTGCTCGCTGCCGAGCAGGTCCCGGAAGACGATAAGAGCCTCCTCGGCGGGCCCGGTCGCCGCGCGATACTTGCCCACCTTGTAAAACTCGAATGCCGTCTCCTCTTGCTCGAACGCCTTTTCAAGGCGGGCGCGCTGCGAATCGTCGAGTCGAGACAACCGCTCGACGCGGGCCAGCGCCCATCGGGCGTTGACGGCCAGCCAGTGATCCTTCGAGTAGCGGCCGATGGTCAGGGCAAGAACGTCGCGCAGCGCCTCGATCGCCGCGGGCCAGTTCCTGTTCCGCCTGTGTAGGTCGGCGATCCGTTTGAGCGTTTCAATCGCGTCGTCGCTGCTCTTGCCCAGCACGTCGCGCTCGATGGCGAGCACGTCGCTCGCCGCTTTGAGCGCCTCGGCCGTTCGAACCGGGCTTTCAGCCAGGAGCGATTCGAGCGCCTTGGCCCTGGCGTCTCGTTCCTTCAAGCGCGCTTGCGCGGCGGCAGCGGCCGGCGACGGAGTTTGACCCGTGGCGCAGGGCATCACGGAACCGACGATCGCCGTCGCCCCGAAGGCGAGCATCGCGACCACGCGGCGGCCGTCACGAATGACGAAACGGAGCGAGAAGGAAACGGGAACCCGGCCGCCAGCCATTGTCGCTCTCCCTCAAAAAACGGCGAATCAAGCAAGTCGCCAAACAACGGCAGCAAGCAGCAGCTCATCTCTTTCTCCCGCGGGAGAAAGGCTCCGCAGGGTGAGTGACGGGGGCAAACGACTCCGCGGATATGTCCCACGCGTTTCGCACCTCAGCGCGCCGGTGCGGCGCCTCGGGTTTCCGATGGTTCCACGCGGTTTCCGGCCGGGTTATCAGGATCGCGGCGTCCGGCTGTCGGTCCCTTGATGAATTCGATCGACAGCCAGCGATGACCGGCGGCGGTCAAGCGTGCGATGACATCGGCACGCCAGCGCTCGAGAGCCTCGATGCCGCGCTGCCCGCTCGGCACCGAGCCCCTCACGAGGCGCGGCAGTTCGCGGGGTTCCAGTAAATCGGCCACAATGACGATGTAGGCAACGGAGGCTTCAGACGCCTCGATCGGTCCATAGCTCGCTGGTTTTTCCGCGAGCACGCGCACCTCGCCCCGTAATGGCTCCCAGTGATCGGGCCAGACGCGTACGACCACCGCCGTTCCATCGTGAGGCGCCTTGATGTCGATGTGATAGGCCGCCGGCGGCGAGTCGGCGAGCGGCGTTTTTCCGCGAGGGGAGCGGTTTCGCGAGACGGGGCGACCGCGGCTGGCATTGGGCACGAGCTGCACGGCGGCGAGCAACACTTGAGCGGTCGCGTGGGAATCTTGTCCGCGGTCAACGGCCGTCGCTGGACCTTCGCGATTGCGCTGGGTCGTCACGACTCCGGCCTGGCGCGGCCCGTGCGTCGACCAGACCAGGGCTGACACACCGAGCAGCAAGCAGGCCGCCAGCGCCCAGGGGCCCGGGGTTCGGGCCCCGCGCTTCCATGCCGAGTGGTCGGCCGCGAATGCTCGCGGCACGGCCGCGTGGCGTTGCACATCGCCCACGATTCGGCGGCAAGGCGGGCAGACGATCAAGTGCGCACGCACCGCGGCGAGATCGCGCTGGCTCGCTGTTCGCGTTGCGATCAGAGTCAGGGTGTCGTCATCGATGTGGTCGGGCGGACCGGTCGCCGGCTCGATCAAGCTGAGGAAGCGGGCAACGGGATCGTCACCGCGCTGAACGTCACTCATGAATACCTCCCGGCGCGTGCGGTTTCCGCGGCGAATACCGCCCCCGCGGGGCCAACCGCGGAACCACCTGGGCGTGAACCGGCTCGTAGCGCCTCGACAATGCGTTCCGCCAGCGCGCGTCGAATGGCCTCGGGGGCCTCGAACACCTCATCGACGCTCGATCTCAGCGCCGCGTCGACTTTGAAGGCTCTTCGCACTTTCTCGTCGATCACCTGGCAATAGCGGCAAATCGTGCTCCTGGACACGGGGGGATCGAAAAGCGCGCCGATCGCGTCTTGCTGCATGCCGTCAAACCGATACATCAGCCAGGCCAGCAGCCGGTCGCGGTCGTCGATCGCGGCGAAGATCGCCACGAATCCCTGAACGATTCGATCGATGCACTCGCGGGATTTGACGGCCGCGGCAGGATCGGCGTCGGGCGCCGGCTGCTCGATATCGGTGAGCCGGACCGCGGGATGCTTTTTCTGGCTCCGGCGCTGATCGAGTACAAGACGCGTGACAACACTCTCGACCCATGGTCCCAAAAGCGCGAGGCCGTGAAACAAGTCGAGCCGCCGTGGAGCTGTTTCGCGAGTGAGCCAGAGCTGATTGATGTAGTCTTCGGGCTCGGCGCCAGTGTGTTGCCGGTCCAGTCGCGCGACGACGTGCCCGACCAGCGGACGAATCTGGTCGAGCATCAGTTCGGCCGCTTTCTCATCGCCCTGGCGGGCGGCCTCGACCAGAACGAGATCGCGCAGAATCACCGCGATCGCCGGTGGCGACGACGGCGGCGACGACGGCGACGATTCCGCCTGGCCACGCCCTTGCCGCGTGCCCGGCCGCTGCATGAGCTGCTCGATTGCCTCGCTGAGACCGCTCGTCGAGTGACCCATGTCGGTTTTCCCTGTTCGAACTCAAGAAGGAAAGACGCCGGCGATCACTTTTTCATGGTGCCTTCGACGAAGCTGAGGGAGTGATACGCCAGCGCGGCGGCAACGAGAACCAGGTATCGTTCCTTCTGACTGTCGTTCGCAGGCGTGATTTCCAGTTCGCGTAAGTACTGCTCGACCAGAGGGCGCGCAGCGCCAAAGAGCTGCGTCTCGACGCAAGATCCGAAGCGATCTTCCAGCGCTTTGACCCAGGGGGCGCGTAATCAGGGAACAGAGGAAACGTCCCGGCGTCCGCACGTTCGGGTAATGGAGGAGCGTCGACCGCTTCCCCAGCCATCCAAGCCGTCCTCAATCGAGACCACAACCGAACCAAATCAAACCAGTTGAGGATCGGGAGTGGAAACCGAGGGCGCGTCCGGGTGTGACCCCCACCCTTTAGACGTGCCCGTTGCAGCCAGTTGCAAGAATTCCGCCTAGACCGTCTGGATTTTCGAATAATCGGGTGTTTTTGCCGATTTTCATCATCGATCGTACGCGCCGCGCCCCCGCCCTGCAAGAAGTATCAACCGGCGTCGTCTCCCACGCAATTATGATAACAACCAAGCTCTCTCATTATTTTTGAAAACCCTGCAATCGGCACTGTCGCCGTGCGTCAGGCTGATGAAGATCGTTGGCACGTTGCCAGAGAGTGCCCACCCCTGGCGTGGGCAGGCTCGTGAACTGGGGGAAGCATCATGAATTCTCGCCCACAGATGTTCAGGCTTCCGCGGGTTTGGACACGGCCCAACACCAGTACGTTGCCCGCTGATGGCCGACGACCTTCCCGTGCGCTACGGCCTTTTCTGAGTCGGCTGGAAGACCGTCGGCTGCTATCGGGCACGGCCCAGATCGAGCTCTATGGTGCTTACTCGATCAGCTCGTACGAGGGTGTCGGCTTCCAGGAAAACGAAGTCGCGACGATGCAGGCCTCGCTCAACGGGCAGCCGGATACGAGCAAGGGTGATTTTCAGGCCGCGATCAAGTGGGGCGACGGCGGATCGTCGAGTGGCGATTTTGTGTATGTGGGGACCAACGGCTCATTCGCCGAGTATATCGTCAAAGGTAGCCATGTTTATCAAAGCGCCGGCACGGCGATTCCGATCAATATGACCGTGACCGGCCCGGGAGGCGCGAGTGTCAGCCTCGATTTCGAATGATCTTGACCAAGCGGACATCACGCCCATGCCGAGCGGGATCGCCGGCACGCAGCCGTCGGGTACCGGGGGCTCGGCCGCGCCTGAAAACGTGCAGATCGAACTGTATGGAGGTTATTCGCTCACCTCGTATGCGGGGGTAGGGTTCCAGGAGAATGAAGTTGCGACGATGGCTGTCTCGGTCAACGGGCAGGCGGATACCAAGCCGGCTGACTTCAAGGCCGAGATCAACTGGGGCGATGGCGCCTCGTGGGATCCGGGCTCCCTGGTTTACCAGGGGACTAATGGCAACTTCGCGGAGTACATCATCAAGGGGAGCCATGTTTATCAGACTGCCGATACCGCCATACCGATTGTGATCTATGTCGCCGGTCCGGATGGTACGAGCGTGAGCCTCGAGCCCAATGATCTCGATCATGCGAATGTGACGGCGATGCCCAGCGGCCTGCCCGGCACGCAGCCGCCGGGCCCGGCCAGTCCGTCGGCGCCCGCGGACGTGCAGATCGAGCTATACGGCGGCTATTCACTGAGGCTCGAAAGTGGGTGTCGGCTTCGAGAACAGCGAAGTCGCGACGATCGCCGTCTCGGTGAGCGGCCAGGCCGACCAGACGGCGAGCGACTTTAACGCCGAAATCAACTGGGGAGACAGCTCGACGTGGGATACCGGCACCCTGGTTTATCAGGGGATCAACGGCAACTTCGCCGAGTACGAGATCGAGGGAAGCCACGTTTACCAGAAAACGGGGACGGACATTCCAATCGTGCTCTATGTCACGGGTCCCGACGGCACGAGCGTCAGCTCGTATCCCAATGACATCGACTCGGCGAATGTCGCGGCCAACCCGAACGCGATCGCGCTTGGCAGCCTGAGTCCCACCGAGTGGCAACAGAACAAGGCGGGTTATGACGGAACGATCTCGGTGACCGGCGGGACCGGGGGCTACCAGGACCTTCAGGTCGGCGGCCTGCCGACGGGACTGAGCGCCACGATCGTGAGCAGCGTGGTGAACAGCCAGCAGAGCGGCACGATCACGATCAGCGGTACCCCGACCCAGAGCGGGCAGTTCAATCTGTCGGTGTCGCTCAAGGATGGCAACGGCGATACCGGAAGCGGCAAGGACACCCTGACGATCACCGCGGCACCGCTCACCCTGGGCGACCTGAGTCCCACGCAATGGCAAGTGAACCAGCCGGATTATGACGGCACGATCTCCGTGAGTGGTGGGAGCGGCGGATACAAGAACCTGGCGGTCGGCGGTTTACCCGCGGGGCTGTCGGCCTCGATCGTTTCGAGCACCGTCAACGGCCAGCAGAGCGGCACGATCACGATCAGCGGTACGCCGACCAAGACGGGGACATTCACGCTGACGACGTCGCTCGAAGCCGGTAACGGGGCGTCGGTCAGCGGCAGTGAGAGCCTCACCATCACGGCCGTGCCGATCACGGTCGGAACACTCAGCCCGGCCGAATGGGAAGTCAATGAGTCTGGCTATGACGGTAAGATCGCCGTCGCCGGTGGCACCGGAACCTACAGCGGTCTGGCGGTCAGCGGTCTGCCGGCCGGCTTGAATGCGGCCCTTTCGGGCAGCGTCATCACGGTGAGTGGAACTCCCACCGAGAGCGGCACGTTCAACACCATTAAAGTCACGCTCAAGGACAGCGCGGGCACATCCGGCAGCGGCACCGAAAGCCTGACGATCGACCCGGCCATGAGCCTGGGCGATCTGATCGGCATTGACCTCTGGGAAACCGACGACCCCGCGATCAACGACACGCCTCAGGACGTGGAAGACACAAGCGCGGGGCCCGATGTGGCGGCGGCCCAACCGATGGCCGTTGCCGCGATCACTACCGGCACGCTTTCAGAACCGGCGTATGCCGGTGAATTGTACAAAGGGACCATCACCATCAACGGGGGCACGGCCCCGTACACGGTCAGTGCCAGTGGTGCGCCAGCCGGCTGGAAAGTGAGTGTGAGCGGTAGCACGATCACGATCACGGGCACTCCGCAATGGAACTCGTCGTCGGCCACCGGCGTGATCGCCAACCTGAGCTTTCCCTTGACGATCACGGACAGCTCAGCGAAGAAAGCGTCGCTCTCGAAGACCTACCCGCTTCCCGTGAACAGCGCGGTGCAAGACCTGCTTGACAATAACGCCAACCAGCTCGGCAACCTCCAGAACGGCACGCTGACCCCGATCGGTCCGCCGACAGCGGACTTCAATTGCTTCGCTTATGCGGCCAATCAAAGCAATCCCACCGCACCGGGACTCGGCTGGGTAAACCCGCCCACGTTTAACCAGCTCATGAGCATTTATAATAGTTTTGGATGGTATCTCTATTCAACCACGGAACCTTCTCAGGTGCCATCGACGGGCCTGGTGGTGATTTATGAAAACGCGCAGACATCTCCGACGCACGCGGCCCTCGTCACGACGAGCGGGGTGTTTGCCAAGATGGGACACCTGGGCACCTACAAATTCAGCGATATCAACCAGATGGCGGGGGGTGGGTTCGGTCAGCCCGCCTTGTGGCTTGCAAAGACCGGCACTCCGATCGTGACCCTGAGCGCCGGAGCGGCACGTATAATGGACAGCCATTCAAGGCAACGGCCCTCGTTGGTGCGTTGGGTCAACCGGGCGGCTCTTCACTGGAAAATGTCTCGGTGACCCTGCGGTATTACGCCGGCGCCAGTGCCAGTGGCAGCCCGATCGCCGTGCGCACCCGTCGATGCCGGCACGTATACGGCCGTCGCCTCATTCGCGGGGAGTGCAGACTACAGCAGTGCGACCCAATCCGTGACGTTCACCATTGCCCAGGCCACGCCGCAATTGAAGATCACGCCGGTCGGCGGTCTGGTCACAAGCAAGGGTCACGGCGCCACGGCGAGTGTTGCGGGTGTCGACGGCGTTTTTAACTCGAGTCTCGCCCAGGTCACTCCCACGCTCACGTATCATCAGGGCAATAGCGCCAGCGGCAAGGTTCTGGCGGTGCCTCCCGTCAAGGATGGCACTTACACGGTCGTCGCCTCGTTCGCAGGCAGTACCGATTACACGGCCGCAACCACCTCGGCCACCTTTACCGTCGGAAAGGCAACCAAGACCGAGAAAGAGAAACCCAAACCGAAGCCAAAGCCGAAACAAAAGCCGAAGCCGAAGCCCAAACATCATGCGAAACCCAAGGGTTGACACGGGGGGCGAGCCCGTCGATGTTGAATTGGTTCATGCGGCGGCGGTGGGAACGCCTCCTTGGGCATCATCGTTCACGCGTGACATCTCGAAGGCAAACGAGACGTGACACGCGCTATCGCACGAAATATACTGAAGCTGATTCGTGCGCCTGACAGCGACAGTTGGCAGCAGGCCGCGGCAGCATGGCCAGCGATCGGTGCCGACGTCGAAAAAGGAGGAAAGAGGGAGGACCAAAGCCATGAGCAGCCCGCGCGTTTTCTGGGCGTTCACCGTGCTCGTCATTCCGATGGTTGTGCCGCCTGTTGCCCCGGCGCAGAAATCGACCGGCGCGGCCACTTCTGATACGGGCAAAAGCGAGGGGCGTTCCCGACCACGCGAGACACACGCCGTTCCCGCCAGGGCTCCGAAACGGACCCGATCCCGAGCTCAAGACACGCCAACCGAGCGAACCGCGACGAATGACTGGAACCCTTCTTATATCGAGGGCAAGAAACGATTCATCGACGGACGCTACAAGGAGGCGCTTGTCGCGCTCGAGCTCAACGTCGCCGAGTGCGCCAAGGTCGACCTCGAGGCGATGCGTCAGACGAATAGTTATTTTGATCATATTGTCAATTCCGTGACAGACCCGGCCCAGGACCCGCGGGTGTTTCTTCGGTCGAGCAATTTGCAGTGGGTGGGAGCCGTGCTCGCAGCGCAAGGGGAGTATGCTCAGGCCGAGAAGCGTTTCACCGAGATGACGAAATACGCCGAAGAGTGTTTTCCCGGGCGGCTGAGCACGTTCGCGGGGTGTGGACACCAGGGGCTGGCGTTCTTGCTGGCAGTGCGCGGCCGATATGATCTGGCTGCCGATGGCTACCGCCTGGCGCTTCAGCATATCGAGGGAAACCAGGCCCAGGTCGGTCTGCCGCCGACTTCATGCGTCACCATGATCCTGGCCGCCCAGGCCAATGTCGAGCTGGGCGCGGGCGATTGAAGGAGGCCGAACATTCGGTCGGCCGGGCGCTACGCGTCCAGGAAGTTCAGCGCGAGCTCGGGCTCGGGCCGGCGCCCCTCGATCGTGCGACACTCCTGATCGTCTTCGCCCAGTTGAGGCGCTACCAGGACCGATCCTCTCAGGCTTACGATCTCTTTGTCGAAGCGCTCGAGATCATCAGCAAGATTCGCAAGGATCATCCGTCGATCGGATATTGTCTCGATGGCCTTGGCGAGATCGATCTCTCCCGCGGCCGGCTCGGCCAGGGCGAGCGTCACTTCCGCGAGTCGCTCGACGTGCGGCGATCCAATCTCGGCGAGCGCCACCGTGAAGCCGCTTACAGCCTCCTCGGCCTGGCGCAAATCGCACTGGCGCGGCACGATGAAGACGCGGCCGAAGCCTATGCGAATGAAGCCTGGTCAATCCTCACTGACGCGCTTGGCCCGGCGCATCCCGACGTCGTTTACGCATCCACACTCTGTCAGCAATCCGATAAAGTGGTCGATAACCACTCCACCAAACACGCCAGGCGTGTTCACGTTCGATTTCTGACGATTCCCTCGCTCGTGACGGTCGGCTGGCAGGTTTTGCATCTGGGCAAGGACTGGCGACCCACCGAGGTGAAGCTCCGCTGGCAGGAAGCGAAGTCGGCCCGTTAACGAGAGCCGTTACGGGCCCCCCGCAAACACCACAAACAGAACACCGACGAGTCGTGCGTGGTCTTCGGGCGTCGACTTTGCAAAGGTCCGGCCGGGAATCTAATTGAGCACGGACCGCGGGATGCCGTGAACGCTTCAGGCCTTGGGTTTCTCGGCGAGCAGCGCGTTCACGGCCTTTTCCAGGTCATCGCCACGCAGATCCTTGTGACGGATCACACCACGGCTGTCGAGCACGTAGACGGTCGGGAAATACTTCACGTCCCAGGAATCCATGATGCCCCCTTCCTGGCCGTTCCACCAGTGAGTCCAGGGCATTTTCTCCTTGCTCAGAAAATTGATCAGGGTCTCTTTCTTCTCGTCGGTACTGATGCTCACAAGGGCGAACGGCTTATCCTTGAGCCGCTCAACCATCTCTCGCTCGTGTGGGATCATCGCCTTGCACGGGCCGCACCAGGTCGCCCAGATGTCGAGCACAACCACCTTGCCCTTGAGCGCCGAGAGCCTGGCCTCCTTGCCGTCGAGAGCTTGAATCTTGATCTCCGGAGCCAGGCGCCCGATCGACAGGTCGTTGGTCAGGTCGCCGTACTTTTCGTGGAGGGTTTTCTTCAAGACCTCGATCTCGGTCCGCGCCTTCTCAGCTCTGGCAAACCGTGCGTTCACGAATTCCGTGCCTTCATTTCGAACGACTGTCGCGAGGCTGTCGGGGTCCTTGAGCACGTCGGCAAACCGGATCAAACTCTCGCAATTGGCGATCTGTCCTTTGTAGACAGACATCTGGACTGCGCGGTCGGGATTGCGCGTTAGGATTTCGTTGACAAGGGCTCTGGAATCCCGATCGTCATAGCGGGTCAGGAAATTAACCACGCCCTGAATCGACGGCTTGGTAACGTAATAATCCTGCAAAATCCTGACCGCCTTGGCTCGCGTTTCCAGGGCGGTGTCGGGCCTGGCGCCATTGCTGGTTTGGAGAGCCATCTTGAGGGCGCCGATCGCCTCGGGGGCTTCAGGGTTCTTCTCGGCGAGCGCCAGGAAGCGGGTTGAGAACGACAGGCCTGGCTGCGGTTTGTTGAACTTGAACTCTTTCTCCTTGCCGTTCTTCTTGGCCTCGTTCGCGGCCTCGCGATATTCCGCGATCCACGACGCCCTCGCGGCCTCGTATTCTTTCTTCACAGTCTCCAGTGAGTCTGTTCCTGAAGGCATCCGTGCCACGGAACCGCTTTGAGCCTGCACAGCCAGCGTGGGCGCGGCCGTGAGCACAAGAGCCGTCAGCAAGAGTCGCGTGATGTTCATCGATGGTCCTCTGCAAATCGAGAATGTCGTTGACCGAAAACGCCAGGAAACAGGGCATGGCTCCTGCCGGGAAAGATCGCAATACCTACGGCGGAGCGGACCGCGCCTCACGATACAAATGCGGCGCAGACCCGCTCGCACGAAGAGTTATCCGACCTCAGTATGAGTCGGCGCTGATCACTTCGCCACCGGCGCGTGTGGAGAGTGCCTGCCATACACCGAGCTGCGCGGCGGCCGTCCAGGAGAGCGACTCGGCTAGAGTGAGAGGGCTTGTGGAGATGACCGAGACGCTCAGAGTATAATAGCTGACCGGGCAGCCATAGGTGTTTGCCGGGGTTGCCGGCCAGGAGCTGATCGAATCCTTGACGAACCGGACCGAACCGTCAGCCATGGCGACATTCACGCCGCCGGGATGCATGCTCGACGCCCCGAAATCCGCCGGAATATCAAGAGATGAATAATTGAGCGGAACATAGCGACGAGGGTTAGGCGCATAGGTACTATCGAGCGTGTCGCCTTTGTTCCAGAGGTTGTAGACAAGCTCGGATTGGATGAGGCCAGGAGGGACCCACCCCGTCGCGGCTTCGGAGAACAGCATCGTATTGCTCGTACCGTCGGTCACTCCGGAAATCTTGGTGACGGCGTTGTCGTAAATGATTCCCATCGCCCCGGTGGCGAGGTGAATCACCGGCCCGCTCATCGGGCCGTAACTGGTGAGTGTCTGATACCAGGTTCCGGGGGGCAGCACATAATTGTACTCGGCTCCCAGATTCGCCGCGTGCCCTGTAGGATCGGCTCCTGACAGGTTGATCTTGTTCATGACATTCGGGTCGCTCGGACACCAGAGCGCCCAGGCTGACGCCGGCAATCGTGATGTTGCTCGGGTGGGTCACGTCGGTCGACGTGTTGTAGGCGCTGAAGAGCGTTGCCTGCTCGAAATACGGCAGCATGCGCACAAACACATTCATATCCTCGCCACCGCTTGGCTGCTCGGCGTTGCCGCGAGAGAGGAAAAACGTTGCGTTGGGGGGATAGCAACCATTGGCATCTCGTAGTTCATGGCGGCCAGGCCCAGTTGCTTGAGATTATTCGTGCACTGCATGCGGCGAGCGGCCTCGCGAGCCGCTTGAACGGCCGGCAGCAAGAGGGCGATCAAGACGGCGATGATGGCAATGACGACAAGCAGCTCGATGAGCGTGAACGCTCCGCGGCGTCGGGGCGAACAGAATGAACCTGGCGCGGTCATGTTTGAGCGTCTCCTGAAAGGTGGGGCATGGAATCGGCGGTCGGATGACAAGAATCGAAGCGATTTCGTACGCAACAATGGAAAAGTGTCGGCTGCGATCGATGAGTAAAGTTAGACCGAGGGGCAGGGGAGAGAGTGAGCGCGAGCAAGAGGTCGTGTTTTCCATCTCGCGGCAGCGGGCAGAAAAACAGGCGAGTTCGACGTCGAACGCTAGTTCGACTTTTTCGGAACGGGGGACGATTTCGTCGTCACGGTGGCCGCGCCCGCGCGCTCGGCGAGCTTGATTTTCTTCGAGCTCGCGAAACTCGGCCTGCGACTTGACCGATTTTCGCATCGATGCGAGCTCGGCTTCACTGAACTCGGCATCGACGCCGGTTGGTGGTAATTCCGGGCCGTCGGAACAGCCTGCGGCAGCGAACAATGAAAGCGACATGCACACAGCGGCCAGCAAGGGCCATGACATCAAACCGGCTCTACGAGTCAAGAGACGAATTCCTTTATAGCAAGAGTTGGCAGTCGTCGGCGGGGTTCTCGGCACTGGGCTCTTGTCGGCGCACGCGGTCGACTTCCGCAGTGCGGCCGTAGGCGACGAGATCCGTCATGGTCGGCAAGATTTCACGAATCGTATCGGCCCATTGGGGATAACGATCAAGATAGTCATTGGCCTTGACGGGCTCACCGGCCTGGAGCCGCTCGGCGATTTGCTCGGTCAATTCCACGAGTAAACAATCGGGCTCGTCACCTGCCGGCGCGTGGCCTTCACGATCGGTCATTAATCGGCCTCCAGCAAGTTCCGCATCCGAATCACGGCACGCAAATGACGCGACTTGACGGCCCCCTCGCTGATTCCGAGCGCTTCGGCCATTTCGGCCGTGCTCAATCGTTCGACATACGCGCATCGCCAGGATCTCGCGGTCGTGCGGGGAGAGAGTCGCCAGGGCTTCCTTGACCTGTTCACTACGCTCCTTGCGGACCAGGTGGTTGCTCGGGCTGGTGTCGTGGGCCGTCAAATGGCGAACCAGGTCGACAGCCGATTCGTCGGTGAATTCGGGGATCCTGCTTTCGCGCACAATGCTCCGCCGCTGGGCGAACAGGTGCTGGCGGTGGGCATCACGAATCCGCTCGCCGGCGATCAGCCGGAGCCAGCCAAAGAAGGGGAGTGTCTGGTTTTGCAGGTAGTGGTCCATCCTTTCGGCGGCCTCGGCGAGGGTTTCTTGAACGATGTCCGACGGATCAAGTCGAGCCGTCAAGCGCCGGTCCAGGCGAGACGCGACCATGCGCCGGAGGTAGTCGCGGTATCGTTCGAGTAGCTCGCGTCGAGCGCCATCGTCGCCATGGCTGGCACATTCGATCAAGGTTTGGGTGGCTCGTGCTGCTTCGGTCATGGTGGTGTGCCCCATCGTGCTAATCAACTAACTGGCAGACCGCCGGAAAAAGTTTCCCACAAAATTCAGAATCGCTCAAAAATCGTTCGCGCATGCCGAAGTCAGTACGGCGTGGCCGCGGTCTGAACGTGTGAGAACGACCAACGCCTGGAGTCACCAATTTGATGTAACGGGAGGGAGCGTTGGCTCGTTGAAAGGCTACGGGAGGCGGCCAGGTCATGGCTTTACAGAGCCGCGCTGGGCGATTCGATCTTTGAGTAGGGAATCGAGGATAAGCCGTGTTGAGGCGGTATCGCGGTGAGTGGGTCCGAGAATCCGCTCCTGAGTCGCCAGGCAGGGTTCCAGTAATTGCCTGGCTTCTTCCGAGCGGCCGCTCTTGTGGAGCAGGTCGCCGAGGATGCGCGTGGTGCGGAGCGTGGCCGGATGTTCCTGGCCGAGCACGCGGCGGCGGATCTCGTCGCACTGACGAAGCAAAAGCTCGGCCTCTTGCGTGCGGTGGAGCGCCGAGAGCACGGAGCCCAGGTTGGCGAGGGTCGTCAGGGTATCGGGATGCTCGGGCCCCTGGATCTCGCGCTTGAGGCGGAGACACTCACGAAAGATCGGCTCCGATTCGGCGTATCGCTGCTTGTCTCTGAGCAAGACCGCGAGATCGTTCATGATCTGAAGGGCTTCGGTGTGTTTTCGACCGCGGAACCGGGCTGAGTCGTCGGAAAGTCGGCGGAGTCGGCGTTCGGCCTCATCGATGTGTCCTTGATGTTGCAGAAGGGAGGCCAGGTAGCGGCCGGCCATCAACGAGAGATCATGGCTGGTGCCCAGCAACCGGCTGGTTTCTCGCTCGGCACTCGTCAGAAATTGCTCCGCTTCCTGGAGTCGCCCCAGATGATCGAGAATGTGACCTTCCTCGATCAGGGCCTTCAAGGAGTCGAGCCCATTGTCGTCTCGCTCGTGGGTCAGGATGTCATGGGCGACGCGGAGATGCTGCTCGCTTTTCGCGTATTCACCCAGTTCGTGATAAGTTTGTCCGAGTGCCAGGCGAAGTGCGGCCTCGATCTGGGGCTGATCTCGAAAAGTTGATCCGACCGTCTCGGCGGCATGGTCGATGGCTTCTCTCAAGGAGACATTGCGACCACCGGGATTGTGTTCGGGCGCGGCGAGAAGCAAAAGTTTGTCAATCAGGAACCGATTGATGGCGTCGGCCTTGGCCGACTGAGATCGCGCCTCCCGTTCGGCGGCCGCGGCATTGGCGGCCTGCGCGAGCGCTCGTTGCTCGGCGGCCTGAGCTTTCCACCAGTTCCAGGTGATACCGGTGAACCCGACTGCCAAGGCAAGCACCAAACTCGCCGCCAGGCTCGCCTGGGCCGGTTTGCGGCGGCACCATCGCCAGCTTCTCGCGAGCGAGCCGACCGGACGGGCCGTGATCGGCCGGCCGTCGAGAAACCGACTCAGGTCGTCGGCAAGATGCCAGGCGGTCGGGTAGCGGTTCGATGGGTCCTTGGACAGTGATTTCGCAACGATCGTGGCGAGGTCTGTCGGCACGGCCGGGTTGAGCCGCTGAACCGACTCGGGCTCTTCGTCGGTGATGCGCCGGATGATCTCAGCCCGGTCCGAGCCGATGACGGCCGGCTGCAAGGTCAAGAGCTCGATAGAGCGTCGCGCCCAGGGAATAGATGTCAGTGCGACGATCAATCAGGGCGCGCTTGCCGGCGACCTGTTCGGGGCTCATGTAGCGCAATGTGCCCGGCAGATCACCCGTGGTCGTCAGCCCCGGGTTACCTTGAACGTCAGCCATGCCGAAATCGGCGACCCACACGTCGCCGCGGCGGTCGAGGAGCAAATTGGCCGGCTTGATGTCGCGATGCACGATCCCTTGATCGTGGGCATAGGCCAGGGCGCTTGCGGTCTGACAGCCCAGCCGGGCGACGTTGCGGTGAAAAGAACGCCCGCCAATCGATCGCGGTGCGACCGGCCCCGTGTGATCGTGTTCCGTCAGAGGGGCGGCCGACCGTCGGTCAATGTCTGGTTGGGTTCCGGCATGCGCGAACTGATCGGTCAGGAGTCCGACGGCCAGAGCGCTTGGAACGTCGCCGCAGGACGCTCCACCGGGATTGTCGGTGCCACGGTCGATGAGTGCGCGTAGCTCGCTGATCACGCCCGCGAGGCTCCCCCCCTCGATATAGCGCATCGCGAAATACGGAATGTCGTCAAACGTGCCGACGGCGTGGATCGGCACGATATTGGGGTGCTGAAGCAGCCCCACAACCTGAGCCTCGAGCTGGAACCGTGTGACCGCCCTGGGATCGACGGCAACGGCAAGGTGAAGGATTTTCAAGGCGACCGTACGCCCGAGCGACGCCTGGCGAGCCTCATAGACGATTCCCATCCCACCGCGGCCGATTTCGCGAATGACATGAAAATCGGCGAAACTCTTTCCCTCCGTCGGCCTGTGCACGTCGGCCTCACCGTTCTCGGCATCGGCGGGTTCGAGCTCGGCGAGCCCTTGCAAAATCGGCAAGATCTTGCGGAAGGCCTCGGCTTTTTCGGGATGGGCCGCGATCAGCTCATCAACATCAACGGCCTCACCCGACAACGTTCGTCGAGAAAACTCGTCGGCAAGCTCGATCAGAACGGGGTCAAGCGTGTGCGCAAACGGATCGTCGGGCGGACGGCTCGGGCTCGTCACCAAATGGGATGAAACAGGGGCGGCGTCTGAACCGCGCGGATCAGAGTCAGCAGCAGAACAAGAGATCCCGATTGCTTCCATCTTCTCGTGCGGCGGCATGGCGGCACTCAACAAATGGTGACGGGGCGATCCGACGGAATGAATCCGCGAATGATTCGCGCTTCGGAGAAATCGCTGAATTCGCCATTGATCCTCTCACTCTCGCCATTCGCCATTTTCGCTCGAGTTCAGAGCGCAGGGAACTGCCGTGAGTATGCGATGAAAAATGTGAAGGCTGGCGACGTGGGGAGGAGACCAAGACCGCGGCTGCGACGGTTAGTACTGGAGATTTGAAATCAACCAGGAAACCTGGCAAAAGTTTGTGATGAGCTAACCCCCAAACGATTGCAGCGACCGGGCGTGACTTCACGGATTCATCAGTGCTGATTCTGTGGGTTCCGTTGCTCGATGTCAAGAATGTGATGATCATGGAGAACTGAATCGAAGAGGATCGCGGACGCGTGTCTCTCGCGATCCACGCTCTGGTTATCGTGTGCTTCGCGCGTCAGAACGGACGGCGGCCAGGAGCCGGCGCTGTTGACACGGGCCGAAAACGGAAATGGCGGCCAGAACGTCGACACCAGAATAAATGCTAATAAGGGGACATAATTAAGTCTGGCCCCGTTTTGCTTGACGGAGTCTGGTCATCGCTCGATTATCTTGCTGACCGACAATCGCAGCCCGAGCGACGACATCACCTTCATGACTGTCGCAAGCGTAGCGCGTAAGCTACAAAAGGCAAGCCAAACCTTGTTCATGCCAAGTTTGGTCGGTATTCAAGGCGCTCGGTGGTGTCGTCTGGCTCGCCGATCGTGTGTGGCGTAACATCAAGGGGGCGCTCGTTCAAATGCCGTTGTTTCTCAACAACGTACGCACGACTTCGAGACTTCGGCTGGTCGCGATGGCAATATATGCTTGGCGTGATGCGATTTAGCCGCTCCCTGATTCTTTCGATTTGACCAATGCGACCGGGGATAAGCACGATGATGAATCGCGAAGCACATTTAAATTGGCAACGGCGGCGGAAGCAGACACCATTCATCGCTCGGGCGCCTGGCCTCTTGATCATGTTGAGCGGGAGCATCCTCACGATGGCGGCAGTGGTATCGGCGGCAGGGGGCGAGATTCCGGTCGTTTCCCCATCCGAGGCGGGGTTGTCCGAGAGCAAGCTCGCCGAGGTCGACAAGTTCATGGAAGGTCAGGTCGAAAAGAAGAAGATCGCCGGCGGGATCGTCATCGTGGCCCACGACGGCAAGATCGGCTTCTTTCATGCCTATGGCCAGAGGGACATCAAGGCCAAACTGCCGGTGGAGAAAGACACCATCTTCCGCATCTATTCCATGAGCAAGGCGATCACCACGGCCGCCGCGCTCAGCCTGGTCGACGCCGGCAAGATCGGCGTCGATGATCCGGTTTCCAGATACATTCCCAGGTTCGCCGACCTCAAGGTGGCGTCTTCGAAGGGCCTGCGTGCACCCAAACGCGCCATGACGGTTCGCGACCTGATGCTGCACACCTCGGGTATGACTTATGGATCCGGGCCCGAGGCCCTCAAGGAAGCGTACTCACGGCTCAAACCCATGGAGGCAGTCGACCTCAAGGAAATGTGCGACAAGCTCGCCGAGATCCCGCTGGCTTTCGACCCGGGCAGCGACTGGACCTATTCGGTCGCGATCGACGTTCTCGGCCGCGTGATCGAAGTCGCCAGTGGCGAGACGCTCGACGTTTTCCTGCGCAAAACGATCTTCGATCCGCTGGACATGCCCGACACAGCCTTCAGCGTACCGCCCGAGAAGCTCGCGCGCTTCGCCGCCAACTATGCCCGATCTCCGGGCGGTTTACATGTCATCGACGAGCCGGCCCTGTCCAGGTACAGCAAGAAAGTCACGCTTTTCTCGGGCGGTGGCGGCCTGGTCTCGACGGCCCGCGACTACATGCGGTTCCTCACCATGATCCAGGATGGCGGTGAACTCGGTGGCCACCGGATCCTTCGTCCCGAGACGGTCAAGCTCATGACGGCCAGCCAGCTCCCCAAGGAGGTTTTTCCCATCCATTTCGATAAGGACAAACGCCTCGGGACCGGGTTCGGGTTTGGTTTTTCCGTCCGCGTCAAGAACACGAGCTGGGACCCAGGGGGCCGGCTCGGGGAGTATGGCTGGGGGGGCGCGGCTTCAACGCATTACTGGGTCAGCCCGGCCGATAAGTTGATCGTCATCACGCTCGAACAGATCATGCCCTACCAGTGGGATACCGAGTTCGGCATCAAGAAGATGATTTATGATGCGATCGTGAAGTGAGCTGTTGCGCTCAGGGGCCGGCGACCCGCGTTCTTTGACGACCGCCGTCCCCCAGGTCCTTGATTAAACCTACAGCGCTGCCGGCCTCAAAGGCCGGCCAGCGGCCTCTGCCAACGACCGGGTCAGGCCCGTTTCGTCCCCCAACCTTTGTTCAATCGGGGGCCAGACTCCGTCGACTCTCCTTGATTCCACCCGCTCATGACCGCGCTCAACAGGAGCTTCACCCCCCCGGCAGCGTGAACACAGCCCTGGCGATCCGGTCATCGTAGGTTGTCCGCGTAGCGCCACTCACCTATCATGATGGAAAAGGGACGCGGCTCCGATGAGGTGGACCGCGCACGTGGGCAGATGATCACAAACGCGCTACAAAGCGTGTCGGTGAAATCGGAAGGGTTAAGCGAGAAACATGGCCGTCGATATCCAGAAGATCAAGGACCAGGTCCTTCAATACTCAGACCAGATTGAACGCGTCAAAACCGAGGTACGCAAAGCGCTCGTGGGCCAGGACGCGATGCTCTCGCGGCTCTTGATCGCGCTTTTGACCGACGGGCACGTCTTGCTCGAGGGCGTCCCCGGGCTGGCCAAGACGACCGCGATCAAGGCCCTGGCCGCCGCCATCCAGTGCAAGTTCAATCGCATTCAATTCACCCCCGACCTGCTGCCGGCCGACCTGATCGGGACGCTCATTTACAACCCGCGCGAGGGAGCCTTCAGTACCCGTAAGGGTCCGATTTTCGCGAACCTGATTCTGGCCGATGAGATCAATCGAGCACCGTCAAAGGTGCAGTCGGCACTGTTAGAGGCCATGCAAGAGCATCAGGTGACGATCGGCGATGAGACTTTCGCGCTCGAGGAGCCGTTTCTCGTGCTGGCCACCCAGAACCCGATCGAGCAAGAGGGGACGTACCCCTTGCCGGAGGCCCAGGTCGATCGCTTCATGCTCAAGGTCGTGGTCGGCTACCCCAGTACGAGCGAGGAGCGCAAGGTCGTCGACGTCGCGCTCGATGGGCTCAAGCGCGAGGTCCAGCCGGTTCTCGAGCCGAGCCAGCTTGCCGACATGAAACAGACGGCCGCCTCGATTTATCTTGACGACAAGGTCAAGGACTATGTGCTCGACCTGGTGTCGGCGACACGCCATCCCGAGAAGTACCGCCTCAACGACCTGAAGCCGCTGATCGAGTACGGCGCGTCGCCGCGGGCGTCGATCAACCTGTGCCTGGCGGCGCGTGCCAACGCGTTTCTCGTCGGCCGGGCCTATGTCACGCCCCAGGATGTCAAGGATATCGCCCACGACGTCTTGCGGCATCGCGTGCTCTTGACCTATGAGGCCGAGGCTGAAGAAACCACTTCCGACGATGTCATCCGCAAGGTGCTTGAATCGGTTCCGGTTCCGTGAAACTCAAATGGCCACGGGGCGACTCTTGAAAGTGTTGGCGATAAACGAGGTCTCCCGCTTGATGACTTGCCTTGATCCACTCCGTGACAGCCCACCTGGCAAACCGATGCATGCCCTGGCTCGTAGATAGTAATGACGGATTGACCGACTGACCGACCGACTGATTGATTGATTGTTCGCGCGAGGTTCGATTTTCATGCCGGCTCGACAACTGGAAGACGTTCTCAAGGAAGTGCGCCGGATTCAGATCGTCGCCCGGCGCCAGGTCAACGACCTCCTGGCGGGCGAGTATCTGAGCGTGTTCAAAGGCCGGGGCATGGAGTTTGACTCGGTGCGCGAATACGTGCCGGGCGATGAGATTCGCAGTATTGACTGGAACGTCACGGCCCGCGCGGGGACGCCGTTTGTCAAGACGTTTTGCGAGGAGCGCGAGCTCACGGTGATCCTGGCCGTCGATATCTCGGCGTCGGGGTCGTTTGGCTCTTATCGGCTGAGCAAGATGGAAACGGCCGTCGAGGTGGCCGCGGTCTTGATGTTCACCGCGCTGCGCAACCACGACAAGGTGGGCCTGCTCTTCTTCACCGATGACGTCGTGAAATACATCCCGCCGCGCAAGGGTCGAGCCAACGTATTGCGCCTGATCCGCGAGCTGCTGGCGACCGAGCCAATCAAGGCGCAGACCGACATTTCCCGAGCGCTCGACTTTCTGGGGCGAGTGCAGCGGCGGCGGTGCGTCGTGTTTGTGATGAGCGATTTCCTGGGGCCAGATTGTTCGCACGCCCTGGCGGTTGCCAACCAGCGGCATGACTGCGTCGCCGTGACGATGAGCGATCCTCGCGAGACGAGCTTGCCCGACGTTGGTTTCTTGACACTTCGCGACGCCGAGACCGACGAGCTTGTGGAGCTCGATACGCGGCACCCGCGGGTGCGAGCCCTGTTTGCGAAAACCGCCAGCGAGCGGGAAGACCGCCTCGCCGGCTGGCTCCGCCGGGCCAATGTCGACCGCCTCGCCATTCGCACCGATCAGCCGTATGCCCTCAGCCTCCAGAAGTTCTTTCGCATGAGGGAGCGGCAACGATGAGCGTGAGCGTGCCGACCGGCATCTCTTTCAGCAGAACACGCGCCGCCGCTGCCCTCGTGGTCGTCGTCGTGCTCCTGACCTCAGGTTGCGGATGGGCACGCCGGCAAGAGGGCCAGCCATCGGCGCCGCCCGGCAACACGATCGAGCGGCGGGCCGAGAAGGGGCCCGTGAAGCTTCTTGTCCAGGTCACGCCGCGTGAGCCGCGGCTATCCGATCTTGTTGAAATGGACGTGACCGTCGAGGCAGCGGCCGCTGTCGAGATCAAGCCGCCGGCGTTCGGTCAGGCCGTGGGCGACTTCTTGATTCGCGACTATTCCGAGCGCCCGCCCGCGGCCGACGCGGCCGCCAACGTGCGGCGATTTCATTACCAGCTCGAGCCGACGCACGCCGGCAAGCATTTGATTCGATCGGTCTCGATCGAGTTCGTCGATCGCCGCGCGAAGTCGGAGCAGAGCGGGAAAGCGGCCTGGATCGAGACGGCGCCACTCGAGGTGAATGTCACATCGGAGTTTGGAGGTGAAGCGCCGAGCCTGGCCAACCTGGAGCCGATGGCACAGCCGATACCCGTGCAGCCGGCCCTGGCCTATGCCTGGCTGGCGGCCGCCGGCGTGGTCGGCCTGTTCGCGATCTTGTTACTCTTCGTCTTCCGGCGCCGCCAGCGCCAGGTATCCGAGCCGCGCAAGAAAACCCCCGAGGAGATCGCCCAGGAGGCACTCGCGGCCCTGCTCAAGGAGAACCTGCCGGCGCGTGGGCTCGTCAAGGAATTCTATTTGCGGCTGACGGGAATCGTCCGCCAGTATGTGGAGACCACCACGGGGATTCACGCGCCCGAGCAAACGACCGAGGAGTTCCTGCGCGACATGCGCGGCCGGGCTGTATTTCCGCCCGAGCGTTCCGCCCGGCTCGCTGAATTTCTTGAAGCCGCCGACCTCATCAAGTACGCCGGCCAGCAGCCAGGCGAGGGACAGATTGAACAATCGATCATGCGGGCCCATGAATTTGTCAACGCCACGCCGGTGAGTGCCGAGCTTCTGGCGCCCGTCGGCACGGCCTGAACAATAGTATTGCTGTTAAACCGGTAAGCACGCGATTTGGAAAAGGTCAGTTCGGTGAATGCATTCCGTCTCTATTCGGTCTACTGGCTCTTGCTCGTGCCGATCGCACTGGGAGCGCTCTGGTGGCGGTTTCGGCCCGACCGGCGGCCGGCCGCGATCTTTTCGAGCGTGGCTGATCTGCGCGGGCTTCCCGTCACGCTGGCGCAGCGTGTGCGGCGTGCCTTGCCTTACATTTACGGCCTGGGCTTGTGCCTGGTGATCGCGGGGCTGGCGCGGCCGCAAGCCGGCAAGGCTGAATCGCGAATCATGGGGCAGGGGATCGCCATCGAGATGGTCCTGGACATTTCCGGGTCGATGGAGGCCATCGATTTCCAGCTTGGGGGCAAGGATGTGAGCCGGCTCGAGGCGGTCAAGCACGTGATCGAAGAGTTTGTGCTGGGCTCGCGGCGCGGTGGGCTCTCGGGGCGCACCGATGATCTCGTTGGGCTCGTCGCCTTTGGCGGGTTCGCCGACAGCAAATGCCCGCTGACGCTCGATCATGGAGGCGCTCGTTGATATCGTCAAGGGGCTCGAGATCCCCAAGCCGATCCGCGATAGCCAGGGGCGCGTGGTCAATGCCCAGTCGCTGAAGGAAGAGCTCGCGACGGCGATTGGCGACGGCGTTGCGGCGGGCGTGGATCGCCTCCGTGGGGCCAAGGCCAAGAGCAAGGTGCTCATCCTCTTGACCGACGGCGATAGCAACGCGGGCGTCGTCGACCCCCTCGACGCAGCCAGGATCGCCGCCGAGTCGGGAATTCGCATTTACACAATTGGCATCGGCCGCAATGGCACGGTGCCCATCCCGCAGGAAGACGAATTCGGAAACCGGATGCTGGTGCCGGCCCAGTTCCGGATCGATGAAGACTTGTTGCGCGAAATGGCCAGTATCGGCAAGGGCCGTTACTTTCATGCCTCGGATTCCGAAGGGCTAACGGAAGTCTACGCCGAGATCGACAAGCTCGAAAAGTCGGAGTTCGAGGAGTCGAAGTATTCGGAATACACCGAGCTATTCCCCTGGTTTGCGGGTACCGGGTTGGCGATGATTCTTGGCGTGGGCGTTTTGGTGGAAACCCGATTTCGATCGTTGCCGTAGTCGGGAAGTCAGTCTTTCAGTCAAATCAGTCGGTCAGTAAGCACGTGGTCGGTCGGTCAGTCAGTCAGTCGGTAATGGCGGGGGCTTGGTTCGCGATGGAATGGCAACATCCTCAATGGTTGTACTTGATCTTGCCCCTGGTCGTGGCATGGGGTGCCCTGTCGTTTTACTCGAGACGGCGGCGGCTGGCGCGGCCGAGGCTTTTGTGGCCCAGGCGATGTGGTCGCGCATCTTGCCCCCCGATTCGCGGGTGCGATTCTGGACCAAGCTCTTCTTGCGCGAGGCCGCGATCGTACTGGGCTTGATCGCCCTGGCCGAGCCGCGGTTTGGAACGCAATATGAAGACGTGATACCGCGAGGCGCCGACCTTTATGTCTTGATCGACGTCTCACGCTCGATGCTCGCCGAAGACGTGCCCCCCAACCGCCTGAAGCGTGCCAAGTCCGACGTGGCCGCTCTGGTCAACCGGCTGGAAGGGGAGCGCATCGGGTTGATCGCATTTGCCGGACAGGCCGTGGTGAAGTGTCCGCTCACGGTCGACTACGACTCGTTCCGCCGCTCGCTCGACGAGCTCGACCCCGGCAGCGCGCCCGCGGCGGCACGGCGATCGGCGATGCGATCCGCAAAGCGCTCGAGGTTTTTCAGGCACAGGCCGAGCGTGACCAGGCGATTCTCTTGATCACCGACGGCGACGACCAGCAGTCATATCCGCTCGACGCCGCCGCCATCGCCGCCGAGCGCCACGTGACCATCTTCACCGTTGGTCTGGGCGACGCCGATCACGGCGCGCGGATTCCCCAGGGCGCGGAGTCAAAGTCATACGTCGAATACCAGGGCCAGCAGGTGTGGAGCAAGCTCGATAACTCGCTCCTCAAGGAAATCGCCCTGAAGACCGCGGGCGTGTATGTTCCGGTGGGAACGCGCGCCTACGACCTTGGCGAGCTTTACGCCAAGTATCTTCAAGGGCGCCGGGGGGCCGACGAGGCGAGCCACAAACGGATTCGCCGCGCCGAGCAGTATCAGATTTTCCTCGCCCTGGCGTTACTCGCGCTGCTCGTCGATATCTTCACCCGGCCGCACCCGGCCGCGACGGCCCGATCAGAGGAGCCCGGCCGCGATCGGGCAGTGCCGGCCTCGCGAAAGGGAGAATCGCGAACCAAGTCGCCGCGGCCCGCCATCCCGGTGGCGACGGCCCTCTTGCTCGTCGCTTGCTTGAGCGGAACGGGCCGCGCCGACACTCCGGCGGCGAACGTCCGCGATGGCCTCAACTGGTATAGCAAGGGCGACTTCGATAAGGCGCGCGAGAAGTTCGCGGCAGCGCGTGAACAGCTTGATAGTCGCGACGCGGCCAAGGCCGCCATCGCCGCGTTTGACCAGGCGTGCGCCTTGCATCGCAAGGGAGATATCGCGGCGGCCCGTGAGTGGTATCTCAAGGCCGGCCTGGCGCACGACAAGGCCCTGGCCGCGTCGGCCCATTTCAATCTCGGCACGTTATCGGCCCAGGAGGCGGGCCGCCTGGCTGGCGAGAAACCCGAAGAAGTGGCCCCGGACAAGCGCCCGGAGATTCTCGACCAGTTGAAGGCGGCCGTCGCGTCGTTTCGCCATTGTCTCGACTTGCAGCCCGATCATGCCCGGGCACGCCGTGACATCGAGCTGGTGCGGCGCTGGATCAAGTATTACTCGGATCGCTGGGTCGCCCGCGATCGCGAGAAACGACGACAGGAAATGAACCTGGTGGCTTTTCTGGAATTTTTGATCGAAACCCAAAAAGCCCTGCGCGAATCGGTCAAGGCTCTTCCCGAAGAGGCCTCGTCCGACGCGTTCGCCGAGCCGAAACGAGTTCAAGATGAGCTCCAGGAAGAGATCCAGCCCCTCAAGGACAAGATCAAGGCCGAGCTGACACCGCCGCCTCAGGCGCCCGCAAGCGGCGCCAGTGGTAATAGCAATAGTAGTAGTGCACCACAAGGCATTCCGCCCGAGGTAGAGCAGGGCATCACGATGCTTCAAGGCTGGGCCGGTGTCGCCGGCGACAAGATGGCGTCGGCCTCGCATCATCTCGACGAGCGGCGCGGGGCTCCCGCCGCGACCGACCAGCAGGCCGCCATCGACGAGCTCGAAAAGATCTGGGATGCCGTGATCCCGTTTCATGCGTTGCTCGCACGCGACCTGGCCGACCAGACCGGGATCGCCCGGGCACTGGCACCTGAGCCCGACGACGACACGAAACCGCCCGGAGAGGCGTCGCCGGCGAGCGAAAAAGAAGCAGCGCCCAAGGAGGCCAGCCCCGGGACCGAAAATCAGACCAAGAAAATCGGCCCGCCGCAAGCCAGCGCCACAGCGGCAACAGCCAGCACCAAAGCGGCATCGCCGCCCCGAGAAGCAAAAGAAAAGGGTCAGGATTCGCAGGGTTCCCAACCCAGAGCTCAAGACCCTGTTGCGGCAGCCGGCAGCCATGCGGTTCTCGCGAGTGAACGACAGGACCTGGGCCCGCTCACCGAAACCCAGGAGCGAACCCAGCGCCGCACCCAGTTGCTCAAGCTCAAGGCCGAGGCCGAGCTCGACCGGCTCGCGAAGTCGCCGCCGGCCGAGGCCGAAAGCAAGCCAAGGACCGACGATAACGAGGCCAGGAAGGGGCAACCCAAGGATGGCGCCGCGGACCAACCGCAGCCGGTTGATCCCAAGCTCATCAAGGCCGGTTATCAAAAGGCCGTTGAGCTCGCGCCCCGGGCCGTCGAGCAGATGGGACGAGCCGTAAAATCGCTCAAACACAAATCTCCCGACACCGCGTTTCCGCCGGCCGAGGAGGCACGGAAGATCCTCGAGGAGATCCAGAAGGCCCAGCCCAAGGACCCGAAGAAGGATCAAGAGAAAAAAGATCAGCAGAAGAAGGACCAGGAGAAGAAAGACCAGCAGGATCAACAAAAGAAAGATCAAGAGAAAAAAGACCAGGATCAACAAAAGAAGGACCAGGAGAAGAAAGACCAGCAGGATCAGGAGAAAAAGGACCAGCAGAAAAAGGATCAAGAGAAGCAAGATCAGGAAAAGAAAGATCAGGAAGAAAAGAAGAAGCAAGACGACCAGAGTCAGTCGGGCGAACAGAAGAAAGCCAGGAAAGGGGAGAAGCCGCAAGTGTCTCAAGATCAGATTGAAGACGCGTTGCGCAAGGTTCGCGAACGCCAGCAGGAAAAGCGCGAACGAGACCGCCGTATGAAAGCCCGGATACTCGGCCGAGTCCCCGTGGAAAAGGATTGGTAATGCGACGGATCCCAAACCGTGCGATCGCCTGGCCGGCCAGCCTGATGTCGCTGTTGTTCTTCATCGTGCTCGCCGCGCCGCCGGCACAGGCTGTTACTACCACTACGGCCGCTGCCGCTGCCGAAGACCCGGAAATCGCCGTCGAAGCCAGCGCCACGGAAATCTTCATCGGCGAGAGCGTCGACTATGTCGTGGAGATTCGCAACGCCCAGAATCCCGCGGCACCCGATCTGTCGGCGTTGCGCCCCGATTTTGACATCGTGCCGACGGGCGATGAATCGCATAATCAATCGTCGACATTCATCATCAACGGCAGGGTCTCGCAACAAACGAGCTTCGGCCACTCTTACCGATTCCGGCTCACGCCGAAACGGACCGGCCGGCTCGGCATTGCGGCGCCCTCGGCAACGATCGACGGCAAGACCATTTCCGGCCGCTCGCTGCCACTCAACGTGATCGCGCCCGAACCGCAAGATCTGGTCATCCCCGAGATCAAGACGAGTCGGGAGCGCGTTTACCCCACGCAGCCGTTCGAGGTCACCCTGCGCATTCTTGTCCGCCCTCTGCCGGATGACCCCGACCGCGACCCGGTCAGCCTGTTGCGCCGGCGTCCGCCGCATATCGAGATGAACTGGGTTGATCTCCCGGCCGGGCTGACGGGCGACGACAAGACGGGCTGGCTCGAAAAGCTGCTCTCCGACGACGGCACGGGCTTCACGCTCAACCAGGTGACGACGCGCAGCGGTTCGTTCTTCGAGGGTCCGCGGCTGGCGGTTTTCAGCCTGTATCAAGGGCGTGAAAGCCGGCGGGGGCGTGACGGCCAGCCAATCAATTATTTCGTCTACGAGCTCAAGCGGCGGCTGACGGCTGAAAAAGCGGGCACGTACGCACTTGGCCCGGCCATCGTGAAGGGCTCATTCGCCGATGGGACCGACGGCGGCAGTTACACGGCTCGACGGCTGGTCGCGGTTGCTCACAGGGTGTCGGTCGAAGTGCGCGAGGTGCCGAGCCCACGGCCGGCGACCTTCTGCGGGGGCATCGGTAGCTACCACATGGCCACATCCGCGAGCCCGACCTCGCTGCGCGTCGGCGATCCGCTGACGCTCACCCTCGACATCGTGTGCGGGCCGGCGAGCGGGTCGCTCGACCTGGTCTCGGCCCCCGACCTCACGGTCAACTCGAAGCTCGCGACCGATTTCGAGGTGCTCGACAAAAATCCCACCGGACGGCGTAAAGGCGACACCAAGCGCTTTGAATACGCGCTCCGACCGAAGCGGGCCGGGGTGGGTATTCCCGCGCTGACGGCGAGTGTGTTCAATCCCGACACCGAGACATTCTCTGAAATCGCCAGTCCGTCGATCGGCTTGAACGTTTCCGCGGCCAATCGCATGGACGCATCCGACCTTGTCGGCTCGGTCGCCGGCTCCGCCACGCCCGATATCAAGTCGCGGGCGCAAGGGATCTTCCAGAACGTGATTGATCCGGCCGAGTTGAAAGATGAGCGGGTCAACATCGTGGCGTTTGCCGCGATTGCGGCCGGGGCGTGGCTCGGGGCGGGGGCCTTGATCGCCTTTGTTTCGATCTACCGCCGCAAGTCGGGCGACCTGGTCTGGCAACGCAAGCGATTCGCGCGGCGCACGGCTGAAAAGAAGCTGGCCGATGCCCGCAAGCTTCTGGCCGAGGGCCAGTCGAAAGACGCGCTGCGGATGATTCGATCGTCTGTCATCGGCTTGATCGCCGATAAGCGGAACGTGGTGGCCGAAGGGTTAACCGCGACCGAGGCCGACGCGCTCCTCGCGCGCACGGCCGTGCCCGCCGCCGAGCGATCCGAGGTCATGCGCCTGCTGGAAGCGATGGAGTCGGCCGAATATGGCTCGGGTGTCGCGTATGAGACCGCGGCGCTTTTGGAAACGGTCAGTAAGCTCATTCCAGGCCTGACACGCCACCTCGAGAGGGGTGCTTGAGCGATGAACAACGACAGGTACAAGCATATTATCTCCCTGGCGGCTCTGATCTTGACCGCGTTGTCGGCCAGCACTGTTGCCGCCGAGCCCGGATCACGCGAGCGAACGTTCATGCGCGCGCTCGAAGTGTTTGACGCGGCAAAGACGCCAGAAAACTATCGTGAATCGGCGCACCTGCTGGAATCGCTGCTTGGCGATGGCTATCGCAACGGAGCTGTCTACTACAATCTGGGTAACGCCTATTTTCGCGCTGGAGAATATGGCCGTGCCATTGCGGCGTATCGCAGTGCATTACCGTATCGCCCGCGTGATCCCTATCTCGACGCGAACTTGCGGCAAGCCCTGTCAGTCGCTCCGGGGCGGCTGGCCGAGCCTCCTTCGCCCTGGTGGAAACACGTCTTGTTCTGGAGCACATGGCTCTCCTTTCCCGAGAAGGCCTATCTCGCTCTGGCCGGGCTATTGCTCGGTGCCCTGGCGGCGTGCGCGGCGGTTCTCCTGAGGCAGCCGCGCGTGTTCGGGATCAGCGCGGCGTTCGTGTTGATTGGCGCGATATTCAGTGTGGATGCTGGGCTGGCATTCACCGACATGGTCTCGTCACGGCATGGCGTTGTCACGACGGAGACCGTGTGCGCAAGGGGATCGGCAAGGATTATGAGCCGAGTTTCGACCAGCCGCTCAAGGACGGGGCCGAGTTCACGATTCTGGATGAGACGGGCGACTGGGTTTTCGGGCACTTCGAAGGCATTGGCGACGGCTGGCTTCGCCGCGACCATATCGTGCGGTGGTAGAATTCAGGGGTAATGAGGAAGTATTCATTACTGAGCGCAGCGTTGTACTGTGCGTGATGACCATGTCGGTCTTTGTAGCCGGCCGCTGTGAGGCCGGGAATGCCGCGGCAAAGAGACGTTTCCCTGTTGTAGCCGGCCGCTGTGAGGCCGGGAGTGCCTTGTCTCTACCTCAGGGAATGGCTCGGCTTTCCTCTGTCAGGGCTGCGCTTGCAGTCGCTTGATCGCTGCGCGCGGTCGAAGTCGTTGGTCGGTACAAGCGGAATGATCGCGTTGCGTTTGAAAAACTGATCGACGGTTTCGAATCCTGGAGGAGGCGTCCCCTTTTCGTAGTATCGGCCGGCGATCTCGGCGCCCGGACAGAGCCAGCGGTAGATCTCCCACCGCCCGACATCGCTCCAGAGCCGATAATGCGCGGGTGCTTCCTTTGATGGGCCGTGAAACGAGGTCTCACTGTAGCCGCCACTGAGAGGAACAATCGCGTCGCACTGGTGCTCGCAAAAGGTTTGCACATCGGGGCCGATCTGGTCGCGAAGCCAGCGCATCAGCATTACGTCCTCGAGCGACGAGCCAAAACTGTCGAGATAAAATAATGTGCAGCCGCGATCGATCATCCGCTTGAATCGTCGTAAGAGCATGGTACGGTGGCCAGTGTCATCGGGATTGATGTTGATAATCTCATCATTTTTCCAGTCAAGCTTCACCGCCATGTCGTGCGGGCGTGTCGTGACCCCGAGCCGCAAGCCCGCTTTGTGAAACCGCGGAGCGATGATCGTGGTCCACTGCGTCTCGACCTCGGGAGGAAGAATGTCGAAATCCGGCCGGTACATGCCGCCGCGCGGGTCTTCGCCCCCCTGGCCCCAGACGATGATGCCCTGGCCGTTATTCGCCTGGAGGACGGGTATCACCCGGTCGCAGAACGCCGCCGCCCCCGTGGCCGTATCGATGCGCCTGGGGCCGATTTGAAATCCATAAGGGTTTTCGGGCGAGATCGCCGACTGGCTATGGTTTAGATAGTCGGTGGCGATCCAGCGTGCATCGGGCTTGTAGCGTAGCGCGCCAAACGTCGCCCGGAAATGCTGGCGATACGGTTCCAGCAGATGTTTCCAGTCGCGGTCAGGGCTTACCCGCAGCTTGAGGTCGAACGTGTGCGCACCCCGCGGCGGGACCGGGCTGGCGACGAAGTAGATCAACCGCCGCGTGGGGAGCAGTTCGCGCTTGCCGGGGTTCCAATCGGTGTAATCCCAGAGCAAGAGCGTGCGAATGGCCCCGGTCTTCCAGGGCGAAAGGCCGACGCCGATCGCGTCGTCGCGGGCGTAGCTGCCGCCGATCGGGGAGTAGTGGCTGGGATGGCAAAGCCCGGTCCCGTGCGCCTGGAAATAGGTGATATGCTGCTCTTGCATCAGGCCGCCGGGAGCGCGTGCAAACGTGAACTCAAGGCCGGCGAAGCCGCTGACGGCCATCTCGGCCGAGTCGTGGTTGTTCTCGATACGGGCACCGATCAGGACGTCTTCGCCGGCGAATGTGTAGTCGAACACGCAATGGAGATCGCCCCTGGTGTGACGCACTCGCGCGTGGTCAGGCGCGACGATCTCGATCGTTTGCTCGGCCTGGCCTTCGGTCTTCACCGCTCCGCCCTTGCCGTCGCGCGTGAACCATGATTCGGCATTGAATACCGACCACTCGCCCCGGGCGAGTTCGCGGTCCTTGAAGTGAATTCGGCTCAGGCCCCGGGCGGTCACCTCGAACGTGACGCCTTGCGGCGTGCGGTAGACCAGTCGAGAATCAGCGGGCCGGTGGGACGATTCCACGCGGATGGCCGCATCGGCGAGCCCGGGGTGCCCGGCTCTTCCAGACTCGCGATCCTGACCCAGCAACAAGGCGAAAAGGAACAGGGAAACAACCACGTGCAGAGCTCCGGCATGAAGAAGAATGATCCGCGATGATGATACGTTGGGGTCGAGTGCTTGTCGATCACGGGGCCTTTGATCGGGACTTTCCTGACAAGGCCGGCGGCTGAATTCATTGCGATCGAGGGCCCATCGTGGCACGAAGTCCGGGCGACTCGGCATTAACTCGCAGGGGCATCGATCATGTACGACTTGAATTTTCAGCTCGCCTGGTTCGCGATCTTGATCGGACTCGTCACGGGGGCCGGCATCGGGCTGTTTTTTCACAGGGACGACTGGCTCGGTGGCTACGGTTCGTGGCGGCGGCGTATGATCAGGCTGGGGCACATCTCGTTTTTCGGAACGGGCTTCTTGAACCTGGCATTCAGCCTGTCGGTGCGACACCTGGGGCTTGAGCACGCTCCCTCCATCGCAGCGATGGGTCTCATCACGGGCGCGATCGCGATGCCGACCGTCTGTTTTCTCTCGGCGTGGCGGAAGGACTTTCGGCACCTGTTTTTCATTCCGGTGGCCAGCCTGATCGTGGCCGTGGCCGACTTCATTTTCCAGGGAGTGCTCTCATGAAAATCGGCCTGATCGCAATGAGTGGCGTGCGCGCCGTTGATCCCGAGCTCGTGCGGATGGGAATGACCTTGCCCGGTTTTCTCGAGCGCGGCCGCACGATCGCGTCATTGCCGAGCCTGGGGCTGCTCACGCTCGGGGGAATGACGCCGCCCCAACATGAATGCGAATACCTCGAAGTGAAAGATCTACGCGAGCTCGACACGCTGCCCGACCGCTTCGATCTCGTGGCGATCTCGACGCTGAGCGCTCAGATCGGCGAAGCCTATGAGCTTGCCGGCCGGTATCGTGCGCTTGGCGTACCGGTCGTCATGGGGGGCCTGCACGTCACGGCGATGCCCGAGGAAGCCGCCCGCCACGCCAGCTCGGTTGTCGTCGGTGAGGGCGAGCCGGTCTGGCCCGAGTTGCTTGATGACGCCGCGCTCGGCCGCCTGAAATCGCGCTACCAGTCCAGTGGCGACTTCGCGCTGGCCGACGCACCACTCCCCGCGTATCAGATGCTTGATCCGTCGAAATATAACCGGCTCGTCGTTCAGACCAGCCGGGGATGTCCGTTTCAGTGCGAATTCTGCGCCAGCTCGATCCTCTTGACGCGCCGCTACAAGCAGAAACCGATCGACAAGGTCCTCGCCGAGATCGATCATATCCGCACGTTCTGGCGCCGGCCTTTTATCGAGTTCGGCGACGACAACGCGTTTGTCAACCGCCGCTACTGGAAGGAACTGCTCCCCGAGCTGAAATCGCGCAAGATCCGCTGGTTCGCCGAGACGGACCTCTCGGTTCAAGACGACATCGAGCTCCTTCGTTTGATGCGTGAAAGCGGCTGCGCCGAAGTGCTCATCGGCTTCGAGAGCCCCGGCGCGTGGGGGCTCAAGGGCCTGGAACTCAAGAGCGACTGGAAGCTCAAGCGCTGGCAAGAAGCACGCGAGGCCGTCGAGCGCATCCAGGCTTTCGGGATTCGCGTCAACGGCTGCTTCATCCTCGGGCTCGACGGCCAGGGGCCGGATATTTTCGACAAGGTGCTTGATTTCGCCATGGAAACAGGGATGTTCGACGTGCAGATCACGGTGCAGACGCCGTTCCCGGGAACGCCGCTTTATTCGCGGCTGAAACGCGAGGGGCGCTTGCTGCGTGACAACGCGTGGGAAACCTGTACGCTCTTCGACGTGAATTTCCAGCCGCAAGAGATGTCGGTCGAGGCGCTCAGGAGCGGCTTTCACAACCTGGCCGAGCGTCTCTACAGCGGCGAATTGACCGAGCGCCGCCGCGCCCGCTTTGACGATTTGTATCGCAGCTCCGCACCCCTTTTCGAGGACGCGTCCGCATGATCAGCACACATCGCCCCATCACGGCACTCTTCATGATCGCCGCGCTTTATGACGGCCTGCTTGGAGCCGCGTTTCTGATTGCCCCGCAAGAGATCTTCAAGGTCGCCGGCGTCACGCCCCCCAACCATCTGGCCTATGTTCAGTTTCCCGCCGCGCTCTTGCTTATCTTCACATGGATGTTCATCTCGATCGCCCGAGATCCTGTTCGTAATAGAGAATTGATTATTTATGGAATACTGCTCAAGGTCGCGTACTGTGGTGTCGCATTCTGGTACTGGTTCGCGCAGGGCATTCCCTCGCTATGGAAACCGTTCGCGCCGATCGACCTGGTGATGGGTGCGCTCTTCTTCTGGTCGTATCATCGGCTCGCGAAGTTTGCCGTGCCGGCGGCCATCAGTGCCGGCGCGGCGGCGAATCCGGTATGATCGGTGGGCGAGTCGCGCCCTGTTTTCGATTTCGCGTCTCCGCCACTTTACAGTAGGTCCGCGGCGAGCTCACGGTCCTTCCGACGGGACACCGCATCGCGCGACGCCACGCCCGAAACGGATCGCATTCATGAACCCGATCGTTTTCGCCTTGCGGCGGCCAATGACCGTGATGGTGGTCGTGGTCGCGGTCGTTCTGGGAAGCGTTCTGGCCGTGCTGCGAATGCCGATCGACATCTTCCCGAACCTGAATCTCCCGGTCGTTTATGTCTGCCAGCCCTTTGGCGGCATGGACCCGGGCCAGATGGAGGGGCTTCTCACCAACTATTACGAATATCACTTTCTCTACATCAACGGCATCCACCACGTCGAGAGCCGCAACATCCAGGGCATGGCCCTGATGAAGCTCCATTTTCATCCGGGAACAAACATGGCTCAGGCGATGGCCGAGGTGATCGGCTACGTCACGCGGTCGCGGGCCTTCATGCCGCCGGGGACCGTGTCGCCTTTTATCACCCGATTCGACGCCGGCAGCGTTCCGGTCGGCTATCTCGTCTTGTCGAGCGAGACCCTGTCGATTGGCGAGATCCAGGACCAGGCGCTTTTCAAGGTGCGGCCGATGTTTGCCAGCCTGGCCGGAGTTTCGGCGCCTCCACCGTTTGGCGGCAGCCAGCGAACGGTCGTCGTTCGCGTTGATCCCGACCGGCTGAGGGCGTATCGAATGTCGCCCGACGAGGTGATCGGGGCGCTGGCCGCCGGCAACACCATCAGCCCATCGGGCACGGTTCGCATCGGCAAGAAGATGCCGATCGTGCCGATCAACTCTTTGGTGCGTCAGGTTCAAGAGCTCGAGACGATTCCGATTCGACCCGGGCAGGATCCGAGTGTCTACATCCGCGACGTCGCGACCGTGAAAGACGCCAGCGACATTCCGACGGGCTATGCCCTGGTCAACGGCCGGCGTGCTGTCTATATCCTTGTGACCAAGCGAGCCGACGCCTCGACGCTTTCGGTCGTCAACAACGTCAAAGCGGCTTTGCCCGGCATGCAGGCGGTCCTCCCCGATGACATCAGGGTCAGCTTCGAGTTCGACCAGTCGCCGACGGTGACGAGCGCCGTTCGGAGCCTGATCACCGAGGGGGCCCTGGGGGCCGTGCTCACGGGGTTGATGGTTTTGCTCTTCCTTCGCGACTGGCGGAGCGTCGTTGTCGTCGTGCTCAATATCCCTCTGGCACTCTGCGGCGCACTGGTGGCCATGTGGCTGACCGGACAGACGATCAACCTGATGAGCCTGGGGGGCCTGGCGCTGGCCATTGGCATTCTGGTCGATGAATCCACGGTTGAAGTGGAGAATATTCATCACCAGATGGAGGGCACGCGCTCGGTGGCCCGCGCGGTGCGGCGCGGCAACGAGCAGACGGCGATTCCGCGGCTGCTGGCGATGCTCTGCGTGCTGGCGGTCTTCATTCCGTCGTTTTTCATGCAGGGAGCCGCCCAGGCGCTCTTCTTGCCGCTGTCACTGGCCGTCGGATTCGCGATGGTCGCTTCGTATCTGCTCTCGAGCACCTTCGTGCCGGTCGTGTCGACCTGGCTGCTGCGTCATCATCATCAAGGAGAAGAACAAGCACGGCGATCCTCCCTGTTCGAGCTCGCTCGCAATGCTTATGGCCAGTTCGTCAGCGCGGTCGTGCGGGGACGCTGGGTGGTCGTGCCGGCTTACCTCGCCGTTTCGCTCGGTTTGATCGTGGTGGTCGGGCGGTCGCTCGGGCTGGAGATCTTTCCCAAGGTCGATGCTGGGCGGTTTCAACTGCGGATGCGAGCCCCCGATGGTACACGGTATGAAGAGACCGAGCGGCTGGCGATCGCGGCCCTCGACTTGATCGGCAAGACGGTCGGCCGCGACAACGTGGCGATCTCGATTGGCTACGTGGGGTTGATCCCATCGAGTTATCCGATCAATGCCATCTACCAGTGGACCGGCGGTCCAGAGGAAGCCATCCTCCGCGTGGCCATGAAAGAGGGGGTCGAGCTCGACATCGAACGGCTCAAGGAGCGGCTGCGTGGCGAGCTTTCAGTGCAAATGCCCGAGGTGCGGCTCTCGTTCGAGCCCGCCGACATCGTCAGCGAGGTGATGAGCTTCGGCTCGCCGACACCCGTCGACGTCGCGGTCACGGGGCCAAGCCTGGCTGACGACCGTGCCTTTGCCGAAAAGCTGCGCACCGAGCTGGCCCAGATTCCGTCACTGCGCGACCTTCATTATGGCCAGTCGCTTGATTACCCAACGATCAGTATCGATGTCGACCGCGAGCGTGCCGGCCTGAGCGGTGTGACCGCCTCGGACGTCGCGCGGTCCGTCGTGGCGGCCACGTCTTCCAGCCGCTTCATGGTGCCGAACTACTGGCCCGATCCCAAGACGGGCATCGGCTATCAAGTGCAGGTGGAGATCCCCTATCAGAGCATGGACAGCCTCGAGAGCATCGAGACCGTGCCGATCCAGCGAGCCGGCCTCGAGCGGCAGGTCTTGCTTCGCGACGTCGCAAGCGTGCGATCGGGGACGATGCCGGGCGAATACGACCGCTATAACATGAAGCGATCGGTGAACCTGACTGCCAACATCACGGGCGAGGATCTCGGAAGAGTTGCCGGCCAGGTCGAGCGGGCGATCGGGCGGGCGGGTGCGCCCCCCAAGGGGGTCGTCGTCGACGTGCGGGGGCAGATCCGGCCGATGGAAGAGATCCTCCGGGGCCTCGCGATCGGTCTGGCCATGTCCATCGTCGTCATCCTGTTGCTTTTGACGGCGAATTTCCAGTCGGTCAAGCTGTCCCTGGTCGTGGTCTCGACGACGCCCGCAGTGGTGGCCGGCGTCGTCTCGATGCTCTGGCTCACGGGGACAACGCTCAACCTTCAGTCGTTCATGGGATCGATCATGGCCATCGGCGTGGCGGTCGCCAACGCGATCTTGATGGTGACATTCGCCGAGCAACACCGTCGCGAGCGAGGGGCCGACGCAGGGCAGGCGGCGATGGAAGGGGCCAAGGGCCGGCTCCGGCCCATCCTCATGACGAGTTGCGCGATGACCGCCGGCATGGTTCCCATGGCGGTGGGCTGGAGCGAAGGGAGCGAGCAGACCGCCCCGTTGGCTCGAGCGGTCATCGGCGGCTTGGTGGCTGCGACCATCGCGACTTTGACTGTTCTTCCCACCGTCTTTGCGCTCATCCAGGGGAGGGCGGGGCGCGAGTCGGCGTCGCTCGATCCTGACGATCCCGCGAGCCCGCGTTACCACGAAGAAGAAATCGGGGCCAACGAGCAGCTTCGGGCGTCAGCCAACGGTGAGCCCCGCGACCCGCGACCTCAAGGCTCGGCGGTTGAGCCGTCGGTAGGCGCACATGAATCAAGACCCTGAATCCTGCATCGTGGGGAAAACCATGGCCTGGAACGATCTTCATCCCGTGATCACCGTGGCGGCCGGAATCGTCCTCGCGACCATCGCGGCCGGCTGCGAGCGGCCCCTGGAGGGCAAGGCCGGTCTTCCCTCGGCTCACCCTACGAGATCGGTCGAGATCGTGCATCCCCAGAGACAGACGATCCGCCGCGGTGTTGGCGAACCGGGCGAGATCGAGGCGTTCGAGACGACGGCGCTTCACGCCAAGATTGCCGGCTACGTCAAGCGCTGGACCGTTAACATCGGTGCCACCGTGAAGATGGGCCAGACACTCGCGGAACTCTCCGTGCCCGAGCTGGAGGCCGAATTGATTCAAAAGCAAGCGGCCGTTGCACAGGCAATTGCCAGGCGCAAACAAGCCGAGACCGCGCTCAGAGTGGCCGAAGCCAACGTCAAAGGGGCCGAGGCCAAGCTCGTTGAAGTTCGGGCGGGAACGAAGCGAGTGGAGGCCGATCTGGCGCGCTGGAAAGCCGAGTTTCGCCGTGTCGAGGAATTGCATGCGGCGCGGGCGTTGACCGGCAGCCTGGTTGACGAAACGCGAAGCAAGCTCCGCGCTTCCGAGGCGTCTGGTGAGGAAAACACGGCCCAGATCGCGTCGGCCGACGTGGCCCTGATCCAGAGCCGCGCCGCACTCGATTCGTCTCGTTCCGACGTCATCGCCGCTTCCGCCACTGTCGACGTCGCACGAGCGGACGTGGGTACCGTCCAGGCGCGTCTCGCCTACACCCGGATCGAATCGCCCTTTGATGGCATCGTCACCCAGCGGAACGTCAACACCGGAGACCTGACTCAGCCCGGCGCTGACAAGCCGCCGCTTTTCGTCGTCGTCCGGTCTGACATCATGACAATCAGGGTCAACGTGCCCGAAGCGTTTGCGCCGTACATCAATCCGGGCGATCATGCCACCGTGAGGCTTCAGGAGATGAAGGGCAGGACTGTCGAGGGGAAGGTCACACGGACCTCGTGGGCGCTTGACCCCAAGACGCGGACGGTCCGCGTCGAGATCGATATCCCGAATCCCGGCCTCAACCTCCTCCCTGGCCTGTATGCTTATGCCACGATCATCGCCGAAGAGCGATCGAACGTTTTGACCGTGCCCGTGACGGCCGTCGTGAGCGAATCAGGAAAGGACTATTGTGTGGTTGTCGCCGCCGGCAAGGCCCAGCGCCGGCCGATCAAGCTCGGGCTAAGCGACGGCATCCGGACCGAGGTCGTCTCGGGCTTGAACGGCGGTGAATCCGTGGTGAAATCGAGCGCCTCATCCCTGACCGACGGCCAGCCCGTTGAAGCCACCGAGCCGGCCAATCCAACGCCATCGCCTGTGAAATCGTGACGATGACGCGGATGATTATCCCCGAGTCATTTCTGAATCCGTTGGTGCTGTGCTATCCGCACAACTGGCGACGTCGCCCGAAAGTATCGACTGATAAACCGGCAGCGGAACCGTCGAGTGATTGAGAGTTGCGCCGACGCGTTCAGCGGCATGACCGAACGGGTATCACGAGCCCAGCCACGGCGGCCCGACGGTTTGCGGCGGCAACTTGATGACGCTCGAGCTCAAGATGTGCGGATTCTGCCGCAAGGCTTCGAGTGCCTGGGCCGAGGGCACGCTGTCGAGGTTGACCACGCCGATCGCCTCGCCCCCTTGATCCTGGCGGCCGACGTTCATCTGGCCGATGTTGACTCCCTCGTTACCGAGCGTCTGGCCGATGAAGCCGATCAGGCCGGGACGATCCATGTGCGTGAAGATCAAGAGCGTTCCATCGATGTGAGCGTCGAGCAAGTACGACCCCAGCCTGACCAGGCGGAGAAACTGCTTGCCGAAGAGCGTGCCCGATGCGGCGTAGGTTTTGCGCTCGGTGGTGACCTCGGTCTGGATCAACGTCGCGAAGTCGGCCGGCGCCTCGGCCGATCGCTCCTCGATCACGATGCCGCGCTCGCGTGCCAGGGGAATCGCATTGACCAGATTTACCTGTTGCTCGAGAGCCGTTTCCATCAAGCCGGCGGCGAAGCTGGCCGTGATCAGCTTGGTGTTCTTGAGCGCGACCTCGCCGCGATAGGTGATCCTGCGCGTTCTTGAGCGTCCCTCGGTCCATCTGGGAATGGAGCATGCCCAGCCGCCAGGCCAGGTTCAGGTAGAGCCGCACATCCTCGAGCTCGGCCTTATCGAGGGCCGGCATGTTGACGGCGAACCGGACCTGGCCGCGTGTGAGAAAGTCGCTCAGGAGCCGCGCGGCTTCGACGGCGACCGAGACCTGAGCCTCTTCGGTCGAGGCGCCCAGGTGAGGCGTGACGACGACCAGAGGATGCCCGACGAGCGGGTGGTCGGCCGGCGGCGGTTCGGGCTCGAAGACGTCGATCGCCGCGCCGGCGACCTTGCCGCTATTGAGGGCCTCGGCCAGGGCCGATTCGTCGATCAGGCCCCCTCGGGCGCAATTGATGATCCGCACGGTGGGCCTCATCATGGCGATTTCACGCGGGCCGATCAGGTTGCGCGTCTCGGCCGTCATGGGCGTGTGCAACGTCAAGAAATCGCACCGCCCCCAGATGTCGTCGAGGCGCGCCACGCTCTCGACACCCAGCTCGAGGGCCTTGTCGGCGGCCAGGAACGGGTCGAAGCCGAGCACGGTCATGCCAAACCCCTGGGCGCGCCGGGCGACCGCCAGGCCCACCCGGCCCAGGCCGATGACTCCAAGCGTCTTGCCTTCGAGCTGAGTCCCCGTGAACTTGGTCCGCTCCCACTTGCCCGACTTGAGGCTGTCATTGGCCTTGGGAACATTGCGCCAGCGAGAGGAGCAAGGCCATCGTGTGCTCGGCCGTCGAGACCGTGTTGCCTCCTGGCGTATTCATCACGACAATGCCGCGCCGGCTGGCCGCGGCGACGTCGATGTTGTCGACGCCCACACCCGCGCGAACGATTGCCTTCAAACGCGATTGGCCGTCGAGAACCTCGGCGGTCAATTGCGTGCCCGAGCGAATGGCAATTCCGTCGGCGTCGTGGAGCGCCTGCTTCAAGGCGGCGGGATCTTGAGCGAGCTTGGTGTTGATCACCACCTCGATGCCCGGCTCATTCCGCGAGTTGGGCGAGCCCCTCTTCGGCGAGCTTATCCGTGACCAGTACGCGATGCATTGCCATCCTTCACTCCCACTCGCCTCTAAAGAAGAATCCGTCACCTCGATCGATCGGCCGGACCATCATTCGGTCGACCGCCAAGGTCCACAAAGCCCGCTCGATCGATCAGTCGATCGCCACCGCGCTTTTTTGACCGATCAAGACCTGCTGCGCGGCCGTGATGGCCCGACCCGGCTCGACGTCGAAACCGAGCTCGGCGAGCGTCATCTCGAGGGCCGCCAGGGTACTGATCACGTCGAGCTCGTCGGTATACCCCATGTGGCCGATCCGGATGATCTTGCCCTTGAGCTTTTCCTGGCCTCCCACGGTGGAGATGCCGAATCGCTCGGTGAGCTTGCCGCGGATCTGGCTGTCCTTCAGACCCTCGGGCACGTGGAAGGCCGTCAAACCTTCCGCGGGCCTCGCGCTGAAGAGCTCGAGCCCCAGCGCCTGCACGCCCGCCTGGCACGCCTCGCTCATCTTGCGATGACGCTGCCAGACGTTTTCAACGCCCTCGTCCTTGATTCGCGCCAGGGCCGCGCGCAAGGCCAGAATCAAGGTGTGGGCCGGCGTATAGGGCGTGTCAAACTCCTTCATCTTCTTGCGGGCCGCTTTGAGATTGAAGTAATAGCTGTGCGAGTCGAACTTGTCGATCTGCGCCCAGGCCTTCTGGCTGACCGCCACGAACGCCAGCCCGGGCGGCAGCATGAGCGCTTTTTGAGAGCCGACACACAACAAGTCGATCCCCCATTCATCGGTACGGCACTCCATGGCGCCGACACCCGAGATGCCATCGACCGCGAAGAGCGCTGGCGTCCCGGCCACGATTCGCCCGATGGCTTCGACCGGGTGGCCCGTTCCGGTCGATGTTTCGCTCAATGTGCCGAGCACGGCGATGGTGTCGGGATGCTGTTTGAGCGCTTCAGCGACGGAGTCAGGGTCGACAGGTTGGCCCCACTCGGTCTCGAGCACGACGGCGTTGATGCCGAAAGCTTTGCAAACGTTCGCCCAGCGCGCTCCAAAGTAGCCGGCGCTCAAGACCAGGGCTTTGCCGCCGGGCGGTACGGCGTTCACCGCGGCGGCTTCCATTGCGCCGGTGCCCGAGGCCGTCAGGATCAGGACGTCGTTCTTGGTTTGAAAGACCTCCTTGAGCCCGTCGACCACATCGACGACAACCTGTTTGGCCTCGTTCGACCGATGGTGAATGACCGGGCGCGCCAGTTCCAGAAGCACATCCTCGGGAACCATCGCGGGGCCGGGCGTCATCAGGCGGGGCTTGCGCATTTGATCGTATCCTTCTTTTCTTTCTTTGGCGGTCAATTTGAACCGGCATCATTGTCGACGCCGGATGATGGTCGTTTCTTCGTCCAGGTGTTGTAGTCCAGAATTAACTGTCGTGGTCTAAGACTAAGAAGAGGCCTACATTCGTAGCTTCAATGTTTCGACGCGGTCAATAAAGACACAGCTTTCTTTCACGGAAGCCGATGGCGCCATTTTTCCGGGTCACGTGATGTATGGAAGACACAGTAAACGGTAACCCTATCGTTATCATATTCGTAGAAAATGGCGTATGGAAATCGCCGCACCAAGAGCCGCCGGTAGTTTTCGTGGACAATCCTGTGCAATTCCGGGTTACGTAGAATACTCTGAATGCCGGCATCGACCTTGCTCAGAAACTCTTCACCCAAGCCGAATCGGCGGGTCTCATACCATCCGTATGCTTCACGAATGTCCTGCTCCGCTTCAGGTGCGACGACCAGCTCAACGGCCATGGTGCTTCCGCACCCGAAGTTGGATCTCCCGCCAGGATTGAGCAGACGCCGGGTCCTTCAATAGGTTGGCCTTCCGGCGAGCAAGCTCGTCCTTTTGCCAGTCATGAACCGGCACGTCTTCTGGCGTGGCCGCCAGATCGTCCCAGAGATCCTCGACGAGTTGCAGCTTTTCGGATGGGCTCAGGTCGAAGATCGAGAGTTGCTCCGAATTCATGAGGAGACGCGCTCCGGTATCAAGTGGGCCGAACGCCAACGATAAAACTCACCCGCGCCAGGTCAATGCCTTTCAAGCCAATAGCTTACTTTACAAGAGATGATCTCGCGAGGTCGGTTCGTGGCGGCGTTGATCGGCCGATTCATTCCTTCGTCGAACCGTACACCGTCGCGGCGTCAAAAATAGGCTGGGCGTTGACCTGAAGCGTGCCGCCCACGCCGACAGTTAGGGAAAGGCTCGTAACATGTCGTCCATTCCGCAAACTACGGCGCATGTTCCCACCACTGCTGTTGCGGGCCATGCAACATGAGGACGACATGCTTTAGAACATCACGACCTAGAATTCCACGTTCGTCATCGATTAACAAAAATCGGCCTCGAAATGTTCGCCTCAGGAAAACCATTTCAAGCATGACGGCAGGTACGAGGCTTTTGCTACCGTCAAAGCCCATCAATTCGTATTGCTGATCAGCAAGCAGGGGGATTCCGAGTTGCTCGATCGCGGCCCGAGGCAGTAAGGTGATATCCGCGCCCGTATCCAGGAGCAAAGACACATTGAGGTCGATCGCACCACTGCGTGGTTCGCGCACAGTCACAACAGCAACCGGGGCTGGCGGCTCGAAATGGGCCGCGTCATAGCTCGGCATCAGGCTTTACCTCGACAACTTCCTTGATGAAGTCGATCGCTTGCCGCGGATTCCGCAGGCGAGGACTATGAACTGCGCGGTTGCCATGAGTCGTCGGAATTGGGGATCACCACATAGACCTTGGTGTGCTCGGGCAACGTAACGTCTTCGGGAAGCCGGATTTGGCCATTTTCGACTCTGCTTTCAAACGTAAAAATAGCCACGTTGCATCTCCTCTCGTCTCGCACAGAGGTCAAGTTCCGGGCCACCCGCAATCCGTGCATACCGCGTCAAGATTTTACGCCGTCGGCCACAATTTCGCGAGGTCGGTTCGCAGGCAGATTGGCCGATCGATCGCCTCATGACTCGGTTGAGCGATACACCGTCGCGGCGTCAAAAATAGGCTGGGCGTTGACCTCCAGTGTGCCATCCGTGCGCACACTTCGAAAAAAGCACGACCGATAGCCTTCGTGACAGGCGCCTCCGACTTGGCGGGCCTTGATCAAAAGGACATCACCGTCGCAATCGATCGAAATCGACTCGACGTGCTGCACGTGCCCCGACGTCGCCCCCTTGTGCCAGTGGGATTGCCGCGACCGCGAGTAAAAATGCGTCTGCCCCGTCGCCGCAGTGTCCTTCAGTGACGCCTTATCCATCCAGGCCATCATCAAGACTTCGCCGGTCTCAGCATCCTGAACGATCGCGGGTATCAAGCCGTCGTCGTTCCATTTGAGAGCCGTCATGAAGGGCAAGGATTCAGGGGAATGATCCACGTCAATCCATTCTCAACAGTTCTCGAAGATTATCGCGCTCAACGGCTTACAGTCTAGCAATATCGGCATCCGGCGACCACGCCAGTGAACTGAGGCTTTGCCAGCCGCATGGTCAGTCGGCTCGGATCAGAGACGAAATGGCGGTGTGGAGGAAAGCGCGACTCTTGCCGATTTGCATTCACGCTGCTAACCAGGTCCGGCGACTTGCCTGTGGCGTCGAGCTATCGACAAGACGGCAAGGAACCCAGCAAAATGCCTCGCTTTCGTGCTGAGTGGTCGGTTATTAAAACGAAAGAGCGGCCAGAATGAATCCAGCCGCTCCCTTGCGAAAACTTTTTTGATGATGAGGAACGCCGTTGACCTGGTGTTCGCTCGGCCCAATCACCCATGTCACTATTGCGGGGGACCTGTCGGCGGACCGACGTGTCTCGGCGGTTGTGAGCCATTATTTGTCCCCGGCGGTAAACTTCCACCGGAAATCGCCCGCAGCTCCTCGGCCGTGAGCTCCTCAAGATCGTCTTCTCGCTTGAGATCGCTGTCGACAGCCTTTTCGCTTCGTTCCTGATTAGCCATGGAAAACCCTCCGGATTGAGAAATAGGTTCCGTCGCATACAGGCTATATCCGATTAACGACGCAACACCCGAAGTTTGCCGTCGGATATCTAACCGTCGTACGCGAAACTCGTGCCAGTTGCAAGAAAGCGTGATTGAATCGGAGCATTTGCCGAACGTGAGTGTCTGAAGGCAAAATTAAGATACGCGGTAGCGACGTTTCGGACGCGCTGCTAAATTCACCAAGTTATCGATACCTTCAACCTTTGATGTTTAGGAAGGCAATCCCATGCGGATAACGGGCTGGCTCGTCTTGCTTGGTGGGCTCGTTGGATTGGAAGCGACCGCCCAGGAGGAGACGCCTTCTCCGGCCTTGCTCGTCCTGCACAAGGGCGAGAACGCGATGGCGATCGTCGACCCGGCGACCGGCAAGATCTTCGGTCATGCGCCGACCGGCGCGACCCGCACGAGCTGGCCGTCTCGGCCGACGGCACGCTCGCTTTCGCCAGCAACTACGGGGGTGGGGCGCAAGGGGGCAACACGCTCTCGGTGATCGACATCGCCGGCCGCAAGGAGAAATACAAGGTCGACCTGAGCCCGCTCTCACGCCCGCACGGGCTCTGGGTCGCGGGCGGCAAGGTTTATTTCACGGCCGAGGCGAATATGGCGATCGGCCGTTATGACCCGTCGGCCAACAAGGTCGACTGGATCCTCGGCACCGGCCAGGAGCGGACCCACATGATCCTTGTGGCCAAGGATGAGAAAACGATCTTCACCTCGAACGTCAGCTCGAACACGATCAGCATCATCGAGCTTGGCAACTTCTCTCGAGGGGGCCCTGGCGGAGGCCCGCCACCGGGCTTTGGCGGTCCTCCTCCCGGTGGCCCGCCACCCGGTGAGCCACGACCTGGTGGTCCGCCACCGCGAGACGGGCAGGGGGGACCGCCACCTGACGGCCCGCCACCCGGTGGTTTTGGCGGGCCTCCTCCCGACGGTCCGCCACCCGGTGGTTTTGGCGGCCCTGGTGGTCCACGGCGCGGACCCGGGGGCGGCGGTCCACCGCCGGGCGGCCCTGGCTGGCGGCAAACGGTGATTGCCGTCGGTCGCGGACCCGAAGGGTTTGATCTCTCGCCCGACAGCAAGCAAATATGGACGGCCCACATGGGCGACGGCCGCATCTCGGTGATCGACGTCGCAACCAAAAAAGTCGTCGAGACGATCGACGCCGGTGCTCCCAGCGCCAACCGCCTGAAATTCACTCCCGACGGCACGCTCGCTCTGGTATCTCAGATCGGCGGCGGTGGCCTGGTCGTTGTTGACACGGCGACGAAGTCGGTCAAGAAACGGCTGAAGCTCGGCCGAGGCGCCAGCGGCATCCTCATCCCGCCCGATGGCGCACACGCCTATGTCGCGCTCACGGGAGACAACGCCGTGGCCGTGATCGACCTCAAGACCCTCACCGAGTCAAAGCGCCTGAAAACCGGCTCGGGCCCCGATGGCATGGCGTGGCTTGAGGGCAAGCGATAGAGCTTCTTGACTCTCCCGTCTTCTTGTGGACCCAATCTTGAAGGGCAGCCGCGGCCCCAAGGGAACGGGCGTCGCGCCTTCCGGGTCAAAACTTCGAGCAGCGCTTCAAGGCAGGGCGGGCGAGTTGACTCGAACGCCCCCCCGCGCGTGGAGTGAGCGACGGCTTCCACTTCGGCCGCAATTGTTTGATAATTGCATGAACGAGCGGCGCGGCGCCCGATTCCGCGCGGCGGCCGCTCGAGCGGCTCGGGATAACACCACGCCACGGATTGACCACGCCCGGCGCCAAGGCCAGCTCACCATGCGTTTGTTCCTCCAGCCGTTGTTCCTGGTCGTCGTCCTTGCGATGCTCGCCAATTCGGCGGTCCGCGCGGGTACCGACGACGACATCGCGTTCTTCGAATCGAAGATCCGGCCCGTGCTCGTCGCGAGCTGCTACAAGTGCCATTCCGGCCAGACCAAAGCCCCCAAGGGGGGCCTGCGTGTCGATAGCCGGGCAGCCCTCTTGCGCGGGGGCGACAGCGGGCCGGCCCTCGTGCCGGGAAAGCCCGACGAGAGCCTGATCATCAAGGCGATCAATTATGAAGGGGCCGTCGTCGAGATGCCCCCCAAGGAGAAGCTGCCGGCTCGTGTCCTGGCCGATTTTCGCCGCTGGGTCGCGGCCGGCGCGGTCGACCCACGCGTCGACACTTCCGTCGTTGCGAGGAAAACCGCCGAGGTTGGACCCAGGACCAACACCGATTTCTGGACGTTCCGGCCCCCCGTGCGTCCGGGCGTTCCGTCCGTTCGAGACAAAGCTTGGCCAAGGAACGCGGTCGATTATTTCCTGCTGGCCAGGCTGGAAGAACACGGTCTTCGACCTGTTCCCGACGCCGATCGGTATACCTGGCTGCGCCGGGTTTCACTCGACCTTGTCGGCTTGCCACCGTCTCCCGCGCAGATTGCCGAGTTCGTTATTGATCGATCTCCGTCGGCCGACGAACGTGCCGTCGACCGTCTGCTGGCCTCGCCCGCCTTTGGTGAGCGATGGGCACGCCACTGGCTCGACCTGACGGGCTACGCCGATCAGATCGGCACATCCAACGATCTTTTCGCTGAACATGCCTGGAAATATCGCGACTACGTGATCGCCGCGTGTAACGGCGATACGCCGCTCGACCGTTTCATCCACGAACAGATTGCCGGCGACTTGCTCCCATCGGATCGGGCCGAGGATCACGCGCGGAACCTGGTCGCCACCGGCTTTCTCTTGCTCGGCGACCTGCCCGTGGTCGAGGCCGATAAAGACAAGCTCCGCGTCGACGTGATCGATCAGCAGGTCGACAAGATCGGCAAGGCGTTCCTCGGCCTGACGATCGGCTGCGCGCGCTGCCACGACCACAAATTCGACCCGATCTCGCAGCGCGACTACTACGCACTGGCCGGCATCTTTCAGAATACCCGCTCGGTTGGCAAAGCCGAGTGGGGCGTCTGGAGCTGGCCGACCGTCGTCAAATTGCCGGAATCCCAGGCGCAGGCCGCCGAGCGCGAGGCCCGGCTCGCAAGCCATCAGCAGAAAGTCGCGGCACTCAGGGCCGAGAGCGAGCAAGCCAGGCAGCGGAGCGAGGCGATCGCCAGGATCTTGAATGATCCTCATGGCGCCGCCTTTCCCAAGGACAAATCGGGCCGCGACGCCCTTGAGGCCGAAAAAAGGGGACTCGACGGCCGGATCGGGGCCATTGCCGGCCAGATCGAACACGCCGAATTCTTCGCCCCGACCGCGTCACTGGCCTTCGCGGTGAATGATGTCGCCCAGCCGACCGACATGCGGATCACCATCCGCGGCGATGCCCACGCGCTCGGCGAGCTTGTTCCACGCGGGTTCATCACGGTTCTCGCGCGAAACCAGAGCGTCACGATTCCCAAGGGTGCGAGCGGCCGCAAGGAGCTGGCTGACTGGATTGCCAGCGCCGCGAATCCGCTCACGGCACGCGTGGCCGTCAATCGCGTCTGGCAGGCTCTCTTCGGCGAGGGGCTCGTGCGGTCGGTCGACTACTTCGGCACGCGGAGCGACCCGCCCACACACCCCGAGCTGCTCGACTTCCTGGCGAAGCAATTTGTCGAGGACGGCTGGTCGCGCAAGACCTTGATTCGCCGGCTGGTGCTCAGCCGGGCTTACCGCATGGGCAGCACGCACGATGCCCACGCCAGCTCGGTCGATCCCGAGAACCGCCTGCTCTGGCGGATGAACCGCCGCCGGCTCGACGCCGAATCGCTGCGCGACTCGTTGCTGGCCGTCTCGGGACGACTGGCCCCTTCGATGGGAGGCCCGGGCTTGCCGCTGGAATACCAGGAAAACAGCGGCGGCCTCGGCAAAGGAGGCGTGAATCCGCCGTCCTTCCGCCTGGCCCGGTTCCGGCCCGAACAGGAATTCGTCCGCACGGTTTACCTGCCGGTCATTCGCTCCGCCCCACAGCCCGGCCCCGCCGAGGTGCGGAACGTTTTTGACTTTACCCAGCCCGGCGAGTTCGCCGGCCAGCGCTTTGTCACCACCGTACCAACCCAGGCCCTCTTCTTGATGAACGCCCATCTCCTGAAGCAAAGGGCCCGCGACCTGGCCGAGCTCACCCTGACGACGGTCGCCGTCGAGAACAATCGCCTCGATTCGCTCTGGCTGACCGCCCTGAATCGACCGATCACCGACGCCGAACGTGTTGATGCCCTCGCCTTCCTGGCCGATATGCGCGACGTGCACAGGACGCTCGCACCCGCGGCACGCGAGCTTCGCGCCTGGGCCGAATTATGTCACGCTCTCCTGGCGTCGAATGAATTTCTCGTGCGGCTTTGAACCAAGCGTCAAATAATCGATCCATCAGTCGACCCTGATCTCTTCTCGTCGAGGCTCCCGCCATGCCAGACTCTTTTGGCCCTGCCACTTGCCATCGTCGCGACATGCTGAAAGCCGCCGCGTGCGGGTTTGGCGGTCTGGCTTTTCAGGGCATGCTGAGCAGCCTCGCGCGGGCGGCCGGAGCGGCGGCCACCACAAAAAGCCCGCTGGCCGCGCGGCCAGGCCACTTCGCGCCGCGGGCCAAGCGGGTGATCTTTCTGTTCATTCAAGGGGGGCCGTCGCAGATCGATTTGTTCGACCCCAAACCCCTGATCGCGAGAAAACACGGCGAGCGCATCAAGCCGCCGGTCGACGGCCACAAGGTCACGATCGGCGTGGACAAGTATCTGGCGCTGGCGCCGGCGATTCCAGTCCGGCCGCGTGGTGAATCGGGCATGATGATCTCGGACCTGATGCCCCACCTGGCGGGCGTGGCCGACGATCTTTGCCTGCTCCGCGCGATGCACACCGATAGCGAGGCCCATGCCCCCGCCACCTTGCAGCTCCACACAGGCGTGCCCATCGACGTGCGGCCGTCGATGGGCTCGTGGTTCAGCTATGGCCTGGGAACCGAGAATCGAAAACTTACCAAGCTTCATCACGATCGATCCGGATAGCGACGTGCGGTACCTACGGCTCGGGCTTTCTACCGGCCGCCCACCAGGGGACGCCGGTCCACATGACGGCCGGCCCCGACGCCGCGATTCGCTACCTTGTCGATCCCGAGACCGCCCCGGCCGCCCAGCGGCGGCGGCTCGACTTCGTCCAGAAGCTCAATGGCCGTCTGCTGCAAAAGGTCGAGACCGATGCGCGATGGAAGGCATGATCGAATCGTTCGAGCTGGCGTTCCGCATGCAAACCGAAACCCCCAAGCTGGTTGATCTCTCGGCGGAGCCAAAGACGACCCAGGCCCTTTACGGCATTGGCGAGCCCGGCACCGATCGCTACGCCCGGGCCTGCCTGCTGGCGCGCCGGCTGAGCGAGGCCGGGGTGCGCTTCGTCCAGGTCACCATGGGGGGCTGGGACCACCACGCTTTCATCCGAGGCGCCCTACCGCAGAACTGTGCCCAGACCGACAAACCGGTCGCCGCCCTGATCAAGGATCTCAAGGCCCGCGGCCTGCTGGAAGACACCCTGGTCGTCTGGTCGGGCGAGTTCGGCCGCACCCCCTGGAGCCAGGACCTCTCCGGCACCTCACCCATCGAGACCCACGGCCGCGAGCATCAACCCGAAAGCTACTGCGCCTGGCTGGCCGGCGGTGGCGTGAAGGCGGGAATCACCTACGGCGAAACCGACGACTTCGGCTTCAAACCGGTCGCGGGCAAGATCCACCTCCACGACTTGCACGCCACGATGATGCACCTGCTGGGCCTCGACCACGAACGGCTCACCTATCGCCACCTCGGCCGCGACTATCGCCTGACTGACGTGTATGGACGAGTTGTGAATGAGATCCTCGCCTGATCCGGACGAAAAAATCGTCATGAACAGGCCAATTGCGCGGATCGCTTCGACTGGCAGCACCGGAGGGAAATGGCTTCGTTCGTTGCGATTTCTCGGTGGTACTCCCGGCTCGGTCATGACGCTGATCGTCGCGACTATCGCCTGACCGACGTGTATGGACGAGTTGTGAATGAGATCCTCGCCTGATGCGGACGAAAAAATCGTCAAGGACAGGCCAATCGCGCGGATCGCTCCGACTGGCAGCACCGGAGGGAAATGGCTTCGTTCGTTGCGATTTTTCGGTGGTACTCCCGGCTCGGTCATGACGTTGATCGTCGCGACTATCGCCTGACCGACGTGTATGGACGAGTTGTGAATGAGATCCTCGCCTGATGCGGACGAAAAAATCGTCAAGGGTGGGCCAATCGCGCGAATCGCTTTGATTGGCGGCACCGGACGGAAATGGCTTCGTTCGTTACGATTTTTCGGTGGTACTCCCGGCTCGGTCATGACGCTGATCGTGGATCAACCGGCGGTGTCGCCGACCGACCAAATGGCTTCGTTTGTCCTGTTCTTGAATCCGTCTGACGGCGCTGCGGAATAGCCGTGCCGGTATATCCGTCGGATTCCGTTCAATCGCAACAGAAATTGGGTTCGTTCGTCGCGTTTCGGGTCCCGGCGGGAGACCGCCCGCTGGCACGACTTCGGTTTGATCCGTATGTGCCGGGTTGCCCATGCGGATTGAATCCTTGGCTTGAACGGTCTGGCGGGATTGGGTGGTCCCGCAGCATCCGCGTATGAGCCAGATGTGGAAAGGACACGCGGTTGCCGACGATGACCACTTGCGGGAGTGAGGAGCCGCGGTTGGTCGACCTCGGCGAAACCGAACAGGCCCGAAATGCCCAGCGGGAATCGAACCCGCGCCACCCCTCCCGCCGCTGATGCTTGGTCAGACCGGTCGGTGGGTAGGCTGCCCCTGACAGCATGGGCAACTTTTCCAACGGCCGAATTGACAAAGAACCAATGATCGCCGAGCGTCCCCATTTTGTCGCGCAATGGAAATGCCCGCGGTCCCGTTGGATCTCGTGGCATGGCGCCTAGTCGATACGTTACGAAGCTGCGTTAACTTCGTTTATCACGACGGCCGACAGGATGTCCGCGAGTGCACGAGATGCGCGTATTGCATCACTTGGAGAATATAGTCTGTGCGAGAGATTTCGGTGAGATTGTGAAGCCGGTTTTTTTGATCTAATAACAGAAAGAACCGGTGCGTATGGAAGAATCTGCGAGATTGCGCCAGCAGCCAAGCTGTTCATGCGGTTACGTTCGCGTCATAGCATCGTTTCGATCAGTTGACAACCGCCGTGAAGTCGCCCAGGCTCGACAACCCATTCGTGGCCATGATGCCGCCGTGCACGTTGATTCGCACCTTGCCCTTGACGGCCCTGGCCAGCCTGATCGTCACCTGGTCGGTGGCGCTTCCGTAAGACAAGCCGCTAATCTTCACACCCTTGTTGAAAACGCGATGCGGAAAACGCGATGCGCGGACAGGCATTTCGCACCGTCGGTTAGACTGCGCGCCCAGGCGCAACCCGCCGCTCATTGTGAATGGTTCGTGAGTTCGGCGTCTGCGACAGGACGATCCGCCGCGACCTTTAGAAGCTGTGCGCCGCGGGCATTCCGATCGAGGAAACCACCGAGGGCCACGGCCGCAGGACCTGGCGGCTCGCGAAACACGTACGGCAAGGGGCCGACGCGGAATGATTTGTCGTGACAATGTCGGGCAAGCATACTATCCTTTAACTTCTGGAACACGACCAGGAGACATTGCCATGCCGGGACGACCGACGCGGACCGCCAAGCTTGACCTTCGGCTTTCACCGGAAGCCAAGCAGAAGCTTCAGACGGCCGCAGAGTCCGCTGGCCGGACAGTCAGCGAATTCGTGCTGGAAAGCGCCCTGGTGCGCGCCGATGAAACCCTGGCGGACCGGACCCGTTTCGGCCTCGATGCCGACCGCTGGAAGGCGTTCATGGAAGCGCTCGACGCCCCTCCCCGTGAAATCCCCCGCCTCGGCCGCCTGCTCAAGGAGCCGAGCGTCTTTGAGCGCGGCGATTGACTCTTGGCCGATCCACTCCGGATCGAGAAGCTCCGGGCCGATCACGCTGTTTCCGGCTTCGACTGTGGACAGGAGGAGCTGAACCGCTTCCTCTCGCGATTCGCCCTGGTCAACCTTCGCGCAGGCGCCGCCCAAACCTACGTGGCGCTTTCAGGGGAGATAATTGCCGGTTACTACTCGCTGGCGGTGGGCGAGGTGGCTTATCAGGATGCGCCGAACGGCTGACCAAGGGCCTGGCCCGCCATGCCGTGCCGATCATGCTGCTCGCGCGGCTCGCGGTCAGTAGCGGATCGCAAGGCCGAGGGATCGGTGCTGGTCTGCTCAAGGATGCGATGCTGCGGACACTCCAGGCCGCCGACATCGCCGGCATCCGCGCCCTGGCGGTCCACGCCAAGGACGAGAACGCCCGCCGGTTCTATGAGCATTTCGGATTCATTCCGTCGCCGACGGACGCTCTCCACCTTTACCTGCTGGTCAAAGACATCAAGCGACTCGCTGGCAACTAGCTCGAGTGTGGTATGCGTGTCGACCTCAAACATTCCCAACGGCGATGGTTGGATCGCGATGAGCGGACCGGCCGGCATGTCGCGCCGTCGGTTAGGAGTTGGGCAAGAATAAAGTCGTCAACTCTGGTGTCGTCGGATCGTCACCACGCCAGGCTACTCCCGAATAACTGACAGCTTTATTCTTGCCCGAGCCCTGTTAGCCTGTGCCCCAGGCGCAATCCGCCGCGACCTCCAGAAGCTGCGCGTTTCGGGCTTTCGGATCGAGGAAACCACCGAGGACCACGGCCGCAAGACCTCGCGGCTCGCGAAACATGCCACGGTGCCGCCGATCTCATTTTCCCAACAATGAAGTGGCCGTGCTCACCTTGGCGCGGCCATTCTTGGAGATTTCGGCCGGGACGCACCTGGGGGAAGCCGCGCATAACATAACGCCCTGCTCAAGATCAAAGCCACTTTGAACGAGCGTTCGCTGGAAGGCAACGCGTCGACAGTCTGCGCCCAATCGGCTCTTAGCCTCTTGTCGTGCCGTTGACTATTTAAAACGGGCCAGGCCGTAACCGTCACGATCCGCCGACTGGGCTTCCAGTTCTTTCACTTCCTCCAGCCGCTCGGGGGTGACCACCCCGGCAAAATCCTCCGGTTCCATGAGCGGACGAATTTCGACGTCGGATTCTTCGGCCGACAAGGTCGGAACCTTCTTCACCCAGTCAATCGCTTCCTGGAGTGAAGCGACCTTCCAGATCATGAACCCGGCGATGAGCTCCGTCGTCTCGGCGAATGGCCCGTGGGTGACGGTGCGATTTGAGCCGGAGAACCGAACACGAGCGCCGCGAGAACTTGGCGTCAGTCCCGTACCGTCGAGCATGATTCCCGCATTGATCAATTCTTCGATGAACTTGTCCATGGCCGCGAACGCTTCGGGGTCCATCTCGCCGGCTTCCGACGCCGCTGTCGCTCTGGAAATCACCATGACTTTCATGACGGAACTCCTGAACCTGGGGGATGGAATGGGATGCGATGCGATGGAAGTCGGTCATTTTCCGACCTTCACCAGTAGTCAAACGAGAAACTCGCCAATCGACAACAGTCTGCAAAATCGGGCCACGAATCTGTCGCCCAGACATGTCGCCCAAGAAATTGCGAGCTAGCCTGAGATTTCGGACAGTCGCCGAGTCAAGAATCGCCGCTCGGGTTCCTGCCGGGTCAACGAGATGGCTCGCTCATACGAGTTCTTCGCGTCGGCCATTTTTCCGGAGCGCCGGCACAGCTCCGCTCGGGCCGCGTGGGCGCGGTGATAGTCCACCAGGTCCCCGCGTTCCAGAATCGCATCGATCAGGGCCAGCCCCGCTTCCGGTCCGTCCCGCATGGCGACCGCGACGGCCCGATTGAGCTCGACGACCGGCGATGAATCGATGCCTAGCAGTGCGGAGTAAAGCACGACAATTTGATTCCAGTCCGTCTGGGCGGCCGTGGCGGCCTGGGCATGAATGGCCGAAATGGCAGCCTGAAGCGTGTACGCACCAAATCGACGAGACCGAAGGGCTTCTTCCACCAGTGCGGTGCCCTCGGAAATCATGGAATCGTCCCAGCGGGAGCGGTCTTGGTCTTCAAGCAGAATGATTTCACCGACCCGGGAAACACGTGCCTGCCTGCGCGATTCGTGGAGCAGCATCAAGGCCAAGAGCCCCTTGGCCTCCGGATCGGGAAGCAATTCGAGAAGTAACCGGCCCAGCCGAATGGCCTCGGCTGTGAGATCAACCCGTAAGAGCGAACCGCCCTGCGAGGCCGCATATCCTTCGCTAAACACCAGATAGATGGCGGAAAGGACCGCGTCCAGCCGTTCGGGCAGGTCCCCCAGAGACGGAACGACAAAGGGAATTTGTTCATCACGAATCTTCGCTTTGCCGCGTACGATTCGCTGGGCCATCGTGGCCTTGGACGTCAAGAACGCGTGGGCGATCTCCTCGGTCGTCAGTCCGCAGACCTCGCGCAGCGTCAACGGCACCTGCAGCTTCGGTTCAATGGCGGGATGACAACACGTGAAGATCAGACGCAATCGATCGTCTTCGATCTCCGTGGCGGCCCGGGCGGCATTTTCATCGGCCACTTCGTCGGCTCGCGAGGCGATTTCAGGCTCCAGTGCCTTCAGGCGGCCCTGGCGACGAAGCGCATTGATCGCCTTGAATCTTCCAGTGGAGATTAACCACGCTCTCGGATTTGCCGGCTCCCCATCTCGTTGCCAAGTTTCCACGGCGGCTGCAAACGCCTCGTGCATGGCATCGTCGGCCAGATCAAAATCCTTGAGCAATCGGACGAGTGAAGCAAACACGCGCCGCGAGTCGGAGCGGTAGAGATCGTCGATCCGGTCGCGGATCGTTACGGACGCATCGAGTTTCATGTCGGTCGATCGATCCACGCCAGCTTGACCGCGTCCGCGGTCCGTATCGACATCAGTTGAGACGGCGAGATTTTACCTGATTCGATTCAGAATTTGAAATCCGCCGTGAGAACAACCAACCCCAAGCAAAATTTCAAATCTCGTCGCCGGTCGCATTCGCAACGAACGACGGGATTTGATGTTAAACGGAGTCGGAGCTACGGGTCGCCTTTGAACTCTTGGGAGCGATGCCAGGGAGTTCGCATTGCAATTGCCCCTTCGAAGCGGTACACGACCTCAGCGGGAGTCCAATGCGACCGCAAGTTAAGCGGGGCGACAAGTCACCGTGCGAACTGCTGATCGCTGCGGCTGTCCACGGCTGGGAAGCCGGGCTGCGGAAGTTTGAAAACGATAAGTCAGGATAAGGTAAGCACTTACTGCCAGGTTTCCCGGGAAAAATCGACGCCAGGGGCGGCTTGCCGAAAGCCTGGAGGTCAAATCGGAGGGCTGTTTCCTGCTGTGCACTAATGCTTTGTCACAGCCTGAACTTCGGGCTTGGACTTGAGTCTCTCGGAAAGAGGCGATGCTTAACAGAACTACCCAGTTTCTTCTGGCCTGCCGTTTGAGGTAACTTCGTCTTGTCGGGATCAAGCGGCAACGGACAACGAGTCGGCTCTCCGAGGTTGCTAGTTGCTCGACCGGGCTTCGTCGGCCAGGAGAAGGAGTGGAACTCAGGGCCATAAAGCTCAAAATGAAATGATCACGCTGAAAACATGGACACGTTTCATTACACTGACAAGAGCGCGTGGAAGGCTATTCGTTCTCAGAAGGCGTGGCCTTTCAAGGCGTTTCAGCCGAACGATCCTGAACGACCGCTTGGAGCTTACTTCACAGACCTGCCACCCACGCCGGGGAATCTGCGGACGATGTACCAGAGGTTGCGTGTGCCCAACAATAAAAAGGATTATATTTTTTGGTTTACAGGAAGAGAGGGATTGACACAAATTCGCAATGGTCGAGGGCGCGACAAACATATATACTACAGTCCAATTGATTACGACGTGGCTGAAAAACGCCAAGAATATGAGGGTGAAACTTCTCAAGTTGCTCATCGCTTTCCTTGACGGGCTTGACGGAAAGAAAGAAGGGGCTTGCCATGATCGCCGGAATAGATGTTGAGTTAATAGCGTATAACGACGACTCTTCTCTTGAAGTGGCGGTCCGAGCGATCCGGCAGGTATGGCCGCGTGCTGTCTTTGCGGACGCCTTCAGTGGGGATCGCTACGCCTCATTCTGGGAAATCCCGTTCGGTGAAACCGAGGAGCTTTTCGTTTACCGTGATGCCGCTGCCGCGGAAACCTGGAGCTCGGAAGGAGCGGTAGAGACAACCTTTAATACAATGGTGCATGTTATCCGTGATCCTGGTTTTATAACAATCGTGATCGACAAAAGAGATGATGTGGTTGAATCCATCCTTTCGGCGGTCAGATGCGCTTTAAGAGATGATATTTTTTTTACCCCGGCGATGCTGGCGGCCTGAGGATGCGGAGGCCCGATGAGCACATCCCCCCCAACAAACCTTGAAGAAGCAATTCGCCAATCCGGCGAGGGCTGGCTCATCGACATGTTCGCCCTGCCATCCGAAGCAGTTAACCACTTGCGACGCACGCTCGAGGCCGTAAGGAAAGAGGCGACCGTTCGACTTCGAGGCAATGCGCCAAATCTGACCGAAGAAGCAATTGTGGCTGAGTTCGGCCGCAATCCAGTTCGGGTTCGGGGTTTCTTTCAGGCTCTTGGAGGGACAAGGACGCCGCAAATGCTGCTGATGGTGTGGCGAATCATGCAGGGAATGGAGATCAAGACTGTCGAACTCTCGTACGCTCGACAGCGATCGTTTCAACTCTCAGTCACGCTCGAATCGCCTTACGGGGAGGAAGACCAACCTTATGTATCGACGAGCATTCAAGATTTCGCCCTTTTCCGTCATATCGGGACTCTAGAAATCAGCGGGGGGCCTGTCTTCGACGGATTTTATCCCCTAAAAATTCGTGATTAGGTCATCTCTCAAGTGTTTCGATCGGGTACGAGGTTGATTAACTGGAGTACGGGTGCACGGAAAGCAGAATGCGTCACACCGCAGGTGCCACAGCTTCTTGCGGGGGTGAAACCGGGACGCGATTGAGCCGCCTGAGCTAGCGAAAACCAAAAACAAAGGCTGACACCGCGGAGCCCCCTTGCAGCACTTGCGTGGCTTGCCCCGTTTGCCTGTCGGACCTGTGTCGGGACGACGCGGCCTTCCGCGAGCATGTCGCGAAATGGCGTCGCCTGACGCCGGAAGTCCGGGAAAGGATCATGGAACTGGTCAGTTCTTGTCGGTTGGTTCGATGAGCGAATAGCGGGTGCTCCGGCCACCTGCGGGATCTTTCCCGAGCACGCCTCGCTTGACCAGATCGAGGATGTCTCGGTGTGCCGTGTCTTGCGAGCACCTGGCAATTTTCGCCCACTTGGACGAGGTCAACTTTCCCTCAAACCCGTCGAGAAGACGGTTGACGACCTTCTGCTGACGTTCGTTGAACGACTCGCCGGAGTGGATTTCCCAGAACCGGGCCTTCCGGAGCACGGCCGAGAGTGTCACCTCCGCGCCGGTGAAGGCGCGGTCCAGGCAGCCGAGAAACCACTGCATCCATGCCGTGACATCCAGCGTGCCCTTCTGAGTCTGTTCCAGTATCTGGTAGTAGTCGCTACGCTCCAGACGGATCTGGGCGGACATGCTGTAGAAGCGTTTCGGGCTTCGCTCCGAACGTGCCAGGGCAAGGTCGGCGATGGCTCGGGCGATACGCCCGTTCCCGTCGTCGAACGGGTGGATGGTGACAAACCAGAGATGCGCCTCGGCGGCTTTAAGCACCGGGTCAATTGTCCCGGAGCCATTGAACCATTCCAGGAACTGCGACATTTCGGACGGAAGCTGATTGGCTCGGGGTGCCTGGTAGTGGACCCGTTCTTTGCCGATCGGGCCTGAGACGACCTGCATGGGGCCTGTGCTGTCATCACGCCACTCACCGATCCTGATTTTCCGCATGCCGCTGCGCCCGGTCGGGAACAAGGCGGCGTGCCAGCCGAACAGGCGTTCCTCGGTGAGCGGTTCCTGATATTTCTGGGTGGCGTCGAGCATCAGCTCGACAACGCCGTCAACATGGCGGTCGGCGGGAGTGAGCGCCTCCGATGTCGAGTCCAAGGCGGCGTGCAAGGGACGAACGCACCTGCTCGATGTCGAGAATTTCTCCTTCGATCTCGCTCGATTTCAAGACGTCCTGGGTCAGGGTACTGAGGACGGCCTCCTCGCGGAGCCGGAAGCCGAGTCCTTCCATTCGGCCGATGAACCGTCCCTGCCGGTGACGCACCGCCGCAAGCTGGTTTACCAGCCCTTCCTGATCCCAGTAGAGCCTGGGCCAGCCATCTCGTTCGTGGATGAACACCGCTATTCTCCGCAAGTTTTGCGGATATAATAGCGGCTATTCTCCGCACGAGCAAGTTCTTTCTCCGATCGAACTGTCATCCACGATCAGAGGCCAAAAATCACGACCGCGCGTGCGTCCCCCACTGGGCCTGAAGCATGACCTGGATCGCGCGTTCGTTTCCGCTTGACGCGTCAGCAAATGTTTACGCATAATGCTGCATGGAGGTGATTCCCAATCGCGAGCCCGCCGCCGTCGCCGCAGCCAGCTAGCTTACACGGCCCCGGAAGCTCGGCTCGACCACCCCATCGAAAACGCCCGCTCCACCTGATTTCCTTCACGGGGAGAATGGGCGTACGCCCTGGATCAGTTTAGGATCTTAATATGATCACACGTCTCTACGTCAACAATTTCCGCTGTTTGGTCGCCTTCGAGGCGGCGTTCGACTCGTTCGGCGTGCTGTGTGGCCCGAACGGGGCGGGCAAAAGCTCGGTGTTTGATGCCATCGGCCTGATCCGAACCCTCGGCACCGGCGAGGGTGTGCTCGGCGGCATCGGCGAACACGATATCCAGAATCTCGAACTGACCTCCTGGCTCGATAGCAAGGTGCAGGAGTTCGAGTTGAGCCTGAGCGTGGGCGGGCACACATTCCAGTACATCATCCATATCGAACAAAAGGCCGACTTTGAAAAGCCGCGAATCGTCCATGAGAAAGCCCTTTGTGACGAGCAGGGGCTGTTCGAGCGCGACCTGGACGGGGTGCGATTCCAGCGGCATGACGGGAATGAGAGTGGCTTCCCGCTGGATTGGCGGCAGACGGCGCTCGCAGCAATCCAGCCGCGCGGAAGACTTGGCATGCTGGCGTTGCTGCAGGAGGAAGTTGGCAAGCTGTTGATCCTGCGCCCGAATCCACGGGACATCGAGAGAGAGCCGGGCTGCGTCTAGACGTCCGAATGCGTCGCTGAGCAACTTGAATTCATGGTATCGCGCGTTGTCTCAGGAACAGGAGTGGACGGACGCGCTGCGGCAAGCCCTGCAAGGCGTCTGGCCGGATTTTCGATCCTTCAAGCTGGTCGATGTCGGGCTCAACGCCAAGGCGCTTTAGTTGCGGTTCGACTCGGGGAAGGGGGGCCGGCCGACTCCATTGTTTATTGAGCAATTGTCCGACGGGGAGCGGGGATTGATTCTGGATGCAGTTGTGAAAAGTGCCCGATCGGCTGGCCGGAACATGGCCGGGAAGACCAGGCACTCCGCGATCTGGTCGCAAACTGGCACCGTCTGACGCCTTCGGTTAGAACTGCCATCCTGGATCTGGCTCTTCGCTACTGACCGTCCGCGGAACGACGAGTGCTCGGAGTTGACCGGCGTTTTGCTTTTCTCGTCGCGCCGCAGGATGGGTACACATCCCTGAAGCGATCAAGCAGTTGGTCCACCTTTATGAAACCTGGACATGTAGGTTGGGCGGGCCAAGGCGGGAATCAACTGAGTGCACGGAAAAGCCAAGACTCGGATTCCAAGAAGTGATCCTGGAAAAGTAAAATAATAGGCGACTGTTCGAGTATCAGGAGGGGACGGCGATGAATGACTTGACCTTGGAATCCCTTGCCAAACGAGTCGCGGCCTTGGAGAAGGAAGTGGCGACGAAGCGGCCCGATCAGTCTCGCAAGGATTGGCGCAAGGTCGTCGGCATGTTCCGCGACAGCGAATTCATGCGCAAAGTTGACGAGGAATGCCTGCGGATCCGTGAGGCCGAACGGGAGGCGGCGCGGCGCGGAGAATTGGCCGAATGATCCTCCTTGACACGGACCATACAACGCTCCTGAAATACCCGGACAGTGAACGTGGCCGTCGCATGATTGATCGACTCAATGCGGTGTCGGCTTCCGAAGTCATTGGCGTGGCCATTGTCACGGTCGAGGAACGGATGCGCGGCTGGCTGGCCGTAATCGCCAAGGAGAAATCGGCGATGCGGCAAGTCGTCGGTTATCGCGAGCTGGCATTGCTGTTCGAGTTCTACGAGGAGTTTGAGATCGCGCCATTCGATGAGGCCGCGGCCCGCCAATTTGACAATCTCCGCCGGCGGAAGCTTCGCATCGGCTCAAGGGATCTCAAAATCGCCGCGACGGCTCTGGTCAACCACGCACTTCTCTTGTCCGCCAACCGAGCCGATTTTGAAAGAGTCCCAGGCCTGCGAGTCGAGAATTGGCTGGACTGATGGGACGCCGTGACAGGAAGGCGTAGGGAACCAAATTGAAAATAGGTCTACCCGGCCCCGGGATGTCGCGAATTAGAGCTCCTCGCGTTCTCGCCATCGACGCCACCCGATCGTGACCGCGAAGTCGATCTTGTCCGTTGGATCGAGGAGCATGCATCTTACTTAACTGAACGCGACGCGCGGACAGGCTGCGCCCAATCGGTTGAACGCGACGCGCGGACAGGCTGCGCCCAATCGGCTCATCCGCGAAATCGCGTGGGGTTTCCTTACTTGTCAACGTGCATCGGGCGATCACCACCGTGCGTGTCCACAAGCCTCCTCCAATACGCCCACGTTCGGCGCCGCCGCCGCTATCAGACGCTGATCAACTCAACGAAAAGGCCAATTGCGGCAGTTCGCAAGTGACCTTTAAGTGGAGGCGGCGGGAATTGCACCCGCGTCCCATTTGACGCAAATACCAACCCGTCATGCAGTTACGAAACGCGACTAGAGGGCCGGCCGGAACATGGCCGGGAGGACGAGGCACTCCGCGAGCTGGTCGCCGCTTGGCACGGTCTGGCACCGGAAGTCAGGGAAAAGATCACGGAACTGGTGCGCACTCCCTGGCCGTAGCGGAGGTCTCTGGCCTCGAGCGCACCCAAAAAACTCTATCGGCGATTCGTGGACACTGGAGGAACTGTCCAAATCGATGGTAAGCAGATCACCGTGACATTCGACCGGCGCAGCCACAATCCGAGCCTGCGCGAAGCCGCGTTGGATCGCGACGAAACGTTTGTGCCATGGCTCAACGGGTTCAAATTCAAGTTCGCGTTCTGATAGCCAAGACAAGCGTAGAAGGTTGATAATTTTCTGGGCCGCAGAAATCGGCGATCACGGCCGCGTAAACACGTCTGCGGGAAGATCGGGTAGACGCTCTTGGAGAGAGACCCGGTGGGCCTCTGCCAGAATGAGCTCGACTTCCTCGATCAGGTTCCAGTCCGCTCTAATGACTTCGCCGGCAGCAGCTTTCGTGGCGCGGATTCGATTGAGCCAGGCCCCGGCCCGTTCGTACTGGCCGCTGGCCTCGGCTGCGCGTCCGCGGGCATACTCGGCCAGTGCAAGATAGGCACGCTCGCGCGGTAACTCGGCAGCATCACCGGGGTCTTGCGATTGAATTGCCTCGCGCAAGCGGCTGGCAGCAACAGACGCTTGGCCATCGCGCAGCGAGGCGGCCGCAAGGTTGACACCGGCGGCCGGATCGTTTGGCGCGGCGGCGACTGCCCGTTCCGCGAGCTTGAGGATGTCGGCGGATTCGGCGCCGCGAGCAGCCGGCGCCAGTATGCTTAGATGGGCGATTTCGGATGCAGCCGCGCTGTTCGACGTTCCCCGCAACCGATCCAGGAGATTGGATCGCAGCGTCGCATAGGCTGAGGTATCGTCATTTGCCAACAAGGCCGTCGCGACCCAACGATAGATTGGAACGTCGAAAGCCAACCCACCTCTCGAAAGGCCCAACCGATAGTCCCGCGCGGCATAGGCCCAATGCCCGAGCGCCGCGTGAGCCGCCCCCCGACTAATGAAAGCCGGGCCAGGGACCCTCTCGGCGTTGCCCCGAAGCTGGATGGCTTCGTCCCAGTATTTAAGAGAGTCTTCGATTTTCCACTGTAAGTAAAGCACATCCGCGAGCGCCTCGAAGTACTCGGCTTTTTTCGGACTGCTGGCAACGGCGTTCTTGAGTTGTTCTTCGGCTTCCGGCAGCCTGTTAAGGTGCTTCAAGGCGTTGCTCAGTGCGACCAGAAGATCGGGGTTGTCGCGAAATCCAGGGAGCTCGAGCTGTCGCGACAGATGATGAACAGCCATCTCCCAATCGCCGATTTGTGCGGAGTTTTTCGCCTGCTCCCAGTAGAACTCGCTCGCCGGTCCCTCCGTCGTGCGGAATGAAGGTGCATGTTTGGCCAACACGTTCTGCCACGCAGCCTGTGCCCTGGCTGGCTCGATCGGAACGAGCCGACCCCCTTCCGCGCGTTTGCCGGAGAGGAACTCGGTGGCGAGTATCAAGTCGGCAGTCGACCACGAATTGTCATCCCCGACATCCCATATTCGAACCGTACCGTCGTCGCCCATGAGCGTGACGACTCGCGAACCGCCCGGCAGAAAGTAAGCCTTGTCAACGCGCCCGGTGTGGTTGATCGGGGGAGAGAGCAATAACCCGTTCGTCGTATCCCGCAGGCAAGCGGTTCGATCCATGCTCGCTGTCACCAGCGCGCCCGTCGTCGCGGAACGAAGCGTGCAGCATCAAGCTTGCTGAGTCGAACGCGCAGATTTGAGAGCCTGTGGCCACGTCCCAGACGCGACCGGTGTTATCCGCGCCGGAAGTGAAGATCGTTAATCCGTCGGGGCTGATTGCCGCGAACACGATCGGGCCAGCGTTCAAGTCCGGGCCGACCTGGCGCCCGTCGGTCAAACGAAAGGCCCGGATCGGGTCGTCTGCGGGGTACGGCGAATAAACGAGAACGCGCCGGCCGTTGTCGCTAAACGTCACCCGACTATTTTCCGTCGATTGGCCGAGAGACTTGAGAACCTTTTTGGCCTGTACATCCCACAAAAGTAACTCGGGGAGAGGCGTTTGGGGTCGATCGGGCTCCATTGGTGCGACCGTGATCAGCCGATCACCTTCGGGCGAGACGAACGCCCGGAGTGTCATGACTTCAAGCTTCGCTTGCGTCGTGACAAAGGGTCGGATTTCCCCGACCACGGACCCCGTGCTCACATTCCAAACTAGAACGCGCTGGCTGTCACGGTCGTGAAAGCGCGCGACGAACCGACCTCCGGGACTCAGGTACGGCTCGGCGTCATCCACATCAAGTTCTGTCGGTTTCTGGGCTCGATTGCTCCCAGGTAACGCCCACCGTACTATGGTTTTCCGGCTTGCCGTAACGTAAAACCCCTCTTGGTCTATTGTCATTAGTTGATTTCGCCACGGCCCCATGAACTCGCCTGAAGGCTCGCAGAACCCAAAACTCTCTTTATCGTCGACCAAGCCGACGCATCCGATCCAGCCGTTGGGTCCGGGTCTCAAGTCTCGGACAGCAAACGTCGAAGGGGGTCGATAGTACTTGCATTTCCGATACAAACCCGCGATGTCGCGCACCAAGACCGAGTGATCGGGCCGTATGAACAGATCGCGTTGGCGGTCGCTCGACAGCATCCTTGTTGGCTTGAAAACTTGCGTCGCGTCCGGTGTATCGCAGCTCCGATTCCCTCCAGAAACATCGTACACCGAGCTTCCGGTCGTGGTGGTTACGCTCAGCGAGCTACCAATCTCGCTGAACCGAAGCGACACGACAGCACCGAGAGGTTGCGCCAGATTGGTCCACTGGATTGTTCCCGAAACAGCGTCGTAGAGCTGAACGGTCATGCCACTACCGCCTGCTGCCGCGAGTCGCCCGTCGTCGCTGATCGCGACGACGCTCCACGCTCGTGAACCGTTGTCGGGAAGCTTCCATTCGTATTGGCTCTTCGCTTCATCAAGACTCCAGAGCCGGACGGTCTGCCCGGCCGCAGTCACCATCATGGGACTGGACCGGCTCACGGCGATGGCACCCACTCCGTCGGGATGCGATAAATCGATCTCAGTTCCCGCGACGAAATTCCATGCTTTGACGTCTCGACCGACCCCGGTCGGGTGAATGAGCACTCGAGAACCACTGTTATCGAATTGCGCCGTGTGAAAACCGGCTGTTTTGACCGGCAGGACGTGGACGGCCTGATTGGAGCCGAGCGCCCAGACCCTTACTTTCTTGTCGGCGCTCGTAGTCACGACCCGGCTTGCCGTTGGATCAAATGCGGCTGAGTAAATGGTTCCGGTGTGTGTCCAAGTATGAACCACGTTGCCGTTCGCCGAATCCCAGATATAGACCACGGGCCCCGCGACGGTCAGGATATGGCTCGACTGCGCATCGGGACTAAACTCTGCGATCGTGGGCTCGGCATCATGAAAGAGAACGGTTCGGATAGCGAAGTTGGAACGTAACACGTTGAGAACACGGACCCGGTTGTTTTCGATGACGTCAGGCAGGTCGCCTCCGTGCCCAAGGGCGAGCCCAAGGTCGCCGAGCGCCGAGTCAAACTGCCGCCGGGCCATCGCGGAGTCCGCGCGCTCGACAGACCTGTCGACGAGCACGGTGTTCGCCGCCCGGGCGTATTTGTTTACTCGCTGATTGGTTATCAGCAACACCGTGATCAGGGTGACCGCGGCGGCGGCGACGGTCGCCGCCAGACCCGCCCATGCTTTGTGGCGCCGGGCGAAAAGCGCCATCCGCCTGACGCCGCTGGCCGGCCGCGCCTTGACCGGATGATGGCTCTGCCACCTTTTCAGATCATCGGCCAGCTCTTCCGCTGATGGATACCTTTTGGAAGGCTCTTTTTCCATGGATTTCGCGCAGATTGCGTCGAGGTCCCTGGGAATACCCCCGACCAGGGCTCGCGGGCGCGGCGGTGTCAGCGACTCGACCTCTTTCGAGCTTCCGAACGCGCGCTCGAGAGTCAAGAGCTCATAGAGAATCACTCCGAGTCCCCAGACGTCGGTGCGTCGTTCGACCGGGCGACGGCCGACCTGCTCCGGGGCCATGTAAACGGGCGTTCCGCTGCCGCCGCGCCTGGCAATCAGCGCCGGTTCGGGGCCTCGGTCAACCCCGGGTTCAGGTCGGGGCGTGCCATCGTAATCTTGGCTTTGCTCGTCTCCGGCACACGAACGATCGAGGAAGTCGGCCAGGCCGAAGTCCAGGACCCAACAGTGGCCGGCGGAATCGACCATCAGGTTCCCGGGCTTGAGGTCGCGGTGAATGATGCCTTTCTCGTGCGGCATGCTGAATCGCGTCGGCCGCGTCAACGATCACCTTGGTCACCGAGCGGAAATATTCGCGTGAAAGGATCGGCTTACTGATGCGATTCCCGTCGTCGAACGACGTGGTTTCCACGACAGGCTTTGTCTCATTACCCATTTCCCTTCCAGGAGCATTCTTGGACCGAGGTGGAAGCTCGTCGCCGGGCGACTCCCGCTTGTCACTGGCACGAGTGGACATGGCATCATCGCGACTTCGCGCGAGGGCCGCGAGTGCGCCGAGCCCAGGAATCGGTGTGCCATTCGGAGAAGACGCTGCGCAACCGCACCGTGCTGATCAACTCGCGTACCGATGCACCGTCGATGAATGGCATGGCAAAGTAAGCGATCGCACCTTCACGGCCCGCCGTGTAAATCGGCACAATGTGCGTGTGGTGCAGGAGGGCAAGTACCTTTTGCTCGCACAGAAACCGTTGCTCGTCCATCGGATGGAGACGTTGCCCTCGGATTGTCTTCACCGCGACGCGACGATCAAGTCGATCCTGCATCGCTTCGTAGATGATTCCCATGCCGCCATGGTCGATCGCTCGAATAATTCGAAATTCGCCCAGTCGGTCGGGAATTTCTTGGTCGCGGTCGCCTTTGTAGTACCAATCAAGCAACTCCTTCGTCCCCCGCATGCCGTCTTCGTCGCCAGGGCAGAGGATTGGCTCGTCGTCATTCATGACTTGGATGCTCCCTCATCAAGGAGATCCTTACAAAGCTCCTTCATTCTATTGGTGGCACGATGGTAACGCATGGCAGCCGTGTTCGGTGGAATCTCGAGCTTCTGACCGATCTGCTCGTATGACAGCCCTTGAAAGTGCCTCATGGAGAGGATTTCTCGATCCGAGGGGTCCAGAGTCTCAATTGCTCGCCGCACTTGCTCTCGCCGCTCGTTCCGAGCGGCAGCGCTGCTCGGACCGGTCGCCGATGCCGCAATCTGCGAAACCGCCCCGTTCGGCGACTGACCGGATGCGCCAACTTCCCTCTTGATGGTGTTGCGTTGGCGGTCATTATCCCGTGCCGCCTTGTTGATCTCGGTCACAGTGAGCCGGCACAACCAGTGCCAGAATGTCATGCCGGATTTGCCAAATGATGGCCATTTCTTAAAAACCTCAATCAACACGTTTTGCAACAGATCTTCCGAGTCAACCCTTTTTCCGAGCCTGGAAAAAAGTCGTCGCTGAATCAAGGTTAGCAGCGGACCCCGATAATCGCGGTCCACGAGTTCCACCACCGCCTGACTTGTGTCCGGAATTGGGCAGACTGCGTTGTTCGTAGCGTTCATCGATTGCTCCAGCCCGTCTCCGATGACGCATCGCGCACCATGCGCGATATCGTCCTTGGAGTTACTTGTTCCTGGCGATGGATTTCCTGACCGCGATTCCTGCATTTTTTTCAGGTGTCTCAAAACGCGATCCAAATTGAACTTAGGGCTTGCGCAGAAATAACATTTACAAATTGACCTTGGAGTATATGCGGAAATTTGCGATGAACGGTTATGCAAGATGCCAGAACGCTCGAACGGATTCAACGGAAGTACCGCGCATTGCTCCCGGAACTGGACGAGCGGAGGCGCAGACAGTGGGCCGCGGCCGAAGCGCGAGAACTGGGGTGGGGTGGAGTATCGCTCGTAGCCCGCGCGACCGGGTTGTCTCGCCCGACGATTACTGTCGGGTTGCGGGAACTGGAGCAACCGACGACACAACGCGCGGCGCAAGCAGCGCGAGTACGCCAGCCAGGAGGAGGTCGGCGACCAGTGACAGAAGCCGACCCGGGCTTGCTCGCCGCGCTGGAGTCGTTGGTGGAGCCTGTGACGCGTGGCGACCCCGAGTCTCCGCTCCGTTGGACCTGCAAGAGCACGCGGCGTCTGGCTGAAGAACTGGCGCGGCAAGACAAACGTGTGGGGCGCGGACTGTCGCCGCCTTGTTGCACAAGGCAGGGTACAGTTTGCAGGCAAACCGTAAGGCGCGTGAAGGCCTCGACCATCCAGACCGCAACGCCCAGTTCGAATACATCAACGCGAGCGTCGCGCGTGCTTTGATACATGACCAACCCGCGATCTCGGTGGATACGAAGAAGAAGGAATTGGTCGGTGATTTCAGGAACGGCGGGAGCGAGTGGCGACCTCAAGGGGAACCCGAAGAGGTCCGTGTCCACGACTTCCTTGACAAGACCTTGGGCAAGGCGATTCCCTACGGCGTTTACGACATGGTCAACAACCAAGGCTGGGTCAGTGTTGGCATTACCCACGATACTGCGCAGTTCGCGACCAACAGTATCCGTCGCTGGTGGCAGGAGATGGGCCAAGCTCGCTTTCCCAAAGCCAAGGAACTGCTCATCACGGCCGACGGCGGTGGCAGTAATGGTCATCGGACGCGGTTGTGGAAGGTGTCGCTGCAAGCTTTGGCGGATGAACTCGGACTGACGCTCAACGTCTGCCACTTTCCACCGGGCACCAGCAAGTGGAACAAAATCGAGCATCGACTGTTCAGTTTCATCACAATGAACTGGCGTGGAAAGCCGCTGGTCAGTCTTGAGACGATTGTGAATCTGATCGCCAGCACGACAACAGGTACGGGACTGACTGTGAAGGCTGCCCTGGACACCCATCATTACGACACCGAGATTAAGGTCAGCGACGAAGAACTTGCTGGACTGCGATTGCAGCGACATGAATTTCATGGCGATTGGAATTACACCATCATGCCGAGACGTAAGCAGAAATTGTAAAGGTTATTTCTGCGCAAGCCCTTAATTACGGCAAACGGGCACCGCATGAGAGCATGGGCAATCGCAACGTTGCGACTCTATTGGGACGTCATGGCTCGTCAACCAGGTCGGCCCTCGATAAGTAGGCCCTCCATGCTACACAGCTGGTTACGAGCGAGAAAGTCGCCAAGTCAAAATCCACACCCGATTCCCGACTGTCTCCGGTCATGAAATGAGCACACGCGGACAAGTAAAAGGATGTCACGGGAGACCGCCTCGGTAGACGGTCGAAATCAGACAAACCTGTGACACGCTCCCCGAATGGCTCGCTATCAGCTCTCGGGGGACGTGCATCCCGACCTATTGAGGATACTCCAATGAGGTGCTTTCTCTTGCGAGCGGCCCCGGGGCTGCTCGGGCTCGCTCTATTCGCCGGTGACGCCCTCGCTGAAACATTCAAGTACGAAGTTCATGGCGACGGGCGGCACGAATTCAAGATTCCGGCTTCGGATTCGGCAACGATCGTCATCACGGGAGATGGAGAGGATTCAGAGATCGTCATCGATGCAGAGGCCGTCAAAGGCCGCGTGAGGGTGATTTTCAAGTGCGACCTAGAGGACGCCAAAATCACCATCACGATGCCGGAGGTTGCCAAGCCGATGTCGGTTGTCTTCACCAAAGAATGCGACCTGTCCGACGCGAGCCTCGAGATCGTTGCGCCCATGGCTGAGAAGGATCAACCGGTCAACGTCACCAATGATGCGCACGACAAGGAGGATTTCCGCCAAAACATCATTCGCGGGTGACAACTTTACGCTCGAAGTTGTTTGCAAGGGCGTGGACACCGGGCCGCCTCACTTGGCCCGGTGTCCACGAAACACGAAGGGAACCAGGCAACTCAAGGGACTAGGACATCAACACGAGGAAATCTCAATGAACTGCGGAAAGATTCGCTGGATGGCTAGTTTGTCGCTGGCAGGAGTCTTCTTGCCGCAGGCGCCCGAGGCTCAAGCTCAGTTTGGGTTCTTGAAGAAGCCGCTCGACGCTGTAAAGAAAGGGTGTGACGACATTGGCAGGGGCTGCCAGAAGTTCAACCCCGTCAATCGTGCCATTGAGACGGTGAAGACCGTTGGCGTGCCCGTTTGTGGCAAGCGGGGCGCCCATGCGTGATGACGAGATCATCGCGCCAGCTAAGTTCAAGCTGATGCTTGACGCCAGGGATCCCGTGGGTCAACTTGTTGGCCTTCGGCTCAACACCGAACAAGTCATGCGATTGAACATTAGGGCTTGCGCAGAAATAACCTTTACAATTTCTGCTTACGTCTCGGCATGATGGTGTAATTCCAATCGCCATGAAATTCATGTCGCTGCAATCGCAGTCCAGCAAGTTCTTCGTCGCTGACCTTAATCTCGGTGTCGTAATGATGGGTGTCCAGGGCAGCCTTCACAGTCAGTCCCGTACCTGTTGTCGTGCTGGCGATCAGATTCACAATCGTCTCAAGACTGACCAGCGGCTTTCCACGCCAGTTCATTGTGATGAAACTGAACAGTCGATGCTCGATTTTGTTCCACTTGCTGGTGCCCGGTGGAAAGTGGCAGACGTTGAGCGTCAGTCCGAGTTCATCCGCCAAAGCTTGCAGCGACACCTTCCACAACCGCGTCCGATGACCATTACTGCCACCGCCGTCGGCCGTGATGAGCAGTTCCTTGGCTTTGGGAAAGCGAGCTTGGCCCATCTCCTGCCACCAGCGACGGATACTGTTGGTCGCGAACTGCGCAGTATCGTGGGTAATGCCAACACTGACCCAGCCTTGGTTGTTGACCATGTCGTAAACGCCGTAGGGAATCGCCTTGCCCAAGGTCTTGTCAAGGAAGTCGTGGACACGGACCTCTTCGGGTTCCCCTTGAGGTCGCCACTCGCTCCCGCCGTTCCTGAAATCACCGACCAATTCCTTCTTCTTCGTATCCACCGAGATCGCGGGTTGGTCATGTATCAAAGCACGCGCGACGCTCGCGTTGATGTATTCGAACTGGGCGTTGCGGTCTGGATGGTCGAGGCCTTCACGCGCCTTACGGTTTGCCTGCAAACTGTACCCTGCCTTGTGCAACAAGGCGGCGACAGTCCGCGCGCCCACACGTTTGTCTTGCCGCGCCAGTTCTTCAGCCAGACGCCGCGTGCTCTTGCAGGTCCAACGGAGCGGAGACTCGGGGTCGCCACGCGTCACAGGCTCCACCAACGACTCCAGCGCGGCGAGCAAGCCCGGGTCGGCTTCTGTCACTGGTCGCCGACCTCCTCCTGGCTGGCGTACTCGCGCTGCTTGCGCCGCGCGTTGTGTCGTCGGTTGCTCCAGTTCCCGCAACCCGACAGTAATCGTCGGGCGAGACAACCCGGTCGCGCGGGCTACGAGCGATACTCCACCCCACCCCAGTTCTCGCGCTTCGGCCGCGGCCCACTGTCTGCGCCTCCGCTCGTCCAGTTCCGGGAGCAATGCGCGGTACTTCCGTTGAATCCGTTCGAGCGTTCTGGCATCTTGCATAACCGTTCATCGCAAATTTCCGCATATACTCCAAGGTCAATTTGTAAATGTTATTTCTGCGCAAGCCCTTAGTTCCGACTGGTTCGAAAACTACGCGAACCAGATTGCTCGAACGGACCTTTGGTGAACGCAGGGACCGCCGAACGAAACGAACCTCGCAATCCTTTTTTGCGATCTTAATGCTTCCACGGCCGCCTGGCCAAAACAGGCGGCCGCCGCAGCGTGACAACGCCGTCCGCCGGATCTCGCAGTGTATAGGGTGTACTGGACAGAACCCAACAACAATCGCAGGAGTTTTCGCATGCTCTTACGTACGTTTCTGCGTATTCTGCTTCTGACCGCCGTGCTTGCTGGCTGGTGCTCGATCGCTTCGGCCCAGCGGCATCGCCCTTCTGATTTCAAGCTCAGCCCACGCGACCTTCTCTTTCTTCTGAAGAGTGATTCGCCCGACGATTACAACCGCGCGCTGGACGTGCTTGGATCGGACGCATACTTTCTGACTGGAGCCGGCAGGATGGGCGAAATCGACGAGAATTTCCTGCAAGAATATAACGAGTCCATCATGCGCATCTACGCCCGTCCTCCGTTTCCCAAAATGGAAACAGGGGCGTCCGCGCTGGCGCAATTCGGGTTCGGTCCCGGCGTGCAAACGTTCTGCCGTAACGTTCGACTGCTGCAAAACGAATATGCTCGAGCGGTCTCCGCTATGGCGCTCTGCCGCGTCGCCAAGGCGGTTCGTCACGACGACTTGCAGACGTCAGATACGCGACAGTTGCTGCATGCGAAAGCGACGAGTGACGCACTTCTCGAATCGATCGCCAAGACCGGAAGGTACGCGCACATGGAGTGTATCAAAGCTCTCGGTCAGATTGGCGGCGAGGAGAGTTACAAGGCCCTTCTCGGACTGCTAAACGGAAGTCTTCTTCCGATCGAACGTTGGGACGGATCTTACGGCTGGAACGAGACTATGGAAGCGCTCGTCGCCGCGATTCGCGAAGCCGGCTTTGGGAAGAGGGCTGCGAAGGACGTGGTCGAGGCCCTTTTGACAAACCATTATGCAGACTATCAGAAGATTCGGTCGATGGGCGCGGTCGTCCGTTTGCAGGACGCAATCGAGCCTCACAAGGTCGGCGAGGTCGCGCACGAGCTTGCCCGCCAAGCTCGCGACACACAGAAGACTGCTGGGGAGATCGCCGAGCTTCTCTTGCCGTTATTCACGGCCCAGGAGTTCCCGCGTGTCAAAACCGGCAAGCTTGTCAGTCCAGGCGAAACCGAGTATCGCTGGCAACGCTATTTTGACGTGATAGCGCGTGCTCCGCGGTAGCCGCGATATCGAAGATCGAACAGAAACATAAGCAGTGGATGTGCTGGATCATGTTCCGAAGCGAAAGCATTCCTGTCGGCCCGGGGACGACTGAGCAGAATGTGAGGTCTCCCCGCTCGAGTTCATTCCGGGGAGATCATACCTAACTCGGGCCAAGTTGCCGATGCGCGTCCGGGAATGGAGGGTCCTCGGCAGTGGACACGGGCTGGCGGAGGGTAGGCCCTTATCCAGCTGGGTCCTTGTCGAACAAGTCGGACGAAACTGAGCGCTCGTCGGCTTCGTCGGCATCAAGAACCGGCCGTGGTCGGATATTGGCCGGGATTTGGACGGCGACGCCCGCGAATTGAATCCTGCTCGATTCAGTGCCGTTCTGAGAACAACGACTCAAATTGTTGCTGGTGAGACGCTTACGATCAACATTTGCAGCTTGAGATTCTCAAAGCGGCGGGAAACTGACCCGCGTCTCTAGTAGACGCAAGTCTTCGTAATCAAATGACTTACAATACAAGAAGTGTAAAGCTTCGCCGGTCCCGTTTGTTCAGTACGGCGCATAGTCCGGCCCAGTCCAGCTTCCGGCGAGAAGGAGAAGGGAGTTGGCTGACTTGCCACTTGTTGTTGAGGTGTCGGCGTCGGTGTGCGATGCGCGATCGATCTACGAAGTGTCATTCGCTTCAGTCGGAGCGCAGCCACCCAGTTCCACCTTCTTTTCGGGGCTCAGGTTCCAGGGCAAGAACATGCTGATGTCGCCGGGGACCTTGCCCCCGGCCGCCGCGCAGTGCTCGAAATACCATGTCAGCCACTTGCGGGGGTTGAGTCCCCATCGCGCCAGTGTGGCGAAGATCGAGAACGCCGCCGCCGTCAATTGGCCACTCCAGAGAGACCCCGAGCCGTAGAAGTTCTTCCGTGCCACTGCGGCGCCGCGTGCACGGCGTTCCGAAGTATTGTTGTCCATCGGGATCCGCGGGTCGTCCACGAACAGCGTGAGCCCCTCCCAATGCACTGCCAGGCTCTCCAGGACCTTCCGGCATGGTGTCGCGAGATCCGTTCGGGCCAGCTCCGTCTCCCTCTGCGCTTTCAGCTCGGCCACGGTCTGGCGCAGGCAGCATTCCGCCTCTGCGAAGGCCTCCGAGCCCTTCTCAGCCGCCAGCCGGCGGTGGTTGAGTTGGTAGAGGACGCGAATCCGCCGTAGCCATTCCAAGGCCCATATCTTCAACTCGGGCCAACCCTTGCCCACCCGGATGAAGTCGCGCCTCACATGAGACCAGCAAAACGCCAGGACGATCACACCATCCTTGACCCAGCTCATCGCCTTGTAGGCGGCATAGCGATCGACCACCAGCACCCCAAGCGACTCGGCCTGATAGTGGCCCTCGGGGACGACGTGGCTGCGACTGGCATCCAACACATAGGCTACCGTGTCGGGCCCCGACAAGACCCACAACCACCAACCGTATCCTTGCTTGCCTTGCTGGACGACGAACACCCGCCATCGCGTTTCATCGGCCAGATGCAAATCCCCCTGAGGATTCCGCTCCTTGATCGCCTCGTAAATCGGCCGCAGCAGAACCTCCAGCCGCTGCAAGCCATGGGTCACGGTGCCCGCGGCCAAGTCGAGGTCTCCCAGCCGCCAGAAAGCCAGGAAGCGTTCCGTAGGCCGATAGCTGGAATACTTGTCCAAGACGATCTCGACCCAGATCGAAGTGCCGTAGAGGCTCTTGGGAATCAGCTTGGGAACCGGTGGGGCGGTGAGGGTACGCTTGCCCTGGCAAGTGCAGCGTCGCTCATACCGCCGCCGATGAATCACGCGGCGATAGGCACAGACGTCGATCTCGATTTGTTCGGAGTCTTCCGTATCACTCCGGAGACGAAACGGTTCTCCGCAGTCGGGGCAGACACATTGCTCGGGGGGAGCTCGACGAATTTCTCACGAACCTCGAGTGCGGAATAATCCCGCCGTTTCGGTCCGGGATTTCCCGGTTGCTGGCCCCGCTTGAGCCTGGGTATCCGCGCGTTGTCTCGGGGGTCGTCCAGGTGATTGGAACGATCCTTCAGTGATATGGTCTCGGAGCGTCGACCGAAGAGGTCGGCCTGGAGCTTCCGTTTCTCACCCTGGAGTTGTGTGACTTGTTGTTCCAGCTCGCCGATGCGACGCACGGCATCGCGATGGCGACTCTTCCAATAGCCAGCCTGCTGACGCAACTCGAGGTTCTCTCGCTCCAGATGATCGACCCTGTCGCGCAAAGCAGTAACGTCCCGGCGCAAATCTTCCAGCAGCGTCATCCACTCGGTGGAAGAGCGCTCGGGGCAACAGACTTGAGCCAGTTGACCATTCATAGCCAACTGGATGTACCCGAATTGAGTCCAATAGTATAGAAGTGGCAATTCGACCACTAATCCCGGAAGTGATCGACCGGGCGTTTCCTGAGCGAGAAAAAGAACTGAACAAACGGGATCGGCGAAGCTTTACCAAGAAGTGGAGGCGGCGGGAATTGCACCCGCAGCCCTGTTTCCGTAGGTATTTGTGCAAAATTCGGATACGACATGGCCGGAAGTGCCTGGCCGGAACATGGCCGGGAGCACGAGGCACTCCAGGAGCTTGTCGCCCTTTGGCACGGCCTGACGCCAGAAGTCAGGGGAAAGCTCATGGAACTGACGCAGACGGCTCAGCCGTAGGTGAAGCGCCTCGTTATTCTCCGATGGTGAGGATCGCCCTTGGTCGCGACGGGGATGGGGCGGGACGTCATCAGAACGCCGGCGGCCGCCCGGCCTATCTGGCTTTCGGCCGTCGTCAACCGACCCTGCGCTTTCCGAGCACACCGCGCAGTGTCCTGTTCCGAAGGTTCGGTTGACCGCCCGTGGCCTTGCCGATCGGCCCTCCTTTTGCGGTCTTGCCATTTGTCAGAAACTCGCCTACACTTTTCTGACAGGAGAACAAGGCCGATGAGCACCATACAGGACGACATTCTGGACCGGATTCGCGGACATGATCGGGGAAAGGTCTTCACGCCCAAGGACTTTCTCGATCTGGGCAGCCGCGATGCCGCCGACCAGTCGCTCTCCCGCCTGGTCAGGAGGGGCGAGATTCAGCGGCTCGGGAGAGGTATCTATCACTATCCCCGCGTGAACGAGCGGCTAGGTATCCCCATCGGCCCGGACCCCGACGAGATCGCCGAGGCGCTGGGCCGTCAGACGGGCACCCGGGTGCTTCCTTCTGGCGCGGCAGCGGCCAACCGGCTTGGGCTTTCGACCCAGGTGCCGGCCAAGCCGGTCTACCTGACCGACGGGCGAACCCGCCGGGTGCGGATCGGCGGCATGGTGTTTCAGATTAGGCACGCAGCCCCAAAGGAGTTGTCTGCGGCGAGTCGGACCAGCGCGATGGTGTTCCAGGCACTGCGGCATCTCGGGCGAACGGCTATCGACGCTCAAGTGATTGCGCGCCTGCGACGGGTGCTCTCGTCGGACCAACGGCAAGAGCTTCTCCGGGATTCGCGGTACACGACTGAATGGATCGCGGCCATCGTCCGCCAAGTCGCGCAAGACACGAAGGAGTTGGTGAGTCATGGATGATGTCGCTCGTCTACCCCTCGCGGACCGCAGCGACCTGTTCGTGGCGACCGCGAGTCGTCGCGCGCTGTCGCCCGCAATTATCGAAAAGGATTTCTGGGTCTGCTGGACGCTCAAGTCGGATCTCCACGCTGCCCAACCCGCCTGCGGGATTGCTATTCAAAGGTGGCACGTCGCTCTCCAAGGTGTTCGGGGTCATCGAGCGATTTTCGGAAGACGTGGACTTGTCCTTTGACCGTACGGGACTGGGGTTCGGCGGTGAAAGCGATCCGCTCAACGCGACCACCGGCAAGAAGCGAAAGCATGGCCTCGAAGCACTGACCGAAACGTGCCAGCGTGCCATACGGGAGCGGTTGTTGCCCCAACTCTTGGCCGCTTTCGCCGACGCCTTGGGTGAGCCCCCCTCGGCAAAATGGGGCCTGGATCTGGACGAAGATGACCCGGACGGCCAGACGCTGCTGTTTCGCTACCCGGCAGAAAATCGGTCCCACCCGGTCGACGAACCGACCTACATCCGGCCCGTCGTGAGGCTTGAGGTCGGGGCACGTTCGGACCACTGGCCGGTCGTTCAAGCGAGCGTCACGCCCTATACGGCGGAAGCTTTCCCCGGCCATTCAAGGAGGCGGGATGCGAGGTCCGTGTCTTGGCGGCTGAGAGGACGTTCTGGGAGAAGGCGACCTTGCTTCACATGTGGCACCACGCTCCGCCGGAGAAGAAGTTCCGGGACCGGCAGTCGCGGCACTATTACGACGTGGTGCGACTCTACGAGCACGACCTGGGCAAGATCGCTGTCAGGGACATCAAACTGCTGCTGGAGGTTGCCCGGCACAAGGAAGTCTTTTTTCCGGCGGCTTGGGCGCGTTACACCGACGCCAAGCCGGGCACGCTCAGGCTCGTGCCGCCGGATGCCCGCGTTCCAGAGTTGGAGCAGGACTACCGCACCATGCGGGAGATGATCTTCGGTGAGCCACCGAAGTTTGAACACTTGCTCGACGTCCTGCGGGAAATCGAGCGACTTTCAACGGACAGGACCGCGTGCAGTGATACTTGCCTAGCCCGCTCACGGGCAAAGGCACGCGTGGACAGGGCAAAGGCACGCGTGGACAAGGCACGCGTGGACAGACAGACAAAAGGCACGGGGATGATGCACGACCGGGTTCACGACGCTGCAAGCGGCGGCCATTAAACTCCGCTTCGCGCCTTCGAGCAGCCGGATGCCTTCAACCAGCGGTATCGAACCCCGTCCCGTCGCGGGTGACGCCACGCGATAACGCACGATGTCGGAATCGGGCGTGAGGAGGTCATTGAGAATTTGCGTGGCCGGCCGCGATTCAAATTGCGCCAGGATTTCGACGACGTCGCGCAATCGCTTCGAAATAATCGTCGATCGATTCATCCATGGGAACGATGAGCTGATCCCACTGCGCTCCGGGATGATTAAAAAGCGCGATGCCGCCATTCGCGTTCGGTACACGCTGCCAGCCCTTGGCGATGGCGTAACCGCGCACCTGTTGTGGCTTGACCGATTGCAAAATCTCTTTCGGGAGCGTTTCATTCATCATAATTGAGAACCTCCCGTCTCGAAAACCGCGTCATGAGCGCGGGGAGCGAATCGACCGAGAGCAAGTTGGTCCTGGGAATGTAGTGTCCCCTTCAGACCCCCAGTGTCCCCTTCAGACGCCCCGAGGTGCCTTCCGCGTTCGGGACTTTGAAAGCAAGACTGAAGCAGCCGGTCAACCGAATTCAGTGCATCATTTGTGTGACGGATACGTGGCCCACATCCCGCACTGTTGTTGTCAAATCGTCAACGTTTTGCAGGTTGACCGCAATCGGCGGCAGCCATTTCAAGATCGCCCTTCGCGCATCCGGCTCATTCCATTTCCCAATCCAATACGAGTGCCAGTGAGCCCGGCGGATGTGAGGCCGCGGGCGCGCGTGGGTTCCCGTCGATTCTTCCGATTCCCGCTCTGCCGAAGCTCGCTTCAAGGCGGCGCCAAGGCGGTATCCGATCTCCCAATGGGTCGGGCGATCCGGCGCAAATAGACGTAGCCCCTTTTTCGTTTTCTTGGGTTCCGGGTACGTGGGAACGCGGCAACCGCCGCCGCTTTCTCTGATCTCCGCGTTCACTGAGCACAGATAAAGGACCAGGGACACGAGCGACGGCACCGTCTTCATAGCCATCACCCGTTCCTGCTCGGTAAGTTGCGTGGCGAGGGGATCGGGTCGGGCACTCCATTGAAGCGTAAGCGCCAAGCTTTCGGCGACGCCGCCGGCGCCCATAATGATCGGCATTGAGACTTCCTGATAGTCGCCGTTCGGGAGCGATACATCGAGCAAAAGACGCAGCTCTGTTCGCCGCATCTTGTGATTACGGTCGAGATGGGCGAAGAAGCCGTTAAGACGATTGCCACGCCAAGACTTGTCGGGCGTCGGGATGAAGACGCACCATTCCGGCAGGCAATACAGAACGTCAATAGGGATATCGCCGGTAACGGGCGTGTTCCAGAGAGCATCGAAAGCGGAGGGGTCGAACCGATAGATCCCTTGCGTCGACCGCCAGGCTGCGACCGCGGCAAGGAACGTAGCATGCATGTACTGCTCTGCGGTCTGAAGCGGCTGGCCTTTGCCCACAATCTTTTCAGCAAGGGCTACGGGCATGAAACACCAGCTCGGCCAGTCGCCAAGCTCCTTGCGCTGCTCACGGAAGGCCTCGACCTGTTTCCAGAGGCCGGGATAACTTCGGCTCAGACAATCCAAATTCTGTCGAGGACGATCGTAAATCTCGCTCATGATCGCCACCCCCGGAAGGCTGGGCAGGCCGGTGTCGGTCTGACACCAAACCGAAAACTCGACTTGATGGCGTTATTGTGCGCTCAAACTGTCGGAAGTTCTATGGGTGTGGGCCAAAGCGGAGGACTGCTGCAAGTCACGGGGTTTTGCGGAGCGCTCAACGCCGTTAAGCGACGGGGATACCCGCCAAGCGGCGGCAGGCCCGGGGGATTCCGGGGACATAATTCCGGCGTTGTAGCTGGGGCTGAGCCAAGCGACCGAACGGGATTCAACCCGTGCAGGGTGATTACTCGGCGACGAGGCTCGGGACGCATGAAACGCCCCGGCGTTCCAGACCTCGGTCGACGACACCGCAGCGAGCACTCGGGGATTCTTCCGCAACTCGGCCGAAATCGTCCGATTCGATCGTGCAATTCGACGTCACGCCGCTGTAACATGGTCTCCAACACATTGCGGCGACGCACGGGGCGCAACCCTGGCATGAATCCGGCCTTCATTCAGGCCGGAGAGGATACTCGCGGAGCCCGGAATCGCCGGCGCGAGACCTCGTTCGCTGCCCGAATTTGAGACCCTACCACTCCAACCGATGATCATCCACGGAACAGCTCTGCTTGCCGTCTGCCAACTGCTGGGCATCGTGTGCGGCGATTTGTTGGGCCGCGCCTTGGGCCTGAAGACGAACGTCGGCGGTGTTGGCATCGCGATGCTCTTGCTGATCTCGGCGCGGCTCTGGCTGCACAAGCATAACCGGTTGAACGCGACCTCGGAGCTCGGCGTGCGTTACTGGGGCGCGATCTACATCCCGGTGGTCGTCGCGATGGCGATGCAGCAGGACGTCGTCGCCGCCCTGCGAGGCGGCCCGATGGCGTTGCTCGCGGCGACGGGGAGCGTCTTGGTATGTGGCTGCTTCATCTCGGTCATCAACCGCGCGGAGAAGCGCGATCCCGATTCTCCGGGCCAGGTTCAACCGCAACCGGTCGATGCGACATGATGGAGATCCTTGAAAAGGCCGCCAAGGAGAATGGGCTCGTCACCGCGTTCGCTCTCGTCGGCCTGGTGATGTTGGTATCCGGGTCCCTCTCGCGCAGGCTGACCGGGAGCCGCGTCCAGGGCTCCGCCATCGCGATCCTTCTGGGCCTCGCGATGGCGTACGTGGGCGGGAAGCTCTCCGGCGGGACGAAGGGCCTGGCGGACATCGCGCTGTTCAGCGGCATCGGCCTGATGGGCGGCAACATGCTCCGCGATTTCGCGATCGTGGCCACGGCATTCGAGGTCCATCCCGAGGAGGCGAGGCGAGCGGGCTGGATCGGCGTCATCGCGCTCTTGCTCGGCACCGCGTTGCCGTTCATCGTCGGGGTGGGCGTGGCCAGCGCGTTCGGCTACACGGACCCCGTGAGCCTCACCACCATCGGCGCGGGGGCGGTGACCTACATCGTCGGGCCGGTGACGGGCACCGCGATCGGGGCGAGTTCGGACGTCATCGCCCTGAGCATCGCGACGGGCGTCTTCAAGGCGATTCTCGTGATGGTCGCGACGCCGGCGGCGGCGGGATTCCTCCGCCTCGAGACGCCGCGTTCGGCCATGGTGTTCGGCGGGCTGGCCGGGACGGTCAGCGGCGTCAGCGCCGGGCTCGCCGCGACCGATCGCCGGCTCGTGCCTTATGGTGCGCTCGTTGCGACGTTCCACACCGGCGTCGGTTGCCTGCTCGTGCCATCGGCATTTTTCGTCGCGGTCAAGGCCATCTTCGGACGCTGAACATGACCGAACTTCCGCTCATCGCCCGGGCTCGCTCGCACGCCGGCTCGGTCGGTTTCCGCACCTCGACGGTCGTTCGCACCTATGGAGACCTGCTCGAACGATCCGAGGCGCTCGCGGCGGCGCTTCTCGCCGGCGGCGAGGACCTCAACGAGACGCGCGTCGCGCTTTTGGTGTCACCGGGGTTCGAATACGCCGCCGCGCAGTGGGCCATCTGGCGCGCGGGCGGGATCAAGGTCCCCCTGTGCCTGTCGGCGACGGGTTCGGAGTGGGAATATGCCCTGACCGATTCCGGCGCGGGCATCCTGATGGCGGATGCGATGTCGGCGGCGAAGATCTCGCCGATGTGCGAACGGCTCGGGGTACGATTGGTGGACGTCGAATCGACCGGCTCCATTCCGGCGAGGCCGTTGCCGGAGATTTCGCCCGATCGCCGCGCGATGATCCTCTACACGAGCGGCACGACGAGCCGACCGAAGGGCGTCGTGACGACCCACGCGAACATCCGGGCGCAAATCGAGAGCCTGGTCTCGGCGTGGGAATGGAGCGCGGCAGACCGCATCCCGTCGTTCCTGCCACTGCATCACATACACGGCATCATCAACGTCACGGGCTGCGCGCTTTGGACTGGTGCGACCATCGAACCATTTCCGCGCTTCGACGCGGCGGCGATCCTCGAACGCGTGCGCGCCGGCGCCTACACGATCTTCATGGCCGTGCCGACGATCTATGTCAAGTTGATCGGGGCGATCGAAGCCCTGTCGACGGCCGATCGCGCGACCGTCGTCGAGGGGTTCGCGCGATCCGGCTGATGGTCTCCGGGTCGGCGGCGTTGCCGGCCAGCTTGCACGCGCAATGGACGGCCTTGACCGGCCAGAAGCTCCTCGAGCGATACGGCATGACGGAGATCGGCATGGCCTTGTCGAATCCCTACCGCGGCGAACGCCGCCCCGGTGCGGTGGGCATTCCGTTGCCCGGCGTGGAGGTTCGCCTGAAAGCCGAATCCGGGGCCGTCGTGACCGCCGAAGATGAACCCGGCGAGATCCAGGTGCGCGGCCCGGGAGTGTTCCCCGGCTACTGGAATCGCCGCGACGAGGGCGCGGGGTCTTTCGAAGGCGACTGGTTCAAGACGGGCGACATGGCGGTACGCGAGCGCGGCTACTACCGCATCATGGGCCGGCTCTCGGTGGACATCATCAAGAGCGGCGGATACAAGCTCTCGGCGCTGGAGATCGAGGCCGCCTTGCTCGAGCATCCGGATATCGAGGAATGCGCCGTCATCGGCCTGCCGGACGAAACCTGGGGAGAGGCGGTGACGGCCGTCGCGGTCGCGAGGGACGGGACCGCGCTCGAACTCCCCGCGCTGCGCGACTGGTGCAAGGGCCGACTTTCGGCCTACAAGATCCCGCAGCGGCTGCTTCTGGCGAAGGAGCTCCCACGCAATGCCATGGGCAAGGTCTCGAAGCCGGCCGTGCGGGCCCTGTTCGAGGCCTAGCTTTACGTGCTCCAGGAACCGGAACCCTCGCACCCTTCGGCGGCGTCGGCACGATCTTCGTTTGGCCCGCGAGCGGCCCGGTCGCTGACCCGTTCATGGGTCCTGTTCTGCCCCAGGACCATCATCTTGGTTCAGTTGACGATCGCCGTGAAGTCGCCCTGGCTCGACGACCCGTCGGCGGCCATGATACCGCCGTGCACGATGATCCGCACCTTGCCTTTGACGGACCTGGCCAGGCTGATCGTCACCTGGTCGGTGGTGCCGTCGTAAGAAACCCCTTTAATCTTCAGACGCTTGTTGACGACAAACTTGTGCCGCTTCTCCACGCCCGAGGCGGCGCTGAAGAAGCTGCTACTGGTGGCCGAGTCGGGGACCAGATCCTTGCTGAAACCAACAATGATCTGAGTGATCGCTCTGCGGGAATGCGTCACCGAGACCACTCTGCTGACGGCCGGTACCGAGACCACTCTGTTGACGGCCGGCGGGATGAGGTTGCCCAGGGTGATAGCCCTGTCCATCGTGGCGCCGGCTGTTCCGGCAATGACGGTGTAGAAGCCGCCGCCGCTATTGGCCATGGCCGTGGCCCTGGTCGTGGCCTCACCGTTGGCGGCGATGATCGCGGAAGTGGTAGTCAGCGAGGCAGAGGCGCCCGTCGTCGGCGCGGTGAAGGTGACCCGTCCGCCTGCGACGGGCTCTCCAAAGGGACTGGTGACGCGGACGGTCAGGGGTTGGGGAAAGATCGAGCCTTCCGGTACGCTCTGGAAGTTTCCCGCGACGATGGTGAGCACAAATCCGCGTGACTCGAAGGCGCCGATATCGGGCGCGGTCCCCTGAGGGATCGAGACGCCGCGCTGGTCGGTGGTGATGCCCGCGACGGGCAGTCCCGCGTCGATGGCCGGACTACCGGGCAAGAGGCGCCATGGTCAGAGTGGGGCCGCCGTTGGCGGCCAGCGGGGCAAGAAATGGGTCGGGGGCGTCGGTGATGAGATCGTGGCTCAGCGTGACGGACGTCAGACCGCCATAGCTGCCGCCCGTGTTGCCGCTGATCAGGGAATTCTTGATCGTGCCAAAGTAGTTGACGATGCCAGAAATGCCGCCAACAGTGCCAGCCGAGTTGTCGCTGATCGTGCAATTCGTCACGGACAGCTCGTAGACCGCCGTCGCCGACGTGAAGCTCGTGATCACGCCGTTTTCAATCGCACCGCCAAAGTTGCCCGAGTTGCCGCTGATCGTGCAATTCGTCAGAGTCAACGTGCCGCCATTCTCGATGCCGCCGCCGGTGCTGCTCGAGTTGCCGCTGAGCGTTGAATTCACCACGGTCAGCGTGCCGAGGTTATTGATGCCGCCGCCGAAGTCGGTGGACGAGTTGCCGCTGATCGTGCAACCTGTCAGTGTCAGCGTGCCTGCGTTCTCGATACCGCCGCCGACGTTGAGGGTTTTCCCCTGGCTGACCGCGAGGGTGTCGCCCAGACCACCACTGATGGTGAGGCCGGAGATGGCCGCGTCAACCCCGTTTGGCAAGGTGAAGATGCGGAACGCGGCTATTCCGGCTTGGCCGCTGCGGGCGATGCTCAAGGTCGAGGCACCTGGCCCGTTGATGGTCATGCTGGCGGACAGGTCGGGCAGGGCACTCAAGAGGCTGATTGTGCCGGTGACCGAGGGCGCGAAGTCGATCGTGTCCTGGTCCATATCGAGGTTGGCCTGCTCGATGGCGGCCCGGAGTGTGCCGGCGCCGGAATCGTCTGGACTCGTGACGTTAATGATCGTCGCGGGGACGATCCGGGTTTCAAGCGTCTCGATCGCCCATGCCCGCCGCGCCGGCTGTCGCCGCGTGGTCGTACCCGTACCATAGCACCGCGAGAAGAGACGATCAATCGAGCCGGTTACGGTCCGCAAGCGTACCATCAGTCGACACTCCGCTCTACTGAACTCCACCAGTCGGAGATTCTACCTGGCCCGGCCACGTGGCCGGCCTTGCGCATGGTGGCACATCGTCGCGCCGCTCCTGGCCAAAGACCGCGCCCGTGAGCGCCCAAAGGCCGACCAATCCTACCATCGTTCTCCGCAACGTGTTGCAAACATCCGCTGAGGAATTTGTTTTTGGTTGTTTACTGTAGCGAGAGTGCACGGTGATCGGCCGCACGAAGCCAAATGGCCTTCACTCTCGGAAAGGCGACGTCAGCGATCAACTCCCGTGATGGGTTTTGTTCGCGGTGAGCCTGTCACGGGAGCTGAGCATCAGTGGGCGTTCGGACGATGGAATGCCTGCAGTGTGGGATCAATTTGAACACGCTGCGGTCAAGGTCGCTCTTGTGAGGTGTCTTCGCTTTTCTGCCGATTCTCCAGGTCGCGAAGCAGCGCTGCCGGATCAAGTATACGTATGCCTGGAAACCGCCCAGTGAAGTTCGTGTCTTGCATCAGGTCGAGGAGATCCTTGTCGCGGCTCGTGAGGTAATCGGCTCTGGCTGCGATCGCGAGGTTGATATACGGTTCGTCCTTGGGATCGCGCGGATACTCGAAAACGCGTGGTACGCCAAATAACGAGGTGCCAACGCGGTCGATCTCCGCGATGAATTCGTTGGCAACTTCATCAGTCAAGTGCGGGAGCTTTTTCCAGATGTTTGGGCGAGCCAGGAGATCGCGAAGTTCCCCGACGGTTTCCGGACTTGTCATGAGTGCGAGAGTACCGGAACGAGCGAGAGCAAAGCACGCTCCGCTCGGGCCGGCCTGGCCGGATTGGCGGCGGCCTGCAGAAACACCATGGCGTCAAAAACGGCCTTGCGGCTCACTGGTCCCTCTCGTCCCAGATAGCTTGCCGCTCTTGCTCGACCAGGATGTCAAGATCGTCTTCGGACAGGCCGCTATGCTTGAAGTCCTCTGCGATGGGAGTCATCAGCTCCTCAAACGAAGACACGGGGCGATTGAGCTGTTCCTGAAGGAAACTGACGATGAATTGCACGCGGTCTTGACCGCGACGCTCGGCCAGGTTGTCGATGGTACGTGCCAGATCCAACGGAAGAGGCACAAGCACGGAAAGCGCGGGGTCGGCGTTCGGGTTGATCATGGCAAGAAAGTCCTTCCTTCATTCCAGGATATGATGTGGGTATTGGCGGCATCCATTCCAGATTGAAAAGCGCCGGGAGGTGTTCCGCGATGCGTGTCATGACTTTCTTGGTCTTGACGGGGTTGATGGTGTTTCCGGCCTCTGGCAAAGCGCAGGTGCCCGTGGGCGAACGGCAGGTGTTCCGGTATGGCAACGCGACCACAGGCGGGGCCTTGATCCATGACCACGCCAACCAGTGGGTCGAGGTCGTTGGCACCGAGGAGCGGTACCTCTTCGAGGAAATCGCCCGCTCGAACGACACGATCGAGCTGGTTGATCGTACCCGCGACGTCGGATTGAAAGTGCACGCGGGTCGGGGTGAGATCCGTTTGCCGGGTTCCACGGTGTGGCAGCCGTGGGAGCAGGGCCAGTGGATCAAGCTAAATCGACGACCCGGATCAATCCGATTCGTTCCGAGCGATCGGAAGATTCGCCTGGTGTATTTTGTTCCCAAGGATCGCAAGCCAATCGCCCACTTTGAAGAGAAGATCCGCGTGGTCATGCAGGTCGTGGCCGATCTCTACTCGGATCTGAAGGATCAGGGCTATCCGACGGCCGGATTCGCGTTTCAAACCGATGCGCAGGGCAAGCCCGTCGTGCATCTGGTCCGTACCGAGCGGCCGGCGCGGCATTATAGCGACGCGCCGGCACGCGACGACAACAAGCACTTCGCGAAGATCCGCCGCGACATCCCGGGCGAGGTGGCGTCCCCGTTACGCCACATGATCGTGCTCTTTCCAGAAACCTATGAGCCGGGGCCCGCCCCGGTGGAGTGGCAGCCGTCGATCGGCATGGGCATGCACCTCTCCGCGGACGGCGGCCTCGCGATCATGTCGGCGTGGATCCTGCGCGATGAGTTTTGCGCGACGACGTACGCTGATCAGAAAAAGCTCATCATGGACGCCACGCAGATCAAGGGGCGGACCGCGTTTGAAACCGGCAAGCTGAATGCGCCTCGGTTCGATTTCATCGAAGACGGTTTCGGCGCCACGGCGCACGAGCTGGGCCATGCGTTGGGGCTCTTGCACGACGCCCGCGACCGGGACAACATCATGGGCCAGGGGTTCCGCCACTTGCAGGTTAACTATCTTCCCGCCTCGGCGAAAAAACCGCGCCTGAGGTTCTCGACGGACAACGTGCGGTTGCTGGGCGTCTCGCGCTATCTCGTCCCCGAAACCGACCGGACCGACAATACGCCTCCGCGCGGAGATTGCGTTCCGCCTATCAAAAGGGCGCCGGCCTGAACTCATGGTCTCGATCAAGGCCAGCGACGATCGCGAGCTGCGCCGCGGCCGTGTTCTATGATCGTCGGCATGACACGGTCATCGACGGAACAAAGCTGGCCGGAAAGAACCAGACTCTCGAGCTGGCGATCCCCTGGATACCAGATTGCCGGACGGGCCCGACCTATTCACCTTGCTTTCGAGCCTCGAACCGCCCGCCGGCCAGGGCGGCGGCCAGATCCTGACCCTCCTGGCCGACGCGGGCGGGAATATTGCGTATATCGCATCGCCGATTGCCGCAGCGCCGTGATCGTCGGCTCGGGTATGGGGCACGCGATGCGCACACAGGCATGCCGCACCGATCGGCTCTCCGCGAAATCAGAGGGGTTTTCTTACTGGAGCGCGTCGGCGAGCACATCAGCCGCAAGATCACCAGCGAAGGATGGGGCAAGGGCACTGTTGAATCGCTGGCCAGGCACGTCCAACGCAAGCATCTGACCGACCGTGGCTATCCAGCCAGTAATCTGTGGCGAATGTCGCAGTTTGTCGAGAGGTATCGCGGTCTACCAAAACTCGCAACACTGGTGCGAGAATTGTCCTGGACCCACAACTTGCTCATCATGAGCCGTTCTTTGGAGTCGGTAGCGTGGCGGGAAAATCCGATCGAAGAGCGTTTTGGGGCCGTGGAAGCCGCCGTTGCCGAGTGCTGCAAACACCTCGGTTCAGCTTGACGGCTGTAACTTCGCGTCTAAAACAATCTGGCGCACCGCGGGAATGAATGAGCACGCGGCTCGCTCGGCCGTTCGGCTTTGGCGTGCCGGCCGCGGCCTGTGACCGTGCCCGCGGGCGACGGTAGCCGCCGACGGCGCATTGACGATGCCCCACCACGGAATTGTTGGGTTTGGCAAGCGATTGAATCTGACGAGTCCCGGGGAGGCCAATCGGGTTTGCGGGTTCGCTGCGCGCTACTCAAGCCATTTGCGGCATCTATCGTTTATGAGAGTCCTTGCAATTGCACATTCGAGACACTACGATCATTTCTCACCGTCGTGGCAGCGTAACGAAAGCGGCCCGCCAGGGAAGGCTGGAGTTTGACGGAGCGTCGAAGCGTCGCGTCTCACAATTGGTTTTGAGCGAGTCTGCTGAAACCGGTTCGTTCGGCAAACGAGCGTGATCGAACTCGGTGTGGAAATTGATGTTCATGCGTGGGCAAGAGCGAGTCGCCGACGGCGTCGATGATTTCGGTCCTGGACGATGCGATTCTTGCGAGACTTCAGATAGCGTCTAGAACCATTGCCGTGCGTTCGTGTCGTGTTCGCGGATTGCGGGCATGGGTTGTTCGCGGTACGCCCGCGTCGACGCTCTGCGCTGCATCGTGAGAGGCCGATCCTGATACTCCTCTTCGGAAAACGGTTCTCGATCCAGGGTTCGAGAACCACTCACCGGGGATCATTGTGAGATGCAACGCATGTGGAAATCGCGATTGAGCCGTTCCCGGACGTTTCAGATCCGGCGCCGGCGTTCACCGTGTCGTCCACGGCTCGAGTTGCTGGAGTTTCGTCAACTGCTTGCCACCAATATCACGCAATATCACGTCGATTCGCAGTCGACAGGGGCCAACCTCACCGAGACGCAATTGACGTCATCAAACGTCAACTCCGCCGATTTCGGCCAGCTTTATAACACTCCGCTCGACGGTCAGGTCTACGCGGAACCGCTCGTGCTGACCAACGTCACCATCAAGGCCGGGCCGAACACCGTGGGCACGCCAGGCACTTATAATTCGGTCGTTCTTGTCGCCACGCAACATGACTCGCTCTACGCCATCGACGCATCCGATGGTGTCATACTCTGGCAGCGCACGTTTCTGGATACCACCAATTCCAATGATTTTCTCCCTGGCGCGACGGCCGTTAGCACCATTCCGAATGGAGACACGGGTTCGGACGACATCAACCCGGAGATCGGGATCACCAGTACCCCGGTCATTGACGCGTCGACCAACATTATTTATGTTCTTCCCAACACCAAGGAGTTCGTCGGCGCTGATGCCTATTACGTTCAGCGGCTGCACGCGATCAACATCAGCGACGGCAACGACGCCGCGCCGTCCTTCTTGATTGGTAGCACCACCAACGGCAACACCAATAACACACCGATTGCCGTGAACGGCACGGGCGACGGCAACGTCAACGGGGTCGTGCAGTTCAACGCGCTACGCGAGAACAACCGCACGGCGCTGAGCCTGGTGAATGGCCAGGTCTACGCTGAATGGGCGTCGCATGGCGACAATGGCCCCTATCATGGCTGGGTTGCCCGGTGGAATGTCACTGCTTTGTCAACGAAAGGGATGGTGCTTTCCGGGGTCCTCTGCACGGACCCCAATGGTGGTGAGGGGGGAATCTGGAGCGGCGGAGGCGGTCTGACCTTCGACCCGGACGAGACGGTTAATGGACAACCCGTATTTTACTTTGAAACGGGCAACGGTGACCCGCGCGGCGGTCCACCACCCCTCGATGCCAGTGGCTTTCCTTCCGACGATGACTATTATGAGTCGCTGGTGAAGGTCGAGTTCAACCCATCGACGGCCGCCGATCCAAACGCCAACGGCTGGGGCATGAACATTGTCGACTACTTCACGCCTTATAACGTCAACGCACTGGATGACGCCGACGAGGATTTCGGCTCGGGATCGCCCCTGGTGTTGCCCGATTCGGCTGGCATTCCGGGCCATCCGCACTTGATTGTGGCTGCCGGCAAGGAAGGAACGATCTACTTGCTCGACCGCGACAACCTCGGGAACTTCAACAACAATGCCGACAACGTGTTGAACTCGGTTTACAACCCGAGTACGGGCGTTTCCACCCCGCCGGTGTTGATCAACGGATCGCTGAGCACCCCGGCCTATTATCACGGCACACTTTACTGGGTGGCGGGGTATGACAGCAATGCCTGGTCTTTCATTGTGGCCCCTAATCCTGCGCCGGACCCTCCTACCGTTCCGGTGGCCGCGCTCGAGCCGACCTCGGAAACAGCCAACAACAATTTCGGCTATGTGCCTGGTTCGGTGACGATCTCGGCTGATGGGAGTGAAGACTCTGCCGGCGGCATTGCCTGGATCATGGACACCGGCAACAAGGAGATCCATGCCTACAGCACGCTGTCACTCAGCACCGAGCTATGGAATAGCGGACCGGGAAGCATTGCCACGGTCAAGTTTGCGGTGCCGACCGTGGCCAACGGCCAGGTCTTTGTGGGCACGCAAGACAGCCTGCAAGTGTTCGGGCTGACCGGAGCGACGACACCCGTGGAGGCGCCCAATGCGCCATCGAACGTCAGTGCCCAGCCGCTATCTGGATCGGCCGTCGAACTGAACTGGACCGATAGTACGGTCTCGCCCAATTTTGCCACCGATTACGCCATTCAGGAATCGACGGATGGGGTGAATTTCAATACGGTGGCCCATGCCGGTCAGGAGGCAACTAATGACACGGTGACCGGCCTGACGGCGAACACGGATTACTATTTCCGGGTCGTGGGGAGTAACTCGGCGGGTTCGTCGGGGCCCTCGAACGTAGCGACTGCCATGACGACGAACCAGACGGGCCCGACCCCGACAGCGCCCCAGGGCCTCGGTGCGACGCCCGCCAGTGGTTCGGAAGCCTACCTCACCTGGACCAACACAACAAACAACGAGACCGGCTTCGTGCTCACACGGGCAACCGACAGTCTCTTCACCCAGGACGTTGTTACCCAGACGCTGGCCTCCGCGCCGTATTACTACACCGACGGCGCCCCCGGCCTGAGCCCCGGTAATACCTATTACTACAAGTTACAGGCTTTCAATAGTTCGGGACTGTCGAGCACCTCGAATACGGCCTCGGTCAACATCCCCAAGGTGCCGCCGGCCCCCACAAGCGCCGTGGCCGTTCAAGACGGTGACGGCGTCGAGGTGAGCTGGACCGACCACGCGGGACCTTTTGCACTCGGTTACCAGATCTCGCGATCCGTCGATGGCGGCCCCTATTCGCTCTACACCGACCGGCCCGAGACAAGCGACGCGCCCCGACGACCCAGGCTTTTACCGATACCAACGTCCCGCTCGGTCACACGTACAGTTATGAGATCGTTGCGGAGAATGTGTCGGGTTTCAGCGATCCGGCCTATGCCAGCGTCAGCGTGCTCGGCAGTGCGACTCTCACGCTCAACAGCAGTGGCAAACTGTCGTTCAGTGTTGCGGCAGGCGTACCGGATCGACTTACCGTCCAGTTGCAGGGGAACGTTTACACGCTGTCGGACCCCGCCGTGCTTGTCGCGGTCGCCGGCGCGAGGGCGGGATCGGTCGCCGGGGCGGGAACCTCGACGGTGACCATTCCGGCCACTGATGTGTCGGCGATGACGCTCGACACCGGCGACAGCCGCGACACGATCCGGATCATTTCCGACGCCGCACCCATGTCCATCACGGCCGATTCCGGCGGCGGCGTGCCAACGATCAATCTCGGCGACTCATCACAGAATGAAACGATCAGCGGTTCAATTACAAATGCCAGCGGGGGCACGTTACTGATCGCGGGTTCCGGTACCACCACGATCACGGGCAATCTCGTCAGTCAGGGAACCGGGGGCATCACTCTCGCGGGCGCTGGCACAATTAACATTTCGGGCAAAATCAATCTGGGCACTCAAAGCAATCTTGTTGATTCCGCATCAGGTCAAGACGCGGTCAGCGGCGAAATCAGCGGCGCATCCGCGACAGGGTTCGGGCCCGTGCCGGGACTGACGGGGGCCTATTACAACCTTCCGGCGACCCAGGATCTGATCGAGCCGGCGAACGCGAGCAATCCGTCGTGGCTGGGCAACCAGACCCCGAGCGTGACGGCGCGGCTCATCGGGCCCATCGACTTCCCGGATATCGCCGACAATGGGTTTGCCGATAGCGTGGGCGATCCTGCGTACTACAACATCGGCGGCGGCAACAACAACGTCGAGGCCCGCTGGTACGGCGATATCTTGATTCCTGGCAGTGGCACGGCTGCGGTACCGATCGACTTCGCAACGACCAGCGATGATGGCAGCATGCTTTATATCGACGGCAATGCCGTCGTGTACAACAACAATTTTCAGGGGGCCACCCAGGCGACCGGTCTGGTGGACTTGACTCCAGGGTTGCACACGATTGACATCGAGTACTACCAGGGGAATGGCGGCGCCACGATGGACGCTCAGTGGGACCCCAGTGGCGGCACCAACTTCGTCGATATCCCCGTCTCGGCCCTTTCGAGCACCGGGCCCATTAACGGCGTGACGATGGCGGGAAGCGGCACGTTGACCCTGGCGCTTAAAAACACCTACATCGGATCAACCACGATCAACGCCGGCACGCTCGTCGCCGCGGCAAATGGGGCCATGGGAACCGCGACTGCGGCCGGGGTGTTCGTCAACAGCGGCGGAGCACTGGCGTTCGTCGGCGGCGTGCACTACACGATCGCGGAACCGCTGACAGTGAACGGAACGGGCCCGGCGGGGGGCGGGGCGATCGAGAACCTTGGCGGCGTGAACACGTTCGCTGGCCCTATCACCGTGGCCGGCACCGCGTTGATCAACTCGTTTGCTGGCAGCTTGACGCTAGGCGGCAATATCAATATCCCGGGCGCGGGCGTGAAACTCACTGGCGCAGGTGCAACGATTATCAATGGCAATGTCAACCTGGGCGCCGTGGGCAACCTCACGGATATTGGGTCTGGTCAAATCACGATCAACGGTACTATCAGCGGCAATGCGGCGGCTGGATCCGTCATGCTGCCGGGGCTGGCAGGCAGCTATTTCAACGTTGGCGCAGACCCAGGATCTGATCGAGCCGGCGAACGCGAGCAATCCGTCGTGGCTGGGCAACCAGACCCCGAGCGTGACGGCACGGCTCGTCGGGCCCATCGACTTCCCCGATATCGCGGACAATGGGTTTGCCGATAGCGCGGGCGATCCTGCCTACTACAACGTCGGCAGCGGCAACAACAACGTCGAGGCCCGCTGGTATGGCGATATCTTGATCCCCGGCACAGGCAGCACCCTAGTGCCGATCAACTTTGCAACGACCAGCGATGATGGCAGCATGCTTTATATCGACGGCAATGCCGTCGTGTACAACAATAACTTTCAACCCGCCGCCCAGGCGACGGGCCTGGTGGACTTGACTCCAGGGTTGCACACGATCGACATCGAGTACTACCAGGGGTATGGAGGCGCTTCGATGGTCGCTCAGTGGGACCCCACTGGCGGCACCAACTTCGTCGATATCCCCGTCTCGGCCTTCTTGAATGCCGAGGCCGTTAACGGAGTGACGATGGCGGGAAGCGGCGTGCTGACCCTGTCGCATAAGAATCAGTTCGTTGGCTCAACAATCATCAGTTCGGGCACGCTGTTGGCGACGGCCAACGGGGCCATGGGACCTGCAACCGCGGCGGGTGTCGTTGTCAATGGCGGCGGCGCGCTGGCCTTCAGTGGAAATGTCGTCTACAAGACGGCCGAACCGATAACCATCAGCGGAACGGGTCCGGCGGGCGCAGGGGGCGATCGAGAATATCAGCGGCGTGAACTGGTTTGCCGGCCCCATCACGGTTCAGGGTCACGCCGTGATCGGCTCACTTTCCGGCAGTTTGACGCTCGGCGGCGACATCAATAGCCAGGGTGAGGGCTTTGACCTGACCGGCGCTGGAGCGATTGTCGTGACCGGCAAGATAAGCCTGGGCACCTTCGGCAATCTCACGGATTCGGCGTCAGGTCAGGACACAATCAGCGGCGTGATCAGCGGCTTGACCGCGGGATCGATCGTGGGACTGACGGGGGCCTATTACAACCTTCCGGCGACCCAGGATCTGATCGAGCCGGCGAACGCGAGCAATCCGTCGTGGCTGGGCAACCAGACCCCGAGCGTGACGGCGCGGCTCATCGGGCCCATCGACTTCCCGGATATCGCCGACAATGGGTTTGCCGATAGCGTGGGCGATCCTGCCTACTACAACATCGGCGGCGGCAACAACAACGTCGAGGCCCGCTGGTACGGCGATATCTTGATTCCTGGCAGTGGCACGGCTGCGGTACCGATCGACTTCGCAACGACCAGCGATGATGGCAGCATGCTTTATATCGACGGCAATGCCGTCGTGTACAACAACAATTTTCAGGGGGCCACCCAGGCGACCGGTCTGGTGGACTTGACTCCAGGGTTGCACACGATTGACATCGAGTACTACCAGGGGAATGGCGGCGCCACGATGGACGCTCAGTGGGACCCCAGTGGCGGCACCAACTTCGTCGATATCCCCGTCTCGGCCTTCCCACAGCCTGTCAATGGTCTTACGAAGACGGGTGCTGGCACATTGACGCTCTCGAACGTCGACACATTTTCCGGCGCCACCACGATCAAATTAGGCAAACTTGTGGTGAACGGCCGTCTGGTCAATTCCACCATCCTGGTGAACAGTGATGGCACCCTGGCGGGCGATGGCAAGGTTGCAGCCACGACCGTTCAGGACGGCGGTACTCTGTCACCTGGAAACTCCCCTGGCACGCTCACGGTGGCCAGCTTGTCGCTGGCGCCCGGTTCCACGTTCAAGGAAGAACTGGGAGGCACGGCCGTGGGAGGTCAGTACGACCAGACAATCGTCGCGGCGGGCGGGACCGTTGCTCTCAGCGGCGCCACCCTGAGCCTCTCGTTCCTGGGCGGATTCCGGCCGACGGTTGGCCAGCACTTCACCATCATCAACAATCAGAGCGGTGGCAGTGTCGTCGGCACATTCAGCCAGGGGAGTGAGTTTGCTTTCGATAGTTACACGTTCGGCCTCAGCTATTCAGGAGGCGGCCGTCACGATGTTGTGCTGACGGTGCTGTCTGAAGACGTCACCAGCCAGGTCAAGGTGAGCAAGTCAGGGCTTGTGTATAATCGCGCGACACAACTGTTCGGTGGCACCGTGACCATCACCAACATGGGCTCGACTGCGTTGATCGATACGCTCCAGTTCGAGGTGACAGGCTTGCCCGCCGGCGTCACGCTGGCCAACGCGAGCGGCACCGCACCCGACGGCAACCCTTATATTGCGATCAGCCTTGGCACCAGCACACTGGCCCCGGGCCAGTCGATTACGTTCAACGTTCTCTTCAAGAATCCCAAGCTATTGTCGTTCACGTATGGCCTGCTCGTCACTGACGAGATCGCCAGCGCATAGCATCATTGAGGGAGAAATTCCTTTGTGTCGACCCCAGGTTCCCTGTGTGTTTGCCGTCGTGTTCTTGCTGTCGAGTGCTTTCACGCCCGCCCCAGTGCGTGCCGACCTGGTTTTCAACGTGAGCGTTGATACCTCGGCCCTCAGCATGCAGACCGGCAACCTTGACTTTCAGTTTAACCCAGGCGACGCCAGTGCGGCGGCCGCGACCGCCAGCGTGACGGCTTTCCAGACCAGCGGTGGAACCCTCGAGCAGCCAGCGGCGCTGACCGGTGATGCCACGGGATCATTACCAGGCACACTCACACTGATGAACGACCAGATTTATAACGACGTCTTTCAGGGGTTTACCTTTGGTACTGGTTTCAGTTTCACGGTGACGCTCTCTGGTCCGGCGACTCTGGGCCCAGGCGGGACGACTGGCTCGGCCTTCGCGGTGTCGCTTTACGCGGCCGACGGCGTTACGCCGCTCTTGACAACCGACCCGAGCGGCAGTGTCGCGACCATTGATCTCAACCCAAACGGAACGTCTTCCGTTTTTACGTTTGCCCAGAGCGCGATTGACAGCACGGCAGTCGCAGCCGTCACTCCCGCTGCCGCCGTGCCGGAGCCGCCGAGCTTCATGATCGCCCTGCTCGCCGCAGCGTGCCTGGGCTTGGCGAGGGTCTGTCGCAGCCGACGAGGCATAGCTTCTCACGCGGTCGTGCAGTCGAACTGGCGTGGGTTGGGTTGGGCGTAAATTGCGGTTCATGAGCGGCCGCCCCGCTGCCGTGGGTGTTTTGCGGCGAACGCTGCGCCGCTCCTGCAACCACGAGGTCATTTCGCACAAACAACAGGCAAGAACTTGTCGTTCTCGACCATCCGCGTGTCGCCGACTTTCCTCTCGGCGATCCACCTGTTCATTCTTCATGAGAGACGCATCGCCCGCAATCCGCTTCTGCAAAGGAGCGAAGGCGATGCAAAATTTTTATTTAACAACCGTCTTGTAATCTCATCGTCACTGGGTTGAACTGAACCGTCGTTGTCGATCGGAGGCCGCGCGGCGGTGGCATGGCCGCGACGTGGCATCCTGGCACGACCTGCCTGATGGTGGTGAAACTGAGGTAAAAAAACGGCAGCGGTTTCAGGCCATTCCGGAGATCTGACGATGCTCGAGCTCAGGAAGTCGTCTCCACGGCGGTGCGACGGCGTCAGCCGTCGCGATTTCCTCAAGGTGGGATCCTTGGGACTGGCGGGACTGACCCTGGCCGATGCGCTTCGCGCTCGTGCCATCGCTTCGACGAGCGCCCTGGCGCCTCTTCCCGATCGGTCGGTGATCTTGATCTGGCTCGATGGCGGGCCGCCACAACACGAGACTTATGATCCCAAGCCCGAGGCCCCGGCCGAGTTTCGCGGACCGCTCAAAGCCATCCCAACCGCCATTCCGGGCGTGCTCGTCTCGGAGCTATTGCCCAACCACGCCCGGTTGCTCGACAAGGTGTCTTTGATCCGGTCGCTCCATCACGACAATGGCGATCACTTCGCGGCGGCGCACTGGATGTTGACTGGCTATCTCGGGGCCAACTCCTTGAACCAGAGGCCGCAGTATCCCTCGGCCGGCTCGATCATCGCCCGGGCCAAGGGGGCGACAAAGCCGGGGATGCCAGCCTACGTTGGCTTGCCCAATACCCACTCGGTGGGAATCGCGCCGGGCTATCATGGCTCGGCTTATCTCGGGTCGAGCTATAACCCGTTCAATGCCGATGGCGATCCCAATTCCGAGTCGTATCTCGTGCCCAATCTGACATTGCCGGCCGGCATGAACACACGACGACTCGACGACCGCCGGGGCCTGCGGGCGCGCTCGATCAGACCCGGCGAACCTTCGAGGCCAGCGGCATGGCGGACGGATTCGACCGTTTTGAACAGGAGGCGTTCTCCATGGTGCTGGGTCAGACAGCGCGCGACGCGTTCGACCTGCAAAAGGAAGACCCGCGATTGCGCGATCGCTACTCGCGCCATCAGTGGGGCCAGAGTGCGCTTCTGGCCCGTCGGCTCGTGGAGGCCGGCGTGCGTTACGTGACCTTGACGTTCGGCGGCTGGGACTATCACTCGAGCCTCGAGAAGGGCATGCACGCCGTTTTGCCCATCCTCGATGCCACGGTCGGCACCTTGATCGAAGACCTCGATAATCGCGGTTTGCTGGATTCGACGATCGTGATCGTCATGGGCGAGTTCGGCCGCACCCCGCGGATGAACAAGACCGGCGTCCCTGGATCAGACCCGGTGCCAGGCCGCGACCACTGGGGCAACGTGATGAGTGTCTTGATCGCCGGCGGCGGTTTCTCACGCGGGCAAATCATCGGCGCATCCAACGCCCGCGGCGAACGCCCCAGGAGCCGGCCGGTTCTTCCCCAGGATCTGATGGCGACTCTCTATCACCAGCTCGGCATCGATCCCGAAACGGCCTTCGCCAACCGCATCGGCCAGCCGATCAAGATCGGCTCGAACGGACAGGTCATCTCGGAATTACTCGCGTAACAACTGACCGACGTGGTCTCCACAAATAGAGCGGCGAGAAGGAGCCGAAATGCCGGGTTATCTCAAGCCTCTCGCAGTCGTCTCGCTGCTGGCCCTGTTGATTTGCGCCGGGTCGGGTCAGGAAGCCAGGAATGATTCCCCCGAGGCGATCGTCCAGAAGCAAGTCGAAGCCTACAACAGGCATGACCTTGACGCGTTCCTCGCGACGTACTCTCCCGACATCAAGCTTTACGACTTCCCCGGCAAGGAGACCCTGTCCGGCCTGGAAGCGATGCGGAAGAGCTACGGCAAGCTGTTCGCCGCCAATCCCGACCTCAAGGCGAATATCCTGACGAGGATCGTTCAGGGCGACACCGTGATCGATCAGGAGGAAGTTACCGCCAAGGGTCGTCGCCTCATCCTGGGTGTCGCGATCTACCGGGTCAAGGAAGGAAAGATCGCGTCAGTGTGGTTCGTGAAATAAAGTGCCGATCCGTGGCCGCAAATAACAGCGATCGTTCGGTTTTGCGCGACGAAACCGAACCGACACCAAGTTTTGTGCTCTGGAAACAATCGACGGGACGCTGGTCCTGCGTCGAGTCGCCCGGCCCACAGCCGAGCCAGCGCGAATTCTGGCGGCCTCGACTTGAACTACCTGAACGTTTGAGTAACCATCACGTTTTGTAGTGAAGACCTGCCGGCCTATGAGTCAAGATTCCCGCGGAAATCGCGGCATGGCTATCTGCACCTGCGCAACATAGGTTAGAAGACGCGAGACTTGCAGAGGTCCGATGTTGGCCGCCACAGCAAGAACGAGATCGTCGAAGCCTAAGAGATGATCCGCTCATTGCTCGCCCGGCTTGCCCTTTGGCGCTTCCGGCGTTGGGTGTGTCTTGGCCGCCTCGCGTGCCTGCTCGGCCAGGGCTTCGGCCGCGGGGGCATCGCCGGCTCGCTTGGCGGCGGCGATCAAGTGCGGGTAGGCGTCGGACGGGTCAAAAGCGATGAGTATCGTCGCAACTTCGCCCGCCTTGGTCCGGTCGCCCGCGCCAAGAGCGCTTCGTAGTACTTCGCCCCGTCTTTGCTTACCTGGGTCTTCATGAACGTGCGGAGCTGCGCATCGTTGGGATACCGGCCCTTCGCCCGCTCGTGACGCGCGACTCGCTCGCGCACTTTCGCCGTGGTATTAGAATCGGCGACGATTTCCTTGTACCGCCTTGCCTTGAGCAGCTCATCGAGGGCCTGATCGAACAGGTACTGACGAACGGCGACGGGTTGAGACTTGTCCGCTTTGATCCGATCGAACAGAGCCAGCGTCTCCTGCGGCTCTTCGAGCGTGGAGCTCAACCCCGTGAAATCCATCGCGGTACCGAAGTCGGCCGACCTGGCCATGATCTTCTTACCGGCTGCGTCGCGCCTTTTGCGCAGCTCGTCAAGGGCCGCGGGATGCGTCTGCCCGAGCTGGGCGATCTTGCCGAGCAGAAACGACAGGCGGACGCCGACGAAGCCAGGGCCATGCTCCAAGCCGTGGTCGAAGCACCAGAGATATTCGGAAAGCGCGTCTTCGGCCCGCCCCTCTTGCGCAGAGCGCATCGCCGTAATGCATTCGCAGCGATGGGTCGTTGGCGTTGGCCCCTTCGAGCTTCTTGCGGGCGCGCATCAGGCTGTTGTTGCCGGCCAGTGCCTCGCGGGCATCAGCCAGAAAGGTCCTGGCGTCGCGATACCCGACAAGACGGTCGATCTCCGACCCGTCGGGCTTGAGCAGCAGGATTGTGGGATAGACATTGATGCGGTACTTCTCGGCCAGGGGCTCGTCTTTCTCGGCGTCGATCTTGAGGCAGACGGCCTGGCTCGAGAGCCACTCGCGCACTTCCTGATCCTTCCAGGTTGTCTCGTCGAGCTTCTTGCACGGCCCACACCAGACGGTGTAGAAATCGATCAGGACGAACCGCTTCGCTCCATCCTTGGCGGCCCGCTGCGCCCGATCCAGGCTGAGGTCGCGGAATGGCCCCTCGTCGGGGTTGGCCCAGGCCATGGCCGCCATCTGCGAGGCGATGATTACACCGAGCCAACCGACCGCATTCGTCCGGATCATGGTCAAACCCCCGTTTTCACTATCGACCTCCGTAATCCGCCGCGTTGATCACCCTGACCGAAGCCCGATGCTCCCGGTCGGGGCGAACCGATGTATTCTCGACGAACCTTGCGACAGACAGCAAGACGTCGCTGGAACGAGACGCGTACCGCCGGGATTGCGGCTCTCACTCGAATCAGATCAAGTTCCGCACGCTGCGAAGGTCGATCGATCGGGTGCCATGGCCGTGCTCATCGACCGCTTCGCGGTTACGAGACTCAGCGCATGAAACCCGGGGCCTGGTTTCAGGGTATCATGAACAGTTCCAGAAACAGAGAGAACGCGTCGCGGTGGCAGGCAACGCGGCTGAAGTGCGAGCGGTGGAACCGCACACTGCCGCTCAGAATGGTGAAACAAAGCGCCGCAAACGCTCCCCTGGGGCTTGCTCCCAACGGCCCCACGAACGTTTTGCCGAAAATATCGAGAACGTGCGAAAATAGGACGGCGGTCCGATCGCGAAAGGAAAGAAAGTCATGCGAAAAAGATTGACAGTCGGAGTTGGCGTGCTGGTGCTGGTTGGCCTCGTCACTGTGCGGGCTGATGCCCAGGACATCCCCGAGAAGGTGCGCAAGGATCTGGCGGACAACCTCCAGGGGCCCTTCGTGGTGCTCCGCCAAAAGGTGCAGGAAGACCTGAAGCTGACCGACGAGCAGAAGGAAAAGCTCGAGCAAAACCTTCATGAACTGCTTCCCGACGCCATGGAATTTTTCCAGTCGATCGATGGAAAGAAAGAAGAGGATCGCCAGAAAGAACTCAAGGCCTACCGCCAGAAAGCGCAAGCGAAACTGGCCGCGTTCCTGAAAGAAACCTTGAAGGACGACCAGCGCCAGCGCCTCCAGCAGGTGGAGCTTCAACAACAGGGCGTGTTCGTCCTGATGGATGGGGGCCGTAAGTTCGGGACCGACCTGAAGATCACGACCGACCAGCGGAAGCAATTCATGGCCGTGATGCAGGATCTCCAAAAGAAGGTCGCACCCCTGATCAAGGAAGCCGAGGCCGGCGGTGACAAGCAGGAGATCTGGCCGAAAATCATGAAGCTCAAGAAGGAACACGAGGCCGAGGTCGAGGGTCTGCTCACCGATACCCAGAAAAAACAGTGGAAGGAAATAGTCGGCAAGCCCCTGGATCTCGACAGCGAGGAGTGACTCGAACCGAACCGGCCTGGCCCGGCTGGGGCGAGTTGACCTGCCCCAGCCTGGCTACCGCTCTGGCATGACGTTTCCTGACTTGCTCGATGGAGAAGAGAGAGAGATCGATGCACCGTGACCAAGCACGATGGGAAGACCGCTTTCTGACCCGCCGCACCTTGCTCTGCCGCGGCGGCATGGGTATGGGCGCGCTGGCATTGTCAGGCATCATGGGTGACGCGTTTGGAGACGCCACGCACCCGGCAAACGCCACGCGCCGGCCGGCCATCTCGAATCGCCGCTGACGCCGAGGCTTCCGCATTTTGCCGCCAAGGCCAAACGCGTGATTCACCTGTTCCTGAGCGGCGGTCCGTCTCACGTCGATACGTTCGACCCCAAACCGAGCCTCGACAAATACCATGGCCAGCCACTCCCTGCCAGCATGCACCTGGTTACCGAACGCCGCACCGGCACCGTTCTGAGGTCGCCCTTCAAGTTCCAGCGCTATGGGCAGAGCGGGATCGAAGTCAGCGAGATCTTTTCTCACGTCGGCGACTGCGTCGACGATATCGCGGTGATCCGTTCGATGCAGGCCGATGTGCCGAATCATATACCATCCATCCTGCTCATGAACTGCGGCGATGCGCGGCTGGTCCGGCCCAGTCTCGGGTCATGGGTGACTTATGGCCTGGGCAGCGAAAACCAGAACCTCCCCGGCTTTGTCGCAATGCGTCCTGGCGGTTATCCGGGTAACGGCGGTTCCCAGAACTGGCGGGCCGGGTTTCTGCCGGGCGCTATCAGGGGAGCTATGTCGACACCCAGCATACCGACATCGAAAAACTGATTGAAAACACTACCAACCGCCGTATCTCGAGCACCGACCAGGCGCGCCAGCTCGATCTCTTGCGAGAGATCAATGAAGCCCACCGTCAAAACCGCGACCGGGATGAGCAGATCGAGGCACGCATCCAGTCATTCGAGCTGGGCTCGCGCATGCAATACGAGGCCGCCGAGGCGTTCGACATCCGTCGCGAACCCGAGTCGATCCGCCGGATGTACGGGCCGGGCGCCGAGGCCCGGACGGTCCTGATCGCGCGGCGGCTGGTGGAACGGGGGGTCCGTTTCGTGCAGGCCTGGATCGGCAGCGATTGGGACCATCACCAGAACCTCGAATCGGGCCACCGCGCCTTGGCCAGGCAGTGCGATCAGGCGATCGCCGCGCTCTTGAAAGACCTCAAACAGCGCGGCATGCTCGACGATACCCTGGTCATCTGGGGCGGCGAGTTCGGCCGCACGCCGACCGTGGAATTGCCGATGGGCCTGCCCAACAACCTGCGGGGCAACGGCCGCGACCATAACCATCACGGTTTCACCATGTGGCTGGCCGGCGGCGGCGTCAAGGGGGGCTACGTCCATGGCGCCACCGACGACTTCGGCTTTCAGGCGATCGAAAAAAAGGTCCACGTACACGACCTGCACGCCACGATTTTGCACCTGCTCGGCTTTGATCACACGAGGCTGACCTACCGCCACGCCAGCCGGGATTTTCGCCTCACCGATGTCTATGGCGAAGTCGTGAAAGACCTGATTGCCTGACATCCGGATGACGGCCAGCGACACGCGGGACATCCCGACACAAAGGAGAAATTCGGTGCAAAGCTCAGACCTGCGCAAAGCGATCTGGTGGCCATGGCTTGCGCTGGCGTTGGTAGCGAGTCTGTCGCCCATGCTCCAGGCCGCTGCGGCCGATGTGAGCCGGGACGCGCCGGGTATCGAGTTCTTCGAACAGAAGGTCCGCCCGCTCCTGGCCAGCACGTGTTATCAGTGCCATGGCCGCGAGAGCAAGAATCTCAAGGGGGGGCTGCTGCTTGATAGTGGAGAGGGGCTGCTCAAAGGCGGCGATTCCGGCCCCGTTCTCGTGACCGGTGATCCCGATCAAAGTCTGCTGATCAAGGCCGTGCGCTACCAGGATAAAGACTTGCGCATGCCGCCTGACGGCAAGAAGAGACTGACCGCGGCCCAGGTTGCCGATCTCGAAGCCTGGGTGAAGATGGGAGCGCCGTTGCCGAGGGCAGGGGCCGTCGCGCGAAGACACGATCAAGGCGAAAGCACGTACGCACTGGGCCTTTCAACCGGTGACGAGCCCCGAGGTTCCCACCGTCAAGAACCAGGGCTGGATACAATCGCCCGTTGATGCGTTTATCCTGGCCAAACTGGAACGCGCCGGAATGGAGCCAGCGCGGCCGGCGAGCAAGCGAACCCTGATCCGGCGGGCGACTTATGATCTGATCGGTTTGCCGCCGACCCCCGAGGAGGTCGCGGCCTTCGTGGCGGACGAGGCCCCGGACGCGTTTGCCAGAGTCGTGGATCGTTTGCTCGCCTCGCCGCATTACGGCGAGCGTTGGGGCCGCCACTGGCTCGATGTCGCCCGATATGCCAGTAGTGACAGTCCCTACGCCTACACTTATCGCGATTACGTGATTCGTGCGTTCAATGACGATCTGCCTTACGACCAGTTTTTGCTCCAGCAGCTTGCCGCCGATCAGCTCGACCTGGGCGGGAATAAACGCGTGCTGGCCGGTCTCGGGTTCGTGACTGTGGGCCGGCAGTTCGAGAACAGTATTCACGACACGATCGATGACCGGATCGATGCGGTCACACGGGGGATGATGGGGCTCTCGGTGAGCTGCGCGGTGCCACGACCACAAGTACGATCCGATTCCTACGCGTGATTATTACGCCCTCCACGGGATTTTCGCCAGCTCGGTCGAGCCGGCCGAGCTACCACTTTTGGGCATTGACCCCGATCCCAAAGCGTTCGCCGAATACTTGCTAAAGAAGAAACCGCTTCAGGCGCGGTGGGACACCTTCGTTCGCACACAAGCGGCCGACGTACTCAAGCAGCACCGAGAGCTGACCGCCCAGTACTTGCTGTTGAGCCGCGAACCAGGAAAACGGGCCGAGCTCGCTGGCGAGGAGTTCGGCTTGAGCGACCGCAAGATCCTGCGGGCCGGCTCCGAGCGCTGGGCGAAGGCGCTCGAAAAACTCAACCCGGAATCCGACCCGATTTTCGCCCCCTGGTTCGCGTTCGCAGGGCTGCCAACCGCGGAATTCGCCGACCAAGCCAAGGTGTTATCGGCCAGGTTAGCCGCCAATTCCGGCGGCCATTCCTTGAACTCGCTGGTGGTAGGGGCTTTGGCGGGCAAACCACCAACCTCCTTGAGGGAGGTGGCCGAGCGCTACGGCAAACTGTTTGCGGAGGTCGACAATCGCTGGCAAGAGCACCTGCAAAGCCATCCTCAGAGTCAGGGACTTCCCGACACCGAAGAGGAAGCACTACGCCAGGTGTTTCACGGCCAGGACGGCCCCGGCAACTTGCCGGCCGAGATGATTCCCAGTTTATATAATGTGCCGGCGCTCATGCGAATAGGACCGCTCCGCGCTGGAATCATGCAGCTTGACGCCAGTCATCCGGGCGCGCCTCAGCGTGCGATGGCGATCGTGGACAGTCCGCAGCCGAGGAATAGCCGGGTCTTCATCCGTGGAAATCCGAATCGATTGGGTGATGAGGTTCCCCGGCAGTTTCTCGCGATCCTGACGGGCGACAAACGGCAGCCGTTCACCCATGGGAGCGGCCGGCTCGAGCTGGCCCGCGCCATCGCCAGTCGGGAGAATCCCCTGACCGCCCGGGTGATGGTCAACCGCGTCTGGCTCCATCATTTTGGAGCCGGTCTGGTGGCGACTCCCGACGATTTTGGTCTGCGCTCCGATCCGCCGAGCCATCTCGAATTGCTGGATCATCTCGCATGGCGGTTCATGCAAGACGGCTGGTCGCTCAAGAAGCTGCACCGCTTGTTGTTGCTTTCCAGCGTGTATCAGCAAGCGGCCGATGACAACCTGCGTTATGAGATGCGGGATCCAGACAACCGCCTGCTGGCGAAAACCAACCGGCGGCGGCTCGACTTCGAATCGATGCGGGATACGCTCCTGTTTGTCGCGGGGGATCTCGACTCTTCGCTCGGGGGCCGACCGGTCGACCTGGTTCAGGGCGGGACAGCCAGGCAGCCGCGTTACTCTCATCGCCGCACGGTTTATGGAGTCATCGATCGCAACGACTTGCCCGCATTGTTCAGGACGTTTGATCTGGCCAACCCGGATCTCACGACGGCCGAGCGCGACGCCACAACCGTCCCCCAGCAATCGCTCTTCTTCCTGAACAGCCCGTTCGTGATGGAACAAGCGTGTCGAATCGTGCAGCGCCCCGCCTTCGAGCGACTCGATGACGACACGAAGCGAGTTCGCTACCTCTATCAGGTTGTCTATCAACGCGACCCCTCGGCAAACGAGATCGAGTTGGCGCTTCGATTCCTCCAGGCCAGGGCGGCCAAAGCCGACTTGAAGGGGCCGCTGACTCCCTGGGAACGTTATGGCCAGATCTTGCTGATGTCAAATGAACTGATGTTCGTGGATTGACGATTTGCCGGGGACACGAGGCACACAGTTAAAGAATGGTCATATCGGCCAACATATCATTCTTGATGACAGTGATGCGATCGTTATTCAAGCGATGCGACATGCATTTTCGGCGGCCACTCAAAGGCGGATCTCGAGACGGCGGCCATCTCACGCGCGTGAGATGGCGCTGACATTTGTTCAGTTAAACGGCCGCGAGTCGAGGTCGAGCGTGACGTTGAGAACGGCCCGGTCGGCCGATGGCCGCGAGGCACGCTGGCAAACCCGAGCGCTATTCTTCGCCGCTTCGGCTTCCCTCGCCGCGCGATTTTCTGTAGGCTCCTTCACGATCGAGCAGGGGGAAGTGCGCACACGCGTGCCGAGGCATCCATGCGCGCTGGCCGGCTGTTCGTCTTGATCAATTGACTGGCATTGAGTGCAAATTCCTTGAGGTGCATGGATGCACGAACCGAAAGGGCGATACGTCCCGATCGCGGGGCCGCGGCGCTTCATTGGCGACCTGGTTCACTTCGCGCGGAAGATTCCGTCGGCCCCGGTCAGTCGGGTCCTCGATGTCTCGTCGCTGGTCGCACCGCGCGTCGAACACCCTGCGCGGCCGTCATGGTCGTGCCTGTTCATGAAGGCCTACGCGATGGTCGGCGCCGAACATGCGCCGCTGCGCCGCTCGCTCCTGGAATTTCCCTGGCCGCGGCTTTACGAGCACCCTCATATGAATTGTTCGCTCGCCATCGAGCGAATCTATCAAGGCGAGGAGGGTGTTTTCGTCGGAATTTTCCGCGCCCCGACTCAGTCGCTGGCACAGCTTCAAGAAGCCGTCTCATGGTACAAGCACGAGACGCTCGAAAAGGTCGGCTTCTATCGTATGGCGCTGCGGTTCAGCCGGGTTCCGACGCCGATTCGCCACTGGCTCTGGTGGAGCACGCTGAACTTCTCAGGCCAGAAGCGCTGCAAGCGGTTCGGGACCTTTGGCCTGTCGAGCTATGGAGCGCCGGGCGCCGAGCAAATTCACCCGATTTCACCGCTCACCACGACCCTGACCTACGGGCCGATCGATCCGGTGACCGGCCGGGTCGTCGTGAAACTGATTTACGATCATCGCGTGCTCGATGGCGCCTATGTCGCCCGCCGGCTTCGCGATGTCGAGGACATGATGAACGGTCCGATCCTGGCGGAACTACGCGCGCAACGGGCGGCCGGCCAATCTGGCGGGCCATCGGCTGCCGAGGCGATCTTGAAGCCTCATCTCGGCACGGGAGCGGCGGCGCCGGCTTTACCGCGTCCGGCATGAGAAGAGGCGGCGTAAAATCACCGCCTCGTTCTCAAGAACCGGCGCGATATCGCATGGCTTCGATCAATTAGCAGCGCCTCGTTCGCTTCCTGATCGGTCGTCACGCGCACCTCGAGGCGGCTCATCACGTTCTTGAGCGCTCGCTCCTTGGCGCTGATAAAGAGCACATTGTCGAGCACTAGGGCTTTTTGCACGTTGGGCACATGCAGCACCAGCCGGCCCGCGCCCAGGAGAGCCCACTCGAGAACGTCGGGAATCTCCTTGTCGAACTTCAGGTTCATGGTCGGATAGCGCTCGAGATCCGACAGCGGCCCGTGGTGGTGCAAGATCTCGTTGGGCAAGATTTCCCAGTAATCGAGAAACCGCGTCGCATAAATGATGGCAAACACGATTGCCAGGGTCACGAAGACCATGAAGTAGAAGCCCTTGTTCGCCACCGCGTAGATCTCGCTGAAGATCAGGTGAATGGGCTTCATCAAATCAAGCTGGTAATACGCGCCTAGCCACAATATGAAAAAGACAAGGAACAGAACCGCCAGAATCACCGCGACGAGCGAAAATCGCGGAAAATCGAGCGCCATCACCAGAAGATTGAAGGCAAACATCGCCAGGAACAGCATCGCCAGCAAATTTTGCGGCGTGCGGAACCGCTCGACTTTATCCGATGTCGGGGCCTCATCGCTCAGGTTGGTTTCGGCACTCCAGTATTTCTTGTCGACGGCCGTCTTGAGTGGCTTGGTCGGATCATGTGTTCGATCGTTAATAATGGACATCCCCAGCCCGCAAACAAGCGCGACGAGCGCTGTCGGATAAAGAAAAATCACCTTGGGCCACATGAAAATCCGTATACCCGTCCCGCGGGGCACGGTGGCGGCTGGTGTTGCCGGCGAGGGGGCTGATTTGGGGTCTATCGACATGAGAGACAAACTCCGCGCTGAAAAGTCGTCATAAGTTTTTCCGACTGCACTGTCTGCCCTCACACGCATGGCGCGTGCCAGACAGGGGGCGAGGTCATCCTAACGCCCTGGCAATCATGGGTAAAGTACCTGGAGCTTGTGAGATTGGTCAAAATTCCGCAGGCGTGCGGCACAGCTTCGGCCCGTCTCACAGCAAGTTGTTCGTCGCCACCGCACAAACCTTGAAGCCGATAGGCGCGATCAAGAAAAGTTCGACGCGGCAGTCGCAAGGACGGTGCGCCGCAGGCCCTCCTGAAACGAAATGAGCGGCTGATAGCCGAGAACCTCGCGCACCCGGGCGAGGGAGGCGAGCGAATCGCGCACATCGCCGGCGCGAGCCGGCTGGAACAGGGGCTCGAGTTGGGTGCCAAGAATCGAATTGAGTGCGTCGACGAGGTCGAGCAAGCGGATACTTTCACCCGAGCCGACGTTGAAAACGGCGCCGCCCAGTGGATCGGGGTGCCGCATCGCGGCGAGGTTGGCCGCCACGGCGTTGGCGACATACGTGAAGTCACGCGTCTGGGTGCCATCGCCATAGATGGTCGGCCGCTGGCCTTGTGACATCGTCTTGATGAAGATCGAAATCACGCCGCTATACGGGCTCGCCGGATCCTGCCGCGGACCAAAGATATTGAAATACCGCAGGCTGACGCCGTCGAGCCCCATCGTCTGGGCGTAGACACGCACATAATGCTCGCCAGCAAGCTTCCCGGCCGCGTAGGGACTCAGCGGATTAGGCAAGATGTCTTCGTGCTTGGGGAGTGCCACTGTGTCACCATAGGCACTGCTGGAAGCCGCGAACATCACGCGCTTCACGCCCGCCTGGCGACTGGCTTCAAGGATATGAATCGTCGCCGTCGGACCGCTCTCGTGCGAGGCCAAGGGCTCGCGCACCGAGCGCGGCACACTGGGAATCGCGGCCTGGTGGAATACGTAGTCGACCCCCTCGACCGCGCGCTGACAGATCGCGAAATCCGCGACGCTCCCCTCGATCCATTCGTAAAGGCCCTCGACCTGCGCCAGATTGGCGCGGCGGCCGGTCGCGAGGTCGTCGACCACGCGCACGCGGTAGCCCTCGCCGAGCATGGCCTCGACAAGATGCGAGCCGATGAAACCGGCCCCGCCAGTAACAAGGGCGAGCGGAGATCGTGTCATTGCCGTTTCTTGCTGTCGTTTTAGCTTACCGAAAAAGCCGGGCCGGCCATCCACAACACCATGGCGCGCCCCCTTGGTTGAGCCGACCAACAGAGATCTTGTCACGCTTCAACCGAAACCATCAAGCACGCACAATCCTCGCCTTCGGCGTGACCACACCCTTGAGCGCGTTACGGGTATCGACAATCAACGAAGCGTGCTGGGCGATCCAGCTCCAATCATATCCCGAATGATCCGTGACGACCAAAATGCAGTCGCGCGATTGCAGATATTCAGGGGTGAGCGGCCGGCTGGCCATGCGAAGGTTCGGATAGTGCCGCATCGACGGGAGCACCGGGATGAACGGATCGTTGTACTCGACATCCGCGCCTTTATCCATGAGCAGGCTCATCAGCTCGAAGCCGGGCGACTCGCGCGGGTCGTCGACGTCTTTCTTGTACGCCATCCCCAGCAGGGTGATCTTGCTCCCCCTGACGGCCTGGCACCGGTCGTTGAGTGCATCGACGACCTTGCTCAAAACATAACTCGGCATCGATGTATTGATCTCGCCGGCCAGCTCGATGAACTGCGTCGCCAGGCCGTGTTTGCGCGCCACAAAGGTAAGATAAAACGGATCGATCGGAATGCAATGGCCCCCCAGGCCCGGACCGGGGTAAAAGGGCTGGAATCCAAACGGTTTGGTCCTGGCGGCTTCAATCACTTCCCAGACGTCGATTCCCATCTTGGCGTAGATCATCTTCAATTCGTTGACGAGCGCGATATTGATGGCTCGATAGGTGTTTTCGAGGATCTTGCAGGCTTCGGCCACTTCGGGGCTCGAGACCGGCACGACGCGAACGACAACCTTGCCGTAGAGCGCGACGGCCAGTTCGAGGCTCGCCGCGTCCAGTCCCCCCACCACCTTGGGAATCGTCGGAGCCGAGAATTGCGGATTGCCCGGGTCTTCGCGCTCGGGGCTGAAGGCGAGGAAGAAGTCGTCGCCCGGCGTGAGCCCCGTCGCGCTCAAGAGGGGCAAGACCACCTCGCGGGTCGTGCCTGGATACGTGGTGCTTTCGAGCACGATGAGCTGCCCAGGCCGCAGGCTCACGGCGATCGCCCTGGCCGAGTTGATGATGTAGCTCAGGTCGGGATCACGCGCGTCGGTCAAGGGCGTCGGGACGCAAATGATGACCACGTCAGGCTCGCCCAACCGCGCGAAGTCGACCGTCGAGCGGAAGCCCCGCTCGCGCATCTGGCCGATCTGGGCGTCGGGAATATGCCCGATATAGCTCTCGCCACGCTCCAGTTTCGCCACCTTGACCGGGTCGATGTCAAACCCGAGCACCGCGATGCCATTGTCGCTGAACGCCCGCGCCAGCGGGAGCCCGACATAGCCCAGACCAATAATTCCCACCCTGACCGTGGCCGCGTCGATTTTCGCCAGGAGGGCCTTTTGCTGGGCCGAAACAAGAGCCCGACGCCCGGCATCGTCGTCTCCGGGGCCTCTGGCAGGGAAAACTTCCTCAACGGCCGCGTCTGACATGCATTTCGCCTCGATCAAGCCGAACGCCGAACCAGCGCGTGAGATTCCGACAAAAATCAACTCGATATCCCCGGCGCGGGGCCATTCAATGTTCCACCCCACGCGTTGACGAATCCGATGATATCACAGAACCGAGCCAATCCGAGCCAATCCAGGACTTCAGCCGACCAATCAGCCTCCCCGCGAGGGGCGAGGCGGCCGTCGATTCGACCGGCCATCACACGATCTTGAATGAGCCGTTGATTTGCTCTTTTCCCATAAATTCCGCGGCAAGCACGATTGGCACGGCCAGTTTGAAATTGCTGTCCTACAAGTCATTGTAGCTGGCCGCTTCCATGCGCTTTTGAAAACGTGTACGCTCCTGACCTGGATCGGTCGATTTGCGCGATGAGACGTGACCTGACCGGACAATCCCGCGGGACCAAGACATGAACCGAATTCGCCCTCGACTGCCGCTTCCACCGCGGATCTGCGTACTGCTGGCACTGGGATCGCTCATTGGATACGCCGTGGCGGCCGTGGAACGCCTGACAACGGCCAGGGCGTCAGCAACCGTCGCGACGACGACCAGCCTGGGAGAGTCGGGGGCACCCGCGATCAAGGCCGCGTGTTGCTCGAAAGAGTCGAACCGCCAGACGCTGCTCGCCATGGCCGAAGCGACGCCGCGGACCGCCGACACGGCGACAGCGGCGGCCACAGCGACAGCGACCACAACCGCGGAAACCGGCGACAAGCCCAATATCCTGGTGATCTTCGGCGACGACATCGGCCAGACCAATATCAGCGCCTATTCATTTGGGCTGATGGGCTACGAGACGCCGAACATTGACCGGATCGCGAACGAAGGAACGAAGTTCATCAATTATTATGCCGAGCAAAGTTGCACGGCGGGGCGAAGCACATTCATTACGGGTCAGTCGACGCTGCGCACCGGGCTATCGAAGGTCGGCGTGCCGCGGGCGACCGTGGGCTTGCAGGCCCGTGATGCCACGATTGCCGAGCTCCTCAAGAACCACGGCTATGCCACGGGCCAGTTCGGCAAGAACCACCTGGGCGACCGCGACGAATACCTGCCGACGAATCATGGGTTTGATGAGTTCTTTGGCAATCTCTATCACCTCAACGCCGAGGAAGAACCCGAGCAGCGCACCTACCCGCGCGACCCGCGCTTTCTCCAGAACTTTGGCCCGCGCGGCGTGATCAAGTCGTTCGCGGGCGGCTCGATCACCGACTCCGGCCCGCTGACCCGGAAACGGATGGAAACGATCGACGATGAGACGAGCGACGCGACCGTTGACTTCATCACCAGGCAAGCCAGGGTCGGCAAGCCGTTCTTCTGCTGGTTTAACAGCACGCGAATGCACTTTCGAACGCATGTGCGTGCCGAGCACCGATCGCCCCCCGGCCTGACCGCCTTGACCGAGTATGCCGACGGCATGATCGAGCACGACCGGCATGTCGGCAAGCTGCTCAAGGTGCTCGATGATTTGAAGTTGAGCGACAACACGATCGTCCTCTACACGACCGATAATGGACCGCACGCCAACAGTTGGCCCGACGCGGCGACCACGCCCTTTCGGAGCGAGAAAGATACGAACTGGGAAGGCGCCTTTCGGGCGCCGGCGATGATCCGCTGGCCGGGCAAGATCAAGGCGGGCACGGTGACCAAAGGTACGGTGAGCGGGCTCGACTGGCTACCGACCTTCCTCGCGGCGGCCGGCGAGCCAGACGTCAAGCAAAAGCTGCTCAAGGGCCATCACGCCAGCGGCAAGGATTTCAAGAGCCATCTCGATGGCTACAACCTGCTTCCTTACCTGACGGGCGAGACCAAGCAAAGCCCGCGCAAGGAGTTCTTCTACCTCGACGACGACGGCGAGCTGGTGGCGATGCGTACGAAAACTGGAAGCTCGTCTTCAAGGAACAACGCGTGCCCGGCACCCTGCGCGTCTGGGCCGAGCCGTTCACGACGCTGCGGCTTCCCAAGATCTTCGATTTGCAATCCGATCCCTACGAGCGGGCTGATATCACGTCGAATACGTATTACGACTGGCTGCTCTCACAGCCCTACGTGATCTTTTTTGGTGCCGAGGGCGTGACCCGGTTTCTATCGACGTTCAAGGAGTTTCCTCCGACTCAGCGGCCGGCGAGCTTCAGCATCGATCAGATTGTCGAGCATTTCAAGAAACTGCTCGAGGCATATCAGAAGTGAGCTGGGCGGGCCTCGTCAGGAGGCAAGCAAACCAACGGAAAGCAGGCGTGGCTGACGGAAGACCGTGGCGATACAGTCCGAGGCAAAGCGAGTGGCGTTCCGAATTGGTCGCCGTCCGCGGCTGCCGCTATGGCTTTTGTCATGCGCCTATGCAAAGGCTTCGCCAATGCTCGCCCTCCTGCACCCTAATGACCAAGCTCAGCAGCCGAAGCCGCATCGACCAGCATCGGACTGCCGGACACTGATGTGGCGATCTCGGAGCGCCGCGCTGCAAGGGTCGGCTCGCCTTCAAGGCGTGCAAGGAGTTCCGACCTGTGGCGATAGATGATCGCGAGAATTTCGTCGTCCTCGAGGTATCCTAGCCCCCGCCCAAGATGGGCTTCTCCGAGGAAGCCGAGATGGGCTAGCAACTGGCCGAGTCGGACATCAGGCGACAGTGTCCAAACCTCAGCGAGCGCGGCCATTGCCTCACGTTGCAGCTCGGTGGTCATGGGAGCACGTCTCCGATCTTGGGGTCCGAGGCATACGCCTTGGGAAGCTTGCCGATCACCTCGACGCGGATGAATACGCCCGGAGCGAGCTTGGCCATCCGCGTCGCCCGTGTTACGCCATTGTACACCATGAGAACTCCGTCTGTCCCCTCGTATACCCACGGCGGTGGCATGCCAACCGACGAACGGCCGAAAAGGGAGATCTGTCTGGACAGCTTGGCCGGGTCGGCCCCCTGCCGACGGGACGGAGGCACTCGCAGTTCCCGAGGATCGACATCGCGGAAATCACTCATCTGACCGGATCATCCAATAAGCAATGCCGTGGGTATCCGATGCCATAACCTCTCATCGTCCAGCATTTCAAGTAGCTGCTCGAGGCTTATCAGAAGTGAGCTGGGCCTCTTGAAAAGGCAGAGCCATCCGACTGGCCGGGGCGAATGCTTGGAAACGACCGTGGCACCCGGTTCGAAGGCGAAGCCCCTGGCGTTCGAGATCGATCACTTCAATCCGCGTCAAAGACCGCGGCGACATCGATCGAGAAGCCCGCCAGGAGCGGCGACACCGCCGATTCCCCGCGGCGGTAGACGCCGGCTTCTTCATAAACATCGTTGCGCAAGCGGAGAACCGTGATCGTCTCGGCCTGCGGGTTGACGATCCAGTATTCCGAGACGCGGCCCTCGGCGTAGTCGCCCCGCTTGTCGACCAGGTCGCGTTCCGGCTTATCTTCGCTGACGACTTCAAGAGCGAGGTCGGCACCCAGCCAGAACCGGTTCTGTCTCTGCGGGTCGGGAGCCGAAAGCAGCAAGCGGAGATCGGGCTCGCGAAACTTGCCGGGCCGAACTTGCAGCCGCAACGGCGAAAAACGCACCTTGCCCCCACGAGGATTCATGAAACCGAGGAAAACCTGATACAGAAACCCCAGAATCGCCTGGTGCTTGTCAGTGGGCATGGGAAGGACTTCCAGGAACCCATCGGTGAACTCGACCAGCCGGTTGCAGTGCTCGGTCAGCACGAGGTATTCCTCCACGCTCCATCGACCCTGGGATGGGAGTAATTCCGCGAGAACGTCCTTCCATTCGTCGATTGACGGAGGCGAGGTCGTCAAAGTCGGTCCGGTCGCCATGGTGTTCCCTCTTGAGCGTGGCTTCTGCCCGAGCCTCAGTCTTGCTGGAAGTGTCGAGCTCCACGACATCGCCTCACTGGTCACGAATTCGACACAGACGATCCGAGCGAGCAGGCGCGAAAAGGCTCACCGTTCCGCGATCGGTCACATCGGGTCTCAACGTGAACAAACGTGTCGAGCAAACTCAGCCGCCGCGTTTGTTGTTCCGTCAGCTCACGGTTTCTGTCCCATCAGCAACATGGCCTGCTTCTCACGATGCCTGGCATCTTCTGTCCGTCCCATCCGTGCCAGGTGACGTGCCGACGCCAGGATCAAGCATGGTTCGGTTGGCATTTCTTTCGCCAGGGTGTCGAAGAGTCGATGCGACTCGCCATAGACGTGCTCTTTTTCGTAGAGCAAAGCCGCCAGCAACCGATCGGCCACGTCGGGACTCTCGGCCAGCTTGCGGATCGTCTCGATGTCTCTGACCAGCTTCTGGGTGCTGACCTTGAAACAACCTTTGGCAACAACCTCGTTCGCATGCGTCGTCACTGTCCACGTGTAGGCTTCACCGTGCAGCAGGGCCGGATGGGCCGATGGATAATGCAGCCGATCCGCGGGTGTCGATTCCGACCAGCACAAGTGCTCCTTCTGGACGGCTTTTCCCTGGAACAATTCGACGGTGTAGTGCTTGGCGTCGCGCACCGGCATCCACTCGAAGGAGGGCCGATCGGTAAGCACGATCGCCAGGTGGATGGGCGCGACGGGCATGGGCGGTTCGAGCGTTCCACGAGCGTAAGCAACACCGCCCCGGGCGCTCTCGGCCATCATCCGCAACGCATGAAGATGATTCACCGGGACGCTCGTCTTTTCGTGTTTCACCAACCCGGCTGGCTTACCGCCCGAATCGGTGATCGTCACCTTGCCGGCGACATTCAGTGTTTCACGATGGCCGTCGGCAAAGAACACCAGCCGCATCTGGCTGGCGGCCGACACTTGCACCTCGTCGCCGCGCCGAAGCAAGTCCATCGGCCGATGATGCGTGGCGCCCCGCACGCTCAGCACCATCGCCAGAGCGTCAGGCTCGGCCGCTGACTCGCCACGGGTTCCCGCCAGCAGATTCAGGGTCAGCAGAAGAACGGCCATGGGCTCAAGGTCTCTCGGAGAGATCGATCAATTCCTGGTCAGACCTGCCCCGGCCAGGCCGCTTGCCGAACGGGATGACAGGTGACCCGTTCCAGGACTGTCCACGATATGTAAGGATAACGCGATCTGCTTCCCCTTCACAGTCGCCGCCAGCGCGTCGTCGCGGATTCCCAGCTCTCTCCGTTCGGCCGCCGGCACATTGTCGCGCGTTGCCGCCGTGATCAGAATGTTCGAGCCGATGCGCTTGTTCTCCCCTTCGATGCGCGACGCGGCATTCACCGTGTCGCCGATCGCGGTGAAGTCGAGCCGCGTGCGCGAGCCGATGGCGCCCAGCAAGACCGTGCCGGTGTGGATGCCGACTCCCACGCGCAGACTTTCAAACCCGTGCGACTTCCAGTCCATGCGATTGTCGTCGATCACCCTGATCACGGCCAAGGCCGCGCGAATGGCCGCACTTGCGTGGTCGCGCCGCGGCGGTATCGCTCCGAAAAGCACCATCAGGCCGTCGCCGATAAACTGATCGATGATTCCGCCTTGAGCCTCGATCACGGGGATGACCGCGCCGAAATAGGCGTTGAGAAACGCGACGACATCGCTGGCCGTGTGCTGTTCCGAAAAGCTCGTGAAATCGCGGATGTCGACGAAGAACACCGAGATCTCACGCGCTTCGCCCCCCAGCGCAGTCGGTTTGGGTCCATCTCGAGGGCCTGGGCGATCGGCGCCGATTTCACCGCGGAAGAACCTCTCTGAGCACTCGCCAGCGCCAGGCGAATGCGACCGCGTAAACGAGCGCCTCCGAGTACGAACATACCCCCCATCTCGACCCGCCAGTGGCCGATGAAAAACGCCGCCCAGGCCAGGATCTTCCAGCCAAAGTGATGCACGGTCGCCAGCGCAAACCCCGAGCCGAGCCCCAGCCGAAAGAAAGCCTGCCCGAGCGCCGCCCCCGTGAGCAGGAACCAGGGCAACGGCGAGAGCCACCAGGGCGTCGTGATGAACGCACGATCCTCGAGCGTCGCAATGATATTGGCATGCAGCTCGGGCCCCGACATCAGCCCGCCCCCGAGCCGGAAAAAGTGGTCGGCGTAGCGGTTGCTATAAGGCGTGTTGTGCACATCCTGGCCGCTCGCGCTGATGCTGCCGACGATCACAATCGCGCCCCGAACATCCGGGATGGCCTCCTTTTTTTCGACTGCCGTCAACACGTTCAAAAGTGAAATTGTCGGAAACGTGGCCGACGGCCCGACAAAGTTGATTCGCATCATCTGCTCAACATCGAGCGGGATCGCTCGTTGCTCGAACGACAGCACCCGTTTCCCAGAGTCCCACACGATCGGCGCCTTGCGTGCCCGCGCAAGTAGAGCCGCGGCAAACGCCAGACCGGCCGGGCCATGCTCTCGATTGACGGCCAGTTGCTGCCGCCGAACGAACCGGTCGCCGTCTTCGGTGAAATTCACAAACCCGAAATCGGTACCATTGGCATCAGGCTCGTCAAGAAATCGGAACTGCCATTGAATGAGCGGCCGGACCAGATTGTTTTCGCTCACTTGCCACTCGGGTAAGACCACATTGCCCGCACTCTGAACGCGTTCTCCCATGACGGTCGCATCGCCGGTGGCATCGCGCTGCAGCTCGGAGAGTGCCGAATAGGCCTCCGGGATCAAGACATCAACACCGATGGCAAGTGCGCCCTGTTCATTCAAGTATCCGATCACGGTGGCCAGTTGCGGGCTGAGATAGAGCGAGGGCCGGTGCAATTGATGAAGCGAGCCGTCGTCGACATCGACAAGCAGCAGACGGCTCGACGTCGCGCGTTGGCCTCGCACGACAAAGGCGCCATCAAATAACCAATCCTCAAGACCGCGCATCATGGGCAATTGCGACAGGCACCACGCGATGATCGCGCACAAGATTCCGACGGCCGCCCCCCGCGCACGCCGCGCCTGGCGCGCGCCAATCCGGCGTACTCGATTGGCCTTCGACGGCGGGCTCGACGTGACGGCGGTATTGCCAGACGAATTGACATGCGTACCCGTTGTGCCATCCATGGCTCGCATCTTACACTAGGGATTGGTAGGGTTCCACGTCTGAATCAAGGTAAACGACGGCAAGCGCCAGGGTTATAGACAACCTGGCAGCAGCCCCAGACCCCGGTCGTGTTGCACGGCTCTTATTCCTCTCCCCGCGGAAGGATGCCCGAAGGGCAGGTAAGGTCCCTGCTCGGCACAACAAAATACGACGGAACGTGGACGCCGAGTTCGCTGAATCAGGGTCGATTTCCGTCCTAGCAAGGCCGAGCCTCATGGCGAGCCGAGTGCCATCGCTGGCTCAGCAGAAGCTTCGTCCTCTCGAGCTTCCCACGCCGAGTTCGGTGGATTGGGAGAAAAGCCAATGTCTTGTTCAGGTATTCCCCGGCTCAAGGCGCACGTGACACTCCGCATCTTCACCGGCCTGGAACTCGGCTCGGGTTTTGGTCCGGAAACGGTCCGCTACGGGACGGCGGAGCACGCCTTGCCGAAAACGCGGCCGCCAGCCTCGCCGCCTTACCATTCCGCGGCCCCGGGAAACCCACCACGGTCCAATCCCCACCGCCCGCAGGCAAGCGTGCCCTCCTTGTCGGCGTCACCAGATACGATCACCTGCCACGCGACAGATACCTCGAAAGCCCTGCAAACGTGGAGCGCTGGCGACGTTCTCGAAGAGATTGGCGAGGAGATCTTACCGCGGCTCGGGATCGAAACTTCGCTGGCAAGTGCGAGTGCCCCAGCGCCGCTCGATTCGAATGGAACGATCCAGGCCAGCGCGACACCTGCTCAAAAGAATTATTGTGGAGCCATCTGACACGCCTCGAGCCGGAGGCAAGAACATGTCGAGTGAATTCAGGCGACAAGCCAGTGCGTTGAAATACGGTGAGCATCCGTGCGCGATCTATGAAAATGAGACCGAACGATTCGCGATCGTCACCAGTTTTATCGAGGAAGGGCTGGCGCGAGGAGATCGCTGTCTGGTCATTGCCGATCAAGCCACGTCAGGCGACATCAAGACATCGCTGGCCGCCGCCATCGACGTTGCACGTATGAGCGAACTTGGTGCCCTACGCTTCAGCAGCCAGCGCGATCCGCTCTTCGAGACCTCCGGAATCGACCCTGAGGCCAAGATCGACTACCTGCGTGCGGAACAAGCCCAGGCGCTCGCCGACGGTTTCGCCGGGTTATGGGTCATCGGTGAAATAAGCCAGGCGCTGGGAACGGAGGTGGGTTGTCATCGGCTTATCAAACATGAATGTCTCTTGAACCCTTTTCTGGTTGACAGCCAGACAGTCGTCATCTGCCTGTACGACCGCGGGCGGTTCGCCCCGGCGGTGCTGCACGACGTGCTGCGCACGCATCCCATGGTGATTCTTGGCGACCATCTCTGTGCCAATCCCTACTACGAGCCGCCGGAACTGGTGTTATGTCAAGACACGCTCGCAAGCTCGGAGTTCAAGGCGCGGCGCGTTGATTGGTGGATCAACCGGATCCGACAAGCCGGCGCGCTCGAGCTCGAGAAGGACCGTTTTCTCGAGCAACTGGAAGTCGAACGCGCCCGTTTCAAGGCCGTGCTGACGCAGATGGCCGCGGGTGTGGCGATTGTCGAAGCCCCTTCGGGACGGCTGATCCTCGCCAACGATCAACTGACGCACATCCTTCGCAAACAGCCTCTCTCGTTTCAAAATATCGAGGAGTATGAACAACTCAATTGCTTTCACAAGGACGGAACGCCCTATCTCGCCGCGGATTGGCCGGCGGCGCGGTCGATTCATGACGGTGAGACCGTGTGGCACGAGGAGATCAACGTCTTGCGCGACGACGGCAGTCGCGGCACGATTTGCGTCAGCTCAACGCCCATTCGCGATCGGTCGGGAGCCATCATCCTGGCTGTCGCGATATGCTCTGATATCACCCAGCAAAAGAAGACAAACGAGTCGGTCCAGAAATACACGGCTCAACTCCAGGGCCTGGTGCAAGCATCACTCAAGATTCACTCAGCCGGGTCGCCGACCATGGTCGCGCAGGCTGTCACGGAAGCCGCTCGAGAAATCGTGGGGGCTCATCTCTGCGTCACCAGCTTCACGGCCGACGCCAACTGGGCGCAGCCACTTCAGTGTGTGTCGTTCTCGGAAAAATACGCACACTGGCAAGGCCATGAAGGGAGACTCGATGGAACGGAAATTTATTCACTTGTGTGTGAAATGAGCCGTCCGTTGCGGTTGACGCAAGCCGAGCTCGAGGCACACCCCCAGTGGCGCGAGCCTCGGCAAGGCGGCCGGCCACCTTGTCGCGGTGCGCGGCTGGCTTGCGGTTCCCCTGGTGGGAAGCGATGGCCATAACCTCGCGCTCATCCAGTTGTCCGACAAATACGAAGGCGATTTCAGCGCCGACGACGAGGCGATCGTCGTACAGCTTGCGCAGGCGGCCGCCGTGGCCATCGAAAACGTCTGGCTTTACGAGCAGGTCAAAGCGGGTCGTGATCGTATGCAATCGCTCTCAACGCAGGTGCTGGAAGTGCAAGAGATTGAACGCAGGCGCCTGGCACGCGAGCTTCATGACGAAGTCGGCCAGGAGCTGACAGGCCTCCGGCTGCTCTTGAAAACCCACGATCACTCGCCATCGTCCCCATCGAACGACCGCATCGAGGAGGCGCGACGGACCGTCGACGTGCTGCTCGAGCGTATCCGGTCGTTGTCGTTTGACTTGCGGCCTGCCGCACTCGATGAGCTCGGTCTCTTGCCGGCTCTCCTGGTGCTTTTTGAGCGCTACACGCGCCAGACCGGGATTGAGGTCACTTTCAAGCACAAGGGGCTGGATGAACGATTCGAGTCCGAGGTGGAAACGTCCGCGTATCGGCTCATTCAAGAAGCGCTCACGAACATCGCCCGCCATGCCCACACGCGCAGCGCGACCGTGCGGGTATGGGCCAATGCGGAGATCCTGAGCCTTCAAGTCGAGGATCAAGGTCGTGGTTTTGATTCCGAAGCCGCCATGGCGAGCTCGGTATCCGGCGGCCTGACCGGCATGCGAGAGCGCGTCGCACTCCTGAGCGGTCAACTGGCTATTGAATCGACACCATCGGCCGGCACTCAGATCACAGCCGAGCTACCGCTGCGGAGTTCAAAACGGAGATAGAACATGGGTTTCTCCATCGTAGTGGCCGATGATCATCCCGTCGTGCGAAGGGGAATGCGAGCGCTTCTTCAGGATGAACCCGATTTCTCGATCGTCGGCGAGACAGGCGACGGACTCGAGACCGTGCGGCTCGTCGAACGTCTGCAACCAGACATCCTGATTCTCGACCTGATGATGCCGGGCTTGAGCGGGCTCGAGATCCTTCGGATCGTTCGCCAGCGGTCGCCGCAAACCAGGGTCGTGGTCCTCTCAATGTATAGCGACAACGCGTTTGTCGCCGAAGCGCTCAAGAACGGCGCGACGTGTTACGTGCTCAAAGGCTGTGAAGAAGAAAACCTCGATCGCGCGGTGCGAGAAGCCGTCGCCGGCCGGCGCGACCTGAGCCCGCCGGTCACCGAGTGCGCGATTGATGCCTACGTTGAACAAACCAGGTCCGCTCATCTCGACCCGCACGAAACCTTGACCACGCGCGAACGCGAGGTCTTGCAACTCGGCGCGGAAGGGAGAACCAGCCCCGAGATCGCAGCGCGTCTTCACATCAGTCAGCGAACCGTGGAAAACCATCGCGCCAACTTGATGCGAAAACTCGGCATCAGAAACCAGTCCGAGCTGGTACGCTACGCCGTCCGGCGCGGGTTGATCCCCCTGGAGGAATGAATTTCCTCGGGAGCAATCGTGCGACATCGCCCCACCGCCTGCTTCACGCCGGGGATACTAAAACGGCGCGATGGACTTCCTTTCGCCATCTCTTGCCGAGTAGCTCATTCGCCAGGAATCGTGCGGATTTTCTCCGCGCTTCAGGTAAATCCCCGGATGGCCGGTGGCGACCAGCACGGTAGCATTGCTACTGCCGGGAGCCTGGCTCACCGGGCCGCGGAGGCAATGACATGTCGGACAACGACGAGGTCTCGTGCTGGCTGCCCTGGTGCGTATCAACGTCTCACTCAAACCGACCTGATATCGCACTCCGGCTAACCTGATCCTGATTCACATCGATTACAAAAAGAATTACTAGCTAATTTGATGTTCTACTTGAGTTTTTAATTTCGGATTTGTTTTAGAAATCGCTCCATGATGAAATTAACTTCCACGTTTGTTCTTGATTGACAGGTTCATGCTATGTCCATAGTTCAACAATTAAAAGTTCTTCTGGAGGGGCTGGCGCAGATTCGTGATGGTATCAGTCCATCCACCTCGACTGACGGCATCCTTGTTGAGCCTTTCGGAGACGACGAGTACATTTATGTCGAAGCCGAATTACCCGGCGCTCACGATATCGACATCGATATCTCGATCCACAAGACTCGAGCTTTTGTGCGGATGGAACGAACGCAAGAGCAAGGGAGGCCGCCTGGCGTCTCCGAGAATGAGCACCGAAAGATGATCGGATGGGTGGGGTTTCTCGAAGGGGGCGCGACGCGATCCGCGGTTCTGCACGATGATGGGCATTGGTCGTGCGCCGCTGCGCCGCACGTGGCCACGCTCTTGAATCATGATCGTCTGCCGCTGGGCGACTCGAATGATGACGGTTGGAGTAATGCCGCCTTGATCGCCGCGGCGCGGCGCCTCAACGGGTTTGCGTGGCTCAGCATGGGCAGGCCTCTCGAGTTTTGACCTCCGCCGGGTGACCCCGGTGGCGAAATGGTCGCTTGATCCTGACGTTGGGGCAGGCAGGTCAAATCGGGCGCCGGCCCTGGCAGGCCGTTTGGGCGGGCCACCGCGCGTCGCGTAGTCAGTCGTTCCGCGGTGGTTCGTTGACTTTTTTTGCGAGAAGTCTCATGAAAGCCTCGACCACGCGTGGATCGAGATGGGTCCCAGCCTGCGAGCGAATATAGTCCTGCACGCGCCGGGGGGCCATGCCTGACGGTAGGGGCGGTCGTGGCCGAGTGCATCCCAGACGTCCACGGCCGCGAAGATTCGTGCGGCGAGAGGGATCTGCGCACCCTTCAGGCCGCTGGGATAGCCGGTTCCGTCCCACCGCTCATGGTGGAAGCGGGGAATGTCGAGCGCCGGAACGAGGAACTCGATCGGGCTGAGGATCTCGACGGCATGGTCGGTGTGCCGGCGCATGATCGACGACTCTTCCTCCGTGAGCTCACCTGGCTTGCGAAGAATCGCGTCGGGAATACCGAGCTTGCCAATATCGTGCAAGAGGGCCCCGCGCCGCATGTGAACCAGGTCGGTCTGGCTCATACCCATGGCTTCCGCCAGACGAATCGCCATGTCCATGACCCGGCGGCTGTGCCCTTCGGTCTCATGATCGCGCAAGTCGAGGGCGCGTGCCCAGCCCTCGATGGTGGAGTCGTAGGCGGCCCGCAAATTGTCGTTCGAGCGGCGCAGACCATCGAGGAGCCTGGCATTGACGATGGCAATGGCCGCCTGAGCGGCGAGGATCTCGGCGAATTCCAGCCACTCGGCATCGGTGTCGACGGCGTTTCGGTGAAAACATTCGAGCACCCCTTTGACCTTGCCGTCGGCCAGGAGAGGGATGCCGTGATAGGCTTTCAAGCCTTTGTCCCGAAGCAGGGCGACGCGAGAATCGCCCGTCAAGGCGTCCGTCAGGTTGGCGATGTGCAGGGGCAAGCCGACACTGACAACCCGCCTGGCCAGGGTCATCGAGCCGGAGCCTGCTTGAGAGCCGCCGTCGTGGGCGATGTTGCGAGCTGCCGCGAGCTCCAGGGTATTCGTCTTTTCATCAAGGAGGAGGATGTCGGCCGCATCCACCCCGAGCTGGTCGATCGCCTGCTCAACGACGAGCCCCAGTGTGTACCGCGGGTCGCGGCCGGTGGTGATCGACGCGTCGACCCGCCGCAGCGCCTTGGTGCGCCCCAGACGTTGTTTGAGATGCTCTTGAAATCGAACCCTCTCATGCTCGGCGAGTTTTCGCGGCGTGATGTCTTCGTGAGCGATGACCGCATGCGGCGGTCCCGTGTCTCTCAGGCGTGTGACTCGCCCGGCGCACCATCGCCACCGTTGTGGGGAATGACAGGGATATTCCAGCTCGAAGGTTTCGATCCGCCCGGCGAGCACGTCCCTGATACCCGCGGCGATCGCAGCCGCTTCATCGGCCCCAGGGCCCTCGGCCAGGTCGCACACGTGGAGGTAGTTGGTTCCCGGGGATACGGCGTCTCGATCGGCTCCATTCGCGGCGGCGAAATCATTCCAGGCGCGATTCACGACCACGATCGTGCCGGTCTCATCGACGATCGCGATCTGCGCCGCCAGTGAGTCGAGCACCGCGGCAGCCAGCCGTTTCGGGGTTTCCGGCAGAGCGAGTGATTGCGATTGCAACGAATTCTCGGAGTCAATGTCGGCGGAATGCACACCACGACCCGCGGAATGCGCACCAGAACCCACGTGGCGTTGATGCAGCCTGATCATTGCGTTTCACCACGGTATTTCTGGGCGTCCGCCGCCTGGCCCGTCGCCGGGAGCAAGCCCAATTGAGAGGAGAGTGAGCCACCATCGAGATTCTAGCTCACAGACTTTTCTTGTCTCCTTGCCGGGGGCGAATCGGCCAACGTCAAGACATCGAAACGCCGATGACGGAGCGCGTTTTTCGGTCGCTGGCAAGTTCCCTGGCCGTCAAAGCGACCACCGAAAAGTCTCTCGACCTTGCTGAAAATCGTCTGCTATCCTCGATCTTCATGAAAACCATGAAACTGGCGGATGGCGGTCTTTTGGTTTACGACGCAACCTTCTTGCCGACCAACCTTGCGGATGCCTATTTCGTCGCGCTACGAGACACGCTGGTCTGGGAGCAGAAGCCCGGCATTTTCGGCCACATGCAGCCGCGGCTGACCGCATCCCACGGCGACGAAGGCATCACCTATCGTTACTCGGGCACGCAAAACGTGGCCCTTCCCTGGACGACGACGCTATGGGAGATCAAGGCGAGGATCGAGGCCGTTTTGGGCGACTATAACTACTGCTTGCTGAACCGTTATCGCTCAGGATCGGATAGCATGGGATGGCACGCCGACGACGAGCCCGAAATGGGGAACATCATCGGCTCCTTATCGCTGGGAGCGACCCGGAAGTTCCGGATCCGGCACAACCTCACGAGGGAGATCCTTACGTTCCCAGTCTCGAATGGAACGCTGATCATCATGGCGGGGACCATGCAGCAGTTCTGGAAACACGACGTTCCGAAGACCAAGGAAAACGTAGGCGAACGAATCAACTTGACGTTCCGGAAGATCACGAACTAGGACATGATGTCAACCGCAGGGCGTCGAGCCATGCAAATAATCCGAGCCGATCGCCGCTTTATCCGTGTAACTCGGGGGTGATCAGTGGTCGAAGCGGGCGATCGTGATTCCGCCGTACTGAAATGGTTTCTTCAATCGGGCTTGACCTCACGTCTCACGATGGATGACCGCCTTGCATCGGATCGATCTGGGCTTTCGATCAATAATCAGATGCGCCGGCGGTTATCTTCGGGGAACGGATACTCCATGTACCGGGCGGTCGCTCTGGCCACCGGCTCACCATGATGGCGGGCGACGACGCGACGCGCCATGTCGATGCCCGCCGAGATTCCGGCCGACGTGACCACGCTTCCGGCCTCGACGACGTGCTGATCCTTGACGATTTCGACGCTCGGAAAGAGATTCTGCATCTCTTCCAGAACGCGCCAGTGGGTTGTCGCTTTCTGGCCGTCGAGGAGGCCGGCCCTGGCGAGAAGCAGCGACCCGGTGCAGACCGAGGCCAATGTTGTCACCTGGCGTCCCCGCTCTGTAACCCAGGCGATCAGCGGGTCATTATGCATCTCGCGCCGGGTTCCCCAGCCACCGGGCACGACCAATGTGTCAAGTGGCGGACAGTCGTCAAGCGTATGATCGGGGATGACCTTCAAGCCGCCGGTGGCGACGACTGTCATGTGCGCTTCCGCGATCAACACCACGTCGTAGGGTGACGGCTCGATTCGCCGCCGGTCTTCGTCGAGCCGTACAACGGAGAAAACTTCAAAAGGCCCGCAGAAGTCGAGCACTTCGACGTCCGGAAAAACGAGGATTCCCACGCTGCGCCGGATCATCGGCGGCCTCCATGATCGATTGGGCGAGGTTCGCGATCAGTCGATCAAGTGATAACGGGGACGCGACTGCGCCTGTTTTTGAGCCAACCTGGCCTGGCAATAGACTTACATGAGCTGTTGCCATTGTCCAGCGTGGCACACCATCGGTGAATGGTTAGCTCGCCTGAATTTCAGGCAGGTATCTTGCCGCTATAGCCAAGGATGCCGCATGCCCGGTAAGATTTTGGATCGAGCGACCGCTCCGAATCCAGGCGACGAATTGGCCGAGCGGCTTCATCGAAAAAGTAGCCGGAGAGGGATTGATATAAAGCCTAGCCTAGATTAGATTTAAGTAGCAAGGAGAGGTGACAGAGTGGTCGATTGTGCGGCACTGGAAATGCCGTGTCCGGGTCAAACTGGACCGAGGGTTCGAATCCCTCCCTCTCCGCTGAAATTGAGAAATGGCTGGTATTTACGTCGCGGCCGCCCGGCGAACTACGGGCCTTTTCAGTATCAATTGTCGGTGCCAATAAGGTGGACAGGCAGACGCGGGGGAGCCTCGATTCAGCCGTCCGACCAAGATCGGTCTCCGCCCCGAAAAGCTGACGCGCTCGGACATCGGGTCAAAACCGTCCATCACGACACGGTGGGACTGAAGTAAACCCAATCAAAGTTGTTGATGAACTGGGTCCACGTCACGGTGATATAGCCGCCGTCGGGATTATACGTCGCGGCATCGGTCTGGCTGCCGTCGGGGTCTTGGCCCCAGGGGTTGCGCAGCAAAACGACCGACTGCTGACCGGCTTCGCCTGGAAAAGCACCGACGACCGAATATTCATGACTGCCAACCAAGGTCTGGGTGCCGTCAATGCGTTCATTCGCACTCGACGTGGGGCAATCGACAGTGACCGCTTCTTGTAATGTTTGGTCGCTCAAGAGAAATTGCAGCGTGTTGATGTCGAAGGAACTGGGCGTCTGCCCGAGTGTCCATGAGAACTGGCCAGGAGGATCACCGGTCAAGGTTTCCATCGCGACGGCCGGGTCTCGCCAGGATTCATAAGACGTGCTCGGATCGGTCACGTCCGTCACATTGAGCGCCGCCCAGTAGGCGCGCTGGAATGCGATGACCCACATGTTTTGTGTCGTGTAGGCGACCGAATTGTTGTTGGGCGAATACGCCGTCTGGCCAGGTATCGGCGCCGGGCTGGGATCGGCACTGGTGAGATAGCCTATTGCAACCCGGTAGGTCTTCCAGGAGTTATCAATATAAAGTATGACATCCCAGTTACCTCGGGGATCAGTGTTATCTTGCTTGATATGCGAATAAAGAAGAGAAGGGTCGGCGAGAGCCACCGACGCCAGACTTGCGAGAAACGCGCAATCGTCGCCTTGTTTCTCATCAATATCCACTGAACTGATCGTGAATGGCGTGCTGCCCGTTATTCCGAAGCCGGACGAGGTGGCCGTGTACCAGACTTGCGTACTTCCCGATACGGGAGCGTAAATGGCTCCCCCGGCGAAAATCTGAACCACGTCGCTCGAATTGCCCGAAGCGTCGACAGCCGCCACGACGGCGCTTGTGGGCATGCCCAGATTGCTTGTCGGACCGCCGAGAGACAACCAGGTGCCACCGATGGCCTCGGTCGTCAACGCGACAGGAGCAAGTTGCCCATCGCTGAGGTTTTCAATCAGGCGCTCGCCTGAACTGTCCGCGGTGCTCTGGCCAAGAAACCAGATGCTACCGTCCGATGCCACGACGGCGTTCGAGCCGATCGCCGTGGCGGCGCTGGTGCTCGAGGTCGCGACGCTGACGACCGAGGCTTGGACCGTATAAAGCAGCCCCGAGTCGGCGAGCCGGAAAACGTCGCTCGGCGATGATCCGATCTCGCCAATCACGCCGTCAAAATAGCGATAGCTATGCGGACCCTCGAGCGTCACTACCTCGCCCGTGTCATCCATTGCCATCTGGGTCACGCCGGTAAGAATCGGTTTCGACGCGCTCGTGCTCGACGCCGATTCCGACAGCGTGTCTCCTTGTAAGCTATAAAGATTGCCGTCGGAGTCGATCGCATACTGGATACTCGGGGAACGGCCCGTCTTGCCGCTATTGCCGTTTGAGCTCGTGAGGTAACGATAATCATGGGCTCCCTCGAGAAGGATGATTTCGCCCGATGAATCGGCGGCCGCCCTGGTGACACCCGTGGCGACGGTGATCGCGCCCGCGCCCTGGACCTTGAGGAACGTCGATCCGTTCAGGGCATAGAGGTTGCCAAAACGATCCCCCAGGACCTGGCTGGCCGCGGTGACCGGCATGAATCCTGATCGGGGATTGAATTCACTCAGGTTACCACTCATCGAAGCGTAGACCACCTCGCGTTTCCTGCTCGCTTTCGCTTCGTAGACGCCCTGCACGCCGGTAGCCGCGACCTTCGTCTGGTGGTGAACGGTCTCCAGAAGGGTACCGTCTTGCAACGTGAATTTCGCGATCGCCCCGCCCAGTGTACTGGTAAAGCCCACTGACATCACTTCGCGGGCCTCGAGCGGTTCGAGTACGGGACGCGCCCAGCGCGGCAAACGCCTGTGGCTCACCGGACGCGATGGTTGTCGATATCCAATCTTGCCAGGAACCGTTACGCTGAAATCGTGCATGACGAGTCGTCTTCTTCCTGATTGCAACAGCACGAAAGACCGCGGGAGCACGATCAATCATCAAGACCAGTTACAAATGCCCGAATGTGGTTATCTTTTTTTTGAGAAAGTTTTATTTGGGTCACTCATGATAAAGGGTGAAGCGCCGCTTGAAGAGGGCATACCAGCGACCGATTTGTCTTGCGAGACGATACAGGGAGAATTGTGAGAGATGGACGAACCAACCTCGAATTCCAGCGAGCGCAAGAGCATCTCGCGGCCGAGCGTGGCGGCGAAGACGGCGTCCGCCGGTCTGACTGCCACCGACGCAGAATCGCAGGCATCCGGAGCCGATGATCAAGGCACGAACAGGAGGCCATCGGTCCTGATCTTCGACGTCAATGAGACGCTGGTCGACGTCGAGTCGATGCATCCGCTCTTCGACCGCATCTTTGGCGACAAGCGTGTGCTGCGTGAATGGCTCAGCCACCTGATCATGTATTCGATGACGCTGACGCTCTCGGGGCTCTACAAGGATTTCGTCTCGCTGGGCGCCGGCCTGCTCAAGATGGTAGGCGACATCCACGCAGTTAACGTCACTCCTGATGACATCGAAGCAATCAAGCAGGGCATGCGAACCATGCCCGCTCATCCCGACGTCGAGCAGGGATTGACGATGCTCAGGGACGCAGGGTTCCGGATGGTGACCTTGACGAACTCGCCACCCAACCCACAGGGTAAGACCGCGCTTGAGAACGCCGGGCTCGACGGCTTCTTCGAGCGGCAGTTCAGCATCGAGACGGCGCGCGCCTACAAGCCCTCGCCGAGTGTCTACCACATGGTCGCCCAGGATCTCGACGTGCCACCGTCGGCCTGCTGCATGATCGCCTGCCATGTCTGGGACACGATCGGGGCGCAGAGCACCGGTCTCTCCGCGGGGCTGATCACGCGGCCCGGCAATGCGCCGCTAACGGTAGCCGGGTTGCCGCAGCCGGATGTCACGGCCGCTGATCTGCCGGCACTTGCCACCCAGATGATCAAGCTCTGGAAGTCGTAAATCGACGTGAGGTCGCGTCATCGGGCGCCACGGATCCCGAATATTGAGCTGATCGCGTTTATTATTCGATTGCACGTATTATAATTCGCGATGCGCTAACAATTTTCTGATATATTTAAAATTATCAAGTGTATGATCAAAGCAGACTCAAGGGCCATCGACAGGAGACATTGACATGGCATCCCTCAGCGACAAGGTTGGTATCGTGACCGGCGGCGGCACGGGCATTGGCAGGGCCACCGCACTGGCAATGGCCAGGGCCGGCGCCTTGCTTGTCATCGGCAATCGCAACGCCAGGCTCGGCGAGGAGGTGGTGAAGGCCATCGAGCGAGACGGCGGCCGCGCGGTCTTTCAGGCGACCGACGTGAGCAAGCCCGAAGACGTGAAGAGCCTCGTAAAGCGGGCCATCACCGAATTCGGGCGCCCCGATATCGCCTTCAACAACGCGGGAGTCGATGGAGAGCAGGTGCCGCTCCATGAACAGGATATCGAAAAGACATCCTTCCTTTTTGACGTGAATATCAAGGGTGTCTTTTACTGCATGAAGTACGAGATCGAGCAGATGCTCAAGACCGGCGGCGGCGCCATCGTGAACACGTCGTCGATTTTCGGACTCAACGGCTACCCCGGCTGGTCGCTGTATTCGGCCACCAAGCACGCCGTCACTGGCATGACCAAGTCGGCAGCCCTTGACTACGCCAGGCGCGGAATTCGCGTGAACGCGGTTGGTCCAGGGCCAGTGGAGACGCCGCTATTGGCAAAGGGGACTGGTGGCGACCCGCACAGCTATGCCGCTTTTGTTCCAATGGGTCGGATCGGGCAACCTCAAGATATTGCTGATCCCGTGGTCTGGCTGCTTTCCGACGAGGCCCGGTACGTCACCGGGCACACGCTGCCCGTTGATGGAGGCGTCTGCGCTCAGTGAGACGAGGGATCGCGAGTGTAGTCGGCGATTGTGTTTGCATTCTCCGTCTGAAGGCCCCGCTTGCACGAGCAAGACGGCTCCATCAACGAAGTCGATTCCGACGCAAATCACGACACGTCCGTCGATCTGGCCATCCGTCACAACGATTTCAGCGAGACATCTAGAGTAATAAATTCATGTTTTCAATAGTCGAAGCGGCTCGAACGACCCACCCAGAACTGGCTTGGCGGGCAGCCCCAGCCAGCTTTCCAGGATTGTGGCGTAGATGCGGCGAAAGTCGACATGCGGCTTGAGGTCGCCGTCGACCAGGTCGGTCAAGCTAGGGTAGACACCCAGCAGGCCGGGCGTGACGGCCGGCCCGGCCAGAAGCACCGGGCCGGCAGCGCCGTGGTCCGTTCCACCTGAGCCATTTTCGCGCACACGGCGGCCGAACTCGCTGAAACAGACGACCAGAACGCGGTCGGCCAGCTTCGCGTCAGCAAGATCGTCGAGGAACGCTTTGATACCCCCCGAAAGCTCGCCGAGCAGCCCGTCATGCGCACCCAACTGCTGAGAGTGCGTGTCGTAACCAGCCTGCGAAGTATAAAACACTCGCGAGTCGTATCCTCCTTTGATCAGCCGGGCAATGAGCTTGAGTTGGTCAGCGAGACCGGTTGCCGGATAGCGAGCCGCCGAGGTCCGGTCCCTGGCAATCTCGGTCAGCCGATCGCTCGAGGTATAGGCATCAAGGGTGCTCCGGCGGACGAAAGCCAGAAGGTCGTCACCATCATCCGAGATTTTGGCGCGCACAAGGGACGGATCAAGTGCGAGGTCTTCGATGCGCTCCATGCTCGAGGCCGCGGCTCGCCTTCCGCGAATGGCCGCCGGGATCGATCCGGGACCGACAAACGTCGACGAGGCTCCTGGAATCGCGTCGAAACCGCGGCCTAGCCAGCCAGGGCCGCCGTGTTCTTGCTCGTCAAGACGGGCGGTCTGCCAGATCGCCATGCTGGCGAAGTGCGATCGGTTTGGGTTGGGATAACCCACGCCCGGCACAATCGCGAGCCGGCCCGACTCCAGCAGTTTGGCCGCCTGACCCATTGCCGGATGCAGGCCAATGCCGTCGGCCACCTTGATCACGCGGTCGGCCGTGAGCTTCAAAACCTTGCGATTCTTGGCATAGGCCTCGTCCGCGAACGGGACGACCGTGTTGAGACCGTCATTGCCCCCGTCAAGCTGGATGACGAGGAGGATCCGGCCATCCCGCGCCGGAGCCGCGGCCCTGGCGAGGTTGGCAAGGAAGCCGGGAACGGTCGGGGCCAACGAGATCAAAGGCAGACGTCGGAAAAGCCCACGGCGCGTGATCGGGTTCATGGATGAAGTTTCCTCGAATTATGGAATTTGCCTGTGATTCTTTCGCCTGTCGGACGAGGCAGCAGAGAGTGATCTGTCATGTCAGCCAACTTGAGCCTCGGGCGAGGCGAGCACCGCCGCCAAGGCCATGCGCGCAGCCTCGGGCGTTTCGTCGATGACAGGGGTCTTCAGGTCAGCAGTCGGCATTCCCAGCAGCAGCGCCGCTGCTGCCTGGCGGACAGCGGCCGCCGATTTACCGAGCCCCTGTTCGACGGCGATCGCGCCGGCATCAACTGGCGCTGGCAAGCCGACGGGGCGGCCCTGAATCAGGCGCTGTTGCAAAGTTGGCCCGGCCCACGAGCGACCGCGGCGTGAGCCATGCTCGGCCTCCCGGCCAGCCTCCGACGTTGGGGGGCTCAAACAGATCCTGGCCGAGCCGAGCGGTCCAGTCGGCCAGGAGCAGCGTGCTCGGCATCCACTGCAACGGAACGAATGCTCGGCAAGCCCCAACGACAAATTCGACCGGCCCGACCACCCGCGAGCGAAGGTTCCGCGCATCGAAAAATGCCTTCGAGCGAACCACCGTGTCGACTGTGTGCCCAATATTGAGCCGGTTCGCGAGTAAATCGTCGGCCAGGGCCGATACCATACGTTCATCGGTCGTGCCTTCGCCCATCAAGAGGCCGCAGATCCTCCGCGCAACCCGCCGGGCGGTCGCGGGCCGTTCGAGCAGGATTGAAATCACACTCGAGCCGGTCCACTGTCCTTTGCGGCCGAGCAGGGTCTTTTCGCTGTCGTCGTGTTTTGACGGGACTTCACGAAACATGCCGTCGTCAACTGTCCAGCCTGTAAAGGCACGGGCGGCCTCCTTGACGTCGGCCTCGGTAAAGTTGCCGATACCGAGCGTAAACAGCTCCATCAGCTCGCGGGCGAGGTTCTCGTTAAGGTGATCCTTGCGATTGCTCGCGGCGTCGAGATAGATCAGCAAGGCCGGTTCCCGCACCGACGCGTTCAACAGATCGCCGAATGGCGCTCGGGCGAGCCGGCGGAAGGTTTCATTCTGACGCCGCATTACGGCCAGGTCTTCCACTTTCGATTGGGCGGTCGCGAAGTGGTCATGCCACATCAACGTGAGCCGCTCTCCCAGGGGATCGGGCGAGCCGAGCATCCGGAAGATCCACCAGGCCTTGAGCCGGTTGATATCGCCCGAAGCCACCGCTGCATCGGCAAGTAGCGCTGCGGTCGATTCGAACTCATCCGGCACACCGATCCGTACGGAGCCGTTCAGCACACGGTCGATACTGGCATCAGGTCCGTCCTTCACGTCGCGCTGGATCTCGCTCCACGTTGCCGCAAAGCCGGGACGCCGGTGGAGATGAACCACGCGGCGGAGGTCCCACGGGGATTCAGACGTTGGTTCGTAGCGCGCCCAGGGAGCATGAGCACTCGGTTTGGTCCGCTCAGAATTCAAAGGTCATTCCTCCATCTTCTTGGGGAGTCGGACCCTGAGATCGCCCAGATCCTTGCCCTCGCCAGGACCAACGGTAACGTCGACGAACAGGTCGCCGAAGGAGTCGAATCCACTCCGGGCGGTCGCGCTATACTTCAATCCGGGAACCAAACCCTCGACTGAGAATCGGCCGTCGTCAGCGACCCGGATGCCTTGATTCCAATCGGAACGGGGGAGGATGTCGTGGGTCTCCGGGTGCAAGTTTGCGGAGCCGTCGGGGCTGCCGATAAACATCGCCTTGCGAGGGTGGCCGTCGTCATCGACGATCCGGCCGACTACCGTGCCCCAGGGCTGGAGCTTGATCGTGACCGGCCCGGTCTCGTCTCCCTTCAGGAGAGCCGTGCCTATCAGTTTTCGACCTTTGTGCATGACGATCACCCTGCGAGGCTTGTTCGGAACGAGCGCGTAGACCTCAAAGCGTGATGATGGCTGAGGAACGGGGCTCGATTGAAACAGCTCACGAAATCCTTTGACGTTCGTGTCGCCGACCGGAGCTCCGTCCGGCCCGACAACTTCGATTCCCACGGACTTACCGGGATCGGCTTGTAAGTCACGCGAGATTGACTCGGCTTTCGGATCGGCGATGATCTCCGAAACGATGGTATGGCTTCTGGGGGAGAGTAAATAGGGAACCGTATCAAAGTGGTGATACTTGGCGTCGTAGCCTGCGATCTTCTCGTATCCCGCGGCGGGCAGATATCGGTCCATCTGTTCGCGGATCGCGATCATTCCGCGTCCTGGCAGAACGACGATCTCATACCGACCTTGATCGTCGAAATAGGCGTACTGTTCGTAGCTGGACGCAAACCCAGCGTATTCACGCACGCTGGGGTTGTCACTGAAGGCACAGTAATTGGCAAAACCCTTGATCGGCCGGCCGGTCACCTTGTCGACGACCCTTCCCCGGAGGAAGATCCCGCGCTTCATCGCGACATCGAAAGTGAGCGGCTCCATTCCGGGCGACCCCGCAGGCACCTTGAGCGTTGCATTTGTATAAGGCAGGCCTTTCGCTGTTTTGATGAACAGGCGGTAGGCGGCAGCCCTGGGAAGCCCGTCGAGATGGTACTCTCCCGCCGTGTCGGTGATGGCGATGATCCCGGGAGCCGGGATCAGGCTGTGCTCATCAAAGACGGCGGCCTCGATCCCCAGTCCGATGATCGGCTGGCCGGAATCCCTGTCGCGGACGACTCCCTTGATCCGCTGTGTCGGCGCCAGGGCAAGCTGAAATTTAGGTGCGTGGACGATGAACGGCGCGGACCGCATTGTGCCTCGATCGGTTGATCTGATTTCCCGCTCAGACCGGCTGAAGCAGTAGACGAGAGTTGTCGCTACGCCGGGACCGGCGACTAGCAGCTCGGCGATGCGGTCGCGGCCGATTCCAGTCAGTCTGAACCGCCCGTCGGCACCGCTTGTGGCCTTGATCGTGACCAGATCCGACTGTGGGACGGTTCTTGAGTTTGATGGTGTCGAGGTCAGCGATAGGCTTTGCATCCCCTCCCACAAGTTGCCGGCAGCGCCGCTTTGGGCCTTGGCGATCCAGTCCGCGATGTCTCCGCGCTTGTCATACCAAATCCCAGTGGCATGAATGCTAGCTCCGACCACAGGCCGGCCTTCGAGGTCTATGATTCGCCCTTCAATTGGCGGGCCCTCCTCGACGAGTGTGATAACCTGCTCGGCAGGCCGGTCAGCGCGAAGGCCTGCTCGCGCCAGCCAATTCCATATCCGGGGGCCGATGCAACCAGCCAGGGGAAGTGGGCCGTGTACCAGGAGTAGAGGGGCGTGTAACCTGCCTCTAGCACGCTACGATGGGGCATGGGCAGTCGGATCGAAAACCGCCCATCGGCTCCGCTCGTTGTCCTGGGCCAGGGCGCGGCGTCCCTGGTGACGTAAAACCCTGTCACAGCGGCTCCCGCCACCGGCCTGCCGTCGGGAGCAACGACCCGTCCCTTGACTTCCACGGTTTCGAGTAACGCGTCGGCCACGGGGTGATCCTTGACGACGTCCGCGGCGGCGGACTTCGACGTCATCGTGGGCTTGCCGCTTTCAGGCCCTTTGCCGCTGGCCACGAGCACCCCGGCCGAGGCGACCACGACGACAGCCAGGCCGGCCGCCATGACGAACTTGAGCTTGGTCATCAGCATTCCCCTGAGAATGGAGTGAGTCAAAATCGTCACTCCCACAGAGACCGGGCCGCCGGTGGCCGCATGCACCGTCGAGCGAATGAGCGCCGCCGGCACTGCCGTGGATGGTCCGCCCGGCGGCAAGAGCACGGCCAAGCTCGGCGAGGCGAATCCCACCCGGTTCAGCCGGTCCTTCAGCCGGCTCCTGGCCCTGGCCAGCCGGCATCGAAGTGTTGGCACTGTCAACTGAAGCTGCCGGGCCGCTTGCCCATACGACAGCCCTTCAAGATCGCAAAGCACGACAGTCAAGCGCAGGCTTTCAGGCAGGCGATCGATCTCCTGGTGAAGCATTGATCGCAAGTCGTGGTCGGGATCGCGACCCGGCCCGAACCGATCCAGGGAAGTCATCGTCGATGCCTCCGCTTCTTTGCTGCGCCGCCTTTTTGCCGCGACGTTGGCCTGCACGGCTGCCCGGTAGGCGACGCGATGCAGCCAGCCCCCAAGAGCGTCGCCGCCACGGACGGCATGGGCCTTCGCAGCCAGGACCAGAAACGTCGATTGAAATGCGTCCTCGACATCGTGCTCACACTTGAGCACGGCCCGGCAAGTCGCCAGGACCATGGGGGCATGGCGCGCTACCAAAGCCTCGAAGGCCGCCTCGTCCTTCACGCTGGAATAACGCGATAGCAACTGCCCGTCCGTCAGCCCAACTACCGTCCCTGCGCCGAAAAGGTCGCGAAGATGCCGGAACGTCATACCCAGTGTTGCGCTTGCCATTCAATTGGCTCCGTCGGACGCAAGCTTCTCAGCCGCCCGGTTCGTTCTTCATCCATAAGAGGAGCGATTCGACGCATTCATCTCAACATTTTTTCGAAAATGGCGAAAAGCTGGATCGGAACCGACGGCCGCCATTGCGTTGCCTGCTTGATCGGCCGGGCCGCAGGCAGTGCCCCGTATTCTAATGGGATCGAAGCTTGGCCCGCGCATTGAATGAATTCTCCGCCCCGCCAGCCCAATCGTGCCAGGGTTGATGGTTCAGAGTGAATCACGCCATCAAACGAGATTCCGGCCAGGGTCGTCTGATCATGAGTTCGTCATTGCCGCTCGTGAGGGCATTCGACCTCGACCATCCCCAGACCGGCGACTCAAATCCGAAGGACAGTCACTATTATTTTGACACCCGATCGGCATTGACCACGACGAAGGACCAGCCGGTCGCGGGAATGCGTGCGAACAGGAAAGTGGCGGATCGCCCGGTATTGAAGTCGGTCGCTTGCCCGCTTCCGGTTTCCTCTTGCCGCATGCGCTCGACCAGGGCCAGAAAGTCCGGAGCCGCCCCGATCCGGTCGAGCGATGAGTTCGCCGCCGGAAATTCGTAAACCGGATTGGGGTGATAGACGATCGTGCCTCGAGGCGTGATGACGAAGCTGTAACCGTTCAGGCCGAGGTACAGGTCCTGCAACTGGTCGTGCAAACCGCGGAAGTACGCGATGGATAGATCCGATGTGACGACGCCGCTGAACAGTCCGTCGCGGTCAAAGGGGACCGAATAGGTGACCATGGGCGTGTTGTCAGCGCCCTGGCCGATGTAGGGTTCGCCCCACACGGCACGCCTGGCCAATTTTGGGGCCGCAAACCAGTCGCGTTCTCGGTAAAATGGCGGTGGATACGTGGGAGGCAGCAATTGCTTCGCGTCCACGCTGCCCGAATGCTCATGAACGTAAAGGCAGTAATCCTCGTAGGCGTGAGTGCCGGCGAAGTGCCCGCGCTCGAAGGCAATACAAAGGCCAAAGATCCGGTCGTTCTGGGCGACCAGCGAGCGTGTCCACGCTTCGAGGTCGTCCTCCTTCCAGCGCACGTGCCGGCCGAGCAGGGCGGCTACCGACCGGGGCACCATCTCCAGTTGCCGCAGATCGCTGCTCAGTGCCTCGGCCACCTGGCGAGTGAGCGCACTCTTCAGATCACGCCTGGCTCGATCTGTCCGCTGAAGTTCAGTCGAGAGTCGATGGGTAAACCACGACCCGGCCGCCAAGCTAACGAGCAAAGCCAGACCGACGACACCAACTAACGCGGCGGCCGCGGGCCGGCGGCGGGCCCATTTCACCAGGCGCGGCAACCAACCGATCGGCCGCGCCACGATCGGCAGCTCGTCGTGGAAACGGCGCAGAATCGTCGGCCATGTCGGCCGCGCTCAAGTAACGCTGGCCCGGTTGTTTGTTCAGGCACTTCAGGCAGATCGTTTCCAGATCGACAGGGACACCGGGCTGCAGCCGCCGCGGCGGCACGGGATCGTGATCAACGACCTGGCGCATGACGTCCATCGCGGCCTTCCCCCTGGAAAGGAGGCCGGCCGGTCAGCATCTCGTAGAGGATCGCGCCGAGCGAATACACATCGGTGCCCGGGCCGACCTGTCTGCTGCGGCCCACAGCCTGTTCCGGAGCCATGTAGCTGGGCGTGCCGAGGATATGCTCCGTGAGTGTCGGGCCTGCCGAAATATCCAACCGCTTGGCCAGACCAAAGTCGCTGATCTTGGGAACCCCGTCGGCAGACAACAACACATTGGCCGGTTTCAAGTCACGGTGGATGACGTCGTGCTGATGGGCGGTATGGATCGCGCGTGCCAGCAGCTCAACCAGCTCTGCCGCCCGGCGTGGAGGCTGCGGGCGAGCGCCGATCACTGCCTCCAGAGTACCCCCTTCCAGATATTCCATCGAGAAGAAGGCGCGTCCGTCGTGTTCGCCGACGTCGTGGATTTGCACGAGGTTTGGGTGCCGCAAGCGACCGATCGCCTTCACTTCGGCCTGAAATCGTGCTCGTTCGGCCGGCGCGGCGTGCCGGCCCGCCAAAAGCATCTTGAGCGCTACCAGCCGGTCCAAACTGGTCTGCCGGGCGAGGAACACCACGCCCATTCCGCCCTGCCCGAGCTCGCGCAGAATCTCGTAGCCGGGAACAGGAGCGACATCAAATATCCGTGCTGCGCTCCGCCCGTCCGCGATCGTCGATATCTCGCTCGATTGCGGATTGAGGGCCGGCGTGTCGGACCCATCCGCTTTGCCAAGTGCCGCGTTCATGGCGCGAAGCGCCTCCAGGCGCAGCCGCAAGGCCGGGACGAGCTCGGGGCAATCGCGGCATAATTGCTCGGCGGAGAGGCTCTGGCCCACCGCGCGCATCTCTTCCCAGCGCACGACAAGATCCAGCAACTGGCTATCATCGGCCATCGATTGGATCGATCCATTGAGCCGTTCAGGCGCTGGGCAATTCACCTTCGAGGATTTCGTGGAGCCGCAATCGTGCGTAGCCCAGCGCCTTTTGATGGTTCGCTCGGAGACATTCAACATCGCCGCGACTTCAGCCTGAGAGAGCTCGATGATACCAGAGCAGGTCGAAAACCGCTTTCTCGTCGTCGGGCAATCGCTCGACCTGAGCATGAAACACGGTCCAGGCGGCCAGGCGCCCCGAGTCGTCGTCGGCCGCGGGCCGGTCGACTACGCCGCAATCGGTCTGGCTTTCGTCGGGCCCCGTCTCGACGCTCGCGTGGTTGGCTCCCAGTCCCTGTGGGCCATAGTAGTGCTTGGCGAGGTCGAGCAGCTCGCGGCGGATGCTCAAGGCAGCCAGCCGATAAAATTCCGCAGCATCGGCTGGCTGCACTTGCGCCAATGTCCGATGCAGCCGCAACAAGGAATTCTGCACGACGTCGTCGGTCTGCTCCCATCGTCTGACCCGGCCAAAACCCTTGAGCATGGTGCGGGTCAGATGGGTCAATCGATTCAGGGCACAGTTGAGCAATTCCTGGCGGGCACGGTCGTCGCCCGCCCGAAGCTGCTGGAGCCAGCCTTCGATGGCGGCGGAATTGTTGGCCTTTGCCATGGCTCTTACCCTTTGTGCGCCTGCGACGAACCGCCGCGCCGGCGCGGTCGGAACGGAAGATTGTTTTCAGTGTATCGAAATGGCTGTCCCCTCCGCTGCGCAGACGATCGCTGGAACAGTTATGGAACAAAACGAGTAAAGGCCCCCGGGGCCCTGACAAAAAAAGGAGCGACAAATTGAATTACCCCATGCGTACCATACTGGGATTGGCGGCTGGTTGCCTGATCGCGGTCGTCACGCTTGATCAATCGGCGAAGGCAGCCCCACCGCCCACACTTAAACGACCGAACGCGCAGTCGGTCTATGGCAAGAAGAGCGACCGTTCCATGAGCCCGTCGGTGGCCCATCCGCAACACGACGGGACGCGTCCAATCGGCCGCGACTGGTGGCGAACCTATCCGTGGAGCCGATACAACGCCTGGCAGAACCCTTACTGGTATCCGCCGTACAACCCTTACTACCCGTACCCGCCCATCGAGGTCTATCCGTATCCCCCGCGGCCGACACCCTACCCATGGGATGATGGGATCGGCTCCAGTCACTCATCACCCAGCGAAATAGGATCGACTCGTGTTGGGATACAACCGCCGACCGGGATGCGAGCATCGCGAGAGGCGTTGCCATAGCGCCCCACGGCAAAGTGGGAACTCGTCGCCGATATACGCAAGGTGATCGGGAGCGTGTGGCGCCTCTGATTCTGGTCTACCGGCCTCGCAGAGACGCCACGACTTCCGCCGCGACGCGCTCGCCCGATCGCACTGCGCCGTCCATGTAGCCGCACCAGATTTCCGACGTCTCGGTCCCGGCCCAGTGGATTCGGCCGACGGGGGCACGCAAGGCATGACCAAACCGCGTCAACACGTTGCGGGGCAGGGGGGAGACGCAGCCGCTCGTCCAGCCGTCGCGCGACCAGTCTTGCTCGAAGTAGGCAATGGGTGTTTTGGCGCGTCGGCCGAATAACTCGGTGAGACCTTTGAGCACTGCGGTTCGCCGCACACCTGGGTCTTTGGGAGTCTTGTCCTCGGTGAGAAATGCGAGCAAGACGCCGCGAGAAAGGTCCGGTGGAGAGTTGTCAAACGTCACACCGATTGGCTCTCGGTCGGTCAGGCCCAGGCCGCTGAGACCGTCATTCCGCCAGAATGGCTCGTCGTAGACGACATTGACCTTGATTGCCGGCTCGCCCCGCCAGGCTTCGACCAGTCCACGCCGAGCCGGCGGCAAATCGGGGCTGAACGCGATCCGCCGCGTGTCGGCTGGCATCATGGCCACCACCACGCGTCGCGATTGAACGTTGAGACGCTTCGATTCGACAACGACATCGGTCGTCTTCCCGTCATCCACGATTCGCGAAACTGGCGAGCCGAGTACGAGTTTATCGCCCAGTGGCCCGGCGAGCCCCTTCGAGAGCGACTGCGGCCCACCGACAAAACGTTGCTCCTGGGCGTCGACTTCGAGCGCACGCATTCCTCCGGCCGAGCGGATGTAAAACAGGTAATACAAGAGCGAGATCTTCGACGGCGAGCCCAGCTCGGTCGAGAGGTTGATGTCGAACGCTTGCTTCGTCTCCTCGTCACGCGTGTTCTTGGCCAGCCAGGCAGCGACCGTTTCATTGTCCCATACCCGCGCGTGCTCGGCCGTCCATGGGGCGTTGGTAGAGACTGTGGCGGCAAGCGATTCCAGCAAGCGCTTCACACGCTTGAGATCGGCCGAGTCGGCTTCGTTGGCTGGTCGAGTAAAACGCAGGCCAGAGAAGGAGACGACGAGCTTGCCGGCTTGATACGTGGGGAACGTCGCGATACCAAGCTCCTTGGCGACTGCCAGGATGTGCGTCTGGCCGGGTCCGACCCATTGCCCGCCCCCTTCGACGACGTGACCGCCGCTCCCAAGCGGATGATCGAACGTTCGCCCGCCAACGCGGTCGCGGGCTTCCAGAACGCAGACCGACACGCCACTTTTCTCCAACTCGCGCGCCGCCATCAGGCCCGCCAGACCGGCCCCGACGATCACGACATCGACCCGGCGCTCGGGAAGTTCAGCAGGAAGGACGGCTCCATCTGCGACGGCGCCCGGTGTTGCCAGGAGCCCGGCCCCCGAGGCCGCCAGTCGGAGGAAATCGCGACGGTCCACACTCATTGCTGCACGTCCGCGTCAGAACTGGTCGGATTTGGTGCCCCATCGCCACAACCTGCTGATGGAGATTATCCGTCACACCTCCTGCATCAGCAAGGTCGACGATACGTTTCGGAATCAATACGGGCGCATGCCGGCACCGGCCCAATGAGCGTGGCCGGTGGCGATCCCATTTCGGCCGTTCAAAACGCGTCGGCCGAGATCGTTTCGCCGCCGGCGATGGTTCCGAGGGCCTTCCACGTCGGCGCGGCGATCGAGTTGAGGATCGGCCGCACCGAGCCGTCGCCGAGCAGGACAAGCACGACCTTCGCGTGCCGGCTGCTGGCCGTCATCGCGACGCCGTTCCATGTCAGGCCGTTGGCACACGATTTACTCCCCGGCGGCAGGAGATGATTGTAGCGCGTCCAGCTCATGTTGCCCTCCAGCCAGGTCATCCCCGAGTTGGCTTCAGACGGATGCTTGGGCAAAAGGGCCGCCTCGGCATCGGAAAGCCCGCCGCACCAAGCTCGAAACGAATCCTCGGTCCAGGGCGCGGCTTCGCGAAAGAGGTCGGCATTGGGGTCGAGCTGCTCGTAGTCGTCGTGACCGCGTATGCGTTCGGCCATCGCGGCGGTGTTCGAGAGCCCGTCGCTCACGTGGGCGGGGCCGATTCGTGTCGCCTGGCCAAAAATGCCGTCGCCCGCCCGGCCCGACCATGAGCCGCCGTTGCACGATCGGTAATTGTTCTGTCCCCAGGGACGCGTCGGCATTCGATCAAAATCCGACGGACAGAGAAAAACATCCAGGGTTGTTTGCGCAACCGTTTCGTTCGGCCCCTCGGTGGTCACGAGCGAGGGATCTCCCGTGGTATCGGGGTAAAAAGGTTGAACGTAGAAGTTGAGCCCGTTAAAAAGCGCCGCCTGTTCGACATAGGGGAGCAACTGCGAATGGAGCGAATAGCGCCGGTTCCCGGCCGACGCGATCGACGCGACAAGTCCGTCGGCGTCGGCGCCCACCCCGAACGGAAAGACGCCGCAGGCGCTCAGATACGATTGCAAACCAATACCAAGCTGCTTCAGGTTGGCCTGGCACTTGAGCCGCCGCGCCGACTCGCGAGCATACTGAACGGCCGGTAGAAGCAGGCCGATCAAGATGCCGATGATCGCGATCGTGACGAGCAGCTCGATCAGCGTGAAGGCGTGACGACGACCGCTCATGATTCAATCCTCCCCAACCCGGCCGACATGGGCTCGAGATAGGCCGCCGCCCGGATCTTTTGCGTGATGAATATAAATATCGTGATGCAGTGCGAGGTAATAGCGAAAATGATCGGTCTCCACGGGCGGCCCGCCGGCCCAATCCCAGTCGGGTGCGATGATCGGCAGCCGGGTCGTGCCCACGAGCCAGACACCGTGCGTATGTTCACGGTGCAGCTCGTCGAGAGTGATCAGGTCTTCTCGACTGATCAGATGCCAGCCCCAGAACAAGTCCTCCGGTGGCCCGAGCAAATGAATCGGCGCGCGCTGGCGCACGTAGAATTTTGCCGTCACGTACTGCACGACATCGGTAGCGACGATCGACTCACCCGGTTTGATTCGCTCGAGTATCGACGCGACGGCTCCGCGCATCCCCTGGTTCCTCTGAAGATCGAGCCGATCCCAGAACGCCAGGTTCGCCCAGAGCAAGCCGGCTGTAAGGCAAGCGACCGTGCCGGCCAAAAAAAGGGGCCGCCGCCGTGTCTGCCGCCAGAGAGCCAGTGCGACCATCGCGAGCACAAACAGGTGCGCAAAACGAAAGTAGCGGCCCGACCAGATAGGCGTGAAGGTGGAAGCGGCCGCCGCGAAGAGAATGGGCAAGAGTGCTGATGTCAGCACAAATCCCTCACCCCGCGTGCCGTCGGTCATGAGTATCAATGCCGAGGCAGCTACCATGGCCATCACTATAGAACCGCCAGCCCGCGGAATGTCATCGTGATCGGGCACGACGAACTGGCTGAACGTGGTCGAAAATGTCTCCCAGGATAGGGGGCGGATCCAGTAATCCTGCTGCACGCGGTGCGACTGGGCCTGGAGCATGGCAAAGGCCGGCAGATACGCGAGAGCGACGAGGATCGCGACAACCACACCGCCGGCCATGAGACGCCTGGCAACGTCATGCTGGCCCGCACCGAAGAGCCGGAGCAGGTATAAGCCGAAAAAGACGGCCTGCGCGGCCATTGAGAACAGTCCATAATGGTGGGAATAGAGTACACCCAGCGCCGCCAATCCGTAAGCGGCCCACGACCAGCTTGCATGCCCTCGCATGCGGATGATGCGCAGCAAGAGCCAGGCACAGAGAGCGGTAAACGCCGTACCCATCGTGTACATTCGCGCCTCAATCGACGCGAAAACCTGCACCGGGCTCATGGCGACGAGCATCGCGACGAAAAGTCCGAAAACATGCGCCTCGCTTTGCCGATCACCGGAGAGTCCGTCGTTCCTGCCAGGTGCGGAGGCCAGAAACAGCTCGCGACCGAACTGCTCCATCACGAGCACGGTGGTCACTCCAAACAATACAGACAGGGCTCGAATTGCCGTGGCCGATTCACCGAAGAGTGTCATCCAGCCTTTGAGGATGATGTAATAAAGCGGCAGGTGAACGTTGAGCAAGAGGCTCCGCCGCAGGTCTGACCAGTCGAACCGGGCCGTCTGCCAGGAGGATGCCTCGTCGTACCAGACGCTCCGATCTTCGAGATGGGGAAGCCGAAGCAAGAGTGCGACAGCGATGACTGCCAGCCATCCCCAGCGTGCGGCCAGGAAAGCCGCGCGTGCCCGCGTGATCATTCGACACGCTTCCCATCTCGATTGCGCCGTGGAACTGGTTTCGAGACAACGGGGTCGGGCACAATATGTGGCATCTCGGTTTGATTCGCCCGGCGATGCGCCGCGGCGCGAAGCCAGACTCCCGCGCCGACAAGGCATAAAGCAACGACGCCAAGACCCGGCAGCCACCACGCAAACCGATTGGTGGCGACCGCGCGACCGCCGTCAAGCCCGGGCAGGCTTTCAGCGCGAATCGTCAAATTCTTCCAGATCAAATCGATCGCGCTGACGGACCCGCCGAGCACCGCCGAGATCCTGGCCATCTCGAAGTCTTCGGTTCCAAATTCGCCCTGGTTGATCTCATGGAATAGGGCATCATCGCCTTCAGCAACCAGGTAGTGAATGGTTGGGCCGGTACGCACGAGGCGCAAGATCCCTTTCTTCGCCCTGGCCGCGGGCCAGTTCCCCTCCACTCGCGTCACGCCGTCGACCTTCCTGACGATCACGGCCGAATACACGATATCCTTGGGCCGAACGAATCGCGACAGCGAGGCGGTCTTGTCCCAGTCGCCGGGGGGCTTCACCAGTAACTCGGGCCCGACTCCGAACCCGCCCGCGGGTGTCTCGACCGAGAGAACCTCATAGGCGGCCCTCAGATCGAAATCGCCGTGAATGCCGAACTTGGTCTCGATGGCGACTGATTCACCCAGCTTCGGAGGGACCGTGATCCGAACCCCGCGAGGGTCGGGGCGCACAAGACTCGTCGCACCCCCCGGGGCCGAGATCCGCAGCCAGCGGAAATCGTAGTTCTTGTCGAGGAAATTGAAATCATAGGTTTGCACCAGCCGCGCTTCGTCAAGCAGTGACAGGGGTATCCCCCGCGGTGCCGTCAGCGGCGGTGATGGTGATGATGATGGCTTTGAGGGGGCGGATGCTGCTTCGCGCCGATCGCTTGCGGCGGCCGTCGGTTTTTCGGGCGTCGGTTTGCCAGCTTGTTCGGCAAGGTTCAAACCCGCTTTCTGATTTGTGGCAGTGGGTGGCGCGATCAGGTGCATCAGCTCGAACGCTGACACTGCGCCGAGCAAGATGAGAAAGATCGATGCCGTCCAGCGGCTGCTGGCCAATCGTCGCAGCCGCATGGCCCGCGAGCGGCGATGCGCTGTGGTTCCTGCCCACTCGTGCACGATCGCCGGGAGCGAGGGATCTTGCAGGCGCGCGAGATGCTTTTCGAGCAATTCGGCGACCTCGCCGGCGCTTTGAAAGCGATCCGCGGGTTCCTTGGCATGGAGCCGCGTCACGATTTCGACGAGCCAGTCAGGAATATCGGGGTTGAGTTTCTGAATCGGTGGCGGCGTGCTGGTGCAAACCCGGTGAATGACTTCGACCGACGATTCTCCGGTGAACGCCGGCCGGCCGGTGCAAAGCGCGTAGAGCACGCTTCCCAGGCTGAAGAGATCGGTGCGGCGATCGAGTCGCTCGCCGCGCGCTTGCTCGGGGGCCATGTACTGCGGCGTTCCCGCAAGGAACCCTTGCTGTGTGAGCTTGATGTCGTCCACCGCGCGCGCCAGCCCGAAATCGGTGAGCTTGACGCGTGGCAGGTCATTCTCGAGCATGATGTTCGACGGTTTGACGTCGCGGTGAATCAATCCCTGGGAATGGGCGGCCGCCAGGCCGGCGGCCACCTGCGAACCGATCCGAAGGATCTCCTTGATCTCGAGCGGCCCGTACTCGCGGATCCGTTGTTCGAGTGATGGGCCATTGATGTATTCCATCACGAGGTATGATCGGCCGCGCCATTCGCCGACAGCGTGAATGGTGACGACATGCGGGTGGCTGATGGCGGCCGCCGCCTGGGCCTCGCGGCTGAAGCGGCGCCTGGCCGCGGCATCGGCCGACCACTGGGGGACCATGAGCTTGATCGCGACGTAGCGATTGAGATTCTCGTCGAACGCTTTGACGACGACACCCATCCCCCCCTGGCCAAGCCACTCGGTAACCTCGTAGCCCGCCATGCGGCCAAGGTGTTCGGGATGCGCGGGGGGCTCAAGACCTTCGAGCGCCAGCGCTTCGTCGCTGGTGCCGACAAGCTGGCGGAGCGGGGCGGCGATCCCCTCGACCTGGTCGCGGTCGGCGAAAAAGTCACTGAGCTCGTCGAAAAAGTCGGGATGCCGCACCAGCCAGTCGCGGCGGTCGGGAATCACCCCCGAATCGATCTCCGCAAGATAAGCGGCGACGACGTGATCAAGGCGATCCTCCCGATCGCCGCGCGGTTTTGGATCGGTATCCATGCGTCATTCACTCCCGTTTCATTCGTTCGCCCAGGCTTCGCAGTCCGCGGCGGAGCAGGCCGGCGACCGAAGCGTGGGTCCGTCCCATCCGGATCGCGACGTCCGCCAGCGACAAACCATCGAGATGGTGCAGCTCGATCGCACGCCGCTGATCTTCGGGCATGGCCTCAAGCGCCTCTCCCAGCGCGAGAAGTTGCTCCTGCCGCATCATTTGCTGACTGGGCGTGCTCTGCTCGGCCTCAAGGAAAACCTCGATGCGGCTCGCCGATTCACCGACGCGTGCGACCAGAGATTGCTCGAGAGCCGCGTCACGCTTGGCACGCCCGTAGCGGCGAACCTCGTCGACGATCGTGTTTGTCATGATCTGGCGCAGCCAGGCCCCACGCGCCTCGTCATCAAGCACTTGCCAGCGTTCCGGGGCCTGATGGGCCTTGAGTAATGTCTGCTGGACCAGGTCGGAGGGATCGAGCTTGCCCCGCAGCCCGCAACCGACCCTTAACCGTGCGAGTACATAAAGATATCCCCGATAGCGTTCGAGGCTCGGTCTGGTGGTCTCGGAGACTCATTGTCGTCGCAGCCTCCTGCCAGTCTAAACGTCGTCCGCGGGCCGATTGACCGCGCATTCCGATATTTTCCTGGGACAGACCCAAAACGGGCGCGAACGGTCATTTTTTTCGGCCCGCGATGCCGAGGTGGTTAATCGTCGGTCTATCTGGCGTCGGGCGTTCAGCAGATTCAGTTTAGAGCGGGTCGCTCTCCTCGCTGGTTAGCATTCAACAAATTCCAGAACGACGAAGTCGACGGCCGCCGAAAAAGCGGCGAACCTTTGCTGATAATTGTATCTCTGAGAAAACGGAGGGTGGTGCAGATAAGGGTTACTTACCTTTGGGAGGTCGAAACACCGGTTCGAATCCGGTCGGTCTTTCGGGACTGTAGCTCAGTGGGCAGAGCGCGAACGTACCTTTCTCGCGGCTTCCCCCTCCACTTGAGCCATCGTGCGGTGGTGCAGGCAAGGGTTACTTCGAATAGAAATCGAGAGGACGCGGGTTCGAGTCCCGCCCGGCAGATCGACCTGCCGGTAGCTCAGCTGGATAGAGCGCTTTGTTCCTTTGTCGTCTCTTCCCCGCACGGTTTTCGTCAACGGGCGGTGGTGCAGGATAGGGTTACTCAACCTTCGTCACAAAGCTGAACCCTATTCGGTTCTTCCCCGCCCGCTTCCCTTTTCAGAAAAAGGGGTCTATTGATCATGGCCACGTTGAACAAAATCGAGACGGAGTACACGCACGAAGGAGCGAAGGCGGTCAGGATCGACGCTCTGGCGCGGCTCGAACGCTCGGTCATGTCGTGCCTCTTGTGGGAAGACGAGTTTTACGAGGACGGCCAGACGATCGGCCAGCGGATCGCCGAACTGGTCAAGGAAGTGCCCGCGACCGAGGTCACACGCATCGCCGTCTCGGCCAAGGTCGACATGCGCTTGCGGCACGTCCCGTTGTTACTCGTGCGCGAATTGATGCGAACCAAGGAGGGCCGCGCCCTGGCGCGTCTTCTCTTCGACCGCGTGATCCTTCGTCCCGACGACATCACCGAGTTCCTGAGCATCTACTGGAAAGACAACAAGGACGAGCCGCTGGCCAAGCAGGTCAAGCGCGGCCTGGGTGAGTCGTTCCGGAAGTTCGACGAGTACCGGCTGGCGAAGTACAACGGCGGCCAGAAGAATGTCAAGCTTCGCGATGCCATACGCATCACGCGGCCGAAGCCACGCGATGAAACACAGGCCGAGCTCTCGCGCAAGCTCGTCAAGGGCGAGCTCGCGACGCCGGATACGTGGGAGGTCGAACTCTCGCGTGGACAGGACAAGAAGGAAACATTCGAACGGCTGATGGCCGAGCGCAAGCTTGGTACGCTGGCGTTCCTGCGGAACCTTCGCAACATGCACGAGGCGGGCATCGCCAAGGAGACGGTTTTCGCTTATGCCCAGGCTGCAAGGATCGATCGGATCTTGCCCTTCCAGTTCATCGCGGCGGCCAGGGCGGTCCCGGCGTGGGAAGACCTGGTCGAAGCAATGATGTTCCGGTGTCTTGAAGGCCAGCCGAAGCTGCCGGGCAAGACGGTCCTGGTTGTCGACACGTCGGGCTCGATGGGGGTCGCCTTGAGCGGCCAGTCGAAAATGAGCCGGATGGACGTGGCGGCCTCGCTGGCCATTCTTGCTCGCGAGATCTGTGAGGAAGCGGTGATCTACTGCACGGCGGGAGACGACCTGAAGCGGCAGCACGCCACGATGCTAATCCCGTCGCGCCGGGGCTTCGCCCTGGCCGGCTATATCACAGGCCTTGATGTGCAGATGGCGATCGGCGGCGGCGGTATCTTCCTGGTCCAGTGCCTGGAGTACATCAAGGCCAAGCAGAAGTCGGCCGACCGGATCATCGTCTTGACCGACGAGCAGGATTGCGATCAAAAGCTCAACCCGGAAACGGCTGATGCCTTTGGAGCCAGAAATTACCTGATCAACGTCGCATCGGCCCGGAATGGGATCGGCTATCGCAAGTGGCTACACATCGATGGCTGGTCGGACAAGGTTCTCGACTACATTGTGAAGTCTGAGGCTGCACAGTGGAACGAGGTCTGAGAAATCGTGCAGCACCCACGAGCCGTTGAAAAAACGGCTCGCGGGTGTCGCCGGTTTTGAACCGCATTAACCGGACTTCGGGAGCGCGACCACACGGACCGATGCCAGGTCCGCGGCGTGGCGAACGGCAGCTCGGATGTCGTCCGACGCGAGCGTTGGATACCTCTTCAGAATCTCTTCCGCGTCCAAGGCTTTAGCCAGATTATCGAGGATGGCTGTCACCATGACTCGGGTGCCGGTTATGCAAACCTTGCCGCGACAAACATCCGGCTTCACGCTGATTCTCTCTTGCCAGCTCATGACCTTTCCGCAGTTTTGCGAAGCGCACCTGACCACGAAAACGCAGTCCCCGGGGCCAACGGTGTGCTTCACTTGCGCGGCCAACCATTTTCAAGGCGGGTCGTAACCCCCCGGGTTCCACGGGTGGCAGCGGGAAACCCGGCGCAGGCCGCGGCCGATCCCCTTTATGGGTCCATACATCTTGATCGCTTCGACCATGTATCGGCTACAGCTCGGCTCGAAGCGGCACGCCGGGCCGAGCAGTGGGCTCAACGTGACCTGGTAGACGCGAATAATGCCGATCAACGAGGCGCTTACCACGCGATTGATCCCGCGAAAACAGGCTCGCAATGACGGGTCGCTCATGGTCGGGATTTGAGGCTGGCCGGAGCAAGCCCCGAGCTGCAGCGCCGCGCGACGCTCGAGGATAGGGCCACCAGTGAGTGCCGAACGGCTTCGAAGCTCGCGTCTTTGCGGCGCGGCAGTACCACCAGATCGACGCCGGTGGGGAGCTCGCTCTTGCACAGACGGAACGCTTCACGCACGAGCCGCTTGAGACGGATGCGCGCGTGGGCCGCTCGAACTTTCTTCTTCGAGAGTGAAATACCCACCCGCGCGTGGTCGAGACCATTTTCCACGGCGTAGACGATCAACGTGTCGTCGGCGTTCGAGCGGCGTCGATCGAAGGCGCGCCGGAAGTCGCGGGGATCTTTCAATCGCTCGTGTGGTCGAAACGTTAATTTGGAAGTCATGAGGGCCGATCGACCTTTTCTTCTGCTTGGGTGCCGGGCCAATCCATGGGAGGGACCCCGCGCGGAGGATTCAACCGCTCGCGGATCAGGCGTGCGCGGCGTGAAATGTGCCAGATCAAGAGAATGCCGATCGCAGCCACGGCAAGCACCACGGTACCCAGAAGGGACGCGATCGCCTTGCCCAATCGAGGCCGTGCCTCGGGCTGCTCGTCGAGGATGCGCTTGAGCGGGCTTCGACGGGGTCGAACCCCCTCGTCAGGCGTACTCGCCGGTGCGGCGTCCCGGTGAGGTTCACGCATGAGAATCGGAGACGGCGCCGGAATGGCCGTCGTCGTCCAGAATCGCGCGAAGCTCTTCAGTCAGGTGATAGACGCGGTGATGCACGTGTGAAAGATGGTCGACGAGTTGAAGGATGACTTCAACTCCCGCCAGGTTGACTCCAAGGTCGCGCTGATAGGTCACGATCGACCACAGTCGGCGAATCTGTGCGGAATCGTAGCCTTCTTCGTTGCCGTCCTTGATGACTTCAATCCAGCCGAGCGATTCGTAGTGCGCAAGGACCCTGAGCGAAACCGCCAGCTCTCGGGCGGCAAGATCACGAGGTATGATGATTCGTCGAGTCATGGTCGACTCGCTTCCGTTCCGTTTCCATCACCAGAGGCCGGGCGCGGGTTCTGCGGGTTACGCTCCGCGAATTCTTCAATCAAGTCGCCGGCTGGCCGCATCGACTTGTTTGGGCACGACGATTCTGAGAACGACGAACAGATCACCGGCCGGCTTGCTGGCACTGCCGGCGATCCCTTGACCTTTTAACCGAAGCTTGAGCCCACTCGAGCTCCCCGGCGGAATGGTCAGCGACTTCATCCCATCAAGGGTCGGCACATCCACCTTGGCTCCGAGGATCGACTCCGCGACGCTGATGGGAACTTCGACCTGAAGGTTATGGCCGTCACGCTTGAAGTAGGGGTGAGGCTCGACCGAAATCGTGATGGTCAGGTCGCCGGCCGGCGCCCCTTTGGCCGAGCCAGGTTCTCCCTGACCTTTGAGCCGAAGTTTGGCCCCGGTGTCGATTCCGGGGGGAATTTTCACGACCAGGCTTTCGGTCTTGCCGCTGCCGCGCTGAACCTCGATGGTCGTTTCGCCCCCCTTGACGGCCGTCATAAACGGGATGGAGAGATGGGCCTCGAGAGTTCGGCCGCTACGCGGCCGCGTTGATCTTCCGCCGCGAACACGCCCCATCAAATCTTCAAAAATGCTGGCGCCGCCGGTATCGTCTCCCTGGGCCGAGCCTCCGAAAGATCCGATCAGATCAGAGAGATCGATGTTCTCGAAACCCGGGTCGCCAAACCGTGAGGCCCACTCCGTCGAGTTCGCCCGCGGTCCCGATGCGGCCATGCCCTCAAAGGCCGCGCGTCCGTGGCGGTCATAAAGGGCTCGCTTCTCCTGATCGGAAAGGATGTCGTACGCCGATTGAACTTCCTTGAAGCGTCCTTCGGCCGACTTATCCCCCGGATTGACGTCAGGGTGATACTTGCGCAAGCCCGCGATAGGCTTTCTTGATCGCCTCGGGCGTCGCGTCGCGCGCCACTCCCAGGATCTCGTAATAATCGCGTTCGGGCATCAGGGGGCAAGGTCCAGCTTCTGGAGCGTTGGTTTCAATAAATGGAGCGAGATCGGGACAACGACAACGAGAAATTGTACGCGTCAGACGGCCGGCGATTCAAGAACGCCCAGCGCAATTGCGCGTTCGTTCCCGGAGCAAGAGCCCTTCGGTGCACAGTAAGTGCCGCTAGTTTCGGTGAGAAAAATGGCGAACCAACCCGGCCAAGGGAGCAAGAGCCCTCCAATTCCGCCAATGACCAGGAGGACGCCCAGTTCCTTGGACACGGCGCCTTGCGGGGCTGGCAAGCGCATTGCACCGTTCTCCAACGGCTGTCCCGAGATCTGTGAGGGGTTACGACCATCAATGTTGACCGTGCGATCCATGTCGAACCTTCTCACTTACCGCTCCGCTCGGCAGTACGGACTTTTTCGCGGGATCGGCACGACGGATTCGATTCTACGGCCGAGGCGAGAATTGACGAGCGAATATGCGTTTACTCCACGGCCGTGGCTTTGTGGTCTCGATGGACCATCAGGTTCACGATACAATACTGAATGCTTACTAAAATAACGGCCGTCGCGCCCAGGAGCCGATTCATTCTGGACTTACAAGCGGATTGGGGAAGGCAAGACTCTGTCGAGCCTCTTCCGTTCGCCCTGGGTTCGGGAGGGCAAGACTCTGTCGAGCCTCTTCCGTTCGCCCAGCTTATGGCTCAGCTCGACGGAGTCTCGCCCTCCCGGGAAGAATGGAAACAGCCCTGCGTCGCGGCCCGCCGACACGACCGCGGAGAAGAGAGGCCTGGTTTTGACTCGCGTCGCGGTGATCTTGCACGAGAGACTCGGCAACTGGAACAGGCAATTGCGCCCCCCGCCTGCACGACCGGCCGATCCGCTGGTTTGAGACGCGATCGCGCGAAGATCTGGATACTCAGCTCGGTGGTCTGGCCTGCCCGGTTGTCTTGATCGATGTCGGACCCTATCCCGTCGCGCGCCTGCGCGACCTCGAGCATGTTCTCGATGTCGCGCCGGATGCACGGATCCTCGTGCTCGATTCAGAGGCCCGCGATCATGTGGTGAGTCTGGCGCGTGAGCTCGGTGCGACTCACGTCGTGTGTGGCTTTACGCCTCCCCCCTTCGTTGCAAACCTTCTCGGGCGCTGGATCGACCTGGCCCATCGCAGTCTCGAAAGCCAGGGCTGGTCACGCACGATGCCGCCGGAAACAAAAACCGACCCCTGGGCCTGGCTGGCGGAAGTCCTGGGCGACACCCGTTTTCTTCGACAGCCGAGTTCCAGCCCGATCGCCGGCGTCCTGACGACCACGCCCCCGGTCGACGGCGCCACTTAAGTCTCAAGCCCACGATTACCCAAGATGGATGATGTTGCTGATCACTCCGAAATGACTGGCAAGCCACGCGACTTTCAAGAGGTATGACTCGACATGTTTGGCAAGACGAACGTGACGCTGACAGAAACCGATGTGCTCGGCGCCTTGAAGGGCGTCAAAGACCCTGACCTCGGACGCGACCTGGTCGATCTGGGGATGATCAAGGACATCAAGATCGGTGACGGTACAGTGGCCCTCACAGTCAACCTCACGACACCGGCCTGCCCAATGAAGGCGCAGATCGAACGGGACGTACGCACGGCGCTGGAAACCCGGCTTCCGGGTCAGTGGAATTTGACCATCGCCATGACGGCCGAGGTCAGAGGCAAGGGAATCAGCGAGACCGGCGACATCCCGGGTATCAAGAATGTGATCGCCGTCGGCTCGGGGAAGGGGGGCGTCGGCAAGTCGACGATGGCCGCCGCCATCGCTTATGGCTTGCGTGCTTACGGAGCGAGCGTCGGGTTGATGGATGCCGACGTTTATGGACCCTCGATCCCGCACCTGGTCGGTGCCAGCGGCCGGCCGATGGCCAAGGGCGAGCGCATCCAGCCGATCGAAACCGGTGGTTTCAAGCTGATGTCGATGGGCTTTCTCCTCGAGCCCGAGCGTGCGGTGATCATGCGCGGGCCGATGCTTCACGGCATCATCCAGCAATTCCTACGCCAGGTCGACTGGGGTCCGCTCGACTACCTGGTCATTGACTTGCCGCCCGGAACGGGCGACATCCCGCTCACCCTGGCCCAATCGTTGCCCCTCACGGGAGCGGTCGTCGTGTGTACCCCGCAAGAAGTCGCCCTGCTCGACGCCACGCGGGCGATCACCATGTTCCGCCAGTTGAAAGTTCCCGTGCTGGGCATGATCGAGAACATGGCCTTTTTCGACGTGGTCGCCTACCTCCACGATCGCGGTGGGCCTGGAGCCCAGCGGCTGCTCGATAACCGCGGCTTCTTCGACACGCCCGGCGACGAACGCGTTTACATCTTCGGCCGTGGGGGCGCCAGGCGAAAAGCCGAAGCCATGGGCGTTCCCTTTCTGGGCGAGGTGCCGCTCAATATTTTCCTGCGCGAGAGCGGTGATCAAGGTCTGATGCAAGACGCCCTGGCCCCCGGCTCGCCCGCGCGGCCCTACCTGCTGGGAATCGTCGAACAGCTTGCCGCGCAGATCAGCATCCAGAACATCAAGTCGCCCAAGATGCCAAAATTGGAGATTCTCAACTAGCGAGGGCCGATGGAATCGAATCGTGATCGCAGTGTGGGAGAGGCTCGCCGCGAACACGACCGCGGTCTTGACGTTTGATGAGATCAAAGAACGCTATGCACCGGACAGGTTCTGATCGGAAATCCGTGAATTGACGACCATCAGCGGGTTGTTGCTGGCACGGTCTCGTTTCAAAACCCCAGATCGTGGGCGAGTCGACGACACGGCGGCCGAACTTCGCCCTACCAGGCACCAGGCCAGCTTTTGGAAAGGACTCTTTATTGCTTGCGTGCGTCGACGCGGCATCAATATCATTTGCCCGGTCGTTGCTTTTTAGCGACATCCTATCATGAGGCTTGTCACCCCTCGGTCAAATTCGTCGTGCGTCGTATCGCGAGCACCAACAATTTTCATGGGGATCGTTGTTACGGCGATCCTCTCCAACCCCTTGCCGGCGGGACCGGTGATGTCGCAACCGACGACGAAAAAGTCGGAACCGATCGAGATGATCTTCTGGGAAAAACAAAGCTGGAAAAGCAACGGACCATCGCAGCGCCTGACACTCTGGGCCGACGGTCGATCTGAAATCACCGTGAAGCAGTGGGGTAAACCCAAGAAGCCCAAGCCAGGATGGTCGGCGCGGGAGGAAAAGGGGTGGTCAGTGTACACCAACACATCACCCTATTCCGTTGAGAAAGCTCGTGAGAAATTCCACGCCGCGATCGCCGCTGGAATCGACAAGCTGCACACGTTTCCCCCAGGCTATGCGGACGGCTCGGGAACGTTGGCGGGGGTCAGTCTCGATGGAAAAGTCACGACGACAGTGATTCCCAGGTTCCTTCGCGAAGGAGAGAAGGACAACAAGGGTTCGGAAAACCACAAGAAGTTTCTGGCGATCGATGCAATCCTCGGAAAGTTCGATAGCGACGCCACAGCACAATAGCAAGCGCCCTGGGGGTCGAGGAGCAGCTTGATTGGCAGCCGGGTGTTCCCATCCGTATTGTCAAGCCCCTGGAATCAAAGGGGGGCTGGAAGGGACCCAAAAAAATTCCCGAAATGGGTGAAATTCACCGATGTTCGGCCCGTCAATCATTTAGTCGTCATTCATAGAGGGGCGAGCCTGGTCACGGACTCGGCCCCGATCAGTCGAGAGACCACGTAAAGCAGTAGCTCTCGATGTGCACCGCCTTGCATTTGCCGGCATGAAACAACGACTTTTCGTACGGGTCGAGACGTCCCGCTATCGATGCGCGAACCTGGAAGAAACATCATGCGAAACACACGAAAAAGGGCGGTGAAGTTCCGCAATAGGCTGCATTTTGGCCAGGTGTCGGAAATTCTGGAGAATCGATGCATGCTAACCGCACAGCCGGTTTCCGTGCTTCTCCAACCGAATGATCTTTTGTCCGACAATGGGCCCGCTGCCGCCGCGTCGGCGGTCACCCCACCCGCCGCCACGACGGTAGCGGCCACCTCGATCACCGCCACCGGGGCCACGCTCAATGCGAGCGTCAATCCGGAGGGCAGCGCCACGACCTACAGCTTTGTCTACGGCACCAACGCGACCCTGAGTTCGGGGACGACCACCACCACCAAGCAAACAACGGGGAATGAGACGAGCGCCGAGTCGGAGACCGCGGCACTGGCCGGCCTCACGCCGAGTACCACCTATTACTTCAAGGTGCAAGCGACAAACGCGGGCGGGACGACCGACGGCGCGATCCTTCACTTCACTACCCTGGGGGGGGGTGGAGGGGGGACGTCCGTGAGCATCACGGTCTCGGGCACGGCCAAATGGACCGATCCCGGCGGTGGAACGCATGCCATTCCCTTGGCCTATGTCGAGATCCGCTCGTCGACCGAAGCCGACACCGACCCTCCGCTGGCAACCTGCCAGACCGACGTTAACGGAAACTTCAGCGCAACGCTGAATTTCGACGCGTCGAGTGGCGCGATGGTGTTCGCACGGATCTACGCACGAAATCCGGCCGCGGACGTGAAACCGAATACCGGCGCCGGTGCGACCACGTACTACATGGACTCGCAACAAGTCGCGGTCACCGCGGCAGGCTCAATCACCTTGCCCGAACGAGACGCGAGCAATTCCGTGGTATCCGAAGAATCGTTCGACATCCTTGGCGGCGCTCCAGGCGAACACCTACACGGCGCTTCTCGCCGGTGGCGCGTCCGCACCCCCTCAGCTCGATGTACGATATCCCATTCCGAACACGGAAACCACGAACTTTGACTCTGGCACCGGCCAGATGTTCGTCGAGCAAGGTGACTCCGCCAACTGGGACGTAATCGAGCACGAATATGGCCACTATGTCGCCTATCTGAACAGCTTTCTTGCCAATGCTGGCGGCAACCACGGTTTCGGTTCGGGGACGCCCAAACCCGACGGCCCCGGAGTCGCATGGAACGAAGGATGGGCCGACTTCTTCTCCATCTCCGCACAACTCAACGAGCCGGCACCTTATGCCATAGGAGTGCCCGGCGAAGGCGACACGTCATACACCGACAACAGTGTAGGGGTGAACTACAATCTGGCGACCGGCATTGGCACGGGCGAACTGGATGAGGCCTCGGTCTCGAGTGTACTGTATCACTTATCAGTCGGCGACGAGGGGATCACTGTCAAGGACACGACCCTGTTCCAGGATGCGGTCAGCTCGGCGGTCACGACATTCGGCGCTCTTTACGACGCGGTCGCTACCACCATGGGCGGCCCGAATCGGTCGTTGCTGGGGCACATCCTGGGTCTGCAAATGATTGCCCCGGTCGAGACTGCACCGGACGACGGCGCTGATACCAAAACCACCGGCATTCCGACGTTCACCTGGACGGACGCCGATCCTTCCGGCACCGACGATTTCGTTATCCAGTTCTATACCATCGACTACGCGACACTCCTGTACCAGACCCCGGACCTGGGCGACGTCAATACCTACACGCCCGACGCGGCGGCCTGGTCCATGATCTTCAACGGCCATTCGACGGTCAAATGGGTCGTCGAAGGTGAGGACACCACCGCGCCGGTGACTCCCGGCGGCGTGCCCGATCAGACCTTCTCCGGCCAGACGCTCGATCGCTACTGGAGCGAGGCCCGGACGTTGAATGGACCATCGATCGGGATCGTTCTCGACGTCACCGGCAGCATGCAGCCGGAGATCGACTCGGTCGAGGCTGCGCTGGTCCAGTACATCACGAATCTTCAAAACAGTCTGGCGCCCGACGAGACGCCGCCGACGATCGACCTGGTCACGTTCCGTGATTACCCGATGCAGACGATCTCCTCCAACGACCTCGATGCTGTCAAGGCGGCCATCCAGGCACAGGTGGCCGACGGAGGCGGAGACATCCCCGAGCCCAGCGCGCAGTCGCTGGAGTACGCGGCCGACAACATCGGCCCTGGCGGGACCCTGCTCTTGATCACGGATGCTCCTTCGGATGCCGGCACCGACCTCGACGGCACGATCGCCCAGCTCCGCGCGATGGGAGACACGGTGAATGCCGTGATTTCCGGCGATGATAATTACGACGACGATCCCACAGGCTCCAAAAGCGTTGCCGGCGGCACCGGTGCCAGCAGTGGTTCCGGTTTCTCTGGCGGCAGCGGCTTCGGCGATGCTTGGCGTTCACCAACGCCGAATCCTTCCGGCGGCGCCTACGTCGTGGCCTCGGCCCTGACGATCGGCCCAGTGAACGCCCCCGATGAAAGTGACAGCATGGTGCTGTTGCCGAACTCGGCCACCGCACCCGGGCAGCTTCCCACCGCCGATGCGGGAAACACCCCCGCCACCGCCGCGGTTCTCGCCGTCGATGGACCGAGGGTCCACGCCGACATCGGGAACCAGGTCGAGGATCTCACGGGTGCCACCGTCACCGACACCGACAACTACTATGCCTTCAACCTCACTGCCGGAACGTCGTATAACATTCCCGTGCTGACCGACGGGCATACCAATGTCACCGTCACCTTGTACGGCACCGACGGTACGACCGAGATCGCAACCCGCAATACGGTCGTCGGGGATCCTGGATTCGGGTTTCTCACCCTGACCTTTGTTCCGAAGGTCTCTGGCACCTATTACCTGGACATCAACAACCCCGCGGCCCCGACGGGCTACAGGATTCAGGTCTCCGACGACCCGCTCGTCGGAGCGACCTCTTCCGTTCTCCTGTGGACGACCGTGACCGCGGACACCGGCGGCGAGTTCCTCTATAAACCCGACATCGAACCCGACGCCGATAATCCCGCGGTCGTCACTGATTATCAGTCAGCCATCCTTAATGTCATGGACAGCACGTTCGAGCCCGCGGTGCTTTCCGCCAGCCCGAATAGCTTGTACGCCGGCGCCACGCTGGAAGTGACGCTGACTGGCGCGAAGACGAACTGGATCCAGGGGAATAGCACCGTCGCGTTCTCCGCGGCCGGGATCACGGTCGACTCGGTTGCAGTGAATTCGCCGACCTCCATCACCGCCACCGTCACTGTGGATCCTTCGGCGCCGTTGGATTTCTCCGACGTCACAGTCACGACGACCCTCGGGGCGACGACGGAAACCGCTGTCGGCTCCAATGTCTTCCAGATCGCCGCGGCGCCGACAACACCCACGCTCCTGGAAATCGAGCCGGGGTCGGTATCGCGCGGCGAGACTTATACCGTGCACGTCACGGGGACCCTCACTTCGTGGGATTCCTCCTCGACACTTTCGCTTGGCCCCGGCGTGACCCTCAGCAACGTGACCGTTGTTTCGTCCACGGAGATCACCGCGACGGCAGACGTCAATCCCGACGCATCCATCGGGTTCCGGACCGCGACCGTGACCACCGCTGACACCGGCCAGACCGACACCCAGGATATGGCCATTACTCTGACCGCCGCCCCCGTGACCGCGATTGCAACGGTTGCAAGTATCACACCCAATCAGGGTGAAGAAGGCCAGCACGCTTCGATCGCCGTTGTCGGCGAGAACACCAGCTTCGTGGAAGGCCAGACCACTGCTAACTTCGGCGCCGGCGTGACTGTCGATTCGGTAAGCGTCACGGATGCCACCCATGCGACGGTGATAATCGATGTGAGCAGTAGCGCCACCTTCGGTTTCCGAGACGTCACGCTGACCACCGGCGCCGAGACTGCGACTGTGCTGGACGGTTTCCAGGTCGTGCCTAGGTCCACGTCAGTGCCGGTGGTCGCCACGAATCCGATGAGTCAAAGCGCTTCGGCTGGTCAAACGGTCAGCTTCACAGCCGCTGCCACCGCCAATCCGGCCCCCACCATTCAGTGGCAGGTCAGCACGGACGGTGGGGCCACGTTCAGCGATGTCACGGGGGCAACCTCTGCCACTCTGACGATCACACCCACTGTAGCGCAGAGCGGCGACGAATATCGCGCTGTCTTCACCAACGCGTATGGGAGCGCCACCACGACAGTGGCGACTTTGACCGTCACCGCGGCGATTCCCCCCTCGATATCAACTCAATCAGTGATCGTCGGGGAGGTATCGCTCTTCCAGCGCAAACACGGCAAGAAGGGCAAACCCACTGGAAAATCGGCCCTGGCTGGTTTTGCGCTTGACTTCAGCATCGCGCTCAGCTCGGCGCCCGCCTCCCATTATCAGCTCGACGCAAGCACTACGAAAAAGGTCAAGAAGCACAAAGTGCAGATTTTGCAGCCAGTGAGGAAATTCACGGTTTCCTATCTCCCCACGAGTAACGAGGTCGAGATCACGCTTGATGCGAAGGAGACTTTTCCAACGGGAGGCCAGCTCACCGTGTCGGGCGGCCAGGTAACCGCCGCGGGCGGCACGCTCACTGGAGACGCGATTTTCACGATATCAAAGGGTGGGAAGAGTATCAGGGCGTCGTGAGTTCAGCGTTGGGCTGAGACGTTCTGTCGCGATCAGACAGATGTTCCGTGGTCCCGAACGCCCCTGCAAGGCAAGGCAATCCGTCAAGTGGGTCAGAACTTCGCCCGGGCCACTTTGCATTTCGCTTGCTGGGCACGTCTCCGTCTTCTGAGGATATGGTGTTGATATTATGAGTCACCCCGTTCAACACGCGGAGCGAGCCAATTTTGGTAAACCTGGAAACTTCGGTCTAGCCCCGGCGCAACGCTCTTCCGGGCGTTGCACCCGTGGGCTCGCCGTTTTCCAGAGCCAGGGTGCCGTTGACCAGCACGTGGACAACGCCTTCAGCCAGAGTCCGGCCGGCCGCGTAAGTGGCCCGGTCATTGACCGTGGCCGGGTCGAAAACGGCGATATCGGCGACAAAGCCAGGGCGCAAGAGCCCACGGTCGGTCAAACGAAAGCGGCGGGCTGCGTGCGTCGCCAGGTGGGTGATCGCCTCCGGCCAGGAGTAATCGCCAAGCTGTCGCGTGTGATAGCCGAGATAACGGGCAAACGCACCCCAGCCGCGCGGGTGCGGAAAGCCCCCGCCATAGATGCCGTCGGAGCCTGCCATGTGCGCCGGATGACGCAAGATCGCGCACACGTCCGACTCGGTTCGATCGCCGGGCGCATGCCCACAATGCCGACGGCCATGTCGCAAGCAGCCAGAATGTCGCACACGAAATCGCCGGGGGGCCGTTTGGCCTCGTGCGCGGCAGCCGTGACGGTCTGCCCCTCGGCCCACTTCCAGTCGGGGTGGGCCGCCATGGCGACCGTGATATTTTCGAGAGCATAGGGCGTCGCTCCCGAAAACCATTCGGAATGGAGCCGGGCGCGGATGCCGGGCTCGCGGAGGCGGGCCGTCGTGGCGTCGATTCCCCCTTCTTGCACCCAGGGGGGTAACGCGACCATGCCCAGGATCGTGCTGGCCGCCAGGTAAGGGTAGGTGTCGAACGTCAGGTCGAGTCCGAGTGCGCGGCCGGCGTCGATGAGCGGCAGCAAAAGATCAGCCCTGCCGTTGTAGTGCGAGATGTGGGCGGGGACACCGGTCGTTCGCGCGATGTCGTAAACCTCACGCATGCCCAGCGCGGCTCGCGGGCCATAGGCTCTCATGTGCGTGACGTAAACCCCGTTCTGGGCGACGATCGGTTCACACAGCGCGGCGATTTCCCGAGCGTCGGCATAGCGGCTGGGGATGTAGTCGAGACCCGTCGACAGGCCGATCGCTCCGGCGTCCATGCCCTCGCGCACGAGCTCTTGCATCGCGACCAGCTCGTCGTCACGCGCGGGTCGAGGGTCTAACCCCATGACCTCCATGCGGATATTGCCATTGGGAATCAAATAAGCGACGTTGATTGCGACTCGTCTATCAAACCGAGCGAGATACTCATCGACGGTTCGCCAATCGTAGGAGAGCCCGGGCGGGTTGCCATTAAAGCCGGCCGTGTAGCGCCTCATGTAGTCGAGGGTGGCCGGCCCCGCGGGCGCGAACGAGCTGCCATCCTGGCCGATCAGATAGGTGGTGACCCCTTGCCGCAGCGCCGGCAAATGGACCGGATCGGCCAGGAGTATGAGGTCGCCATGAACGTGCGCATCGATGAAGCCAGGAACGACATAAAGGCCCGCGACGTCAATCACGCGCGCCGCCTCGGCCGTCTCAAGGCGCCCAACCTCGGCGATCATGGTATCGATCAGAGCGACGTCGGCTCGAAAGGGGGGTCCTCCTGAGCCATCGATGACCCAGCCCCCAGACAGGATCAAATCAAACGTCATGACTTTCGACCGAAGCCTGGTCTGGCTCTTCCTCACAGCCTCCGAGGCCAACGCCGGCGCAGCGGGTACGACTTGTGGGGTATCCTTGCCCTTCCACAAATACCAGCTCGCAATGCTACGATAGGGCCGCCAGATTTCGGCCAGTGCGTGGCAGTCGCGCGGTTTCGGCACTTCGTCAAGCCCGTGCCGATCGCGAAGCCCCATTCGCAACCCCAGGTCGCCCACCGAGAAGACGTCGGGCCGATTGAGGGCGAAGATCAAGAACATCTCGGCCGTCCACACTCCAATCCCCTTGACTGCAACCAGTGCTTGAATGATGGTCTGATCATCCCATGAATCATCAAATTCATCGAGGGGCAATTTTCCGGTGGCAACAGCCTCGGCCAGGTTGAGCACGTAGCGTGCCTTCGCCGATGAGAGGCCGGCCGCGCGGAGCTCGGTCTCGCCCGTTTCGAGCAAGCGGCCAGGATGGTGACGATCGCCACTGAGCAAGAGCAAACGCGTGTTGATCGAGGCGGCCGCCTTTGTCGAGATCTGCTGACCAACGATCGCACGCACGAGCGCGCCGAACCGGTCGGGATGGGGTTCGAGACGCAAGGCCCCACACGGTCGATGATCGATCGCAGGTGCGGATCGACCTCGCGCAAATGCTCGACCGCGGCCGCCCAGCGATCAAGACCCGAGGCGATCTCGGTCTGATTCTTCGATCGTGATTTCGTCGATTTCTTCATGAGAGCAGGAAGCCTTTCTTGGTCCTCTTCCTTTCATCCGAGCCCCGTTCGATCAGCTCGGGTCGTAGGGACGATGCAATTTGAACTGCGGGTTGGATTCCAGGAACCGTCTGACGCGATCGTGGCGATCGATCGCCTCAGGGAGAAAGCTCACGGCCAGGTCGATGAGGTCATCTGGCTCGGCGCAACTGAACCGCAAGAAACCTTCACCGGCCTCGCCAAAGCACTCGCCGCCCAGGCAGGCGACCCCGAAATCGTCGTCGGCCCCCTCCAGGAAATAAAGCGCCAGCCCGTGCGAAGTGATTCCCAGCCGGTTGCAGACGGGGCGTACATCGGGAAACGCGTAAAACGTGCCGGCCGGACGGACGACCTGGAACCCGTCAACCCGTTCGAGCCCGTCGCAAAGTCGCACCACCTTCAGGCGGAATCGCTCCATGTAGTCATCGCGGGTCGCGGTGTCGTATTCGAGTGCCGCCTGGGCGGCTCGTTGCGCCAAGGGCGGGCTGCACGAGGCCGACGTGTTGATCAGTTTGCCGATCGCCTCGACGACGGGGGGAGCCGCCACGGCGAAACCAATTCGCCAGCCGCTCATGCTGTACGATTTGCTGAACGTGTAAGCGGCCACGGTGTGTTCGAGCATCCCCGGCTCGGCCAGGATCGAGGCATGCCGGCCGCTCCAGACCATGTGGCAATACGGCTCGTCGGAAAACACCACCAAGTCAGTACCGCGGACGACATCCGCGATGGCCGCCAGGTCGTCGCGGGTGGCCACGCCTCCGGTCGGGTTATGGGGCGAGTTCAGCCAGACGGCGCGCGGGCGGGCATCCGTTTCGAGAAAGCGCTCGACATCGGCGGCCCGGGGCCGAAAGCCATTTTCGACCTTCAAGGGAGCCAGCACGACACGGGCGCCTCGCCGCTGGAGGTTAGGAACGTACGTCGGAAACCGAGGGCTGAAGACGAGCACGCCGTCGCCCGGATCGAGGAGCGCCTCGGCAAAGTATTGCTCGAACGGTTTGGCCCCCGAGCCGACGACGATATTCTCGGCTGTCACCTCGTAGGCGAATTCTTCCGAGACAGACCGCGCCGCCGCCACGCGAAACCCGGGCAGGCCCAGACTGGCACAATAACCCGTCTCGTTCTCTTCGATCGCCCGGATGCCCGCCATTTTCGCGTGCGGCGTACTGGGAAACGGACTGTCGCCAATCTCCAGCTCGACGACCTTTTTTCCTCTGGCCTTGAGCGCACGCGCAAGGGCCAGGACCGTGAACGCTGACTCCGCGGTGAGGTTTTGCGAGAGTAAACTGAGCCGGGGCATGAGGGTATCGCTGTCAATGAGTCATGAATAGAACGTTCACGTAGGCCGACGATCGCGAAGGATGGGCCCACGATCTGGAAAAACAAACCAGAGCGGCCTGGCCGCGCCAATTTTCATTTTGATTCAGCGCGACGCGATGACCTGAGCCAGGGGACGGACAATGCGGGGAACGACCGATTGATGGAGGATTTCCTCGCCGAGTCTCGCGTTGCCGCCGCAAGGATTCGAGAAACGACATGTCGGGTTCCATGCCCCAGTACTGTCTTACCGTGAAATAGACGCTGATCTGATCATCGCCGAACTCGCGCGTCCTGATCTTGTATGCATTGGCCCGGGTCTCGATGGCGAGCCGGCACTGAAGCTGGCCCGACTCGTTGAGGGCCAGCGTGATCGAGGGCTCGTAGTTGATCACCTGCGCCGAGGAAGATCGAAGAGTCCTTCAAAGCCGTGTCCCACGCCCACCGCCTCGCGCACCACCTCGTCATGGTTGCCTTCAAAATGAAAGTCAAAACCAAACATGACATCGAGCGCTTCACAGTCGAGCAGGCTGATCGTCAACAAGTGCGGTGCCAGGTCGAGAAGCAGCTCATGCTGCCGGAATGAATCGTCGAGGGCCTCGGGATTGAAATGGCCCGAGCAAAGCCGCCGCGGCTCGATGGCCAGCCAGCGATGCGACTCGGCTTCCTTGTCGCTCTCGAGCACGAGGTCGCCATTTTCTCGCGAATAGAAATTGCGCAGCTCGGGAAAGCCCTTCTTCATCTGCTCAAAGAAATGCAACACCGTGTCGCGATTATTGGGAAGTTCCATCTCGGTGTTGAGGTGAACGTTGACATAAAAGTCATCCGCGTCGGAGATGTAACGATTCATCCTGATGATCCTGATAAGCTCGGATAATGAATTCCCGCCCGCCGCGGCCAAAATTTAGAAAAGCGGCCGGCCGGCCGCGGAGGCCAGGGATGATGATTTATGGATCGCCTCCACAGGGTGCAGGTACGGACCCATCGTAACACAAGCCCGTCGTCCACGAAACGAAAGCCCAGCCTCTGCGCGAGGCTCCTCTCACTCACATTCTGCAATCCCGATCATAACTCGTTTCCGGACTTGAAGATGCGCTTGTAGCTGGCGGACGCGCCGGCCATGGTGCCCGGATTTGCTGACGGTCGACACTACACCCGTGCCTTGCCCGTCTCGGGATGGCGCAGGCGAATGGGTATCAAACCATCCGGCTCGACGCCCGGGTCTGGGAAGACGCGGGCCCCGTGTTGCGACAGGTTCAGTGTCGTACGGATCGGAAATTGGGTGCCATCACGCCCGGGCGGGAAATGGACGACGATCTGGCCGTCGTCGACCGAGAGGGGGACTGTTCGCGGGTGAGCGACCAGGACCATGGCGGGGACCGTTGAGTGGGGCGGCTCGGTGCGGAAGGCGACCGACCACGGCAATCCTGGCAACCAGGGGCGCTTCAAGATATAGGATACCGTGACCTCGGGATTCGGGCCGGGCAAAATGGTCGCGGCGGTCGGCTCGACGCCCGGCGAGACCGCGGGCTTGCCATCCACGTCGATCATGCTGAAAACCCGGATGTGCCAGGGACCGCTTTCGTGGCTGGCCGGCTGGTGAATGGGTTCGTCCGTCGGCGAGGGGGCTGGCGGGGCACCATTTGAGCCGTTGACAGCATGGTTGGTCGGCAGGGTTTGCACCCAGCAATCCTGATGGTCGTAGTCGCCGCGATCAACGAGGGTCGTCACGGCCGCCGGATCATCGGGGCCCAAGGGTGGTGAACCCTGGCGCAACACGACCAACGATTTCTCGGACCCCGGAGCCCAGGTCCAGCGTAGGGTGACACGCGACGCCCCGGCACCGCTGCCCAGGCCCGACCCCGATCGCGTGGCACGCAGCTCCGACGGGTCGGCGACCCGGCTCAGCGCCGAGGCATGTCCCACCGTGTAAGTGCCCGCCCAGACCGTCAGCGGGGTGTAATAACAGTGCCCCTCGGCGGGCGGCTCGTGATCGATGGCTCGATCGGGTGAGTCTGTTTCAATCCAGCGGCCGGCGAGCCCTTCGACTTCCGCGGGGGTCAAGCGCGCATTCGCGGCATAAGGCAGGGATTGAGCTGTTCGCAAGATTCGCACCGAACCACGCAGCGGCTCGACCCAGTCGATCCGCACCCGGCCGCTGGGTTCCAGCAAGAGCCGCGGCGCGTCGATGGCCGACACATGCGACTGCGGCCGCGCCGAGACCAAGACCCCCGGTGACGGGCAAAATATCCCATCCGGCATCGCATAGATGGCATACACGCCGTAGTGATAGACCGCGTTGGGATCGAGATCCCGGTCGATGGCATGATCGAGGGCCGTCGCGAGCCGGTCGCCGTCGCGGGCATTTCGAGGTGGTCCCCCTTGCTTGCGAACCACCCGAACGTCAGAAACGCCGCGCGGCAATGTCCAGACCAGCTCGACTTCGCGGTGATGCAATTCGACCCGCAGGTCCTTGACGTCGGCCAGGAAAACAAACGGGCCGAGCGAGATCGCGCGGATCGACTCGATCCCGTTGCGCTTGCTCAAAACGGCGTAGCCGGCGCTTTCACCCGGCGGCACGTGCATATCATCAAACTCGCTGGTGCTGACCTCGGCAATGCGGGTACCGTCGCCGGGGTGCGAGAGCGCGCCGCCGCGTTTCCGCACGATGACGAATGTCAGCGGACCAAGTCCATCGGGGGGCGGGGGCGTCCACGAAAGCCGGATGCGATCGCCGAAAACCTGGCCATCGAGCGCGATGGGCGCGTCGGGCGGAGTGCGTTTCAGGCCGAGCAGGGCGTCCGGCAGGTCGGCCGCGATCGTCAGGCTCTGACGGTAAAGATCGCGCGCTGCCGCGGAGTCGCTTCGTTCGAGGCTCCGCGCCTGCGCGGCCAGGGCCTCGGCGTGCCGTAAGCCGCGGGCGACATCAATCATGGCCGAGCGAAGCTCGGGCGTGTCCGGATGAACAAGCTTGCTCCAGGCTTCCAGGGCGCCTCGGGCCGATACCAGGCGGTTGCCGGCACGCGCCGTCTCAAAAGCGAGCTGCACACGAGCGATATCGGCCTGGCGCTGGCGGATTTTCGCGATCCCGTTGCGTGCGCCGGCAAGATTCGGCGTAAAGGCCTGTACGCGTGCGAGGTGTTCGAGGGCCGCGGCGAAGTCGAAGTCCCGGAATGCCGCTTGAGCGGCCTCGAAGTGCCGCACCACCGGTTCGCGGAGGATCTGGCGAAATCCGCACTCGCACCGTTTTTCATCGACCCAGGGGCTTCGTTTACACAGAGGACACTGCCATTTGAGGGAAGCCCCGCAATGCCGGCAGCGCGCGTGAGCCGCCTTTCGGGCCACCAGACTGATTTCGTTGATCCCCACGCAGTGCCGGCAGCGCACGGCCGTCGATTTCGTGGCGGTGCTCGCTTGCGGGGCCGCCGCCATGAACGCATGAGCATTTGCCTCACCCGACGTGATCGCCTGGGGCTCGAAGGCGACTCCCAGCCGCCGGCCGGTTCTGTTGATCAAACGATCGGCGCGCTCAGACACGATTCCCAGCTCGGCCGCCGCTTCGATCAAGGCCAGGCGCGTTCCTCGATCAAGCTGGCTGAGCCCGCGGAGGGCAAACTCCGAGAGGTTTTCAAACGACTCCTCGGCTTCTTGAACCAGTGTCTGATCGTAGCGTGCGCGGGCTTTTGGAGGGATCAGGTGCGATTGGCCGTGGGTGATGATCTCGAGCCAGGCCGTTTTCTCGGCGGTGACCTGGGCTTTCTTCATCCAGCGTTGTCGTTCCTCGTCGGCGCGGATCTCGATATAGCTCTTGGGCGCATTGCGCGAGACGCCGAGTGCTTCATACAGATCGCGGCAGCCGAGATGCTCGAGCACCGCCCGGATCTGGCGGCGCGTCGACGGCTCGAGCACGTCAACCGGCGGATCTTGATCGGGCGGCTCGTCATTGTTGCGGCTTGGGGCCTCGACGAAGTCTGGAATCGACTTCGTTACACCACTGACATCGTCAGCACTCAGGCCGAGCCTGGCGGCCTCGTCGTTGAGCACGCTCTTATCGGCGGCGCTCAATCCGCCCTTGGCCGCGCGAAGCCGTACTTTCTTTTGCAGTTCATCAAGTTTGGCATCGCGCTGGCCAATCTGGGCAACGGCCAGTTCGGCATCATATGCCGCGCGCGAGGCAGGATCACTCAGGAGGGCTTTGCGAAGGGCCGGTATCTCGTCGAGAAAAAGCTGGTTCGAATGTCGTGTCTTGGGATTGCGCGTACCCATCGACCAGGCTGGCTGCAAGCGCTTGAGCGCGGCCTCGATCTCCGACCGTTCGGCCCCCGGATCGATCCCTAATCGCGCGTAAAAGTCGGGCACCATCGTTGCTTTCGCCGTCGCGACCCAAGGGACGGGCCCGTAATCCTCCTGCGGGCTTTCGAAAAATAGTGTTTCTACTCCTTTATCGATATCATTTTCGAGCATGCCTCACCAAACGTCCAGTCATCTTGCTGCCGCCGAAGTACGATAAAGCAGGCACGAGTCAGCGAATTGACTCGCCGTCTCGTCGAACGTCTGGTGGTACTCGAAGAGGCTGACGCCTGCGCTATCCGCGAACGCGGCGGACGTCATCGCCAAGGCAACGCGCCGGCGTGGCGGTATGGCAAACGCCAAGGACTAAAATCCTCTGGACGGTAACGCCCGTGTGGTTTGCAACCACCGCCGACCTCAGTCGCCCATCACAGGAAACGGGTATGTCGCTCGTCGAGGCGCCGTGACGTGCTGCGCGCTCACGGCCCGCGCCCAAAAAGGTCTCTTCAGCACGGGACCTCAGACCTATCTTCCTATTCAGCTCCGCGTTGCGCTCGGGCGCCTGAATAACCGGAAGTCAGTCAAATCGCTCTAACGCCACGCGGATCAACAACTTCCACCTGGGCGCCTACTTAATCCGCATATTCAGAACTTTGGTCGTATCTCCCAAAGCACCATCCTGTTACGACTGGGCGCCTGCTTAACCGGCAAGGTTTAACACTCTGGCCCATGTTGAGTAGGCATAATGACTTACGCTTGGGCGCCTGCTTAACCGGCAAGGTTTAACACTCTGGCCCATGTTGAGTAGGCATAACGACTTACGCTTGGGCGCCTGAGTAACCCGCACAAATCGATTCGCGGCCGACCTTTTTATCGATGTGCTGATCTGGTCTGTGTTTGCGGCTGGGCGCCTGACTAATCGAGACAAGCGTTACAACCGCCACATTCATGCGTCCGCCTCTTCTCCGTGCAGTGCCTCACATGAAACGACACAGAGAAGGGTGTCAGAATTATCCTGAAGCGCCGGCTGTCACGAAATTACCAGGATTACCTGGAATACGGGCTGGCGCGGCAATGACGACAGTGCCTGGAACGGCAAAGAGTCGCCCTGTCTGTCGTTGTTCAGGTCAAGCACTTGACTGTCATCGATATCGGTGGGAACAACTATCGCCCGATCCTTGAAATCTTCTACCGGGACCAAGTGATGCTTGTCCGGCATGTCTTGACACACGCCGAGTACGACAGAGGCACGTGGAAAGGTTAAGAATCGGGCTCGACCCGAGGTCAACCCTTATGAAAACGCGACCGGAAAAACGGCGAGAACCGGGCGGAAAAACGAACGTCGGCGTCTTCGCGCCGCCCGGTCATCGATATCTCGAACTCGTCCGGGAGAAACCGCTGCGGGTCATCCGCACCGAAGACGAGTATGAGCACGCGATCGCGATGATTGACCGTTTAAGCGATCGAGGGACTGCGCGAACTTCCGATGAGACGGAGTATTTGCTGGCTTTGTCAGTTTTCGTCGGAAAATATGAGGAGGACCACCACCAGATTCCGCCGGTTTCGGGCGTCGATGTTGCGCTACTTGATTGAAACACATGAAAAGACACAGAGTGATGTCGCGACGGGAGCGGGCCTCGCCGATTCAACCATCTCGGAAATCCTCGCCGGCAAGCGAAAGCTTGGCATGAAACACGTCGAGGCTCTTGCTCGGTATTTCAAGGTCAAAGCCGCGATCTTCCCGGATGACTAGAGTCTGTTCCGGAAGTGCGGTTCTGGGCTCGCCTTTCGGAACAGACTGTCAATTCGGCACTGGCCACCACGCGAACTGGGGCAAGAAGCCCCACCAAACGTCCAGTCAGGTTGCTTCCACCGAAGTACGATAAAGCAAGCACGAGTCAGCGAACTGGCTCACCGCCTCGTCAAACGCCTTGTGGTATTCAAAGAGGCCGCAATGCTTGGCCGGTGAGAGCGTCTCGAGCCGGGCGCCGGGGATCTGCCGACCGATATACTGGTTCGCTTCGGGAAGCGTCGTTGTGTCTTCGTCGCCCATCACGACGAGTGTGGGTATGTTGATCGTCTCGAGCGTCTTGGTGGCGTCGTAATGAATCATTCCGAGCATGGACCGGGCCAGGACGTCGGGGCGTGCCCAGACCATGCTCCAGGCGGCACAAATTAAGCTGGCCGCGCGTCTCGTTCCCTGAAAACGACTGCTTGTGCGTCGACCGGTGGATCGAGCCATTGAAATAGCTGAGCCAGTTCATCGCCCACACCAGGGGCCAGGTGGCGATCGTGAGGTAGAGCAGGGGGATGATCACGGGCGTTTCGATCGCGGTATAAAGTGTGCCGTATTTCGTCGTGCGGACGGGGTTAGTATAGGAAGTATGACCGAGCACCAGCCCCGCCACCTCGCGTCCCATCAGTTCGGGAAACGACTTGCAGAGGTTCAGAATGATCATCCCGCCGATGCTATGACCAACGAGGATCACGGGCAGGTCGCCCGCGAAAGCCACCACGGCCTTCAGGTCGGCGGCCATTTTCTCCATGCTGTAGTCGTTGTTACCGGGCCGCGTTGAAAGACCGAGACCGGCTTCGTCGTAAACGATCACCCGGAACCGCTGCGCGAGTGACCGCTTTGCATAAAACCATTCACTGCTGTTAAAACCGCAACCGTGAGACATGACGATCGGCGGGGCGCCGGCGGGTCCGTAACATTCGACCTGGAGCTCGGTGCCATCGGGCCGCTTGATCCGGTGAATCGAACCCGAATGATCGTCGCGCGGTTCGTCGCCGGAGGCCTCGGCGCGTGCGTCGGCGGTATGGGCCGCCTCGGCACGGGTGTGCCCGGAGTCGCCCTGGCCGTTACCGCTGGTCGTTGTGTTCTTGACACTGCTCACGATTGATGAGACCAGGCGCTGAAGTTGTGCCCCCAGAAAAGCGAATAACAGCAGGGCAATTCCCGCGGCCAGATAGCCAGTCTGGCGGTTAAAGCCCGGCTCGAACCGAAATTCGCGGTGGTCGGACGCGACAACCACCGGGCTGGGCCGGGGGATCTCGGGAGGTGTACGTTCGCCGGCCTCGATGGCAGGGCGATCTCGACCATCAATAACAGGACGCTTCAAGATCACCGTCCCGTCATTGCCGAGAGTCGCCTCGATTCGCTCGTTGACCACCGGAATCGCCACATAAGTCTCATCATAGCAGAGTTTCAATACATAAATTCCCAGTCCAATAATCGCCACGGCGAACAGTCCGCGAAACCACATTCCCAGAATGTTGAATGGCATGAAAAACATGAGACGATTCCTGTCAAATGCTGGCGGGCGGGTCGAACGGTCCCCCGTCGATCACGAATGGGGCTCGGTCGCAACCGCGCACGCCGCGGATGTCCTTCGGAGAGGTATCACCGGAACGGGCAGATTCTTGGGCGTTCACGCCGCACCCTGACCCGTCCGGAAAGCGATCGCACTACATGTTGACTCGTAGCAAATCCCATTCCAGAGCCCGTCGGCCCGAGATGAAGAGCCGTGGCGGGACTGTTTCCGTGGCGATTGATCGCGGGGACCACGTTGTGGGGGCGAGGCGACGTTTCGATAGGTCTGGCGTGACTGGCAAGGCGCGGCAGCGGCCCTCGAATCGATCTTCAGGTTGCCTGCGTACGCACCGGCACTGATTAGACCGGTACGAGGTTTGCAGCATTCGCCGGGCTGGCCGGTCTGCGCGCTGGCGAGATGAAAGCCGTTATGACTGAGCATCGAGTCTGGTCATCCCGCGGAGCGAGTCATGTCTAAACCCGTTCGAGAAGCGACTAAATCGGCATGGATGGGGACCAGCGTCCCCCGGTATCCGGCTCTCGCCAAGGACACGCAGGCCGATGTCTGCGTGATCGGCGCCGGGATCGCCGGGCTGACGACGGCCTATCTTCTCGCTAGCGAAGGCAAAAGCGTCGTTATCCTGGACGATGGTCCGATCGCGGGTGGCCAGACCGAGCGTACGACGGCCCACCTGTCGAACGCGATTGACGACCGCTTCTGCGCTCTGGAGAAGATTCATGGTGAAGAGGGTTCGCGACTGGCCGCCGAGAGCCACACCGCGGCCATCGAGCGGATCGAAGCGATCGCGAAAAACGAGAAGATCGAGTGCGACTTTCTCCGCGTCGACGGCTACCTGTTCCTGGCGCCCGGCCACACGGCCGACCTCCTGGAAAAGGAACAGGCTGCCGCCCAGCGGGCCGGGCTCAAGGATGTCGAGATCGTGCCGAAAGCACCGGCCGCGTCGTTTGACACAGGGCCTGCTCTCCGCTTCCCGCGGCAAGGGCAGTTCCACCCGCTCAAGTATCTCGCGGGCCTTGCCGAGGCGCTCCAGCGAAAAGGGGGCACGATCCACACCAATACGCGTGCCGCGAAGATCAGCGGCGGGACCGAGGCGAGCGTCGAGACCGAAGCAGGCCCGGTCGTGAAGGCCGGGGCCATCGTCGTCGCCACCAACACGCCAATTAACGACCTCGTGGCCATCCACACGAAGCAGGCTCCGTATCTGACATATGCCATTGGCGTGCGTGTCCCGCGTGACTCGGTGGCGCGGGCCTTGTACTGGGACACGCTCGATGCCTACCACTACATTCGCCTTCAGCCGATGTCGCGCGGTGGCGATATGCTGATCGTCGGCGGTGAAGACCACAAGGCCGGCCAGGCCGACGACCAGCCCGAGCGCTGGCAACGCCTGGAAACGTGGGCCAAGGAACGGTTTCCCATGATGGACGCGGTCGAGTATCGCTGGTCGGGCATGGTGATGGAGACGACCGACGGGCTCGCCTTCATCGGCCGTAACCCGATGGATAAGGCCAATGTCTACATCGCCACGGGCGATTCGGGCATGGGAATGACGCACGGCACCATCGCCGGCATGCTTCTGAGCGATCTGATCGTCGGCAAGGACAATCCCTGGAGCAAGATTTACGACCCGTCGCGCAAGCCCGTGTGGGGAATGGCCTGGAAGGAGTTCCTCGTCGAGAACGCCAACGTCGCCAAGGAATACGCCAAGGACTGGCTCGGTGGGGGTGACGTGTCGTCCGTCGACGAGATCGCGCCCGGCGAGGGGGCCGTGGTACGCCACGGGCTCAAGAAGGTCGCCGTCTACCGTGATGGCGGCGGTGCAACGCACGAACTGTCGGCCGTGTGCACCCACCTGGGTTGCATCGTTCACTGGAACACGGCCGAGAAGACGTGGGATTGTCCCTGCCACGGCTCGCGTTATAACCCGCGCGGCAAGGTCATCGCGGGGCCAGCCAACTCGCCGCTGAGCGAGGTTTGAAGGACAAGAACGGGAAATTCCTTGCAAGACGAATAAAATACCATTGGTCCGAGACTCGCGGCCGAGCGCTGCGGGCTCGGCCGAACGTCGTCCCCCGTGCGGCTTCGATGGCGTGGCATCCGCGGCGCCAGATGAGGCTCGCTCGCTCTTTTGAAGACCGAGAAGACGAGCCTCCATGACTCGCGTTTCGGGGCTCTGATCGATCTTCGTTCTTGCATATGTATTCGGCCAGGATCCCGGCATTCGTGTCCTGGCTGTTGACCAACGAGTTGCCCTTCATTTTGCCCCAGTCAGGACGAGAATCATGCCTTCGAGAAAAAAAGACACGAGCTCCAAATCGGCACAAACCAAAGACCCAGAATCGTTCGCCGGAACCGGTGGTGAGACTCACCAGACGGCCAGTAGCGAGAATCCCGTGCTGACAACCCAGCAAGGAGTTCCAGTCGCCGATGATCAGAACTCGCTGAAAGTCGGTGCGCGTGGGCCGACCTTGCTCGAGGATTTTCACTTTCGTGAAAAGATTTTTCACTTCGATCACGAGCGCATTCCCGAACGCGTCGTGCATGCGCGTGGCTATGGCGCCCACGGGTACTTCGAGACATATGAATCTCTCAGCGATATCACCCAGGCCGATCTCTTTCAGCGGGCCGGCGAGAAAACGCCGGTCTTCTTGCGTTTCTCGACGGTCGCCGGGAGTAAAGGGTCGCCCGACCTGGCCCGCGACGTCCGGGGTTTTGCCGTGAAGTTCTACACCAAGGAGGGGAACTGGGACCTGGTCGGCAACAACATCCCGGTCTTTTTCATCCAGGATGCCATCAAGTTCCCGGACCTGATTCACGCCGCCAAGCCCGAGCCCGACCGCGACTTCCCCCAGGCCCAGACAGCCCACGACAACTTCTGGGATTTCATCTCGCTCACTCCGGAAAGCATGCACATGGTCATGTGGATCATGTCTGACCGGACGATCCCGCGGTCGTTCCGGTTCATGGAGGGGTTCGGCGTTCACACATTTCGCCTGGTCAATGCCGACGGCAAGTCGACCTTCGTCAAATTTCACTGGAAGCCAAAACAAGGCATGCAATCGGTGGTCTGGAACGAGGCCCTCAAGATCAACGGCGCTGATCCTGACTTTCACCGCCGCGACCTGTGGGAGGCGATCGAAGCCGGCGACTTCCCCGAGTGGGAGCTTGGCCTGCAACTCTTCGATGAGGAGTTCGCCGAAAAATTTCCGTTCGATGTGCTCGACGCGACCAAGATTATTCCCGAAGAAGACGTGCCGGTGCGCATCGTGGGCCGTTTGGTCCTCGACCGGCGGGTCGACAACTTCTTCGCCGAGACCGAGCAAGTCGCGTTCTGCACGCAAAATGTCGTGCCCGGAATCGACTTCTCGAACGACCCCTTGCTTCAAGGGAGAAACTTTTCCTACCTGGACACGCAGTTGAAGCGGCTGGGGGGGCCGAATTTCACCCATATTCCGATCAACGCGCCGAAGTGCCCGTTCGCGAACTTCCAGCAGGATGGCCACATGGCCATGATCAATCCCAAAGGGCGGGCCAATTACGAGCCCAACTCGTGGGCGCAAATGGCGGCCCGCGCGAGTCGCCCACGAAAGGCTATCACTCGTACCCGGCCGCTGAGCAGGGTGAAAAGCTGCGAATCCGCTCGGAGACGTTTGCCGACCATTACAGCCAGGCCCGGCAATTTTACATCAGCCAGACCGCCATGGAGCAGCAGCATATCGCCAATGCGCTTTCGTTCGAGCTGAGCAAGGTTCAAACGCTGGCAATCCGCATGCGCATGGTGAGTCACTTGTTCAATATTGATGAACACCTGGCGCAAAAGGTCGCCGATGGCTTACGGCTCAAGGAAATGCCCGCGCCGGCCGAGGCGGCACGTCCGACGAGGAAAGACCTGAAGCCCTCACCCAAACTGAGCATCCAGCTCAATGGCCCTGAGAGTTTCGCCGGCCGCAAGGTCGGTGCCCTGATCACCGACGGCGTCGACGCGAAGCTGCTCGCGGCGCTCGCCAAGGCGATCAAGGCTGAAGGAGCCAAGCTGAAACTCGTCGCCCCGCAGGTCGGCGGAGTCGAGGCTAGCGACGGCACCTGGTACGAGGCCGATGAAAAGCTCGAAGGGGGCCCGTCGGTCATGTTTGACGCCGTCGCCATCTTGCCCTCGGCCCAGGGCGCGACCGAGGCTAGCGATGTTGCCGGCGGCCCGCGATTTCGTGGCCGACGCCATGGCGCACCGTAAATTCATCGCTTATGTCGAGACGGCCACACCGTTATTTCTAAAAGCCGGCGTGGCCGATAATATCGACGATGGCTTCATCCCGCTGAGTGCCGCCAAGGACTGTGAAACGTTCATCGAACAGTGTCGCAAATTGCGGTTTTGGGATCGGGTCGGGGCCGAGCGATAAAACCGCGTGTTGAGACGGCGTACGGTGGTGCCAAACGATGTGAAGCATCGTGAGGCCCACCGTCGCGGGCTCAGGGTCCATGCGAGGTCCTTGAATTGATCTCGCCGCGAGCCTGCATTATCACCGATAGCAGCAGCCGGCCGATGTCATCGCGACGCTCGGCATACTTCGCTGACTCATAGGCACTGTCGTCATAAATCTTGGGATCGAGATAGGGCATCGAAATGCGTATGGCCGCCCCTTTGACGAACGGGCAGGCTGCGTCGGCTTCTCCGCAAACCATCAAGGCGCCAAATTCCTCCTTGGGGTTGGACGTGTCACCGTAGTGCTTTGAGAACTCGTCTGTCTCGAAGCCCTCGCCCCACGCGACGCGATAGACAGGATTCGCCGTTTTCGGCTCGCTGCGCTTCGCCTCGGAGCCCGTTGGCGCGATGTCGAATCCAATCGCCTTGAGAGTCGCGATCGCACGCGGATTGAACGCAGTGGGAGCCGTGCCGCCGCTATGGAAGCGAATCTCGGGCATCCCATAATAAGCCGCGGCAAGGTTGCCCATTGACGAACACAGCATGCTTCGTCGTGAGTTGCCAGTGCAAATTGCCATGACATGAAGCGGTTTCCCCGGTTTGTAGGTTGCCGCGATCCAGCGTGCGAGTTTCAGCCCTGCGTCTCTGTGCGGCTGGTCAATCATGTCGAAAGTGGTTGTGAGGTAATCGGCGTGCTCACGAAGCGCCGGAACGAGTCGCGATCGACTTTCGGGGGTTGCCGCCAGGAGTGACTGAGTCACTTCCGCCGAGTCGAGTTTCGCGTCTGGGCCCGCGAGCTTATGGAACATCTCTGGTTTCATGAACCCTGCCAGTTCTGAAAGCGAAATCACGCCGTCTTTCGCAAGGGCCTTCGAGAGAACACCCTTCACACGCTGATCGTTCGAGGGATCGAGCCCCGGATGCTCCATATCGCTGGACGAGCCACAAGGCTCGCACAAGGGGACCAACGTCGGATGCCTCTGGTGAACCGGCCAGGGTAACCAGAGCAACGAGGAAGAACGGCATTGGTGGAACTGTCCTTATGAATTCGAGCTCAGGGTTTGACCGCGTAAATCTGAACGCTTGCCGCAAAATCATTCACGTTGTATCTCTTCAGCAGCGTGGAGAGCCCGTCGAAAAGCGCGGTCCCGCTTGAAACAGCCGCTGGAGTACATGAGCCGCCGATCACATCGAGCCCCGAGGATGAAGACGAAGACGCGGTCAGAGCAGGCGGAGCACAGCAAGCCGCTTGCCCTTCAACTTCCGAGTACGCGTTCAAATCTTTTTGCGTGACGATGATCTCGACGTCCGAAAAGCCAGCCGCCCTGAGGCCCTTGATGTAATCATCGATCAGAATGGCGCCGGCGATGCAGCCGACATACGCGAGGAGGTCGTTGCCGACCTCAGGAGGAAGCGGTTTCTTGAGCGCGATATCCGACACCGCGAGTCTCCCGCCGGGCTTCAAGACGCGGGCGATTTCATTGAAGACTGCTTGTTTGTCGGCAGCGAGATTGATGACACAGTTTGAGATGACGCAATCGACCGACGCATCGGGAAGCGGCAAACGATCGATATGGGCTTCGTGGAACTCGACGTTCGAAAAGCCCTGCCGCGTCGCATTCGCGCGAGCCCGTTCGAGCATCTCGGGCGTCATGTCGATGCCGATGGCCTTACCCGTCGGTCCGACTTTCCGGGCGGCGAGAAACACATCGAGCCCACCCCCTGAGCCGAGATCAACGACGACCTCACCAGGCCGCAGGTTTGCCGTCGCCGTCGGGTTGCCGCACGAGAGACCCATATTCGCTTCGGCCGGGATGCTCGATAGCTCTTCGACCGAGTAACCGAAGGCGCGAGCCACATTTCGAACGCCGGCATGCTCGCTCGAAAGCGAACTCGCCGCAACCGCTCCGTATTTCTCCCGAACGACGTCCTCAATGGTTTTCGACATCACCGTCCCCTTTTTCAAGCGGAGTGCAGCCTTCGTCTTCCATCAGACAAAGGGCCAGATCGAGCAGCGGAGAAACGCAGCCGTTGACGACGCGGTAATACACGTTGTTCCCCTCGCGGCGCGACGAGAGCATTCGCGTATCCGAGAGGCGCATGAGCTGGTTCGAGACCGCTTGCGGCTTCATGCCCAGCGTCTTCGCAAGGTCGGTGACGGTCGCTTCACCGGTTCGCACAATATGATGAAGCATGCGAATGCGCGTGTCGTTTGCGAGCACCTTGAAAAGCGCCATCACCTTGACCGCCTCGACGAACGACAAGAGTCGGCGATTTGCGAGCGGTGGCCGCGACGAACCAAGGTCGCCCGGCGAACAGCACGCGCCATCGGTTGAGACGGGTCGTTTGCGAGTCATTGAGCTTGGTCCTCCTGATTAACTAATACACGACATTGTGTATTAGTGTCAACCCGAGCGGTTTTGATTTGGTGGCTCACGGATGTTAAACGTTGGAGAATGACGGGGGATCGTTCGGACGGCCTATACAGGTGCCGTCGAAGTGACACTTACAAAAGCGCATTATCTCTCGTCGGTAACGAGCAAAACCGAGGCCTCGCATTTCGTCAAGAATTGGTCTAGATCGATCGTCGCATCATGACCGGCGTCGTGCGTTTTGAGGAGCCGTTCTGTGTCCATTGCGTGCAATGCCTGGCGATAGGCTCTGATTGACCATCTGAGCGACACGAATGAGGTCGACTCAACTCCATGCGAGAAAGACCATGCGACTACCGGAGAGCTTTATCAAACTTCTCGATTGTCTCGGAAACCCGGACGACCAGCGGATCAAGCCGTTGCCGGAACGTGCCATCGTGTACCCGCCCGTGGGCTTCCTTCCTTGGCCAGTCTGTGGCATCGGGAACGGCGATGATTATGGATATTACTGGCCGATCGGCAAGGAACTCGAAGAACCGATTGTGGCTCTGATGTCCCATGACTGCTCGGCGTTGATTCCGATTGCGTCGTCGATTGAATCTCTCGCCCGAACGGGGGCATGCCGGGAACTGAAATCTCTGCTGGCCACAGGTGCATATCCGAACGACGACGAGCCGGAAGACGAAGAAGAGGGGCGATCTGACGTTTTGGACGTTGCCGAGGCGCTGAAGCTCGATGATCGCTCACCCTTCTTGCTGGTCGCAAACGCCGATATCGAACTCGCACGGAACGATTTACGTGCGGCCGAATCGCTGTACCAAAGAGCCATCGAGATCCTCCCTGAAGACACCGCTGCTCATTATGGCATGGTCGTCCTCAATCGCCGCCTTCGCCGACCCGAAGAGGCGATCAAGTGGATGCTCGAGGCGATCAGATCGCCTCTCTGCTTCCGGGGGGCGAGTTTCTGGGCGGACACTTGTCTTCCAAATGAGAATCTCAATCGCAACGGTTACAGGCGAAAATGCCTGGATTGGCTCCAACAAGCCCGCGCTGAACACCTGGCATCAGTCGCAGACGATCCCTTGTTCCTGGCACGTCATCGCCTTACTTTCGCGTCGGGGGTTGCTATAAACGACGACTATCTCGTCTACGACGATGTCATCGAGGGATACGTACAGAAAGGGCGAATGACCGAGGCGATCAAGTTGGCAATGGTCTATGGCGAGTTGATGACCCACGAGACCATTTCATTCCAGGAACGCTCAGGGTTTTCACTGGGTGATCACCGGCAGAGTCTGCTCCGATTGTTCCGGGAAGCAAACCTCGCGAGCCGAGCGCAATTCCTTGAACAATCTTGAGGTCGAAATGTCTCGACCGAAGACGCTAGCGGAGCCGACGATCGCCTGCTGCACTCGGCGTACGGTGCTCAAGACATCGCCGCGACGATCGACAAGATACTGCCAGCATCTCTCTTGAACTTTCGAAATGAGCCACTTTGGCGCCAGCCTGATCGTGATTCACTCAATGGCCCTACTGAGCATTCACATCCGTCGGAGTGCCGCGCACATTGGAAAAACGAGCTGCGCCACGAACTGAAAGAATCAATCATGTTGTTTGTGTGCTCTTTCAGGAGGAATGAATTTGACCGAGACGCCAAACACGCGGCCGAGCTTACTGGTTCGCTTGAAAGCTCCGCGGAACGAGCGCGCCTGGACCGAGTTCCTGGAGATTTATGAACCGCTCATCTACCGGCTGGCGCGGAAGCAAGGGCTTCAACCGGCCGACGCCGACGACCTGACGCAGGATGTTTTTGCGCGGTTGCTGGCGCGATCGAGCGGTGGGATCCCGATCCGGCGCGGGGGTCTTTTCGCGCCTGGCTCTTCCGGATCGCCCGTAATTTGATCGTCAACCTGATCGCCGCCCGACGGCGCCGGACGGCCGGGTACGGCCATGGTGGGAGTGATCTCGTGGAGCTGCTCGAAGCTCAGATTGCTCCGGCCAACGAGGATACCGATCTGTTTGACGCCGAGTATCGCCGCCGGCTCTTCGCCTGGGCCGCCGAGCGAGTACGCAGTCATTTTCGAGAAACAACCTGGCACGCCTTCTGGCGAACGGGCGTCGAGGGTCAAGACATTCGCGCCGTGGCGCAATCGCTCGGTATGACGGCGGGAGCCGTTCATATCGCCCGTAGTCGCGTGATGGCGCGAATCCGCCAGGAGATCGATCAGGTCCAGATGACGGATTGATTCTCGACGGCGGCAAATCACAAACGGATTGCTGAAAAAAGGAGCCAGTAATGGTCGGTTCTGCATGCGACTTCCCGCCCGAGCGGATTCGTCGACTTCTTGACGACGACTTGCCCGAGATCGAAGTGAACGAGCTGGCCGCCCATCTGGAACACTGCCCGCAATGTTGCCGGCGGCTTGATACCATCGCAGCGAAGAGCGGCGACTGGGCCGATCTCCGTCTCCTCAACGACGGCGATGAATTCGACCGTCGAACGACGTTCGGAAACAGGGATATCGACCGGAGTCGTCATGGAGAGCCGGACGAGTTCGTCATACCTACCGGGCTGCTCGATCCTCCGTCTGATCCAGCGAACTTGGGGCGGCTCGGTCCGTACGAGATTCTTGAGGTTGTCGGTCAAGGCGGCATGGGAATCGTTTTTCGTGCCCGCGACGAGGCACTCGATCGCCTGGTGGCCATCAAGGTGCTGGTACCCGGCCTGGCCTCGACGGCCGCCGCGCGGCGGCGGTTCGCCCGCGAGGCAAGAGCGGCCGCGGCCGTCGTCAATGAACACGTGGTCGCGATCTATGCGGTCGACACGACACCCCAGGGCGTCCCTTACCTGGTCATGCAATACGTCGCCGGCAAGTCGGCCCAGGACCTCGTGGATCAAGGCGAGCCGCCCCAGGTTTGCCAGATTCTGCGGATCGGCATGCAGGCCGCCCAGGCCCTCGCCGCCGCGCACGCCCAGGGGCTCATCCACCGCGACGTCAAGCCGGCGAATATCTTGCTGGAAAACGGCGTCGAACGGGTCAAGATCACCGATTTCGGGCTCGCTCGCGCGGTTGACGACGCCACGATGACCCAGGCGGGCGTCGTCGCCGGCACGCCGCGCTACATGGCTCCCGAACAGGCGCGCGGCGATGCGATCGACCACCGCGCCGATCTATTTAGTCTGGGGAGCGTGCTCTATGCCCTCTGCACGGGACGCGCTCCGTTTCTGGGCAGCTCGAGTATCGCCACGCTCAAGAAAGTTTGTGAGGAGATCCCCACGCCAATCGCCACCCTCAACCCCGAACTGCCCGGCTGGCTCGTGCGGATCATCGAATGCCTGCACGCCAAGGACCCGTCCGACCGCTACGGGTCAGCCGCCGAAGTCGCCGATCTGCTCGGCCGTTGTCTGGCTCACGTGCAAGAGCCCGGCTCGGTCGCCTTGCCTCCTGAGCTGGTGGACCGGCCAGTGCGCCGGAACCGCAGGATACGCTGGGCTGCCTGCGCATGCCTGCTCGCGGGAATTGCAGGAGTCTTCCTCGGCGGTCCCGTCGTGAGCCAGCAAGTGGCCGATTATGTCGCCACGGTGCTCCGCCTCCAGACGTCCGAAGGAGTGTTGATCATCGAGTCTGACGATCCGAATATCACGATCCAGATCGATGGGAACAACCTTGTCGTTAATGGAGCCGGAGTCAAAGAATTGCGGCTGCCGATCGGCCTTCACACCGTGAAGGCGGTCAAGGACGGAACGACAGTTCAAAGCGAGAAGGTCACGATCATGCGAGGGGGCCGGAAAACGCTGTCCATTCGTACGGAGGAGGACTCGCCATCGCCCGGAGTCATGCGTCTCGACCTCCATGACGCCGTGGAGGCCTTCAAGACAATGGAGTCCGCAAAGAAGGGCCAGCCGCCCGTTCCCAAACCAGACTCGAACAGGCCCGGCGCGAATGGGCCGCAAACGCATGACATCCGCACGACACCGACCGCTCGCGGCTCGATGCCGAACGCCACGGTCATGAGGAGCTGGGCAGAACGAAAAGCCCTGGCCGATAAGAACTCGGCAAATGGGGTCTTGACCTGGAACCTCCAGAGGAAAGGTGCCCGCAGCGATGTCGAAGTCCCGGGGCCGTTGCGTGTTCTGGATGGACACTCCACCGAAATTCACACCGTCGCGTTTTCTCCTGACGGCAAAACCCTGGCTTCGGGAACCAAGGACGGTATGATCATTCTTTGGGCAGTGCCCCCTCAAGGGGAAACGCTGGAATCCCGCCAGATCGCGTGCCACGACACGGCAGTCGAATCGGTGGCCTTCTCGCCCGACGGCAAGGCGCATGGTTTCGGGGGGGCGGGATCGTCGTGTCAAGCTTTGGGATCTGCCAGAAAAAGACGGCTCGATCAAGCTACGCTGGTCTTGGGAGGGAACCTCTGGCGGCGCACGCCCGGTTGCCTTCAGCCCGGATGGAAAGAACGTCGCGATTGGCAGTGCTGATGGCTTCCTGACCGTTCTTGAAGCGATGCACGGTCGCACCACGTGGGCGACCTCTGGACCCGCCAATCGCGTGAATAGCGTCCGTTTCTCCCCCGATGGATCTGTTATAGCACTGGCCCTCGGCGTTGGCTTCGATAACGATCGACTCACACATTCAACCGGTGAAGTTCAGATATGGAACTCCCGCACGCATCAGCTCCGGGCCAGGATCGACGGGCAATACACCGCGCGCCTTAGCCTCGCCTTTAGCCCCGATGGAAAACGTTTCGCAGTCAACTGCCTCGATGGAATAACGAGACTCTACGACGGGGAAACATACAGGGAGACGGCAATTGCCAGAGATGTAACAGGGGTTCCAGACGCTTTGGATTTTCGCGGCGACGGCAAGATGTTGGCGACCGGCGACCGAGCTGGATTTGTGTACTTATGGGATCCGGCAAAACATAGACGCCTCGCCACAATAAAGCACGCCCATAGTAGCACGATCTCCGCCCTGAGTTTTTCGCCCGATTGCCACATCCTGGCCACCGCGAGCCTGGATGGAAGCATCAAGCTCTGGGATGTGAACGAGCCCGCGGTTCGCTAGCCGGGCTCGCAACAAGCATTGCCGGAGGACAGTAGCGTTTGATCACGAAGATTCAAGAAAACGCAGAACCTCGCACGACCGGCCGGCTCGCCCCATCGCCGACCGGCCGGCTGCACCTGGGACATGCGCGAACCTCCTTGATCGCCTGGCTGGCCGCTCGGCAGCGCGGCGGCCGAATGATTCTTCGCATCGAGGATCTCGATGCCACACGCGTGCGCCACGATGCCGCGGCGGCCATGCTGGTCAATCTCCGCTGGCTCGGTTTCAACTGGGACGAAGGGCCCGATGTCGGCGGATCTTCGACTCCTTATATTCAGTCTCAACGCACGTCGCTTTACGCCGCGGCGCTCGATCGGCTCAAGGCGGCGGAAAGCGTGTATTCTTGCACGTGTACACGGGCTGACATTGCCCGGGCCGCCAGCGCGCCTCATGCCGAGGACGAGGGACCAACCTATCCCGGCACCTGCGCCGGGCGAAAGCGCGACCGATGCGAACTTTCTCGCAGACCGATCGTTCGCGTGGCGATTTCGCGTTCCTCCGGGCAGGGTTGCGTGGAACAATTCTTTCCTGGGCACAGTCGCGCTTGATCCATCGGGGATCGGGGGCGATTTCATCGTTGCGGCAGAACACTGGTCATTCCTGCTCTTTTTCCTATCAGCTCGCCGTGGTTACCGACGACGCTACGATGGGAGTGACCCAGGTGATCCGCGGTGCGGATCTGGTTCCCAGCACGCCGCGGCAGATTTTGCTGTATCGAGCGCTTGAATGGCCCGAGCCGCAATTCGGCCATGTTGCGCTCGCCGTGGGCCGACGGCCGCCGTCTGGCCAAACGTGACGGATCGATCAAATTTGCAACACTACGCGAGGCCGGCGTTGATCCCCGCCTCCTGATCGGTGCGATGGTCAATTCATGTGGCTGGTCGGACGCGATCGCACCGATGACGCCCAACGAGGCGATCGCGTATTACTCCGCCGCGCAATTGCCGGCTCAAGCGTGGATCGTCACGCCGGAATGGCTCGAACAGCTTCATCAGGGCGGGTGAGCGGGGCGTCATGCGACTGTGGTGGTGCACAGCCAGGGACCACACGAGACCCATCACCAATGGGCCGCTGGGTATGAACTAACCCGGCGGTGTCACTCTCTGAGCCAGAACCGCTCGAACCGGTGCATTGCCGCCACCGAATACCAGGACGCTGGCTGAACGGCTCCCGGTCAAGTTTAATTGCCGCCGCAGCGTCTTCGGGTCGACGTCCACACCACGCACCTTGATCTCCAGCGTGCCAATGTCATGGTCGGCAATCCGCTTCTTCAAGCGCTTCAAGTCGAAAGGCAAGATATCCACGACATGAAACGCCGTGAGAAATGGCGATGAGCTCACGAGCGGACCGGTCAAATAGTCAACGCCATCGGCGATCCGGGCAAGCCCGTGCTCAAGCGCGAATCCATCGAGCAATCCGGCGCGGAGCAGGGCCGGATCGGGATCAAAGATCAAATCACCGAGCGGCCGCACCTCGGCCCATTGTCCCGTCGGGCTCTCGCGGTCGCTCCACGTGACGTTCTCGGGGAGACGCGTCGCCCGGCGGCGGCATCGGGCCAGCGCACCGAACCACACCGTCGCTTCCTTGCACTCGCCGCGCAGACTGATGATTTCAATCTCAACCTGGTGTTCAAGGGCCGTGAAATGCCTGGCGAAATCGCTGGCGGGCCCCAGCTTGATGGCGCCCGGCGTCAACGTGGGCGATCGCCCACTTCCAGAAGTCGGGCCCGGGAGCATAGTCGTCGAGCAGGCGCGCACGCCGTGATCCCCTGGCTCGCCGATCCGGATCGAGATGCAGCCACGCACCTGGCGGTAAGGCAAAACTTTCGGCACGTGCGCGAACGGGCAGAATGCGCTCGGCGACTCCGTGGACACCGGCGTTATAAAACAAGCGCCGGCACATGCCCTGGTCGAGATCGACCGCCAGGACATTCGAGCCCGCGGCCAGCGCGAGTGAATCGCCACCGATGCCGGCGCAGAGATCGACGACCAGCGGACACCCCGAGAATCTCGCGGCCTTGTGCCGCGCAACCAGCTCGGACGTGGCCTGTTCAATGGCCGTGGCCTCGACCCACATCTTCGCGCCGTTTTCAAATTTGAGGGCCGCCCTGGCGCGGCCTTGATACAAACGTACCGCGGCCGAGACCCGCGCAGGAGACACCGCTTTTCGAAACCGCGCCAGGTCCGCCGGACCGATCAGTCCAACCTGAGAAACCCTGGCCAGGAGTTCGTTGCCGGCGGCCGTGTGCAGCACCCATGCTTCCGCGTCGGCCGGGTTGTCTTCCGAGCGGCCGGGCGGCTCGGCCCCCTCAGACTCGATTTGAGTACGGCCGCGGTTGAGACTAGAATGATCAGGTCGATTCATGCAAGGAACTGGGGATCGAAAGAAGGATCCTCGACCGACCGGGAGGTCAGCCGTTTTGCGATTAACAGACCATTCAGCCCACACCATGCCCGCGGTTCCCTCTATTGTGCGCGAGCCGTTCATGCTGGGCCAGGTGCCGATCGCCTCGCGTTTCTTTCTGGCTCCGCTGGCCGGCTATACGAGCCTGGCATTTCGACTGGCGGTGCGTCAATGCGGCGGCCTCGGCCTGGCGACGACCGACCTGGTCAACGCCCGGTCCCTGATCGAGGGCCGCCGCCGCGCGTTCGAGCTGGCCGAGACGTGCGACGAAGATCGTCCGCTCTCGATTCAGATCTACGGGATCGCCATCCCCGAGATGGAGCAGGCCGCGCGGATCGTGGCGATGAAGCAGGGGGCCTCTGCCGTCGACATCAACATGGGCTGTCCCGTCCGGAAAGTTGTCAAGAACGGCGGCGGCTCGGCGCTCATGTGCCAGACGGATCGGGCCGTCGATCTCGTCGCGGCCGTTGTCAATGCGGTGAGTGGGATTCCCGTCACGGTCAAGATGCGGCTCGGCTGGGATGACGAGTCATTGACGGCCCCGGCCCTGGCGCGTGCCTTTGAACAGGTCGGCGTGGCGGCCGTGATCGTGCACGGCCGAACGCGTCAGCAGGGTTTTTCGGGAAAGGTCAACCGCGCCGGAATTCGAGCCGTGGTCGAGGCGGTCGACCGGCTGCCGATCGTCGCCAATGGCGATATCCGCACGATCGCTGAAGCCGCGACGACCTTCGAAGAGACCGGCTGCGCGGCCATATCGATCGGTCGCGGAGCGCTCGCCAACCCGTTCATCTTTCGGCAGCTCGATTGCTGGGCACGCACGGGCGACCCAGGTCCCGAGCCGGGCTTTGAAGAACGGCTCAACTTCATGCGCCGCCACTTTCACGGACTCGTCGCGCGGCGCGGCGAACACTATGGCTGCTTGCAATTCCGCAAGATCCTCAAGTGGTATTCCCACTTCACGCGGATGCCCAAGCCGTTTTACCGGAGCTTGCTCAATCTCTCGAGCGTCACGCTGTTTGACGAGGTCATCACGACGCTCGAGGCCGCCGGGCCGGATTCGCCGCTGCCAGGGCATTATGAGTTTCATGTGCCGGTGCCTACGGGGGCGATTGATAAATGGTGAGATACACGCGCCGAAGCGGCTGTGTCAATGCGGCAGGAGGCGTAAGGGTGACAGGACTTAAAACTCGACAACGTGGGACGGCCCAGATCCGCCCGAGCCGAGCCTTTCAATGGTACTACCTCGCTTGATCGCGTCAGCCAAAGTGTTGCTCGTAACGTGCCGCAGCCGCTCTCAGCGTTGGGTTCGGCTTGGCCCCAAGATCTGCCACCAGCGCGAGGAAATGTTCCCAATTGCGCTCGGTCAGTCGAGTCTCTTCACAATGCTCAATCACTTCGCGCGGCGGTTTGCGCGCAGCGCACCAACGGCAAACTCGTCGACCGTTTGTCCCAGATGCGCCGCCGCCAGCTCAACGGCTTCTTTCAACGCCGATGGCAGCCGTAGATCAAGCGTCGTTTCACTTCCTGTCGACATTGCCTTGACTCCGACTGACAGAATTCGCCAAGCTCATGATCGCCGATCAATCCAGGCTCATTCTATTTTCCGAATGGTCGGTTTGGCCAGTAAATACTGCACTGTCCGAGAACCGTTGATGGGTTTGCAGCGCCGCACAATCGAGAAACTGTTCCGCGAGGACTTTCCCGGGACGGCCCCGATCGTTGTAAACCCGTCCGAGCGCGACAAGCTGGCCGCGGACATCGCGGCCAAGCTCGAGCGGTTTCACGACCTGGAAAAGGACCGCGGCTATATCCGCGACGAGGAAAAGCCGTTCTTCGTGCACGCGTTCACGGTCCCCGACAATGAGCCCTATTATTATCACGGCAGCCGCTCCACGTTCCGGATCCTTCTCGATAAACTTGACCGGCTGATCATCAAGGAGGCTTACTCCGGGGCCACGGCCCTGGTCAGCGATCTCGACGAGATCATCACGTTCATCCAACATTGCAAGGAGCGTCTGGAGCCGCAGAAGGCACTTCAAACCCAGCGCGACAAGGTGCGAGACCTGCTCGCCCAGGCCATTCTGGCCCAGGTCCGCAAGCTGGCCAAGGAAGAACGCTTCGACTTCATGAGCGAGACCGATGCACAAAAACTGAACCTGTTCGTCAAACTGTCCGACGACCAGGCCGTCGTCCTTCACATTCCGTTCAAGGATTTCAAGGAGTTCTTGCCCAATCTGCGGTCGGCGATTGTTACCTTGCGGCAACTGTACCATAACGGCGTCCGCTTCCAGGTCGTCGGCCAGGGTGCCCTCCCATGGCGCGGTCGTGGACAACGCATGATAGATTGTAGACTACAGTTGAACGTCTCGACTGTCGATCGAGTGATCGCCTTGATCGGTGGCCCTGCCAGGAGATCGGTGGATGGCCATCCGCATCGACGTCAAGGAACTGGTCGAAGTGCTTCGGCTCACGCCGCCGGAGCAGAACGTGATGCTCATCGGCAAGCACGGCATCGGCAAGTCGGAGATCATCCGCCGCTTCTTCGAGCAAGAGCGGGGCCTGAATGTCGTGGCCTTCTTCCTGGGCCAGATGAGCGACCCCGGCGACCTGATCGGGCTGATGCACAAGGACGAGCAGACCGGGCGATCGGTCTTCCTGCCCCCGTACTGGTGGCCCGTGGATGGCCGGCCCATCGTCCTGTTCCTGGACGAGCTCAACCGCGCCCGGCCCGAGATCCTCCAGTCGGTCCACGAATTGGCGCTGAACAAGACGCTGGCCGGCAAGCGTCTGCCCGACGGCAGCATCGTCGTCTCGGCCGTCAACGCGGGGGATGAGTATCAGTTGACCGACCTCGACCCGGCCCTGGTTTCGCGGTTCAACCTCTACGAGTTCGCGCCGAAGGTCGAGGACTGGCTTCTCTGGGCGGCCGAGAACGGCGTGGATCCGCGCGTCATGACCTTCATCCAGCAGAATCAACCCATTCCTTGACGGCGACGAAAAGGCCGGTGACGAAGACTTGCTGACGGCGAATGGCGGACTGGTCAAGACGCCGGACCGCCGGGCGTGGGTCAAGGTGTCAAACTTCGTCAAGCCGCTGGACCGAATCGACGACCTGCACGTCAAGATCATCGCGGGGATGGTCGGGACCAGCGCGGCCCTGATGTTCAAGAAGAGCCTGGCGCAGGTGCATCGCGGTCACGCCTGAACAGGTTCTGCTGCAACTGGAACAAGTGCAAGAAGCGGTTGAAGGACCTGCCGCTTCCAGGACCTGGTATTGCTGAATGAGCAACTCGTCCTCTGGCTCAACGCCGGCCGCTGCCCGGCGGGCAAGGAGGACAAGGCCCGGGCCAACTTGCTGGGCTACATGAAATTCTTGCAGAGCGCCGGCCAGCGCGAGGCGGTGGCCCACCTGGCCTCGATGCTGGAGAACCCGAAGTTCGAGAAGGCCATGACGTTCGCCGCCGAATCGCTGCCTGTCGTTGAGCTGCTGAGCGAGTACGTGAAGGGAATCAAGGTCGATTGATATGCCGGCACGCGACCGCATTCGCGAGGTTGTAGAGAAGTGGTTCCTCGTCGAGCCGCTGTTGTTCTCGGTATGGACAACCCACGAAGTGGCGGCCAATCCGCGTATTCGCGGCATCCGCGTTCACCAGGGGCGCATCGAGTACAACCCGAGCTTCATCGACGGTCTTGATCGTAACGAGCTAAGGCAAGTGCTGGCCGTCGAAGCCATGCGGATCCTGCTCAAGCACCCTTACACGCGCCGGCCCGGGAATGCCGAGCTCGCTTACACCGCCAGTAACTTGACCCTCCAAGAATACCTGGAAACCAACCTGCCGTTGCCCCGAGCACGCGAAGTCTTCGGCTGCTCGGACTTCGATCGACAATATTATGAATTCTACTATCAGAAGCTTCTGGGACAATGGGTGCCGGGACGCGGTCTATCGGGGAAGCTCGACGACGGTGAGTCTGGCCAAGGTGACGAGCTATCGACCGCGGCGGCCTCGTCGTTTTCTCAAGCGGCCCACGTGAGTGAAGCTGACGCCGATGACGCGGACGGAGAAACGCCAGACCCGTTGGACGCTTATGCCGATCCATCCAGGAGTGGCGGCGAGAACACCGAAGGCTGGGGACCTGACGAGTTAAGGCTCGATCAGATCAACGACAAGATCCGCACGGCCGCGGAGACGAATTCGTGGGGCTCGATTCCAGGCCGCTTGAAAGAACTGATCCTGGCGTCGCTACGGCCCCGCTTGAGTTACCGCGCGGTCCTGCGCCAGTTCCGGGCGAGTGTGCTGTCAATTCACCGCCGGCTCACGCGCATGAAGCCAAACCGGCGCTATGGCTTTGATTACCTGGGGAGCAAGTACGAGTTCACGACGCATTTGTTGTTCGCCATTGACGTGAGCGGCTCGATGAGCAGCGAGGATATCGCGCGTGCCCTTGCGGTGGTCAACCAGTTCTTTGCTTATGGCATACGCACGATCGACGTGATTCAGTTCGACACGGAGATCCAGGGCCCGATTCTCACGCTCAGGCGGGCCAAACGTGAAATCAAGGTGATTGGCCGCGGCGGCACCTCCTTCGAACCGGTATTTGCCTTCGTCGACGAGCACCCTGATTATGACGGCGTGGTCATTTTCACCGATGGCCAGGCCGCCGTGCCGCGGCGGCTGAAGAATCGTCGCACGCGTGTGCTGTGGTTGTTCAACCACGAGCAAACGTATCAGCATCAGTATAAAGCACTCGCGAAGATTGGCCGGGCCGCGTATCTGAAAGAGGCGTCGACAACGGGTAGGGACGGCGGGGTTCGCTAACGGTCATTCGGCGAGATCTTGCCGGCCACCTCGAAATTACAGGTTTGCCGCTCATGTAGCCGGCCGCCGCCGCCACTCGCAATCGCAGCTCGCGCGGCACACGGGCCTTACCGGCCATTCTAGAATTCCTTCAGATTCGGAACATGATGTCCCCGATACTTCAACAACAAGGCTGCGTAAGATCGCTGGAGCATGAGGCGGTCTCCAGCCATGCGAAGCTCGCTTAAAGCGTGTTGCTCGCGGGCCGTCAGGGCTCGTTGCTGATTCTTGTCGAGGAGCCGTTGGAGACGGCGCTGTTTGCTTACAGCCGGCTTGTCATAAAACAGGCTCCACAATTTTTCATCGCTGAAGTCCTCCATGGCCTCGAGTTCGGCTCGGAATTCGACCGGTACTTTTTCCAGCGAAGGCGTCGCGGCACAAACAATATTCGCCAGGGCTTTCTCCACGGATTGGTTCATTCCCTTGGCAGCGCGGCGGACGTGCTCATAGACGTCGGCGGGCAATTCGAGTTTGAGCGCTGGATGGTGGTCCATGGTCGATCGATAGGATCCTGTTCGCCGTGTTTGTCCCGTATTCTTCATCATAACAGGTTCCAGGCAAACGGATTGATTAACACATTCGTATCAATAGCGATCATACAATTGGTCACGGCTGGGGCGGGGCATACCGGAATCGATTTCGACCTCATCCCAAAGACGTTCGAGTTCATCACATACACCCGAACGCTCGATCGGCGTCGCCGATTCCTGATTGATCAACGGCTCGACGATCAGGCGAACGCGGGTCAAGGGTGGAAACTCAAGCGGGAAATCCGGCTTGAGCACGCCGTCCTCAAATGTTGCACGAATGATTCGACTCATCATCAATCTCGACACGTCGGCCGGCCACAGGATTGAGTCAATATCTTAACTTCAGCCAAGTCTATCGGAATTCTTGATTCTTCGTCACACTCCGCTTCAAAACGTGGGTCCGGTCATTGGCGCTGGGCTTGGTTCGTCACGAATCTCAGCGGGCTGGCAAGGGCGCGACCAGCGGCGGACGAACATGCTCGGAGCGATCAGTGCTCTGAGTCATTTTGGTCGGCTCCATCATACTCATACTTACGTACGAAGTCTCACCGATACTCCCGAGATCGCACGATCGGGGCTGCGGCGCTCGAGCGCCATCCCCCCCAGGCTTAAGATAAGGCCAGACTTCAGCACGGACGAAACGGAATCAGAGCGAGGATCGCTCGGGCTCGAACAGGGAGAGGACGACCAATGACCACGGCAACCATGCCACGCCGCAAGACCGCGCAGTCGCTGCAAACCAAGATGCTCATTGATGGCAAGTGGCGCGACAGTGCGAGCGGCCAGACGTTTGAGACGATCAACCCGGCGACCGAGGAAGTCATCGCCCAGGTGGCCGAGGGCGATGCCGCCGACATCGACGCGGCCGTCAAGGCGGCTCGCAAGGCTTTTGATTCGGGTCCCTGGCGTAGAATGGACGCGCGCGATCGCGGCCGCTTGATGTATAAGCTCGCCGACCTGATTGAGTCGCACATCGATGAGCTGGCCGAGCTCGAAACGCTCGACAATGGCAAGCCGATCGCCGAGAGCCGTAATGGCGACTTGCCTCTGGTCGTTGACTGCCTGCGCTACTACGCCGGCTGGGCCGACAAGATCCACGGCCATACGATCCCGATTCGCGGACGCTATCATTGCTACACCCGCCGCGAGCCGGTGGGGGTCGTCGGCCAGATCATCCCGTGGAACTTCCCGATGCTGATGGTCGCCTGGAAGTGGGGCCCCGCGCTGGCGGCCGGTTGTACGGTCGTCATGAAGCCGGCCGAGCAAACCCCGCTCACATGCCTGCGCATGGGGGAACTGGCTCTCGAGGCGGGCTATCCGGCCGGCGTGATCAACATCGTCCCGGGCTTCGGTGAGACCGCCGGCGATGCCTTGGTCCAGCACCCAGGCGTCGACAAGATCGCCTTCACTGGATCGACCGAGGTCGGCCGCATCATCATGCGGAACGCCGCCGGCACGTTCAAGCGCGTCACCCTCGAGCTCGGGGGTAAGAGCCCCAATATCGTGTTTGCCGATGCCGACCTCGATTCGGCCGTCAATGGTGCGATGGTCGGTCTGTTCCTCAATCAAGGGCAATGCTGCTGCGCGGGCAGCCGGCTGCTCGTCGAGGATAAGGTTTACAACGCCATGGTCGACAAGCTGGCCGCGGCGGGCGAAAAACGCAAGCTCGGCGACCCGTTCGACGTTTCGACCGAGCAGGGGCCGCAAGTCGACAAGACCCAGTTCGACAAGGTGCTCGGCTACATCGAGGCCGGCAAAAAAGAGGGAGCCCGCTGCGTCACCGGCGGCGAACGGTTCGGCTCCAAGGGCTTCTTCATCAAGCCGACCATTTTTGCCGACGTCAAGGACAGCATGAAGATCGCCACCGAGGAGATCTTTGGACCCGTCATGCAGGTCCTCAAGTTCAACGACATCGACGAAGTCGTTCAGCGTGCCAACACGACCGACTACGGTCTTGCCGCGGCCGTATGGACGCGTGACATCAAGAAAAGCGCACTCGATCGCCGAACGCCTGCGCGCGGGCACGGTATGGGTCAACTGCTACGACGTCTTCGACGCGGCCGCCCCGTTTGGCGGATTCAAATCCAGTGGCATCGGCCGCGAGCTGGGCGAAAAGGCCCTTGATAACTACACCGAGCACAAGACCGTGACCGTCGCCCTGGAATAAGGAAATGGGGGGACGCATCATGCGAGGCAATGAGCGTCTCGCGGACCGGAATATGAGCGGTTGAAGAAAAGAAGCGGCGCTCCATCCAGGCCGGGCTTTGATCTGATCAATCAGCCCGGCTTGGCCGACGCTCGCCCTGGCGTTGACGTTGAACTCGGCAATCGCCCGCTTCGACCATGACGGCGGGCGCCATCTGGATCGAGGCCTTCCTGTCGAGCCTGGCAACGAGATTCAGAAAGCTTTGAGCCGCTCAGAGATCGCGGCGAATTGAGCCTCGGCCGACGTTCCCGGGCGGGGCCAGACCGTCAAGAAACCGTGGTAGGCCACCTCTTCGAGGGCGCCGAGATATTCTTCCCAGTCGACGGCGCCCGCCGGGTAGCCGAACCCACGCGGATTGATGGCCGGAACGCCCGGTGAGCCGGTCGCGTCGGTGGCATACGCGTGTACGATCGCTGTTGACAATCCGCGCACGGCCGCGATCGGGTCGATCCCGGCTTGCAGCAAGCTTGCCGGATCGATGCTCACGGCCAGGCCCGGCGAGTCGAGCTGATCGAGAAACGTCTTGAGCTTTTCGCCAGGATCGGCACCCGTTTCGACCGCCAGCGTGACACCCCGATGCTCGGCCCGGCGCCCGAGCTCGCGCAGGGCGTTTGAGAAGACCTCCAGGGCATTTCCCGCCTCGGCGGCCGGAATATTCCCCGCACGCACCAGCACGATCTTCGTACCAAGCTCATAGGCCATGGAAAACGCGGCGTCGGCCCGCCGCAGGCGCTCATCAAGCTGGTCGATCGTGTCGAACGGCCGACGTGTCGGCAAGGCCACGGCCGCCAGCTTCATCTCGACGGTCCGCAAGATATGACGAACCTCGCGGCGCCCCGTGTCGCCCAGCCGTTGCGGCGCAATATCGCCGATTGCTTCGATCACGACGCCCCGCGCGCCCATCCGTGCCGCCGCGTGAATCTGGTCACGCACCGATCGTTCCGAGTCGAGTCGTAGCGCAAGCGGGTGACGGATCATGATCGACCTTGAAGCAAGTGAGCCACGGTATTGTTCAGTCGAAAAAAGGGACAGCCGAGAAGAGGGCGGCCGTCCCTCATGGAGTGATCACATCACATCACATCAGACCAGACCAGACCAGATCCGATCAGCATGCCTCGAAGATGGTCGTGGCGCCCTGGCCCTGACCGATACACATCGTCGCCAAACCGAGCTTGGCCCCCTCAGCTTTCATCCGGTGCAAGAGCGTCGTGGCGATCCGGGCGCCGCTGGCGCCCAGGGGGTGGCCGATGGCGATCGCACCGCCGCGGAGGTTCACCTTGTCTTCACTCAGGCCGAGCAATTTGAGCACCGACAAGACCTGAACGGCGAACGCCTCGTTGAACTCAAAACAATCAATCTGGTCGAGCGACAGCCCGGCGCGTTTGAGAGCCTTCTGGGTCGCGGGGACAGGGCCGATCCCCATCTCCTCGGCGTTGACACCCGCCACGGCCATCGCGCGGATGCGTGCGATCGGTTTCAAACCGAGGTGCGCTGGCTTTCTCTTCCGACATGATGAGCAGCGCGGCGGCGCCCACGTTCGTCGGCGAGCTATTGCCGGCGGTCACCGAGCCGCCATCGGGGTTGAACGCCGGCGGCAGCCCGGCCAACCCCTCGCTCGACGTGTCGCGGCGGATGCACTGGTCGGTCGTCAACAACACCTTGCGTCCCGTGTCGTCGCGCCCCCACGTCGGAATGATCTCGTTCTTGAATTCGCCCGAGTCGGTGGCCTTGGCCGCAAGCTGGTGGCTTCGCAACGCGAACGCATCTTGCTTCTCGCGCGAAATCCGATACTTGGCCGCCAGGTATTCGGCCGTCAGCCCCATGTTCATGATCGCTTCGCTATGGTGGCGAAATAGCGACGGGCTGGGGTTGTAGTCCTTCGTCATCGGAATATGGTCCATGTGCTCGACACCGCCGGCGATCTGCACGTCCTCGCAACCGGCCGCGACGCTCATCGCCGCATCATTGATCGCCTGAAGGCTTGATGCGCAGTTGCGATTGATCGTCACGCCGGCCGTCTCGGGGGGTAAGCCGGCGACCATCGCGGCAATCCGGGCGATGTCGAATCCCTGCTCGCCCTGCTGCATGACGCAGCCCCAGCGCACGTCTTCGATCTCCCTGGGTGCGATGCCCGTGCGGCTCAACAGCGCCTTGATGACATGGGCGGACAGATCCTCCGAGCGGACGTCCCTGAAATATCCCTTATCGGCCGACGCCCGCCCCACGGGGGTGCGAACGGCGTCAATGACCACGGCGTTTTTCATGACTACTGCACTCCTCTCAACGGCCGCGAATTTCCTGTTGTACTGTACTTCAAGCGTTTGTCGTCATCTTGGGGCGCGGATAAAACGTTTCGCCCGTTTTCGCCAACCGCAGCAACGATTCGGTCGGCTCGAAACGCTTGCCCAGATGCTTGTATTTTTCGAGTTTTTCGACGATCTTGTCGGCCCCCACGCTGTCGCACCATCGCAGGATGCCGCCGCGAAATGGCGGAAAGCCAATTCCCAGAATCAAGCCCATATCGACGTCGCCCGGCTCGCGGACAATTCCCTCTTCGAGCACGCGCGTCGCTTCCAGAAGCATCGGCAGGAATAACCGGTCGGTGATCTCTTCCTGATCGAGCTTTCGATCGCCTTGTTTCGACCTGGCGATGATCGCCTCGACGGCCGGATTGGGCTGAGCCTTGCCTTTCTTCTCCGACAACCAGAACTTCATGAGCGACTTCTTGTCGCCGGGGCTCGCTTTGAGCATCTCTTCCAGAATCGGCGAGGTCACCGTCCGGTCGGGATAGGCCCTGGCGACCACCTTGCCCGCGTAGACGGCCGTATCGAGCCCGACAAGATCGGTCAGAACCAGTGGGCCCATCGGCATGCCAAACTTCGTGGCCGCGCGATCGATCGTCGGCGATCGATGCTCCATCCTCCAAGAGCATGAGCGACTCGTTCATATAAGGGAACAACACGCGGTTGACGAGGAAGCCCGCGCAGTCCTTGACGACGATCGGCGTCTTGCGAATCTGTTTCGCCAGCGCCACGATCGTGGCGACCGTCTCGTCACTGGTTTTCTCGCCGCGGATGACCTCGACGAGCTCCATCCGGTCGACCGGATTGAAGAAGTGCATGCCGATGAATCGTTCCGGATGCGGGGCCGACTCGGCCATGCGCGTGATCGAGATCGTCGAGGTGTTGCTCGCCAGGATCGCGTCGTCACGCATGACTTCGGCGAGGCCGCGGTAGATGTCTTTCTTGAGCGCCTCGTTTTCGGTCACGGCTTCGATGATCACGTCGCAGTCAGCGAAGGCCTTGGTCGACGTCGAGGCATTGAGCGTCGCCAGCATGTTGCCCAGGTCTTGCGGCGTGGCGCGGCCGATCTTGATCCGGCTCATGACGACGTCCGAGGCGCGCTTCATGCCATCGGCGATCCTGGCCTCGTCGATATCGACCATGGCCGTACGAATTCCCGACCGGGCGTGGGCCGCCGCGATGCCGGCCCCCATGAAGCCGGCGCCGAGCACGCCCACGCTTTTTATGGGCCGCGGCTTTATTGAAGGGTCGCTCACGCCGGGATCGCGCGTCAGACGGTTCTTCAAGAAGAAGATACCGATCAAGTTGGCCGCGATCGGCGAGCCGGCCAGCTCGCCAAAGCCGTTTTGCTCGACTTTGAGACCTTCTTCGAGCGTCTTGTTGCAGCCATCGCGGATCGCCCTCAGAGCAATCAGGGGGGCCGGGTACTGCCCCTTCGTCTTACCCTTGATCGCTCCTTCAGCCACGGCAAACGCAAAATTGAATTCGTCGGGATTGAGGCCGAGCGGGCCACGCAACTTTTCGCGCCGCGTTTTCCACTCGCCGCTTTCCTGAAGGTATTCAATGATCCGTTTGCCCTCATCCACCAGCTTCTCGGCGGGCACGGCGTCGAATGCGAAACCGACATTCACGGCTTTTTGCGCGAGAGTTTTTCACCCGCGCAAATGACCTCGATCGCGGCATTGAGCCCGATCAAACGGGGCAACCGTTGCGTTCCGCCCCAGCCCGGAAGGATGCCGATCTGCACTTCGGGCAGGCTGATCTGGGTGTGCGGCGCCGTCGAGACGAGCCGTTCGTCCATGGTGAGAACCAGCTCGGTGCCACCGCCTAAACAGCCCCCGTCGATGAGCGCGACGGTGGGGAACGGCAAGCGGCTGATCCGGTCGTAAAGCTGGTGGCCCATGGTCGTCAGGCCGGCAACATCCTCGAGCTTGGCGTAGCTCATCATGGCCAGCTCGTTCGAGATCGGCACCCGCCACGAACTGGCCCGGCTTGCCGCTCTTGAAGAGAAGCCCGCGCAGGTCGGTTCGCTTCTCGAGCTGTGCGACCAGGCCGGCCAGCTCCTTGAGAATACCCTGCCCGAGCGTGTTGACCTTCTTATCGGGAAGGTCAAACGTCACGACGGCAATCTTGCCATCCAGCTCGTCGATCTGAAATGCGTTGTTCGCCATCATTGCTCCTTCGTGAAGCGATCACGCCTTGTACGTCATGAGGATTTCACCGGCGTCGATGCCCGCGATCAGCTCAAATCCGCCGTTGGCGACCTGGTCGCCGAGCTTCGTCACGGCCCGGAAGTAAGAGTCACTGGGGCGCTTGCCGGTGATCTTCCGCGTCAGGTCCTGGCAGAGGATGTCGGCGGCGGTTTGCACGATCTCACTCGATTGCCGGCTTGCCCAGAGACTGGTCGCCAGGATGACCACGAGGTCTTGCAGGCGCTGCGATAGCTCGGCCATGCGGCACTGGCGGTCGGCCAGGCGAAGCTGGTGCTTGGTCATCACGTCGGCGATCTCGAGCCGGCCGCGTTCCAGGGCCTCGGCGGCGAATCCAGCATGGGCCGCCAGGGCCGGCGGTATCGACAGACTGCCGAAATTCGGGTGCCGCTTGGGCGTGAGCATCTGGCTCGTACGCCACTTGGCGAAGGGAACCAGCGCCGAGCGCAACGCCCAGGCATGCGCCGGATTCATCGGATTGGGCTTCTTGATGCCCGAAGCCTGGATCGCCCGGCCGATCGGCTCGAAAAACTCCTTGCCGAACTCCTTGATCAGCGACTTGAAGAACGCCATCCCCAGCATCTCGCCTTCACCCTCGTAGATGCAAGGAGCCAAATATTCATGAATGTTATCGCCAAACAGATGTCCCTTGAGGAACGCGCGCCCGCCGTGCGTCTTCATGAAGAGCTCGACGGCGGCTTCTTTCTGCGCCTCGCTGCCGAAGATCTTGGCGATGATGCATTCGAGCTCGCCGCGGAACCCCTGGTCGAGCAGCCAACTGCACCAGTCGACCAGAGCATCGCAGCCGACGATCAGGGCGGCCATCCGACCAATTCGCCGCTGAACCAGCTCGCGCGACACGATGGCCGCGCCATAGGTCCGGCGGAACTGGGCCCACGGCAACATGTTCGCCAGCATCACCCGCATCGAGCCGGCGGCCGTCGCACATAATGCCACGCGGCCGAGGTTCAACCCGTGGTAGGCGATCGTCAGCCCGTCACCCTGGGCCGGCTGCAAGCAGGTTCTCGCGGGGCACGCGGAAGTCGGTGAACTTGAGCCCGTGGTTGTTCAGGTGGCGTAAGGCGAGTAGCCCATAATTCACGAGCTGGAATTGCTCGTTCTCGTGATCGGGAAGGTCGACGATCAACACGGCCGGTTTCTTGTCGATCAAGCAGACGAGCCCGATCGTGCGGCCTGGCACGGCGTTGGTGATGAAGAGCTTCTCGCCATTGACCACGTAATCATCGCCGTCGAGAACGGCCCGCGTCTTGAGAGCCGTCAGGTCGGATCCGGCGCCGGGCTCGGTGAGGGCGAAGGCCGAGAGCCGTTCGCCGCTGGCCAGCCGCGGCAAGAACCGCTCTTTCTGCTCGGAGCTGCCGAAGGTTCGCAGCGGATCAACGGCGCCGATACAACCGTGAACCGACGCCAAGCCCGCCAGGTTGGGCTCGATCGTGGCCATCTTGGTGAGAAAGCGGGCAAACGCCGCGAACGACGCACCGCCACCGCCGTACTGGGGGTCGATCAAGAGGCCCCAGTAACCGGCATCAGAGAGATCTTTGAGCACGGCCGGCGAGACCTTGCTATCCGGGCCGTACAGGGTCCCTTGCGCCTTGTTGCGCCGAACCGCCTCGAGCGACCTCTCCATGATCTGCGGCACTGGCCGGCGAGGTCGTCGGCGGCTGCGGCAGGAAGAGGTCGATCGGAGCCTCTCGATCCCACACAATGCGGTGGGCCGGACTATTGCGCGGTCTGGTACCGCGCGGCGAAGAGCGCGTCGACCTGGTCATCGGCCCGATCGACGGTTCCTGTTGTTCGTGCCTCTTCGTCGCTCTTGCCCCCCAGCTTGAGAGCCGCCTCGACGAAGGTTTGCGTTTCGGGTTCCCGAACCTGGGTATTCATGGGAAGACCTCTTCCTTTCCCGGCTCGCGATGGCCGGGGAGCACGACAGATCGATTTATGTCTCTATCCATCAAGTGTTTGGGTTAAAAACAACCCACAGCTTCGGCACGCCGGAACGATCTTGATCCCTCGATCCTTCGGGAACGGCTGGTGATCTTATCAGACATCCTGGGCTAGCAGCCAGTCCTCAAGGACCAGATGATGAAGGAACGGCGCCCGCAACACCACGGCATTGGCCGGCAGCTTACGAGTCGATCCAGCCGTTGCGGCCGATGCTCGGAATCACGCTTGAGCCTAACCGTTCGAGGTGTTTCATTCTCAATTGCTTCATGACTTTGTGGCTCAGACGATCGAAGCACGTGGTCAGCAGCTTCGGCTCTGGCCCGACGTGCACCACGAGCTCGGCACCCGAGGCCAGCGTGTGCTCGATCGCGTCCCAGAGCCGCTGGGGATGATCGGTCCAATCGGCCAAAATCGTCCGGCTGTTCCATTCGTCGTAGTTGGCCAGCCCGCTGGTGCAGGAGACCACGTTCGGTGCCGGTTTCCGCTGGCCGCCTTCGGTGTGATACATCAGCATGGCCGTCCGGTTTGGAATATTCCGCTCCCAGACAAGAGGCGTATGCAAGGGGGGCCAGTGATTGGGCTTGGAGCGCAAGGTCACGCCGGCCGGCAGAAACTCGCCCATCTCGCGCTCGAGTAGCTCGAGCGTCTTTCCCTGCCCGAGCAAGAGGACCTGGTAGGGCGAAAGATAGGTCGACGCCCCGATCAAACCCTCGTTCCGCAGACTGATCGTCGAACAGAGGTGCTGCACATCCTCGATCTCGAGCGGGTCGCCGGTCGACGACAGGATTCCGAGCGTTGTGCCGGTTGTCAGCTCGGCGCAGTCCTTGGCCAGGGCCAGCGGAATGGGCAAGAGCTGTTCCATGGTGTACATCTCGCCGGCGACGAGCGCCGACAACTCGCCGATACTGTGCCCGAAGCTGAGCCGTGCGTGTGACACGTTGATGTCAAAAAACTCCGCGAGCAGGCGGACCTGTGCCAGCTCGGTGGCGACGATGGTGCCGATGTCGTGCACGAAAGTATCAAGTGTCGATGGCTCTTTTGCCAGAACACGCGCCGCCAGGTCGACCTTGGCGCCCAGTGCGTCGGCGCACAATTTCGACGCGGAGTCGAGATATGTCCGGACGACCGGGCCATACGCGTGATGTGAAAGCAGCTCGTCGGTGCGGCCGAGGTTGGTCAGGTCGTAACCGCGAAACGCCAGCGCGGCCGTGGCGATTCGTGTCTTGAGCTCATCACGCGAGATGCCCTGGCCGGCCGGTGCGCCGGCCCGCCTGACCGACCGCCTTTGAGGGAGCGGGAGTTGCGAGGGTCGATGCGAGGCCAGCCACGACGGCGCCCAGTTCCGCCAGCGGCCCTCGACAGCTCTCACTTTCGCCGTTCGCATAACTCGACCCTCACTCGACTCAACTCATGTCGCCCGACAAGAAATGCGGCTTCAACGCTGCGAGACGAGGAAGACGCTACATTCTGTACGCGAAAATCTTGCCATTCGTTCAGAAATGTGTGTTTGACGACTACGCCACGATCCGTTTATTCGGATCTGTTGCCGCGCGTCAACAATCCGTGCTGCGATCCTTCCTGGAAGACCAGCGCCTGCCGGGCAATCTCATCAGGTGCGAAGACTCGTGTTGTTTTTTCACCCGGCAGGCGCTGGTGCTCCAGGAAGAAACGCGCCACGCGAATACCGTCGCGGCGTCGTATCCGCTCGCCGCGAAAGGAATTCGACCACAACCACCCCATTCACGACATGGCGCACCGGCCCTGTAGCGGCCGGGCCGGCCGGCTGTTTGCCAGACCCACCCGACCCATCACGGCTATCGAATGATCGCTACCGAAATGATCGACCGGAACCCGAGCGGACCCCTCGCTTCAGGCCGGACCTGCTCTGACAGACATTCCCGAGGCCGAACGCCCGATGGCATCGTTGCCGTGCGATCCAGCGACGACCATCATCAAGTGCCCCCCTAGACATTCACTCGGAGGACTTGCCCAACAAATATAAATCTTAGACCATTTCCTGCGAAAGGAAAGGTCGATTGGGTACGATGTGCGAATTGGAGCGGGCATTGGTTCGAGTTTATCAAACACGACCGGACGGGCTGGCCACGGACTGTTCAGCTTCGATCAATTGTCAGAGCAACCGCCACCAACGTCATGCGGCATCAGTCTTTGAGGACATACGCCCATGTGTGGAAAGAGCCCTGGCGCCGAAATTCAGCATGCACCGGATCCGGCCTGGCTCCCCATTTCCCTGAATCGAGGCCGCCCATGAATCGGCTCCGCTTCACGATCGCCCAGACGATGGCGGCCGTGTTCTTCCTGGGGTTCGGATTCGCCGCGTTGCGGTCGCCATCGTGGATCTGGGCCAGCACGCTCTTTAGCCTGGTTGCCACGTTGCTAGCGGTGGCCACGCTGACCGCCGTGTATCGTCGTGGGGCGCGACGCGCCTTCTGGACGGGTTTCGCGCTGTGCGGCTGTCTCTACGTGGGGCTGACCTCGTCCCCCTGGATCGACTCGAGCGCGGGCCAGAGCGCCCCGGTCGTCACGTCGGCGCTCATGGATCTGGCTTATCCCACGATTCAAGGCATGAGTAACAGGCAGGGATCAGGCGTGACCACGGAAAGTATCTGGGACTACTGGTCAAAGCCGCCCGATCGTGTCGACCCCTTCAACTGGGCCGTGCCCGTGCCCTACCGGGTCATCTGCCATTCGATGTTGACGCCGTTCTTCGCCCTGCTGGGAGGGCTTCTGGCGCGGCGGCTCTACCGTAAGCGCGACGAATCCGAGACATGACGCCCGTCCCAGTGCGGAGCGGGCGGCGGCGATCATGAGCCGAATCCAGCCGGGCCTTGCCGCCTGGGCGTCTGGCCCGGCCGGCCGGATTCTTGATCGCTCTCACGGCGAGATTCAGATCAAGCCAGCGCGGGCTCACGCTCGCCGGCCGAGGTGTAGACGGCGGCGGCCGCGTCGGTTCCGGCGCCAGGCTGCATGCCATGGCCCAGGTCGACCAGGCACTTTTCCAGGGCCGAAAGAACCAGCTTGACGTTTCGCTCTTGCGAGCTGTGCCCCATCAAGCCAATGCGCCAGGCCTTACCTTTGAAGGGGCCCAGGCCGCCGCCGATCTCGATGCCCCACTCGCCGAGCAACCGTCGCCGCACGGTCAGATCGTCGATCCCTTCCGGAATATTCACGCACGTGAGCTGGGGTAGCCGGTGGCCCTCGGCGGTCGCCAGTGTGAGCCCCATCGCCGCGAGCCCGGCATGGAGTGCCTTGCCATTGCGCGCGTGTCGGTCAATGCGGGCTTCCAGCCCTTCCTCGGCAACCAGGGCGAGTGCCTCGCGCAGCGCGTAATTCATGCTGATGGGAGCCGTGTGATGGTAGAACCGGTCGCTCCCCCAGTAGCGCTGGATCATCGTCAGGTCGAAATACCAGCTCTGAACTTTTGTCTTGCGCTGGTTCGAGCGCCTCGACCGCGCGTGGCCCGAATGACACTGGCGCCAGCGCGGGCGGACAGCTCAGGCACTTTTGCGTGCCCGAATAAACGGCGTCGATCTCCCAGCCGTCGATCTCGACGGGCACACCGGCCAGTGATGTCACCGTATCAAGAGCGATCAAGGCGCCGGCGTCGTGCACAATCTTGGCGATCTCCTCGATCGGCTGCCACGCACCCGTCGAGGTTTCAGCGTGAACGATTCCCACAACCTTGGGATGATCACGTTTGATTGCCGCTTCCACTTCCTGAGGATCAAAAACTTCGCCATAGGGCCGCTCGATCGCCGTGACGATCGCGCCGGCTCGTTCGGCGACGTCTTTCATCCGGCCGCCGAAAACGCCGTTGACGCAAACGAGCATGCGATCGCCGGGCTCGATCAGATTGAAAACCACCGTTTCCATGCCGGCCGAGCCTGTTCCGGAAATCGCCAGTGTCAGGCGGTTCTCCGTCTGGAAAACGTAGCGGAGCAAGTCTTGAGTCTCGTCCATGAGCGTGGCGAATTCCGGGTCGAGGTGGCCGACCAGGGGCGTACTCAGGGCTTTGAGCACGCGCGGATCGACATCGCTGGGACCGGGTCCCATGAGCACGCGTTTCGAGACTTTCAGCGGCGAGAGAGCGGCCGGCCTGGGCGGAACGGACATCGGTGAACTCCTGAAGAAACGCTTAAACCCCGGCCTCGCAGAGGCCGACTACAGAGGCGCTAAAATTCCGGCCTCGCAGAGGCCGGCTACAGAGCAGAGCGGTTCATCGTTTTGATGAGATCGCTGATGGTTTTGAACTCCGGGCGATCGGCCGTTTCGGTCCACTCAAAAAGCACGGCTTCGGTTGTCGATACGACGGTATCGACCTGCTCGAGCCGTCGCAGGGCAAATTCCCAGTCAATTTTGTGACGCGACGCCACGGCATCGGCCGGAACTTGAACGCGGTATCCCATGTCGAGCAACTCGAGTGCGGTCTGGGCCACGCAGACGTGGGCTTCGATCCCCACAACCGTAACGTGGCGCACGTTCCGGGCATAGAGCTGCTCGACCAGCGAGGGGATAACGCAGCAATGAAACGACGTCTTGGCGGGTCGCTCGGGGATGAGCTCGGCCACGGCGGCCGTGGTTTGTCCCAGCCCGCGAGGATATTGCTCGGTTCCCCACACCGGAATTCCCAGGATCTTCGCCCCGCGTATCAGATGAACGACGTTCGCAATCATCGAGTCACGGTCCGGGATGGCCGCGAGCAACTTGTCTTGAACGTCGACAACCAATAGGCCGGCGTTCCGCGCGGTCAATCGTTGCGTCTTGCGCATCGAAACACTCCGTCATCCAGGGGGACAGTCAGTCCGTTGGACTTCGCAACGTCAGTTCCTCAATCAGGATACCAGACTCAGCGAGCTCAGGCGACGCTCCGAGCAATCGCCTGGCGAACTTGCTCGGCATCGAGCGTGTTGACGAAACGACCCAGCTCCTGACCTCGATGGCGCAGGATGAGGACGGGCACCACGTCAGCGCGATAGGCGTTTTTCACCGCACGATTGGCACACTCGACATAGGCGAATTCGCAACGACCGGCGAACTCGGCGCGCAACTGTTCGACGACCTGCTCGGTCGCGGCACGCCACACGCTTGCCCAGGTCGCCCAGACGGCGATCAGAATCGGCCGCTCGCCGGCATAGGCAAGCGGGTCGCCCTCCACGGTGCCGATGTAAGATGGCTTCTTGCCTCGTCCGGTGATCGCGCCGAGGAACTTGATCGAAAAGACGACCGGCGCCAGCAGGATGAGCAGCAATCTGGCCGTGAAATGTCCGAGCGTGATTCGCAAACGTTGGTCCTCCCACACTACGTGTCAAGAGCAGCCGACTACCGCCAAATTCACGGGACAGCAACAGATCACCCCGCTCCAGAAGATTCGTCTTCGCCCGTCATGATCCACTTCCACATCGCCATGAGGAAGCGGCTCAAGCGATGGTCTTCAGCATACCACTCGATTGGCTCGCCATTGACCCCTTGCCAGACAACCGGATCGGCTTCTCCAAGGTCCGCCTTTGCGATGCCCCAGAAGACGACGCACTGATTTTCCTCCATGAAGACCAGCTTGTCGTCCATCCACTCCAGCGCTTCGATCGGTCTCAGTCGGTTATGATTTTCATTGATCCAGTGGCGGCCGGCCAGGGAATAGTAGTCGCGCAGGGCCGTGGGTATGTCGAGGCCCAGCCTGAGTAGGGCAGCCTCTACGGCCTCATCGCCAAGGCCGTCTTCCGGCGTCGGCGGCGAGCCGAAAATCTCGCGAAAGCAGTCGTTGTAGTACGGCTTGAACACGAACTCCGTCGCTCCCGAAAAGCCGAATTCAACGGACCCAATCGCCCAACGTTTTGCCATGATACCGGACCGTGCCGCATAGGGCCGCGTCTCCTGCCGCATGAGACTCGGCGGCATGGCCGCATCAGAAAGATGAGGAGGAAACCCTTGACGTAGTCGCTCGTGTTCATGGCTCCGTTACAGTCATGCCCAGCGCCTTGCGTTTCTCCTTGATTTTATCCTGGAAGAGCCTCCCATAAACTTCACGGTCATCAATGGTGAATAAATCAAAATAAATTCGCTCGAAGGTACAGCCGTGCGAGCCGGCGGAGATGAGTCGGCCATTTTTCGCGGTGAGTGTGGTTGCCTCGAGCATGAGGCCTTCGGTTACGGTTCGTGGATCAACGCCCGGATAGTAGGCGATCGAGACGAACGGGCCGAAGGTGTCGACGCGATTGGGGGGTGCCGCGGCGATCAACCGATCGATGGGGTCGCCAGCCTGAATTTTGCCGTGCCAGAGGGCACGCGCAGACCGGGGAGTGGAAGCTCAGGCGGCGATAAATGACGAAATCCTGGTCATTCCAGATCCGCCAAAATGAGCACGCCGAGAGAAGCGAGACAACAACACAGAGCAACAAACCAACGAGCAGTGTGATACGTTGCTTCGGCGTTCGAAGCAGAGCCTCACGCATTGCGTCGCCTCCCCTGAGCCTGGTACTTGGCTCCGTGTGGTTGCCGGCACAGGCGTGGGGGTTGCTTCCATGGTGCCGATGTAACGGCCTCCTGGCCTGTCCCCGGTGCTGGAGTCCGCTGTGGCCGCTAGCCAGGTGGAATCGGAACTTGTTCGGAACTAGCCAGCTCGTCCAGAGTATGACTCGGCGCCGCGGTCAACCGCGATTCAATATCCGCAAGAGGCGTGCGCCCGGACTCTGCGGATCGCTCCGTTAAGAATGCCAAGAACTTCGCGCCTGCGGCCCAACTCGTTTACCTCACGCTCGAACGCATCGGCCGCTTCGAGGACGAATTCGTCACCCTCCTTGCTGGTGATGCGCACCGCTTCAGCGCCGATGGAACGCAGTAATTCGTCAAGACCGACTTCCTGCCTACGTAGGTCGATAGTCTTCACAGTTCGATCTTTCTTCCTCGAATAAAGAGGTCATTATGCTGCTTCACGCCGACTGCGAGGATCGTCACCGTTTCGCCAGTCTCAATCGCGTAGAAGACTCGATGGTCGCCGACCCGCAACTCCCAGGGAGCCAGCAAATTCGGAGTCAGCCGCTTCCGACGCCGGCTCTCGCTGCCCGCTTCAGTGGTCAAGTGGACTCGAATCGCCTCCACGATAACACGCTGATCTGCCACCTTGAAGTGGGCCAGATCAACCTCGGCGCCCGGCGTGAAACAGACCTGGAACGGCACGAATTACGACTCAACAAGACAAGGAATGGATCGATCTGATTGATCGTAGCAGGATTTGCCCGTTTGCGACCAGCTTGGTCTCGTCGGAGCCGCCTACAGCGATTTACGCACGGCTAGCTCACAGAGCCACGGCGGCGATTTTTACAAGCCCGAAGCGTCAGCGAGTGAGTCTCACCCGGGCTGCGCAAGATGAACAGCCGACCCACTCGCTGACGCTTCGGGCTTGTAGGACCTGTGCGCGATCGGAGTGTAAACCGCTGTAGAAGACGACGGGACACCAAGTCGGCGACTTGATGAAAACCACAGCCACGAGATTCAAGAAGTTCGGGCGCTCGGAAGTCTTGGAAAATGTATTGCGCGTTGTTCGAGCCGCCGGTAGGGTTGGTCCGCCCGTAAGCCAAACTGGCCGACCTCGTTGGCAGGTTTACCGTTGACCCCTTGCCAGACAACGGGATCGGCTTCCGCGATCCCCCAGAAGACAACGCACTGGTTCAAGGACGGTCTCCGGGCGACGCGATACTATGCAGCGTCGCACTTTATATAGACCAGTGCAATCGCATACTCCGACTCCAGATCCGATGGTTCCGATGCCTGACCGCGTCACACCAAGTTCAGCGGGGCAAGTCGCAAACCAACGAACCTGGAAGAAGTCCAACCGATAATGATGACCGAGTCCGCAACAGAGAGAGTTCGGCTGTCGTCCCCCTCGAACGGTTCGATGTATCTCGGCTCTCCGCGAGCAAAAGCGTCCACACAAGTCGGCTGTCCCCAATCAAGTTCATTGCGGACAGCCAGACCTGCGTTCGACTACGCTTCAAGGCTTCAAAACCACCTTGATGCACTTGTCCTTCTTGTCGCGGAACGTCTTGTAGGCCGCGGGAGCATCCTTGAGCGGGATCTTGTGGGTGATGACGAATGACGGGTCGATCTCGCCCTTCTGGATCTTTTCGAGCAGCGGTTTCGTGTAGCGCTGAACGTGCGTCTGGCCCATCTTGAACGTGAGGGCCTTATTCATCGCCGCGCCCATCGGAAGCTTGTCGGGGAAGCCGATATAGACACCCGGAATCGAGATCGTGCCCCCCTTGCGGCAGCACATGATGGCTTCGCGCAAGGCGTGCGGACGATCCGTCGCCAGGCCGACGGACGCCTTGGCCTTGTCAAGGATCGCGTCGAAACTGCCGCCGGCGTGGGCCTCGGCCCCGACCGCGTCAATGCAGCTATCCGGCCCGCGCCCCTTGGTCATCTCCATCAGGGTGTCGTAGACGTCCTGCTTCTCGAAATCGATCGTCTCGGCCTTGCCCTGACGGGCCATCTCCAGCCGCTCGGGCACCGTGTCGATGGCGACCACCCGACCAGCGCCAAGCATCCAGGCACTGCGGATGGCGAACTGGGCGACCGGGCCGCAGCCCCAGATTGCCACCGTGTCACCCGGCTGAATCTGGGCGTTCTCGGCCCCCATGTAGCCAGTCGGGAAGATATCCGAAAGGAACACGACCTTCTCGTCAGGAATCCCGTCAGGGATGATCTGCGGCCCGACGTCGGCATAGGGAACCCGTAGATACTCGGCCTGGCCGCCCGGGTAGGCACCCAGCATGTGCGAGTAACCAAAGAGCCCGGCCGGCGATTGACCCATCACCTTGCGGGCGATCTCGGCATTGCGGTTGGACCTGTCGCAAAGCGAGTACTCGGTTCGTTTACAATACCAGCATTCACCGCAAGAGATGGTGAACGGCACCACCACGCGGTCGCCTTTCTTGAGTTTCTTGACTCCCTTACCAACCTCGACGACCTCACCCATTGGCTCGTGGCCCAGAACGTCGCCCGGCTCCATGGTCGGCATGTAGCCGTCATAAAGGTGCAGGTCGGAGCCGCAGATGCAGGTTGACGTGATCTTGATGATCGCGTCGCCCGGGTCTTCGATGGTCGGGTCGGCGACGGTGTCCACCCTGACGTCGCTCTTCCCGTGCCAGCAGAGTGCTTTCATGGTGGTAACCTCTTTTTGTTGGAAGTAAGTGAGTGAGTGAGTAAGTAAGTTCAGAAGCTCGAAACAGACTGGGCACTTTCTTGATCTCGATAATGAGGGATCGAGCCGTCGGCGACATTGGCTCGATGCCGGCTGATTGAACCATGGGGCCGGCCGCTGCCAAGCCGCCTGGCGCACCAGTAGTCAATCGCCGTGATCCCCGCGACGGTCGCGAATGCCGCGGCCAGGTTTTCTTTCTTGGGATTATCGTCGGTGAATCCCGAACCGAGGGCGGCCAGGTCGAGTGCATCGCCAGCAACCCTGGCCCAGACCCCGGCCCGGGGCTGTTCCATGGCCAGAATCGCAACCCCCGTCGCGATTTCACGGAGGCCGAAAACCCGAAATAAGCCGCAATGATTCTCCATGCCGAGCGTGCGGCCTAGCTCTCGCCCCGCCACGACCTCGGTCAGACCCAGACCAATGCTGAACCAACCCAGACCACGCGCCACTTGCATTTCATTCATATTCGCCTCCTCTTCCTCCGTCATGAAAAAACGGTCAGGGATCACCCGTTGCCGACCGCCGGGTTACGGCCATCCTTATGATGACATCCCAGTGTCATGTTCCTGTTTCCTCCAATCGGTGCCCCAGCGGGCATCGCGGGGGAACTTCGACATGCAAACGCCGAGCCCGAATTGACGCCTCTTGCCCCGGCCCGACAGCACGAGGAAAGAGCCGGTTTGCCTCGGTCGGCCTGGCCCGCAACGCCAGTGGTCCATGGGTGTGTGTGGTCAGATTCATGTCCGCCAGAGCGCGAGCCGTCCGAGCTTCATCGCACTCGACTCAGCGTGGTCATTGCGGGGTCAATTTTGGTGCAGAAGTTGCTTGTGTTTTCGCTCGATAGCGCTTTCTTGCCGGCGCGGCTCGGAGAGTCGGCGCGGCGAACCAATCAAAGCCGCAAATGGTAAGGATGCGAACACCTACCGACGGATCGTTCTCTCCACCGCTTTCCGACTCACGTCGGTCTCAAGCCTTTGGGCCGGCACACACCCAGCCACATTGACGGAGGATATCATGGGCCTATTCTCGAGCCTGACTTTGAACTCCCTGAGCGATCTTTTTCTCATTCAGATCCAGGATCTTTACGACGCCGAGCAGCGCCTGACGAAAGCACTGCCCAAGATGGCCACGGCCGCGTCGAATCCGCAGTTGAAGAACGCCTTCCAGTCGCATCTCCGTGAAACCGAACAACACGTCAAGCGACTGGAACAGGTCTTCCAGGCGCTCGGCCAGAATCCCGAACGCGAGACCTGTGAGGCCATGAAGGGCCTCATCGCCGAAGGCGACGAGGCGATCGGTGCCAGCGGCGATGCCGACGTGCGGGACGCGGCGCTCATCGCAGCCGCCCAGCGGGTCGAACATTACGAGATGGCCGGCTACGGAACGGTCCGTACTCTGGCCCGCCAGCTCGGTCGCGAGGACCTTGCCGAGGTCCTTCAGGAGACGCTCGATGAAGAAGGCGCTTGCGACAAGAAATTGACCGCGCTCGCCGAGTCTTCGGTCAACGTCGGCGCTCGCTAAATGGCTCTTTGCGATCCTGAAAGGGCGAGTCTCCGGACGAGCCGAGTGCGAGTGCCGACTCGGCGAGCCTCGGCGTCTCGGGAACACGCAAGGCGGTTTATTTAAGTGGACCATTTCACAGATAGTGTCGGCTTGTGAAATAGCTGTATCAATATCAAGGCACAGCTCGTTGGGAAGGACGAGCGTCCCCGCGAGCCGAGTGCCTTCGCCAGCTCGACAGAGTCGCGCCCCTCCCGGATTTCGCCCGGCCGCGCCGGCCGAGATGGCCGGGAGGGCGAAGCGAAAATCCTTGGTTTCAACGCGGCAGACGGCTCTCCGGGCTCGACCCGGCCGAGCGCCGTCAGGCAATCAAAACCGACAGGCTGACTCCGTTACACGACGAGCACCCGCGATCAAACCCAGCCGAGCAACACCCAGTACGGTTGGGTCGGGGAGGGGCAGGGCCCGCCCACGGCCCCGGTGGGGTGGGGCGGCCTGACGTTCAAAAAAAGGCACGGTCAGCTGCGCCAGGTGGCATAGGCGACGGCGGCCTCGTACGCAGCGTTGAGTTTGACCATCGGCAAGTGGTCGCCACCTCGGTCCGGATGCAGTTGCAAAGCCTTCTGTCTATAGGCGGCCTTGATCTCGTCAATCGTGGCGAGACTGGAAAGGCCGAGTGTCGAGAATGCGTCAAGAGGGCCGCTCATTGACCAGAGTGCCGCGCGTGCCCGCGCTCGCGCCTGTTCCTCTTGCTGTTCGCGTTGGCGGAGGATGCTGTCGGCATAATCAGCAATCCCGCCGGTAAAGACGCCGAACATGAGGAACCTGGCCCGCGCCTTGCGATCCGAGAGCACGTCGGCCGCGCTCACGGCCCAGCGTTCGGCATGGGTGCGAAGTGCGGGGTTGGTCGCGAGTCTTTCCAGGAAGGCGGCCTCGGCCTCATCCCTGTTTCTGTATTCGCCGAGATGCAAGACGATGCGGCTGCGAATCCGTTGCTTCGGTCGGTGCAACTCCACAACCACCCAGATGACTCGCCCGTCCTGGTTCTCGGCCATCAGCAACATCGCGGCGTTCTCTGGAATTTCGGAGCGCGAAATTGAATCATTGCACGGCGACAAGCCACACCAATTTTCTTTCTCTGCCGCGATCATTGCGATGGCGTTCCGGCCTGGGGCCGATGATTCGACGTCTGGATGATTGTAGCCATTAATGAGGAGCGGCTCGCCCTGGCAAATGTCCAGAACGGGGATGGCCCGGAAGGCTCTCCCGACCCTTTTGACGTGCTGATTGTGGGCGGCGGTCCGGCCGGGCTGAGCGCGGCGCTCGTGCTTGGCCGATGCCGGCGGCGGGTGCTCGTCATCGACTCCGGGAAGCCCCGCAACGCGGCTGCCTTGGCGGTTCATGGTTACCTCGGCCACGATGGCATCAATCCGCACGAATTACGCCGACTCGGCCGGGCGGAAATCACCGCGTATGGCGTCGAAGTCGTTGATGCCGATGTCGAAGCCGCCCGTTGCGTATCGCCCCGCGAAATACCGAAGAGCCGGGCCGCGTTCGAAGTCACGACGACCGAGGGCAGCAAGTTCCGCACCCGAAAACTCCTCCTGGCCACGGGGGTTCGCGATATCCTCCCCGCCATCGATGGGGTGGAGACCTACTACGGTCGTGGCGTCTACCATTGCCCTTTCTGTGACGGCTGGGAGTACGGCGACGCTCGCCTGGTGGCCTACGGGTCTGGAAGTGCCGTCACTGGACTGGCCCTGACTCTGCGAACCTGGTCGAAAAGTGTCACAGCCTGTACGGGCGGGGAGCCGGGTCGCGCCGCGCGACCTTGCTCGATTGAAGAGCAACGGCATCGCTCTTCGCACAGAGCGCATTGCGCGGCTCGAGGGCTCTGCCACGGCGCTGCGACGGATTGCCTTCGAGACCGGGCCGGCGCTGCCGTGCGACGCGTTTTTCTTCAGTGGCGAACAGGTTCAGCAATCGGGGCTAGCGGCCACGCTCGGATGCGAGATCAAGGGCCAGCACCAGGTTCGTACCCATGAAAACCAGCGAACCGGCGTGCCCGGCCTGTTTCTCGCAGGCGATGCCGACGGCGACGTCCAGTTCGTGGTCGTGGCGGCCGCCGAGGAGAGCGCGGGCCGCGGTGGCGATCAATGGCGAACTTCAGGATAACGATCAGAACAAGTCGCGAATCCGAAAACGGCCGGCAAAGACCCCGGCGGTTCCACGAGGTCGATCTCGGGGCGGCTGAAAGACAACCGGCGAGACAGACACCTGCACGAGGTTGAAAGTTGATGGCATCCGATCGCGTGTTCACAAAGATTTGAACGGCTTTGTCATCGTGATCAGCGCCGGGCCGGCGCGCGATGCCTGCGCCTCTGCATGGGAACCCAGGTTAGCGAATGCGGCGACCATGCGGCGTGGAAGATTCGTCATCCGGCTTATCGGCGAAAACACGCGTGGCCGTCGGAACTGAGAGACGGTCTTCGACACGGACGACCCCTTGAGTATCGCGAGCGATATCGACGGCCAGTTCCTTGGCGCTTGCGTCGGGAACCTGGCCTTTGAGGACGACCGTACCGTCATCCAGGACATCAACCTCGATCCGATCGTCGTCGATCGATTTCTCCTGTCCAAGTCGGGTCTTGACCTTGCTTCGAAGGCCCATGTTACGGGCTGAGTTCTGGACGTCGGAAATCCGATCCCTCACGCTCGACGTGGTGCTCTCAATACCTCGGTAAACCTTGCTGAGCGTGCTCGTGCTGTCAGCCGATTCGCCCGTTTTTTCCGTTTCCTCGGCTGCCGTGTTGTTGGGCCCTCGCCGCGGGTGACCACCCGCCGCGAATGACCAGGTGAACACGCCGGCGACGAAGCCGACCATCGCCCATCGCGTTCTCGCGAATGGCAGTTTATTCTCGGTCGCTCCGTGCGGCCCATTAACCATGGATTTCAAGCTCCTGCGATCTGATCGATCCGGTCTGAACCCCCGGTTTCGGACATCCGGCCGGGGGGCGGATCATGGGCAAATTCACCGAAACCGAATAGCCCAATGATTGCTGAATTGGTGTTCTGGTACTGGGCCACGCGTGCATAGCGCTGGAATTCATCCGTGCTCTCAGTGGAATCCGAGGTCAAATTCCGGATGATGCTACTCCGTCTACCGCGTGCCGCGCACCCTGCATTTCCGTCACTGGCTCGCTCGATGTCCGCAACGCCGAAATGGACAGGCTCGTATGGAACGAATCGACACCGATCAAAATGGCTTCCTGGAAACGACGAGTCCCATCGGTGCTCGCCACCGCATACCCGACCCAGTCCGATGACAGCCCAGGCGCAAACTCATGGTGCCTATTTACTTCAGCCAGCGAAGCCGCCCAAATCATGGTTTTTTCGCATACTCCGGCGCCCGCCCGGGCGTAAATTGAACGTGCTGGTGTGTTTGCGCCGTGCCAATCGTCCTTTTTCACGTGATAGCGATCACTTCACAAAGACGCGCGATGGTCTCTCATTCCCGATGGCCGCATCAAAGCCCGGTGCATACACTGATCTGAGCCAGAACGGCATTGCCTTTGACGAATTCAGGTCAAGACGTTAAGATTGAGCTGTGTCAAAACGTTTTGAGAAACACGGATGGGTGGGTTGCGAAGGTTGATCGCTCACTCTATAGAGAGAGCAGTCGCGAGAATTTGACCGATTGGCCGCTTCGAGTTCGAGACATTTTCCCTCCCGGCACGTCTCCTCGCCCAAGGCGGTCTTCTTGGCTTCGCAGGCTCGCGAGACCTTGCATTAACATTATCTCACCACCACCATCCCGGTAACCGAAAACCCCAGCCAGTCACTTCTGGAGGATTGATTGATTCGACGAGTTGAGGAGGAGCCCGCCGCCGGGTTTCCATCCATTGGCCTGAGCCCTTCCATGCTCAAGGCGTTAAAGCGGGTTCGCTATCTCGAACCCAGTCCCATTCAGGCAGCATTTATTCCCCTGGCGCTCGACGGTCTCGATGTGATCGGTCAGGCCAAGACGGGGACAGGAAAGACTGCGGCTTTCGGCATTCCAATCATCGAGATGCTCGAAGCCCGAAGCCGGGGTCCCCAGGCGATCATCCTGGCGCCGACCCGCGAGCTTACCCAGCAGATTGTCAGCGAGCTTCAAAAGCTGACGCTGGAAGTCGATGTCAACATCTGCGGAACGTTCGGCGGCGAGCCGATCGATCGACAAATTCGCGCCCTCGCGCGTGGCATCGATATCGTCGTCGGTACACCCGGACGCGTGCTCGATCATATGGAACGGCGCACGCTTCTATCTCGGCGATATCGTGCACGTCGTGCTCGACGAGGCCGACCGCATGCTCGACATCGGTTTTCGCCCCGATATCGAACGCATCCTCCGCAAGCTGCCGCAGCCTCGCCAGACGATGCTCTTATCCGCCACCATCAATCCCGATGTGCGGAAGCTGGCCCAGCGCGTATATGTTCGAGCCCGTCGAGATCAACCTCTCGCAGGACGAGCCGTCGGTCGACAGGATCCAGCAGTTTTACATATCGGTGAATACCGATCAAAAACTCGATTTGCTGTTGCTCTTGCTCAAGCGCGACCGGCCCCGCCAGTGCATCGTCTTCACCCGCACCAAGCGCGGGGCCGATCGACTTGCCGACCGGCTCCATCGGGTGATCAAGGGAGTGGCCGCCATTCACGGCGACCTGCCACAGACCACCCGCGATCGCGTGATGAAAGGCTTTCGCAGCGGTCAGATCTCGGTGCTCGTCGCGACTGACGTCGTCGGCCGTGGCATCGATGTCGAGGGGATCAGCCACGTCATCAATTACGACATGCCCGATGATCCTGAAAACTACGTTCACCGGATCGGCCGGACCGGGCGAATGGGCAAGGACGGCATCGCCTACTTGTTCGTCTGCCCCGACCAGGGCGAGCCGCTCACGGCCATCGAGAATATGATCAACCGCTGCGTGCCGGCCCTCGAGCTCGAAGGCTTTTCCAAGCCGCGTCCCCGCGCCAACCCCGTTGCCCGCGAGCTTTTCAACAACGTGTCCGCGTCGACGCGGTCCGCCGCTCTGGCAACGCGTTAGTCATCGTTCGCCGGCTCAGCCGTTTTCTTGGTTCGCCCGAGGGCTTCAAAGAGCCTTCGGGCTTGACCGATCAGAGCCCCCAACTCCTCGGCCGGATCTGCGATGGTTCGATCGCCATAGAGAACCTGGTCGCAACGCGTCGTCAATGCCCAGGCGACGGCGGCCAACCGGTCTGAGCCCGTGAGCGCCGCAATGCCGTCGCGCGCTTCCCCGGGCGTCAGAACGCCGAGCATCTGGCCGGTTCCCTCGAAGAGATAATTACGCAAGAGCGAGACAACGCGTCGTGCCACGGCGGCAACGACCTCGGGCCTATCGCCATGCACGATGGTTCGAGCCGAACGCAGCGAGCCCTTCCACGGCCACATCGCGGTCGAGGGCGTTTCTCGGCCGTTTTGTGTGACGAAGTCGCTCTCAGCCTCTGAAGGCGTTGATTCGCCGGCGTGCCCGCGCGGCTCGATCTTAACCGACGCCAGCCAGCGCGCTTGCTGCCTGGCGAAGCGCCGGGCACGTTCGGGACCGAAAGCCATTGCACGCGCCCCGAGCCGCATCCGGCGACGGCGTACGACAATATAAACGGCGATCGCCGAGCCGGCGAGCAATGGTAATCCCCAGCGCACGAACAGGGTAAACCGATCGAGATCGGACGTGGGGGGCTCATATTCGATGGTGGCCGGGTCGAACGAGGGCACCGCCACCGCGCGGATGGAGACGCCGGCCGTGACGTGCGTGATGTATTGATGAAGCTGTGGATCAAACGCCGCGATGGCGACGGGGGGCAGCACGGCCTGGCCACTGCGTGTTGGTCGCAGCCGGTAGACGAACGTGCGAACTGGCGGCTCGTCAGATGCCTCGTCGGGTTTCGGCTCGATTCGCAGGCCGAGGTCGAGCGTCGCAAAGCGCGAAAGCTCGGGCCGCGCGGTCATACCCCATGCGGCGGGCCCCTTGACCTTGATCCGAAAATCGAGCTCCTGTCCGACACGCACGACATCAGGCGCCGCCTCGGCCTCGACCTCGAAGCGGCCGACGCCGCCGAGAAACTCGGCCGGTCGACCCTGCAAGGGGACGCCCTCGATCGCCAGCGATTTCGGTTTGCTACGGCCCGATCGTCCCTTGAGCTCGGCCCGGATCGCGGGAATCGTGAGCTTTCCGGCACGGGTCGGGAGCACGCGGAACCGCACGACGAACAGGTTTTCCTGGCTGATCATCGAGCCAATGCCCGAGGTGGTGATCGGTCGTAACTGGTTGCCGATCGTCCAGACGCGGGCATCAGGGATGCGCGGCGGCTCGATTTTGGGTCGCTCGCCGGCGGCGATCACGCCCACATCCAGCTCGAAGGCTTGCCCGGCGAAGTAAGGACCACGCTCAACCTGAACGTCGACGCGAAGTCGATCGGCGCCTCCGCCCTGGCCGGCCGCGTGACCGGCCTGTGCGAGCATGAAGAGAAAAGCCAAAATCTTGAGCCGTAAGCGTGTTATTGCAAACACCCGATCACTTCGCATGGGACCAGTTCAGTGAGCCAGGATGGATTGCCCGCCGATGGGCCCGCCAGCCGCGGTCTCTTCGACCGTAGGATTAAATCGTCCGTTCACTTCGAGCCGTCGTTTCACCACGCCGCGATTGCTCGTCTCGTCGGATGACGATGGTGAGACGGTCTGACCAGATTACCAATCTTTCCGGTCGTCGTGTGCCGACATGGGGGGTTCTTCTTCGGGCAGGCGCCGCTTCTGGGCGTCGCGAATGTGTTCGAGGGCCTCGTCCAGGCGGTCGTCGGGCGTATCGCCGCGCGGCTCCCGCGACTTCGTCGTGCCGCCCCCCGCGCCGCCGATCCGCCCCTGCCGGGGACGTGGGCTATCCCCCTGGCGGCCCTGGTTTGGCTCCCCTTTTTCCGACGTGTTTTCCGGCTCGTTGCCCGGCTCCTTGGGGGAATCTGATCCTCGGGATTTCTGACTCTTGCTCCGATCGGGTTTTGGCGATTTCGACGGGTCGTCGGAGTCGTTGTCTTGCGGTATGGCCAGAGATTGCGGCTGCTCCAGCGCGAATTGCCGGTTGACCCGCGCATCGCGGCGCACCGCTTCGACAGCCGCGCCCCGCGCCTTCGAGGCGACGCAGTCGTCGTACGCGCGAATCGCGTGTGGAACATCACCGTCGGCGAGTGCCGTATTGCCCAGGGCAAAGTCGATCTTGGTCCGCAAGACATCGTCGGCTCGCTCGCGGGCATCGTGGTAAAGCTGGCGCGCCTCGGCGTAACGGCCGAGCTGGAAGAGCGTTGCGGCCGTATCGTATCGCGCGACGGCAGACTCCGGCGCCAGCCGGACCGCCGTTTCAAATGCCGCCAGTGCGTCTTCCCAGTGAGCCAGAGCATACGCGTTCTGACCACGCGCGATCGCTTGCGCGGCCGTCTCCGGGCCAGCCGGACGGAGATCGTCGCCCGCGCCCGCCGCGAAGCCCGTCAGGATCGCGAGAAAGGCCGTGAAACCAGCATTCCGCAGCGATCGTCGCCATTTCCAGTTCCAATGCCAGTGCCAGTGCCAGTACCAGATCCAGGGCCATCTCCAGCCCCGTCGCGATGGCCGGCAAGCGGCGATCATGAACGTCAGTGCCATGATGAGGAAGAGGGGAAGCGCTCGGCGCCGTCAGCCGGCCTGGCTGACTCGCGTCGCCGCCGTGCGCTCGGCTCGATCTTCGATTGGTAGAGCCTACCCAGATCGCCCGAGGCCAGGCCGAGCCGGACGATTGATCCCTCGGTGCGCAGGCGCAATCGCCTCGAGCGCCGAATCAAGGCGGCGCGAGCGAACGGGTGCACCGTGGTAGAGAAGGGGCTGGGGCGACTTGCCGCCAGGAGCCGGAACTGGAATCGGGTGATCCGTGTCGGCGTCGCCGATGGCGACCGCGTGCACGACGATATTCTCGGCGCAGGCGGTCGACGCGTGGCTCCCAGCGATTCGGGTGGTCTTCGCCATCGGAGAAAATGACGATCGCCCGCCCTTCGGCGTGTTCCTCGGGTCCCAGCGCGTCGTGCGCGGTATCGAGGCCGGCGCCGAGATCGGTACCGCCCGGCCGCACGCACCCCGGTTTCAGACGGCGAAGTGCGTCGAGAACGGCCCCGAAATTTTCGGTCAAGGGACAGCGAAGCACACCGCGGCCGGCGAACGCGACGACGGCCGCGCGACTGGCCGGTGCCTGGGCGAGGGCCCTGACCATGCTCTCGGCGGCCTCGACGGCCATGGCGCAGCCGGTTGGGGATCGCGTCTTCGACGCCCATGCTGTTGCTGACGTCGATCATCAAGACGACGTCATGCCCGGGGGCCGGCGGCGGCCCGGCCAGGGGTCCCCAGCGCGGCAGGGCCAGAGCCAGGATCAAAAGCGCCATGGCGGCGATCATCAGGCCCGAGCCATCGGGGGGCGTGCGGCCGCGCTGGGCCAGGCGCGCCAGTCGCGGTGCGCCGCCAGCGCGCGCGCATGGCCCACACGATCAGGCCCGGCAGGCCGACGGCGAGCCACAGCATTTCAGGACGAGCGAAAACCAAGGCAAGATCTCGACGATCAATCAGTAACGCCCGCCGGCCGGGCCGCGGTCGTCAGACGGGCCGCCCGGGCGCCTTTTTTCTTGGGGACCACCGGCGGCGAGCCGGTCGCGTCGATCGCCGAGGGGGCGTCGACGACTTGATCCATCATCGCCATGACCACATTGTTCTGGGAATAGGTGGCTTCGAGGACTTCGTCGATCGACAGCGTGCGCGGATTCTCGACCGAAGTAACAGCGCGGGCCGGCTCACGGCTGGCGGGCCGCCCGATACGCACGATGGGAACCGTTGGGCTCGGATTGGAAGTGGAGATCGACGGCGCCACGGGTGCGGGCTCGGGCAAGCCGCGCACCGTGGGGGGCTTGATCTTGGTCATGTGGTAGCCACTAACTTCACGGCCAGACGCGTCGCGGCCCTGGAAATAGTCTTTTTGCCACTCCGTCGCCTTCACCTCGCCGGCCGCCTTCTGATCGTGAAACCGCCGCCGCCCCTGGTCCCACTCCATGTACGCGCGGTGCAGTTCGGGGTTGTCGCTGAGTCGCTGATAAGAGACATCGGCCTCCTCCAGGTCAGCGCAAAGATTGCTCAGAAGAGGAATCGCTTGAAAGAGCGGTTCGCCCTGTTCGAATCGAACGGGCTGGTGTGGGACCATGATTTTCCAGTTCATGGTGAACGACATGCTGATCCAGTCGCTCTCGATGATCGCGGTGAGGGCATGGGCATTGCGTTTGAAATAGTTGGCCGGCCCGCAGACCAGGAGCCGTGACCCTGAAGGCTGGGTCCGGAAGAGAAAGGGCGTGTTCCAGGTGATGATCCCTTCGCCAAACTGACTGTTGATCCAGGTACTCCAGACCTCGGCCGCGGTGTCAAATGTGAATTCAATGCTCCCCGGCGCATTCGGTCCGCGCCATGTGGCCGTGAAACCGACCGGGTTCTTGATCCACCAGCCTGTTTGATTGGCGATGGTCAGCGGCAGGCAGCGATAGGCGTAGCGATGGGGCGTGGCGTTCATCCAGTCGCGCTGCCAGTCGGCCCAGCTCCACTCCCATCCAGTGCCATCCTGGCGGTTTTGCTTGAGCATCGAGTCGTCGGCAATCTGATAGATCTGGACCTCGAATCGGCTTTGATCCACGATCGTGTCTCCGCTCATATCGATGAAACGCAACCCGCCGCGACCACGCCAAAAGGGGTGCGGTCGTTGATTCCATCAAAGAACAGGTGGCAGGCAGGGATTGGTAGTACGTTATCCGGTAAGTTGTCGAAAAAGCCTGGTCAGGGAAGACGCCGCAGCCTGCCCCAGCCCAGAAGCCGGTCGAGCACAAGGAGCGACAAAGCCAGCGCGGCCCACGGAACATACTGTTCATCGTACCGTGTGAGGATCTGCCCGCGAACGGGACTCTTCTCCAGGGCGTTGATTGTCTGGAACACCTTGCTGAGTGCGTCGGTATCCGTCGCCACGAAGGCCTGCCCGCCCGTGAGGTGCGCGAGCCGTTCGAGAAGCGGCAGATTCGGCCCGGCGACCTCGGTCATGACGGGAAGCCTGACGCCGGGATCCATCCCGCGAACGACACCGCCGAGGCGTCCAATCGCGATCGTGTGCAGCGTGATTCCCAGGTCGCGCGCCAGCGCAGCCCCCTTTTCGGGATCGAGCGGCGAGGGGACGGCGGGCTCGTTGTTGCCGTCGGTCAAGAGAATGAGAACCTTCTTCCTGGGAGGGGCGACCAGGAGTGCATCGACCGACCAGGCGATCGCGTCGCCAATATTCGTGCCGTCATCGCCGGGCCGAGCGCCTCGCACCGCGTCGATCGTTTCCAGCAAAAACTCAGGGTTCAAGATAGGGGGGCAAGCCAGGTCGGGATAATTCGCGAAGACGACCAGTCCGATCAGATCGTCGGGCCGCCCTCTGACGAACTGGACGAAGGTCGTCTTGGCGGCTTCGAGCCGTGAGATCAGCCGTGTTCCTTGATCGGTTGGAAAATCGACGGTGTTCATGGTCGAGCTATTGTCGAGCGCGACGACGATAGCCACGCCCTGGCCGGCGATCCGGGTTTGGCCTCCCACGGTTTGCGGCCGCGCCAGCGCGACGGCCAGGCTGCCGATGGCCAGGCCGCGGATCAAAACCGGCAGCGCGCGGATCCAGAACCACCCAAACTGATGGCGCGCTGGGAAATAACGCCAGATCCGGCCAGGAAATCCGGGGACGTGTGCGCTCCAGGATCCATGGAAGCGGGATCAAGATCAAGAGCCAGAGCCAGCCGGGCTGAGCGAAACGCATTGTTGATGTTTACCGGAAGCCGCCGGGTTCGTGAGTCGATCGCAACGCGTCGATCATCATCGCGCAAACTGACGGCGCGAGCCGCCGGTCACCAGGGCACGGCGTGCCGTGAGTGCGCGGTCAAGGGCCGTTTCGGGATTCTGGTCGAGCACGGTAAGGTGCCCCATCTTGCGGCCCGGGCTGGGCGTTCGCTTGCCGTAGAGGTGAAGCTTCACTCCGGGATCTTGCGCCAGCGCCGCGTCCCAGTGGGGCTCGCCGCCGGCTTGCGTCCACAAGTCGCCGAGCAGGTTGACCATGGCCGCCGGCATGACGAGGTCGGTCGAGTCCCAGGGGGAGCCCGCAGAGCGCCCGGACCTGCTGTTCAAATTGACTGGTCACGGCCGCCTCGATCGTGAGGTGTCCCGAATTATGGGGGCGCGGAGCCATCTCGTTGACCAGGAGTTGACCATCGCTCTTCAAGAAGAATTCGACCGTCAAAACGCCGACGGTCTCGAGCGCCTGGACGGTCGCGAGAGCCAGAGCCCGGCACTCCTGGGCCACCACGGGACCGACAGCGGCCGGCATGTGGGTCGAATCGAGGATGTGGCGCTCGTGGTGGTTGAGCGCGACCGGATAAGCAGACCGCCTGGCCATCGGCGCCGCGAGCCACGACCATGGAGACCTCCGCGGCGAATTCGACCCAGCCCTCGGCGACGCAGGGCACGCGGCCCAGGCTGGCCCACGCCGCACGTGCCTCCGACGCACTTTTGAGCAAGACTTGCCCCTTGCCATCATAGCCCGATGCGGCCGTCTTGAGGATCAGCGGGAGCCCGAGTGCGGCCACGGCGTCGTCGAGCTCGCTTTCATTGCGAACCGGCCGCCACGGGGCCAGCGGAATGCCATGGCGCTCGAGGAACCGTTTCTCGCGCAGGCGATTCTGGGCGACCCAGAGCGTGCGCCAGCCAGGCGCACCCGGCGCCCTCGCCGCGCTCGAGCCACGCAGGGCCGGGGCCGACACGTTCTCGAATTCGACGGTGATCGCCTGGGCCTGCGCGGCAAAGCTCTTGAGCGCCGGCAGATGGTCGGGCGGGCCGATGACCGTCCAGTTCGCGGCCTGCGCGGCGGGTGTCTCGGCCGTTGCGCTCAAGACGCCTGCCTGGTAACCCATTCGCTGGGCGGCCTGAATAAACATGCGCCCCAACTGCCCGCTGCCGATCACACCCAGCGCTGCGGGCGGGACCAACACGGCATCTCGTGCCAGGCCGGCATGATCGGCGGCCCGCTGGTCGACCGTCATAATGGCGATTCTCCCACACCATCGGTCTGAGCCTGGCGGAAGCGGGCCAGCATTTCGCGGATCGCAGGATATTTCCGCCCCAGGATCGCCGCGGCAAGGAGTGCGGCATTGGCCGCGCCGGCGGCGCCGATAGCCAGTGTGCCCACCGGCACCCCGCGCGGCATCTGGACGATCGAGAGCAGCGAGTCGACCCCGCGCAAGACCTTGCTCTCCACGGGCACGCCCAGAACCGGCAGCATCGTGATGGCCGCGAGCATGCCGGGCAAGTGCGCTGCGCCGCCGGCTCCCGCGATGATCAGCTCGAGACCTCGTTTTTCGGCGTCACGGCCATATTGAAACAGCCGATCGGGCGTTCGGTGAGCAGAGACCACCTTCGACTCGTGGCTGATGCCAAGCTCGGTCAGCAGATCGGAGGCATGGCGCATCGTCTCCCAGTCTGACTTGCTCCCCATGACCACGCCGACGAGCGGTGAAGTGAAAGTCTCGGTCGCCATATCGCTCAAGCAAAAAAGGAAAGGGTAGGGGGTGCTGATCGACAAAATCAGCGCGGCTTTTTCTTTCTGGCGGCACGGTCAGCTATTTCCAGCAAACGGCCCAGAGGTAACTCAAAGCCGGGTAAGAGCGGAGTCGCATACGTCTCGCTTTCCTTGATCACGTGCTCTTGATCGCCCAGGTCGTTAAGAGCATGGACGGTCAGAGTTCGTCGAAAACGGTCGATGACCCAGAATTCACGCACGCCGACCTCGCGATATTCAGCCCACCTGATAATGAAATCTCGGTCCTGGTTCAATGTGCCCGATGAAACGAACTCGACCACGATCGCTGGCGGCTCGCCCTCGTCGGGCAATCGTCCGAGGCCGATCCAGATCGCACGATCAGATCTCCGCCGGTTCTGTTTGGTCTCGATGGTTTCGGCATAAAGCGTCGCGTCAAGACAAGACCCTTGGGGATGCTGTTCCTGATATATCCGAAGCCAGTAACCGAGATACTCAGCAGGGCCGCGCACCTGACGCGACGGGATGGGCGACACGACGAGCACGCCATTAATCAGCTCATACCGCCAGCCTTTCCGGAATCGTGCGCGATCGAACTCGGCGGTCGTCAGCGTAAGCCCGGCCGACCGAGGTCCAAGTCTGAATCGGCGTGAACGCGGAGCCACTGTCGACACGGCGTATCTCCCTCCTGCCGAAACCAAAAAGGGTCGGGCGCCTGCACTCTCGCTCCCTTATTCTACCCGAACACGCGATGTGCGACGATCTGTCTTCAGCGACACGGAATTGACCGGCGCGGGCCGGATCGAGACAATCACAGCGGAGTCGATCGATCGTCAAGGACGGTACTCTCTTGGGAAATAACGACTCGATGAATTCGCACGAAATCGGCCTCGGCGTGATTGGTTGCGGCGGTTTTGGACTTTTCGCCCTCCAGCAGTTCACCCAGGTGCCGGGCATCACGCTCAAGGCGATGGCTGGCACCAGTCGGCCCGCCTCGCTGGCCGCGGCCCGTCGGTTCGGCGTTCCTGATCTCGACCAGGTCGAAACGCTCCTCGGCCGCGGCGACGTCGACCTCGTTTACATCGCAACGCCCCCGTTCCTCCATTACCCGCAGGCCTTGGCCGCGCTCGAGGCGGGCAAGCACGTTATTTGTGAGAAGCCGCTGGCCATGACCGTCGAGCAGGCCAACACCCTGATCGAACTGGCCAGGCGAAAAGACCGCGTGCTCGTCGCCAACCTGATGCAGCGCTACAACCCGCTGTATGACATGGTGACGAGGCTCGTCGAGGCCAGGATCCTCGGCGACGTGCTCCATGGTTATTTTGAAAACTACGCGTCCGACGAGAATCTGCCCGCCGACCACTGGTTCTGGAATCGCGACCAGAGCGGCGGCATCTTCATCGAGCATGGCGTCCATTTTTTCGATATGTTCGCGGGCTGGCTCGGTCATGGCACGGTCGTGGCCGCCCAGCGGAGTATCCGCCCGGATTCGTCGCCCCCCATCGAGGAACAGGTTCAGTGCACGGTGCGCTACGGACCGACTGCGCTGGTGAATTTTTACCACGGTTTCCATCAGACCGGCCGGATGGATCGCCAGGAGCTGCATCTGATTTTCGAGCGCGGTGATGTGACGCTCTATGACTGGGTGCCGACCCGGGCGCGTATTCACGCGGTTGCCGACGAGGCGGGCACGCGTGCCCTGTGCGACCTGTTTCCACAGGCCAGGCTCGACGTTTCGGCCGCTTACGGAGCCAGGGACCGCGCCTGTCAGGGCCGCCACAAGACGCTTGACGTCTACCAGACGATCGAGCTCTCGTGGGGTGATGGCACGAACAAGTCGACCCGCTATTGCGAGATGCTCCGGGCGATGATGACCGACCAGGTCGCCTGGATCCGCGACCATTCGCACGTACGGAAAATCAGCGAGCTCAACGGCCGCGATTCGCTCGTGCTGGCTTGCGCCGCCGATCGCCTGGCGCAAGTTTGACCGGAATGAGATGATATCTGAAAAAAACAGGAACAGAACGGAACGGAGTGGGAAGGAGCCTCGCGTGCTGCTGAAACGTCATTTCGAGAAGCTGCTCTTGAGCCCCGGCGATTTGAAACCGCTGCGCGACGATTTCGAGGTCGTGGGCGTTTTCAACCCTGGCGCGATCGTCGCCGCGGGCGAAGTGATCTTGCTCGTGCGCGTGGCCGAGCGGCCGAGCGAGCGCCGGCCGGGCTTCACGCCGCTCCCGCGGTGGTCGCCCGGTGAGGGCCTGACCATCGACTGGACACCCGATGACGCTCTCGAGCCGATCGATCCGCGTGTCGTCCGCCGCAAGGCCGACGGCCTCGTCCGCCTGACGTTCCTCTCGCACTTGCGCGTGGTCCGTTGTGGCGACGGCCGTACCGTCAGAAAGGTCGATGATGTCACGTTCTTGCCTGACTCGGCGCTCGAGGAATTCGGTGTCGAAGACCCACGAATCACGGCATTCGGCGACCGGTTTTATTTCACGTATGTCGCCGTTTCGCGCCACGGCGCGGCGACCGCGCTGGCCTCAACGACCGATTTTCGCCACTTCGAGCGCCATGGAATCATCTTCTGTCCCGAAAACAAAGACGTCGTGTTATTTCCGGAGCAGATCGACGGCCAGTATTTCGCGCTCCATCGTCCCAATGCGGCGACGCCGTTTTGCCGTCCGGAAATGTGGGTCGCGCGCTCGCCAGACCTGATCCACTGGGGGCACCACGGGTGTCTTCACGGCGGCGGCGCGGAATGGGAAACCGGGCGTGTCGGCGCGGGCACCCCGCCAGTACGGGTCAGCGACGGTTGGCTCGAGATCTATCACGGTAATCGCCAGCCGAGCCGGCCCGGCGAGGTCGGCACTTACGCGACGGGCGTGCTCCTGCTTGATCCAGGCGATCCCTCGCGCGTCATCGGCCGATCGACCGGGTCGATCCTCGAGCCCACGGCGGATTTCGAGCGCCATGGCTTTGTGCCCGACGTCGTCTTTCCGACCGGAATCGTCGAATGTCCAGAGAGGGATTCGTACCTGATCTATTACGGAGCGGCCGATTCCGCCGCCGCCGTGTTGGAGCTTTCCCGGAACGACGTACTGGGCTCATTGGGTGGGCCGATGTGAGCCCTTGAGCGTGAATGCCCTGATGAAACGTACGATCATCATCGGCAGGCGCCAGGGTCTTATACCTCTTGCCGCAATGCTCCATCGAGCACCGACGCCAGCGCCTCGGGCCGCTGGCTTCCGATCAGCATTTTGGTGCCATCGAGCAGCTCGAGACGGACACCCCGCGTGCCGCGTGCGATGAAGGCGCACTCGCCGTCGGGGCCGGCCCGTGCGCCCCAGAATCCGTAATCGGCGATCGGCCGGTAGGTGACGACCTCGACGCTGCGGATGGAGTGGATGGCAATCGCCCGCGGATAGGACATCGACCACCCGAACCAGACTCTCAGGCCAGACGGGCCGACCTCGGTGGTCATGTGCAACACGAATGTCACCACGAGCATCAAGAAAACGAGGCCGATCACGAGCCCCCCGGCTGCTTCGCGCGACCAGACACGGCCGCGCAAGACGCCCAGACCCGTCAGGATCCCCGCCAGCGCGATGAGCGCATAAACACGCCAGTCAAAGTATTGATCTTCGTGATAGATGGCCGACGTGGCGGGAAAGGTTGCGACCGACGACATCGTCACGGCTCCCCCGGCATTCGCCGCGGCACGGCGGATGGCCTTGTTTGGCCCAGCGCGAAGAAGAGCCTGGCGGCCCAGGTCGACGACCCGGTCGGGTGGAACTTGCCAGAGCTGAGGGTTCGTGATCTCGAGCGAAACGTAACCGTCGTAGCCGATCCGCGCCAGATGCTCGATGATCGGTCCAAGCTGGAAATCGCCTTCACCCGGAAAGATGCGATCGCTATCGCCGGCAAGCTCGCGCGGCGTGCCGCTCACATCGCACAACTGCACCCAGGCCAGATTTTCGGGCGACAGGTACGCGAGATCTTCAAACTTGCTGGGCCCCATGTAGTAGTGAAACACATCGAGGCATATGCCGGCGTTGGCTGTGCCCGCCTGTGCGATCAGGGCCAGCAGCGTTTCCAGGCACGAACAGAGAAGCGACGATTTCTGAAACTCGATCGCCAGCCGCACACCGAACGTCTCAGCCAGGTCGGCCGCTTCGCGGAGGCTGCGGGCGGCGCGATGATATTCGCCAAGTGTGGGTTGCCGGACGAAGTCAGGCGTGACGATCAGAATGGGGATGTTCAGGGCTTGCAAGAGTTTCAGCCGGCGCTGGAAGTGATCCCAGTGTGCCTGTGCTCGGAGTCTTGCGACAGGAGCAGCCCTCCCTGCGAGGCCGCGGCGGCAGCCGTGAGGCCTGACGATTTCAAAATGGCGGCGGCTTCCTCCGCGGGATGCTGCTCGAGAAACGTTTCGAGCTTGGTGAGCCAGATTTCGACGGCCGTCCAGCCGGCCTCCTGGTAGACGGCGAGGTCTGCCTCGAAGGGATTGTTGAGCGTCGTCACCTGGCTGATGCACGGTTTCATCATCTAAGAGAGCCCAGGACCCTGTCTTTTTTTCAGTCTGGCCAGCCGACCGACTCGGCCGGGCGGGAACCCGGATCGATAGCCCGTCCGTCACCCACCCATCCGCCGATTCGATTCAACACATCCGCCGGCCGGCGCCACGTTGTCGCTTCAAGAGCCTTCGGTTTTCTCCGGTTCGCCAGAGCTGCGCCGGGTATCGGACGGCCCTCCAGCAAATCACCGAGCGCCTGGGCGATACCCGCCCTGGCGACCCGCCACTGGCGGCAACTATCGCGATCACGGATCGTGACAGTGTCGTCGGTCAAGGTCTGGCTGTCGACCGTGATGCAAAACGGTGTGCCCGCCTCGTCTTGCCGCCGGTAGCGGCGGCCGATCGCTCCTTTTTCATCGTAAAAAACGTTGTAGTGTGGCTTGAGCTCGCGATAGATCGCCTCGGCCTTCTCGGGCATGGCCTCGCGTTTCACCAGCGGGAAAATCGCCGCTTTCACCGGCGCGATCCGCGGGTGGAACTTGAGCACGGTGCGCGCCTCGCCCCCCACTTCGTCGTCGGTATAGGCTTCGCACAGGAAGGCCAGGGTCGCGCGGTCGGCCCCCGCCGAGGGCTCGACCACATGCGGCACGAACCGCTCTTTTCGCTCTTCGTCGAAATAGCTCAGGTCCTTGCCGCTGAACTTCATGTGCTGGCCAAGGTCGTAGTTGCCGCGGTGCGCAATCCCTTCGAGCTCGCTCTGTCCGAAGGGGAACGTGTACTCGATGTCCGCCGTGGCCGTCGAATAAAACGCCAGCTCTTCGCTTTCGTGATCGCGCAGCCGCAGCCGATCCGAGCGTAGCCCAAGGTCGACATACCACTGGAAGCGGGCTTGCCGCCAGTAGGCGTACCAGTCCTTGGCCTCATCAGGACGGCAAAAGAACTCGATCTCCATCTGCTCGAACTCGCGCGAGCGGAATGTGAAATTGCGAGGGTTAATCTCGTTGCGAAAGCTCTTGCCAATCTGCGCGATTCCGAAGGGAAGCTTGACCCGCCCGGTGTCGACGACGTTCTTGAAATTCGCGAAGATCCCCTGCGCCGTCTCGGGCCGCAGATAGGCGACGTTTGTCTCGCTTTCGAGTGCGCCGACGAACGTCTTGAACATGAGGTTGAACGCGCGGGGCTCGGTCAGGGTGCCACGGTCGTCGGTCGACGGACCGATCACTTTCTCGCGATCGGCGATGGCGAGCTGCATGTAGGGGATGATCGTGGGAGGGCTGGCGGGCGTGCCGAATCGTTTGATCAGCTTGGCCGCTCTTTTCTCGACAAGTTCGGCGGCTTCCTCGGGCGAGGCACCCAGTCCGGCGAGCCACGCTTCGGTCGGCTCTCCCTTGTGGTTGACCGCCGGGAACGCATAGGCAAACACATAGAGCTGATCGGCCCGATAACGCTCCTTGGTCGCGCGGCAGTCGACCATCGGATCGGAAAAGCCGCCGACATGGCCCGACGCCTCCCAGACCCGCGGATTCATGATGATCGAGCAGTCGAGCCCGACCATGTCGTCGCGCATCCGCACGTTATCACGCCACCAGGCGTCTTTGATGTTGCGCTTGAGCTCGACTCCAAGCGGGCCATAATCCCAGAAGCCGTTGATTCCACCATAAACCTCGCTCGACGGGAAAATGAATCCCCGGCGCTTGCACAGTGAAACCAGCTTGTCCATATCGTCCAGCATGTCCTGTCCTGACCTTTCCTTGAGGCACAACCTTCGCATGGCCTCCTGTCGTTTGTCTCACTCTTCGGCGTCAAACGGCCACGATCTTCATTGTGTCACGCTTCAGCTCGGCCACCAGATTGTAGCGGTCGAAGTGCGCCGCGTGTTCGATATCCTGCGCTTCGCCAATCTCGATCACATTCCGCCCGCCGCGTCCCAGGCTCAGCAATTTCCACAAGGGGCGTCGCTCCAGAAAGCGTTCGACTTCGAGCCACTGGCTCACGGCGATCAACGCCTCGTCGTTTCCAAAGATGTCGCCGACCTTGGCTCCGGGGCTCAGTTCCGAGATTTCGGCGATCTGGCACAAGAGCGCCCCCGCGAGCAGGCTGTCTTCGAGGCTGATATGCCCGTCGGTACCGGCGCACACGATGTGCACCGAGTGCCCGTGGTCTTTCTTGAGGAACTGGACCGAGATCTCGTCTGATGTCGCCCTTAGATTCGTGAAGCCGGCGACGTACACGCGCTCGGCATCAAGGCTCGCGAGAATCGCCGGCGTGCCATTGGTGGTCGTTGTGATCACGGTTTTCTCCCGGCAAATATCCGGGATGAATTCGGCCGGAGAGTTACCCAGATCGAATCCCTCGATTGGCAAGCCCTGCCGTTCGCCCGCCAGGAGCGCCGTACCGGCTGGCAAGCCCGTTGCGATCTCCTGGGCCTCATGAATCGTGCCGCACGGAATGACCGCCTCGCACCCGGCCGCCAGTGCCTCCACCATGACCGTGGTCGCGCGGAGCACATCGACGACCACCGCGAGCCCCCCGCGAAGGCTTCCAGCCGGAATCAGATTGGGCAACAGATGCACAAAGACTTTCGCTGGCCCGGTTGAAACGACAGACATGGCCCACTCGTTTTGATCAAACAGAAATCCATTCGCCGTCAATGCGACTGCGATTATGGCATACGCGAGCGTCGCGAGGAAATCCATCCCCCCTGGCTGTCAAAAGTGGCACAGGCCGGTTTCACGCTTGCACGATGCTTTGACCCGGAGCCATGAGTCAGGCCGTTTCATCGCGGCACCATTGAAAAATCGTGAAGAACGCCGATCTTGCTGGATGCGCGGGCGTCCATAAAAAAAGGCGTTACTCGTGGCGCCGCCAAGTGTTGCGGTTTCTTGGCATGTTACTCCGTGGCTTCAATCGCGAAAGATCGGTGTGGAGATTCAAGAATCGGTTTGATCGGACCGATCAAGAGGGATACGGCACTCGTCAAAAGGCGAGAGCGCCGGCGTCGTTTGAGTCGAGCAACGGGTTCCGCATCTTGGGTGATGTGGGAGGAACGGTCAGGATGATCGTCCTTTCGTGCTTGGTATGGCTTCAAAGAACAGAAAACGACGCGCTGCTGTTTGGGTCAGGAGGGGGAGATCGCTACATGCGCATGAGAAGCACAACCGTTTGCCTCCTGACGCTTTGCCAGCTTGCCGGCTGTTCGCAAACGGGGGCAATTCGGCCGGGCGCCTCATCTTCGTCCGACATGCGGACCGTCGCGTCGGTAGGGGATAGGCCGCTCCCCGTGGTCGCGGGTGAGCCAGGATCGTCGCTTCGAACCGAGGTCGATGATGTCGAGCTGCCCGAGTCGTCGGGTTCCCGGATCTCGGGCCGGGTTTACGACGAGCGTGGCAAGCCGGTTCCCAACGCCAAGGTTCGCCTGGCCGTCAATAGCTCGCCCGGGGGCAAGATTGACTACGCGACGACGACCCGCGATGGGGGATTCACGCTTCGCGGCTTGCGAGCTGGCTCGTCTTATTCGGTGATCGCCGAATATCAGGGCGAAGACGGCATGATGACCGGCCGCGTGCAGACCAAGGCTCCCGAGACCGGCGTACGCATCAGCCTGAAGCCGCGCGACGGCGCGGCCGGCCAGGGACATGCCTCGATCCGGCCCGCGCGGCCGCGCGTCGAGCCTATTTCCAACATCGACCCCGCCGACGACGAGCCAGACACCGAAAGGCGGCCCGCCGGCGCTGGCAAGGTCAACAACGAAGACATCGAGCTGCCGACCGAGGAGGCAGCGATCTTCCCGCCGCGGGGTAATAACACGCGGCTCGCACGCGCCTCGAACGGCGATTCATCGTCATCGTCATCGTCGGCAGCAACCGTGCGTGCGGGCTGGAACGTGCATCAAAACGGCTCGGCTCGTGTCGCCGCCGTGACGGCCGCCGCCGCCAAGGCGCGGGCCGACGAACAGCCGGCCGAGGAGGACGCGTCGAGCACCTTCCAGGATTCGGCTGGCTCCCGCAGGGCCGGCGCCCATGACGCGAGCCCCGAGTTTGAGGATGACGGACCCAACCCGCTGCCGCCGGCGCTCGATACGGCCGGCGTGGGGCTGGGGCGGCGATCGAACGCCGTGGCCTCGGGCCCGCTTCGGGTGGCGCGGAATTCCTCGTCGCTCGACTCGGGCTCCGGCTCGGCCTCGGCTTCGAGTTCCGGCGCGATCGCCAGGCTGTCGGATCCAACCCGACGACGATCGGCGGCACGCGCGGCCTCATCTGACGATTCGCGGTCGATCGGTCTCATGGATTCGCCCGGCGACCGCGAGCCGGCTTCGATGCCCGAGGAGGTATTGCGGGGATCGCGGGTGATCGCGCCGAACTCGTCGGGGCCGATCGTCATTGGCGATGATCCGGAAGCTGATGACGCTCGCAATGCAGCGGCGTCGCCGCGGCCCACAAAGCGGGCCCGGCGCTCGACGAATTCGCGTGCTGGCAGCGGCGGAAATCTCAGTAACCCGCCGCGCGACCTTGATTCTTCGGATGGGAGTGGCGGCGCGAGCGACGGCAATAATGATGTGACGCGTGCCGCGGTTCGACCGACGTGGCGCGAGCTATCGCAGAATCAACCGAAGGCTGTTCCCCGCGATGAGTCGATTCGACAAGCCGGGCATGAAAGTGTTGCGGGCGATGACCGCGGAGTCGTGACCCTCACCGGCGCGTCGGCCGCTGCCGCTGCCGCTGGCGTCGCGAAACCGAGCCGCCCGCGGTTACTGGGCGGCGCGCGTCCGCCCGTTGATGATGTGAGCAAACAGGCGGTGTGCCGATTTGATCCGAGCGAGCGCCGGATCGTCGATTTTCAGCTCCCCGGGCTCGACGGCAAGGTGGTGTCGCTGCACGACGCGGACGCGGATTTGATTCTGCTCGACTTCTGGGGAAGCTGGTGTGCGCCGTGCCGCACCTCGATCCCGCATCTCGCCGAATTGCACGAAAAGCTCGCCGCCAAGGGTGTGAAGGTGATCGGCATCGCCTGCGAAAAAGGCGAGTCCTTTCAGGATCGCCGGGCTCATGCGGAGGCGGCCGTGCGCGACCTGAACATCAACTATCCCGTGCTCATCTCGAACAAGGATGGCGGCTTGCCCCGTGCAAAAAGCGCTTCAGGTCCAGTTTTATCCGACGATGATCCTGGTGGATCGCGAAGGGCATTTGCTCGCACGCGAGCAAGGGGCAACCGAGGTGACGTTGTCGCGAATCGACCGGGCCATTGCCACGGCGCTGAAATAGCGCGAACGGGCTGGTCGATCTGGCAACCAAAGGGTGAGCCGGCACGCGACGACGGCATTGTCCACGTGACGACGTATCATCATAAGAAACGTGGCGAAAGCTGGTTCGGGAGAGCGAGACTCCGTCGAGCTGACGAGCCACTTGGATCTCGGGAGAGCGAGACTCCGTCGAGCTGACGAGTCACTCGGCTCGCGAGACGCTCGCCCTCCCGGCAAGATGAACCCGGTCTGGACACATCGATTTCACAATCAATGTGGTTATTTCACTCCGACTCCAATTTCGATCTCGATCAGTGCGCAAGCTTGATCACGACGGGAGGCTTTTGCACTTTTTTGGCCGTCCGCGATGGTTTGATCTTGGCGGCCGGCTCGTTGTCGAAGTGGATCTCGGGTCCGGCATAACCGGCGAAGAGCACGCCGTTCTTGACCTGGGCCCTCAGGCACATCAGGGCTTCGGCGACCGTCTTGGATGTGTCGCCGTAACGCTTATCCGGGACGACCGGGGTCTCCATCGTCACGCCCTTGGGCAAGACGGCCGCCACCTGTTCGGGATTTTCGAGAGCGGTGGGCGCCAACGAACTGTCCGTCGCGCCTCCACAACCAGACGCGGCCACGGATAATGCCGCTACTAATATCGTGAACGAACCTGCGCCTGTGACACGCGACGAATACGTGCGGGACGACATTCTGGTGATCCCTTCGTTGGGAGAGGAATGACTCAAACGTCAACGTCAGCGTTTTCTACGTATCTTCACTGTAGCTCAAGATAACCCGGTGATGCGACCTTCCTCATCGATGTCAATCCGTTCGCCAGCGGGTCGCTCGGGCAGGCCCGGCATGCGCACGATGTCTCCAGTAAGTGCCACTAAAAAGCCCGCGCCAGCGGCGATCTCGATGTCGCGCACAGTCAGGGTAAACCCCTTCGGACGCCCCAGCAGCTTGGGGTTGTCTGAGAGTGAATTCTGGGTCTTGGCCATGCAGATCGGCAGCCCCCCGTAACCAAGCTTGGCGGCCTTGCGCAGCTTGGCGGCGGCCGCTGGCAAGATCGTCACATCGGCCGCGCCATACATGACACGCGCGATCTGCTCGATCTTCCGCTGGGCCGACCATTCGAGAGGGTAGAGGGGCTTTAGCGGCGTCTGCGGCTCGGCCGCGGCGGCAACCACCTTGTGGGCCAGCTCGATCGCACCAGCACCCCCTGAACCGAAAACGTCGGCCGTCGCGCACGGCACGCCTCGACTCTTGCAATAATCGTGCACGACCTCGATCTCTTCCTGCGTATCGGTGCCGAACTTGTTGATCGCCACGATGGTCGGCTTGCCGAAATGGGCGGCACTATCGAGATGTGCAGCCAGGTTGTCGAGCCCTTTCTCGACGGCCTTGGGGTCCGATTCTTTCAACGCATCGAGGGGGGTCCCGCCGTGCATCTTGAGGGCCCGGATCGTGGCCACCAGCACAATCGCGGCGGGGTTGAAGCCGCCGGTGCGGCACTTCAGGTCGAGAAATTTCTCGCCCCCCAGATCAAAGGCGAAGCCCGCCTCGGTCACGGCGTAGTCGGCCATGGCCAGCGCCATGCGCGTGGCCAGAATCGAGTTGCAGCCGTGCGCGATATTGGCGAACGGGCCGCCGTGAATGAAGGCCGGAGTCGACTCGGCCGTCTGGACCAGGTTGGGCATGATGGCCTCGCTCAGGATCGCGGCCATCGCCCCCGTGACGCCGATCGCCCTGGCCAGCACGGGTTTTCCACTGCCATCGTAGCCGATCAAGATCCGATCGAGCCTGGCGCGGAGATCGGCCAGGGAATCGGCCAGGCAGAGAATCGCCATGACCTCGCTGGCCGCCGTGATATCGAAGCCCGACTCGCGAGGCACGCCCTGCGAGCTACCTCCCAGGCCAATCACGATATGCCGTAATGCCCGATCGTTCATATCCAGCGCGCGTTTCCACAAAACCCGCGTCGGATCGAGGTCAATGTCGCCGAAATGGAGCCGGTTGTCGATCGCGGCGGCGAGCAGGTTATGGGCCGCGGTGATGGCGTGAAAGTCGCCCGTGAACTGGAGGTTGATCGTGTTTGAAGGCTCGACCCGGCTGGCGCCGCCGCCGGTGGCGCCTCCTTTGCGGCCAAAGACGGGCCCCATTGACGGCTGGCGTAAGGCCAGGGCCGCCGGCTTGCCGATCTTGCAGAGCCCCTGGGCCAGGCCGATCGACGTCGTGGTTTTGCCCTCGCCGGCCGGCGTCGGCGTGATGGCCGAGACGAGAATCAATTTTCCGGTAGGCCGCCGTTTCTGGGCGGCCGCCAGCGCCTCGAGTCGTACCTTGGCCTTGTCACGCCCGTACGGCTCCAGATGATCGGCGGCGATCCCCAGATCGGCGGCCACTTCGTTGATCGGGCGAAGAAGCGGTGTTTTGGTCCCCTCGGTCATTTCCATGCGTGCGGCACCCTACGTGTCGATTCAAATATCAATCAATCAATCAAATCAATTCGCTTCGGTTCGGTTCGGTTCAATTTATTCAATCGTGCGACAGCGAGCGGCGATGCTCGTCTTGCTCGTCTTCCGGGTCGAAGAACCGGTCGAAGTAGATCCAGATGACGCGCGAATATTGCCAGATCAGCGGAGTCGACGGCAAGCAGACGAGCGTCGCCAGAACGACGAGCCGGAACAAGGACCAGCCTGGCAAGATCAAATGCTCAACCAAGGTTAGCAGCGCGATGACCGGGATGACCAGACCGTAGCTGACATACATGGCACCCGTGAAGTAACCCGGCTCGCCGCGATCAAAATCGAGCCCGCAGGCAAGACAGTCCGGGTGCATGACCCACGTCGAGCGAAAGATCGGGGCGCGGCGGCAGCGCGGACATCGCTTCTTGATGATGCCGGCCAGGGCCGAAAGGGCAGGGGGGTTGCTTTCAGGTTCGGAAGGCATGTTCATGGTTGGCCCATCCTGTGAATGGCAGCGGCCTGTGCCTCTTGCAAGGTCGGCGCCAGGCGGTGGGTGCCGGTGAGCCGCCAGCGCTTCAGTCGCGGTGGGCTCACCAGCAAGACCAGAACAATCGTGCCGGCGGCGGACGAGAAACAGATTTCTTCCGGCACCGTGCTATTGCGGTTTATCGCCACAGCCGCGGGTAAGACCAGGAGGGAAACAAGAGGGGCTATGAAAATCTGATCGTATCCAGGAATGATCCAGCGGAAGGTTAAGAAACGCCCCCAGAGGCTTATCGGCGGCCGGCAGCCCTGGCTATAGATCGCGACCCGTATGAAGGGCGCTGTCGCCGTCGCGAGCGCCGCGACAAAGGCCAGACCGCTGATGCGATCATTGCGAGTCGGGACCAGCGAGCTCGATCGCGAAAAGCCACCAGCTTACCAGCATGCAGCCGAGCAGAGCGTCGATCCGAGAGATCCCCCTGGCCGTGGTGATGTCGCGGTGGAGACGGTCGAATAACCAGCCGCACGAATTGTCCGTTTTCGTCGTTTGGAGCAAGCCGATGTCGACCGCGAAGCCTTCGGTTTCCCAGGGAAAGCCGCGCAGGGCGTGCCAGAGGCCCTCGTGAATCACCAGATAAGTCGCGGTGAGCACGAGCAGGGCCAGCCAGGGCGCTTTCGACATTAATGGCACGAATCCTAGCAGGAAGAGCACGGCATACCCGAAGGCTCCCGCGCCGGTTCGCCAGAGTGTAACGACCAGAGCCAGGATGTGGCTGATCAGAAACGTATTGAGGAGCTCGACGGAATGACGCTGAGGAAGCACCGTGCCCAAGAGCAAGATCAGCCCGATCCCGACGACGTCTTCAGGCACGAGCTCGACCGGGCCAAGGGGTAGGGGCTTGTGCACGTGCCACGGCGTTGCCCTCAGCCACCGAAGATAGTTGGGGCGAAAATAAGGATGAAACGCCACGGCTCGATAAACCCCCAGCACGATCGATCCAAGAACGAGAAAACGATAGGTCGGTGCATCGGCCTGCCACATCAAATGGTTGCCCAGCAAGTTCTGGGGAATGCGAATGACGCCCAGGATGAGAACGAACATCACCGCCGCCCACGAGGGTGGAGCAACCATCCGGCACCGTGACACGAAGCGCCGCATCATCGGCCAAACTCCCGAAAGTAATCCTCGAGTTTTTGAGACGCGTCGGGAAACACGAGCCTCTGCAGCACCTCGTTCAACTTGCCGCGATAGCCGGCCAGCCGCTGCAAGCCGTCCAGGGTGTCGAACGCCAGGATCGCACCATTTTCAAGAATCGCGATCCGCGTGGCCACTTCCTCGACGAGCTCGGGCACCGGGCTCGTCAAGACGATCGTCGCATCTTTGCGTCTCGCATGATATTTGATGATGTGCTTGAGTGTCGAAAGCCCGCCCGGGTCAAGACCACCCGAAAAGGGCTCATCGAGCAGAAGAATGGGCGTCTCGGCCACCAGGGCCGAACAGAGCCCAACCTTCTTTTTCTGGCCGGCGGAGAGGTTCAGGAGCTGCGTCTCGGCTTGTTTCGTCAGGTCGAAGAGATCGAGAAGCGTATCGACGTGGGCCATCAGGCGGCTCTCCTCGATGTCATAAAGCCGGCCCACGGCCATCACGAATTGAAGCGCCGTGCGCGTGGGGGGGAGCCACAACTGGTCGGGGAGGTAGACGGTCATCTTGCGGATGGCCAACTCGTCTTCCTCCGACCCGCGGCGCGTCAGGCCGTCAATCACCACCGTGCCTTTTTGCGGCGTGAGCATGCCGGCCATGACCGCCAGCAGCGTCGACTTGCCCATTCCATTGGGCCCCAGGATCACGACGACTTCGCCACGCTCGATGCGCAGATTGATCCCCCGTAAAACCGGCCGGACACCGTAGTGCTGCGTGATGTCGATGAGCTCGATCACGATGAACCCGCTGCTCGCCTGGGCACCTTCATTTCCGTTTCAATGCTTCAGATATTTATCGAGCCAGCCGAAGACCTCGTTCCACCAGACGACCCGGTTATGGGCCTGAAGAATCCAGTGTCCCTCGTCGGGGAACCAGACGTAGCGGCTGGGCACCCCGCGGCGCTGTAATGATGTGAACATCCCCAGCCCCTGGGCATCGGGTACGCGAAAGTCGAGTGCCCCATGGATCACGAGCGTCGGTGTTTTGAAATGAGCGACGAAGCTGCTGGGTGAGCGCTCGCGGTAATGGTCGGGCTTCTCCCAGGGGGGTCCGCCGAACTCCCATTCGGGGAACCAGAGCTCTTCGGTCGTGCCGTACTTGCTCGTGAGGTCGAAGACGCCGGCATGGCTGATCAGGGCCTTGAAGCGGTCGCTGTGGCCGGCGATCCAGTTGACCATGAAGCCGCCATACGAGCCGCCGCAGGCCGCGACTCGCTCGCCATCAAGATACGAGTGCTTGGCCAGCACATAGTCCAATCCTTTGTTGAGATCGTCATAGACAAGACCCGTCCAGTCCTGGCTGATCTGGTCGGTGAATTTCTGGCCATAGCCCGTTGAGCCACGGGGGTTGATCGCCACCACGGCGTAGCCGGGGGCCGCGAACAGCTCGTAGTTCCAGCGATTGTGCCACTCGTCGTGCCAGGCGCCCTGAGGTCCGCCGTGGATCAGGAAGACGACCGGATACTTCTTGGCAGGGTCGAAACCGGGTGGGTGCAAGAGCCAGCCTTGCACGGAATCGCCATTGGCGCCGGGAAAAGTGAAGGCTTCAAGCTTGGGCAGGTCGAGCTGCGAAATGAGAGACGCATTGTGGTGCGTGAGCTGGGTGAGACCCGAGCCGTCGGGGCCGGCCGTATACACTTCGGCCGGAGTGGCCGCGGTGTGATGAGCAAAAGCCATCGTGCCGGTTTTCGCACTGATTGATAATCCGGCTTGAACGCCGCCGGTCACCAGCCGGCGAAATTCGGACGGGGCCGCCGCGGTGACAGACGAGCCTTCGCCCACGATGCCCGGCTCGATCGCGATGATGGGCTCGGTCCCCGTGTCGTCGATGATCGCGGCCAGCGTGTTGGGTTTCGCGGTCCAGGCGAATGACGCGACGGGGCGGTCGAGCTTTTTGGTCAGCTCATGAGGGATGCCCGTGGCGCGGCTGAGGAGCTTGAGCACCCACAGGTCTGATTCGAACGTGGCACGGGCCTGGCTCACATAAGCAAGCCAGTTGCCATCGGCCGAATAGGCCGGCTGGGCGTCGGCACCGAGATTGGCAGCCGTCATGTTCTTGGGCTCGCCGCCGTCGGTGGCGACCGTCCAGATGTCGGTATTCGTCGACCAGGCCGCGTTCTGGCCGGGCTCGGCCGTGAAGGCCAATTCCTTGCCGTCGGGCGACCAGGCGTAGTCGGACGAGCCGCCAAACGGAGCAGGGGGGGTATTCACCTCGAGCTTGGGAGTCAGATCCCTGGCCGTACCGGTCTGAACATCGGCGACGAACAGATGGCTACGCTTGCCTTCGTCCCATGATTTCCAGTGACGGATCATCAGGCGGTCATAAATGCGGACCTTCTCCTTGGCGGCTTCCTTTTCTTTGTCCCTGGCGGCCGTTTGTTCGGGAGTCAGACCGGGATAGACCTCGGCGGTGAACGCGATCTTGTCTCCCTGGGGCGACCAGATCGGGCCCGAGACGTCGACCGGCAGCTTGGTGACCTGGCGCGGCTCGCCGCCGTCCAGGGGCAGGAGCCAAACCTGGTCGGAGCCGCTACGGTGCGATACGAAGGCGACGGCCTTGCCGTCGGGCCGCCAGCGCGGGTGATTGTTGGCACCCGGCGCGGTCGTCAGCCGCTTGGGCTCGCCCCCCGCGGTGGGCACCAGCCAGAGGCTGCTGTTGTTCTTCCCCGCGGCGCGGTCGAGATCGGAAACGACGTAAACGACGAGCGTTCCATCGGGCGAGACCTGGGGATCGGCGACCCCTTTGACCGCCAGCAAATCGTCGACCGTCATCGGCCGGCCGGCCGCCCAGAGGGGCGAAACCGCCATCGTCATGAGCAAAAGCGCGAGCAGCAAACGCATGATGTCGTTCCTGGAAAATGAGCAAATCATCGACGTGACAGGTTCTCTTTCAGACGCCCGGCATGGCTCGTTTCAACGGCTTCAAAAGTGCCATGAGTACCAGAGCCATGACCAGAGCGAACATCGCCAGGAGAAACCAGAATTGTGAATGAGGCCACTTGTCCCAGAGCAGGCCGATCATGGTGAGCTTGTTGCCAATCGCCGTGGCGACGAACCAGCCGCCCATCATCACCCCGCGCATCCGGGCCGGGGCCACCTTGGAAACCAGCGATAGGCCCATCGGGCTGAGCATCAGCTCGCCGAGTGAAATCACGGCGTAGGCGCCGATGATCCACCACGGCGAGACTTTGCCGGTGTCGCCGCCAGCCAGCGCGCCGGCGGTCAGGATCAAGAAGGCGCCGCATGTCAGTAGCATCCCCAGCGCGATCTTGGTCGGCGTCGAGGGCTCCAACCCCCTGGAATTGAGCCAGCGCCAGAATCGCACGAGTGGGATCGAAAGAACCACGACCCAGAACGGGTTGATCGCGTTGGAGATCACTCCCGAGACGTCGCTGCCGTCGATCAGGTTCAACGTGAAAATCTGGATCAAGATGGGGGTGACCTTCGAGGCTTTCCAGTCGGTGTTGTCATTGGCCCAGTAGGTCATGGTGCTGCCGTTCTGGTGGAAGACCATCCAGAAGACGATCACGATCGCGAAGATGACCAGAAGGGCACCGATCCGCTTCCACTCAGGGACATTCTCGAGGGCCGACTTCTCGGGAACCGGCATGATGTCTTCGGCGACCTCGATCGGCTGGGCATCGGTCACGGGCTTGTTTTGCTCGCCCTGGCCGAGATAGCGGTAAAAGACACTGAAAAGGACCGTTCCCAGCGCCATGCCGACACCGGCCGCGAAAAAGGCGGCGCGGAAGCCAAATTTTTGACGCAGCACCTCGGCGACGATGGGTGCAAGAAAGGCGCCGACGTTGATGCCCATATAGAAGATGTTGTAGGCCGCGTCGCGCAGCGGGCTGCCGGCCGGATAGAAGTTGCCGACGATCGTCGAGATATTCGGTTTGAAGAAACCGTTGCCAATGAAGATCATGACGAGGGCCGCATAAAACGCGCCGACCGACCCCAGTGCCAGAAGCATGTAGCCAGCGACAAAGACGACGCCACCGATCAAGATCGACTTACGATAGCCGAGCACCCGATCGGCGATGAGACCGCCGAGAAAGGGGGTCAGATAGACGAACATCAGGTAGTTAGACCAGAGCCCGGTGGCCTGATCGCGGGTCCAGCCGAAGCCTTCGCTCTGGTTTTGAAGAAAGAGCGTCATCACCGCGGCGATCGTGTAAAAGCCGAAGCGCTCCCACATCTCGGTCGCGAAGAGCACGAACAGGGCCCTGGGATGATGGTCAATGCCGGGTCTCGATCCCTCGGCCGACGACGACACGTTCGCGACGGTTTGCGACATCAGCGGCTTCCTCTTCGGTGGCTTCGAAGGATGACAGTTTCCCGGGCGTCGGACCAGATTAACCCAAGCGGGGCGAAATCAGAAGACCCCCGGGACGCGTAGGTGTCGCGAAAGCTGCCGACTGTGCAATTTGTTCATGGTCCGGGCTCGGGACGATTTCGGCTGGCCGCGTCGGCTTTGAGCCAGCGCAGAAGATAAGGCATGCACGCGACGGGCCCCGGGTCGTCAAAGAGCAAGGGGGCGCGGATCAGCTCGGCATGATTGGCGTGGATCGTGACATGATCGGCCACACGCTCGAGCCGGGTCCGCTCGACGCTCACGCAGCCGTCGCCCGTACCATCGGTGAGCCTCGTCGAGCAGGTCGGGTAAATCGGCCGTGGCGACCTGGGTCAACCGGCCGAAAAGACCCGCGCCCTGGGTCACGAGCTCGAAGCGTGCCTCGATCTGGGCACGGCCGTCGCGCGTGAGAAAGCCGCGATCCCCGGCCAGGATGTGGTACGGCAGTCCAGGGACGCGGGGCCGGCCATTCAGTGCTTTCAAAAACGGACTGCCCGGCAACATGTCCTGAGCGGCCTGACCGAGGCCGTCGGAAAGGCACATCATCGCATTGGCGGTGTTTTTGCCGTTAATCGCATTCAGGCCGTTCATGAACTGCATCAGGGTCTGAACCTTGGCCAGGTGCGAGCCTTGATTCACGGGCGCGATCAAGACGAGCGAGCTGACGTCGCGGGCCGCCCGCGGCTGGCCCTCCACGAGCGACCGTGCCACGAGCGCTCCCATCGAATGCGCGACGATCGCCCAGGGGAGGGGATCGTTGACCCTGGCTCGAAACGCGGCCCAGTCGCGTGCGAAGCTCCGGCATGACTCGTCGATGCCGCGGTTGAACGGATAATCGTAGACGACGACGCCGTACCCCGCCTCTTCCAACCAGGGGATCATGTGAACAAATCCGCCGGATGACGAGTTCAAGCCATGTACCAGGCAGATCGTTGGCCGCGCCCGATCGCCGGGGCGATAAGATTTCAGACCACGCATGCCATACTTCTCGCGGTGCCGCGCCGCCTCGGACGCGCGCCAGCCAGGCGCTCGAGCCGCTCGCGCCAGGCTGCGCAATGCGCGGCACCGAGCTGGCGCTCGTCGATGGTCATCACCATCGACCGCGGCTGGAACGTGATGGCGACCGCCGAGCCGAGCGTCTCGGAAAAGAGGCTCGTCGTCAAGCCGCGGGCCAGGCCGCGCGTCGACAAGGGGAGGTCGGCGACCGGGTGATCGAGGGCCACACCCGTCGCCTCAGCCAGTCGCGCGATGACCGCCGCGACATGAACCTCACCCCCCTGGTCGATCGGGATCGTGACCGCGCGACTCGCCTGATTGGGTGCCTTTGCCGGCCGACGATCAAGCTCGAGCGCGGCCAGCCAGATTTTCCCGAGCCGCCGTAAATGCCTCAAATGATCGTCGGGCCCCTCGCCCGCGAATCCGAGCACGAGAAGCCGGCCTTTCTGGTAACGCTGCTTCAGTTGCCAACCGTCGCCCCAATCTTCGGCGACCGCTTCGGCCTTGCCGCCGACGTGGCCAATCAGGTCATCGGCCGTCTCGGTCGTGCTCGCATAGCCTGGTGGTATTTGTGCGGAATGGGTGACAACCATCAACTTGCGCCCCGCGGCCGCTTCGGCCGCGAACTTGCGGAAATTGACCATTTTCGCCGGATCGATTTGCCGCTTGGCGGGATCTCCTGCGTATCCGGCATACAGTGAGTCGGCCAGGATCACGCCGTCGATGCGCGCGAAGTGTTCGGGGACGGCAAGCAGCTCGCGCAGCCCCCCGAAGCCCGCGCTGAACGTGCTGACGAACACGCGACCCACCTGGGGACGCTCGGCCGGCCAGATGTCGGCGAGCGCTTTCTGGGTCTTGTCCAGCAAGCGTGGAAAGAGCCGCGGATCGCGGAACGGCTCGGTGTAGACCGACGAGAGTCCCTTGCGATTGAACAGCAGCACGGGCGCGATCCATCGCGCTTCGGCGGCCGCTTTCTCGATCGTGGCCGGTGCGCCATGCATGTGCAAAATGATCGGCACGGGCTCGCCCCGCGGCCGCAATTCGTCTGGCAAAACAAGGACGGCCTCGCCCAGATCGACCTGACGACTGGCCGTCGCGTCACACGGGAGGCTGGCTGCGATCAATGCCACCAGGATCACGATCAAGGTCGATTTGCGCATGCTGTTTCCGCGTTGGAAGTTCGACGGCTCATATTGCCGCGCGGCGCGGCCCGCCCAGAATGGTCGCCACGCCATCGCTGCCCGACTGCATCATCGATCCATTCTATCCCATGCCGGGTCCGTCGCGTACCCGGTCAAGTGCCGAACATGTCCCCGACGTTCGATGTGCCTTGATACGACTTTTCCTCGATGATTTCAACCTCCTTATTACGATGCATGTCCAAGCGTGGCTCTGTTGACACTTAGTACGGACATGCATATTTTATATCTTCGTTGCGAAACGATTCTGGTGCACTCGCGCCGCCGCGAAAACGCGAGCGCAAAACTCTGAGGAAAACTTCCATGGCGAATCTGACCAACAAAGTAGCGCTCGTCACCGGAGGTTCACGCGGTATTGGTGCGGCGATCGCCAAGCGGCTCGCGACCGACGGGGCAAGTGTGGCCATCACATACACGAAGGGCGTGGAAGCAGCACAATCGGTCGTCAAAGCGATCGAGCGGGCCGGAGGAAAGGCGATCGCGATCCAGGCCGAAGCCGCGGATGCGGCCGCCGTGAAAGCCGCTGTCGAAAAAACCGTCGCGAGCTTCGGCCGACTGGATGTGCTCGTGAACAACGCCGGAACGGCCATTCCGAAACCGTTCGAGGAGGCCACCCTCGAAGAAATGGACCGCATGATCGACATCAACGTTCGAGGCGTGTTCGTCGCGACTCAGGCGGCACTGAAGCATATGACGGACGGCGGCCGAATCATCAACATCGGCTCGTGCGTCGGAGAACGGATGATGACCCCCGGTCTCGTGGCCTACTCGGCGACGAAGGGTGCCGTCAAGATGTTCACGCAGGGCTTGGCTCGCGAGCTGGGTGGCCGTGCGATCACGGTCAATAACATCCAACCGGGTCCGATCGACACGGAGTTGAACCCCGCCGCCGGAGATTGGGCCAGCTCCCGAATAGCGCTGACCGCACTGAAACGCTATGGGAGCGTCGATGATATTGCCGCGACAGTGTCGTTCGTAGCTGGGCCGGAAGCATCCTACATTACAGGCGCGAACCTGACGGTCGATGGGGGTACCAATGCCTGACGCGGCGGAGCCGCAACCAAAAGGACGAGCAAAAATGGCGTTCTGGGGACGAACCATGTATTCTTCCGCCGGTGAGCGAAAAGACTTTGCAGATGTTGCGCCAGTGATCGCTGCCAATGGCAAGGTTGACGAAGCACGCTCCCTCACAAACGCCTTCAGCGGCGACACGATCTACGCCAAGAACATTCGCAGTCGAAACGCCCTGGTTAAGATCGGCGACACACTTCTCGTACACGGAGGACTCGGTGAATGGGCAAACCAATTCTCCCCGGGGGAAATCAACGCGACCATCAGAGCGTGGACCCGTTACTATCAAGGCGTTGGACCCAAACCCAGCGCCAATACCAATTGGGTGATGGGATACTCTGGCGATGGAATTCCCGATCCGTGGGACACGGGGCCGCTTTGGAGCACTGTTTTTTCGGAGAAGCTGCGCGAATCCCTGGGAGCTCGGATAAAGGACATCCGATCGATGCTGGCCAAAATGGGGCGTACAACGGGTCGTGGTAGGCCACATTTCCACACCAGACAATGCGATCTTGATGAACCATCCCAGGTACGGCGACGCGGTGGTCATGATCGACACCGGTATTTCCGGAGATTACCGACCCGGACGGTTGAGCGCGATCGAGATCTCTTCCGAAGGTGTTATTCCACGCTACTTCGAGCGACCCGAAGGGAATGTTCCCTTGAGAAAAAAGGAGCTGGAGCGCCGATCCAAAGTTCGCGATCCTGAGCGAATCGACAACTGAGCTGAAGCGACTGCTGCGTCATTTAAGTGGTTCTGGCTTGCTTGTCAATTCATTGAGGAATGATATGCTGCTGCGTTTGTCGAGTTTGTCCATAAATATTGCCAAATTCCGGCTATTAGCTTTTGCTGACGGGTATATGAACCCTTCCAGACCAGCTCTGGCATGCAGCGCAACGCCGAGTTCGTGCGTAGGCACCGAACCCAGACTATTAATCCAGCTTCCGGTGAGCTCCTGACGGTTTGTCGAAATGAGCTTCTGTTGATCGAGCTTGGAAAGATCAGCAATCTGGTGAAGTGTGATTTGAATGCTCATGAGCACCCACGACCCCTTTGGATTCGAAATGGGATCGTCCGGATCACCCAGCAGTGCTCCTACCTCGTAAATGGCGACCTGATGGTTCTCTCCGAGATACAGCATGCGATAAGACGGCGCTGCCGCGCTAGCTTTGCTGAATCTGCTGCTGTGCGTCGTTGAGTGCGTGGTACTGGTTCGCGTGTCCCAGTATCGCAGTTCTCAAGGCTCGAAACCAATGCCCTGTAAGCGGGCTGAGTGAAAGCTTCGCACAGCCTGCGGGCTTCATCAGAAAAGCCCCTGATCGACCGCATGCAGGAGATCGAAAATCTTAGATTCCTCTGCGGTGCCCACCAGATCACGAGGTTCTCGACCGCCGAATTGTGGATTAGGCGTCGCCAGCCATTTGTTCGGCTGATCAAGCACCATCTCCAGCAGGGCGGTGAGGTCGGAAGGCGGGCAGCCAGCCGTTACGGCGGCACTAGACTCGAGATGACGGTTATCCCTGACCATAGGCTTCTCCCTTCCGTGTGAGGGTGCCGGAACGCTTAGGGCGGCCATTGCTTCCGACGATTTGCGAGCGGCGGTTTTGAACCTAGGCAGAATCTTAAGGATGGCCTCAACATCTTTTCGGCGATTCACGCTTTTGAAACTGAAATACATTGCCAGCTGATCAAGCAGTTCGCTGAATTCGGCAGAGTTCGAGGTTGTTGCGGCTTGCTTGGCGGTTGCTCGCTTTGCAACCGAACGCTTGGGTGCTGCCTTGGGCTTTGTTTTCAGGCTCATGGCGTTGTACTAGAATGTTCAATCAGCGTAAAGTCGAGGATGCGGCTTAGTCACTCACATCCATTTATTATGGGCTTAGAAGAAAGTCCACGGCAAGAGAACGCATCGGGGTAATGCCGTGTCAAAGTGGGAAGGCTGGGCAACAAAGGGCAAATCGAAGTCCTCCCGTTAGAGCACGCGGCGAAAATGAGCTTCGGTCACCTCTTCCTGATTCCCCGCTCACGCTCGATCCGGGTTCGCCATTTGGTGCTTTCCTCTTCCGCCGGTTCGTCTCTTGTCACCGCCTCGAGCGCAGCTTCGTGGGGTCAGCACTCATGCCGCCAGGAGCGCGAAAGCGGGACAGGGAGCGCGAAAGGACATGACCAATGGACCCTCTGGAGAGCTTTCGAGCGACCGCCCAAGAACTCGTCGCCCATGCTCAGCAGCAAGGAATCGATCTGGGGCAGTTCCGCAAGGACTTTACATTTCTGAAGGACCGCAGGTGGATCGATGTCTGGCGCAAGGATTCCTTGCCTGGGACTGGCCTGCCCATGAACCGCTGGGAGCACTGCATTATAACATGCAGGGGACCATCTCCGTGTTGCCAAGTCGCCTGAAGGAGTCTCCCGGTGCGTTCCGAGGGGCCTGGAGCGAGGCGGGCACCTTCGAGGACGTGGACAGGCGTTAGACGAAGAGCCGCTGTCCGCTCGGAGGCGATTCGTTTGCTCGATCGTGACCGCGGCGCCATGCATGTGCAAAATGAGCGGTACGGGCTCGCCCCTCGGCTTTACTGAAACGACGGCCGGAGGAATTCATTTCGATGTCGGTGATGAAGCTCGTACGGCGGGGATGAAAGTCGGACGCGGCATGACTAGCAGGCGACCGAGCACGTCTTCGCAAAAGTTGACAACCTCAGCGATTCCCTCGAAGTCGACCTTATCGGCCGTGTCCGACGGCGTATGACGATCTTCATGCGATCCGGTACATATGTAAAGGATCGGCACTCCGGCACTTGCGAACGGGGCATGGTCACTGTCGTCGGGATAGTCGGCTCCTCCTCGCATTAATTTGAGGGGAGACCTGGCATCGGCCTCGGAGAGAAGGTCCGCAAATTCCCTGGCCGTCTCGTTCCCTGCGATCCCCAACTGATTCGCCCGGAGACGCCCGACCATATCAAAATTCACCATCGCCACAGTGTCCTTGATGGGAAAGATCAGTCCCTTTGATACATAGTGCCGACTGCCGATCAGTCCCGCTTCTTCGCCGGTGAACGCAACGAACACCATACGACGTCGTGGCGGCGTCGCGCGCGAGGCGAAGGCGAAGCGGCGCACCAATTCGAGCATCGCCGCGACACCCGACGCATTATCGTCGGCACCTGGATGGATTCGAGACCGCACCGCCTCCGGTGCGAGCGAAGCTCGAATTCCCCATGGCCAAGGTGATCGTAGTGGGCACCGATGACGATGACCTGGTCCGCGAGATCGCCCTTGCCGTCCAGGGTGCCAATCACGTTCTTCAGCATGGTCGGGGCCGCTTCGGGGGACCGTCGGTATTCGATCGGTTGATAATAGCTCCCGTCCGCCGGCCCGCTCTTCAGGCCAATTCGACGGAACTCGGCGCGTATATGTTGGGCCGCCAGATCGACGCCCGGCGTCAAGACGCCTCGTCCTTCCAATGTGTCTGACGCGAGGTAGTACACGTCGGCCCTTAGCCTCTCAACGATCCTTTTATCCTCGGGGAGATCTGCGGGAGCGGTCCCAATCGCCGCGAAACAAAGGCTGAGAGCTATGCGCGACCGGGTTCCAAAGATTCGCGCATGCCGGCCGGGATTGCCGAGATTCTCGTCCTTCAGGAACGCCGCGCCGAAATCCATCGATGTCATCAAGCCACTCCGTGTTGGCCGCCGGGGAAGTTAACAGGCAGAGCGATAGCCACCGCGAATACAACGTCTGATAATGAGCGTTATGTTCGGTTCCGCCAATAGCCGGAGTTCCCATTCATGTACAGGCAGCATTTGACGATCGAAACACGCAGCCGCGGCACCTACGAGATCACGCGCCAGGTCCAAGAGCACGTCGAGCAATCGGGAATCGTCCAGGGACTCTGTCACCTGTTCGTGCGGCATACCAGCGCAGTCGCTCATCGTCTGCGAGAACGCCGACCCGACCGTGCGCCGCGATCTCGAGAATTTCGCGGCTCGCCTGGCACCCGACGGCGATCCGTCGTACGTTCACGATTGCGAAGGCCCCGACGATATGCCGGCGCATATCCGCTCGATCCTGACGCTCACATCACTGACGATCCCCGTCGAAAACCACAAGTGCCACCTCGGTACCTGGCAAGGCATCTTCCTCTGGGAGCATCGCACCAGCCCTCATCGACGCTCGATCACAATCACCGTCACGGGCGATTAACTCCCGTGATCGCCGCCCAATGATCAATTAACAGGCAATGCGTGCATGCACAATAAATCATGGGGTGATTGGAAATCCATCGGCTCAAGATGTGGGTGTAACGAAACACACCCCGCCGTCCCGGATTTTGGCCGGGACGACGGGGTGTGAAACGGGCAGCGGACGACGACCGATCAAGAGGTTCAGTTAGCCTTTGCGTTCCAGGCAGACCAGCTATTATTGAAGAGCGACATGATCGAGCTATGGGCCGGGGCGCTGGCCTGGTTTACCGGAGCCGTCGTGGCGACAGGCTGCGGCGTCGACTGAACGGCCGGAACGACACCCATGGCGATCGGCTGTGGCTTGACCGGAGCCGGGGCTGGGGTCGGTGTCGGTGTCACAGGAGCGGGATTAGCCGGCTGAGCCGCGGCGATGGCGTTCTCACGCGAGCCCCCTTGCGAGGCATTGTTCAGAATGAAATCTTGCTCGACGTTGACGTTGTTCATGGTGATGGTCGAGGTCTGGATGACCGTGTCGTTCTGGCTGGCGATGATTCGGTACTGGCCCGGGGCCAGCGACAGCTCGTACCCGCCTGAATCCCACGTTTGCGTCGAGCTCACGGCGCCGGTCTGGAGGTTGACCGCGTCGATCTGAATACCCCCCTGCCCCTCGCCCGGCTGGTAGAAGTTCGAGCCATTGTTATCAGTGTAAGCCACGCCCACGAGCTGGGCCTGAGCATTGCTCTGGCTGCCGAAATCCTGCGTGACCACCATCGGGCCCACCGAGGCGTTGTTCGTGCTCACCATGCCGATACCGACGCTCTGATACGCGTCTGAAGGCGAAACGCCCGGCTGCTGGATATTGATGCGGTGGCCATCGCTGGGCACGCCCCAATCCATCAGGAACGCCTGCATCGATTCCATGACCGACGTGCCATAGGCATACGTGTTTTCGCCGTTCGACGTCGCATTGCCGTAGCCGGCCTGCTGGATGCGCTGCGAGGTCGTCGACCCGTCTGATCCGGTATGCGACTGAACTTGATTGCTGGCCTCGTACTGGCTCTGCGACTGCGCCGCATTCGCAAGGTCTTGATTCCAGGCCAGGGGCGGCTGTGGCGCTCGCGGTGCCGATCGTCTGGGCGACTTGCTGCATGTTGACATTGTAATATTTCAAGGTGGCCTGCACATCGGCACTCAGATTACTCGAGCTCGTGATCTGTGCGGCGACGGCCGAGGGATTGGTGCGGGCCTCGTTGACGAGTTGAAGCATGTATTGTTCTTGATCGGTAGGCCCTCCGCTCGACAGCAACTGGCGGGCTTCCAGGTTCTCGAAACGGAGCGAGCGGCGTGATTGTGACCGAGCCATGGAAACCTCCGTGTATATCAATTGCCGACTGCGCCAATCCGTGGGCCAGTCGATTTGAGCGTCAAACCTGTCGACCTGCCAGGAACTCGTACTGAGCGGGTCGCAAAGACTTTAGGAAAAATTTTATCAGGCAGAATTTGTCCGCTTCAGCACGGACGAGGTAGTGTTTTTGCAAGCCGCGTGCCAGGCGTCGCAAAATGGGCTCGAAGATTTATTTGTATCGCCCTAAGTCTGAATCTCATATCATGTTAAAAATCTTCGAGAGCACCCATGAATTGGCGGTTTTGAAATACGTGGCTTGACAACCCGTTCAAACCTTGTCACCGAGGCATTGATCGTCTTTACAAAAGGGAGTTTTTTACAAGCCTCGACGGCCGCCGAAACGACGAAACTTTCATTAAAGTCCTCATTTGCGTCATCCGAAGCCACGTGCCTGGACGTTTTAGTGAATCTTGCCTGGATATGACGATTTTGCCCAGGCTACCGCGCGGGAGTCACCGGCATTCGAGAGCCGCCGGCCTCCATCGTCGTTTCCGGCCGCCCTTGGCTGAGGCGTGAGGCACGGATCCCCGGCCATGTCGCAATTCGCCGCGAAAAGTGGTCTAATTCACGGTCCGCCCGTCGTGTGGCCGCCCGTTCGTTTCAGGCTGGTGGACATATCGGTGCGACACCCCGAATCGTGCTTCTGACGGCGTTTTGTGTGACGTAGCAGGAAGACAGCTCAACCATGATGAACGCAAACGAGGCGATCGCACGGCTCGAGCAGGCCGAGTCGGCCCGACAGATCTCTTCCGCGGCGGCGCTCCCTATTCGCCGCTGGCTCACCGAGGCCCCCTTTGCCCGATACCGCGACCAGCTCCTGATGGACATCGAGCGCGAAAACTGGCCCGCGCTCGACGACGCGTTTTACAAGGTTCTCGAGTTCGGCACCGGCGGCCGCCGCGGCAAGATGTATCCAGTCGGTACCAACGTGCTCAACGAACGCACCATCGCCGAGAGCGCACGCGGCCTTGCCGACTACGTCACGTCGCGGAAAGGGGTCAATTCTCATCGATCCTGCGTCATCGCGTTTGACACGCGGCACCATTCGTCCGAATTCGCCGAGCTTTGCGCCCGGGTGCTTGCCGCGGCCGGGTTTCAGGTCTATTTGTTTCAGGAGCCCCGCTCGACCCCCCTGCTCTCCTTCTCGGTGCGGCACCTCGAGTGCGACGCCGGCATCATGGTCACCGCCTCGCACAACCCGCCGAGCGACAATGGCTTCAAGTGTTACAACGAGCATGGCGCCCAGGTGATTCCGCCCGACGACGCTGGCATCATCGCCTGCGTCGCCAGAACGTCGGACCGTGAGATCCCCGAAAAATCCTTCTCCCAGGCACTCGCCGACGGCTCGATCCGCTGGGTTGGCGACGACGTCGATGCCGCCTACGTGGCGGCCGTCGTGAGTGAATCCGTCTGCCACGCCCGCGATATCTCGGTTGTATATACCCCCCTGCACGGCGTCGGCGAATCGTCGGTCGCCCGCATCCTCAAGACGGCCGGCTTCAATCGCGTTTCCATCCTGGCATCCCAGCGCACGCCCGACGGCGATTTCCCCAACGTGCCCGACCACGTTTCCAACCCCGAGTATCCCAGAACGCTGGAAGCCGCGATCGCCGATGCCCGAGCCCGGGTGCCGATCTCGTGATCGCCAGCGATCCCGACGCCGACCGCATTGGCGTTGCCGTTCCGGTCACCCGCGACCCCTACGGCGCATGGACGACCCTGGGCGGGAACGAAATTGGCGTCATGCTGGCCGCCTTCGTGATCAAGGAATCCGAAGCCATGGGCAAGCTGCGGTCAGACCATTACCTGGTCTCGACCCTGGTCTCAACGCCCATGACGCGCGCCCTGGCCGACCGCGAAGGCGTGCGGCTCGAAGACGACCTGCTCGTCGGCTTCAAATGGATCGCCGAGCGCATCGAACAGGCCGGACACGCGAGCTTTCTCTTTGCCTTTGAGGAGTCGCACGGCTACTTGAAAGGCGATCAGGTGCGTGACAAGGACGCTGGCGCCGGTGCCCTGCTCTTCGCCGAGCTCACCGCGGCCGTCAAGGACCGCAAGCAGACCGTCCTCGAATATCTCGACGATCTTTATATCGACGTCGGCCATTATGCCGACCGCCAGGTCAACAAGACGTACACCGGCCGCGAGGGCCTTGCGACGATCAAGACGCTGATGAAAGCATTACGGGAGCAGCCGCCGCGAGCCATCGGTGGGTTAACACTCACGGATGTTTATGACTATCAAACCCACGAGATCCGGCCGCTCAACCGTTCCGAGCCCCCGCGCCCCCTGCCCCGCCCGGTCTCCGACATGCTCATCTTTCACACCAACCGCCCCGGCACTCGCCTCGCCGCGCGACCATCAGGGACCGAGCCCAAGATCAAGTTCTACCTCTTCGCGCGAACCGCCGTCTCGGGCCCCGACCATCTCGAAGCCGCCAAGGCCGAGACCAGGGCCCTGCTCGACCAGATGGCCGCCGACCTGGAAACGTATCTCGACGAAGCCGTGCCATCAGCAGACGGTTGACTCCGCCGCCCGGCTGGCGCGGTCACCTCGATTTGCAAGATTTCCGCGCCGATCATTGGCTTTGTGGCCGGCCTCTGGGAGGCTGGCCGATTGCCTGATCCGTGGCCTCAAGCGCGAATTCGGCAAGCGCCGGCACTCGCGGACGATGCGTCGCAACGGCGAATTCGTAACTTTAGATCTGGCGACTGAGCCATCCGCCGAAGATCACTCCAGCCGGCCCCAGGACTGCCAGTACGAAAGGATACCACGCGGGTTGCTGGGATTCAGCACGCGATTGACCCGCCGTTAATGCCGTGACAAGGGCCATGAGCAGCACGAGCACCGCCAGGCGCGGGCATGTCCCATTGGCGAACGGTTACTCAGCCGAGCGGCCGTCAGACCGCCGAGAAGTGCCGCGAATCCGCTCAGACCCAGGTTGACGGCAAGATAGGCTGGCGTAGGTTGAATTACCTTCCCTGCCGCCGGCGGGGATAACAGCCATTTTGACGCGGCCGCGGTTCCCAGCCCGACGACAAGCGCCATCGCGAAGAACCCAGCCACCACGGCGCGGATGCTCCGAAGCATGTAACCTCATCCTGAAGACGGGGAACGAACGACCAGTGTTCTGTGAACGGTGCCCACGGACGTCCAACTTAACTTGTTCCTAGGTCTGACCCCTGGCGCTCGCGCCTCTTGCGTACACGGACCCGAGCGGGCTTGCACCTCCCTATTTCCCAGATCCGTATTCAAATGAAGCGCGACCAGGACCGTGTCCAAGCGAGAGCAATTATGTTAACTGGTTGACTCGCGCCGATGAGCCTCCCGGCGGCCAACCCGAAGGCGTCTTATGGGCGTTTATTAAGGCCGACCTCGGCTGTTGTGGATTGTCCAACACAACCGAACTCTTTAACAGAGTTAAGATTTTCTACAGCACGTTCTCTAGAAACTCGAAGGGAGAGACATTCTGCCACGTTAAAGCAGAAGACGAACTGAAAGAGTTTGCATTGAACGTAACCTTGGCGAGATATCGCACATCCCGCACATATTGCGCATTGGAGAAAGAGCCAGTTATCAATTACCCCAAGCGAGAAATTCTTAAGCCGGTTAATGCGAAGGATTGTACCTGGTTTGAAATAGCCGTCAAATGCAACATCGTGTGCGACGACCCCACGCTGTTCGATTGCGATCCGACTCCGTGCCAGGCGAATAGTGCCAGTTGCTTTACGCTATCCAACACGGCGACGTTCAGGTTCGTCACTAAGGTTGGGGGTAAGCCAGCAGGCGCAGAACATGGACAGGTGGCATGGAATACAAATTTCTCCAACCCAAATTGTTTAGTTTCGCCTTGCAAGCCATCAATTACACCTACGGAAGTTCCCGGTGCTTGATCGGGATTGAAAAAGAAAGCCCGGAAAAATGTCGGTTCTCGCAACTTCGACCAGGGAATTGCAAATTGACTCGCTCGTCTTTTCGACAGCGGATAAAGGAACAGTACGCTATGCGATTCATTTCGCGCTAATTGCTTGCGCGTGGCTTTTCGGATCGCGTACAGTCGATGGAGCTCCGCAGTGTGAAAACCCTGTACCAGAACATGTGATTTCTGCGTTGCGGAAGTCGCTGCCACTTGACGGATCGATCAGTCTCGCGTGCGTATCGCCAGACGGCGCCTTGGTAGCCGGGACCACCCACGATGATCGGATCGGGGTGTTTCGGCTTGACGGGACTGCACCGCCGATATTTCTCCGCGGCCATGGGGGTATGATCTACTCGATGGCCTTCAGGAACGATAGTCAGGTACTGGTGACCTCATCGTTGGATCGTATGGCCCGAATGTTTGATCTCCGTCGCGGAACCGAGGACGCCCGGTTTCCAATGGAGCGGTGTACCAGCCTTTTGGTCACTCGAGACAATGCGACGCTCGTCTCGGGGGGTGGCCCATTCTTGCACTTCATTGACCTAAACAACCACTACAAGCGTCGACGCGCGGACGTTAATGTCTCGGCGTATCGTCATCTTAAGTCTTCGGCAAACGGCAACACCCTTGCGGCTGTCGGTCCTTACGGGAGAATCTGGTTCTTAAATCCACAGGGCGATATCATACGCGAGTTCGACTCGGGTCACCAGAGGACGGTGACTGATGCCAAGTTCATACGCGGCGGGGTTTTGTTCGCTACTTCAAGCTCCGATCATCATGTCAAAGTCTGGGACACGGCAACGGGCCGCTTGGAGCACGATTTGCACGAAGATCGCCCGGAAGGCTGTATCGATCGCGTCTACGCATTCGCACATAGCGCCAAAGATGATGCGATCATGACCTATTCAGGTGACGGCAAACTCAGGCTCTGGAACCTGAGTCTAGCGAAAGTTGAGCGGACCACGGTGGTCGACATGGATGGTCATCTCCTATCGCACATGGGTGCTGCATGCTTTTCCCCGAAGAGCGACTATTTGGTTATAGGTACCGATAGCGGATTATTATTGATCTTCGGAATAGCGGACCTATGGTAGGTGAAGGCGGGCGCGAAGAAATAGGGGAAGCCATAAGAGATGAAAGGCGACGTCGCGGGTGTCGAAGGTCTTACGATAAGGGATGATTTCTCGCGTATCGCCACAGCCGCCATGGCCGCGTGTCCTTTTGCGTCGACGGAAAAGGCCGCTGAGCTTTCTGTGGATCACTAGAGTTAAGAACGAGCGACTGCCTTTGCGGCAAAGCCCCTCACCTTGGCGCTGGGTACGTCGGACGGGACCGTTCCGATATGCGAGATACAGAACGACGTGAATATCCAAATAAGCACGCTGACGCTCTCGGAGTAAGTTGAGGGGCCGTTCATCCGATTGGCTTTTTCCTGAACGATTCGTCCAGTGTTGATCGGCGGTGAAACGATGAGTCGCGACCGCAAGACAAGGTCAGGTTTGGCCCAATCCAGGAAAAGGCAAGACGTGAAACTCGACGCAGTGACGACAGACGTCAGGGTTGGGCCAGTTGATTCGGCGGCGCGATACGCGGAGGCGTCCAACCTTGCCGCCCAGGGGCAACATGACGAGGCACGGAAGCTTTACGCGGATTGGGCCGCGGCTCGAGCTTACGCGGATTCGGGTACCCGGCTGCGGGCGTTGGTTCATAACGACCTAGCCGTGATGGCGGCCCTGGACGGGCGGTACCAAGAGGCCCAGACCGAGTGGCAAGCGGCGCTCGAAATCGATCCCGATTGTCTGCCGGCTCAGCTCAACCGCGATTTGCTTGACGCGGAGATGAAGTTGTCCCAGGCGACCGATGATTTTGGCGGCTTGACGCTGGCACCGGCACCTGGGATCAGCGGTCCAAGCCAGGACAGATACCCTGGCGAAGTCCATTTGCCAGTTATCGCAAGCTTCGAACCCGCGCGAACGCCGGCTCAGCCAGACTGTCGTCCCACGGGATTCGCTCGGCCGCCGGGTGCGCCGGTTCGAGTCGCGATTTTGAGCCTGCTATTTAACTGGCCGTCCACTGGCGGAGGCAATCATCATACGGCCGAGATGGCGCATTTTCTGGGGCGGGCCGGTTATGACGTCAAGCATTTCTTCGCGCAGTACCCGAGCTGGCGGATCGGCCGCGTCACTGATGAATTGATCAGCCCGAGCGAATCGATTGCGTTTGACGACGCGAGCTGGAGCGTCGCCGAGATTCAGGCGATGTTCCGTCATGCGGTCGATGGTTTCGCTCCCGACTTCGTCATCATCACCGACTCTTGGAACATGAAACCGCTTCTGGCGGAAGCGGTGCGCGACTACCCTTTCATGCTTTTGTATCAGGCCCAGGAGAATCTTTGCCCGCTCAACAATTTGCGCCTGCTCGCGAGCAGCCCGAATCAGGTTGAGCAATGTCCACGTAATCAGTTAGCCACGCCCGAGTTCTGTTGTCGCTGTTTGGCGGAACGCGGGCCGAGTCGGGTGCGCTCCATCGCGCGGAGCGAGAACTGGCCGGGGTCGGGACCCGCGAATATGACGATAGGCTGCGCCGATCGCTCGGCGAAGCCGAGGTCGTGATCGTGCTCAATCCGGTGATCGAAGCGATGATGCAACCGTTCGCCCGGCGCGTTTGCATCGTGCCATGGGGCATGGACGCGTCGCGTTTTCCCTGGCCGCCGCCCGATGACGAGGACGGCACGCCGAATGGCGGCCGCACGATCCTGTTCATGGCGGCCGTCGCGGGCGAGACGATCAAAGGTTACCATGTCGCGCACGAGGCTTGCACGATCCTCCGCGAGTCTCGATCCGACTTCGAGCTGGTTGTGACGTTCGATCCGGCCGGACCGATCGACGATGCCACACGATCGGTCGGATGGTGTTCGCTTGCCGATTTGCCACGTTATTACCGCGCCGCCGACATCTGCCTTGTGCCAACGATCGCCCAGGATTCGCTGAGCCGCACGTCTGTCGAAGCGATGGCGTCGGGAATTCCAGTCGTCGCTAGTCGCATCGGCGGTCTGCCCTACACCGTGACTGACGGCCTAACTGGGCTCTTGTTCGAGCCGGGCAACGCGGCCGACCTGGCCGAAAAGATCGCCCGGCTGCTCGACGATCCTGACCTGCGGCGCAATATGGGGCTGGCCGGCCGAAAGCGGTTCGAGGCCGATTTCGTTTGGGAAGATGTCATCGAGCGGTATTTCAAGCCATTATTCTCGGGGGCGCGGCGGCTGCGTTGAAAAAGGGGTTCGCTCATGGATATCCGGCGCGTCGCGATTATTTATGACAGCGTGCAGCGACCCGAGACGACCGGAAATTATTGCCTGCGGGCTCTGAAGCAAGTCGTCGACGTCGAGCACTTCCAGCCCGGCGAGCTCGACTGCGTGCCGCGCGCTGGCTTCGATCTTTACCTTAATGTCGACGACGGACTCCGCTACCACCTGCCGCTCGACCTCCGTCCTTCTGCCTGGTGGGCTATTGACACGCATATGGATTTCGTCTGGTGCCTACAGAAGGCAAGCGCGTTCGACTATGTATTTGCCGCGCAGCGCGACGGGGCCGAAGCGCTGCGCACAGCGGGAATCGCCACGGCGACCTGGCTGCCACTGGCCTGCGATCCCGACATCCACGGCAAGCACGACATACCCACGCAATACGACGTCGCGTTCGTGGGCCACGTTTTCCCCGGCCCGCGCCGATCTGCTCGACCTGATCCGCCGCAAGTACCCCAGATCATTCGTCGGCCAGTGTTATTTTGAAAAAATGGCCCAGACGTATTCCGCCGCGCGGCTGGCATTCAATCGCAGCATCAAGAACGACGTCAATATGCGGGTGTTCGAGGCCGTCGCGTGCGGTTCGCTGCTGGTGACCAACGACCTGGCCGCCAATGGACAGATGTGCCATTGAAAGTCAATAGCCGTCGTGTGTGATGACGGCGGGCCTGCTTGCCAGCCTCGGCGCGCACATCGAACGGGCTGATGGCCGTCGCCCGTTGCGTCGTTGGCTCGAGCGTGGCGGTCAGAGCATTGACGGACCAACAAATAATAGGCTAACTAGTGATATGTTTATATATATAGATGAGTGCCTTGAACATCTCTTCGTTGCCGGGGCCATTCGTCACCAGCGGTTTTACCTTTTTGAATTCGGAAACACGGCTGGATCGTCTGGTTTGACTAGCGGCTTCGTCGCGAGAGCCAACCATCACTGATCAAACAATGACGTGTTGACATGATAAGAGCAAAACATCTGGAAAGCGTCTTGCGATTCCGCCCGGCACCGTGATCGGCAAGGTGGCAACTTGGGGGCCTGCCCCCAAACCCCCGGAGTTTAACGCTCAGGCAGCATCCGGCTGTCTGCGGCTGTCCGTGAAAGAGACCGAGCCCCTCTCGAGGCTCGGTCCTCAACCGTAACGCTGGCCAACGGCTGCTCGGGTCGCACTCCTGCGTTGCCCTATCCTTCCGTCGGCGTCAACCAGACTACTCTCCAGACCGTTAAACGACCACCAGCCAGCCCCGGCGGGCAAGACTGCTGCTTTGCACTGATGCAAACCTACTGGCCTTTGCCCTTACGAGCTGACAAGGGCTTCGTCGCCGGCTTGACCGGCGGGGGCGTTCCTTCTACGCTGGTAGCGGCCGTGGTGACCACTTTCCCGGTGGGCAAGTCCCGCGTGTGGCCCACGGCCGTTTCTTTGTCGGCCGGCAATAAAACAGCTTCCGGGGGATCTGATGGAGGCGTTGCCAGCTTGGCGGCATCGGCATTGGCCCAGGGAAAGTGTTCACCATTAAAGGGGCGATTCGTCTTCCAGACCGCAAACACCAGATGGAGAAGCTTGCGCATGCAGTGGCCCATGGCCACGTCGTCACGTTTGCCCTTGGCCCGGAGGCGGCCATAGAGAGGGCCAATGGCGGGGTTATAGCGGATGGCGGCGCGGGCGGCATTCCAAAGGTAGCTGCGCACCAGATCGTTGCCTTGTTGCGACATGGACATGGTGCCGGGGAGCAAAGGTTTTCCCTGGCGGTCGACGCCTGAGGTGTTTTCCCGGGGAAACACGCCGAAATAGCCGACGACCTGGTCGGCCGTGGCGAAGCGGTCGATGTCGCCGATCTTGGCGACGATGGCGGCCGCCGTGGCCTGGCCGATGCCGGGGATGGTCACGACCTGGACATGGGGCGAAGCGGGCAGATCGGTAAAGGTGGTCGCCAACAATTTCCGCAAGGACTTCTCGGCGATTTGGCAGCGACGCACCTGGTCCACGAGACTGTCGACCAAAGCCTCGGCCACGGGACCGCGAAGGGACGCGACCGATTGCCCGGCGGCGAGGTGAAGCGCCTGGGCTTGTTCGCTAGAGAGATGGGGGATCTTCTCCAGGGACGCGATGCGGGCCGCGGCGATGCGTTCGGCGGTGGGGTACTTCGAGAGCAACTTCAAGACCCAAGCGGAATCAATATCGTCGGTCAAGGTGGCGAGTTCCGGAAAGACGCGGGCCAGGAGGTTGTGGAGTCGGTTGACCGCCTGGGTCGTCTGCTTGACCTGAGCCTGTAAGCGACCGACGACCTCGCGCAACAAGATCATCGGTTGGGCGGGGGGAGGCGTGGCATCGGGCTGCTCAACCACGGCGAAGCGGGCCATGGCTTGACTTTCGGTGTCGTCGGTGGTGCGCTTGGGGAAGTGGGCTTTCTGATAATCCTTGTTGCGCTTGGGCTCGCCGATGGACAGGGTCATGGGCAAGTCGAGGCTGCGCAAGAAATGTTCGAGATTGGCGGCATACTGGCCGGCGGCGTCGATGCGTATCTGGAAAATCACTTGTGGATTATGTTCATGCAAGGATATTAGCTTTTCCTTTAGAGACTGATAACCGGCGTGGTTTTCCATGACGGTGATCGGTTTGGCGGCCGGTTGACGATCCGGTCTGACGAACGAGACGCGATGACCGTATCGCGCGGTATCAATGCCGACGCCGATGCGATCAAGAGACGTGCTGACGGCCATGAAGGGCCTCCAAAGATGAGAGACGTGGAGACATTTCGCACGACATGTGTCAGAGGGAACGGCGTGAGCCTCCTCCGGGAATCTCGAGCCAAGATATCCTTGTGATAAGCGGTCAAGCCGCATGATGTGCCAAAACCTTAAGCCCGAGCCGGAGGGAGCAATCTGTCCAAAGAGGTCAAAGCCTCAGGCACTGCATAGCTCTCCTCACGACACCCTTGCCAGTATCCATTACTGGCCGGAATCGAACATACAAGGCGGAGCTGTTGCGCGACGGCGTGCACCTGGCGACCTATCGCGAGGCCGACGACCTGCTCGACAAGCTGGCGTTTTACCTCGAACGCGAATCACTGCGTCTCAAGATCGCTGCGGCCGGACGCCGCGAGGCCGTGCTCAAGCATACTTACCTTCACCGCATGAAGCGGCTGTTGAGCGAGATCAATCCCGCGACGGCTGTCAGCATGGGCCACGCTTCGCAAGCGGCAGATGCCGCCGCGCCTGCGTCGGCGAATTCCGGCATGCACGATCCGTTTTATTTCGGTCATGCGCGACCGGAGGTGATGGCGCTGGTGCCCCGGACGGCGCGCGCCATCCTTGACATCGGGTGCGGGGCGGGACGGCTCGGGGAGGCGCTCGAGGCGCGGCAATCCGCGGAAGTCGTCGGCATTGAGCTCGACACGGCCGCCGCCGCGCAAGCGCGCCGGCGGCTGGACCAGGTGATCACCGGCGACATCGAGCAGGTCGATCCGCAGTTCCCGCCCGGCCGGTTCGACGCGATCGTCTGCGCAGACATCATCGAACACCTGCGCGAGCCCGAACGCCTTCTGCGCCAGGCTCATCAGTGGCTTGCCCCCGACGGCTGCCTGATCGCCAGTATCCCCAACGTGCGGCACCACAGCGTGGTGCGTTCCCTCCTCGAGGGCAACTGGACCTATGAAGCCGCCGGCTTGCTCGACCGAACCCATCTTAGATTTTTCACGCGGCGCGAGATCGAGAAGCTCTTCTTCCGGGCCTGGTTTCTGATCGATGAGATGGGCTCGGTGATCGGGCCGGGCGACCAAGAGGCGGTCAACAGGGGGCTCACGCCGGTACGGCTGGGCCGGCTGGTCGTCGATGGCCTGACCGATCGCGAGGCAGCGGAATATTACACGTATCAGTACCTGGTCAGTGCCAGGCGAGTTCCGCCGCCCGATCATGGTTTGACGTCGATTGTGATCGTGACTTACAACCAGCTTGAATATACGCGTCAGTGTCTCGACAGCATCAGGCGGTTGACGGGCGAGCCCTTTGAGCTCATCGCCATCGACAACGGCTCGAATGACGGCACGGTCGAATATCTGCGCGGTTTTCAGGATGTTCGCTTGATTGCCAACGGCACGAACCGCGGTTTCCCAGCCGCGGCCAACCAGGGGATCGCAGCCTCGAGCGGACGCCAGGTCTTGCTCTTGAACAACGACGTGATCGTGACGACATCCTGGCTGTGCCGGCTCCTGCGCGCTTCATAGCGATTCATCGATCGGCCTCGTCGGGCCGTGTTCCAATTGTGTGAGCGGGCCGCAACAGATCGCGGCTGGATACGAAAGCCTCGCCGACCTCGATGGGTTCGCGTGGGATTGGGGCGGTGCCAACCACGGGCGGATCGTCGACGTGCCCCGGCTTGTGGGCTTCTGCCTCTTGATCCGCCGGGACGTCATCGAGGCGATCGGCGGATTCGACGAAAGGTTTGGCGTCGGCTGCTTCGAGGACGACGATTACACCCTGCGCGCGATCCAGGCGGGCTATCGCGCCGTCATCGCGGCCGACGCGTTCGTGCATCATTTCGGCGGCCGGACGTTTGTCGGAAACGGCGTCGATCACCCAGCCGTCATGCGCGAAAACCAGCGGCGGTTTCGAGAGAAGTGGGCTGGTGCGGAGGCGTCGCCGCCTTTGTCGGTGTCGGTAACACCGCCGCGAACGGCCACGCCCGAGCCGCGCAGCGCAAAGCGCGAGCCAGGGCCATTCGCTGTCGAAATCGCGCCCGGCGGTGGCTTGCGGCTCAGGCGAAAACAAGACCGGCCTCGCCTGTCGCTTTGTATGATCGTGCGTGATTCCTCCCGAACACTGCGAGCATGCCTGGAGACCATCCGGCCGTGGGTCGATGAGATGGTCATCGTCGACACCGGCTCGCTGGACGACACGCCGACGATCGTTGAAGCGTATGGTGGGCGGTTATTTCACTTCCCCTGGTGCGACGATTTCTCGGCCGCGCGTAATGAGTCGTTGCGGCACGCCCAAGGCGACTGGCTGTTTTGGATGGATTCCGACGACACGATTCCGGCCGAGTGCGGTCGCAAGCTGCGTCAGTTGGTTGAGCATGAATGGCCCGCGGGAGTCTTTGGCTTTGTGATGCAGGTTCACTGTCCGGGTGGTAGCGAAGAGGGCGGAGCGAAGACCGACGTGACGATGGTCGATCACGTCAAGCTGTTTCGCAACCGGCCCGACCTTCGGTTTGATGGCCGCATTCACGAGCAGATTCTGCCAGCGATTCGCGCCGGCGGGGGCGACGTGGCGTGGACCGAACTCTACGTCGTTCATTCGGGCTCCGACCAGAGCCGGGCGGCGCAGGCGAAGAAACTGGAGCGTGATTTGCGCATTCTTGAGCGCGAGCTGGTCGAGCGCCCAGAGCATCCGTTCACGCTCTTCAACCTGGGAATGACCCACACTCACGCGTCCCAGTACGAGAGGGCGGTGGATTACCTCGAACGCGGGATTGCGCGCTCGGGGCCTGATGAGTCACACCTGCGGAAGGCGTTCGCGCTACTGGTCTACTCGCTGATGCGGCTCCGGCGGCATCCGGAAGCGTTCGAGGCGTGCAAACGGGGCCGCCTGATGTTTCCGCGCGACGTCGAGCTGCGCTTCCGCGAGGGGGTGTTGTTACACGAAGTAGGGCGACTTGACGAGGCGCGTCAGGCCTATGTCGATGCGATCGACCAGTCGGACGGCCGGCATTTTTCGAGTGTTGACATGGCCCTCAAGGGCTTCAAGACGCGGCAGAATCTGGCAGTCCTGGCCGTGGACATGGGAGACATGGCCGAGGCCGAGCGGCAATGGCGCGAAGTCTTGCGTGAGGTTCCAACTTACCGCGCCGGCTGGCGCGGGTTGGCTGAAACCTTCCTGCGCCGGACGAGTCGACGAATCCATGGCCCTTGGGGACGCGCTGCACGGCAATCCAGATCTCGAAGTCGAGGGATTACTTATCAGGGCACGGGCGGCCGTCAAGCTGGAACGCTTGAGCGACGCCCGGGCGTCGCTCGATCAAGCGGGCGCCCAGCAGCCGTCGGATTTGGAGACGCTCCGCGGCGCTGCCAGTTTTTCTTCGACCATGGATCGGTGGCGGAAGCGGAGCAGGCGCACGAAGCGCTGCTGGCACGCGATCCCGGCGATGCGTCGGCCTATCATAATCTGGGGACGTTGTTAATGCGGTCGGAGCGATATGCAGAAGCGGTTGAAGCGTACCGGCGCTCGATTGAGCTTCGCCCGCACCATGCCGCCACTCATCTCAATATGGGCTATGCCCTCAAGGATTGCGGCCGTCTGGACGAAGCCGCGCTCGAGTGGGAGCAGACGCTTCGTCTCGCCCCGCATGATCCGGTGGCGCTCGCGGAATTATCGCGGATCGGGCGGCCGCGGAAGGTCGCCGTCGAATGATGCGGGGCTACATTTGCCGGCCTCGGGCTGGTCTATGCCAATGTGATAAGCCAGGGCGCGATACATGGGAAGATATTCGGAAACGATGATGGACCATGTGCTCTCGCCGCGGAACGGCGGCGCCATGGAAAATCCCGACCTGACCGGCCACGCGGGCACGCCGGGGCGTGGCGCGTTCATGATTCTTTATTTGAAGCTCTCAGAGGATCGGGTCGTGGCTGCAAAGTACCATACCGTCGGCTGCGGCCCGACGATCGCGTGCGGATCGATGCTCTCCGAGCTCGTGATCGGTCAGTCGATCGAGGATTGCCGCCATTTTGGCGTGGATCGCCTTGTCGAGGCGCTCGATGGCGTCCCGCCCGACAAATTGCATTGTCCGGCGATGGCGATCGCAGCCCTGCAAGACGCGCTGGGCAAGTGGGAAGCGCAGTAGATTTCATCCAAGCTTCCGCGGCAATCTATTGTTCACCCTCGGGCGTAAGGGTACGATTGTTCGAACATGTCGGAATCCCGGTAAACACGCCGAGTAATGCACGCATGCGTGAACTGACTGAGTTCCTTCGGTGCCCACTCGGGGCGGTTGAAGGATATGACGTTGCCGCGCTGAATCTGCGCTGTGCCAGGGGCTGCCCGGCGCCGAGGAAGTGGATGAAGGCCGGATGCTCTCGTGGCTCGACGAAGCGGCACGGAGGGTTCAGTTCGAGACCCGTCGCCACTGGTATCGGTTCAATGAGGCCCCGAGCATTTACAACAACTCGGCTGCCTATTTCTGCTGCTATTTCCTCCTGCAAGTCCTCCAGGAGGACCTTGGAGTTCGATATAACCCCGTGCGGATTCGTGACACCAAGTTCCAGGACCCTAAGTGCTTTGATCCCGACTTCAGCGACTCGCGTGATCTCTTCATCCACGGCATGATCGATGGCCCGGGCGGAACGTGCGTCTCGATGCCGGTGATCTATGTTGCCGTCGGGCGGCGGCTTGGCTATCCCCTCAAGCTGGTGCAGACGCGCGGCCATCTCTTCTCGCGGTGGGATGATCAAGAGGGCAAGTGCTTTGGCTTCCCGGAGACGTTCAACTTGGAGGGGTCTGGAGAAGGCATCGCTTCCTATGATGACGAGCACTACAAGACCTGGCCCGAACCTTGGACCGAAATCGACGAGGGCGAAGGATGGTATCTCAAGTCGATGATGCCCCTCGAGGAGCTGGCGTCGTTTCTGGCGACTCGCGGCGATTGCTTGACAGACAACGGTCGACTGGGCGAAGCCATGCAAGCCTATGCATGGGCATGTGCAATCGCGCCAGGAGACAAACGTTACCCGCAAATCCTCTCGTTCACGCATCACAGATACTGGCGCAGCACGAAGAAGAGATGGCGCTCTTGCTCGAAATGAACCAGCGAAATCGGGAGCGCCAACAGCGAATACTAGGGGGAACGACAGCCGGCCGACCATCGCGCGGTGGAGTTTCTGGCGTGCGGCTGGCTACTGCGGCTGATTGGCAACCGAAGTTGACATATCATGAAGCCATGACGCGGTACAACCGCGAACTAATGGAATGGAACCGGCTGAACCAAATGGGTCAGGCGCGGGGCATGCCGCCGATCGCACCGTAGCCGCGTAACGACTCTGACCGCTAGCGCGAAGGATAAGACGATGTATCAGCCGACCCTAGGACAATTCCTGTCGCGTGATCCACTTTCTGAGGGTGGCGTCGATATCTTGACTGACACCGGATTTTACGCGAATCGCTTGGCAGCGATGAGCGAAGATCCGTGGTTGTATGGAGGCAATTGGGAACACCCTTACGCGTATGCGAGAAACAATCCGCTTCGTTTTGTCGATCCAAGTGGCAACTTGAGCGTGATACCCGTGGCCCAAAATCTTGACCCCCAATGCGGACAAATGGCCTTTATCCGATGGAATTTTAAATTGGACAAACCCTCGACTTGCGAAGGGTATGGATACATTGTGCAGGAAGTGGATGTCCGCTGCACGGATAGTCCGTGCGAAAATTGCGGCAACTCCTCGCCTGTTAAGCCCGACTTTAGGTACTGGGAGGCGTGGTCCGTAGAAAGAGGTGACGATTCCCCGGTTTTGCCGCCTGGCTATCCTGCTACAGACACCGCGCTCAGACAAATACCAAACAATTCTTGCAGCAACCAAAGTCAGGTTGGGACGATCAAGTTCTACTGCCTTAAGAACAAACTTGGCACCAATACCATAGGGAACAGGCGTGCCGGGTGGCAGCCCCGAGTCGAGGTTGGCGCCGGGAATTGTCTAACCAGCTCTGGGCCGCTATTAGCGACGCTCAAGGAACCGCCGTTTTGGAAACAGAAACCGATAGAAGGCCCAGCCCACAGGTCGTTTACCGTTTACTGGAAGTGCTGCTGCCCCCCGGGCTTTGTGTTTGCTGACGCGTACCCGAGGATTCACTGATACTTATAGATTGTTTCTTAACACGACCAAAGGAAATCATAATGAACCGCCGCCGATTCATGTCGTTGACGCTGGGTCTTTTGTTATTCGCGGTGACCCCGCGCTATGCATCTCCGGCGGGGCAAAGGCCCGCGGACAAAACCGAAGGCCCCATATCCTTGAGCGGCGTGTCATCACCACATGGATTGGCAGTGCGTATTAGGACGTTGTTGTCATCCGCTTCGACGACCGAGCTGCACCGCCTTGCAACCGTTCCAGATTGCGACGTAGCGTTGGCGGCCGCGTGGGAGCGGGTCTGTCGAACTGTGCCCGCGGCGCAACAGGAGGAGCTGGTCAATCCCGATCGAGACGCAATCTCCCGTTTTCTGGGATTGCTGGAGGGGCGAATTCAGTTCTCGATCCCGGAGGAGTGGGAAGCCTCCGTCAAGTCTGCCAAGGTTTTCCGTCGAAGGGAATTCCTATTTTCCTGTCCCGAACGCGGCGAGCAACCGTTTCCTGGACATGGACTCTTGAGACGAGCTGGCCATCAATGGATCGTGAAGAAGGATGGCAAGTTGATCACGCTGCCGGCAGATAAAGGATCAGCCCCAGTTGACTTCGCAGCGGTCGAGTTTGCTGATAAGAGAGCATTTACAGCCCTTTATGGGTGGCCACCAGCACCTTATAAACTCTTTGCCACTGACCTGGAAAGCGGCGAAGTGATCTGGTCGTCCAGCGTGTGGGCAGCCGGCGACTGGATAGGCTATTCGGGATGGGGATGGCATTTCGTTGCGATACGCTCGGCAGGTGACAAGCTCGCGATTTTCGGAATGGATTCCCGCACGCTTTACGTTGAGGTTTTCGACAAAAACACCGGTGCGAATCGCTGCAGATTTGGCACAGCGTACGCCGACGAGAACGGTCCGCGAAGATAGTCCAGTGCTTGTCTCAACGTTGCCCGAGGCTCTCGGGGGTCCGCCGATTGTGAGTGGGCACTAGTAGTGGGCACGCACTGCTCGCCTGCCCATCGCTTGGCCTAACGCAGACTCGCGGGCCAGAAAAGGGGACGGGGCAATAGTGTTCGGCATCACGATTGCTATGGGGGCGTCGACGCAATGGCTAGACCTTGGATGAGCCGCAACAGCCTGCCGCACCTTCACCGCCGCCGCCATCGTTGAGGCGGCGCCGATCCCAGAGCGAACGTGAACGCTCACAATTTTTCTCTCTCGAGAGGCTCAGCTCAGCCCAGCCTGCTCGGGCGTAGCGATTGCGGCGCTTTGCCATGGTCACGTCGACGCCGCAGAGGAGCAGGGTCAGATCGGTCGCGGAGAGCTCGACGCCGGCTGATGATCAATCTTCATTCAAGACAATGACCGGCTTGACGTCATCATCGTGTCGTTTCAGTGCCTCTTGCCAGTGTTTGAGTGGCACGCGGCGGGTGATGATCTGTTCGAGCCACTCGGGATTGGCACCGGCCAGGGCTTTGGCTCCTTCATCGTAATGGCGGCGGTTGGCGTTGACCGAGCCGAAGACGACGTCATTGGATAGCACCATCTCGCGGTTGAGCGAGCCGGCGTCGATGGTTAACTTGCGACCGCCCGGTGAGACTCCCGTCAGGCACATGATTCCGCCACCTGGCGCCAGATGGTCGATCGCGTCGAAGACCAGCTCGCCGACACCCGTGCATTCGATGACGACGTCGACCGGATCGCCCACGTCCTTGATCTTGCCCGTGTGATAGGTGGCTCCCAGCGCTTCGACAAGCCCCGGCTTCGGTCCTTTTGAGACACGATCCAGAACGTGAACGTCGAGCCCGAGGCGCCGGCCCATCAGGGCCGCGAGTAGTCCGATCGGGCCCGCGCCGATGATCAGGGCCCGATGCGGTTCCCAGTGTGTTCGTGCGCCGATCCTGGCGACTTGCTCCCACGCCTTGGCCAGCACGCTGGCCGGCTCCAGAAGCACCCCGTGGCGGCTCAGTTTCGGGTCGACCTTCACGGCAAACTCGGGCTCGATCCGGTATCGCTCCGAAGCGTAGCCGTCACGCTCTTTGATCCCGCGCTCGGTGTACTTGCCGTTTCGGCACATATCCCACTCACCGACGGCACAATTCGAGCACGGCACCGGATCAGGACGGCGGACAATCCCCACAACCAGGTCGCCCTCGGTCAGGCCCGAGTTGCCCGGCGCTTCGAGAACCCGACCGAGCGACTCGTGACCGAGGATCAACCGCTCACGCCCTTCGGGTGCCCATCCGTACTTTCCCGCCAGGATATCGGTGTCGGTGCCACAAACACCGATCGCCAGCGTTTCCACGAGCACGGGACCATCCTGGGTGGACGGCTCCGCCACGTCGTCGAGCCGCCCCGAGTCGGCTTTGCCTGGAATCACGGTGAGCGCTTGCATGTTGGTATTCTCCCGGACGTTCGACCATCCCGTGTGCGTGAGTGCGAGCGAGTTCTCAAGGGAGAACCATCTTTGGTCCGCGCCGAGTTTCCGCTGGCCCAGGACTTGCTAGATCTCTTGATGCGATCAGCGTGCCGCTTTTGACATAAAAATGGGGAGGACCTGCGTTTCGCAGACATGCGGACGAATGACCTGGATGAGCCCTTTTGAACCTTCCGGAGCCTGCGATCGCTGAGGAGATCGACGACGCACCCGGGACATTCGAAGGCGGCTGTCGGCCTCCCCTCCCTATGAACGCCCTGCAGGACAAACCGCGAAGTGATACTTCCACGATTTCTTGGCATGAGAACCCGGCTGAGAAATTACTGGGAATCGCTGCGTGCCAACTTCTGGTTCGTGCCAACTGTCATGGTCACGGGGGCCGTCGCCCTCTCGCTGGCGACAATCAACCTTGACAAGGTCGCGGCCTATGACAACTGGGTCGCCACGCTCGGGTGGACTTTTACGCGCGGCCCGGAGGGGTCGCGTGCGCTGCTCGCCACGGTCGCCGGCTCGATGATGACGATCACCAGCGTGACGTTTTCGATCACCATCGTGGCCCTTCAACTGGCGTCGTCGCAGTTCGGGCCCAGGCTGCTGAGGAACTTCATGCGAGACCGGGGCAACCAGGTCTCGCTGGGCACCTTCATTGCCACGTTCGCGTACTGCCTGCTGATTCTGCGGACGGTCAATGGCACGGAAGAGCAGAGGTTCGTGCCCCATATCTCGGTCACGGTCGGGCTGTTGATGGCACTCATCAGCCTCGGTGTCTTGATCTACTTCATTCACCACGCGTCGGCGTCGATCCAGGCCGAATACGTGATTGCCAACGTGGGCCGCGACCTCGACGAAGCGATCGCCCGGCTTTATCCCGAAAGTATCGGAGTCGGCCCTGATGAACATATCTCAGAACAACATTCGCCGCCCGACTTCGAGCGTGAAGCGCGCGACGTCAACACCGACGCCAGCAACTATCTCCAGTACGTGGATCTCGACCAGCTCATGGACGTGGCCTGCGCGCATGACCTGGTGCTTTGCATTCCCCATCGCCCCGGAAAGTTTCTCGTGTCAGGGGCCCACCTGGCACGAGTCTGGCCGGGCGACCGCCTGGATGACGAAATCGCCGGCGAGATCCGGGGAGCCTTCTACCTGGGCTCGATACGCACCCTGACCCAGGACATCGAGTTCGCGATCGACCAGCTCGTCGAGATCGCGGTGCGGGCTCTGTCGCCAGGTGTCAACGATCCGTTCACGGCGATCAACTGCGTTGACAGGCTTGGAGCGGCCCTCGTCACGCTGGCCAGGCGTGAGATCCCTTCGACACATCGAATCGACGATGAGGGTCGCCTCCGGCTGGTCGCGTTGATGTCGACGATCGGAGGGATCGTCAACGCGGCCTTCGACCAGGTCCGCCAGGCCGCCCGCGACAATGTCGCGGTGACAATCCGCCTGCTGGAGACGATCGCCGCCGTGGCCACGCAGGCCAGCGGCGCGGCCTGGCAGCTCGCACTGAGGCGTCAGGCCGAGATGGTGTACCGCGGTAGTCAACACGCTCTACCCGAAGAGGGAGACCGTCGCGAGGCCGAGGATCGGTTCCACGATGTCCTTCTTGCGTTGGGGCAGAAAGAAATGTCGGGCCATTGATGAGGCGGTCATCTCGCCTCGTCTGATCCCAGGAGGATAAGTCCTTGGAACACTTCATCCGGATCGTTTCACCCGAAGGGGCCGTCGAGATCCTGGGAGTGAAGCTGGTCGGCGTGACGGCCGAAAACGGCAAGAAGCTGCTCTTTTCCCTGGTTTTCATTGGCCTGACGCTCTTGCTTTCACGCGGCCTGCGATCCTTGACCAGGCTCTTGCTCCAGGGCCGCCGCGACGCCCGGGTCGCCTTCTGGACGCGGCAAGCCATCCACCTGATCACCTCGATTCTCATGATCCTGGGCGTGGTCTCGGTCTGGTTCGACGACCCGACCCGCCTGGCCACGGCCATGGGACTGATCACCGCCGGGCTGGCTTTTGCCCTGCAAAAGGTCGTCACGTCGGTGGCCGGGTATCTGGTGATCCTTCAGGGCCGCACGTTCAACATGGGCGATCGGATCACCATGGGAGGTGTGCGCGGCGACGTCATCGCGCTCGGGTTCATCCAGACCACGATCATGGAGATGGGCCAGCCCCCGGCCGTTCAAAACGCCGACCCGGCGATGTGGGTTCATAGCCGCCAGTACACGGGGCGTATCGTCACGGTGAGCAACGCCAAGATCTTTGACGAGCCTGTGTACAACTACACGCGCAACTTCCCTTTCATATGGGAGGAGATGATCCTGCCGATCGCCTACGACGCCGACCACGCCCGCGCCGAACGTATCTTGCTCGAGGTCGCCGGCCGCCACACGGTGCCGATCGGCGAGATGGGCGAGCCCGCTCTCCTGGAGATGGAACGGCGTTACTTCATCCGGCGGGCACAGATGGCGCCGAAGGTCTATTTCCGGCTCACGGATAACTGGGTGGAGCTGACCGTGCGTTTCATCGCTCGCGACCACGACATCCGCGACCTGAAAGACGCCATGAGTCGTGAGATCCTCAGTGCGCTTGACGAGGCGGGAATCGGGATCGCCTCGGCGACAATGGCCATCGTGGGCTTTCCATCGGTGCGGATCGAGCGCGCGCCTCGCAAGGACTTGCGAGCTTAACCGCACTGCGCCACGCTACACCACACCGCACCCAGCGCGCCCCGGACGATGGCTGGCCATCCGTCGTACCGGGGGCGTGATCGCAAAGCCGACGCGGACACGCCATGCGAACCTTCGATCTGATCGCGATCCTGATCGTTCTCGCGGCGCTCTTCAGTTACATCAACTTCAAGGTGCTGAAGCTGCCGTCCGCGATCGGATTGATGGCGCTGACTCTGGTGTTTTCCGTGATGATGTTCATCGCCGGCCACTTCGTGCCGAGCGTCGGGGCGAGGGTCGACTGGATACTCGCGCAATTGAACCTCGGCGAGGCCCTGCTGCACGGAATGCTCGGATTCCTGCTCTTCGCCGGCGCGCTCCATGTCGATCTCAGCGAGCTGGCGCGGCATCGCTGGCCGATCGCGGCGCTCTCGACCGTTGGGGTCTCGCTCTCGACGGCGATTGTCGGTGCTCTCACGTGGGGAATATTGTTGCTGATCGGCCAGCCGCTACGATTTCTCGAATGCCTGTTATTTGGAGCCCTGATCTCGCCGACCGACCCGATCGCCGTGCTCGGCTTATTGAAGCGGGCGGGCGTTCCCCAGGCAGTCGAGGTCCAGATCGCGGGCGAGTCGCTGTTCAACGACGGGGTCGGCGTGGTCATCTTCGTGGGTCTGCTGGGGATCGCGCTGGGGCTCGATGAGCCTGATCCCGGTCATATTGCTTTTCTGTTTGTACGCGAAACAGGTGGGGGCGGCCTGCTCGGGTCAGTTGCCGGCTTACTGGTCTTTCTGATGCTGCGAACAGTCGATGACTACAAGCTGGAGATTCTCCTGACGGTCGCCCTGGTCGCGGGCGGCTATGCTCTTGCGGAAGCCTTGCACCTCTCCGGGCCAATCGCCATGGTGGTGGCTGGGCTGATGATCGGCAACCACGGCCGGACGTTTGCCATGTCGACGATCACCAACGAACGGCTCGACCAGTTCTGGGAGCTGGTCGACGAGATCCTCAACTCGGTGCTGTTCGTGTTGATCGGGCTGGAAGTGCTTGTCCTGAACTTCACCGCGGAAGCCTGGTCGCTGGTCTGCTCGTGATTCCGATCGTTCTGGGTGCCCGGCTCATCTCGGTCGGCCTGCCGATCAAGGTCTTGCATCGCTGGCTAGGATTCGAGCCGTTCACCGTGCGCATCCTGACCTGGGGCGGCCTGCGTGGTGGAATCTCAGTAGCCCTGGCCCTGTCAGTGCCAAGCAAGCCGGCCAGTCTCGCCGTTCCGGGTCGGGGCGTGATTGTCGTGATCACCTACATCGTCGTCCTTTTCTCGATCGTCGTGCAAGGCTTGACCATCGGCCCGATGGCCCGCCGATGGGTCGGCGAGCCGGCCGAGCCCGAGACCCGACCCGGCCGGACATGATTCAACGGGCCAGGCAAGAGAACGATTAGGAAAAGCGAGGCCGGGTTGGTCCACCCCTGGCATTGCCCCGCTCGCTCGTCGGTTTACTCACGGAGCGTTGGAACCAGGGCCGTTTCATTCTGGACCAAGAACCGGATTGGCGAGGGCGAGACTCTGTCGAGCTCTAACCACCCATCACCCTCCACCCCTTGGGCGCCGCGTGGTTCGTCAATGAAAACGGATAAACGCGAAAGCGGTGCAAGCCCAACCTTGCACCACGCCAGGGCGAGCGTCACGCGAGCCGAGGGCCTCGGCCAGCTCGACAGAGTCTCGCTCTCCCAAGCGCCCCGAGAGGGCGAGCGTCCTGCGAGCTGAGTGCCTCGTAAGCTCGACGGAGTCTCGCTCTCCCAAGTGCCCCGGGAGGGCGAGCGTCACGCGAGCCGAGGGCCTCGGCCAGCTCGACAGAGTCTCGCTCTCCCAAGAGCCCCGGGAGAGGGCGAGCGTCACGCGAGCCGAGGGCCTCGGCCAGCTCGACAGAGTCTCGCTCTCCCAGGAGCCCCGGGAGGGCGAGCGTGCCGCGCGCCGAGGGCCTCGGCCAGCTCGACGGAGTCTCGCTCTCCCAAAAGCCCCGGGGGGCGAGCTTGCCGCGCACCGAGGGCCTCGGCCAGCTCGACAGAGTCTCGCTCTCCCGGGGAGAATGAAGCAGCCCGGGCGTTGGAACCACCCGCTCTTGACGCGACTTACTGGCGCTTCTGGCCGCCACCGCTCCCCCCCGTGCTGCCAGGCTGATAGATGTTATCGCCCGAATAACTGGCTGACACGGTGTCGCCAGCGCCAAACGTGACGGGGTTGCCGCCGGAGCTCGCCGTGAACCCATCGCCCGATGCGGCGATCGCGACGGTGTCGACTGTTGAGCCATTGACGTTGATCGTTACCGTGCCAGTCGGATAACCATCCGCGGTGTCACCTGCCACGTTCACCGTGACGCTGCCAGGACTGCCCGCCGTTCCTGACAATGACACGGCAACGGCGTGTCGCAAATACCGAGGACCCGAAACCAGAGCCACAGACTGGCTAAAACGCTTCATCGATTGTTCTCCTTGTTGTCGCCACTGACACCGACATACGTCGCACGACAGAAACACCCGGTCAGTTTCTCAATCCACGCGACGGCCGCATTGGCGATGAGACCGTGCCTTTTCTCGGCGAATGGCCGTCAAATGGTTTAATAAATAGGGACAGATCCCTGGCTTTGTCGCCGAGCGCCGCCGGTTGCTCGAGCGGATCGATCGCTACGGTTCAGGTCTGTAAAACGGCGGGCATTCCGCTCGCTTGAGATCGGTTGATATCGACAGGCGATGCATTCGATGTTAAGATCACATCATCAATCTTAAATAGTCTGGCGTGTCTTGATGCGTGCAGTTCGATGCCGCGCCGTCCGGAATGAATGAGTACGCCGCGCCAGAAAGTGACCGGCGCAAATCCGATCGGCGGTTGGTAACCCGAGCGCGCAACAAACGGCGCTCGAGTCTACCGATCTTGACGTTTTTCCACCCGGGACGCTTCAGCGTCGATGGGTTGCTCGGTTTCCCAGTTCTTTCGACACTCCTCGCCGATCCCCAGCGCATTTTCAGGCGGCTTCACATGATGGCCGTGCCGTCTGACCTCTGATCTCGTCGGTTGCCGCTGGCCGTCGCCGTCCCTGTCCGTCTTTAGGTTCGCCAGATCCGATCCAGGCGTTTCGCAAGGTCAGGGCGGTTATTCATTTCAATCACGCCGATCGGCCCAAGACCCATTTACCGGAAAACCAAACCAATCCTGCATCCACGAAGCCTCTCTTGATCCCGCGAAGCGTCTTCATGGTCTCACTCCGCCATGCATTAGCTTGTGTGGATCATTCAGGCGCGCTCGTAAACCGTTTAAAGCGATAACATACGTTACCTTGTTAAATTGTGCCGGTTATTCAGGCGCCTAACCGGAACATGATGATACTTCGAGGGTTGCGGCGAATGGTTCGGTCATGCGGATTACTCAGGCGCCTAACCGGAACATGATGATGCTTCGAAGGTTGCGGCAAATGGTTCGGTCATGCGGATTACTCAAGCGCCTCGATGGAAGTCGCTGATCCGCATCCAGTTAGAGCGAATTTTTGAACTTCCGATTGGCATCGTCCCAAATCGCAAGATGTCAGCTTGACACTTTTTACGTCAAGCCGCGATGGCCGCGATTTTTGCTTTAGCCACGGCTTTGGCTTCGGTAAAGGCCGTGCTCATCTCAGCTTCCAGCAGAGTGCAGAAGTCGTAGCTAGGCAGTTTCAAGCCGAGGTGCTCATAGGGACAAAGGCCTTTCCGCTTGCCACTGCGGAACACCCGAGAGTTCCAGTACAGCCGCTTGAGATCAAGCATCCCCTGAGTTACTGTACGATGTCGCGATTGATGCATGCGCAGGACGCTATTCATGCACTCGACCGCGCTGCTGGCTCGCAGCGTTTGACTCAACACCGTCGCGACCAGCCGGTACGACTCACGCCAGTTCGAGTCGAGTCCCCGGCAGAGAAGCATTTGAATCAAATATAATATGTGTTCACGACTAGTAATATCCGTCTTACCCGATTTCCTCGGCCGCTGCCGACGTAGCCACCATAACAGTACCAAGGCGTCACGCGTAGCCGCGGGCACCGATAGCTGACCCAACTGATCGTGCAGCCGATCCAAGAACGTGAACGACTCCGCGCTCTGAAGGAGCCCACGGACCTTGGACCATTCCGAGCCTGGCAGCCGGGGCAAAGCCCACGCGACTTGCGCTGCGCCCAGGCCCGATCGTTGAGTTGACCGTCGGCACGAAAGACATCCAGAGCTGGCTCGACCCGCTTCCAAGCCGCTTCCCTCTTTTCATACAGTTGGAAAGCCAGCGTCGCCTTCTTCCACGCTTTGTTGACCGGGTGCGTCAACCCGCACGCACTACGGCCCAGCCATTGGGCTCGCTTGAGGGCTCGGCTCGCTTTCTCAGCCCGTTCCCAGAGCCGCTCCACTCGGCTCCAGAGGACGCTCAAGACCCGGTGGGCTTCCTTCTTGGTGTGGAAGACGTCCAACCCCTTCACCAGAGCAGCTTGGTCGATCTCGCGTTGGTGCTGTTGCATCTGGGCGATTCCCGACTGCAGTCCCGTGCCCGCGTCGCACGTCACGTAACGCAACGAGGTCCAAGGCTGCAATTCTCCAAACCAAGTCGAACCTTTGTAATTGGCCGCCTTTTTTCCCAGAAACCACACCATGCTTTGGGGATCAATCCCTACCAGGACCGGTCGGCGGTGGAAAAAGATTTCATCGAGACAGCCGACCAGTACCAACACCCGGCAACCGCGATCCAGTCCCTTGAGGACCGCACCGGCGGCTTTTCCAGCGGCTTGGGCCCAGCGATGAATCGTCGAGCGACTGGGACACGCCGTGGCCCCCAGGAGAAATGCCAATAAGTCGTGGATTTGGCTGTGGCTGAGCCCCATGCCCATGCCCTTGGCGGCGAACATCTGTTGCTTGGCCGCAGGAAGCTCGATGGTCTGAGATAACCAGTCCCACAGTTGGGCAATTTCCTGGCGGAAAGCCAAGTTCTCCCTGGTCAGCTCCTCGTGTGTCGGCCCGCCGCCGTGTTCGACTCCGACGGCCGCTTCCACCTTTTGAGCATGTTCGTAGACGGTCTGCCGACTGCCAGTCGACCTGCTGGGCTTGGGTCGTGACCGAGCCGCGGGCTCCATGGAAGCGCACGGCTGCATTGGCGATCCAAACGCGGAAGGGTATCTTGCGCATGGGGTGGGTCCTTTTGTGTATGGATCTGGTTGACAACCACACACATGAGGCCCATCCCCTCAAACATCAAGGAGTAAGTGGCAAAATCTTGCCAAGTGTCACCTTGAAAATGGCCCATTTCGGCAGTTTTTGGGACGATGCCTCCGATTACTCAGGCGCCTAAACGGAACTCATAGTGGCATAAGGAGATGGGGACAACTTCTGTCTTTCCCGAGGCATTTTGGACGCCCGGCCGTGTGCGCGCCACGCGCCACGTCACGGCGCATTGACAGGCGCACGCGCATTTCCATGATGGGGCGCTCATACCGGCGAAGAGAAATCGGTGTCGAGGCGGTGAGAAGTCTCGTTTTTTTGCTTCGCTTGCCCGCTCACGAAGTCTCATGGGAAGGGAGCCGGCGTTTTCGCCGTGCTCCCGGCTGGAAGTCGACGGCCTCGATCGCCTGCCCGAGCAAGAAGGGCCAGAACCCGGGGCTGAGGCGAACCATCTCCCATTCCTGTGCGATGGCCGAGCAAACGGCGCGCGTTGCTCCCGAGGGCTCGCCAAACTCGGTCACGATCGTCATCAGGGCCGACTCGAGCCCATTGGGCTCAGGGTCGAGTACGGTGAGCCGGTTGAGAACGCGGCGCCGCAGGGCCTCGCCAACCAGGTCGGCCTGTTGATCGCGTGCCCGCGCACGCGGCGGCTCGCCCCCCGCGGCCAGGAGCACGCGCAAAATCGCCCGGACGAACCGGAGGATCGTCGAGGTCACCGAGGGAATCGTCCATGTCGCTACCGGTTGAACGAGTCGCGAGAATCTGGAAACGCCAGGCGCTGAAGCGGTATTTGACCGTCAAAATTGTATCAAGGAGCCATGATGGGCTACCACGCCCCGGGCACCAGAGGCGGGCCGTTTCATTCATTCATTCCGGCTCACGGCCCGCTTTGGGGGTGAGCTTACTGCCGAGCTTCTTCGGTTCTCCCAGGCTACGGCCTGGCTCGGCAGTCGGGCGTTCGAACAGGGCGCGTGGTCCCCTTTGGTCGTGTTCCGGCGTACAATGAAAGGGAAGCTCCCGGGGTCTTTGATAGCGAAAGGACTATGCTTCGATGCCAACCGCGGCGAAGACGGAGCGGAATGAAAACCCCGGCGCGGCACTGGGCTCCGGTGCAAGCGCCGCCGTGGCCAGCCAGTCGCGCTCCGCGATGGCCCATCGAGACCATTTCGGCCCGTCCCTGGAATCGCGAACGCAAGAGATCGGCCGCGAGCTCTTTGATCGCGTCGGCCGCCAGGCGCGACCGTGGCAGCGTGCCTGGTGGGAAGAGCGGTTCATGGCGGCGACGCTCGATGACCCCCTGGTACGCGTGCAGCTCTTTCGATTCATCGACGTTTTGCCCGCCCTGAAGTCGGCCGACTCGGTTCGCCGCCACCTGGCCGAATATCTGGCCGAGGCGAGCGATCGGGTGCCCGCGTGGCTTCGCCTGAGCCTGGCCGTCGCGCCGGCCGGGTCGCAACGGGCCGACTGGCTGGCTGAAGCGGCCCGCGCGGCCGCCGGACTCATGGCCCGGAAATTCATCGCCGGCGCCACGCCCGATGAAGCGCGGCAAACCGTGATAGCGCTGCGCGGCCGCCAACTGGCGTTCACCGCCGACCTGCTCGGCGAGGCCGTCATCAGCGAGGCCGAAGCCGATCTTTACCAGCAAACGTGCCTTGAACTGATGAGCGGGCTGGACCGATTTCTCCGGTCGGCGCCGGAAGTTCCCCTGATCGATCGTGATCAGCACGGCCCGATCCCGCGCGTCAATCTCTCGCTCAAGCTCTCGAGCCTCACGGCGGATTTCGACGCCATTGATCCCGACTCGACGATCGAGCGAGTGGGACGGCGGCTCCGGCCGATCCTGCGGCAAGCTCAAAAGATTGGCGCCTATGTCCATGTTGATATGGAGCAATATGCGTCGCGTGCCCTCTCGTACGACCTTTTTTGCCGCATGCTCGAGGAGCCCGAGTTTCGCGATTGGCCCGATGTGGGGATCGTGGTTCAGGCCTACCATGCCGATGCCGAGAATGAATTGCACAGGCTTCGCGAATGGGTCGACCGCCGGGGCACGCCCATCACGATCCGCCTGGTGAAGGGAGCCTACTGGGATTATGAAGTCTTCACCGCGCGGCGGCTCGGCTGGCCCGAGCCGGTCTTTCTTCAGAAATGGCAGAGCGACGCTTCGTTCGAGCGTTGCGCGCGCTTTCTGATCGAGCACCACGAGCAGCTCCGCCCGGCGTTCGGTAGCCATAACATTCGCAGCCTGGCCCACGCGATCGCCGCCGCCGAAGCACGCGGTTTGCCCAAAACAACCTATGAGCTCCAGACCCTCTTCGGCATGGGCGATTCGATCCAGCGCGCCCTCGTTGATCGGGGACACCGCGTGCGCGTTTACACGCCTTATGGCGCCATTCTGCCCGGGATGGCTTACCTCGTGCGACGCTTGCTGGAAAACACGTCGAACGAATCGTTCTTGAAAGCGAGCCTCGCCGAGAGTGTCAAGATCGACGAGCTGTTGCGCGACCCCGAGGAGATCGGAGCCATGTTGACTCGAAACGTCCGTCTGAAAAAGGAAACGGTCTCATCCTCTTCGCCGGTCGCCGCCGATTCGGGGGTGTTGCCACCGTTTCGCAACGAGCCACCGACCGACTTCGCGCGGGCGGCTAACCGCGACGCGATGCGCAGTGCACTCGCACAGGTTCGCGCTCAGCTTGGTCGCTCTTATCCGCTGCTCATTGGTGGCAATGAGGTCAATAATGACGGCCACTGGCTCGACTCGGTCGATCCGGGTCAGAGCGCGCGGATTGTCGGCCGAGTTGCGGCGGCGAGTGGTGACGACGCAGCCGCGGCCGTGGTTGCCGCCCGGAAGGCCTTTCCCGGTTGGGCCACGTTGCCGGCGGTCGAGCGGGCCGCGATCCTGGTGCGGGCTGCCGCGAACATGCGAGCCCGCCGCTTCGAGCTGGCCGCCTGGGAGGTTTACGAATGCGGCAAGCCCTGGCGCGAAGCCGACGGCGATATCGCCGAGGCCATCGATTTTTGCGAGTTCTACGCTCGCGAAATGATCCGGCTGGCCGAGCCCAGGCATCGCGACGCCTCGGGTGAAACCAATTTCACCCAGTACATCCCGCGCGGCGTGGTCGTGGTGATCCCTCCCTGGAACTTTCCGCTGGCGATCCCCACGGGAATGACCGTGGCGGCCCTGGTTGCGGGCAATACGGTCGTGCTCAAGCCGGCCGAGCAATCGCCGGTCATCGCCTGGCAGCTCGTGAGCGTGCTCCGCGAGGCGGGCTTGCCGCCGGGCGTGCTCAATTATCTTCCGGGTCTTGGCGAAGAGGTCGGGCAGGCGCTCGTCAATCATCCTGACGTCAACCTGGTTGCCTTCACCGGCTCGCGCGATGTGGGGCTCTTGATCAACCGCCAGGCCGCCGAGGTCAAACCAGGGCAGCAGCACCTCAAGCGCGTGATTGCCGAGCTGGGGGGCAAGAACGCGATCCTGATCGACGATGACGCCGACCTCGACGAGGCGGTGGTCGGCGTCATTCAAAGTGCCTTTGGCTACGCGGGGCAAAAATGCTCGGCGTGCTCGCGCGTCATCGTGCTCGAAGGAATTTATGACGCGTTTCTTGCCCGCCTGGTCGAAGCGGCCCGCGCCGTCAAGGTGGGCCCCGCCGATGATCCCGACACGCTCGTCGGACCCGTGATCGACGCCGACGCCCGGCGGAGGATTCTCGACTACCAGGCGACCGCCGCGACCGAAGGCCGGGTAATCTATCACGGCGATGCCGGCGAGCGTGCCGACCAGGGCTATTTCGTCGGCCCCTTGATTGCCGCCGATGTTCGCCCGACCGCGCGGATTGCCCAGGAAGAGATTTTCGGACCCGTGCTGACGGTCCTCAAGGCAAACGACCTGGCCGAAGGCTTGCGGATCGCCAACGGCACGGCCTACGCCCTGACGGGGGGCCTCTATTCACGCAGCCCCGCCCATATCGACCGGGTGCGCCGCGAGTTCCTGGTGGGCAATCTCTACATCAACCGCGGGATCACCGGAGCGCTGGTCGACCGCCAGCCGTTCGGCGGGTTCAAGCTATCGGGCATCGGCACCAAGGCCGGTGGTCCCGATTACTTGCTCGAGTTTATGCTCACACGGTGTGTGACCGAGAACACGATGCGCCGGGGGTTCGCACCGGAGGAAAACGTCGAAAGCCGATGATGACCGGGCACTGCTTTTCTGTCTATTCTATTGCGAGCGCAATGCCGAATGATGGCGGCTATAGGTGAAGTAGATCACGAGGCCCAGCACGAGCCAGACGAAAAGCCGCGTCCAGTTTTCCGGACCGAGTGAAAACATCATGGCGCCATTGACCAGGATGCCCATGGTCGAGACGAACGGCACCCACGGTGCACGAAACGGCCGGGGCGCGTCAGGATTCGTGACGCGAAGGATCCAGACCGCGGCCGACACGATGATGAAGGCGAAGAGCGTTCCGATGCTCACGAGATCGGCGAGAAAGCCCAGGGGCGCCAGCGCCGCGGCCATCGCGACCACAATGCCCACGAGGATTGTCGATTTCCAGGGTGTTTTGAATCGCGGGTGGACGGCCGCGAAGATCCCTTGCGGCAGGAGTCCGTCGCGTGCCATGGCCAGCAAAATGCGCGGCTGACTGAGATTACCCACGAGGAGCGAGCTCGTCATCCCGGCCAGGATGCCCAGCGTTATCAGGCCGCCGGCGAACGTCAAGCCGCGGCTTTGCAAGGCCGCGGAGAGTGGCGCATTGATGTCAATCTGTTTATAAGGAACCATTCCCGTGAGCACGGCCGCGACGGCGACATACAAGACCGTGCAAATGGTGAGTGCCCCCATGATGCCGATGGCAAGGTCGCGCTGGGGCTGGCGCGCCTCCTCGGCATGGGTCGAGATCGAGTCGAACCCGATATAGGCGAAGAAAATTCGCCCCGCCCCCTGGGCGACACCGCTCCAGCCTTTATCCTCGTGCAAAAAGGGCTTCCAGTTCCTGGGCTCGATATACGCCGCGCCGATGCCCACGACCGTCAGGATCACCCCGATGTTCAAGAGCACCATTGCCGCGTTCAATCCCGCGCTCTCCTTGACGCCGATCACCAGCACCACTGTGACGGCCGCCGTGATGAGCACGGCCGGCAGATTGAGCCAGGCCATCACCGTCTCGCCGTTGTCGAGTGTCACAAACTTGACGAAGAACCGCGCCTGGCCCACGTCATAATCCCAGGGGGCCGCCCGGAGTCGCGGATCAAGCTGGACGTGAAAGACGTTGTTCACGAACGCATCAAGATAGTTAGACCAGCCGGCGGCCACCACGCTCGAACCGATCGCATACTCGAGGATGAGGTCCCAGCCAATGATCCACGCCAGCAGCTCGCCCAGGGTCGCATACGCATAGGTATACGCACTGCCGGCGACCGGCACCATGCTGGCGAGCTCTGAGTAACACAGTGCCGCGAACCCGCAGCCGATGGCGGCTAACAGAAACGAGAGGATCAGCGACGGACCCGCGAATTCGTTGGCGACGAAGCCGGTTTGAACGTAGAGACCCGTGCCGATCGTGGCGCCGACCCCTAGCCCGGTGAGTGCCACGGGCCGAGCCGCCGGTTGAGTTTTTCCCCCTCATCCATCTGATCGAGCAAATGTGTGACGTCTTTTCGTCGAAAGAAGCTGGACGAAAACAATCCCATCCTCGGGTTCCTCTTCTCTTCCAGGTTGAACATCCCTGACCGTGCGGGTCAGGCCGGAGTCGATTGTGCGCGACCCGACCTGCGCCGGTGTCATTCTTTGGATTCGTCGTCTTGATCGGCGGGCCGCGACCAACTGGGCGGCGTCAACAGCCTACGGCACCAGCGCCGTGAACGCAAAGGCCGTGGATTGGCCGTCGCGAAATTGCGAGTTTGAGCGTCTATCAAGGCCGCCAGCCGGCAACCAATGGCAACTCAGCAATCATGCGGGGCGATCGAGACCCATGGCCCATTCGAACAGCCGGCGATTCCACCTGACTTCGGGCTCGCTCTTTGCATCGTTAAGCCATCGAACGACATCTTCGGGGCTGACGTGCAGAAACCGGCTTTGCTTGGCCGTGGCGTAAGTTCCATTCGCCTGGAGCTGCTCGATCACGAGCTCTTGGCCTCGGACAAGCCTCCACACTTCGGCGACTTGGAGGTCGCGATAGATCATAGGACGATCAACCTGGGGCGGCGACATGTCGATTTCGATCGCCAGATCAGGATGCGGGTAGTCGTCCGGGTTCATTGATTGACGCGCCAGGGCTTCCCTGGCCTTCTGGATCTTCTCGACGTCGAAGTAGTAAGAAAGGTCGGCCTCGAGGCCTCGGATCAATGTCTTCCATGTCGTCTGGCCGCATGGCACGTAATCGAGGTCACGAGCCATCGACAGTGCGGTCACAATCTTCATGAACCATTCTTTATAGCGTTCGTGAACATTGCCGGTGACCATGATCTCCAGATCCTTGCCGTCGTAGAGAAGACGGACATTTTTTCCTTCGTCGGTCGCTTTGGAGAGTTGTTGGTACGTGTGCCAGTCGACACCGCGAAAGACAGTGCGGTGATCGCCACCCAGGAACGGTGCCGTGACAGTCGGTTGGCCCGAGCCCACTGACGACATCATGGATTCGGTCGGCGCGGTTGCGGACATGGGTCGCTCCGGATTCCCTTTGCGTGGCGGTCGTCGTTGACAGCAGTTTTTCTACTCTCCCAGATTCCTGCAACAAATCTTACCGCGCCACGCTGGCAAGCCAAACACGAAAAGATCCCGGCCTTTGCGCCCTCGCAAACGCCAGGATCCAGGAGCGTAGCCAGCGGAACGCGTGCGTCAGCCGCTTCTCAACGAATGATGTGGAGACGACGCAGGAACCGCAGATATCGATGCCGGATCGGAATGACGATCCGGTGATGGCGAACCGGTATGACAGGCCGGGTGTGAGCGTGTTTGCCGTGAACCGCGGGTAGATTTTGATTGTCGACCTTGATGGCGGTGCGATCGCCCGCGACTGTCGAGAGATCGCCGGCGGTGACCTTGGAGTCGCTGATCGTCTTGACCAGGTCGTTGAAGGCTGTATTGATCAATGTCGTCGAGACACTCGTTCCGCTGAAGAGGTTGGTGAAATCTTGCTGAGCGTGGGCCGTCGATGCGCCGCTCGCAACGGCCGTGGCGAGCTCGGAGATCACCGGGTCTAACGTCGACGAATTGAAATGAAAGCCGGCCTGCGCGAGATTCTGGCCATCGACCGACACGCTTTCGAGGTCGGCGATCGTCACCCCGGACTTTGTCGCCAGCGACTGAAGCTCGGTGCGAAGCGCCTGGATATCGGCCTTGAGATGAGCATAGGCCGTGGCCGAAGTGCCCGTGGCGGTCGGCGTCGTGGACGTGACGATGGGGCTCGTGACGATGCCTGTATCGTTCAGACTGCCGAGCAGGCTGGAATTCCCGCCAAAGCTGATGGGCGTCGCCGGTCCGACGACGATCGCCGGCAGGTCGGTGGCCGCTGCCGGGAAGCTCAAACTGATGGACGAATCCGTCGCCAGTTGAACCAGGCCATAGTCGAGTGGAAAATAACCCCAAGGCAAATTGTGCAGGTCGGTCTGAATCGCCGACTCATCGCCAGACACCGTCGAAAGATCGCTGGTGGCCACGTGCGAATCGCTGATCGTGCGAACCAGGTCGCTGAAAGTCGTGCTGATGACGCTCGACGACACGCTTGACCCGTTGAAAAGCGCGCTGAAATCGCTCTGGGCCTGTGCCGTCGAGGTGCCGCCGGCCACGGCGCTTGCCAGTTCCGAAATCACGGGCGTGAGCGTCGAGAACTGGAAACGGAAGCCGGTATTCGTGATCGACTGGGTATCGGTCGCCAGCGATTCAAGATCGGCGATCGTCACGCCCGACTTGCCCGCAAGACTCTGGAGCTCGGTCGCCAGCTTCTGTACGTCGCTATTGAGCTGGGCGACCTGGGCATTCGAGCTCGACCACCCGCCCGGCAAGCTCGGCGTCGAAACCTGCGCCGCGACGACCACGGGGCTCGTCACAACCCCGGTAGACGTGAGACTCCCCAGCAAGGTGCCCGTTCCCCCCGACAATACCATGCGGTTTTCCAGCGTCTCAATCGCCCGCGATTGAAACCCAGTCCGCTGGCGCCGCATCCTCCCCACGGCACGCCGAGCCGTTCCAGAACGCAACGAATCAGAAATCCAAGACGTGCCAGGATACGCCTTCATCTTGCGGTTACTCCCTTGACATGCGGTAAATGCCATCTTGCATCCATCCAAATACTAACGATTGACGTCTCGGCAACGCAAGAGTTCTGTTCGGGGATGTGTGATGACAAAACTGGTACTGGCCTCAAGGCGTTTTGCCAGCGCACGCGTGACAGCAAGTGGTAGGGGCGATTATTCTTGACAGACGCGTTGAAGCAGGACCTTGGACCACCGTGATCGTCGGATGCGGGAGAGAGACGATGATGAGCGTTCCGTGGCATGGTGTCTTTCCGGCAGCCACGACTCAATTTCGGGCGGATGAATCACTCGACATCGCCGCGACGCTCGCCCATGTCGATACGCTGATCGAGGCGGGCATTCACGGGCTGATCATGCTCGGCACGGTCGGCGAGAACTGCTCGCTCCTGTATGGTGAGAAGCTCGAGGTCTTGCGCACGACGGTCGAGCGTGTCGCCGGCCGCGTGCCCGTTTTGACGGGCGTCGCCGAGTATTCGACGGCCCTGGCGCGACAATTCGTGGCAGACGCCAACAAGCTGGGCGTCGACGGCCTGATGGTCCTCCCCGCCATGGTTTACAAGTCTGACGCGCGAGACGATCGCCCATTTTCGCGCGGTCGCCGGCTCGACCGATTTGCCGATCATGGTCTATAACAACCCGGTGTCGTATTCGGTCGATATCACGCCGGAGATGTTTCTCGAGCTGGCTGACCAGGTTAATCTGGTGGCGATCAAGGAATCGTCTGAAAACGTGCGGCGGATCACCGACCTGGTCAACGTTTGCGGCGATCGCTACTTGCTGTTTTGCGGCGTTGACGATCTTATTCTCGAGAGCATCCTCCTCGGCGCCTCGGGCTGGGTGTCGGGTCTGGTCAATGCGTTTCCGGAAGAGAACCGCATTCTCTGGGATCTTGCGATCGCGGGCCGCTGGGACGAGGCACGCGACATCTATCGCTGGTATACCCCCCTGCTCCATCTCGACACGCACGTCAAGCTCGTTCAGTACATCAAGCTGGCGCAGCAGGAATGCGGGCTGGGGTCAGAGTACGTACGCGCCCCGCGGCTCCCGTTACTCGGTGCGGAGCGCGAGCGCGTCTTGACCATCATTCGCCAGGGGATCGCGAGTCGTCCTCTCAAAGCCCAGGCCGTATGAGTCCTGGTGGTTTCGACCAATCGCGCGTCTGGAGTCAATCAACACGTGCACTCGCGTATCTCGGTGATCGACACGCATACCGGCGGCGAGCCCACACGCATCGTGACGGCGGGCGGCCCTGACCTGGGATCGGGTCCGATGGCTGAGCGGCTGGCCGTCTTTCGCGATCGTCATGACGCGTTCCGCTCGGCGGTCGTCAACGAGCCGCGTGGGTCAGACGTCATGGTCGGGGCGATCTTGCTCCCGCCCGTCGACCCTGAATGCGTCGCCGGCGTCATCTTCTTCAATAATATCGGCTACCTGGGCATGTGCGGGCATGGCACGATCGGAGTCGCCGTGGCGCTGGCCTACCTGGGCCGGATCGGGCCGGGCACACACAGGCTCGAAACCCCGGTGGGGCCGGTCACGATCACACTGGAGGGACGCAACACGGTGGCCGTCAACAATGTCGAAAGCTACCGCCTCTTGAAGGATGTCAGCGTGGCTGTGCCGGGCCTGCGCACTTATGTCGGCGATGTCGCCTGGGGCGGTAACTGGTTCTTCCTCGTGCACGACCACGATGAAGACTTGAGAGCGACGAATGTCGAACGGTTGACCGACGTCACATGGCGGATTCGCCAGGCCCTGACCGACCAGAAGGTCACGGGCGCCGACGGCCCCGAGATCGATCATATCGAGCTCTTTGGCCCACCCACCGTGGCCGGCGCTCATGGCAAGAATTTCGTTCTCTGCCCGGGGAAGGCCTACGACCGCTCCCCCTGCGGCACAGGCACCAGCGCCAAGCTCGCGTGCCTGTACGCCGATGGCAAGCTTCGTGAAGGCGAGGTCTGGCGCCAGGAAAGTATTATCGGCAGCCTTTTTGAAGGCTCGGTGCGGGTGGTCGGGGGCCGTATCCGTCCACGCATCCAGGGGGCGGCATATGTCAATGCCGAGGCCGCACTCGTGTTTGACGTGCTCGACCCGTTTGCGATGGGCATCCGGCCATGACCCGAGCGAACAACGGCCGGCATGCCGTCGTGATCGGTGGCGGTGTGATCGGAACAGCCTGCGCCTATTTCTTGATGCGTTCCGGCTGGCGCATCACGCTGATCGAGCGCGGCCAGTTCGGCCGCGGCAGCTCGCACGGTAATTGCGGTCTTGTGTGTCCGAGCCATGTCCTGCCCCTGGCCGAGCCGGGAATGGTCGCCCAGGGCATGAAAAGTCTGTTCAAGCGCAATTCACCGTTTGCGATCAAGCCGCGATTCGATCCGGCCTTGTGGTCGTGGCTGCTCCACTTCGCGGCGCGGTGCAACACGCGAGACATGATCGCGGCCGGCCGTGGGATCCAACCACTTCTCCTGTCGTCGATCGCCCTTTATCAAGACCTGGTCGAGCGCGAGTCGCTGGCGTGTGAATACCAGACGCGCGGCCTTTTGTTTGCCTATCGATCGCGTGAGGGGATGCGGGCTTATGCGGCGACCGATGCGCTCATGAGCGAAACGTTTCAGTGCCCGGCCCGCCAAGTTGATGGCGAGGGCATGGCCGAGCTCGAGCCAGCCCTGCGCCCGGGTCTTGCTGGCGGCTGGTTCTATCACGACGACGCTCACTTGCGGCCCGACAAACTGATGGCCGCCTGGCGGAGCGTGCTCGAAGCGGAGGGAGCGACGATCCGCGAGAACTGTCCATTTCGGGGCTTTCAATTCCGCAATGGTCGAGCCCTGGCCGCCGACACCGAGCACGGTGAGATCACCGGGGATACGTTCGTCGTGGCCGCCGGTGCCTGGACGCCGACCTTGAACAAACAACTTGGCTGCCGCGTCCCGATCCAGCCGGGAAAAGGGTACAGCCTGACAATGCCGCGGCCGGAGATTTGTCCCCAAATTCCCCTGATATTCCCCGAGACACGCGTGGCCGTCACGCCGTTTCAATCGGGCTACCGTCTGGGCTCGACCATGGAGTTTGCCGGCTATGATGAATCTTTGCGTCCCGAGAGATTGGAGCTTTTGAAAGAAGGCGCGGCACCCTATCTCAAGGAACCTTACTGCGAGCCGGTGCTCGAACGCTGGTTTGGCTGGCGCCCGATGACCTATGATAGTGTGCCAATCATCGATCGTATTCCAAAACATGATAACATCATGATCGCTGCTGGACACAACATGCTTGGCCTATCGATGGCGCCGGCGACCGGCAAGCTGGTGACGGAATTGATCGAGGGCCAGTCGCCGCATCTTGATCCTCAGCCTTACCGGATCACGCGGTTTGAATGAGGTCATTCGAGCGATTCGGTTTTGAGCGATCACGGCATCGGGGAACTCGCAAGAGCGAAGCTTTGCTCCGCTCTTGCAGCCATGGCACTTGGCTCGTCGGAGACTCGCCCTACTGCTGTGACCATCTTTGCAAAACATGCAACTCTTTACTGTGAAAGACGTATCGAGGAAACCATTAATCCTCATAACAGAATATAGCAAATGCGATATTGTGATCGCATGCGCATATCGTAATTTCGATTGTCAATTCGAGCGATCTAGGAGGAACAGGCAACCGAATTCATGTCTTTTGTGAAGTTTGCGTGAAGTTTCGTCAGACCCATGATGGTCACAGCAGTGGACTCGCCCTCCCGGAAAATGCAACCCGGCCATGGCACTTGGCTCGTCGGAGACTCGCCCTCCCGTCAAGCGGCCATGGCACTCGGCTCGTCGGAGACTCGCCCTCCCGCGAAGATCTCATCGATTTGTGACGTGGTCTACCTGGCATCATCTGCCCCGATGAAGCCGTTCAAGCCAATCCGTCGTGACGACCCAGGGTTGCGCCGGCAGTCGCGCCGCGGAGTAATACGCGATTGCAACGGCCGGCGTCATGGGTGTGATTGATTCGGTCCAGCCGCACGAATGAACGAGTGCACCCATCAGACGGTGAGGATCAACGCCGGCCTCGCGTAGTGCAGAGAGCTTGATCGATCCGTCACGCTTGGCCAGGCGGCGGCCGTCGGCGCCGACGGCAAGCCCAACATGGCCAAATTCCGGCTCGGGCCATCCGAGCGCATGATACAGCAAGATCTGCCGCGGCGTGCTGGGCACCAGGTCGGCGCCGCGAATCACCTGGGTGACTTTCATCGCTGCGTCGTCGCTGACCACCGCGAGCCTCGATAGGAAAAAGAGGAGGAACGATCGGTATTCTGCCTGCGCGACGATAAAATCGCCCCCGATCCGTGATGGATCGAGGCTCGACGGACCCCAGAAAAGAATCGTTCCACATCACTCCGCCATGAGGAATGCGAAATCGCCACGCGAACGATCGGCCTGCGAGAGAATTCGCATCGGCCGCGCTTTGCCCGGCGCAGGTGCCGGGATAGGTTGGTCCTTCGTCCTCGGCATGAGCGCGCTGGCGGCTCGTGCAATGTCGGCCCGCGTGCACGTGCAGGGATAAACACGTTCAGCCGCCTTGAGCCGGTCGAGCACCGCGGCGTAAAGCGACGTCCGCTGAGACTGAACATAAGGCGCAGCCGGTCCGCCGATGTCGGGCCCTTCATCCCAGGTGAAACCGAGCCAGTGGAGATCGACGAGCATGGCCGCCGTGGCCTCGTGCCGCACACGCGTGGCATCGAGATCCTCGATGCGCAGGACGATTCGCCCCCCCGAGTGCCGGGCGGCCAGCCAGGCGATCAAGAACGTTCGCGCGTGCCCCAGATGCAGCCCACCGGTCGGCGATGGGGCGAGCCGGCCGATGGTGCGTGGTTCCTCATCGCGCTGAACTTCCACTGTCTTCGCCGGCTCACACCGCCTCGACAGGGGGTTCGACCACGTCATCGACGGCGGGCGCACTCGGCGAATGAGTCTCGACGAGTGGAGACACCGACGCCCCATTGCCACCGCCGCCATTTTCGGCGTGACCATTGGCCTCGGTGGGCTCATCATTCATCGTCACGACGGACGCGTGCGATTCGACGAGGGGAGGAGCAGCGGGCGCCCCGTTTCCTCCATGGCTGTCCCCGCCGGCCTGGCCGTTGACCTCGGGACGCGGGCCGCGCTGCGAATCGTTGCTTCACGCTCTCGAGCCACTCGAGCTCGGGAATACCATAAGGCCGGAACTTCTCGATCCGGTTTTCTTCCTCACTGTAATAGAGAGCCCGGTTTTCACCCAGCTTGCTCGCCGCGGGCGTGTCGATCAGCGAGCTCGAATCGTTGGCACTCATCTGGAAAAGGATGCGATTCTCGAATTCCTTCATGCCTTGCCGGTCGAGCGTCCGGTTCATGTTGTTGACGCTGTCACACCAGATCAGCGTGTGAATTCCCACCGGCGGCCCATCGCGCAAGACATCGCCGAAGAGCTTCGACGGCGGCGCCGGCTTGTCTTCGTCATAACGCGAGTATCCGAAGTCGTCGTCCGACTTGCGGAGGTCGCGGAAACGCTGCACGTCGTAGATCACAATATAGATCGGCGCCTGGTCATCGGACGTGGATTCCTGACGGCGTTTGATCTCGCCGGCCAGGTTTGTATAAGTCGTAGCGAGGTCGCGCCAGGTGACGTTGGTGACGGGGTGCGGCAAGACATCCTTGATCTTGCCAAGCTGCCCTGAGAGCGCCGAATCGACGGGGCTGCCGTCAAGGAGATAAAACCGGGACGCCTGCGGACCGACCGGCGGATGCTGCGCGGCGATGCCGAGCACGCCCATCATCATCATGGCGAGCGCGGCTTCATCATTCTGGCCCACAATCAAGACGTTGCTACCGCTCTGAGGCCGGAACACGATGGCCGTCGGATCCTTGATGGCGATCGCGTCGCCGAGCCACGCGTAATCGGCCCGCGGCGCTTCGGGCCATTCACTCGCCTCGAGCAACCGGTTCAACAAGGGATTCTTCCGCACGTCGGCCGGCAAATTGCCCTCGAAGACAATCGGAGGCGGCTTCTGAACCTTGAGCGCGCGTGACATCTCCTGGATCTTTTCGAGATACGCTTCGCGATTCGCGTCCGGCAGCCAGACAACCTGGAAGAGGTTGTTCCCTTCCATCATGCCGTTGGCATCATTGTAGATGGCTTCGCCAGGACGCGTGAGCAGCCGCGCGGCCGTGTTGTCCTCGCTCAGGATCAAGTGAGCGTCGGCTTCACTGCACTGAAGCGCGATTCGCACGGCCATCTGACCGAGCGTGGCCTTGGGCAATGAATACTGGCCGCCGAGCGTCTGCGAGCCGAGGATCACGTGCATGCCGAAGGCACGACCCTGGCGGACAAGGCGGTCCAGGAGCAATGTCACTTCCTGCGCGATCTTGTCGTCCTCGACGAAGAACTCCTGAAACTCGTCGACGATCAGCAAGACCCGCGCCATGGGGACCTCGGGGCGCGCCTCGCGATACCCGGCCAGGTCCTGGCACCCGAGCTGCCGGTAAATCTCGCCACGCTCCTTGAGCTCGACATCCAGCCGCTGGAGCACGCTCAGGCCAAACTCTCGCTCGCTTTCGACCGCGATGACGCGCGCATGCGGCAAATCCATCGCGGCATAGACCTTGAACTCGACGCCTTTCTTGAAGTCGATCAGGTACAGTTCGAGCTGGTCGGGGCTGTAACGCAACGCTCCATTGGTGATCAGAGCATGCAGCAAGGTCGACTTACCAGAGCCCGTCTTGCCGGCGGTCAAGACGTGCTGCGACGTGCCTTTGCCGAGCTTCAAGTGTTGCAGCTTGGTGGCGCCGGAGCGGCCCAGAGGGATGTCGACGCCCTTGCTGCTGTCGAAGCTCCAGTACTCGTCGACCTTGGGCGCGATGAACGAGAACGGCACCTCGACCCGGTTGGCATCGCGCGGCCACGCCAACCTTGTGCAAGAGCTCGCTGAAACGACCCGCGTCAGGGGGTCCATCGAGCGCCAGGGGATAGCGGCCGAAATTGGGCTCGCGCCACTGGAGCCGGCCCTCCTTCCAGATCATGTTGACACACGGGCCTTCCAGCTCCTTGAGCTGGAATCCCGAGGGTAGAGCTGAGCTTCGTATCGTAAAACACCAGGGCATAGACACCACAACGCGCGCCACTGTTGACGATGCTGATCAACCTTCGCAAGGCCGCTTCATTGAAGTTCGTCGGAAAGTTGGCCACCACCAGAATCCGGAACGGCTCGGCGACCTCGCCGGCCATCGTGTTGTATTCCTCGATTGTCTCGAATTCATTGCGCAGGTATTTCTGGATCACGTTCTCCATGTGCTCGGTGAGATCCGTGAGCTTCTGCTCGATGTGCTGCGCCTCGGTCCAGATGCGGTTGGTCACGAGCAGCTCATGGTAATCGCCCAGGTGCATGAAGGCCGCGAAGTTCTCGCCCAGGCCGACCGGGTCGACGATCGTATATCGCACCTTGCCAGCGGGCACCGACGTGAGATAGCGAAGCATCAGGGCCTGGAGCAGATGAATCGCGTGCTCCTTGCCCGCGTCGGCCGCCTTGATGAGCAGCGACCCCTGGATCGGGAAGGGCAAAAGCGCCGGCAGCTCGAAATGGGTGGGCACCGACTTCAGGCGCGGGTCGCGCGGCGTGCCATTGGGGAAATGATCGAGATCAACCCCGAACGCCCCCAGGCGCATGCCCGGCGGGACCTCGACAGGGGGCTTCCAGCCGTCGAGCTCGGGCCGGCCCCAGTCGAGAAAGCGGCGCACGGCCTCGTCGCGCACGTCGTCAATAATGCCGCTGATCTGGCTCATGCCGCCGGTCCAGTCACTGATCAGCTTGTCCCAGGTCTGCTTGTATTGCTCCTGCGTGGTCGCCTTGGTCCGTGCATACGATTCATCAAGCTGGCGCCGGTCGGTCTCGTATTTTTCCTTGAGGGCCGCGATCTTCGGCGGAAAATGGGCCTCGACCTTCTTGTTCCCCTCGTCCTGGCGGCGGCCAATGTCGCCGAGCCGCGCGGGTAAATCTTGTCTGCCTCCTCGAGCTGTTTCTGCTGGCGTTCCTGCAATTCGCCGATGCGGCGGTTCATCACCTCTTCGGCGTCGCGTACCTTCGTCTCGCGGTTCTTATCGAGCTCCTTGAGCTTGCCTTCGAATTCGATCTTGACCCATTCCTTGTTTTGCTCGATGAGCTGGTCGCCCTCGAAGATCGCGTTTCGCAAGAGCACCGCGTGCTCAACCACCTGGGGCCGCGCCGTTTTCGACAGAGCGATATAGGCCCCGATGCCGGCCCCCACTCCAACGACGCCCCCCACGACGCCCGCGACCGTCCAGCCGACGGGTGTCAAGACGCCAAGCGCGCCGACCACGCCGACGGCGAGAAACAAGAATGGCCAGATAAACATATCGGGCCGCAAGAACTTGGGCAGCTTGAGCGCCTCGGTCGCGATCAGCTCCTTGTCGATGTGCGCCGAAATGGCGTTGAGCGAGCCCAGGGGCGTGGTGTCCTTGGGCTCCTCGTCCGTAGGGGCGGCTCCTTCCGCGGCCGGCGCTGCGGCATCCGCGACAGCCGGAACGGGGGCCGGTGTCTCGACGGGGGGCGCGATCACAGGGTCGGGCAGGTTCGCCGCAAGCCGGCCAAAGCGCTTGAGAATATACTCGGCGGTCTCCTTCTTCAGATGAAACTCATCGAGCGCGCCATGCCAGTTGGCATCGGTCGCCCGCCGCCATTTGACACCTTCCTCGCGTGACCCCTCGAAGAACGCCAGTGCCTGCCAGCCGGTCTCTTCCTTGGCCTTCTTGGCCCGGCGCTGGTCTTTCTTGAACTGCTCTTCAATCTGCTTCTTGGCCTGGGCGTATTCGGCCTTGCACGCCTGGCTGTCACGCTGAAACGTCTGGCTGACCTCGTCGCGCGCGAGCATATTGCGCATTGAGCGACTCGCTATCGACCTGATACTTGCTGGCAAGCTGGCGCGCGGCGGTCTTGTATTCGGTTTCTTCGCGTTCGATACGTTTGCGAAAGCCCAGCTCGGTCTCCGACTCGCGCTTGACGCGATCGGCGATCAGTTTTTCGAGGTCGGCCAGGGCGACGGTCTCTTTTTGAACGAGCGGCGATTCAGGCATGATCCATGATCCATTCTTACTTATTAGATGTGTCGCACGCCAAGTTCGCGACGACGCATGAGATTAGCTTGGGCCGACGCTCCGATTCGACTCGGCTCGGCACGACCTGTTGCGACTCGCTTCTGTTCCCGGGGCCCGGTCAATCAGTCTTCCCTGCACTGAGCCCGGAGTTTGCCCAGAACCTCGGTTAGCTTTTCCATGCCGATGATGGCGTTCTTGGTGGTTTGCTCAAGGGGTACGAGATGGTTCTTCTCGAAGTCGCGAGAGGCCGGGTCGTTCCAGGTGTCCTGGGCGATATCCCACTTCTCTCTCAAGTGTTTCAGGGCGTGTTGCAGCCGTCCGGATTGAGCGCTCATGATGCCCTCCCAGAGACCAGGGATGATTCATTGCCAGAGGCAGGCGACGCCGCGACCGAAGCAGGATCGGAACCGGCCGCGCCGGCTGGTTTTGCCTCGGTCGTCGTTGCGCCGGACTGGCCGCCGCCGCGGATTCGGCGGCCGTCGACGTCGCGCTTGCGGTATCACCGGCACTCGATGATGATGCTCCGGTCGATGTCGCCGATGCACCCGACTGGGTAAACGAGTCGAGGCCCGGCGCGGTCGGAGCCGCCAGCGCCAGATAAGCCTCGAGCGCACCCACCATCTTTTCCAGGGTGAACACACTCTTTTCAAAGCCCCCTGAAAGATGATCGCCAAGGGGCTGGGAATGAGAGTGGTATTCATCGATGGCATGGTGGAGAACAGGGATCAGGCGCTTGATCAGGGCCAGCTTTTCCTCGGCGATCCTCAGGCGGCGAGTGGCTTCGCGCAGGGCCTCTTTCTGCTCGGCGTCGGAAACCGCATCGCTGCCCTGTTGCGAGATTTTCCGTTTGTGCAAATCGGCCCGCGCCTGCATCATGTCTTCCTGGCGCTTCTTGATTTGCGACTGCCAGTAACCAAGCTGGTCGCGCTCGAGCCAATCGCGCATCCGGCGCAGCTCCATGTCGACTCCGCTGAGCGAGTTTCGCGCGTCCTCGGCGAACGTGATCATCGCCAGCTTGAAATCCTTGAGCGTCTGAACGGATAAGACATTGGCTGATTTGCTCATTGATCAATCCTGCCGTCGAAAACGCCGCGAATCAAGCGGAGAGGGTAGAGCCGCGACGGGCATTCCCTCATGAACGGAATTCAAACCCCTGGAATTTTGACGCGAGCCAGACGCACCGACAGAGAAGCGACGGGCTCGCCGGTCGGGCTCTCTATCGCAAGACAACCGATCGCCCGGCGAAGACCCTTCTATCGATCGACGGCGCTTTGCCAGGCGCCACCCACCCACCTGGCTGGCCCGCCCTAGCGCTGCTGCAAGTATTCTTCGATACGTTCGGCTTTTCGGAGCAAAAAGGGAATGTGCTGGTTGGTCGATTCGGTGAATCGCTTGACCACCTGAAGCGTTTGCTCGAACTGCTCGACGAACTTGTCGTGCTCGCGGTCGCGCCAGGTCTGGCTCAGCCCGGCAAGCTGGCCGTGCAGCGTGGTCAACTGTCCGATCATCTCGTTATTGAATTGCTTGAGCCGGGCTGCGAACCGGCGAAGCTCTTCCGGGTTGACGATGGCTTGAGACATTTCAGGCCTCGATTCCGCGACGTGTGCGGACAACGGGAACGGAACGGGAAATGCCGACGAGCCGGGGGTTTGGGCTATCGCAAAAGCCAGCCAGACTCTCCGCTCGGCGTCGGTACGGTTCACTTTGATGGTATTCGTCTTCAGGCGGCGTGTAAAGCCGTGGGTGGCGACACCGCGTCAAGAAACGGGGCAGGGCCGTTGTGGCGCTGGGCCCGGCCCGGCTCCGCTCGCCACGGCCGCGCCAGGCGATTTGATCCTGGACAAAGGGATGGCCTGGCCTGCCATACCTATCGCGCCGCGAACGGCTCACGGGGAAACAGGGCATCGGCCGCGAACGCACGAAACCGCGGGTCGGAGCGCATCGAAGCTAACTTGGGTTCGGTCTGGAACTGGTGGACCTGTGTAAAGCCGCTGGCAACCGCCTGATGGAGAAAGGCCATGGCCTCGTCGAAGAAATGCTGACGTAGTGCGCCGTGGCGAGGGGGATCCATCTTCACCAGGTCTGCGGCCACCGTGGGAATCCGTCCCGCGTATTCGAGGCGCGTCTGGTAAAGCGCGTCGGGATGGCCGCATCCCACGACGGCGGCCTCGTCGACCCAGCGCTTGGCTTCACTGGGTTGGTCGCGCGCTGCCAGAACTCGGGCCAGCTCGCGGCGAACAATCATCAACTGGCAACGCGCGTCCAGGTTCCATGAGCCTTCACGCAAGAGCTCGCTCCAGAGCTTTTCTCCCTTCCGAAGCAGCGCCAGGTCGAGCTCCTGGCCGTCGATCTCGCGATAGAGGGCCATCTCGAAACACGTATTGGCGCTCACGTGGCGAAGGTTCCAGGACAGAGGCTGGACCAGGGTGATCTTTTCGCAGATCTCGAAGGCTTCCTCGACAATTTCCCTGCGCGGGCCGGCGTAGCGCTCGAGACCAAAATCATAAGCTTGGCGAAGATTGAAGTCGGCGACGGCCAGATCGGTTTGAATCTGGACCATTCTCGAGGCCAGGCGGCCATGCCTGGCGGCGGCTTCCTGGCGGTTTCGCCGCACGTCCTTGAAGTAAGGAATCGCATCGACCCACCGATCGGACGCCATCATCTTGGAGCCCACCTCTTGCAATGCGCCGTTGAGCAGGTTGGCATACTCAAAACTTTCAGGGTCGTCCGCCAAGAGCCCCTGGTAGATCGCGATCGCTTTGCGTCCCATGTCAATCGCGTCGTGATCCGCGTTCTCGGGAGGGTAAAGACGGCAGAGATACATCATGCAGAGCGCGGCCATGGAACGGATTTTGGGCGATCGATCGCCGACTTGCATGAGGTTTTCATAGGTTTTGAGCGCGGCCTCGAGTGATTTGATCCCTTCCGGAATGTGCTTGGAAGTGCAAAGCAAGTGGCCTGAATTGTAGGCGTTCAAGGCGATGGTCCGGATGACTTCACCAGACTTTTCATGACCGACACCCTGAGAGAGAAGCCGTCGAAGGATCTCGGTCGATCGCTGGGTGACGGCCAGGCTTTCATCGATATTGGAGGTCATCGCGGCGACCCGGCTGAGGGTCGAGGCGAGGCAATCCTGGTAGCGAATCGAGGACGGATCACGCGCCACGAAACCCTCGGCCAACGTGATCGCATGACGCATCGATTGGAGGGCTTCGTTCCTCTCGCCAGCGTCGTGCTGGGACCGTGCCAGGGCAACGTGAGCATCCACAAGCTGGGTATCTGCCTGCGGATCCCCCTCGAGATCGCGGACCAGGGCCAGCGATTCTTCAAGTCCGGCGGCCGTCAATTCGCGACGATACGCCTGCATTTCCTCGGCAAGCGACTGGACCGATTCACTGAGCAGCAGCTTGCGAACGGTGTTGAGCGCACGGTCGCGGGCGACGACGGCACGATCGCGCTGGGCACGGGCTGTTTCCTCGGCCAGGCGAGCCGCCTATTGCGCCTTCGTCGCGCGGACCGCCAGCGCGCTGCTGCCGGCGACACCCACGGCCAGGGCCACATCGAAGGCCGCGACCCAGGGGTTGCGCCGGCACCAGCGTATGGCTCGCTCGTCATACCGCGCTCGTCGCGCACTGATCGGCTGGCCGGCCAGGAATCGGCGTAGGTCGTCGCCCAGGGCAGCCGCCGTGGCATACCGCCGCGCCGGGTCACGGGCGATCGCCTTGTGAATGATCGTCTCCAGGTCACGCGCGACGGAGGGAGCCAGGTTTTTGAGCCGGGTCGGCTCATTGTGCAGCACTCGATCGATTAACTCGTGCCGCTCAATGGCCCCGTAAGGCGGCCGGAGCGCGATCAGCTCATAGAGTGTGAGGCCCAGGCTATAAACATCCGACCGCTCATCGCACACGCCTCGAAACCGCTCGGGGGCCATGTAACGCACGGTGCCCACGATGTCACCGCTGCGCGTCAGATCGTCGGAGTCAACTGTCTTGGCCAGCCCAAAGTCAGCCACCCACACCGTGCCGGCCTTGTCGACCAGGAGGTTTGACGGTTTGATGTCGCGGTGGAGCACGCCGTGGCGATTGGCGTAATCAAGCGCCTCGGCCACCTGAATCCCGATCCGCGCAATGCGCCGGGAATCGGTGCGGCCCTGGCTTGACAGCGAATCCATCTCGGCGAAGCCAGCAAGGGGCGACGCCAAAGCGATCGCCGCCGCGCCGGGTCGAGCCAAAGCCCTGGCGGACGCGGATTGGCGCAATTCGCTGATCACCACATTGAGGCCGAGGCCGTCAATATACTGCATCACGTAATAGGGCTGCCCATCTTGCTGGCCGAACCCGAAGACTGGCACGATGTTGGTATGGTGCAGCCGCGCGGCGGCCCTGGCTTCGCGGTCGAAGCGATGGATCTGCTGTTCATCATGCAGGGCGCCAGGCGAAAGGAGCTTCAGCGCCACGCGTCGGCTCAGCTTCTGCTCCTCGGCCTCATAGACAATGCCCATGCCGCCGCGGCCAATCTCGCGGAGAATGCAAAAACCTTCGATAAGGGGATACGGCACGGATGAATCGCCGGCGCCACTGCCGTTGCGGCCGGCGATTGGTTTTTCACGATGCCGATCAGGCGGGCGCTCGCTGCCGCTGTTGAGCAACGGCCGGTGCGGTTCGAGGAACCGCGGCCGGATCGATTTCAGGCGATCGAAAAGGAAATCAACGCGGTCATCTGTTTTCGTAGGCCGTACCAGCAAATCCGTTTCAGGATCGGTGGTGATCTGTTCAAGCGCAGGTGCTGGCAGAACGCACACACTTCCACATGTGCCACAACCGTTGAGCGTTCTTGCTCGTCCAACCGTTCGTGGACGAGGCGATCCAACTGCTCCAGCGTGATGCAATTTGACACGGTGGCGACCTCGCTTGCCGTGGGAATCAACTCGGTGCCGCCTCACTGCGGCAACGTCGTCAATATCAAAGACCTTCGAGTCTGCGCACCTCTTCCTGAAGCATCTTGAGCACTCGGCCCTTGCCCACAAAGACGCGTTCGACGCTGATTCCCAACTGGGCGGCCGCCTGGGCACCTGACAGGCCTTTTTCGGCGGTCAGATGGTAGGCTTCCCACGTATGGCCCATGACCTTCTGCCGCACGGTTTTCGTGGCCTCCTCGAGAACTTCGAGGTCGAATTCTTTCTCCAGGCGAGCGATCAGGTCGTCGCGTGCCTCGACATCGGCCAAGAACTGCACGCTGGCGCTGGCGCCCAAGGCCCCGACCGCGCGCGGGCCGCAATCGCGTCACATACCGCATCGTTGGTCATCTTCCGCAAGAATCCGCGAAAGCTCTGCGACGGATCATACACAAAACAGCGCAGCCGCACCGCCAGGCGCTCGAGGACAACCTGACTGACGTCGAGCGCGTCGGCGTCCTGCAATCCCCGGTCGCAGCACCACTTGAGAATCTTCTTGCCGTAACGATTCACAAATTCCGCCCAGGCCGCCTCGTCCCTCGGCACGAGGGCCACGCGGCGCAGCAGGCTTACGTTCGTCAACGAATCGTCGTGTGCCACCATTTCAATGATCGTCTGTTTGCGCTCATCTGAACCGACTCAACGCGGCGGCATCAACACATTGCTTCGACGGCAAATGACAAGGATGGTCGGCCGGCTGGCAACCTGCTCGCATGCTTGCGGAGCCGCGGATCGTTCTATCTCAACTTTTTTTAGAGTCCGTGTTAGCTTTCGTCTGTCGCGAACGGACTACTTTTAGCTTAAACCTAAATTTTTCGGCATGCAAGCATGTCGGTTTAGATCATCACGCGCGGATTTGGCGGCGGAGCCGGCGAGGCACCAAAGGTTCGAGACACCTTCGCAAGGACACATTGAGCCGACGATCGTTTGTTGAGCGCTTCATTGCAATGCACCGCAAGAAAAGCCGCAAATGGATTGACTGGCTGATCGACTGAGTAGGTCCCCCCGCGTGGTCGGCGATGACGCAAGCGCCATTTCCGCGCCGACAGAACTTCCGAAATCCCATCGAATCGAATTTCAACGCTCCAGTTCGCTCGCTTGAAAGGGTCACAGGCGTGAAAACTCTCGCTCCCTGCGCTGGCTCCGCACTCGTCCTGGCACATCGGGTCGCGCGCGACGCGCGCGCGTGTCGCGCCTTTACGACCATTCATGCAGCAACTTGAGTCCAGGACCTTGCTTTCGACCTTGGTCGTCAATAATCCCACCGACAGCCACGTCGACAACGAAACCTCGCTGCGCGAAGCGATCGCCCAGGCCGACACCGACGCCATCGCCGGTCTCTCTGATACCATCACGTTCGACGATTCGCTGGGAAGCAGCACAATCGATCTGAGCCAGGGTCAGATCGAGCTCAACGGCGCCGGCACCGGCACCATCACGATCGACGGCAGCAGCCCGAGCACGCCGATCACCTTGAGCGGCGACTACAGCCGCATTTTCGTGATCGACAGCGGCGCGAGCGTGGTGTTGGCCAATCTCAACATGGAAGCGGGCCACGCCTTCACCAATGACGGTGGTGACATTGATAATGCTGGGACGTTGACTGTGAGCAACGCCACCATCTCGGACGGATCCGCCGCAAAAGGCGGCGGTATCGAAAACCAGGGGACGTTGACCTTGAGCAACGTCACGTTGACCAGCGACCTCGCCACGAACAACGGCGGCGCCGTCGACAGTAGTGGCACCTTGACCGTGATCGACTCGACGTTGAGCGGCAACAACGCCAAGGATGGCGGCGCGATCTCAAGTGAAGGGCCGCTGACGGTCAATAATTCGACTTTCTCCGACAACACGGCTCAGAATTCGGGGGGCGCGGTTGCTGGCTTATCGGCTTCAATGACTCTGAGTGGAAACATCTTCACCGGCAACAGTGCTGCCTATGGCGGAGTGCTCGAAAACAATGGCGGCACCGCGACCCTGACGCGCGACAGCCTGTCGAGCAACAGCGCAACTTCCGCCGGCGGCGCGATTGAAAACGACGACGGCCCGTTGTCGCTCACGAATACGACGATCGCCAGTAATCAGGCTTCCGGCGACGGCGCCGGTATCAACAACAACGCCGGCACAGTGACGATCACAAGTAGCACGCTCGCCAACAATCAAACCTTCGGTACGGGCTCCGGGGGGGGTGCGATCGAAAACGCGGGTGGCACGGTGACGGCGAGCAACAGCACGTTTAACACCAACCTCGCATCGGGATCTGGCGGCGCTATCGACAATGAATCAAACGGCAATGTGACTTTGACTGATGCCACCCTGTACGATAACGGCGCAGGTAACGGCGGAGGTGTCGAGAACACCGGTACGCGCGCTGAGCTTGCAGAATACGATCGTGGCCGGCAACTTCACTTATGGATCGGGCTCAGACATCGGCGGCGTGATTACGACCGACAAGGGCAATAACTTGCTCGGAACGGCCATGAACAATCCCACGACCAATCCGAATCCGGGACCGAACGACGTCTTCAGCAACTCACCAATGCTCGGCCTACTGGGCAACTTTGGCGGCCCAACCGAGACCCTGGCGCTCCCCGCGGGAAGTCCGGCGATCGGCGCTGGTAATGCCAGCGCGAATTTGCCCGCGACCGACCAGCGGGGTCTGCCTCGTACAGTCGGTGGCAGTCTCGACATCGGCGCGTTTCAGACCCAGCCGCCATCAATCGTCTTCACGACACTCGGACAGACGGCGGCGGCCGGTCAACCGGAGACGGTTGGCGTGCAATTGCTCGATCTCGACGGTAATCCGGTATCAGCCGGCAGCGGCGGTATCGTCGTCTCGCTCTCGAGCAGCTCGAGCGGAGGCATCTTCTCGAACACCAATGGCTCGGCCCTCTCCGGATCGACGATCACGATTCCCAAGGGTTCGAGCTCGGCGACATTTCAGTATGTCGATACGAATGCAGGATCGCCCACGCTGACCGTGACGGCCCCTGGCTATGGCTTGGCGACCCAGCAAGAGACGATCTTGCCCGCGCCAACTACCGCAGCAATCGTCGTCGGCCGAACACTATCGTCGGATACCACCGGGGATATCCAGGACGGCCAAGTGACGATCATATATACCATTTATAACGACGAACCCGGCACCGTCAGCGGAATTCTCTTGACCGACTCGCTTGCCACCGGCATCACATTATTGAATGCATCGCAGACGCCCGATCAAAATGGTCAGAATCTCGCGTGGAGCTTGGGCACCCTATAAGGCTTTGCCTCTGTGAGTGTAACCGTGACTTTATCGTTGGGCAGCGCCACGATCACGACGCTGGACACCGGTGCCGCGGCGTACGCAACACTAGAAGGTGCCCAGGTCGCAGCATCCACACCTGCCGCCCAGCTCATTCCAGGAAGTGTCGATCCAGAATTGCTCTCCTCAACGCCCGACGCTAACGCGAGCGACCCGTACATTCAAGAGCTCGCGGCTGAGCTCGGCTATAACGCACAAAATATTTTCAACTTTTTGCATAACAGCATTACGTACAACGCTTACACAGGCTCGGTGCGAGGGGCCCGCGGCACTTTGTGGGCGGAGGCGGGCAACGCCCTAGACGTCGCAAGCTTGGGAGTGGCGTTGATGCACGCTTCGGGCATTCCTGCTCAATATGTTGAAGGTACTCTGTCTTTCACTCAGGCGCAACAGCTTGTCTCGTCGATGTTCCCGTCCAGTGACCAGACAGTTGGCTATATACCTTCGGGCACGCAGACGTCCGACCCCGAAAGCGATGGACAGCTCTTATCGGAGACGGAGAACCATTTCTGGCTCGAATTCGATACCGGTTCCGGCTGGGTTAGTGCCGATCCACTTATGCCTGGCGCCGCCGTCGGCCAAAGCTTCACAACACCTACGGGTACGTTCACGGAAGTACCCGATGCCATGCGGGAAACAACTGAGATCACATTAACCGCGGAAATCTATAGTCAGGCCGCAGAAGCGCTCGTATTCGGCAGCAACGGCCTGACGCAAACCGTGGTGTTGGACCAAACATTTGACGACGTGCAACTGGTTGGTCACCCGCTCACCACTGGCAACTTCGTCAGTCAGTCAGCGGTTGGCTCACTTTATACTTTCGTGACAAATACGTATTCGCCTTACATCCAGATAGGCGATGCCGCTCAACTCGACCCAGGACAAGATGTCGTTCTCCAGGGAACCGCCTATCAAGAGGTATTGTCAAGCTTCCCTCTGGCGAGCCAAGTTCTGACAGGACTTTTCTTAGACGTGATTCTGAGCGGGCCACAAGAGGCGCCAGAAACCTACGAACACACGATCTACGACAGCATCGGAATTGCGGCACGCGAGTCAAACACGCCAATCAGTATCTCGGTCAATCTCAGTGGTGCACCTGCCCTCACAGATTTCGACCTGACCACCTTTGAAGTGTCGGCAGCCCCCAGCAGTCCAAGCGTCTACGTTCGTGACAGCGCGGCAGCGGCCACCGCCATCGGCAACCTCATCCAGCAGGGACAATCGCTTTTTGCGGCGACGTCCACGGAATCCTTGACTTCTGCTGAAATTCTGATCACGCGCTATGATCTCGAGAACTTCAATGCAGTGTCGGCCCTGACGACGGCAAACCTGGCGAGCCTGCCCGGAGTCATTGCCTATTTCGACCGCCCCCGAATAACGATTCTTTCAATTGATCCCACACTCGCAGTCGACGCCGATCTCCTCGATGATCAAATCAACGCAATTGCCACGCCGGGAGAACCTGCCGACGCGGCCCAGGCGTTTCAGATGGACCGTGGCTTTATGGAGAATGCCATCGAGACGCAGGCGATCCTTGTGTCGGCCCAGGGTGAAGTGATATCGGCAGCCACGGTCTTTCAGCTAGCCGGCCAGCAGGGCATCTCAACGATCGAAATCACCGCTGGGAATTTGAGCGCGCTGTCTGCCATTGGAGCACCAGCCAGTGCCATCACTTTGATTACTAACGAAGTGATGAACGGCGATGTCGCGCTCGTACCCGAAGTTCCTCCTCTGCTGAACGGGCAGGCGGTCTTCGCATGGTATGACATCAACCCGACGACCGGCGAAACCGTAGGGATGCTTCGACACTTCTCGCCGATCCCCACCAGGCGATCAAGCCGTGGTAAGCCGTTTTGGGCTTGAAAGATAGAGCTTGCGTCCTGCGCAATGAGGTTAGGACACGACCTCTTCACCCAGGACACAAGCATGAGCACGGATGTACCCGTACCCACACCACTAGTTATACCGGTTTACCACGCGCCCAAGAAAGCTCTTTGTCCGACCTGCGGCAAACTCGGACGACGTAAGCGGATTCTGAAACGAACTGTTCGCACCGTCGCGTATAAGACGGTCGCCGTTCTTGAGATCACATACGGTGAGTATCAAGCCAACTGCGACTGCTGCACCACCTTCCGCACCACACCCGAGAATGTCCTCCCCAAGGCCAAGTACGACAACAAGGTCCGAGATTTGTTGCTGGAGCGCATCCTCGAAGACGGTATGAGCATCGAACGGGTCCTGCTATCGATCAAGCGGGAGTTCCTCCTCGATCTCTCGCCGGGATTCGTCTACGACGTGCTCCGCGACTTCGCCGCCGGACTCGACATGGCGGTTCATCGCCGCAAGGTGCTCGAGCATTTCAGCGGCACGCTCTGTGTGGACGAACTTCACTTGGGCCAGTTCACATTACTTCTGGCGACCGACCCAATCAACGATCTGCCGGTCGCCTTCGCACTGGTCGGCAAGAACGACCAAGGCCACATGGAGCGGTTCCTCAAGAACCTCAGAACCTGGGGTCTCATGCCGCGAGTTGTCGTCACCGACGGCTCGAACCTCGACCCGGCCGTGTTGGCGGAACTCTGGCCCGACGCCGATCATCAGCTTTGTGTATTCCACGTGATGAAGGACATCAACGAGCTGATCCTGGATGCCGTGCGACGGCTGAAGACGGCGATGGCCCGTCGGGCCAAGGCCGGGAGAAAGAAGAAGCGAGGACGCAAGAGCAAGCAGGCCAAGAAGGCCGCCGCTCGCCGAGGTCCGTCTGTCAAGGATAAGGCGTACTTCGTGTTCAAGCATCGCTACTTGATCGTGAAACGCCGAGAGAACCTCACCGAGAGAGAGCGTGCCGACCTGACCCAGATGCTGGAGTATCTGCCAGAACTGACAACGTTGCGACGGTTCGCCGACCGGATTTACTGGCTATTCGACACCCCCAAGGATCTCCATCAGGCGCGTTGCCGGCGGGCCGCGATCGTCCAAGATTGGGCATTCCAGGCAGTGCCGGAACTGGTCAAGGCGATGGAGCAACTGAGCGATGACAAGTTTTCCAAACTGATGGCCTACCTGAGCAATCCGGCCAGCCGCCGTGTGCGAACTAACAACCATGTGGAGCGGACCAACCGGATGTTCCGGTTGCTAGAGAAAGTGCGGTACAAATGGCGGCGGCGAAAGACACTGGTGCGATTCGTGGTGTTGACGCTGGACACGATCTGGAGAGCGTGGACTCCGGCAACGGCGACGACAACCAAATCGACGGTGCCAGTTGAACGTGGCAACGAACAATGTCATACAGCGCAACAATCACGTCGAATCGCCTGAAAATACGGTGGGGATCGGCGAGGAGTGTCATATTGTCGACGTCAGCAATTCTTCGGCACCTGTTGACGACGGATCGTTCGGTGGCAAGCTGATTGTGAGTGGCGGCATCACCGTTGCCCGAGTCGATGTTATCGGCGGCAGTAATTACCTGATTGTCGGCTCAACGGCGTCGCGCAACGCCAACCAGTTCTCTCTCCTGATTTATTCGCTGGCGAATCCGCTCAGCCCGTCACTGGTGAGCAATACGCTGATCGACTACCAGTACATGAGTGATCTCCTCGTGGACGGAAACACGGTACTTGTGCCGACCGACGGGGGTAACTATTCGTTTTTCAGCGGGTTCATCGGTTCCTTCGGCAGCGTGCTCTCGATTGATGTCAGCGATCCGACCGCTCCCAAACTTGCGAACGTGCTTTATAACGACAAGGGGGCGCCCGACGGTGGCGACACGCGCCAGCTTGGCGGCACGATCGTCAACGATGAGATTGCGTATTTCGCCAGCACGACCTTGACCGGTAGCAGCGTGACCGACGGCGTCGGCCGTGTCTTGGTCGTTAATTATTCCAACCCGAGTAGTCTGTCGGTTCTGGGCGAGGTGGATATTCCCGGGACTGTTCAAGTAGTCGATGTGGGCATTCAGGGGAATCGAGCGCTTGTCGTGAGCACTACGGGCCTCAATTCCAACAATCTCCTGGACGAGACGGGCAACCTCGTGCTGTCGGTGCTTGACATCACCAATCCGGCCGCCCCCGTGTTACTGAGCACCACTGTCTCCGACGCTCAGTTCCCCCCGCCTGGCTCCACGGGTGCGAAGATCTCGGTACAGTCGCTCGGCAATGGTCTGTTCGCGGTGAGTGAAGCGGAAGTTAATGGCAAGCCGGTTCTCCTCCTGGTCGATCCGAGCGACCCCACGAACCCGGTCATCACGGCCACGCCCGTGACGTCCCTCGCCGGCGAGCTGGCCGTCTCGGGCGATCTCCTATATGGTGCCAGTGCGCAGGGGTTGTCGATCTACACGATCGGCAATATCGTGAGCATCCCCGTGACGGCGTCGGTTGTGGTGCCGACAACCGGAGCCACGCTCGTCGCGGGATCGTTCGACACGCCCCCCACTCAAATCATCCAGGGGACGAACTCAGACACCTATGTCTGGCAAACGACATTGTCTTACGGTTTCGCGAATCCGACCTTTACCTGGCAATCGCGGATTAACGGCCTCACGGCCGACGAAGTCGTGCCGGTGACATCGGGCACAACGGTCGCCTTCGCCAGCCAGGGAGCTTCGGGCACGCTGCAACTGCCGGGTACGGCCGTCACGGGCGTGTCGATCATCAGCATCTTGCCCTCGTCGCAAACCGTCGCCCCGGGCGGAAGCGCGAATTATGATATTCGGCTGACCAATCCTTCGAACGCTTCCGTGACCTACGACGTGTTTCAGCCGTATGATTCGAATGCCAATGTTCTGATCAACGATGGCGGCAGCTCCGATATCAAGGTCGCGGCCGGAGCCACTGTCGATGTTCCCTTGCAGGTCACCGCTTCATCATACGCCTATGACGGGAATGAACCTTTCTCGATTGAAGCCGGCAGTATCACATCGACGGCCGACCAGACGGCGAGCGCTGTCTTGGTGGTCGCCGGCCAGGCGACGGCGACGCCCACCGGTATTGCTTATGGCATCGCCGCGGCGCTCACGCCCACGCAGGTCACCGCAGGTGAGGGGACGGAAGTCCAATTCGGTTTGCAGGTCACCAATACCGGGAGCGCGGAGGATACGTTTTATTTTGATGTCGATGGTCTGCCCGACGGGGTCTACTTTATCGGCCAAGACATGGTACTGGACTTGTCACCGGGCGCGAGCAATTTCAAGGATGCCCCGATCGTGCTGGCTTGCGGAAGGGGAACCACGCCGGGAAGCTATTCGTTCACAGTGCAGGTTTACTCGAATCATGCCAGCACGACGTTGACCGGCCAATTGACGATTGTGGCCGGCGGAGTGAGCGTCGAACTGAAACCGTCCAGCAGCGCCGCACCGGGTAGCACCTATTCCATGGTCGTGACCAATACGGGCACGGTGTCCGACACCTATAACCTGACGCTGGCCGGCCCGGCTGCCACCGTCGCGAGCTTTACGGGATTCTCGACGGTCACGCTGGCCGCGGGTAAGTCGGCCGCCGTGCCGATCAATGTCGGCGCCGTCAACTTCGCCGTCGCCGGCAACCTGTCACTACTCGCCGTCGCGACCTCGCAAACAAATCCGAGCATCGTGGCCAGCAGCTCGGCCGACGTGATGATCCCGACCTCAATGGGAATGACGGCGCAATTCAGCCCGAGCTCAGAGACCCTCGCGCAAACCGGGACGGCCACATTCATACTCGACGTGAATAATACGGGCAACCTCCAGGATTCGTACACGGCCACGATCACCGGCACCACGGGGCCCGTGCAGGCGAGCCTTACTGGACTGGATGGCTCACCAACGCAGACCATTCCCATCTTCATCCTTCCAGGGCTCTCTACCGGCGCGCTCGTCCTTCAGGTCAATCTCACCGCGCTCCAGCAAGGCACGGTGACCGTCCAGGTGCAGTCACTGTCCAATCCTTCGATCACGGCGACGGCCACCGCCACGATCGCCGTTGGCGCGGCACTTCCCGTACCGACGATCAGTATCACGAGCGGCAGCTCGTTTACCTACAATGGAATGGCACAGGCAGCCACCGGAACAATAACCGGCTCGTCCGGCGAAAACCTGGGCACGCCGACATTCACCTACGCCGACAGCAACAACGTCATCTCGAGCACGCCGCCGACCAGCGTCGGCACGTACACGGTGACCGCGGCCTTCGCCGGCAACAGCAACTACGCACCGGTCACGACGACCACCACCCTTGTGATCACACCGGCGACACCAACCGTCACCGTGACCGACGGCGGCGGCACCTATACGGGCAACGCGTTCGCCGCCAGCGCCACCGTGACGGGCGTGGAGAGCGATGGAACACTCGCCACATCACCGAATGCCGCGATCACCTTCGTTTACTACAGTGGCAGCAGTGCCAGCGGCCAGGGAACATCGGTCGCACCGGTGAGCGCCGGCACCTACACGGTCGTCGCGAATTACGCCGGCGGCGGCAACTACGCCAGCGCCGCCAGCGCCCCGCTCACTTTCGCGATCACGCCAGCGGCGGCGACCCCCGAGCCCGATCTCAGCGTCACAGGAGATGTACCCAATTCGGCGTCCCTGCCGGCCAATGTGACCTACACGCTGACCGTCACCAACAGCGGCACGGCCGCCGCAACCGGCGTGGTGCTCGCGGCCCCTGTTCCGGCCGGCACGACTTTCGTCTCGGCCACGGGAGGAGTGACGCCCACGTCGGGCACGCTCAGCTTCGATATCGGCAACCTGGCCATCGGCGCCAGTGTCACCGAATCGATCACAGTCACTCCGACGGCCGGGGCGGCGACACCCGCCGTGAGCGGTACCGCGACCGAGGCCCAGACAGACGCCAACCCGGCCGATAACACATTCACCACGAGCATTCAGATCAATGCGGCCCCGTCTTCTCCGACATCAACTTCCACTTCAACTTCCACGCCAAGCTCGACGCCCCCGGCGACATCCCCGCCCACGACGACTCCCCCTGCTTCGACGAATGGACCGCATATCACGCATATGCAGCGCTATGGCTATCACATGCTGCCGACGACGGTGGTTCTCACCTTCGACCAGGCACTCGACGCGGTCACCGCGCAAGACGTGAAAGACTATCGCATCATCGGTCCGTCGGGACGCGTCATCAGGGTCAAGTCGGCCACGTACGACCCGGCCGCGCTGACCGTGACATTACGGCCGAAAGAGCGGATCAATATCCACGAGCGCTACACCATGGTCGTCGACGGCACGGCCCCTGGCGGTCTGACCAATGCCCAGGGCGTCTTGCTCGACGGCACCAGTAGCGGCCATCCCAACGGCGATTACCGGGCCCCGCTCACGTGGCGTAACCTGGTCATGACCAGGCCAGTCGCGGCGCGGAGCTCCCGCTCAGGGATCAAGGCGGCGAGAAAGACGGCGCGAGAAATTCCGGGCCGGCCACAATCGCACGAAACACGGCCCGGGAGCGAATCGGCTTCACGCCCGGATCAAGACCGAGGCCGCAGGCATCGTTGAGGCCGGCACGTCGGCTTGGGCGTTCTCATCGCCAGCACTCTTCCAGGCTACGCCGGCCGTTTGCGATCGATCAGGCTCGCCGTTCAAAATAAAGAGCGCCGCGTGACCTATGGTTATGACAAGGTTTCAATAAAGGGCGATCATTGCCATCGATCAATATGTGTGTTGTAATCCTTCAGTAAGAACTTGCTCGAACCGTCGAGAGCACCCGCACCAAGGCCGCGGCCGAGGACGTCACGCGCACCATTACGGAAGTGAGTGGCCCGGGCGTGCGAGCCTGATTATAAAGCCGTCTCCTTCTGGAGAACGCGGCGCTCGGGTATTGCGCGTTTGACGGGAATCTTGAATTGAACCCGGCGGCCGGTTTTCCAAGATAAGGACTGATAAATTCATGCCCACGCTTCTGGCCAGGAACGCCACCGTGCTCGTGACGATGGACGACAAGCGGCGCGAGCTCAAGAGCGGCGGCCTGTTTGCCAGGGACGGGATCATCGAACAGGTTGGCCCGAGCGACAAGCTTCCTTCGAGCGCCGACCAGGTGCTCGATCTCTCGGGCCAGATCGTTCTGCCCGGCTTCGTAAACACACATCACCACCTCGACCAGACCCTGACGCGTAACTTACCCCCCGCTCAAAACAACAATCTGTTTCCCTGGCTCAAAGCGCACTACCGGATCTGGGCCCGGCGTACGCCGGCGGCGACGCGTGGGTCAACGCTCGTGGGGCTCGCCGAGTTAGCGGCATCCGGCTGCACGACCGTTTTCGACCACTCGTATGTTTTTCCAAATGGCTGCCGCGTCGATGACCAGATCGCCGCCGCCCAGGAGATCGGCGTCCGCTTTCATGCGTGCCGCGGATCGATGTCGCTGGGCGAGTCCCGCGGTGGGCTCCCCCCTGATGACTGCGTGGAGGACGAGAAGGACATTTTGAAGGATTGCGTGCGCGTCATCGAGAGCTTTCACGATGACAAGCCGGGCGCCATGACCCGCATTGTCATCGGGCCATGCTCGCCCTTTTCGGTCAGCACCGATTTGCTCAAGGAATCGGCCAAGCTGGCCCGCGCGTACAAGGTGTCTTTGCATACTCATCTCTGCGAGACCTGGGATGAGGAGCGTTTCACCCTCGAAAAGTATCGGCTGCGCCCGGTCGCCTGGATGGAGACGCTCGGCTGGCTAGGCGACGACGTCTGGTTTGCCCACGCCGTGCATGTCGACGATGATGAGATCCGCGACTTTGCCCGCACCGGGGTCGGAGCGGCGCATTGTCCTTGTTCCAACATGCGCCTTGCCTCGGGTATCGCCCCCATCAAGAAGTACCTGGCGGCCGGCGTGAAGGTCGGTCTGGGCGTGGATGGCTCGGCGAGCAACGACGCCTCGAATATCCTGCTGGAAGCGCGCCAGGCCATGCTGCTGGCCCGGCTTCGCCTAGGGCTCTATCCGCCCGAGGGACCGCAGAAGTTCTTCCTGCTCTCGCAATCCGATCCATTACGGGCCCTCGAATGGATGACGGCCCGCGAGGTGCTCGAGATCGCGACCCGCGGCGGCGCGGCCGTTCTGGGACGCGACGACATCGGGTCGCTCGAGCCCGGCAAGTGCGCCGATTTCTTCAGCATCAACCTCAACACCGTCGATTATGCCGGGGCGCTCAACGATCCCGTCGCCGCCACGCTCTTTTGTGCACCCCAGAAGGCACGCTACACGGTGATCAACGGCCGCGTCATCGTCGAGAACGGCGAGGTCGTCACCGTCGACATGGGTCCGGTGGTCGAGGCGCACAATCAATTTTCCATGTCGAACTGGTAGACGATCAGAACAGAACGGTCAGCCGCAGCGTGAGGGCCAGCGCATTCGGGAACGCGACCCGGTGGCCTGACTCCGCGGAGATGCCGGGCGTGGGAATATCGGTGAGGTTCGTCTGAAAGAAGATTCCGTTGACCAGCTTCATCTGGTAATAGCACTGAAACATGAGCTGGCTGGGGCGCATCGGGTTTGGCAGCGGGGTTCCATACGGCTGATCATAAAAAGCATCGGCACTATAGACGCCCCCGGTCAGCCATGTGCAGTTGAGGCCGGCGCCGAACGAGTCGTCAGAACGCCCGGGAACCAGGCCAAACGCGGTGAGCCCGCCGCCGACATATTGGCGGGCGCGCAGCGCATTGGAGTCATTGACGCCGAACTGATAGAAGCCGCTGACGCCGCTATTGTCGACCCCTGGATTGCGAAACCAGAGGCGCTGGGCACCAAACAAATACATGCCTAGCAGCGCCGTTCAACCGCGGGCCGCCGTAGAAATCATTCAGTTTGCCGGTTTGACCCCAGACGCCGATCCCGAAATTGCCGGGCTTGCGCTGCGGGCCAAGGCGATAGCTGTACCCGAACTCGCCGATATGAAAGTAGTACCCATTGAAGTGGGGGCCTGACAGGCCAGTCCCCGTCAATGCCCGGTCGGGATTCGCGGCGTTGCCGTCGTAAAAGCCATAATTCAGATAAGTTGACTTCGTGGGTGCAACGGTCGTCGTGATCCCGGTGGCCGAGTTATAGTAGCCAGGAATGACCCCCAGCATCGTCGGATTGACGAAGATCGGGGTATACGCCAGGGCCGAGACGGCCGGGATGGCCGCCGAGGGATCGTTGACGGGCACCGGCCGCAAGACATTGTTGAAGTCGTAAGTCGGCACGGACTTGCCGATCCGAAAGATCAGTTTATCCTCGAACAAGGATTGCCGAAACCAGAGCTCGTACAGTTCGTTGCGGTCGAAGGGAGGGCCCGCTTCAAGCGAGTCGTAGCCTGGAAATGCGCCCGCCAGGCTGTTGGTGTTATGGCCGGTGAACTGCAAGAACTGGGTCCCGAACGAACCTCCCTTCCAGCCAAAGAGCTTGCCTGCATCGAGGTTTACGTCCGCGATCGTGAGGCTGTTGAAGGCCCACTGGCCAGGATTCCTGCCGCCGGAGAGGACGCCGCTCGTATCACCGATCCACAGACCGCCGATCCGGATTCCAGAATCCTTGTCAAAACCAAGCAGCCGGCCAAGCGCACCGGTGCCCGCGATGATATTCACGGCCGCCGGGTTGCCGCTGATCGGTTCCGAGCCGCGGCTTGTCCCCTCGGTGCCGCCGGCCGTCGCTGTGTTGGAATTGCTCGAACCGGATGATGTCGATGAATTCGAACTGGCATCGCTCGAACCGGATGCCGTGGCGCCGGAATTCCCCTCCGCCTCGCGGGGACTCGATGGTGTCGTGCCAGGATTTCCCTCCACCGGATTGGCCGCCGGCACCGGAGAGGTCGCGGATCGACCAGTGCCAGCGGCGGGCGCGTCCTGGTTGGCTGAGGCTCGCGTGACCAGCCGGTCCCGGGACGGGGGTCCTTGGCTCAACCAACGGCCAACGGGCCGCCAGTTCGCGAGACGGGCCGCCAGTGAAGGACGCTCTCGCACCCGTGCCGGCGACGCGGCTGCATCGACGGTCGGAGCGTCAGCCGCCTCGGGTAGCGGTGCCGAGGGATCGACGTCTTGTCCACTCACATGGCCAACGGCTAGCGTCGCCGCGACCACGGCCAACCAAAGCGGTCGCATCCTATCTCCTGATTTCAGAGATAATGACAAGTGGTTCAAGAAGAAGATTCAAGTTGAGCGCGGGGGAGCCAATGTCAGTCCATCATGTGGTGTTTCACTTACCCCGTCTTTATCGACCACGCTCAGCTTCCCGGTTAAGCGGATTGTGGCAATCACGACGAAATAATCTCGAATCTGACGAAACGCCTCTGCCAGACTCGAGGCGCATCGTTTCTCATCGCCCATCACGCTTTGACTGTGACTTTGACTCGTTCGCAAGGCGACATGCTACTTTACAAAGTTTACAACAACTTGCGCCTATGAACTTAAATCGGCAACCGGGAACAAAAAAATGCTCGTCAATTGCATAACAGAATTTGTCAGCCTATGCTGTTGTCACTGAATGTCTGTACGTATGCCCTTTCTGGACAGAGTTTGTCCGTTGGATCGATCCTTCGCACGCCGCTCTCGTGATCGTGCGAGACGAATAGAGCGATGAGATGCCGTGAGAGTATGATTCGCCCATAATGACAAATTGTCGGTCCCATCGCGTTGGTGCCATCCATGGACTTGCACACGGTCAAACAAGTTCGCCGCCCGACTCACGCCGAGGACGTCACATCCTGGGAGCCTGGGTTCGCATGGCTTGCCGGCGGAACCTGGCTCTTTTCGGAACCCCAGGTCGACGTCCATACGTTGATCGATCTCTTTTCGCTCGATTGGCCGGCTCTGAATGCGTCGAATGACGGCCTTGAGATCGCCTCGACTTGCAAGGTGATCGAGCTTGATCAATTCGTAGACCGAGCGCCCTCGGGCTGGACGGCGGCCCCGCTCTTCCGCGAGTGTTGCCGGGCGTTTCTCGCCTCGTTCAAGATCTGGAATGAGGCGACGGTCGGCGGCAACATCTGCATGTCGCTGCCGGCGGGACCGATGATTTCGCTCACGGCCGCGCTCGAGGGCGTCGCGACCCTCTGGCCCAGAAGCGGCCAGCCAAGGCAGGTGGCGGTCGTCGACTTCGTGACGGGCAATCATGAGAATGTGCTGGCGCCGGGCGAATTGTTGCGATCCATCTTCTTGCCGGCGCATGCGCTCCAGAAAAATTTCGCCTTCCGGCGGTTCACCCTCACGCACCTCGGGCGATCGGAAGTGCTCCTGATCGGCACCCGCTGTCCGATGCACGGTGAAATCGTCCTGACGATCACCGCGGCCACGCTCCGGCCCATTCAGCTTCGCTTTGACAAACCACCAGCCGCTCTTGAGCTGAAACGCGCAATCGATGATGCCGTGCCGTTTGATCTGTACCTCGACGATGCCCACGGGTCGCCCGAGCATCGCAAGCACTTGACGTATTATTTCGCCGAACAGATTCGCTCGGAACTCGCCGGCTGAACGTTCAGAAACCGAGAAACCGCCATGAATTATCGGGTCAATGGTCAATCCTTCGCGGCGGAGCCTCGGCCCGGCCAGTGCCTGCGCACGTTTCTCCGCGGCCTTGGCTGGTTCGGTGTGAGGAAAGGGTGCGACGCCGGCGATTGTGGTGCCTGCACGGTCTGGCTCGATGGCAAACCGGTGCACAGTTGCCTGGTCCCGGCATTCCGAGCTGAAGGGCGTGAGGTCACCACGCTTCAGGGGCTTGCCCAGGAGGATAAGCTCCACCCGATGCAGCAGTCGTTTCTCGACGCACAGGCATTTCAGTGCGGCTTTTGCGCTGCCGGAATGATCATGACGTCGGCGAGCCTCTCCGATGACCAGAAGAAGGATCTTCCCTTCCATCTCAAGGGAAACCTTTGCCGGTGCACCGGCTATCGTGCGATCGAAGACGCGATCCATGGCATCGCCTCGGTCGAGGAAGACAGGCCCGGCCATGCCTGCGGGGCCAGTCTCCCCAGCCCGCTGGCCCGGCCCATCGTCACCGGCGACGCCCATTACACGATGGACGTTGCCATCGAGGGCATGCTTCATCTCAAGGTCGTTCGCTCGCCTCATGCGCATGCCCGCATCACGGCCATTCGCAAGGAGAAGGCTCTCGCCGTGCCGGGAGTTCTCGAGGTTTTCACCTGGGAGGACGTTCCGAGGCGGGCCTTCACGACGGCCGCGCACGACGACTTCAGGGTCGACCCCGATGACACATACCTGCTCGATAATGTCGCCCGGTTCGCCGGTCAGCGGGTCGTCGCCGTGGTCGCCGAAACCGAGGCCGCGGCCGAGGAAGGCTGCCGGCTGGTGGAAATCGACTACGAGGTGCTCCCCGCCGTGTTCGACCCCGACGAGGCCATGCTCCCCGGCGCCCGCAGCTTCATGGCGACAAGAACATCGATTCGCGCATCGAGGGGCTCTCGTATAACGTTTTCAAGAAAATCGAAGCCGAGACCGGCGATGTGGCGCGTGGGTTCGCCGATGCCGATGCCATTTATGAAGGCACATACACGCTGCCCAAGATCCAGCACGCGCACATGGAAACGCACGGCACGATCGCGTGGCGCACGGCCGACGGCCGCATCCACGTGCGCACCAGCACCCAGGCGCCTCATCTCGTCAAATTGAAACTTGCACATTTGTTCCGATTATTTCCCCAACAGATCCACGTCTTTTCCGAATATATCGGGGGCGGGTTCGGCGGCAAGCAGGAAATGCTCACCGAAGACCTGTGCGTCTTTGGAGGCGCTCAAGACCGGCCGCCCGGTGAAATGGGAATTCACCCGCTCGGAACAGTTCACCGCGGCCACGACCCGCCATCCGATGAAAATCACGATCAAGCTGGGGGCGAAAAAAGACGGCTCGCTCACCGCCATGCAGATCCACACGCTTTCCGATACCGGAGCTTACGGCAACCACGCCGGTGAGATCCTGGCGTCATCGCTCGGGTCGTCGATCGCGACCTACCGCTGCAAGAACAAGAAGGGGAGCGGTTACGCGGTCTACACCAACACCGTCCCCTCCGGTGCCTTTCGTGGCTATGGCGCATCCCAACCGGCGTTCGCCATCGAGTCGGCCATCGATGAGCTGGGCCGCAAGCTGGGTATCGACCCGTTCACGATGCGCCGCAAGAACATGATTCAGGCGCACGATCCGGTTCACAGCATCTGGCCCTTTCCCCACGACGGCGTGATCGGCAGCTATGGGCTCGATCAATGCCTCGACCTGGTCGAAAAAGCCCTCGCCAGCGGCCGGGGCGAGCCCAGACCGGACGGCGACGAATGGCGGGAAGGCCGCGGCGTTGCCATTCACGCGCAGGATTGCGCTCCTCCCACCGAGCATCGTTCGGAATCGCACATGGCGCTGCTGGCCGACGGCACCTACCACCTCGCCGTCGGATCCGCGGAGTTTGGCAATGGCATCAGGAACGCGCAGCGGCAAATCGCCGCCAGCGTGCTCGAGCACGCGAGCGGGCGCCGTCTCCATGGACTTCGTCGATACCGACAAGACACCCTACGACACCGGGACCTTCGCCAGCACGGGGACCAGCGTGGCGGCGCTCGGCGTTCAAAGAGCGGCCGAAGGGTTGCGGGAAAATCTTCTCGAGCTGGCCAGCCAGTTTTCCGGTGTCCCCGTCGAACAATGCCGCCTTGAAGACGGGCACGCACGCTGCGCGGATCGATCAATCTCGTTGCAAGAATTGCACGCCGCGGCACCGCTACCGGAAAAGCTCCACGTGTCGCGTAAAGTGTACGGATCGCCCCGATCCACGGCCTTTCTCGCGCACGGGTTTCGCATCGCGGTCCATCGTGTCACCGGCGAGATTCGCATCTTGCAGAGTGTGCACGCCTACGACGCCGGCAAGATCATCAATCCCATGCAGGCGCGCGGCCAGCTCGAGGGGGGAATCGCCCAGGGGATCGGAACAACCCTGTTCGAGCGAATGATCATTGACGACTCGGGTGCTGTGATCAATCCGACGTTCCGCAATTACCGTATTCCCGCGTTCGCCGATATTCCTCGATCCGAGCTTTTCCTGGTCGAGACTCACGACCGTTATGGTCCTCTCGGGGCAAAACCGATCGGCGAGGCTCCCGTCATCCCGATCGCGCCGGCCATGGGTAATGCCCTGGCCGACGCGACCGGCATTCGCTTCCAGAGCTTGCCCTTCAGCGCGGACCTGATCTTTGCGCGCCTGGCCGACTCGCAATAAGTCTCAGCCCGAGAAAAACGCATGAGTTTCGCACCCGCCGATGATCCCGTTCTGGCGATTGACAGACCTACCACGCGGGCTTCCACGGTCGTCGTCCAGCGCGTTCCGGCCGACCAGGTGCCCCGTTTCCTGGAATATCAGCGTGGTCTGACAACCGCCGCGGAGCGTTTCCCCGGCTACCGCGGGACCGAGCTTTATCCGGCCGTCGACGACGGGCAAGAGTGGGTCACCGTCATCCACTTCAACGACCAGCAAACCTTGCAGGCCTGGATCGATTCGCCGGTCCGCGACGAGTGGGTCAGGAAGCTTCGCGCCGAAATAGGCGACTTCCGGCTCAAGACGCTGCCATCGGGCTTTGGGCCGTGGTTCGCCGGTTTCGTCACCGGGCCAGAAGGCAATCCGCCGCCATCGTGGAAGATCGCGATGACGGTCCTCTTGGGGCTCTATCCGACTGTCATGCTGCTCAGTATCTTCATCGGCCCCATCGTCAATCCGCTGGGCATGGCTCTGGCACTCTTGATCAGCAACATATTCAGTGTGAGCCTGACTCAGTGGGTCGTGATCCCGCCGCTCATGCACGTGCTGGGCCCCTGGCTCCGCGCGAACGGTTCCGACGACGCGGTTCGATCGTTCGGCGGGCTTGCCTTGATAGGGCTGCTCCTTGGCGGCCTCGCGGCCGCGTTCCGCCTCATCACGGGGTAGAGATTGGAGCGATAGCCTCGCGTCGCGAGATGGTGGCTCCGCCCCGACTTGAGAACCTGCTAACTTGCCGCAATGGGCGCGGCATCGGCTGGTTTCGGCTTTCTGCAACCTATCGTAACAAAATCGCGCACCCATTCGACGTTTGATGGCCCATGAGTTGCATGCAACGGGGACACCCGGCGGCGTGCGGCAAGGGACTAGCTTTGCGCACCAAAAAATGACAATGCTATGTCAAGACGATGGCGAGCTACGGAGCAAGGTCCCGCAAACTCAATCTCGGGAGATTCGCCAAAATGTCCGCGTCCACCGAATCGGCTGAGACCACGAAAGCTCCGGGCGGGAGCGCAGCGCACGGTCTGGATCGCATCAATTGACTCGTTATCATGCCGTCCGCACGATGACGAACAGCCTGGCCCAGCCTTTGAGCCCCGAGGACTGCCAGATCCAGTCGATGCCCGACGCCAGCCCGGTGAAGTGGCACTTGGCCCACACGACCTGGTTTTTTGAAACGTTCGTGCTGGTGCCCCATGCACCGGGGTACGAGGTGTTTCATCCGTCGTTCGGCTATCTTTTCAATTCTTATTACAATGCGGCTCGGAGCCCGGATGGCCCGGCCCCGCCGCGGACTGGTCACCCGCCCAACTCTTGACGAGGTTTACGCTTATCGCGCGGCCGTCGATCGCGCCATGGATGGATTTCTCGATTCGGCCGGCGAAACGCTGGCAGCCAGCGTGGCGGCCCTGATCGAGCTCGGGCTCAACCACGAGCAACAGCATCAAGAGCTGATCTTGACCGACATCAAGCATGCCCTTGCCCAGAACCCCTTGCGGCCGACCTATCGAGAAGAGCCGTCGAGACCATCATCCATCCCCCGAGCGCGGTCGATCGGGTGGTCTTTCCATGCGGGAGGCATACAATGGATCGGGCACGAGGGTTTCTCATTCGCTTTTGACAACGAGAGCCCACGTCATCGTGTTTATTGTGAACCCTTTCACCTGAGCACGCGCACCGTGACCTGCGGAGAGTATCGAGCCTTCATGGAAGACCGCGGTTATGAACGTCCCGAGCTCTGGCTGTCTGACGGATGGAACGCCGTCAACGCCCAGAGGTGGAGTGCCCCACTTTACTGGGAGAAAGACGGCAACGAATGGTGGCTGCTCACGTTGCACGGTTTCCGCCCCATCATCGATGCGGAGCCGGTTTGCCATGTGAGCTATTATGAAGCCGACGCGTTTGCGCGCTGGGCCGGAGTCCGGCTGCCAACCGAATTCGAATGGGAAGCAGCGGCCCGCGACCAGCAGCCTGACGGCAATTTTCTCGAAAGCGGTTACTTCCATCCCCAGGCCACGGATGCCGGCGCGGGAATTGCTCAATGTTTCGGCGATGTTTGGGAGTGGACTGGCAGTCCGTACACGCCCTATCCGGGATCGCGGCCGGCGGCTGGAGCGATCGGTGAGTACAACGCCAAGTTCATGTGCAATCAGCTCGTCCTTCGGGGCGGGTCGTGCATAACGCCAGCGTCCCACATTCGTGCGACTTACCGAAATTTCTTCCCCCCCGACGCTCGCTGGCAGTTCGCGGGGATCCGACTGGCGAAAGACGCATGACACCTTCAGGCGCCACGATTTCCTTCCATCATGAATCGATCTCGGGCCAACGACAGTTTCTCAAAGATGTAGTGAATGGCCTCAAGAAGTCTCAAAAAGAAATTCCGTGCAAGTATTTTTATGACGAAATAGGATCGTCGCTTTTTGACGAGATCTGCGAGCTTGACGAGTATTATCTCACACGAGCCGAGCTGGCGATCTTGCGAGCCCACGCCGCGGAAATGGCCGAGTGCATCGGCGATGATTGCGAATTGATCGAGTTCGGCAGTGGTAGCGGGTTGAAAACGCGCCTGCTTCTGGAGCAGTTTGGCTCGTTGCGCGCCTACTTGCCCGTCGACATCGCGCGGGAGCATCTCGAACGCTCGGCGCTCGAGTTATCGCAGCTCTTTCCGTCGGTGCGGATCTTGCCGGTTCATGCCGACTTCACCGAGCCGTTGCTCCTGCCTGAGACGGGCGATCCCCGGGCGCACCGCGTGGCGTATTTTCCGGGCTCGACGATCGGCAACTTCAACCCGCGAACGGCGGCCAACCTGCTCTGTACGATCGCATGGCTCGTGGGCGACGGCGGCGGCCTCTTGATCGGTTTCGACCTTGATAAAGATGAATCGATCGTATGGCCGGCGTACAACGATCGCAAGGGCGTCAGTGCGGCGTTCAACCTCAACGTGCTTGAGCGCATCAACCGCGAGCTCGGCGCCGATTTCGACCTGACGGCCTTTTCTCATCGCGCCGATTATGTTCGCTCGAAGGAGCGGATGGAGATGTATCTCGTCAGCCGCGAGCCGCAGGTGGTGCGAATGGCCGGGATGGAGTTTTCCTTCGCGGCGGGCGAGACGATTCATACCGAGTACTCTTACAAGTATTCACTCGAACATTTCGGCGAGCTGACCGCACGGGCGGGTTTCAGCACGGCCGCCCAGTGGTTTGATCCCAATCGATATTTCGCGGTGCAGTATCTGGTCGTGGATTGAGCTTGATGACCCGATCCTGTATTTGTGCTGACGACATCGACGCGCTCGGGCCGCCGCTCGTCATCGGGGAGTCTGCGCTAATGACGGCAGCCTACTATGATTAGCTTGCCCTCCACTGTGTGCGTCGGCGACTCGGGCAGGAATCTTCGGCACCTTACGTTCCGCAACGGACTTCGGTGCAAGCCTTGCCAGAGCAAGTGCGGCCCAGGAACTTGCGGCGCACGTGATGGGTGTCAATAGTTTCGATCCCCCGGGGGAGCCGTCGGGGGTCGAACGAGATTTCATCGGCCAACTTCCGTCTGGCGCTTGCGTCGCGACCAGAAAGTCAATTCCTCGCTTGATTGCGGATCGTTCGGCCGTATAGCCGGCCAGCGAGAGAGCGTAAAGAGTCTGACCCGTGGCAAATGCGTCGCTCTTCGGCTCAGGGACGGTCTGGCTCCAGCCACCGTCGGCACGTTGCAGCCCGAACAACTCGTCAATCGTCATTTGTATCGACTCGCGCGGTTTGCTGGAGCGAGCCCAGAGCATCACCTTCAGGACCTTGTCTTGATGGATGCTGGAGGCATTTGCGGCGTCAAGCCATGCGCTCGCTTTCGACAGCGCCACGCGCTGCGGCTCGGATGCATCGAGCGATATTTGTCCCTGCAAGGCCATGATGATCCAGGCGGCGTCGGTCGTCTGGCTCTCGTTGATCGGCGGTCGCCTCAAAGTGGCAAAAAATTGCCAGGACCCATCCGGTTGCTGTTTCTTGACAATTTCCTCCGCGATCAGTTTCAGAGATTGTCGTTGTCCGTCTGTCAACGTGGGCATCGACTGCGCGGCGACGGCCAGGAACGGGAGCCCCATGTTCAGCCCTTGACCCTGTGGGCGTGGGTCGGGCTTGTCCGCCGGATTGGGAAAGACCTTCGAGGTCATTAACTTGTCCTTGCTGCCGAGCAAGGACTCGATCGTCTCCGCCACGAACTTCTTGTCGATCGCATAGCCCTGCCGTTCGGCCTCGCCGAGCGCCCAGAGTGGCATTGGTACGTGATGGCAGGCAGCACATTTACGCGTATTTAACCAGGCGGCGCATTCGGACTGCAGGTATCCGATCGTCCGCTCAATCGCCCGCTCGACCTGCGGCGGTTTTGCCGCAGGTGTCGAAACAGGATCATTCGCAAGGGCGAACCCCGAAAGGCACGATCCCAGAGAAAGCACCACGAACCAGCTTGTGCGAGCCATGGCTGATACTTTTGTAAGGAACGATGATTGAAGGTGGGATACACACCGATTTTACTCCGCAAGAGGCTGGCTGGCTACGGACGCGAAAAACGATCTGGTGAGAGCATCGGAACGATAACGGTATGACCACGGAACCCGAAAGGTTGCAGTATTCGAAACTTCCGAAAACCCGAGCGTCACGCATTGAGCGGTGTGTTCCACGGCGACTAAGATGGGCCAAGGCCAGCCTGCCGTCGTTGACTGAGTACGACCATGACCCCGGCGGTTTTGGAACGCCTTGGCCGCTGGCGATCGCATAAATGAGGATTGAGGCCGTTTCGTCGGGCAGACTGGCATGTGGAGCCGTTGATGGAGGCGACAGACCCTAAAGACTTTCGACTACTGAGCGCGTTCAGGCCGCGCAACCTTCTGTCGTTCGGACCTGACAACGAGGCGCTGGAGCTACATCGCCTCAACGTCCTGATCGGGCCGAATGGGTCGGGAAAATCCAATCTTCTGGAGGCCATTGCCCTGCTCCGTACATCCCCAAACCGCGAGGGATTCCGTCCGGTCATCGCTCGTGGCGGGGGTATCGGTGAGTGGACCTGGAAGGGCCGTCCCGACGAGCCGGCCTCTGTCGAAGCGATCGTCGCTCGGACCAACGGCTGGACGTTACGTCATAGCCTGGCCTTGCGGAAGGATCAACAATTGTTTCGTCTCGAAGATGAGCGAATCGATAAAAGCCAACCCGCCAAGGGCAAGAACAAGCCGCGTTTATTTTATCATTACGGCCACGCACGGCCCGTGATCACCTCGGCCAGCGGCGGAAGACGGCTATTAAACCGGCACGAAGTGGCGTCGGATGCATCCATCTTGTCACAGCGCCAGGATCCCGAAAGCTTTCCGGAAATCACTCGACTTGCCACTTTCTACGACCACATCCGGCTATACCGCGAGTGGGCGTTCGGCCGGAACACGGTGTTTCGCGAGCCTCAGAAGTCAGACTTGCGCACCGACCGTCTGGAAGAGGATTTCTCCAACCTCGGCATGTTCCTCAATCGACTGCGGCGACAGCCCAGGACAAAGGCAGCGCTACTCGCCGGGCTAGCCGACCTCTACGAGGGGTTGACTGATTTCGACGTGAGCATCGAGGGGGGAACTGTCCAGGTGTTTTTCACGGAAGGCGACTTTTCGATCCCAGCCACGCGACTGTCGGACGGCACCATCCGTTACCTCTGCTTGCTGGCGATTCTTTGCGACCCGCAGCCGCCCCCGCTGATCGGCATCGAGGAGCCAGAGCTCGGACTCCATCCCGACATCTTGCCAAAAGTCGCCGACTTGCTGATATCAGCCTCCGAACGGACCCAACTCATTGTGACGACCCACTCGGAAATCCTGGTCGATGCGCTCACTGAGCGGCCGGGGGCGGTCGTTGTGTGCGAAAAGTACGAAGGGCAAACGACGATGCGGCGTCCCGATCCCGAAGCGTTGGCAGCATGGTTGGAGAAATACCGCCTCGGACAGCTTTGGGTAAGCGGTCAACTTGGGGGAACGCGCTGGTGAGCACGATCTATCTTGAAGGAGGCGGAGACAACTCGGCCCAGCTCAAGATCCGTTGCCGCGAAGGTTTCAGAAAGCTCCTTGCGAAATGCGGCTTCAACGGACGGATGCCGAAACTTGTCGCCTGCGGCGGGCGAGAGGCGGCGTTCGACCATTTCGAGACCGCTCACCGAACCAGGCTCGCCCGGGAATATGTGGCGCTGCTCATTGACAGTGAAGACCCCATGTCTAACATCGAGACGACCTGGATGCACCTGAAAGCCCGTGATGGCTGGACCAAGCCACACGGCGCGAGTGACGACCAAGTCCTGTTGATGACGACCTGCATGGAAACATGGATCATCGTTGATCGGACGGCTCTGGCTCGGCACTACGGCCGGAAATTGCAAACCTCGATTCTGCCATCGCTCGTGAACGTCGAAGCGCGGCCGCGTGACGATGTTCAGATCCGGCTAGTGAACGCGACGAGCAGGTGCTCGAACGCCTATGCAAAGGGTAAGCGGTCGTTTGAAACCTTGGGCGAACTGGATCCTGTAGTACTCAGGCGCCAGTTACCCAGCTTTGACCGTATGTTGAGGATTCTGAACAGCACACTATGAGCATCTTCGGATATGTAGTTTATCAAACGGAGTCCATCTAGATAGATGTTTTCACTTTACAATATATGAACAGTATACGATTCACTCATCGTATGGGCCGTAGATATCGAACCCGATTTCGAGTTCCAGATCTCCAAGTCGCCGCATGATACCAGGGGACAGGGTCGGACCGCCGTGGCCGTCTGCCGAAAGCCAGTAGCACAATATGTCCATTCGACATCCCTCCGCCTGAAGGTTCCGCAAGATCTCGTCCTTGCCCGCGAGCTTATCCAGAATCCAGGCCACATGTCGGCGCACATCTCTTGAGGCGATTTTCCCCCGTGTCGAGAGGAACCATCCCCCGATCGGCGGTAAGAACTCCTTGCCAATCGATGTGAAATGGACCATTCCTCTCACCTGCATTTGGCTTGGATCAATACCCAGTAGGCCGGTGATCCGTTGCGGGTCAAGGTCGTCATGGTAGATGCGTAGGCTCGCATGAGTTTTTGAGCAAGTCGGGTAATCATCGTCATAATCCGAGGGCATACCAAATCATTCCCAAATTGAGCCTGGGTCAAAAGCGCTGAGGTTGCGAGCAGTTCCCTCCCTATCAGACGACTTCATTCCGTCTGAAACTTGAAGTTGAATACTCAGCTTTGTAGTCCCCGAGGCACAATCCAACGCTCAGCCAGGTCAAAAGCCCCCTGCACGGCCAGGGCCAGAACCGCCGCGGGGATCGCACCTTCAAACAGAATCATCGAAACATCATCGCGGCGAATGCCCGTCAAGATCGGCTGGCCAAAGCCGCCGGCGCCGATCAAGGCGCCGATCGTGGCTGTGCCCACGTTGATCACCGCGGCCGTCTTGATCCCTGCCATGATCGAGCGCGCCGCCATTGGTAATTCGATACGCAATAGTCTCGCCTGAGCCGGTAAACCCAGGGCCTCGGCCGATTCGCGTAGCGATGTCGGAATATCACGTAGACCGGTCGCCGTGTTGCGCACGATCGGCAGCAGACTGTAGAGAAACAGGGCCACCAGGGCGGGCTTGGCTCCAATGCCCAGCCAGGGGATCATGAAAACCAACAGGGCCAGCGAGGGAATCGTCTGGATCAGGCCGGCCGTGCTCACGATGAAGGGACCAACCCGCGGCCGCCGCGCCGCGATGATGCCCAGCGGGATCGATACGATGATCGCGGCCGTGAGCGAAATTGCCACCAGGCTGAGATGCTCGCCGAGCCGCCTCAGCAAACGCATGAGGAACGACTCCGTGCGAACCTGAGATTCGACCTTGAGCTTTTCCGACAGGAAATCAGCAGCGACCTGTTCCTCGGGCACTCGATCGAGCTTGGCCCGTGCATTCAGGGCGGCCATCTCCGTTGATGTGATCTTGCCTTCGATCCGAGCGAGCGCGGCGTAGGCCGCCGGCGATCGAGATTTCAAGTCGGAACGGTAAAGCCATATGCACTCATAAGAAGGAAAGAACTTGAGATCATCCTTGAGCACGCGAAGGTGATATTGCTTGATCTCAGCATCCGTGGAATATAGCTCGGTCGCCTGGATCTCGCCGCTGGCGAGCGCGCGATAGGCCAGATCATGGTCGAGCCCGCGGACATCGCGTTGCGGCAACTGGTACCGGTCGCGCACCCCCGGCCAGCCGTCAGCCCGCTCGATGAATTCGTTGCTGAAGCCGAACTTCAGGTCGGGATGGCGACGCAAGTCCGAAAAGTTGGAGATACCCAGCCGCGCGGCCTCCTCCTCACGCATGCCAATGGCATAGGTGTCGTCGAAACCGAGCGGGCGGCTCATCTCGACACCCCGCTTCGCCAGGGCGGCACGGAGAGCCTCGGCGTCCTTGAACGTTTGCCCGGCCATAATCTCGGCGGTGATCGTGCCGGTGTACTCGGGATAGACATCAAGCTGGTCGGCTTCGAGGGCGTGAAAGAGAATTTGCGTGCCGCCGAGCTCGCGCCGATGCAAAACGGGCGTTCCCGCCGCGCGGATCAAGTCTTGAGCGATCTCACCCAGAATCACGGATTCCGTGAAGACCTTCGACCCGACCCGAACCGTCGTCGTCGTCGGCTGTGCGTCACCGGCCCCGAGGGTGGCCAGTGCGATCAAAATGGCGAGGCCTTGCATTCAAGAGTCTCCGGCCGCAGCGAGTTCGAGAAGCTGGCGCTGGGCGCTCACAAACTGGGTGACGAAGGGCTCGGCCGGGTCGTCGATCAGGTCTCGAAGCGCACCGCGCTGTACAATCTTGCCGCCACGCATCAAGATGATCTCATGACCAAACCAGCCCGCCTCGGCGAGGTCATGCGTCACCATGACCACGGTCTTCTCGAGCGATCGGAAGATCTCGCGAAGGTCGTCTTGAAGCTCGGCACGGACCATCGGATCAAGGGCCCCGAGCGGCTCGTCGAGCAGGATCACCTTGGGGTCGAGCATCAAGGCGCGCATCAAGCTGACTCGCTGGCGCTGACCGCCCGAAAGCTGCGCCGGGAAGCGGTCGAGCCCATCCTTGGGAAACCGTGTCAGCTCGGCGAGCCGCGCGAGTCTTTCCAGGATCCGGTCACGGTCCCAACCGAGATACCGGGCCATCAAGATCACATTGTCACGCGCGTTCAGGTGCGGAAAGAGGCCGCCATCCTGGATCACGTAACCGAGCCCGTGCCGTAGCTCGAGCACTGAGGCCGGCGTCAGCTCGGTTCCTGAGATCGACACGGTCCCCGTATCGGGCTGCACCAGACCGATCATCAAGCGAAGGAGCGTCGATTTCCCGCAACCGCTTGGTCCAATCAGGGCCGTCGTTCGGCCAGGGACGATCGCAAGGTCGAGCATGTGCAGCACGATCGACCCGTTGTATGACTTCGACACGCCCTTGAGCTCGATCATTCACTCCGTTCCCTTTGCCATACGATCGATGTCGCGAAGTCACGCCTGGCGATTCATCGTCCCATTCTGGACGATCCAGGGAAAGCCCCCTGCCCTGGTGTGCCTCGCGCAAGCCATGCCCAAAAAAACGAAATCTTCGTCAAGAAGGCTCTTGATCCTCACGTTGCGTGAGGTCGTAACATGGGTTCGTGCTGACTCATGGCGTGGTGCTCGCCAAGGAAATAAACATGAAATTTGAAGCTCTCAAGGTCGGCGAGCTCGCCAGGCGGACGGGGCTCACCGTCCGTGCGCTACACCACTACGACGAGATCGGGTTGCTGAGGCCATCGCTGCACACCGCGTCGGGCCATCGTCTCTACACGGCCGCCGACGTCACCCGGTTACAGCAAGTGCAGTCGCTGCGGCAGCTTGGCTTCTCGCTCGAAGAGGCGCGTGCGTGCCTCGATCGTCGCGGGTTTTCACCGCGTGAGGTGATCGAGCTCCATGCCGCGCGATTGCGAGAACAGATCGCCCGGCAGAAACGCCTCTGCGAGCGACTCGATGCGATCGCTGCATGCCTGCGTACGGCCGGGGGGGTCTCGGCCGAGGAATTCCTCCAGATCATCGAGGAGATGACCATGATCGAAAGCTATTACACCCCTGAACAGTTGGAACAGTTGCGCATTCGCAAGGAACAGATCGGCGACGAGCGGATCCAGCAAGTGCAACAGGAATGGCCCGTTCTCATTGCCGAAGTTCGTGCGGCGATGGAGAAAGGGATCGACCCGGCTGCTCCGGAAGTCGTCGCGCTGGCAAAACGCTGGATGGGCCTCGTCAACGAATTCACCGGCGGCGACCAGGAAATCGAACGATCGGCGGGGCGACTCTGGAAAGAACAAGGCAGCCAGGTTGTCGCCAATCACGGTCCGGAATACGACATCTCTGGCGTGTATCGCTACATCAGTCAGGCGATGGCTATTCTCAAGAATTGATATCAAGCGAGATTCAGGGGCCCGAGTTCTGGTGAGGGCAAAACGCCCGGCCCCATCATTCGGGCCTTTGAAAAATCCGCTTGCCATCGAGGTAAGTCGACAAAACCCGGGTTGATTTGATCTGATCTTCCGGACAGGTGAGCAAATCGCGATCAATCACGATGAAGTCGGCGAGCTTACCCGGCTCGAGCGATCCGACCTGATTCTCCAGAAACATCAAATAGGCATTATTGATTGTGTAGAAACGGATCGCCTGTGCACGCGATAATGCTTCCTCGGGGTGGAGTGGCCGGTCGTAGTCTTTGGCCCGCCGGGTGATGGCGATCTCCATTGCCAGGAAAGGATTGTACGGGTTGACCGAGCGGAGGGAGCCAATTTTTTGCATGTGATCCGAGCCGCCACCGGCCGTCACACCGGCATCAAAGAGGCTACGGAGAGGCTGAAAGTACCGCAGCCGGTCATAGCCAAACTGCGCGGCGAGCGTGCGTGTATCCAGAAAGAGCCATGCCGGCTGAATATCCACGACAACGCCCAGCGGGGCCGCCTGCAGAATGGCCGCGCGGCTCATGAAATTGGAATGCGTGATGCATGGCCGTGTCCGAGCAACGGTTGTTCTTTTATTGACTTCTTCGTAAGCGTCGAGCAATGTGTGAACGGCCCCGTCGCCCACGCTGTGCGCCGTGAATTGCAGGCCCGAGGTCACCGCCGTATCGACCATCGGCACCAGCCGCTCGCTCGGAATAAATAGCACGCCTCGGTAGCTCGGATCGTCGATCGCGTAAATCTTGCTCACACCCCAGGGCTCGCGCATGTAGGCGCTGCCGGTGAGCATGCCTCCATCCAGATAGGTTTTGATCCCGATGATTCGAAGCCAGGGGCTCTCGTGCCGCAACGGGTGAGCGGCCACCTTGCGGATCGCTTCGAGGATCTTGTCGAGAGGACCTGATGATTCAATGTGATGAGAGATGGCCAGCCGTACCGTCAAGGCATCGGCGTCGTGCATCTTCTGGTAGCGATCGATGGCCGGAGCGTATGCGTCACGATCGATGACCCCCGTGAGGCCAACCGAGTTATAATCCTTGAAGAGCGCGACGAGCTGGCGCGTGTGGTCCTGCTCGGTCGGCTGGTGCCCGGTCGGTGTCACCTTGATGTAGCGGGTGCAGTTGCGGAGGATCCCCGTCGGCTCGCCGGTACCCGGGTGCTTTTCAATCTTCCCGGGGCCATCGATGCGAAAATTCCGGTCGATCCCACTCATCTTCAGTGCGAGCGAATTGACCGACGCGTCAGGACCCGTGGCGAACAAGACCGGGTTCTCGGGCGCCACGCGATCAAGCTCGTCACGCGTCGGATAACGCTGCTCCTTGAGCCGCGTGATGAAGACCTGACGAACCGCAACCCATTTGCCCGGCCCGAGGGTTTTTGCGCGAGATCGGATGTAGTCGAGAACTTCGGCGATCGTCTCCATCTCGGGAATCGGATGATCAAACTCGATCATGCAGGCGTCTGTCGGATGGGTGTGCGAATCGATGAGGCCGGGTAAGACCATCTTGCCGGCAAGGTCGATCACGGTCGTGTTTGGACCACTCGTTTTGAGAACCTCGTCATTGGATCCAACCTGGGTCAAGCGGCCCCGCTGGATCGCGATCGCCTGGCGAATCGAAAAATCGCGATCAACCGTCACGATCTTGCCGTGATGGAGAATCAGATCGGGTTTGACGTCAGCCTGGCGCTGGCGCAGGTTGCTCCACCGAGGCCCGACCAGAGGATCAAGCCAACCATCGCGACGTGGGTCTGGCGCATGTTCAAAGCACGAGCTTGCGGCACAACGAGCCTCCTGGGCAATCGCCGGATTGCGTGGGCGCCACTCGGGTGCCGCGCTCCGACACAATACAATACTTTGTTCACGGCGTGCGATCGAGCAAGAGCCGCGACCGCCGCTCGATCCAGGGGCGCTGTGCGCGCCGGGCGATCTCGGTCGCGGCGAGCAACAAGCTTCTGGCCTGGTCGAAATGACCGTTGTCGAGCATGGTCTCACCAGCATCGAGTGCCACGAGCGCGCCGGCTGCGTCGGGCGTGATGAGCCGACTGTAGATATCGGCCGCCTCTTTCGGCTGCATCGACCGTGCGTAAATCTCGGCGCGCAGATACCCAGGGTTCTTGTCGTCGCACCTTGACTCATTGAGCTTGCCGCCTCGAGCCAGCTCATGGCGGCATGATGATCACCACGGGCCATCGCCTCACGAACAAGCGGGGCGACGATCGCTGTGAGATCGAGCGACGCCAGCGCAACTGGCCGCCGCTTGAACAATTCCGTGGCGAAGCGCGCGGTGCGTGCATCGTCTCGGAGGCCGAGAGCCGACAAGAGAACATCGACGAGTCGAAGGTCGTCGAGTGCCGCGGGGTTAAACTCATCGAGCTCATCCGGGCTCGCGCATGCCACGTCCTGAAAGTCGACCGCGCTGGGATACATCAGTTCCAGACCGAGACGCCGGCGCAGCCGGTCGAACGGATAACCCTGATAGAGAAGGAGGGTACTCGGGCGGTTGCCAAGCTGCTCACGAAGGCGCACGACGGCTGTCAGCTTGGCCCGGACTGCGATGTCACCGTTCTTTGCCTCATGCGCGGCCGAAAGCGGCGAGCGGCCATCGAGCCCGTGGCGCGCGCGGTGAATCCATTGGTTCTCGAAATAGTGCTCGACCGCTTCGCGACTGATCTGGTCGACCAGACTTTGATCGGTTTGCGGCGGTACCCGAAAGATCCAGAGGTCGGCATCGAGGAACGGCAGTGGAAGTGGCGTGGCTTCGCGCTGAACCGACCTGGCGGCTTGCTCGAACCGCGGAAACAAGACGTCCTCGAGCCGTTCGAGGTTTTCCACGCGTGGGCTGGATAGCCGCAGGGTTTGGCCGCTGATATAAACCGTCGCCAGCACGATCGGCGGCGTACCCTGGGCGATTGTCATCAATTCAGACGTTCCGGGAAACGGCCGGTCGAGCCATTCATAGACATCGATTTCAGGACCCTCGCGATCTCCCGCGCCGGGTGGGCGTGGCGTGGGCACGCGTACGATCTCCAGAGACTCCTCGAGCAGCCGCGCCGTATCGGCGGGTTTCCACGTCATCGTACAGGCGAATCGCAAATCGTCGGCCAGCGTTTCGGCACCGGCCCCCTGGCGGAGGATTTCGGCCAGTGTCCAGGCTTCGACGGCCCGATCAAAGGCATGCTCGGAATCCAGCGTGACGACACGGTCCAGGCAACTGATCGCCTCCAGGTTCATGCCGGCCCACGCCAGGCAAAGCGCCCGGTTGTACCAGGCGGCGGAATCCCTGGGGTCATCAATGGCGAGCCGTCCGAACAGGTCGGCCATGGCGTCCAGGGCCTGATGATCCTGGCCGCTCATGCGCGCATTCCAGGCGGCCCGTCGCGCGGGATCGGCGGCCTCGCGCAATCGGTAGACGGTCCGGGCCGCTAGCGGCAAATCCGAAGCGGTCTCCAGAGTCGACAGGGCATGGAGGGCGGCTTTCGATTCCGGATCGAATCGCAGCGCGCGTTGCCAGCAGCTCCAGGCCGCGAGCGGGCGCTGGCTCTTGAGATGGCTCCAGCCTTCGTGAATGAGGGCCGTCGATGGCTCATTCTGTACGATGTTCGACATCGGCGCCTCCCTCGATTCGACCTCGGCGTGTTTGTGAAGAAACGACTCCGCACGCCGCGGCGATTTTCCGACTTCCATCATAGCGGAGAGTGCTGGAACGCTAAACGCCACGTTTGCCCGTGCTTGACAGTCTGTCTTGAAACCGCGATCGTACCCGCAAGCGTGATCGCCTTCCGCGTCGGACCAAACCGGCATCGCCAGAACGTGAAGGAGCCAAAGCCATGAGGCGAGTTAATCGAACGTGGAAACAGGTCCGCTCCTTCAGAAGCAGCCGAATGGCAACCGTCGTCTTGCTTCTCGGCGCCGTGGTGACACACACTGGCGCGTATGCAGTCATCGCCCAGTCGTCAGCCCGGTCCGTCACGGCGGCGGCCGCGATCATCAACCGCAATTCCGACACTCGCCGCTCGTTTGAAGACGCCAAGCTCGGCCTCTTTTTCCACTGGGGAATTTATTCCGTCCTGGGCAAGGGCGAGCGGGCGATGGACCAGGATAAGGTGCCGATTTCCGAATACGCCAAGTTGCTGCCGCGCTTCAATCCGACCCGGTTCGATGCGATCGCCTGGGTCAAATTCGCCAGATCGGCGGGAGCGAAATACATCACGATCACGGCCAAGCACCACGACGGCTTCTGTCTCTTTGCCAGCCGGTTGACCGACTACGACGTCGCCGACCGAACTCCTTATCACGCCGATCCGCTCAAAGCCCTGGCCGATGCCTGTCATCAAGAAAAGATACCGCTGTTCTTCTATTACTCGTTGCTCGACTGGCATCATCCCGACTATTTCCCGCTCGGCAAGACCGGACATTTCGCGGGCCGCGCGGACAAGGGCGACTTCAAGCGTTATGTCGACTATTACCAGGGCCAGATTCGCGAGCTCTGTACAAACTATGGATCGATCGGCGGCATCTGGCTCGACGGCGGGTCGGACAAGCCCGATGCCCCCTGGGACATGGAGGGCACGTTTCGCTTGATCCATGAATTGCAGCCAGGCGCGCTCGTCGGCCAAAGTCACGATGCGGCCCCCCCCCTCCCCGGCCAAGATTTCCAGGTGATCGATCAAGATCAAGACCCGGCCGGCGGGCTCGATGCCGTGGCCGCGTCGAAAAATCTGGCGCTGGAGACATGCCTGAGTATCAATGAATCGTGGGGATATAACGCCCGCGATACCAGATTCAAATCAAGCGACCAGATCATTCATGCCTTGCTCGAGGCGGCGGGGCGCGGCGCGAACCTGCTGGTCACGATTGGACCACGCCCTGATGGCACGATCAGCCCGGAAATAACCGGACGGTTGCTCGACGTCGGCAAGTGGCTCGACACCTTCGGCAAGTCGGTATATGGCACGCGCCGGGGACCCATTCCACCCCAGGCCTGGGGCGTCTCGGTGGCCAGAGGACCCGTGGAACATCCGATCGAAATTTTTCTACATGTTTTCAAGCTAAAAGAGACGAGATCAATTCTATTTGACTCACGGTTCTCCTGGACGCCGCGCTTGTTTGGCAAACCCGAGCCGCTCAAGCTGACGCCCAGGGGAACAGGCCTGGTTCTCGAGGCCCCGCACGAACCGGGCATGCCCCTCGACACGATCATTGCTCTCACGCCCAGGGCGACGAGCCGCTGAAGACAAAGAACAAGAAGGCGGTCGCCCGATTCGAGGTCACGCTGATGGACGAAGCGAGCGACATCCCGACAAAGCGACGAATCGATGGAATCACGGCCGTGATGGTGAGCGTGACGGCCCTATCGCTGGTCGGGGCGGCCTGGCTGCACGTGAAACAGCAGCAGCCTGACAATCAAAGCCTCTCCGTGGATTCGGTCGCTCCACCATTGCGGCTGCTCGATCTCGACACGGGTGAACCCATCGTGCTGGTTGGTCTGCGCGGCAAGATTGTCTGGGTCGTCTTCTTGTCGGTTGGCTCGCCGACTGGTGAAAAAAACCTGGCGGCCGTCGCGCAGGCCGGGAATTCGTTCAAGGTCAATCCACGATTCAGCATGGTCGTGGCGGCCGTTGATGGACAGGAGCCAGGCCGTGTGCGCGCGGCCGTCGCGGCCAGCGGCGTGACGCTGCCGGTTTATCTGGCCAGCGACGAAACGCGGCGACGATTTGGACTCTCTTCATCCGATGAGCCCCTGCAAGTCTTGATCAACGCCGAGGGGCGCATTGCAAGTCTGGCGCGCGGAACGAGCCCGCAAACCAACGAACGGCTGGCCAGCCAGGCCCGGCGGCTGCTCGACGAATTGCCGCCGCACGACGACACACGGTTTGCGAGTGCAATCTCCGTGTACTGGTCAGCCTTTTAATTTCCATATATATTTATCGTAAGTCTTCCTGAATCTTCGAAACCTTTCGCCTCTTACCGACAGAGCAAGGCGGGAGTGGAGCACCGGGCAAGACGTTGCGATAAAGCATGTAATAGAAACCAAGAAGAAACGATATCACCACCGCGGCGAGCCCGGTTGGAGCGATCGAAAGAACCACGGCAAATGCGGCGACGACGCACATCCCCTTTCCAATCGTGAACTGAAAATGTCCGGCTCGCGGGCCGGTGGATATCGAGTCGAGAGTCATTGCCGGCCTGGGTGTGCCGTCGCTCACGTTCGGCTGAGGCAGCATGTTGACGGTCCGTGATAGGATGAAAAGGACCTGTCTGAAGCAAGGGGCCGCGGCCATTTCAATGGATCAAGAGTGCATGGTCATCCCACAAACGATGACTGTAAACTCAGTCTGTTGAAACTTTCAACGCCCCGTGGGATCTTGGCGGCAGCGCGATCAGCCGATCGGCGATTTTTGAGGACTCACTCGGAAGGTAAAGCACAATGGCAACCGCCGAGATGGCTGACCTGATCACGGCCGAGCAATTCAGCCGGCGGCCAAATCCGGGTTATCCCGAGGACCTCGTCAAGGGGCGGATCGTCGCCATGTCGGTACCCGATTGAAGGCATGGTTACGTTTGCGGCCGCGCTGATCGGGTTTTTGGCAATTTCGTGGACGAACGCCATCTTGGCCGTGTGCTGTGCAACGACTCGGGCGTGATCACCGAACGCAATCCCGATACGGTCCGAGGAGCCGATGTTGCCTTTTACAGTTATTCGCGGCTCCCGCAAGGCAAGCTGCCGGCCGGTTGCGGACCCGAAGTGCCCGAACTCGTCGTCGAGGTTTGCTCGGAGCAAGATCGTTGGCTGGAGATCCTCGACAAGGTTTCGGAATACTTGAACGCCGGCGTCATGGCCGTCATTGCTCTCGATCCCGAGCCTCAGATCGCCCATGTCTTCAGCGCCGACAACCCACCCAAGACACTAAAAGCGGACGAAGAGTTGACCCTGCCGGGGATTCTCGACGACTTCCGCGTTCGCGTTGGGCGGTTCTTCGAATAGAAAGGGCCACCGCACACTCGATGACGGCCGGATGGTCCGCCGATGTCCACCCTTGCTAATGCTCGTCGAATGTGTTGGACTGATCGATGGGAGGGGAGGTCGAGTTCCCGTTCTTGAACCCTTCGAGTGATGTCGGCACCGCGGCGGCGGAATTGGGATCGGCCGAGCGGCGTAATCGGGCGCTACCTCCCTTCGTGCGAGGGACATCATGCCAGCGAGCCTCTCCGTGGTCGAAGAAGCCCCGGCGCGCGCCGGGCAGGCGACAATTGCTCCCACGATCAACGACCTGGCGATCCGTGTCGGGACCGTCAACGGTTCCGGGAGCCAGTCTGCCAACCTGGTTATCTTGCGTGCCTTGTACGCGATGGGAATCCCCTGTAGCGGCAAGAACGTGTTTCCATCCAATATCGAAGGCTTGCCGACGTGGTTTCACATCCGCGCCAGCGCCAGAGGCTATATCTGTCACGTCCTTGATCCCCAGATCCTCGTGTGCATGAACGAGCCGACCGCCAAGGACGACACGCTTGCGCTCAAACCCGGCGCTCTCTGCTTCTATCGTGACGATTTCGACTTCGACCTGAGCCAGGTCCGTAGCGATGTCCAGTTCTTCGCGGTTCCTTTCCAGAAACTGGCCGAGAAAGCGTACCCGGCCGACAAGGCGGATAAGTCGTATCGCGACAAGCTCCGCAAGGTCATCAACATGGTTTACGTGGGCGTCCTGGCGGCCGCCTGCAAGATCGAGTTCGAGGCGGTCGAGGCGGGTATCCGCCGCGAGTTTCCCGGCCGCAAGGCCAAAGCCGGTGAGATCAATATCAGCGCCGCGCGAGCCGGCTTCGACTGGGCGAGCGCCAACCTGCCGGCCGATCTGCCGTTCCAGGTCGAGCGCATGGAGTCGGCCAGCAACAAGATTTTGATCGAGGGCAACAAGGCGGCCGCGCTGGGCGTCCTCTTCGGCGGTGTCAGCGTGCTCACGTGGTATCCGATCACGCCGTCGAGCAGTCTCGCGGAATATGCCGAGGAGTTTCTCAAGAAGTATCGGGTCGCCCCTGACGGCAAGCGCACGGCGGCGATCATCCAGGCGGAAGATGAGCTGGCCGCCGTCGGCATGGCCATCGGCGCCGGCTGGGCCGGCGCCCGCGCCCTGACGGCCACGTCGGGACCTGGAATCTCGCTCATGTCGGAATTCGTCGGCATGGCCCACTTCGCCGAGATCCCCGTCGTGATCATCGACGTGCAGCGCATGGGACCGAGCACTGGCTTGCCCACCCGCACCAGCCAGGGCGATATCCTCAAGCTCCATCTTCTCGGCCATGGCGATTCACGGCATATTGTCCTGATCCCCGGCTCGGTCGAGGAATGCTACTCGCTGACGATTGAGGCACTCGACCTGGCCCAGCAATTCCAGACCCCTGTCTTCGTGGCGACCGACCTCGATCTGGGAATGAACTTGTGGCTCACTGAGCCATTCCCTTATCCAGCAAAGCCGATTCAGCGCGGCAAGACCTTGAATGCCGAGGATCTCGAGCGGCTTGGCCGTTTCGAGCGCTACAAGGATGTCGACGGCGACGGCGTTTGCTACCGCACGATCCCCGGCACCGAGCACCCGCTGGCGGCCTATTTCACCCGCGGCACCGGTCATAATGAAAAATCGGGCTACAGCGAGCGCCCCGAGGATTGGAAGAAGAACCTTGACCGCCTCGTGCGCAAGCTCGAGACAGCCCGCGCGGCGCTGCCGCATCCGATCATCGAAGGCGAGCCGGGCAGCAGTGTCGGGCTCATCGCCTACGGCGGCACACACTGGGCCATGGTCGAAGCCCGCGACCAGCTTCATGAGGAAGGCATTCCGACCGAATATTGCCGGATCCGGGCGTTACCCGTTTCGGATGAGGTTCAGCATTTCATCCAGCGGCACATGCGGGTTTACGTCGTCGAGCAAAACCGCGACGCGCAAGTCACGTCGATCCTCAAGTCAACCCTGAGCGGTGCTCTGGCCGACCGCCTGATTCCGATCACCCACTACAACGGCACTCCGATTGCCGCCGAAGACATTGTCCGCCCGATCCTCGGCTGGGAGAAACACCCATCCGGTCCCGGCTGGCCGACCGGCAATGTCGAGCGCGATAACCCGACTGTCCCCCACGACGAGCAAGACTCGCCCGAATAGGTCCGCACGCCTGGCCTGTTGGCCGAGGCGTGCACAGGCAGATTCATCTCCATATCGTATTTTCAGAGGCGAGGACAAGAATGGCCAGCGACACGATGATCCAGGTCCAGAGCAACGGCCACAGCTTTGCACTGCCGACGGTGGCCTTTCAGGGGCTGCCGTCGACCTTGTGCAAGGGCTGCGGCCACAATAGCATCACCAGCTACCTGATCGAGGCGTGCAAGTCGACGGGCGTTAATCCGTATGTCACGGTCAAGATGAGCGGCATCGGCTGCTCGAGCAAGACGCCGGCTTATTTTCTCCAGTACAGCCATGGCTTCAATGCGCTCCACGGCCGCATGCCGTCGGTGGCGACGGGGGCCCTGGTCGCCAATTCCAAGCTTGTGTGTATCGGCGTCAGCGGCGATGGCGACACGGCCAATATCGGCATGGGCCAGTTCAAGCACATCTGCCGCCGCAATGTGCCCTTGTTGTACATCATCGAGAACAACGGTTGCTACGGCCTGACCAAGGGTCAGTTCTCGGCAACGGCCGACTTGAACCAGCACCTGAGGCGGCCAACCGGCGAAACCAACGACTTGCCCCCCTTTGATCTGTGTGAAGAAGCGATCGCCGGCGGCGCGACGTTCGTGGCACGGTCGTTCGCGGGAGACAAGAAGCAGATGGTCCCCTTGCTCAAAGCGGCGCTCAAACACAAGGGGACGGCCGTTCTCGATATCATCAGCCCGTGCGTCACGTTCAACGACTTTGACGGCTCGACCAAGAGCTGGGACTGGGCCAAGGAGCATGAAGAGCCCCTGCAAGAACTCGGATTTGTCCCACGCTTGCCCGAGATCGAGGTCGAGCAAAAAGTCGGCGAGGCGACCCGCGTGCAGCTTCACGACGGCTCATGGATCACGCTCAAGGCATTAAACCATGAAGAGCACAACGTCACCGATAAAATCTCGGCGCTGCGGTTGATGGAAGAAAGCCAGGGCAAGGGCGAATTCTTGACCGGCCTCATTTATGTGAATTCGCAACGGCGTGATTTCGTGACGATGCAAAACACGGTGCCGACCCCGCTGGCCCTCTTGCCCGACGACGTGCTGCGGCCGTCGAAAGAGGTGCTACAGAAGATCATGGAGACGATCTGAACAAGCGCAATGAAGCAGAGCAGAGCAACCATCGCGAAGGGGCCGGCCCGCGAGGCTCCAACGGGAGCTCGCGGGGGCCGGCCTTTGGCTCGGTGCATTGATCGCATTGAGTCGACCATCATCGAGATGCACGAGGGTCGCCCATCAAACATTCAGCGTTTTCTCAAACCCAGTGGAATTCACATTCGAATCGCCAGTCACGCTGATATACTCCAGCAGGTCGCCATTCCCATCCCCTCCGTCTACGTCCATGTGATCACCCACTTCGAGGTCCCCATCTAGAGTCAGGCCATCGTCGCCGTCGCCGAGCGAGATCGACCCATTTTTCACGCTGAGATCATGGAGAAAGACCTGGTCGTTGCCGCCTCCCGTGATAATGCCAACGACTGAAGGTGTTGCCACCTCGGAGAGCGACAAGAAATCGTCGTTATCCGAAGTCCAGATGAGTATTGTATGAGATGTGTTAATTTCCGAAAGTGAAACGGCATTCTTGCCCGAGCCCGTGTAAATCTGGGTGTTTCCGAGGATATTAAGTCCTCCGGCCACAAACTTATCGTCACCGCCTTGCTTCATGTCGACCTTCAGATCGTGGGTGAATGATTTCGTCTTGACCGTGAACGACTTCTTTCCATTGACTGTTCCCTGATCGTTCTTGATGACAATCATTTTTGCGTTGGAACCGCCAAAGACGGTCACCACGTTGTCGTTCTTGTCTCCCTTGATTGTGAGCGTCCCACTCTTCAGGGTCGCGGTGATATTTCCAGCCAGCAGTCGGCGGTTTTCAAGACTTTCAAGCACGGGGCTTGCCGTGCGTCGTGGTCGTGTCGCGGGCATGGGGTTGCTCCTCGTGGTGGATTCCAGTCGCGGCGGATGCCGGCAAGACGCGTTCTCTCGCTGCTGGTGCGGCAAACGCGGCCGCACGAATCACCTCACCTGGCGAGCGTTACACCGGATTAAGTTGCGCGCGCGAACCGAGCGAGGACACCCCGGTCTCCAATTTTCGAAGGTTGGCAAGATTAGAAGACGTGCCTGCTGCATCTGGGTACGTGGTTTTGCGGCTCAAGACGCCGGCAATTGGGCGCTGAAATGGTGCTTGAATACCCAGCGTTTGATCAAAGCGTGCCGACCTCTGCGTCGAGATTGCTCGCTTTGCTTTCGTTCAGACGGAAACAGAGACCGTCTGCAAGATCTCGTCGAGCCGGTCGTACCCGGCGGCCATTCCATGCTCCATTCCGCTGGCGACGGCCGCGTCGCGTGCTTCCCTGGATGGATAAACCACGGTCAAGGTCAGCGACGTTTTGTCGCTTCGGTCTGTGAGGACAAGCGTCACCAACTGCTCGCCCATCCCCGGCATGCAGCCGATCTCGAACGTCTCGGTGCGGACCATCCGCTCGGGAGGCTTGATCTCGCGGTAAACGCCCGTCATGATCATCCTGGTCCCCCTGGCCCGCTCCACTCCCAGCGGAACGCGCCGCCGACCCGCTGGTCTTCCTCGCAGACCGTCATCGCCCAGCCGTCCGGGCCGAAAAGCCAGGTTTTGAGCAGCTCGGGCTTCGACATCGCGTCCCAGACCAAAGCTCGCGGGGCGTCGAAATCACGGGTGATCACGAGCTCGCAGTCACCCACGGCCGTCACCTTCAACGTGTTTTTCTTCATCAGGATCGCTCCTTCACGATTTTTGGACCTTCTGTTTTTGTTTCATTTCGTCCAGGAGGTTGTCGAGCCGGCCGAAATTGGCCTCCCAGATCTTCCGGTAGTCCTCCAGCCACGCGTTGGCCTCGCCAAGCGGTTTGGCCTCGATCCGGCACGGCCGCTTTTGCTTGTCCCGCCTACGCGAGATCACCCCGGCCCGCTCCAGGATCTTCAAATGCTTGGAAATGGCCGGCTGGCTTAAACCAAACGGGGCCACGAGCTCCGTCACCGTCGCCTCCCCGGTCGCCAGCCGGGCCAGAATGGCCCTTCGCGTCGGGTCGGCCAGTGCCATGAACGTGGCGTCAAGCTCGGCGGTCGTCATGGTCGATAACCTTTTGGTTCTATAACCAAAAGGAAATATACAAATCGATTGGCCGGCGGTCAACAGGCGAGTGGCGTCAATTCCCAATACCTGATGTGAGCGAACCACGGGATGAAACGCGTTGAACTGATTAGCCCGCTGGCCAGGAATGGGGACAATACCAGGGCGGTCGAGGTTGGCGGCCGCCTCGGCCTCGATGCGAAATCATTCGCGCGTTCCGTAATGCTTGTCCGTGCGTCATACTCCTATTCTCGACGTCCGACTTCGTACCCCCGATACAGAAAGGAGGTAATTCCATGTGGCGCAACTTGATTCCGGCGGCGGCTCTGCTCGCGTGCCAGAGCCCGGCCGGCACGTTCGCGCAGGAGCGACCCAGGAGCGTCACAATCGAGGTCTATCTGCCGGAAGACGCCCGCCTGTTTGTTCAGGGCCAGGAGACGACGTCCAGGGGATCGATGCGTCGCTTTGTCTCACCGCTCTTGCCGCCGGGCAAGTACACATACACCATCAAGGCGGTCATTCCGGGCCGAGACCGGCCACCGCGAACAGTCACACGCCAGGTCGACGTTCGGCCCGGCGACTTCGAATCGATCGACCTGCGCGAGCCAGGCAAACGGCCCATCACCGACGTCGAATATGAGCCAACGCCACAGAACGTGGTCGATGCGCTCTTGCGGCTGGCCAGGGTCACCAGTGAGGACGTCGTCTGGGACCTCGGTTGCGGCGACGGACGCATCCCGGTGACGGCGGCCAGGAAGTACGGATGCAGGGCGTCTGGCTTCGACATCGATCCCGAGCGCGTCAAGGATTCCCTAGCCAACGTCCGCAAGCACGGCGTCGAGCGGCTGGTCACGATCGAACAGCGCGACATCTTCACGCTCGACCTGAGCAAAGGGCCCACTGTCGTCACGCTCTACCTGCTGCCGCGCTTGAACGCCCAGTTGTTGCCGCAACTCCGGAAGCTGCCGCCCGGCACACGCGTCATCTCGATCGCGCACCGGATGGCCGACATCAAGCCCGACGAGCAAATCGTTGTTGATACCGAGCTCGGCGAATTTGACGTCTATCTGTGGAAGGCGGAGACGCTTCGCGCCCATTGACGTTTCCTGTTGTCACGTCGCCGCAGTTCTCCCCGAGGGCGAGACGTTTCCGTGACATGGCTCGCGACGATCATCAAAATGGTGTCTCCGAAACCCGCGACACACGCTCTAACAGACCAATGAACCAGCACGATGACGCACCCCGCCCGGCACACATCAAGTGGCTTCTCGATTCAGACCCGGCCATCCGCTGGCAGGTCATGCGAGACCTTACTGATCAAGCCCCGAGCGCGATTGCCGCCGAGCGGTCGCGCGTCGCAACCGAAGGCTGGGGAGCCCAGCTTCTCGCCCTCCAATCTCCTGCCGGCCACTGGGGCGGACCGAAGTGGGACCTGATTACCCTCTACAGTCTCGTCATCTTGAAGGACCTTGGTCTCGACCCCGCCAGCAAGCAGGCTCGCGAGATGATCGACCGCGTCGACAAAGGCCTCGCGTTCAAGTGGCTCAACAACCGGCCCTTCCTTCACGGCGAAACCGAGCCCTGCATCAACGGCAGAATCCTCGGCATCGGCGCCTATTTCAAGGAACCGAACGACGCACTGGCCAATCAGCTCCTCGCCGAGCAGCTTGAAGATGGCGGCTGGAACTGCGAAGCACCCAAGAGCCGGCGCTCTTCGTTCCACACCACCATCTGCGTGCTCGAAGGACTGCTCGCGTACGAACGAGCCGGGCGGCAAATCGGGCGGCCGTCACCAGGGCCCGCAAGCGGGCCGAAAACTATCTGCTCGAGCGCCGGATGTTCCGCTCTTTTCGAACCGGCGAAGTGATCGACAAACGCTGGCTCCGCTTCTCGTTACCCGACGTTCTGGCACTACGACGTCTTGCGCGGACTCGATTATCTGCGCAATGCCGGAATCAAACCCGACAGCCGATCGAGTGACGCCATCAAAATCGTGATCGAGCGCCGCCACCAGAACGGCCGCTGGCCTCTCAACGTCCTTCATCCCGAGTCGATTCCAGTCGAGATGGAAACCGGTGTCGGCCAGGGCAAGCCGCTGGAACACCCTGCGTGCACTGCGGGTCTTGCATTGGTATAACAGCGAAACACGTGAGTGATGATGACCTCAACCCCCGGAATAGTCCATATGGTCGAGGTCGTCGATCATCCCAGCCTTCTGCGTAGGGTGCCAACCTAGCCGCTGCCGCGTCAGCGCGCTCGACGCCGGCATGTCGATGCCGGCGAAGAACCCGAGCCATCCGAAATGCGCGGCGGCCTCCTCGGGCGACATCGAGACAACGGGAATCTTCAAGCCCCGCCCGATCGCCTCCGCGATCTCTCGGGCCGAAACGCCCTCCTCGGCGACAGCGTGATACCGCGCCCTGGCCGTTCCCTTCTCGAGCGCCAGCCTGTAGACGGGCGCGGCATCGAGCACGTGAACCGCGGGCCAGCGGTTGAGGCCGTCGCCGATATAGGCCGAGACGCCCTTCTCGCGAGCCACCGCGATCGACAAGGTGACGAGGCCTTGCTTGACCGTGTCATGCACCTGGGGCAGACGCACAATCGACACGCGAACGCCACGCGCGGCGACCGCCTCCGCCGCGAATTCCGAGGCGGCACGGGGGTTCGGGTGGTTGGCATCGAAGTGGTCTTCAGTCGCCGGTTGACCTGGCTCAGCGTTCCCCATTCCGGTCCCCGAAGTGATCACCAGGGGCCGGTCGGAGCCGGCCAGCACGTCGCCAAGTGTCTCGATGGCTCGCCTGTCGGCCTGCGCAAACCTCCTGGAACCTTGAGAAGTCATGGATGAAACCGAGATGAATCACACCGTCGGACGACGCCGCGCCACTGCGCAGGCTCTCCATGTCTTCAAGGTCCCCTCGATGCACCTCGGCCCCCGCGGCGGCGAGCGACGCGGCCGACGCGGCCGATCGAGCGAGGCCGAGCACCTGGTGTCCTGCAGCGATCAAATCAGGAACGACGGCGGAGCCGACGAAACCCGTGGCGCCAGTAACGAAAACACGCATCAGGAAGCCTCCTTGATTTTCGACTCGAGACCGCACTTTTCGGTCCCTTGGTCCACAGGGTAGGCGATCGACCCGAATACGAGCTATGCTCTAGAGTCCAAATTATCTTCGCGATCGTCCAGGAGTGTCTGATGGATCCGCTCTCAGGCGTGCTCGTCCCTTCTGAAGCCGCGAAACTACATGTCCAGTGGTTTTGATATCGGTGGGGAATGGTCGATCCAGTTCCCCCAGCATGAAGGCATCAAATGCTATGCAGTGGTCTCCGGCCAATGCTGGCTTTCCGTAGAGGGAGTTCCAGAAGCGGTGCACCTCAAAACGGGAGACTGCTTCCTGCTGCCGCTGGGACGGCCCTTCCGCCTTGCAAGCGACCTGGCCTTGACGCCAGTCGACTACAAATCGGTTTTTTCAACTCCGGGAAAGGGGGGCATTACCACCTGGAATGGGGGCGGAGATTTCTCAGGTGTCGGCGGCTTCTTCGGCCTCGACGGCAAACACGCCGGCATCCTGCTGGGAATGCTGCCGCCCATCGTGCATATCAAGAAAGAATCAGACAAGCTGGCGCTGCGCTGGTCGATGGAGCGGATGATGCAGGAGCTGCGGGAGCCGCAACCGGGCGGGTTTCTTGTCGTACAGCACCTCGCCCACATGTTGCTGGTCCAGGCCCTGCGGGCGCATCTGGCGGAGGGGCTGAGTGGTGGCGTTGGCTGGCTCTTCGCGCTGGCGGATCAGCAGATGAGCATAGCAATTCACTTGATGCACGACGATCCTGCGCATCCCTGGACCTTGCAAGAGCTGGCGGAGCGAGTCGGGATGTCGCGCTCGAGCTTTGCGGCGAAATTCAAGGAGACCGTGGGTGCCTCAGCCATCGATTATCTGACACGCTGGCGAATGCTCCTGGCCGGCGACCGGCTGGCGAACTCGGGCGATTCCATTTCGGTCATTTCTCTGTCACTGGGCTACGAATCCGAAAGCGCCTTCAGCACCGCGTTCAAGAGGGTCATGGGTTGTTCACCGCGTCAATATTGTCGTGGCCGCGATCTGGTTGCCGCGTCACATTAGCGAGCAGGGGGCGGTCGGAGCGTCTCCTTGCACCGCCGGCCACGACAGGTCGACCGTGCTATAGCGTACGGTTCGCAAAACATATAAAAGGATCACGAAACATGAAATTCGCCGCGTTCATCGAATACAATCGGGAAGGGTTTATCACGGCCGATATCCCCGTCTTGCCTCACGAGTGCGGCGCGCTGGTGGTTGATGTCGAGGGGACGGCGGTTGGACTCTTGATGCCGCTCACAGCTCCCAGACCCGCCGCCCTTTGAGAAACATGGTGAGATAACCATCCTCGCTGACCTTGATGACAGGCCCGTGCAGCGAAGCGGCCAGGCCGGCCAGAGTTCGCGCGCCTTGGACCGCGCGGCCCAATTCGAGGCTCTCGGGTGCAATGCGCAGGATGGCGCCGAACGTCAAAAGCCGGCCGTCCAGGTCGGTCACGACCGCACCGTCCAGGCAGGCAATCGCTTCCAGAACGGACGGCTCGAGATCGGCCAGCTTCATGCCGCGCACGACATGATGAAGAGCCCGCTTGGCATGTCGAGGGGAAAGGTTTTCCGGATCTTGGGGATCGTCGCCGACGATTTCGGTCGACATCTGGTCGGTCGATGCGATGAGCTGCGGCACCGAGTGCTCGGGGTCGCGCAAGACCACGAAAAGGGCCCCTAACCGCGATTCGCTCAGGTTGAGCGCGGCGCGGAAGATCGCCGAGGCCAGTTCGGGCCATCGCGAGCGGCCGACGGCCTCGCACCAGACCGCGAACTTGGCGGGAATATCCAGCAGCCGCCAGCGCGCGTCGCTGAAGCTGAACATGAGCGTCCCTTCGGCAAACACCTTGATTTCTTGCGAGCCGGTCAAGACCAGGCAGACATGACCATCCGTTCGCGTCGCCTTGGCATGGCTCAGGTAAATGCGCGGACAGGGATGAACCACGGCCTCGCTCCCCTGGGTTGCATCCGTCCAGCGATCGATGTCGACCATCCGGGCCAGGTCGCCCTGGCGATCGACGAGGAAGACGGTGTCGCACGCCGTCACACAGGCGGTGAAACCCCTTGATGGCCGTCAGACGAGCGTTGAACGTGGGTGCGCCCGCAAGATTCTTGTAGGCCGGCGCGGCCGGGTCGTGCTCGGTGCCCAGCAACAAAGTGCCCGTGGAGACCCTGCGGTTTTCATAGGTCGATAAGGCCGCGACACGCAGCGCCTCGAGCGCGGCGGGAATCCGGTGCGAGCCGACCGTGTTGAGATAATCGGCGACGATCAGGTCTTCGGTCTGATATTGAAACCGATCGAAACGATGCGAGAGCTCCTGGGTAAACAGGCCGCGAAACCGCAGGTCGATTGCTTCGACGATCACCTCGACCAGGTGCCGCTCGGTGGCCAGAAGGGGCGACGGGTTGCCGGGCTGAAAGGCGAGATGGGTGCCCAGCCATTCAATTTCGACGCCCAGGCCGTCAGGATCTTCGTGGATCCGATAATATGTCTCGTCGGGAGACCCGTCCCAATCGATGATGCTGCGGTCGCCAGAGACCTCGAGCTGCGCATCGGGGAAGAAGTGCTCGAGCGTGCGCCTGAGCACCATCTGGTAAAGACCCACGATCCGGGATATCGGCCCGCGAGTACGCTCGATTCTCATCGAAGGCAGAGGCTCCGGGAGTTGCTGGCTTTGAGAGACCGGAACGCGATTATCCATTCTTCTCAATCTATGGCGGCGAGTGGGTTGCCTCGTTTTCATGAATGAGTGACTTTCCCATCTTCGGGTTGAGGGGACCAGAGATCCAGTGACGCAGCCCATCCTGGTGCTCGTGCCGGGCTAAGCGCAACAATCCCGCCAATGATCTCCGTTGGATCAAGCGCGTCCCGTCCCGCTGAATTCTAACGACTTCCTCGTTTTTGGGGACTTCAGCTTGAGCCTCAACCGGGGACCGTGGCATTCGCGATTCATGACTCGCTAAGAGAGCAAGGCACTTGCCGAGTTTGCTTATTCCCCCCATTTCTATGACTTGATTCGACGGGATCTAGCCTTCGGAGCGGATGACCGGGCCGAATTCGGTGCAATTCGGATTGAAGGCGCGGGCTCATTCTCGACGATGAAACCTGATCCGAGAGCCAACGCATCTTCAATCAAGAGACTTCAAGAGACCGTGGTGGCCTTGTGGCCTCCTGGGTCTCCTGCTACGATTCCACGCCCCGTCGGCGGATCGCACGCGATCGATCGCTGGAGACAGGATCGAACCAGCGGGCTGCATTGATGCAGGGGTCTCTAGCGAGCGAGGGAGATCATCGCAATGGTCAACCGGCGTACGTGGATCCGTCGAGCGCTCCTGGTCGGGGCGGCGGGATTCGGGGTCGAACAGCTCTGGCGGCACGGTAACGACTACGTGTTCCCCAGCCAGTTTGTGGTCGTGGAACCCGGCAAGATCTTCCGCGGTGCCTGGCAAAAGCCGTGGCCGATGCGTCAGATCGTGCGCGACCACAAGATCAAGACGGTCGTCGCGCTGGCTCATCCCCCCTATCATTATCTGGTGGTCCGCGAGCGTGCGCTGGCCTTGGATCTCGGAGTGAAGTGGATTCACATTCCGATCGTGGATAACCGCGGCACCAACGATCGCGCCGCCGAGGAAGCGATCTCTGACTTGCTCGATCAAGCCGCCGCGATCCTGGCCGACCCGGTGAACTACCCGGTCTACTTCCATTGCCACCACGGGTTGAACCGCACCTCGATGGTTCAAATCGCTTATCGAACCAAGTATTGCGGATGGACGCTGGCCGAGGCGGCCGCCGAGATCGATCGGTCCGTGGGGCTCGTCAAGGTCAACCATGGGCCGGACTACCGTCATATGGTCTCCTTCTACGAGAATCGCGTTTTGCCGTTCCGCGAGCAGCAGAACAAACGTGCAGCTCATCCGGTGCAGCAGTCCGATATCACCGCGCGGCTCGAAAAAGTAACGCCGCAGCCTGTCGTACGATGAGCATCCAGGTCGTCGTCCGACTCAAACTTGTTCTTGCAGGACGCGGCTCTGCCCGCCGGCTGACCGCGTGATACAAGCTGTTGCTCAAACAGGCGCAAGGGCCTCGTCGCCAACGCAGTTTGACTCTTGAAGTCCGGTCCTTGATTCTCGACTTCACAACTTTACAATAGGGAATCGGAGCGTTGATATCTCACAAGCTGCAACACTCATCTTGCAAAAAACTTACGTCGATCTGACTGACTCACTGGACTTGACGCTCGGCAACTTGCTGGCCTTGGAGGTTCCTCGATTGACCATTCGCCCCGCCCGTGTTGGTGATGTTCCCGGTATTTACGAGCAGATTCTCGTGTACGCCGAGCAAAAGCAGATGATTCGCCGGTCGATGGCCGAGCTCTACGAAGCGATTCGCGAGTACATCGTGGCCGTTGACGATGATAACCGGGTTGTGGGCTGCGTTGCCTTGCATGTCTTCTGGGCCGATCTTGCCGAGATCCGTGGCCTGGCCGTTGCCGAACACGTTCAGGGCATGGGTATCGGCCGCGCCTGGTCGGTGCCTGTCTTGAGGTCGCACACGAGCTTGAAATCAAGGGCCTCTTCGCGTTGACGAACGCGGTCGAGTTTTTTGAACGATGCGGCTATCATCGCATTGATAAATCCGAGCTGCCGCAGCGGATCTGGAACGAATGCGTACGCTGCCCTTCGTTTCCCATTTGCCAGGAAAACGCCCTTTTTCGCGCCGTCGAGCCCGAGCCAGCAATGGCCGTCGATACTCCGAAGCTGGCGTCCTTCGAGAATTAAGCGCGATCGAAGCCTTTCTCGTTCGTCACCCGAGCTCTCGACTCAACTCTTCAAAAGAGAAAGGCTTGCGTCTTGGTCATGCCGAGGGCGCGGCTCGAGTTGATCGCGGTTGCCGCGAGCATCAGCGTGGCTGTCGCCGTCTTGATGCTGGCGACCGAGCCGCAAATGGCGATTGGCTGGGATGAGGGTTACACGCTTGGTCGCGAGGCGCGGCTCCGCGCCTGGTTTGGCGGCCTCCGCGATCCGGCTACGTTTGCCGCGACCTGGCGGCCATTGTCATTTGATCGCGAGCTCGTGCAACCCGATAAGTCGACGCCCCCCGAGCCCGACCAGCTCGATTCGCGTGCCAAACTTTTGACCGACCGGGCCGTGCTGGAATGGTTCTGGCCGTTCGCGCGTGAAGAGCCCCATGGGCACCCGCCGTTTTACGCGTTGCTCGGTCTGGCGGGCGATCTTCTGGTTCCGTCCTGGCAAGATCTTCCGCGAGCCCGCCTGGGGCCGATCTTGCTCTTCAGCGTCACGGCCGGCCTGATTTATGCTTTCGCCGCTCTGCGATGGGGCCGCTGGCCCGGAACCCTCGCGGCGGGCGCCTGGGTCTTACAGCCCAATCTCTTCGGGCATGGCCATTACGCGGCCTACGACGCGATTCTGACCGCTCTGTGGGTTCTCGCGATCATGGCATTTGGCCAGGCCGCCGCGCCTCAGAATGATCAAGGTCTCGCCCCGTCGCGAATCCGATGGGGCTGGGCGATCGCGTTCGGCGTATTGCTTGGCTGTGCGGCCATGACCAAGTTCACGGGCTGGATGCTGCCTTTGCCGTTCCTTGTCTGGACTGCATCATACCGAAGCCGGCGCGGGCTCGACACCCTTGCATTGGGCGGATTGATCGCGATTGTGGTTGCCTTTGCGCTCATGCCCCCTTGGTGGACCAATCCGGTTCAGGGGCTCGTTCGATTTTTCGAATCCAACCTGAGCCGCGGCAAGACGATCCCCATCCAGGTGGCGTTTCTCGGCACGATCTACAACACGCCAAGAGAGTCGCTGCCGTGGTATAACACGCTCTTCTGGGTGGCGGTTGTCACACCGATCGGCTTCTTGATCATGGCGGGCGTGGGATATGGAGCGCTCTGAAGAACTGGCGAGCCGACGCCATCGGTGTCTTGATCGCCCTTCACGGAACGTTCCTGCTGGCGTTACGTGCCTTGCCGCACACGCCAGGTCACGACGGCGTACGACTTTTTCTGCCGGCTTTCGGAGTGCTGGCATTACTCGCGGGCCGCGGCGCCTTGTCATTGCTCGCGAAGTGGGGGGGCTTCGGCAAGCTGGCGATCATCGCGGCATTGATCGAGGCTGGAGCGACAAATGGGGTGATGATGCCCGTACCCCTCTCGTACTTCAGTCCGCTCGTCGGCGGACTCCCCGGCGCGGCCCGGTTAGGGATGGAGCCGACCTATTACTGGGACGCTCTGACCCCCGATGTGCGAAAATGGCTGACCGACCACACGGGGCCCGACGAAACGATTGCGTTTGCGACGTTCCCCCATTCATGGCTCTATTTACGACACGTCGGAGCCTTGCCGGCTCGACTGGCCGCCGTTGACCCTGGTCAACCAAGGTGGTACGTGCTTCAAAACCGTCCCGGGGCCTTCTCAGACGGGGATCGCCTGCTCGTTCGCGAGGGCCGGCCGGCCCATGTCGAGTCGAAACTGGGCACCCCCCTGCTCTGGATCTTTCCCTACTCGGAGCTGGCTCGCGTCGTGCGTGACCGAGTCCGCTGACCGCTGAGGTCCAAAAGAAAACCGATCGGGCACTCGAGCGAGTGGCTCGAAACCCGATCGGAAATCGAAAAAGCGCTTCTATCAGACAGCGATCCCGCATCTCATGGTCTCGCCATCAACGAACAGATCACAGAAACGCCCGGATCAAGCTCAGCGACGCGGTGCGGCCGGAGTTGCGGCCACCGGCGTGGTCGCAACCGGAGCCGTCGCGGCGACAGGATAAGCAGTCGCGGTCGGCGTGGCCGCATAGGTGGCCGGGGCTGCGGTGGTCGCCGGCGTCGTGTAGCATACGTAGTAGCTGCCGCAGTAGTAATAATACGTCGGCTGACAGTAATACGTAGGCGTGTAGCAATACGTCGGCGGGCAATAATACGTCGGGCAGTAATACGTGGGCGTGTAGCAATACGATCGCCTGTGGCAGGCTTCCGCACTACTGGTCAGAGCCAGCGAGCCCAAAATGCCGCTGAGAACCAAGGCCGCAAAATGCCGCTTCATGGGTGCGTCTCCATAGAAAAATCTTCCGCCACGATGCCTTGAACATCCAAGCACACATCATGGCGTGGTGCCCAGTCTGGGAAAGCTTCGCAGTTTCCCGCAAGCAAGGTAAATAATCCGGACAGACATTTCAAACCCTAAAATACTTAAAACTCGCAAATTTCCAATAATCGTCACTTGCGGAACTTGCCAACTCGGGCTCGCACAGGCTCCTTGCTCGCTCTTGAAAACTTGCTGCAACAATTGAAATGTTCTAATATTCATACGTTCTCGATTCCGGGACAAGTTAGACCAGGAAATGGTGGCATGAACGAATCCGAAACCGACTCAGTACAAGGCCCGGCCGGGAATCGAGCTGGGCGTGACCAGACAGGTCCCACGAATGCCGGGCCAAACCCCTCTGAGCGGGAGGCCGTCCCGGGCTGGAACCTGCGCCTGGCCACGCTGGGCGTCTTGATCGTGGCGCTCGTTGCCCTGGTACCGACAACCGGCGACTATGGTCTCACCTGGGATGAGCCGGCTTATCGTTACAGTCAGATGCTTTCCATTCAGTGGTGGGAACAGGCCGGCCGCGTGCGTTCGTGGGCCGACGTCGCGGAGTCTGATGGACCCTCGCACACTGCTCTATTTCTGGCCCTATGGACGCTTCGGCATCAACTTTCATCCGCCGCTGGCGGGTCAATTGAATCTGGCGGCGCACGTGATTTTTGGTTCCTGGATGAAAGACATCCCGTCACGGCGCATGGCCTCGGTCATTGAATTTGCCCTCACGATCGCGATTGGCTTTCATTTTCTGGCAAGGCGCTACGGTTTCTGGGTGGGATTCGTCGCGGCTGGCTCGCTCTTGCTTGATGCCCCGGCTTTACGGCCAGGCCCATTTGATCGACACCGACATCCCGGGCCTCTTGCTCTGGGTGGCGGCGGCCCTGGCGTTCTGGAAGGGGCTGCATGAACCTCATGCCAGGCGCTGGCGGGTCGCGGTGGGAGTGCTCCTGGGTCTGGCCTTTATCGAGAAGATGGCGGCCGTGATGGTGCTGTTGCCGCTTTTAGTCTGGCTGGTTGTCGCTTATCTGCCGCGCACGTTCACGCGCCGGGCGGGCGATTCGACTGGATGGACGGCGTGCTCACCACCGGCGCCATGCTCCTGCCGCTTGGCTTTGCCTTCCAGCAGATTCAAATTCTCCAGGAGCGGCTGCCGCTCCCGAAATCGACTGATTTATTCATTCACGCCCCGGTAAGCGACTGGTCGGGCGCGATCCTGGCGATTCCGCTCGCGGTCTGGGTGGTTCGGCGTCTTCTTGGCCGGATCTTCCCAGCGCACCAGGTGTGGGGAGTCGAACGGCCGGCACTCGAGACCTGGACGGCCATCCTGGCCTTTGCACCCGTGATTGCCTGGCTGGGCAACCCGGCCTGGTGGCGTGAGACACTGCCACGCCTGGCCCACTATTACACGTTGACGGTCAGCCGCGAGCAGTCGCTGCCGGACATTCAGATCATCTATTTCGGCCAGACCTACGAATTCAGCCTCCCCTGGCATAATGCCTGGGTCTTGATGGGGATCACCGTGCCTGTCTTCACACTCGGCGCCGCTGTGATCGGCCTCATCTGGAGTCTCGCCCAAGTCCGCCGTGATCGGTTGCCCCTTTACTTCCTGGTGCAATTCCTCACCTTGCCGGTCGTCCGCATGTTCCCGACTCCGGCTCACGACGGCGTGCGGCTCTTCTTGCCGACGTTCTTTTTTCTGGCCGCGTTTGCCGGTTGGGGAACAGTCGCCCTGGCCGACCTTCTCAGCAAGCCGCCGCGGCTTCCCGCGCGTTTCACGCGACTGGCATTGGCCGCCCTGATCCTCGGCTCGGCGGCCGTTTCCCTGGTGCGGATTCATCCCTACGAGCTATCGTACTACAACGCCCTCCTTGGCGGCCCGCGCGGCGCGTGGAAGCGCGGGTTCGAGCTGACTTACTGGTACGACGCGTTCACTCCCGACGTGATCGCCGACCTCAACGCCAAGCTCCCGCCCCACGCCGAGATCGATTACTTGAACGAAAAAACCAAGACCGCGGTCATGGTTTTTCAAGAGCGGCAATTGCTGGGCAGTTTCCGCGGCGATATCCAGCTCGTGCGCAAGGACAGATACAACTTTTCTTACGTCTGGCTCCTGGCCCAGGACTCGAAGGCCACGGCTTTCACCCGGCTCTTGTTCGCCATGCACCCGTGGTACGCCCGCGAGCCGGCCCAAGTCGAGGGAGCCCGCGTCGTCACCGTGGCTGACCCGATCGCGGTCTCACGCGCGTGGGCGTTATTTGTCTTGCTCGATAGCGGCGACCCGAACCCGCAATCGCAGCCAGCGGCGCCCGCCTGGGTTCAGGCATACGTGCCGTGGCTCGGACGGCTCTGGGGTGATGGCGTCAAGAAGTCGTCCGGATTGGGCGTCAATCAAACCATTCTCAACTGGTCGCGGTCCGATCCCGAGGGCCTGCTGACCGCCGCGCGCCAGGTTGCCTCGGGCAAGGCCAGCACTCACGGTCCCGGCGCCGAACGCCTGGTCTCGTTGCTGACCATGGAAGGCAATCCCAAGGGCCCGCAGATCCGCCACGATCTCTTCAAGCAGTTGCTCGACGCCCGCCCCCAGGCACTCGTCGAGGCCGTCATGATCTTGAATTCGCACCGCGATGAAGTCGTCAAGGTGATGACACGGTACGGCTATACCGATCCCGAGTGGATCGGCGGATACCTCGATCGCGACCTGCCGGCCCTCGCATCGACAAGGTAGAGCGTGGCAGAAATCGCAGCTGTTTCTCCGGCCCAGATTCCCAGGGCGATGCAATACGCTGGGCTGATATGTCGATGCCCCTTTGGAGCATTATGTTCTTTCGGATTTCCGTTCCGAGGGGGGCATAGACAAACGAGCCCTGGGGGATGCTCAGGGGGAATCGCAACACGTCGTTGATCGGTTCAGACCTTTTCGGCCGACCGCACGTCGGCAGCCTCGACGGTCGGGCGTTTCCGCGCGGCATGACGCGTGACCACGCCGCCCGCGACCGCCACGGCGGCGACGTCGATGCCCGAAGCCCCCCAGTACGGAGCGCCGGTCGCATACCTTCCCAGTAAGACATTCGATATCGAATAACTGAGCATGCGAGCCAGTGTTTGCGCCGAGGTGAGCGTGCCGAAGATGGTCCCCTGGCGGTCTGTCGGCGTGATGCGCGAGAGTAAACCCGTGATCGAGGGACTCAGCAATCCTTGCCCGACGCCAAGCAGCATCATCGCGCCGCCAAGCACGAGCATATTTTCGGCCAGCGCCATCGCGGCAAATCCACTCGCGGCCAGCAGCAGCCCCGTGACGATGAGCTTCGCCTCGCCAAAACGCGGCACGAGCCGCCGGATCAGGCCCCCCTGCACGAGCGCGGTCAAAAGCCCGATCGCGGCGAAAGCGAACGCCGCGGCGCGTGCATCCCAGTGCATCCGCCGCAACAAGAATAACGCAAATGTTCCTTCGAAGGCCGCGAAGGCAAGAACGGCCAGGAACCCGACCACGATGAGCCGGCCTATCCCTTCGGTGGTCAGGCTATCGACGAATCCACGCCAGCTCGGCACGCGCGGCTTCGCGGGCCACCTGACCCGCGGGGAGCGACTCGGGAAGCCGCGTGATGACGAGAATCCACGCCAGGGTCGAGAATCCCGCGGCGACCAGGAACGGCACGCGCAGGCGCCACTCGTCGGGTAAGGGCAAGCTGAGCAGAACGCCCCCCAGCAGTGGACCGAGCACGAATCCGAGCCCGAACGCCATGCCGATCAAGCCCATGCCGCGCGCCCGATCTTCGGGGGCCGTCACATCAGCGACATAAGCTTGCGCGACCAGGATATTGCCTCCCGAGGCCCCGTCGAGCATCCGTGCCAGCAGCATCACCGTGAAATTACGGGAGAGGCCCAGAATCAAAAAGGACAGGGCCGTCCCCGCCTGGCTAAAAACGAGCAAAGGACGGCGGCCATAGCGATCGCTCAGGCGGCCCAGGATCGGACCGGCGACGAGCTGACAGACCGGATAGGCCGAGAACAACAGGCCAATCTGCCATTCGCTGAACTCATAGTGTGCCGCAAAGGGTCCCAGAAGCGGCATCACGATGGTGAACCCAAGCAAGTCGACCAGGACGATCAGCACGATAACCCCTAGCGGCCTCATCGACGGCGATTAACCCCCCACGTCCGGTCCATCTGATTGAAGCAACATCGAGCACACCCCGGCCTTCGCGGCCGAGACACCGTCATTTCATTTCGTTTGATTTATTTCGCCCAGCGAGACGTTCACTTCCGGTCGGTCGATCGATCGAATCAAGGCGCTTGAAGGTTGCTCTCGCCGGCCGCGGCGGCTTGCGGTCCGTAACGTTCTTCACGTAGTTGATCGGCACGGTCCTTGAGCTCGCTCAGCAGGCGAACGTGCGCGACGATCACCGTGTATTCGACCACGAACGCGCCAAGATTATAGGCCACGGCAAACGCCGAGGCGCCCAGGTGCCAGATCGCGTAGGCCGAGCCGCGCGTGTCGACCGCGGCCCCCAGCCAGGCCGCCACGGCAATCACCGTCATGCTCCCCATGATAAACCGAAACGCGCGCCGCTTGTTCTTGGTCGCCGCCGTATTGATCCAGTCCGGCATCTGATAGGCCAGGACAACTTCCTTGGCCCACTTTCCGGTCGCGACGAAATAGGTATACACAATGGAATGAATGCCCAGAAGCATGACGACCGTGACCAGCGAGAAGAGGACGTGCATCCCCCGCGCAATGGCCCCTGGCCCGTGCGGCTCGCCCGTCGCGAAAAAACCGAGCACAAAATCGGCGATGAGCAGCGACGCACCCGTGACGGCCATCACCAGAAAGTAGCGAATCATCGAGGAGTTACCTGGCGCCGTGGCGATCCCGCTTGACCCGTTTCCAAGAACCTCGCGGAGCCCGGCGGAAACGAGCGTTTGACCCCGCGACGAACTCTAGGCTAAGCGAGGGCGATGGGTCCTGGCAACGCGTAAGAGATTCGGCGACGATCGTCGCGCGCGTCTTGAATGGTTCCCGGCAGGCGCGCTTCCCGCCAGATCACCACCAGCCGCCGACGGTGAAGTTGAAGATCTGGCTGCGGTCGCCCGAGGTTTTCAAGACGGGAAACGCCAGGTCAAACTCGAACGGCATCGGGCCAAACATCGGCAGGCTGACCTTGAGCCCGGTCCCCACCGACACTCTCATATCGTTGAGCTGATAGTTGCCCGGTGACCGTGCCAAAATCAGTGAAGATAATCTGGTGAAATGTGTCGCGAGCGTTCCACGGAAACTGATATTCGACCGATCCGAGTGCCTCCATCACGCCGCCGGTGGGCACGTTGAACGCATGGGGGCTGACCGTTCGATATTGAAATCCACGCAGGCTTCCGAAGTTACCGGCAAAGTACCGTTCATACACGGGCGTCGATTCGGTCGCGACGCCAAAATGGCCCCGCAACGTGAAGAACTGCTTGCCCGAGCCGTCCGGGCGGCTGAAGGTCGGAAGATAGATCCGGCCCTCGGCGTCGAACTTGCTCCAGGTAAAGCTCCCCCAGCCTTGCTCGGTCGAGAGTTGCAGGTACTGGCCTTTCGTCGCCATGAACGGGCTGTTGCGGTTATCGAACCGCAGACTCGGCTTGATGGAAACCAGCGACGTGAAGCCGCTGGCCGCCAGATAGTTGGCCGGTGCGGGCGACCGGTAACCGAAGAAGTCGACCTCTTCAGCGCGTACGGAGACGTCCGAATAGATGCTCGTTCCAAACTGCCGCCCCAACGAGAACGAGCCGCCGCCGCGACGTTCATCCCAGTTGGGATAAACACGAGAGTAAGAGATAGCCGGTGCCGCTCGCCCCGATCGGCAGGTCGAACAGATACGGCTCACGCAGGCTGATCGACATCATGTTGATCAAGTTGCCGGCCGACAGGTTGATCTGAAGCGACTGGCCGCCCCCGCGAAACGCCTGGCCGTTGGTGATGTCGCTCAACGAGCGAGGGATATTGAAGATGTCGAAATTCTTCTCGTAGATCTGGATGTTGCCCATCAACCCCTGAAAGCTATTGGCACCGACGCCGATCATGAACCGGCCGGTGGGAGCCTCTTCGACCGAGGTGACGACGTCGGCGAACGACCGGTTCGGAAACGGATCGTTATGGTCGGGGCCGACGTCGGTCATATTCATGCCGGGAATGCTGGGAAACGTGCCCGCGGGCTCGCCGGCACCGACCGGCGGAGGGGGCGGGTTAGCCGGGATCAGGCCGCCGGGCCCGGCGCGACCAGCCCGGGCGTGCCCGGCGCCGGGGCAGGCGTGTCGATCGACGGCATCGCGTTGAGCGGCGGGCTGAACGGATCGCTCGAGCCAAAAGGCGTGAGCCCCGGCACGTTGGGCTCGGCCGTCGTCGCCCCCGCGGGCGCGGCCGGGAGCCGGCTCAGGCGCGGGCAACAGGTCGGCCCCCGAGCCCGGGTCTTGCAGCCGGGCCTGCGACACTTCGCCCAGAAGCGGCATCATCAAGTCGCCATAAGGCTTATCCTTGGGACGGCGATCGACGATCTCGATCTTGATCTGCTTGCCCTTGCTGCGGGTCGTTCATGAAATAGCCGAGCTGCTTGAGCCGGCGCTCGAAGAGCGTCGATTCGCGTCTTGTCCAGCACCTCGCCCGGCAAGAGGCCGGCCATCACCGCCTCGCGGCGGATGACCTTGTCCTTGGTCCGCCCGTTCCCCTGGATCCGCAGCTCGCCGAGCATGTACGGCTCATGCTCCTCGATCTTGTAAACGAGATCGACGACGCCCAGCTCGTTGGTAAACCGCGGCTCGCTGACGATCTGGGCGTCGATGCAGCCGATCTCGCCGTACTTGAGCAACATCCGGTTCTTGTCGGCCTCTTTCACGGCCATCATGAACGGCTTGCCCGAGTGCAGCTCGAGGTCCTCGCGTCAGCTTCTCGGTCTTGAGCTTGGTGTTTCCTTCGATGATCACGTTGCGAACCTTGTATCGCGTTCCCTCGGAGACCACGAACGTCAGCTCGACCTGCCCGGGGCTCGGCGCCCGGCCGGGTCACCGGAGTGACCTTCACCTCGAAAAAGCCGTTGTGCATAGTAGTAATCGATGAGCTTCTGGCGGTCTTCATCGAGCATGTCGCTGTGGTATTTGCCAAAGAGGCCAAGGATCGGCTTCCGCGTGCCGATCTTGGTCTTGCAGCGTGGCATCGCGAGGCAAACTGGTTGCCCACGAAGTCGATGCTGTTGACCTTGACCTTGGGCCCCTCGAAGATCTCGATCACGATCTTGGTATCGCCGGCGTTGCCCCCTTCGAGCAGGGTGACCGAGGCCAGGTCGTAGCCCTTTCTCCTGATAGAGCCGCTGGATCTGGCGAGACCGCCAGCCGGGTCCGCGTCGGATCGGCACGGTTGCCGGCCTTTAGCTCGGTCGTGTCCTCGATCTCCTTCAAGCGAACGTGCTTCCGGCCCGCGAAACTCGACCTTGGTCAAGAGCGGCATCTCGCGCACGACGAAGATCAAGGCCCACTTGCCGCTCTTGGGGGGCGACTCGTCCAGGTAATACCGGACGTCGGAGAACCACTTGGTCCCCATCAAGGTCTTCAGGTCGGCTTCGACCTTGTCTTGATTGAGCGGCTGGCCGACCCGGCTCAAGAGCTTGGGCTTGATCTTGTCGGGCGTGATCGTGGCGTTCCCCTCGAACTCGATCTTGGCGATCGGTCCCTCGGGGAATTTCTCTCGTTCGCCCCATGCGGCTGACGAAATGAACATAAGCAGGAAGACGCACGGCGGCCGCCCACCCCGCTCGGCACATCGCCACAGGCAAAGAGCCAGCGCGTGCCCTCGCCGACGGAAGCGTGCCGCGTGCATGACGATCTGCCGCGAGCGCAGGCGCACCGACGACGGACTCACCTGTCTCGATTTTGATCCCGCCCGCCGCAACCATCCCTGGTATCGGCGAAGCTCGGGCGTTCGTCAGATCTCATGAGCGATCGTTCCTGAACCGAAGCGATCGAGGACCGCCGGACGGCACTTGACGTCGAGCGATCGACCGACCGAGTCACGAGACACGCTGGCGACATCCGTCGTCCGCGTGTGAGCCAACCTCGAACGGCGCACCGGCGAGGCTGCGGTCGAGACTCGTCGATCATCCCCAGGGGCGTCATGGCGCGAAGCAAGATCGCGCCTTTGGAAAAGTCGTATTTGCGACAAGAAGCCACGGACTCTTTTTCACTGAACGACCGAACGACGCCACCGCCATCCTGGCCGAGGCGACGTGGATCGAGCCCATGGGTCGCAGGTCTGTGACATGACTAGGGCGGAACTTGTACCGAAGATGAATCTTTCTCGCAAGCCCGGAAGCCATCCTTTCCGATTAATCGGGATGGCCAAAAGGACGCTCGACGTGGACGAGCGGCCGGAATACTGAAGAATTGCTGAGCCGAGCCCAAGGGACGGCGGAGATGAGCATGGCAGACGATCCGTTAACTCGCAGCCGCGGCTTACGCTCAGAGCAGCATGAATTGAGATCGAGGAAGGTTTTACATCGTGGCAGTGCGTTGTTCAGCATGATCCGGAATTTGACCACGGATTACACTGAGAGCACGGATGAATTCAGTCTGATGGGACGTTCGTTTGCGAGGCATGGTGCCCAACCATTATCAAACCGGGAATTGTGGCGGCGTGCCAAGCAGCACCATCGTTGGATTTGACCACCAGTTACACCTATCGTTGGAAAAGTTCAAATGGGTGACCTCGTTCATGAAGCGCTCAGCAAATCGATCATCGGGGCCGCGATGACTGTCTTGAATGTCCTGAAACCGGGTCTTGATGAAAAACTCTACGAAAATGCGCTTGTCATCGAACTTCGTAAGCGCGGCCACCACGTCGAGCAACAGCGGCAATTCCCCGTCCATTATGACGGCCAGTTGATCGGAACCCTCGTTCCTGACCTCATCGTCGACGACTGCGTCATCGTCGACCCCAAAGTCGCTTCCGCCTTCAATGAGACGCACCTGGCGCAAATCATCGGCTACCTCGCCATCACGGAGTTGCACCTTGCACTCCTTCTGAACTTCAAGAATGCCAAACTCAGTTGGAAACGCGTCGTCTGCTAACCTTTCCTCCCCATCCGTGTTCTCGGTGCCATCCGTGGTCAAACTCCGAGGAGAATTGACCACCGATTACGTGAATGGCACGGATCGATCGAGATGAATGATCGTCACGGTCACCCCAAATCGGAGCCTCGATGATCCCGTCTATCGTCTGCTGTCAAGCGGCCAATAGTGATAGCGATAATGACTTGCATTCTCTCTCCCCATTCGTGTTCTCGGTGCCATCCGTGGTCAAACTCCGAGGAGAATTGACCACCGATTACGTGAATGGCACGGATCGATCGAGATGAATGATCGTCACGGTCACCCCAAATCGGAGCCTCGATGATCCCGTCTATCGTCTGCTGTCAAGCGGCCAATAGTGATAGCGATAATGACTTGCATTCTCTCTCCCCATTCGTGTTCTCGGTGCCATCCGTGGTCAAACTCCTGAAAAAAACACGCCTTTGATCCACGTAGCAACATGAATTGACTCCATATTCACGCGTCCTCCTATTCGCAAAAACGTGTCAGTCCGTCGCATCTCAACGGACGTCAACGCGCTGCCGGGGCCGCCTCTGTTCCTGTTCCGATCCGGTCGCGAGTTTGTTCTAATCGGGCCAGGTTGCCAACACGCGATCGTCGCGTGTTTCATCGGTGCCGCCGCCGCACCCCTGGAGAGATCAATCGATGTGTCGAGCGTATCCAACGCGCAGTACGGAAACAGCGGTTGCCCGGCACATGGCCCCAATCGTGCCGCGTTGCCGCGATCTGGGCCGGAGACTCTCCCGTCAACTCCGCTCGGCGTGGGGCTTGCTCGGCGTTCTGGCCTGGTCGTCGCTAGCCGGCGCCGTCGAGCCGATTCGAGCCACCACGCAATCGATCCGCCTCGGTGAGTCGGAAGTCGCGGTCGTCACCACCCAGACGGCGGGCTCACGACGATGCCTGTACGTCAATCTGCATGACGACGAGAACACGAGTGTCGAAGCCGTGCGGGAAGTCCTCGGGAACTCGGGAGGAAGGTTAGTCGAGCTGAGCCATGGCGGTCGGCGCAACCTTGCCTTCACGCTCGCGGGCGAACGTTACCGCGTGGACCCCAACCGGATCTTCACCGCGGCCGGCGTGCGTGCGACTCTCGAAAAGCAGTCGCGATACACCGCGGACGCGGCGCCGCACCGTCGCGCAATTCGCCAACGAGCTGCTGAAGGTCTACCAGATCGACCGGGCCGATGCCGTGATCGCCCTGCACAACAACACCCCGGAAATGTACTCGGCGCTCAGCTACGCCGCCGGCGGCATTTACGCGGGCGACGCCGAGGACGTGTTTATTCACAAGGATAGCGATCCCGATGACTTCTTCTTCGTGACCGAGCGCCGGGTGTTTGACGCGCTGAAGCGGCGCGGCGATAACGTGGTCCTTCAAGACAACCGCCGGGTGACCGACGACGGATCGCTCTCGGTTTATTGCGGCAAAGGCCAACGTGCGGTACGTCAACGTCGAGGCCGAGCACGGCCATTTGAAGGAGCAAGCCCGGATGATCGTCGACCTCACCTCAACTCTGAACGATCTCGGTCCGCGGGATCAGATCGCCCCTCGGTCAATCGAGTGAGCCAACTGCCGCGCGTTTCGGGCAAATCATGAATAATTCTTGGCGATAATCGAGTATAGTGATCGATAAAAAGTGCAGATGAAAATCTGATAGTACAATAGACCAATCACGGCGGTCAATTCACAACTTGTTGTACGCTTGCGTTCACGACGCCGTGCACGAGTTCAAGCGTCATTCGTAGAGCAGTGCCGAACCACCATCGATCGCGGTGAGGCCCGCCGTACTCCACTTGCCTGCTCGCATGACGAACCCCGGTGAATGCCAACCGCGGACCTCACGGCGCCGCGGATCGTGCCGCGCCACCCGCGAGTACCATCCGTCGCCCCGTCGCGCGGCTCCATTCCCGAGAGCCCGGGACCGGAGCGAGGCACGCATCGCCCCGTCGCCGCGGCGACCCACGCGGCTATCGCAATATAGGCCGCGATTCGGACCTGGCGCCCCGATGTCCCTCGTTTTCACCACCGCAGGGTTTTGCTGCCTACCTTTTCCCACCCGGTGAATCACGTAATCAACGTCTTCCGTCACCCGTATCACAACCCGCGACCCTCGGCGTTAGTGCTGTGGGATGAGTGTGAGCGGTAACACCGGTTATGGAACTCTCATGGCGAATAGCGAGGCGCGGTGCCTCTGTTGATTGGCTGGAAATATCCAATGTGAATTGGGCGAGCTTATCGAATGCTTCCACTCAATCCCTCAAAAAAAGGAAGCTTAACTATGGTTCATGTGAATTTCCGTAAGTGTGTCACTGTCGGCGCGATCTCTTGTTGCCTCGCCGGAATGGTCTCAATCGCACAAGCGGGCATCGTCGTCGATGCATCGGTGGGCGGTGCCCCAGCGGGCATGAATTACGCGAATTTCGACAACCTGTCTCTGGGGTCTGGTGGCGGAGTGAGTGGCGGGATCACCGTTTCCTTCACCGGGGACGGCCAGACGGTGCAGGGATCTCAGCCAAATGTGTATGCCGCCCTACCTCTCTAGCGGCAACGGCGCACCTTTCGGTGACCCCAATGACGGGGCAGACGCGACCCATTACCTCTCGACGGGCATCGGCTCGGTCGCACTGGCTCTGCCAGGCCAGGAAAACTACATCGGCTTGCTCTGGGGGTCGGTAGACAACTACAACACGCTGAGCCTGTATAATGGCACAACTCTTGTTGGTTCGGTGACCGGGTCGCAAGTGACGAACAGTGCTGATGGAAATCAGGGACAGAGCGGGACCTTTTACGTAAACATCACGTCCACGGACAGCTTCAACAGAGTGGTGGCGACGAGCTCATCTTACGCCTTCGAGTTCGACAACGTCGCATATAACGGCTCGGCGGTCCCCGAGCCGTCGACGCTCGTCCTGGCCGGCGTCGCCGCCCTGGGCGGACTGGGCATGTGGGCACGTCGCCGTCGTGCCTGAATCGCTCGATGATTCCTCCACCGCTGGAACGGGGACAGGGCGTTCGTCATGAACGCCCTGTTCGCTCTGGAGTTTACCCGATCACAATTTTCTGGAATCTAACGAAGGACGTGAGGAACAGGAACGGCGGACAGGCTACACAACACCGAGAAACGATCGAGGCCCTTCTGTCAAGCGATTCCAATCCCGAACAGGTTTCTTTCTCGCCTCATTCAAGACGAGATCAATCGAAATCGCGACTGTTGGAAAATCACAGTCAACGAACTCCAAGCGGCTCACCGGCGTATTAAGTTTGCAACGATTCCGACTCAGCCGCATTCATCTCAAAAAAAAAGGGGCTCAGGATGTGCCCTCGCGAAACGCCACGGACGTGCTCGGTGATTATGTGGATGATCGTGCTCATCGCCATCAACGCATCTCCGGCCGACGCGCATGGAGGAGGTGGCGGAGGTCACGGCCACTGCGGTGGGAGCGGCATTTCCATCAATCCCATGCCAGTCACGGCGGCACGAGTTTCACCGGCAGCGGACAACGAGGATCGGTTTCATACGCTGGCGACCAGTCGACGTGGGATGGATTTCCTGAAGACTTGCCATTTGCCCGGGTGCAACGGTTTTTCGCCCGCCATTTGGCATTCGCTCGAAAGGACAGCCGTCCGCCGAGGCTTTGAGTGCTCGGCCGGTCCGCGGCGGTTCCGGCCCAGCCATACCAGACGACCGGACGGCCTCGCATTTGTCACGGGCGGCGAAGATCTCATGGTCCGCCTTTGGGACCTCGCGTCCAAAAAAGTGATCGTCGCTTTTGATGGTCAAACCAGGCAAGCTATCGAGTCTCTGGTCTCGAGCAACCGGCTGATCATGGCATCGGTTGCGCACCGCGATCGCTGGCTTTACGAACTCATCATCCGCTGCGCCTGGGTAGGTTGGCACACCTTTCGACCGATCGCGCCGCAATTCACCAATCGGGCTGCTCCGGCAAAAAGCTTCAAGAATCCGCGCAGGATTTCTCTTCTCGTGCATCTCCTTCCTCAGCGATCGTCGCGCGTGGCAATCGAAGCAGAAACTGACGCGCGATTTTGCATCTCGATCACCGGAGGGGGACTCGAGCATCCCCGGCGTCCGTGGGTTGGCCATGACACGAATGAGACTCGCGATCCCGCCAAAGAACCAGCCATCCTGAAGGGATGGGCAAGCTTAGTCGGGCGTCGCATGTGAGCTGAGAAAGTGTCCGTGTCCAGGAGGAAGCTCATCGCTCATCCAAGTCCGAAGTCTGAGGCCGTCGTTCCAGCTTACGGGCCTCGTGGATTTCGTCCATGATCGAGTCCCCATGTCGATCGCGGTCAGAATCTGAGCCATTATGGCGGCCAGAGTTGAGCCACCCTGGCCATCGACTTGTGCCTCGCCCCAAGAGTCCTTCCCCATAGGCTGAGGGCTCTTGGGGCGAGACACACGGGCGCAAACCGTTCAGCGAGGTGGCCCTCCCTGGCCGCGATAATGGCTCAACCCTTGGCCGCTGCTAACATCGGTACGACGCGGGAGCGTCGCCAGGGGCATTTCCAAGCAGAGCATGGGAACGAGAAAAACAGGGGAATCGTCGCAGTCGACCACGCGCACATCAACGCTCGAGAGCCCGTGATTACTTCACAATGGGCGCAATGCCGTCGGCCGTGACCAGAAATGGCTGGGGAGTGATGGGATAGCCCGACTTGCGATGGTCCTTGCGTAACTGTCGCTCGGTGTGCTGTCTGAGTCGGTGGCGATCAGAATAAAGGACCAGGGTATCGCGGTCCGGGATACCCGCGCGGAACACGTTGCCGAGGGGACCCGAGAAGAGCCGATGCAGCTCGGGATGGAGCAGCCGGCTCGATGCCATGCCGTCGCTCGTGACGACCAGGATCAGACGCCCCCCTTCCGGGCGCCGCACCCCTTCCAGCCTGCTAGGCCAACTGAGCCGGCTGAGGTTGGCGATGGCCACATCGTGAATGGTTTGCGTATCGGTCTTCCAGCGGTCAACGTCGTAAGTCGTCACGAACCGGAAGATGTCATCACTTCGAAGCGCATAGCAGATCACCACATCGGCGAGCCACTCAGTCGCGAGCGAATTCCGGGCCGCCGAGGTGGAATCGAGATACGCGCGAGGTTTCAGAATGGGAAAGAGCCGCCTTTGCGCGTCGTCCCATGTCTCCTGCCCCAAGGGAAGGTCGATCGACTCGCTCAGGCTCTTAACGAAGTGGTCGATGATCTCAGTCCGGCGTCTGGCACCTCGCGCACCTCGCGATGGAGATTGCTCAGGAACACGACGCGATTGCGTCCGCGAATACCGTTTTCCGCAGCCTGAAAGTCTTCCTCGGGATGGCGCTGCCGCAACTGGGTCAGCACTTCGCCGGTCAAGCGCCGCAACTCGAGTTCTTCCTCGCGCGTGATCTCCAGCGAGGCCATCAAGCGGTCAAAGGTCGGGTTCCACGCTTCGCGCTCCGCCGCCGGGACCTGCGTGCTGACAAAAAGCACCACATCGCCGCCGGCAATGATCCAGTAATGGCCCCCTTCTCCTTCCTTTTGCATGTCGGCCTTGATGGCATGATGGCGCAGCGACGGATCAGGGCGGACATTGCCTCCCTGCATTTGAGGCATCGCCAGGTCGAGGATCTTGGGAAGCTCGTCCGCCAGCCGGTCTGTGTCCACGCTCATCGGTAGCACGGATATCCAGAGCCCGATGTCGTCGCGCTCATGCGGGCCGAAACCGCAGGAGCGCGCCTCATCCTTCTGGATCTGGTCCCAGTGCTCGGGATACTCCAGCCGGTAGACTCCCATGGGATGGAGGAATTTTTTCCAACGGATCGAAACCATGAGCATCCCTGGTGATCGATGTTAACGCCGACGCGGATCCGCGGACTCGAGAATTTGGACGCGAGTGCAAACCTGTGAGCTGGTACGGATCGATCGATTCGCCGTAGTGCAGTGCCAGTTCCGAAAAGAGAACGACAGGGCGGTCGTCGACTCGGCCTGCTCTGCTACTTCCTGATCCTGGGTGGGTGAGGCAAGTCGCAGCGGCCACGGATGCCCGATCTCGACCCAGATCACGTCGCCCTTCATCATAGTGGGGCCGCGCGATCGGGCAACGCCCCGGCGGAGCACGCGACGCCAAGGATCGCCCATATGGCCACTCTCACCTTGAACATCGGCAAGAGATCCAGATGGCCGGCGAGGAGCCGGTTCGACTCACCGATCCCGAGACGCAAACCGAGTACGTCATCGTCAAGGCCGACGTTCACAACCAGATCCGCGCTTTGGCCGACGAGACCAGGGCCGCCTATCCGCTCGCGATGAAGGTCTTCGGGCAAGACGGCCGGGACGATCCGCCAATGGATAAATACAACGCCCCAGGGCGATATCCTACGCATCCTGGGATCGCTCTCCGCCGCGACGCGACGAGGACTCAGATCGATGACTGCCTGAAGGTCGTGCTCGGTCTCCCGTGAACCGACTCCTAGATGGTCTTGCACGATCCTGAGACGTTTCGTTTAGACAAGACTGGTGAGGATCTGAGAAATCTCGGCTGCCAGAATTGCCAGCGATTCGCTTCGGCTCGAAGAGGCAGTAACGGGCTTGGTGACCCGACGCGGGAGCGTCAGAACCAGCATTCCCACGGGGGACCACGGGGACGAGAAAACTCCAGTCGATCGTTCGCGCGCCCCGAGATCATGCAAGGCTATTTAGCGCGTGGATCATCCAAGCCATCCCCTCTCGTCTCAGCGGAGGTTGAATGCCCCGTGTCCCCCGATCCGCGTTCCCAAAATCAGCCGCGCCGCGCAAGATTCAAAGATGGCAGTCCTGACGGAACGCGGCAAGAAACCACGCGTGGACACACACTGAATCCAAACGCAATACACTCGGGCTCCGGCGTATCTTTGTCAACAACTTGTAGACTCTTGTTCAGATGGAAGAAAGCAGTAAAGCCAGTGGTTGAGGCTATGCCCGACGATGACAACGTGCAACGCCAGGCCGGTTGCGGAGCTGTTTTCCATCTCGTTATCGTGTGATAAAACATCGAAAATTAATTAAACTTATGCATCAACTGCTTCCATGACCTACAGTCTATTAGTAGGAGCGAGAGGTCGGGCCCTATCCGCAACGCCGTGGATGCATTCGGTCCGTGGATTGCAAGATGGGCAGACCCCTTGAGGGAATAACCGGAGGCAAACATGCTCAGTATGACAGCCAGGACCGCCAACGATCCCATCGCGTCTAGTCACGGACGAGGTGGTGATGGCGCATTCATCAGATCGCCCCAGGGCGACTCTATGCGTCGAGGCGAGGCTCTTGTGAAATCAGGCCGGTCGTAACACATCTTCAACGCGTTGACCGGCGGTGGAATCGTTCAGACGGTCAAGGCGATCGGGGCATGCGCCCGCGTTCACGGTCCAGGGTCCTACGTCGTCGACGTGCATTTCTGCGATCTGTTCGACGGGTCAATTGGTTCATCCGAAGAATGGGGCCGGGTGGTTCATCATAGTGACGGCAAGGTCGTCATCCACATCCACCCCATTGCCAATCCCGCGTGATCACCGTGCCCTTCGGTTTTCGTGGCCAGGCAGGACGGGGCAAGCAACAGACCGCACAGGGCCAGTGCGGAGTAGAAACGAATACGTGTCGCAAGAATTCGGAATGTCGGGCCGTCGTGCATGGCACACGGGCGTTTATACCAGCCTAACGATTTAGGTAGCTTGGACTGATAAATAAGCTTTTAATGAAACAGTTTTTAACATATTTACAATTTTCGGATCATTCGAAACTTAGGCACGTGCCCTTCATTTTCGCGACCACAATCTTGACATGGCGTTTACTCTCTTCGGCTGACTGAGAAAAGGACAAATCCGCTCTGGGGTTGGTCCGTCAAAAGGCGAGCTGGCGTGGAGCACGTTTGAGTTCTCATGTATTGATTTTATGTGTATTTTCATGTTGCAATTCCTATCGTGCAACGAGTCAGTGATGTGTCAAGAAAAACCCGGCGAGCGGCTCGAAATCTGAATATCCAGCGGGCACTGATGTTTTATTCGGTTACAAGTTCAAAGCAGAAAAAGTGCCCTTCAACCATTCAATGATTACACGTAAGAACTGTTGAAATTTCACGCAGGATCGGATGATGTCATTTTACATTTAATATTACCTGTGGACTCGGTCAACATCGACCAGACACTCGCCTCAGCAGGCTTTAAGTATGAGTATCTGAGTGCGGCAGCGAGAACCAGAGTCTGCTTCAAACGTGTCGTCCTCCCGCAGTCCGAGGGCGGTGAAGAACGGAAGACGGAAGAATATTACCAGATCTCAAAAAAATGTGGCCGCGGATAGCGGAGTGCCGGACTGCCGAGTCCAACCCCGACGCATGGCCAGCCAGGGCGGCGCCGAGACCGACCTAATCACCTCATGCTGCGAGAATCAACGGTCCGCCAGCAGCTCTTAGAGGCACAACAAAAGAACTCGAGAAGCTCGAGTTCCCCACGTGATCGAATACCGGGCGGCTGCACTTAAGCCGCTGGTCGAATGTTGTACTGGTCGCCAGGTCGTTGTCATGGACGGTATGACCACAACCGCGAGCAGCCTTGCGATTACTCCGGCCAAGTCAGAGCACCCAGCCTTCTGGTCGACGGATACAGTACAGAGCTGGGATCCATATACGTTATTTTTCACCGGCGTTTTTTGGGGGTCGGCAATGAGCTTCCTTGGCTCGCGAACAGGGCGAAAAACGGGATCTGCATCATCACAGGTTGCGACGCGACGGAACCGGGCACAGTATCGGTTGGCCGCGCAAACGCTCGAACAATTTGAAGAACGAGTTCTGCTCGCCACTATACTTGGCACAGCGCAGAACTTCGCGGTCCTCGGTGCGTCGACGGTGACCAGTACCGGCGCGACCGCCATCGTCGGAAATGTAGGCGTGTCGCCAGGAACTGCGATCACCGGTTTTCCTCCGGGTGTCGTTACCGGAACGACCGACGCGGGCAACGCAGTGGCGTCACAGGCTCACACGGACCTCGTCACAGCCTACGGTGATATCGCCGGCGAGGCATCGCCTCCAGCCAACAACTTGACTGGTACGGATCTGGGTGGGCTCACGCTCCTGCCGGGCGTCTATCATTTTGACACGTCCGCCAGTTTGAATGGAATACTTACACTCAACGCACAAGGGAACCCGAACGCGCGCTTTGATTTCCAGATCGGTACCACGCTGATCACTGCGAGTGACGCCGCAGTCAACATCATCAACGGTGGTGAATCTGACAACGTTTATTTTCAGGTGGGCACGTCAGCGACGCTTGGCACGGATACAGCGTTTCAGGGAAATATCCTGGCGGACCAGAGCATTACACTGACGACTGGCGCGAGCCTATTGGATGGCAGAGCGTTAGCGCTCGTTGGCGCAGTGACGATGGATACGAACCAGATATCCACGGCGGAGGCGGACTTATCGCTAACCAAGACGGCCGCGGCCGGCCCCGTACTCGCGGGCGATACCATTGCCTACACGATCACGGTTGCGAACGCCGGCCCCAGCGACTCTCAGGCCGTGTCGATGAGCGACATTGTACCGGCCAACACGACTTTCGTCTCTGACGCCCAGACATCAGGACCGACGTTCACCCTCACCAGTCCCGCCGTCGGGGGCACGGGCACGATCACCGGCACGATCGGTACGCTGGCGCTGGGCGCCTCGGCGAGCTTCACCGTGGTCGTCCTGGTTACGCCCAGCACACCCACTGGAACCATCATCAGCAACACGGCCAACGTGACCGCCGCAACCTTCGATCCCAACCTCGCCAATAACAGTCAGACCGTCACGACCAACGTGGCGACTCAGGCAGACTTATCGCTAACCAAGACGGCCGCATCCGGCCCCATACTCGCGGGCGATACCATTGCCTATACGATCACGGTTGCGAACGCCGGCCCCAGCGACTCTCAGACCGTGTCGATGAGCGACATTGTACCGGCCAACACAACTTTCGTCTCTGACGCCCAGACCTCAGGACCGACGTTCACCCTTACCAGTCCCGCCGTCGGGGGCACGGGCACGATCACCGGCACGATTGGCACGCTGGCGCTGGGCGCCTCGGCGAGCTTCACCGTGGTCGTCCTGGTTACGCCCAGCACGCCCGCTGGAACCATCATCAGCAACACGGCCAACGTGACCGCCGCAACCTTCGATCCCAACCTGGCCAACAACAGTCAGACCGTCACGACCAGCGTGGCGACTCAGGCAGATTTATCGCTAACCAAGACGGCCACGGGCGGTCCGGTCATCGTCGGCAACGACATCACCTATACGATCACGGTTGCGAACGCCGGCCCCAGCGACTCTCAGGCCGTGGTGATGAGCGACGTTGTACCGGCCAACACGACTTTCGTCTCTGACGCCCAGACTTCAGGACCGACGTTCACCCTTACCAGTCCCGCCGTCGGGGGCACGGGCACGATCACCGGCACGATCGGCACGCTGGCACTGGGCGCCTCGGCGAGCTTCACCGTGGTTGTCCAAGTGGCGCCGAGTACGCCCATTGGAACCATCATCAGCAACACGGCCGACGTGACCGCCACAACCTTCGATCCCAACCTGGCCAACAACAGTCAGACCGTCACAACTCCGTCAGCCCCCGTGCCGGGGACGGACTTATCGCTAACCAAGACAACCGCGGCCGGACCCGTACTCGCGGGCGATACCATTGCCTACACGATCACGGTTGCGAACGCCGGCCCCAGCGACTCTCAGGCCGTGTCGATGAGCGACATTGTACCGGCCAACACGACTTTCGTCTCTGACGCCCAGACTTCAGGACCGACGTTCACCCTTACCAGTCCCGCCGTCGGGGGCACGGGCACGATCACCGGCACGATTGGCACGCTGGCGCTGGGCGCCTCGGCGAGCTTCACCGTGGTCGTCCTGGTTACGCCCAGCACACCCACTGGAACCATCATCAGCAACACGGCCAACGTGACCGCCGCAACCTTCGATCCCAACCTCGCCAATAACAGTCAGACCGTCACGACCAACGTGGCGACTCAGGCAGACTTATCGCTAACCAAGACGGCCGCATCCGGCCCCATACTCGCGGGCGATACCATTGCCTATACGATCACGGTTGCGAACGCCGGCCCCAGCGACTCTCAGGCCGTGGCGATGAGCGACATTGTACCGGCCAACACGACTTTCGTCTCTGACGCCCAGACTTCAGGACCGACGTTCACCCTCACCAGTCCCGCCGTCGGGGGCACGGGCACGATCACCGGCACGATCGGTACGCTGGCGCTGGGCGCCTCGGCGAGCTTCACCGTGGTCGTCCTGGTTACGCCCAGCACACCCACTGGAACCATCATCAGCAACACGGCCAACGTGACCGCCGCAACCTTCGATCCCAACCTGGCCAACAACAGTCAGACCGTCACGACCAACGTGGCGACTCAAGCGGACCTATCGCTAACCAAGACGGCCACGGGCGGTCCCGTCATCGTCGGCGACGACATCACCTACACGATCACGGTTGCGAACGCCGGCCCCAGCGACTCTCAGACCGTGGCGATGAGCGACATTGTACCGGCCAACACGACTTTCGTCTCTGACGCCCAGACTTCAGGACCAACGTTCACCCTTACCAGTCCCGCCGTCGGGGGCACGGGCACGATCACCGGCACGATTGGCACGCTGGCGCTGGGCGCCTCGGCGAGCTTCACCGTGGTCGTCCTGGTTACGCCCAGCACGCCCGCTGGAACCATCATCAGCAACACGGCCAACGTGACCGCCGCAACCTTCGATCCCAACCTGGCCAACAACAGTCAGACCGTCACGACCAACGTGGCGACTCAAGCGGACCTATCGCTAACCAAGACGGCCACGGGCGGTCCCGTCATCGTCGGCGACGACATCACCTACACGATCACGGTTGCGAACGCCGGCCCCAGCGACTCTCAGACCGTGGCAATGAGCGACATTGTACCGGCCAACACGACTTTCGTCTCTGACGCCCAGACTTCAGGACCAACGTTCACCCTCACTAACCCTGCCGTCGGGGGCACGGGCACGATCACCGGCACGATCGGTACGCTGGCACTGGGCGCCTCGGCGAGCTTCACCGTGGTCGTCCTGGTTACGCCCAGTACGCCCACTGGAACCATCATCAGCAACACGGCTAACGTGACCGCTGCAACTTTCGATCCCAACCTGGCCAACAACAGTCAGACCGTCACGACCAACGTGGCGACTCAAGCGGACCTATCGCTAACCAAGACGGCCACGGGCGGTCCGGTCATCGTCGGCAACGACATCACCTACACGATCACGGTTGCGAACGCCGGCCCCAGCGACTCTCAGGCCGTGTCGATGAGCGACATTGTACCGGCCAACACGACTTTCGTCTCTGACGCCCAGACTTCAGGACCGACGTTCACCCTCACCAGTCCCGCCGTCGGGGGCACGGGCACGATCACCGGCACGATTGGCACGCTGGCGCTGGGCGCCTCGGCGAGCTTCACCGTGGTCGTCCTGGTTACGCCCAGCACACCCACTGGAACCATCATCAGCAACACGGCCAACGTGACCGCCGCAACCTTCGATCCCAACCTGGCCAACAACAGTCAGACCGTCACGACCAACGTAACGATTCCTCCGACGGTCACGGACCTGGAACGCTTTGGTTTTCATGAGCAACCGACCGTCTTGGTGGTCTCGTTCAGTATACCGCTGGCGGCCGCGCAGGCTCAGGACGTGACCAACTATCGCGTCGTGAAGTTGAACGCTGCCGGCAGCGGCCATGTTACACGCGTTAAAGAGGCGGTTTATAGTTCGGTGACACACACGGTCACGCTGTACATGGCCCAGCGATTGAATATTCACGACCTTTACCAGATTACGATAACGGGCACCGCACCGGGCGGCCTCAGGGGTACAGGCGGCGCACTCCTGGATGGGTCGGGCACCGGCCTACCCGGCTCTAACTACGTGAAAACCATCTCCGGGAAGATCTTGGCGGGACGCGCCAAAGACGCGGTCCAGGTCATTCGGACGACCAGGGCTGCCGTAACGCGGGTTGTCCACAATATCTCGGCAGCCGGCCCCGGCAAGCTGCCGGTTTCGGGAAATTTCGCTGCCCGCGCGGCTTTGGCAACGACCTCATTCTACAGGGAACACACACCGCGCTGAACCTGGCACCGAACTAACCGCCCCGTGGAACACGGGGCGGTGACTAAATAGCTCCACGCAATTCGGGGCGATGAAATCGGGCGTGCCCAGAAGATGACCCTCGGCGGTCAGGCTGGAGTCGATCTCGTCGACGCGAGTGGCCCGGGCCAGACCGAAGTCGAGTATCTTGATGGTCGCCTTGTCTCCGGTTCGCGAGAGCATCAGGTTGCCCGGCTTGATGTCGCGGTGGACGAGTCCCTGCTCGTGGGCGTGCTACAAACCGAGAGCCGTCTCGTGAGCAAACTTGCAGGCGTGAGCGATCGGCAGCGGTCCCTTGGCTCTGACCAGTTTTGACAGGTCGAGCCCCTCGATGTACTCCATCGCAAAGACAATGCTCTCGCCCAGTCGAAACGCGGAATACGCCGAGACGATGTTGGGGTGGCGGAGCCTGGCGACGGCCCGCATCTCGCGCTGAAAACGGTCGAGCACCCCCGGGGTGCTCGACGATGTGCGGCCCCATGATTTTGAGAACCTCGACGCGACCCAGAAGCGTGTTATGGGCCAGGTATACAACCCCCATGCCGCCCGCCCGAGCTCTTTTTTGATCTCGTAATCACGTTGTTCGGCCAGGCCGGGCGGGGGTGCATTGGCCCGGGCGGGAACCGAGGGTCTGTATGCGGTCTCAGCAGGGAGCGTTGCATCTTCTTGCGCACCGCCGATCCAGTCGAGGAAACTGGCCGACGACATCGAGGCGGCCCGATTCGCACATTCCGAACACGTCTCCAGATGATTCTTGATCGATTCGCCGACCGATTTCTTGAGCTTTCCCGAGCGGTACAAGTCGAGCAGTTCGTCGCTCGGGTGTAATGATTCCACAGGCCAGGCTCCGGAACGATTCGAGCGGCGCTCGCTGGAGACGGGATCAGATCATCCGATCCGCAGCCGATGATCGGCTTACATCAACTCGAAGAATGAGTCCTGCCCGATGTGGGGGCAGAAATGCGCGACCAGATCGGAGAGCTTACCTTGGCTAAGTGACGCGAAGAGGTCGATCCATCGGTCGATTGAGCCTCGGAAGCACCACCTTTGCACACGAAACAATCGGTCCTCCTCATCGACCAGATTGAACCGCATGATCTTCGTATAGCTTCGGCAGGAAACCGGCAATTCGAACGATCCGAACCCAAAAGCGTTGAGGTCGAGATTCACATGATCAGCATGGTGGACGACGATCTGCTTGCCCTCCTCGACGTCAACGATGCAGTCCTGGCCAGGTGCATAGCGCTTGAGGCCGTCCTTGACCACGGCGACCTCGGCCGGGGTCACGAGTTGCGGCGCGATCTTGCGAAGAAAGACCTGGGCGTCGGGCTTCTCGTAGACCTCGTACCCCTCGGGGATCGAATCGGCGAGATCGCCCTCGGCACTCCTGGCGAACCAGTATCCGGGCTTCCCGGTCTTGGTTTTTCCGGTGTGCAGGTAGTATGTATGTCTCTTGCGATTGACATGCGTCACGGCCATGGCGAAACCTCGAACCGACCTTTCACAACGGTATCACCCCAGTCTGACCTGGATCGTCAGTTCCTGCCCCGCACGGGAATCAGATCGCCCCCGGCCGATCGAGTGAGCCGACCGCCACGCGTTTTGGGCAAGCGATCCCGCGCGAGGTTACTGCTCCCGATCCCATGATCGAGCCTATCATACAGGCATTGCCGATCAAAAGTGATGGCGGCTCTGGGATACGAGGGAGCGCCAGGTTGTCGAGCGAACCCGCCGCCCTACAATCACTCTCGATTTCCTTTCGGTTTACCGCGGCACCTGTCCCAGACGGCAGTTCCCCTGCGCTACGAAGGGGTACGACGTGGAGTATGTCGTCGGCAAGCTGAACGAGAAGCCGGTCGGCCGGGTGAATGACCTCAGCGTGGGCATCGTCATCAAAGCGCACGACGTGGCGAAATTCCCCGTGACGGATCGGCTCCATCACGCGGACCAAAGCCCTGCTGCCTGACGACTGGATCGCGACGCCTTGCGTCAGGCTCCAGTCGAACGACGGCGGCAGTAGCCCATCACAGCGCAGAAGCCGGTACCCAGCAGTAGCAGGCTTGCCGGCTCGGGTACTGGTCGGATGTCAGCGGCAAGCCCGGTGCTGTCGTAGTTATACGTCCCATTGCTCCCTCGGCCGACCACGAAATCGATCGTGTCGCCGGCCAGAAGCGACTGAGTCGTCGAAAACGAGGGCCCAGGCCCGTAAGCGTTGACGTCGCCGTCGAAAATGGAGACTCCATCGACGAGCACATGGACGTCTGTAGTCGTTGGGCCGATGAAATCGATTCCCGAGAATGCGGCGTCGAGCATGTACGACCCGGCCGACGGTGCCGTGAAACGGACTATCGTGAACTCGTCCGTGGAACCACTACCTGGGTGCAGGGCGAGCTCGCCGGGCTGGACGAGGATCGAGTCGTAGTACGTGATGGGACTCGCGGTCCCGTTATGGTAGACCAACGGCGAAGCACCCTGAGACCCGTTGAAGTTCCAGTAATCGATGCCCTCGTAGGTGCCATTGGTGCTGAAGAGATTGAAGGCACCGCCGAGCGTCGCGGAGTTTCCATAGCTCCAGACGCCGTTAGGATTGTTCGTCGTGGAAAAGTCCGCGGCCGCATCGTAGTCGGCGCGACAAGATAACGACATTGTGACGCAGAGCGCCATCGCGGAAAGGGTCACGGTTCCGAATTTGCACATCGTCGTTGCACCTCAACAGTGGGGAAAACGTTCGTCGTTCTACCGCGTGCTCGAATCAGACAGAAACGATTTGTGCCGTCGCCGGATCAATTCTTTCAAAGCCAAATCTGTCTCTGTTTGTAATATATGGATAAAATTGATGTATGGCGAGAGGTCGGGCAAACCTGGCTCGGCACTTCGGGACCCAGTGCACGCCGCGAGACCAGAAGGGCACGCGCGGACGCGGACCTGCTCAGTGCGCGCCGTGCCTGAACCGCTTGTCCACGCGGCGCCGGCCTTCCCGTCTCGAAGGAATCCCGATGCCGACATCTCGGACGTGATGTCTCGAACCTGGAATCCGAATTCCGGATTCAACGGTCGAGCGTGCGAAGGGTGAGGGCCAGCGAGTTGAGGCGGGTTTCGGTCGTGTCGGCGCGGGACATGAAAACAACGGGCGCGGCGGTGCCTTTCAAGATCCCTCCAAACTGACAGTCGGCCGTGTACATGATCGCCTTGACGGTGAGATTGGCCGAGAGCAGGTTGGGAAAGAGCATGATGTCGGCCGCCCCGACGACCGAGCCCTCGACACGCTTCCTGACTCCGGCATCAGCCGCGTAGGCCAGGTCAAACGAGAGCGGTCCTTCGATCCGGCAGGCGCCCAGCTCTCCGGCCTGGTTGCGACGCACCATCTCGGCGGCCTCGACCGTTTCGGGCATCGACGGTTTGACCGTCTCGGTCGCGGCCATGAGTGCGACCTTCGGATCTGGCACTCCGAGTGCTTCGGCAACCTCGATCGTGCTGCGAAGGATGTCGATCCTTTCGTCGAGGCCGGGGTGCACGCTGATGCCGGTATCGGCCAGGAGAAACCGGCGGCGATCGCGGCCGATCTCCATCAGAACAACCTGGCAGATGACCTTGCCGGTTCGTAATCCCGAGCCGTGGTCAAGCACCGCTTTCATGAGCGTGGGCGTCGCGATCTGTCCTTTCATGAGCGCCCGCGCATCGCCAGCGCGGACCAGGGCCACCGCCACACGCGCAATCGCATCGCCCTCGGCGTGGAGGATCGTGATGTCGTGAAGTTCGATCTCGCGGACCGCGGCCATCTCGCGGATGCGCGGCTCGGGACCAACCAGGATCGGCCGGATCCAGCTGCGATCGCAGGCGACCCTCGCGGCTTCCAGAACGGTCGAATCGTCGCCGCCGGCCACGGCGATTGTCGCCGGGTTCGTCCGCTGATCGGCGTCGTGATAGAGCTGGTGGAATCCGTCGATGCCCATTCAGATCGCTTTCTCTCATTGGCTATGCGAAGCCACTTGCGAGGATGTCGGACCCGAGGTGTCATGCGAGACGATCATCGAGACAAGCTGGCGGCCGGCTTCGGTCGTACCGCGTCAAGTTCCCGACCATCGCGGAGGACGTTTGCGCAGGAATGCGTCGATCCCCTCCTGGGCGTCAGCGAAAAGGGCATTCTCGGTCATGATCGGCACAGCCTTACCGTAGGCAGCCGTTTCGTCGAGGCCCTCGATTTCGTAGAACGCTTTCTTGCCCGTACGGATGACGAGCGGACTCACCGCTGTGATCGAGTCTGTGAAGGCCTTGATCGTCGCGTCGAGATCGACGGCGGCAACCACCCGATTGACAAGCCCGAGCTCGCAGGCTCGATGCGCCGTGATGGGTACACCGGTCAGTAGCATTTCCATCGCCGCCTTGGCCGGGACGGCACGGACCAGGGGGACCATGGGCGTGGTGCAGAAGAGCCCGATCTTGACGCCCGGCGTGGCGAAGGTCGCCTCCTCGGCCGCGACGGCCAGGTCGCAGGCCGCCACAAGCTGACAGCCCGCCGCCGTGGCGACCCCTTGCACCCGTGCGATCACCGGCTGGGGCATGCTCCGCAATGCCAGCATCACTCGCGTACACAGCGAGAAGAGCTCGCGATAGGCTTCCTCACCCTGGCCGACCATTTCCGCCAGGTCATGTCCCGAGCTAAATACCGATCCCCGCGCGCCGAGCACGACAACCCGGGCGGCGGTGTCTGCCGCGATCGTGGCAATCGCAAGCTCGAGCCGGGTCAACAGCTCGTGTGAGAGCGCATTTCGTTTTTCAGGCCGATTGAGTGTCAAGTGAACGACACCCCCGTCGGATTCGTTGAGTAAGATGTTGGACATGGCGTTATTCCCGGAGGATTAATGAATTGCCACGTGATTGTTTTACTTTCTTGACGATTTTTCGGATCTCAATTTTGGCTCCGTTATTGGGCTGGGGTGTTCCGGGCGTGCTGCGTCCTTCGCCAACGTACTTTTCCAATAGCCCGGTCAGCCGTTCGAGGATTTCGGGATGCTCCGCCTGAACGTTGTGTTGTTCAGCAACGTCCGCCGCGAGGTCGTAAAGCTGGACTTCGGGGAGACCGGCCGCTTCGTCGCCGCCAGGTCTGGGCGAGCTCCAGCCGCCCGAGTCGGGGCAGAGTGCGAGCTTCCAGCGCCCTTGCCGGATTGCGAACGAGCCATTGATCGAGTGGTGAACGACAGCCTCCCGAAGGGGGCCGGTCGCCGTGCCCAGAAGGGCCGGCAGTAGACTCACACTGTCCTCGGCCGCCGAATCGGGCAGACGGGCCCTGACGATTTCCGCACAGGTTGAAAACAGGTCGGTCAGGCAGACAATCTGGTCACTGGCGGTCCCGGGCCTGATGTTGCCTGGCCAGCGTACTATCAAGGGAACGCGATGGCCGCCTTCAAAGATGTCGGCCTTGGTCCCGCGGAAGCCGGCGCTCGGGTCGTGCCCCTTCGCCAGCAGCTCGGGATAGTTCGCCACGGGTGAACAACCATTGTCGCTCGTGAAGATCACCAGCGTATCAGCGGCCAGTCCGTTCGAATCGAGCGACGCCAGAATCTGCCCCACGGCCGCGTCGACCTGCATCACAAAGTTGGCGTAAACGTTGAGCCTGGACTCACGTTGCCATTCCAAAGTGGGCACGATCGGTGCGTGAGGCGCGGTAAGTGGTACGTAGAGGAAGAACGGTTTGCCGCCTCGGGTTGTTCTGGCATATGTCTCAATCAACGACCTCGCCTCGCGGACAAGTTCCGGCAAGACATCGATCGCCTCGAACCCGGCCACGGCGGGCCCCTTTCGCACAAAGGTCTTCTCGACCGTCGGAATCCCCGATCGCGCGATCGCCACGGATGAACAAGTAAGGAGGCATATCGAGCGAAGCACTGATCCCGAAGTAATGGTCAAATCCGACTGTCAGCGGCCCGTTGGTGATTGGCCCGCCATAGTCGACCTCCCAGCCGGTTTCAATCTTCCTCGACGGATCACCCTGCTTGCGTACCCAATCCATACCGAGGTGCCACTTGCCGACGCATGCCGTCCGATACCCGTCCCGCCGCAAGAACTCCGGCACCGTCAGCCGTCCGGGCTCGATCAGGCGGTTTGAATAGCCGTCGAGAACTCCCGCCTTGAGCGCCCAGCGCCAGTCTGCAGCGCCCGGTCAGAATCCCGTAGCGCGTGGGGGTGCAGACGGCCGAGCTCGAGTGGGCGTCTGTGAAACGCACTGCCTGCCGCGGCAAGCCGGTCAAGATGCGGGGTGGCGATTTTGCCGTGGGCATTGAAGCACCGTACGTCGCCATAGCCCAGATCGTCCGCCAGGATGAAGACTATATTGGGCCGTTGGATGACCGAACGCTCAGCCGCCTGCGCCATGGGCACAAACACAAGAGCCAGGAAGCACCCGACCGCCAGCGATCCGAGACGCATCCTTGGCTCCTCGCCCTCGCGGGCGTGCTCGAGATTGAGCAAACGGTTCGTCGGTCCGCATCTGTCCAGCTTAATCGATCAACGTGAGCACAACCGTGCGCAAGTCGATCGCGCGTTGACCAGGAATGTCGCGCGCGCGGATCGTCAGCAGGCCGCGGCCCTTGACGAGATTGAGAATCCCCAGTCGCAGGGGCCTGAAATCCTTGACAAACGATTCTCCGTTATTGCGCTTGACCCGGTCATGTTCGGCCCCGCGGAGCGGTGGGTCAAAGGGCTCGCTGACTCTGGCGAGAACCTGGCGGCCGCCCAGGTCCAACTCGAGCGTGGCCCCCGTATCCTCGGCCGCGGCCGTGTAATAGACCTCGGCCTGGTAACGACCGTCGGTCATCACCTCGACGTCCCAGGTGATCGAGTCGTCCGTGCTCGTCCAGTTTGTAAAATAAGAGCAGTTGGGAGCGGCCGAGCTTCGCTTGATGTGGCCATGGGCCACTCCGTCGCGCGCCGGCAGCCACGTGATCGGAAAGGCGCGATGTCCGACCGGGAACGGGCGGTCGTCGTTCGTCAGTCCTGGCAGCAACTCCTGGGACCAGCGCGCGACGGCCTCCTTGAGCTGGGCGGCGATTTCCGGGTGGTCCCTGGCGATGTCTTTTTCCTGGCCAGGGTCCACCGTCATGTCATAAAGCCGCCCGGACGCGTCGAGGCGATATTGCTGGCTGCGCACGCTCACCTTGCCGCCCCAGTGGCTAAAGATCCGACGGTCCGGCCAAGGCGTGGTCGGACGCCCTCGCAACAGTGGTGCGACGCTCACGCCATCGAGGGGCCTGGAAGTGACGACGGGAATCCCGGCCAGGTCGGCAAGCGTCGGCAGCAGGTCGATCGCGCCGGCGATCGCCGCGACCTTCGTTCCGGCCTTGATCTGGCCGGGCCAGCGCAAAAGCAGCGGAGCGCGGACCCCTCCTTCATCGGTCGAGCCCTTCTGCCCCCTCATGCCGCCATTCCAGCGCCAGCCGTTCGGGCCATTATCGCAGAAGTAGAGTACGATCGTGTTGTCCGCCAGCTTCAACTCGTCGAGACGCTTGAGCACACGCCCCACGTTCCAGTCAATGTTCTCGCACATCGCCATCGCGGCCCGAGTGAAGTCGACGTCTTCACGCTCGGGCCCCGGATATCGCATAGCCAGGTTCGCATTTCTGAACTTGTTGAAAAAGCGGTCGGGAACCTGCATGGGCGAATGGGGCGCGTTGAAGGGCAGGTAACAAAAGAAATTGCGTTCGCGATTGGCTTCGATGAACGCCAGTGCGTGGTCGGTCAGGTCGTCGCTGATGAATCCGCGACCGCGCACGAGCCGGCCGTTGTGTTCGAGCGGCGGGTCAAAATAATCGCCCCAGTGCCCCGAGCAAAATCCGTAAAATTCGTCGAAACCCCTGGCGTTGGGGTGATAAGGATATTGCGTTCCATTGTGCCACTTGCCGAATGCCCCCACCGCATAGCCGTGCTCTTGAAGGTGTCTGCGATGGTCTTCTCATCGAGGTCGAGCCGCTCACCCCCGATGGTCACGTTCCACACCCCACCCCGCGGATGATATCGCCCCGTGAGGAACTCGGCCCGCGTGGGTGAACAAACCGGGCACACATAAAACCGTTCGAAAAGCGCCGTCACGCGCGAGCGAATCGATATTGGGAGTGCTCAGGTTGGTGTTGCCATGAATACTCAGGTCGCCCCAACCCTGGTCATCCGTCAGGATAACCACCACGTTCGGCCTGGCCGCCGTGGCTGGTTGGGTCGCGAACAAAGTCGCCGTGACGGCAACAAATTCAAGAATGCGGTTTAGCGGACGCACAACACCGGAGCCTCGCTATTTGATTGTCGCGGGCAAGTCAGTCCCTTTGGGATAGAACTTCATCGACACCGAGTTCACGCAATGGCGCGTGTTCTTGGCCGTGAATCCTTCTCCCACGAAGACGTGGCCGAGATGACCGCCGCAATTGTTGCAGAGAATCTCGGTCCGAAAGCCGTCGTGATCGGTCACCTTCCTGACAGCCCCTGGGATCTCATCGTCGAAGCTGGGCCAGCCGCACTCGCTGGCGAACTTGTCGTCGGAACGATAAAGCGGCGCGTTGCAACGCCGGCAGACGTAGGTACCCGGGTCTTTCAAATCCGTGTATTCGCCGGTAAACGGTCGTTCCGTCCCTTTACCCACGATGACTCGTGATTCCTCGGCCGAGAGCGTATTGAACCTGGAATCCGGCTTGTCTGGCGGCATATCGGTTTTCCCTGTGGTCTGTTGTGTTGTAAGCGAGCCGTCCGTCGTCGGTCTGGGTGTTCCACCGCATCCGGCAATCCCCAGCCACATCATCAGGAAAAAAGATGAACGCCAGACGATTCGATTCGACACGGCAAACTCCTGATCGAGCGTCCGATAAAATGAGACAGTCAATTCCGTTCGGGTGAGTACCCGATTGTAGACCTGCACACGGAAATCGGCCAGACCTGAGCGATGCCCCCCCTCCCTCCGGCCCAGGCTGATCCAGACTCGCTGGCCGCTCGGCGACGACACCCGCCACACCGCATCCTTATGAATCGAGCATGAAGAGGCTCATCGCTATTGAACGTGAGCAAACGGGGAGACGCTTTCATTCGTCATCCCGCGCTCGACACAATCCCTGAGTCGGTGTCATTCCCCGCGAAGCTCGTATAGGTCGCCGAGATGGTGGTCCTGCGCCGCCGCACAAGGCCCGAGTCAGGCCCAAGTTTTTTGCATATGAGCCGCCTCCTCGACTCGGGTCATGGCTTGTGCGCCACAAACCCGACGTCGGCTCGTCCCAGCGGCAAAGCGCCGTAATGAGAAACAACCTGAACCCGAAAGCCGATTTCACCGAGCAGCGGGACCAGTTCCGAACGTGCCATGAGCCGCTGCCGGTGGACTTCCTGATCACGCCGATAAAGAGTGCCAACCTGCCGGAAGCTCGTGATTTTGCGTGTCAGCAATTGCTGCTCACGATCCTCAACTAGGCTCACGAGCACGGCCCAGCCATCGCCTTCGAAGTGACTCTGGCTGGTCCCGTGCTCCGGTACGCGCCCGGGCTCGGCCACGTCGAAGAGAAAGAGGCCGCCGGGGACCAGGGAATCAAACACCCGTTTGAACAGCGCGGTCAGCCCGGTCAGGCTATGGTCGTGATCGAACAGGTAATTGAGGCATTCACCAACGGCCGCGACGGCGACACTCGGGGGTAGCACGGTCTTGAGCAGCGACTCCACGCGAAATTGTCCGCGGGGCACGCGCTGGCGTGCCAGGGCGATCATCGACTGGGAAATATCGACGCCCAGCACGTCGAACCCAGCCTCGGCTACAGCCGCCGAAAGAATCCCGCTGCCACAACCGAGATCGATGACCAATCCCTTTGTGAATCCGCCACGGTCCAGCAAATCCACAAGCACAGTGGCCGCCGCCCGCGCAACATGGCCAAAGCCCGCGTCGTGGATACAGGCAAGGTCGTCGCGATAGGCGTCGTCAATCGTCACGGCACCGACCCTTATCCGTCGTCACGGCAACTGGCCCATATCGCCTTGAACGTCTGCTCCTACTTCTTCAGCTCCTGCCAGAGAAACGTATAAGCCAGAGCCTGCATGAACGCCGCTTGCTTGTTGTCGGCCGCGCCGGCGTGTCCGCCTTCGGTGTTCTCGTAATAGATGACGTCATGGCCAAGGTCCTTGAGCTTCGCCACCATTTTGCGCCGTGGCCGGGATGAACGCGATCGTCGCGAGTCGACGTCGTGAACAGGGTGCGCGGGTACTTCGTCGGCTTGTCGACGTTATGATAGGGCGAGAAACCACGGATGAACGCCCATTCCTCGGGTTGATCGGGATTGCCGTATTCACCCATCCAGCTCGCACCGGCGAGCAAGTGATGATAACGCTTCATGTCGAGTAACGGCACCTGGCAGACGATCGCGCCAAACAGATCGGGCCGCCGCACGAGCATGTTGCCCATCAGGAGGCCGCCGTTACTCCCCCCCTGGATTCCCAGGTGCGCGGGCGAGGTGACCTTGCGGCGAATCAAATCCTCGGCGACCGCGATGAAGTCGTCATAAGCCCGGTAACGATGGGCCTTCAACGCCGATTGATGCCACCGCGGGCCAAACTCGCCGCCGCCGCGAATGTTCGCAACCACGTAGACGCCCCCCTTCTCCAGCCAGGCGGCGCCGACCGCCGGGCGGTAGGATGGCAGCATCGAGATCTCGAATCCGCCATAGCCATACAGAAGTGTCGGGGCCTTGCCGCCTGAGACCACGTCCTTGTGCGCGATCTCGAAATAAGGCACGCGCGTGCCATCCTTGGAGACCGCTTCGTGCTGGGCGACCGCCAGACCCTGCGTGTTGAAGAACTCGGGGAGCTTCTTGAGAATCGCCGCCGCGCTGCCAGCGCCGGCTGTGCCCAGCGCCAGCGACGTTGGCGTCAAGAAGTCGGTCAGGCTCAGAAAATAGTCGTCAGACCCGTCCGGGTCGACGGCGCTCGCACTGACTTCGCCAAACTCGGGGACGCCGGGGAGGGGTTGCCGCTCCCATCGGCCGCGCTCGTACGTCAGCACATAAACGCGGCTGCGCACGTTATCGAGCTCCGTGACGAGAACATGATGGAGCGTCGCGCTGTAGGTCGCGAGTGATTTTCGCTCGCCGGGTTCAAAAAGGATGTCAAAGGTACGCGTGCCGCTGAGAAACGCGTCGAGCTGGATCGCCAGGAGGGCCCCCGCGGGATAGACCTTGCCACCGATCGCCCAGTCCGAGCGAAGCTGAACGAAGAGCCACTCGCGGTGGAACGACACCCGGGCGTCGTCGGGCTTATCGATCTTGACCAGTTGGCCGTTGCGCAAGAGGAACGTCTCCGACGTCCAGAATGTCGGCCGGCGCACGATGATATCACGCTCGAAGCCCGGCGTGAGATCGCGAAACGCGTTGGCGCTCATATCGGTCGGCTGCGCCTCGAAGACGATGGCTGCCTCGCTCAAGGAGGTGCCGCGTTTCCATTCCTTGACGATGCGGGGATAGCCCGAACTGGTCAGGCTGCCCGGGCCAAAGTCGGTTCCGACAAAGACGCTATCGATCCCTCGCCACGAGACCTGACTCTTGGCCTCGGGCAAGGTATAGCCGTTTTTGATGAACGACCTTGAAACCAGGTCGAACTCGCGGACCACGCTCGCGTCGGCCCCGCCGCGTGACAGCGAAATCAGCACGCGCTTGTCTTCGGGCTTGAGCGGCTGCGCTCCGTGCCAGACCCAGTTGGTCTTCTCTTCCTTGCCGAGTGCATCGAGATCGAGCACGATTTCCCAGTTTGGCTTGGGCTTGCGATATTCGTCCAGGCTCGTTCGCCGCCAGAGTCCGCGCGGGTTGGCCGCGTCGCGCCAGAAGTTGTAGTAATGCGAACCGAGCTTCTCGATTGACGGAATGCGTTCGTTCGAGTCGAGGATCTCGAGAATCCGGCGATCGAGCGCCTGGAACTCGGCCGATTTCGTCAATTCGCTCGTGCTTTCGGCGTTCCGCTCCTTGACCCAGGCGAGCGATTTCTCACCGGTCACTTCCTCGAGCCATTGATAAGGATCAACCGGTTCTGCGCGTTCATCTGGAACCATGGTGCCTACCATCAGTGCGAGTGTCCCAATGAGTAGATCTCGCGTCATCGAGCGTTCCTCTGGCCTTGAATTCAACTCCTTGGTGCGAAATACATTCTCAGTTTATACCATCCGTGCGGCCCGCAAATGAGCCATGACTCGCCGTTACGTCCGATTTTGCCACGTCACGGCCCGTAAGCCCGCTCGCGTTGAGGGCTCGCTGGCCGTGCTTGACCTGAGGTCATGGCTTCGCCAATCCAGGCGTTTCCACGAGCCGCCGCCTCAATCGTGAGATCAGGCAAGAACGGGCTGGCAATCGAATGGCGCCGCTCATTCCGCCCCGGCATTGTGCCGAATAAAGTTCTGTCGATATTGCCATGCGATGACGATTGCGCAGGCGCGCCTTGACAGCAAGTCGGGCGATGAGGCCCCGCGACCTGCCCTGATGACCTGGGAGCCCAGGATTGAACGCGCGTTGGTTTTGCGATATGCCGCTTGAGCGAGAATCCGATTTGAGGCCCGTTCCGGCGAATGATCGGGAGCCCTGGATTCGCACGATCATGGCACTTGTCGGCCTGGCGCGATCTTGCGGGTCGCGACGTTCGCGATCAATTCTCCGCTCTGGGGTGACGAGGCATTTGTTGCCGCCAACTTCATCACGCGCGATTATGCGGATCTCTTGAGACCCCTCGATTACGGCCAGGTCTGCCCGCTCTTCTTCTTGTGGATCGAACTGACGGTCGTGAAGCTTCTCGGTTTTTCGGAATATTCACTTCGCCTCGTACCGACCGTGTGCAGTGTGACGAGCTTATTCCTCTTTGCGCACGTCGCGGGGCGGGTCGTCCGTGGTCGTGCGCGCCTCCTCGCCGTCGCGATCTTTTCGGTGGCCTATTACCCGATCCGCCACGGCGCGGAAGTGAAGCCGTACTCGACCGACCTGCTCGCGGCGTTGATGCTCCTGGCGCTCGCGATCGAGTACTGGCGCCGGCCCGAATCGAGCCGCTGGCTCTGGGCCATGGTTCTGGCCGTGCCGTTGCTTCTGGGGCTTTCGCAATCAACCGTGTTCATGGCCGGCGGCGTCAGCCTGGGGCTCGCGGCGCGAGTCTGGAGACACCGCCGGAGGGAACTGATCGTCCCCTACTTGCTGTACAATACAGCGATGATCGCGACTTTTGCTCTTCTCTTCGTCGTATTCACGAGTGCCCAGCAGCAGGCGCATCTGGCGCATCTTGCGATCAAATTACTGGGCGGCGGCTTTTCCCCCGTTGCACAGGCCGCTCACGCTCGCCGGCTGGCTCGTTGACGCTCATACCGGGCGGATGTTCGCTTATCCATTCGGCGATGCGCATGGTGGGAGCGGGCTCACGACGCTTTGTTTCGTGACGGCACTCATGGCGCATCTGGCGGCACGGTGAAAAGACGCTCGTCACTCTGGCGCTTGGACCGTTTGCCCTGGCTTTCGTCGCGGCCGTGCTGGGCCGCTATCCTTATGGTGGCAGTGCGCGTACCATGATCTTCGTCGCGCCGACCATTTGCCTTTATAGCGGCATGGGGCTTACCACCTTGATCGCCCGGATTCCCGTCGCTTCAGTGCGAGAGCGGGTCTTTCTGGCGAGCGTGCTGACCCTGGCTGCTTGTGGAATCATTTCGCTCGGGTTCAAGATCGCCTACCCGTACAAGAGCCTGGCCGACGAAAACTCGCGGCAGTTTGCAAGAGCCTTCTGGAACGAAAAGTCGCGAGACGCCGAGCTCGTCTGCGTGAAGTCGGACCTCGGGCTGGGCTTCGACCGCCGCAACTGGACTTTGTTTCGCTCGGCCCTGTATCTCTGCAACCAGAAGATCTATTCGCCGCGGCACAGGCGCGGTCAAGCACCCGACTGGGATGCGATCTCACCGAGCAGGCCGCTGCGCTGCGTCATGTATAACGAGGCACCCGAGACCAATCCCTCGTGCCTGGCCTGGCTGAATATGATGAAAGAACGGTTTCAAATCGTCAGCGCGAAAACATTCATCATCAACGAATCGAGTCGTCGCGACGATGGCACCGACGTCGAAGATCGATACACGGTTCATGAGCTTGTGCCCAGGTATGGCCATCGACACCAGCAGGTCGCTCGTTCCGCCGGCTCAAGTCAAATACGTGTTAAATATTAGTGCGTGTTTGCATTTATCTAACGAAGGGGAGCGAAAAATGGCTGAAAACAAGCGAAGCCCGAAGACCACCACGAAGAAGGCGAGCGCCAGAGCACCACAAAGACGGCCGCGAAGAAGGCGGCCGCGCGCCCGGCCCCGCGCGCGGCGAGGCCGATGGGGAAAGCGCCGTCCTCGAGAAGATCGCGGCGATGCCAGACGCCGATCGCGCCCTGGGCGAGCGACTCCATGCGATCATCAAGGCCAGCGCACCGACTCTCTCGCCGAAGCTCTGGTACGGGATGCCCGCGTATGCCAACAAGGAGGGCAAGGTCGTCTGCTTCTTCCAGAGCGCACAGAAATTCAAGACGCGGTACGCGACGTTCGGCTTCATGCACGAGGCGACCCTCGACGACGGCGCCATGTGGCCGACCGCCTTCGCGCTGAAGGATTTGACTGCCACCGAAGAGGCAAAGATCGCCGCGCTCGTGAAGAAAGCGGTGAGATGAGAACCGAGACACCCGGTTGACGTGGTGGCTCTGACCTCAAAGTTACGACACCGCTACCCTCGAATCGAACGTCCTTTTGCGCAAGTCGGTTCTGGCGCGACGACTCGCAGCGGCCTCTCCGTGGGAGAGCACGGCGACGTTACCGGCGACTGTCAGCCTATCATCGATGGCCGACGACGCGGGCTATTCTCAGCCGCAAGCGGGCCGCGCCGGGAAGACGGATCCGCGTCGCCATCATCAGATGACGCGCATGGCAGCCCAGGGTCACCGCCAATAGTAGCACGAGCGACCACGTGGTGACGCCAAAGCTGTCAAGCACGCGGGTCATCTCGCGGCCGACGACGCCGCGGTCCAGCACGAGAATCAACACAATGTAAATGCCAAGGGCGCAACGCATCCAGTCTGGTAAATTGCCACGCGCAACGGTCGCTCGCGTGATCAGGTAGAGTGCGGGTATAACGGCCACGCAGTGTTGCCGCCAGGTGATCGGCGAGTAGAGCAGGATCAAGAGCGAAACAACTGCGCCCTCCCAGAGCAAGATCTCTCGATCGCGGGTGAAGGCCGGTTGGCGGAATCGCCATCCGACCCACGCCAGTAACAAGGCCATGCCCGTTCTGATCACCACGCCCGCAACCGCCGGGGGCAGGTCGAGACCCGTCGCATGCCAGGGCGACGCGATGCGCCCTTTATGACCGGCTGGAAGGGTCATCATGAACCGCGCGAGCGTGGGCTTTAACGAGACATTCCAGACCTCTTCCTGGCCGAGCACGCCGATCGAAGGATCGGCACTGCGGAGCCCATTCCAGCAGTTTCCGACCCAGGTTTCGAGATTCCGCTCGTAGAGGACGGGCCCCTGCCAGAGCACAGGCGACATTGAAAAAAGCGTCGTGAAAATGGTCGTCGCTGCCACCATCTTCCATTGCCGCTTGAGCATAAAATAAGGGACGAACAGGGCCTGTGTGCACTTCATCGCGATGGCCAGCCCCAGGCACGCGCCCCCGAGGCCGTCTCGGCCTTGCGTCCAGCAAAAAAAGCCCGCCCAGGCCAGCGCCACCATCAGCAGGTTGGGGCCGCACTCGGGCAACTCGCGAATGATGAACCGGCTGGAGAGTGCCAGCGCGGCTGTGACTGTCCAGAACAGCGGTTCCCCGCCGAGCGGAATCGATCGTCGCGTCAAACGCCCAAGCAGAAACACGAGCCCCCAGAGAGATAACAAGCCAACCGGATACGCGACCACATGCGACCAGCGTTTCGCCAGCAGCGAAAGCGGCGCGCAAACCATACCCCAGAAGGGGGGATAAGGCGTATGGCCGACTTGATAAAGAAACTCGCCAGCCAGAAATCGCTGGCCAAACACCCAGTGCAGTCGAAAATCATCCTGCGCGAAGTCGTCAAAGACTCTCACCCACTGCGACACCACGACAATGACTGCAATGGCGATCACAGTGATTCTCGCCCGTCGCCGACGCCCTTCGCTCCACGTGATTGACGGAAAATCCCATTTCATCAAGGCGCTCAATATCGATCTCGGGCTTTCGCGTTTGAGGCTGTGGTCGAGACGGCAAATATTCGCACTCGTTCGAACCAGGAATGGCCGGCAAACTCGCATCGGAATTTCGGAATACGCAAGCTCTGGCGATCGTAAGCCATGTCAATCTTCAAAGTTCGCTGCGAGGTGTCATATCCCTTTCGACCGAATGGCGCTCCGGCTCTCAAGGAACTTCGCCTCGTTCGGATTCTCGATCGCGATAACCGGGAATCGGGCGTCGATAACGCTGAGCCGGTTAGAAACCAACCGAGCTGGCGACGACTTTTCGTCGACGTGAAACAAAGGCTGGCAAACAAAGGGTATTCTATGGATTGAATCGATTGTCATAGCCATGGGCTTGAACACATGAAGCGACTGCTGCTGATCACTGGCACGGCTTTTCTTCTATTTCTCATTTTTCGAGCGGGTGCGTCTCTTGCCGGCGCGAATCTTCCAACGACGTTGGATTCGAGAGCCTGTCAGGCCGCACCGACGATCGATGGCGTCATTCATGGCGATGAGTGGCGCAACGCGCCGGTCCATGCGTTTGCGATCAAGATGATTCGCATCGATCCGTTCGCCACGGAAACGCGCCCCTGCGAGCTCCGGGTGATGAACTCGGCCAATGCCCTTTATGTGGCGCTCAAGGTCCCCGACAAGACCGTTGACAACACGCTAACGCCACTGATGCTCGACGCGGCAGTTCTGGCGTTTGGCCGCGACCACCGGGTGCAGGCTCATGACGATCGCAGGCTGATTGCCCAGGGGATCTATCGCGATAAATTTGTCATCGCGCCGGGCAAGGGAGACGGCGACGATTCGCATCAGGATGGCCTGGGTGCCATGACGCGCGAGAATGGCGTGTGCTCCTTCGAGTGGGCTCTCGCGCTCGACTCGGGAGACGCCGACGACCTTCGAGCGAAGCCCGGTGACTCCGTTTCGTTCAACGTGGCCTATTTTGATGGCTTTCAGCTTCCCCTGCCGAAGACCTGGATGGGAGGCGCCTACAGTATTCATCTCGACAAGGCCGACGAATGGGGCACGCTCCGGCTCGCCGCCAACGTCAAGAACGACGGCGGAAAGGCATTCCAGAGCCCGGCCTGGGTCCGCGCCGTCGCGGAACGGCTCACGAGCGTCAATCCGTCTCGCCTCAAGGTGACCGCCGATACATTGGTTCCCGGGTCGAGCTCGGCGACCGCGAAGCTGCTCGTGTCATTCACCTATCGCGATTTCCATGGCCAGGAAAAAGAGGCCAGGGCCAAGATTTATCTGCCCGAGTCGATCCAGACCCGGAAGGACGCGAAGTTCCCGCTCTACTTCAACGCGGGATATGAAATGGCCGACGGCGCCGAGCAAGAATTCATCAAGCGCGGCTGGATCGTCGTCTCGCCACGCGAGCTCGAGTCCAATCCCTTGATACGCACGACCAATCCGGATGTCGCGCTGCTCCATCTGGCGCGATCGATTCCCTGGGTCGACGATGCCCGCGTCTCGATTGGCGGCGGCAGTGCGGGCGGCTGGATGACGCTCCTCTTGGCCGCCGAGACCTTTCCACTGGCTGGAGCGGCGCCCGACGTCCCGCCGGTGAACTTGGCCTACAACATCGCCTACTTTTTCAAGCAGCTCGATAAGGCCGGTCCTTCAAAGGCCGGCGGCCCCAGGGTGCCAGCGCTGTTCAGCGTGGGAACGATGCTCAAGCCAAGTGTCGGCGTCTACGGCGAGGATTACGACAACGAAACCTGGCTTGCCGATTCCCCGGTCGCCGTGGCCTCCACGATCACCTGCCCGATCTCGGTCTATTTCTCGACGGCCGATATACTCGTCCCGATCAACCAGGTCGGCCAGCAATGGGTCCAGCCATTCGACAAGTCCCAGTTTCCTGATGGATTCACCATGGATCCTGAAAAGCTACTGGAACGTCGCGATCACCGTCTTCGCCTGATGGACGTGCTCCCCGAAAGTGCCTGTGAGATTTTCCGACTTTCCATACCGCCCGAAACGTCCCGCCACAATCAGCCTGGTGGCGCCGGCCACCCCACCACGTGCGAGCTGCCTTTGAGTGCTGGCAAACTCTGGTCGATCGCGATCATCGACGAAGGCCCGCCGGTACCGGATATCGATCATCGCAAATATGATTTGATGCCGACACGGCACGCCTTTTTCGACCACGTCGCCATCGGCAAGATCGCCACCGACCAGCTCACCACGGTCAAGCTCGATCGGTTGCTGGCTCGATACGCGGCCAAAGAGTGGCTCCCCTCGCGGCTCAAACATCTGGACACGCCAGAAAGCGAGCGCACCGACATCGAGCGCGGGCTGCGCACGTACGTTATGGCGAGCCCGGCAAACGCGCACCGATTTGTCGATCTCTACACGCGGCTGCCGGCCGACAAGCAGGTACTCAGGCCAGATTTCGTCAACGAGCTCAAGACCCGACTCGCTTCTCCCTAGCGTTTTCCGGCTGAGCCGCCCGGCAACTCGGGCATTTCACGGCGCACGCCGGCTCAGAGCCTCAAGGATCTCGGGCCTGGTCTTGTACCGATGACAGACCTCACGCAGCTCTTGCCGCGTCAGCGGCTGGAGGCCCGCGATCTCGATCTCGGCGAAATCGTCGACCGCGATCAAATACTCCTCACCATGGAGAATGAATGGATCAACCTCCTGCCATTCACTCGATCCCTCCACGGGTTTGATCCGGGGCGGCCGCGCATACGAGACGCTCAGCTTCGCAAGCCGTACGCCGATCGTCGCCCAGAGCCGCGTGCGCCGGCGATCAAGATCAAAATAAATCGGCACGGATACGCGCGTATCGACTTTCATGTCCGAGTCTTCGACATACGATGCCAGCCACGCGGTGGCGATTGCCTCGCAGGCTGGCCGATCGACGGGCTCACCTGGATTCAAGTCTGGAGCCATGCCGATGTCTTCGGCGCTCAGGAGATGAAGGCCGTAGAAAAACCCACGGATAAAGCGCAGCTCGTCAAGCAGCGTCTTATTTCGCTCGCCACCTTCTTTCAGGCCGTGCAGCGCGGCCAGGCCGTCCTCGCCGACGGTGGCGGCCAAAAAATTCAACAGAAAGTCGTACGAGCGCGCCATCCTCAAGAAGTAAGTGGGACACGGTTCGACGCGCAGCCTCGGCTTGATTTGCAACGGGGGACTCAGCTCGATCGCCTCGGCCGACTTGACGTCGAGGCTGCGGGCGTGCGTCTCCCGGCGCTTGGTCATGAGGGCCTGAAACGCTTCGAGCATCCGTTTCTTGTACGACTTCGTGAGCAAGAGCTTGGTGTTCTCGGTTCCTTTTTCGGGCAGCAAGAACGTTTCAAGGGCGTGGATCTGATACTCGTACCAGCCGCTATCCGACTTCGGAGCGAGATCGATTTTTCCATCGCGAATGGCGCGAATGGTTTCCCTGATCAGGTCAGCGTGAGGCGGCAGCCCGTCGGGAAACAACCGGCCGATGAGCTCGGTTTCCTTCGATCGTGAGGCCGGGAAGACCGCGACGAGCTGGTGATTGTCGGCGCTTTCGTTCTTCTGGATGACGTCGGTCAGACTGAGGTTGGCAAGCGGGTTCGTGAGGCGTGCATAAAACGCATTGACTCGCTTGTAATCCGCAAGAAGCGCCGGTTCGGCGCGTGCGGCCCTGGCCAGGTCGAGCACCAGGGGGCGGTCATCCTGGGGGAGCGGTTGCTGAAAAAACCGCATGAATCGAAAGACCTGCGTGAGCTCGTCGTTCCACGTGTAAAACCCAAACGGCCTGGCATACCGGGGGGTCGACTCGAAGCGATTCATCCACGACATCGCACGGTCGGGTTCGCCGGGCTTGACGTCGCGCCCCGCGATCCGCAAACCGGCCGCGACATAGGCCGACGCATGGCTACCGGGCGGAATGTGTGAGTAAAGCCGCTCGATCAGACCGACCAGGCCCGGCAGCCCTGGTTTCAAACCGTGGTAATAGGCGCGGTCAATGGCCGCGAAGAGTCCGTCATCAAACTGTTTCGCCTTGCCGTCGATCACGTTGATCGACGGCAGCAATCGCTCGCGAGAAGGCGCCTTGGCCATCGCGTCGAAATACGATGGCCGCAGCTCGAGGAGCGCCGAGTCGGCATCCGGTTTCAAGACTGGCACATCGAGACGCAGAACGGCCGCACTACTATTCACCCGCCAGGCGCCTTCCGGCCGGCGATCCACGAGATCGGCGATGAATGGGGGATTCTTCGTCTTCAGTTCGTCGTCGACGAGCTCATCGTCGGGCCGTGGCGGTGGAGCTCGATATTCGGTCACTTCTTCGACCACGATGGGCAGCGCATCCCAGTCGACCAGGAGATACGCCAAGCCGAGGCATGCGACAACCGGGGGTATCCACAAATAAACTGGCAGTCGCGGACGCATGATCGAAGCCTTTCGAGCTGTCGCCAGTGAGGAGCCGACTCAGTCTCTACCATAATGGCCGGCGATCGCTTTCGTCGATCGATGACTGCCTCTTCGCGAACAGGTTCGCGGCCATGGACGAGAACGAGTGGACGAGGTGCAATCGAAAGAACGCGTGGTTTCCTTGGCAGGAAGCCGTATCATAGGCGTTGCTTCAAGGCCGACCAACCTGGTCAACCAAGATGTGCACGTAGTAGAGGGACCATGGGATGTTCGAGGTGGGAAGCTTTCCCTGTGGAACGTGCCAGGGTGTCACGCGCCGCACGTTTTTGCGCGCCGGCTTTGCGGCTCCGTTTGCCCTGACGGCGGCCGGCTCGGCGCTTGCAGCGGCCGCCGAGACCGCCAGGGCCAAATCGGTCTTGCTCGTCTGGCTGGGCGGCGGCCCGAGCCACCTCGACCTCTTTGACCCCAAACCCAAAGCGCCCGCCGAGTATCGCGGCCCGTTCACGACAGTCGCGACCCGGACGCCGGGCGTTTTTTATACGGAGCTCTTGCCCAGGCTGGCGGCCCGATCACACAAATATTCGTTGATAAGAAGCAACGTGAATTTCAACGGCGGCCATCGTGAGGCCGGCTCGATCGCGCTCACCGGCGCGACTGCGGCGACCGAGATCTATCCGCCCAACTTCGGATCGATCGTGGCGCGGCAGCGCGGTCATGACGCTCTGCCCCCTTTCATCTCGCTGGCCCGCGGACCCATTGGCGACGGTGTCGGGCCCATTCAAGGGTCCGGCGGCGGTACCTGGGGCCACGGCCACGACCCTTTCTTGATCGGCTGCACAGAAAAGGGCCAGCTCGAGATCCCCAGCCTCAAGCTGGCGAGCGGCTTATCCCCCGCGCGGCTCGAAGATCGGCGTTACCTGCTCGCCGAGCTTGATCGCATCGGCCGCGACGCCGATTCGGGCCAGCACGACAACTGGGACCAACTGCGCCAGCGAGCCCTGGCCTTGCTGAGCTCGCCGCAAGGCGTGGCCGCGCTCGACCTCTCGCGCGAATCGCCCGCAACCCGCGAAGCGTATGGGCAATCATCGTTTGGTCAAAGCTGCCTGCTCGGCCGGCGACTGGTCGAGGCCGGCGTGCCCTTCGTCCAGGTCAACTGGAGCCGCTACGTCGAAGTGTACTACAGCTTCTCCGACTATGGCTGGGACACCCACGCCGATAATTTCGGCCTGCTGGCCGAGTGGCACGGACCCCTCTTCGACCGGGTGTTTGCCACGCTCATCGACGACCTGGAACAGCGCGGGCTTTTGGACACGACACTCCTCGTCTGCATGGGCGAATTCGGGCGCACCCCGCGCATCAACGAGATCGGCTCGCGCGATCACTGGCACCAGTGCTATTTCTCACTCTGGGCTGGAGCCGGCGTGCAGCCCGGACGGGTCATCGGCGAGAGCGACGCCCGCGGCGAATATCCCGCCAGCGATCCGATCACGCCCGCCATGGTCGGCACCACGATCCTCGAACAGAGCGGCATCAGCTCGGCGGCCCGAGCCGAGCTGCGCGTGCTCGCCGGAGGCCGCGTGATCCATGAACTGTTTTGATCGCGGCTCATGTCGCTGTTTATTGATATCACAGGCCGCGGCCATCGTCGCGTTTGTCTTGGGGCTTACTGCCGTCGGGGCCGAGCCGGCAAAGAGGTTGACCACCGACGGCACCCTCAAGTTCACTCCTGTCTTCACGAGCGCGGGCGAGGAAATTGTGTTCGCGACGCACGAGCTGCCCAACCTGGTGGCGATTGTCAGTCTCAGGCTGAGCGACGGCTCGCGGCGCCGCTTGCAGCCAGGCAGCGTCAATCATCAATTTGACCCCACCTTTTCGCGTGACGGTCGTTACCACGCCTTTGGCCGGTCGTCGACGTCGCCCCAGATGGTACTCGTGATCCAGGACACGCACGAGAAAAAAGACGCGGTTTTCAAGCCCCGCGAAACCCGCGCAACCGCGCGAAATCCGTCATTCGCGCCGGACGGCTCGCGCGTGGTCTTCAGCCTGTCGGACCTGGGCGGCCATCAGATCGCCTCGGTCAATCTCGAAGGCAAAGATCTCAGGCCGCTCACGAATGCGGCCGGCATGAATGCCTGGCCGGTCTATTCGCCCGACGGCAAGAAGATTGTCTTCGGCTCGAGCCGAAGCGGCGATTTCGAGATCTATGTGATGAATGCCGACGGCGCCGACGTCATCCGCCTCACCCATAGCCACGGCCTCGACGCACGCCCCACATGGTCACCTGATGGAACAAAAATCGCATTCACCAGCAATCGCGATGGGAATTACGAGATCTACGTGATGAACGCCGATGGATCGAACCCGCGCAACGTGACGTCGCATCCCGCGCCGACGACCATGCGGCCTGGCATCCCGACGGCCAGCGCCTGGTCTTTGTTTCCGATCGGGATAGTGGATCTGATTTGTATCTTGGCCGCGCAAACGTGCCATCTCGGTCATCATCCGGGCCTTGACGGCTTATCCGGTCGGTGCGGGTGATGGGGCTCGCGCGTTCGTCTTGGACTATTGCGCAGCAAACTATTGGTGAACATCTCCGCGTCTCGCTCGAAGTCCGATTCGGTCACGGAACATAAATCCGGCCAGCTCCGCGGACCTCATCGATTCGCATCAGGTAATCAAGGATGCTCTCGGCGACCTCTTCGGTACAACGTCGGTCCTGAAGAACACGATCGGCGTTCGCAACGGTGATGACGGGCAGGCTGTCGGTCTGGTTCTCGTTTCGGATTGTTGCCTCGAGGGAATCCGCGCCGTCATCGTTCCGGTTACCTGTAATCAAGACCAGCCCTTCCCGCTAATCCACAGATCGCGCCAGGTGTCGGATACCCAGACGGACAAGATGGCCTTGCGCTGTTTTCCAATGTTACCCTGTAAACAATGGTCAGGCGGCCGAGCCTGACTAATCAATGGTTAGGCCGCCGAGCCTGATGAGAAACAACTGGTGACGGCGCTCGAAAGACTCGGGACACTCGTCGGGAGGTCGGGGCGGAAGCCGGTGGCCATAAAATGAACATGTTGTTATGGATTCTGCAGGTCCTTGCCGCTCTTCTGTACGGATCGTCGGGCGTCATGAAGGTCTTCATGTTCGACAAGGTCAGCCAGGACGTCCCGTCGTTCGGCGCGTTGCCGCGGCGAGCCTGGATGTTTCTGGGCATCCTGGAGCTCGTGTGCACGATTGGGCTCATCGTCCCCGCTGCGTTCCACTGGCAGCCGCCGCTGACGATCGTGGCGGCCGCGGTCCTTGCGGTCGAGAGCCTGGTGTTCGTCGGAGTGCACGTCAAATACCGCGAGGTCGCGCCCATGATCTTGAGTGGCGTGCTGGGCCTCCTCATGGCGTTCATTGCGTACGGCCGGATGATTCTGAGGCCGATCTTTTGATCACAGCCCAGATCTCGCTCAGCGGTTATTATGGATCCAGACGCGATTTTGACTTGGGAGCAACCGAGGCCAATGAGTTTTCAAGGACGTATCGAAAAGTGAGCAAGGCGGCGATCCGCAGGCCGCAATTGCCGTGGATCACGGCTCCAACTCGTCGCGGGCCGTGTGTCGAACATAAAGGATGTGAACAGCATCTTCGCGGACGGTGAAAATGATTCGGTGCTTATGGATTCGCCGTCCGCCCCGCCCCTAGATCAGTTCGCGGATTTCCTCGGGGAATTTGTCGTTCTCTGCGACAAGTGGACAGCGATGGGGGTGGGTACGGAGGTGTCGACCTTCTTCAGCAACCCGTTGTACCAGCGTGCGGCGACGTCGCGGGACGCATTTTCAATTTTCCAAACGACAGCGGATCGTATTTTCCGCTCGGCGGTCGGCTCGACGATGATGCGATAGGTCATGCCTCTGGCAGATTCAGCTCTCGACGGATGTCGGCGAAAACTTCCTCAGCACGCCGTCCCCGCCCAGCCCGCATATCTTCCAGGCCTTCACGGATCCCCGAAAAAACGCGAGCGTCCTCGGCTTCCTCCTGCTTGCGCAAGAGCCGCACAGCTTCAGTAATAGCCTCGTCGGAAGAAGTGGAGCAACCGCTTTGAACTTTGGCCGTCACAAATTGCTCAAGGTCTGCGGGTAGGTGGGCACCCATGCTAAAGTTCTCCCTTATATACGAAGCTTACCACGGTCAGGATGACTCGTCGAGCGATGGAGGTTGCTGGCTGAAAGGTAAGGCTTTCGAGCGGTTCGGCTTAAGGAGGCGGAAGGTCCTTCAATTCCACGGCCAGGAATGAACTCCTCATTCGTCTTTATTCAGGACCGCGATCCCACATGTCTTCGCAGCAGCCGATCGAGCGAGCACAAAGTAGCACTAGCTCATTTAACTGACGAAAATCGACCGACATTCATTGATTTCCGACTGGCTCCGGTTGCACTGGTTCATCCGTTTACGCCAAATCTTCTTTCGCTAGATCACCGAAAACTCGCCTCCTGACTCCACGCAAACGGCTTAGATAGGCTATAGTCTCCAAGTAAGCCTATTTATGCACTTTGCGCATTCGTTGGCATCCTTCAGCTCGATGCTGCAAAGATGTCACGCATGATCCATCCATCAGGAGGTTACCCATGGCAGTCTCAGCGGCGCGGCTGGGGGCAAATCGGCGGAATGCCAGACAAAACGCCGGCCCGCATATCCCCGAGAGCAAGGCGAAAATCAAGTTCGATACACTCAAATTCGGCCTGCGTGCCGAAAGCCGGCTCCTGGCGTTTGAAGATCCCCAGGAGTTCAACGATCGCACCGATGCCTGGATCGATGCGCTGAAGCCACGCAACGCGGTCGAGCTTTCGCTCGTTCACGACGCCGTCGAATACACCTGGATGCAAGACCGGGCCCGCCGCGCGATGGCGGCCCGGATCACGCTTAATATCAATAATGCCGGGATTGATGAGGCCGAGCGAGAAGCCGACGAGGTTCTGAAACTGGGCGAGCAGCTTTTTCACGATCGCCGCGGGCCCTTGACGGTTTTTCCGCATCACGACGAACCCGAGACGAACGAAACCAGGCCGGCCCGGCGAGTCTCGAAGGCCAAGAATTCCGCTTCCAGGCCCGAGCCGCTATCGCCCCAGCGGCTGGTGTTGCGCCTGCAATCGACGGCCGGCGGCTGCCAGTGGCTGCTCGATCGCTGGGCCGAGCTGAAGGAGATCCTCGACCTCGAATGGTGCTGGGATTCGCCCGACAAGCTCAAGGCGATTCGCCTGCTGGGCCGCCAGCCCGTTGATGCGGCCGATGATCGCGATGTTCTCCTGATCTTCGCCGCCTGTCAGGCCGTTGAAGGGCAGCCTGGTACGGCGATTCCCGAGATCGAAAACGAATTGCAGCCGCATGAACGAGGTCCCTACTACGAGCGGTTGTCGAGGCGCGGAATCAATGTGTTGACGCCGATCAATCCGGCGGCCGGGCGCGCGGCGTTGCTCGGGATCATTGAGCGCGTGACCGGGCCAATCTGGCAGCGAGCCGAGGAACATCGGCGGCGCCGCGGCCAATGCGGCGCTCCTGGCCGAAGCACTCGGCTTTGACGATAGCAAGGAGGGCGAGCGTTTGCGCCGCTATGAACTGGCCAGCGGACGAGGCGTGGCGCGCAGTCTCGATAGCTTGCTCAAGCTCCGCCGCAAGGCGACTCGGTCCGACCAGGCTGACCTCGATCAGATTCCGATCGTCGTCGACGAAATTTCATCATACCAGCAAGATGAAGACGCGATGAGCGCGATCGGCGAGGTCTACGGCGAGCTCGAATCGTCATTATCATTTGCCGCGGCCGAGGCGGGCGACCAACCTGCCGCGGAAATGGAAAATGCGATCATCGAAGCCGGTTCGATTTCCGTCGATCCGGGGATTGCCAGCCAGGCCGATGAGCCGGTCGAACGCCAGACCGGCACGGCCAACGGCTACAGCATGGACCGAACCGATGAGCCTATCGCCCGCCAGCATCCTGAGGCGGAAATGGAAAACGCGATGATCGAAGCGAAATTCGATCATGCGTCGGGAACCGACGAGTCGAGTGCGATGCGGACGATCGATGCGGGTGCAGCCGCAGCCCGCCAGCATCCGGGTGCGGAACCGGAAAATGAGACGAACAGGGTCAATCCGAGTCCGCCGTCGCAGCAGAAAAGTTCCGCTCGCCGAATATTTGAGGACGCCCTGCGCTGCAAGTTCCCGCATTTAACTTTCGACGATGCTCGACTTGACCTGGAATGGCGACGTTGGGTGGAAGTCAATTTTCCGACGCGCTGGTGATCGATTCCGGATGTGCGTCGGCACGGCCTTATCAATATCAATGAAAAGTGCCGCCAAGCCGCGATGATTCGATTGATCGCGGTGTGGCGAATCAGGCTGGCGTGGCCTGTAAAAAGGGAATGGCGTTTCGGGGCGTCAACGAGGCGAACCGTGACGCTCGGGTCTCGGTTGTTCTTTGACAAATCGGTTGTTGGAAGAGTGTGCCCATGCTGTAGGGGCAGCCTGCTGCGCGGCGAAGTGGGGCCGGTCGCGGTGGCGCGGGTTCGATTCCCGCTCGGCGCTTCTGGCTCGTGTTCGGCCGCACCGAGGTCGGCTACGGCCTACCCCATCAGACCGTCGGTTGATCATCCTCGACCAGACTCGTTCTTCTGGCTTGACCGCATCGGCCCGTTCGCCGTGAGCTGATCAATCTGTATAATGAATCAACCAATATCCGAGGCGGAGGAATTTCGTACTCACTTTGTGGACGGCGGGGGTCGGGGCGGCGTGCTCGTTGATAACGGTCTTGGCGGTGACTCTGGGACTACTGAACCGGCCACGCCCGGCCAGGGTCCGAGCAAACTTAATCCAGCAGAATTGATTCTGTCCCACAAAGTCAACAAATCCTCGCGAGAGATGGCGGCATTGAAGAAGAGCATTCGAGATAAAGGCTTCCTACACATCGCGGATCGACCCGTAGCTTATGTCACGATCAATTGGCAAAAGCACCTTGTGGACGGTCACCATCGAGTCCACGCGGCGAGAGAGTTAGGTCTCGGAGAAATCCCAGCCCGAGAAGTACGGCTTCCGTACAAGGGCTACCGATCCGAGGCCGAACTTTTTGATTGGGAAAGATGAGGGAGGGCGATCATGGCCGTGTGGCAATTCGAGGTCACACTGGAACCGAACGAACCGCCGTCGGGCTCAAACGGCGTCCCTGCGGATCCTGACACACAGGGCAGAGCGCGCTTCGGACGAGAGGATTCCGACATTCTCGCCAAGATCGACGGCATCCTTCCCAGAAGACAATCGTGGTCGGAAGGTCTGATTTTGTGGGGCGAGGAAGATGGCAACCGCCTTCATGCCGCGTTGGAAGGGGGTAAAATTGCCGAGCTCACGGCCCGGATCGACCTCCGCCAACCTCCTGGCTCGTTCCCGAGTCAACTCGTGGAACTCGCGCGATATTGTGGCGTCTCGTTCTCATCTGCCGATGGCGAGCGAATTCCTCATGATATCGGATCCTTGAGGGACGCGGTCCGCCGCTCGAGAGCGTTCCGATTCGTCCTCGATCCCCATCAGTATATCAATGAACTCGCGAGCAACCCGCTCGTTTGACGACCGAGCCGCCGTGCGCCTCGGATTAGTCGAGTCGGTTCAACCGCTCTTCTTACCCCGCGACCGCGACCGCGACGAGCCCGGGCAGCCAGCGGGCGTAGATCCACACGATAGCCCCCACGATCAGGGCCAGTGCGATGCTGTGCCAGAAGACGGCCCGCAAGAGTTCGCCCTCACGCCCCCCTTCCCCGGTGGCGGCGGCCGCGACGACGATCGACTGGGCGTCGATCATCTTGCCCATCACGCCGCCGGTCGTGTTGGCCGAGGCCATGAGGATCGGGTCGAGGCCCAGCTTGGCCGCGGTGATCTTCTGCAAGTTGCCAAAGAGCACGTTGCTCGACGTGTCCGAGCCGGTGAGCGCCACGCCCAGCCAGCCCAGGAGCGTGCCGAAGATCGGGTAAAAGAGCGGTCCGGTGCGGGTGAAGGCCAGCCCGAGCACCGCGTCCATCCCCGAGTACTTGGTGACGAAACCGAGCGCCAGCATGAACAGGATCGCCGCGATCGCCGGGACCATTCGCCGCACCGTGCCGCCGAGCAGGCGTATCATCCGCGTGACCGGCAGGCCGAGCAAGAAGCCGCTGATCACGGCCGCTAGAAACACGGCACTGCCGGTTGACGACAGGGGGACGATCTCGAGCTGGGCCTTCTCGAAATCTTGTGGCTCGGGCCGGTCGTGTCCGGTCACGGCGACGCCCTTGGCGACTTTGAGATGGAGCCAGGCGACCTCGGGCTTCCAGGAGAGCCGGCCATCGAGCCATTCCTTGACCGGCGGGGTTCCCATTGGCTTGATCGCGGGGACGCCCCAGATCAAAACCGTGGCCGTCAGGAGGGCAAACGGCATCCAGGCGCGGGCCACCCGGCCGACGGTGAGCGGCGGCTCGGCCGACTCTTGCGGAGCGGCGACCGTTGTCGTTCGGTCGCCCTCGGCGTCGCGTTCGAAGCGCCAGGTCTCGCCGGGCCGCCAGAGATGAACGACGATCACGCCGGCCAGCATACTGGCGACCGACGCGGCGATGTCGACCAGCTCGAATCCAATATAGTTCGACCACAAGAACTGAACCGAGGCAAAGGTGCCGCCGATGACCGTCAGGGGGAACCAGACGGCCAGCGTTTCGCGCCAGCTCGTCATGACGCGTACCAGCCAGAAGGGGATCATCAGTGAAAGGATCGGCAAGATGCGGCCCGACGTGGCGCTCAGGGCGTTGACGTCGAGGCCGGTCACCTTGCTCAATGTGAGGATGGGCGTGCCGATGCCGCCCCAGGCGACGGGAGCCGTGTTGGCGATCAGGCAGAGGAGCGCGGCTTCAAACGGTTGAAAGCCCAGGCCCACGAGAAACGCGGCCGAGATCGCGACGGGAGCCCCGAAGCCGGCGGCTCCCTCGATAAAAGCGCCAAAGCAAAAAGCGACGAGCACGGCCTGGAGCCGGCGATCGGAGGAAAGGCGGGCGATCGAGGCTTTCATCACGTCGAACTGGCCGGTCTCGACGGCGACGTCGTAGAGAAACACGGCCGCCACGATCAGCCAGACGATCCGGAAGAGGGCAAACGTCACGCCCATCGAGCGCACTGGCGGCGATCATGGGGGCGGGCATGCCGAGAACCCGCCAGGCGACCAGGCAGGCGACGGCCAAGCCGCAAAGCGCGGCCTTCCACGCGTCGGCACGGCCGCTGGCGAGCAGGCCCAGGAGCACAAAAATCGGCGAGGCCGCGACAAGCGTCGAGATCAAGGCATTATTGAATGGATCATGATTTTGAATCCACACCGCACCAGCACCCCTTGCTCGCTAAAATAGGCTAAACTGGACCGGGCGTCGCTGGACCCCGGCGCCTGAGTATGAGTCGATCAGGATAACGGTCGTCGAGAGGAGACGGGTAGCCCCCTGCGACAACCTGGGGGCACGCCGGTTGCATGGCTGGCCGTCCTGCGAATCGTCCGGTCGCGTCTTGACCGGCGTGGCGGATTGAGGTTATTTTTTGAGTAACTGCTTCGTCCGAGTTCACGGATGACGGGGCGGCCTACCAAGGGAACACCCAAGTGCACATTGAGATATCGTCACGCCATGGGGGGTTGGGTTCCGAGCAGCAGAGTTATTTGCATGATAAGGCTGAAAAGCTAAACAAGTACTTTGCGCGGATCATGGCGATCGAGGTTGCGGTCGACCATGGGAAGCACGGCTGGGAAGTCGAAATCCTGGTGTCGGCCGAGCACAAGCACGATTTTGTCGCGAAGGAGTCGGGGCCGACCGTGGAAGCCGCGATGGATATTTGTGTTCACAAGATTGAAGAGCAGCTCCGGCGCTACAAGGAAAAGGTTCAGCACCACAAAGGCGATGTGACATATGGTGGTCCGGCTCGATCGTTTGAACAGGCGCCGTGCGCGATGCGAATCATCCCGACGAATCCGATGGGGAATAGCAGTCTCCCTCTCGCTCCAGCCATGGTTTTTTCGGGTCATTGGAGCCGCCTTCGAAGGCAGCAAACCGCGGGCGGTTCGGCCATGGCCGTAGTGGCGTTGACGGATTGTCGACGCGACGTAGACTGGAAGCCGGTCGCGAAAAAGAGCGGATCGGCGGCCCGTCGCAGGAGGGGCGGATGAAGTTACTGGATTTCGTCGTGCGTGAAGCCGTGATCGTCGACTTGCAAGCGACGGGCAAAGAAGAAGCCATTCGCGAGATGGTGGGTAGTCTGCATCGTGCCGGCAAATTAGCTAATGACGATCTCGAAAGCGTCATCCGGGCGATTCTTGGACGTGAAGAGCTGGGTTCGACGGGAATTGGTCAGGGCGTCGCGGTCCCGCACACGCGGCATCCGACCTTGCACCGCCTGATTGGAACCGTGGCCCTGTCGCGTCGCGGTGTCGATTTCGCCGCGCTTGATGGCGAGCTCGTCGACATCTTCTTCTTGCTGGTCTCGCCGCAAAACCAGCCGGGCGATCACCTTCGAGCCCTGGAAAACATCTCGCGGCATTTGAAGGATGAACGATTCGTCAGTTTATTGCGGCAAGCGCAAACCCGGGAAAACGTGATTGGTGTGCTGGAAAGCGCCGACGGCGGAACCGTGTGAGACAGTGACACGCAAACGAACGGCGATTGACGGAGCGGGGAGTCGTGAAGAGACGGTCACCGACGTACAAAGACGATAAAGATCAAGACCGCTGAGCGGTAGTTACAGTCCGGCAGAGCCGGTGGTCAATTTCCGCCGGCCCAGGGGGCCGATCGAGCCGCCGATGAGCCACGAAACGTCTGTTGCCCGTCGTCAAGTCGAGGTCAAGAATGCCCTTGGCCTGCATATGAGGCCCGCTAACAAGTTTGTCGAACTGGCGCTCAAGTTTCAGGCCGAGATTCGCGTGCATTACAACGGCAATGAATATAACGGCAAGAGCATCCTCGATTTAGCATCCATCGCCGCCGAGTGCGGCACGCTTCTCGAAGTGGAAGGGCGCGGCCCCGATGCGTCTGCGGCCGTCGAGGCGCTCGCCAAGCTCGTGTCGGCTCGGTTCCACGAAGACGACGATGGCGAGCCGATTGACACCAGCAGCCAGCCACGCACGGAGGCGGCCTCATGAATTTGAGGGACCGCGAATTGCCCGACCGGCGGGGCGCTGGCGCGGAGCGGCGCCGCGCTCGGTCCGATCGGACTCGGCGTGCGGAACCTCTTCCTCCCACGGTCTATCGCCCGAGCCAACGGCGACCGCCGCCGTTCGCAGCGAATTGCCGCCGAACGCCACCCCGCTGCCCATGCAGATCTTGAAAGGGCAGGCTGTCAGTCCGGGAATCGCGATCGGCCCGGTGGTCGTGCTCGACCCCCGCGGGCTTCGCCTGCCGCCGCGGCTGATCGCGCCCGACGCGATCGCCTCGGAATTCGAGCGGCTCGACCGGGCCCTGGAAGCCGCCCGCGTCGCGGCGGGCCGAGATGAGGCCGATGTGCGCACCCGGCTCGGTCCTCAGTACGCCGATATCCTCGCGGCCCACTGCCGGATGATCGCCGACCCGACGCTGCGTGGCGACGCGCGCCAGATCATCGAGACGGAATACGCATCGGCCGAGCACGCCGTTCTCGATGTGCTCGAAAAGCTCGTTGCGCGGCTCGAGCGGCTTTCCGGCTCCCATCTCTCGGCCCGCGCCGCGGATGTGCGCGATATCGAGTCGCGGATTCTCAGCAACCTGATCGGCGAGGTTCCCCGGTCCTTTCAAGACGATCTCGCCGCGCCGGCCATTTTACTGGCCCAGGACCTGACGCCGAGCGAAGCGGCCGGGCTCGAGCCGCACCTGGTGCCGGGGTTCGCGACCGAGGCCGGCGGCCGTGCCAGTCACACGGCGATCGTGGCGGCCGCGCTCGAGATCCCGGCCGTGGCGGGCCTGGGCAAGTTCCTCGACCGTGCCGCATCATTGCCGCGAGGCGATCATCGATGGCGACGAGGGATTCGTCATCCTCGACCCGGACGATGAAACCCGCGAGCGCTACCAGAAGATTGCCGCGGCACGCTCGGCCTGGTTCCAGAGCCTGACAAAAGAGACCGACCTGCCCGCTGAAACGGTTGATGGCACGCGTGTCGAGCTCTGGGGCAATATCGAGTTTGGCGGTGAGGTCGAGGCCTGTCTGCAACGAGGAGCCGTTGGCGTTGGCCTCTTTCGCACCGAGTTCCTGTTCTTGAATGCCGACACGCCGCCGAGCGAAGACGAGCAATTTGACGTGTATGCGTCGGTCGTTCGTTCGATGCGGGGCCGGCCGATCATCATCCGGACACTCGACCTGGGGGCTGACAAGCTGCCCACGTATCAAACGAGCGGCCAGCGTGAAGCCAACCCGGTGCTGGGATTGCGAAGCCTGCGGCTCTCGCTGCGAGATCCGAGCCTTTTCCGTCCCCAGCTTCGTGCCTTGCTTCGAGCGAGTGCGCTCGGGGATCTGCGCGTCTTGTTTCCCCTGGTGTCGACTTTGAGTGAGCTGCGCGCAGCGCGTGCGGTCTTGAACGACGTCGCCGCCGAGCTCAGGGCCGAGGGACACGCTGTTCGAGACAATCTCTCGGTCGGCGTCATGGTCGAGGTTCCAGCCGCGGCTCTGATCGCCGATCATCTGGCAAAGGAGGTGAATTTCTTCTCAATCGGAACAAATGATTTAACCCAGTATACGATGGCCGTGGACCGGACCAACGAAACGGTTGCCGACTTGTACAGCGCCGCTGATCCAGCCGTATTGCGCCTGATCGCGATGGTGGTCGAGGCCGCGAAGACGCATGAGATCGAGGTCAGCGTGTGCGGCACGATGGGGGGGGAGCCCCTGTACACGATGCTTCTTCTGGGGCTGGGATTACGGCAGTTGAGTATGCCTCCGCACCAACTGCCTGAAATCAAGCGATTGATCCGCGGCATCAGGATCGACGCGGCGCGTGAGGTGGCCGCCCTGGCACTCACGCAGAAGACAGCCCAGGATGTCGTCGAACGGCTCACAAGCGCGCTGTGCCAGGTATCGCCCGATCTGCACCACCGAACGTCCAATCCGACTTGAACGACCCGAAAGGGAAAAATGGGAAACGGCAGGACGTTCGCGGTGGAGAACGAAAAAGGTGATCGAACGGCTCTCGTGCAAGGGGTGTCTGGTTGGCTAGCTAACTGACAGGCAGACTGACTGACGGGCCCGAATGCGTGGGGAACAGAGAAAACGTTGTCGTGCAAGTTCGCCCAATCAATCAGTCGACATGGTCCGGCACAAGATGAGACAGTGTAAGTGAAGGCACAGGACGGGAGAGGGGCTGCGTGACATCAAGGGCTTGTCGGTCCGTCTGGTTACGGACGGCTAGAAAGCGATACGAAGGCAACAGCGCTTCCCCGACCTGGTGTTTGGTTTTGAGTGCGGCGTCGTTCCCGGTTTTTGAATCGGGTCGAGCCGTGAGTGAGGATCAACAGAGCGGCGTGCGCGTCCGCGGGATATGACAGAAGCCACCAAAGTACGACTTCGATTCGCCAAGTGCGGCGATCTCCGACTGGTCAGCCATCATGACATCATGCGCTGTCTTGAGCGGATGCTGCGCCGCGCGGCGGTCCCGATTGCGTCGACACAGGGATTCAATCCTCGGCCAAAGGTGACGTTCGCCCTGGCGCTGGGACTGGGAATCGAGGGTCGAAGCGAGGTTGTCGATCTGGAGCTTTCCGAGCCGGTCGAGGGCCCGGAGCTACTGAGTCGACTGAGGCGAGTGGCTCCCGCCGGTTTCGAATGGATTGACGCGATGTCCTTGCCCCCGAGCGCATCGGCCCCTCATCCTCGGACGGTCGAGTACAGCATCCGGGTACTCGACGAGCGCCTTTCGCTGGCGCGGTCCAACCTGCAATCGCTGCTGGCCAGCTCGAGCTGGCCGTTCACCAGGCGCAGGCCCAATCGTGAGTCGACTTTCGACTTGCGCCCCGAGCTCGTCGCAGCCGAGATCACCGACGGGGGCCTGCTCCGATTTCGTTTGAAGGTTTCGCCTGCTGGCTCGGCGCGTCCTGAAGAACTGCTCGAGGCGCTTGCGCTTCGCGACCTTCTCGACGACGGAGCCGTTCTGACACGCACTGATGTGGAGCTCGAAGGGTGACGCCTCCGATCCGGACTGTCTTTGCGAGCGAGAGCAAGAGCGAGCGGGCGCTGGCGACCGGGCGTGGCCCGGGTTGGCCCTGGCGACGCGGCTCGAATGCTGGCCGCAAGCGTGGCCGCGATCGGATGTCCGCGTATCGAACAGGGTCATCCGCCGAGCTTCACGCACGATTATTTCATCCCCAACCGAGAACACGGATGCCGCTCGATTCGATCGGCACCGATCGTGGAAAGAGATCGCATGAAGAAAGAAATGCTGATCAATGTGCTTCAGCCCGAGGAATGCCGCATCGCCATCATTGAAGACGGCGTTCTCGAAGAACTTTACGTGGAACGTACCAGCCACGAAAGCTTCACGGGCAATATCTATAAAGGCCGGATCGTTAATCTCGAGCCCGCCATTCAGGCCGCGTTTGTCGACTTTTCGGTGGGACGCAATGGGTTCTTGCACGTCTCGGACGTGGAACCGCAATATTTTGAACGGTCTGAAGCCGCGCACGACGATATCGATGCCGGACCGCGCGAGCGTGACCGGGGCGATCGGAAACGCGACCCGAGGCGCGGCAGTCGCCCGCGCGATGAGCGCCGCAGTCCCATCGCGCCGCCGCGGCCCGATCCGCTCGACCCGCCGTCGCCTGGGCTGCCGCCGGGCCCTCCACGACTCGAGGAACGGCCGCGGGAGCCGCGAGGCCGTGATCGTGATCGCGACCGTGGTCGAGAGCGCGAGCGTCCCGACCAGTCGATCAAGGGCCGGCGTGATCGGTCGGAACCCCCTGCTCGCCGGTTCGGCGAAGGGCTAGTCGAGCCGGTCGAGGTATGGCCCGATCTTGACCCGCCAATGGAGATCCCTCCGGCGCATCCGGAATCGTCATTTGAGGAAACCGCGCCAGCGCCCGCGCCCGTGGCGGAATCGCCAGCCGCGCCTCCCGCTGAGGAATGGACGCAAACGCAAGACTCATTCTGGGACCCGGATCTTTCCTGGTCGCGCGAGGCGGCTCGTGAGCCCGAGGTCGACCGCGTACCGGAACCGGATTTTGAGGCGGAGCCGCTCCACGAGGAGCCCGAGCCGCCCAAGGGACGAGGGTTCCGGCCGAGCGAGCCGTTCGACCCCGATCTGCCGCCGAGCCGCACCCAGCGCCAGCGCGGACCATCATCGGCAGGAGGCCGCGGCGGCGAGAGCGAATATCAAGACCGGGGCCGGCAACGTGGTGCATCGACGCCTCCCCCGGTTGACGAATGGTCGAGAGGCGGCGCGGGTGCGGCTGCCGGTGAGCCGAACATCGAGGCCCCCGGCGAGCGTGAGCCTCGGCGTGGCCGCGGCCGAGGGCGGCCGTCGCCGCCCCCATCAGCGCGGCAACGACCGGTTCCGCCCGTCGATCGCGATGCGTCGTTGATACCCGAAATCGAGCCCGGCCACGATCCTGACGAGTTTGAGCCGGCGCCTGGGATTGAGGATCTCACGCGGCTCGACGAGCCCCCGCGGCGGCGGGGCGGCCGGGCGGCCATCCGGTCGCGCGGTGGCGAGTGGGAAGGGCCACGCGAGGCGCCGCCGGCTCGCGACTTGGGCGCGGAACGGCTGCCGCGCGGGCTCCCCGCGCCGCCTCCTGCCGAATTTGAACCCGAGCGCCGTCGACCCCCCGCTGCCGAGCGCCGGCCTGACGTTGAAGGCCGCCGCCCGCCGGGTGCCGTTCCCGAAGTGCCGCGCGACCGGGATCGCGATCGCGACCGTGACCGCGACCGTCCCAAACCGCATGACCGGGCGGGCGAGCCAGGCTACGTGCCGCGCTGCGGCACGTTTGCGCTCGAATGATCCCGCCTTTGGTGCCGACGTTTATCCGCCGGCCAGTGAATGGTCGGGACGCGACGTTGAGCCGGGTCCGGAGGTGGAAGCCGACCCGCGGCTGGCCGATCTGGCCGACGACGACGAGACGGGTCTGTTCGACGAGGGGGGTATCGCGGGCGCGCGGGAACGTCGCGTACCGCCCCGGATAGCCGCCGCCGCCGCCGTCGCCGGGGACGCCGCCGCGAACGTCCGAAGACCGACGCGGCCTCACCGGCGACCCCGCTCGACGAGAGTGAATTCGAGGATTTCGCCGGCGAAGCCGAGCCGCCGCGTCCCTTCACCCGCGGGCGTTCGGCGCCGGCTCCGCGCGATGAGCCGCTCGCTGATTTTGACGAGCTGGACCTCGAAGACATCGAGACCGCCGGCGAAGAAGACCCGTTCGAGGTCGATGAATTCGGTGGCGAAGAGCTGACCGAGCACCCGGTGGCCGCGGCCGACGAGGAGATTGACGCCGAGCTCGAACAGGAGATCCGCCGCGAGATCGAGGAGATCGAGGAGCTCGAGCGCGAGATGGGCCTGCGCGGTCCGGCCGACGCTCGTCCCAAGCGCGGTGAAGACGCCCGCGGCGGCCGCACGGGGCGTGGCCGGAGCTTGTTCAAACCCCCCATCCAGGAAATCTTCCGCCGCGGCGACGAAGTGCTCGTGCAGGTCATCAAGGAGAGCATCGGCACCAAGGGACCGACACTCTCGACCTACATCAGCATTCCCGGACGCTATCTCGTCTTGATGCCGGGGCTCAACCGCGTCGGCGTGTCGCGTAAGATCGTCGACGAGGGCCAGCGCCGCAAGCTGCGCGAGATCATGCACGAGCTCAACCCGCCCAAGGGACTGGGTTTCATCGTGCGGACCGCCGGCCTCGAGCGGTCAAAGCGTGAGCTGCGCGCGACCTGGCTTATCTCTTGCGGCTCTGGAAGGTCATCCTGCGGCGCATCAAGAAGACCAAGGCGCCGACACCGATCTATCAAGAATCGGACATGATCATCCGCACCATTCGTGATATTTTCAACTCCGAGATCGACACGATCTGGATCGACGAGCCGTCGGCCTTTGAGCGTGCCCAGGACTTCTTGCGGGTGGTGATGCCCCGGTTCGTCAATCGCCTCAAGCTGTATGACGAAAAAGTGCCGATCTTCCACAAGTATGGCATCGAGGACGAGATCGCCAAGATCCAGCGCCGCCATGTCCCCTTACCGGAAGGGGGCTCGATCGTGATCGACCAGACCGAGGCCCTGGTGGCGATCGACGTCAACTCGGGGAACTTCCGCGTGGAGGATGACGCCGAGCGCACGGCCTATGAAATGAACCTGCGTGCGGCCAAGGAGATTGCCCGCCAGTTGCGACTTCGCGACCTGGGGGGCGTGATCGTCAACGACTTCATCGACATGCGCGAGGAGCGGCACCGCCGTGGCGTCGAGCGTGCCCTGCGCGAGGCCATCAAGCGCGATCGGGCGCGCACCAAGGTGTTGCGCATGAGTGCGTTTGGCCTGATCGAAATGACGCGGCAGCGAATCCGGCCGAGCCTCAAACGCTCGGTCTACGAGGATTGCCACCACTGCTCGGGCGCGGGAGTGATCAAGACGGCAGAGAGCATGGCGATCGACGTCATGCGGCTGGTGGCCCTGGCCACGCATCGCGAAGACATCCGCCGCATGACGATCTCGGTTCATCCCAGCGTGGCGGCCTACCTGAGCAACCGCAAGCGCAAGGAGATCGCCCGGCTGGAGGTCGAGTGTAACCTGACCATTCAGATCGGTTTCGAGCCGAATTCACCCGCCGAGCACCTGAAGATCGAGTGTTTCGACGCCAATGGCCATGAGATCCGCATGCTGCCTCAGCCGGCCCCCACGCATCGGCGTGGCGGGCATTAAAAAAACCTTGTTGATTGAACGATCGCCGCGCGCCCGGCTCGCTGAGCCCGCCGTCAGGCCCCTGCCTCGTTTGGCTGGTTGGCTGGCTGGGCGCGAGGCCGATCGTTCGATTCGTCCCGATCGATTGACCACAACCTGCCTTGTTCTTCGTGCAACGTGGGAGCTGCGTGATGGCCTTTCAGCCAGCGTCTGGTTATCCGCTCCATCGACCGCGGCGACTCCGCGGCCATCCTCGTCTGCGCGATCTTGTGAGTGAGACGCGCCTGGGCGTCAATGACTTGATCTATCCTCTGTTCGTCTACCACGGACAGAACCTCCGGCGCGAAATCTCGTCGATGCCGGGGCAATACCAGCTCTCGCTCGACCGGCTGGGCGAGGCCGTGAGCGAAGTCGCCGAGCTGAATATCCCGGCGATCTTGCTCTTTGGAATCCCCGAGCACAAAGACGTGCGCGGCACGGCCGCGTGGCGTGACGACGGCATCGTTCAGGAAGCGATTCGCATCGCCCGGCGGGCGGCGCCCGGTCTGCTCGTGATCACCGACTTATGCTTCTGTGAATACACGGACCACGGTCATTGCGGTCCGCTCATCGATAAGGGCGGCCGCGTGGATGTGGACAATGACGCCACGCTCCCCTTGCTCGTCGCGCAGGCCCAGAGCCATGCGCGTGCCGGCGCCGATGTGATCGCCCCGTCGGGCATGATGGACGGCATGGTGCAGGCGCTGCGCACGGGTCTCGATTCGGCTGGTTTCACCGGCACGCCGATCATGTCGTATGCGGCGAAATTCGCAAGCGGCTATTATGGCCCGTTTCGTGAGGCCGCCGAGAGCGCCCCCAGCTTCGGCGACCGACGCTCGTATCAAATGGACCCGGCCAATTCTGACGAGGCGATCCGCGAAGTGGCACTCGACCTGGCCGAGGGGGCCGACATCATCATGGTCAAGCCGGTGCTAGCCTATCTAGACATCATTCATCGTGTGAAGGAGACGTTCGGCGTGCCCGTCGCCGCCTATAACGTCTCGGGCGAATACGCGATGGTCAAGGCCGCGGCGCGAAACGGTTGGATCGACGAGCGGCGCATCGTGCTCGAAACCTTGACCGGCATGAAACGCGCGGGAACCGACATGATCCTCACCTATCATGCCCTCGATGCAGCACGATGGCTGCGCCAAGGATAAGCGATAACTGGCTTGAGGATCAGTCAATCTGACCCGTGACCATGGCCGAGAGACTGAAATGGCGACGGCGAGAAGACGACCAGAACGCACAGCGTAAGAGCAGACGAACAATGGCTGCGACACCAACCCCTGCACTGTCAAAACCCGACTTTCGGCTTCCGGCCAGCCATGCGGCCTTCGAACGGGCCAACCGCGTGATCCCCGGCGGTGTGAACAGCCCGGCGCGTGCTTTCGGGGCCGTCGGCGGTGAGCCCCCCTTCATTGCGCGGGCGTCGGGTGCCTATCTCTATGATATCGACGATCACTCGTATGTCGACTATATCGGATCATGGGGCCCGATGATCGTCGGCCATGCCCATCCCAGGGTTCGTTCGGCCATCTCGCAGGCACTCGAGCTGGGCACCACGTTCGGCGCGCCGACGGTCCGCGAGATCGAGATCGCCGAGACCGTCGCGGCGGCCGTCCCGTCGATTGAAAAGGTCCGGTTCGTGTCGTCGGGCACCGAGGCCGCCATGTCGGCCGTGCGGGTGGCGCGCGGCGTCACCGGACGGTCCAAGATCGTCAAGATGACCGGGCACTATCATGGACATATCGATTGCCTTTTGGTTCAGGCAGGTTCGGCGGCCACGACACTGGGAACTCCCAATAGTCCCGGAGTGACCGCGGGGGCCGTCGAGGACACGATTCTCTGCCCGTTCAATGACGCGAAGAGCGTCGCGGCCGTTCTCGAGCGGTTTCCCGGCCAGGTGGCCGCCGTCTTGCTCGAGCCGATCGCCGGCAACATGGGGCTCGTCCCGCCGAAGCCGGGCTACCTCGAGGCGCTGCGCCAGCTCACCGAAAAGGACGGTTGCCTGCTCGTTTTTGACGAGGTGATGACGGGCTTTCGTGTCGCCCACGGCGGTGCGCAGGCGCTCTACGGCATCACGCCCGACCTGACGGCGCTCGGCAAGATCGTCGGCGGTGGTTTACCGGCGGCCGCTTATGGTGCCAGCGCCGCGGTCATGAACCACGTTTCGCCGGTCGGTCCGATCTATCAGGCTGGCACGCTGTCGGGCAATCCCCTGGCGATGGCCGCCGGGCTGACGACGTTGCAACTGCTGCGCGATGATCCGCCATATGAACGGCTCGAAGCCCTCTCGGCGCGGTTGGCCGAGGGACTCGATCGCGCGGCGGCCAACGCGGGCGTGCCGCATGTCGTGCAGCGCGTCGGCAGCATGTTGACGCTCTTTTTCCACGATGGCCCGGTTCACGATTACGACGACGCACGGCGCAGCGACACCAGGCTATTCGCGCGTTTCTTCTGGGAGATGCTGGCGCGGGGCGTTTACCTGCCGTGCAGCCAGTTCGAGGCTGCATTCGTCTCGGCGGCGCACACCGACGCGGACATCGATCACACGATCGCGGCCGCCACGGAGTCGCTCGCGGCGTGCATGCGTTAGACCGTGCCCGCCCGGTCGAATTCGACGACACGACGTTTCCTCACTCGTTGATAACGGTAACGCCGGCCCGCGTGACACGCGCATCCGCTCACGTGAAAGGCCATGGGCCGCGCAGCGCCGTCGTGAAAGGAACCGGCCAGCGCGGCGGTCGCGGCCCCCCCGCGGAACGCCGGAGCATTCCCAACCATCGCCGACGCCACCCCCCCTGCCCTGGTCAAGAAGGGGTCATCGCCGTGGCCGTTGCCACGCGGGTCACGGGGTCAACCGAGCCTTGAGCGCCTGCGCGGCCCCGCGAGGACTATCCGCACGCACCACGGCCGAGCTCACGGCGATCCGCGTGGCACCCGCTTCGATCACGCGATCGACATTCTCTTCATTGATGCCGCCGATCGCGAACCACGGGAGCCCGGTCGTCTCGCTGGCGTGCCGCACATACGAGAGGCCCGCGAGCTCGGGCTCGGCGAACTCCTTCGTGGGGCTCGGGAAAACCGGCCCGACGCCCATGTAGCTGGCTCCGCTCAGTATCGCACTGTCGAGCTGGTCGCGATCGTGGGTCGAGACGCCGATATGAGGCGCCGGACCCATGATCCGCCGGGCGTCGCGAATCGACAGATCCTCCTGGCCGACGTGCACGCCATCGCAGCTCGCCAGGCGGGCCAGATCGACACGGTCGTTCATGATGAAGGCGACACGCGCCTGCGCGGTCGAGATGCGCAGCTCGCGCTCGCTTCAGCAGCTCTCGGTCGGGAATCCCTTTGTCGCGATACTGGATCACATCGGCGCCGCCGGCAATCGCCTCTCCCGCGATCCATGTGAGGTCGCCGAGAGTCGGCAAGCCGCCGATCAGGACCATCAGCCGGGCATCGCCCAGGGTGCGCCTGCGCGGCGACGGCCGTCATGGTTAGCTTCTCAAGTGTGTAGATATCATAGCGCAAAACCTCGTAACGCCCCGCGATCCAGACATCGATGAGCTTGCTGTATTCCTCGAGCGACCGCAGAGACTCGGCGATCCGCTTGAAATTCGCCGCGAGCACGGCACGCGGCGCCTCGCGAATCTGCTCCGATGGCGTCATGATGTGCGTGCCGACATCGTCACGCGTATCGCGCGAGCCCAGAAGCAGATAGCTATCAAGCCCCCGCTCGGCCTGGGCCAGGCGATGGCGCACTTCCTTGAGCCGGCGCGTGAGCCCCGGATCGTTCAGGACGAAGCGGACGTAATCCTCGATCACCCGCAGCCCCTCGCGCGCCCGGTTGACCGACGCATCGAGAATCCGCCCGAGCTCGACGCCGCCGCCCGGCTCGGTCAATTCCAGCGGCGTGATCCCCTCGACCAGGGGCAGCGGCGTGACCTCGACCTCGACGACCTCGGCCAGACGCTCGCGCAGGCTCTCGATCTCCAGCCCAGCCGCGCCAATAGCTCGGCCGGCACGCCCGGGTCGATCAGCAGCCCAGCCAGCAGATGCTCGGTCCCCACCTCGCGCTTGCGGTCCGATCCCCGCGCCTGAATCATCGCCTCGTTGAGCACCTGGCGCAGCGCGTTCGAGGGAGGCAACGGCTCCTCTGGGCCTTCCAGTTCACCCGGTTCACGATCGGCGGCCGGCTCGTCGAGCTCCTCCAGGGCACGCGTGATCGCCGGGCCGAATCCCGACCAGAGCCGGTCCATTCTGGCGCCCAGCTCCAGTAATAACTCCGCCGCGCGGCTCTCGGTTTCGGTGGTCAAGGCGGCCAGCAGGTCGAGCGGCTCAATCGCCCGCGCACGCTGGCGCCTGGCCAGCACCTCGGCTCGCTGCATGACACGCTGGGCACTCGCCGTGAACGATTCGAACAACACCCTCTGACTCCTCGATTGCGCGTCCAATAAAGATGGGTCGCCCTGGCTCATCCCTTCCAGTGCGCCATCGATCGCACCGGGAGGGATAGCCGCGCCACGCTTTGAGCCCGGCCCCGTGGCGGCCGTAACTCTTGTTTTTTTTGACTCCCGGCCTCATGATAATCCATTGTGTTCCCGGGAAACGCGATTCTTGAGGTTTGGTTTCCTGTGTGAACCCCGCCCCTGGGCATGGTTGTGACATCGCTCCCAGGCGCGGCCGACGCTTGCGTCCCCACCCCGCATCCTCAGTCATTCACACACTACTCAGAAGGGTCTCCATCGTGTTCCACCGGTTCTCCGTACTGCTGCCTGGTCTGGCCAGTCTGGCCGTTGGGGTCGTCGTCTCGTCCGTCGCCATCGTGACGGCCGACGACTCCGCCAAGAAACCGACCTCGGTACTTGATTTTCACGCAAAAGACATCGAAGGCAAGGACGTAGACCTCGCCACCTACAAGGGCAAGGTCCTCCTGATCGTCAACACGGCCAGCCAGTGCGGCCTGACCCCCCAGTACAAAGACCTCGAGGCCATGTATGAAAAATACAAAGCCCAGGGTTTCGAGGTCCTCGCTTTCCCCGCCAACGAGTTCGGCGGTCAAGAGCCGGGGAGCAACGAAGAGATCAAGGAATTCTGCTCAACGCGCTACAAGGTGAGCTTCCCGCTGTTCTCGAAGGTCGTCGTCAAGGGCAAGGGGATCGACCCCCTCTTCGACTTCCTCACAAGCCGTGAGACCGACCCCAAGTTCGCCGGGCCCATCAAGTGGAACTTCAACAAGTTCCTGATCAACCGCAAGGGCGAAGTGATCGCACGCTTCGACCCCAAGAAGGACCAGTGGTCCGAACCCGTCATCGCGGCCGTCGAAAAGGCCCTGGGCGACAAATAAGCGACGCCTTCGGCTCGTTCTGACAAGAATAAGCCGCCGATGCCCAACAAGGGGCAAGCCAGATCGATTGACCGTGGTTCCCCCTCACGAACCCAGCGATCGATGCCCGCTTGCCCCGATTATATTTATTCTCACGAGACACGATCGTCGTAGCCGGTGACTGCGGCCCCGGAAAGGCCGCTGACCGGCCTCGGAGCGGCCGGCCACAGAGATCGTTGTAGCCGGTGACTGCGGCCCCGGAAAGGCCACCGACCGGCCTCGAAGCGGCCAGCTACAGAGATCGTCGTAGCCGGTGACTGCGGCCCCGGAAAGGCTACTGACTGGATCTGGAGCACGCCCGACCACAGCGGCGCCACGGTTCAAAACACGCTCCAGCAATCATCGTCGCTTAGCGTCCAGCGGCGTGCGTTCTCAACTCAACGACCACTGACACCGCGCCCCGTCGCCGTCGCTGTCGCCGGCCGTGCTCCGGCGGCGGCCCCGGCTTCAGGACGCGCACCAGGCTCCAGCGGCAGCTTCGGCTCGTCGTATAAACGCAAATAGCGATAATAGACCTCGAGCGTCAGCGCTGCCAGCGTCGTCGAATAGATCCGGCCCCCCTTGCTGCCATAAGGGCTGCTATCAGGCTCCCAGCTCCCGGTCTTGTGGCCCGTGGTCGCTTGCAGCCCGATGATCTTGTCCCGAACCTGGGCGTTCCACTTCGTCCAGGGCTCGCCCCCGTGCTGGTAAAGCGCCAGGGTCGCGTAATACCAGTAATAAACGTTGGTCTTGCCCCGATCCGACTCGTTGCTCAACAGGAACTCGGCCGCCTCCGTGCTCGCCGGACCGAGGCCGCCAATCCCCAGGAACTGGCGGCAGACCCACGCTTCGGCCGTCATCGTGGGCGTCACGGGCTCCCACGGCTGATACCGCGCCAGCCCCTTTGATGGCCCGGTCGCCACCTTGTCGAGCCAGGCTAGCGTCCCCTTGCGCACCGATGCATCCGCCGGGATCGCGATCCCCACTTCCCGGGCCGACTTCAAGACCATGACGACCCAGCCAAGAATGCTCGTATCTCCGACCGGGGCCCCCGGCGCATAGCGCCAGGCCATCTGATCGCGGGCCCGTGCCCGCACCAGGAAATTAACCGCCCGCTCGGCCGCCTTTCGCAGGCGGTCATCGCCGGTCAAGGCACACGCCTCGCAGATCGCCAGAGTCGCCATCGCGTGGCAATACATACCAACCACCTGGCTTTGCCCCCGGAGATCGCCGTCGGGCTTCTGCTGGGCTAGCAGGAACTCGAGCCCCTGGCCCACAACCGCGGTGTACCGGCCGCCATCGGTGTGCGTGTAGCCGGCCCCCAGAAACGTCAGGAGCGCCAGGCCCGTCAGCGCGGTATCCGCCTCCCAGTACGCACATTCACCCGCGCACGGGTCATCACGCGGACAATGCACCGAGAAGTCGTTATCGCCCTTCACCGATGTCCCGTCGTCATAACGCGCGATCCCGCCGTCCCACCGGCCGTCCTTGTCCTGGTGCCGCGCCAGCCAATCGAGCGCCCGCTCGACGGCCAGCTCGCTCGCGGCACTGGCGCCGATCCGCTGCGCCCGCGTCGAGCGATCGGGTTCGAGCCGCGGCTGATACAGCTTGGGGATCTCGGTCAAGGGCTGACCTTGATTCACTCCCCCGCGATCGCCCAGCTCGGCCAGCCCCAGGTTACGACCGCCACGCCCTCGACCTGCGCCCGGAGTCGCCCGCGCCAGCGGAATCGATAGTGAAGCGGCGCTCCCCCCGGCCGTCAAATCCAGCGGCGGCGCCGGGGTCTCGTCGCGTTTCTCGCCCATCTTGCCACCAGGCCGATCGTCGTCATTATCGCGCTCGGGTTTCGTCGCGTCTTTCGCGATCGGCGTCGACGAACGTGTGCCCGTGGCCGGCTTTTTTTCGGCGCCGGACGCCACGCGATCGGGACGCAATCGCCGGTCGCTCGCCAGGGCGAGGTCGCGGCTCAACGACGATTCGACGGCCGATCGCGCACTCGTTGCGATCTTCACCGGCTCTCGCGGTGCCGGATCAACCGGAACGACTTCAGCCAGATCGGGGGGCACGAGAACCGCGCTCGGCGGTGCGTTGCCGCCGCCCTTCATGGCGGTTGTCGTCGAGGCTTCAGGTTCGGGTCGAATCTCGGGGGCGGGAGCGGCCGGTGCGTGATCATTCCCCTTCGGCGTCGCATCGGCGACGGCCGTCAGCGGCGTGACCGTGAATTCAGGATCGCGGATCGGCGATAGCTTGTCCTGATCGGTCGGCCGCGCGACACGCAGAGGCTCGTCGGCCGGCAAGAGAGGCGTCGTCGTTGCCAGATCGAAGCGCCCGGTTGTTGCTGTCGACGCCCCTTTTCGCGTCGGCTCGCCGCGCCGCGGCACGCCGCCGGGCGAGTCCAGGCCGGCCACCGGGTCAATCCGGATACGCCGCAGATGCGTGCGATCGAGGGATTCCCGGCGCTCGGAGGCCAGCGTCGACATCACGGCCGGAATCGTACTCCCGTACAAAACCAGCCCGAGATGCCCGGCCAGCGACAGCACCAGGCAATTGCGAAGAGCCCGCCGCGATCGCCAGCACGACCAGACCATGAGAGCCAGAACGAGAGTCGCCAGTCCGAGCACCACCCACGTCGTGAGGTCGGCCCGCAAAACCAGTAGGAACGACTCCAGATCCAGTCCGGTCATGGCATCAAGGTCTCTGAGCTAACAGGCAGTATCAAGCGCCAGTACGACACCAATCTCGGCTCATCCGGTCGATCGATCAAGCGGTCGCGCAATCGATCGCGCCCGCAGGGCCGTCCATGACGTGACCAACCAACCGACCGACCATCATAGCCTGGAACCATTAGCCGCACACGATCAAAGGGAAGTGCGCGGATGTGAGGATCCGGCGCACGACATGGTTTGCACCATTACGATGGCTGATCGGATCGTGCCGGCCGACGTTCCGAATTTCTCGCTCCGCGGCGCAGTGACGCGTGTTGCGCACAGACAACCCGGCGCCAAAAATGCCTCCGGCGGACGGGAAGCGTCTTCATCTCTTTATGCCGCTTTGGGTTCCGTTTAGGCGCCTGCATAATCGGAAGTTCGAAAAATCGCTCTAACTCGATGCGGATCATCGACTTCCACTTAGGCGCCTGAGTAACCGGCACAGCTTAACGATCTGGCGCATATTGAATCCCTGAAACGAGTTACGGTTAGGCGCCTGAGTAACCGGCACAGCTTAACGAGTTGACGTATATTGAATGTCCAGAACGAGTTACGTTTGGGCGCCTGAGTAACTGGCACAGCTTAACGAGTTGACGTATATTGAATGTCCAAAACGAGTTACGTTTGGGCGCCTGAACTATCCGCACAAGGCGACGCGTGGCGGAGTGTGACCATCAGCCGCTTCTCGCGGGATCAAGAGAGGATTGGCGACGAAGCTTGGGGTGTAGCGGACTACTTCGTCGACAAGGTGAGGGAAATGGAGTTGTTGCCAATCACCAACATGAACAGATGAACACTGGCGATTGAGGCCACTCTCAACTTGGCATCGTTTACCGAGGCTTGAGTGGAACAGGAGCTTGAGCGGGAGAAAGTCTTCATTCATCCTGAGTAAAGCTGGCGTGACCCTCGCCGAGGGCGTGGGCGGTCTGCGCTTCGTCGGTCGGGAAATAATTTTGGTGGCTCAAGAGCGCTGGATTAACGGCTGGCCGGGTGCCCTGCCCGGGTGCCCGTTTCGTCATCTCACGGGTAATGCAGATCGACTTGTCGGCCGGTTGCGGCGTTGCTCAGCTCGACAGGGCTCAGCGGGTCGTCAGGCAGCCAGAGCCATGGGTAGGCTGCCGCCCGTTCATATTTCTGCTTCATGGACGAATGGTACGCCTGCCAATCGCGAGTCAAGTCGGCCAGCTCCGTTGGTCCGGCGGCATACGAACCCTGACGGACGGCGATGATGGAACTCTTCTCGTGTAGGGCATGAAACCGTGCGCGCCCCCGATACATCGGCGCGAGTATCCAGGCGCGATACGCCGAGACTCCGCCCCAGGCCAGGATGCCAATGACCGCGACCAGGAGCATCAGACGGCCGATGGTGATCCGGGGGCTTTTCATGTTCATCTCTACGCCCAAGACATCCGAACGAACGTTCTGCCGCCCCACGTCTGATGCTCGAAGAGATGAGGCTGGCACATCCAGACATCCTGCGTGAAGTTCAGAGCCTGCCGGTCCACGAGTTTGCCCGGCGGAACCTCATAGACGAGGGTGTGCGGGGTGTTCACCCAACCCGGCGCCTCGTCGGCCACCCATTTTTCAACCCACGGCCATTGCTCGCCGCGACCATTCATCATCTTGAGGATTTCGGCGGTGATATCCGCGTGATCGGCGAGTTTCAGGCCGTAACTCTTGATAAGGCGTTTGCCGGGGTCTCGCTCTGAAGCATTCATCAGCACCTCCGCCACTATTCTCTCCCGCAGGGCTGGGAGGGGCAACAGGGCCACATATTGCATGCGTTGTTTTGGACTGAGCTTTGAACGACATGCCCATGAGGACAGAAGAGAAAGAAGCACCCAGGAGAAGTCCCGCGGTTGTTCGGACGTGATCGGCGTCTTCGGAGCACCGAAGAAAATGTCCAGTCCATCGAGGCCAAGGCCCGGCCCGGTCTATCACTCGTTTGTCGAGCCGGGAGCCGACCGTGAGGAGCCGTTGTATGACCGGTCTCCCGTCGGCGATGATACCCCTGTCGCCTCGCCTCCAGCACCAGGCCGAGGCATCCACTATGAGAAACTTCAAAGGCCCGCGCAACGGCTTGCCGCCCCGTCGTCGGGGCCGGCCTGTCGGACCTCATGGGCGGCGACCGCAAGGGGCGTCACGACGCTGGCCCCTGCCAGGCGCGGATCGGCACGATAACGTATTTCGCCATGAGTCCATCAGTGGTCGAAAAAATCACCCAACGCGCCTGCCGTCGACGCTTCGGTCTGGGTCCAGAGAGCGTTGGAGCGAAGTAACTGGCCGACCGTCTGCGGGGGACTTCAGATTGTCCCGAATATTGTCGCTCAGACCGAAGATTTGACTCGCCCCATCGGTCCGCTGGATGACCCGGACGCGATCGGGCCGGGCCGCCGGATGGTTGAGGATCTCCGGACTGTGGGTTGAGACGACGATTGGGAACTCTTCGCTCGCCTCCTCGATTGCGTCGAGTAAAACACCGTGCGCCAGGGGATGCAACGAGTCTTCGATCTCGTCGAGCATCACGATCGACGGGCGTGGTCTCTGCCTGAGTGCCAGCAGGATACCAAGGCCGCGGAGCGTGCCGTCAGACATGGCAGATGCATCAAATTGCTCGAGATTGGCCGTTGCCGCAATCCTGAGCGAACCCAAGGAACCGCCGGCCCCCGATCGTCTTGATCCATACCTCCCGAATGCCCGGGACCGCCTCGGCGAGATACTGCTCAACCCACTCCTTGTCGCTGGACTTCAGGTACTTCAACACATCCCCAGCGTTGTGACCGTCGCGACTCAATCGCTCGTTGCCGCCGATCTTCGACTCAGCGCGAATGGCCTGGGGCGAAAACTGATGGACCGAGATCAGTCGAAGCGACTCGATCATGGTTTTCCACGTCTCGTTCGACCCCGCGATCAGGGGAAAGACCAGCGTTTCCCTGTCAATGGCCGGCTGGAGCGAAAGGGCCTCTGACCGGAAGTTTCGCTCGTCTCGCGCGAACGACGAGGCCCGTCCGCACCGCAGCGTCTCGTGCTGGACGAAGTAACCTGCTCGTCGTGAATCCCAACCGACCGTGAAACCGTAAAGGCCCGAGGAATTGCCATCGAAATCAAGGCAAACGGCGACCGAAATACCCTGTCGGGCGATACGATGCTCGTCCCGCGGGAATAGTCCAACGAAATTGCCCCGACGCTCCATCGCCGTCCCCAACGAATCGGTGAGAGCTTCGCGGACAAAGCTGAAAGCGTCCATCAGCGTCGACTTACCGGCTCCATTGCGACCAACCAGGAAGGTGACGTCGCCCAGGACCAACCGCGCGTCGGCGAACGCTCGATAATTGCGGAGCCGAAGTTCCTTGAGAGTGAAGGGAGCCATCAAGGTCTCGAAGCAGGGAAGGATGCCGGTTCAGGTGGATCGTGCTATTGTAGGGTACCTGGGTGTTTTCAAGCGATATTCTCGAGAGAAAAGAGAAATGGCGAGCCGGGCGCGGCATATCGCGGAGCCTGGAACGATGTCGCTTTCCCATCCTTTCGCAAAAAAACAAGTGCAGCGGCGCAACGGGCAGCCGGATGAAACGATTTTGACCGACATTGTTCGGCGTATCGTCGAGGTGGCGGAGCCGGAGAGGATCATCTTGTTCGGCTCGGCGGCGCGCGGCGAGATGGGGCCGGACAGCGATATCGACCTTCTGGTCATCAAGGCGGGCAAGTTCGATTGGTGGCAACTGACGAAGGCGATTGATCGTCACCTTCGCGGCAAGGGCGCGGCGGTTGATGTCGTGGTCGTGACACACGGAGAGGTCAGGCTCTGTGGCGATTCACCCTACCTGGTCATTCATCCGGCATTGAGCGAGGGAAAGTCGTGTATGGCGCGTAAGCCCCGGTAAAATAGCCGCGAAACCTCTGAATCCGAACCGAGTCTGACGTGGGTGAAATCCGAGTGAAAGTGCTACTCACGAATTCCGTTGACGAAGCGCTCCATCGTCGGAAGAAGTTGAAGAAGTCGGCAGTCAGGCGCTACGAGGCGGATGCCATGGTTGATACCGCCGCGGTACGGTCAAGGATTCCCGCGCATGTCATGGAGGCTCTCGGCCTCATGTCGCGCGGCAACCGGGTCGCCGAGTACGCCGACGGTCGGACCGAGGTTGTGGCCGTGACCGAGCCGATCGTTTTCGCGGTGATGGGGCGAGACATGCTCGAAGAAGCGCTGGTGCTCGGCGACGAGGTGCTCATCGGCCAGACCGTTTTGGACAAGCTCGATTTGTTGGCGGATCGCGCCAACCGCCGGCTCGTGGCGAACCCTGCTCATCCCGACCAACCTGTGTCGAAGGTCAAGTGACCGTTTCGCCGGCAGGCGGGGACGAACCGAAAAGCCAGCGCTGATGTCGCTCGTTACTCGCGGAAAGGACCGGAAAGGCACGACCGGAAAAACCTGGGAGCAGGCCAGTCAGCAAGCAACGGTAAAAATACATAAATAAATAAACTTGCTCTGATATAAAAGATCATTCAATCGAAAAGGTAGAATGAGGCTCATGCGTGATCTTGAGTCGAAGAATTTGACTCGACGATCTGGCGCGCGTATCTTCACAGTAGATACCAGGAGGTCGGCATGAAGACTCGTGTTCAGAAATGGGGAAACAGCCTGGCGCTGCGTATCCCAAGATCATTTGCGGAGGAGGCTGGCCTCCACATTGACGCGGCCGTCGAGCTGTCTCTCGTGGAGGGGTCGCTCGTGGTGAAGCGGATCACGCAGCAACCTCTCAGTCTGGATCAATTGTTGCTCGGCGTCACCGACGACAACATGCCCGGTGACTGGGACCCGGGACCAGCAGTCGGCAAGGAACGCTGGTGAGCCGAAAAAATCTTTATATTCCGGAACGCGGCGATGCGGTCTGGATTACGCTCAATCCGCAAGCAGGCCATGAACAAGCCGGTCGGCGACCTGCATTGGTATTGTCGCCGTCGAGTTACAATGGCCGCGTTGGGCTGGCCTTGTTCTGTCCAATCACCAGTCGGGTGAAGGGCTACCCATTTGAAGTATTACTCCCTGCCGGATCACCCATCATTGGCGTAGTAGGGGCAGACCAAGTCAAAAGCTTGGACTGGCGAGCGCGCAAAGCAGAGAAGATAGGCGCGGTCTCCGAGGAGGTCGTTGCCCAGGTGCTGCAGCGACTTCGAACCCTGCTTGTATGAGCTAGCCAGTCATTGCTGCCGTGGCCATCTCGCGAGAACAGTTAAACAACGACAGTGGCGAGGTTTGGAAAAAGCAAACGGCCGTCGTGCGGATTGCATTGATCAGTTGACGTGATAGGCCTCTTTCGTTTGATGGCAGCGAGTAAGAGAAATCACGCAATAACAATTCATAACGAGATCCTTGGCAAGAATTTGAACTTGACGCAAACCTCGGCATAAACACCCCGCGAGAGCAGACTTTGCGCGGCGTTTCGGGGAGGATTGAACCATGACGCGAAGCTTTTTTAACCTTCATTGCCGTCCAACTGGCGAAATCACGTCCGTTTCGATACGGCAGTCTGGCCTCACTTCTGCAACTTGCGCATCACCGACCATACATCGTGAAGCGAACGCTCGTAGGCCGCTCCGGCTTTTCCTTGATGGCGAGCAACCTCGGACTTGAAGTTGTCGTAGTCGGTTTCCTCGGCCAATCCGGCAAGCACCTGAACCCAGGCAGACTTTTCCACGAACAGCCGGTAGGCATAGTCGGTCATGTCAGATTCGAAGAGGCTCGCATTTGCCGAGGAGGTCGGGGAATCGCGTCTTCAAGGCTTCAAGATGGCCGCGGTTTCGAGCCCTCACCATCATGCGGTCCGTATCGACAGGTTGCCCGTGCTTGCCGTCGCCTTGTCGGGCGCACACTGCACTGAAGAATCCGTGCTTTGTGAAAAGCCACATGGGTTCACTCTTTCGGTTCGAGGTGTTGTGGGAGTTGAACACGCGTGAGCAGGGATTGCGCGGCGTTTTCTCTCAGACCCTCACGAAGTTTTCGTAGTCCAGGCCAGATAATTGATTGATGTTGTCCGCTTGTGTTGTCAAGGAGGGAACAGGCTCACCGTGCATCGTCAGCGGTTGCTCGCCCTGTTCCGTTAACTCGGTTGTCTCCCTCGGACAAAATTTCTTTTGTCGACCTGGCGATCATGTGTTCCCACTGCCCAGAAATGATTCACAAGACCGACCCCATGTTGACTGTCGAGGAACTCAAAGAGCAACATATCAGGCATTTCTGGGGATAGGATTGTAGGAAGACAGTTCGTCGACCAAGCCGGAAATTGGTGTCTCTAACTAATTCGGAGCGCCTCAATGGCAACTTATATCCTGACGTGGAATCACACGAGGTGGGAGTGGCCCAACTTTGAGGCTGCTGTCCGCAGTGTCCAAGCTGGTAAACCTTGCTACGACACCTGGAGCACAGGACAAAACAAGCGGTTTCAGCCTGGAGATCAGTTCTTTTTGTTTCGTCTGCATGATCACCAGGGAATCATTGGCTCAGGAATTGTTACATCCACGGTCTATCAAGACTCGCATTGGGACGGCTCTGACCGAGAGGCAAATTTCGCTGGAGTCGAGTTTCACCGCTTGGTCACGGCAGATGAGACGTTGCGGGTTGCTGCCCTCATACCCGCCGTTCCGGTCATTCCCTGGAAGCGTTTACAAGCATCCGGAATCACCGTGCCAATCGATCAAAAACAAACACTTGAACGACTGTGGCTAGATCACCTCGAAAAACTTGGTCTCACCGATGTCGAGCTACCAGATGAAATAGCGGATCCAAGTCGATTCACAGAGGGTTCCACCCTTCGGATCTGTGTGAACGCCTATGAGCGCAGCTCCGCTGCTAGAAAGGCCTGTATTGACCACTATGGCACCAGTTGCGTCGTCTGCGGCTTCGACTTTGCCAGGACTTTTGGCAAACTCGGCGAAAGTTACATTCATGTTCACCACATCCTTGACCTTGCCAGTATTGGCAAGGAATATAAGGTTCATCCGGTCAATGATCTCCGACCGGTCTGTCCAAACTGTCATGCGATGTTGCACCAAGAAACACCGGCGATGACAATCGAGAAACTTAAAACGATCATCGAAAGTTGTGCTTGATGGGACGTTTGCTAACTCGGGTTTGACTTGGACGTGCAACACTAGAATTGTCAGTGAATTTCCTTGCTGGCGAGCCAAATGTTGATTCGTGAATTCCGCAGGTCTGCGGATTGTAGGAACGACAAAAAGCCAGGGCCGGTCGAATGAGGCGACAACGGCCCTTCAGTGGTTTAGGATAGATCGTGCCAGTCCGATCATGTGCCCGTCAAAATGAGCGTAACGTCAGAACGTAAAAAAGATGTTCCGTACTCCGCAATCGCCGAAAGTGGCCATCACGTCTCTGTCGATCCGTGACTTTCGCGGAATCGAACGGCTGGATCTTGATTTCCACGGCCCGGACGGAAAACCAAACTCGCTTGTCGTGATCGCAGGGCCAAAGGGAAGTGGCAAAACGGCTGCGCTCGAGTCGGCTCTCATCGTCGCCGGAGGTGCGTCTTGACGACTCCCTTGCCGTCGCGGACCCACCGCAAGGCGCGGCGTCGTCCGGCCTTCTTGGCGAGCCAAAGCGAACGCATGAGCGGCGCTTCGACGGGGATGTCTCCCGCGCCTGGTTCCTCCGAGAGAATCGTCCGTGCCCAGAGATAGGCGATAGGCGTGGATCCATCCGGGTCGTCGGGGTAGAACCGGGCCAGTTCCTATTCTGCCTCGTTCTTGATCCACTCGTCCCACGTCGCGCATTTCATCAACCAGGCCTGGCCGTATTTGGGAATGTAATCGAGAACAATCTTGTTGAGCAAAACGGGAATGGGGTTCAGATCGCTGAAGGCGTCGGCCCCGACGCGAAGATCTTCAAGGGGGATCGAGCCGCCGCCCGCGCACGGATCGACCACCCGGGGGCCGCGTGCCGGGCGTGCCGCCCAGCGACTCGTGGGCGGCCTGCGTGAGAGCCCGGCTGGCTTCGAGGTACTCGGCGACCGTGGAGTTATCCCAGTTGGCGAAGTCGGCGATGAAGTCGAGCAGTGCGAACCGGAGCTTGTTAAGGTGAAGCGGGTCGGTCGTGTTGAACGCCAGGCCTTTCTTCGCGGCCAAGACGATCCCTTCCCACTCGCCGAACGATTCGACCGACGCTGAGGCATGAAGCGCTGACTTGTTGTAGACCGACTCGGCGAACCGCGACAGGATGGCCGCGGCCGCATAACGAAAGCTCCGCGGGGCAGAGCGGGTTGGCCGGATCGGGCCAGAACGATGCGCAGATCACCGCCCGGCACGCTGCCAAAGGCCGACGCGCCCACTAGATGTGCAGCGTCGAAATGTGCCCGTGCCGGATCGACTTCTCTCGCCGCGCGTGGGCGCTGATGCGCTTGATGGGAAGGTCGAACTCGATCAATCGCTTGGGGTAGGTCGGCGTACCAAATATACTGGTTTCATAACCCTGATTCGGTAGCTGGCGGCCCGACCTCCTTAGGTCGGTTCCTGGTCGTCCATCACTTCGACCTCTTCGGCGAGCCGGCGGAGTCGCAACGCGAGCGTCTCCCTCGACATCACGAGGATGTAGCCGCCCTCCTTGTGAGCCAAGGCCCCGACGACGGGGTGGCTGAGGAGTCTCCATGATGCCGGATACATCCTTCTCGGGGTAGTGGACGCCCCGCTTGCGGGTCACCAGCATCTTGAACACGTCGGACGCGGACAGTGGCTCGCCCAGGCCGTGTTCGTAGGCTTCGCTGAACAGTTCGACGACATCCGCCAGCAGCTTCCCCCACCGCTTGCGGTCGTTGGTGACGCGAAGCAGCTCCGAGGGAAGTTTCTCGACGAGGCCCTTCATGGCGAAGATCGATCGGTAGGCGAGAAGGTCCTGTGGCCAGGCATCGTGGAGCTTGAGCCAGTCTTCAAGCACCGGCAAAGGCAGCAGGGTGATTCCCTGGTCCTGAGCGTGGCTAGCGACCTTGCCACCGGCGAACCCGGCGGCCACGACGACGGCATAGTCGGCCTCGTTGAGCGACCGGTGGTCATTCAGGCTCAAAACTTCCAGTTGGTCGACTTTGCCGGTGCCACGGGCCTTGGCATCGACGACGGCAAGGTAGGTGTCGCTGCCGGCGGGTGCCTCGATTAGCACGTCGGTATTTCCCGCTTTGCCGAGCTGTGTGACCGAGAAGCCAAGCATCCCGAAGGCGCGGGCCAGGGCCATCTCGAACCGCTCAGAGTTCGACGAGTCGACGGACGCGGCCCGCAGTTCCATCACGAGGTCGACACGCCGATCGCGGGGTGGTGGGAACGCTGGGCCGTCGTGCTGACCGTTCATCCCCGTTGAGGCAACTGGTACGGGAAAAAGTTCGCGATGATCGTCGAGCGGCGGGAGCTCATCAGAGACCCGGCGTCCGAAATCGGTGATCTCGAATGTTTGGCCAGAGACGCACCGAAGGAGCCCGAGAGAGTCGAGCCAGCCCAGGCGATATTCATACTGCATGTGCGACGTCCAGGTCGGGAACCGGGGCGAGAGCTGCTCGCGGACCTCGCGGAGGGCGACCGGCCGGTTAGACGTGGCAAAGAGGCGAAGAATTTCGCGGTTGGCGACGAATTGCGCGACGAACCGCTGAGCAACGACACGCGCCTGCTCGGCCCGTTCGGCGTCAAGGACGACGCGCCCGACTTCTGTCAGCCGGATGGCTCCAGCTCGACCCCGGTCCGACTCGATGACCCCGATATCGCGCAAGACAGGAAGATAATACTGGGCCGATTTTGCCGCGTTATACCGCGCGGCGAACCAGTTGATCGCATCCTGACGGGCAGTCTCGGCGCGGGCGCGATCCAGGTAAGGAACTCGACGAGCGTGTCGAGGTACTTCCCCTTACCCCCCGGCAGGCTGAAGACGCTCTGGATCAGTTCTGTTTGGCTCATTCGCCACCGCTCTTTACGTCTGGTTTCGCCGATTCGGTTCGGGCTCATGCCGGACCGGTCTGCCCTATCCATCGGTCTGATCGTCGGAGTCGAGCCCCCTCGGCTTTTGTGCGCTTTTCGATCGTCGTGGGGAGGATGGGCCGTACTGCTTCTCGCGGTCGTTGGCCGGGACCGCGGCAGCGAGAATTTTGACCGGCTCGATGTGGTAATGCTCGACCTGAACGACGAGAATCCAGCCCAGCCGCGCCGGGTCCTGGATCGCGTGCAGTTTCGGCGTTGAGCTCCTTGATGAGCAGCCCGGCCATGATCGTCTTGCCGGCCCCGGGGTCGTCGGCCAGGAGGAAGCGAATGCGGGGGAGCTTGAGGAAGTAGCCGTAGACCGCCTCGAGTTGGTGGGGGAGCGGGTCGGCGCGGGCGATCGAGAGAGAAAAGTAGGGGTCGTACTCGTAAGCGAGCCCAAGCCGCTGGGCCTCGATCCCCAGGCGGAACAGGTTCGGATCGCCGTCAAAAGACTCCTTCAGCGGCGAGCACCGGAGCTGGGCGAGCTGCGCCAGCGAGAGCACCGGTTTGTACGTCTTTTCCGACTTGATCCCCTCGCCGACGATCTTGACCAGGTCGCCCAGCAAGGTGACCTTGTGAACCTCGATCGGCTCGGGCAGCAGCGGCCCTGTGATCACGGTCCCGACGCGGACCTCGTCTGGCGTCATAATCTGATTTGCCCTTATCCGCCCCCGTACCATAGGCGGCGATCTTCTGACGGGTCATGTGCCCTCGACCGCTACGTCGTGGAACACGTCGACGAACATCACCTCGTTGCCGCGATCCAGGGCGCGATCGTCGCCTGACGACGATCGTGACCTGGAGTTTCGTCACCCGCATGCCTGCAATCTTAAGACTTTGGTTGCGGGAAAACCATATGTAAGTCTTTTCAATCGCAAGGAAATAGGCTGGCGGTCCCGTGTTTGTGCGAACGTGGTCGATGCTATTCTTGAGCGAGTTTCTTCGCGAATTCCTCTCCGATGGATTCTACCGCCTTGATGAGAGCGTCGTGCCAACGGCGAACGGTCTGAACCGGAACTCGGTTGTCGCGATGGTTCAGGACGGCGCCACCCACATCCTCGCCCAAGACTGTCGGCAGGAAGGTGTAGCGAAAACCATCGGTGAATTCAAGCGCCTGTTTAGTGGCCTCCGCCATACTCGGATCGGCGATGACCGAAAGATAGTGGAACTCCACATGCCTAACCCCGATCGACTTGAACGCGAGGAAATTGATTAGCTTGTTCTTCTGGCGCGTCGTTTCCCTCAGTACGACGTCCGCCTCGCCTGCTAGAGTCGGTTTCGCCGAGGTTGCTCGTCGGCTCCGGCTGGTGGCCAATGGTAAGCTCCAGAACGCAGATCGCTTGCTTCTCAAGGTGTTTTGCCCAGCCATCAGGGGGGTGGGTCACAGCCTTGTGATTACCGGCGCATTCATAAAGCAAAATGTCAATCTCATTGCTCTTGAACGGCTTTTCGACAGTCGTGTGGGCCGCCCCCATCAGTACGCGCGACTTGGCCATTGCGAACCAGAGCAAAGTTTCCTCGAGCAAGGTTCCGAAATCCCGCGTGCCTGGGTTAACGCCAATACCGTTGAAATAGGTGCAAGTCACAGCCTCTTGTTACCTTAGGTTTGTCAATGACCGAGGCAACAAGGAGGCTGCGACTCGCATGCATCAAGGACAATGTGCATTGCCGGCCGATGAGACCGGCCGGGTTTTGGATCGAATGGCGGGTCTGGAACAGATTATCCGCCACCATGACATTCAACAAGCTCTCGCGACCGCCGGTCGGGTAAATTCGCGGCGTTGCGTTTTGACTCATGAAGTCACTTTGTGGGTCGTGCTTGCGATGGGATTGTTTACCGATCTGCCGATCCGACAAGTCTTCAAGCAGGCCAGACGGCTTCGCTACGGTGAAGACTCGCCCCATCGTTCGAGCCTCTGTGTCGCGCGTCAGCGGCTGGGAATCGAGCCCGTCCGGAACCTGTTCGATCAGGTCGTTCGCCCGCTGGCCCTGCCCGAGACACCTGGAGCGTTTTACCATGGCTTGCGTTTGATGGGCATCGACGGCACGGTCCTCGATGTCCCGGACTCGGACGCCAACTCGGCGGCTTTCGGACGTCCCTCGGCAGGGCCGCGGGGCGATGGCGCCTTTCCTCAGATCCGCAAGCTCAGCTTGGTCGAATTGGGGACCCACGTCGAGGTTGCCTTGACCGCCGCATCCTGTCGATGCGGCGAGCACACGTTGTTTGCGGACTTACTTCCACGACTTACCCCGGAGATGCTCCTGCTCTTGGATCGAGGGTTTTTTAGCTATGAACAATGGCGAAAACTCGCGGAGAGAAACATCAAGGTATTGGCGCGTGTGTCCAGCCGGCTGATCCTGCGGCCGATTCGCACACTGGCTGACGGATCGTATATCGCTAAGATTTACAAGAATGATTACAACCGACAAAAAGACCGCGACGGGATCGAGGTCCGGGTGATCCGCTACACGCTGGACGACCCACAGCGGGTCGGACACGGCCAAGAACATGTTCTGATCACGAACCTCGTTGACGAAGCGGTTTATCCTGCTGAAGAGTTGATCATTCTTTACCACGAACGCTGGGAGCACGAACTCGTTTTCGACGAGCAAAAAACCCACCACGATCCGCGGAGAGCGACCAAGCCGGCTCAGTTGCGGAGTGAGACACCGACGGGGGTGATGCAAGAGGTTTATGCGTTGTCGCTGGGCCATTTCATCATTCGGTCATCGATGGTCGAGGCGGCAGCGACGGTGGGGATCGACCCGGATCGGCTGTCCTTCAGTGGCTGCTTCCAAATCCTGAAATGTCGCCTTCCTGAGTGTGACAATAGAACGCCCGCAACGTTCGAGGTGTGGTACAAAGGCGTGCTCTGGGAAATGCAAAGAGAACGCACCGAGCCGCGTCGCAACCGCATCAATCCGCGAGTCATCAAGCGGAAAATGTCGAAATGGCCCAAAAAGTCGCCCGCAACATCGGCGGATCGAACCCTTGAAGAAACCCTTTGCCGCAACGGTGGTTATACTTCGTTAAACGGTATTGGGGTTAACGCCCGTCAGGTATTCGCTCAAGACCTCGTATCGTAAATTGATCGGGAAGGCGGACCCTCCGATCATCGGGCCGTAAAGATCGGGATCCCGGCAGACAGTCGCTGCCAGGTAGGCCCACAGCAGATCTTTGCGAGACTGCGCAGCACTCCTGCGTTTTAGACGGCTCAACCAGACCGCCGACGTCCCATTCATCTTTCGCGTGGGCGAGGTTATAGCGGAGCTCTGTTCACCACCGGACAGAGGTGTGTCTCGGTGGGCGTGAGTTCCCTCTGCGCGATCCAGCGGGCAGACGAAATAATCTGGATCGAGCAAAAGCGAGCCTCGGCGTGCCGGCGCGGCCAAGTGCGTCGTCAACTCGTACAAAGCGAGGACAGAGGATTCACCCGCCTTTCCCATAGGAAGGATGGCAGCGCGGACCAGATCTTTGTCGCGGTTGAGGACACCGCAAAAGAGCCATCCCGTGAAAAACACGAAGGACAGCTCCTTCAGTCCCTCGTAATCACGGATGACGAGCGGCGTTCCGTCCCGCGAATTCGGTTTCGAACAGAAATGCTTCTCAACCAGCGACCATCGCGCACGATAGTCCTCATCTAGCGCCAATGGCAGCATCTGATATTCCGCCCCCGGATCATATCAAGGTCTGTCCGAAGGCCTTGTCGCGAAACTGCTCTCCGCCATAGACGTGATCCAAAAGCTCATGCAAGGGGCGGTTGCACCAGTGTTCTCCAACTTTATCGAGAAGCGCGACAAAATCCGGATGCAACTTTATCTGCCCCAACCTGGTCCGCGTGCCCGGTCGATAGCAGTAGGTTTCACCACGATCCCACGGCTGCGAAGACTCGACGATCTCGATGCCGTCCATCCACTCAACTGCCTTGAGCAACTCACGGGAGAACGGGCCATGGTTCCATCGATAATACTTCGCTTCCGTATACGGGTTTCCAAACCGTTGGGCCCATTCGAGGTCGGCGAGATAGACCAGTTTCAATAAGCGTGCACGCCCCTCGATCGGCCCCCATGTATCGACGAGGTGCTCGATCGACTTGCAGAGTTTTGGTGTGGAGTTCATGTCAAGTTTCCCGCACCCGCAACCTACTGCCGGGCGACCTCTCGGGCCAAGGGGATACGTATGCTTGCCTGTTCACAAGAAGACAGTGTCTAATACGAGCGTTTGAAGAGTCGTTTTGGAAAAGCGGTATGGCTTTCTTCAAACCTCGGGATATTCTACATCGCATTCGATGGTGCGTAACTAGCGATCCGCCCGGAATGTAATAGTACACAAAAGTGCACAAAAAATCGAGAGGATCGAGATGAGCGATTGCGTCACGCGGGCTAGTCCATAAGTGTTAGGTATGTCAAGACTTGAGGAAGACGCAATCTTTTCGTTGGACGATTGACGTTGGCCCTCAAGCGCCACGCAGACAGGCTTCGCGCCAACTCCTCTCCGACAAGCTCATTCCGGCAAGACCATCAGGAACTTCAGCCGTCTACGGTGGCGCCGTAAGAGGTAGTCTACGAAGTCACCGACGATCAGATTGGGGGTACCAGCTCCTTTGTTGATGACACGACAAATGAGCATGTTCGTAGAGTCAATCCATTCGATGTTGATCGACCCTTGTCGATCTGGCCACGTGCTGACAATCTTGGTCCATCCTGGATTCCGGCCCGGGCGCCTGATTTCCTTCACCTGGAAATGGTCGTCGGCGAGTTTTTTATCGTTTGCGATTGATTCGCGCAGACTGACGCCCCGCTTGCAGACAATCTGGATTACGGTTTGCATGAGGATTGCATTTGCTCCGGCACGCGTGATTAGTGTTTGGTTTCCGTAAGCACGAACACTAGCCCAAATCTCAGATCATACAAGCAAATCTGGAGCGTGGAAGTCCTTGCTCGGCATCACATTCCGGAGGGGCACTCGTGGACATGCACTGTGTTCCGGGCAGTCGCGACGCAAGAATCGTGGGACGGATTGGCAATCCGTCTTACGTTCGTTCGTTCGTTCGTTCAAGACTCGTCGAACTTTCAGCCCAATGACTCCCAGGACGGTCGCACCCACCGCCGCACCAACTTCTTGGCGGACAGGCACGCGCCGACAGGCCAGAATCGTGGGACGGATTGGCAATCCGTCTTACGTTCGTTCGTTCGTTCAAGGGCAGCAGGCGCGGACAGGCGCTGGGCGGTGTTCAAATGAAACAGGGCCCTGATGGCAATGAATCAGAGGCGCCAGAAATGACGAGAACGATTCACGGCAAGGACCATGGCACACATCGGGCCTGATGCTGATCTGGTCTTGCCATTTCATGGTTTCCCTTCCGCGCCGATGGTTCGCCGAATAAAACCATCAAACCCAATCTTCGAGCCTGAGGCCGGGCACACGTGCGAATTCGCGTGTATTGTTTGTGACGAGCGTCAAGTTGTTCGCCAGGGTGATCGCGGCGATCAATAAGTCGTTCGGGCCAATGAGTGACCCAGTCACAGCGAGATGGGCTCGGATTCGCCCATATTCCTCGGCTGATTTATCGTCGAAGGGAAGTGACGGGAAACGACGACAAAAGGCCTGAACCTGATTAAGATTCTCAGTCCTACGTCCGCTCCGGTGCGCTCCGTAATGCAGCTCTGCCACGACGATCGAACATATGGCGACGCTACCCGGCGGCGCAGCCGCGAGTCTTTCCTTGACCGTGGAACCAAGCTCGCGTCTTGAATGGTGCACACACGAGTTCGTATCCAGCAGATGGGTCACGGCAGCTTCTCGCGCAGCTCGTACTCGCCCTGCTCGTGGCGCACGAAAGTCGGGTCGGTGATGCTTCCCGCCGTCTCCATGACGAACTGCCGCCATTCTTCCTGGGTCATTGGCGGCCCTGGCTGAACCGGATCGATCGTCACCTGCACTTCTCGGTCTGCTTCGTCCTTGCCCACGGGGATGTCGATGTGCAAAACACCATCGGAACCGACACGTGATTGAACCACAAGGCGATCCATTTGCAGCCTCCCCGGCCCTGAACGACTCCCATCCGATCCGATCGCTTCCGCGCTGAGACCCATTTTACGACCCGCGGACGGATTTTTCCGCGCCGGGGCTCAAGTCGTCGGGTGTTTTTCGCGGGCGAAGCATTTCGATTCATTCGTCAGATGCACGTGGTTGACAAATAACGCGCGAACGAACAACGCGCCGACAGGCAGGACGCAGCGTTTCCTTTCGCCCGGAGAGCATTGACAGAGCTCATTGTCCAGAGGGCCCATTACCTGGCGGTAAATCGCGAGGCTAAAGCCGAGTTGTCAAAGAAGATTCAGCCCAGTGACGGCTCACAAGGGTTCTTCACGCCGTCGCTGCATGGCTTCGGCCACGATCTCGTCTATCTCCTCGGGGGTGTCTCGCCAGATGCCCAGCAAGGGATTGGACGGGGGTGCGATTGTCGTGAGTGCCGGCTTCGGTTCCTGCGTGATCGTCCCCAGCAGCAAGCGGGCGGCCGCGTGTATAGAGCTTTCCAGGTCAGTCGGTAGATGGATCGTCATGTATCGTTTCTCTTTTGAGATTCCAGTATCTTGCATGATCTCGATCTTGATGATCCAAAGACGATCCCACAACCCGCGCGGTTCACACGTTCGCGTGCCACGTTCGAGATCCTTATCCAGACTGAACGTTTGCGCAGTGCCCAGATTGCTCGACGGTCGGGTCCGCCGAACGACGGCGGAGAGTACAATCGTGGAGGTACGATAGAACCTGGAAGGAGGCCGTTTATGAAAGTCTTGACTCTGCAAGCCAAGATCGCCGCCGACGGGTATCTCCATTTGCACATTCCGTGCAACTTGCCTCCCGGCGACGCTGAGGTGATCGTCATTGTTCAGCCGCTAGCGACCGCGATCCCAAGCCTCAGTCCGCCGTTTCCGTCCGATGAGGGGGCTGGGCGGGTATAATACGGGATACCGAGATCGAAGCCGACCAGTCGCAAATCGAAGCCGACGATGATTATCGGATCTGCGTGCGGCGTGGCCGCGACGAGGAAGGCAAGCCGAAGAAACGCCAGCACAAAATGAAACAGGACGCTGACGAATAGAGGCGCGATCGTGGCCAGTTCGATCGAGATACTGAGAGTCACTGATGTCAGATAGACCAGAGGCCGCTGGCGGTGACGCTGAATCGGCGAAGTCGGAAGGTGCCGCGCAGGATGAGCCGATCTACGAGTCGAATCCGAAACATAGCGATCCCTGGCAGATTGGCAAGAAAGGCTCGCTTTGCGAGCGAGAGGTTCGACCTCTGGCGGCAGGTCTCTTACGGGCAAGTGTCATCTGGCAGGGAAAGCGCTATGCTGTACACGAGGGCCGGGCGTATTGCGCAGGAGCACTTGCCGAACCGATGGCATGGATACCCTGTCGGTTGGGTCGAGGTTCCGCCGAAGTTGACTCGCCAGTGGATGCGGGATGGCAATCTGACGAATCACGATCGCAAGAAATTTTGGGAGGCCCACTGATGGCGCGGCAGCGCGAAATCATGGTTGGCAGCCGCGATCGCTTTGCGGTGAAAATCGCGTTCTTGCCCGATCCCGATCAGGGCGGCGCCGCCACGATCGAACACTCGATTTCCTGGGGTGCGATTGAAATCTGGGTGAATGGCCACAATCTTTGCCGTCACCTCGAACAGGGCGAGTCGATCGACGCGGTTCACTGGTATTTGCTGCCGATCCTGCGATGGTTTACGTCGAACTGGGATTTTCTCTTGCACGAAGAGCGGTTGCCGGGGTGGAACGCCGCCCGCGACGCCTGGATTTCGATGCAGGGGACAGCAGAGCCGCCGGCGGCTCTTACCGAGATTGACGCCGAACAGTGGGAGATCGACTGGCACAACTGGTGGGAGCGCCATGCGCTTCAAGCCGCGCGCGAGGGTGGATTGGTTCCCAATCTGTTCGTACGCAGGTGGCGCGACCTGATCGAGTTTTCGTGGGGTGAACGGCCGGTCGCAGGGGCGCCCGGGGGTTTCCGGTTTGATGCGGTTCATGGCTGTGCGCCCTGGCGCCGCGTGAAGTGGCGGACGTCTTGTATGAGATCCTCGACGATTCGAGCCATCATCTCTTGAATGAGCGGCCGACGAGCCTCGTGTTTGCCCAGCTCAGGGACGACGTGATGCGGCTCAGGGAGACGGATCGCCGCCGCAGGTTGGGCTTGCTGTCAGGATTCGGCTCTGACGACCTGGGGCCGGAGGAGCGCTGGAGACAGGTGCAGAACCTATTTCCTTCTGGCCTCTCCCAGGACGTCAGTGATGCGATATTCGGTGTTCAGGAGGATAAGGTCGTCATTGAGGGGGCTTCGCAGGCCGCATTGATGTTCGGCTCACTATCGCCATCGATCGACCTGAACGATGCGCAAACGCTGGCTCGGAAGCTCGTTCAGTTTTACGACGGGCGCGGCGAGCGCGGCGACCTCGGTCGGCTTGTGCAGGATGTCCCTATCGAGGCGAGCGATGAGCGAGCCTGGAAGCAAGGCTATCAACTCGCCGAAAGCTGCCTTGAAGCGATTGACGGCGCGATCGCGATCGAGGCACCGATCGCGGTCGAGAGGCTTTTCGAACACTTTGGCATCTCGGTCGAATCAATCGCACTCCATGATCGGTCCGTCCGTGCCGTGGCGCTGGCCGGGCCCAGGCATCGGCCGGCCGTGCTCATCAACGACAATGCCGCCTATCGCTCGCCGCAGATACGCCGATTTGTGCTCGCTCACGAACTTTGCCATATCCTGCATGACCGAACCTACGGCGCCAGGCTCGCGCTGGCGTCAGGTCCATGGGCACCCGTCGACGTCGAAAAGCGGGCCAACGCCTTCGCGGCGATGCTGCTGATGCCGACGGAGCTTGTGGGCTCGGTGGTCCGTAATCTGACGTTGCCCCTCGATTCCCCGGGCGGCATCTGGGAAGTGGCCAACACTTTTCAAACGAGCTTCACCGCGACAGTAGAGCACTTATGTAATCTCGGATATATCGATGAAGTGACAAGGGATGCCTTGAGGGCAGAAACGGAAGCGGGAGCGGCCCACGTCGGCAGTCCGCGCGGCAAATAAGAGGAGCAACCATGACCCGAACGGTTCACGGCAAGTTTCATGGCAAGACCATCGAACTCGACGAAAATCCCGGCGTGGCTGAGGGCCAGGAAGTCGAGGTCCAGGTGACGATCGTCCAACCCGCCCGAAAATGGGGCGAAGGCATCTTGCGGACGGCCGGCGCGCTCACCGACGATCCCGAATGGGATACGATCATGGAGCAAATCCATCACGAACGCAAAGGAGGCCTGTCATGACCAAAATCTTGCACGGAATCGTCCACGGAAGGTTCATCGAGGTCGTGGAAGACCTCGGCCTGTCAGACGGGCAGGCCGTCGAACTGATTGTAACGGCTGACCCCCCACAAGATCCGATCGCTGAGGGTTTCGATTCGAACAAAAGCCCCAAAAAAAGGTTGCCAGGCCCGCCGCCGGGATGGCGGCCGGGGGGCACGGAGACCGCCGCCGGCATGATGGCCGAGCACTGGACCGAGGAGGATGATCGAATCCTGGAAAGGATTCAGGCGGAGCGCAAGGCTGCGAAGTGGCGGGAGCTGCCTGAATGAGCTTCTTGCTCGATACGAACGTTGTTTCCGTCCACCTCAAGCGCCCACGTGGGCTGACGCACCGCTTTGTCCAATACTCGGGACGGCTGTACGTCTCATCGGTCGCCCTGGCGGAACTCTACGTATGGGCTTTCGGGAAGACTGATCCCGCGACCAGGATGTCCGCAATCGAGGTCATGCTCCGCGACGCGGTGAGTCGCATCGACTTCGACGACGACTGCGCCAGGAAGTTCGGCCAATTACAGGTGGAGTTGCGCCAGCGCGGCGTGACCGCCATTTCCCCGTCCGATGAGGGGGCTGGGCGGGTATAATACCGGATACCGAGATCGAAGCCGACAAGTCGCAAATCGAAGCCGACGATGATTATCGGATCTGCGTGCGGCGTGGCCGCACTGAGCAGGCCAAGCCAAAGTGCAAAAACCGCGCGAACCAGCAGAAGACGAGTCGGAAGACTAACGATGGCAATTCGAGCCGTTTTTAAGAAAGGCGTCTTCCGCCCGACCGAGCAGGTGACGCTCGCCGAGGGGACGGTGGTGCACCTTCAAATCATCAAAGAATCGCTGGATGTCCGTTCGCTGGTACCCCCTGGCACGGACGAGGGCGTGATCCAGATTGATGAAATCCTCGGTCGCCGGGTTGACCGCGGGCATCACGACACCGCCGAACGGCATAATGAGCATCAGCCATGACGGATATCTTCTTCGACACGGCGGGGATGATCGCCGTTTGGGACGACACCGATTGGCAGAAGAACGGACCTCGGAAGATCCCAGAATCTTTGATCAGATTCACGCGGACCGCAAGTCAGCCAGGATCCGCTTCCCAAGCAACGACGAACAGAAGGAACGAACCATGACCAGGACAATTCACGGCAAGGTCCATGGCAAGATCATCGAGCTTGTCGAGGAACTCGGCGTGCCTGAAGGCCAAGACGTCGAGATCACAGTTCGCGTGGTCTCGTCGCACAAGCCCACCCGAACCGGTGAGGGCTTTCTCGTCACTGAGGGAGCTCTGGCGGACGACCCCTATTGGGATGCCATCATGGAGGAAGTTCATCAAGAGCGAAAAAACGACTCGCGCAGGGAACCTCCGGAATGATCTTCCTCCTCGATACGGATACATGCTCGGCGAGGCATCTCGCCGACCAGCCCTGCTTGCGCATCGGTTTATCCAATACACCGGCGGTTTGGCCATTCCGACCATCGTCCTCGGTGAGTTGTACGCGGGTGCGTACAAACACCCCAATCCAGCAAAGCTGCTGACCTTGATCGCCAACCTTCTACGAGAAGTCGACGTTCTCGATTTTGACCCGGCATGCGCTCACGAGTTCGGCGAGGTAAGGGGAACCCTGCTCCAGAAGGGAATTTCGGTCAGTCGGATGGACTTGATGATTGGATCGGTGGCTCTTGTCCACAACCTGACACTTGTTACCCACAACACGGCGGACTTCCAAAACATTCCTGACTTGCGCCTCGACGACTGGCTTACTCCTTGAAGGCCAAGGGCAGCGCGGCATGTCTGTCTCATCGAAACGGCAAATGCGGGGGGGGGACAGTCCCATTTTGCTCCGTAAACTGCGCAAACTCGAGACAGTTCCCGTCCCGACCGTTTCCTGGTGGCGTCCGGCAGCACACCCGAAAGAGCCCAGGTGGCGCGGCGAGCCCCAGGGAGCCCGACGCGCGACCGACTACCCTGACGCCAACATCTTTATGCGCTTTCTTTCAAACGATCGTCGCCACCTTCTTACTACTCACTGGTGCCGCAGGGGCCCAGGAGCACGTCTCGCATTCCCCATTCCCGACGGCGGACGGCGGGTTTGTGCACGCCGGCCTGTACGGGAAGGGCAGCCGGGGAATTGTGCTGGCTCATGGCGGCTGGTTCAACAAGGAAAGCTGGAAGACCCAGGCAGAGACATTGGAAAAAGCTGGCTTCCGCGTCATGGCGATCAACTTTCGCGGATACGGCGAGTCTCGGGGCTCTGGCCAGGCCGATCCTCTGAGCGCCCCGCTCTACCAAAATGTGCTGGCGGCCGTGGGCTACTTGCGAGAAAAGGGTGCGAAGACCGTGTCAGTCATCGGAGGGAGCATGGGCGGCAGCGCCGCGGGCGTGGCGGCCATCGCGGCGGAGCCGCGTGCGATCGATCGCCTGGTCTTTCCTGGCTCGGGAGGGAGTAGCCGTAACCCGGACAAGATGCCCGGACGAAAGCTCTTCATCGTCGCCCGCGAAGACCTCGGGCCGGGCGATATTCCAAGGTTACCCAGGATCCGCGAGAGCCATGAAAGAACAACAGGACCCAAGCAACTGTTCATCGTCGACGGCTCAGCCCACGCCCAGTTTCTTTTCGCGACCGACCAGGCGGAGCGCGTGATGCACGAGATCCCGCGGTTCCTTGCCAAGGAATGAGCGAGCCGGGCCGCCACGAACCGAACAAAGTCCCATGTCCACCGCGAGCTCAACGCTTTTGGGCTTGATCGTTGAGCTTGCGCCGTCCCCGGGGCCCTGCATACTCCTTGCGGGCTCTTACGTGCCGGACTTCTTGCCGTGCTTGGGCGGCTTGGAGGCGACCGCGGCGGCACGCTTGGTGCGGAGCTTGAGCCAATCCTTGAGTTGCTTCTGCTGCTTGGAAACGACGGGTCCACTCATCTTACAGCTCCTCGGATTGAGGGCATCCATGACGGTCATGCGATGTCCGACTTGCACAATTTATATCAAAATTAAAGATATCATAAATCTGTTGAAATACAAATAGGATTTTTATCAAAATTTGTGGAATTGCTGTTTGTTTGCCGGCGAGCGTGGTCGATTTCGTAGCGATCGATGCCTGAAAAACGTGGAGCACGGCTGCCCTCCCCTGCCCGATCCTTGCTTCACGACGCGGATGCCGACGATCAGGCCAAACCGTGGGGCATGGCCGCCGCCACCAGCTCACTTTCGCAAGTAGAGCCAGATGAAGCCCGTACTGTCTTCCTTCATGAATTCGCTTCGCTGGTCAGAGAGCGTCTGGAAACGTTCGGCCGCCTCGTTCCGCCTTTTCAAATCGTGGCCCGCGGACTTCTGTTCGGCGAGTGCCTCGCTGCGCGCCTTTTTCCAGGCGGCGAGTTTCCGCTGGAATTCACCTTCGGTGACCTTGTCGGCCGGGGAGACCAGGCGTACGAGATCACCGACCAGGATGTCGAGCTTGCCGTCGGAATTGACGTCATCGACCCAGATTCGCGTGTGGCCCAGTGGGCCTTTGAGATCGGCGTCGCGGAGGATCTGCCTGTCTTCGGGCCAGGGGCCACGTGCGATCAGCGATCGAAAGGCCCTGAGCCGCGGCGGTTGGCCCGGACCTGCGCGATTCTCGGCCCATTGCACACCGCCCTCGTAAGAGCCGCTCAGGAGGTCGAGGTCGCCGTCGCCGTCCCAGTCGACCACGAACGGGTCGCTGTGATAAGCGTACGTGCTCAATGGCCAGCCCTGGGCCTTGAGCTGTTCAGACTGCGGCAGGAACTTGCCCTTGCCCAACCCCTTGAAGAGGTGAAACGTGCCGGCAAAGTTGCCAACGACCAGATCGAGGTGACCATCGCCGTCCCAGTCCACCGCGAAGGGACGAGTGCAGGAGTCGATATTCGCCTCCCCTCCTGTCTGGCGGATGACGAGCGGTTTGCCGTCCGCGCCGTTGACGACTTCTGCCCGGCGAAATATCCCGCCTTCCTTGCCGTACAAGACGTAGAACAATCCTGCGTTCTCTGGCTGAGTGATATACGATCCGGAGAGAATATCGCGGTGGCCGTCGCCGTCGAGATCCACAAACTGTGGAGTCGAGCTGGTACATCACCACACGCCGGGCACTTCGGCTGGCGCACCTTCGGCCATCAGCCATTGTGCGTTTGCGAGCTGGCCCGCACCGAGATTCTTGTAGACGCGAATTGCTCCCCCACTATACTGTCCGACGAGCAGGTCTTTTTGACCATCGCCGTCGATATCGGCCCAGCAGGGTGCCGCAAAACCCGGGTTGTCAACCCGGACGGGAACGCCGTTCGCCGCCGTGAGGCGCGTGGGCGGCTGGAATTGAGAGGAGCAGCCGACGTCAAGCCCGACCACCAGGATCATCGAGAGCGATTTCCATTTCAATTTCATGGCTCGTCCCTTGTGAAGTGGAACAAAATCGCATCTCTGACTACAGTCATTTAGGAGCACGTCGCTTCGCTCGTGGACATCACTCGACATCGAGTACAAGATTGGGCCCGTCGAGTGTGACGCGAAAGTGATTGAGCACGTCACGGCCCACCAGAACATAGGGCTCGTCCGCACTGGCCAGTACCTTGACCACGTGCGGCGTCAGGCCTCGCGGACGAATGCAAATCAAGAAGGTTGGCATGAGCAGGACGTGTCCGCCGAGACCGATCGCTTCGAAATCGCCGAGCTGTTCGAGTTGAAGTTCTTCCACGACCCGCCACGGTACAACCGAAATATCCGCTGCCGTATCGAGAAGAGCCGCCCACTCCGTGTCGGGAAGCCCCTCTACAGGAACACCCAACGTGACGTAGACAAAGGGCGCAGGAGGGTTGACCTGGCGGTTGGTTATATCGATAGCGGCTCATTGAGATCAGCATCCTGGCCTGGCGGGCGCCGGGCTGACGGAAGTCGGGCCGGCGAGCATGGGAAGTCGCTGACGAACCCTAGATAGAGAGGCCCGTAACCGACGCGGGAATAAGCCTCAAGGGCGACCGGCACTTCCTCCAGACCGCTCGCGATCACCGGCCCGTTCTTGATCGCCACATACTGGCCGTTGTACTTCGCCCGCAATTCCGGCAGCAGCTTCCGGAACGCCTGTCGCTCGCGCTCGAAGGCACTTTCCGGGGGTGTCAGCGACGAGAGGTCGGGCGCCGGATAGGCGATCGAGTCGCTCATGATTATTCACGACCTTGATTCTTGGAATAACCCGCGGATCCTTCCCAGCTTGGCCGCATTCAGATCTTAAGGATGCGAGCCTCGAATCGGCGATCACTCGTCGGCCTATCCGAAATGGGAACGACCCAGGACGATTATACCGCGATTCAGGCCGTGGCGGACACGGAATTTTGGGCAGTGAGACACTTGCTGGCGCAAGCCGTTCACGGGCGTGCACAAGGGTGATTGAGACCACTCCTGGCCAGGCACCGCTGACCAACATGCCACATAAACGATGTGTGATGTCTATTCGCGCATTACCCTCCGCCGTCCGTGTGCTCAGGGCGCTTTTCGCAGGCTCTCGTCGAGCTTCTTGCGCGAGGCTTCCTGGAGCGGGTTGGTGCCATCGGGCAGGCGGTCGGCGGCGATCTGCCAGAAGAACACCCCGCGAAACCCTTGCTTCATGGCCCACTCGGTCTTCAGCGCCACCGACCGGGCATCGTCGTAACCGACGACGACCTGTCGGTCGCGCGAGACCAGCCACGGATTCTTGGTCTCGTCGTCCCATTGCCTGGTCCAGCCGGGCTGGCCCGCGAGGGCATGGAGATTCTTGTAGTCGCCGCGCGGGATGCCCGTCTTCTTGGCCCCCTTCGTGAGGGCATACGGTTCCCCAACTCCGAACCCGCGGCCATAAAGTGGAATTCCCACCGCCAGCCGGTCGGCGGGCAAGCCGCGCTCGTTGAGCAGATACTTCATCGTCGATTCCGTGGAACTTGGGCCTCCGCCTCGATCCGGCTGCTTCGACGAGGCAAAGAGGGGCGAGTGATGCCCCGCGTAATTTGTCCAGTCGCCCGTGAAGTCGTAGGTCATCACGTTGATCCAGTCCATCGTCTCGAGCAAGAAGTCTCTCGCGAGCCATTTGAGCGTGCCAGGGTTGGAGGAGGCCGCCATCGTCACGAACATCGGCCGCCCTTTTTTTGTTCCGACGGCGTCGAGCTCCTTGCGAAAGCGCCTGGTGAGCCGCTCGAAGCCGACGACTTCCTTTGCGTTGTCGGGATATTCCCAGTCGAGGTCGATCCCGTCGTAATCATTGTCGTCGACGATCGCCATGACTGATTTCACGTAACGGTCTTCAGCTTCGGGCTTCGAGACGATCGCCGCGAATTGCTTGTCCCAGCCCCATCCGCCCAGCGACACGAGCACCTTGACCCCCGCCTGGTGGGCGCTTCTTGTCAGGTCGCGGCTGGGAACGTTCCGGCCGGTCTGAACCTTGCCCTCGGCATCGGCCACGAGAAACGCATGGCATAAATGCGTGTACAAGTTAAAGTGGATATCGCGTGATGGGCCGAAGAGGTAACCGACAAACACCTTGTCCCTGGGTTTCGCGGGTGGGGCGGCGGACGCCCGCGTTGCGTGTGTTGCGACCAGTCCAGTCAAGATCGCGATCGATAATAACAACCGTGTTCGCGCGGATGGTTCATCGGGGCACTATTTCTCGGTGAGAATCGGTCAGTCGAGGCCAGCCAGAACGTTGCTTCAATTTTAAGGCCGCCCGCACGAGCGGTTCAACCGCGACTCCGTCGGTTCGCCTGGCTGCCGATTTCGCGTGGCTGGATTCATGGAGGTCGAAAAGCTCGGCCCGGGCTCTGGCGCGGGACTCGGCCGCGTCGGGGGCGAGCCTCCGGCGTTCTGTGAAATCACGCTAATCAATCTTCATATTAACCTTCATTTTAACAGCGAAGCGCAACCCGAAAGTTCAAAACGGCGTTCCCATCCAGGATCGGTCCATCGAAACAAGTATTCCGGCCCGCTCGTGAATCCAGACACGGCATCCATGATTCCGGCCTGCTCCAGCTCGCGGTAGATCTCACGGTTTGCATCGTTGACCTCGCGGCTTCCGCCTTCGACGCGCGATCGCAACAGGGCCAGGGCCGCATCGGACAGAGTCATCATTTGCATGGTTCCCTCCGGCGCCGGATTTTACTCAAAAGTACAGCCCTTGAACTGCATTCGCACCGACGTTATTCAGCACCTCTTTTATAATCGACGTCGACCGCGCCTCGCGTCAACAAACACTTTTCTGACGAACCGCCGCGGCCTCCGTGCCCGTTAATCTTTTAACAAGAGCTATTGCCCTGTGCCCGCCGCGACGCTAGGCTGACCCTGTCCGTTAATCTTTTAACGAGAACGGTGGTCTCGATGGCTCGACAAATTTTCCGATCACTGACCGAGCGTGAAGCCCAGATCATGGACATCGTCTGGCGGCTTGGCGAGGTCACGGCCGAGCAGGTTCGCGAGGCGTTGCCGGGGGCGCCGCACGATTCCACGGTGCGGACCTTGATGCGTGTACTCGAGAACAAGGGTTATCTCACGCACGATGTTCGAGGCAAGGTGTACGTCCACCGTGCCTTGGTGGGGCGCCAGAAGGCCCAGAAGCTCGCGGTGCGCACCATGCTGACCCGATTCTTCGCCGGGTCCGCCGAGGATCTGGTATTGCGTCTGATCGAGGATGAGCAACTTTCGCGGGAGCAGCTCGACGAGCTCGCGACGGTCATCGAGCGCCCTGCGGTTCCCAAACGTCGAAAGAAAGGCGAGACATCATGAATCCGTTTTCGGGAGCATCATGGTCGGCAACGACATTCGCGTTCGGCCTCGGCGTGGCGACGAAGGCCACGGTGATCCTCATGATTGTGCTTCTGATCCAGAATCTGCTGAGACGCCGATCCGCGTTTCTCGCCTCGGCGGTCGCGAATGCCGGCCTCGTCGGGCTCTTGCTCTTGCCGGTCGCGGCACTGGCGTTTCCCGCGGTACCGATTGCATGCCTTCCCGCTTGGGATGGCGCTTCTCGATCGAGCGTAAGAGCCGTGCCCGAGGCGCCCCTGGGGCCGGCCGGGCGGACATTTCGGCCCACGATGTCTTTCCGACTGAGCCCGAACTCGATGACGCTTCGGCCGCGTCTGATCCCGTGAAAAAATTCGTTCGCGCGGCCGATGATTCTGCTCGCGTCGCGCCGGCCCCGGTGATGCTTGCGGAAGGTCTATCGGTCGGTTCGACGGCTTCTTGGGATATCGATTGGGCCGCCTTGGCGATCTTAGCCTACGCGGTCGGTGTGCTCGTCTTGATAGCACGCCTGGGCGCCTCAGTGGTGGCCGTGGCGCGACTTCGACAATCCTGCGCGAAGGTCGACGACACGCAGTGGATCGGGGCCCTGGAGCACTGGTGCGCAAAGCTGGCGATCGGCCGCGCTGTCGAACTGGCATGGTCACCAGCGGTGAGTGTCCCGGTTGTTCTGGGCTGGCTTCATCCGATGATCGTCTTGCCAGGTTCGCTGATGGACAAGAGCTCGCGTGAGCATTCCGACGCGGTGCTGCTGCACGAGCTGTCCCACGTGCGGCGCAGCGACTATCCCTGGAATCTGTGCTTGTGGTTTGTTCGCGCACTTTACTGGCCTCACATTCTGATCTGGCTGCTCGGCCGCGCCAGCGTCTCGCTACGTGAGAGGGCATGCGACGATCTCTGTGTCCACGAGATGGGAGGCCCGTCGGTTTATCGCGAGGCGTTGCTCGCCGTCGCCGCCGACAAGATCCGACGGCCCAGTCCGGCGCTTGGGCTCGCGATGGCTCATCCGTCGAAGCTCGGGCGACGACTCGCTCGGATCGAACAGAGCAACGGTCATCAACTCTGCGTTCCCCGCAGGCCGGTGGGGCTTACCATCGCCTTGCTGGCCATGACCTTCGCGGGTCTGATCGGCTCGATCCACCTCGTTCGAGCTCAGGCCCGTGCCGCGACGCAGGGTGCGCCGCCGGCTGCGCCCGAGGCTGGCCGGGTGTTTCACCTTCAGGTTGTTGCCGCCGACACCGGAAAGCCGATCCCTGATGCCGACGTGCACGTTTGGATTAGCTTGCGTGACGAATGGCGCAAGACGGATGCCAGCGGCCGTCTCGATATCAACCATTCCACCGGTCCGTCTGACCAGAATCTTGGTGTTGACGTCTGGGGTAAGGGCCGCGCGATGCAGCGCCACAAGTGGGGGCTCGACCCCAAAAAGCCGATCCCCGAGGGAGAGACGATCAGGCTGCAATCGGGTGAATCTCTGGGCGGCCGTGTGCAAGACGAGGCAGGGCGGCCGATCGCCGCGGCGACGATCTTGCTCTGGAGTCACAACTACAAGAAGAAAGATCCTCACGAGTTGTTATACGACCTTCGCGCCATCACCGGCCCCGACGGTCAATGGCATACCTCGGGCGCTCCCGAAACCACCGGCGAGCTTCTTGGCTTTCAGGTGATCCACCCGGATTTCGTCAGTAGCCGCGACTACCACCAGAAGGAAATCATTCCGAAAATCGCTGACTTGCGTGCGGAAAAGGCCCTGACCGTCATGAAGAAGGGCGTGCCAATCGAGGGCCGTGTCGTCGACGCCGATGGTAAGCCGGTGGCCGCAGCGCAGCGTCCTCTCCACCGACAACCAACGCGCGATGTTTGAGAGCATCGAAAAGTTTGCCGTCTCGACGGACGTGAACGGCCGGTTTCGCACCGGTCAGGTCAGGCCGGGGGAGTGGTTCCTCGTGGCCAGCGCCAAGGGGCACGCCCCGGGAGATCATCGCGTGAAGATTGATACGGCGGTCCTGCAAGTCGAGATCCACCTGGAACGGCCTCGCTCGTTCAAGGGCCGCGTGGTCGATCTGGACGGCAAGCCGATTGCCGGGGCATTCGTCAATCCTGACACCTGGCGTGGTTACCGGTGCCTGGGGGCATTTAAGTGGACCGATGCCGATGGCCGGTTCCGCTGGGACGACGCGCCGCGCGACGACTTGATCGTCAGCGTCGACCAACAAGGTTATAGAGGCGTGTCCCAGCGACGGGTGGCACCATCGGACGAAGACGTCGTCTTCACGCTCGAACCCTCCCTGAGAATCGTCGGCGCGGTGCGCAACGCCGAAACCCAGGCGCGCGTCGAGAATGCCACCGTCGAATTTAGTGCCGTCGACCCGGTGACGGGCGAGCCATCGAGCTGGACGCGCATGCCCGAGCTCGGATTCAGCACGGGCATCTATCTGGGCAACCTGGACATCGCCTTCCCCGTCACGGCCGACGCTTACCAGTTCCGCGTGCGAAGTCCCGGCTTCCAGCCCTTCGTTTCGCGAACGTTCAAACGAGAGGAGAAGGTGGTCACCGGCTACGACATTTCGCTTCGGCCGGGGACGGCCAAGCCCGTCGGAGCCGTGGCGACCGTGTTCGGGCCCGATGGCAAACCGCTTGGCGGCGCGCGGCTGCTCGAAATCCAGTACGGGGGCAGTGTCAGCATCGAGAATGGCGTCGCGCGTGTGGCCCAGGGGAGACTGTGCCGGGAAGATCGCACCGGACCGGACGGGGTGTTCTCGATCCCTCAATTCAACAAGCCCTGGCTTCTCTTCATCCTGGGAGACGACTCCTATGCCATGGCGGACGAGAAGTCGCTTGCGCAGTCATCCAAGGTCCAGGCCAGGCCGTATGCACGCATCGAAGGTCAATGCCGCATCGGCAGTCAGCCCGCGCCGAACCGGGAACTGGAGCTGAGCGGAATGATCAAGCATTCCGACGGCGCCTCCACCATCTTCCTCGATCAAAAGGCGACGACGGATTCCGAGGGACGGTTCACGTTCCAGAATGTCGTACCTGCCTCCGGTGTGCGCATCGCCCGGCGAGAAAGAAACAAGGGGAAGGGCGTCTGGTCGATCGGCGAACCGGTCCACGTCGAGCCTGGCAAGACAACCCAGGCCATGATCGGGGGCAAGGGGCGGCCCGTCATCGGCCGGGTCGAGCCACCCTCGGGCTGGACGAGGCCCATCGACTTCCACGACAACTCGGAGGCCCACATCGAGAGCAACCGACCCTTGACTCCCTATCCGTTAAGTCTGTTCCGGGGCAAGACGATGCAAGACGGACGCGAGTGGGTCGAGTGGAACCGACGCTGGCACCAGAGTCCCGAAGGCCACGATTACATGAATCGCCGCGTGTCCCTCGGCGTGGCTCTTGCTCCCGATGGATCGTTCCGGATCGACGACGTGCCAGCGGGAGAATACCGGCTAACCATCCGAGTCAACGGAGAGTCAATATTTCACGTCGCTTCGATGGAAAGAAGAGAATCCGGGCCATTTTCACATATCTTCCGCACCTTCACTGTCCCACCCGCGCCGGGGGGACGGAGTGAGGAGCCACTCGACCTCGGTGAACTGCGGCTTCAACCGAGGCGCACGTTCGAAGTCGGCGAGCCCGCACCGGCCTTTGATGTCACCACGGTCGACGGCAAGAAGCTCGCCGTGCCAGCGGATTTCCGGGGAAAGTTCCTCCTGATCGACTTCGGCACGTTGTGGGACATCGAGGCGCCAACCCAGATCGCCCTGCTCAACGAAGTGAATCAGAAGTTCGGCAAAGACCCGCGCTTCGCGATCCTCAGCCTGACGTTCGAGCCCGATACCGCTGAATCCAGGAAGTCGATCGCGGACAAGGGGGAGCCCTGGACACAGGCAATCGTCGGGCCACTCTCGAACCCGATTGCGTCGGCCTATGGCATTGATGACGAGAACGTCTCGACCGCGATCTTGATCGGCCCCGACGGCAAGATCGCTGCCAAGGATCTCTGGAGGGACAGGATCGCCAAGGCGCTTGACGGGGTGCTTGGTCAGGCCGATAGATAAATAAAGAACCAGGCGCGGAGCGTGGACTTTATTGCCTCGATGGGCGTCGCTCCCACAGCTCTGGCAAGCAGCGGCCCGCGTCGGCGAAGGCATCGCGCGATCCCGCCGGGATCGGCACGGGTTGAGGAGTGTGGTTTCTCACTTCTGTAGTGGATGAGGCAACGCGATAAGGCGCGCAATAAACGCGGCGCGCGGGCAGGGATCGCAACCGATCCGTCTTTTCCGACAAGCTAACGGCGGTCCGGAAGCAAGATCGCGGTCTGAGTCGCGCGCGCGCGGACAGGCACGTGTCATCCGAGAAGTTGTTCGGCCACGGGCCTCATGCCATGCGGCAAGCCGACGGCGGATCGAAACTTCTTCATCTCGCGGTCGCCATCAAACTTTCGAGATGGCGTGCGGCATCCTCCCAGGCCAGAGCCTCGGTCGGGCCATGGCCCAGCTCTTCGCTGTCGTAGCCGTCATCCGGGTGAATCGACCAGTAACTCGACTCGATAGCCGATGATTTGCCGTGCTCGAAGATCGGAGCCTCCTCGCGGGCCTCGGCGGAAGGGAAACGGTCCATCACTCGGTCTTCGGCATCCATGACTTGAACTCCGTTTCGAAGTTTTTGGGATTGCGTGAACGTCGGGATTGCGTGAACGTCGGTGCGAGGTGATGGGCCTTTCCATAGCGAATGGCGTGCCAGCGAATGAAGTATTGCCACGGACCTCGATAACGCTCAGCACGAATGAGGGGATAGAGACCCGGCTGAACTGTCTCGAATCATTCAACGGGACGCGGTGGGGTCAGGCCCAGGGGATCGGAGTTCCCAGGTTCACGGGGAATGGCCGGCCGAAGCGGTCGTAGACCTCGGCTCTGGTGTCGACGCCCAGCGCCTCGAGGATCGTGGCGCCCAGGTCGGCCGGCGAATAGGCCGCCGAAGCGGGATGCGAGGCCAGGCGATTGCTGGCCCCGAGAACCTGGCCGCGGGCGACTCCAGCGCCGAAGGCCAGCAGGGTGAACACGCTCCCCCAGTGGTCGCGGCCGTCGGGCGTGGCCCCGGCGCCGTCCTTGGTCGAAACGACCCCGATCCGCGGCGTCCGGCCGAACTCGCCGGTCACGATCACGAGCACTTCGTCTTGCAGGCCGCGCGCGTCCAGGTCGTCGATCAGGGCCGAGACCGCCTGGTCGAACGGGGGCAGAAGCCCGTCCTTGAGTCGACCGAAGTTGTTCGCGTGCGTGTCCCAGACGTTCGAGTCGCCCAGGTTGACCTGCACCAGCGGGACGCCGGCCTCGACCAGTCGGCGGCCGAGCAGAAGGCCCTGCCCCATGACGGTCTGGCCGTAGCGGTCGCGGAGCCGAGGGTCTTCGCGGGCGAGGTCGAAGGCGTCGCGGCAGAGGGGCGAGCCCAGGAGCGTGGCGGCCCGGCGGCGGGCATCGTCGAGGATGGCAGTTGGCGCGTTATTTTCTCGTGCTTCGATCGCGCGGCGCTGGGCCTCGACGGCCGCCAGAAGGTTCGAGCGGGCGCCTAAGCGGGCGGGCGTCAGGTCAACGGGCAACGTCGAGCTCGGTCGGGCCAAAGCCGGGCTCGGTCGGGTCGCCCACCAGGTGCCAGGGGTCGAGCCGGGGGCCGAGGAATCCGGCGTTCTGGCCGGGGAAGATCGAGCCCTGGAAGTTCAGCTTCGTCGGCAGCACCACGGTATGCGGCAGGCCGGCGGGTGCCCGGCCGGGGCTGACCGCGGCGGCCAGCGAGCCCAGGTGCGGCCGGTCGGCCCGCGACGCCGAGACCCCGGTGCCGGCGGGCGTCTGGTCGACCCCGCCGAAGATCCGGTGCGCCGCCGGCTCATGGATCAAGGTCGGCGTGGTCATCGCGCGGACCAGGGTCGCCCTGTCGAGCCGGCGCGCGAGCCCGGGCAGATGCTCGCAGACCCTGACTCCCGGCAGAGCCGTGGCGATCGTTTTGAAGCTGCCGCGAACTTCCAGTGGGGCGTCGGGCTTCGGGTCGAACGTGTCGAGCTGGCTGATGCCCCCGGTGCAGAAGGCGAGGATCACGCCACGGACCGGGGGGCGACGCCTGGCGGGGCGTTCTCCGGCCCGAGCGTCGGCCCGTCGCCGGAGGACGTCCTCCAGAGAGAGCCCCAGACACGACAAGGCCCCTGCGCAGGATAGCCCGGCGGCCGATGGTCGGGGCGATGATTGTATTCACCATCCGAACGTTGTCCGGTTCATTATTCATACGACCATCTTAACCTGATTGAGTCTGGTTGTTGCACTGGTCTCATGGGTCCGCCTTGATCAGAGGGGCGAGCCGTGCGCGGGTGTCCAGGGACTGAACGCGCCAATGCCGTGAACCTTGACTTTGCGTTTCCAGATCGTGTTGCCGCAAAACGCGAAGAGGGTATCCAGCGCCCGGCCGCCCAGGCAAACGCCGGCGACGCGGCGGCGGTCGGGGACGGGCAAGATGACCTGGGTGGGGCCGTCATCGGCGCAGATTTGAATCCCCATTCGCGTCGCCACGAGCATCGGGCCTTCACGCGCGTAACAGACCGAATCGGCGCCGGCGTCGTCATCGCCATCCGCCACGTGCAGCCAGAAGAACCGCTCCTTGTTCGCGAGCGTGCCATCGGCGTTGATCTGGTAACTGTAGGCCCATCTCGACCGGCCGTCGGCCACCGATAAAAGCCAGCGGTCGGGCCGGTAGGCGAGACCGGTCGCGTGTTTCAGGCCCGTATCGACCTGGATTTTTCGACCGTCTTTCACGAACCAGACCGTTCCCGGAGCACCCGTCTTGTCATCATTCTCGGTGACATACAGCCCACCGTCGGGAGTGGCGAGCACGTGTCGACCGCGAATGCCTTCGAGCACCAGGGTGCCGCGGGCCGACTCGTCGTATCGCATGATTTTTCCGGTTTTGGACGAGACCGCGAACAGCTCACCGTGTGGTCCGACCGTCAGGCCGCTTGCATGACCGGCGTCGGACAGGAACTCGGTGATCCGGCCATCGAGATCGATGCGATTGACCTTGTTGTCGGCGGCGTCGATGAAGAAGACCGCGCCCAGGGACGTCGTGGCGGGCCCACGAACATCGCGCCGATCGCTGGCGACGAGCTGCCAGTCTTCATCGGGCAAGATGATGTCACGCACGCGGGGGGCACCTGGTCCGGCCTTGACCGGCCGCGGCCAGTCGTGCCAGAGGTAGCTCATGGCTTCGCGATAATAATCGAAATAGCCGGCGACGTGGCCGCCATTGATGGTCCGGAAGCGATAATCGTAGCCGGAGAATTTGAGTGCCTTGTCCATCTCCAGATCGATCAGGAACCAGTCGCCAGCGGCGTTTTCCATGTCGCGCATGCCGATCGTGAGGTAGGCGCGGAATGGCTTGGGCTCAAATTTCCGGACCAGGGTCGGGAATTCATGGCCCCCGCGAAACGCGACGAAGCTGCCGCTGCTGGCATACACGCGACTGAAGGCGTCGGGCCGTTCCCAGGCGGCGTTGAACGCCGCGATCCCGCCGCTGCTGCCGCCGGCGATGCACCGGTCGTTGCCGCTTCTTGACAGGTTCAGATCAAATTTCCTGGCGACAAACGGTAAGAGCTCGTCGACCAGGAAACGGACGTTGGCGTCGCCCATGCCATCGTATTCGAGACAACGATTGCGCCGGCCGATCGTGTTTTTCATGGGCGGACCAAGATAGCCGGGCTGAACGAACACGCCGACGGTGACGGGCATCTCTTTTGTCGCGATCATGGCCTCCATCAACGATTTTTCCATCGGGTTGAACCCATCGAACTTGACGTAAACACAGGCCGGTAGAGAGCCGTTGTACTGGGCCGGGATGAAGACGGTGACCTCGCGGGTGGTGCCGGGAAAGATCGTGCTACTGGAGAAGTTGAAGTGCCTGAGCGATCCCCTCTTGATGTGCGTGGGATTGATTTCGGGTGCGATATACGTGCTGGCGGGCGATTCACCCATCCCCGGCGCGACGGCCGGCAACGTGCCCGCGAGCGGCCTGATGATCCACTCGAGATGCGGGTCACCCGGTCTGTTGGACCAGAGATCGATCCTGGCGCCCACGCTCGCGTTACCCCCGAGATGATCCAGGCCCATCGCGGGAGCATGCCCCGGAACAAGACAGTAAGTGCCGTTCTCGTTCCTGTCGAGGCTCCAGCGCTGCCAGGGCTTGCCGCTGTCGGTTTCCAGCACGATGGCCGTGCCGATCCGGGTGCTGCCGTTGGCCGCGGCGAGCACGAGGGTCGAATGATAAGAGGGTCTGATCGAGTACTGGTGGTTTCCCCGGGGGGTCACGACCCATTTCTGGTTGGGTGTTCCCGCGGGCTTGCCGATCGAGATGACGGTTCCGTCGGCCGTGCCCGAGCCGACAGCCTCGAGCGTCAGCGCAGGCGCACTCGAGGGGACGATGCCGTAGGCACCCCAGTCGTCATCGGCGTTGACGGAGCCCGCCACGATTGCGCCTGCAGCAGCAATGCGATCAAGTAAACGATTCGCCGGCTCTTCTTCTTCAGCGGCGAGCGAGGGTGCGTCATGATGGTCGTGCTTTCTATTCAAAGGCGCATGGCCGTTGCGGTGAGATCATATTCCAGGTCCGGCCCGAATCGCGGGGGGCCGTCATTCCCCTGATACCTGCTAAATGGCTCCACGAAAAGGGGGCGCGGGGAATCGCCGGACGGAGCCGGCTCTTGATGGGCCCGGTACCAGAGCACCATCGAGCCAGAAACGGCTGCGTCCGTTGATGCTGGCTTTCCTCGTCGCGTGCCTCTATTTTAGTGGGGATTCAACGTGGTTCGACGGCCTGATGCCGGGCCGGTCTGGTCCGGGCGGTCACCATCGACGGCACGCTCAACATCGAGTTCGAGTGTTTTCACTTCTCTTTCGAGGCGTTTAGCGCGTTTACAACAGGACCACGCCATGCCCATCGAATCGCGGGACGGTGAGAACGAGACCACGTCGACCACGCCCCGATCGCTTGTTGACGACGCTCAGGGCTCGGTCTCGCGATCGGCGAGCGGCGTGGCGAAGAAGAAGGCAAGGGCCGTGCGGGCGCGGGCGCCGGCGCCGGGTGGATTGCCTGACGAGGGGCCGGGCGCCAGCGATGTCGCCCAGGCTGTCGCGACAACCGCCCGGACGTTGTCGCCCGAGGAGGTCCTCGCGGCGTTCGGTGCCGCGATCGAGCCGGTCCGGCCGTCGGCCTTCTATCGTCTCTCGGTCGCGATCGTCGCCGTCATGATGGTCGTGCTTCCGCTCCTTTACATCGGGTTGATCGGGCTGATCGTGGCCGGGCTTTATTATCATGCCGTTTATGACTTCGCCATTTTCAACCACGTCGGCCAGGGGCGTGGCTCGGGGAAGGGCGCTATGCTGGTCTATTTCGGGCCGCTGGCCGCCGGCGCCGTCGTGGTCGCGTTCATGCTCAAGCCGTTGTTCGCGCGGCCCGCGCGGCGCGAGCAAGTGCACGTGTTCGACCCGGCGACGGAAGCACTTCTTCATGCGTTTGTCGCCGGCGTCTGCGACTCGGTCGGCGCGCGGCGGCCGAGCCGGATCGAGGCCGATTGCGAGATCAACGCGTCCGCCCGGCGGGAGGGGTTCTTGCTGGGCCTCTTTGGCAACAACCTGGTGCTCAGGATCGGTCTGCCGCTCGTGGCCGGCTTGAACCTCAGGCAGTTCGCCGGTGTGCTGGCGCACGAGTTCGGCCACTTCTCGCAAGGGGCCGGGATGCGTCTGGCCGCTTTGATCATGTCGATCAACGCCTGGTTTGCCCGGGTCGTGTATGAACGTGACTCGTGGGACGAGAGCCTGGCCCAGTGGTCAAAATCGGTCGGAAACGACGGGGCCATGATGGTCGTCGTCTGGCTGATACGGTTGTCGGTCTGGTTGACCAGGCGGATTCTCTGGGTGCTGATGTGGGTCGGCCATCTGGTCAGCGTCTCGCTCCGGCGCCAGATGGAGTACGACGCCGACCGCTACCAGGCCAGGATGGTCGGCGGCGCGGTCGTCGCCGAGACAATGACGCGCCTTCGACTGATGGCGCTCGCATCCAGCGGAGCGCACAGCGACTTGCAGTCAAGCTGGCGAGAGCGCCGGATGCCTGACAACTTTCCCAAGCTGGTCATGGCCAACATTCCGCAGATCCCCAAGGCGGTGGCCGATGCGTCGCTTCAGGGGGTGGACGCGGGTGTCACTGGTTGGCTCGATTTGTATCCCTGTGACAAGGACCGGATGGCCCATGCGGCCGCCGAGGAGCCGGGCCCGGGCATTTTCCATCTCGACGGACCCGCCACGGACGTCTTCGCCGACTTTGACGCACTGGCCAGGGTCGTCTCGTTCGATCTGTACAAGTCATGGCTGGGAGCCGAGATCACCGAGCAACAACTCTACTCTGTCGCCGACCTCGTGGAGACACAGGCGACCGCCCAGGAGGGGCACGCGGCCGCGAATCGGATCTTCCTGGGTGCGTTTGGCCTGTCGAGCGATCGACTCGCCTTGCCCGCCGAATATCCGCCGGCCTCGGCCGATGCCGCCGCGGCGCGGCTGGCCCTGGTGCGGGCGAGAGCCGATCTCGAAGCCGGCCGTGCGGCCCATCTCCAGACGATCGAACGCTTCGACGAAATTTGCAAGAAACTCTGGTCGGCGGAATACGCGATGCTGGCCCTGAAAGTCGGGATGCCGATCGCGGCCGCCGAGCTCGGGCTGGAGGCCGCAACGCAACCGGCGGCCGCGCGGCGCGCGACCAGGCCGAAGCCGAGTTACGCGAGAATTTGGCGGCGAGTGAATCGTTTGGCGCGAGCGTGCGGGACCGGCTCGTGCATGCCCTGGCCATCCTCGAGTCCGACGAATTCGCCGACTCCATTCCGGACGGCCGCGACCGGCGCGACGAGGCCCGGGCCGTCTACCCGTGTGTCGCGTACCTTGGCAATCACTACGGCAATCTCGTGTTGCCGCTGGTCGTGCATCGCTGCGTCTTGATCGGCATGGTCAACGCGTATCAGGCTGCGCGATCCCAAACCCCAGGTGGTGATCCACGGCTTGCTGGCGGCCACGCAGGCCCTGCGCGGGGTGCTTGACACGTTTCAAGCGAACGTGAGCGACTCGATCGACTATCCGTTCGAGCATGCCCAGGAAGACACGACCCTTCGCCAGTTCGCGCTTGCCCATGCGCTACCCGATCAAAACGATGTTGGCGCAATCATGCAAATGGGTGAAGACGTGATTCACCGGCTCCACGGCCTGTATCTACGATCGCTGGGCCGGCTGGCCGTGACGGCCGAGCTGGTCGAGCACGCGTTGGAACTGGCACCGATCGAGTTTGCGATTCCCGAGGAAAAAAAAGCGTCACTCGTAAGCCAGGGAGATCGCCCTCAGTGAAGTACTTTCTCACTCTCATGTTCGTTTCGGGTGCCGTTGCGGCTCTTGCTGACGAGCCGTCGATCGAGACGACCTCGGGCTGGGTGAAGTATCCAAGGAACCCTGTGCTCGGCGGCGACCTGGGAACGTGCTTCGACGTCTCCGTCCTGAAGCAGGATGGCACCTATCGCATGTGGTTCTCGTGGCGGCCGAAGAAGAGCATCGCCCTGGTGGAGAGCCAGAATGGCATCGACTGGTCGAGGCCCGTGATCGTCATGGGCCCCAACCTGGAATCGAGCTGGGAAGATGACATCAACCGCCCGGTCGTCATCAAGAACGGTCAATCTTATCAGATGTGGTATACCGGGCAGGCCAAGGGAAAGTCATCGATCGGCCATGCGACGAGCAAGGATGGGATCGCCTGGCGGCGCGCGAGCGGCTCGCCAGTGCTCACGGCCGATCGGCCGTGGGAAAAAAGCGCTGTCATGTGTCCACATGTGATTCACGATGGCGGCGGACTCTATCAAATGTGGTATTCAGGGGGCGAGCAATACGAGCCGAATGCGATCGGTTACGCGATGAGCCAGGATGGGCTCAGGTGGACCAAGCCCACGAACGAGCCGGTTTTCACACCCGACCCCGATCTTGCATGGGAAAAGGACCGGGTCACGGCCTGTCAGGTCATTCCGAGAGATAATGACTATCTGATGTTTTACATTGGTTTTCGCGACCAGGACCATGCGCAGATCGGCATGGCGCGGTCAAGGGACGGCAAGAGTGGCTGGCAACGTCACGCGGCTAACCCGATCATTCGTCCGGGCTTCGGAAAGTGGGACCATGATGCCGTTTACAAGCCCTTCACGATCTTCGACGGCCGGAAATGGCTTCTCTGGTACAACGGCCGCAAAGGTGGGACCGAACAGATCGGCCTGGCGGTTCACGACGGACCCGATCTGGGCTTTTGAAAGTGCGCGTATGATGAGATGATAAGAAATGATTGAGATGCCGGGCTCGCCGTCGAGAAATCCAGGTCCGGCAACAAGATGCCGCTTTCGGGAATGATGATCATGTCAAGGAAAACGACCAAAAAAGACGTGTTCATCGGCAAGTTCGATATCCTGGCGACCTATGCCTACGCCCAGGCCCTTGGTCACGGGGCGGATGACGACGAGGCGCGGCAGCGGGGCCTGGTGGCGGCCATCATGGGAGCCAAGGCACGGCTTGGTGTTCACAAGGAACACCACGACGAGTTTGAGGCTCAGAAGGATGCCGCCGAGAAGAAGAAAGAAACGACGATCACCGCCGAATCATTCGACGCGCAGGTCGCCGGCAAGATGGGCCCGTTTTTCACGAAAGTGTTTCTTCCAAACATGAAGAAGCTGGTCAAGGCCGGGTTGTCATATGACGACGTGAAACTCCTCGTGAAGATCCCGACCACCTGGGGTGCCAAGATCACGGGCGAGCAGTTCCAGGAGCGGGTCAGCGCGCACTTCTCGAAGTGAAGAGCGGCTGCCGAGGAGGCGGGTGGCCGACGATGAGGCCAGGCGGGGCTGCGATTGCGATTGCAATTTCCGCGTGGTCTTGCCGGGAATGCGATTGAAGGTCGAACCGGTTGTTCCGTTCCGGTCGTTCAGGCTGGCCGACCTCGGGCGCGTCTCGATTCTGTGACAATCCACCGTGAGTTCAGCGGGTCTCGCAGAGGTCGGGTGGCACCCTCAGGGCCCTTTCATTCTGGACTTACAGCCGGATCGGGGAGAGCGAGACTCTGTCGAGCTGCGGAGGCAATTGGCTCGGCTCGACAGAGTCTCGCCCTCCCGGGGAGAATGAAACCGTCTGGCGAGGCGCCCACCCAGCGGGCTCTTTCCTGGTTGGAGAAGAGCCGTTCCGTGGGGGAAGTCGTCCGCGTGATGCTCTCATGGATGCGGTCTGCATTGACCATGAGATCGAGCGTTGACCACCGGGAAGTCGCCTCAGACTCAGTAGACAATGATTCCCGAGGCCTGCGCCGTGCCGATCGCCACGCTGCCAGCCGTGAGGTTGACGACGAAGTAATCCGTCGCGACCTTGGTGGAACCATAGATCGGCACGACGAATTTCTGGGTGGTCTGGCCGGGTGCGAAGGTCAGGACCTGCGATTCGGCCGTGTAGTTGACGCCGGCCTTGGCCGTCAGGTCTTTGGTCGAGGCGGTGACGGTGACGGGATATGTGAGGGCCTCATTGAGACTCACGGTGAAGGTCATCGTCGTGTTGACCCCGCTCGTTCCGACGGTCTGTTGCACGTTGGCGATCGACAGGCTTGGCGGCGGCGGCGCGTTCTGCTCGACAATCGTGCCGGCGATCTTGGTGGAGATCAGGCTCGCTCCCTGGGCCCCGCTCAAACTGAGGGTCAAGGCCCTGTTCGACGTCGCGGCCAGGTCGGGCAGCACGGTCACCCGAATCGTCCCGGACAACGCACCCGGCGCGATGGTCAGGGTTCCGGCGGCCGCGGTGTAGTCGGTGCCGGCGATCGCCGTGGCGTTCGACGTCTGGTAGTTGACCGTCACCGGCGTCGTCGACGCGGAGGTCAGGTTGATCGTGAAATTCATCGTGACCGGGGCGGTGCCATGCTCGACGACCGACGCGCTGTTGGCGTACATCGTGGGGACGCCTGAGAGAAGTGTCCGGCCTTCCATCGCCTCGAGCGAGGGGCGGGTGGATCGGCCGAGGCGGCGCGCCTTGGCAGTGTTGCGGATCTCGCGGCCATTGACGATGCCGTAAGACATGATGAAATTCTCCTTGGGGAATTTGGGTACAAGCGGCGTACAGCGATCCCGACCAGGCACCGCGGAAGACGGCGGCTGGAGTGGACACTCGAACAGGACGGCCCCTAAGCCGATCCCAAAACGTCGTCGCAATCCATGTCAAAATTTTGCGAGAGAGCGAGGCGGACGCGGATGGCTCAATTCAGAGTCATCCGTCGGCACGTACTTCATTGTCGATCATTCGATCCCGTTTGCTGCTGGCAATAACGGCCAGTCAACCGCCAATCGTCGGCACACGCTTTATTGCCGGTCGATCCATCCTCGTCCGACATCCCGAAGGCTTCGTACACTCGAAGAAGAAGCTCGCCTGACCGATGGGCGAAGCAGCCATGCACGGCTGCACACCGAGCTCGACTTGCCCGATCTACGGGGCGTATAGCATCACCGATCCTGGTGTCGCAATCAGATATTACCCGTCAACAATCACCATGACAACAGGTCGCTAGCAATTGATCGGTTTATTCACAACAGTGCGTCCTTTTCGACATATATAGATCAAGCGGGAACCGGCAAGCTCACTCTGGGCGTTGCCCCGCCGCAACATGGTTACGGAGAGATCATACTGCGTGACTCGAATTTTTTTTGGAATAGGAGAACAATTTCACATTAATGAGAAGCGGCATGCCCTGATGAAAACATGCCATTTTGCATGCGGTTACGGATAAATGATACCTTGGAGGCCTGGGACCGGCAGCTTCCAGGACCGTTTCGGTCTCGATCAAGCAAAAACGGCATGCCTCCGTTGAGAGGGGCATGCCGTCTTGCAATGCTCAGGTTAACTTCTCAGCCCGTCTTCAGGCCGATTAGCTCGCGTTCGTCTGGCGACGGGCGCGGCGATAGGCCAGTCCGGCCATGGCCGGAATAGCCAGGCCAAGAAGGGCAATCGAGGTAGGTTCGGGGACGGCTGCAGCGGTGACCGTGCCGTTGATTGTCGACTGACCGTTGTTCGTCGTCGGAGCGGCGAGGTTAACGCGGCCCGGCACGCTGGCATCCGCATTGACGATCGAGAAGATATACCCGTCGAGATTCTGCGACAGTGGCGAACTAAACAGGAGGTACGCCGAGCTGCTGGACGTGCTAAGTCCCCCAATCATCGTGCCCGTGAACGTAATAGTGTGCGACGGACTAGCTAGGTCTGTCACTGTCAGGGTAAAGCCCGATGAGATCGCCGTCGGGGACGTCGGGGCGGCACCCGAGGCCGTCGTGAACGTGCCGAGGCTGATGTTAGTCATCGGCGGGACACTGGCCGACGACAGCGTCGACGTGTAGTTGACCGACGTGCTCGGGTCCGAGGTCGACGTATAGGTCGGCGTGCCCGCCAAGCCACCGCTGTCAAAAACGCCGGTCGCAAGGTAGTTGATGCTACCGGCCCACGCGTCGCCGCCGCACAACAGCATCCCGCCCAGCGCCATTGCTAGTGCAAAACTTCTCCTGAACGTCATTATCGATTGCCTCCTCATGTTGCATCGGAACGGAAAGAAATATTGCGCCGGAGCTCGATTGTGAATCATCCGACGTCGCACAAGTGGAACCGGAACACCGCGAAGACGTCACGCCACAGCTCGTTCCGGAAAGCCTGGGGACGTGAAAGCACTACTAGACTAATTAGCGCAAGCACGTAAGTGAATATAGAAATTAATATTATTGTCAGTTCGCAGCCCGTGTGTTGCCTTTTCTCACCATGAGGCTTTCATGAGTTGAGGGACCGCACACGGACAGACGTCGCTTGACGCCCAGTCCAGTAGCGATAGGAGGCAATTGATGCGTTCTAACCCTTTATAAACTTAACGTTTGAGTGCCAGACAAGAGCTTCGCCACCATGGTCGAATCGATCCAACCAATGATGGAGAGCTCATGCTCAGATGATTACAAATGCTGTGCCAAACGCACGACGAAGCAAGCGTGGAATGATGCCTGGTGTGCGGCATCAGAACATACAAATGCTGTGCCGCACACGCGATAAAATGCGCATGAGTTGACGTGCATCGACCCCGGGCGTCTAGCCCGCCCAGGGGGCCATCGCCGCGAAACGAGGCTCGGCCAGGATCGGCATAACGCGGTCAACTCATCTATTCAAATGACCGGCCCGAGGGGCGGAGTGTGCGGCCTTTGACATCGTGAAGCCAAAGCGCCGTTGCGCAAGCTAAAACACAACGCTTCTGGCCGGAACGGGAACGGCGAGAAGAATGACCGGGCAAGTGACATCATGGCGATCGACGGGCGGTCTCGCTGACCCATTTCCTTCGATACCCGAACTCCAGGGCGTGATCCAGCCAATAGCGTCGAGCCGGGTGGGGAGTGTGGTTGGTCAGGGCCGATTCAGTCTGGATTTGCAACCGGCTTTGGGAGGGCGAGACTCCGTCGAGCTTCCGAGGTCCTCGGCTCGCGAGACGCTCGCCCTCCCGGGGTTGGCATTGGGAGAGCGAGACTCTGTCGAGCTGAGGGGGCATTTGGCCCGCGAGACGCTCGCCCTCCCGGGGATGCTTTTGGGAGAGGGAGACCCCGTCGAGCTTCCGAGGCCCTCGGCTCACGCCACGCTCGCCCCTCCCGGGGTTAACTTTGGGAGAGCGAGGCTCTGTCGAGCTGCCGAGTGGGTTCGCCGGCTCGACGGAGTCTCGCCGCCCGGGGAGAATGAAACAGCCCTGAGAGGTGGTCAACGGACGTGGCGCACGGCTTCCATTGCCTTCGAAAAAGAACGACCGGCGCTCGCTCTCGACCTTGAGCATCAGTCAGGGTCGAGGCCGGCCGGCCGGTCAAGAGTAACGCGGCTTCGCTGATTCCGGTCGATCGGAATCAGCGAAGCGAGGATGGCTGATTGTCGCGGGATCGGTCAACTCAACGTCAGCGCTGGGGTGAGGCGGACACGGGTCCGGGAGCCGGCGCGGGGACTTGCACGGGCACCATCACACGCCGGGTCACCGCAACCTGACGCGGCACCTGGCGTCTCTGGGTGGTCATCACGGTCACCGGCACCTGTACGGGCGTGGTCTCCGGATATTGCTCGGTGACGTTCTCGGTCACCTGCTTCTGCTGACAGTTCATCACCTGCACGGGTACTTGAATGGGCGTGGTCTCGGCATACTGCTCGGTGACGTTCTCGGTCACTTGCTTCTGCTGATAGTTCATCACCTGTCACGGGTACTTGAATGGGCGTGGTCTCGGCATACTGCTGGGTGACGTTCTCGGTCACTTGCTTCTGCTGATAGTTCATCACCTGCACGGGTACTTGCACGGGCGTGGTCTCGGGATATTGCTCGGTGACGTTCTCGGTCACTTGCTTCTGCTGATAGTTCATCACCTGTACGGGCACTTGCACGGGCGTGGTCTCCGCATACTGCTGGGTGACGTTCTCGGTCACCTGCTTCTGCTGGGTCGTTCATCACGGTGACGGGCACCTGCACGGGCGTGGTCTCCGCATACTGCTGGGTGACGTTTTCGGTCACCTGCTTCTGCTGAGTGGTCATCACGGTGACCGGGACCTGCACGGGCACCTGGACGGCGTATTGCTGGGTGACGTTCTCGGTCACCTGTTTTTGCTGGGTCGTCATCACGGTGATGGGGACCTGCACGGGCACCCGGACGGCATATTGCTGGGTGACGTTCTCGGTCACCTGGCGATACTGGGTCGTGGGCACGTTCTCGGTTCGCTGTTCGGGCACGTTGACCATGGTCGTCACGGGCACGGTTTCGGCGACTTGCTTGGGCACCATGACGGTGACCGGAACGTCATACGTTTGAACCTGCTGCTCGGGCACGGTGACGTTGACGGTGACCGGAACCATCTGGGTCTGAGCGACCGGAACCTGGATGGTCTGCTGGACGGGCACCATCTGGGTACGCGACTGCTGCACGTACGAGGTCTGAGGGACCTGGCGAACGACCGGCCGCGAGACGAACGTCTGCTGATAGGAGTAGCTCGTTGTCGTCGTGTAGCCGCTGCAGCCGCCGCCGTGGGCATGGCCGCCGCAGAGGTTAAAGCCGCAGCAGCCCGCGCTGTAACCGTAGCAAGAATTGCTTGAGCGCCGGCACGACCGAGACCATCGGAATGGCCTGCGTCTGGTAGCCGCCGCATTCTTCGACGATCTGGCTATACGTGGTCACGGGCACCGATACGTTGTATGACTGGGGAACATAAGACGTTTGCACGCGCGAGGTCATCACGGTCGTCGTTTGCGGCTGATACTGGGTTTGCGGAACGGTCTTCATCACCGTGATGTAGCGCTGCTGCTTCTGAATCTGGGTCGACGGCTCGAAGATGGTCCTGTACGACCTGCTGGTTCACCGTCTGGGTGCGCGGCACATAAACGGTATAAGTCCGCGGCACATTGACGACCTCGGCAACCGTGCGTGTGACGGGGACCGTCTGGGTCCGGTATTCGAGCTTGTACTGGGTTTGCATCTGGGTCGTGGGCACCTGCTCGACGATCGTGCGCGTGACGGGGACCGTCTGGGTCCGGTATTCGAGCTTGTACTGGGTTTGCATCTGCGTCGTGGGCACCTGCTCGACGATGGTTCGGGTGACCGGGACGGTTCGGGTCTTGTACTCGGTCTTGTACTGAGTCTGCATCTGGGTCGTGGGCACTTGCTCGACGACCGTGCGGGTGACGGGGACGGTTTGGGTCTTGTACTCAGTCTTGTACTGAGTCTGCATCTGGGTCGTGGGCACTTGCTCGACGACCGTGCGGGTGACCGGGACGGTTCGGGTCTTGTACTCGGTCTTGTACTGGGTCTGCATCTGAGTCGTGGGCACTTGCTCGACGACCGTGCGGGTGACGGGGACGGTTCGGGTCTTGTACTCGGTCTTGTACTGGGTCTGCATCTGGGTCGTGGGCACTTGCTCGACGACCGTGCGGGTGACGGGGACGGTTCGGGTCTTGTACTCGGTCTTGTACTGGGTCTGCATCTGGGTCGTGGGCACTTGCTCGACGACCGTGCGGGTGACGGGGACGGTTTGGGTCCTGTACTCGGTCTTGTACTGGGTTTGCATCTGGGTCGTGGGCACCTGTACGCACTGGGTGTCGTACACGGTTTCGTAGACAACCTGATCTTGCGGCACCATGACGGTGCTCGCGGCTGCCGCCGGCGCGGCACCCTTGGACTGGGCGGACGGGGCAACCTGGCTCTGAGCCATCAGGCCCTGGAAGTCCCAACTGACTCAACCCGAAAGTCACTGCCACGACCGCAGTAACGCCCCTGGCCTTGCGAAACATCATTTCGTTTACCCTCGCTCCAATATGCCTGGTTTACGCTCCATATCCACGTCATCTAATCCTAACAGAACACCGAGAGACTCTAGAAGTTACAAAAGACCCATTTTATTTCCAATTTGCAAAAATGACCGAGGATATCTTGCCTGGATCCCGTATGTGCACAAGGATCTCTGAATTGTTTAGGTGTCACACTTGACCGTGCCTTTTCTCGGCACCCGAAATCAGCAAAAGTCGTACCTTCCTGATAGGTTGCCTATTTTTTCAGGCGCGGCTTTGGGAAAAGTAGACAAGCGCAATGAAAGAGGAGAAATAGCATGGACCCAATATCCCGGATCACGTCCACGCAAGTGGGCCAGAGCGCACGGTCGCTCGCCGATGAGTTCAAGGCGTTCGCCTTCAAAGGGAACGTGATCGACCTGGCTGTCGGCGTGATCATTGGAGGGGCTTTCGGCAAGATTGTCGACTCGCTCGTCAAGAACGTGATCATGCCGCTTGTCGGCGTTCTTCTCCCGGGAAACAGGGCTACCTCGGCTGGAGATGGGTGATCGACGGCAAGGAGGTTCCGTACGGCCTTTTCCTGGGCGAAGTTGTTAACTTCCTGATCGTCTCGCTGGCGTTGTTCGTGTTCATCGTCAAGTTCCTCGGCTGGGTCATGCGGACAAGAGGCGCCGAGGCGGCGGCCGCCGCGCCCGTTCTGACCAGGGACCAGGAGTTGCTGGCCGAGATCCGCGATCTACTCAAGCGCGAGCATCCGTGAGATCGGATCTCGAAACTCACGAACCGCGCGAAAATAGGCGGGCCGCGAATCTTGAGTCTTTGGATGACACCACGGGCGGAGGACACGGCCTGAAATTGCCGGCTAGCCCGGCCTCGACCGCGGTGGCGACAGGTGTGCTCTGGCCTGGCCTTGACGGAGTTGGCGGGGCTCATGCCGCGTAGATGGGCTCAAGATTGCGGCGCCGGCGACGAATGACATCAAGCGGCAAGAATTGATGTGCCACGCGGCGTCGGGCCGCGACGCCGCCGATTTCTAAGACCTAGGCGAGTGCGCTTTCCTTTGATAACGTCGATAGAGGCCACCAAACGATCGCATCACGATGCAATGAGAGGTTGGAATCCTTGAGGTCCGATCCCAAAGGGGGGGACGCCGACGGTTCCGGTTTCGTTCCGGCGGATTCGGTGGCGCCGGTGTCCGACTTCGATTTGATACGGTTCGAGCACGCGCTTATTGTCAAGAATGATAGTTGTATAGTTGGCGAAAAGAAACGATTCGCTTTATGAAACGACTCACGTTAACGGAGATGTCTTCCATGCGATTGACCCGGAAAAGTTCTTCCGTTCTGGCTGCTTCGATGGCACTCATCCTTTCGGGATGCAGTGGCGATCAGGTCGAAAGCGGGGCCGAGAAGGCGGCTGATGGGCTGGAAAGAGGGGCCGCGGCGATTGAGCGTACTGGCGATAAGCTGGGGAAAAAGCTTGAACATGCCGGCGACGGAACCAAGCTCGAGGGGATCGCGCACGCCACCGGGTCGGGTCTCGAGAAGGCGGGCGAAAAGACCCACGAAGTTCTCGGTAAGGCCAGTGACAAGCTCAAGGATGCCGCGCCCAAGATTGGCGACGCCGTTGACAACGCCGGCGAAAAGCTCAAGGACATGAGCAAAACGGTCGGTGACAAGGCCAAGGATCTTGGCGCGAAGATCAAGGAAGAGGCCAAGGATCTGAAAGACAAGGCCAGCGACAAGATCAACGACTTGAAGGACAAAGCGAACAGCGCCACGAGCAAGGAGCCGGCCAAACCGGCCGACACCGGCAAGAAGGACTGAGCTCGGATCGAGGCACGAAGAGCGCCACTCGAGACGAGTGACGCTTGAACGGAGCATGGGCCCCGGTCAGTCGGCGATCGTCGCAACTGACCGGGGTCTTTCAGGCTTTTTCGAGGTTGGCTACCGCTTTCGATCAATTGATAATTCAAAGCTTGCTGCGATTTTTACCGTAGCGGATCGAATTTTCGTGTGTCTTCTCCGAATAAAATCGGCCATAATTCTTGGGTGATCCCAAGCACATGGTGATGGGGCGCCTGGAACCGTCAGTCGAACACAAAAAGGCGCGGAGACGGGCGATGGACCGAGCCGGAGCAAGGACCTCGCGCGAAGTGCTATGCAACGACTGCACGGTCGAGCTCCACGGCCGTCGCGAGGCGAGCGCGCGATGACGGCCGGGGCCAGTGCCCGCGCTGCGGCGTGAAAGCCCCGACCGGAAGCGCCGGTGGTTCGCTGGCCCAACCTTCGGTTACCGGCCAGGCACCCCCGCTGGGTGGCTTTGTCCTGGTCTGGCGTAACTGGGTGTTGCGTCTGATCCGCTTGATGTACTGGGCCGTCACATTCGCCGGTGCCGTGATTCTACTCTGTTGCGGCGGGTTCATTCCGGTCGCGCGCGGGTGGCTCCGCGATGAAATCGCCGGCTGGTCGGATGTCGTCGCCGCACTCGGCGGGATCTGGTTCGCGGTCGAAACCAATGACCCGGATAGCGATCTCGGCCCTGTTCTGGCACGGGTCGACGCCCCCCTCTTTTTCGCGGCGATCGAGAAGGTTGGCCGGCGCCTTGGTGTCAAGCTGCCATCCCAGGTGCGGCTGTCTTACTTGCCTTGCTGCGGGGTCGTCGCGTGGGGCCGGTCGCGGGCCTTGCTGATCGGGCTCCCGCTTTTCCGGGTGCTCACGCAGGCCGAGCTGAGGGCGGTCATCGCTCATGAGCTGGCTCACCTGGCCAGGGGTGACGCCACGGCGGCCGCTCGCTCGGCGCGGTTTGTCGAGGGGCTCAAGCGGGCCGTCGAACGCAACGGCCGGCGCGTCCGTGGGCCGCTCGGCGCCTGGGCCCGCTTCTGCTTGCATGAAGCCTCATGGCTGATCGAGCCAGTCGCTTGCGGACAGGAGGCCCGCGCCGACCGCTGCGCGGCGGCCATCGCGGGCGGCGGCACGGCCGCCTCGGCTTTGATGAAAGTCGCCGTCGTCCAGCCCTTGTTTCGTGAAGTCCTGGCCGCGTATAACCCCAACGACACCAGTGATCTCAATCTCTACGCGTTTTTCCGGGCGTTCTGGTACCGGCTGCCTCCCGAGGTTCATACCGCCATGCGGCTCAGCGTGTTGACAAACCGCGAGAGCATTCAAGATCCGGCCCACCCCCCCTTGCCCGATCGAATCATGGCGCTCCAATCGTTCCCGGACTTGCCAAACTTGAATGGCGACGCCCAGCCCGCGACGACGTTCCTCGGCGACCTCGAGATTTTCGAGCAGATGCTTCACAACCGTCTGTTTGGCCTGCCGGTCGTCGAGCCGAGTGTTTTCCATCGGGCCGGCACGTGACGTGACGTGACTTGCCAGCCCGGAAATGCCATGTCAGAGCCAGCCAGCCAGCCCCGCGCGTGCCGCGCTGATTGGTCAAGCAAACAAGCTGGGTCACGGTTTGGCCGCGGCCGTTTTGCTGGCCGCCAGGTTGGTCTCGAGAAACGCAAACGTCTCGCGGATGGTGCGTTCCATCTCGGCGCCTCCCCAGCCGTGCTGAGCTCCGACCATCAGCTCGACGCGGCCGGGCACACCGGCGGCACTCATCGCTTCGGCCAGCTTGATCGCCTGACTGAACGGAACCAGGGGATCCTTGGTCCCCTGGAACGTGAGCACCGGCGCATCGTCTTTCGATACGAACGTCAGCGGCGACGCCTTGGCCGCGGCGGCCGGCTTCTCTTGGGGCGTGCCGCCGAGAAAATCTTTGACCAGGGGCTTGGAGATCTCAGGAAGATCGCTGGCGGCCAGGTCGGTGGGGCCGAAATAGTTGACGACAGCCCGAACGCGGCTGTCGGGCGAATTCGCCGCGACGTCGCCCTCCAGACCGTCGGCCGGACCTGTCAAACCGAGCATCAGGGCCAGGTGGCCGCCGGCCGAGAAACCGATGGCACCGATCCGGTCCGGGTCAACCTTGTACTTTTTCGCGTTTGCCTTGAGCCAGCGCACGGCCGCTTTCACGTCGTGCACCTGCGCGGGGAACGTATCCTTGGGGCAGAAGCGGTACTGCGGAGAGATCACGACGAAACCGCGTTTCGTGAACTGGGGGAAAATCGGCCGAAGATCGGCCTTGTTTCCCGCGCGCCAGGCGCCGCCGTGAATGATGACGACGGCGGGGAACGGTCCATCACCCTCGGACGGCGTGGCCAGGTCGAGCTTGAGCTCGACCGAGCCGGCTTTGCTATAAACAACGTCTTGCTCGGCCGTCGATTTCGCCGGTTCGGCTGCCGCGATCAAAGGCGCTTGCAGCAGGCAGGCCGCCGCGATCATCACCGTGGCGGCTATCTTATGAACGAAATTGCTAATCATGATCTGAGTATCCACATTAAAACCATAATGCCTTGTCGACGACGTTGGTAAGCGGCTCGCCACGCACGAACCGAGCGACGTTCTCGACCAGGGTCGCGCGATGGCGTTCGGCGATCACGGGCGAATAGCCGGCGGTGTGCGGGGTCAAGATCACGTTGGGACAGTCCCAGAGGGGATGGTCCGGGGGTAATGGCTCGGTTTCATACACGTCGAGAGCCGCGCCGCGCAACTGGCCGTTGCGCAAGGCGGCGACCAGGTCATCGAGAACCACGATCGCACCGCGGCCAATGTTGATCAAGAAACTGCTCGGGCGAAGCTGAGCCAGGGTGCGCGCATTGAATAACCCCTGTGTTTCCGGCGTGTGCGGCGCGGCGATGACCGCGAAATCGCTCCAGGCGAGCAGTTCGGGCAAATGCTCGACGGCCGCAACGGACTCGACGCCATCGGGCACCTTGACTCGCGCGGGAAACCGGTCGACGCCCCGTACGGCCATTCCAAAAGCCAGGGCCCGGCGCGCAATCTCGGAGCCGATTCCCCCCATGCCAATGATGCCCATCCGGGCGTCGGGCAAATAGATCGTCGCGCGATCCATCGCGTTGACCACGCCCGGCCCGGCCGAAGCGCTCACCCGTGCGGCCTCGCCCCCCTCCGGGAGGTAGCAATGCTCGAGCTGCCGGCGGATATAGATGTGCAAATTGCGAGCGAAACAGAGGACGTAGCCCATCACCTGATCGGCGATCACATCACCGAAAAGGCCGCGCACGTTGGTGAGCACGCACGGATGGCTCACCAGTTCGGGAAACATGTAATGCTCGAGGCTGGCCGTGAACGACTGCACCCAGGCCAGGCGATCAGCGCGCGACAGCATGGGCGGGGTGATCTTGCCAAGCAGCACATCGGCCCCGGGCATGGCGATTTCGGCTTCGTTCTCGCTGGACGCGTTGACCCATTCAGCCGCCGGCGCGGCCGCTCGCAACACACTCAGCCGCTCGGGCTCGACGGCCGGATAAATCACAAACTTCATGGAGCGTGGTCTCTTGGTGGCGGCTAGGTATGTCCGGGGGAAAGCCGGTCGACGACCTATTGTGTTTCACCACGCATCCGGGTGCCAGGTGCTGGCCGCGAAAGTTTGGGCCGTTACGGCCTGATCTAGCGTGCCGCCGCCGACCTTTGCCCAGGGTGCGCCGCCTGGCAGACGTCGGTCAAGTATTGTGCGATGCACTTCGCCCCGTCGGTCGGATAGGGAGCGGGCCCTGGTTTGATTTCGAGTGCACGCTCGAGCGCGCACCTGAGATTGAGCGATTGGAAGTCGCGCACCGAGATCGGCACGCCGCCTCCCCAGTGGCGCAGGGTGCGGTCGAGCGAGCGATACTCGGCGAAATGGCGGCGTGGTGGATAAATCATGGGCGTACCCGAGGCCATCGCCTCGCAAATCGTGCCGTAGCCGGCCTTGGCGACAATCGCGTCGCTCGAGGCAATCAAATCGCCCCCCGGCCAGTCGGCCGATGACACCATGTGCAGGTTTGATACGTTTTCCCCGGGCGCGGGCGGGTAGCCCAGGAAATGAACGCCCTGCGCGGCCAATGGCTCCAACCGCGACCAGTCGAGATCGTTCTGTCCATAGCGGCCGATGTAGAGGTAAACGAGCCTGGCGGTCTTTTCTAATCCAAAAAGACGGCGAAGCTCGGCGCTGCGATCACGACCCTGGTTGACGACCATGCCGGGCTCGATCACAGGCGACATCCACGACATGCTCATGGCTGGCTCGACCTTGAATGTCGCGGTCGCCTGGCGGTAGCAAGCACGGAGGTCGGCGACGAAACGCTGCGCATCGCCGCCGCCGGCGGCGCGGGCGTAAGGTGCATAAATATCGGCCCAGGTGAAGTTGCTCATGAGAAAGCCGGGCACCCCCGCGCGGCGGGCGGCGACAAGTGGAATCGCCGGCGCGTCACAAAGGACGGCGGCGACCCCCTGGCCGCGGAGCTTTTCGACCTGGTCGTCAAGCGTGGCCATCGCCTGCGAATGAAAACGCATGGCCAGCTCGATCGTGGCGGCCGGATCGGTGGCCGCACTATCGCCGGGGGGATTCACGGCCCCGACGTCGGAGACATAGGCCTCCAGATCGGCCGGCCGCTTGAGGCGTTCACGCCAGTGCTCGAAAAGATTCGAGCTCGACCGGATGATCACCGGCACGCTGAGCGGGACCTTGTTGAGCACGGCCGCCGTCCGGTTCAGATGGCCAAACCCGTGGCTCGTGACGTACACGGCCAGCCCCCGCGCGCCTTTTGATCGCGCTTTCATTGCGCCTTTCACTCGGCTTTACCTTCTTGTTGACGGCGTGCGCCGACGACCGTTAAAGGGAGGAGGAGGAAGTGACTCGTGTCGACCTGTTGGCCCAGTAGATCCCCCCCAGCGTGAGCGCGCCGCCGAGCGCCAGTGCTGGCGTCACTAGTTCACCGAAGAGCCACATTCCCCAGATGACGGTCAGAAACGGCGAGCCATTACTGAAAGTCGCGACCTGACTTGCGTCAAATTTGCGGAGTGAGAGATTTTGAAACGCCCAGCCCAGCGGTGTGATGAAGAATCCCAGGATGGCCAGTGCCAGCCAGGCCGACGAAGAGACAGTGCCAAAGGCCGCGACTCCCGGCCATGCCCAGATCGCGACCGGCAACGAGAGCAAGCAGCCGACGAGAAACGTCGCCGCCAGGGCCGGCAGCGCACCATGGCGCTGAACCAAGGGCTTGCTCACGGCAATGTAACCGCCCCATGACAACACGGCGCCCACGAGCAGGAGATCGGCCAGAACGACGGCGCGCACCTGGGCGGATGCGGCGGAGCCGCTATTCCAGTAGTTGCCGATACCGATCACGACGATGCCGGCGACACTCGCCACCACACCCAGGACGCGCCCGCGATCGGGGCGCTCCATCCTCATCGCCCACGCGAACAAAAGCACCACCAGCGGGCAGGTGGCGTAAAAGATACCAACATGCGAGGTAGGGCCCAACTGGGCCGCACTCAGGAAAAAGCCCTGATTGATTGGCACGCAGAGAGCCGCCGTGACCAGCAGCAGCCATGGATCTTCGCGAAGCATCCGGAGCAAGACGCCCCGACCCAGAACCCAGGGAAGCAAGCAGAGGCCCGCCATGCCGAATCGGACGACCGGAACAAACGTCACCGGCAACTCGGCGACCGCGATCTTGGCCGCCGCGGCCGTCGTTGATCCGAGCACAACCATCAAGGCGACATACACATAGGCGCGAACGTCGTGTTTCGCCCGGACGGCGACAACCGGCCGACCAGACGTCGCGGCCACCACGACCTCCGTCTCGCTCTCCTCATTCGCACTTCGGGTTCCCTGTGTCAGTACGGCACTCTTACGTCCTATCTCGCAACCGGTCATGATCCTGCCTTTGTCTTTTCTTGCATTTGAAACATGGAGCCTACCATCATCGCGATTTGGCCCGATTCATCCTAGGGGAGTCCCTTAAGTAGACAAATTAACACGTTCGCGGTGGGTGGTCTGGAGTCGTGATGAAAAGGTCGGTCGCGGCAATGGAAGAGCGAAACGGCACCGCCTGGCCCGTCGGTCCGACGCAGGTGAGCGATCGCGGGTTCGCGCTTCTGGCCATGCCGGCGTGCGATTCGGAACGGGGGCGACAACTTTACGAAAATGAAGAGCTACGATTTCTGACGTCACACCATGAGCCGGCCGTGACCGACCGAATTCTGAAACTTGAGCGCCGGGCAACTGGTATCTTGGAGGAGAGCGAAACGCCGGAAGGGAGAGGCAAGAATGGGTGTGGGACTACGCGACTTACTGTTCCTGGCCGTGATTCTCGGCGGGGCCGGGCTGATGGGAGCGGGTTTCTTGCAGCAGCCGGGCAAGACGCCGGAGGCCCAGGCGGCCGCGCCCGTGACTGTCAGACCCGAAGCGGCCACGGTTGTGCGGAACGTCAATGCCACGTTTCGCGCAACGTGGGCCGATCAAAAGCTCGTGCCGGCGGCTCCGGCTCCAGAGCTGGCCGCTCATGCGGCGGCTCTGCCTGGCCCTTTGCGGCTTTGCGCCGTCACTCGAGGAGATCCGGCGATTCGAGGCGCGGCCGAAGGAGGGGCGCATCGAGGCCTGGCTCGATGACCTCTTGCGCGACCGTCGCTGCGGCGACTATCTGGCCGAGCGTTTCGCACGGGCTTACGTCGGCGTCGAAGATGGCCCGTTCATCGTCTTTCGCCGTCGCCGCTTCGTGGCCTGGCTGAGTGACGCCCTCCTGGAAAATCGTCCCTACGACAGCCTGGTGACCGAGCTCATCACCGAACGGGGTTTATGGACCGATCATCCGGCGACCAATTTTGTTTCCGTGACATTCGACCCCGACGCCGGCAAGCCCACCCCAGACCGGCTGGCAGCGCGTGTCGCCCGGGCGTTTCTCGGCGTGCGAATCGACTGTGCCCAGTGCCACAACCATCCTTTCCAGTCCTGGAAGCAGGACGATTTTCGGGGGCTCGCGGCGTTTTTCGGCGGCGTCCATTCGAACTTGCGAGGGATCCACGATACGGAAAACGATTATCAACCCCCCGACCACAAGACCAAGGAGCCAGTGAAGGTCAACCCGCGTGTGCCGTTTTGCCCCGAGCTTCTGCCCGATAAGAGTAACCCGCGTGAGCAGCTTGCAGCCTGGATCGTCGACCGCCGCAACCCGAATTTCGGCCGCGCGACGGTCAACCGCGTCTGGGCGCTCTTGTTTGGGCGTCCGCTGGCCGAGCCGATCGACGACCTGCAGGCCGCCGGCGAGCTTCATCCGGCGCTGGGCCAGCTCGCTGATGACTTCACGGCCAATGGCTATGACCTCCACCGCTTGATCCGCGTGATGGCCGGCACCGAGGTCTTCCAGCTCGATAGTGCTCTTGCCGAAGAGACGCCGTCCGACCTGCAAGAGCAAGCGTGGGCCGTCTTCCCAATGTCGCGTCTGCGCCCCGAGCAGGTCGCCGGTGAGCTTTTTCAGTGCTCGTCGCTCACGACGCTAGGGCCTCAGTCGCACTGGTTCATCCGCCTGGTGACCTATACGGGCCGCAACGACTTCGTGCGCCGCTACGGCGATACGGGCGCCGATGAGTTCGACGCCCGCGGCGGCACGATCCCCCAGCGTCTCGTGCTCATGAATGGCGATAGCGTGCGCGACAAGGTCAAGGACGGCATCTTCACGGCTTCCAGTCGAATCGCCGACCTCGCACCCGACGATCGTAGGGCGATCGAGACCGCCTATCTCACCGTGCTGACGCGCCGCCCATCGCCCGAGGAAGAAGCGCATTTCCTATCTCGGCTCGCGGGCGTTCCCAAGAAAGAGCGCCGCAACGCCCTGGGCGACCTCTTCTGGGCGCTGATCAACACGACGGAATTCTCCTGGAACCATTGATCTCGGTTCGGCCGTTCCTGGAGAATGTGATCCGTGGTCTGGAAATGAAGATCGCGCCAGGAATGGAGAGACGGGATGTCAGAGGAGCCAGAGACGATCCTCGACGTCGACGTCGTGGTTGCCGGCGGCGGTCCCACTGGCATGATGCTCGCCTGCGAACTGGCCCTATCCGGGGTGCGGACGGTTGTGCTCGAGCGGGAGCCCGAGCGACCCGGTTTTTGCCGTGGGTTTAATCTGAACGCGCGAAGCGTGGAACTGCTCGACCGTCGCGGCATCGCCGAGCGGTTTCTCGCCGACGGATGGCGTGTGCCAGTGGTCGGTTTCGCCGGGCTCGAGACACCCTTGAGCCTCGCCGAGCTGGCGACAGATCACCGCTACACGCTCGGCATCCCCCAGACCCGCATCGAGGAGCTGATCGAGCAGCGGGCGTGCGAACTAGGCGTGGCGATTCGTCGCGGCCACGAGGTCGCCACCCTGAAGCAGGACATGAGTGGAACCACAGTCGGGGTGCATGGGCCAAGGGGCGACTATTTCCTGAGGGCCGCTTACCTGGCGGGTTGCGACGGGGGTCGAAGTACAGTGCGTAAACTCGCCGGCATCGCGTTTCCCGGCACTGAGTCGACGGGTTCCTGGCTCCTGGGCGATGTCGCACTGACCGACCCGGCCAGTTTGCCGGTCGGCTCGCACCGCACATCGGGTGGCTCGGTGGTTGTCATTCCCCGGCCAGGCTACGTCCGTGTGATCACGGCAGAACCCGAGCGACCAGCCAATCGCGACGCCCCGGTGACGCTCGATGAGTTCAAGCGGGCAGTCAGCCGCGCTCTTGGCCGTGACGTGGAGATGACCGAGCCACGATGGCTGACGCGGTTTGGCGACGCAGCGCGCCAGGCCGAGCATTATGTCTCCGGCCGGGTTGTCCTGGCCGGCGATGCCGCACACATTCATCCGCCCGCGGGTGCCCAGGGCCTCAACGTGGGACTTCAAGACGCGTTCAACCTCGGCTGGAAGCTCGCCGCCACGGTCCATGGCTGGGCGCCGCCCGGGCTACTGGAGTCTTATCACACCGAGCGGCATGCCGCTGGTGCGCAGGTCCTCGTCCAAACGCTCGCCCAGGTCGCCCTGGCGACGCCGGGCGAAAAGTTTGATGCCCTCCGCAAATTGTTCGCTGACCTCGCCGCTTTCGAGCCAGTCCGCCGTTATCTGACGGAAACAGTGACCGGCATCGGAGCCTGTTACGACATCCGATCCGACAATCCCCATCCGCTCCTGGGCCGCATGGCGCCGAACCTGCCGCTGAAGACCGGCGAGAAAACGACGACGGTTGCCGCGCTTCTTCACGCCGGCCGTGCGGTCTTCCTCAACCTGGCCAGTTGCTCAGACCTTCAGGACGCCGTCAGCGGTTGGTCGGACCGGGTGGATACGGTCGTGGCGAATGGCCCTGAAGATTTCGGAATCGATGCCTTGTTCATCCGGCCCGATGGATACATCACCTGGATTGCGCCGCGGGTTCTCACCATGCACCTCAGGGACTCCGCGACACTTTGCTCGCCTGGATGGGGACCGATCGCAAGTGACTACTGATACATGGTTTGCGCAGCAGCCAGGTGCCCATATTGAGGACTATCACATCGAGTTTCGCATGGGTGCGGCTATCGTGGCCACCTCACTCAGCCAGCATCGACTGACGACGAATGACAGCGTGCGGTACGTGAGAGACACTGCTTTGTCGAAACTCTTTTCCCGGAGAAAGGGTACGTCTTGATGCGATTGGTGAAGATGACTTTACTTCAGACTTGCCCAGCTTGTCGAGGCCCCCTATGACCATCATGGCCAGATCATCGCTCGATCGCCGCGGTTTCCTCAAGCTTGCCGGGCTCTCGTGGCTGACGCCGATCGGGCAACTGCTGGCCGACCAGGCAGCTCGTTCGCACCAGCCGGCGCAATCGGTCATCCTCCTCTGGCTCGGCGGTGGGCCCAGCCAGCTCGAAACGTTCGACCCGCACCCCGACAAGAAAATCGCCGCCGGGACCAAGGCGATTGGAACGGCCGTACCCGGGATCAAGCTGGCCGAAGGCTTCGAGCAGCTCGCCGATCAGATCGGATCGATCGCCCTGGTGCGCTCGATGGTCAGCAAGGAAGGCGATCATGAGCGCGGCACCTACTTGATGAAGACCGGCTATCGGCCCGACCCGACGGTCGAGCACCCCACGATTGGTGCCATCTGCTGCCACGAGCTGCCGGTGGGGCCAACGGATATCCCGCGGCACATCTCGATTCTGAGCGGCCAGTGGCCCAGCCGGGGCGGTTTTCTCGGGGGCGAATTCGACGCATTCCAGATCGGTGATCCCCAGGGGGCTCTTCCCGACGTCACCGCCGGTGTACCCGGTCCACGCGATCTCGCGCGGGTTCGCGACCTCGACGTTCTCGAGCGAACCTTTGCGCGAGGCCGTGCGCTCGCGGGTCGACGCAACTCTTCATCGCGAGACACTGGCCCGCGCCCGAACGATGATGAGCTCCGAGCAGCTCAAGGCCTTCGACGTCTCGCAAGAGCCCGCGGCCCTTCGCGCCGAATATGGAGACACCCCTTTCGGCCGCGGCTGCCTGGCGGCGCGGCGGCTCACCGAGGTCGGCGTGCGCTGCGTCGAGGTCACCCTTGATGGATGGGATACCCATGTCAACAATCATTCATTTCAAAGCGCCAAGGTAAAAATACTTGATCCGGCGTTTGCGGCGCTCCTGCGCGATCTCAGGCGGCGTAATGTGCTCGACCGCACGGTTGTTCTATGTTGCGGCGAATTCGGCCGCACGCCCAGGATGAACCTGACGGCGGGCCGCGATCACTGGACGAATGGTTTTAGCCTGGCCATCGCCGGCGGCGGCCTGCGGGGCGGTCTGGCCATCGGTGAGACCGATCCCGACGGAGTGAAAGATCCGGCGCGGCCCGTATCGATCGAAGACGTATACGCCACGGTGCTGGCCGCGCTCGACCTGAATCCAGGCAAGGAAAACATCGCACCGGCCACAAGCCGTCCCATCAAGCTCAGCGCGGGCAAACCGATCCGGGAGCTGCTTGGCTGAGCATGATTCGCCTCGACTGTTTATCCTGGCGGTCATGTATCAACCAATTTTTTCAGACGACGAGTGTCTTGTTATCTTTTTTTTGCGGGGCAAAGCCGCGCGAAGGGGCAACGGCTGCCGGCGCAGTCCAGTCGCTCAGGCGCATCCGAGCCGCGGCCCTGGCCGGCGTCTCACTGCTTTCTGAGCGCCAGAAGCCTCTCCAGTTGAGCATCGGTCATGCCCCAGATCCGCCGCGCCGGGCCCCCCTTGCGCGAGGGGGGCGCATGGCCCAGGGTCGTCGTTTCCAGGTTTCGACTTCGAATGAACGCGCTCAAGGTCTTGATCGTGATTCGTCCCAGACTCTCGGCGATCTCCTCCGGCGTGTGAATCTTCGTCTCACCCTTCGCATCGCTCACTCGCTCTTCTCCCACGGCCATGACTCCATTCACATTTCCTCCTCCGCACGGTCTCTCACGTCTCAAGGCCGCCGTTGCGCGTATCTTCATCGCGGAGCCAGCGACCGCCGGTTGGATTCAACGGCGCCTCGCTGACCTTTAATGGACTGAGCGACATTCCGGCCCGTTCCGGCACCACCAACGTGGGAAACATCATCGCCGGACTGGCCTTGCTTTCTTTCGCCGGATCAGTGCGCGCCGCCAGGGTCTGATGTGAAAGCGCGTTCCACGCGCAAGATGTTCGCCTGGCGGTCTCGCATTGACTTCGAGATCGCTGTCAAGGTGAGCGTGGGGCATTGGTCATCCGGCGAGCACAGGCGAACCGAGCGCACTTGCCGGTCACTGCCGCCGCGCGAGGGCCATGCATGATCCGCGGGTCTCGATGTCTAAATTCTTCGTGGTTCCCGCGGTCCGTGTGGGTACGTTTGTCGCGACGCTCCGCGTCGTGCTCCTGTCGTAGCCGTTCGCTCCGAGACCGGGAATGCCCTGTTGTAGCCGGCCGCCATGAGGCCGGGAATGCCGCGGCGAAGAGGCGTTACCCAGGCGATCAAAACCGCCGGTTGACCGCCGAATAAGGCTCGGGAAAAGGCCGCGGCACTCCCGGCCTCAGAGCGGCCGGCTACAAGCCCGAGCTACAAGAACCGACCTGGTGTCCGGTGCTTGACTTGTGGGTCATGCATGGTGCGAGGGCTGCGGCTGGGGTCTCGCATTTCAGCTCGTTTCGATCGCTACGGCGCCCGACCGACGGCTCTCATATTGGGTGGCCCACAACCTGGCTAACTTCGTCAAGCACGACCTTTGGCTTGCCCAGGAGCCGGTCATATTCGTCACGCACGACGACATAGCACTCGCACGCACGAGCCTCGAGTCCCGGACCATCCGTGATGATGATCCGACCGCGAGACGATCGCACAAGGCCCGCGTTCTGGAGTGGAGCGAGTGCCGCGGTCACGCTGGCGCGGCGGGCACCCAACATGAGCGCCAGGTAGTCGTGCGTCAAACGCAAGTCATTGGCACCGACGCGGTCGCGTGTCATCAAGAGCCAGCGAGAGCAGCGCTGCACCAGTCGATGCAGGCCATTGCACGCAACGGACTGCGACACCTGTGACATGAACGCGATATGGTAGGCCGTCAACAGCTCGCGGAACGGCTCGTCCCTGTCCCCCTCGCTTTGCAAGAGCCTCGCGGCGATTCGCAGGCCGCCGTCCTCGACTTGCACGATCACGCGGTGCGGAGACCGGCTGCCGCCTGTGCCGTAATGCCCAACAAGTCCCTCGTTGCCAATGGTCGCCACTTCGATGGCGTTACCATCCTGCATCACGGTCAGTGCCGAAAGAACAGCCCCCATGGGGAAGTACGCATAATCGATCGGAGGCGCGGGCCTCATAGAGGACCTGCCCCGCAGTCAAATTCACCGGGTGAAGCAGTGGACGAAGCCGCCGGTAGGTTAATTCAGGAAGCCGGGCCAGGAACCGGTTCGCCGGTCTGGCCATCAAAATTCGCTTCTTTGCCATCGATAAACCGTGCCAATCCGTCCTGCGAAAGGACCACCAATGGCAAGGGCCTAATCCCCTCGGATTATCCAATGTCGAACGGGCGATAGATTCTGCAAGAGCTTGTAGAAATCAGAACTTGTGTCATTCCCATCCGCAACAGCGCGGATATGTCAGCGCATTTCACCCCGGACGCCAAGGCTCACTATACCCAAGTTTTTCCAAAATAGCGTAAAAAATCGGCAAGTTGGTACGCTTGATAGCTGAAAGCAATCAGCGCTTCTCCCATGATCGGACTAAGATTGCGTTGAACATGCTGCAAACGCCTAAACGGCCTTGCATGATTCCAAAGACGCGGAGGCTCCCTGAGTCGGCACTGGCACTCGGCTTCGTGCGGAGGCCTCACCCTCCCAGGATCGCGCAACGGCATTTCAGTGCTGTGTCACAGCTAAGCTGTCGGGACAACTAACAGGTTTGCAGCGTGTTTTCCAGGGCTGAATGGCGACCAAGCAACCTGACTTTTTAGTCATGACAAAGTAGTAGCATACCGCAGACTCCCTTAGTTCGGCTTACTTCGGCCCTCACGCGATATCAAGCGTAGTCGCATGCGCGATATCAAGCGTAGTCGCATGCGCGATATCAAGCGTAGTCGCATGCGCGATATCAAGCGTAGTCGCATGCGCGATATCAAGCGTAGTCGCATGCGCGATATCAAGCGTAGTCGATTTCGAAGGCCCATGCTGGTCCGCGGAGCAGGTGCGTTTGATGTGCACGTTTCGACCATTGAGCCACGGTTGCAACACATCTTTAATTTATGTTTGCGTGAATGCGCTCTCCCGCAGGCAGGTCCTGTATGGCTAAGATTCTCGTCGTTGATGACTACAACGATACCGCCGACTCGATGGCGCAATGGCTCAAACTCCACGGTCACGACGTGCAAATCGCCCGAAACGGACCGCAAGCAATCGAGACAGCACTATCTCAAAAGCCCAGGTATGTGCTGCTTGATATCGGTCTGCCTCGACTCGATGGCTGTCATGTTGCCACCGTGCTCCGAACGGAATTGCCCCGATCGCTTGTCATCATTGCCATCTCGGGCCATGGACGGGAAGAAGATCGTCGACGAGCACTGATGGCTGGATGTGACCACTATTTTCTCAAACCCATCGATCACAATGTGTTGCTCGATTTGATTCCTGCGCCAGACATGAGTTTGGAGTCTCCTGAAGATAATCATACTTCAAACGGAGCGATGAGCCATGAGGACGGCGTCGTGGAACGCCCGACCCGCGTGGTGGAGATCACCAATGCGCTGGGTCTGCATCTTCGGGCCTGTGACAAGATGATCAGGCTAGCCAGGCAATTCCAGTCTGATATTCGGATCGTTTTTGGTGACCGCACCGCGAGCGGTCGAAGCATTCTCGATCTCACAATGCTCGCCGCCGAGTGCGGCTCTCGGCTCGAGCTGACCGCGGAAGGTCCTGATGCCACGGCAGCCCTGGACGCGCTGACCAAGCTCATTGAATGTCGTTTTGACGAACAGGAATAGGAGCCGTCGCCACTTCAGTCAGCGGGGATTCAATCATGCAGGCGACATACCACCTCAAGCACCCGAGTGGTCGCTGGATGCTCTCTCAGGATTCGCGGGAAGAACTCCTTAAACAACTGGAGCTCTCGAAGCACTGGCCTACGGGAACTTATCGAATTTACCTCTTTCTCACTGACCCCGGTAACGCCGACCAGGAAGATTATTACTGTGGGTTCGCGGTCAAGGACAAAGACGGAACAGTCAAGCTCGATCAAGGTGTCGTGACGGTCTAGACCCTTTCGCCCGGGTGCGGCGGTCTCCCTTTCAAAACCGCCCGGTAAGCTCGTGAATCGCCGGAGAGCGAGAGCGCTTACACACCTTGAGGCGACCTGGTCAGAAAACCGGCTAATCAACGGCTCGCCGCCATGCTCGGCTGCATCACGATTTTTCCATCATCTGCAGCAATTGTTTGAATTTGTTCGGATCGACGGGCTTCGTAAGATGATGATCAAAAGGCGAAGCAGTCGGATGTCTTATGGCGGCGAGGTCTCTCGAGTAACCCGTCACGGCGATGATGACGGCCGATTTCATGCAGGGCATCTTTTTCAAACGGTCCGCGACCTCGAAGCCGTCCATGCCCGGCAGCCCGATATCGAGAAGAACGACTTCGGGCTGAAACGAGCCAGCCAGTTCCAGGCCGACCGGCCCTGTGTGGGCCGTTTTCACAATATGTCCGTACAGCTTACTCAAAAGTATCTTCAGACTCTCGGCTGAATCGACGTTGTCTTCGATGACGAGGACTCGCAAACGACCCTTGCCGGTCTCGTCGGCACCCGCCGTTTTAGCTCGATCGTCGGCGACCGCCGCGGAGGCCATGGGAACGTGCAGCGTGAATTCGCTCCCCCGGCCGGCCCCGTCGCTCGTGACATCGACGCGGCCGCCGTGCAGCGCGAGGATGCGCTGGACCATCGTGAGACCGATGCCCAGCCCCCCCTGCGAGCGGTCGAGTGAGCGATCCGCCTGGACAAAGATATCGAAGATCCGCGGCAGGAGCTCGGGCACGATGCCAAGGCCGCTATCGCGCACCCGAATGGTGGCGTGGCCATCGTGTTTCCTGGCTGTGATCCAGATGCGTCCCGACGGTTCGGTGAACTTCGCTGCATTGATCAGCAGGTTGACCAGAGCCTGTTCGAGGCGAGCGGGATCGCCTTCAACCCACAGGGGACCGTCTTCGACCGCGACGGAGACCTCGTGGCGGCGCCTCGATCGACGACTTGGCGGTCTCGATGGCCCGATCGACGAGTACACCGATTTCGACGTGCTCCCTGCGAAGCTCGATCTTACCCTTCGTGATTCGCGAAACGTCGAGGAGGTCGTCGATGAGCCGCGCCATCTGCTTGGCCTGGCGTTCGACGATCACCTTGGCCTGCTGAGCGACGGGACTTGTCGACACGTCGCTGCGGAGGATCTCGATGGCGTTCAAGATCGGCGCCAGCGGATTCCTCAGTTCATGGGCGAGCATGGCGAGAAATTCATCTTTCATTCGGTCCGCTTCAATCAGAGCTTCGGCTTGCCTTCGCAGCTCGTCGCGTGCCTGCTCTTCCTTGAGGTCGTGAATGACCTTCGCGAACCCGAGGAGCTGGTTGCCCTGGCGGATGGCGGTTATTGTGCCCCTGACGTAGAAGGTTTCGCCATTCTTGCGCACATGAAAGCGATCGTCTCGCGCCGATCCATGTACCGTCGCGGCCGCCAGCTCCTTGCGCGGCTCGTTGTTGAATATGTCCGCGGGCGTGAAGAAATGGCCGAAGAACTGGTCGAGAACCTCGGCCTCGGTGTATCCGAAGATGTGTTCAGCGCCGGTGTTCCAGCAGATGATGCGGCCTTCGGCATCAAGCAGGAAAATCGCGTAGTCGGTCACGCCATGCACGAGCAACCGAAAGCGTTCCTCGCGAAGAATACGGTTCGCCTCGACCCGTTGCGGCGAGTCATCGGGCCAACGATCAGCCGGTGTACGTGGGAGCGGCGAGTCTCCTTTATGGGAGACGATGGACTGAGTCATCGTACGGGCATCCGCCAGCTTAAGATTAGCTGTCGGCCCGTCGCGTGCGGCCATCGCCCTTAAGCAGAAGGGTGGTGCCTGCGGGTCGGCAGAGCGAGTGCTCTGAGGCCAGAGCCCCATGATAGCCTGGCTTTGTCGTTCAAAGATAGGGGCAATCAATCTTGCCGAGCTTCACGAAGCTCGAACCAGCCGCGCTATTTCCTGGTTCGCCGCTGGCGGCCGGATCTCCGGTGGAGAGCCGGCGATATCACGGCCCGCTCCGGTCGCCTTGTCTGAAAATACTGCACAGGCGTTGACTTCCTGCCGATAACTGGTTTCAATCCCCGAATCCGGCTCGTCGATCTTCGGAGAATCCCGAATGCCCAAAGTCGTGGTCCGCAACTTCGCCTGCTCCCTGGACGGTTTCGGAGCCGGCCTTCACCAGAGCCAGTCCGAGCCCTTCGGCAAGGACGCCATGCAGATCATGAACTGGTTCTTCCCCACCCGCACTTTCAGGTCGATGGTCGGCCGAGAGGGGGGCAGCACGGGGCTGGACGACAGCTACGCGGCCGGGGCCTTCGAGGGCGTGGGCGCCTCCATCATGGGCCGCAACATGTTCAGCCCCCTCCGCGGCCCCTGGGCCGACGAGGGGTGGAAGGGCTGGTGGGGCGACGCCCCTCCCTTCAAGCACCCGGTATTCGTGCTGACGCACCACCCCCGGCCTGCCCTGGAGTTCGAGAACGGCACCTCCTTCCACTTCGTCAGCGGCTCGCCGGAGCAGGTCCTGGAGCAGGCCCGGGCCGCGGCCGGAGATAAGGACGTGAAGGTCAACGGCGGCGTCTCCACGGTCCGGGCCTTCTGGAAAGCCCGGCTCCTCGACGAGCTGCACCTGGTCATGGCCCCCGTCTTCGTCGGGGAAGGTGAGCGGTTGCTGGGCGAGATGGAAGGCTACGAGGTGGCGGGCTTCGAGGCTTCCGAAGCGGCCGTGCATTACCGGATCGCGAAGAAGGGCTGAACGGGCGGCGAGGGAAACCAATGTCGGTCAAACGCATGGACAACGTCCTCATCGTTGTCGACGATCTCGAAGCCGCCAAGGCGTTCTTCCTCGAGCTGGGCCTCACGCTCGAGGGCGAGACGACCGTCAGAGGGCCAGAGGTCGGGGCCCTGATCGGGCTGGGGGATGTCCGGTCGACCATCGCGATGCTGCGGACCCCCGACGGTCAGGGCATCGAACTGGACAAGTTCCACACGCCGGACGCGATCAGGTTCGGGCCCGTGGACGCGCCGGTGAACACGTTGGGCATTCGTCGCGTCATGTTCGCCGTCGATGGCATCGACGATGTCGTCGCGCACATGGTCGCCCACGGGGCCGAGCTCATCGGCGAGATGCAGTACGGTGACTCGTACCGGCTGGCCTATATCCGGGGGCCCGAGGGCCTCATCGTCGGCCTCGCCGAGCAGCTTGGGTAGAAAACGCCACCGGCGTATGTCGCCAAGGGGGTCGCATATGGGGTCAGATGAACGAGCGATTCGCGAATTCCATTCGACCTGGGTCGACGCCGTCAACTCGGGCGACCTGGCCCGGGTGCTCGTGTTGGCGACGGACGATGTCGCATTCCTCACTCCGGGCGAGGAGTGCTTGGGCCAGGATGGGTTCTCTACCAAGTTCTCCGCCGCCCACCAGCAGCTTCGGATCCGCTGCGCCAGCGAGCTGATGGAGGTCGTGATCGTCGGCGAGGTTGCGTACACGCGCAGCCGGGACTCGCTCATCGTGTCCCCACGCGCCGGCGGAGGGGAAAGTCGGCTTGCCGGCGATCGACTCACGATCTACCGCAAACAGCCCGACGGCCGCTGGCTCCTGGCCCGCGACGCGAACGTGCTCTCCCCCTTCCAGAAAGAGGCACGCAAAGACAGGCACTGCGAGGACGGAGTGTAACGGCGGAGCATGACGGAGAACACATCACCGTCTCATGGCACGCTCACATTATATATCTCACCGTGGGAAGATGCACGACGAGCCGATGAGGGAAACGGCGGCCATCGTGAAGGAAGACGATCGCATCGGCGGGACGGCACGCGTCAACGAAGCTCGTGCAACCGGTCAGCGTGCAGTGAGGTCGGCTATCGTGACTTAAACCGTAGTTACCCGACACCGGGAACTCACTCCGCCCCAATCTAAGTTCGAAAAGTATGCGAACTCGAGACCACTGTTTGCAAAATTAAGATTCGTTTTTAGAAATTCATTTGCAATCATTTTGACAATTCGCCAGATTAGGTGGGACGATCGCGGAGTCGATTGTCTGCATCAATAGCTCTGGTCGCGGTGCTCACAAGCGGCGGTTTGAGGGGAATAGGTCCGCTGTTGGACATCAGGCACCGGGCAGTGAAGGCTCCAGAGGAAGAGCCTACGCGAATCGATTGCCCAACAAAACGGGCCGCGCTCGATCGACATGAGCGCCAGATCGAGTGGACTCGAAGCAGATGCAGCTGAACGGCCCATCGTCGCTGCAACCAGGCATCTGCCATGTGCTCGTATTTCGCATTTCGCCTTCTTGCTTTTGCCGCTCGATCTCGACGTGACAAAAGTCGATCCGACGCGGAACAATCTTTTTCATTCGAATCATGTCTCAACTTCGCGAAAGCGAAATCAGGGATGTCCGCCAGACCGAAATTGGGAAGCACCACTTCGAGTGTCGCCCTCTGATCCAGAGCCGTTTGAACCCGACAGCACGACCTTGATCGTTCGCCGGCTCGTCGGCGGCGATGATGACGCTCTCTCCGAATACCTGGTTCGCCACAAGGAAAGGCTGGTTCGGTCGGCGAACCGCATGCTGCGTGACCGGCGGATCGATGATGGCGATCTTGACGCCGAAGGCGCCGTGAACCTTGCCTTTGCGAAGATATGCCGTCTTCGAGGACGCGGTATGTTGGACCGGATCGCGATGGCGGACGATTTCGCCAAGCTCATGGCCACAATCCTGAGGCGAGTTGTCGGCGACCAGCAGAAGCGCTCCGAGGCAACCCGTCGCGGCGGGGCCGGTTCGGTTGGGACGCACGGAGACCCGTGGAATGACGGGGCCTTGGGCGGCATCAGGAGAACCGACGCGGACCTTGACGCCTTGCCGTCGTCGCTCCCGCGAAGCCGAGGATCTCGTTCTCACTCGAGATGAGCGTGAGAATCTGCTTGAACGCGTACGCGATCCGGTCTTGAGGCAAATTATCAATATGCGATGTGACCGCTATACGAGAAAGGAGATCGCCCTCGCCCTCGATGAGAATGAGCGAAGCATCCAGCGAAAAATGGCCCAGATCCGGGAAATTCATTTCCGCGGGAACGGGGAGTCCGGTCCCGCAGAATAGTGGAACGAGGGATTCGTTGCTGAGCGGCCTGGAACCGCACCACGCTCGCGGCGGCGTCGGTCTAAATTACTTCCGCAAACAGCGCCGCACACTTGGGATGCGCGATCGATGACAATTTCAACTGAAATTCATCATCTAATTTTTGTCTCCCATTCGCGGTTTTTTTCCATAAACGAGTGTAGAGAGAGTGTCATTCGAATCCCCTGACACCTTTCCGATTTGAGCGTGTTCCGATGGCCGGGATCGTGGTCCTGTGTGCCACGCTCCGGATTCTCTCAGCCGCTTGTTTCATCGCCTGAATCGCTCCAGCGCCGGTGTTCCATTCGGTTATCTTGATGCGTCAACCGCTCGCGCGGTTTGCGCGCAAATCGCCACAACACAGCCGGATGGCCGCGCGGATCTACGTCCGCACCGTGGTTTGACACTTCTTCAAGGGACTGCACCATGAACCGCGAAAAGCGCAAGCATCGTTTGCAACTCAAGCCGTATCTCGACAAGCTTGAAATGCGGCGGCTCATGAGTGTGAGCCAGGCGAGACCGCGGCTCGATCGCAATTTGCTTCACGAGCAGATGCTCGAGGCCCGCCTTGGCGGCACAGACCTCGATACGTTCGCATTGGCACTGGCCCAGCATCCGCGGCTCGCTGCCGACCTGGGACTGGGCGCTTTGTCGCGATCCCTTCGCCAAAACGTCGCCTACGCAACACAACACGGCTGGGCGGCCAGCCTCGTCTCCGAGCTGACCGCTCATCCGCACTACACGGCGAACCACCATCTGGGCGCCTTGATGGTGCGGCCGGTCCCGCCAGTCGGCGCGATCACTCCCCCGGCACCGCCAGTCGGTGCGATCACTCCTCCGGCGCAGCCGATCGCACCGGCATCCACGAATCCAGCGGCGCCGGTCGGGGGCGGCGGCGTCCAACCGGTCTCGCCGACCCCCCCAAGTTCACCGATCCCAACTCCGACTCCGCCAGGACCGATCCTGCAAGATCCTGTTTCCATCGCCATCGGTGAAACCGTCGACGTCACGCTCCCCAGTCTCGGCCTTGGTTCGACCGGCCTCACCTTCACGATTACTCCTCAGCCGCTGCCGGCCAACAAGCCGAGGTAAGAGCCAGACACCCATCATTTGCGATGAGGTAAGAGCCAGACACCCATCATTTGCGATCGAGTCGCGAGTAGCACCGCGAAGTAGCACCGCGGCGCTCCATTCTTTGGTCTAATGAGGGCAGAACTCACGGCCCTTAATGCGGCGTTTACGTGCGTAAATCGCAGGAAAGCCGTCTTGGCTTGGAATCCTCGCGCCGAGGTCGGATTGATTGCTCGTTCACGGCGACCCTTGGTCGAGAAGCGCGCCACTAACTCCGCGACTAAAAAAACTGATCCCGGTTGCTCATCCATCGAGCAAACCGCGCCTAACTGAAGGCCACCGCCGCGGCACGCTGGCCCTGGAACCAACTTCGCCGCGCACGCAACGCCAACGCCGCCAGCGAATCGCGACGTCCTACCGCACGCTTGAACCACCGGCCGAAATGCTGGACCGTCTCCACCCAGCAGGCACTCTTGATGCCCAGCCGCTCCAAGATCGGCCCCAGCTCCGCCGGTATCATCCCTCCCGCCGCGCTCCCAAGCTGGCGTCCGGTCCAATCCAGGAGCGAAAGATATTTCTCGAGCGTCATCGGCAAATATCCCTGATCTGACGCGCGGGCGACACGATCGACTCGTGACCGACGTCGGCCTGCTTCCGCCGTCACTTCCGGGGTTGAGTCAGTCGGGTTCCGGCCCGCGTCAGCGCTGACCTCGTTTTCGTCGGGACCGATCGCCGGACCTTCCAGGAGGGTTAATTCACATAGCCACTCATCGGCACTGCGCTGTGGTGACGGATGAACTCGACTCGTCAATTGGTGCTCACTCTCTTGTGATCCAACCGACTCCGACAGGTCGCTCGGCTCCAACTCAGCCACGGCCGCCTGGATCGATTGAATACGATCAAAGGCCGATGTGTGTTCGGATTCCTCCGGCCTGGTCGCGATGCCGGCCCGGATCGGATTGAGATCGACATAAATGCTGCACGCCAGGATCGCTGCCTCGTCGAGTAACGCCTGCGACTTGAATCGACCTTCCCAGAATCGGCCCGTACAGCCGTCTTCGCGATTGGCCCGCCGCGCAATGGGCTCGCTCAGGCAGCGCATGAACCAGGAGAGACTCGACAGCCGCTCACGCAGCTCGCTGACCCGGGCGCGATCCGACACGATCATCGCGAGATCGCATTCCGCAGGCTCGATGGGACTCCCCGTCGCCGGGTCGCGAGCTGGATAAAGCCGTTTCCAGCGGATGGCAACCTCCTCGTCGCTCCAGTCCTGGGCCAGGTCGGGCCGGCCGCGCAACACGACGTGCAGATGGTTACTCATCACGGCGTAGCCGCAAACATCGATCGCGAACACCGACGCGAGCTGTTGGAGCCGCTCGCGAATCCACTCCTTGCGGTGCTCATGATCGACGCCTGAAAGAGGATCGACGCCGCATAGAAAGGCCCTGCGCACACACCGCGCGATGCAATGATAGACGCCAACCTCATCGTGGGCCACAATGTCGCGACGAGGATATGCGGGCATGAATTCGTCCTGGGACTGGTCTTGAGTGTCGCAAAATTGAACTGATCGCCCCTTCATTAGTGACTATTTGTATCAAGCCAGCTTGGCCTGTCAATAGACTGGTCCTTTCTGCCTCAAATCGCGGATGCGTTCGACGCTTGGCGGGCTCGCCTGCAATCAGCCCGAAAAGTGGGTGTCTGCGATCGGGCTCCATCGCCCCGCGGCCCTGCCGAGGGACGTCCGAAAGCCGCCGAGTTGGCGTCCGAGTCCGGGACATCGAGGACCGTGCCGTCGATGCCCATCAAACGCAAGCCATGGTAAAACGCTCCAGGTGTCTCGGGCAGGGCCAGCGGGCGAACGACCTGATCGAACAGGTTCCGGACGGGCTCGATTCCCAGCCGCTGACGCGCGACACAGAGGCTCGAACGATGGGGCGAGTCTTCACCGTAGCGAAGCCGTCTGGCCTGCTTGAAGACTTGTCGGATCGGCAGATCGGTAAACAATCCCATCGCAAGCACGACCCACAAAGTGACTTCATGAGTCAAAACGCAACGCCGCGAATTTACCCGACCGGCGGTCGCGAGAGCTTGTTGAATGTCATGGTGGCGGATAATCTGTTCCAGACCCGCCATTCGATCCAAAACCCGGCCGGTCTCATCGGCCGGCAATGCACATTGTCCTTGATGCATGCGAGTCGCAGCCTCCTTGTTGCCTCGGTCATTGACAAACCTAAGGTAACAAGAGGCTGTGACTTGCGCCTATTTCAACGGTATTGGGGTTAAAGGGTAAGAGCCAGACACCCATCATTTGCGATCGAGTCGCCAGTAGACACTCCGCTTGGTGTCGGCGATCGGACTCGAAAAGTGGGTGTCTGCAATCGGCCCGGCAATCGGCCCGGGTGTCTGCAATCGGCCCGAAAAGTGGGTGTCTGCAATCGGCCCTCGAAAAGTGGGTGTCTGCAATCGGCCCTGACGACGGCCAAGTCATCGTTGACCCGATACCGTGGCCTGACTCGACCGAATGACGATCGGATCCAGCCCGCTGATGCATCCAGAATCCCAAGCCGGCGAGCCCTGCGGTCGCCATCATCAGCCAGGACGATGGCTCGGGGACGGGTGCGATCGGCACGAACACGGCACCAGACGGTGCATTGCCAAAGCCAAATTCCTCGACGCCGCTTGGCTCAACATAGAGCCAAGCTTGAGCGTTTGCGTCGTCAAAAATGGGCACACTAAGTATTGAACCGTCGGAAAACGCCCCTCCCAAAGACAATTGGCCCATTGATCTGAACAGGTGAAAACCCGAACCGACGAACACAATCGACTCGCCACCGGAGACATCGAAATCAATGCCTCCATTGAACAAGCCGCCCGAAATCGTCAGCGACGAAAAGTTAGATTGGAAAACTTCTAAGGCAAAACCGTTGCCGAAAGGACCGTTGCCTCCCGTGAAGCTGCCCCCCGTAATCGTGCTGGAGCCGGTAGGCCCCAATCCCAATCCGGATGCGCCCAAATGTAGGTCAGAAGAATCGCCTCCCTGAAACGACCCTCCCGAAATCGAGATGTTTCCGTAGAGGGCGGCACCTGTTCCCCCAATTGGCCCGTTACCTCCAGTAAAAGACCCACCAGAAATATGTGCGCTGACTCCGGTAAGCAGACCGGCTCCGGCTTCACTCATCACAATTGTTGAATTCGCGCCGATCGCAGAACCGCCCGACGCCGAAAATGAGCCATCGGCGGAGATCGCTGCTTGCCCATATACGCTCGGCGATACAGCTCCGTACACATGACCACCTGTCAGGTTGATGGCTGAACTCCCGTCGCCGTAGACTGCGGTCCCTGACAAAACCGCCGACGACCCCGAGACGGCAGCAGGCGACTCGATATTTAACGTCGAGCCGTTTTCGACAAAGATCGCCCCGCTGGCCCCATTGACCGAGTGTGTTCGCCCGTCGTTAAAAACCGTCTGAGCTTTCGCTAGACAGGGGATCGTAGCCAGACAAACTCCCAGGAGCAGACTCAGGATTCGCAGGATCATCATTAAGCCTCATCGCTTGTGCTTCGACCAGCGGGCCGCGTCTTGTCGCGGACGCGAGAACCAAACTATGTCCCGCCTGAACTGCAAACGCGGAGGCATCATGTTCAACGCGAGAGATCAGTGTCAAGCATGCAATAAGCAAATGTTTATTAAAAAGGTTTACGAACAAAACAAGACTGATTAAACCGCCGTATATTAGGCGTTGCACCGATGTGCCCGCGCCGATCACCCAAGCCGCTTATCGTCCGCCTGAAGCCGCCACGGAAACGCCCGTTCGTTCGAGATGAGGAACGCCGGAATCCCCGCAGCCAGTGCCTGCCTGACGCAATCCTTGGTTCCCGTGCTTTCGGCAAGCGACCGATGCACGGCGATGCACATGTCAGCCCCGGACGCGATCATCTGTTTGTAACGGGCCGAACGACCAAGGTTCCCCAAGCCCGCCCAGTCCGGTGGGTTGTACTCCATCGCGATCTCAAGCGCCCGGCATTCCCTGGCGAACGAATCGGCCACGCCAGGGCCGCCGTCGTGGATGATCATGATGTTCGGGCCATGCCGGGCGATCAGCCGGCGCAGGATATCATTGGCCAGCTTGCGGCAGGTCCAGAAGCGGTCGCCGACGACTAGGATACGCATGTCCAGATCGCAGCCGATCGCGACGACGCAGGCTATTCCCGTTCTTCGTTTTGCCGAAGGCCGATTCTTTGTCGAAAATTAGCCAGCCACAGGAGCGGGTCGTGCCCAAAAGTGTCCCAAAGAACCAAGTCTCAAGTTGGGATGATTGGGTAAAGTGGCCCGGTGAGTCGCAACCTCACCGGGCCGCAAACTAGGCTGCCCCCTGATGGAGCATCCCGATGACAATCCTTCTACGATTATAAACCATTTCTGTGCGAGACAATAATTTAACTCGAAACGGCACAAAGCATTGAACCAACATGGGTGCGGCGTTCTAAGCAAAAGAAGCTGCCGCGTTATCTTGACTCGCAAACGACAGAACAACCATCGTCGGAGTCGATACGTATTATAGATACAGCGACTGAAATGCGTCGCAACCGCACTCAGCCGCCACCTATGAGCTGCCCCCTGGAAGCCAGAAAGCGGGACAGGTCCGATTTAGAGGCAGCGGCAGGACGCGGTACAGGTCTGAGACCTCCCCGAGAGTTGCCTATGTTGCCTGTACCTGACTAGTCCCGCTTTTCTGCAACCTTTCTTGACAGACCGGACGACAGGGAGCCAATGGGGTCATTCTAGTTTTCGCGGGGAAGGCAAGAGGTCGGAAGAACCTTATGGAATGAGAACCCGCGCATAAGCAACACATGTCGAATCATGACACACGAGGTGTCGATCAGGAAGAGAAATTGGCATGGGTGAACCGGCTCCCGGCGCTCGCGAGATGTCGTTTTCGTTCTTGACATGCGTCGCAAATCGCGAGGTGCTTGATGCGAACTTATCGGGATCGCCCTGCCTGGATCCGGGCAGCCGACACGAACTGATCGCCGTCACCCATTGTCCGAGCGCCGAGGATGGTTTAAATCTCGGCCTAAAACGTGCCCAATAAGACTGGACGATTTGCATACATCAGGATGTTTACTTGCCAGAGGGATGGGACCGGCTGTTGAGCGAACAGCTTGATGAAGCCGCGCGACTGTTCGGGCCGATCGGCGTGGCAGGGGTTTATGGGGTCGGTGATGTCATTGCGCCGGGCGATCTCACGCAGCCGTTCGGCGCCCGAGCGCATTGGCTGGGTGGTCGATCGCGGGCGAGAGCTACGTGACGGTCCGGCATTGCCGGCTAGGGTCGCCACGCTTGATGAGTTGCTCTTGGTCGTTCGGCGCCATGCCGGGTTGCGGTTCGACCCAATGTTGGGCTCTCATCTTTATGGTGCGGACCTCTGCCTCCAGGCCCGCGAACGCGGTCTTCCTGTCGTGGCGATCGGAGCGCTTTGCCATCACAATTCGCGGAATGTCGGATTGCCGAAGGAGTTTTATCAGAGCGCCGTGGTCTTTGCACGCAAGTGGGAGTATCAATTGCCCGTGGCGACGCCATGCGTGATCATCGACCGCGCGAGAGCAGTGCACGTCCTGGGCAATGCCGAGCCAGGGCCGCGATCCATGGCTTATGCTCAGAGCATTTCATGAGGAATTTACACCACAGAGGACTCAGCGCGGCCAAGCCGCAACCGTTAAACGGAACTATTGAATACTGAATGTCGAGCGCCGAGATTTCGGCGCTTCCTATAACTTCCGTATCCATCAAGCCTTAGGAAATCTGCGCACGCCTCGAAGATTTCGAAACATTAGTAGAACAGAGAACACAGAGTTGAAAACAGGGGAAGACCAAAGGGGACGGTGGTGGCTAGATAATGAACTGACGAGCGAACAAATACAAAGAGATATAACCGAGATCATATTTACCAAAAGTATTTTAGAGTTGGAGTGCGTGTGATCATTCGATTTCCGCCGCTCGGCTCTTCTCTCTGTGTTCCCTGTGTCCTCTGTGGTGAAGATCGTCTTTGAGATGAGGCCGCACCGTGCCAACGAGCAAATCAATCGCCGGACTGACCTCGATCATCGTCCCTTGTTGGAATCAGCTCGAATTCACCCGGCAGTGCCTCGCCGCACTGAAACGCCACACGCGGCCCCCCTGGGAATTGATCGTCATCGACAATGGCTCGACTGATGGCACAGCCCATTATCTGGCGGGCGCACGCGACTTGGCTGCTGTGCCCATGTCCGTGGTGACTAACGCCACCAACGTCGGCTATCCCGCGGCCATCAATCAGGGGTTGCAGCTTGCGCGCGGCGAATACCTGGCGATGCTCAACAATGATGTGGTTGTCACCGACGGCTGGCTCGATCAATTGCTGGCCCTTTCGACCGCCGATTTCACTCATCAAGATTCACAAGAAAAATCCCATGTCACGATGATCGACTGGGAAGAGCGAGAGGAAGCGGCGACCGGCAAGCGGCCAGCACCGGTTGTCGGGCTGGTCGGCCCGATGTCGAACTATGCCGCCCCGCCCCAATTGGTGGAAGCGGTTCCGTATCGCGACCTGGCCGACATGCCTTCGTTCGCCCGCCAGTGGCGCGACGAACACCGCGGGAAATGGCTGACTGTTCCCAAGCTGTCTGGTTTCTGCCTGCTCATGAAGCGGGCCGTTTATACTCAGATCGGCGGGCTCGACGAGCGGTTTGGGCTCGGGTTCTTTGACGATGATGATCTGGCCGAACGAGCCCGCCGCGCCGGGTTTTCACTGGCCGTGGCGCGCGATTGCTTTGTTCATCACTTCGGCAGCCGCACGTTCGCGGGTAATGGAGTTGATGCCGAGGCATTGCTTGATCAGAATGCGGCCCGGTTCGCCGAGAAGTGGGGGCTTGAGAAAACCAATGGACGCAAGGTTACGCTGCAACCGTTTGCGGGCGGCGCGGCGACGGGTGGTAGAGTGATTCCGGCTGGCGCTGGCAGCACGAAAAAGGGGACAGGCACCCAGCCAGCCGGGGAAAGTGATGGGTCCGCGGGCGCATGCGGGCCGGGAGCCAGTCCCCTTTTTCTCAGCTCGCGCGCGGGCCGGCGGCGATCGTGAGTCTCACCATGATCGTACGTAACGAGGAGAATAATCTGCCGCGGTGCCTCGAATCGGTGCGCGGCCTCTTCGATGAAGTCGTGATCGTCGACACGGGAAGCCAGGATCGGACCATCGAAATCGCCCGATCATTTGGGGCCAAGGTGTTCGAGTTCGTGTGGGTTGATGATTTCGCCGCAGCCCGCAATGAGGCGCTGGCTCATGCCACAGGAGACTTTGTCTTCTGGCTCGACGCCGATGACGTGGTCGAGCCGGCGGAACGGGACAAGCTGCAGGCGCTACTGGCGGGCCTGAGCACGGACGATCCGGCCGGATACGTGGTGCGTTGCGCGTGCGATCCGAGCCCCGACGGCGTTGGGGGCGAGACGGTCGTCGATCATATCCGGCTTTTTCCGCTTCGCGCCGATGTGCGCTGGAACGTATCGGGTGCACGAGCAAATTTTACCGTCGCTGCGGCGAGCGAAGATTCCCACGCGGTGGACTGATCTGACGGTGCGCCACACCGGCTATGTTGACCCGGCGCTGCGGTTCCGGAAGCTCGATCGCGATATCAAGATTCTCGAGAGCGAGCTCGCCGATCGGCCCGACGATCCGTTTGTGCTCTTTAACCTGGGCTCAATCGCCATCGAACGCCGTGGCTGGCACGAAGCACTCGGCTATCTCGAAAAGAGCCTGGCGGGCTCGGCCGCGAGCGATTCGATCGTGCGCAAGCTGTTCGCCCTGATTGCACGAGCCCACCAAATGCTGGGCGGTTCGCAGGCCGCCCTGGACACCTGCGCGAAGGGCCTCGAGCTCGATCCCGAGGATGCCGAGTTGTGGTTTCGCAAAGGGGTCGTTCATCGCCAACGCGGCGAATCGTCGGCGGCCGAGGATTGCTGGCGGCGGATCCTGGGCCTGCAACGTCCCGACCAATTTTGTAGCGTGGATCAAGGGATCTACGGGCATCTCACCCGGCGCAACCTGGCGGCCCTGGCGGCCGAGCGTGGTGATCTCGCCTCGGCGAAACAGCTCTGGCGTGACGTGCTCGCCGAGTGCCCCGGCGATCGCGATGCGCTGGCGAAACTGGAACGGCTCGGCCAAAGTGTGAGCGCGGCGTGTCGTCAATCATGAGGAGCAACGCCGAACGAGGAACGCTCGGATGATCGGCGAACGAGGAACGACTCGAGTGACATCGGAAGGGCCAGGGCGTCAGGGAACGGATTTGACCACCGATCAGATTGACTTGAGAACGGGGCGGAAGCCCGCGGCCACGTGTTAAATGCCCCCTGGTACACCGCGTGCCGACCGGCGAGGACGCATTCCTCGCGGATTCATGACCTCGCTTATCATGTGTTTAATGGCACCATGGAAAAATTCTAGAATATTTTTGAAAGCTCTGCTGGACCATGGTTTCGAGCCAGGTTTCACCTGTGAAATAGAAACAGGACAAGTGTCAAACCGGGCAAGATGCGTATATTGTAGTATTGGGAAAGGTGGATTGCGCACCGACTATGCTGCTTCCCGACAACGGTTCACCGGTTCGTATCGAGGAGGCGACACCGTGATCAGCGGGGGCGCCGCAGAGAGTCGAGCGCGACAGCACCTGTTATGCGCCTCAAGCATTCACTATTGATTGCATCATATTAGTCGAAAGGCTTTTTGCGAGCCTTGCCGAAAAGCTGCCATTTACTGCCATCCACTGCCATTTAAGGCCGCAAAATCGTCAAGGTCACTGCAATCGATCCCGTCTCTTGGCCCCTCGAGGGCGTGCCGGCCAGCCTGGGCCCTGGGCTGAGAACCGCGAATAGGGCCTTGCAGGAGCCCCGGTGAAGCGCCGAGGCCGAGTGCCGTTTTGTCCGGGTGAGGAAATCTCCAGGAACATTCGGCAGCCGGCGGGAACGCCCGCGGTGCCGTCGCGCGAGTTGCGGCCGACCCGTTCTTGCGTCGGAATTGCAGGTCGATCGCGGAGCGCCCGCGACGCAAATTCGTCGTATCGGCTGCTCGCGGTCGCGGAAATCCGGGTCATCGACGACGGTGGGTTCAGCAACAGCAGCTTGCCGAGTGACAAACGAATGGCCCCTTTTGCCAACATCTTCAAACAGAGGCAATGACAGATTATCGTGAACGGCGACGCTTACGGTGGGTGGGCGACGACAGGTCGCTGGTTTAACGGGAGCCCCTGACAATGAGCGATTCGATCGATCGCCGCGCGTTTCTTGGCATCGCGGCGGCCACCGGGCTGGCGACGACACCTCGGGCACGACAGTCAGACGCTTCGGAGATGGCTCCGCTCGTCGATAACACGCGGGTCGCCGCCACTGGCGAGCCCCGAAGGTATCCATCGCTGATCACCGACGCAGCCAGATTTGTTGATGTCAGCCGCGGCAAGCCGGTCCCTTCCACGTTGAAGGGAGACGCGCTCGCGAAAGCCCGCCTGACCGCCGAGACGTGGCGGCTCGAGATCGTCGGCGACGGGTCTTCAGAGCTTGAGCGGCCAGCTTCCCTCGAGAATCAAAGCGCGATTGACCTGCCTGCACTCAAGGATCTGGGTCGAACGAAAAGCGTCAAGATCTTGAAGGCGATGCAGTGCAACAATATTCCCGTCCCGCTGGGACAAGGGCTCTGGGAAGGAGTGTCACTACGCGACGTGCTCGAGCACGTTGGCAAGGTAACGAACGTTCGCCGGGTCTATTACTGGGGTTTTCATAACAACGATCCCGCGCAGGTCTTTCAATCATCGCTTGCCTACAACCGGGTGATGGAGACGCCCCCGTGGGAGCCGCCGCCGATTGTGGCCTACCGGCTCAATGGCGGCGATATTCCGCTGAAACGCGGTGGTCCGGTGCGCATGCTCGTGCCATGGGCGCACGGGTTCAAATCGGTCAAATGGCTGCAAAGGATCGTCTTGACCAACGATTACAAGGCCAACGATACCTATGCCCTTCAGAACAACGATCCCGAGTCTTATTTGAAAACGGCTGCTTACATCACGCATGGCTCACGGTCGTCGAAGGCGGGCGAGCCACTCGTGATCGAGGGCACGGCCATGGCCGGTTGGTCGGGCCTCAAACGCGTCGAATACTGGCTCCGTGCCGGCGCGACCGCCGGCAAGACGCTCGACGAGGCCGACCCGCTCTGGCAAACCGCGGAATGGAAGCCCTGCGCGATCATGGCGCCGCCCGCCGATTGGAAGGGAATCTTGCCCGGCAAGACCGCGCCTGGAGACATCTGGGGCTTCGATGGCGATACGGGCCGGCCTCGACAATGGCCCCTGCTCTTTAGCACGGTTCCCTGGAGTGTCACATTGCAAGGTCTCGCGCCGGGCTCCTACGAGTTTCGTGCTCGAACGGTCGACCTCAACGGTTTTGCCCAACCCGAGCCCCGGCCCTACCAGAAGTCGGGCTTGAATCGTGTGCCGTGCGAAACGATCGTCGTCACGGGCTGAGCGGTTCGCGCCGCGACTCAAACGCTTGCGGGGGCCAGTTCCGATAGACCGACCGGAAAGCCAGCGCGATCGAGCTGAAACCGATCGAAGTGGGGTTCATGCCCCTTGCCGATGCGTCGGAACCCGCACCGCGTGAGGACACCGATCGACGCGACGTTCTGCACATCGGACTCGGCGAGAACGCGATTGACTGCCGGCACCTCGGCGAGGCGCGATAGCAGCCCACCCACCATCTCGGTGGCATAACCATGGCGCCGCCATTCGGGCACGACAGAGTAACCGATTTCGACCGTGCCGTCGTTCGACGGGGGCCCGAAATAGCCGCCACTGGCGATCAGGGTCGCGGGGACGTCGGCCGTCGCGCGGCGGATGGCGTACCAGGCGTACCAGGGGGCCGCGGATTCGCCCTCGCACGCCAGGCGATCGTGAAAGTAAGTGATCGCGAAGCGATCAAATTCGCCCGGCGGCCAGCTTGCGAGAATCTCGGCGCCGAGCAATTGCCCGAGGTGCTGAAGATCATCGAGCTCCGCGGCGAGATGCTCGAGGCGCGCCGCCACCAGATCGAGCCGTGCTGTGCGTATGAAGAACGAAGCAGTGCTCACAAATGCCGCCTTCGCCAAGCAAGAAGTCGAAGTCAATAAACGCGTGCAACGAAGATTGCACGACGCGAGTTCACGGTTCATCATACTTCAGGCGTATCGATCGAGCGCGGAAACTCTTCAGAATCGAACGTAATGGCAGCATCAATGATGTTGATGCCGATCTTGGTCGTCAAACAGACACGCGACGAACACGGCGATGTGTTTCATCTGCTATCTCTACGCGACCAATGTCGGGCTTGCTGAGCCGATCCGGAATCCATTGCGCTTGAACTCCGCTCGTTCTTCTCGGTTATTAACGCGGGAGGCAGTGATGCAGTCGGTTCGATTCCTGGTCATCGTGGCCTGCTTTCTCGTCACAACGAGCGCCGTCGCCGAAGACATCAGCTCCCAGATCGAGAAATACATGCGTGTACGCGTCGAACACGACCATTTCAATGGAACGATCCTGGTGGCGCGTGACGGCGAGCCTCTGGTGCGAAAAGGCTACGGCATGGCCAATCTCGAGCTCGACGTGCCAAACACGCCCAAAACCAAGTTTCGCATTGGCTCACTGACCAAGCAATTCACGGCGATGGCCGTGATGATTCTTCAAGAACAGGGGAAGCTTGATGTTCGCGACAAGATCAAGAAATACTGGGATGATATTCCAAAAGCGTGGAACGATATCACGATCACGCACCTCCTGACTCATACCTCGGGCATCCCCAATTACACCGCCTTTGTCGACTTCGTAACAGCCCCGCCAGTGCCAGTGACCGTCGACCAGGTGATTGCGCGATTCAAGGACAAGCCACTCGAGACCAAGCCCGGCGCAGCCTACAAATACTGCAATTCCGGATACGTGGTGCTCGGCAAACTCATTGAAAAGGTCGCCGGCCGTAGCTATGGCGACTTCCTCGCCGAAACGATTTTCAACCCTTTGGGGATGAAAGATACCGGCTTCGACCGCGCGATCCCGATTTTGAAGAATCGTGCGGACGGGTATTCGCGACCCTTCGCGACGTTTCTCAACTCACGGTTGCTCGACATGTCGCTGTTGCACGCATGCGGTGCCTTGTATTCGACCGTGGACGATCTTTCACTCTGGGATCGAGCCCTCTATACGAACAAGCTCGTCTCAAAAGGCGGGCTGGAGAAGATCTTTACACCCCATCAAGGCAACTATGGTTTTGGCTGGTCGATCGTGACATCTTGCGGCCGTCCTCTGTACACTCACACGGGTTCGATCGGCGGCTTCATCTGTGCAATCAGCCGGTTCCCGAACGAACGCGTTTGCGTGATCGTCTTGAGCAATGTCGAGGGAACGCCCGTGCTTCCGGTCGCCCGCGACCTCTCGGCAATCGCGCTTGGTGAGCCGTGCGCCCTGCCCGGGCCACGCAACGAAATCGCGATTGACACCAAGCTTTACGACAGCTACGTCGGGATCTACGAATTCAATAACGGAGCTGCGACGATCACCATCACTCGCGATCAGAATCGCCTGATGAGCCAGCTCACCCAGCAGCGGGCCTTTCCGATTTTTCCGCAATCAGAAACATGCTATTTTTACAAGGTCGTCGACGCCCAGCTCGAATTTGTCAACGACGCCAGGGGCCGCGTGACGCACGCGATCCTTCACCAGGGCCCGATCGACATGAAGGCCCAGCGCCGGGCCGAGAAGAAGTAAGACGAATTGGATTCAAACAATCATCAACCAGAGAGACAAAGACACTGGCCGCGGTTCATCGATGAAAATTTTCAACTCATGATCTGTTCGATCGGTTTGCCATAATCGATCTCCAGCCGTTTGCGGCCGGGTATATCGAGGCGGCGTGGATCGAGCCCCATCAAGTTCAACAGCGTGGCGTGGATGTCGGTCACATAGTGGGGGTTTTCGACCGCGTGGAAACCGAGTTCGTCGGTACTGCCGTGCACCATTCCCTTCTTAATGCCCGCACCGGCAAACCAGACCGTGAAAGCGTGGGGATGATGGTCGCGGCCCGTTGGCGTGCCGACTGTCGTCTCGCGCACTTCCAGTCCTGGGGTTCGGCCAAACTCGGTGCAGCAGACGACCGTCACGTCGTCGGTCAGCCCGCGACGCTTCAAATCCTTGAGCAGGCCGGCAATCGGCCGATCAACCCTGTTGCATGATTTGGCATGCAACTCTTTGAGATTGTTATGTGAATCCCACTCACCATAATCGCTCAAGTAGACCAGGACGAAGCGCACGCCGCGCTCCACCAGGCGCCGGGCCGCCAGCAGCCGGCGTCCGTAGATGGCGGTCGTTTCGTGATCGATCCCATACAATCGTTCCGTCTCGGTCGATTCGGCCGTGAGCGTGAGGGCTTCGGGAACGGATTCTTGCATGCGAAAAGCCAGCTCGTAGGCGTGGATCCGGGCGCGTAATTGTTCGTCGTCAGGATACTCGACGGCCGACAGACGATTGAGCTGCTGAATCAACTCGAATTCGTTACGCTGTTCATCGGCCCCTTTGCCGCCTGCCCGCGTGCTGAACGGCAGCGGGTTGTTCGGGTCGAGGGCCAGCTCGACGCCCGAAAACTGCGGTCCCAGATAGTCAGATGCGAAGTCTTCCTTGACGCGCATATCTTTGTACTGGCCGAGGAAGACAAACTCCGGCAAGTTCTCGTTCAGGGTGCCCAAACCGTAATTGATCCACGACCCGATCACCGGCTGCTTCTCGTCGAGCTTGTGCCGACCGTGGTGCATCTGAAACTCGGCCGCGTGATCGTTGTCGGTGGTGTACATCGATCGCACCAGTGCGATGTCGTCGACGCACGTCGCCAGTTGGGGCCACCAGTTGCTCATCTCGATGCCCGACTCGCCGTGTTTGCGAAAATCGACCTGAAGCGGGAAGATGTGCGCGTGCAGGCGATCTTCGCCGACAACGGCCCTGGACCGTTCGCGAAACAGGGGCGACTTGAACGGATTAGCCATTCCTGTTGCGTCGTAGGTCTTTCCCGCGAGACGATTGAGCGCGGGCTTGGGATCCCACGTTTCGACGTGGCTCACGCCGCCGGACAGAAAGATCCAGATGATGTTCCTGGTCCTGGGGGCGAAATGGGGGCCTTGAAAAGAGTGATCCGCGCCCGATCGCGGCTCCGCGGCCCGCACGACGCCGTCGCGATGGAGCATCGAGCCCAGTGCCAGCCCCGTGAATCCCATGCCGATATCCGCAAGAAACGATCGGCGATGGATCCGCCGGCAAGGTGGTCCGGTCCGCAAGATGCGCTTGACGCTCATCTTTCGCGTCTCCTCGAGTCTGCGTGGATTTCAACGGATTGTAATGAAATCGTTGTGATTGAACAGCGCGTGTATCAAGGCGCCCTGCGCCTTCGCCGCCGGCTCGACCAGCGTTTGTTTGGCGGCCGGCGATCTTCGCAAGAGCTGGGTCTGCCGCGCCAGGAATGCCACGGAAATGGCCCGTTCCCGGGCCGTTGCCTGCCGTGATAACACTTGCTCAAATGCAAAATTAACAAATTGTTCGGCGCGATCGATCATGCCGCGCCTCGAACTGGCCCAGAGCTGCTCGGCGAGATTCTGGCTGAGACTGACAAGTAAATCGTTGTTGACCAAGGCCAGGGACTGCTGGGGCACGATCGACGACGTACGCCGGTAGCAGTCGCATGCGTCGGGCGCATCAAAGAGTTCCAGAAATGGCATCCGGGCCTCGCCGTGGTGGCTGAAATAAAGACTGCGCCGATGTGAGGAGAGACCCTGTGTGAAATCGATATCCGGCCCCCCCATCGACGAATCGATCTCGTGGGCGGCGTGCAAGAGACTGTCGCGTACTTCCTCGGCTTCCATCCTTCTCGGCTGAAAGCGCCAGTGATAGGTGTTGTCGGGATCGATGGAACGGTTGTGGGTCGCCAGCGACTGCGATTGCGGATCGGAATCAGCATGAGAGCCCATGCGATACGCGGCACTGGTGACGATCAGCCGGTGGATCGGCTTGAGCGACCATGGCAGGGCCGCTTGCGTACCGGGTTCCATCAGCTCGACGGCCAGCCAATCGAGTAGTTCAGGGTGGCTGGGGCGCTTGCCGTTGCGGCCGAAGTCGGATGTCGTCGCGACGAGTGGTGTCCCGAAATGCCAGCGCCAGACGTGGTTGACGGCGACCCGCGCCGTCAGCGGATTGCCCCGGTCGGTGATCAAACGCGCGAGTGCTGTGCGACGTCCCGTACTGCGAGTCGCATAGATCGGGCCAAGCCGTGTGTAATCGCCATCCGCACGCTGAAGTGCGGCTCGGGCCGCTTCCAGCCGCCTGCTCGCCTGGGCGGCGGCGGCGTTGGCTTTTGTCAAATCGGAGCCCGACTTGTCACGGAGTTGCATGATCACCTGGGTGAGCTCGGCGGCCGCTTGATCGACGTTCGCCTGGCGCTCCGCCGCGACGGCCTTTCGCCTGTACGCGTCTTTATCACCGGGGGTCAATCCGTACTGGACCCTGTCAGCGGCGATGCGTGCGTCGATCGCCGCGAGTTGAGTTCGGGCGGCCGTCAGGCGAGCCGTGGCGATTTCGGGCGAACCGGAATTTCGACGCGCCGCTGCCAGGGCTTTTTCGGCTTCGGCAAGTGCGACCTGGCTCTTGGTGCGCTCCTGGCGTTGCGCGAACGGCTTCAGACCGGGGTAAAAAGCCTCGACCGGCAAGTCGATGGGTTGGATTCGAAGAGAGTCGCCCCCCAGGAATGCGGGTAGGCCAGGCGGAATCGGCGGCCGATCCGCGACGATGTTGCGAGATTCGCCACGCGTGTAAAAAAGAGTCCTGGCATCGAGCTTCTCGTCAAAAACGCGGACGATTCCCGAATGAATGGGGCCATAAGCCTTGCCATATTCATATTTGGGGAAAGGGCCTGGATCGGGCTCATCGGGCATTCGATCATGGCGCAGCTCGAGGGGCTCGAAAAAGGCCCGAAGCGCAAAGTAGTCTTCATGCTTGATCGGGTCATACTTGTGGTCGTGGCAATGCGCACAGTTGAACGTCAATGCCAGGAACGCTTTGCCGGTGTGTTCGACATTGTCCTTCATCCAGGAGTTATAGTTCCAGCGATACCAGTTGCGAACGAGAAATCCCGTCGCGACGATGTTCTCCATGTCGGTCGGCGCCAGCTCATCGGCGGCCAGCATTTCTTGGACCATCCGGTCATAGCCCTTGTCGCGATTGAGCGACCGCACGATCCAGTCGCGCCATCGCCAGATCTGGGCATAACTATTGGTGACATCCGGAACGGCCCGGCGGCCATACCAGTCGCTATAACGCCAGACGTCCATCCAGTGGCGGGCCCAGCGCTCACCGTACTGCGGGCTGGCGAGCAGCCGGTCAACCACGCGGCGATAGGCCGGCTCGGAGGGATCCGCCAGGAATTCGCGGAGCTGATCGCCCGTGGGTGGTAACCCAATCAAATCGAGATAAAGCCTGCGCAAGAGAACATGGGGTGCGGCCGGCGGCAAAGCAATAAGACCACGCCGGTCGCGTGCCGCCGCGAGAAACGCGTCGACCGGATTTGCAACCATAACTGACGAATTGACTCTCGGAACGTCCGGTCGAGTCGGTTTGAGAAACGCCCAGTGCTTTCGCGGGTCGGCCTCGGGAGCTTCATCCACGGGTGATCTGGCACCCTGGTTGATCCAGTCGCTCAGCAGGTTGATCTCCTCTTTGGTCAGAGGAGCCCCCTCAGGCGGCATGCGCTGCGTGGGGTTTATATCAGTGACGCGGTCGATCAAGACGCTCTCGTCACTTCGCCCCGGCTCGACGCCCGGCCCGCTCTCACCACCGCGGCGAATCGATTCGCCGGTATCGAGCCGTAACCGTGCCTGGTGCTTCAACGCACCGTGGCAGGAATAACAACGCTGTTTCAGTATCGGTTTGATTTGACGAACGTAATCGACGGGCTCGGCAGCGCCGGCCGAACCAACGGCAACCACGCCCGCGCAGAGGATCATGCAAACCGCGTTTCGAGCGAGATCGAAGCTGCGAAATTGGAGCCGTCGTTCCATCAGACCTGTCTCTCTAGCGTGCCAGTATTTTGCGAGGGACGCAGACACTCCAGAGCGTATCTCCGTTATTCAACAAAAAGAAGTTCCATTTAATTTAGCGGAGTTGAGACGGTTCTTCGACCGGCTCGGCGCATCAAGCGCCATTTCAAAGTCATCAATCCAGCCGGCCGCGACCGCCCAGGCCCGGCGGTAAACGGTAATCGTCTCGTCGACCTTGACGACAAGGTGCTCGGCGACATCTCCTCGACTTGTGCCGTCCCCCGCTCGTTGGTGAGCGAGCCAGCCAGCGGCGATCGGGGTTATTAAACAGGGTCGATCCAGGCTGGCCGGGATGGATCGGGGGCCGAGCCGGCGACTGGCAGTTGTGTTTGTTCGCCGGTGGTCGGGGGTACGGCGGCCCGCGATCGTGGAAGCAAGAACGAAAAAGTCGAGCCGGCGCCGGCCGTGCTCGCGACCTCGACACGTCCGCCGTGCATCTCGACGAACGTCTTGACGAGCCAGAGGCCCAGTCCGATGCCGCGCTTGCCGAACTGATAATCGCCCGAGGAATGCCTGAGCGTGTCGAATCCCGTGAAGAATGGCTCGAAGAGATATTGCTGGTCGGCGACCGAAACGCCTGTTCCCTGATCGAGTACGGAGACGCGCACCCAGTTGTTGTCTTCGGGCTGGGTGCGTGCTTCGACCCGAATCGTGCCGCCATCCGGGGTGAACTTGACGGCGTTGGCCAGCAGGTTTGTCAGGACGTCGGCGATCTTGGAAGCGTCGACTTCGACGGGCCCGAGCTCGGGCTCGACAGAGACGGCCACGCTCTGCGCGCGTAGTTCAAGATAAGGCGCGAGGTCATTAATCGCTTGCTCGATCATGGGCCCGAGCTCGACACGCTCCGCACTGACCGACTGGCTGAATTCGCGATTTCGCACCAATTTGAGCATTTTTTCGACGGTCCTGGCCAGTCTGCCGGCCGCGGCGCCGATGCGGTCGACCCACTGGCGCTCGGCCGGCGAGGCCGTCTGGCCCTGCGAAAGTTTCCAGAGCTCGACCATGCCAAGAACAACCGTGACGGGCGTATTGAGCTCGTGGCTCGCGACTTCGATGAACGCTCCCTTCAAGCGGTTGGCTTCGAGCAGGCGGGCGTTGCTCTCCTTGAGCTCGGCCAGGAGCCGGTTCTTTTCGACGATCAAGCCGCGATGCTCGACAGCCTGCCGCACGACGACGGCCAGCTCGTCGGGATCGCACGGCTTGGCCAGGTAGCGAAAAACGTTGCCCTGATTGATGGCGTCGATCACGGTCCGGATATCGATGTAAGCCGTGAACAGGAGCCGCGTTGTCTCGGGCCGGATGGCCTTGGCCTGGCGGAGCACTTCGACGCCCGTGATCTCGGGCATCCGCTGGTCGGAGAGGATCACGTCGGCGGCCTGGTCGGACCGGAGATACTCGAGCGCTTCGGAACCATGTTGAAATGTGAGCACACGATAGTCGATTCGCAGCAGATCACGAACCGAGTTCAAGACGTCGCGCTCGTCGTCGACCACGAGAACGGTCGGGCGCGGCTTCTTTTCAGCGGGACCGTCGCCCCCTTTCGCGTGGGGGCGCTCTCCCAGTGTGTCGAATGCTCGGCCGCGGCGGCCGGATCGCCGGCTGCATCACGAGTGCCGCCGCCCGTTGCGGAGACCGCGGACGAATTGGCCGTGATAAACATGCGATTCCATGAAGAAGGACGCGGATCCAACGTCACCTCGATTCGTCCCCGGTAGCCGCACCTTGATCGGCGGATGGATCCTCTTCATCAAGACCCGGGCGAGGGGACGAGGCAAACCGCTTGATGAGCGTCACCTCATTGCCAACATCATTGTATCGCATTTCATCGACCATGCCTTGACAGATCAAGAGGCCAAAGCCGCCGGCCCGGAGACCCAGCTTTTCGCGTACGTCGAGGTGCGAGAAGGGGTCGCCCGCAATGGCGGCATGCGGCAGAGTTTGCCGATCAAACCCCGGACCCTGGTCGCGGACAGTGATCTCCAGGCGATCATCGAAGATGAGATACGTGATGCGAACAAGTCGGTCGGATTGATGAAGGTTGCCCCATTCGATCGCGTTATGCGCCATCTCCATGACAGCCTGGCGCAACTGGACGACCTGGTCATGCCCCAGAGGCGTGGCCTGGCACACCATCATCAAGAAATCGTTCAAATCCTTGAGAAAATTGATCTCACTGTTGAGCTCAACGTGAATCTCGCCTTGAAGCGCACGCAGGGCCATGCTCTCGCGCCAGTTTCGGGCGGCCGTGATGGCCTCGAAAAGGGCCTCGACGCCATAGGGCTTGGTGACATAGGCATTGGCCCCGACTCGAAATCCGTGCACCTGGTGCTGAACATCGTTCAAGGCCGTGAGCATGACGACGGGGATCATCATGGTCGCGCGGTCGGTGCGCAACCTGCGGCAGACGTCGAATCCGTTGATGTCGGGGAGCATCAGATCGAGAAGGACCACATCAGGAACGTGCGTTCGCGCCAGTCGCAACCCGGTCTCGCCATCCTCGGCGAGGATCGGCTGATAGTTGCGCAAGCGCAAAATCGTGGCGACAAGTTCCGCCTGCTCAGGATGGTCCTCCACGATCAGAGCCGTTTCCATCGTTCATTTTCCCCAAGCTCAACCCGACTCGTTATCCACGGCAACGCCGGCTCGATCTCGATCGCCGCACCGCCAGTCGTCGGAGAGCGCGGCCGCTCACGAGCCATGAAGCTCAACCAGGTCGCCGTCGTGAAGCTCGTGATCTCGCTTGACACTTTGACCATCAAACACGCCACTCCCCCAAACTCGAGCCGATTTCAGCGAATGCTCGAGGTCCCGATGAATCTCCCTGGCCAGGTCTAGCACCGTGCTCCCGATCGGCAGCGCGAAAGGCTTCGTTCGATCGGCCGGCTTGCCGGGAATCTTGGTATAAACCCGGAGCTTGCCCAGTAAATGGTATGTGGCCGACCGGAGCGTTTCCAGACCCTCGCCGCCGTGGGCCGAAACCGAGACGATCGGAAACCTCGGTGCAAACCACTCCGTGACCACGTCTAGACGGTCGTTTGCCCCCGCGGCGTCGAGCTTGGTCGTGACCAGAATCGTCTTTATATGGCGCGTCGATTCGTCATCGTTGTCAAAAGGAAGCTCGCCAACTAATTCCGTGTGGGCGGCCGCAAGACGATCCATGACCATGATGGCCGCCTCGGCGACGTCGTCACTGGACAGGTCGACCAAGAGGAGCGCGGCATCCGCCGAGCGGATCACATTGGGAACCCACGGCTCGACAAAGTCGGCCGAAATGGGCGGGATGTCGACCAACTGAACGGGTACGTCTTGCCACATCATGATGCCCGGCTGTGGCACACGCGTGGTAAACGGATAAGCCGCGATCTCGGGATGAGCATTGGTGAGAGCCGCCAGCAACGTGCTTTTCCCCACGTTTGGTGCACCGATTAACATCACCTGGCCGGCCCCCTCGCGTGCGACGTGGTGGCTCAGCCCGGTCTTCTTTCCCCCGGCTTTTCCGCGTTCCTGCTCGTCCCTGAGCTGACTCATCTTCTGCTTCAAGTCCGACTGGAGCTTCTCAGTCCCCTTGTGTTTGGGGAGCAAACGATAGAGGTCCCTGAGCCTTTCCAGCTTCTCGTCCGGACTCGACGCTTTGCGAAATTCCTCCTCAACCTTGAGGTACTGCGGGGGCAAATTCGCTGGCATCGTGGCGTCCCTCCACGGCGCACCAAAACGAACCCTTGGCACCGTAGCGACTTCCGTGCGCCGATGCAAGGGCCTGCTGTTAAACCGAAACGCCGGGTCGAACGTTCAGCCGGCCGTCCTGGACCGATGCCGACGCCGCTGGGCTGACTAATTGAGTAATCCTCTCAAATGTAATGATTTTGCAGATTACCCGCCCCGTCAATTCTCATGCATTAACCCTTTATTTTCCCCAGACCAACTATATTTCACTTGCACCCGCTACTTTCCACCTGGAGTTTGGCACCATGTATGTTCTCGACTTTCTGCGCAGCCGCGGCGTCTGGTTCGAACTCTTGCTCCATCGTCCGGCTTCTTCATCGACGAAGCGCGCGGGGAGTGTGCACGTGCCGGGTCGCCGGGTCGCGAAAGCCGTGCTGGTCAAGTCGGTCGACGCGTATTTATTAGCCGTCTTACCGTCGACGTCTGAGATCGATCTCGATCGGTTCAGTACGGCGGTGGGAGCCGAGGCCTCACGCGTTCGGCTCGCGACGCTGGACGAGGTGTTCGCCTTCTTCCCTGACTGCGAGCCGGGAGTCGTTCCGCCGTTTGGCCAGCTTTATGGACTGAAAACCGTGGTGGATTCAGACCTTGCGGAGTTTGCCGACATCGTGGTCGTGGCCAATACACGCCACGAGGGCCTGCGGATCCGATTTACCGATTTTCAGACGCTCGAAGATCCGATGCGCAGCGTCATTCAGCCGGCCGTCGATGCCTCGAACGAGCTCTCCCGTGCCGGCAAGTCGTCGTGGAAATCGGCGAGCCGGGTAACACGAATAGGGGCAAGACGATCGAGCGGCGTCCCGGAAACTGGTGGAGCGGCACGCCGCGACGGGCCGCCGCCGATGATCGGAGCCCGCTGCGGCCACTCGCGGCCTGAAATCTTGGATCAGTGCGGCAAGGTCATTTACCCGGCGGTAATCTTCCGGCCATCGGCCGCGATCGCGAACACGGTACTCCCCGTCAACGCGGCTCCGGACTGGCCGACGATTCCGCCTCCCGGTCCGCCGATCAACGTGATCTGACCGCCCGTCGAAAAAGTTGGCGTTCCCGCAAACGTCAGCGTCACCGCATCGCCGGCCGCGCTCGAAGCGGCCGAGAAACCCGTGATCGGATGAAGGACCCGCTGAACCTTCTTGTTCTGTCCCTTGAGCGTGATTTCATCAATGACATAATTATTACTGTTACTGGCGCTCGAGCCATCGAGCGGCGTATTGAAATGGAACGTGAAGCCAATGAGAGCCGGTTTGCCGAGCGGCTTACCTTTCTTGTTCGTTTTGCGGAGGAAGACGGGTTCTTCACTGATGACATACGGCGACGGGGCCGCCGGCGAGGGGGATAGCGGCGGCGAACTCGGTGGCGCCACGACCGTGATGGCGACGGCCGAACTCGGCGAACCTGGCTGCACATTACCCGCGTTGTCGGTGGCCGTGCTATAAAAACGATAGGTGTGGCCGGCCTGGCCCTTATAAGTGGCCGACGTCTGGTCGGGCTGGAGCGTCGTGAACACCGTGAACGGGCCGCCATTGTCCGACGCGTAAATGGTATAAGAGGCTATGCCCGATGCATTCGCGCCAAGCGGGCCGGTGGGATCCGCGGCCGATACCGAGATCGTGAATTGGGTCGACGTTGTCTGTGCTGGCAGGGATTTGATCGCGCTGGTGGGAGTCTGTCAGATCGGTGAGCCACGACGTCGACAGAGAGCCCGTGCCGCTCTGGCCGCCGCTGTCTTCGAGATCGGCCGCGTCGACCGTCAGGGAATAGGTGCCTTCATCGGCGGTGAGACCCGCCAGGCCGCCGATCTGATAGGTCGAGCCCGACACGGCCGTGATCGTCATGCCGCCACTCGTGATCAAATTCGAGCCACCATCCCTTGTGAGCTCAAGCGCACTCATGTTGGACGAACCGAGCTCGATCGGTTCGTTGAACGTGACACTGATGCTTGCAACCGGCTGATTCCGTGGTGACGGCGTGACAGGACCAAGCGAAATCACTTTCAAACCGGCCGGTAAATTGACCACCTGCGACAGCGCCTGGGACGTATTGTAAGCGAAGGTGTCATCGTCGGGGGAGTATTCGGCCGTGACGCTGTGTGTTCCCAGTGAAAGATCAGGCATGTCGATACTGGCGGACGCATTGGCGTCGAGATCGACCGGGTCGGAATAGGCGGTTCCATCGACGAAGAATTGAATCGAACCGCTGGGAACGGCCGTTGTATCCTGGATGTCGGTCACGGTCGCGGTGACGGTGAGCGTTTGACCGACGGTCGAGGGGTTGGCCGCGGACGTGAGGGCCACGCTCGTATTCGGGGCAACAGCCACGTTCGCCGAGAACTCCGACGTGTCGCCGAGGGGGTCTGTCGCGGTTGCCGTGACAAAATATCCCCCGATACCGCCGGGGGCCGCGTACGAAAACGATGAGGCGCCGGTGGAATCGGTCGTGATGTTCACAAAGTTCAGAATTCCTTCTGATCCGCCGTGGCCCGACGGATTGCTTTCGGCCACGCTGAAAAACTCAATGCGATACGTGGTATTCGGCTGGGCGCTGAGCGTGCCATCGATTGTTGTGCTTTCCCCCCCGCCGATCGCCGAAGAGAGGATCGGATATTGTTGAAGGAGATTTGGCCCCCCTGTGTGTGCCTGCGGTAGATTGGGCGTCACGCCGTCGTTACCGAGATCGAGGTCGAGCTTACCATTATCGAAAATCGAATTTCCCTCGATGGCGTTGCCCGCGGCGGTGTCTGCACTATTGCGGCCGACCGTGATTCCATTGCCGTTGTTTTCTGTAATGACGTTGGAACTGTCCGAGCCTGTGCCGCCAATTGTATTAAATGAGGCTCCATCAAAGATGTTGATGCCGCTAGCGTTACCGAGCTGGGTGGGACCGCCTTCATTGAGGCCGATCTCGTTGCCAGCGATCAGATTGCCATTGGTTCCTTGATCGGTGATCAAGATCCCAGCCATCCCGTTGGCGGAAATCAAGTTACCCGTCTCACCGGTTCCGCCAATCGTGTTGCCGCCGGCCGCTCCGCCGATGAAAACGCCGTTGCGCTTGTTGGGGATCGGCAATAAACCATTAACGTCAGTTCCAATGAAATTATTCGCAACCAATGAGTTAAGGTTGTTCGGGCCCGCGATGTGGACGCCGTCACCGCCGTTACCCGAAATCAGGTTCTCGGCGCTCAAGTCGGTGCCGCCGACCACGGTACCAGCGCACCATCAGCGATGGAAACGCCATTGCCGCCGTTGGCGACGGCCACAATTCCGTTCCTGTCGGTGCCAAGATAGTTCCCTTCGATCAGATTTTGAGTCGTCCCGATCCCTGAGACGAGAATCCCGTCGCCGGAATTGCCCGAGATGATGTTGAGCGCCGCGACAGTCAGGCCGCCGACTGTGTTCTTGCTGGCGACATCCACGATCGCGACGCCCGATTGCGCATTTCCCAGAGCCGAACTGCCATCCTCGGTCACCCCGATGAGGTTCCCAACCACGAGCGTGCTGTCGGAGTGGTCGACGTCGATCCCGTTGCCGCTATTTGCTGAAATCACGTTAGCGGCGCCGGCGGCCGTGCCGCCAATCGTATTGGCGGAAGCCTCATCCAGGTCAACGCCATCGGCCAGGTTGCCCAGCGCATCAGACCCATTGATCGCGGTTCCGATCTTGTTCCCTTCGAGTAGGTTATCGGTCGCGTTGGAGATGAGCACGCCGTAGCCACTCGACGTTGACGAACTGGCCGAGATCACGTTGGCCGCCGCGTCGACAGTGCCTCCGATCGTGTTGCTCGCGGCTTGACTCACGATATTGATTCCGCTCGCGTTCCCCAGTGCGTGAGTGCCACTTTCGTCGGTCCCGATCTGATTGCCCGCGATCAAGTTGCCCGTGGTTCCATTATCGCTGACCAGGACTCCTACCAGCGTGTTGCCCGAGATCACGTTGCCAGCGCCGGCGGCCGTGCCGCCAATGGTATTATTTGTCGATCCGTCTCCGATAAAGATGCCGTTTTGCTCATTGGCGACCGCCTTATCGCCGGGCTCGTCGGTGCCGATCTTGTTTCCCTCGACAACGTTGGCGGTCGTGGCGGCATCTTCGATATGAACGCCGTCACCGCTGTTGCCCGAGATGACGTTGGCCGCGGTAGCTGTCACGCCGCCGATGGTATTATCGTGGGAGCCCGTGCCGATCCAGAGCCCTGACAACGTATTGCCGAGTGCGGTCGTGCCGTCGGACGTCGTGCCAACGAGGTTGGCGGCCACGACGTTGGTGCCACCACCATCAATGTCGATGCCATCATCGCCATTCGCTGAAATGGTGTTTGCTGATGATTCGGTTGTTCCACCGATCGTAATCGCGGACGAATTCAGCAAGTAAACGCCGTCACTCCGATTGCCCAGCGCCGTGACGCCGTCTTCCGCGATGCCAATGTCGTTCCCACTGACAAGATCATCCGTGGAATTATTGATGAATACACCATAACCATTGATCGACGTGCTGGCGGCGATCACGTTTCTGGTGTCCTCGATCTTGCCGCCGATTGTATTATTCGAGGCACCATTAATGATGCTGACTCCACTCGCGTTGCCCAGGGCTTTGGCGCCGCTCGCGTCGGTCCCGATCAGGTTGCCCGCGACAGTGTTGCCGCTCGTGCCCGTGTCCGTGATCGAGACACCAACGAGTTGGTTGCCCGAAATGACATTGCCGCCGCCGATCACGGTCTTGCCGGAGACAGAGGCACCGATGGTGTTACCGGTCGCTCCGGCACTGATGGAGATACCATTTCCCGCATTGGCCATTGCCGCGTTGCCCGTGGCGTCAGTGCCGATATCGTTGAATGCGACGAGATTCGCGGACGTGCCGGCGCCGCTGATGGCGATACCGTCGCCGCCATTGCCGGAGATGATGTTCTTCCCATCGGCATCAAGTCCGCCGATGTAATTATTAGACGAGCCGCCATTGATGGAAATTCCGTTGCCGGCATTGCCCATGGGCATGGCGCCTAGCTTATCCGTGCCGATGAGGTTGGCCTGAATATAGTTGTCGTCTCCTACCGGAGAGGTAGCAACGATATCACCAGCGATATCAATTCCATCGCCGCCGTTCCCCGAGATGACGTTCCCCTCGCCTTTGGCCGTACCACCGATCGTATTCGCAAAAGCTCCGATCGCGAGAGTCACGCCGGCTTGACCGTTACCCAGCGGCGTGCCGCCATCCGAGGTTGTTCCAATCAGGTTTCCGGCAATCAGACTCTCACCAGCGAAATTATTGTGTGTGGCACTAGCGATATCGACCCCGTCTTTCAGATTGCCTGAGATCACATTTCCGATCACGTTTCCACCACCGGAAATCTGAACTCCGATACCGTTACCCAAAGCCTCGGAACCACCGGCGTCTGTCCCGATCAAGTTTGACATGAGAGAAACACCACCCACGATCGAAACTCCCGCGAGGGTGTTCGCCGAGATCAAATTGCCGGCATTAGCGGCCGTGCCTCCAACTGTGTCGCCCGATCCGCCGACCATGATTCCATTGCCCGCGTTCCCCAATGCTTGTTCACCCTGAAGGTTGGTGCCAATGTAGTTTCCCTCTATGACGTTGGCCGACCCGACCAGGTCCATTCCATCGCCGGTATTGCCGGAAATGATATTGCGTTCGGCGGCCGTCAAGCCGCCGATCGTGTTGCCGGTCGCGGCTGCCGAGTAGGAGGCCGCGATTTTGACACCGACGGCGTTGGCGAGGGCTTTATTTCCGGTGACGTCAGTGCCGATCAAGTTCCCCGAAACGAGCGTATCTTCCGCGCCATCGAGAAAAAGGCCCCCGGTACCATTGCCCGAAATAAGATTGCCCGCACCGGCTGCCAAACCACCTATCGTCTCGTTTGAACCACGGACTGTGAGCCCCCAGCTCGCGTTGCCCAGCGAGCTGGTTCCGGCTAGATCTGTCCCGATCTTGTTTCCCTGTATAAGATCGTCATTGCCGCCAATCACGGCGCGTAAAGATCACATTTCCGGCACCGGCTGTCGTTCCGCCAATAGTGTTGTTATTACCGTATATGTGCATTCCGTTCAAGCTACCGAGCGCTGTCGCTCCCGTGACGTCGGTGCCGACTAGATTGCCTTCGATCAAATCGTTGCTGTCAGACTCCACATCGATCCCATAGAATGCTCTAAAGAAATCGCCCGATATCAAGTTCCCTGCATGAGCGCCAGTTCCTCCGATCGTGTTGCCCGAACCATTTTCCAGTTGGATACCGGAATCGTTTTCAATTGCCGTCGTCCCGGTGTAATCGGTGCCGATCAAGTTCCCTGAGACCAGATTGCCTTCACTCTCTGATATCAGAACACAGGCACCCCGAGCAGCGCCGGCAATGACATTCCCCGCGCCAAGGGTCGTCCCGCCAATGGTGTTGCTCGATCCGCCGCTGATGTCGATTCCCTGCGCCGCTATTGCCGAGAGCCGTCAGACCGGTGCTGTCCAGGCCGATCCAGTTTCCCTCAATCAGGTTTTCTGTCGAATCGTCGCCCTGGATCCAGATCCCGTCGGCCAGACCGGTGCCGCTGTTGCCGGAAATGATGTTTCGAGCTGCCGTGGACGTGCCGCCGATGGTCGTACCCGTCCCATTCATGATTTCGATGCCAGAAACGGTGTTGCCCTGGTCCGAAGTTCCGAGCGGATCGGTACCGATCAAGTTGCCGGCGATGAGGTTGTCGCTGGCGTCGCCGAGGCCGCCGTTGATCATCACGCCCTCGTCGTCGGCTGAGAGGATACAGTTCTCGATCACGTTGCTGGCCGATTGGATTCCAATACCGGCTCCCTGGAAATCATGGAATTCCAGGCCCTTGATCACGGCTCCGCCCGCCGAAAGATCAATGGCATCATTAACCACGCCGCTTCCTTCAAGCACCACTGAGCCCTGTGTGCCACCATTGATTGTCACATCAGGGGCCGAGACGACGAGATCGCCTGTCGTCACGATCGTCATGGCTCTCGCAAACGTGATCGAGCCGCCGCCATCGAGATCGACCTGCTCGATGGCCGAGCGCAACGTGATCGTTTCGTTCTGAGTCTTGCCAGGTCCTTTGCCGGGCGCGAGCGGAATATCTGACTGATCGTTTACGACATAGTTCGATAGCAAACGGCGTTCTTCCAGTTCGATCATCCCGGGCCTGAAACCGCGACGCCGATGATATGATGGCCTGGCCGCACGACGAGTCGGTCGATCAACAGACATGGATTCAAACCTCGAGATATGACGAGAGGTCCAGCGAGAGCCAGGAGCAAAGTCGTGACATTCGCCACCGCGAACTATTGCCGCCTTGCCAGGCGCGCAACAATGCGGCCCGCGGCTCGACGATGTGACGCATCGTCAGGCCGTGCCGGGCAAACGTTGATTCAAAACGGCCGGAACGCCGATGCGCCGCGGTCTAGAATGAGAGATGCACGAGAAGGCGAACCCTAGCGCCGATTCGCGCGATTTTTTATCGCGCCGCGACCGACGGGGTTGAAAAGCGTCGTTTCAGGGTCGGGCGACCCCGCGGGAAATGCCGATTTTGAGCGAGCGCCGGGCTGGACCACTTCGTCTGTGTCACTTGAAGTGGCATGCCAGACGAGCACTTCATCCTCGCCCTGTTTTGTATTGGCGCAAGTCGCCAGGGTCGTTCCGTCGGAAGAAAAGCACATGTGAACGACGGCGCCAGTATGTCCGTCGAGGGCCGCGATCTCAGCCCTTGCCGCCACATTCCAGAGGCGCGGCGCGATGGTCGGAGGCGCCCGACGCCAGGGTCTGGCCATCGGGTGAGAAGACAAGCGACAGCACCTCGCCCTCGTGACCGTAGAGGCGAACGAGCGGTCTGAGCGACTCGACGTCCCAGAGGATGATCGTCCTGTCAGCACCGCCAGTCGCAAGAAGACGGCCGTCGGGCGAAAAGGCCTGAACCTGAATCGTGCCCATGTGCCCTTCGCCTTCACGAGACTCGGTCGTACCGGTTGCCCGGTTCCAGAGGGTCGGGGTCTCAGACGCTTCGTTCCAGATCGAGTAATCACCACGGCCGGAGATGACGACTCTCTTGCGAAAACCAGATATCTCGTGATCGCGCAAAACTCCTGTCTCATCACAAAGCCATATCCCGAGCTCACCACGGTCCCCGATGATTTGTTGACCGTCGGGCGAGATTGCCAGCGAGGAAAACGGGGGCATGGGCGGAGTAAACTCGCGAACACACCGGCCTGACTCGACGTTCCAGAGCGTCACCTTACCGCCGCGCTCGGCGAGCACGAGCCGCGTGGCATCGCGCGAGAGCCGAGCCAGGCTGGCCGGTTTTTCCGTCTTGATGCGCGTTTCCGCGATCAACTCGCCGGTTCGGGCATCATGCTCCCAGACCATCCCGTTGTTGCTGGCCACGAAAAGGCGGGATTGACTGTGAGAAAACGCCATGCTCGAGCTAAAGCGCGATCTCACATGGATGGGAACCCACCCCCGGGCCCTCGCAACATCCCAGAGCTTGACCGTCGAGTCTCTGGAGGTCGTCGCGATCCAGCGTCCGTCGGGAGAAAATGTCACGTCCCAGATCCGAGCCTGACCCGTGGCGATGAAATCGCGCGCGCCTGTGCGGCGATCCCATAAATAAAGCACACCATGACCACCGACGGCCGCCACAACCTGACCGTCGGGCGCAAAGGCAGTCGATTCGAGCTGGTCTTGCGATCCTCGCAATGTGGCCTTCAGTTGCCATGATCCAACATCCCACAATTTCACGTTCGCGCCCTCGGCCACCGCCAGAGCCTTCCCATCGCGTGAAAAGGCGATGCTGTTCGTACCGCTATCGTGGTTGCCGATCCGCCGACCCTGCCGCATGAGAATCAAATCCCAGATCAACGTTGCGTCCCCGGCGATCGCGAGCGCTGCTCCATCGGGCGAAATCGCCATCGATTGGAGACCCGTGGTGCTTGCGAATGAACCGCACGGCTTTTCTTTTGCCAGGTCCCAGAGCGTCACCTTTCCCCTGCGTGAGCCCGAAATCAGTCGTCGCCCGTCGGGCGTGAAGAGGACGGCGACAACCTCATCGGGCTGCCCGGAAAGAGTCGTCTTGAGGCGGCCGGTCTCGGTGTCCCAGAGCTTGATCGTCTGGTCGTCGCCCGTGGATGCCAGAGTTTTGCCGTCGGGTGAAAAACGCACCCAGTTGACTTCGCTAGTATGTTCATTCAACGTGTGCCGCAGGGCAGCGGTTTTCACGTTCCAGAGCCGAACGGTCTTATCCTGGCTCGCGGTCGCGAGGGTCGCTCCATCCGGCGAGAACGCGGCGTGATACACGGCGCCCGCGTGTGCCCTCAAGGTTGGCGCCTGCAGCTCGCAGAGGCGGTGGAAATGGTGCCAGGCGAATTCGCGCAAGTCCTCGCCGCGCGGACCGGGACGATAACGTTCAAGGATCGCCAATGCTTGAGTCGGCCGGTTGTCGGCCCAGAGCTTGCTGGCGTGGTTCACGTCGCGAACATATTGCTTGATCTTGAGCGACCGGTCGGTGCGGCGGATCTCTTCCGCCAGTTGCTCGGCTCTCTGATGGGCCCACGTTCGACCGATCAAGGCGATCGTGCTCACGATCAGTAATACCAGCAGCGCGGCACTCATCGCGCTCATCCGCGGGTTCCGCCGAAGCGTTCTCCAGAATTGCTCGGCCTTGCCGACGGGCCTGGCGTGAATCGAGTGCCCGGCCAGCCATCGCTCGAGATCTTCGGCGACCGCGAGCGCTGATGCATACCGGCGCCCTGGTTCCTTTTCGAGACACTTGAGGCAAATCGTTTCCAGATCGCGGTCGATCGATTGGCGGATGCTACTGGGAGGGTCTGGCAGTCGCTCCTGGACCTGCCGCAGAGTTTCGAGCGGAGTCTCGGCGCGGAATGGCGGCCGCCCGGTCAAGACGGTATACAGGATCGCCCCGACGCCATGGATATCCGCGGCGGTCGTGACGGCTGTCCGCCGTCCGGCGGCTTGCTCGGGTGCCATGTACGAAGGCGTTCCGACCAGGGCTCCGGTTTGCGTCAAGGCGACATCGTCCTCGACACGCCTGGCCAGTCCGAAATCGGCGACCAGCGGTTGACCACGCTCGTCGATCAGGATGTTCGACGGTTTCAAGTCGCGGTGCAGGATGCCGCGCTCGTGGGCATGATGCACGGCCCGGGCGATCGAGGCCACGAGCACCGCGGCCGCTCGAAAGTCACCCTGATAATCCTCAAGGCGCTGGGCCAGGTTGCCCCCTTCGACGAGCTTCATGCTGAAGAAGCTGCGCCCCTGCTCTTCACCGACCTCGTAGATCGACACGATGTGGGGATGATCGAGGTGGGCAACCGCTTCGGCCTCGTTGCGAAAGCGGCGCGCGTCGTCCGGGCTGGCGCTGGCGCCGTCGCGCAGCACCTTGAGGGCGACCAGGCGATTGAGGCTGAGCTGGCGTGCCCGAAAGATGACCCCCATGCCACCCCGCGCGATCATGCCCTGCAGCTCGTAATCGCGAAACCCTTCACCCGTGTGGTCGTTGTCGTTGCTGAGCGAGGCCATCGCCCCGTATGGCTGACTGTTGCCAGGAAGCCGAGGGATCGAGCGCCCGTATGCTGCTTGATCGTCGATCACGCTGTCGCGATCATGCAAAACGGCTGCGGCGCGGAGTGGGGCCGCGAGGCCATGCAACTGTTCCTGGACCGCGAAAAAATCGGCGATCTCCGCGGCGATTTCGGGGTGGCGCTCGAGCAAGACCCGGCGATCGAGATGTTCGCCTCGTTCGGCGGCCTCGTAATAGGCCGCGAGCGCATCATGCAGCTTGTGGTCGCGAATCTCCTCGTCGTGCGGTTCCATCGCCATGCCGATCAACGACCTCAGAGGGGTGGTTGGCTCATGCGCTCGCGAAGACCCTTGCCTCCACGATACAAGAGTCCGGTCACCGCGGCGACTGTCTTGTTCATGCGGCGGGCCGTCTCGGGTACCGACAGGTCTTGAAGATGGTGCATTTCGATGGCGCGGCGCTGGTCCTCGGGCAAGCTGGCCAGCGCGGCGGCAAGCCTCCGAAGCTCTTCGATGCGTGCGGCCTTTTCGCCTGGAGTCGAGTCGTTGCGGGCCAGCCAGTTCTCGAGCCGGACTGATGATTCCTCGATCGCCTGGTCCAATGACCGGGCGCGCTCGGCCTTGATACCATAAAACCGGCGGGTCGCCTGGGCCAACGTGCTGGCGAGGATGGCCCGCAGCCAGGCCGCAAGCTCGGCGTCGGTCTGGCCGCGAAACTGGCCAAGCTTCTCATGAGCGATCAGGAGAGTTTGCTGGACGACGTCGGAGGGGTCGAGCCGGTTCTGGAGCGCACGATCGATCTGGAGCCGGGCGAGCAATCGCAGATATTCTGTAAATTGTTCGAGAGGGCGCGGCTTGCCACTCGTGTCGTGAGCCATTCGCCCGCTGCTCCTGTTACGATGGCTATTGAATCGAAACTCTCAAGGTCGATCCTCGGCCCTGGATTATATACGTTGCACAACGCCGTGGGATAAGGCCAGCGTGCGAGCCGCGATACGGCGATCGATTTGGCGAAAGCCGCCGGGGCCAGCCGAATTTTGCGATCGTCAACGATCCTGGTTCCAGGCTCCTGATCCGGTTCCTTCTCGACGGCGGAAGGCTTCTCGGCGAATAATCGACTCGCGGCGGCTTCGTTTGCCGCTCTTGATTTGTTCCAGAAGGATCCGGGCCAACGAATGGATTGTTGAAGCGGGAGGCTTGACCGTGTCTCAGACCCGCTGGTCTGTCTTGAAGGTTCTCTGTGGGCTCGTCATCGCCGTGATCAGCCTGTCGGCGCTCACCGGTTGGGGAACCGGGGAGCGCAGTCTGTCTGGACTTCGCGTCGACTATATCCCGATGGCCCCGAACACGGCGATCAGCTTGCTCCTGCTGGCCATCGCGGTGGCGGTGTTGCCTGGCGACGCCGCGGGCTGGGGGCGCAAAGGGGCCGTTGTGGGCCTGGCCGGATTTGTGGCCGGGCTGGCCGGGTTTCGCCTGGTTGAATATACGTTCGCAATCGACCTGGGACTGAGCAACTTGTTCTTGAAGGTCCCCTACGAGCGCGTCGGCCTGGCACCGATCGGCCAGATGGCATTCTTCACGGCTTTCAATTTCACTCTGGCCAGTCTCTCGGCGTTGCTCATCGTGCTGGCGCGGGGCGGGCGGCTTCTTGATGGCGCGGGTTTTCTCGGCCTCGCGGTCATGACGTCCGGGCTCGTCTTCAGCCTCGGCTATCTTTATGCGGCACCGCTTTTATACGGGGGGCGAACGATTCCGATGGCGGCCAATACGGCCGCGGCTTTCGGCTTCCTCGGTATGGGCTTGATCGCCGCGGCGGGTCCGCGAGCCTTCCCCATACGCCCTTTTGCCGGGCCGGCGATTCGAGCCCAGTTGCTCCGTGCGTCGTTGCCATTCACGGTGGCCAGCATCCTCATTTCCAACTGGTTCACGCAGGCGGCGTCGTGGTATGCGGCGCCTTCGTCGATGGCCGTGATATCGGCCGCGTCGGTGATGATAGCCACGGTGGTCGCGGCCACCCTGTGCTGGTTCTTCTCCAAGCAGATCGGGGGCCGGCTGGAACAGGCCGAATCCGCGCTTCGCGCTGCGAATGAACTGCTGGAAAGCCGGGTCACGGCACGCACGCGCGACCTGCAAACGGCCAAGGCCGAGCTCGAAGATCGCAACGAGCAGTTGAGCCGATCATCGGATGAAATTATTCGCATCGCCGAATCGGTGCGTATCGCGCATCAAGAACTCTCAATCGCCCACGAGGAGCTCAAGCGGGCCGAGACCCAGCTCGTCCAGTCCGAGCGGCTCACATCCCTGGGCCAGATGGTCGCGGGTGTCGCGCACGAGATCAACAATCCACTGGCGTTTGTCACCAATAATGTGGCCCTCCTGGAGCGCGATGTCGCCAAGCTTCACGAATTGATCCGCCTCTATCAACAAGCCGAGGGGACACTCGAGCAACATCAGGTCGATCTCCTGTCGCATATTCATTCCCTGGCGGAGCAGATGGACCTGGCCTACGTGCTCGACAATGCGCCGGCGCTTTTGACGCGGTCGCGCGAGGGCCTCAAGCGAATCCAGAAAATCGTCCGCGACTTGCGTGATTTCGTGCGGCTCGACGAGGCTGAGCTGAGCGAAGTCGACCTCAACGAAAACGTCAAGGCGACACTGGCACTTCTGGGCAGCCAGGCGTCGACGCGGGGGGTCTCGCTCGTCGCCGACCTGGCGCCATTGCCGCCGATCACGTGCTTTCCGGCCAAGATCAACCAGGCTCTGGTGAGCCTCGTCACCAATGGTATGGACGCCTGTGAATGCGGCGGGATGGTGACCGTGAGCACGCGTCCCGAGCCGGAGTTTGGAGTCAGCCTCGCGGTGGCCGACACAGGACGTGGCATCGACCCGTCGATTCGCGGCCGGATCTTCGACCCGTTCTTCACGACCAAACCCGTCGGACAGGGGACCGGCCTGGGCCTGGCCATTTGTTACGGGATCGTCAAAGCACACGGCGGGACAATCGAAGTCGACTCGACGGTCGGCCACGGTTCACGGTTCACGATCCGGCTGCCGCGGGCACCGCGCACGAGTCTTTCGCCGCCCGATACGCTCTTCCGTGCGCCGTCGGCCATCCAGGCACCGCGGGTCATGGCCGCACCACACGCCCCATGAACAGGATTGCGCCGGTCGGAATGTCGCGTATCAGGAACAGGAACGGATGATCGGCCCGGAAGGCCACGGGGGGCGAGACCACGGCGCGCGATTTCATGAATCCGACCGCGGTCGCGGCGGCAGCCTCCGTTCCCTTTTCGTCGACTTCGATCACCGCCTTGTGCACGACGGCCGAGATGGCGAGGTCGCGATTGCCAGTGATCCCCGAGAAATCGGCCGCGCCCTGCTTGAATACCACGGACATGCCAAGCGCCGAGAGAGCGTCTTTGAGCTCAGATTCGACGCCCAGCTTGAACCGAGGCAAACTCACATCGACGCGGTCGGACGAGAACCGGCGCAGCCAGTCGTCGAGCTTCGCCGCGGTCAACGACGATTCGAGCTGGCCGAGGCCGTCTTTGGTTTTGGGCAAGAGGATCGTCATCGCCATGCTGTTGCCCTTGTAGGGGAGCTCAAGGATCTGTGCGGCACCCTGGTCGAAATAGCGGAATCGCCCTGTTTGCCTCATCATGTCGACGCGCACGAGCTCATCGGGCGACACGTGAAAATCTTCAAGCGCTGTCCGAGCGGCCGCAAATGGATTGGCCCACAGGGCTTTGAAATAGATCGCGTTGGTCAGGATCAACAAAGTTCGCGAATCAACCTGTGCGGATTTGAGCAGGTCCTTGATCTTGCCCTTGGTCTGCTCTTGAACCCGGGCGTTGATCTTCTCTGTCGCTTCGGCGGCCGCTCCACGGAAGTCGACCGAGTCGAGGCGTCCAGAATAGTTGACCTCGATCCGCTTTTGAAAGTCGGGCAGGATGCGCAAGCCGGTCTGGATCCACAGTGCATTGGCCGAGAAGAGCTGAACGTCGGGTGACGAGCCCGGCTCACTCGATTCGGCCGAGGTGCGACCGTGAAGCTCGGCGATCAGGCGGTGAAACGCCGGGTGAAGCTGAGCTGGCGGCAACGAGAATTTGAGCGTCCTGGCAATCTGTAGCGCGGTTTCATCCTGCGCGCCGCGTAGGTCATCGCGAGCGCCGAGTAAATCGAAAACGAAGAGAAAAACCGGTTTCCCTCGCCGCTGCGGAGCACCCCGTAGAGATCGATTGCGAACGCGTTGCCGCTTTGCACCAGGGGTGTGACCGGTTTTGGCGGATCCATGGTCCAAGCCTCGTGTGAAAGTGCCCAGGAGAGAGGCAACACCGTCGCCAGAAGAAAACGCGTCATGAACGAGGCTCCGGGCAAGCTCAATCGAATGGCCCGCGGCCGCGATGCCGATCTTCAAAATGGATCAATCAATCCGTCAACGGCCCGGATCCTCGGTGGTGGCGGGTGCGCTCGTGTCGGTACCGGCGCGCGGGGCGGGGGCTCGGTTCGACCGTTTCCCCTTCGTCGTTTTTTTCGTTGTGCGAGCCGTCCCGGCGGTGGTGGGAGGCTCGAGCGATTCGACTTTCGAGAGCACGAGCTGTCCGCTCTCGGGGGTGAATTTGTAAGTGAAATGCCGGTGGAAGCTCTGACCGAGCAGGAGTGGCGCATCAACCTTCGTCGCCGGCATGACCGCGCATGCCACGTTATTGATGGTGAACTTGCCGACGCGCATCGACGGAATGGTTGTCATGTGCGCTTTGACCACGCTGCCGTCGGCGACGTGCAGTTCGATTTCTTGATCGGATGGCTGCGGCGTCAGACCAATTCGCGCGGCCAGGTCGGCCGAGATCGTCGTCAAGCTGGCCCCGGTGTCAAAGATCAAGGGAACCGTCGTCTTGCCATTGAAGGTAACGTCGACCTCATAGACCCCGCCCTGACGTCGCAATTCCACGACCTCGGTCAGGACCGATTTCTCGGCCTTCGCGAGCATCTTGACCGTCTCGTCAAACCCGCGCGAAGGACCCAGTTTGACAGACGATCTTGTCCGGGCGCTGAGTGCCGCCAGGGCCCCTTTGATCGCGTCGTTTCCGGCGAGCTCGGCATACCGGGCGGTCGTCTTGTCGACGATCTGGCGAAGGTCGAGGACGGCCTGAAGAAACGCTTGCCGCGCTCGTCCGGCTTGCGCAGTTGAGCTTCTGGGCCCACTGCGGATCGTCGTGGGCACGCAGCAGGTTGAGGCGGTCCGACACGATGTTGAGCTCGGCCACGAGCTGGTTGTGCTGGTTGACAAGAAAATTGCGCTGATCGATTCCAATGTTGCCATTGGGGCCCCCCGCCGCGTTGAGTACCTGGTCGACGGATTGCATCTGCTGGTTGAGTGCGATTCGTTCCTGGGTCAGCTCTTGCACGAGTGCTTTGCGCCCGTGGGCGCCCTGGTCGACAGCGTCTTGCTGTGCGAGTGCGTAGTTCAACTGTTTCGAGGCAAGGCGAGCCTCGTTGAGCTTTTTCTGGGCCTCGGCTTCCAGCGGCAGGATATAAGTAGAGCCCGACTTCTTCAATCCCTGATTTTTGAGTACATCTTCCGGTTTTTCACCCTCGCCGCTTGCCAGCGCGACCCCGCAAGCCGCCGTGAAGATGGCAGGAACAACGAACATCCAGGCGGCTCGCGAACGGAATTTTGTCGTCATCGTCTCCACCTTCGGAATCGTCCGCTTTGCATTATCCGTCTGTACCTTCCTCATGAGGCCGGAATCGTTTTTCCTGGGTTGTCTGATTTCCATTTCACGGGTCGTTCTGCGTTGCGGCGGCGGCGGCCGACGTCTTCGCCGCGCCTTTCGTGCGGGTCCTGGAGCGTTTCCGCTTTGACGGCTTCGTTATTCCTTCGTCGTTGTCGCCGCTCGCTTCGGCCTTTTCCATTCTCTCGACGAGCTTCTGGTTCGCCAGGAATTCGTGCGACGGTCCGAGCTTGGGCTTCTCTCTCAAGCCTTTACCCGCGGCGGTCAGGGCGTTCTTCACGTCGTCATCCTTCCTGGCCTCGTCGTATTTTGCGTTCGCCGCGTCGAATAACTTGCGGAGATCGAGCAGAGCTTGATGGTAGGCGTCTCGCGATTCGCGTACGTCGGTGTCGATCCTTTCCTTTGATCGAGGGTCTGACACTTGGGTTTTCAGCTCGTTGAGATAGTACGTTTCCTGATTGAGCTCTTGCTGAACCTGGTTGCGGTAGAAAAGCAGCTCGTTGTACTGCTCCTGAGCGTAGTTATTGGCGAAATTGTTGCCAAACCGGCCGCCGTAGCGCGTGTTGCTTTGCTGAAACTGCGCCATCTGCTGATTCACGGTATTGAGTTCCGACTTGAGCTGCCCGATCTGTGTGTTGAGGGCTTTGAGAGTCTTCTGAACGTCTTCCGGGCTCCCCGTCGCTGATTGCTTTACAAGCGCCGATTTCAGCTCCCGGGAGAGGCGTCGAACCGCGCCCATCTTGCTCTTGATGGCCGCTTCCTCATCGGTGACGGCCAGCGAGCCGACGATCGTGAGGCCATGCTTTTTGAGAACCTCGTGGCCCGGCCCATCAGCGCCGCGTGCCCGAGCGGGCAGAAGCCAACCGACCGCAGCCGTGAGAAGGGCCGAAACGAGAAGGGCCGCTGATCGAGAGAAACGCCGATTCGCCATGAGACTTCCCCCCCTTTTCTTGCCGCTATTAACGGCGGCGGCCCGGCTTCATTCCGCGCTCGTGATGCCGGGCATTGGCGCCCGGCGGCGGGACGATGATCGAACCGTCGGACGCGCCGCCGCGATGATTCTTGCGATCACGCTCACCGCTAAAACCCGTGACCACGTAAGTGCCGCTCTTGGGATTGCGCTCGATGTCCACGAGCGCCAGGTTGTCTGCGTCCTCGAGCAAATGCGTGAAGCTGCGGTAGCCGTAATAGCTCTCGTCAAACGATGGCTTCTTCCGCTTCATCGTGTCCTTGATCATCGAGGCGTAAATGACTTCGTGATTCTCCCGCCGCAGCGCGTGGCACGCTTCGATTAACAGGCTATAAAGCTCGCGCTGCCGCTCTGGCAGGTTGGGCGGGAGATAAGTGTTCAAATCAGTCGCAAGCTGCTGCTCGTTTTGTTCTTGGCGTTCGAGATCTTCGTAATAAATGAATTCGTCGCAGTTGTCGCGCAAGAGGTCGGAGGTCGAGCCCTTCATACCGAGCCCGATCACGTGTTTGCCGTTCTCCTTGAGCTTGGAGACCAACGGTGAGAAATCCGAATCGCCCGAGACGATCACGAACGTGTCGACGTGAGGCTTGCTCCAGGCCAGGTCGATCGCATCGACGACCAGCCGGATATCGGCCGAGTTCTTGCCAGTCTGCGAGCGCTTGGGAATCTCGATCAGCTCGATCGCGGCTTCGTGAAAGGGCGCCGTGTAGCTCGGATACCGGCTCCAGTCGGCATAAGCCTTCTTGACGATCAGCTTTCCTTTTTCCACCAGGCGTTCGAGCACCTTTTGCACCTCGAAGCGGATCTTGCGTTGATTCTGGAATCCCATTGCCAGGTTTTCCAGGTCGATGAATACCGCCAGGCTGCGTTCGCGATCAATCTTGGTCATGGAAAGATGGGTTCCGTTCCAAGCGGCCTGCCCAGTCTTGATGAATCGTGCACGACGTTGGGGACCGGCAAGCTATCGCTTCAAGAGCACCAAAGAAACGGGCGCCCACACAGTCCCTCTCTTAAAGCATACGCGAAGCCAATTTATTTCGCGACTTGCCACTCATCGGCAACTTGTGCGCTCGTCACTTCCCGTCCACGCATCCGTCGAGGCGGTCAACAACATGGCCCCCCCGCGCCATCACTGTTTTTGCCGGCTCGACCCCGGGAGCTAAATCCTATGACAATGCGTTAAATGCAAAAAATAGATATCCTGGTTGGCCTGGTTGTTCTAAGACAAATAGGATGTTAGAGTCTTACTAGGAAAGCTGCGTAGTTTGTATTGGACTTCATTGCGTTGTGCTACCAAGGGGACCGCGTGCGATGCAACTGTTGACACGTACCTGGACTTTTTTGTTATGGGGAGCGATAGCCGCGGTTCTGGCGACGCGAGGGAGCGCCGATGCCTGGGAAGCCGCGCAGGAGGCTTCCGCACAGGGTGCAACGACAGCGGCGGCTCCGGCGGCAACGGCGGCGCCGCAATCTCAGGTCGCCTATCAGACAGTCAACACGGTCGAGTGCGTGCAAGTGCCGGTGACTCATGTTCAGACGCATTACCGCACCGAATACCACACGGAAAACGTCCCCGTCACGCGGATGGTGCCAGAAGTCGTCAATGAAACCCGCACGATCACCCGGTTCATCCCGCAGCAACAGACGATCAACAGGCAGGTTATTTCGCACCACGTCTGCGAGACGACCACCGTGATGAAAAAGTGCTTCCAGCCGTACTGTGTCACCAAGCCGGTGGTACGCACACGCTACCAGATCTACTGCACGACCGAGATCGTGAACAAGGAGATTACACGCTTCATTCCGGAATGTGTCGTCGAGACGGTGCCCGTGACGACGATGCGCAAGGTCATCCAGCCCAAAGAGACCTACGTCACGCAGAAGATTCCGGTGACCACGATGGTTCCGGTCGTCACGTGCGCCCACACCTGTGCGCACAAGTGTGGCGGGGGCCCTTGTGGTGCGTGCGGCGGGGTGACGACCTGTGTGCAATATCAGCCCGTGACGACTTACACGTGCCAGCAAGTGCCCGTTGTGCGTCCGTGCGTGATCTATTTGCCCGAGACCTCGTATGTGCAGCGGTCACGCACGAAATACAATCCGATCAGGGAGACAATTCAGGTTCCCCGGGTCAAGGTGAACCGGATTCCCTATGAAGTCACGGAATGCGTGACTGTCACGGAGTATCAAACCTACGAGGTTCCTGTGGCGAAGGTGATCAGGACGCCCGTCTACACGACGGTGCCGGTATGCGTGACCACGATGATCCCGGAATCGACGACCGTCGTGGTGCCGACGGTCAAGTGCAAGCCGGTCACGGAGACGGTCTCGCGTCAGGTTGCCGTTTGCGTGCCCTACCAGGTGCCCGTCACCGTGATGACCACGCAACAGCGGCACGGTGGCCCACCAGGTGCCCGTCGCCGCGCCCCAAACACCACCGGCGCCGACCGCGGGATCCGCGCAGACGGTGGCATCGCCGCAGTGATCAACTGAACATGGATCGACAGTTCGTTTCGTCTTGCGTCGAACGCACGTGAAGACTAATGTCTCGGTCGTATTCCCGGGCCTGGGCGTTCGGGCGGCTCGTGCGGCGTTCACCGCGCGCACACCTCCCCTCTTTCAATGCACAGCTCCCGGACTCTCGAGTCCTACCCCTAACGTCATGACGACGAAGGGCTTGATGGCCGTGGCCGGCCGATTCCCGGAGCAAGGAATCGGCCAGACCACGCGCTGGGGACGACGACCGATCATTCCCAGTCTTCGAGGAGACGATCGACGATGAGCGATAGAGCGACGACGAGCGTGGCGAAGGCTTGTCGGGCCGGGTTCGCCGTGTTGGGTCTCATGGCCATGGTGGTGATGGCCGATTTTCATGCCACGCTCGGCGCCGGGCCGGCCGGTCAGGAATGGCTCGGGCAGCGCGTCGTGCCCAAGATTCGGGAATTCACGCTTCGCGACACCATCGGCGGCCCGGCACGCGCAGCGAAAATCGCGATCTACCGGGTCGACAAAGCGCAAAACGGCTCGTTTCGGCTGAAAGCCGAAGGAGGCGACAGCGGCTGGGTCCCGGAAACTCAAGTGGTACGCGTCGAGCAGGCCGTGGCGTATTTCAGTTCGAGAATCAGAACATCTCCGCGCGTGGCTTACAATTATACGATGCGTGCCATGATCCAGCTTTTCGAGGGTGAGGATGCCACTCACGCGCTGGCCGATTGCGATATCGCGCTACGGCTCGATCCCGACGACGCCTTGGCACACGGAGTCAGGGGTGCGGCGCGTGCGGCCGTGCAGAACTATTCAGGAGCCCTCACCGATTTCAGCGACGTGATCCGCCTCAAGCCGAAGGATCCCGACGCCTACCGTGATCGCGGCGTCGCCCGCATGTCAAACCGTGACTTCGACGGGGCACTCGCCGATTTCACCGAAGCGATTCGTCTCGATCCGGCAAGCGTGCCGGCCCTGATGTCGCGCGCCACCGCCTGGATGACAAAAAACGACCATGCGAAGGCCGTCGCCGACTTCGACGAGGCCATTCGCCTTAACCCCAGCAATCCCGAAGCCTATTTCCTCAGAGCCTCGGTGAAAGGCCAGATCGGCGACCTCGACGCGGCCATCGCCGACTTTTCGCAAGTCATCAAGCTCGATCCTCAGATCTCCCTGGCTTACCAGGCTCGTGCCAACGCCTGGCGCGGCAAGCGAGATTACGCACACGCCATTGCCGACCTCGACATCGCCTTGCGCTCGACCCGAAAAACGCCGGTGTGTGCGTGGCCCGCGGTCTGACCTGGCGCGAGCAGCATCAGTTTGACAAAGCCATCGCCGACCTCAACCAGGCCCTCAAACTCGAGCCCGAGAATCCCGACGCCTACGGCATTCGCGGCGGCGCCTGGGTCGGCAAGAAGCAGTATTCGCTGGCCATTGCCGATTTCACACGGCTCCTCCAGCTCGAGCCGACCAATCCTGGCGCCTACTCGAGCCGCGGGCTCGCCTACGCCGAGATCAAACAGTACGAGAAAGCCGTCGCCGACCTCGACCGTGCTCTTCAAGCTCGAGCCGCGGAATCCCGAGGCCCTGAACGGCCGCGCCTGGTTTCAGGCGACCTGCCCGGTGGCGAAGTATCGCGATGGCACCAAGGCACTGGCGATGGCCAAGCAAGCCTGCGAGCTGGCCGAATGGAAAATCCCCGGCTTGCTCGACACGCTTGCAGCCTGCTATGCCGAGTCTGGCGATTTCGACAACGCCGTGAAGTGGCAGACCAGGGCGATCGAGATCGAGGCCGACGCCCAGGAAAAGGACCGGTACAACACGCGGCTCAAACTTTACACGGCGAGAAAGCCGTTTCACCAGACGGAGTCGTGAGAGTTCAAATCAACGCGTGCCGTCGGACGTGAATTCGCCAAGGCAATTTCACACTGCGGCACGCGTGATTCAAGAAGGCATTTCCAGGTCAGGGCCGAAGCGGTTGGTCAGGCTCAGGCCGCCATCAGACACGAAGATCGCACCGTTGAGATTGACCCCGGCCTCACTCAAGATAAAGAGGGCCAGGTTGACAATGTCGTCGACCGCGCCGAGCCGGCGCGTGGGAATGGCGGCGCGCAATGCGTCGCCGACTTTCCCCGGAAAGAGCCGCCGGGCCCCTTCCGTATCGCCGATCGGGCCAGGGGCGATGGCGTTGACCCGGATTTGCTGCGGCCCCCACTCGACGGCCAGGGTGCGGGTGAGGGCGTCGACGGCCGCCTTGGCCGCCGCCACGTGAAGCTGGCCGGGTGTGCCGCCGTAGTGCAAGGTCGCACTGATATTGAGAATCTGGCCGCCATGCTCCTTGAATCTCGCCAGGTAGGCCGCGCGCGACACATTCCACGTCCCCTTCGCGTCAATGTCGATAACGGTGCCAAACCCGTTGGGCGTGAGCTCGGCGGAAGGACAAACGAAATTGCCGGCCGCGTTGTTGACGAGAATGTCGAGGCCGCCCAGCTCGTCGACCGCATTCTTGACCGCGGCCTCGACCGCATCGGCCTGGCGGACGTCGGCCACCAAGGGCAGGCAGCGGCGCCCCGTTGCCGCGGTGATCTCCTGCGACGCCGCGATCAGATTCTCTTGTTTCCGGCTCACGATCGCGATATCCGCGCCGTGCGCGCCAGCCCGGTCGCGATTCCGCGACCGATCCCCGTCGCGCCTCCTGTGACGACCGCGATCTTGCCCAGAAAAAGATTGTCGGCGAATAGACTCATATCGACCTGGTGGTATCCGGGAAAAGGACAGGAGATCTTCCGTCGCTTCAGGCTATCGTATCCCGGCCCGGCTGCAAGTAAAAAGGGAATGCCCGCGCTTCCTGGGATCAGATGCTCACGCGGATCGATCGCCTGAAGGCGTCGGCGACGGCATTGTTTCTTGTCTCGGATAACCGGTGGGATGAAATCGGGACGAACGGGTTGTTATGATCGGTCGGTCGATCAATCAATCGAAAGGTCGATTGCGTGTCGAGCACTGACCGGCCAATCGTCAAGCGCGTAGAGGAGCGAGGTTAACGATGAATGGACTGATGATGGACTGGCCGCTGGTCATTCCGAACATTTTGCGCCGGGCCGCGCAGTTCTTTCCCGAAAAAGAGATCGTCAGCCGCCGCGGCGACGGAGTGGTTGTCCGCTCGAATTATGGCGAAGTCGAGAAGCGGGTGCACCGGCTGATGAACGTGCTGTTGAAACTGGGCGTGAAGCCGGGCGACCGGATCGCCACGTGTGCCTGGAATCATCAGCGACACCTGGAGCTTTATTTCGCGGTGCCCGCCGTCGGGGCCGTGCTCCACACGATCAATTTCCGGCTGGCACGCGAGCAGGTTCTCTACATCATCAATCATGCCGAGGACCGGTTCCTCTTTCTGGACCGGTCACTCGGAGGAATCCTCGCTGATCTCCAGCGCGAGATTCCCTGTGTCGAAAAATACATCCTCATGGACGAAAAAGGGCCGGAGCCCCCTGCCCTGCCTGAGCCGTCTTTCGACTACGAGGCATTGCTGGCCGAAGTGCCGGGCGAGGCCAGGTTTCCCGAGCTCGATGAAAACATGGCCGCGGGTCTTTGCTACACCTCGGGCACGACGGGCGAGCCCAAGGGGGTCTTGTACAGCCACCGATCGACGTTCTTGCATGCGCTGGCGGGCTGCGCGGTCGATGGTGGCGCGATGGGTGAGAAGGAAGTCGTTCTCTCGGTCGTGCCGATGTTTCATGTCAACGCCTGGGGGCTCCCTTACTCGTGCACGATGGCCGGGGCCAAGCAGGTGTTGCCGGGCCCGCAGATGATCGGCAAGCCGATCGCCGAGCTCATCGAAGATGAGCGTGTGACCTCGGCGGCGGGCGTCCCCACGATCTGGACGTTGCTCTATCAGTATCTCAAGGAACAGAAGGATCGGAAGTATGACCTGTCGAGCCTGAAGACGGTTCTCATCGGGGGAGCCGCGGCCTCGCCAACGTTGGTGCACTGCTTCGAGAAAGACCTGGGCCTGCCGATCTTGCATGCCTGGGGCATGACCGAGACATCGCCGATCGGCACGGTCTCGCGGCTCAAGTCAGGCATGACCGACTGGACCGAAGAGCAACAGCTCGCCGTACGGCTCAAGCAAGGCATTCCAGTCGTCGGGGTCGAGGTTCGCATTCTGGGCGACCAGGATCAAGATCTCCCGTGGGACGGTGAACACGCCGGCGAGCTCGTGGTTCGCGGCCCGTGGATCGCCAACAGCTATTTCCGGAATTCCGGAGCGCGTGAATCCTTCACCAAGGACGGCTGGTTCCGCACGGGCGATATCGCCATGATCGACCCGATGGGATATGTTCAGATCACCGATCGCAAGAAAGATCTGATCAAGCGCAAGGGCGAGTGGATTTCGAGCGTCGACATGGAAAACCTGGTGCTAGCGCACCCCGGCGTGCTCGAAGCGGCCGTCGTCGGTAAGGTATGCGACGTCCGCGACGAGGTCCCGGTTGTCTTTGTCGTCGCCCGGCCCGGTCTGCCGCAACCCATAGAGCCACAAGAGATCATCGATTTGATCGGGACCCGGTTCGCCTTGTGGCAATTGCCCAAGCCCGAGGATATCCGCTGCGTCGCGTCACTTCCCAAGACGGGAACCGGCAAGCTCGACAAGAAAGTGATTCGCAAGATGCTGGTGAGCTGAAGGGAGGACGACGCCAAGTTGATTGCGTCGTCGATATTCGAACTGGCGGCTCGGCACTTGGAGGGGATGATTTTCACCGTCCACGCTCTGGCTGTCATTGACCTGGATTCAGCCGACGCATCAGACGCGTCACGCATCAAGGGCCTCAGTCGCCTATGACTTCCAGGTGCCCCCGTGTATGAGCGGACGCTTTGGATAGCTTGATCTGAACGTTATAACCAAGCAGGGTAATGAAGCGAAGCAGCCGGTCGGTCGAAAATCCGTCGAGGCGCCCTCGAAGTAGATCTGAAACCTTCGGCTGCCGCAGACCCAAGACCTTGCCTGCTTTGGCCTGGGTCAGATGCTGTCGCTGAATGATGCGAAGAATCTCAGCAGCGAGCTCGGATTTTGCCAAGTATTCTTCAGGATTTTCGATCCCGAGATCGGCAAATACGTTGCCGCTGCTGGCATGAACGCTCATATCGTCACTCATGACTCGCGAGTCCTCGCTCTTGCTCGTGATCGGCGGCGGCTGCTTTCAGGCGTGCTTTGATGAGATCGATGTCAGATCTGGGTGTTTCAATGCCCTTCTTCGATTTCTTTTGAAAGACGTGTAACACATAAACGGTCCCTTGAAATTTCACCGTATATACGGCACGATAAGTGCCACGATTGTGATCCTCTGCGACTTCGAGGACGCTTCCACCGCCAAATCCCCTCAAGGGCTTCGCATTCGGTGGCTTCAGGTTAATCTGTGCCAAATGCAGCGCATGTCCCATCGCCTTACGCACCACGTCGGGAAACTGAAGTAAATCCTCCTTGGATGCCCCGATCCACTTCAGCGGTTTCGGTAGGGGCTTGGCCGGTTGATCTTCCATCAAGAAAATATCCCTTTTTGGGGATAAATGGTCAAGCTAGAAGCACGTCGAAACGGTCTAATTTTAATATCTAAAATATTAAAAAGAATAGATTATTAACTCTGAAGCGGTTCAGCTTTGGCCTCACGCCGGTGCCATCAAGGCATTTCGGCTTGGGCCGGACATCTGCTTGAGTCGCCTCTCTGTGTGTAAGCCCGCAGCAGATTCCCTTGAGAATGCAAGCGCAAAATCACCCCTTGAACCACGTAGTGCATGGCGTTGACCAATCGGCAGTCACGACCGCCCCAGAATGCATGAGAGCAATTTCCGCCGCACGTGAATGACACAACCCGGCCGTTCAATCATTCTTCGACACCTGCAGTGCCTCTGCCTCCCACACGAGGACAACTCCATCCGCCGAGGCGCCGGCCAGCGATGCACCATCCGGGCTGAAGGCGACTCCGAAGACTCGGTCGTGCGGTCCGTGCAGCGTCAGCACCTCGCGGCCGCCCTCGGGGTCCCAGATGCGGACGGTTTGATCCGCGCCGGCCGAGGCGATTCGCGATCCGTCCGGGCTGAAGGCGACGCCCATCACCCAGTTGGTGTGGCCCTCCAGCACAAAAAGCAAACGGCCATCCGCGACGTTCCAGTAACGGAGGGTTCGGTCGGCCGACGCGGAAACCAGGCGGCTGCCATCCGGCGAGAAAGCCAGGCCGAATACGGCGTTCAAGTGACCCTTCAGGGTGAGACTCAGTTCACCCGTCGCCGCGTTCCAGATCCGTACGATCCCGTCGGCGCCAGCCGAAGCAAATTGGGAACCGCCGGAATTAAATGCCAATGCATGAATCGAGCCGGTGTGGCCTTCCATGGTCCGAATCAGCGCGCCCGTTGAAGCGTTCCAGAATCGAACCTTTCGGTTTTCACTCTCGGCACGCGGAAACTTGCCCGCGGGCGCCTGCATCACGGCCGGCGGATCGCCGCCTCCCGTGGCCAGAATAGGACCGCTGGGGCTGAAGGCGAGACTGGCGAATCCCTCGCGCGGATCGGAAATTTCGCGCGGTTGAGAGTGGGTGTCGCCATCCCAGATACGCACGACGCGATCGCTGCCAGCCGCCGCGAGCTGCGTTCCATCATGGTTAAAGGCCACCGCAACCGTGACGCCCCCGCCGTCGCCAAAATAATGATTGAGCCGGCCGGATACGGTGTCCCAGACGGCCACAATGTGACGGTCGCCGCCGGCCGCCAGCGCGCGCCCGATGGCCGAAAGGCCACGCCGCCGATCCAGCGAACGTCGTCGGCTTGCGCTCGAGCTTTCGGCCCGGGTAACTCATTGCGTTGCACCGTTTCACTCGCCAGCTCGAAGCGACGTACTCCCGAGTCGGAAGCCAGGTCCCAGAGCTTGATCACCGCGTCTTGACTGGCCGAGATCAGCCTGGTTCCATCGTGGCTGAATTCAACACGAAAGACAGGCGCAGCGTGTTCCGCGAAGACAGCGACCGACCGGCCTGTCGCCGTCTCCCATAGATTGACCAGGTTATCGAGGCTGCCGCTGGCGAGCTTCGTGCCGTCGGGGCTGAAAGCAACCGCATTGACGCGACTCGTCGCGGCGGGAAAGGCCAGGGTCTGCCGGCCTGTGGCAAGATCCCATATCTTGATGTATCGGTCTGCTCCGCCCGAAGCCAGGCTCGTGCCGTCGAGGCTGAAGGCCACACTGCAAACCTCTTGATCGCCGGCGCGAAGGATCCGAGAAACACCTGGCGGGTTCGCAACCAGGTTCCAGACCTGAACGGTCCCGTCTTTACCGGCGGTGGCAAGCGCCGTCCCCTGTTTGCTGAAGGCCAATCCGAAGATTCCCCCCTGGCGAGCTCGCAAGAGTTGCAAGGGAGTCGATCGTTCAACGCCGGCGACGATGTGCGGGCTCACGTCCCAGATTCGCACAGTGTCATCCTGTCCGGCCGAGGCGAGTTTGGTTCCATCAGGGCTGAAGGCGACGCCGGCCGCCCAGCCGACATGGCCGCGAAACTCGTGGATCAAACCCCCCTGAGACAGGTCCCAGACCTTGACCCAGCCGTCGGCACCGGCCGTGGCGACGCGCAGGCCCGCGCGATCGAAAGCCATGCCATAAGCGGTCCCATCCAGTCCGTGAACCCGTTGCGGTATTCGACCGTTCGTCAAGTTCCAGACCGAGTTACCCAACGATCCGGTCGCACATTGCACGCTCCGTGTATCGGGGCGGAAATCCGAGCCACAGAGCAGACCCGAGTGGCCCTGAATCGTGGCGATCGCGGGGTGGGCGCGACGGCTCAAGTGGTACCACTCCCAGTTGCGAAGCCGCGGCGGGCATTCGGCCAAAAGTTGGTGAGCCCGTGCCGGGTCATTGGCCGTGAGGCTCTGATCGACCGCGACAATCTGCTGGAAATAATGATCCTCTTCCATGCGGAGCTTACGGGCGCGTGATGCGACCAGTTCTGTTTTCAGCGAGCTGAACTGTTGATGGACGTCGCGAAGCTCCTGGTGCGTCCGGTTCATGACCAGGACCGTGCCGGCGACCGCTCCAACAGCCAGGGCGGCGAAAATCGCGAACGTCGCGGCGGCCGGCCGGCGCCGCGCCCACAGGATGGTGCGTGCCGGCAACGTGACACGCCGCGCGAATCGGCCGATCGGTAAGCCAGCGCTCGAGGTCATCGGCCAGCGCGGCCGCCGAGGCATACCGCCGCCGCGTTGATTTCTCGAGACATTTCAGCACGATCGTCTCGAGGTCCCGCGCGATCCTGGGATTGATCAACCGCGGCCGTACCGGCTCTTGTTCGCGTATCAACCGCAAGGTTTCGAGCACGGTTTCAGCGCGATAAGGCGGTCGTCCGGTGAGCAGCTCGAACAGAATGGCTCCGAGCGCATGCACGTCGGCCGCGGTGGTGATCGCCTCGCGGCGCCCCTCGGCCTGTTCGGGCGCCGTATAGCCGGGGGTCCCGACAATCGAGCCCGATTGAGTCAGCTCGGCGGCGTGGCGCCCTGTTTCGACCCACTTGGCAAGACCGAAGTCGCTCACGAGAGGCACGCGCTCGTCGAGAGAGGCATCGGCGGGCCCGCTCAACAGGATGTTCGAGGGCTTCAAGTCGCGATGCAAGATGCCGCGCTCATGAGCATAGTGCACGGCGGCCGCCACGGTCGCTACGAGGCGCGCCGCGGCGCGGGGATGGCGAGCATAGCGCTCCACCTGGGCGGCCAGATTGCCCCCCTCGACGAGCTTCATGCTGAAGTAATGATGCCCGTCATGTTCGCCAACCTCGTGAATGGGCACGATGTGCGGATGGTCCAGATGCGCGGCGGCTTCGGCTTCAAGGCGGAAGCGCTCGAGATCGCTCGGCGTCGCGAAGCGGCCGGCACGCACCATCTTGAGCGCAAGCAGACGGTTCAAGCTCACCTGCCGGGCCTTGTAAATGACACCCATTCCGCCCTGTGCGAGGATCTCGATGAGCTCGTAATCGCCAAAGTAATGGACGTGCGATTCCCGGGATGTGGGGGCGGAAGGCTGATCGGATGAGGATCGCGTCTCGTCGTGCGGCGACGCCCGAAAAATCATGAGCGCGGGATCGGGATCGGCAATGGATGTCGATCGGTTTCCCCGGCGCATGGCAACGGCGATCCGGCCGACGTGATCTTGATTGGCGAAGAAGAGTGCGAGCTCATCAGCCAGGTCGGGAAATCGTTCTAACAATACCTCACGATCGGCGGGCTGACCGGCCTCGCCCGTTTCGAGGTAACTGGCAATAATCTGGTTGAGCCGCTGCTCGCGATCGGCCAGCGAGTTGTCGCGACGACCTTCGGATGAATGGGCGTGGAGACCGGCCATGCCAGCACCTCGGTGAAGGAAGAATCAATGCCGAAGAGAGAGAAAGTTCAGCCGGGCGACTGCAAATGAGTCCTCAACGTCTTGAGGCCGCGATGGAGCAGACCCGCGACCGCGGCTTTGGTCGTTCCAAGCTCCCGGGCAATCTCGGCCAGCGGCCACCCTTGCAGGTGGTGCAGCTCGATCGCGCGGCGCTGGAGTTCGGGCAAGAGGGCGAGTGTTTCGGCCATTCGCAAGACCTCTTCCTGGCGAATCGCAATCGCGCTGGGCGATGACTGATTGACACTGAGCCATTGTTCCAGGCGCGACGCCGACTGGTCGAGTGCCTGCTCGAGTGACCACTCGCGGCGGACATCACGCTTGCGAGACTTGAGCTTGCGCAAGACGTCCGCCAGGTTATGGCTCAAGATCGACCGCAGCCAGGCCGTGGTCTCCGCCTCCGTCCTTGGGGCCGCGGCATTGTCTTCCAATCCTCGATGCGCTTCCCAGAGGGTCTGCTGAATGACGCCCGAGAGATCGACCTTGTCGCGCAGCGCCGGCACAATCTCGAGCCGAGCGATCAGCGCCAGATAGGCGCGGAACCGCTCCAGGTCTTGCGCCTGGAGCGACTCGGCGGCCGTCTGACGCAAATGATCGTGCGGCTCTGACATCGTGGAGCGATTCCTGGCATGGATCGGTGGCACAATCACGATCCAGGCTGGTCCTGGTCTATCCATAGTAGCGACTTTGCTGGTGCCGCGGCGGCCTGCCATGCGGGCTCGGCCGAGAGCTCGTTCCAGTGGGCCTGCGCCCGATCAAGCTTTCCCTGGCCGTCGAGCAAGAGTGCCAGCAAGACGCGTGTCGTCCGATCGTTACACCGGGTTTGCGTGCCTGACGAATGGCTTGCAGGCCCCAAGTCCTTTTCCCAATTCGCGATCGTCTCGCGGGCCGTGGGCGCTCGCAAGGCGCACCGGGCATAGGCACGGCTGACGCTCCAGTCGCGAAACCATGCGACAGTCCGGGAATCGAGGAGGGCTAAATTCTTGAGTTGAACCTCGATCCGGCGCGCATAAAAGGCGGCGGCTTTCTTGTCGTCGCCAACGGCTTCAGCGGCCGCTGCTCGGATCTCGACTGTCGTCGGGTCGTCGGCAAGAAGTTGACCCGGATTGACTGGCCGGAGTTTGAGGGCGGCGAGCACCGCCTCGGCCTCGGCACGGGCCGCTTCATGAGAACCCACCTCGCGAAGCGCACGGGCCAGATGGGCGCGGAGCAGAACCGGGTCGCTCGTGAGCCGCTTGCCGTCGCTCGCATTGTGCACGGTGGCACGCAGCTCGGTGATAAAATCGGCGCGGAGCAGCCGGCGGCAGAGCGTGCGCACCGCGTCGTCCCTTGCATCCTTCATCACCCGGCGCACGATCGGCTCGACGTACCGGCCTTGTTCCCGCAGAAATTCAAACGCGGCCTGCCGCCTTGCTGAATCGCCGCCGGTCAAGTCGCCAATCGCCGCTTCCGCCAGCCGCTCACGCTCGGTCGTCAACAGCTCGAGCCGGCCGACCATCACGCGGACAATTTCCTTTGGTCTTGGAACGACCGTCATGGGAATGAACGCATCCGTCCACGATTGCGGAAGGACGAAAAGGGCCCGGATTCCCTCAGATTGGAAATAACTGCTGGTCCATGTGTTGACCATGGCGCGGGCCTCCTTGGTATAAAGACCGGCCGCGGTGAGCCGCGCCGCCAGGTCATCGGCGATGCTCCTGGTGAACTCGGGCAGAGGCCTGGATTCGGCCATCGACGGAATCACGCCGGTCACTTCCTCGCCGGTTCGAAGCGCGGGAAGGAAACGGTACGCACCGCGGCCATTTTCGACCCGGATGATGAAGACCTGCGTGATACCTTGCTGTCCCAGAGACGGCTCGCGATCATCGACCCGCAAGGTGCCGTTCTGGCGCGCATCGAAACGCACAGGCAGCCGCGCTTCGCCGAGACCGCGGTAAAAGAGAAACTTCTCGAACTCAGGCGGCGGCCCCTCCCTGGTGCGGTCGAACGTCTTGACGTAGGCTGCGTCAACCTGCCGCGCATGGTTCCATCAGCGCGTCGCTGCTCGTGGGTGGTATTTTCACATCGGGGCCGGCGGCCGATACCGGGATGATTTCGGCTTGCCAGCAGATCCGCCCGTTTCGCGGGTGATCGAGATCCTCGGCACCCTCGGCGAGCGAGGGCTTGACCAGCAGGGCCTGGGGATACCACTGGGTCCACACACCCTGGGGAAAGCCGACACCGACACGGACATTCTGCCGGGTCGGGGTGTAGAAATAAATGACAGGCGTCTCCCCTTTGAGAAGCACAAACGGCAGGCGAAGCTGGTCGCGGCTGCGGCTGTGCACGAAGGCCGGCAGCGTGTGCTCTTCATGATACATGCCATCAAGAGACGATCCGTCCGACCCGCTCATTCCGAGAAATGTGCCCCATTCGTGCACAACCAGATCGCTTGGCAGGGGTTCAAGCACTGGATTGATGGTCAGCGGCGGCCACTCGCTGATTGTCGACTGAGGCACGATGACCGCCGGTGGCGACCCGGCGTTCAGCCAAAAAGCCCCTGCGCTCATCACAAGAAAAATCACACCCGTGCCCAGAAACGCGCTCGAATTCGCTTGCTCAATTTCATTCTCGTGCCCCTCCTCGGTTCGTACGGAATTTTGTTGCTTCATCGTGACGCAACCGGTCAACCGGGGCGTGATTGCCTCGGATCGACCCGCCGCGGCCAGCGATCTGGCTGTCTATGAGCTCAAGCGTAATTCGCGAGCGGAGAGAGCGCGGCAGCCGCGCGACCATCGCTGAGTGCGTTAAATTTTGTAAAAAGTGGTGGCTTCCTGGCGAGCGAGACTCGCGAATTTCGACCTCACAATGCGAAGATTCGAGTGCTCGCTCGCCCTGCGCGAGCGGCTCGGGCGGTGGCACTTTCATGGCCGTCCACATGGTGGCGAAGGTGAATTTCCAGAGTCAGGAGCTTACAACGCCGGATCGTTCGGATGTGATATCCGGGTCAACGTTACCATTGCCGAATCGATATTTGGCAATATATTTAGCAGATTCAGCCCTGGAATCGCGGGGAGTGTGGTGGCGCTTGATTCCTGGGTGGTCTCCGGTACAGGCCGCGTGATAGTTTCTAATTCTGGGCCTGCGTGGCTCGTTCCGGCCCGGAAGTCACGATGACGGTCCAACCGGGTCTTGCGGCCACCGACAACTCCTGGTGGTCGCACACTTGATTGAATACAACAATTGATGAATACAGAATTACCAACATCAACATTGCAGGTGGAGCCGGATCTTTCGGTGTTATTGATCGACGACGACACCGAGTTGTGCGAGCTCGTTCAAGAGTTTTTCGGCGCGCGGGGCATTCGCCTGGCGATCATCCACGATGGCCGCCGGGGGTTAGCCGAGGCGTTTGACAGGGTGTATGACCTGATCTTGCTCGATGTGATGCTTCCCGGGCTCGATGGGTTTGAGCTCCTGCGGCAGGTTCGTCGCCGCAGCCACGTACCGATCATCATGCTCACGGCCCGGACAGCGAATACCGATCGGGTCGCGGGCTTGAACGCGGGGGCCGACGATTATCTGCCCAAACCGTTCGATCCTGATGAGCTGGTCGCGCGTGTTCGCGCCGTACTCCGCCGCTCGGGCCGATATGCCGTTCCGGGGCTTGAGGTTCTCGAGGTTAACGGGGTGAAGCTTGCGCCGAGCACGCGCGAGGTCTGGGCCGATGGTCGGGAAATCGATCTCACCACGATCGAGTTCGACATCCTCGACCTGATCGTGCCGCTCGGCCGGTCGAGTGGTCTCACGCGATGAGCTGACCGCGGCCATCCATCAGCGGCCGGCCTCGCCGCTCGATCGGTCGCTCGATGTTCACGTCAGCCATTTGCGCAAGAAACTGGGCCGCAAGGGCTCGGTGATTCGCACGGTGCGCGGCGTTGGTTATCTCTTCCGCGCCGAGCTGAGCGAGCGCAGAGAGACCGTGCGATGAAGTTGCGGGTTCGATCGATCTTCGCGAAGATCGTCGCCTGGTTCGTTGCCACCGTGGCGCTTTCCCTCATTGGTTTTCTGTGCACGTCCATTCTGCTCTCCGAGCAGCTTACGGGACGCGACAGCATCGCCGCGCGCGTCAACACGCTCTTCCTCGACGACGCCCGGCACGCCTACGAGGTGGGCGGAGCCAGCCAGCTTGCCCCCTATCTCGAACGCCTCGACGCCTGCGCCGACTCCCGGCATTTTCTCATCGACGCCCATGGTATCGACCTGATCACGGGTGCGGATCGTTCCGGGCTGAGCCGTGAAGCGAATCAGCCTTTGGTCCGGCGTGCTGTCCCCAGTTGGCTCTCCTATCAACTGGGTCCGACCGTGCGCGTCTGCACTTCCGACGACTATCGCTACCAACTGATCACGGTCGTCGCCCCGGCAACCAACAATGAGCTGTGGAATTCACTTCGCTACTTTCTGTGGCTTCCCATCCTGATCGGTGGACTCTGCTACTTGCTAGCGGTTCACCTGGCGACTCCACTGCGCCACTTGCGCGGGGTCGTCGAACGATTTGGATACGGTGAGCTGGGGCTTCGATTCCATTCCAGCCGCAAGGATGAGATTGGCGAGCTGGCGCGTGCGTTTAACCGGATGGCCGACCAGATCACGACGCTGCTCTCGGCGGAACGCCGGCTGCTCCAGGACGTCTCGCACGAGCTTCGTTCGCCCCTGGCGCGCCTGGGCTTCGCGATCGAACTGGCGAAGACGAGCAACGACCGCGAGGCGGCCCTTGCGCGGATCAAGAAAGAGGGAGATCGGCTGAACCAACTGGTTGACGAGCTCTTGCAACTGACGCGAGCCGAGGGCGATCCCAAAGCCCGAAACATGGTCGACGTCGAGCTCGGCGAGCTTCTGGAAAAGGTCGTTTCAGATTGCGTCGTCGAGGCGGAAGCCAAGGGGTGTCTGCTGGTTTCCCGCGTCGAGGAAAATGCCTTCTTGATCGGCGATCGTGAGCTCTTACGACGTGCCTACGAGAACGTCGTGCGGAATGCAATACGGCACGCGCCGGCGGGTAGCCGGGTGGCCGTGACTCTCACAACCAACGACGGTGTCGCGACGATCGCCGTCCGCGACGAAGGGCCGGGGGTTCCGCCCGACGCTCTCGCCGAGATCTTTAAGCCGTTCTACCGGGTCGAAAACGACCGTGACCGATCGAGCGGCGGCATGGGGCTGGGTTTATCGATCGCCAGCCGTGCCGTCGAGCTGCACAAGGGCCGGATGACGGCACGCAATGGCCAGCCCGGTCTTATTGTCGAGATCGAGCTGCCGACCGATCGAACGGAAAATTCCTGAACGGCCCTTGCGCGATTCCGGGACGCCAGGGCTCCCCGAGTCGGCACTGGCACTCGGCTCGTCCGGAGACTCGCCCGCCCGGGATCATGCAAGCGCATTGAGCGATCACACCGCGGTCGAGCTCCTGCGCCCGCACAGGAAGCCGACGGCGCAACAGACCAAGTTGCGACCCGAACCCATCTTGGCGACAATGAATACAAGGACAGCGAGAAAGTCCCGGCTTTTTTGAAGGACGGGGTTCGGCATGATTTCAGAGGGCGTGATCAGGGGGCGAAAAGTCGGATTATGGCCACGCCTCGCGGCGGTCGCCGTGGCTCCGTGGCTGATCATGATCATGGCTCACGCCCGCGATGATGGTAAAGCTTCGCTCACGGCGGACCACGCTACCTTGCTGGCAATCGAGGCCGGCCAGTCAGAACAACTGGCGCTGGGTCATGTCACCGCTAATGAGACTTACACGCTTATCGTCAATCTCGAAAGCGGGCAGCTCAACCCCGAAGAGCGTCTCACCGTCGAGCTTTCGGGCGTTGCGGAAGATCATGTCAAGAAAGAGCTGCACGCCGGCGATCCCGACGTTTATCTTCGTTATCGACCTCGGCGTGATGGTCAAGCGCGGCTCATTCTCAGCCGCAAGCCGCTGGCCGGCCATGAGCCGCTGAGCGTACGCTTCGCGTGGACGGCGCTCTCACTCACGGGCCCCGATCGTACTGCCATCGAGGCCGAGCCCAATGATTCGTGGCAACAGGCCAACACGCTACGACTCGGCCGCGATATTTACGGCACGGCCGATGATGTCGACTACCTCGAAAATCCAGGTGAAGGAAAGTCTGGGCTCGACTGGTTCCGATTCGAGGTGAAAGACGAGACGCCGATCCTCGTGTACTTTCAGCTCGATCTGCTCGACCGCGACGTCGCGGCGAATCTACGGGTCTACACGGCCGGCTCGAAGAGCGGTAAGCCCGAGCCTTATCTCGCCGGCAAGGATCCGATGGAGATCGTTCACGACCGCGAGCGGGAACGATACTCGAAGCACATCAGCCGCACTTTCGCCCGCGGAACCTATTACCTCGAAATCAACGCCAATCATCCTGACTATATCTTGCGCACCCGCGTGTTGCCGGTCCCTCCCTGTGCCGAGCCGGCGCAGGCCGTCGAGGCCGGGATGCACTACATCATGAACGTCGGCGATGCCTGGTTCGCACAGATTCCCCGCGAGGGGAATATCTATGTCCGTGCCAGCAACATGCACGACACGGCGACCCGCTGCACGGCCTGTCATCCCTCGAGTTTCTCGACCGAGGCCAATTTGGTCGCCCATCAAAACGGCTATCCGATCCGGTCCAAATCCAATTTTCAATACGTGATCGACCGGCTCTACAATTCGATCACGCCGCTATACGGCGACGAGGGATTGTTCTGGCAGCGGTTCATCGCGATTCCCTTGCAGGCGCAGGGAAAGCAAGGCGGGATTCTCCTCGATTTCGAGCGTGCTGTTTCCGGCCGGGAGACGAAAACCGTCGAGCGGTTCGGGCCGTTTCTGGCGGAGGCGTGGGGCTCGCGGCATGATCTTCCGCCTGACGAGCTCAACGGGGTCGTTCCGCTCGATAGCAAGTTTGGGTTTGCCTGGCGCGACTGGCGCGTCCTTTCGGAGCTGGCGACGCGCACCGGGCGTGAAGACTTCGCAAAAGCCGCCGCGGCGATCGCCACGATTCTCGGCAGCAGGGAGGCCGACAAGCGTATCGAGACCTTGCAGGATCGGATTCATCGGCTCTACGCGTGGTGGCTGATCGACAAAGAGAAACACGCGAAGAAGATCAAGCGTGAAACCGGTGCATTACTGGCGCTTCAGAATCCCGATGGCGGCTGGCACGAGACCGATGGCGGGCCAGGCGGTAGCGCGGTTTACACGACCGGACAGCTCGTCTGGACACTCTTGCGCATGGGCTTGCCGCGCGACCACCCGGCGGTCGCCAGGGCGCTTCGCTACCTGATGGCGCAGCAACAAGACTTCGGCGGTTGGTTTCAAACCACGACGCATGAAAATTTCCGCACCCCCATGCGCGAGACACGTTATGCCGTGATGGCGCTGGCGCAGGCTTATCCACGCCAGGAGGGCAAGTCGAGCCGCGGATGGGGCAATCGCGACGATGGCCCGGCACGGCTACCGCGGGGCCATTCGCTTGTGCCATTGCTCGACGATCTCGAAAACCTCTGGGACGTCCCCGAAGGCGACCGGTCGCGCTTTGCCCAGGTCGTTACACCCTTGCTCGAGTATCCCGAGCCGGTGGTCCGTGGGGCGGCCGCGGCTTGCCTTGGAAGACTCGCTCAAGAAGAATCGGTGACGCCGCTCATCGCCCGGCTGGGCGATCCCTCGAAGATCGTCTGGCGTGCGGCGGCGTGGGCCTTGCGCCGGCTAGGTAACCAGGGCCGAGGTGTCGATCAGATTGCCGCGGCACTCAAGGATCCCGATCCTCGAACGCGCCGCGGCGCGGCCCGGATCCTTGCCTATCAGTTCCAGGGCATGGATACCCGGCGCGATCTGGCCGAGACATTGATGAGCCTCACGCGCGATCCCGATCTGTGGACGAGGCTTCAAGCACTACGAACGCTCCGCCAGTGGTTTTATCGCACCAGCGACAGGGATCTTGCCGGCCGCATTGTCGGCACCTATCTCGCCCGGATGATCGAGCCCGACATCCCCGTCATCCGCAAGAATCTCAGCGAGGGGCTGTACATCATGCTCGATGAGAATCTCGGAGGGGGCGTCAGCTTGCAAAAGAATCTCGAGGCGCTGCCGGCGGCGACGCGAGCGCGCAGTCATGAACGCCCGCAGCGAGTTCGAGCGTGATGTGCTGCTGACTCCAATACTGGCGGCACTCAAAGATGGGCCGGACCTTCAGAAGGTGGCGATACTCGACGCGTTTGATGGATCTTTCTTCAAGGGGCGATCTTTCGCTCGCCAGCCCGAGGCCATGATCGACGTTGGCAATGACCGCGAGTTTGGATTTCTTTATCAACCCGAGCTGAGTGCTCTTGAAGCCGTTTTTGCCCGGCTCCTGCTCGCAGACCTGCCGGCGGTCGCACAACAACACGCCCTCGAGCTCGCGAGCTTCTTCAAGGTGCCAGGCCGTACGAAGAATGTGGCGATCCAGACGGCCATTCTCCGTGGGCTTTCCGATCCGCGATCTGAAGTACGACGCGCCGCGCAAGCGATCGTGGCGAACGACGACTTCGACTCCGAAGGCGCCGAGAGCGACCCCGGTCGCGTCGCCTTGATCCAGTCGGCCCTGGAAGGGACAGCCGACAGCCGACGAGCCGTTCTCAAGCTGATCGGGCGCAATCGGCAGATCGGTTCGCAGCCAATGATTTTGGCGACCATCCGGAAATTGCTCAAGCAAGACGACGCCGCGGCCAGTTTGTTGCCGGTCTTGCGATGGAGTGATATTCACGATGCCGAAGTGCTGGCCATCATCCTCCACGGCTGGCCGCGGCTTGCGCCGCCCGAACGGCTGCAAGCGATCGAGATCTTACTGGCGCGGCCGGCCTTGATCGATGTCGCCGAACCGCGCGAGCAAGTGATGGAGGTCTTGCGCCGCGCGGTGACCGACCCCTCGGCCGCGGTGCGCGACCGAACCCTGCGCGGAATCAACGCCCTGCCTTCTCTCTGGGGGGGCAAAGGATCGACCAAGCTCTTGCTCGCGGCACTGGCCGACGATGAGCCAGCATTGCGAAAGCGCGGCCTGGTGCTGGCATCGTCGAAGATCGGTTTCTGGAACCGGGCCGACACTCAGGAATACCTCAAACGACTTCTGGTCGATTCCGATCCGCAGGTTCGTCTACTCGCATTTTCAACCGTCGAAGACCACGGTTTGCTCAAGCGAGAACCGTCCCTGGCACGGCGCATCAAGGCTCTGGCGGCCGACCCGAACTTGAAAGACCGCGCCCTGCGGTTGCTGAGAGCGAACGAACTCGATCCCAGCGCCATCGAGCCCGACGTTCCCTTGACGCGGCCGCGCCTGCTCAGCTTCTCGACCTTCCGCCGCACGGTCAATCCCGTGTTCTACCAGACCGGCGAAGACAAGTACGCCTGTGCGAACTGTCATGCCAACCACACCATTTTGCGGATCGCGGAGGCCAGTCCGGGCAGCGACCTCAGTGGCGAGCAACTCATGATCAACTACAACTCGGCGCTGAAAGTCATCAACCTTGGAGAGCCCGAAGCCAGCTTGATTCTGCGCAAGCCGAGAAGCCCACACGGTCAGGGTGGTACCGACGCGTCGAGCCCTACCGGCCTTTCCCATGTCGGTGGACCGCGCTGGGAGACGACCGAGCACCCCGGTTACCGCGCCATTCTGGGCTGGATTCGCGAGGCATCATCGTCGGCCAGTTCGCAGCCAGGACTCGAAAAACTCTCGGCCGACAGCTATGCGCCAGGCTATGATCCGGCACTTGCCGGTGACGGTGATCTCGCGACGATCTGGCACACCGAGTTTATCGGAGCGACGCCCGACTACCCGCACGAGCTCAATGTCGACCTGGGAATGCCTCGCCACGTCGACGGGATTCTTTATGTTCCCCGACAGGACAGCCCGAATGGCCGCGTCAGGGAGTTTGAGATCCGGGTTTCCGACGATGGCAAGAACTGGAGCGCGCCGCTCGCTTCGGGCCGATGGAACAACGACCCATCATTCAAACATGTGGCACTCTCCGGGCCACGGGCACGCCATGTTCAACTGCGCGGCCTGGGTGAAGTCGAGGGCCGTCCTTTCATGAGTGCGGCCGAGCTTTCGATCGACTCCAGACCGGCCGTCGCGGAAAAACCAGCGCCCGGGCCGGCGCCGGTTCCAACGGCCGCGAACGCTTCGTCGCCAGGATAGCCGTGCTAATCCGACAAGTACCATGGGACATTGATCACCATGACCTTGCGAAATCCACTGAGCCGCAGATAAGCCACCATGAAGGCGGCTGTCTGGTTGTGGAGTACGTAATGGTACCATCGCGTGCCAATGAGCTCGGGAATGATCACGGCGATGTCGCGGTCAGGGTGGGCACGCTTGAGGTCCGTGATGATCTCCATGAGGGGCTTGTACAATTGACGATATGGGGAATAAACCACGATCAACTTGGGCGCGGCGACGCTGGCGATTCGCGTTGGCTCGATCACGAGTCGTCCCCATCCCTCTTCGAGCGCCACCATCGCTTGCTCGTCGCCCGCGATATGCATCGCGTAAATGTCGTGCGAGATCGTAAGGCCAAAACGAATGGCCTTGCGCGTGATCGCGCTCCAGCCGCGAATCGGCACGAGCACGACCGGCGGCCTCAAGTCAGTGCTATTGAGTGGAACATCACTGGCCACTTCACGGCCGACCTTTCGATAGTGGCCGCGCACGCTGTAGAACAGTATCAGCAGGCACGGGATCAACAAGATCATGATCCAGGCACCTTCGACGAATTTCGATATTAGTACGACGACGAGTGTCACACCCGTGCAGATCGCGCCAGCGGCATTGATCATCATTGATCTATGAGCATGTTCGCCCCCGGCACGCCTCCAGTGAACGACCATGCCGGCCTGCGAGAGCGTGAAGGCCAAGAACGCCCCGACGGCAAAGAGCGGAATCAGGCGATCGGTGATACCGCCAAATGCGATCAATAGTCCGCCGGAAAGCACCGCAAGCACGATGATTCCTTGCGAATAGACGAGCCGGCGCCCGCGATGGGCAAATCCACCCGGGAGAAAGCCGTCGCTGGCGATCACGCGGCAAAGCCTGGGGAAATCAGCAAAGCCCGTGTTGGCGGAAAGTGCGAGGACGGCAAGAACCGACCCGATCGTCACGTAATAAAAGACCCCACGCCCGACCACGGCGGCGACCAGTTGCGACAAGACGCTCTCGTACCCCGCCCCGCCGGGTTCGGTGGCGCCAATCGTGTAGGCTCGGCACAAAAACGCGATACCCGCGAGCATCACGGCCAGAAGCCCGATGATGGCCGTCAAGGTTCGCTGAGCATGAGGAACGGCTGGCTCGCGAAAGGCGGAGACGCCGTTGCTGACGGCCTCAACGCCGGTCATCGCCGTGCAGCCGCTGGCAAACGAACGCATCAAGAGCCACAGGCCGGCCCCTGCCGCAACCGCCGTCTGGGGGGCCGGCGAACCGCCGGAACAGGATGGCCTCCGGCCAGAACCGTTTTCACGAGCCCGATGCCCAGAACCGCCAGTAATGAGATGATGAACAAATAAGTCGGGACCACGAAGGCGAAACCCGATTCGCGCACTCCGCGCAAGTTGATGATTGTGATCAAGAGCAGAATGCCCAGGCAGAGTGCCAGGATATGCGGCTGCAAGCCCGGCAGCGCCGATACAAGCGCGCCGACTCCGGCCGAAATACCCACGGCGACCACCAGCACATAATCAAGCAAGAGTGCGGCGGCGGCGAATAGCCCGGCCGTCGTGCCCAGGTTCTCCTTGGCGACAGTGTATGAGCCGCCGCCGTGCGGATAGGCATGAATCGTCTGGCGATACGAAACATAGACGACCAGCAAGAGCACGATGATCAGCATGCTGATCGGACCGATCGCACTCACACCGGCCGCCCCCAGCGGAATCAAGAGGGTGAGAGCCGCTTCCGGGCCATAGGCCGCCGATCCGAGCGCATCGAGGCCCAGCATCGGAATGCCCGCGATCACGCCAACACGCTGTTCCCCCTCTTCATAGGTCGCCAACCGCCGCCCTAACAAGTAATCAATGAACGACATGATTGACCTTCGCCAGTCTGGAAATGAAATCAAATGAAATGGAAGGGCATGCCGCACCGCACCGCTCTCGTGCCTGACTGCGACTCATGCCAGCGGCGGATTATATTCGCATCCCAACCCCTCTCAATCAACACAACGCCAGCTCGACCGCGGCGCACGCTGGTGAAAAAACAGCATCGCGCCGCCGCGTCGCAAAATTGCAACGAGCCTTGACAAGTTTCGCTTTGCATCGCAAAGTGATTGGTCGACAATCCATTTATCCTGGAGGGGACCCATGGCAAGCAGCAAGGACAAGCCGGGCGCGCGACGAGGGGGTTTTCTTGGCGGATTGGGCGAGCTTGACCGCATTCTGCGTGGTGAGTTGACGCACGTGGCGTCATTGCGGCGCGGTGGTGGAATCGATGTTTCGCCGGGGCGGCTGTCGGTGATCATTGTTCTGCTTGGAATGGTTTATGGGGTTTGCATGGGAACATTCGCACTTTTTCGGATGAAAGGGCCTCATGCCTGGCAGATTGTCGCGAGCATGGTCAAGGTGCCGCTCCTGTTTTACTTGACGCTGCTGGTGACGTTGCCGTCGCTTTATGTATTCAACGCCCTGGTGGGGTCACGCCTCACCCTGGGTACGGTCGTGCGACTCCTGGTGGCGTCGCTGGGGGTCATGGTGGCCGTACTGGCGTCATTAGGGCCGATCGTGGCCTTTTTTTCGGTGAGCACGACGAGCTATCCGTTCATGTTGTTGTTCAACGTGATTGTGTGTGGAACGTCGGGGGCGCTCGGGTTGCTGTTCCTCCTTCAAACCTTGCACCGGCTCAGTGTTCTGGATTCGCCGGCGGATCGCATTCCAGACGCGGTCGACCATCGGGAAGCGACCGAACAGCGTTTACGCGAGCTCGAGACCGCGACGGGCGCGGAAGCTAGCGGTGTGGAACCGGTTAGCTGGGAACCTTCCGGCGCTCTCGATCACTGGGAGGATCGCGCGCTCGGCGAGCACGTCAAGACAATTTTCCGGCTCTGGGTCGTTGTCTTTGCGCTGGTGGGTGCTCAGATGGGATGGGTGTTGCGTCCGTTTGTCGGCAGTCCCGGGCTCCCTTTCACGTGGTTCCGCGGACGCGAGTCGAACTTTTTCCAGGGGATTCTCCAGACGTTACACAGCCTCTTCTCTTGATGGACGCTGGGGAACACTCGCCATGAGCTCGCTGGCCAAGCTCTTGCGGTTCGCGGATAACCTGCTGCGCGGCGAGAGCACTCATCCCTCGGCCTGGCCGGAGCGACGGCACAGCCAGTTGGGCTTTCTCATCCTCGCGATTGTCGTTTTCGGAATGTTCTACGGCGCCATGATGGGAAGCTTCGGCGGCCCTGATGGCTGGCGGCTCCGTCAAGCCGTTTACTCGGCGATCAAGGTTCCTTTCCTGTTGATCACCACGTTTCTCCTGAGCCTTCCGAGCTTCTTCGTGATCAACACACTGTTCGGCTTGCGCGATGACTTCGCTCGGGTCGTGCGTGCGTTGATCTCGACGCAGGCGGGTTTGACGATCATCCTGTCAGCCCTGGCGCCGTTCACGGTGTTCTGGTACATTTCGGGCAGTGAGTATGAACCGGCGATTCTCTTCAATGGCATGATGTTCGCCGTCGCCAGCTTCAGTGCCCAGTGGATGCTCCGCCGCGACTATGCCGCTTTTGATTGCCGAGAATCCCAAACATCGAACCATGCTGCGCACCTGGATCGTCATTTACGTCATCGTCGGCATTCAGATGGGCTGGGTTCTCCGGCCGTTCATCGGCAATCCCAGTGCGCCCGTGCAATTCTTCCGCACAGGGAGCTGGAGCAACGCCTATGAATTTGTTTTTGAGATGATCTGGCGCATCTTGAGCGGACGCGGCCGCCCGTGATCGAAGTCCGCGGGTTTTCATTTATCTCAAGGAAGCTTCTTGAGTAATACGGCGCATCGATTCGGTCGAAGTGGTCGCTAGCGATTCGGTGAGACCCAGGATACGATCGGCAAGACGTTCGTGACGATCCTGGGAAACGCTCACCATGAAGATCTCAAAAATTCTCGCCTACCGTGTTGAGCTCCCGCTTCATGAAGGGAGCTACAAATGGTCGGGGGGCAAATCTGTCTCTGTTTTCGATAGTACAATCGTTGCCGTCGAAACAGACGAAGGCCTGACCGGATACGGCGAGGTTTGTCCGCTTGGCCCGTTCTATTTGCCTGCGTATGCCGAAGGAGTGCGCGCCGGGATCGCCGAGCTCGGGCCGCAATTGCTCGCCGAAAATCCGATCGAAGTTGGCAAGCTCAACGACCGCATGGACGTCGCCTTGAAAGGCCATGCCTATGTGAAGGCCGGCATTGACATCGCCTGCTGGGACCTGCTCGGTAAAGTCACTGGCCAGCCAGTCTGTGTGCTCCTGGGCGGCCGATACGAAGACGATTTCGTGCTCTACCGCGCGATCTCTCAGGAAGCGCCCGATGCCATGGCCCAGCGCGTGGCCGGCTATCGCGCGGAAGGCTATCGCCGGTTCCAGCTCAAGGTCGGCGGCGATCCCTCGGTTGATATCGAACGCATCCACGCCGTGGCGGCCACGCTTCAAGCCGGCGACCGCCTGATCGCCGACGCCAACACCGGATGGCTCATGCACGATGCCCTGCGCGTGGTCCGCGCTGTACGCGACGTCGACGTCTACATCGAACAACCCTGCCGCACCTACGAAGAATGCCTGACAGTCCGCCGCCACTGCGATCTTCCCTTCGTCCTCGATGAGGTGATCGATTCGATCGACCCCCTGCTCCGCGGCCACGCCGACCGGGCCATGGACGTCGTCAACATCAAGATCAGCAAGTTCGGGGGCCTGACCAGGGCGCGCCAGGCACGCGATCTTTGTGTCTCGCTCGGCATCGCCATGACGATCGAGGATAGCTGGGGGGGCGATATCACGACCGCCGCCATTGCCCACCTGGCACATAGCACTCCAAGCGATTATTTGTTCACTTCGACTGATTTTAACAGCTATGTCACGATCAGCACGGCCAGAGGCGCCCCGAGCGCACGCACGGGCGGATGTCGGCGTCGAGGAGCCCCGGTCTGGGCGTCGAGCCTCGGATGGACGTGCTGGGCCGGCCCGCCGTGATTGTCGAATGAAAGCATCATCGTAACAACATTCCGCGAGGAAGATCACTCAATGGCCTGGATACCTCGGTTTGGCTTCGGTCTCGCCGTGTTCGCCCTGTGTCAAGCGCTTCATGCCGGTGAAAAAGCCCCCGCCGCGCCCCTCACGGTGCAGCGCATTTTCGGATCACGAGAATTTGAACCGCAGCGCGTCTCGATTCAATGGATCGAAGGGGGGCTCGCGTATACGACCGTCGAGCCCGCGACGGGACCGGGGAGTGGCGGTGGCAGCAACATCGTGCGTCACGATCCCAAAACGGGCGCGACGACCATCATGGTCCCCGCCGAGCTCTTGATACCCGCGGGGACCCAAACCAGTTTGGGAATCGACGACTATACATTCTCATCAGATCGATCGAAGCTGCTGATCTTTACCAACTCGCGGCGCGTCTGGCGGACAAACACCAAGGGAGACTACTGGGTGCTTGACCGGACGAGCCGCGAGCTCCATAAACTCGGCGGCGATGCTCCACCGGCCACTCTCATGCACGCGAAATTCGCTCCTGATGCAACGCAGGTCGCCTATGTGCGTGCCAATGATATCTATGTCGAGGATCTTCGCGACCACCAGGTCGTTCGGTTGACCTACTCGGCATCACGCGACGAGATCAATGGAACATTCGACTGGGTTTACGAAGAGGAGCTGGGGCTCCGCGATGGGTTCCGCTGGAGTCCGGATGGTCAATCGATCGCCTACTGGAACATCAATACGGCCGGTGTGCGTGAATTCCCCTTAGTGAATAATACCGACTCATTCTATCCCCGCATTGTCCCGATCAAATATCCCAAGGCCGGCGAGGTCAATGCCGCATGCCGTGTCGGAGTTGTACCAGTGCGCGGCGGCGCAACACGATGGATCGACACGCCCGGCGACCCGCGCAATCATTACATCGCGTTCATGGAGTGGATCGGGAATTCCGACAGTCTCTTGCTACAACAATTCAATCGTCTGCAGAACACGGTTGCCGTCATGACGACGAATCCGCGGAATGGCAGTGTCACCACGGTCTTGACCGATCGCGATGACGCCTGGATCGATCAGCAAACGGAGGTTCGCTGGATTCACGATCATCAAGAGTTTCTCTGGCTCAGCGAGCGCGACGGCTGGCGGCATATTTACAGGGTGAGCCGCAAGGGGGGCAATCCGGTCCTGATCACCGCGGGCGACTTCGACGTCATGGACATTCTCGGAGTTGATCCCAAAGCGGATTGGATCTACTTCAGTGCGTCGCCCGAGAATCCGACGCAGCGCTATCTCTACAAGGTCCATGCCGACGGCACGGGCCTTGGCCGCGTGACGCCTGCCGGCGAGGCGGGTAGCCACGAGTACCAGATCTCTCCGGACGCCCGGTGGGCCGTCGACCGATTCTCAAATTTCGACACGATTCCGCGAACGACCCTGGTCAGTTTGCCGTCGCATGAGACGATCCGCGTCATTTCCGACAACAAAGCGGTCATGGCGAAACTCGGCGAAACCGAGCGAGGGCGTACCGAGTTCTTCCGGGTTGATATTGGCGACGGCATCAAACTCGACGGCTGGTGCATCTATCCCCCCCGATTTGATCCGAAGTTGAAGTACCCTCTGCTGATTCACGTCTACGGGGAACCGGCGGCGCAGACCGTGGTTGACCGCTGGGGGGGCGGCACTTACCTGTGGCACCAGATGCTCGCGCAGGCTGGCTATATCGTCATGAGCTTTGACAACCGCGGCACGCCCGCGCCCGCGGCCGCGCCTGGCGCAAGTCGATCTACCGCCAGGTTGGCATTCTCGCTCCCAGGGATCAAGCGGCCGCTCTGCGAGACGTCTTGCGCACACGGCCTTATATCGACCCCGATCGCGTCGGCATCTGGGGATGGAGCGGCGGCGGCTCGATGTCGCTCAATGCGATCTTCAAATTTCCCGATCTTTACAAGACGGCAATCGCCGTGGCACCGGTCGCCAATCAGCGTTATTACGACACGATCTATCAAGAACGCTACATGGGACTGCCCAGCGACAACGTCGAGGGCTACACACAAGGCTCGGCCATCAATTTCGCGCACCAGCTCAAAGGCAACTTGCTCTTGATTCATGGTACGGGCGACGATAACTGCCACTATCAAACGACCGAAGCTCTGATCAACGAGCTCATCCGGCATGACAGGCCGTTTACCATGATGGCCTATCCCAATCGTTCGCACTCGATCAGTGAAGGCCGCAACACCACTGTACACCTTCGCGAGCTGATGACACGGTATCTGAAGGCCAATCTGCCGCCTGGGCCGCGCACGCTCGCTGTGCAGGAAGCTGAAAAAAAGTCAAAGGTGCCGCAGTGAACGTGAGCGACCACCGGTCGATTGCCGGCTCTGAGATCGGAGCGGCCGTCGATCACGCCCATAGATTGGGCGGAGAACGATTGATCCAATGATTTCTTATGAATCCGTCTGAACCGAGTCGCGTGCAAATAAATGGCGTCGCCCAAGATCAACCGACAGCAAAGTCGGTATATTGCCGCACCCTTGGGGGCTGAAAGCCGACTCGCCCTCCCGGGATCGTGCAAGGCCATTCAGGCATTCTGACCAGATATCAAGTCCCGCATCGGCTCAGGGCAACTCGCCCAGGTCGCATCGTAGGTTATTTCTAATGGTGCGAGAATATAGGTGTCGGCATCGAGAAAGACCGGCATGTCGGGGAGCGGGTCGCCCACGGCGACCGGCTCGATGTAGGCTTTCATGGGCGGTCCGGCCGAATAGGACGCCAGCGTGAGGCGCTTGTCGTCCGGGAGACTCAAACGGCTCATCCTTGATCTCTTCCCAGATCACGTTGTGAATCCCTTGTGGGTCGCGATTACCTGGAGGAAAAAGGTCAACGATCAGGATATGGACGCCATGTCGGAGCATCTCCAGAGTCTTCTCGACGAACGACCGTATCGCGTGACGGCTGTTCTTATTCCCGGGCGACACCAGCTCGATCATTGCGACGACATGCCCGAGTGGGTTGTAGATCGCGACTCGATCGGCCCTGGCCGCATAGATGTCTTCGTCGGTGGCTTCGCTCACGAACCGGGTCTTGGGTGGAGCCTCGGCCACGGCGATCCCGCCTTGTGAACCAGGATGGATCCGGGAACGCGGCCCTTGTTCCAACGTGACAACGTCAGGAATGACGCCCGCGGTGCGCTGCTCGATGAGCGCATAGAAGCCTGCCGGTAAGTGGCCTGCGTTGAGTGCATTACAAATCGATCCAGCCCACTGCTGATGAAAGTGGTGAAATAGTCCGACCGGCTTCCCCGACCAATCATGAATGGGCATCGACTTTCCTCTCGCGCTTTTGCGGGCCACATCGATGATACGTCACGAATCGGCGACCGCCAATTCCATTGTCATTGCCTTGATCGATGCCAGGTCTCGATACCGGGACCCATCTTTTCGGGTATTCAACCACGCCGATCGCGAAAGGCGGTCTTGAGGGTCTGTCGTTCCGCGACCAGAATGGAGTTCTCCAGAATACGACATCCGAAGACATCGAGTTTGGGTGTGCCCCGGCCGGGTTTCGCGTGAGTCGGCCGGGATCAAGGCTCGACTTGAAGGCGTTTCCATCGCCGATATCACCAGAACGGTATTCAGAATGGCAAATCCCCGCATGAAAGCTGGCTCAGAGTCCAGTGCAATTCTCGACTCCGGCGACACCTCTCTCTATGACGTCACGACCAAGGCTGACGGACCAGGCGGCTCGCTGCCGTTGACCGAGGAAATGCTGACCGACTGGCCCTCGGGCGACCTCTTCGGTCTGTCGCAGAATGCCGGCATGGGTTGGACCGCGACCGAAGTCGCGCGCGATCCCTTTCTGATCTTGAGCACCCAGGGGGGCCTGCGCGGACCCGATGGCCAGGCGATCGCGCTGGGATATCACACCGGACACTGGGAGATCGGAATTCTCGTCAAGGAGGCGGCCGAGGAATTCAAGCGTCTCGATGTTGTTCCGTTTGCCGGCATGGTGTCGGACCCGTGCGACGGCCGCACTCAGGGGACGGCCGGGATGATGGATAGCCTGCCGTATCGTAATGACGCGGCAATCGTCTTTCGCCGCTTGATTCGTTCGCTCCCGAGGCGCAAGGGGGTCCTGGGAATCGCCACGTGCGACAAGGGGCTGCCGGCGATGATGATGGCGCTGGCCGGGTCGAAACATTTGGCTGGTGTGCTCGTTCCGGGCGGGGTCACGTTGCCACCGCGCGACGGTGAAGACGCCGGTAAGATCCAGTCGATCGGCGCGCGCTTCGCCCACGGCGAGCTCACGCTCCCCGAAGCGGCCGAGCTGGGCTGCCGGGCCTGCGCCAGCCCCGGCGGCGGCTGCCAGTTCCTGGGGACGGCCGCCACATCCCAGGTCGTCGCCGAAGCACTCGGAATAACCCTGCCCCACGCCGCACTCGTCCCTTCGGGCCAACCGATCTGGCGCGACATGAGCCGGCGGTCCGCCCGGCGCTCGTTTCGCTGGCCGCACAGGGGCTCACGCTGGCCGATGTGCTCACCGACGCGGCGATTCGCAACGCCATGACCGTGCACGCGGCATTTGGCGGTTCGACCAACCTGCTGCTCCACATCCCGGCCATCGCTTTTGCCGCCGGCCTCGATCGCCCCACGGTCGACGACTGGCACGAGGTCAACATTCAAGTCCCTCGGTTGGTCAGCGTGCTCCCCAACGGGCCGTTTTATCACCCCACTGTGCGTGCCTATCTCGCCGGCGGCGTGCCCGAAGTGATGCTCCACCTGAGAGATCTCAACTTGCTCGATCTTTCGGTCCGCACGGTGACAGGCCGCACACTCGGAGACGTGTTGAGCTGGTGGGAAACAAGCGAGCGGCGGCAGCGCGTACGGCAAAGGTTATATGACCAGGATGGAGTCGATCCCGACGACGTGATCATGAGCCCGAAGCGCGCCGGCGAACAGGGGCTTACCAGTACGGTCACCTTTCCGCGGGGCAACATCGCGCCGATCGGGTCGGTGATCAAGAGCACGGCGATCGACCCATCCGTGGTTGACGCCGATGGAGTCTACCGCAAGACCGGTCCAGCGCGGGTCTTTACACGCGAGCACGACGCGATCGCCGCAATCAAGGGGACCGGCGATCGACCGATCCGGCCCGGCGATATCCTCGTCTTGATGGGCCGCGGGCCGGCCGGCGCGGGCATGGAGGAAATTTATCAGATCACGGCGGCGCTACGGTATCTCTCATTCGGTAAGCACGTGGCGGTCTTGACCGATGCGCGGTTCTCGGGGGTATCCACGGGCGCGTGTATTGGCCACGTCAGCCCCGAGGCCTTGGCCGGCGGCCCGATCGGCAAGTTACGTGACGGCGACCTGATCCGGATCATCGTCGACCGGATCAAGCTCGAAGGATCAATCGACCTGGTCGGCGCGGGATCGGTCGAGTTCGGACCCGACCAGGGAACCCGCGTGCTGGCGGAGCGCTCGGCCCACCCAGCGGCTCTCGGCCGATCCCGACCTACCTGATGACACGCGTCTCTGGGCGGCGCTCCAGGCGGTGGGCGGAGGCACGTGGGGAGGCTGCGTTTATGATACCAATGCCATCGTGGCGGCCCTCGCCGCCCGGTGAAACCTGGGCGGAACCGGCGACATCTGGCGACCGTCCGTGCCCCACGTCTGGAACACCTGCCGATACATGGATCAAATAGGATAGAAGCCGCCGGTCGTTTTCTCGTAGAGAGTCTTTATGGATCGACGCTGGCGGTTTATTGTGGACATGGATGTCCAGGTAACTCGATGGCTCAAACGATTCGTCGTCGTGATCTCGCGTGACTTCACCGCGATCGGTACCCACCGTCGGCTGTTCCACGTGATTGGCTCTTCAAAGATACCATGAGCAAGTCTCATCAGCTTTCCCAAACACTCTACCGGCTCTTTTTGTGCACTTGGATTTTCGCAGTCTTGTGGATCAAGGAATACTACTGGTTGATCTTCACCATCGCCCTTGTATTCCTTTTCCTCAATTCGTATCTGGCAGTTGCCGCGGAGACCAGTAAAGAAAATGCGCGCGCACGGGCCGCGCAGGCACGGGCCAGGATGCGCAAACGGCGTACCGGGAGCGCCGGACAAGATAGCGGCGAGCCCTCCTGGCGCGAACCCAGGCCACAATGGTCGACATCTCCCGAGCCGAAACCGTGACACGACACTCTCTTTTTAGCTCAAGTTAGCGCGTGTTATGAACCATGCCGATTTGTTGGGCCGGCTTTTGCGAGGTCGTGAAAAAGCCTTTTTTGTAGCTGGCCTCTGTGAGGCCGGGAGTGCTCTGTCTCCAATACGAGCCTCCGACTCGACAGTCAACCGGCTGTCTTGATCGCCAGAGCAGCGCCTCGGAGTCACGGCATTCCCGGCTTCACAGCGGCCGGCTACAACAAAGTTGCCGCGGGATCTCGACAGCGGTCCAAAACACGCTCTAGTATTACGTGCCGTCTTGATTCGACGTCCCCGGCTCCATCTGGCTCCAGGCGATCACGGTTTCTGATCCTGGACCCGTTTCTGAAGAGCCGTGACGTCGGCCCAAAGCGCCCGCCATGCAGCGCGTTCGGGCTCGGGAAGCTTTGCCAGGGCGTCGGAGTCTCGAACGCCGGCTAAGTCGGTATGCCTCTGCCAGTCCTGGATGACTTGAATCCCGAGGTTGCGTTCCTGGGGTGACCCGGATTCGAAAACCTTTGACCATGCGGCAAGCTCAGCCTTGAGCCAGGCGAGGGCCTGGGCCCGGAGCTTGACCTTGGCGGCGGCGTCGGGGGGCGGGTCGTCCTTCACCGGACCAGTCGCGGCCAAAACGGCCGCACAGGCGGCGCTGTAGCGGTGCTGGAGCTGGCGATCATCGCCCAGCTTTGAATCGGCGTCGAGCGCCTCGGCCCAGAACCGAGCCGCTGCGGCATGATGCTTCGTATCATAGCACACGTCGGCCAGGGCCAGACGCTCCGCGACGTCTTTCGGCCGATCCATCCCCTTGAGCACGGCTGGGAGCCGCTCGGCCATCGCCGCATGGCGCCTGATTTTCGCAACCCATTGCGCGTCGGCGCGATCCGAATGGCCTCGCGGTATGCGGCGGCCGCCTTATCCAACTTTCCCTGTCTTAGCAGGGCGGTCCCCAAATTCAGGTGAGCAAAAGCATAATCGGGCTTGATCCGAATGGCCTCTTTGTATTCGGCGATCGCCTCGTCGATCTTACCCTGGTCAATCAGGAGTGCACCAAAGGTGTTCCGAATGATGGCGACATTCGGCTTGAGCCGAACTGCCTCACGCAATTCGGCAACTGCCTCGTCCAGCTTGGCCTGTTTGTGCAAAGTGATCCCAAGGTCGTTATGGTACGCGCCGACCTCGGCGTTCAGACGGATAGCCTCGCGGTATTCGGCAACGGCCTCGTCTAGCTTGTTCTGGTCGCTGAGGCAGAGACCCAGTTCGTGGTGAAACTCGGGTTCGTCAGGCTTGATGCGAATCGCCTCGCGGTATTCGGCGGCCGCTTCATCCAGCTTTTCCTGATCTTGCAGAACTCTGGCGAGGTCGTAGTGAGCCTGACCGTAACTTGGCTTGAGCCGGATCTCGGCGCGGAGGGCCGCGGCAGCCTCCTCAAGAAGTGCGGAGGCTTCCTGATTCTGGCCGCGATCCCCGAGAAACCATGCCAGGCTAGAAAGGTCCCGTCCGTTCGTGGGCCTTCGCCGGATCAGGTCGCGCGAAATCTCGATCGCCAGGTCGGTTTCGCCTTTGGCCCATAGTGCTTCGGTCAGATTATAGACCGTCTCCGGACGAAGGGCACGGGCCGCGGTGTAATAGCGAATCGCTTCCTCGCGGCGGTTGAGCATTTGCGCTAGCACGATGGCGATGTCGTAGTTGACCCAGACGTCTCCTGGATACATGAGCTGGGCACGCCGAAGCACCGACTCGGCCGTGACCGGATCGCCCGAGGCGCCAGCGCCTTGCCCAGCAAGTCGAGGCTGACGGGCCCCAGTTCACCAAACTTCGCCGAGGTCGCCAGGACTTTCAGGGCATCCTTGCGACGGGCCTTGTCGGTCAGTTCCAGCGCGTCGCGAAGGCTGTTGCGCCACGGGTCGGGGTCGGCGATGCGGGCCGCCTCGGTCAGACGATCGGCCCCCGAGCGGTCATTGCGGTCATCCCGCCGCACCGCAGCCCAGTTGTCGAGCGCCGAGGCAACCGCCAGCGCCACTGCCGGCGGGCGAGCCTTGATCCTGGCACCAACCTCGGCCGGTGCGATCGCCTTCAAATCAAGACCGGCGTCGCGGAAGGCCTGATCGTAGGCGGCCTCAGAGGCACCGCCTGATCCGTCATCGGCCTTGGCCGCGCGAATATCGACCAGCCGGTCGAGCAAGGCTCGATCACGCTCGGCAGCCTCGGCCCCGGCTTCGATCTCGGCGCGAAGGGCTGCCAGCTCCTTCAAGGCAGCAGGGTCGCCGCCGGCCGCGCCTTCGGCCTGACGCACGGCGGCCAGCGCGGTCTGCCACCGCGCGACATCCTCGGGATGGCGCGGGCCACGTTGCGAAGTGTCGACGCCTCGCCGGTCACCTTCGCCACGACCGCCGCCAGGGCCGCCCGCTGCTGAAGATGATACGTCGTCGCCAGTGCGCCGGCCGCCGTGAACGTCAGCAGGGCGGCCGCCAGACCGACCTGCAGCCGTCGCCGCTTGCGCTCCTCCACCGCGCGTGCCTCGGCTACCGCGCGGTCACGCTCCGAGACCTTCAATTTTTCCTGCACCCCCGCCAGTTGGGCCGTAATTCGCTCGGCCACGACGCCGGCCTCCCGCGGGCGATCTTCCATCTCCGGCGCCAGACAGTCCTTGGCTAGCGCGACGAGATCATCGTCGACGCCGCAATGGTCGAGCCGCGCAAACGCATCGGCCAGATCGCCTCGCGCCGCCTTGCGGAGGATCTCGCCGGTACCACGACCGAGAAACGCCGGCTCGCCGGTGAGCACCTCGCAAAGGATCGACCCCAGCGCGAAGACATCGGCCCGCTCGTCAACCTGATCGATTTCACCACGAGCCTGTTCGGGAGCCATGTACGATGGAGTGCCGAGCACCGATCCGGGATGCGACAAGTTGGGATCGTCGCCGCCGCTGCGGGCTGTGGCGATCACCGTTTCCTGCTTGTCGGGCCGGCCGGCCCGGGCGTCATCCGTGACACCCCCGCGGGCCAAGACTTTCGCCAGACCCCAGTCCATCACCTGGACCTCGCCGAAGGATCCCACCATCACGTTTGACGGCTTCAAGTCGCGATGAATGACTCCCCGCGCGTGGGCATAAGCCACGGTCTGCGCGATCGACTCGAAGACAGCCAGGAACCGGGGCTGGTCGTCGGCCGGGCTGCCTCGATCCGTCAGCATCGTGGCCAGTGTGCGTCCCTTGACCAGCTTCATCGAAAAGAACGGCCGGTGGTCTGCGAACGTACCCAGCTCATAGATTGGCACGATCCCCGGATGTTGCAACTGGCCGCCGATCTGGGCTTCCTCGACGAACCGGCAAACCATGTCGGCATTGTCACGGAAGTCGTCACGCAGAACCTTCAAGGCGACGTCGCGGCCAAGGTCAGGGTCGCGCCCCCGAAGAATTTGCCCCATGCCGCCGGCGCGATCTCGCCGTCGATTCGATACCGCAGGGAAAGGTCGGCCTGGGCGCCTCGATCGGGCTGAACGATCGGCGGCTCGAACCCGGCGTCGGTATCGCGAAGCAAGACGTGCGGTACCGACCCAACCGCGTCGGCGATCGTCACAAGCACCGAGCGGGCCCCGCCGGAAGGGCCCGCGCTCATCGTGATGGCCGGCTCGCCCCGCGACGACCTCGTCAAGCTCTCACGACCGAGGCCCGCACCGAGAAGGCAGCGCGGGCAGAGCCCCTCGGGGGCACGGGCCGCGAGGCTGGCACCGCAGTTTGGACAATTTCGTGGTTCCGGCATCGACACGTCTCCCCCGGGTGCTCGTATTGGTTCCAGGTAGTATCTACCGGGATTCCGGCGAGACCATACAGGGGCGGTGGAAAATTTTTCTACGCTTTGAGCGCGGCGAACAGAGCATGCAGCTCGGCTTCGACGTCGGACTCGTCGACCACGGTGGCGCTGATCGCGGCGAGCAGGTGCGTGCGATACCGCTTACGCAGGCGGTGGACGGCGACCTGAACGGCGGCTTCAGACATGCTCAATCGAGCCGCCAGGTCGGCCTGCGGAACCGAGCGTGGACCGTCGGTGAGGGTGACTTTGAGCGTCTCGAAGAGCACCACGCGGCCGGATCGTTCATACTCGCCGCGGAGACCGGCGAGTACCTGATCAAGCAGCGTCAACGCCCAGTCGCGCTCGAAGGATCGCTCGGGGGTCTGGGCGTGAAAGGGTTCCTGGAGGAATCGGCCCTCGGCATCACGGGCATCGATCGACAGGAGCTCGCGACCGCCGCCGCGGATGCGTGCGGCCTGATATTCATGCTGGTGGGCGAGGAAGTGGGTGCAGTCAGTGAGCAGAAACGTCCGGAACCGGCCCCGCGCCGGGTCGGCCATGGCAACGGCCTGGCGCTCGAGCAAACCGGTAAAGTATCCCTGGGTCAGGTCGAGCGACTGGTCGGGACCGTTCCCTTTGCGGCGGATGAAGGAGTAGAGCGGGAACCAGTATGCGTAACAGAGTCGGCGAGGGCCTCGCGTGACTCGGGGGCACGACAATCGCCGGCGGCCACGACGCGGCTCCAGCAGGTCGTCGGGAACCCGGCAAAAGAACGGTGGCCAGACGAATCGTTCACGATGGCAACGCTCCGAGCCTTCGATGTCGTGCCCCCCCATTGAATCTGCACGAAGTGGACACGATACACAACGACCGGGGCCTGGAGTTTACCACCTTTATTGACTTGCTTGGCTTTTGTGTCCTTCATACGGGAGCGATGGAACCGGATTCGATGGTCATCAAAACCACGGCCGCGGCGTTCCAGTCGCTGCGCCACCAGGAAGAATCACCCTCACGCTTCACGCCGCAAGTCGACGCTTTCGACTCCACTGAGCGCATGCAGCTCGGCCGCAAGAGCAGACGGCGAAACGCCGGCTCTCAGGCCGACGCGATAGGTCAGATCGAGCGCCGTTCCCTGCCGCGCCGTGCTCACTGAAGTCAGCTCGGAGCGGTCGGTCGACGCCGATAAGAGCAGCTCGGCCGCGGCTTGCACGCCGGGTTCTGGATTGATACGCAAAGCCAGAACACTATCCGCTGCAGCCCACGTATTGAAACGCCGATGCGGCCAGAGAATGAGCGACGCAGTCGCCACGACGCCCATCCCGACCACGGCCACGACCAGGTGATTGGCACCCGACGCCATGCCGACGACGACGGCAAAGATCACGAAGGCGGTATCCTGCGTATCTTTGACGACCGTGCGAAACCGGACGACCGAAAGCGCGCCGACCAGGCTGAAGGCACGCGCCACGTTGTCACCGATGACCTGAGTGGCCATGGCGATCACGGTGGCGAGCAAAATCAGCGTTGTGAGGAATGTTGGCTGCACGGCCTGGCCACGCCGGGCCCAGCGGTAGATGCCGGCCACCATTCCGCCCAGGACCATGGCCATGCCGATTCGCCACCCAAGAACGGCAAGTGAAGGATCGGCTCCATTGGCCAGGGACGTGTGTAGCCAATCAGGCATCATGTCGTCTTTCTCCCCGAACGCGTGTGACCGATTTCGAACACGCCGCGTTCTGGGCTGCGATCGAAGAGCCATGGATCAAGGAATGCACTCTGTGCAACAAACAGGTTCACTGTGCTGGCGTGGTCTTCTTGACGCCTGGATAATCAAGAAGGAACTTACGGCGCTGTTCGGCGAACGCCTGCAGGCTCAAGCCCTGGCGGCCCCGTGGCGGCTCGGCCCTGGTTTGCGACGAGTTCGCCAGCGATTTTTGAAACGCCGCGAATGATGTCAGCTTCCGGGTGTCGAGCTCGATCTCTTTTTCGATCAGGGATCGATATTGATCGATGATAGGTTTCAGCACGCTCCAATCAAGCCACTCTTCAGCGATCGGTGCGCGACATGCGCGAGATAGCGCGCCTTCAGTGCCGGCACCGCCAGCAGCCGGCTGCGCAGCGGCTTACGGGTGTCGTCGAGGCCAACGAGCGGGTCGAGCTCGATTCCTGAGGGCGGTCCCCCCGCGCCGGGAGGCCGGCCACCCGGGCCGCCACCCATCATCGGACCGCCCGGGCCGGGCCCTGCTCCGCGACCGCCGCCGCCAGGTCCCGCAGTACCGCCAGGTCCGTCACCGCCAGCCTTGCGCCGACCGCCGCCACCGCGGCCGAAACCGCCCCCCGGTCCGCCGCGCCCGAAGCCGCCTGGTGGTCCGAATCCCGCGTTCGACTGGAACGTCTCGTTGGCGTCGTGCGGAATGATATGAAATTTGCCCTTCTTGTCGCGATAGATGCTGTAATCGCTCGCGCGCACCCAGTAGCCATCGTTATTGACCAGGGCATTGTCGAGCGCCAGGAACCAGAGCGCCTCGTCAATATCCAGGATCGGACTCAAGGCCGTCTCCAGCTTATCGGCGGGCGTTTCGCCCAGAGTCTTGCAGAGCTTGATCAATGCCTTCCAAGCGGCCGGGTTGTCTTCGCTCTTGATCTCGTAGCGGCGCCGATAGTCTTCGATATTCTCGCCGACATAATCGAGCCCGCCCCCGCCGCCGGGACTCCCTCTGACTTTCCATCGCGTTCCCTTGGCGTCGGAAAACGATTCGGTCACAAAAATCTTGTCAAATTGCTGCGCATTCACATAAAGCCCCCAGCTCTCGCCGTTGATGGCCAGCCGTACGAAGTTGGCTTTGGGAGCGGGGATGTACTTGCCGCGATTTGGAGATAGAGGACGGTGTGCATGAAGGTCGGGTCTTCGTGCGAGTTGAGCAAGTTCAGCGTCTTGTAGCCGTAGAGCCGCTGCTCGGGGTTGACGAAATCGAGGGAGATATTCAGCGACCGTTTGTGCCCCTCGCGCACGCCCATGAACGATGACATTCCACGGCAATGCACGCCGACGTTTGGGTATCGCTTGTTATCGACGATGAGCGTGGCAGGCACTTCAACGTCGGTGTGATAGAAATCGGTGAGCTGAGATTCCCAGTCTTTATCGTCGAATTCGAGAAAGAGCGCGCGGAGTACGCTCGGGTCGTAAAGCGCTTTGCCAGCGACGGCCGGCACGCCAGCGGGATCGAGGTGGCGGCCCGGTTTGGGCGTCGATTCTTCCTCATCACCGAATCCGGGCGGAGGTCCGAAGCCGCCGCGGCCACGGCCACCACCGGCCTGGCGATCTTTCTTGAGGAACTCGCGTGCGGCCTGGCGTTCTGCTTTATCGAGGCGGCCGTCGGCATCCCTGTCAAACTGCTTGACCAGTTTGCGTTCTTGCCCCATCGGTCCGCCCGGTCCGAAGCCGGGAGGCGGACCCATTCGCTGGTTGATCATCGCGGCCAGTGTCGCTTCATCGAGCGATCCTGTTTTCTTGGTGTCCATCTCACGCACGAGTCGTTCGACCGCCTTGGCGGCCTCGTCGGGCGAAAGCCGTTTATCTTGATTGGCATCGGCCGCTTCGACGATCCGAGGCGCGAGAAAAGTGCCGGGCCCAAATCCGCCGCCAGGTCCGCCGCCTCGCGGCGGGCCACCACCGCCAGGTCCATCAGGAGGACCGCCAGGGCCGCCTCCGGGGGGCGGACCAAGTTGTCGGTTGATCGCACGGCCGAGGGCGGCCGCGTCGAGCGAACCTCTCTTCTCGGAATCGGCCTCGCGCATGAACTTCGCCGCCGCCTTGGCCGCTTCATCGGGCGAAAGACGGCCGTCCGCGTTTTCATCGGCGATATCAAGGATCGCTGGTGCCAGGAACATTCCAGGGCCGAAGCCAGGGGGCGGCCCGCCGGGCGGTCCACCACCCGGCGGCGGTTCCGCGCCTCTGGCCGCTGGCCGTGCTCCGTCTTGCGGAGCCGCTGCCGCTCGCAAGAGCGCCAGGGAAATCGTCGCACCCGAGACGATGACCCCAACTGCCACAAGTGTCTTTTTCGACATGTTCGCTCCAAAACGTGTCGCGTGACGAAACGCGGATGACATCCATCGCCATCAATGACCTGGTGCGATTAATGACCTTACACGAAATGTGAAGATCGCGTGTGGATTGTAATGGCCGATCCGAAGGCGGGTGGTAAAGATTTGTCAAGACATGGGAAGACGCGACCGCGCGGCTTACTCCGGACGTTCGCCTACAGGTCGACTGGTCTTGGAGCCGGACGCCGAGCGTGCGATGATGGGCGGCCGTTGAGTCAAAAGAGACGCAATCTTGACAGGCATCTTCGACGGGGCACAAGCGATGTGGAGATTTCTTCGCCTGCGCATGGGTCTGGGTCTGGCGCTGGTTTCCGTGAGCATTGGCCTGACGACGAATATGTCGGCGAGGGGTGCGGACGCCGTCGTCTTCACCGGCGTACGGATCTTTGACGGAGCGCGAAGCGTTCCCGACCAGACGGTCGTCGTTCGCGAAGGTCTTATTGCATCAGTCACGGCCGGCGGGGCCATTCCCGCCGGCGCCAGGGTGATCGACGGTCGGGGGAAAACGCTTCTCCCCGGATTGATCGACGCCCATACGCACAGCTTTGCCGTCGACCAGCTTCGCGCCGCCGCGATTTTTGGTGTGACGACCGAGCTCGACATGTTCACCATGCCGTCATTCGCGGCAAGTCAACGGGCCGAGCAAGCGGCCGGTGACGCTGTCGGCCGGGCCGACCTTTTTTCGGCCGGCACGCTCGTGACTGCGCCCGGGGGCCACGGCACCGAGTATGGCTTTCCGATCCCGACCATCACCGGTCCCGACCAGGCCGACGCCTTCGTGGCGGCACGGGTCGCGGAAGGGTCCGACTATATCAAGATCGTTTATGACGATGGATCGGAGATCGGGCTTCCCTGGAAGACTCTTGATCGGGCGACTCTCACCGCCGTCATCCGAGCGGCCAAGTCCCGCAAAAAACTCGCCGTTGTCCATGTGCTCGCGCGAGTTTGCCCGCGACGCGCTCGCTGTAGGCGCTGATGGGTTGGTCCATTCGTTTGTTGACAAGCCAGTTGATGAGGCCTTCATGCGCCTCGCCGTCGACCGCAAGGCGTTTGTAATTCCGACGTTGACCGTACTCGATAGTGTCAACCGCAGCGGCGGTAATGCCGCACTCGCTAGTGATCTATCGCTTGCACCATACCTGACGCCCGAGGATATTCAGAATCTCAAAGCTCACTTCCCGGGTAAAACGCCGACCGAGGAGGTCCTCAAGATCCGCGCGACACCGTCAAGGCCCTGGCCGCGGCTGGGGTACGCATCCTGGCCGGGACGGATTGCGGTAATCCGGGCACGACCCACGGCGCGAGTTTACACCGCGAGCTGGCTCTCCTGGTCGCGGCCGGGTTGACGCCGTCCGCGGCGCTCGCCGCGGCAACCGCCCAGACGGCCGAAGCATTTAAACTCTGCGATCGCGGCCGGATCGCACCAGGCCTCCGCGCCGACCTCGTGCTTGTCGATGGCGACCCGACCGTCGATATCACCGTCACTCGCAAGATCGTCGGCGTCTGGAAACAGGGCCGCCCTATCGATCGTGCTCAGTATCGCGTGGCCATCGAACAAAAGGCCAAGGCCCTGGCCACGCTCAAGGCGGCCGCGCCACCGCCCGGCTCCGAATCGGGTTTGATCGCTGATTTTGAAGGCGAGAAAGCGACGACCAAGACCCGGTTCGGCGCGGGGCTGATGATCTCGACCGATGCCTTGCGCGGGGGCAAGTCGAAGGTCGCCACTGGGATTGTAGAGGGCGGTGCCAATGGCTCGGCGCATGCCTTGAAACTCACTGGCACCATTGCCGATAACACGGCCGGGGCATGGGCTGGCATTTTATTCTCGCCTGGCTCACCGCCAATGAGCCCGGCCAACCTTTCCGGAAAAACCGGTTTCTCATTCTGGGCAAAAGGAGAAGGCAAGCCAGCCTACGTGATGATCTTCACTCAGGCGCACGGCTTCATTCCGTCGATCGAAACCTTTACCCCGCCCAAAGAATGGACGCGTTTCTCCTTTGATTGGAAAAACTTCGACGGCGCTGATGGCTCTGGAATCCTCGGTATCTTTCTCGGTGGTGGTGCCACGCCCGGGCCATTCGAGATGGCGATCGATGACTTGCGGCTGGAGCCGTCCGCTCGCCCCTAGGTCGTGTGGACAACAGTCAGGCAAGAGGGGTGGACCGGGCTATTTCAGCAGGATCAGGATCGAGGCCACATGGATAAACGCCAGGAAGTTCCGAGCGGTCTTTTCGTAGCGGGTGGCGACCCGTCGGTATTGCTTCACCTTGAACCAGAATCGCTCGGCCAGATTCCGATCCCTGTAGCGGTCCCGGTCGTAGGCCCGCTGCTCGGCCCGGTTCTTCAGGCTGGGGATCACCGCCTCGGCCCCCTTCGCCTCGATCGCTTCGACGACGGCTTTGCTGTCGTAGCCTTTGTCGGCAATGACCACTTCGACCGGCGATCCCTCGATCAGGGCCTTGGCCTGCGACATGTCCGATGCCTGCCCCGGTGTGAGGATCAGCTCGACGGGCAATCCCAGGCCGCTGACGGCGCCGTGAATCTTGGTCCCGAAGCCTCCCCGGCTACGCCCGAGGGCCTGTTCGTCCTGTCCGCCAGTCCCGTCCCTTTTTTTTGCGCCGGCGGCGCAGGGATGGGCGCGAATGATCGTCGAGTCGAGAATCAGCCACTCGAGATCGGGGTCTTGGAGGGCCTCAAAGACGCGCTCCCAGACCCCCTTACGGGCCCAGCGATCGAATCGCCGCCAGATCGAGTTCCAGTGGCCAAACCGCTCCGGCAGGTCGCGCCATGGGGCGCCGGTCCTGGCGATCCAGAGGACCGCGTCAATGAATAGGCGGTTGTCCTTGGCGACCTTGCCGTGTTGGCCCGGCTGACCGGGCAAGAGGTTCTTGATCCGTTCCCAATCGTCGTCCGAGATAGAATGGCGGTGTCGCATGGTGGGGCCTCCTTGGTGCCGATCTGACTACGCCATTAGCCCAAATTGACCAGTTATTGTCCACACGACCTAATGCGGCACACGTGCCCAGGTCTGCCGGAGTAGCCGGGTTGGCGCCGGGTCGCCACGGAATTGCCAGTTCCACGACTCGCTCGAGAGCTCGCAAAGGTAAAACTGGGCCCCGTGAACGGGCCACCGGGCCACGCGGAAGAGCGCCCGGAGCCATACCCCAAGCCCACGCCTCGACGCAAGCACTGCCGCACACCGGTCAGCCAGGCCTCGGAGGTCACACGGTAGTCTTCGGTTCCGTCTTCCTCATCAACCAGCGAAAAGTAACCCCGGGCGCATGCTTCGAGCTGCCCCGGCGCGGGATACCAGCCGCCAAACGCACGCGCCAGTCGAGCGAAGTGAAATTCAGGAGATCCCTGCGAAAAGTCCGACGGCGGCCGAAGCCAGTCGTTCGGATCAGGGCGGTCAGGAACATGGATGGCCGTCGTGACAAACCGCCCCGGTCCGTTGTCGTTAAGCAAGCGGTGAACGGTGGCGAACAACTGGCGGTAAATTTCGGAGTCGTGCCCCGAGACCGCGTCGGACGGCTGCGCGAAGTGCTCGAGCGAGCCGTTGGCGATCACGGCATCGAACTGGCCGTTCCACTCGGGCCCCAGGGCCTTGTAGTTTTGGAGCCGCACATCGAGCCCCGCCCCCACTCCCCGCCGCGCCTGCTTGGAGCATACGGTGATGCCCGTTGCCGACGCGCCGCGGCTCGCGGCCGCCTTCAAGATTCGGCCATAGCCGCAACCGATATCGAGCAACCGCGAACCCGCGCCGCAACGGGCCCGGTCCAGCAGCACCTCGGCCTTGCGCGCCTGCGCTTCCTCATAAGAACGGTGCGGGTCGCCTTCATAAATACCCTCGGTGAGGTCATCAAACCCCGACGACGTCATGATCGTGTCGAGCACCGAGTAAACGGCCACCACGCGCCGTTCGGTGACGGATTGCCGAGGCGGTAGGGTCGGGGCGCCTGGGAGAATTCGGGTTTGCGTAAGCCGGGTCGAAGAAGTATCAGTCGTCATGGCGCCTCATTGAGCTCGAACGGTTCTCTGTCAGGATCGCGCTGGGGGTCGCATCACCATGCCAGCTTGGCCGGAAAGTATTCGGCAATCAGGTCTTCATAATACGGCCGAAGGCTGGCGACATCAGGGGGCACGTGCCCCTTGGAATAGAGATCATAAGGGTTGAACTTGCGCCACCCATTCCATTCGCTCTCGGTCGCCGGCATTCATCAAGTGGGTATACGCCCCCTCGCGGTGCGCTGCGTAAAACGAATGATAGCGGATCATCGCCAGCCCTTCCGCCGGCAAGTAGTCTTTCACGACATGGTAGAGATATTCGTCGTGGCCCCACGACATATGAACATGCTCAAGCCCGCGGCCCGGCTCGTAGATCCCGTTTTCCGCCTGGTACTCGGCCACGCCCGAGTCGGGGTTCTCGGCGAAGAATTCGGGGAACACGACCTTGTCGGAATAGCGGCAACCCACGGGGAAAGTATCGCCGACAACGGCCCATTGCGGCTCGCCAAAAAGACAAAGAACCTTGCCCAGGTCGTGAATTAACCCGGTCAAGACGAACCAGCGAGGATGGCCGTCGGCGCGAATGGCCTCGGAGGTTTGCATCAGGTGTTCGATCTGCGTTAGATCCGTGTCGGGATCGCTATCATCGACCAGGGTATTGAGAAACTCCATCGCGTCCCAGATCCCCATCTCGCGCTGGTTCTTGCCAAGATATTGCCGCTCTTTGGCCCGCACGAACTCGAGCGACTGATGGCGATGATTGAGGCGGTAGAATTCACGAACACCCGCGCACACGTTCGTTCCATAGTCGCGGAAGGTCGATTTTTCTTCGGGTTCGGGGTATCGTTCCTGGAGGAAATCTTCCCACTCGTCGAGACTCGCGAGCGGCTGTTCTTCGTTCGACATTTCCGCGGGTTTTTCGGGCATGACTGCGACCTCCGTCGATGATCGATGGAATGGCGGACGCTGCGCCTCCTGGCTAGTTCTTGATCGGCCGTCGCCCTCACCAGCCTGCAGAAAGACGCCATCCGAGCATCCTCATTACATCAACGAGCAATCGCTTTGTCACGGCCCATCACGCTTTGGCCCAACGACTTTCTTCGCGGAGCCGGACGTGGGCTCCCGCAATAAAGGCTCAACCACCTTGTCGCGGACTTCCCTGGTGATTCCCTGTCCCACCAAGGCCTTGACCGCCAGGCGCTTGATCAAAGCTTCACGCCCGCGGACTCTGCTCCGAACTTCCGCGAAGGTCGTGAGCAGCTCTGAGTTCAAAGCGTCGATGCGTGGTCGGAGATCCCTCTTCAAGTCCGCGACGTCGGCGAATGGTCGTTGCCGCTCGGCTTCCCAGCGACGGAAGTCGTCATCTTGAATGATCTTCGACGCGTCAACCTGGGCCGAAAAGAAGGCGATCGTCTGGTCGGCTGACAATCCCAGCGACCGCCCTTTCTCGACGATCGCATTGAGCATCACTTTCTCGCGCTGGAGATCGGCTGACGGCGCCTTGATATTCCATTTCGCGCGGGCGACGTCATGCATCAACAACAAACGCCGCTTCATCAAGCTCAGCAGGTCCGCAAGATCCGGCTCCAGATCATCATGCGGCTGGGCACCCGGAGATTGGCCATGTAAACCCGGCCCGCTGCCGCTTTCAGGAAGGGCCCTGGCGACTCCATGCGCTAAAATCGCCGCGACAACCGCGATGGCCGTGGCGGCGTGCCTTATCAGCCGAGTTTCGTTGAGCATCGGTTCGTCTCCGTTACCCAGCAGCGGCGATGTCTTCGACAATCCACGCCGCGACGGCCCATGGATGAGCCAATTCCAATCACGTTGGCGGCGGTCCAACCACGATCGGTCCTACGGGTCGAAGTCGCCCGAGCGAGGTCGTTGGAGCCGTTCGCAAACCTGATCGTTGAAACTCGATTTGCGACACCAAGGTAGGATATCAGAATGGAAACGCGGAAACCCTCGGTTTCGCATCGACTCTGGGCTTCGTCGTTCGGCGTCGTTACGACCAGGAAGGAAACTTGAAATGACTCGCCATACGACTTCGATCTCGGCCTTCATTTTCACCATGATCGCGACCGGCTGCACCATGGCTTTGGCAAGCGACTCCAAGGCTGCGGATCGCGCGGAAACCCGATACTTGAACTTTCAAATCATGACCGGCCTTCCTGGCTATGCGGGCCCTCAGCCGTTGCCCGGCCATTTTGCCTTGAGCAAGACGCAGTTAGAGGATTTTGTCCACTCGCTGGTCAAGGCGATTGGAACGACCGGAGATGCCGGGGACAAGCTGGGTTTCACGGTGGGTCCGCTCTGTTTTGATATGTCCGACGAGGAAACGCGGCAGTTCATTCACGACGCGTTTTCGGTCGCTCGCGAAAATGATGTGGCCGTCGCGTTTCATATTGATGATTCGATGTCATGGGGGACGCGCAAGGATCTGCTCGCCAACCCCGACAACATCGAGACCGCCGACTGGAAACAAAAGCCAAGCACGGGCCGTCGTGCTGATTGGGGCCCCAGCCCGACCAAATTTCCGCCTCAGATGTGTTTCAACAGCCCCGAGATCCAGGCGGCCGTCAAGAAACGAGCGTCCTTGATCGGCATGGAAGTCAAGAAAGAAGCGGATGCGCTCAAGGCCGCAGGCAAGGAATATCTTTTCGCCGCGATCATCTCCGGCTGGGAGACCTACATCGGCCGCGACTTCGACACGGGGCGCTCCCTGGGCTACCGCGCATTGAGTCATCGGGGTTACAGCGAAAACCATCCGCCCAGGGATCTCGACCTCGAACGAGTTCATGTCGTCAAGGAATTCATGGAGTTCTGGGCCAATTCGTTGCACGCCGCAGGAATTCCCGTTGAGAAAATCTTCTGCCACATTGCCTTCACAGCGCAAGGTCTGCGTGCACCCGACGCGAAAGAGACCTACGCGCAAAAAGTCCAATTCGCCCTGCCCGAGGTGGCCTTCAGTTCGGCGTATCGACCGGGGTTTTCCACCTATCCCGAGGGGTCGACCTTCAAGGAGGTTCATGAAGTCGTGGCCCGGCACGGTTCTCCCGGCTGGATTTCGGGCGAGGGAACCAACGTGTCTCCGACAAGTATGCCTGGCGAGCCCACGATGGAAACCTACCTGGCCCAGATGTTCAACCACGGGGCCCTGATGGTGAATCTCTTTTCCTGGGGAATGGGCGGCGAGGCCATGCGCAATAACTTCTTTCGCCGGGCGACCGAGAATCCAGAAGCCCTGGCCGCCTACAAGAAGTTCTTGCGGCATGAAACCCTTGTCAAATCGGCCCCCACGGGTTTCTCGAGCGAAGCCTTCCAGGCCAAGATGCACCGGATTCAGAAGGAGCTTCCGGCCTGGGTCCAAAAAACGGGACAACAGGCCAAGGCGATGCCCCTGGTTCAAAAAATTGGTCCGCTCCTGAAAAGCCAGAAATGGCAAGAAGCCGACAAGGTGGCCGACGAGCTTTTGTCATTGATATCGGGCGGCGCGAAAAAATGAGGCGGGGATCGACGCCGCGAGTCAAATGGGAGGCCGTGCGACAACCGATGACCAGTGCGAGCGACAATGTTGTCCGTGCGACCGGATATCGGGGATTTGTGAGTTGTCGTATATTAAATATATATATATGTTAATTTAATTCTGAGCAGCCGGTGCGGCGAGAATTGATTAACAACCGGCGCTACCGCGGCCCGGTACGTTCCGGACAGACCCGGTTACAGGCTGGCTCAGGCTCGGTTGATGGCGGTCTTGGGGATATTTGAATGAGATGACGGGTCGTGCCCGGCAGAGGGATTGCCATTGCCATTTCCCTGGCCGAGCAATGGCTGACGGACAGACACACCTTCTTGCTTATCAACACAAATCAACGCTGTCGTCGTGAACCCCTGCTCAGAATTGCCGACGACCAGCATCTGGTCGCCGTCCCTGAATAGATCCCCAAGAACCCCTTGTAAATCGGATACCGAGCACTGATCTTCGGCGGGCAATACAAAAGTGTGCTTCGTGATCGGGGATGCTCCCAACTTTCGCAAGGCACTTGAGATCATAACAAGGCGGGCGACCTGATCTGGCGCATTGGCCAGGTCGACAGCGCCCACGCGATGGGATGGCAATTTGATCTCATATCGTTCAACCGTCATAGATAGCCCCTCAACGTTTTGGGCCAATTGGCCGAACTGGCTGATCGAGCTGATTCGTGGTTCCGAACCTGATCGAGTAGTCGCCAGCGCTATTGATGATAACCGACGATCTCTGCCCAAGTTCACGTAACGTCGCCCGGTCGATCGCGCTGGGGATGACGGATAGTGGGCCTTCCCCGGGCTGCACATGAAGAATCAGTCGTACATTTGAAGGAATTTCGCCCCCAGTGGGTCCGAGTTCAATCGCTATACGATTCCTGGTCACGCGGTCTCGGTACAAGGCGATTTCATTTCCCGAGGCGTGAGACGCGGTTGCTAAATCTTTTGCTGTAATGGTTCCCCGGGACGCTTCAAGTTTGCCGCCAGCTTGTCGAATCCGGTTTACTAGCGGTGACCCTCCACCTGGTGAGACGTGCGGCGTCGCATCTGTTGCTATCCGAAGACCTTTCCCGGCATCGGCTTGAGTCGCCATCTGTGCTCCGCCGCCTGGAACGCCGATTCGGCTGCCGGTTTCCTCGCGGCGATCTCGTGGGCCGCAGCATTATCGTCAGAATACATCTACGATATCACTGCGGCCACCATTGTTCCACAAATCGCACTGATCGGATCCGACCAGTACTGAAGGCCCGCGGCTCAGCACCAGACGACAAAGAAGTCGCCACATCTACGAATGTTCACAGCATGAAACAAAAATGGGAGAAGCCCGAATCAATTTCAAGTCAGCGGTGCCACGCGGCATGCCGGCGGGATCATCGGGCGGCGGTAGGGGCGAAGTGACAATTCAACGGCCACGGCCTCCTCGTAGACTTCCCGCCAGTCAAGCCCCGTTCGCACGGCGGCGGCCAGGTGGCGGCGAATTTCGTCCGGATCAATGGGCGCCAAAGCCAGGGCTTCGGCCGAGCTCGCGACGAACGGCGTCGGCATCATCGTCGCCCCCCGCGACGTCGTCATCCGCTTGCCGCTGCTCGGCGTTCTGGGCCTGGAAAACGAACTCGACCGATGGCTCGACGAATTGTTGGAGACCGAGCATCGCGTGTGCCGTCCCGCGGCGCGCACGGGCCGGTAGCCGGTTTTCTCCGCGCTCGAAAAGTCGAGTTCTGTTATGTTGAAAAATGAACATCAGGATCACAAGCGCCGAAGCGACGAGGAACGCCACCGCCATGAGCCACCTCCCAGACCCAGTGGACCCGGCGGATTCGATTTATCGCTTTCATGCGGCAAGTCGCACACTCGCAGAGGCCCAACTATCGTTTTTTCTCCGAATCCCCCTGGCCGAAACACAGCGTCAGCGGTCGTTTTTCTGCTGAAAGTCGCATCTCAACGATCTTGATGGGGCGTGCGTGCTTGTGAAAGACTGGCCGTGAGGCTCAGGGCGGGCGTTGAAATGGGGGCGGTCATCGCGATCGCGTCGATCGTTTCGGCCCCCAGTCGGTCGAGCGCTCCGGCGAGCTTCTCGATCCGCGTGAGCAGACCGTCGTAGGCGACCAGGGCCAGGGTCGCGATGATGATTCCGGCCGAAAGGGGAGTCAGGCTGGCTGCAATATCAGGTTTCGACAGACCAGGCACTGATGAGACCGCGGTCGTGACCACCACGGTCGAGCTGATCGCCGTTGCGGGCGGAACTTCCATCGCTCTTCCCAGGGCGAACAGCGAACCGAGCAGGCCGAGAAGCGGCGACAACACGGCAATGCGACGGAGCGTGCCCACGTTGCGGCGCAATCGTTCGCTCTCCAGACGATGGGTCATCGCAACGGCACGTTCCTGATCGCTGGCTGGCCGATCCCACCTGCGAACCGCCGCCAGGGCGATCCTCGCGGCCGGGCTGGGATTGCGCTCGCAGTGGTCGAGCGCCTTGCCACAATCGAGTTTCCCCTCATGCAGTTGGTCAAGAAAGCGGGCCGTGAATTCGGGTGGAACGATCTTGCGCCTCCGAAGCCGAACCAAACGCTCGAGAAGCACGCCGATGCCCAGCCCCGCGCACGCGGCCATCGCACCCCAGGTCACGCGGTCAGCCGGAGGCGTCCGAAAATACCAGGTGCCTACCTTGCCAGCGATCCGGCGTCCGTGCTGGAGGGCACCCTCCAGGACGCTCTCCGCCGTGGCCATCATGCCGCCGTCTGTCGACTCAGCGGGCTCCGTTTCCGGGTCATGAACGTGAACATGGTGCGCATGGGCCGCGCTGGCATCGTCAAGATCGTTGTCGACGCGGTTTGAAGGGGCTGCTCCTGAGACGCACGCCGCAAGCAATATTTCGAGCAGGAGGAGGCAGTGCGCCCGCCGAATGACCTCCTTGCGAGTCGACGTGCGTGTCATCATTGCGTCCTTCCAGTGGACAGATCCTGGCGAATCAACCCAAATCCATGGCCAACGACGCGAAATTCGAGCTTAACCCTTTTTCTCGCCATTGGTTGCGGCGGCGCGCGGTCGTGCCGTGGCAAGGCGGTCCCTGGCCTCGGCTGCGCTGGGCTCCTTGGGGAAGCGGCTCAGAAGCCTTTCATAAGTTTCGGCGGCGTCGGCCCACTGGTCGAGTCGCTCGTAAACTTTTCCGGCCTCGAGTAGCGCGGCCGCCTGCCAGCGAGGTGCGTCATGCAGGATGTCGACCTTGAGAAAATCGCGAAGCGCTTCGTGGAATTGATCCTGATGGAAGAAGGTCTCACCGCGCATCAAGAGAGCCTGGGCGGCCAGCTCGCCGTCCTTGCGAGCGTTGATCACCGATTGAAACGTGGCGCGGGCGTCTTCCAGGCGGCCGAGACCGAGCAACGCCTGCCCTTTTATGTAATCGAGCTCGGCGATCGTGGGGTTCCCGACCGCCAGCTTGTCCTTCTGAGCCTGAGCTTCGTCGAGGGCTTCCTTCCAGCGCTTCAGCGCGACCCAGCATTGAAGTCGCTTCATTGTGATGGCGGCAATCAAGCCGTCCGGGTCTGACTTCGCGGGCGGCTCGGCCAGAAGCGCGGTGAATCGTTTCTCCGCTTCGTCGAAATGGCCGGCACGAGATGCCGACTCGGCGCGCAGGTACTCGGCCTCGCGCCGGTAAGCACAGTCGGGAAAGTCGTTGAGCAAGCGGTCGAGGGCCACCGCGGCGGCCGGCCAGTCGTTGAGCGCGGCGTACGTCCGTCCCAGTCGATAGAGGGCCGCTGGAAGAATGCGATGCGAGGATTCGACGGACATCTCTGAAGTGGAATCCTTGCCGGGCCGTTGGTCAGGCTTTGCCTTGTCGTTCTTCCTGGCGACGAGCGGTGCCAGGAGGCGGATCACCTCGGCATGGTTATGGCCCTGGTTGGCCGACTCGGCCAGGTTGAAACGTGCCTCGGTCGCATGGTGGCTCTCGGGAAATTCCGTGAGCAACCGCTGAAACGCACGGTCGGCGTCGGCCACCTTGTCGGCATCGAGCAGAGCCCATCCCCATTCCGCAAGCAGGCTATCGAGGGGAACTCCGGTTCCCTTCACCGTGTCGCCAGCCTGCGCATCGCCGACCAGACGCTCGAACGCGGCGGCCGCCTCGGCATGCCGGCCCGCTTGCACCAGCAGGCGAGCCTGCGCGAGGCGAGCCTGGGGAGCCTTGTCTGACCTGGGGAACTTCTCGAGAAGAATGGAATACGCCTTGAGCGCGGCGTCCGGCTGTTTATCGGCCGCAAGGGCCCGGCCTTGAAAAAAGGCGATCTCGGGGGCATTCGAATCGTCGGGTGCCAGTTCGAGCGCCTGGGCAAAAGCGGCAGCCGCATCGGCCGGCTTACCAAGCGCCCACAGGCACTTCCCCAATCCCGCGAGCGCATGGACTCGCACGTCGCGGCCAACTGACTCGTTCGTCTTGCCCGCCCGATCGCCGGGCGGTGCCTTGGCTGTATCCAGATCCGCGATCACCTGGCGGAATTGCTCCGCGGCCCGATCGGCCTGATGGGCCGACAACGCGGCATCGGCCACGCGGAGCCGCGTGGACGGCAAGTGCCGGCTATGGGGATAACGCGCACCGAGGGTGGCCAGTGTTTTCCATGCGTCGTCGAGCGCGCCGGTACCCAACTGGGCCACGGTGAGGTGCGCGAGTGCGACGTCGGCGACGTCTCCCTCGGGATTGGCCTTCAAGTACGCCTTGAGCGGGCCGATGGCATCGGCATGATGACCGCTCGTTACCTGCGATTGGCCGATCAAGAACTGGGCGTCCGACGCAACGGGCCCATTCGATTCCTTTGCCAGACGCGCGAGAATCTGATCGGCAAGCGCCGCCTGGCCTGTCGCGCGATAGGCCAGGGCCAGCTCGAAGCGCGCCGCTTGGTCAAGCGCGGTCGGAACCGCCGTTCCATCCTTCTTCAAATCAACGGGCGAAGGTTCGACGATCGATTTGAGGAGCGTGATCGCCTGGTTGTGCTTTCCGTCATGAGCCAGGGCGCAGGGCCTCGATCAACCGGACGTCAAGGCGGAGGGAGCTCTTGCCGAAACGGGTCGCGAACTCGCCAGCCAGGCGGCGTGCGGCCAGTGAATCGCCGCGGTCGAGTGCGATTTGCGCGGCACGCTGCAGCGCGTCGTCGGCCCAGGGGTCGTCGGGAAAGGCGGCGGCCATTTGCTCGAACCGGGCCTGGGCCTCATTCAGCAGATTTTGCTTCTGGAGTGCCTCGGCGATCCGAAATTGCATGGCCGGCACGAGCGGCGATTTCGGGAATCGTTTGAGCGCTGATTCAAGCGTGCGCCGTGCACCCGGCGCATCATTTCGTTCGAGCTCGATGGTGGCCAGCTCGAGCGTCGCGAACGCGGCCGATGCCGAGGTTGCGTCGGATGCCAGGCTTTTCAGAACGGGCTCGGCTTCCGCCGGGCGGCCCATTCGTACCAGGACCAAGGCACGCTGGAGCCGTGCTTCAGACAGTTGCGGGCTTCGCGGCGCCACTCGCTCGAGTGTATCAAGCGCGTCGAGTGCCTCCTGGTAATGGCCGCCCCCCTTCTGTATCAGGGCGATTTGTAACCAGGCCCGGTCGACCCATTCTGGCCTGGACGGTGCCGTCAGCTCCCGCATCACCGTGAGCGCGGCCTCCCTTTCTTCAAGGGCCGCCAAGGTCCGACCGAGCCCAAAGCGGGCCCGATCCACCAGTCGGCCGCGCGGGAACATCGCAAGCGCACGCTCGTAGGCCGCACGGGCCGGCTGGTAATCGCGGAGTGTAAAGCACGTATCGCCGAGATAGGTCAGACCCATCTCGAGGCCAGGGTGGTCTTTTGTGGCCGCGCTGAATTCCTCGAGCGACCGCCGCGCTGTTACCAGATCGCCAAGCAAGAAAGCCAGCTCTCCGACCCGATATCGAGCCGTCAGGCGTCGAGAATCGGTCGGTGCGCTCTTGAGAAAGTCGTCAAAGGCCTGCTTCGATTCCTGAAACTGACCCTGATAGAGCCGGGCATTAGCGAGTCCAAAATGAGCGTCGTCGCGTTCCTTCCCGGGCACGCTCGATTTCACGAAACGCTCGTACTCCTCGGCCGCGAGCTCGTATTTTTTCTGACGCAAGAGGCCGTTCGCAAACCTGAGGGCGTCCGGCACGGTGCGTGCAGCAGCCTGGTTGGCCGGGCCATTCTGGGTGCGCGCAGACCCATCGGTGGGCGCCGCACTCTTCTCCTGGCCAGCCGTGGCCATGGCCAGAACACAACACGCGACAACCAACTCGAAACACACGACAAGCCTGAATTTTCCAGGTCGAATCGCGCGACAAAAGGAAGCCCACCCCAGACTGACGGGCACGTCCTCTCGACCTCCCTGTGGCAAACGACAGCCATGTATCAAATTTTCAACCGACAAATTCATGTTCGGCCACTTGCACGGGATTGTTCGACTATTTTAGGCGAATATCATTGCCAAATTTGCGTGGCCGCGAGATCCCGTTCCATCTTATACAGATTCCGCGTACGTTCGCTCAAGAGAGCCCTATCAATACGCCGACGTCTCCTGTAGTCGTCTTGAACTTGAGAAACCCTGCCAAAAATCACCGACGACAGGGAACTTCCAGGAGCCTCTGGATCTCGAATCAAAGTCGATTTATTCTACGAAAAATTCGTAGAATTCCCAAAGCACGCAGTCAGTAGTCTTGTATACTAGAGCAAACCATACGGGTCCGCGGTAGTTGGGGCGGTCTCGATGAGATGGTTGTGAAGAAGAGTTTTCGTAAGTTGGAGAACGCATCAATGACGTTCAGCCGTTTGATTGGGACGACCACGGCGACGATGCTTAGCTTCGGATTCGTCGCGACGGCATCGGCACAATTCCCGTCCAAGCAGTTACCAGCGGCGCAGGCACCTTCCGCCCCGATGAAGACTTTGCCGGCGGCGCAGGCGCCTTCCGCCCCGATGAAGACTTTGCCGGCGGCCCAGGCACCTGCCGCTCCGATGAAGACCTTGCCGGCGGCCCAGGCGCTTATGGCCCCGATGAAGACCCTGCCAGCGGCGCAGGCGCCTTCCGCTCCGATGAAGACCTTGCCGGCGGCCCAGGCGCCTATGGCGCCGATGAAGACCTTGCCAGCGGCGCAGGCGCCTTCTGCTCCGATGAAGACCTTGCCAGCGGCCCAGGCGCCGATGGCGCCGATGAAGACCTTGCCGGCGGCCCAGGCCCCTTCCGCTCCGATGAAGACCTTGCCGGCGGCCCAGGCCCCTATGGCTCCGATGAAGACCTTGCCGGCGGCCCAGGCCCCTTCCGCTCCGATGAAGACCTTGCCGGCGGCCCAGGCCCCTATGGCTCCGATGAAGACCTTGCCGGCGGCCCAGGCCCCTTCCGCTCCGATGAAGACGATTCCCACGGCCCAGGCGCCGATGGCTCCGGCCAAGAGCCGCGCCGTTCGTCTCGGGACAGTATCCCTCGGCTCCGGCCAAGGCGATTCCGGCCCCGCAAAATGCGGCTCCGGCACCGGCCGCACCTGTGCAGGCCGCGCCTGCACCGGCTGCTCCTTCGTCGGTTGCTCCCACGCCGTCCGCTCCCTCGCCGGTTGCTCCCGCACCGGCCGCTCCGGCTCCGGCCGCTGAAGACATCGTGCCTCCCGCTCCCGCGCCGGCAGCAACTGGGGTCAAAAAGACCTGAGCTAATCTCGATTTGCTCCTTGAAATCGCTTGATTCATGCATGCCCCGGTCTTTCAATGACCGGGGTATTTTCGTTTCTTCCGGCCGGGACAGCGACCAGTAAAACGGAGTTGCTCGACCAATCGGAGTGTCAGCCCGACCCCTATCCAGGTGCTATGCATTACCCACGCGTTCGAAGCCGGTGGCACCCGTGTTTTGGCGTTCCTGTGGTTCCCGCTACGCATTACACACAACGCTGAAGCGTTGAGACGAGACGGCCTCGCGTGATTCCGAGACGCCGAGGCTTCCCGAGTCGGCACCGGCACTCGGCTCGTGCGGAGACTCGCCCTCCCAAAGCCAACCTCGAGACGGCGAGCGTCTCGCGAGCCAAGTGCCCGCGGCAGCTCGACAGAGTCTCGCCCTCCCAGGATCGTGCGAGGGCACTGAAATCGGTTCCTGTAGCCGGTCTCTGTGAGACCGAGAATGCTTCGGCTTCATGCTGAGCCGTTGGTTCGGCGGTCCACCGGCGGTCTTGGTCGCCTTTCGTAACGCCACTTTGCCACGGCATTCCCGGCCCAGTCTCAGAGCGGTCGGCTACAAACGGAGCACGACGCGGGAGCGTCGCGACGAACATACGCACACAAACCGCGGGAACCGGGACGAATTCGGACTTCGAGACTTACGGGTAATGCATACCGGGGACCGTGGGAACGAGTTAGATAAGGTTGGGAGTTCAAACTTGTGGCTAATGCATCGATCCAGGTGAAGGGGCGCGGCCACACGGAATAATGAGCCGTTCGCATCCAAAACGACAGGAGCGAAGCTCCGTGTGAGCGGGAATGATCCTGCTCACTCGAAGCTTCGCCCCTATGTATTGCTACGTTCGTTGGCCAGACAGATTAACCCGTCTTGCGCTTCGACGGGTAGTCGCTCCCCAGCCATCGCGGGGTTGAGCGCGCTCGCATCACGTCGGAGCGGCGTAATGCGAAGTTATATCCAGCCGTTACGAGTGCGGCGATCCCGATGACTCCCGCATTGCTCCAGGCCGTGCTCGTTGGCGGAATATCTGGCTCGAGCAGACGAAGCGCGTCTTCATTGTGTCCGTGCGCCACGGCCTGCACGTCGACGAGCTCGAGTGCCGCGTCAATATTTGCGCTGCTCATTGACGGCGCGGACGACTGACCGCCGCCTCCCCCGTCGGAAGCGGGTGCACCCTGCGGAGCCACTTGGGGAGCAGCCGCATCGCCGGCCGGCGACTGGCTGCCCTGCGCCCCTGCGCCGGCGTTGATGCGCCGGCGGATGGCGGTTGGGCGCTCTTGCGGGAGCGCCGGCGTGGATGTTGGAAAACTCGCCGGTCCCTGGTCGCCTTGCGGCGCTGGCTCTGTCTGGGTTGGCTCGACAAAGTCGAGTGCCACGGCGTTCCGCGGATTGACACCCGAGCGTGCGGACGTAAAGGGCCCACCGATCAGAACCGCCGTAGCTGCATGCGACGCCACGGGGGTTCGCAGGGAGAACGGGGGCGTCGTCACCGGATTGTTTGTGATGGTTGCGGCCGTGTTCATGTGCGTCATCGCCGGCAGGGTGCTTTCACCCAGGTAACTCTTGAGCATGGCCTCCGGCATCGGCACAAGATACGCGTCGGAATCAACTTGAGTGTCGGTGATGGCTCCCGTGCTTGTTGTCATGTATTGATTGAGGGGAGAGACCGACAGGTTTGTAACAGTGACGTTTTCACCAGTGAGATTGTTATTGGGATTGCTGCTCACGGTGACCGGCAGATTGACGATCGCGCCTGTCTGCGTTGCGGGAACGGGCGAGGTCGAGTGCGACAGTTCGTTGATGAGGTAAGTCGCCTGGCTCAGCGTCACGCTGGAAACCGTTCCATACTGTGATGCAAGCTCGCTACCGCCCGCAGCGTTCAGTGTCGAATCAGTCTGAGGATTGACGCCTGGGGCCTGCGGACCCACATCCTGAGTCTGTGCGATCACAGCCTGGTTGACAGGCGCTGGGGCGGAAGGGCCGACCGGGGGAGTACCGATATCCGGTTGGCCGGTGGAAAGGAGCTGGCGAGATTCCAGGCATTCGCACGCAAGCGTGAATCGACTGTTATGACGATGTCTGTCTCGCGACCCGGTCGCCGAATGATCCAGTGCCGCAGACATGGAGATATGCATCTTTGCCTCCTCACGACGGTGTTGATCGAGAGTGATCTATTCTGGGGAGAGCGGGGAATAATCTGACCGGCTGAAGTGCGACGCGTCTGGTCTGGCCGGGCGGACCCTTTTTTGTTTTTTCCGTCCGTGGCTCCCCTTCACGACGGAATAATCAGGCAACTCGTGGACCAATGGCACCGAACCGCGGCGGTTTTTCACAAAATTGTCTGGAACGGGGGGTCGGGAAAGGCCCTTGGAACGCAAGAATGATCAAAACATCCCAGCTTGAAATGAAGTTCACAAGCAGGTGGGCGACGGCGTTTGCAACGCGACATTGCGTGCTGGTCTGACTCACCAGTCCGTCGCACGCCGCCGCCGGGCTCGATAGGCTTGGGTTTTCAATGCCCTCGCTCGATCCTGGGAGGGTGAGTCTCTGCATGAGCCAGGTGCCAGTGCCAGCTCGGGGAGCCTCGGCGTCTCGGAATCACGCAAGGCCGTTTAGCCGTTGCGAAAACCCATCAGTCCGCGGGGATTGGCGATGCGTTGGGGCCTCGGTCCTGTCTTTGTCTATGAATGTCTTACCCATTCGCGGCGCTGGCAAATGTATGCGCTTCGATCCATGGGCGTGGCCCTGCTCTTGCTTGCGATGGGCCTGCCCGCAACATCTGGCATGCCCGCGGCCACCAGCTCGCCACGCGAGTATGCGGAACTGGGCGAAGCCTATTTCGCCGCGATGATCGGGGTCGAGCTGGCCCTTGTGATGCTGATTGCGCCGGCCACGACAGCCGGGGCGATCTGTCTCGATCGCGCCCGTGGAACGCTCGCACACGTGCTCATGACCGATCTCTCCGATCCGGAGATCGTGCTGGGGAAGCTGGCCGCGCGGCTCTTGCCGGTCTTTGGCCTGGTTGGGTGCACCTGGCCCGTGATGGCGATCAGCTCGCTGCTTGGCGGGATCGACCCGATCGCGCTGACTCTCGCATTCGCGATCATCCTGGCCGTGGCAATCCTGGGTTGCACGATCGCCCTGGCCCTTTCAGTCTGGGCCCACAGGTCGCACGAGGTGGTAATCGTCACCTATCTCGTCTTCATCGCCGGTCTCTTGCTCTGGCCGGTTTGGTATCTGTTATCGCTCACGCAAGTCGTCAGCGGCCCGTCGCCTTGGCTCTTGCTGGCTAACCCATTCTATGTGGCGTTTGCCCCCTATACCGACCCGGGCGATCTCGACCTCTTGCACTATCTCATCTTCTTCGGGGGCGCGCTGGGGGCATCGGCATTTTTCACGATTCTGGCGGTCGCCCGCACACGGCCAGTCGCGTGCCGGGGCTCGAGCGCGAGAACCCGCGGCACGCGGATGGGCGGGATCGGCCGGTTGACGCGCTGGCTCCCCGGTCCGTCGCTCGACCGCAACCCCGTCTTCTGGCGCGAGTGGCATCGCTCGCGGCCATCGCGCATGATGACGGCCGCGCTCGCGGCCCTCATGGGGACGACTGGCGTCCTGTGCTTGACTGGAGCGGCCGCGTTCTGGATCAGGGGTGCGGACCTGGGGCCCGAATCTTACTGGGAAGCCGCCGGCGTTTGTTCGTATGTTCTCCACGTGATCTTCGGCTTGATGTTGCTCGCGGCGGTCGCGCCGATGTCGATGTCCGAGGAGCGCCAGCGAGGAAGCCTCGACATCCTGGCCGCCACGGCCCTGTCGACACGCGAGATCGTGGTCGGCAAATGGCTGGGGACGTTCCGGCTCGCCTTGCTCATCGCCCTGGCCCCAGGATTCTTCGCCCTCGCCATGGCGACAGCTTCGTTCGAAGACCCGCAGTCGACGATTCCCATCGGCCAGCCGCCCGAATCTTATCGCGTTATTCCGACCGGCGTGCGATGTTTCGGCGCCGCCGTCGTGGTTGCCACGATCGTCGCCCACGGTGCCTTGATCGCCAGTATCGGCCTGGCCCTGGCGGTGTGGAGCAAACGTCAAGGCCAAGCCATCGCGGGGAGCATCGGCGCCTTCGTCACGATCACCGCGGCCTGGCCGGTCGTCGCACTCATCATCATCAACGATGCTCATCAACTCGAAAGCAAAGTGGCCACGCTCAGTCCGGCCGTGACTTGTTCGGTTTTCGTGCAATACCTCACGTCGAGGCTGTATGCCTATGTTAACCCCCTGCTCGCTTCCAGCACGTTCTGGGCGGGCGAGGTTTTCACCGTCGCGCTGGGGCTTCTCTGGCTCACCATTCGCACGTTTGACCACTGTTTCGACCGGATGCCGGACCGTCCGCGCAATACCTCGATCGGCACCATTCTCGTGATGATTTCGGCCGCGATGATCGGCGTGGCATCGCTTGTCGGAGCTGTCGACGTCTGGGTCAGCGGAGTGAGGCTGGAAACATCAATCCCAGTATCCTTATTTCTCAATTCAATTGCCTTTTCGTTGCTCATGACCGTGGCCTTGATCCTGGTCGCGATCGAGACGGCTTTATCCGCACTCCCGGCGGGAACCGACCGAACCGCTGTGACAGAGGCAACCGCCGCGCGACGATTCTTGGTGCGGCGATGGTGGGCATCATTGCGGCTGGTATTGCTCCTGGCGCTTGGTCCGGCGATCTTTGCGCTGGCCCTGGCAACAGCGCGGCTCGTCCCCCACTACGAACTCAGTTTGATCACGGATCCGTCAGGCGGTCCGGATCTCAAGTCCTATGTGGCGGTCTGGTCGGGGCGGGGATATCCGGATGAGATTCCGCTGAGCGAGCGGTTAATGATGGCCGCGGTGCTGGTCGTGACCATACTGGTCCACGGAGCCGCGGCAATCGGTGTAAGCTTGATCCTCGCCACCGCGTGGAGATGGTCGAGGCGCGGGCTTTTGATCGCGTGTGGCGTCGCCTTACCGGTGACATTGATTTTCTCGACCTACATGGCTGTCGCCAACCGCCGCGGTGACGCCTCATCCGCCATCACGTGGAACTTCGCCATCGCCATGCATTCGCTGTTGAAACCCCTCATGGCGCGTGGACGTGTCTGGACGACTCTCGGCGAAGCGGTCTGGAGAGTCGCGGCCTGGGATGTCGTCATCGCGGTTTTCGCGCTGGCGACCTTCGGGTTGTCCGTGTGGAATCAGCGGGCCTCGAGCTCACGAAGGCGTGATGGCGAGACGGTCGCCGAAGTGAGATCGCCGAAAATCACGCGGTAGTCGCCGTCGTCGAGCTGCCAGCGCACGAGGACCTTGGTGGCGTCGCCTGGCGTAACCGTCTTGCCGTTGTAGACACCCTCGGCGAAATCGCGCTGAACCACATTGATCCAGGAAAGGCCGTAGCTCCCGTGGGCGAATTCGCCATCCTTGGCGTTGGCCCACTTCAGAGTTTTGCTCGGCTGCGACCATCCCAGTGCGGTGCGGCTCATGCCCATTAGCTTGCGAAGGGCTTCGCCTTGCTCGTCGCCGTAGACATATTTCACGGCGGGGTATTTGCCCTTGTTGTACCTGGCAAACGTGGAGAGACCGTAAGTGACATACTCGGTGATCTGGTCCGCCTTGACGTCGGTGGTCGGGACTTTCGTGTATCCAGGCGGAATCGAGACGTCGAAGAGCTTGACGTCCTGTGGACCCCAGCGGAAGTTTTCGAGCCGCATGACCGGCGACCCATTGGGGCCGAATCCGAGAAGGTCGACACGAACAGGCAAAGTCGTGGCCGGGTCGAGCCAGAAGTGAAGCTTTGCGTCGGCATGAGTATCGTCACCGACGACCGAAGTCCAGGGGACGGTGAATCCCTCGGCCCGCACGCCCCGGATCTCCCTGGGGCCGGAGATCGGCTCGGCCTTACCCTTGAAATCGCCGAGGCTGCCGAAGAGCCCAAAGGAGAACTCGCGGGCGGCCGACCTGGGGACGATCCGGTATTGTTTCGACGCGGGCTCAAGCCGCAGGCCAGCCTTGCCGGGCCTGAAGATGAGCGTGGATTCGGGCTTGTCGTCGTGGATAAAATCGAGGCGCTCCTCGCCGCCGGGGGTCCAGAAGACATGGCCGGCGAGCTTGGCGTTTTCGGTACCGCCGTATCCAGCGGAGACCTCGACGAAGTCACACTGAAAACCCCTGGACCGGGACATGGCCCGGGCAACCTGGGCGAAGACGGTTTTGGGCTCATTCAAGTGCCAGACGATGGCGGCCGTCAGCAACAGGGCGGCTGCGATTGCGGCTCGAGAAGCGTAACGTCTCATGCGTTCGTACCTCGACTTGCGTGGTGGGCAAAGGGCCGGCGGGACATCCGCCGCCAATGCCGCAAGGAGTCGCGCTCGGGCGACTCCATCCTCGCGGGCGAAGCACGCATGGGCCGATTCCAGCAGGTCGAGCTGAGTGTCGGTAAGATCGCTCATCGGCTTACCCCGCATTCCTGAAGCCATCGTGCCAGTCGGGTTTTCGCGCGTTGCAGCACGGCATAAGTGCCGGATCGTGAGCGATTGAGGAGCCGCGCCGTTTCTTCGATGCTCCGCTCGTTGAGAAAAAAGAAACGGATGGCGAGGCGTTCCTCGTCCGGAAGCCGGGCCACGAGGCGGAGAAGCTCTTGGGTGTCCTCATCGGTTTCAATGTCGGTCGAAGCTTGGGTCGAAATTTGTTCGGGCAAAGGGTGGAAGCGTCGCGCCCGCCGGCGCTCGGATACGACAAGGCGAGCAATGCCGACCAGCCAGGGCGCAAAACGGGCCGGGTCGCGGAGCGTGGATAGTGCCCGATAAGCGCGAAGAAACGTGTCGTGCGTCACATCGTCGGCGGCATCGGAGCCCGCATCAAGGGCGACCGCGCGCACCAGGCGAACGGTTCGATCGTAGAGCAAGCCGAAGGCCGGAACGTCTCCAGCGATGGCTCGTCGCACCAGGTCGTCGTTGGTCGGTTGGTCGCTCATCACATAGAACTAGTGACCGGAACGCAAGCTTTGTCCAGAAAATCGGCCGATCCGCTGGATTCGCGTAGAGGTGGCGGGAATTGCAACGGGTCTGTGCTGGACATATCCGGTGTATTGGCTAACGTGCCCTCATGGCCAAGAAACGAGTAAAAAACGAAGCGCTGCCGGCATTACAACCGCAAGGCGATCCTGCGGCTGCTAAGCTCCCGAACGAGTTGCGGGGGAGCCACTTTCTGGCTATCTTGCCACTCAAGGAAACGTTTCGCCGGGACTTCTAGGCGGAGAGGTGCCGTCGGACGGCCGTGATCCTCCCCGCGCGGGATGGCGATACGATTCCGCCGTGGGACAGAGCGGTCCGTCTTTTTGCTTGGGGTCCGGCCTGGCGTTGGCCCCCAACTCCGCTAGCAGCCTCCTGACACGACTCAGCCGATTTGCAGAGCGCGGCAAGTTTGTTCGTAAGTGGCTTCCAGATCAAGCGACACGACCGAAGTTTCCGTGAGCCAGATGTACAAAGGCGGCAACGATTGACCGATGACGAGCGGGAGGGCCCAAGCGTCCAACTTCATCTTGTGGCCCGCCTGGCGCATGCGACAGGTGGCCGCATAGATCGGTGGCCGGTCGGGGGACATCGACGGGTCCGTCTGGCCCAGGAGGGTCATCAACTCCGTGTACAGGTTGAACCGGCGTACGGTACCCAGATCGACCATGGAGACGCAGACGTCGTTTCGCAGCAAGTTGGCACACTTCGCGATGACCAGTTGGCGACTCTCCGCACGATCCTTTGTTGGCCGGGCTAATGATCTCCACGGCCGCCACCAGCTTACGGCCGCGCCCCTGATCAAAGATCAGGACTTCGTAAATATACTGATCCGGGAAATCGATATCGACCGTGAGTGTCGGTGCGGACGGCACCAGGGTGGCCGTGGGCACGCCGCCACGAGGCACCGGATCCGGATCGGAGTGCCAATCCCTCTCGCCATCCTTGTCGAACGTGCGGACGTCGAGTTCGAAATCGGTGCCCAGATGAACGCGAGGCTCGGCCGCGAAACCCTTCGGTAATTTGGGTGCGAGGTCGAGGACCATCATCATCGGCCAACCGCCATGGAATCCTTCCCACGAAGCTTGGTTCCAGACTCGTGGCCGGAAGTGGTCTCTGAGCGGCTTGAGGTTGCTCCTTTGATGCACTCTATCAGGATCGGCTCGGGTCCGGTGAGCCGGCTCGTCCAACCGGAGGCACGGTCCCATTGCTTGTTCGTACTCAACTCAGCCACGGCGCGCCGCGCGCCGCCGATCGTCGGTCAATCGATCGGTGGGTGCAATCGAAGTAAGCCCAACCAGGGCGATGCAAATCTCCGTCCCCGTGCGGCTTCCGTTATTTCGCAGTCTGTGTTCACCGCGATTGCGAATTGAGGCGGTGGGAAAGCAATTGGAGGCGGCGGGAATTGCACCCGTGACCTGGCTTGTGTAGCGATTCGCCTTGGCTGTAGTTTCGACGCGACGCTTCGTGACTGGCCGGAAATGGGCCGGACGGCTGAGGCACTCCGCGAGTTGGCAACGCCTGGTGCGCCTTCCGTCAGGGCCGCGATCATGGAACTCTTGCGGGGAGCGGCGATCGAGTGGATCCCTGGGGAACCGATGGACTGATAGTGTAGATTCTCGAACTGACGTTTCTGGAAGCGTCCGAGAGCGCGCACGCTCCTTGGCGAAGTGATAAAATGGATGGCGTTTACGTTAGCGAGGCCGCTCTATCAAGGGGACCGCGTCTCTCCACCGAAGGATCGAGTCCGCTCGCGGATACAGTAGGCGGCTGAGATCCTGCGTGTACCCTATCCGCGGATATGCTGCAAGCTCCGAGCCACGGTCGACTGAGGAAAACGCCATGTTGATCTCCTTGTTGCCCCGATCTTTGCGCGGATCACGCCGCGCTCGAAGTCGCAATGCGGGCTCGCGGCGGCTCCGCCTGGTCGGCGAGACACTGGAATGCCGCGCGTTGATGTCCGGCACTACCAATCCTTTCGACACGCCGGAGTTCCAGAAAGCGTTCAAGAAATTATTGAGTGAACAGACCAAGCAATCCGGTGTAGTCGCTTCCATTGCCTTTATCCACGATGGGCAGACGCTCACCTATGGATCCCCGGGGACTTCTCCCGATTCACTGTTCCGGATCGCCAGCGTGAGCAAGACGTTCACCGCGGCCGCGATCATGCTGCTGGTGCAAGATGGTAAGCTCAATCTTGATGACAGCGCAGTTCCAACTGCTCGGCTATGCACCTGGCCGGCCCGTTACCGGGTATGACCCGACAATGCAGACACAGCAGGTCAGTGTTGACCCCGCTCCTGGCCTCTTCGACATCACGGTGCGCGACCTTTTGGCGATGACAAGCGGCCTTCCCGGCGCCGTCACCGTCACGAGCCAGACCTATCCCAAGGCGACCACCGGGCCAGCAATCTACAACAAAGGCAGCTACGCTGCACTCGCTTTCGCCGGCCAGCCGCCCTATTCGCAGCCGGCAACAGCCGGGCAGCAACTAAACTACGAGGTCTATCAGATCTCCGAGTACATGAAGGACCATCCGCCCTCGACAAATCCCGACCCGCCACCCAACCAGCTTGGGCCGGCCAACACGGGTTACTCTTACCAGGACATCAATTACACAGCGCTCGGTTTGATCGCGGCCAAGCTGGCAAAGCAGGATTTTGGAATGAGTTACGCCCAATTTTTGCAGGACGAGATCTTGAGCCCCATGGGTATCTCGCCCCCCTCGGCCCTGCCGGTCGCGAATGACGCGATGGTCGGGCTGGGCCATACGACCAAGAGCCAACGTTATCCGACCGAAGTGACCTACGTTGTTCCCGCCACAGATCACAACGAGCCCAGCATCTTCCCCGAGCCCGGCAAGACCACGCCTCCCTTCTACCCGAGCAAATTGGTGCCCCCGCAGTACGGCGGTGCCTACTGGGTCGAGAGCCATTTCGGCAACGGCGGCCTGGTCGCCACGCCGACGGCGGTGGCCGAGTTCTATGCCAACTTGAGTGGTACGTACCTGGGGACGACGACGACCGGTCCGTTGACGCAGCGAACGGTCGCGGAGATGGTGGCCGAGCCGTCGATTGGTCCTGACCTTCCCGGCGGTAAAGGCTGGTTTGGCCTGGGAATGGAGGTTTTTCCGGCCACCGGTCTCGGCGTCAGTTGGTCGAAGAACGGCGGCCTGCCAGGTAACTCGGCGCAGGTCTACCGCTATGGAGACGGTTCCGTGCTCGCAATTGAGGTCAACTACGACGTCAACAAGTCTGACACGGCCGACAACGCCGGAATAGCATCGGCCGGGTTCTTCAATTCGGTCCGACAACTCGTCAACAACACGGTGTTTGGCCCTGAGGCGATCGCGAAGTAAAGCGAAGAAAAGATGGTCCAGCTTGCGAGGAGGAGGTAACCTCTGCGGCTTCCCTATCCTCCGCTCCATCGCAATGCGTTCCTCGAACGATCTCCGTGGATCTTGGATATTGATGCCTTTTCCGAGCAACAACGCTAACCCGGATTTCAAGGGCGGACCTGTCCCGCTTTCGCTTACCAGGTAACAGTCGCTTATCGATCAGGCGCGCGATCGTCGCTTTCGATAACGACCTTGAACCTACGGGAACGAGATGACACGCTCGTTGCTTTGCCGCCGGGCCCTGATCCCGAGGCGGCGATTCCCTGGAAAGGATTTACGATGAACGCCCCCGACTATCTCAATCCTGATATTCCGGCGAACACCAAACGCCTTTCGATTCCGATCGTCGATGCGACCGCGGAATCGCTTCGCGGTTACGGTTCTCTTGTCGAGTCACCCGATAATTTCCCTGTCGAGATTGTCCGCTGGCCGGCGAAAGGTTGGCGCCCTGTCGATGTCGACTCGGGTGACGAATCGGGGACGACCGAAGGCACCTTCACGTGCGAATGGCGTGGAGACATCCTTTTCGGCCGCAATGAGGCCGTCGGCGGTCATTACATTCTTGGTTACGCCGTCGAGCCGCGGGATGCACGCGAAGACCACCACGAGGCGCCCGAGCGGCTACTGCTCTGGCACGCCAATTATCATCCGGATGGAGGTCAGCTCTTTTTCCCCCTCGACAAGCGGCCGTTCCTCGTGCCACTGGCGTTACCCACCGACGATGTCCTACCACAGCACTTCGTCTGCTTTCGATTTTCGGGAAATCAGGGGCTCTATATTCACCCTGACGTCTGGCACGAGGGGGTCTTTGCTCTCGCCGGAACTCAGCGATTTTTTGATAAGCAAGGCGCGGTTCACGCCCGAGTATCGGTCGACTTCCCGCGCGAATTTCACTCTTTGCTGGAAGTGGATCTTGACGCGGCCGCTGAGCGTTGACGCTGCGGATGCGAACGATTCGTGCAAAGCAACACCGCCTCGAATACGCTGCCCCAAGCATTCCTGTACAAGATTCACGGGTCGACGGATTGCAAGCGCAATTCTGTCAAGTTCCGGGGTCAAAATACCTAGCTCGGGCCGAGTTACCGATGCGTGCCTGGATTAGCTCGGGCCACATGACACCACTGGAACTCTTTCCTGGCCGGAGTCCGGGCGCCGCCGGTTGGAGGCGGCGACCGAGATGGGCGGCAAGTCGAAGCCCAATTGCGACTTGCGATCCTGGCGACTCCCCAATCATATTAGAAATCGGTTGATCTTAGTCGAATTTTGCATATAATTGGGGAATGAGCAGCCTTCAGGAATTCAATGATTCACAGCTTGCCAGAGGACGGGAGACCTTCTCCAAACCGGCGGCCTTGGCCGAACTCGGGCAGACGCCGCAAGCGTTCCAGGCGAGCGCGGCACGGCTGACGAAGAAGGGCCGGCTCGCTTCCCCAAGGAGGGGATTCTATTTAATTCTCCGGCCTGAGGATCGGCTCCTAGGTGCACCCAATCCAGCTCGATGGATCGACCCCTTGATGAAGCATCTGGGGCTGGATTATCGCGTTTCCCTGCTGCGTGCCGCTGCTTTCCACGGCTCGGCTCACCAAGCGGCGATGGTGTTTCAGGTCATTACGTTGCGCCAGCTTCAGAGAATTGAAATCGGGCGCCAGCGAGTCGAGTTTCTATACCAGGCCCCGGCCGCGTTTGCCGAGTCGAACCGTCCCGAGTGGCTTGCACAGCTAAAAACGGAAACCGGCTTCGCCAAAGTCGCAGGAGTGGAATTGACACTGCTTGACATTTGCCGTTATTTCCATCGGGCGGCGGGGATCAACGGTCTCGCGCAGGCTGTCCATGACCTGGGGAAGAAGGCCGATCCCAATATCCTCGCCAAGGCGGCCAGTTCCTACGAGAATTCGGCGGTCAGACGCCTTGGCTATCTTTTGGAGCGTTTCGGGCATAACCGCCAGGCCAAGGGACTTCATGCCTTCGCTGAAAAGGCGAAGTCTTTCAAGGACCTTGATCCGGCGGCCCAACCGATCATCGCGGCCTTGAGGGCGAGTAAGGAGAAAAATCTGAAGTGGAAGCTGGTCATCAACGTGCCCGTGGAGATTGATGCTTGATCCCCATCGCTTACTTGCGGGAGTGGAGCGCCCATGCGCCGTGGCCTGATCTCAGGCAGGTCGAGCAGGACCTGATTATCTGCCGTGCGCTCTGCGACCTGTTTAACAGCGAGCCGTTGCGAGGAAAGATTGCCTTTCGCGGTGGGACCGCCATTCACAAACTCTTGTTCAAAAAACCGCTACGCTATTCAGAAGACATTGACCTTGTCCAGACGCAGGCTGAACCGATCAAGAATACCGTTGGCGAGATACGCCGCATTCTTTCATGGCTCGGGAAATGCAATTACGACGCGGCTGCTCACTCGGTGCACCTGGAGTTCAGGTTTACTCCTGAGGCTGATAGCGGAAGCAAGCTCAAGCTCAAGGTAGAGATCAACACCCGCGAGCATGAGAATCTTTGTGGCCTCAAAACCTACCCCTTCGAGTTCAACACTGGTTGGCATCAGGCCAAGACAGAGATTGTCTCGTTCGAGCCCGAAGAAATCCTTGGCACCAAGCTGCACGCGCTGCTCCAGCGGCACAAGAACCGCGATCTGTTTGACCTTAACCAAGGTTTGCTCCAACTCGGCCTCGACTGTGAGCGGTTGATCGCGTGCTTCCAGCATTATCTCACTCTGGAGGGACATCCAATCAGCCGAGCGAACGCTGAGGAACGAATGCTCAAGAAGCTCAACCAAAGCCTTACGGAGGATATCTCCCCCTTGCTTCGCACAGGCGTAACATTCAACGACGCTGATGCCATTGCGGCTTTCGGCAGAGTGTGGGGAGAACTGATCACGCGCATTCCGGGCGATCCCTGGAAATCCTCCAAGACGGTGATCGAAGAGATTCGTAAGGCGAAGATTCCGGGTCTACTGAGCGGGGTCCAAGAATGAAGTGCCATGGGCCGCGAGGTAAACCAATGACGGTTCTACGACTTGGTTCCCGCACCGCCGCTTGGCGCAACATGGCTCTGAGATGGGCGATCGGCGAGGTCGACGGCCGTTACACTCGGATGGTCAACTTCCGCAAGGGCTGACGCAGCCATCTCTGGCAGGCAGGGGCGCTTCGCCTCAGTCGGTTCGATGAGTGAATAGCTGGTGCTCCGGCCACCGGCGGCATCCTTCGCGAGCACCCCGCGTTTGACCAGGTCGTTGATATCGCGGCTGGCCGTGTCTTGCGAGCACCTGGTCAATTTCGCCCATTTGGACGAGGTCAACTTACCCTCGAACCCATCGAGAAGGCGGTTGACGATTTTCTGCTGCCTCTCGTTGAACGATTCCCCAGCATGGAATTCCCAGAAGCGGGCTTTCCGTAGTACACCGGTTAGCGTGGCTTCCGCCCCACCGAAGGCACGGTCGAGGCATCCCAGGATCCACCGCATCCAGAGCGTGATATCGAGCGAACCTTTCTGGGTCTGTTCCAGGATGTCGTAATAATCGCCTCGCTCCAACCGGATCTGGGCGGACATGCTGTAGAAGCGTTTCGGGCTCTGTTCGGAACGTGCCAGGGCGAGGTCGGCGATGGCTCGGGCAATACGTCCATTACCGTCGTCGAACGGGTGGATGGTGACGAACCAGAGATGCGCTCGGCGGCTTTGAGAACCGGGTCGATCGACGCGGGGCCGTTGAACCATTCCAGGAACCGCGACATTTCGGATGGAAGCTGATCGGCTGCGGGTGCCTGGTAGTGAACCCGTTCTTTGCCGATCGGGCCTGAAACCACCTGCATCGGGCCCGAATGGTCGTCCCGCCATGCACCGGCCCGGATTTTCTGCATCCCGCTGCGGCCCGTCGGAAAGAGGGCAGCATGCCAGCCAAAGAGCCGTTCCTCAGTCAGTGGTTCCTGGTATTTCTGGGTGGCGTCGAGCATCATCTCGACAACGCCCCCCACATGGCGGTCGGCGGGCGTCAGTGCCCCGATATCGAGTCCGAGGCGCCGGGCGAGTGAGGAGCGTACCTGCTCGGTGTCGAGAATTTCGCCTTCAATCTCGCTCGATTTCACGACATCCTGAGTCAGGGTGCAGAGGACGGCTTCTTCCCTCAAACGGAAGCCCAGGCCCTCCATCCGGCCAATGAGGCGCCCCTGCCGGTGCCGGACGGCCGCAAGCTGGTTGGCGAGCCCTTTCTGATCCCAGTGGAACCGAGGCCAATCCTTTCTTTCGTAAATGTACACGGCTATTCTCCGCATGGTTTGCGGAGATGATAACCGCCATTCTCCGCACGAGCAACCTCTTCTCCGCGTTCTTGGCGGAGAATACGAGAGTGATTCTGTACGAGACGCTGGGGCATGAAGGATGGGCGGCCACAGGGGGCAAGCAACTGGGGGCACGGAAAAGCCAGAGCTTGGATTCCAGGAAGCGAACCTGGAAAAGTAGAATGGCAGTCGACTCTTCGACGATCAGGAGGAGACGGCGATGAATGAGTTGACCTTGGAATCCCTTGCCAAACGAGTCGAAGTCCTGGAGAAGGTCATCGCCACGAAGCGGCCCGGCCAGTCTCGCAAGGATTGGCGCAAGGTCGTCGGCATGTTCGGCGACAGCGATTTCATGCGCAGAAGTTGACGAGGAATGCCTGCGGCGCGCGAGGCCGAACGGGAGGCGCGGCGGGGAGAGTTCGCCGAATGATCCTGCTCGACACGGACCATACCAGATTGCTGAAATATCCCGACAGTGAACGCGGCTGTCGCATGATTGATCGGCTCAATGGTGTGTCGGCTACCGAAGTCATCGCTGTGGCCATTGTCACGGTCGAGGAACGGATGAGCGGCTGGCTGGCTGGCCGTGATCGCCAAGGAGAAATTGGCGCTGCGGCAAGTCGTCGGTTATCGCGAGCTGGCGTTGCTGTTCGAGTTCTACGACGAGTTCGAGATCGTGCCGTTCGATGAAGCTGCGGCCCGCCAATTTGATGAGCCCTGCCGGCAGAAGCTTCGCTCCCATCGGCTCAAGGGACCTGAAAATCGCGGCGACGGCTCTGGTCAACCACGCGTGTCTCTTGTCCGCCAACCGAACCGACTTCGGTAAAGTGTCAGGCTTGCGAGTCGAGAACTGGCTGGACTGATGGAATGTCAAGGCGGGAGGACGCAGGGAAACAAGTCTCGTCCCCGTTTCGCGCCCGTTTCCTTTGCGTGTTTCAGAGGGTAGACTCGGGCGAGGCAGTCGAGGCCGTGGCCCCGGAGGGCTTCCGTCCGGGAAGGGTCGGCCCAACCTCATTCTCTCGAAGGTCAACGACGATGACTTTCCGCACGCAGAACCGCCGGGAATTCCTCCGTGTGGCGGCGACGAGCCCCGCGCTGCTCCCGTTCTTCGTGCCCTTCGGCCGGTCGATGGCCGACGAGACGCGGGCCAAGAACGACCGGCCCCGGCTCGGCCTGATCGGCTGCGGCGGCCAGGGCTCGTGGGATGCCCGGAGCGCGTCCCAGTTCGGCGATTTCCTTGCCGTCTGCGACGTGAACAAGGGCCACGCCGGTACGGCGAAGGCCGACCGTCGCATCGGCACGGAGAAGGCGGACGCCTACGAGGACTATCGCAAGATCCTCGACCGCAAGGATATCGACGCCGTGATCATCGGCACCCCCGACCACTGGCACGCGAAGATCTGCATCGACGCCATGCGGGCGGGCAAGGACGTATACTGCGAGAAGCCGATGACCCTGACCATCGACGAGGGCAAAAAGATCGGCCAGGTCGCCAAGGAGACCGGCCGCGTCGTCCAGGTCGGCACGCAGCAGCGGAGCGACCACAACCGGGTGTTCCTGCTGGCCGTGGCGATGGTCCGGGCGGGCCGGATCGGCAAGATCAGCAAGGTCACGGCGGCCATCGGCGATGGCCCCGCCGGCGGCCCGTTCTCCGTGGCCAAGCCCCCGGCCGACCTCAACTGGAATATGTGGCTGGGCCAGGCGCCCCAGGTCGAGTATCGCGAGAAGCGGTGTAATTATGATTTCCGATGGTGGTACGAGTACTCCGGCGGGAAACTCACCGACTGGGGCGCCCACCACGTCGACATCGGCCAGTGGGCCATCGGCATGGAGGGCTCGGGGCCGAACACCATCGAGGTCGACAAGGGCGTGCTCCCGGTCGAGTTCAAGGGGGGCTATCCCAGGGCCACCGCATCTTAAATTCAACACTTGAATAGGACTTTATCGCGATACTCATCATTTCCCGCACACTTCATTCGCTTGATCTCGATGCCTTTCTTACAACTGGTTTCGCGCTTGAGAAGCCCAAGAGCGAACCGTCGAATCACGCTCAGATTGGCCGGGGCGTGGTCGCGGGCCACGCGGCATTCGTCCTCGCGGAAGCTCACGTCCAAGTGCCAATGGAGATTATTTTCGATGCCCCAATGGCTACGGACCGCTCCCGCGAACTCCTGCGCGGTGATCAACCGGCTGAGGATGTAATACCGCGTGTCGAGGCTCTGTCGTCCCTGCGAGTCGACTCGCTCCGGGATGGCGATGCCCACGGCCTCCAGGTCGCGCCACAACCCATCTGGGTTGACCGATTCCGGTGCCGCGACAATCGCATACGTCCTCGACTCTTGCCGACCATGCCCCTTCTCGAAAGTCTGGTGCTCATCGAGATCCTCCTGTTCGCCTTCCAATGCCTCGCTGATCGCTCCTTCGACCTGTTCATAGAGCTTCGGCTGGTTCTGCTTGACGGCCAGAACGTAGTCGCCTTTCCCTTCGCGAATCCGGTCAGCGATCTCCCGCTGGCAGCCCATCGCATCGATCGTCACTAAAGCCCCGGCGATGTCCAGGACTTGGAGGAGCTCCGGGATCGCCGTGATCTCGTTGGATTTCTCATGCACGACGACTTGGCCCAGCGACAATTGGTTCTCAGTGGCCCAGGTCGAGACCATGTGAATGGCCGCGCGATCTCGCTCGTGATCGGACGAACCCCGGAGGGTCTTGCCGTCGATCGCCACGACACGATCTCCAGTTACCTCCTGCACGGCTTGAATCCAGCTCATCAGGCATTTCTCGAATGCGGCGGGATCGAGGCGGGCAAGGACGCGCCCGAGCGTGTCTTCCGAGGGGATGCCATTGGTGAGGTCCAGGTAGCGGGCCAACCAACTCCGGCGGTCGATGGCAAATTCGTGAATCCCGGCGAACGAGTTGGCACCCGAGAGAACTCCACAGACGGCGATGAAGACGATATTGATGAGCGCCATGTCTTCGAGTGCGCTCGACACGGGGATCCTGGAGATCTTGAAAATGTCGCTGAAATGAGGCCGATCCGCCGGTGGCCATTGGCTGCTCCGTCATCAAGTGGTAATCATCAGCTCGCCTTCACATTATCGAGTTGTACCGGGTTGAGCTTTCCCAGGCTACTGAGGATCGCTATCTTGATGCGGTGGCCCTGGGGGCTATCCCACGGTCGACGACCGCTACAACACCACGACCGAGTTCCGCGTCCAGGCCAGGTTCGCCAACGGCGTCTCGATGGAGATCCGCAACGACACCGAGAACGGCGTGACCTTCGAGGGCAGCGGCGGCAAGATCTTCGTCACCCGCGATCGGATCGATCTCGAGGGCGGGGGTGTCGGAGCGCTTTACAAGGATCCGGTGCCTGAGTCGCTCTTGCACGAGCTCGCAAGGGCAAGAAGGTGGACGGCCATATGGCGAACTTCTTCGAGTGTATCCGCGACCGCTCCGTGCCGGTCTCCGACGTCTGGACCCATCACCGGGCCCTGACCACCTGCCACCTGGCCAACATCGCGATCCGGCTGGGCCGGCACAAACTTACCTGGGACCCGGCGAAGGAGGAGATTGTCGGCGACTCCGAGGCCAACGCCTGGCAGACCCGCCCACAACGTGCCGGGTATGAGGTCACTTCCTGAAGAGCAGATGGTCGACAAAATGGTGCCAGATACCGTCGAACTTGACAGGCACGAGCGCCCACAAGCGAAAGGATGGCGAGTACCTGGTTTCCGTCGAGGAAGATCACAAGGCCAGGTCGTTGCTTGAGCGTTGGCAACCATAGCGGCACTGCCAATTTCCGACGGCACTCGGGGCGGTTTCGCGTCTCAACGCGCGATAGGATAGGCGTTCGCCGCCTCGAATGGGTCGTTGGCGGCGTCTTTCTCGATCCCTGCTGCACCACTCTCAGGACCAGCCACGATGACCAGGGCTCGCGCGATCTTCATTCCCGCCACTTTGATCGTCTTGACGCTCGCCGCGAGGGCCGCTTTCCAGGACAAGCTCACGCTCGGATTCAAGGACACGCCGATCTTGCCCGGCGGCAAGTGGCACGTCCACGACGGCGACCGTCCTCAACCGCCGATCGTCACCCCGGGCGCTTTACCCGGTGCGGCCCCTTCCGACGCAGTTGTCCTGTTTGACGGCAAGGATCTGTCGAAGTGGCAAGTTAACGGCAAAGAGCCGGGCTGGAAGATCCTCGATGGCGCCATGGTCGTCCCGCCTTCGGGAGCCCCCGGCAGCGATACCATCACTTCGAAGGAGGAGTTCGGCGATTGCCAGATTCACGTCGAGTTCGCGACCCCCAACCCGCCCAAGGGCCGCGACCAGGGGCGAGGCAACAGCGGCGTTTTGATCATGGGCCGATATGAAGTCCAGGTGCTCGACAACTTCGAGAACCTGACCTATCCCGACGGCCAGGCCTCGGCCATCTACGGCCAGTACCCGCCGCAAGTGAACGCCTCGAGGCCCGCCGGCGAGTGGCAGACGTACGACATCATCTTCGAAGCGCCGAAGTTCAAGGAGGGGAAGGTCGAGAGCCCCGCTTACATCACGGTGCTCCATAATGGCGTCCTGACCCAGAACCACGTCGCGGTGCTCGGCCCGATGGTTTACCGGGCCCTGGCGAAATACACCCCGCACGGGCCAAAGGGCCCGCTCGCGTTCCAGGATCACGGCAACCCCGTGCACTACCGCAACATCTGGGTCCGGGCCATCAAAGATCCCGAGTGAGCGATTTCAGGCAATCCGCCGCATGCAGGCGATCTTGGATCGCGAACGGGTACGAGAGTTGAGACTGCTCGCTTCGGTCCGCCAAACCGATGAATTCTCCAGGTTTGAGTCGCCATCAATGCTACAGACTCACAAATTCGGCGATATCTTTCGCAAACCGATTGCGACGCCGCGACCTGTCACTTTTTCGCAGCCGGCCGGCAACGACCTGACCACGTCCGGCGCGTCTGATTGATCGAATCGTCTGACATTCCATCGAACGAAGAAAAAGACACGAACGGTGGTCTCGTTCCTGAGCGCCAGTGGCTTGCTTCGCAGACTCGCCGGTCCCGGCGGACGATCCCCTGGCACTCGGCCGTCAGGGCGTGGCGAATACGTTCGCGGGCAGGTCATCCAGACCGAGCTTCACCTTCCACGCGGCGGCCTGGCCGGGCTTGCCCCACGCCACATAAAGCCACACAACCCGCTCCGCCGCCTGGGTAAGGTAGGGCTTGCATGGCGCGGTGATCCTGGCTTCGCGGGCCTTGATCTCTTCATAACCCTGGACGATCAGCGGCTCGGCCTCGGCGTACCTCCACCGGCCAGATGAAAAACGGAGGAGCGCGGAGCAGGTTGAATCGATGGGAACCTCCTCAGGGTGCCTTTCATCAGCAACATGGGGCGAGACAAAGCGCAAGGCGCCTGCGCCAGTGGGCTGGCTCGGCCTCGATCTCTGACAGCATGCGGCACGCCAGCAGACTCGGCGACCGGAGTTCTTGCTCCCACGATCGCACGGTCGATGGGTCGACGCCGAGCAACGCCGCGAAGGCCGCCTGGCTCATCGCCATGACCTCCCGCGCCCGGCGCACGTCGACGCCGCGGTACTGAGGCGGCGGCGGAATCTTGTACGTTCGCACGGTGAACCTTGATTCCAGCGGCTTGCCGGCCTTCAATGTCTCGGAGAGCTCGCGCCATCCTTCGACGATTTCCTGGCCCGTGGCCCGTGGTCGCGGCGGCGGCGGCGCCCCGCGCGCCGGATCGGATCGTTTGGTCATCACTGAATTTCTCCCTTCAGTTGCTTGCCGATCACCTTGAGAAACGTCGCAACGTCCTTGCGCTGCGCCATCGTAAGATCCGGTTGTTCCCCCTTGTCATAGACCATCGCGAGAACGACGCCGCCGTTATTGAGAAAGCACGCGTAACAGGCTCTTTACCACGCCCTTGGCCCGGCCGGGCGAAGCGGATCTTGCCCATCGAGGGGCGCGCCAGCCAGCCTGGGCCCCGGGCTGAGAACCGCGAACGGGGGCTGCGACAAGCTAATGCCATGAAGTTCTGGCTTATAAATCGTTGCGTTTAGAAATTTGGAGGCGGAGATCATTTCCGGCTTTTTGAACGACGTCGACCAGCCTACCGAGATCTTCCTCGGTCGAGCCGTAGTGAAGAATGCAAGCGCAAAGCGCGAAGCGACCGCCGAGAATCGTTCCCGAGAGGAACGATTGGCCGTCGGCCTGGACCTCTTCCATGATGGCTTTGTTCATTGTGTTCAGACGATCTTCGTCACCGCGAAGGTTAACAGGTGCATAGCGAAAGCAAACAATGGAGAGCTCGACGGGAGCCAGCATCTCGAGGTCGGGGGCCGCTTCGATCAGGGATGCGAGATAGCGGGCCAACGCGTTATGCCGCGTGATGACCTCGGCCAGGCCAGCGCGGCCGAGATGCTGGATGACCATCCAGAGTTTGAGCGCCGCGGAACCCCCGCGTCTGGGCGTAGCCATATTCGGAAAACCAGGGGAGCCCGCCGAAGCCCTTGCCCTCCTCGGTGCGAAGATAAGGGGGAACCAGGCTAAATGTCTCACGCAAGTTCGCGGCGTCGCGCAACGGGGCGCAGCCGCACTCGACCGGAACCGACATCCATTTGTGTGGATCGATCGCCAGCGAATCGACGCGGTCGAGGCCCGCATAACGGGGGGCCTTTTCAGGATCGAGAATGCCGATCGCTCCATAGGCCCCGTCGACGTGGAGCCAGAGATCTTCGGCGGCGCAGAGATCGGCCAGCGCGTTCAGTGGGTCGATCGCGCCGGTGTTCACTGTTCCCGCACTGGCGGCCACACAGAACGGGCGGTTTCCGGCGACGCGGTCGGCCCGGATTGCATCGCGGAGCGCCGGCACGCTCATGCGAAATTGATCGTCGACCGGAATCAGGCGAAGTTGCCGCGAGCCCAGGCCCAGCATCTCGGCCGCCTTGTGAATACAGGAATGGCCTTCACCAGAAAGGTAGACCACCAGCGGCGGGCGGTTGCCCGATAGACCCTCTTCGCGGATGTTCCAGCCATCGCGGGCCGCGGCAGCGCGTCGTGCGGCCGCCAGACATGTGAGTGTCGCCATCGACGCGCCGCTGACGAGGATGCCGAAACTTCCCTCCGTGGGAAATCCGACAAGCTCCATGAGCCAGCGCGTGCAGCAGCGTTCGAGGTAAATCGCCGCATGATCGCCGCCGGCGCAGCTCGGATTCATCGCGGCCGCCAGGAAATCACCCACGATGCCCATCAACGACGGGGGCGAATTCACCCATCCAAAAAAGCCGGGGTGGCCGTTGCCCATCGGATGCGGCTCGATCCACTCGCGAAACCGGGCGAGGATCGCCTCGGGCGCGGTCTCCATTTCCGGGAGCGGTTGGTCCAGAAGCTGGCGACGCTCGTCGGCCGTCATCGGCTGAAAGACCGGCTCGTCGACCAGTCCAAAAACATGATCGACGACCGCATCAGCGGCCGCGTACGCCAGCCGGCGATACTCGGATCTTCCCATCGTCTTCATATTGTCGCTTGAACCTTGCTTACTCTCATTCATATCATTGTGATTCCTGTGCGGCCAGTATCCGCGAGGATCGGGACCGGAACGGGCGAAGTGGCGGCGCGATCCGTGGCGTGGGTCGAATTGAATCGAAGCAAATCGCGTCGGGCCAAACGGATATCGCACCGCGATCAACGCGGGTCTTACTCTGCGTTCGAGCAACGCACGCGCACTGCCGATTGCGTTATGATGCACGACGGTGCGTTTCGTCAAGCAAGGGAGCGCGATTTCAGAGTCGGATTTGATCGTCAGGTTACTCAGCCTTCTGTTGAGCGAGGAGATTCGTTCCTTCTTCACTGACCCGCGTCTCGGGCTGTTCGAGTGCGTGCTCGAGCAGGGTATTCCGCGGTTTGGAGCTCGCCTGGCCGACGGTTGCCGCTTTGCGGGCATCGCGCTCGAGGTTGGCCTTGGCGTTGTGGGGCGCGACGGCCTGTGGTTGATCGCCATTCGTGGAAAGGACGGGCGCGGCAGGAAAGCCGCTGGCGGGGGCGCTGGCCGTCGCGGGCGCCGCGGCTGTCGCCGTTGGGACGACCCCGATCGATTGGAGGGCCACCTTTGCCTTGAGCTTCGCGTCACTCATTAGCTGGTACCAGTCGACTCCCTGGGTGGGCGACCAGAAGTACGTTCGCAGGCGCACGCCGCCGGGCTCGAGTGCCTCAACCAGGGTGCGCGACGGCGGGTCGCTGAGCACGCCTTTGAGTGACCGGATGGAACCGGAAATGGCTTCGATGGCCGCGGTTGTGGACGCTTCATAAGGGATCACGATATCAAAGCTATTCCGGAAGCTCGGCGACGCCGTCGCGTTGACCATGATCTCCTTGAAGATCACGGAATTGGGGATCCGCACATGGTTTCCCTCCAGCGTGACGAGCACGGTCGCCCGTGTGTTGAGTGACTTGACGACGCCCGACTGGCCGGCCACCGTCACATAGTCGCCAATCTGAAAAGGCCGCCGGAGACCGAGGAGGACCGAGGCTATGAAATTCTCGGTGATGTCGCGAAACGCAAACCCGACCGCCAGGCCGACTACGGCAGAAAGACCCAGAATCGAGAGCACGACCTGGGTCAGGTTGAGCGCACCCAGGGCAAGCAGGAGGCCGCCGATCACCAGGAGTGAGCTCAAGAGTGATCCCACAACCGAGCGGAGCAGTAAATTGCGCACAAACGGTGCGAGCAAGGTCTCGGCGTTTGCGGAGAAGAGCCGCGCCAGCACGGCGGAGGCGGCAACAACGGCGATGGCCAGAAGAATAACGAGCCACTTCCGGCCCACATAATGGGTGACGCCACGGGCCTGTTGTGCGCCAAATTGCCAGGCGGTCATGACCTCCTCATCCGTGTTCATTTGATTGATCACCAACCGTACGCCCTCGACTCGTCGAACCACGTCGGTGATCTCGTCGCGGCTGTCGTCGTCGTCCACCTGTCCTCCCAGCCGGACGACACCATCATCGACGGCGACATTCACTTTGCGCACGCCGGGGTACTCCGGGAGGAATTTTTCGAGGAATTGCGCGATGACGCGGTCGGCAATCCGCTCCTTGACCGTGATCGGTCCTTCTGATGCGGCGACCGCTTTTTTCGGAGTCACTTTCGCCGGCTGAGCGGACGACGGGTTAGATTGCGGTAAGATCGGAATCGAAAGCTGGGCGGCCGTGCCGACTTCGGAAAAACAGGCGACGTAAACGACGGCCCCGAGCAGGCGTACGGCGAACCGGAATTGAGAGCGTGGCATGGTTGGTCATTCCCTTCCCAGAAACAGAAACCAAGACGTGCCGGGGGCGCAGTCCGAGCGCCGGGCGTTCACGGGAATGAGGTTGCAAACCGTGGGCCAGAGAAACGTCGAGAGCAGCGCGGCGCGTCTGCCGAGCGGGAGAATTCGGCATGGTCGACCGGACTGGCAAAACGGACTCCCGCGCATGGTTGGAGGCGAGACATGTTACGATGACGGCTTCTCTGCCATGACGGGCTGCCTTCGCGATGGCGGCAGTTTGGTAAAGATTTCGCGGCGAGGTTCGGTAACTCGGAGTGCAAGGAGCATGCTCATGGCATCGAGCCAGGAAGTCGACTTGACCAGCCGCGCGTTCAGGACCAATCCGTATCCCTTTTACACACGCTGCGCGCACCGAGTCGCCGATCTTTCATACGGTACTGCCGGACAAGCAAAAGGTGTGGGTGATCACGCACTACGATGATGTGTTCACTGTTCTCAAGGACGACCGATTCGCCAAGGACAAAACCAGGGCTCTCTCAGCCGATCAGCTCGAGCGACTTCCCTGGGTTCCGTCGGTCTTCAAGCCACTCGAACAGAACATGCTCGACGTCGATCAGCCGGACCACACCCGGCTGCGCGGGCTGGTCCAGCAGGCGTTCACGCCGCGGTTGATCGACAATATGCGCGAGCGGGTGCAAACGCTGACCGACGAGCTGCTCGATGCCGTCGAATCGAAGGGCAAGATGGATCTGATCCGCGATTTCGCACTCCCCTTGCCCGCGACCATCATCGCGGAGATCCTCGGCGTGCCGGCACACGACCGCCACCGGTTTCACCGCTGGTCGAACGCCATGCTCACCACCACGCCGACGACATGGGGCAAACTCAAGATCATTCCCCACGTGCTGGCGTTCATGCGGTACATTCGCCGCCTGGGCCGGGCGCGGCAGGCCGAGCCGCGAGATGATCTCACGACGGCCCTCGTGCAGGCGCGCGAAGCTGGTGATCGGTTGAGTGATGACGAGTTGTTGTCAATGGTCGTTTTGCTTCTGGTCGCTGGGCATGAGACGACTGTCAATCTGATTGGCAACGGGATGCTTGCCTTGTTCGAGCATCCGGCCGAGCGGGACCGGCTCTGTGCGAATCCCGGATTGATCAAGCCGGCCATCGAGGAGCTGCTGCGATTCGACTCGCCCGTCCAGTTGGCCACCGAGCGTTATACCCGCGCCGACGTGACGATCGGCGGAGTCACGATTCCACGCGGCGAGCTCGTGATGGCCGCACTCGGATCGGCCAATCGCGACGAGCGACAGTTTGACGAGCCCGACGTTCTCGATATTGGCCGCGAGCCGAACCGCCATCTCGCCTTCGGCCAGGGTGTGCACTTTTGCCTGGGTGCGTCACTGGCGCGGCTGGAGGGGCAAATTGCGATCAGTACGCTCCTGCGCCGGCTGCCCGACATGCGGCTGGCCGTTCCGCGTGAGGCCCTGCGTTATCGGCCCGCCGTCATCTTGCGCGGGCTGAAAACGTTACCGATTACTTTTTCGAAGGTTCCCACGAAGGGGAAAGTGCGTCATTCGCTGTGGGCCGGTAGACCTTGACCGTCCCACGCCTCAGTTCGGCCATGTTGATCGTCCACTCCTGGACGAACTGCGTGCCATTGACGTTCTGGTGCAAGATCGCCAGCACCGGCTTTTTCCCGCGTTTCTTGACCCGCGAGATGATGGCCGTGTGGTGTGGAAATTCACGCTGCTGGGTGACGAACGCCCCGTCTTCGCGGAATTGGGTGCTGACGAAGACCACGTTCTCGAATTGCAAGATATCGCCAGGCAGCACGTCGCGCCACGATTTCGACTCGGTTCCCCACTTGCCGCGCGAGCCGCCACGCCATCGTATGCCAGCATCCGCCAGTGCTTCGGCCGCCAGCGACGAGCACTGGCCGTTTCCCACCTGTTGCCCCAGTTTTGAATAGGCGAACTCGACGACCTTGTCATTCAGCGGGGCATCGATTCCGCACGAGAGCGCCAGGAGAAAAAGGACCATCGCAACTCTCCATCACTGTGAGCAAAATGGCATCTCCCGATTTTCTCATGCCGGCGCAGTCGGAGTGAAAGCCGAAAAACGAGAAAGCAAACCACCGGGAAGGACTGGTATGAATATTCTTCGAACTCATCACGTCGCTATCATCTGCTCGAACTACGCGGTATCCCGGCGGTTTTACACCGAAATCCTGGGCCTGGAAATCGTGGCCGAAACCTATCGTGAAAACCGCGATTCGTACAAGCTCGACCTGCGCTTCCCGACGGCGTTCAGATCGAGCTGTTTTCGTTCGCGAGTCCGCCGCCGCGCCCGAGTTATCCGGAGGCCCGCGGTTTGCGCCATCTGGCGTTCGAGGTGGCCGACATTGATGAAGCGGTTGCGCATCTCGAGGCTCACGGTGTCGCCGTCGAGACCGTTCGGATCGACGAATTTACCGGCAAGCGGTTCACGTTTTTTCATGACCCCGACGCGCTGCCGCTCGAGTTGTACGAACGATGATGACCACGTTCCAGTGGTCGGCCGAGCCCATGAAAGGCGCACTTTGCGACTCTCGACGCGCACCGCGATCAACTCTCACAGCTCAATTCCTGTCACTCCAGTCGGCTGACGGATCATCACGGGGTTTGTAGAATTGGCACGAGGACCAGGGCGGCCGGCGCGATTGAGAGTCCCCGCGGAAATGTCAGCACTGGATCACTCGAGACTTCGAATGCCGAGCATCGGAAGTGAGTATTTTCATGCGAAGATCGGTCGACAGACTGTTGATCATGGGCTGTATCGTGCCGCTAATTGGCGCGGCGGCCATGGCCGCCGACGAACCGAAGCCGATCAAGGCGCTTCTGGTTCTCGGCGGGTGCTGTCACGATTATGCACGCCAGAAAGATATTCTCACGCGAGGCATCTCGCGCCGCGCCCACGTCGAATGGACGGTCGCCTACGATCCGAATACGACCACGGCCCACAAGAATCCGATCTACGACAATCCCGACTGGGCCAGGGGCTTTGATGTCGTCGTTCACGACGAGTGTTCGTCGAGCGTCGATGACGCGGCCGTGATCGACACGATTCTCGCGCCCCATCGGGCCGGGCTGCCGGGCGTTGTGCTCCATTGTGCCATGCACTGCTATCGCACCCCTGGCTGGAACCGCAAGGTGGCAACCCCCTGGATGCAATTCACGGGGCTCATTTCGACGGGGCATGGTCCCCAGCAGCCGATCGCCGTCACGTTCGTCGATCGCCAGAGCCCGATCACAAAGCCTCTCGCGGACTGGACGACTGTCAACGAAGAACTCTACAACAACGCCGCCGGCCAGCTCGAGCCGACCGCGCAGTGCTCTGGCGCGAGGCAAACAGGGCCGGGCCGAGTCGATCGTCGGCTGGACCAACATGTATAGCGGCAAGACCAGGGTTTTTGGCACCACGCTCGGCCATAACAACGCGACCGTGGGCGACCCGCGATATCTTGATTTCGTGACCCGCGGGCTCCTCTGGTCGGTCGATAAACTGGATGACCGCTACTTGCGCGATCCCGACGACGCCGTACCCGAAGACCTTGCGAAGGGGAAGCGGGCGACTGCGTCGTCGACGGAACGCCCCGATCACCGGCCCGAAGCGGCCGTCGACGGCGACCCCGCGACCCGCTGGTGCGCGAATGGTCCGTCAAGCCCGCAGTGGTTGCAAGTCGATCTGGGCAAGCCCGAAGACCTGACGGGCGTGCGCATTCTCTGGGAAGCCGATCGCGTTGATTATCGCTACAAGGTCGAGGGGTCCGAAGACGGTACGACGTGGATCGTGCTGTCTGACCAGACTCACAGCAAGGACCACGACCAGGAGCGCACGCACGAATTCCTGCGCGCACGGCGTTCGATATGTGCGGGTCACGGTAACCAGCCTGCCTGAAGGATCGTGGGCGAGTCTGTTCGACCTTCAGGTGTTTGGAACGCACAAGGTTGCACCACCGCCCCGCTCGAGTGCTTCGCCCGTGCCACTGAAACGGGCCGGCACGAACGGCTTGCTCAGCGAGATCAAGGCGCCGCCTGGCTTCAGTGTCACGCTCTTTGCCCAGCCGCCGGAGATCCGCTACCCCACGTGCCTGGCGGCCGCGCCCAGCGGCGAGCTCTTTGTGGGCGTCGATGAAAATGGATCGCTCGACGCCCGTCCCGGCCGCGGCAAGATCGTGCGGTGCATCGACCGCGACGGCGACGGCAAGGCCGACCAGTTCAATGTCTTCGCGACGATGGACAGCCCCCGCGGTGTCATCGTTGACGCCGGCAAACTCTACGTGCTGCATCCGCCCGATCTGAGTGTCTATCACGATGACAATGGCGACGGCGTGGCTGACCGCTCGGAAACGCTCGTCAGGGGGATCGGCTTCGACCTCAACTTCCGGGGCGCCGATCACACGACCAATGGCATCCGGATCGGCATCGACGGCTATATTTATATTGCTGTCGGCGATTATGGATTCATCAAGGCCGTGGGCAAGGACGGCGCCAGCTTTTCTAATCGCGGCGGCGGGATCGTCCGCGTGCTCACCGACGGCTCGGGGCTGGAGCTGGTGTCGCGCGGCCAGCGCAATATTTATGACGTCGCTATTGATCCCTATATGAACCTGTTTACGCGCGACAATACCAACGACGGCGATGGCTGGGACGTGCGCCTGAGCCATGTTGTCGCAACCGGGCACATGGGTTATCCCTCCTTGTTCAAGAACTTTGCCGATGAGACCGTGCCGCCCCTGGCCGATTATGGCGGCGGCTCGCCAACCGGCTCGATCTATATGGACGAACCGGGGCTGGGCGTCCATGGAGACGCACTCTACACCTGCGAATGGGGCCGTGAAGGTGTTTTTCGCCATCCGCTGGAACCCCAGGGGGCCAGTTTCAAGGCCGGGCAAGTTCCCTTCGTCATGTTGCCGCGACCGACCGACATCGACATCGACGGTCAATCACGAATCTATATTTCCTCCTGGCGCGGTGCCACGTTTAACTACGTCGGGCCACGAGTGGGCTATGTTATTCGCCTGACCAGGTCTGGTATGGTGCAACCCCCCTTCCCCGACATCAAGAAAGCCAGCGATTCAAAGCTTGCCAGCTATCTCGACACTGACAGCCAGGTCCTGCGGCTGGCGGCTCAGCGTGAGATCCTGGGTCGCGGCAATCGACCACGCGTTGTTGAAAGCCTCAAGAGCATCGTCGAATCAGACAGCCGGCCCTCGTCGCGTGTCGCGGCCCTCTTCACGTTCGAGCTGCTGCTGAAACACGATGCGATCGCCACGCTCATGAAATGGTGCCAAGATCCCGCGTTACGTGAGTTCGCGCTTCGTGCCCTGGCTGATCGTGCGGCAGATGCAGCGAGTGTACCGGCGAAGCCGTTTGTTGATGCCCTCACCGACAAGAATCCGCGCGTCCGGCTCCAGGCTGCGATCGGCCTTGGTCGATTGCACAAAATCGCAGCGGCCGCGGCCCTCGTGGCCATGACGGCCGACGACGATCGTCTGGTCGCGCATGTCGCGGTCAAGGCGCTCGTCAAATTGAACGCCGTCTCCGCATGTCTGGCCGCCCTTCGCGCACAGCCAGGGAAAGCGGCCGCCGGCGCAGGCGCGGGCCCTGCAAGAGATGTACGACGAGCTCGGCCGTCGACGGCTTGGTTGCAATCCTGGCACACTCTCGCGACGATGCCGCGCGGCGACTCGCGTTTCGCACTCTCTGCCGGCTCGACCACCGTGAAGCCGACTACACGGGCGACTGGTGGACAACGCGCCCCGACACGAGCGGCCCGTATTACAAACCGGTCAGGTGGGAACATTCGCCAAGGATCGAAGCGTCCCTCGACAGAGCGATGGAAACGGCCAGCTCGCCCATGGCTTCGGGCTTCTTGATCGATCTGATTCGCAACAAGGTCGAGCTCGACTCGCTCAGGAAGGTCAGTTTCGACGTCGCGGCGCTCGAGCCTTCGACCCGCGGCGCGGTTATCGAATTGCTGAGCAGTCAGCGCACACTGTCGGAGCAGTCACTTGAATTCCTGGAGCGCGTCGCGGCGTCAAACAAGGAAGTGCCGGCGCTTCGTGCCAGAGCGTTGAAGGCGCTCGTTCGCCAGCAACACCGATCGGCTGATCGCGTGATGGCGGCCATCGGACAGGATGAAACGCCTTCACCCGAAATGCTCGATCTCTGGCGTGACTACCTTCGCGACGGCCGCCATGCCAATCGCGTCGCCGAATTTCGCGCCATGGCCGAAGGCCGCGACCCTGCACTTCGCGCGCTTGGCTTTGCCGTCTTGCTCGCGATCGACGCGAACCCGAGGGCGGCGGCGAATGCGAAGGCCCAGGCCGCACGCGCAATCGAGGCAGGATGGAAGACGCCTGGCACGTCGGTCAGCTTGTTGCAAGCGATTGGCCGGACCGACGCAATCAAATACGCGCTTCAGGTGCGCAACCATCTTTCGGACTCGCGCCCCGACGTGAAGGCAGCGGCCCTCGTCGCGGCTCGGCGTCTCGATGAAGACAAGGAAGGTGACAGCGCAGCGCACGGCCCGACGATTTCTTCGATGCAACTCGACTCGGTCATCACCGCGGCGGGCGCCGAGCATGGAAACGTTCGGAGCGGCGAGCGGCTTTTTCAGCGTCAGGGGTGTGCGGCCTGCCACACAGTCAGCCCCGGCGAAGCGCCAAAGGGGCCGTCTCTCGCGGGCATCGCCACGCGCTACAAGCGGGCCGAATTGATCGAGTCGATTCTCAAACCGAGCGCCAGGATCGCCCAGGGCTTCGAGCCGCAGAAGATCGCACTTGCCGACGGCCGAACCGTCGAGGGCTTCGTTGTGCGTGAGTCGGGCGACGAGGTTGAGCTACGCGACGGTCAAGGGATCGCGACGGTCATTCCCAAGAAAGACATCGATGTGCGTGCCAAAGGCGAGATCTCGATCATGCCGGCCGGACTGGCCGATTCATTGACAGTGCCCGATCTCGTTTCCTTGCTCGCCTATCTTGAATCGTTGAAGTCTCAATGATGAAAAATGATAAGGCGGGCTACATCCCTTTGACCAGAGCGCTGGCTGGCCCCGCCGCCCCGACCGATCGGGGGCAGTGGGGTTGCCAGCCAGGCCCTCGATAGCCTGGAGCCCAATCCTCAATTTTCTCGCTTGCCAACGGTGAGTACGAGCGGATGAGCGTCCTGCTCGAACTTTGAGCGCAATTCGAAGCCGCCGGCAAATTTTGCATACTCGAATAAACCTCCGACAACGGGATCGGGATACTTCTTCAGGGCGTCGGGGCCGTCGAGCTGGACTGCGAAGGCCGCGGACAGGAGCGCGTGCCGGACATCGGCTCGCGCCTGAGCCCGACGCACCTTGGCGAGGGCCGGAAAGAAGAGCTTGAATACCGGGTTACCGCTTTGCCTCATCGTCTCGAGCGAGAATTCCTTCTCGAACTGAGCCAGGGGGAGCCACAGGCTGTCTGCCAACCGCCCATAAGAGGTGCGGGTGGCCTCGGCGAATTTGAGCACCCCAGCCGCGGTACCGCCGCACTCGTTGAGCAGAGCGCAGACCTGCCTCGGCCGAATTGAGCACCTGACCCTCGGGCTGTTTAGCCACCGCGGCGAGGGGACCCAGCAGAGCCACGAGGCTGCCCTTGTCTTTTGCCGACTTCACCTTGTTGATGAACCATTCGAGAGTCTTTTCCTCGCACTCTCGCAGGCCATTGGCTGGGTTGCCGCCATCAGGCAAAGCGTCGAGTCGCGTCTTCAGGGCCTTGATCGACTGGGGGTCGAGTTTGGGCAGATAAAGCGCGATCGCGTCGTTCATGCGACCTTCGATGTTATATCCGACCAGGACACCGATGAGGCTCCCGTCCCGGGAGACTTGCCGCCCCAGTTGCGTGGCCGCCACGATGTCGTGGATGGCCTCTTCGCGGCGGCCCTCCTCGAAACGGAAACGGGCACGAAGGCACGCCAGCGACGACAGGACCCGGGCCGCGGTCATCTGAGGGAGCAGAACCTCGATCCCATCCGCTTCCCACTCGATGCCCCAGTCGCAGCGCCTCAGCTTCGCCCCGTGGTGCATCATCCGCAGGGCATACTCCGCCTTGCTCACGCTCTCCCCTGCCTGAGCGTCCAGGGGCATCGTCAGGTTTTCCGCGATGAGTTTCGTCTGTTCGGCGTCGGTAAATTTGGGCAGGGCGGCGAAGGCTTGCCAGTATCTGAGGGCGGCGTTCGCACCGAGGTCGGACGACTCGTCCGCGAAGGTATGCCCCAGGGGCAGAACAAGAATGGCTGTTGCGAGACACAAAGAGCGCAGCATGAGCGGTCACCTCACTTCAAGAAGAAAAGGTTGGGTGGAAAAAGAATCGCGAATGGCAGTCAGTTGCGTTGCGTTGCGTCAATCAAGCAAATCGGGAGGAACCGCGGTCCTTGCCGAGAGGGACGACGATCCTTGAAGCGGCCAGGAAAACGCTGGCACGTCTGACACGTCCAGACCCCTTCGGACATTTCGCCAGGCGGCGATCGCGGCCTGATGTTGCGGCGGTCGGAGTGCGATCTCATCCGACGATTGTCGTCCCGGTAGGTGAGTGACCGGGTCTTTACTGTCACCTCGCGGCCACGCGAGGAAGGTTAGTAAGCAGGCAGCCGCCAAGCCCGATACGACCAGCCACCGCGCCTGCAACCGCCGGCTGGCCCGTGGCGAGCCGAGGCGGTCGTGGATCAGGGCGCCAGTTCGGCGACGTGCTCGGGCCGGGGCCTCACCTCGGGGTCGCCGGCCTCGGAGACCAGTCGCGACAGGAATTCGTCGTTTTCGTCAGGTTGGTCGGGCGTCGGTGGGCTCACGGCGTTGACCTCCTGTGTGTCGCGAAAAGTAAGGAACCAATAAAGCCCGGAGCTGCTCGCGGGCACGTGACAGCAGCGACTCGACCGCCTTGGCCGACCGCCCGGTTAGTTTCCCGATCTCGGCGACCGAGAGTCCCTCGGCGTACTTGGCCAGTAGCACCCGCCGGCTCCCGTCGTGAAGACAGAGTAGCGCCGCGCGAACCACGTCGGCCCGCTCCATGCCCTCCAGCAGCTCGGGCGGTGGCAAGCCGTCCGACAGGCGGTCGAACTGGCTTTCGACTGTCTGGCCCGTGGGACGCCGGTGGTGCCTTAAAGCGCGGTGCCGGGCGATCCCTAGAAGCCAGTCTCGGAACGCTCCTCTGCCGGGATCGAATTGATTGAACCTCTCGATGGCCAGTAGCCAGACCTCCTGGTTGACGTCCTCGGCGACGTCACGATCGCCGCCGACCAGGTGGTAGACTACGCCGAAGACGTCGCCGACGTGGCGATCGTACATCGCGTCCCACGCGGAGCGTTCGTTTCGGGCCATGGCCCGAACCAGGCGGGATTCGTCGTCCATCTCTGGCGGCCTCAGTGGGGGTTACAGTTCCTCTACCAGGTTATTGCCTCGAGCCGCCAAAATCCTTCGCGCCGGGCCGAGATTCGCGAGATATGGCATTTTCTCGAAAGCTGCACCGGCAAATTTGGGTGAATTCATGCCCAGCGGAAAAATCCACGCACGGCCGTAAGATAAGGTGTCGTGCCGGAAGTATTCGGAGAAACGCGAATCAATCGCGGCCATCGGAGACTGCGGATGCATCGTCTTGTAGTTCAATCACGTGTCGGCTCTGACGGTGTGTTGCGCATCGAAATTTCCATGGGAAAGGAAGATGCGGACCTCGAAGTGCAAGTCACGATCGATCCGGTCCAAACAGCGAAGTCCTCGATGACGCAGGAAGAGTGGCGCAGACTTCGTCATGGAGACAGCGGGATGCGTTACGGACCCTTCGTTCGCGCGCCACGATCAGGGCGAGTATGAGCCGTGAGAGGAGCTATCGTGAATCATTTGCAAATTCGCCCGAGTTCGTGGACCTGGTCTCGGGGATTGGCATTGAAGATCGGCTTGGAGGAAGAACTGGAAATAGGTATGCAACGACCTGCGTCGGCGCCAGCTCGACTCACACCCGGGAGGCGTGAACTTGGCTTTCTTGACGGCTCGGTCCATTCGTGAAAGGCAGCCTCAACCTGCACACATGGTGGGCGATCGCCGCCAAGGCCGCGGCGAGGTGATCGACGACGGTGATTTTTGAATGATCGCTGCGCAGGGACCAATCAGGTCGACTCTCAACCGTGGCGGTCAGGGGCTCCCGGCCGCGGCGACGGGACCACGGGTTGCCGTGGTGACCTTGACGCTGGCCATGTCCTCGAAACGGTGGCCATCGGGCAGGTCATCATGAGTGACGAAGACCCGGCATGTTGCGATCTTCGGTTGAGGACCCTGCACCGAAACTCTGGCGCCGAGAATGATCTCCTTGCCCGGACCAAGCTTTGCGATCGTGTCGAATCGGAGCTCGTGATCTTTCTCGTTGAACCTGGACTCCACGGACGCCATGTTGCTGCCGGTCTTCACGATGTTCAAGTTGGGGGACAGAATGGCCGAGACGAGCAGGTTCTTCGCGTCCTCGGTACCGTAATTCCGGATTCGAATCTGAAAGGTGGTCTCGCCGCCGACATCGACAACGCGCTTGGATTCACTGACAACGAGATCGACGTCGGGCATCCCAATCACATCAGTGGTTTTGCGCCATGATCTTTGAGCGCTCCCTCGCCAACGGCGTCGGCGATCACCTCGTAACTCCCCTTGCCTCCCACACGCACCTGGAAGGCGAACGTCATGCTCTTGGTCCCCATTTCGAGCTGATCGACATTCCAGTAGAGTTTGCTCGCCGTGGTGTCATGAATCGCATCACGGGGCTTCTTCACCAGCACACCGTTGACCGGCAGAGTCGCCAGGACGCGGATCTTGCGGGCCGCGGCCGTGCCGGGATTTGTCAGGGTGATCTTGTAGTCGGCGATGGTGTCGGTATAGCGCTGTTCGGGCCCCTCGATCGCGATCTTCAACTTGGGCTCGACGACTTCAATTCGCTTGGTGTTTTCGGCTTCTTCTTTTTCAAAGACGACGTCGGGACTCTTGGCGGTGACCGTGCAGAATTGCTCGCCGCCGAGAATGGCGTCGGCCACGAGGGGGTCAAGTTTTTCGGTCGCGTTCTGAGGCAGCTCGGGGATGCTCAGCTCATAGACCATTTGCTCGTCGGCGCGGGGGCCCGAGTCGTGCTTGAGGCCCGGCGAGAGCTTGGCGAGAATCGCGACGTTTCGCGCTGGTCCGTCGCCCGTGTTATGAATCGAGACGTTGAACTCGACCTGCTGGCCACGGAGGACCTTACCGCCGGTCGGATTGGCGACGATATCGACCTTGAGCCGAGGCTGGAGGACCGTCGTACGCGTCTTGCAGCCTGTCTCGAATCGCACGGTGGCCGCATGGTCAAACGGGCCCACCTTCTGCGGATCCACCGTGATCGTGATCACCTTGTCCGCGCCGGCTGTCAGCAAGGGAAGGACCAGGCTCAAATGCTGGCCGTTGCCCGACACACGCATGTCCGGCTTGCTGGAGACGAACTTAAATCCTTCCTGAAGTTCATCGTCGATTTGGACGTTGTAGGCGTCGGCGATACCGGTGTTGCGAACGATCAATTTGAGCGTCGCTTCCTTCTTCAAGTTCATACTCGTCGGTGCCAGAACGTCGACCGTGACCGCGACAGCCTGCTTGCCCAGCGGCAAGCGATCGGCGGCCGACAAGCGGACGCCCGAGACATCCGATGCGCCAGGGGCCGGCTCGGCGACCGGTGGGCCGGGGGGGGCTGTCGCCTGGGCGCGGACAACACCGGGATCGAGGGGCGGCGGCTCACCGGTTCCACGCGAGTCGGAGTTTGCCGCTGCGTTTCGCGTGTCCGATTTTTTTTGAGATCTGGAGCGGGAATTCTGTTTGCCGTCCGCTCCATTCACGCTCTCGGTCGTCGCGCCAGATACTTGCCGCGGTGGAATGTCATCGGGAAGCGGGGCCGGAGTTTGCGGCAGGGCGCTCGGGGCCCCCTCGGTGACGGGCGGGGGCACGGGTTCCTGGGGGGCCTGTTCCCGCGCGGCCGCGGCCGTTGTCAGCGTTATTCCCAAAATCAGCAGGATTTGCCGGCCCATGGAATCGGTCCCCTCCTTGGGAACGGCCCCAGTCGACGCGAGGCGACAGTTCAGTACGGTACGCCCAAAATGCGGGCTTGAACGTCATCAAGATCGCGTAAGACAGGAGTGATTTCGCCATTCCATTCCTGTCCGCGGCGCATTTCTCAACGCGGATCAGCAGGAACGCTGTCCATGCGGTGCGATAGATAACACAACGATCCCGATCGAAAAAGGTCAACTTGACGTTCAAACAAAATCGCCCGGTGATTCGATCCGAGTGAGCAGTTGCCGGGCGACGGCGGCGGCCGGGAGATCAGGGTCAATCGGCACGGAATCGACTTCTTGGAGGCCGCGAAACCATGTCCCTTGCCGCTTGGCGAACCGCCGCGTACGCACCTGGATGCGCTCGATCGTCTGGTCGAGGGTCCCCTGCCCGTCGAGCATCTCGATCACTTCGCGATAGCCGATGGCCTGGGCTGCGACGTCGCAAAGGGGTCGCGTGCCGCCCTGGAGGGTCACGACTTCATCGACGAGGCCCGCCTCGAAAAACCGAGGCACGCGGGCATTGATCCGCGCGTACAGGCGATCACGTGGGATCTCGAGCGCCAGCACGACGACGCCCGGGGGTGCCGGCCGGTCGTGCTCGGCCTGGAGCGTGCTGATCGGCCGCCCGGTGAGCAAAAACACTTCCAGGGCACGCACGATCCGCCGCCGATCCTGCGAATGAAGACGCGCAGCGGTTTGCGGGTCGACGGCCGCCAAACGTGCGTGCAGTGCGGCCTCTCCCTGCTCGACCGCCTCACGCTCCAGGCGGTGGCGCAGGTCGGCGTTTGCCGCTGGTCCCTGGAACAAACCGCGGAGGAGGACCTTCAAGTAGAGAGGCGTTCCACCCACGAAAAGGGCTCGCTTGCCACGCGCCTTGATGTCTTCGAGTGCCCGCCCGGCCCATTCGCGATAGAAGGAAACGCTCGCCGACTCCCACGGATCAATGACGTCGATCAAGTGGTGGGGAACGCCGCCACGGTCGGCGGCCGACGGCTTGGCGGTGGCGATATCCATGCCGCGATAGAGCGTCATCGAATCAAGCGCGATGATCTCGGCATCGAGCCGCCGCGCCAGTTCCACGCCCACCGCCGTCTTGCCCGAAGCGGTGGGACCAGTCAGGTAAATCGCGGTGTGAAAGAGGTTGTCAGACATCGTTGACTTCGATTTTCCAGTCGGCCTTGAGTAAGCTGAATCGGCGTGACAGTTGATCAGAAAGACGTTGTCGCATCGTGCGGCTGCGGTTAGTGTTGCCATTGGCAGGGACAAGATGCACGAGTGGCTCGGGCGGTCTGAAACGGAATCGTCGGCGGTCGCGCAATAAAACGGTAAACACCTGCCATTTTATGCAAAAAAGCCTGAAGCGATTATCAGATCAAATCGATTGAATTGGGATGGGAGTCTTCCATGTCGAGCTTGCCTGAGACAGCCCAGTATCCGGTGCTGGGCGCGCGAAAGATCAAGCGCGTGGCCATCATCTTCGCCGGTGGCCCGGCGCCCGCGGCCAACGCGGTGATCTCGACGGCCGCGGCCACCTTTCGCCGCCATGGCATCGATGTTCTTGGAATCATGCATGGGTACGCGCACTTGATCGAGTATCGTGACGATCGTCCCATGAAGGAAGGGTCGGACTACATCGTTCTCGACCAGAGCAACTTGCGGCGGTCGCGCAACACGCGTGGGATCTTGATTGGCACATCGCGGACCAATCCCGGCAAGGACATCTCGCAGCCTTCTCACCTGGCTGATCCCGAGCGAACCGCCCAGCTCCGAACCGTGCACAAAGCGCTCGCGTCACTGGGCGTCGATGCACTGGTCTCGATCGGTGGCGACGATACCCTCAAGACAGCCAACAAGTTCAAAAGGTTCCAGGAGTATCTGCCCGCCGGGGAGCCGCGCATCGCCGTGGTTCATGTGCCCAAGACGATTGACAACGACTATCGCGGGATCGACTTCACCTTCGGCTACTTCACGGCCGTCGAGACGATTGCCAGCGAGATCCGTAATCTTCTCGCCGATGCCGAGGCCGGCCGGATGTATTTCCTGGTCGAAACCATGGGCCGCAGCGCGGGCTGGTTAGCCTACGGCGCCGCGATCGCCGGCGAAGCGAGCCTTGTTCTCTCGGTCGAGGATCTGACCGACGACTTGATGGTCGAGGAGACCCTGACCGACCCGAAGACAGGCACCAAGACACAGCGCCGCGTGATGATCGTCGAGAAGATTGTCGACCAGATCGTCCACGTGATGATCGCTCGCGAAGCGCAAGGCAAGGAATTCGGCGCGATCGTGCTTGGCGAGGGCCTGGCTCAGTATATGCCGTCCAAGTATCTCGAAGGCGTCAAGTTCGACGATCACGGCAACATCTCACTGTCGCAAACTCATCTCGCGCAGAACATGACGAAGCTGGTCGAGGCTGAATACGAGAAGCGCCAGGGAACGAAGCGCCGCGTGACGGGCGTGCAGCTCGGTTACGAAGCACGCTGCGCCTTGCCCCACGCGTTCGACGTGATCCTCGGGAGCCAGCTTGGCGTGGGCGCTATCGCGCCTTGGTCGAGAAGGGTGCCGATGGAGTGCTGGTTTCTGTCGCCGGCCAGCTCAATCTCAACTACGTCCCCTTTGATGACCTGGTCGACCCGGAAACCCTGGTCACGGTCGTGCGTTTCATCCAGCGCGATTCCGACTTCCACCGCCTGGCGCGTTCACTCGAAAATTATCCGCATGATTGAAGCGGCCCGGCAGCGCAAGCGATGAACTCTTATTGCCGGCAAACGATATAAAACGAGAGATGGCCCGGAATGAAAAAACTTGCGGTATTCGACCTGGATGGCACCCTCGCCGAGAGCAAGTCAGCGATCGATGCCGAGATGGCCAAGCTCCTCGATAAACTGCTCGGCGCGATGAAGGTCGCGATCATATCGGGGGGCAACTGGCCCCAATTTGAGAAACAAGTGCTATCTCACCTCGCCAAGGATGATCGCCTCAAACGGCTTTTCATCTTGCCTACATGTGGAACACAGTTTTACAAGTATGAAAGCGGCTGGACGAAGCTTTACGCGGAGGACTTTACCTCTGAAGAAAGAGACAAAATCATCGGCTCTTTGAAAAAGGCGCTCGACCAATCGGGCGAGAAGGCTGAGAAGGTCTGGGGTGAGGTCATCGAGGACCGGGGCAGCCAGATCACGCTTTCGGCACTGGGTCAGCAGGCGCCCCTTGAAGAGAAGAAGAAATGGGATCCCGACTTCGCCAGGCGAAAGAAGATCCAGGCGATCGCGGAACCCTTGATTCCCGGGTTCTCGATCCGCCTGGGGGGCTCGACGTCGATTGATGTCACCAAGCCAGGGATCGATAAGGCCTACGGGATCGGCAAGCTCCGCGACATTCTGGGCATCGCCATCGAGGAAATGATCTTCGTCGGCGACGCCTTGTTCCCTGGAGGCAATGATTATCCCGCGCAGCAAGCTGGCGTTGATTCGATCCGCGTGCGCGATCCGGATGAAACCAAACGAGTGATCGAGACAATATGCGTCATGGCCGCGACTCTTACCGCCGGCGATGATTGACGGCGCAGGAACTTTGCTTCGATATCCGCATCTTGCCCCTGGCTTTAACCGCTGGCGGACCGGATCGCTATTCGCCTTGAGTCTCGGGCTCGGCATCATGACGCGAGAATTCCTGGCAGGCACGCGCAATACGAGAACGTGCCTCGGCCGACAGGCCATCTTGTGTGGAATCGAGTTCGGCGAAGAATTGTTCACGATCGCGGACAGCCTGGCGGATGATGCGGAGCTGCCGGCGAAATCGGCGGCAGCTTTTGCATGCCACCACATGGCAAAGAAGAGCCCAGCGATCCAGGCGTGGGAGCGACTCGTCGAGCTCGCGCGACGACAGCAGCGACGCGTCGTCACAGTGCAAAGTCAGGATGCGAACGAGGCCGCTTGTCCGGCTCACGGAGTTCTCCCTGTTCCCTCACGCGTCTCGGCAAACCAGTGTCGTTCCAGGCATTCACGAAGCAAGAGTCGGGCGCGATGAAGCCGTACGCGCAGGTTTGCTTCGCTCAAGTTGAGGATTTGACGGACCTCGGCGGTGTCGCGGCTCTCGACCTCACGCAATGAAAAGGCCGACGCCAGCGAACGGGGGAGCCGCCGCAGGCAATCGTCAACCACGATCCAGAATTCGCGATTCTCGAGCGCGTGGTTGGGCGCCTTCCACGCGCTCAGCGCCGTTTTCCACAGGCCCTTGGCGGTGAAATATCTTGATCGAACAGGCTCCTTGGCGTCGATCGAGTCGAATTCGATGGGAACCACTGATTTCGCCGCGTTGCGGTAATGGTCGGCGACCTTGTTCCGCAGGATCGAGAGTAGCCATGTGCGAACGGTCGAGTGGCCCTGAAATCGGTCGCGCGACTGAATCGCGGCCAGCAAGACCTCCTGTACCAGGTCTTCGGCGACCTCGCGGTGCCTGACTCGCGAGCGTGCGTAGCGATACAAGACATCGCCGTGCTCATTGAGCCAAACCGAGGCGTCCTGAGTACGGGCGCTCGAATCGGGATCATCGGCGACCGTGTCTGATCGGCGTTTGTCGGTCATCAAGAAAGCTCGAGCCGGCCGGTCAATGCCAAGCCAATGCCGCGATCCCATGTTAGCGGCGAGACCGCTCAGGGCAAGCCCGACTGCGACGGGAATGGCCAGGGCACGGCGCCACCGCGGTCGACCCGACATCTTTTGTCCAGATTCTCACGGGCCAGATGTAACGCCCACGCGACGGCCGCGACTAACTGGCGAGTGGTCGATCGCCACTTTCCAAGCATGGATTCTTCTCAATACACCGTTCAATGGAGTAAGCAGAGATGAGCAAAGTTCTTGCGCGGACCTTTTTTCAGATTGGCACCGCGTTCGTGGTTCTTGCGATCGGTTCGTCCGCGCCGGCCAGCGACATCAAGATCTCGGTCACGAACGATCAAGCAGCGGGTGGCTTCGCCTTGGCCCCCGTCTGGTTTGGGATCCAGAATGGAACATTCACCCCGTTCACACCTGGGACCGCGGCCAGTTCTCAGATCACGACCCTGGCCGAGTTTGGCAACACGGCACCTCTTGCGGCTCTCTTCGCGGGCAATGGCCCCGAAACGACTCTCAAATCGGGAAATGCCATTGCCCAGTTTCTACCGGGCCAGTCCGCATCGACGGTCCTGAGTGTGAGTACGCCCAGCATCAATCAATATCTCAGCTTCGCCGGTATGGTCGTCCCGTCCAACGACTTCTTCATGGGAAATGCCACGCCGCTCAAAATTTTTGATTCGGGCGGCAACTTCATCGGCCCAGTGACGATCAACGTCTATGGCTCGAACGTCTGGGACGCGGATACCGAAGTCCAAAGCACCACGACGGCGCTCACATTCATCCAGGGCCAGGTGCCCGGAAGTGGCACGCAGATCACCGGCGGTTCCATCACCACGTTGCTATCGGAACCGACCGCGCCAGCATTCCTGAACAGCATCAACGGCCTGACCACGGCGGCCGGATATAACATCACCCACAATTTCGGAGCTGGTGATTTGATTGCCACGATCGAGATCTCGTCAGTTCCCGAACCGGCGTCGGCCGTGTTACTCGGGTTGGGTCTGGCGGGTATCACGCTCGTAGGCCGAAAAATGCGGTCGCGAAGGGTTGCTCAACCGGAATGAGCGAATGAGATAGCGACGTGGCATGGAGCGTTGATTTTCGCGGTTGATATCATCATAAGCCGTGCGTGACGGCCAGGTCATTGCGCACTTGACTCGCGCACGAGTCATCCATTCTCGTTATCAACACCTGCTCGGGATGCGTACCGCGCATCCCGAGCCATTCAGAGCCATCGGGCCACTCGCTGTGAAACCGCGTGGCGACGCGTAAATGCCCTTGCACGATCCTGGGAGGGCGAGTCGCCGGACGAGCCGAGTGCCAGTTCCGACTCGGGTAGGCTCGGCGTTTCGGAATCACGCAAGGCCGTTTAGCCGGTTCAACACTTGTGTGCATCCGGTAGCTCAGCGCGCCAGTGCGCTGACAGTCACTTGACGCTCGATGGCGACATCTCGATGATCGGCCGCGGCGACCTTCTCATATCCAAGATCGCGCAAGACCTCGAGAACCTCGCTCCAGGTCGGAAACATTCGGCCGCTTCGATCCTTGTATTCCTTCATCGCGAGCATGAACTCGAGCTCGGCCGAAGTGTATTCACGTTCACTGGTCGTGGGGTCGACGAATCGCCGTCTGCCGCTTTTTTGCCGCGCGTTCGCGGCACGCGTCGCCAGCTCCGTGGCGCGGCGATCGGTCCATGCACTCGATCCGTCGTCGTTTGCGTTCGGAAAGTCAGACTTGAGATTGCGAGACGATGCGTTGCTCATTCGGTCGTGCTCCACTTGATTCATCGGCTCGCATCGCGACAGGGTGAATGTCGAGTTGCGCCCGGCAAAAATGTCCGTTGCTTCGTTCGCAGGAAATGGTCGGCACTCCTGCGGCGCGATCACTGCAAGGTTGTCACGTGACGGCTACTGATAATGAACCTAAGCGATCGCAGTGACATCATGGGTGTCACACTCAAAATTTTTTTCGCGGTTCGCTGGTCAGGAGAGATCGTGCACACGGGGACCGGCCGCGGAATGGCCGGTTGGGTACTTGCGGCCTGCGTGGCGGGAGTGACCGCGGAGGCCTGATTCCGGTTTCAAGCGCAAAGTCGCGCCTGGCATCGAGAAAAAGACAGAAGGAACGCTGTTGCCATCGATCGTGTAAGAAGGAGGTAAAAGATCCCCGACGCCCCATGGTTGCAAATCCGTGTAATCAGGTAGAATAAGTTAAGGAATCGCCTCTGGTTGGGCGTAGCTTTCCGTGGAATCGTGACGAACCTATCCATTTCCCGCTCGGCGAGGGGTCGACGTTCCATGCCTGATATCGATGCGGAGATGATGGTCGACCAGGTGTTGATGCTCGGCCTGGTCTCGCGTGAGCAACTTCGCGAGGCGACGGCTGACGCCGAGGATGCGTCACCCGAGACGGTCCTGCGAATGTTGCTTCGAAAAGGGGCCATCACAAGCTGGCAGCTTGATCGCCTCAAGAAAGCCGATCCGAGCGGCTTCTTCTTCGGTGACGCCAAGGTGCTATTTCACCTGGCGGAAGGGACATTCGCGCGCGTTTACCGGGGTGAGCACGTCACGACGAAGGCCCCCCTTGCGATCAAGGTGCTGCGCCAGCGGTTCGCGACGATCAGCGAGGCAGTCGAGCGATTTCACAAGGAGGCCGAAGCCGGCATTCGCTTGCGGCACGAGAACATCGTGCAGATTTTCGACGTGGGTGAGCACGAGCGCCGCCACTACATGATCATGGAATATGTCGAAGGGATGAACCTCCGCGATTTCATGAAACTCCGCACGCGGATTCAGACCGAACAAGCGTTGCCACTCATGCTCGGCATGTCGCGCGGTCTGCAATTCTCGCTCGGACAGGGCGTGACACATCGAGACATCAAAGGGACGAACATCCTGATCTCGAACTCAGGCGTCGCCAAGCTCGTCGACTTCGGCCTGGCAACCATCCAGGCCGACGAAACCAAGCCAGGCGTCAAGAGCCAGCGAACCGTCGATTACTCGGCGCTCGAGCGCACATGCAAAAGTCCCAAGGGCGATCCGCGGTCGGACATCTACTTTCTCGGGTGCGTCTTCTACCAGATGGTCACCGGGCAGCTTCCGATGGAGGAATCCGAAAGCAAGGACATGCTCCGGAAGATGCTCAAACGTTCTTTCGGAGCGATCAAGCCGATCAACGATCATCGTTATGCGCCGGAAGAGGAAATCGGCCGCATTATCGAGAAAATGATGAAGATCGACTTGAAGGCGCGATATCAAAACATGGACGATGTCGTCGCCGACCTGGAACGGTTCGAGGCCCTCGCGAAGGCCGCGGCCGCCAGCGAAGCACCCGCGCCCGCGGTAAGCACCGAAGCGGATGACGAGGCTTTCGAATCGCTTTTCGCGCCAGCCCCGGTTCCGGAAATAGCCAGTGTCGATGCCGATGCACATGAGGAACAAGGCAAGCACGAATCGCTTCAGTCATTTGAAGTGAAGGCCGTCACGGTCAAGAGCGTGCTCTGCGTCGAATCGCAGCCCGAGATTCAAGACGCCCTGCGCAAGAGTATTTCAAGCTGGGGATACCGCGCGCTTCTGGTGTCCGACGCCGAACGCGCCGCCGAGCGGTATCGCGAGTCGCCCGTCGACGCGGTCATTTTTGACACCGATGGCCAGGGGCCCGAATCGATTGAAGCCTTTCTCGACATGCATGAAAAGGCGCACGAAGAAGGGCATCAACTGCTCGCCCTGGTACTGCTCGGGCCGCGCCAGGCCGGGCTGAGGGAGCGGCTCCCTTCCGACGATCGGCTGATCGTGCTCTCCAAACCGATCAAGATGAAGCAAGTTCAAGACGCACTCGCACAGCTCTTGCCACGCGATGCATGAAACTTAACACGATTACGAAGGGGGGCGCGTGCTCGGCCCGATGTCGGTTGTCTTGCTGTTGGCTGTAGGCGGCGACAAGGACGCGCTTCGCTTACCACCGACAAGTGCTGAAGCCAGGGCCGTGGCCTTCTTGACCGCCGAGGTGCCTCGCTGGTTCCCGCAAAACCACTGTTATTCCTGCCATAACAATGGCGACGCAGCGCGGGCGCTTTATCACGCCGCGCACGCCGGCTACCGTGTTCCGGCCGAGTCGCTCGCCGACACGACACGCTGGCTCGAGCGTCCGGAAGCCTGGGACCACAATGGAGGCGAGGGACCATTCAGCGATAAGCGGCTCGCTCGTATCATCTTCACCACAACGCTCGAAACGGCCGTTTCGACTGGATGGGTGCGCGATCGATCGGTGCTCGTGCGCGCTGCCGAGCGCTTGATCCGCGACCAGGGGGCCGATGGATCATGGTCGCTCGACGGTGACGACCCTGGCTCGCCGGCAACCTATGGCCGGCCCCTGGCGACGTTTTCGGCGCGTCAGTCGCTCTGGGCCGCCGATCCTGTTCGTTTCCGGATGGCCATTGCGCGGGCTGACGACTGGCTCGGACGTCAGGAGATCCGCACAGTCAACGATGCCAGCGTTTGTCTCTTGTCCCTGGCCTCTCTGACCGGGAATCGGCCGGATGCCGCTCGCGGCCGCCATGCGCGAAGTCTCGATGTCCTGCGTCGCGGCCAGAGCGACGACGGTGGCTGGGGACCCGAGATCAAGTCGCCGCCCGAGCCTTATGACACGGCCCTTGCGCTTCTGGCCCTTGCCAGGAGCGAGGTCAGCCGCGAAGTGCGCACCATGGTCACGCGTGGCCGTCGGTTTCTGGTCGAGCAACAGCAAGAGGACGGCGGCTGGATCGAGACGACACGGCCGGCCGGTAACGTGAGCTATGCCCAGCGCATCTCGACGGCCGGCTGGGTGACTCTGGCCCTGCTGGCGACCCGCGAGTTCTCAACGAGCGGCCGCCGCGGCGACCTTGAACGATAATTCCACCGTTTTGGTGCTCACCCGCTGGGAAATTGGAGTGGTCACGTCAACCTCGAAGGGTCGAGCCACGCTGTTGCCGGCGACGTCTTCGAGTGCGCTGTCCACAACCAAGCGATAGTCGCCCGCGCTCCATGGGCTTGCCGGAGTCAATCGCCACACTGTTTCGGCCTCGGCAAGCGTACTGTGCCCGGGCACAATCCGTGATGCGGCGTCGTGTACCGATATCAGACGATCAGCGAGCGCATGGTCGAGTGGTTCCGGGAAGCGAATTTCCAGCGGCTCCCGCGTGTTTGCTCGAGGAGGCTCGATCTTCCAGGTCTTCGGCGCCGGGGAGATATCGTCGGGAGCGACGACCCGAAAACTCTTGCGAAAGCCGGCCTTGAGCGCGTTGCCCCTGGCGTCTGGCCAATCCGCGTCGACGATCAGGAAATAGGATCGGCCGGCTTGCAGTACGGGTCCGAGCTCTTCACGCGGCTTGAGCCCGCGCTTGACGCGGCCCGGGTCGAGATAAAGCGTGAATCGCGTGCCATCGGGCGACCAGAGCTCCTCGTCGAGCTCGAGGAAAGCGCCTTCGACAGGATGGCCAGTGGCGGCGTCGAGTAACTGGATTCGCTGATAGGCCTCTCGCTGGCTCATCGGCGCTGTGAAGACGATGTAGAACCGCAGCAGGTTCTCCGGCAACACGGGGCTCGTCGGATAAACCGCGGCCACTTCCGACGTTGCGCGGGTATCGGGCTTTGCCAGTGTGTAGTCGGCCACCAAGCGACTGGCTTCGCGCGTGGGCCGGGTGGCCTGGCTTCTTGTTTCTTCGAGAGACGTAATGAGAGCGTCGAGCGCGACGAGGTCGAGCTCGGCCCGATAGCTCATGCCAGGTTCGAGCGTGAACCGCGGAGTGAATTGTAAGACAGTTGGCTTGACCTGATAGCTGCCCCAGAGAGGCGTATCCGCCTCGGAACGGGAAAGGCTGGCGCGGATGACCCTGACGCTCAAAAAACTCATCCATTGACGCGCCGGCATTTCATGCTTTTCGAGAGAGCGCAAAATCGCCGGATCGAGCCCGGCGACTTCGACAACGGCTTTTGTCGGCTCGGCACTCGCGCTCTTCCACGCAATGCGCGGCGCACTCGGCCGACCATCCTCGCGATGGAGAACCGGCGGCTCGTCCGCCTGGGGCCCGATGACCGCCGTCAGGACGATTTCGACGGTCAAGGAAATCGTCCCGACGAGCAGAAAGAGAACCGCAATCGCGCGAAGAATTTTCACGGTAGCTCAATCGTGTCGAGATTCAGATCGCCCTCGTCCTGGACGAGCACGGCAGCGTGGCGATCGTCGAGCTGGTCCATCTGGACGACACCCTTGAGACCGGCAATCGTGTTGTAAGCGAGCCCTTTCGTCCCTCCACCGCGCACGGGCTGGACGATATTCTCGGCTGTGCCCACGCCTTCGGTCGGGATCTTCATGACACCACGGCTGTTGTTGGTCATGAGGAGATAATCCTTGCCGTCCTTTTGATAGACGATCATATCAAGAGGACGATTGCGATTCCCGAGCTCGGCGATGGTCGTGCCCTTGACATGAGCGCCCGCCTTCAAGTCGGCGACGGGGATCTTCATGAGCGGCGTGCACTGGTAGGCGGCCAGCATGTACGGCTCGTTGTTGATGCGGTAGGTCACAAAGGTGCGGATCGGCGAATTCGTCTCGAACTTCCCGTGCGCTCCGTGGTAAATCTCGATCCCGGCCGCGTCGAAACCCTCCGAGCTGAAGGGAAACGGAATCGCGATCAAGCGTGATGAAAATTCTTCGTTGGAGAGCCCGGCGACGAAAACTCGGCCGTCGGCGAACGAAATGTCGGTAATCGCGTCGGCACGGTTGCGCTGGCTGGCCTGCGGTATGTTCGGAAGTTCGGCCTTGTCGAAGCGGACATTCTCGAGTGAGATTTCCTCGAGTTTTCCGTCGGGATAGACCCGTACGAGCACCGGCATCGCATCGGGCCCGCGGCCGCGAGCGACCGACAGGTAAACGTTTCCAGAGACAGGGTTGACTGCCATATCGTTGATTGTGATTTGCTTGGCATCGGTGCCCAGCGAGGCGGCGACCTTGCTCAGAAGCCCTTTGACCTGAACGGACCGCTTCTCGGCGGTCTTGCCCTTTTCGCCCGTATCAATAGCGAAAAGCGCGCCCCCCTTGGAATCGCCGACGAAGAGCACGCCGTCTGGCCCGAACGCCAGCGCTCCAGCCGATTTGAGCTCGGCCTTCCCCTTCTTCAGGCTTGCCGATGGCTCGGCCCCTCTGGCCGGTAGAGCCGCCATGCTCATTGCCAGACTGGCAAGGACCAGGTTGCGAATTCGGTTTCGCGTCATCTTTCGGTTCTCCTCTTTGCTTCCAAACTCGTGAGTTGCCGCCGATGCCACGCCTTCAGTTCTTGTCGAACTCGCATTATCACCTGCGCCAACCAGGAATCAACGATTCACTCAGGAATTATCAAAGCACACACAATTTTCACCTGAATGGATACAGCGACAAAATGGAAAGCGATGGCAGCGAAAACCGAGCGCCCACCCGCGCGGGTCCAGCGAGTGCACCCTTGCCGTGGGGGTGCGGCAATCATTAATATTCGAGTTTCGGTGACTTCGTGCACCGTTGGCATGGGCGTTCCCATCTCCGGGCAGCGGCATTTCGCTCCACACGCTCGACATCTTCCGTTCGGGAGGCATGGTCATGATCAGCACGATCTTGCTTTGCTCGGTTCTCTTCGGCATGGATCCTGGCCGATCGGAGACGCCACAAGCCGATCTCGCCGCGTACAAGGCGGTCAAGAGCCAGGCCGGCCGCGGTGCCGAGGCGCAGGTTCGACTGGCTCTCTGGTGCGAGAACCATGGGATGCCCGCCGAGCGGATGAAACATCTGGCGCTCGCGGTCCTGAACGATCCATCAAACGCATTAGCACGCGGCCTGCTGGGGATGGTTTCTTATCAAGGCAAGTGGGACCGGCCCGAGGTCGTCGGCAAGAAAGTGGAAGACGATCCGGCTTACCGGGAAAGTATTCGCGAATACCTCGAGCGCCGGCGCAAGCAGCCGACAAGGCTGAAGCCCAGCTCAAGCTGGCAGCCTGGTGTGAACAGAAAAAACTCAAGGCTCAAGCCATCACCCACTATGAGCGCGTCACCGAGCTGGATCCCTCTCGCGATATCGCCTGGAAACATCTCGGTTACAAGAAGCAAGGCAACCGCTGGATCAAGCCCGAGGTGGTCGCGGCTCAAAAACAAGAGGCCGATATCCAGAAGCACGCCAACAAGCACTGGAGGCCCATTCTCGAAAAACTCCGCGACGATCTGGATAGCAAGGACGAGAAACGCCGCCAGCGCGGCGAGCGCGAACGGGCCAATGTCACCGACCCCCGCGCCGTTCCCATGATCTGGGGGCTCTTCGCCATGGGCCCGGAAGGTGCCCAGAAGGCGGCTATTTCCATGCTCGAACAGATCGAAGGGCCGGCAGCCTCGTACGCACTCGCGGCCCTCGCCGTCTTCAGCCTGCGCGAGGAAGTCGAGCGCCGTGCGTCGGCGATCCTCGCGCACCGCGATCTACGCGACATTCTGACGCGGCTGATCAGTATGATTCGCAAACCTTTCAAGTATCAGGTCAAGCCCGTCTCGGGTCCTGGATCGACGGGCGTGCTCTTCGTCGAAGGTGAGAAATTCAACGTCCAGCGCGTCTATCGCAGCATGCCGGTTGACCCCTCCTTGATGCCCGCCAGCGCGCAAGCGGCACTCGACGAAATCAATGCCCTGAACTTGAACCCCGATCGGGGCGCGACGCCGCTAGCCAGGCAACTGCAAGCGACCTCGTCTTCGAGTCTCGCGGCCGATCCTCTGGGATATCTTGCCGCGCAGGTCGTTTCTTCAGGCAGCTCACCCAAGGATGTTCGGCGGAGCATCAGCCAGCTTGAGCGTGTTGCGCAAGCCAACGCGACGTTGCAGCAAAGTCTCGTTCAGGATGTGCAAACGCTCGAAGCCATCAATCAGCAAATCGTTCAGATCAATGAACGCGTGCTTCCGATCATCGAGACGGCCAGCGGCCAGAAGCTTGGTGTGGAACCCGACAAGTGGAAGAGCTGGTGGAGCGACCAGCTCGGCTACGCCTTTCAGTCGAGCCAGCCCGCGATCAAGCCGACGTTCACGGAATTTGTCGACGCACCAAGCTGGTCGGCCTCCCTCGAATGCTTTGGAGCGGGAACCCTGGTTCACGCCGCCAGCGGACCCAGATCGATCGAAACCATTCACGTCGGCGACCGGGTGTTGAGCCAGAATTCAACTTCGGGCGCGCTCAGTTACCAGCCGGTCATGGCCGTGCATCGCACCAGCAAGGCGGCCACCGTTTGCGTGGTCATCGACCGTGAGAAGATCGAAGCCACAGGGATCCACCGGTTCTGGAAAGCCGGCGCGGGGTGGACGATGGCCCGCGACCTGAAAGCCGGAGACCGTTTGCGAGTCGTCGGAGGCATCGCCCAGGTCGAGTCAGTGACGGTCAGCCAGAATCAGACCGTCTATAATCTCGACGTCGCCGAGAACGGCGACTTCTTTGTGGGCAACCGGGGATACCTCGTGCACGACTCGAAATTCGTCAACCCCGTCTCGACGCCCTTCGACCGCGAGCCGGAAATATCTCCGTTGCTTCAGGCGGCCGCGCGCTGAAGACGCAAAAGCATCCGCCGCGCCGGGCCGCTGGCCTATGACTCGGATCTGGCCCGGCGGCGTTTGCTTGCCTCAAGACGCCCAGAGCCGCTGGCCATTGGCGCGGACGGCGACGCCGTTCTCCGACAGGAACTCGATGCAGTGCTTGGGTAGATGACAGTGCAGCAGCACGCGATCGGCGTCGTACGTTCGATCGTGGATCTGAGCGTGCTGTGCCAGGTAGGCGAGAATCCGCCCGTTCTCGACGCCGAGTCTCGACCTCGGCCTCGAGTGCGCGCTGGCCGAGTGCTTCGCGAACCGCGTTTTCGAGGCGATCGAGCCCATCACCCTTGGCCGCGCTGATCGCGACGGATTCGGTGTGATGGGCCTTGAGCACATCAAGATACGAACGATCGGGAACGCGATCAGACTTGTTGAGCACCAAGAGGGTCGGATGGTCTTGAAGCCCGAGCTCCTCGAGGACCGTCTTCACGGCTCGGATTTGCTTTTCCGCCTCCGGGCTCGACGCGTCGACCACGTGCAGGAGTAAATCCGCCTGGCGCGCCTCTTCGAGCGTCGCCTTGAACGACGCGACCAAAGCGTGTGGCAAGTCGCGGATGAATCCGACGGTGTCGGACAGGAGCGCCGTTCCGCCGCCACTGAAACGCCAGCGCCGCGTGCGCGTGTCGAGCGTGGCGAAAAGCTTGTTCTCGACGACCACGCCGGCCTCGGTCAGCGCGTTCATGAGCGTGCTCTTGCCGGCGTTGGTATATCCAACGAGCGAAACGGTGGGCAAGTCGCTCCGGCTGGCGACCTCGCGCTCTTTACGCGCCTGGATCTTGCTGAGCTTGCCCTTGAGCTCCTGAATCCGGTGCGCAACCAACCGGCGGTCTTCTTCAAGCTGCTTTTCACCCGGGCCGCGAACGCCAATGCCCGCTTTGTAGCGGGAAAGGTGGGTCCACATCCGCTTGAGTCGCGGCATGGCATATTCGAGCTGGGCGAGCTCAACCTGAAGGTGAGCTTCATGGGTCAAGGCGTGGGTCGCGAAGATGTCGAGGATGACCTCGGTGCGATCGACGACCTTGACTCCAAGCTGTTTCTCGAGGTTTCGCGTCTGAGCCGGCCCGAGATCGTTGTCGAAGACGACAACGTCGGCCTCTTGCGCCTCGACCAGGCTTTTCAGCTCCTCGACCTTGCCTGACCCGATATAGGTCGCGATGTCGGTGTGCTGCCGCTTTTGAAGCATGCTGCCGACGACCGCCAGGCTGGCTGTCTTGGCCAACCCCCGAAGCTCGTCCAGTGGATCGTCGGGTGTCACTTCACTGTGAGGAAGAATGACCCCGACCAGAATGGCACGTTCTTGACGGCCTAAACGCTCGATGCGATTTGTATCAATCAAAGCGTGATGTGACCTCGTTCCGCGACCGATTATGAGCACCTGTCAGCCACTATGCTCCACCGCAAAGTTTACGCCCACTCTTTCAATACGTCAACGATGAACACGCTGTGCGAATGTTTATTCTCCGACAAAAGCGTTACGATCGTGACGGCAATAAAGACACGGCCGCGTCTTGCGAAGTTCGCACGACCCGAGACGCTCCATTCAAGCCAGCACCTTACGCGGTTGAATCCAGGCTCGTTCCGCATCGAGCTCGGCGATCGCAACCAGTACGCCTGCCGAATTGATCAAGGCGAGCTCACCGCGATGGCTTGCGAATTCAGGGCGCATGTCGTGGATCAGTAAGCGTTTGCCCTGGCCGATCTGATCAAGCTGGTCGGCGTCGAGCGTGAGTGCCTGCAGATCCGGCACGGCATCGCGCGTCGGACGGAGCAGCCCGACAATCGACGCCGCGGTGAGGTTTTCCGGATCAATGGCCTGGTCGAGAGTGAATGGGCCCGTGCGTGTGCGAACCAGGGTTTCGATATATCCGCCGCACTGCAGCGCGTCGCCGAGGTCGCGTGCGATCGACCGGATGTAGGTGCCGCTGCCGCAATCGACTTCGATCCTGAGACGGGGCCACTCGTACGAATTAACCGTGATTCGATCGATCCGAACGGTGCGGGGCTCGGGCTCGACGGCCTGGCCGGCCCGCGCGAGGTCATACGCACGCTTTCCCTTGATCTTCAAGGCCGAATAGGCGGGCGGCCTTTGAACGATCTCGCCAGTAAGGGGACGGATGGCCTCCTCGATCGCGGCACGGTTCGGAACTTCCGCACATGCGACGTCAACGATCTCGCCGTCGGCATCGAGCGTGTTGCTACGCCCGTCGAGCCGGATGATCGCTTCGTACGATTTGGACATTTCCTGCACATTGGCCACGAGCCGGGTTGCATGGCCGACACAAACGACGAGGATCCCCGTGGCGAGCGGGTCAAGTGTGCCGGCGTGGCCGACTTTGGTGCGTGGGAGCAAACGTGCGACCGTGTCGACGACCTGGCGTGAGGTGACGCCTCCCGGTTTATTTAGCACGAGTATACCGGCCGGATGCGGGGGGCCGTTCTCGCTTTTTTGCTTCATTCTGGCCATCGACTGCATGTCCTGGAGGTCGTGCGGCGACCGGTCGGCCGCCCGGGGAACAAGATTCGCGTTTGCTTGACGTCGTTCTCAGCTTGAACTAACCTGACGTGAAAAACCAATGGCCGATCGCTGGGAATCCCTTCCCGGGCCGCCTTGTTGCATGTCCGTTTCGGGGCTGTCGATGCCTATTCTACCTGCCGAGCCTGACTGCAATCCCCCTGACCTGTGGGATGATCCGGCTTCAGAATCGACCAGAGCCGCCGGGACATGGTGGTGCCTGCATACCAAGCCGCGGCAAGAGAAAGCCACTGCGCGCGACTTGCGAGCCCAGGGGATCACTTATTACTTGCCCCAGGTATCGAAGGAGGCGTGCACGCCCAAGGGGCGGCGGATTCAATCGGTCATCCCGCTTTTCACTGGCTATATGTTCTTGCGAGGCGAGCCCAAGGATCGACTGGCCGCGCTGCGAGCCGATCGATTGGTCAACGTGCTCGATGTGATCGATCAAGATGCGCTGGCCCGCGATCTCCGCCAGATTCATCAGATGTTGAGCTCGGGGCTCCCCGTCACCGAGGAAAACACGGCTCCTGTCGGTGCAACGGTCCGGATCACGTCGGGCCCGCTCGCGGGGATGGTCGGCACGGTCGTGCGCCGCGGCAAGCGCGACCAGTTCGTGGCCATGGTGCAGTTCCTCGGCCGCGGCGCCATGGTTGACCTGGAAGACTGGCAGGTCGAGCAAGTCCCGGACTGAATTGGCGGAATATCACTTCGCCTGAACTGCGAAAAGCGAACGGCCAAACTTGATCTGAACCAGAGATCCAAGGGCCGGAAGACAGCGGCGGCCTCATCCTCGTGGAAAGCCGTGTTTGATTCGGGCATGCGGAGCGCGATCTTGACATGGGCCCCTGTGACTTCCCATGATTGAAACTCACCGAGTGGTGAACCGCTCTTTGCCGGAGTGGCGGAATTGGCAGACGCGCCAGCTTGAGGGGCTGGTCCGCTCACAAGCGGGTGCAGGTTCAAGTCCTGTCTCCGGCAATAGCTACGACGAGTCCTTTCAAGCCTGAACCACCGCGTGGTAACATCGCGGTGACATTGGAGTAATCCATCGGCCGGGCTTCAGCAACGCAGTGGCCCGATACCGGATTAACTTTCGTTACCACGATAAGCAGCATTCTCTCCAACTCGGCCAGACCTCAAGCCGGACGGTCGACGCCAAGGCGGCGCAGGTAGACTATCTTCTCATGCGCCTCAAGCAGGGTTTTCTCGAAGTGCCGCACGGAACCGACATCGTCGATTTTCCTTCGGTATGACGGGAAGGTGCCTGCCCGCGCAATCGCCGCCAACACCGTGTTGCCTCACCTAAGAATGTTTCCGAGGGTCGTGCATCGGCCTGACATGAAGCATTCGGCTGTGCCATGCGCGAGCGCGACAGTCTATCGATCAAGTTGACGCAAAAACAAGGCCGCGACCTGCGGGATCGTGATTGGTCGCACCCTTCCTCAAAGGCCGTTTGGGTAGCATTCCGGGTGAGGCAACGGTCTGATTACGGTAGCGCAAACGGTGAGGCAACGCGATTGCAGCTATATCACCGCGGCATTCCAGCCGCTCTTGGTGCAGCCGCAGAGTTCAGTCAAAACATGCGCATCGTGCGGCGAAGTTACGGATGTACAATCTATCTGCGACTTGACCGGGCCATTCCGATCTGCTTGGCTATTGTCAACGAGCGCAAGCGTTTCGAACATAAGAAGAATATTTAGATATGTGTAATCGTTTCCAGAAGTAACGGATCCGGCGATGCACGATCAACTCATTAGGCTGGCCCATGGCCTGGTGGCTTTTCCCGTCATTGCCAGTTGTGCTCAACAGGGCCTCTTCGCGTTGCTCAGCCGGCAGGGCCCGTTGACCGCGCATCAACTGACGGCTGCCACGCGTGCCAATTCCGGACACCTGCTCGTGGCTCTGCGTTTGCTTGTGTCTCTGGGCTGGCTCGAGCTGGACGCTACGGGAGCGTACTCGCTGACTCGCCGTGCGATGTCCGAAACGCTCGCCCCTCGCGATCTCCTCGCCATCCTCGACATTCCGGTCGAACGTTGCCTGACTGAACCTCGCGAGAGTGAGCAGGTCGTCGCCTGGCTTGGGCGTTCGCTTCGCCAGTGGGACCAGCCCGATCCTGAATTGGCGGAAATCGCCGATGGACTGCTGCTGGGGCTGGTCTTGGTTGCACTCAACCGGCTCGAATCGAGCGACTCGAACTCGTTGAACGGCCCCCTGTTCGCGAATTGCTGCCCCCCAGTCCGGGAAGGGCTCGAGGCTATCTTCCTCGCACGGCAGTGGGCAGAGCGACATCCCGACGGCGTTCGTACCACTCCCGCGGGACGGTCGCTGCTCGAACGTTCCCTGGTGTTGGGAACGACGGCCTCGTACAAGCCGCTGCTGGCCCGGTTGCCGGAACTGTTGTTTGGCGACCCTCACTCGGTAATGCAGCGCGGGTCTTCGGGCGAAGAAGGTCATGTCGAACGGAAGCTCAATGTCGTCGCTAGCGGCTTCCAGCACAGCAAGTTCTTCGCCGATTTGGATGGCCTGGTATTGAAGCTGTTCGACAACCCATTCTTCGATGCACAACCCCGGTACGTGGCCGACATGGGCTGTGGCGACGGCACGCTTCTGCATCGAATCTATGAAACCGTGCGTGACCGAACAGCGCGAGCGCGGTTCTGGCGCGGCATCCCATCACAATGATTGGCATTGATTATAACCAGGCCGCCCTGGAGGAGACGGCCAAGACTCTGGCAAAGGTCCCTCACGTCTTGGTGCGCGGCGACGTGGGCAACCCGGCGGGCTTGATTGAGGACCTGAAGAGCCTGGGCATCGACGATCCCGACTTGATTCTGCACGTCCGCAGTTTCCTCGACCATGACCGGCCGTCTCGGTTGTCGCTCGATGTGGAAAATGCCCAAAACTGGCAGCACGCCGCCGATGACTGCGTGGCGGTCGACGACGAAGGCCGCGTGGTGGCCCCAAGCGCGGTTTTTCAGAGCCTTGTCGAACACTTGCGTCGCTGGGCCGACGTCGCCGGCAAGCATGGGCTGGCGATATTCGAGGTTCACAGCCTGGCGCCAGACGTGGCACGGCGGTTCATCGATCAGGCGGAGAGTCTGCACTTCGATGCCTATCACGGATTCTCGGGTCAACATCTGGTTCAAGCCGGAGTCTATCTCCTTGCCGCTGCAGCGGCCGGCCTGTTCCCACGACTGCCTTATGCAGGGCGGTATCCGCGACTCTTGCCCTACGCGCGGATCACCTGGAACTGGTTCGAGAAACGTCCATACGTCCTGCGACCGGCGCGTGCTGGTGATATCACCTCCCTGGTCGAGCTGGAACGGCAATGCTCGACGCCGGCGATGCAGTTGTCGGCCGAGACACTGACTCGTCGTTTGGAACAGAATCCGGGCGGGCAATTGGTTGTCGAATGGGACGGCCGTGTGGTCGCCGTGGCCTATACACAATCGATCGCCACGGTTGAATCATTATGGGAAACGCCATTTATCGACGTTCCGTCATTGCACCGTCCCGGTGGCCCGGTGATTCAATTGCTCGGCCTGAACGTGCTCCCGGAATACCAGGGCCAGGGGCTGGCCGACCAGATGTTGCGCTTTGTCTTGCACTGGGCCCTGCTGTTGCCGGGCGTCGAGCGCGTGGCTGGAGTGACTCGCTTTCGCGACTATTGGCGGCAATCGGCAATCTCGATTTCGGAATACCTGACGCGTTGCGATGACAGCGGTCAGGCTGTCGATCCGGTTCTTGCGCTTGCATCAGAGGAACGGGGCCAAAATACTCGGCCTCGTGCCCAGCTATCGCCCTGAGGACACGAACAATGAGGGTTACGGAGTTCTCATCGTTTACGAGCTTCGCCAAATCTTGCACACGCTGACTTTTCAGGAGACCGTCGCACAGCAGGGCGTGGCACTAAATACCGCGGCGAATACAGGTGTCGCGGCGTGTGTCGAACGCTGTGTGCGAAACGTGGTGCGCGAGACCCGGCAGCTCGACTACGCCATTGATCGGCCGCTTAAAGATTTGGGACTGGACTCGCTGGACCTGATGGGAGCTCAAGACGATGCTCAGCACCGAACTGGCGGTGTCGCTTGAGGCCACGCTGTTTTTCCGCCATCCGACGCCAAAATCGCTCTGCCTTTACCTGGAAGAGCATCTGAATTCGAGCCGCCAGTCTCATAGCACGCTCGAGAATACCGTTCTGGCCGGCACCCACGACGATGAATTGGCGACCGAGGACTCGACCCTCGCCGAGCTTTTGGCCGAGCTCGAGCAGACTCCAGAAGCCGAGGTACGGCAGCTACTGGGAGAAAGCGGACTTGTGGAAGGGGCGCCATGAGCAGCCTGGCCGACCGCATTCACAATCTTTCGGCCGAGAAGCAATCCCTGCTGGCAAAGAGCCTGTTTGCCGCGGCGAAGGGCGTGCGCTCACCGATGCAAGAGCCAGTCGCCATTGTCGGGATCGGATGTCGGTTTCCGGGATCGGCGGACAGCCCTGAGGCGTTTTGGAAGATTCTGTGTGACGGCGTGGACGCCGTCACTCTCTCGCCTTGCGATCGCTGGGATGCCGACGCGTTTTATTCTCCCGATGTCACTGTTCCCGGTAAGATGAACACTCGCTGGGGCGGCTTCATCGCGGCCATCGAGGAATTTGATGCCGATTTCTTCGGAATTTCCCCGCGCGAGGCGGCCCGGATGGACCCGCAGCAGCGACTGCTTCTTGAGGTGGCGTGGGAGGCTCTCGAAGACGCCGGGCAATTGACGGATCGTTTGGCCGGCAGTCAAACCGGCGTGTTTTTGGGCGTTCAAAGTCAAAGCAACGATTTCTACCAGTTGCAGGCATCGCATCCACAGGCCATCGACATCTACACGAGCACCGGGGGAGGCCCACAGCATCGTCGCCAACCGGCTCTCGTATTTACTTGACCTCCAGGGACCGTCGCTGGTCGTTGACACGGCCTGTTCGTCGTCGCTGGTCGCGATCCATCTGGCGTGTCAGAGTTTGCGATCGGGCGAATGCGACCTCGCAGTGGCCGGCGGTGCCAATTTGGTTCTGAGTCCGGAAGCGACACTCACCTTTTCCAAATTGGAGATGATGGCGCCGGACGGTCGCTGCAAGACGTTTGATGCCCGTGCCGATGGATTTGTGCGTAGCGAAGGGTGCGGCGTCGTGGTGCTCAAGCGGCTCGCTGATGCCGAGCGTGATCTTGACCCGATTGTCGCGGTCGTTCGCGCGTCTGCCGTCAACCAGGACGGCGCGTCGAACGGACTGACCGCGCCGAACGGTCAGGCGCAGGAGTCGCTGTTACGCAGGGCCCTGACCAATGCCGGCCTCGGAGCGGAACGGATTGGCTTTGTAGAGTGCCACGGCACCGGGACGGCCCTCGGCGATCCGATCGAGGTCGAGGCTCTGGCAGCGGTGTTCGGACCGCCACGCAAGAATCAACCGCCGTGTCGGCTGGGAGCGGTCAAGACCAATCTCGGGCATCTGGAGGCGGCGGCCGGTGTCGCCGGCCTGATCAAGGCGGCACTTTGCCTGCAACGCCGGTTTATCCCGGGAAACTTGCATTTCCGGCAAATCAACCCGCTCATCGCGCTGGACAACACTGCGCTCGCGCTCGCTGTCGAAGGAGAGCGCCTGGGAAAGGTCGGGCTTGCCGCTCTGCGCGGGTGTTAGCTCTTTCGGCTTCGGCGGGACCAATGCTCATGCCATTCTGGAGGAAGCACCGGACCGATTGATCGCTGCATCCGAAGCCGATGCTCCTTGTCTGTTGCCGATCTCGGCGCGGAGCGAAGAGGCGCTGATCTCGCTGGCCCGAGCATATCAGACGATGCTCGGAGATCCGGCCACCAAAGCGTCCGTCGGCGATCTGGCGTACACAGCGAGCGTACGCCGCCGGCATCACGAGTTTCGCCTGGCTGTCACAGGTCGGTCGCGCGGAGATTGGATCGAATCATTGCAGACCGTCGTCAGCGGAGGTCGACGTCGTTCGCGGCGCCGCACGAACGCTAAACCGGGCGTCGTTTTCGTTTATTCTGGACAGGGACCACGGTGGCTGGGCGTGGGCCGAGAGCTGTTCGAAATGCGAGCCAGTATTTCGCGAAGCCATAGAAAACTGCGACGCGATATTTTCAGGAATGGCAAGCTGGTCGCTGCGCGAGGTCTTCACCAGCGAGCAATCTCGGTTGCCGGAGACAGGTGCCGAGCTGGCGCAGCCGTCGATATTCGCCCTACAAGTCGGCCTCACCGCGCTCATGCGCTCGTGGGGTGTGTTGCCGGATGCTGTGATCGGTCACAGCGTGGGTGAGGTCGCTGCCGCGCATGCCGCTGGAGTGCTCAGCCTCGAAGACGCAGCGCGAGTGATCTTTCACCGCAACCGAGTGATGATGTGCGCCGGGGCCGGGGAAAAATGGCTGCGGTCGGGCTGTCGGCGGACGAGGCCCGCCGCATTGTTGCTGAAAAGAACCAGTCCCCATCGATTGCCGCGATCAATGGCCCGACCGGGACGGTGCTTTCTGGAGACACCGAGATCCTGGCGCAGGTGCTACGAAAACTGGAATCGCGGGACGTATTCGTCCGGTTACTCGACGTCGACTTCGCATTTCACAGCGCACAGATGGATCCGCTTTGCGACGAGTTGACAGCGGCCGTTCGCGATATCGTGCCGCGGACCGCCGCGATCCCGCTCATATCTACGGTCACAGGCATTCCAGCGGCGGGCGACGATTTCGGTCCCGACTACTCGGCGCGGAATATTCGCCAGACCGTTCTTTTCGGCCCAGGGATCGAGTTCCTGCTGTCGGCAGGCTGCTCGACCTTCATGGAGATAAGTTCGCAGCCGGTGCTCGGGTCATACATTTCCCAGTGTGTCACGCCGCCGTGCGGCCAACCGCTGAACCGTGCCGAATTTGCCTCCGAGAGGACGATTCTGGCGAGCCTACTCCGTGGGCGGAGCGAACGAGAGACAATGCTCGATGCGCTCGGACAGTTGTATGTCGCCGGATACCCTGTCGACTGGCACAAGCAGCATCCGGCCGGAGGAGAGTGCGTTGCCCTGCCCCGTTATCCGTGGCAACGGCAGCGGTACTGGCTCGAAACGCCGGCGCGCGGCCCCCCGGGCCGAAATCGACAATGACGCGCTGCCATGGTATTACGATGTCGAGTGGGAATTGCGATCTCGATTTTGTCCGAACGACGCGCCTTGCCGCGCCCCCCAGTTTGCGGCACCAGGCGAACTCGCGGCTCATACTCAGTCTCGCGTCGAGGCGGTCGACGCGGGTTACTTGCTGCCGCGGACAGGTGGCTTACTGCAACAACTCGAAGCAGCGAGCATTGGGTTCATGATCGATGCTCTGACGACGTTGGGCATATCCCTTCGTGCCGGCGACCGCTGGAAGTTTGACTCCGCCGAAACGCTTGCCGAAAGCCTGGGTGTCCGGCCGCAATACGCACGGTTTCTGGACCACTTGACCAAAATATGCGAGGCGGACGGACTGCTCACACGCGAGGAGACCGGGTGGCGAGTCGTCCGTGAACCCGTGACAACTGACCCTCGCCGCCTGTTGGCCCGGCTCAGAAACGAGTACCCGGAATGGCAGGCTGTTTTTCACCTCGTGGAACGATGCGGATTGAGCCTGGCCAGAGTTTTGAAGGGAGAGTTGAGTCCGCTGGGCTTGCTATTTCCCGATGATCCGACGGCGTCGGCCGAGAGGATCTATCAGGACGTTCCTAGCGCCAGAGCTGCCAACACGCTGATCGCGGAGACGATCGAGGCGATGCTAGCCAGTCTGCCGCCCGCAAGGGCGGTTCGCGTTTTGGAGATCGGCGCCGGCACGGGAGGCACGACGGCGTCCCTGGTCGCAAGACTGCCCACGCAGCGGGTGGAATACGTCTTCACCGATGTCTCGACAATATTTCTGAAGCGCACCGCGCGACGTTTCGCGGGTATCCGTTCATGCGCTTGCGAGCTGCTCGACGTCGAGCAAGACGATGTAGCAGCGGGCGACAGTACGGTGATTTCGCCTGGTGGGTTCGACCTGATTCTGGCCGCGAATGTCCTGCATGCGACCTGCGACCTGCGGAAAACGCTGAGAAACGTCCGACGTTTGCTTGCGCCGGGGGGAATGGTCGTGCTTCTGGAAGGGACGGCGCAGCGGCGTGGCTCGACCTGACATTTGGGCTGACCGACGGCTGGTGGAAGTTTAGCGACTTCAGGGCGCGACTGTCTTATCCCCTGATCCCCACAGAAGCCTGGCGGTCGATACTGGCAGAGGCCGGATTTGTCGAGGCGGCGTTCGTTCCTTGCCAGGTCGATGGCGAGTCGGCTGTTTTTCAGCAAGCGGTCGTCATCGGTCGGGCCTCGATGGTTGCCACGCCCGAGAGCCCGCGAGTTCACGGTGCGGGGCCCATGGACGAAACCGTGGCGGCGCCGGCGGTTCATGCCGTGAGCGACGGCCGGCCGATCCGGCGCACCGCGTCAGCGGAAGGATCGGCAAGCCCGTCGGAAACGTGGCTCATCTTCGAAGACGGCCGAGGCACCGGACAGAGCATGGCAACGTTGATCGAATCCGATGGGGGCCGTTGTCTATTCGTCAAGCCGGTGCGTATTTCGAGGCTTTGGAAGAATATAGCTATCGTATCCGTCCGGGGGAAGCCGCTGATTACCATCGACTTGTGCGAGTGGCCTTCGGCGATGGTTCCCGCGTATGTCACGTCGTGGTTCACCTCTGGAGTGCCGACGTCGCGGGCCCGACAACCGCGACCGACTGGCCAACGAACCAGATGCTTAACTGTGGTAGCGTGCTCTACCTGACCCAGGCCTTGGTCGAGGCCTCTATCGTCCCGGCAAAGGGCTTGTGGCTGGTGACGCGCGGAGCACAGACCGTCGCCGAGGACCTCGAACCGCCTGCGATCGCACAGGCGCCGCTGTGGGGCTTCGGCCGGTCCCTCGCCGTCGAGCATCCCGAGCTCTGGGGCGGCTTGATCGACCTGGTCCCGGCCGGCGAATACCGCGATGCCGCGCGGCTCGTCACTGAGATCACCGGGCCGGACGGCGAGGATCAAATTGCACTGAGGGGTGACCGCTATGTTTGCCGGCTAGCCCCGTGCAAGGCGCCGCCAGTAGGAAAGTTCGAGCTGCGTGCCGACGGTGCCTACCTTATCACCGGTGGGCTCGGCGGACTTGGAACCAAGGTCGCACGCTTGATGGCGGAAGACGGCGCGGGGCATCTGGTGCTGATGGGAAGACGCGGCGTACCTGACCGGTCGCTATGGCCAAACCTGCCGGTCGCGAGTGAGGCCTATCGCGTGGTGGCGGCAGCTGCAGGAGATCGAGCGGCTGGGAGTCGCCGTTGAGGTCGTTGCCGTGGACGTTGGAGATCGAGCAGCGCTGGCGAACGTCTTGGGCGAGTTCGGCAAGAGCCGGCCGCGACTGAGAGGTGTTGTCCACGCTGCGTTCGCTTTCATGCCGAGCCCGTGATCGAAATGCCATGGGAAACGCTAGATGGCATGCTGCGGGCGAAGACTGTTGGCACCTGGAATCTCCACGAGCTGACGCTGGGATGGCCGCTTGATTTCTTCGTGATGTTCTCCTCGGTGGCTTCATTACTCGGTGCGCAGAAGCTGGCCCACTATGCGGCGGCTAATGCGTTTCTGGACGCTTTCGCCCACTACCGCCGATTTCTCAGGCTGCCGGTTCTCTCGATCAACTGGGGAGCATGGGACGAGTTGCGGAGTTTCTCGCAAGAAGAGCAAGTGAAGCTGGCGCGTTTCGGCATCAAACCGATGCCGTCCGAGCGCGCGTTATCGGCGTACTGGGTCGGCTGCTCGCAGCCGGCGAGACTCGAAAAATGGTGGCCGCGATCGACTGGACTGAACTGCTGGCGGCGTATGCAAAGCGTGATCACGCCTTTCTCGAGCGGATCGACCACCGGCCCCAAGACACGCCATCGCCGACATCCGCGCACAGCACGACTTCATTCGACAGTTGGAAGCTGCTGCTCCGGGCGACCGACTTGAAATGCTCGAAAATCAGGTGCGGCAGCGTAGTCGCCGGCGTTCTCCAACGCGATCCAGCGCTGCCGATCGATCGACGTCAGGGTTTTTTCGAGATGGGGATGGATTCGCTGACCTCGATCCAGTTGAGGCGCACGCTTGAGGCAGAGGTCGAGCGGTCCCTTCCCGCGACCCTCACATTCAATTTTCCGACGATCGCAGCGCTGACCGAGTTTCTGGCCAAGGAATTGAGCGCGGCGCCAGTGACGGCGACTGGGCTTGCGCCTGAGCGCGTGGCTATTCCGCGTTCCGCTGTCGCCCATGACTCGCTTCCGGCCGGTGCACTGGCCGCCGCGGAAACTTGTGATGACGTGATAGCGTCCGAGGACGAATTGCTGGATCTGCTGGCGTCCAAGGTCGAGCAAGTGCGATGGAAATACTGAATGGGACGTGCGCGTGCAATTGACGCGGCCGTGCGGCGCGAGTTCGCTGGACGCCGCTTCCGGCGCGTTCAGTCCAAATGGTTGGTTCAATCATTTGACGAGGCATCGACGATGACGCGATCCGATACCGACCGGCGAAACGTCCTGGCCCAGGCCCTGAAGGCGCTGGATGAGATGCAGGAGCGCATGCGCGGTCTGGAATCGGTCCGTCACGAGCCAATCGCCGTGATCGGCATGGGGTGCCGGCTGCCCGGAGGCGTCCGGGGTCCGCAAGACTACTGGCGTTTGCTCCAGACCGGGACCGATGCGATCAGTGCGGTTCCGGCTGCTCGACGGGAACTATTGCGATCCGCGGGCGTCGATGACGCGGCCCTTGAGAGACTAGGAAGTCAGTGGGGCGGTTTTGTCGACGGAGTTGAGCAGTTCGATCCGCAATTCTTCGGCATCACACCTCGCGAAGCGGCCAGCATGGACCCGCAACATCGGCTGGTGCTTGAGGTCGCCTGGGAGGCACTCGAGCATTCCGGACAGCCTCCTGACCGTTTAGGCGGCAGCGCGACCGGAGTCTTCGTGGGAATCACGTGCGCGAATACCTCCAGTCTCGTGATGGAGTCGGCCACCCCGGACATTCTCGATGCGTATGTCATGAGCGGCAATTTGCTCAATGCCGCGGCGGGCCGAATCGCGTACGTGCTCGGCTTGCAAGGGCCCAGCGTCGCCGTCGATACGGCGTGCTCGTCGTCACTGGTCGCCGTCCATCTGGCGTGTCAAAGTCTGCGCACGGTGAATGTCGCATGGCACTGGCGGGCGGCGTCAACGTCGTCCTGTCGCCGAAAATGCTGGCTTGCTTTTCGCGGTGGGGCATGATGTCCCCCGATGGTCGGTGTAAGACCTTTGATGCACTTGCAAACGGATTCGTACGCAGCGAAGGGTGCGGACTCGTGGTCCTCAAGCACCTTGCCGACGCACTTTCCGACGGCGACCGGGTGCTGGCGTTATTGAAAGGATCGGCGGTTAACCAGGACGGTCGCAGCAGTGGTCTGACTGTTCCCAACGGTCAGGCCCAGCAAGCCGTGGTTCGGGCCGCCCTGGAGAACGCCGGTGTAAAGCCGGCGCAGGTCAGCTACGTCGAGGCCCATGGGACGGGAACGGCGTCGGCGATCCCATTGAGGTCGAGGCCCTGGCTGCCGTTCTGAGCGAGGGGCGGCCGGCTGATCGGCCGCTGGCCATTGGGTCGGCGAAGACCAATCTCGGACATCTGGAATCGGCATCGGGCATCGCCGGCTTATTGAAAGTCGTCCTATCGTTGCAGCACTCGGAGATTCCCCCGCACCTGCACCTGACCCGGCCCACACCGCAGATTCCCTGGGATCGGCTCGCGGTCACGGTGCCGACGGCTCGCACGCCGTGGCCAGCCGGACTCGAGCCGCGCAGTGGCCGGCGTCAGCTCGTTCGGCTTCAGCGGAACGAATGCGCATGTCATCGTGGCAGAGCCGCCGCCGATCCCATTGACTCCGGCCAAAAGCAAGCACCCGATGCATTTCTTGCGGCTATCGGCCAAAAGCGACGAAACGCTCCGAGAGCTGGCGAAGCGCTTCGCGGATCATCTTACCTTTCACCCGGCGGAATCCTGGGCCGATCTGTGCTTCACCGCCAATTCCGGCCGTGCCGAATTTGCCCACCGGCTCGCGCTCGCAGCCGCGTCGTCGGCGCAAGCCCGAATGGAATTGGCGGCCTTCGCCGCTGGCGAAAACGCGCGGCACCTGCGAACCGGCCACGTCACTGACCAGCGCCGAAAGATCGCCTTCGTTTTTTCCGGGGATGCGCGGGAACTGACAGGGATCGGCCGTCGGCTATATGACACGCAGCTCGCATTCAACCGAACGATGGAACGGTGCGCAGAACTGGCGCACGGCTGGCTTCATTGCAATTTTCTCGAAGCGCTTTACCCCGACACCGGTGCGCGACCCGGTCCCGATCCATTCACCGACGATCCGGCCATGGCAAACGCGGCGCTATTCGCTCTTCAGTACGCACTAACCCAGATATGGAGGTCGTGGGGAATCGGACCGGCGGCTGTCATGGGTCAGGGGGTGGGCGAATACGTTGCCGCGAGCATCGCCGGGGTCTTACGGTGGGAGGACGCATTGCGGCTAGCGATTGACTACGGTCGCTTGCAGGGACGAACTTCCGCCGCCGAGAGGTCGGCGTGCCTTACTGAAGCAGAGGCGGCTGCCTTCCATTACGGCTCGCCTCGGGTGCCATTTGTTTCGGCCGCCACGGGCATGGTTGTTGGCGATTCCGAACTTACCGACCCGCGATACTGGCGCAGTCACCTACGCTGGCCCGCGCAAACGATGAAGGTCTTCACACAACTTCCGGAAGCGGGGTGTCGTCTACTCGTTGAGATCGGTCCCGGCGCAATTTTCGCGGCCGATCCCCAAAGCGCGGTTGAAGACGGCAGAGCGATCTGGGTGGCATCGCTGCGCCGCGGCCGGGACGATTGGGAGCAAATGTTCGAAAGCCTGTCCGAGCTTTATGTCAGCGGAGTTAACGTCGATTGGGGCGATTTCGCACGCGATTTCGCAGGCCAACGTGTCGACGCGCCGACGTACCCTTTTCGGCGTCAGCGCTGCTGGATCGAGATCGCCGAGAGTGCCCGGCGTGCTTTTTACTCGCCACGTCGCGATGACGCGGCGCTTCATCCGCTGCTGGGACATTGTACGCGATCACCGATGATCGAGGAGACGATTTTCGAGTGCCGCGCGACGATCGATGCGTTGCCCTACTTGATCGATCATCGGGTGCACGAAAAGATCGTGTTACCGATGACTGCTTACCTCGAAATGGCGATCGCCGCGGCAAATGTCGCCCATGGCGCGGCAGGCCACCGCTTGGAAGACGTCGAGATTTCCGAGGCCCTCGTGCTCTCTGACGGCGCATCGAGGACAATACAATTGGTGCTGGCCGCACCGGAAGCAGGGCGAGCCCGGTTCCACATCTTGAGCCGGCCGGCCGTCGAGAGCGGCGCGGACGATTCGTGGACGGCGCACGTCGCCGGAAACGTGCGGCTCGGCCAGCCCGTGGATATCCTGAGAACCGAGGCGCCGCAAGGTTCTGGTCCTGCCGGACGCTCCGCCGGATGCACCAAAGAGCTAACCGTCGAAACGCTGTACCAGAGGCTTGAGGCGCAGGGGAGTGTGTTCGGTGCGGCATTTCGGGGAGTCCAGAGGGTCTGGCGCGGAGAAACCGAGGCCTACGGCCAGGTACGCCTGCCAGACAGTCTGGCGATCGAGGCCGACCGCTACACGGTCCATCCGGCATGTTTGGACGCTTGTCTGCACATCCTCGCGGCCATCTGGCCCGAACAAGCAGCGGACAGCGAGCCGGCGACCTATATGCCGATCGCCGTCAAGGCGTATCAAGTCCATGGATGCCCCGGCTTGGAACTGACAAGTCATGTCGTTCTGAGCGGACATACGACGAATGCCGAAACGCTGACGTACGACGCGTATATCTTCGATGTGACCGGACGACTTGTCATTGAGGTGCGCGGATTGACGGTGAAACGAGTGACTCGTCGATCGTTGCGGTGCGCCGTGCAGGAGCCGTTTCACGATTGGCTGTACGAAGTGGGCTGGATAGCCCAGCCCGCAGTGGGCGACAGCCAGCCGCGTGATCTCTCGGCCGCCAAGTCTGAAATCGCGAAGATGGTTTCGCCGCGATTTGAAGGAGTGGGAGCGTTTGACGCGGATCTTGCGATCAGAGCGTATGCGACTGGTTCCCAATCTTGGTCGGATCCCGCGACTTCTCACCGTGAACACGGTAATTGGCTGATCTTTGAGGACCGCGGCGATGTAAGTCGAAACATGGTCAGGGCGCTCGAGGACCGCGGCGAGAATTGCATACTGGTCTCGGCAGGGGATGCTTTCGAAGCCCACGACACTCGCCGTTTTACGATTGATCCGACGAGCGCGCGCGATCATGATCGCGTCATCCAGGAGGTTTTGACCTCGCTACGCGGCGGATTGAGGGGCGTCGTCCATCTCTGGTCTGTGGATCAGCCTGATTTATATGAACCGATCGTCGACCTGAACACGGTGTTCAATACTGGCTGCCGAAGCGCCTTGCATTTGGTACAGGCGGTGGGCGCGCTGGGGGCTGACGCAGCCCCGCGTGTGGCTGGTGACCCGCAACGCTCAACTGTCCGGTGACAGCGCGATGCCATTGGCGATAACCCAGTCCCTCTTGTGGGGGATGGGCAAGGTCATTGCGCTCGAACATCCGGAGCTTTTCTGTACGCGAGTTGATCTTGATCAGACCGTGACGAACGACGACGTCGCCGCGCTTTGCGACCAGTTGCTCGCTCCGGACGATGAACTGGAAATCGCCATTCGCGGTGGCGCGCGTCGTGTCGCGCGGCTGGTCCGTTACTTGCCGGCACCGCGGGCGACGGCCCCTCGTAACGACGCGGCTATTGAGCCTTTGTGCGTTGAGAACACCTCTCCCGGAGTGCTCGATGGTTTGATGCTGCGGCCGGCAAGCCGCCGGGTTCCGGGGCCGGGTGAGGTTGAAATTCAGGTTCGCGCCGTGGGCCTCAACTTCCGCGACGTTTTGAATGCCATGGGAATGTATCCTGGCGACGCCGGTCCGTTGGGAGCCGATTGCGCGGGTACCGTCGTTGCGGTTGGCGAGGGCGTGTCAAGTCTTCGTGTCGGAGACGACGTCGCGGGCATCGCCTTCGGCTGCTTCGGCACCTATGCGACGACGGCCGCAGCGCTTCTGGTTCTCCGGATCGGGGACCTCAGTTTTGAGCAGATGGCAACGCTTCCCAGCGCCTTCATGACAGCCTGGCACGCACTTCACGATGTCGCCGGAATGAAGGCCGGCGAACGGGTCTTGATCCACGCCGCCGCCGGCGGCGTGGGCCTGGCAGCGGTCCAGATCGCCAGGGCCGCGGGCTTGGAGATCTTCGCCACGGCCGGCAGTGCCCACAAACGAGCCTTTCTGGCATCGCTTGGCGTTGAGCATGTCATGGATTCGCGCACCGTGGAATTCGCCGATCAAATCCTTGAAGCAACCGGGGGAACCGGTGTCGACATCGTCCTCAATTCCTTGAGCGGCGATTTCATCGCTGCGAGCCTCTCGGCAATCCAGTCAAAGGGGCGGTTCGTTGAAATCGGACGGAGGGGAATCTGGAGCGCGGCTCAGGTGTCTGCAAAGAAGGCCGACGTTTGCTATACCGTTGTCGAACTGGCGGACGTCTGCCGCAACGATCCGGCCCGGATTAACGCGATTCTACGGCCCATCGTCAACGAGATTCGAAGCGGGGCATTGCAACCGTTGCCGATGCGCGTCTTTCCGGTGGCGGACGTCATTGGTGCGTTCCGGTACATGGCCCAAGCCCGGCACATCGGCAAGGTCGTCGTCACGCTGCCCCCTACCGCGCATCCGCCGGCATCACCAGTCAGCGAGTCATCCTTCATTCGCTGTGATGCAACGTACTTGATCACCGGCGGACTGTCCGGACTCGGCCTACGCGTGGCCGAATGGCTCGTTGAACACGGCGCGCGGCACCTGGTGCTTATGGGTCGCAGTGCCCCGTCCGTCGCCGCGCAACGCACCATCGATGAGCTGGCGCAGACCGGCGTTCGGATCGCGGTCCGCCAGGGCGACGTGTCCAATCACGATGACGCGGCCAATGTCCTCGACGAAATTCGCTCGTCCTTCCCGGTTTTGCGCGGCTTCTTCCATGCGGCGGGTGTGTTGGATGACGGTGTAATGATGCGGCAGAATTGGGGACGTTTCGCTCAAGTACTGGCGCCCAAGGTGCAAGGAGCGTGGCTGTTCCACAGCTTGACACAGAAGCTTCCGCTGGACCATTTCGTGCTGTTTTCGTCGGCCTCGGCAGTGCTGGGTTCCGCGGGTCAATCGAACTACGCCGCCGCCAATGCCTTTCTTGATTCGCTGGCGCATCGCCGCCGTGCCATGGGGCTTCCGGCCTTGAGCGTCAACTGGGGCCCTTGGTCCGAGATCGGCGCCGCCGCCGAGCGCAATGTCGGCAACCGGCTTCGGGCCCATGGCATGGGGAGTTTCTCGGCGGACCTCGGCGTCCGAGTGCTCGAGCATCTTATGCGTGCAGGCCATACCCAGGTTGTCGTGGCGCCGATTGACTGGTCTCGATTCATGAAGCGTTACCCGCCGGCAACCGCGACCCCGCGCTTCTTTTCGGAAGTAACTCGCGACAAGAAGGCTGACACCGCGTCGAGAGTCGTTACGGCCAAACCGGACCTGTCACGTCGATTAGAACATGCGCGACCCGCTGATCGGGCGAGGCTCTTGCAAGAGCATATCCATGAACAGGTGCTGAAAGTGTTGGGATTTGATGCCGCCTTCCGCCTTGATCCACGCCAAGGTCTCAGCGATCTGGGTGTCGATTCGCTAATGAGTATCGAGCTGAGGAATCGCCTACAGACCAGCACCGGGTTAGCGTTGCCGGCGACCTTGGTTTACGACCATCCTACCATCGCGTCGCTGGTCGAGTTTCTCGCACGCGATCTTCTGCGACTCGACGCGGCGGAGCCCGGGCACCCGACTGCCAACGACAGCGGTGGCGAGGACGCCGTTGAACCGCTTGCCGAGCTTGACGGGCTCTCGGCCGATGAGGCAGAGGCTCTGCTGCTTGCCGAGCTCGCCCGGGCAGAGAGGAGGCTCCATTGAGCGACGAAGCTGCAAACTCCGTCTGACCAACTATCCTCGGTGAAGCGGGCGATCGTGGAGCTGCGCACCATGTGCGCCAGGCTCGACGAATGTGAGCGGCAACGCAGCGAGCCGATCGCCGTGATTGGTATCGGCTGCCGTTTCCCCGGCGGGGCCGACAGCCCGGAAACTTTCTGGAAGCTGCTTCGCGACGGCGTCGATGCCGTCACTGAGATCCCGGCCGACCGCTGGAGTCGAGACGCTTTATACGACCCGAGGGTCGATGCCTCAGGAAAAATGACCACCCGATTCGGAGGGTTCCTGGATGATGTGGACCGTTTCGATGACGACTTTTTCCGGATCTCGCCGCGCGAGGCCGCCGGCATCGACCCTCAACAGCGGCTGTTGCTTGAAGTGAGCTGGAGGGCGATTGAAGACGCCGGGCTCGCGCCCGACCGGCTTTTGAGTAGCCAAACCGGAGTCTTCGTCGGCATCGCGAGCATTGATTATCCGCTATTGCAGGCGCGTGATGGCTCCGCGGGTCTGCTGGACGCCTATTATGCCACGGGCTTCGCCCACAGTGTCGCTTCCGGACGGCTGTCCTATGCCCTTGGCCTTCAGGGACCCTCGATTTCAGTAGACACCGGTTGCTCGTCGTCTCTGGTGGCCGTTCACCTGGCCTGCCAGAGTCTGCGGGCCGGCGAGTGCCGGCTCGCCTTTGCCGGGGGCGTGAACCTGATCCTGGGGCCAGACTCCACATCGCACTCTCGAAGGCTCGGATGCTGGCGGCGGACGGCCGATGCAAGACGTTTGACGCCGACGCCGATGGTTTCGGCCGGGCGGAGGGCTGCGGCGTGGTCGTCCTGAAGCGACTGAGCGATTCGCTGGCCGATGGCGATCGCGTCCGCGCTGTGATCAGGGGCAGCGCGATTAATCAGGACGGCCGCAGTGGCGGCCTGACGGTGCCCAACGGCCCGTCGCAAGAGGCTGTCATCCGCGCGGCGCTGCGCAACGCGGCGATCGAGGCCAGCCGGGTCCAGTACGTCGAGGCTCACGGCACCGGCACCGCGCTGGGTGACCCGATCGAGGCGAGTGCACTGGCAGCCGTGCTGGGTGATCGCCAAGGACGTTCTCGCGTGCTTATTGGCTCTGTGAAGACGAATATTGGCCACGCCGAGTCGGCCGCGGGCCTGGCGGGCCTGATCAAGGTCGTCCTGTCGATGGGTCACAACGAGATCCCCCCGCAACTGCACTTCAATCGGCCAAGCCCCCACATCGACTGGAGCCGGCTGCCGCTCACGGTGGTGACCGAGCCACACCTTGGCCGGCCGGGTCGGAGCCGCGAGTCGCCGGTGTCAGCTCATTCGGCTTCAGTGGTACGAACGCCCACGTCATCGTGGAAGACGCTCCGTTACGGCAATCGGCGCCGGCCATGGTCGAGCGGCCGCTTCACGTTCTCACGCTGTCGGCCAGAAGCTCCGAGGCGCTCCGGGAGATCGCCGCTGCCTATGCCGATGCGCTGGCCGCTCCCGCGGCCGATATGGCCGATATGGCGTACGTCGCCAACGCCGGGCGAGCCCACTTTGACCATCGGGCGGCACTGACGGCCGCCTCGGCGATCGACGCGGTCAGCCAGCTCCGGGCGGTGGCGGCCGGCGATGCACAGGGCTCTGTGCTCGCCGCACGAACGGCCGTTGTTTCGGCCCCGGACGTCGTGTTCGTTTTCGCCGGCCAGGGATCGCAGTATATCGACATGGGACGCCAGCTCTACGAGACGCAGCCGACGTTTCGGCGGGCACTCGACCGCTGCGCCGAGATTCTCACTGCCCATGTCGATCTGCCGTTGATCCCCATACTTTTTCCGCCCGACGGCAGTACGTCGCCGCTCGCCGAGACCGCCTACGCCCAGCCGGCCCTTTTCGCCCTGGAATGGGCCTTGGCGGAGCTGTGGTGCTCGTGGGGCGTCGAGCCGGCCGCCCTACTGGGCCACAGTGTTGGTGAGTACGTTGCCGCCTGTCGCGCTGGCGTCTTCAGCCTGGCTGACGGCTTGAAACTGGTCGCCGCGCAGGGCCGTTTGACACAGTCGCTGCCCCGCGACGGGATGATGGCGGCCGTACTCGTCGCCGCCGAACGGGCGCGGTGGGTGCTGGCGCGCCTACGCCGACCAGGTCAATATTGCTGCGTACAACGGTCCCGAGGAGGTGGTGATCGCCGGGCCGGCGGCCAACGTCCGCCAGGTACTGCGGAAGCTCGACGCCATGGGGATTTTGAGCTGGCCGCTTGCCGTCTCGCACGCCAACCACTCACCGTGTGTCGAGCCGATTCTGTCGGAGTTTGCCCGGGTGGCCGCTACGGTCCGCTACTCCGAGCCGCGATTGGCACTCGTCTCTGATCTTTCCGGCGACGTTTTCGGTGTCGGCGAAGTCCCCGACGCGGCTTACTGGGTCCGCCACGTGCGAGAGCCGATCCGCTTCGCGGAGGGGATCGCCACGCTTTCGGGCCAAGGCATGCGCCGTTCCTCGAGGTCGGGCCCGCGCCGACTTTGCGAGGCATCGGACCAAGCCGCGACGTGGCGGGCTCGGCTCAATGGCTGCCGTCCCTGCGCCAGGGACGGTCCGATTGGGAGACTCTTCTGGGAACTCTGGCTGCCTTGTATCGGCGTGGGGTCAACGTGGATTGGAAGGGCTTCGATCGCGACTACACGCGGCGGATCGTGACGCTTCCGGGTTACCCCTTCGAGCGGAAGCGCTTTTGGTTTGAATCCAACACATCCACATGTGCCGACAAATCATTGGCTGCTCGCTGGCCGGCTGTCGTTGCCGCCGGGAGTCGCCACGCCGACCTGGTGCCGATCGACCTGAACCTGCACACCTTCACGGCCAAGTACGCTATGCTCGATCGACTCTCCACGGCCTATATCGTCGGCGCGTTGCGGTCTGTCGGCGCTTTTGTCGTGGCGGGTCAGGCTTTGCGGCCCGACGATTTCGTCAGCAGGCTGGGGGTTCGGCCGATCTATCGGACATTGATGAACCACTGGCTCCGCCGGCTTGCCGCGGGGGGGTTGCTCCGGCATCATGACGGCCACTACATCGCCGACCGGCCCTTGCCAGAGGCGGAGCCAGAAACAGTTCTCGAGGCAGTCAACGGGCTCTTCGACGATGATCCGGTTCTGCTCCGCTTGGTTCGTGAATGTGGTCCGAATCTGCATCGTGTCCTGACGGGAGCGGAGAGTCCTCTCAACCTCTTGTTCCCTGGCGGCTCTTCCGACCTCGCCGACGAGATCTATCTGCGCGGCACAGTCGCGCTACTTCAACGGTATCGTCGCTGCCGTGGTGCAGGCCTTCATCGCTGCCACGCCGCCCGGCCGCCCGGTGCGGATCCTTGAGCTCGGGGGCGGAACGGGTGCGACGACAAGTTCGATCCTGCCAGCTTTGCCTACCACCGGGGTCCAGTATTATTTTACTGATGTATCCGACTTTTTCCTGGCTCGCGCCGAACGGCTGTTCGAGGGCTTCCCTTTTGTCTCGTACGGCCTTCTCGATCTGGAAACTGATCCGCGACAACAGGGTTTTGCCGCGGGCCAGTACGACATCGTGGTCGCCGCCAATGTTTTGCATGCGACACGCGACCTTGGGCAGACAATTGACTTCGTGCGCTCGCTCCTGGCGCCGGACGGCCTGCTCGCCCTGTACGAGGTCACGGAACCACCATCGTATTTTGACACGACTGTCGCGTTGATCGAGGGCTGGCAGATTTATCATGACGGCCTGCGGGAGGACGGCCCCTTGCTTAATAGTCCGCGGTGGCTGGAGGTGTTGCAAACCCGCGGTTTCGTCAACGCCCATGCGTTCCCGGCGCCGACTTCGCCCGCTAAAGTGATCGGCTCACACGTTTTCGTCGCGCGTACACCAGGCGGCGCCCGTGTGCCTTACATCTCCGACCCCGACCCAGCCAAAAGTCGCGGACATAAAAACGGTTACCAGCCCGGGGAGGGCGAATACGGCGTCTTGAAGCGGCTGGCTGAAACGCCTCCGAGTGAGCACGAAGAAGTTCTGGTGGAGTTCGTGCGGCGCCACGTGGCCCGGGGGCTCCGCCGCGATGCGGCGGGAACCATCGATCGCGATCGGCGCCTGGTGGATCTTGGCCTCGACTCACTCATGGCCATTGAGTTACGCGACCGGTTGAGCAAGGAGCTTCAGCTCGATTGGACGTTGCCCGCGACACTGATCTTCGATTACCCGTCCGTCGCAGCCATCGCGTCATACCTGAGGGCCCGGCTAGGAGAAGCCGACTCGACAGTGGAGACCGCGGCTGACAAGACGGTAGCACCGCGACCCGGCCCAACCGTGCGGATCGGCGCGGCCGGAGTTGAACGTTTGTCGGACGCCGAGGTCGAGGAGCTTCTCCTCAAGAAACTGGAGACTCTAAAGGATCCGTTGTGAGTAACCCGAGTGATTCCCGCAACGAGTTATCCCCGGTGAAGCGGGCCTTCCTCAAGATCGAGGAACTCGAGGCCCGCCTCGAAGCTCTTACTCGCGCGCGCACCGAGCCGCTCGCCGTGATTGGGGCGGGCTGCCGCTTTCCCGGCGGAGCCAACGATCTCGACGCCTTTTGGCGGCTTCTGCGCGACGGCACGGACGCGACCGGACCCACCCCGTTGGACCGCTGGGACGTGAACGCCTATTTCGATCCCGAGCCCGGCAAGCCAGGCAAGTTGAACACCCGGGGGGGAGGATTCCTTACCGACGTGAGTGGCTTCGACCCGCAGTTCTTCGGAATCGCCCCGCGCGAAGCTGCCGGCATCGATCCTCAGCAGCGGCTACTCCTCGAAGTCACGTGGGAGGCGCTCGAGCACGCCGGGCTGTCGCCCGAGAAGCTGCGTGGCAGTCAGACCGGCGTCTACATCGGCCTCGCAACCAACGACTATGCCAACCTTCAGATAAAGCTGAGAGATCCGGCGCTGTTCGATGCTTACTTCGGCTCGGGCTCGTCCCACGGAGTCGCCTCCGGGCGGCTGTCTTATGTCCTGGGACTGCACGGCCCGGCCGTATCGGTAGACACCGCTTGTTCATCGTCGCTGGTGGCGTTGCACCTGGCCTGCCGTGCTCTGCGCGATGGCGAATGCGAGCTGGCCGTGGTTGGCGGTGTTCACCTGATCTTGTCCCCGGACAATGCGATATCGATGTGCCAGTCGCAAATGATGGCCGCTGACGGGCGGTGCAAGACCTTCGACGCTTCGGCAGACGGATTCGGCCAGGCCGAAGGGTGCGGCGTGGTCCTTCTCAAGCGGCTCTCTGACGCGCAGGCTGCCGGCGATCAGATCCTGGCAATGGTGCGCGGCAGTGCCGTCAATCAGGACGGGGCCGGCAGCAGCCTGACAACGCCAAATGGGCCGGCCCAGGAGGCGGTCATCCGTGCTGCGCTCCGCGATGGCAACCTGCGGCCCGAGCAGATCAGTTATGTTGAGGCCCACGGCACGGGCACTCGGCTAGGTGACCCGATCGAGGTCCAGGCCCTCGGAGCTGTGCTGGGCCGGGGGCGTGCAATCGACCGGCCGCTCTTGATCGGGTCGGTCAAGACGAACTTGGGCCATCTGGAAGCTGCGGCGGGCATGGCCGGCTTGCTCAAGGTGATCGCGGCCCTGCAACACCGCGAGATCCCCGCCCACCTGCACCTTTGCGTTCCTAATCCGTTCATTCCCTGGGCGGAGCTTCCAGTCAAGGTGACGACCGAACATGCTCCCTGGATTCCCGCGGGCGGAGTCCGGATCGCGGGGATCAGCTCATTCGGTTTCAGTGGCACCAACGCCCATGTGATTTTGGAAGAGGCGCCGATCGCGACCGAGTTGCCGAGAGCTGCTACCGAGCGCCCTCTCCATCTCTTGACGCTGTCTGCTCGGAGTGATCCGGCCCTGCGTGAGCTAGCTCGGCGGTTCGACGAATATCTGGGTCAACATCCAGACGCCACACTCTCCGATGTCGCGTTCACAGCCAACACCGGTGCTTGCATTGCGAACACCGATTGGTTGCGACGGCCAACGACTCCGCCAAAACGCGCGGGTCACTTCAAGCTTATGTTCGGGGCCAGACCGCGCAGGGACTCCAGACAGTTAACCGGGAGAGCCCGGACAAACCGCGCGTTGCCTTCCTGTTCACCGGACAGGGTTCCCAATACGTAGGCATGGGACGGAAGCTTTACGATACGCAGCCGTTGTTTCGTGCGTCGCTCGAGCATTGCGACGCGATCTTGCGCCCGCACATTGGTCGCTCGCTGATGGACGTGTTGTATCCGCGTCCGGTTGACGAGGCGGAGGCGCGATCAGAGCTAGAGCAAACAAGAATCTCGCAGCCGGCGATCTTTGCCGTCGAATGGTCTCTGGCGGAGCTATGGCGCTCATGGGGCGTCCAGCCGTCGCTGGTTCTGGGTCATAGTGTCGGCGAGTACGTTGCCGCTTGCGTCGCTGGCGTTTTCGACCTGGAGGACGCACTTGCGCTTATCGCGGCCCGCGGACGTTTGATGCAGACGACGCCGGCCGGCGCCATGGCGGCGGTGTTCACCGATCGAGCTCGGATCGACCAAGCGATCGAGCCGTACGCCGAAACCGTCGCGGTAGCCGCGATCAATGGCCCGAAGAATATCGTGATCTCCGGGGCCGCGCGCGAAGTTGAGGCGATTCGAGGTTGCCTCCTGGCCGCCGGTATCCAATCGATACCGCTGCCAGTCTCGCATGCTTTTCACTCGCCGCTCGTGGAGCCGGTCCTTGATGAATTCGAGCGCGTCGCCGCCCGGGTGGTCCACCGGGAGCCAAGAAACACGTTCATCTCCAACCTGACGGCAACCGCGGCATACGGGCGCGACCTGGGAGCGTCGTACTGGCGACGGCACGCCCGGCAGCCGGTCCGTTTTGCCGATTCCCTTGGGGCTGCGCGCACTCTCGGCTATCATATTTTCGTCGAGATCGGTCCGACCCCCGTTCTCTCTGGTCTGGCGGCCCGCTGCCTACCTGATTCCGACGTGAAATTGTTGCCGTCGCTGCGCCGCGGTCAGGCTGACTGGACTGTGATGCTCCAATCGCTGGCCGCGCTTTACCTGGGCGGCGTTCGAATCGATTGGGAGGGCTTCGACCGCGGCTACGGGCGACGCCGGCTCGTCTTGCCCAGCTACCCGTTCCAGCGCCGCCGTTTTTGGTTTCGCGAGATCGACCCGGGTCAATCCATCGCTGCGCCTCAGCCCGCACGAGGTGGGGCCGACGACCGCGACGCGGATAACCCGATGTACATCACGCGGTGGGTCCCCGACGTGGAGTCGGCCGAGATCTGGAAAAAAACTGGGACAATTGCCGCGAACCCCCTTAAACACGGTACTGACCGACTGCTCCTATTCGCTGACCGGGGCGGTCTTGCAGCCCAACTGGCAAGATTGCTCGAAGCGAGCGGTCGCCGCGTCGTATTGGTGACGCCGGGCGATGAGTACCGATCGATTGACGGTTCCCATTACGAGATTGATTCCAGCTTCCCCGCCGACTACGACAGGCTCTTCCGTGAATTTGCCGGCGAGAATTCGCTGGCCGACTGGAGCGTGGTTCATCTCTGGTCGCTCGATCAGGCCCTCGCCCTCGACGGCTCGGTGGCCGACCTGACAGAAGCTCACGCACTGGGCTGTCGTAGCGTGCTCTACCTGGCCCAGACACTAGCGCGACGCGTCGGGGCCATCGCGCCACGGCTCTGGCTCGTGACACGTGGTGTTCAGGCCGTCGGTTCGGAATCTGCGCCCGCCCGGGTCGCCGCCGCGCCGATCTGGGGCCTGGCGAAGGTGATCGGATTGGAGCATCCCGAGTTTCGCTGCGTGCGCGTGGACCTGGATCCAGCCGATGGCAGCGACGAGGTTAACCTCCTCCGCCATGAGATCGACTTGGCCGCCGTCGAACCGCAGGTGGCGTTTCGGCAGGGCCGCCGACACGTGGCACGGCTTGCCGCCCTAGGCTCGCGCCCTGTCGCCGCGCACCCGTTGGCGCAAGTGGAGTCCACTCCCGACGCTACCGCCTTGGTACCGCTTCGGTTCCCCGGCGATGGCACTTACCTGATTACCGGCGGCCTGACGGGTCTCGGGTTCCGAGTTGGCCAATGGCTAGTCGAGCGAGGTGCCCGGAACTTGCTGCTGATCGGCCGGCGCGAACCCGCCGCGCCGGTACGTGAGATCATCGCAGAGTGGCGACACTCCGGGGCGAACGCCCTCGTTGTCGCCGCAGATGTATCGCGAGAGCCTGACCTCCGTCGGGCACTCGCACTGGCCGCTGACTCGTTGCCGCCGATCCGAGGCGTCATTCACGCCGCCGGCGTCATGGAGGAAAACGCGGTCCTGGCGACGCAAGATTGGGAACGGGTTGCGCGTGTTCGCGCCAAGGTGGAAGGGTCGTGGCTCTTGCACCGCCTGACCCGGAGCATCCCGCTGGATTTCTTCGTGATGTTTTCTTCCGCGGCAACCGTGCTCGGCGTGCGAGGGCAGGCCGACTACGCCGCTGCCAACGCGTTCTTGGACGGACTGGCCCACCACCGTCGGGCGCTGGGTCTCCGCGCCGAGCATCAACTGGGGCGCGTGGGCGGAGGTCGGAGTCGTCGCCCAAAAGGATCAAGAGGCCCGGTTCGCCCGTCATGGGCTGAACAGCTTCTCGACCGTGGAAGGCTTGGCGTTACTCGAACAGATGCTGCGGCGCGACTCCGCCCAGGTAACGTCCGTGTCGGTCAACTGGATGCAGTTTGCCGCCACCCTGGGGGACTCTTTAGAACGACCATTCTTCGCGGCGATCCTCGATAAGCAGTCGGCGCAACAGTCCGACAACGAGACGGCAGCGAGCGGGGCGGAAGCACGCCTTCAGCTCGAGCAGGCGCCCCCGAAAAGGCGGCGACAGGTCTTGCTCGACCACGTCCGCGCCCAGGTCAGAAGCGTGCTCTGCCTGGAACCCAACGATCGCATCCCCGAAGACAAGCCCCTCCTCGAGCTGGGACTGGATTCACTCACCGCGGTGGAGTTGCGCAACCGACTCCGAACCGGGCTTGCTGTCCGCGAATCCCTGCCGGCAACCCTGGTCTTCGATTACCCGACCGCGGCGGCGTTGACCGAATACCTCCTCGGTGTCTTCTTTCCCATGGAGAAGCCCCCTGGACCAGACGAGGTGCGACAGAATCCCCAAGATGCCAGCGGAGGCGCGAAAGTTCTGGATAGGCTCGAGCAGATGCCTGACGACGAAGTGAACCGGCTCGTGGCGTTGCGTTTGCAACAAAAGGGGTTCAAATGAACGATTTTTATGAGCGAATCTCCAGGCTCTCGCCCCAGCGCCTGACTCTGCTAGCGATGGAATTGCAGGCCAAGATCGAACAGCTCGAAAGCATCGAAGTGAGCCGATCGCGGTGATCGGCATGGGGTGTCGCTTCCCGGGCGGCGCCGCCGACCCGGAGCGTTTCTGGCAGCTACTGCGCAAGGGAGGTGACGCGATCACCGATATTCCCGCCGATCGCTGGGATCGCGATGCCTATTACAATGCCGATCCGTCGGTCAGCGGGAAGATGAGCACGCGCCAGGGCGGCTTCCTCGATCAGGTCGACGGCTTCGATCCCGAGTTTTTCGGGATCTTGCCCGGGGAGGTTCGCACGATGGATCCGCAGCAGCGGCTCGTCCTGGAGGTGGCCTGGGAGGCGATCGAGGACGCCGGGATTGCCGCAGACCGGTTGGTCGGAAGCCGGACCGGCGTCTTTATCGGCGTTTCAGGACAAGACTTCGCCCAGCTCATCAATGGTTTGGGGCCATCGGAGCTGCACGGCCACATCGCCGCCGGCACCTCGCTGGCGATTGCCGCGGGTCGACTGTCATACTTCCTCGGCATAAACGGCCCGAGCATGGCGATTGATACGTCATGCTCCTCGTCGCTGGTCGCGATTTGCGTTGCCTGCGACAATCTCCGCGCGGGGCGTTGCTCCACGGCGCTGGCCGGCGGCGTAAACGTCATCCTGGCGCCGCGCACCTCGATCATTTTATCCAAGGCCGGAATGATGGCCGCTGACGGGCGGTGCAAGGCGTTTGACGCGGCCGCTGACGGCTTCGTGCGCGGCGAAGGCTGTGGAATCATTGTGCTCAAGCGACTCTCGGACGCTCAGGCCGAGGGAGACCGGATTCTCGCCCTGATCCGTGGCACAGCGGTCAATCAGGACGGCCGCAGTGCCGGTCTGACCGCACCGAACGGGCCCGCCCAGCAGGCAATGCTCCGCGAGGCGCTGGCCGACGCCGGGCTTCGACCTAGCGAGGTGCAGTACGTCGAAGCGCATGGGACTGGCACTTCACTGGGCGACCCGATCGAGGTTCAAGCGCTGGCGGCCGTACTGGGCGAGGGGCGAACGACGGAACACCCGCTGCTGATCGGATCGGTCAAAACTAATCTTGGGCATCTTGAATGCGCCGCGGGCGTCGCCGGGTTTATCAAGACAATTCTTGCGATGCGGCACGGCGAGATCCCCGCGCACTTGCATCTGAAGAACCCCAATCCCAATATCAACTGGAGCGTGCTGCCCATTTCGGTCCCCACGCGCACAACGCCCTGGCTGGCCGCGGCAGGGCCTCGAATCGCGGGGGTTAGCTCATTCGGCTTCAGCGGCACGAACGCCCATGTCCTGCTCGAAGAAGCGCCTGATGCCGCACCTCGAGCCGATGGGCCAGAGAGACCAATCCACCTGTTGTGTCTCTCGGCCAAGAGCGAAGGAGCGCTCAAGCAACTGGCTCGGCGCTACGAGCAGTATCTGGCGGCGAATCCGCTCGTCTCGCCGGCCGATGTGTGCTACACCGCCAATGTTGGCCGGTCCCATTTCGCGCACCGGCTGGCGGTCGTGGGCGAAGGCCGAGAATGCCTGACCCGTCGGCTAGGCGCTTTTGCGGCCGGCAGCCGCGACCCTGGCATTGCCGTGGGCCACGTCGACGATCGCCTCGCTGGCAACGACGAGGTTGTCTTCCTTTTCACCGGCGAAGACCAGCACGAGTGCGATCTTGGGCGCCAGCTCTATGAAACTCAGCCCACGTTCCGCCGGGCAATCGACCATTTCTGCCGGGCGCCTGGCGGTCCCTGGATGATGCCGGGCGTCGCGAACCTCTCTTCCGCGTCGGTCGATTGCAGCCAGACCGGGACGTACTTCGACCCGGTCGACCGCGACGGGTCAGCCCTTTTTGCCCTTCAGCTGCGCTCTGACCGAGCTTCTGCGTTCGTGGGGCGTCGTTCCGGCAACGGCCCTGGGATATGGCTCGGGCGAGGTCGCCGCGGCTTGTGCGCGCGGAGAGATCAGCCCGGAGCAAGGATTGGATCGCCTCACCGAACTAATGCGGCAGGCGCACACCTCGCCGCTGCCAGCATCAATACAGGCCGGCGCCACCGATAAGCATCAAAGGCACGCCGCTTCTGATCCGGACGAATTCGTGTCGAGAATCCGGGCCTTACACGCGCAAGGACACCGCTTATTCGTGGAGATCGGTCACTCCCCGAAACTGCGCGATCTTTCCCGGCGTGTTCTGCCAGAGGGCGAATATCTCTGGCTCACCACTCTGGTGCCGGGAGGTCAAGACTGGCCTCTCCTCGTGGAGGCAGTCGCCGCGCTTTATTGCCGCGGAGTGGCCGTGAACTGGTCGGGCTTCGACCGCGATTACCAGCGGCGCAAGGTCGCGGCGCCGTTGTACCCGTTTCAACGGAGCCGCTACTGGCCCGACATCGCGACTACACCTCTTGATCCGCCAGCACCGGTACATGGCCAGGAGTGGAAAGACTGGTTGTATGAACCTCGCTGGGAGCAACAGTCGCAGTCAGGGGTGAATTTATCGACGCCGGCGTGTCGCGTCGACTCGATTGCCGACGTTAGTGGGTCGGCTTGCGGTCGCTGGTTGATCTTCGCCGACCAGGGCAATTGGGGACGGCGACTGGCGGAGATCTTGGGCGCCTCCGGCGGCGAGTGCACTTTCGTTCACTGTTCACGGAGCGGCGAGTCGCCGAGTCTCTGTGGAGCCCCGCCTGACCATCGCTGAGAGCGAGGACTATGCCCGCGTCCTTGATTCGTTTTTCGGGGCAGATATCGGGTTGTGCCGCGGTATTATCTATCTCGGGGCGCTCGAAGAGACAATCGACGGAGAGACTGACGTCGACCAGTTGAAGGCAGCCCACGAGCGTGCCTGTGGGAGCCTCTTGCACCTCGTCCAGGCGCTCGCCCGCTCGCGCACTGATCATATCCGGTCACTTACCGTGATCACCGCGGGCGGGCAATCTGTCGCGGGGGAATCGGGCTCGCCGCAACTGGTCCAGGCGCCGGTCTGGGGGCTCAGTCGAGTCATCGCGCTGGAGCACCCTGACCTGAGTTGCGTTCGAATCGACCTCGACCCGCGCGGTGGTGTCGACCAGGCCACGGCACTGCTTGACGAGCTCGTCCGCGCCGACCGGTCGGAAGAGGAAATCGCGTTCCGGGATGGCCACCGCTACGTCCTTCGACTGTCGCCGTGCCAGACCCATCGCAAGACGCACTCGTCCGAGATAACGGCGCAGCGGCGGAAGTTACCTCATTACTGGCGGATTGACCGGTCTGGGTCTGGCAACGGCACAATGGCTGGCCGACGGGGGTGCGCGACACATCGTCCTGGCTGGTCGTGGTGCACCATCACCCGGAGCCCGAGAGGTCCTCTTGCAACTGGAAGGTGCCGGGGTCCGCGTCTTGACCGTTCAGGCTGACGTCTCGCTCCGTACCGATGTCGACCGACTATTTCGTGAGATCGATGCCATCGGGGTGCCATTAAAGGGTCTTATCCACGCGGCCGGAACTTATGACGACGGCGTGCTCGTACAACAAACGTGGGACCGGTTCGAGCGCGTCATGGCTGCCAAGATCGCAGGGGCCTGGACCCTCCATCAGGCGACGCGAGGTCTCTCGCTGGACTTCTTCGTCCTTTACTCCTCGGGTGCATCGCTCCTGGGCTCATCGGGTCAAGGCAATTATGCGGCGGCCAACTCATTCCTGGACGGCCTGGCCTCCTACCGGCAATCGCTCGGCCTTCCAGGGTTGTCCATCAATTGGGGGCCTTGGACCCAGATCGGCCGGGCGGCCGCGATGGGCGTCAATCAGATGGCGCGGTGGACAGCGTTGGGGCTGGGTCTGATCGAGCCGTCGCGCGGCTTCGATGCCCTTCGATTTCTGCTCTCTCATGCCGGCCCGCAGGTCGCGGTTCTACCTATTGACCGAAGCAGATTGAAAACGCACATTCTCTCGCCTGAACTCTTTCCATTCCTGTTACGAAAGACGGCCGAGGCTCTCGGGACCGACGGCCGACCCCCTGGGAGAAGAGGGTTCCGAACTGGCCGCGCGGCTCAAGCGCGCCTCGGTGCGCGACCGTCGAATCATCCTGGTCGGTGTCGTCACCCAGGCGGTCACGCGGCTGTTCCTGCTCGACCGCCCTCACTCCATTGCAATCGATGAAAACCTGCCCGGCCTCGGCATGGATTCGCTGATGGCGATTCAGCTTGCCAATCAACTCAGTAGATCTGTCGCTGTCCATTTGCCGATGACGATCGCCTTCGATCATCCGACTATCGAGGCGATCGCGGACTATCTGATGAACGCCTTCTCTCCGCACGACTCAAGCGATGACGAACTCGCACCCGCGGACATGCCGCCGCCGATGGAGCCGCTGATTGAAGGGTCGATCGCGGAGTGGTCTCCGCAGCAATCCCAGCGCGCACTCCACGGCCTCGGCGGGCTTTCCGACGCGGAAGTGGATGCGCTACTCAACGAAGTCCTGGCCGGACAAAGTGACGATTGACGATTACCCCGAGCACGGTTCAGTCATCGCCACGAGTACCTCGCGTTGACCCTCGTAGGGTTCGCGCGCGTGGGCGACAGCCATGTTGTCCTGCAAAAGCACATCCCGATTCTTCCAGGAAAAAATAACCTGTTCCGCCCGGTATGCCGCCATAATGTGCTCGATATCACGGGGATCGATGCGCGAGCCATCGCCAAAAAACGTGTTGTAGGGCAATTCATCTTCTTTGAAGTCTTCCAACAACACGTCGCGTAATTCCGGATCCAGAGCGGTCACGTGGAAGAATGCGCCGTGATTGAACCAGAGGGGCTCACCTGTCTGGGGATGCGGACGCACGGCAGGCCGTACCTGGCGTGTTCGAAGCCGATTGTTGGGCTTCCACTCGAACTCGATCTCGTTGTCGCGGCAATATTTCTCAACCTCGGCTTTATCGGCTGTCTGAAAGACCTCGGTCCATGGCAACCCGAATCCGTCGTTGTAGTTCCTCACGTACATAACTTTCCGGTCAATAAATCGTTGACGGATCGTGGAATCAATGCGCGAATAAACTTTGCTCACGTCCGCGATGGGCGTTGCGCCCCCTTTCGCAGCCGCCTTGATGCAAAAGAAATAGATCTTGAGCGGCCAGGTTCTCCAGTACGTGCCCTCGTTATGCAAGTTGATCCGCTCGTGCGCCGGGTACACGGTGGATGTATAAACCCGCTCGCCACGAGTTTCCCGCGGAGTCGATCGGTCGCGGTATTCGAGCAAGGAACTATTGGACGTCTTTCTGACGAACTCATGAAACTCGTCGGCGGTTTTTATCTGAAAATCGCGAAATAGAAGCGACTTGTGCTTCGCCAGCAACTCATCGATCAAGGGGCGGTTGCTCGCTGCCCATTGAGCCAGGTCGATGCCATCTTGCGCGGGTTGGATCACGAACGGAATGGCATCGCGTTCACCCAGAGATTCGGTCACGATACATCCCCCATTTCGCGAAACAGAAAGCAAATCTTGGCATGGCTGGTCGTAGGCAGAAGCCCCCCCTGTGCGAAGCGGTCTTCCCGATAGGGGCCTCGTGCTCACCTCGAGCCTCGTGGAGGCCCGGCCATGGACTAGTATCGGTCACGCCTACACGTCCAAGCGGTTGAACTGCTTGGATTGATGGCCACCGGAAACACAAATATTACCGCTTACAACCGATACGGCAAGAACTAGCCGATCCCATTATCCCGGTGTCGCATACAAGTTACATATTCAAAATATTAATATTTATACGATATATGTTTACAGAATGCAACGCGGCGAATGCCCGAACCTTTTCGCTGCCGAAGAGTCTCCCGGGCAGCAATCGCCCAGCGCGGCACGCCGCAACTGGAAGGCGCGTTTAGGAGATGGCACATGGGACCGCACTGAACGATATCACTCGGACTTTCAGAAGAGAGAGCGTAAAAAATTAGTCGTGAAAAAAAACGAACGGATGTGATCTGGGAAATAGGCAAGCCCGCTCAACATCCGTAGAATAGCACGAAATCGATAACCGAGTTGTTATCGTTAAGATGTGATAAAAAAACAAGTTCGGTCGAGCGCATTCGTATCAGTTCAGGCAAGATGTTCCTCGTGGTCCCTGTGCGAAGATTCGCCGACGCGGTCTCGGGGCCGACGCAACCTACCCGGACCCACCGAACGAAGGAATCGTGACTCCCGCAGTGGCCGCGGGACCGGCGACCGTGGTCGGTATGAGGGCTCAAGGAATGGTAAAATGAGTAAGAACGAAGAGCTGCCGACGCCACTCGCAGCCGGCGACAAGCGGAAGCTACTGGGACAGTTGCTTCGCCAAAACGCCAGTCGCCTGGTCTCGAAGCATACACCCTCGCCAGCTCAGCAGGCACTGTGGTTGATTCACCAGATCGATCCGGCATCTTCCGCCTATCACGTCGCGATCGCAGTCCGGATCGTCTCCCGGGTCGATGCGGCGGCCGCCCGCGCTGCCGGCCAGCATCTGGTCGATCGCCATATGATGCTTCGCACGCGATACCGATCCGAGGACGATACTCTTGTCCTCCATGTTCAGGGCGCCATGGATGCGGCGTTCGAGCAGGTTGACGTGTCGAGCGCAAGCGACGTTGAACTCGCCCAGCATGTCCAGGGGTGTTATGCCAGGCCGTTTGACCTGGAAAACGGGCCAATCATGCGGGTGGTGCTCCTGACACGGGCACCCCGAGATCACGTCTTCTTGCTCGTCGTACACCACATCGCGTGCGACAGCGTCGCGATGGGAATACTCCTCCGCGAGTTCATTGAGTTCTATGAGGCGGAGTCTCAGGGCGGCGCGGTCGTCAAGCCGCCGCTATCGTTTGAGTACACCGACTATCTACGTGTCCATTGCGAGGCGATAAGTGGCGCTGCGGGAGCCCGGCACCGCGAGTACTGGGAGGCGCGACTGGCGAACCTGTCCCCGCTCAATCTGTCGACCGACCGGCCTCGATCGGCGAATCCGGAAGTTCACAGTGCGTTCCACCATTTCGCTGTGGAGGAACCGCTCTACCGTGGGCTGCAGTCGCTGGCTCGCGCTGAGGGCACGACCCTCTTCGCCGTCCTCATGGCGGCTTACCAGACCCTGCTCGCGCGCTTGACGGGCCAGAAGGACATTGTCGTAGGCGTGCCGATGTCGGGCCGGGTAAGGGCGGAGTACGATGCAATTGTCGGCCATTTCATTAACTGGGTCGTCGTGCGTGGGCAGGTCTCCGGCGGTCTCACATTCCGCGCACACCTGGCCCGGGTCTGGCAAGAAATTCGACTGGCCGTGCAGCATCAAGAATACCCGTTCAACCAGGTTGTGCAGCGGGTCCGCCCGGCCCGCCGAACGGGGCGCACCGCGATCTTCCAAGTGACGCTCAACCTGATCAAGACGCAGCCAGGCAATCCAATCAACGACCTGGCATTGCACCGGCACACGAACGAGCCGGTCGTTTGGGGCCCGCTTCGGGTCGAACCCTATCCGCTCGACGTGATCGAAGAACACTATGACCTGGCCCTGAAGATGACCGACACGGGCCAATTGCTCATTGCCGACCTGCAATACGACTCCGATCTCTTCGATCCGGAAACGATCGAGCAAGTTGAACGAAGCCTGCTTGCGCTTTCGACTGATGCGGTGGAGTCGCCCGACCGGCCGGTGCGCCATCTGCAAATTCTCGATGCGAGCGAGCGGTGCAGGGTGCTGGAGGGTTTCAACGCCACGGCCCGGCAGGTTCCCGACGTGACGCTGGCGCAGCTATTCGAGGACTCGGCGGCAGTGAACCCCCAATCCGTCGCCATGATCTGCGGAACCGAGTCGCTTTGTTACGGCGAGCTGAACGAGTGCGCCAATCAACTCGCGCATCATCTGATCGGCCTGAATGTAGGACCGGAGACCACGGTAGGCGTGTGCCTGGAGTGCTCGTCCGAACTTGTGGTGGTGCTCCTCGCTATCCTCAAGGCGGGTGGCGTCTATTTGCCTCTGGACCCGGAGTACCCCGAGGCGCGGCTGAACTACATCCTGGCTGACGCCGCCCCAAGCATTGTGCTCACCAGAGCGGCTTTGCACGAGCGGCTGCCGGCGAACCTGACGTCGCTCATCCTGGACGCGGATCAAATGCGGGGGGCCCTGAGAGTTGCCGCCGCGCATAACCCGGATGACACGGAACGGATTGGCCCGCTCCTGCCGCGGCACCCGGCATATGTTATCTACACTTCCGGGTCCACTGGCGATCCCAAGGGCGCGGTCGTTGAACACCGGGCACTGGCAAACAAGGTGTGCACGCTCAATGAATTCCTCGGCGTCGTTCGCGCCATGCGCTATGCCGCCATTACCTCCATCAGCTTCGATCCGCTGCTCGAGCAAATACTCTGTCCGCTCTGCGCCGGCGCAACTTGTGTGATCATCCCGCCTGAAATCGCCAGCGATGCTCGAAGGTTCGCCGCTTACGTGCAACGTCACGAAATATCCATACTCAACGGCAGCCCCGGGCTGATTGACAGCCTGTTGCCTGATGGCGCACTGCCAATTTCGCTGGATACCATCCTGATTGGCGGCGATGTTTTTTCCGCCAGGCTGGCGGATAAACTCCGATCGGCTGGCGCCGCGAAGCGCATTGTAAACCTCTACGGGCCCACCGAAACCTGCGTCGACGCGTCGTTCTACGAGGTGACCGGCGCGCCGTTATCTGGTCCCGTTCCGATTGGCGTTCCCCTTCCGAACTATCGCCTTTATGTGCTCGACGCCGCGCTCGAGCCTCTTCCGGTGGGCGCATTGGGCGAACTGTACGTGGCCGGCGCCGGCCTGGCGCGGAGCTATTTGGGCCGGCCGGGGTTGACCGCCGAGCGGTTCGTGGCCGACCCGTTTAGCTGTGTGCGCGGCGCCCGGATGTACCGCACGGGCGACCTGGCACGGCGGCGGGCCGACGGTATTCTCGAGTTCCAGGGCCGCGCCGACGAGCAGGTCAAGGTCCGCGGCTTCCGTGTGGAGCCGGGCGAGATCGAGGCTGCGCTGCGCAGTCACCACGCCGTGGCGCAGGCGGCGGTGGTCGCACGGGAAGACGGCCCGGGGGGTAAGCGTCTCGTGGCCTACGTGGTCCCCGCTGCCGGGGCGACGCCGGACCCGGCGGATTTGCGTGGCCATGTCAGTGCGCTCTTGCCGGAGTTCATGGTACCTGCCGCATTTCTTGTGCTCGACGCCCTGCCCCTGACCCCGGGCGGCAAGCTTGACCGGCAGGCGCTGCCGCCGCCGCGCCAGCACTCCGAGTCGTACCGCGCTCCACGGACGCCCGAGGAGGAGATTCTCACCGGGCTCTTCGCCCAGGTGCTGGCATTACCGCGCGTGGGCATCGATGGCCACTTCTTCAACTTGGGGGGTGACAGCATCCTGTCGATCCAGCTGGTGAGCCGGGCCCGCCGCGCAGGTCTGGAACTGAACCCACGCGACGTCTTCCAGCGGCCCACAGTCGAAGCCCTGGCCGCCGAGGCGCGGCTCGCGGTCAAGAACGCCGCGCCCGCCTGGGACGCGTTGGCGGCCGTCGGCGAGGTCATCGTCACGCCAATCATCGGCTGGCTACTAGAGCGGGGCGGGCCCATCGGCCGGTTCAGCCAGTCGGCGCTCTTGCGGGTTCCCGAGCACCTTGCCGCACCGGAGCTGGAGGCGGCCCTGCAGGCGATCTTGGACACCCACGACGTGCTGCGGTTGCGCGTGGATCGCGATGCAGACGGCAACTGGAGCTTGCGGATCATGCCGCGAGGCACTGTGAACGCCGCCGCATGCCTGACTCGTGTGGACGTCACAGGGCTCGATGCGACGGCGCGGCACGAACGAATGAGTGCGGCGGCGAGGCAGGCCGAAGGGCGTCTAGATCCCTCCGCGGGCGGAATGATCCAGGCAGTCTGGTTCGCCGGGGGGGCTGAAGGGCGGCTGTTGCTGGTGATCCACCATCTGGCCGTGGATGGCGTGTCGTGGCGAATCCTGGTGCCGGACCTGGCGGCTGCCGCTGCCAGCGCGGCCAGGGGCGACGCGCCGGTACTGGAACCGGCCAGCACTCCGCTGCGGCTCTGGGCTCAGGCCCTGGCTGAATACGCCAGAACGCCCGCTGTGCTAGCGGAGCTTCCGGCGTGGAAGGCAATTCTCGACGGCGGTCTTCCGATGATCTCCGGCGCATTGGTCGACCCGGCTCGCGACACCGTCGCCACCGCGCGACATCTGCGTCTTGAACTCCCCGTCCGATTGACAACGGCCCTGCTCGCGGCGGTGCCCGCCGCGTTCCACGCCCGCATCAATGACGTACTCCTCGCGGCCCTGGCCCTTGCCGTCGCCGCCTGGCGACGCCATCGCGGGGACCAGGACAATGCCTCAATCTTGATCGACCTCGAGGGCCACGGTCGCGAGCCGATGTCCGATGGCATCGACCTGGCGCGCACCGTCGGGTGGTTCACCAGCCTGTATCCAGTTTGCCTTGACCTGGCGGGCGTCGATGTCGACCAGGCCTTAGCCGGCGGCCCGGCAATTGGTCGCGCGCTCAAGCAGATCAAGGAGCAATTACGAGCCATACCGGGCCGGGGCCTTGGCTACGGCCTGCTCCGGTATCTTAATCCGGACACGGCACCGTGCCTGGCGAGCCGGTCACAGCCTCAGCTCGGCTTCAACTATTTGGGTCGATTTGCCACCAGCATCGACGGAGACTGGTCCATGGCCGCGGACGAACCGGCTCTCACCGGGGGTGCGGACGCAATGGCGCCGTTGGCGCATCTACTAGAAGTCAACGCCCACACAGTTGACGGTCCCGCGGGACCCCGTCTGATCGCGACCTGGACGTGGGCAAGCTCTTACCTCGACGAATCAGAGGTCGTGTTACTGGCCGAGGGATGGCAACGGTCCCTGGAATCACTCGATCGCCATGTGCAACAAGTGGGCGCTGGCGGACACACCCCGTCGGATTTCCCCCTCGTCAACCTCTCTCAGGCACAGCTCGAACGATTGGAAAGCCACCACTCCAATAAGCGAAAAGATGCGAATCTCGAGCGATCAACGACCAGGGCGATCCGAACAGACCAGTAGCCCGCCGCGAGCCCGCGGCCGAAGGTCGTGCGGCCAAACACGCACTGCCGATGTGGCCTGATCGGGAACGCCGGATTTAGCAAACGAGTGTAAGAGTACTTATGTTAGCAGCAAGAGTTAACCGCAACGACAGGACCTGATCCATGCAAGTTAGCGAATTAGAAAACATTCTACCGCTGTCCCCCTTGCAGGAAGGTTTACTGTTTCATGCCCTGTACGACGAGTCCGGTCCCGACGTGTATACGGTTCAGGTGCAGCTTGAGCTCGAAGGTGCGCTGGACGGTCACCGCCTTCGCGCCGCGACGGAGGCCCTGGTAAGACGACATGCGAACTTGCGTTGCTCGATCTATCATGAGGGGTTGGAGCGGCCGGTGCAGGTTCTTCCTCGCGCAGTTGAGCTGCCCTGGCGCGAAATCGACTTGTCGGCGCTGCCGCTTGAGGCCCGGGAGGCACGTTGCGCGGCGATACTGGCGGCCGACCGGGCGGACCGGTTCGTCTTGTCATCCGGGCCCCTGATGCGCTGGACTCTGGTGAGGCTCGACCTCCGGCGGCACGTGCTAGTACTTACGAATCACCATATCGTGATGGATGGGTGGTCGATGCCGGTACTGCTGGGCGAGCTGTGGGCCCTGTATCACAACGGAGGTGATTCGGATGCGTTGCCCGTCTGCCGTCCGTATGCCGACTATGTGGCCTGGATGGCGGCAAAGGATCGTGAAAAAGCACTGGAGATCTGGCGGGAGTATCTGGCCGATCTGGATGGACCGACTGTCCTGGCGCCGTCCAATCGCGCAAATGACTCGCTGGCGAATCCGAAGCTCTGTCACACCATGTTGTCCGAAGAGCTGACGGCCCGTCTTCGTGCGATGGCCCGCGGCCGTGGACTGACTTTGAACACGGTCGTACAGGGACTCTGGGCAATCCTGTTGGGGCGGCTGACCGGTCGGGACGATGTGACCTTTGGAATCACTGTCTCCGGCCGGCCGGCCGAGCTCGCCGGCGTCGAGCACATGGTCGGACTCTTTATCAACACACTGCCGTTGCGGGTTCGGCTGCGCCCGGAAGACTCGCTTGTAGACATGTTAAATCAACTTCAAGAGAGTCAGTCGCAGTTGTTGGACTGGCAATACATCGGGCTGTCTGACATCCAGCGCGCGGCGGGAATGGCAAAACTGTTCGACACGCTCGTAGTGTTCGAGAACTATCCCGTCGATGCGGCGGCCCTGGCGAATTCGCACGCTGATCTCAGGCTGACCGGTGCCACGGTGCTCGATGCGGCACATTATCCCTTGAGCCTGGTCGCGGCGCCAGGTGAGAGACTGCAACTGCGATTGAGCTATATCCCGACTGAATTTGATCAGGTCGCCGCAGAATCGATCTTGGTTCGGCTGGTGCGGCTCCTGGAACAGGCGGTGGAGACGCCGGACGCGCCGCTCTATCGACTGGAGGTTCTCAGTTCCGAGGAACGGCATTCGGTGCTGGAAAAGTTCAACGACACGGCTCGGCCCATGCCCCAGACGACGCTGCCGGTCTTGTTCGAGGCCCAGGTGGCGCGGTCTCCCGATGCGGTTGCCGTGGTGTGCGGCGACGAGTCGATTTCCTATGGCGAGCTCAACGCGCGGGCTAATCGCCTGGCGCATGATTTGATCGGCCTGGGAGTGGGCCCGGAAGTCATGGTGGGCATCTGCCTGGAGCGATCGGTCGAGATGGTGGTGGCCCTGCTGGGCACGCTCAAGGCCGGTGGTGCGTACCTGCCACTGGATCCGGCATACCCGGCGGCGCGGTTGGCGCAGATGGTGGCAGATGCCGCGCCGGCCGTGGTACTCACCACCGAGTCCCTGCGAAACAGGCTGCCAGCCACCGTCGAAACCGTCGTCCTCGATCGCTCGCAAACGGCGATGGATCTGGCCCGGGCGCACAATCCCACAGATGCCGAACGAAGTGCCCCGCTCCAGCCCCAGCACCCTGTGTATGTTATCTACACCTCGGGCTCCACTGGTACGCCCAAGGGCGTGGTCGTCACTCATGCTGCGGTCATCCGGCTCGTTCATGATGTTCGTTACGTGGAACTGAGCGACAAGTCCCGAATCCTCCAATACGCGCCCTTGACATTTGATGCCGCGACGTTCGAGATCTGGGGCGCCATTCTCAATGGCGGTCGACTCGTCGTCATGCCGCCAGGGCTGGCGACTCCCGAGCAGATCACTGCTGTCCTCAACGCACAAAATGTCAACGTGCTCTGGCTGACGGCCGGACTCTTTCACCAGATGGTCGATACGGCGTTGCCGGCGTTGTCCGCTGTCGGGCAGTTGCTGGCTGGTGGCGATGTCCTCTCTGTTGAACACGTGCGGCGATTCGTTCAAGCACTCCCCCGGTGCCAGTTGATCAACGGTTACGGGCCGACGGAATGCACGACGTTCTCGGCTTGCTACCGCGTTCCGGCCGACATCACCGTCGGTCGAAGCGTTGCGATTGGCTCACCAATCGAAAATACACGCGCTTATGTCTTGAACGGCAGTCTCGAACCAAGCCCGGTCGGCGTCGCGGGAGAGTTGTACATCGCCGGCCTTGGCCTGGCACGGGGCTACCTCAATAGTCCGCGTCTGACGTCCGAGCGGTTTGTAGCGGATCCGTATGCTTCTCAACCTGGCGGCAGGATGTACCGCACGGGCGACCTGGCTCTGTGGCGACCGGACGGGACGCTCGAGTTCCTGGGGCGAGCGGATCATCAAGTCAAGCTGCGCGGTTTTCGCGTTGAGCCCGGGGAGATCGAGGCTGACTTGCAGGCGCACGAGGGGATGGCTCAGGTCGCGGTGATCGCCCGCCAAGATGGGCCGGGCGGTAAGCAACTGGTGGCCTACGTGGTGCCAGCCCCGGGATCGAAGCTTGATCCGGCCACACTTCGCAGGAACATGGCCGCGCGGTTGCCGGATTACATGATACCCACGACGTTCGTGGTTCTGGACACGCTACCCTTGACCCCCAACGGCAAGCTCGACCGCCAGGCGCTTCGGGCACCCGACCGTCAGGGAGCGACGTACCGCGCCCCGCGGACGCCGCAGGAAGAAACACTGTGCGAACTGTTCGCGGAAGTCTTGTCGCTGGAACGGGTGGGGATCGACGACAACTTTTTTGCGCTCGGCGGCGATAGCATTCAGACCATCTTGTTCGTCAGCCGGGCGTGCGGACGGGGGCTGGAACTCACCCCTCGCGATATGTTCGTGCATCCCACGGTGGAGGCGCTGGCTGCGATGGCCCGAACGCCGGAGAGGGTCTCGGCGTTGACCGGCGATGCGGCGGCGGGCACCGGCGAGGTGGTACCGACGCCAATCATGCGTTGGTTCCTCGACCGCAATGGAGTCGTTGGCCGATTCAGCCAGTCGATCGTGGTGCGGGTTCCCGCGGACGTGATGGAGGCGGACCTGGCCGCGGCGTTGCAGGCGGTTCTGGATATCCATGACATTCTTCGGCTGCGTGTGGAGCGCAAGGGGGCCGACGCCTGGAGCTTGGAAGTTTCGCCTCCGGGTACGGTTGCGGCGATCGACTGTCTGCGGCGAGTCGACCTTGGTCAAGTGGACGAATCTCGCCGTCTAGAGATGATGCAAGTGGCATTCCATGAAGCCGAAGGCGAACTCGACCCGCGAGCAGGATGCATGGTTCGGGGCGTGTGGTTCACGACGCCGGGAGAGGGCCGGCTGTTGCTCGTGATTCATCACTTGGCGGTGGATGGTGTGTCTTGGCGGATTTTGATTCCCGACCTGGCGTCGGCCTGGGAGGCGGTGAGTCGGGGTCAGGCACCGCGGTTGGCGGCGGTGGGCACGCCGTTTCGGACGTGGGCGCAGCATCTATCTGAACAGGCTCAGACCGCGGCGCTGGTGGCGGAGCTTCCGGCCTGGGAGGCGATCCTGAGTGAAGGCTCGGCGCTGATACCCGGGACGGTGCTCGACCCGTGTCGAGACACGTATGCCAGAGCAGAGCATCTGCAGCAATCACTGTCGGTCGAGGTGACGACGGCGCTGCTGACGGATGTCGCGGCCGCGTTTCATGCGCGTATTAATGACGTTCTTCTGACGGCCTTGGCGGTAGCCGTGGCGGCGTGGCGTGGGGAGCGAGGCGAGTCGGTCGACGCCCCGCTATTGATTGACCTGGAGGGTCACGGCCGCGAGCCAATGTCCGGCGGCATCGATCTGTCACGCACGGTGGGTTGGTTCACCAGCGTGTTTCCAGTCAAGCTGGAGTTGGGTCCGATCGATGTTGCAGGAGCGTTGGCGGCCGATCGGGAGCTGGGAGAGGCGTTCAAGCAGGTCAAGGAGGCTCTGCGGGCGATCCCGGGCCGTGGCCTGGGCTACGGCCTGCTGCGGTATCTGCATCCGGAGACGGGACCACGGCTGGCCGCTCGGAGTGAACCACAGATTGGCTTCAACTACCTGGGGCGATTCACGGAGGGGGGCGCCGGAGCGTGGTCGGCGACGGGAGAGGAGTCGGGCTTCGGTGGCGGAGATCTGGCGCTGCCGATGATGCACCTGCTGGAGATCAATGCTCGAACCGCGGATGGGCCGCAGGGTCCCCGCCTGACTGCGGTCTGGAGCTGGGCGGCAACGCACTTGAAGGAAAGCGAAGTGCGGTCCCTGGCGCAGGGCTGGCAGCGGGTGTTGGAAGCGTTGGTCCGCCACGTGCGACAGCCAGGGAGCGGCGGCCACACGCCGTCGGACTTCCCGCTGGTGACGCTGACGCAAGCGCAGGTGGACCAGCTCGAGACGTGCTGCGTCGAGCTGGAGGATGTGCTGCCGCTGTCGCCGTTACAGGAGGGGTTGCTCTTCCATACGCTCTACGATGACATCGGGCCGGATGTCTATACGGTGCAGATTGTTCTGGAGCTGGAGGGCCCGCTTGATTCGTCGCGGCTGCGAGCCGCGGCGGAGGCCCTGGTGGGACGGCACGCCAACCTGCGTGCGTCGATCCACCACGAGGGTCTGGAACGACCGGTACAGGTGATACCCCGCGTGGTCGAGGTCGCCTGGCGCGAAGTCGATTTGTCAACGCTCAAGGCTGAGGCCCAGGTCCAGCGCCGGGAGGAGTTGCTGGCGGCCGACCGGGCCGAGCGGTTTGTTCTCGCGGCAGGGCCACTCTTGCGCCTGGATGCTGCTGCGCAGGCCGGGAGCGCCACATGCTGGTGCTCACCAATCACCATATAATGCTCGATGGGTGGTCGATGCCGGTACTGCTCGGGGAGCTGTTCGAGCCTCTACCACAATGGAGCGGATCGGGATACCCTGCCGCGCGTGTGCCCCTATGCCGATTATCTGGCCTGGCTGGCGGCGCAAGACCACGACGCGGCAATCGAGTCCTGGAAAACTTACCTGGCTGGTCTGGAAGGGCCGACACGGCTGACTCCGCCCGCGAACCAGGACGCGACCGCGGTCCAACCGAAGCGCTGGCTGACTGATCTGTCGCTTGACCTGACCGAGCGCTTGCAGGCACTGGCGCGGAGCCGCGGCATCACGCTCAACACGATCTTCCAGGGATTATGGGGCGTGCTGCTCGAGCGCCTGACGGGCCGGCACGATGCGGTCTTCGGAATGACGGTGGCCGGTCGGCCGAGTGACCTGCCCGGTTTCGAGCAGATGGTGGGAATGTTTATTAATACGCTGCCAGTGCGAGTGCAAATTCGTCCTGACAAATCGCTGGCTAACCTCCTGGCAGAGATTCAAGAGAGCCAGTCACAGTTGATGAGTTGCCAGCATGTCGGCCTGGCCGAGATCCAGCGCGAGGTCGGCCTGGAAAGCCTTTTCGACACACTGCTGGTGTTCGAGAACTTCCCGGTGGCGCCGGCGGCCCACTACGAGCCGACGACGGGTCTACGGGTTGCCATCGTCGACGGTCACGGTGCGGCGCATTACCCCTTGAGCGTGGTGGTGATGCCCGGGGTACGCCTGCACTTGCGGCTAGACTATGACCCGACCAAGTTTGACGACCACGGGTTGCAGACGTTAGCCGCGCGGCTGGTGCGGCTATTGGAACAGGCGGTGGAGACGCCGGACGCGCCGCTCTATCGACTGGAGATTCTCAGTTCCGAGGAACGGCATACGCTGCTGGAAGAGTTCAACGACACGGCTCGGCCCATGCCCCAGACGACGCTGCCGGCCCTGTTCGAGGCCCAGGTGGCGCGGTCTCCCGATGCGGTTGCCGTGGTGTGCGGCGACGAGTCGATTTCCTATGGCGAGCTCAACGCGCGGGCTAATCGCCTGGCGCATCATCTGATGGGCCTGGGAGTGGGCCCGGAAGTCATGGTGGGCATCTGCCTTGAGCGATCGGTCGAGATGGTGGTGGCCCTGCTGGGCACGCTCAAGGCCGGTGGTGCGTACCTGCCACTGGATCCGGCATACCCGGCGGCGCGGTTGGCGCAGATGGTGGCAGATGCCGCGCCGACCGTGGTACTCACCACCGAGTCCCTGCGAAACAGGCTGCCAGCGACAGTCGATGCAACCTCGCTCGATACGCCAGAGGTACAGACTACGCTTTTTCACGCCTCGGCCAACAATCCCGACGTGGATGTTAACCCGGAACTTTGGCAGCAATATTCAGCCTACGTGATCTACACGTCCGGGTCGACCGGCACCCCCAAGGGGGTCGTTATCCGGCATGCCGAGCTTGCGAACTACCTCTGTTGGGCCAGCGAGGAATATGAAACCGGATCGGGCTCCGGCGCGCCGCTTAACACGCCAATTGCCTTTGACGCCACTGTCACGAGCCTTTACTTGCCTCTGATCGCGGGAAAGCCCGTTATTCTTCTGCCTGAGAAGCTTCAGGTCGAAGCACTCGCCGAGCTGCTCGCCAGTGCAACCGAGCTCACTCTGGTCAAACTGACACCGGCGCATCTGGAGGCTCTGTCCGCACTACTAGGGCCGAGGGCATCGGCCATCCGAGCCCGCCAGTTCGTCGTGGGGGGTGAAGCCCTCAAAGGCTCGGTGGCCTCGTTCTGGAGGCGCCATGCGCCTCTCTTGCGGATCGTCAACGAGTACGGACCGACAGAAACGGTCGTGGGCTGCTGTATTTATACATTAGGAGAAGACGGGAAAGAGAGCGACCTTCAGGGAAATGTTCCCATCGGCTATCCAACGCCCAATACGCGTCTTTATGTCCTTGACGATTCGCTGCTTCCACTGCCTGTTGGCGTTGTCGGCGAGCTCTATATCGGCGGATCGCAACTCGGGGCTGGCTATCTGAACCGGCCGGCGCTGACGACCGAGCGATTCGTGGCGGACCCGTACGCCCTGACGCCCGGATCCCGGATGTACCGGACCGGGGACCTGGCTCGCTGGCGCCCTGACGGCTCCCTGGAGTTCCTGGGACGAGCCGACCACCAGCTCAAGATCCGGGGTTTCCGAATCGAGCCCGCAGAAATCGAGGCCGTGCTGGGCGCACAGGCCGGAGTAGCCCAGTCGGCGGTCGTGGCGCGCACCGACACCGCGGGCAACACCCAGTTGGTGGCCTACTTGGTCCCGGCGGACGGAGCGCCGCTCGACCCAGCCACGCTTCGAGACGCGCTCTCGGCGCGCCTCCCGGAATACATGGTTCCCGCTGCGTTCGTCGTCATGGACGCGCTGCCACTCACACCCAATGGCAAGCTCGACCGTGCTGCCTTGCCGGCGCCCGATCAGCAGATGACAGACTTTCGTGCTCCGCAGACGCCGCAGGAACAGATCCTCTGCGAGCTTGTTCGCCGAGGTCCTGTCGGTGGCACGGGTAGGGGTCGACGACAATTTCTTTTCTCTAGGCGGCGATAGCATCCGCACGATACTCCTGGTGAGCCGGGCTCGCCGCCGAGGTCTCGAGCTGACATTGCGCGATGTCTTCCAGTATCCAACGGCCGAGGCCCTGGCCCTGGTGGCCCGGTTGCCGGAGACCGCCCCCGCTCCCAAGACATCGCCGGCTCCGTTCTCGCTCTTGCCCGATGACGTCGACAGGAATCAGTTCCCAACCTCGGTGGAAGACGCATATCCGCTGGCAATGATCCAGGCCGGCATGCTTTTTCACATTCTCGACTCACCGCAGTTGGGGCTATACCACAACGTAATGCACGACGACTTCGAATCCGATCAACCATTCGATCTGGCCGCCTTCCAGGCCGCCGTCGATCGAAGTGTCGCCCGGCATGGGCTGCTGCGCACCTCGTTTGATCTGCACACTCATAGCCAGCCACTGCAGCTCGTGCATCGGACCGCGCAACTCACGGTCCGCTACTCCGATCTGCGGTCTCTGTCCAATGCCGAGCAATATGCCGTGCTGGCCGATTGCTACAAGGAGGAGATGGAGCATGCCTATGACCTGACCGCACCGCCACTTCTGAGATTCAGGATTCACCATCTCAGTGATATTCGTTTTCGAGTGATCACAACGGAGTGTCATGCGGTTATGGACGGCTGGAGTTTTTATTCACTCCTCGTCGAAATTTTTAATTCGTATTCTGCACTAGTCACGCATTCGGATCCCGGACCCGCCGATCATCCTTCGGCATCGTATCGCGATTTCATCGCAAATGAACGTCGCCTGTTGGAGACATCGGATTACAAAGAGTTCTGGCGTCGCAAACTTGCTGGCCGGAACACGTCTACCATTCGAGCCTGGCCTCGGGCGCCGACGCAGCGCGGCGACGCCACGGTTCCAGTTGGTTTACTGGCCGATGGACGAGTCGTTATATGCTCGGATTCTCGATCTTGCGCCGGAGTGAGGTGTCGATAAAAAGTGTGTTTCTGGCCGCCCACGTCAAGGCGATGAGCATATTGACCAATTCCGAGAGCGTCTTGACAATTGTTTCCGCGAACGGGCGACCCGAAGCAGTCGATGCGGACAAGATCTTTGGGACGTTCTTGAATAGCTTACCGGTCGCCGTGGATCTGCCGCGAGGCACATGGCATGACCTGATTCGAGCTGTGTTTGCGGAAGAGCGTGTTCTGGAGAACTGGCGTCAATTGCCATTAGCTGCAATCAGACAAGCGACCAATAACGCGTTGGGTGTTGATGAAGTCCTGTTTGGAGCTGTCGAGTTTCGTACCATCAACACGGGCTCACCCACTGTACGATTTATCACCAAAATTACGGAGCCCGGTACGTCTGACCCCTGGGCTGACCAGATGCACGAGGGGTTTGGACGCACAAACTTCAAGCTGTTTGTCGGCATCAATCGATCCGGCGTGCATTTATCAGACGGAGGGAACGTCGAGATACTCCTGACATTTGACGCTGATGAGTACGGCGTCGAGCAAGTCCGTCAAATTGGCCGGTTGCATTCGCGAATTCTGGAAGCGATGGTCGCCGCCCCTCAAGAGCCGCATGACTCTTGGAACTCGCTGACGCCGGCGGAACGGCATACCCTGCTGGAAGAGTTCAACGACACGGCTCGGCCCATGCCCCAGACGACGCTGCCGGTCTTGTTCGAGGCCCAGGTGGCGCGGTCTCCCGATGCGGTTGCCGTGGTGTGCGGCGACGAGTCGATTTCCTATGGCGAGCTCAATGCGCGGGCTAATCGCCTGGCGCATGATTTGATCGGCCTGGGAGTGGGCCCGGAAGTCATGGTGGGCATCTGCTTGGAGCGATCGGTCGAGATGGTGGTGGCCCTGCTGGGCACGCTCAAGGCCGGTGGTGCGTACCTGCCACTGGATCCGGCATACCCGGCGGCGCGGTTGGCGCAGATGGTGGCAGATGCCGCGCCGGCCGTGGTACTCACCACCGAGTCCCTGCGAAACAGGCTGCCAGCCACCGTCGAAACCGTCGTCCTCGATCGCTCGCAAACGGCGATGGATCTGGCCCGGGCGCACAATCCCACAGATGCCGAACGAAGTGCCCCGCTCCAGCCCCAGCACCCTGTGTATGTTATCTACACCTCGGGCTCCACTGGTACGCCCAAGGGCGTGGTCGTCACTCATGCTGCGGTCATCCGGCTCGTTCATGATGTTCGTTACGTGGAACTGAGCGACAAGTCCCGAATCCTCCAATACGCGCCCTTGACATTTGATGCCGCGACGTTCGAGATCTGGGGCGCCATTCTCAATGGCGGTCGACTCGTCGTCATGCCGCCAGGGCTGGCGACTCCCGAGCAGATCACTGCTGTCCTCAACGCACAAAATGTCAACGTGCTCTGGCTGACGGCCGGACTCTTTCACCAGATGGTCGATACGGCGTTGCCGGCGTTGTCCGCTGTCGGGCAGTTGCTGGCTGGTGGCGATGTCCTCTCTGTTGAACACGTGCGGCGATTCGTTCAAGCACTCCCCCGGTGCCAGTTGATCAACGGTTACGGGCCGACGGAATGCACGACGTTCTCGGCTTGCTACCGCGTTCCGGCCGACATCACCGTCGGTCGAAGCGTTGCGATTGGCTCACCAATCGAAAATACACGCGCTTATGTCTTGAACGGCAGTCTCGAACCAAGCCCGGTCGGCGTCGCGGGAGAGTTGTACATCGCCGGCCTTGGCCTGGCACGGGGCTACCTCAATAGTCCGCGTCTGACGTCCGAGCGGTTTGTAGCGGATCCGTATGCTTCTCAACCTGGCGGCAGGATGTACCGCACGGGCGACCTGGCTCTGTGGCGACCGGACGGGACGCTCGAGTTCCTGGGGCGAGCGGATCATCAAGTCAAGCTGCGCGGTTTTCGCGTTGAGCCGGGAGAAATTGAGGCGGTCTTGCAGACGCAGTCTGGCGTGGCCCAGGCTGCGGTGATCGCCCGTGACGACGGGCCGGGAGGCAAGCAGTTGGTGGCCTACGTGCTGCCGTCGGCGGGAGCCGTGCTCGATCCGGATAAGTTGCGCCGGGAATTGTCGGCGTGCCTGCCAGACTTTATGGTTCCCGCCGCGTTCGTGGTTCTTGACACGCTACCCTTGACCCCCAACGGCAAGCTGGACCGCCAGGCGCTTCCGGCACCCGACCGTCAGGGAGCGACGTACCGCGCCCCGCGGACGCCGCAGGAAGAAACACTGTGCGAACTGTTCGCGGAAGTCTTGTCGCTGGAACGGGTGGGGATTGACGACAACTTTTTTTGCGCTCGGTGGCGATAGCATCCTCACGATCCTTCTGGTGACCCGGGCTCGCCGCCGAGATATCGAACTGACACTGCGGGAAGTTTTCCAGTGCCCCACGGTGGAGGCGCTGGCTGCGATGGCCCGAACGCCGGAGAGGGTCTCGGCGTTGACCGGCGATGCGGCGGCGGGCACCGGCGAGGTGGTACCGACGCCAATCATGCGTTGGTTCCTCGACCGCAATGGAGTCGTTGGCCGATTCAGCCAGTCGATCGTGGTGCGGGTTCCCGCGGACGTGATGGAGGCGGACCTGGCCGCGGCGTTGCAGGCGGTTCTGGATATCCATGACATTCTTCGGCTGCGTGTGGAGCGCAAGGGGGCCGACGCCTGGAGCTTGGAAGTTTCGCCTCCGGGTACGGTTGCGGCGATCGACTGTCTGCGGCGAGTCGACCTTGGTCAAGTGGACGAATCTCGCCGTCTAGAGATGATGCAAGTGGCATTCCATGAAGCCGAAGGCGAACTCGACCCGCGAGCAGGATGCATGGTTCGGGGCGTGTGGTTCACGACGCCGGGAGAGGGCCGGCTGTTGCTCGTGATTCATCACTTGGCGGTGGATGGTGTGTCTTGGCGGATTTTGATTCCCGACCTGGCGTCGGCCTGGGAGGCGGTGAGTCGGGGTCAGGCACCGCGGTTGGCGGCGGTGGGCACGCCGTTTCGGACGTGGCGCAGCATCTATCTGAACAGGCTCAGACCGCGGCGCTGGTGGCGGAGCTTCCGGCCTGGGAGGCGATCCTGAGTGAAGGCTCGGCGCTGATACCCGGGACGGTGCTCGACCCGTGTCGAGACACGTATGCCAGAGCAGAGCATCTGCAGCAATCACTGTCGGTCGAGGTGACGACGGCGCTGCTGACGGATGTCGCGGCCGCGTTTCATGCGCGTATTAATGACGTTCTTCTGACGGCCTTGGCGGTAGCCGTGGCGGCGTGGCGTGGGGAGCGAGGCGAGTCGGTCGACGCCCCGCTATTGATTGACCTGGAGGGTCACGGCCGCGAGCCAATGTCCGGCGGCATCGATCTGTCACGCACGGTGGGTTGGTTCACCAGCGTGTTTCCAGTCAAGCTGGAGTTGGGTCCGATCGATGTTGCAGGAGCGTTGGCGGCCGATCGGGAGCTGGGAGAGGCGTTCAAGCAGGTCAAGGAGGCTCTGCGGGCGATCCCGGGCCGTGGCCTGGGCTACGGCCTGCTGCGGTATCTGCATCCGGAGACGGGACCACGGCTGGCCGCTCGGAGTGAACCACAGATTGGCTTCAACTACCTGGGGCGATTCACGGAGGGGGGCGCCGGAGCGTGGTCGGCGACGGGAGAGGAGTCGGGCTTCGGTGGCGGAGATCTGGCGCTGCCGATGATGCACCTGCTGGAGATCAATGCTCGAACCGCGGATGGGCCGCAGGGTCCCCGCCTGACTGCGGTCTGGAGCTGGGCGGCAACGCACTTGAAGGAAAGCGAAGTGCGGTCCCTGGCGCAGGGCTGGCAGCGGGTGTTGGAAGCGTTGGTCCGCCACGTGCGACAGCCAGGGAGCGGCGGCCACACGCCGTCGGACTTCCCGCTGGTGACGCTGACGCAAGCGCAGGTGGACCAGCTCGAGACGTGCTGCGTCGAGCTGGAGGATGTGCTGCCGCTGTCGCCGTTACAGGAGGGGTTGCTCTTCCATACGCTCTACGATGACATCGGGCCGGATGTCTATACGGTGCAGATTGTTCTGGAGCTGGAGGGCCCGCTTGATTCGTCGCGGCTGCGAGCCGCGGCGGAGGCCCTGGTGGGACGGCACGCCAACCTGCGTGCGTCGATCCACCACGAGGGTCTGGAACGACCGGTACAGGTGATACCCCGCGTGGTCGAGGTCGCCTGGCGCGAAGTCGATTTGTCAACGCTCAAGGCTGAGGCCCAGGTCCAGCGCCGGGAGGAGTTGCTGGCGGCCGACCGGGCCGAGCGGTTTGTTCTCGCGGCAGGGCCACTCTTGCGCTGGATGCTGCTGACCCTCGGTCGCGACCGGTATGTGTTGGTGCTCGCCAACCATCACATCCTGATAGACGGTTGGTCGATGCCGGTGTTTTTCGCCGAGTTGCTGGCGCTCTACGGGTAGCGCGGGGAACACGGACGCGCTGCCGCGGGTGCGGCCATATAAGGATTACCTGAGCTGGCTACGCAGTCAGGACGCCGGTGCAGCGCTGGCCACGTGGCGAGACTATCTAACTGAGCTGGATGGTCCGACGCGGCTGGTCGCGCCTCGGGACGCGCGCCGATCGCCGTGCGTACGGCTGCGGACGCAGACTTTCCTGCCGGTGGAGCTGACGGGCAGGCTGCAGGACCTGGCGCGACAGCGGGGCACGACACTGAGCACCGTTGTGCAGGGGCTCTGGGCTGTGCTATTGGGGCGCCTGACGGGCCGGGACGACGTCGTCTTCGGAGTGACTGTGTCAGGTCGGCCCGCAGAGCTTGCCGGAATCGAAGGGATGGTGGGTCTGTTTATCAACACGTTGCCCTTGCGCGTGCGGCTGGAGCCCGGGGTCCCGCTGATGGCATTTCTGGCTGGCATCCAGGAGAGACAGACCCGGCTGCTGGCGCACCAGCACATGGGGCTTGCGGAGATCCAGCGGGCGGCGGGAACAGGTGAAATTTTCGACACGCTGGTGGTATTTGAAAACTATCCGGTGAACGGTGCGGTGTCGTCCGGACTGGACACGGGACCGCGGTTGGCCGGAGTTGAGGGTCACGATGGGACGCACTATCCCCTGACATTGATGGTGGTGCCCGGAGACCGGTTGCACCTGCGGCTGGACTACGACCCTGAGCGCTTTGAGCTTGAGACCGCCGAGGCGATCGCCGCGCGCATGCTGCGGCTGTTAGAGGCGGCGGTACATTCGCCCGACGTGCCGCTATTCCGGCTCGAGATTCTGGCCGCCGGAGAGCGTCGCCAATTGCTGGAGCAGTTCAATGCAACGAAAACTTCGGTTCCCGAGGCAACGCTCCCGGAATTGTTTGAGGCCCAGGTCGAACAGACGCCCGCCGCCGTGGCGCTGATTTTCGACGACGAGGAGCTCACCTACGCCGAGCTCGATGCGCAGGCGAACCGCCTGGCGCATCACCTGATCGGCCTGGGGGTCGGGCCCGAGGCTCTGGTTGGCATCTGCCTCGAACGCTCATTCGAGATGGTCGTGGCGATCCTGGGAATTCTCAAGGCTGGCGGGGGCTACCTGCCACTCGATCCTGACTACCCCGAGGCGAGGCTGGCCTCGATGCTGGCCGACGCCGCCCCGGCCGCGGTGCTCAGCACGATCGCATCACGCGGCCGGCTGCCCGCGGCGGCGGATGTGTTGTTGTTGGACGCGGTCGCTACGCGCACCGCCTTGGGTCAAGCTCCGGCCGACAATCCGACAGACGAGGAGCGGGTCGCCGCGCTCCTGCCGCAGCACCCGGCCTACGTCATTTACACGTCGGGCTCTACCGGCACACCCAAGGGCGCACCTAACACTCATCAGGGGCTCGTCAACCGGGTACTCTGGATGCAGGCGGCTTACGGATTCGATGCGACAGACCGGGTGCTGCAGAAAACCCCGTACAGCTTTGACGTCTCTGTATGGGAATTTTTGTTGCCACTGCTGTCCGGGGCCCGACTCGTGGTCGTGCGCCGGGCCTGCACCGTGACCCGCATTATCTCGTCGAGGTCATCCAGTGCCAGCGCATCACGATGCTCCACTTTGTGCCGTCCATGCTCCGCGCCTTCCTGGAAGAGCCTGATCTCAATGCGTGTTCCGGTCTACGACGAGTGATCTGCAGTGGCGAGGCATTGTCGGGCGAACTCCAGGCGCAGTTTTTCACGCGGCTTCCGGGCGTCGAGTTGCATAACCTGTACGGTCCAACCGAGGCTGCCATCGATGTGACCGCTTGGCCCTGCCGACCATGCGACGATGACGCCACGCCGCCGATCGGCTCGCCGATATGGAACACGCGCTTGTATGTGCTGGACGCCTGCCTGGAGCCGGCACCGGTAGGAGTGGCCGGCGAGCTCTACATCGGCGGTGCCGGCCTGGCGCGAGGCTACCTGAACCAGCCTGGCCTGACGGCCGTGCGATTCGTGGCCGATCCGCACGCAGCTTGGGCAGGATCGAGGATGTACCGCACAGGTGACCGCGCGCGATGGCGCCCCGATGGGCAGCTCGAATACCTGGGCCGGGTCGATCAGCAGGTGAAAATTCGCGGATTCCGCATCGAGCCCGGCGAGATCGAGGCGGCTCTGACGCAGCACGCGGATGTGGCCCATGCGGCGGTGGTCGTACGCGATGACGGAGGCGCCGGTAAGCACTTGGTTGCCTATCTGGTCCCCTCCCTCGAACGGGCTCCCGACGCGACAGAACTGCGCCGCCACCTCGCTGATCTCCTGCCCGATTACATGATCCCGGCGGTCTTCGTGGCGCTCACGGAATTGCCGCTCACCGCTAGCGGCAAGCTCGATCGCCAGAGCTTGCTGGCAAAGGCGCCCGCACGCACCGCGAATCCGGCTGAGGGTTTCGAGGCGCCGGGGACGCCTACCGAGGAGGCGCTGGCCGAAATCTGGGCGCATGTCCTTGAAGTCGCAAGAGTCGGCGTTCACGACAACTTCTTTGAACTCGGCGGCGACTCCATCCTGGGCATTCGAGTCGTCGGCCGGGTGCGCGCAGCCATGGGAGTGGAGCTGTCCATTCGCGACATTTTTGCGGCAACGACGCTGGGACGCCTCGGCGCGATCGTTGATGCTCTTCAGTTATCGAGGGACGCGATCCCCGCCCTAAGCGCTTCCTACCAGGGTGAGTTTGACGAGGAAGACATATGACGAATGCTGCTGAGTTCTTGATACGTTTGCGCGGATTGGGGGCAGACATTCGACTGAAGGACGGTCGCATGTGCGTGCGTGCCCCGCGAGGGGTCTTGAACGACGACCTTCGGCGCGAACTAAAAGCAAGCGAGAACGAGCTTCGCCAGTGGCTGGAGCGGGTCCGCGACGGCCAGGCGGTGCGCCCCCCGCTGGTGCAGCAGCCCCGACCCGCTCGGCTTCCCTTATCCTACGCGCAAAGGCGGGTGTGGTTCATCGATCGGCTGGAGGGGCCCGCCTCAACCTACAATGTACCGCTGGCGGTGCGACTTGAGGGTGAGCTGAATGCCGCCGCTCTGGAACGGGCTCTGGCGGACGTCGTGGCACGCCATGAGAGCCTGCGCACCACATTCCCTGCGGACGACGGTATACCCTTCCAGCATGTCCTGCCGGCGGCCGAGGCCGTTCCTCGCCTTGTCACCGAGAGCATCCCCGAGGCGGCGCTGGCCGACCGCCTTGCGGCCGCCGCCGCCACCGTCTTCGAGCTCGGCCGGGAGATCCCCCTTCGCGCCTGGCTATTTCAGATTGAGCCTCAGCGCCACGTCCTGTTGCTTCTCCTGCATCACATCGCCTGTGACGGCTGGTCGCTGGGCCCGCTCTGGCGTGACCTGGTGCGCGCCTATGTCGCCCGCTGTCGAGGCGAGGCAATGGCGTTCCCCGAGTTACCTGTGCAATACGCCGACTACACGCTGTGGCAGCGCGGCCTGTTGGGTAACGACAACGATGCCGACAGCCCCTTAACGCGCCAGCTCGGCTTCTGGCGTACGGCTCTGGCGGGCACTCCCGAGACGCTGGATCTGCCCACCGATCGACCACGGCCGCCGGTGGCGAGCTATCGCGGGGCGAACGTCGCGGTCCCCATCGATGCCGACCTCCACCGCCGCCTTCTGGAGCTGGCCCGTGCAGGCGGCGCGAGCCTGTTCATGGTACTTCAGGCTGGCCTGGCTGGCCTGTTGTCCCGGCTTGGCGCCGGCCAGGACATTTCCATCGGCAGTCCAGTCGCCGGCCGGGGCGAGCCCGCCCTCGAGGATCTGGTCGGCTTCTTCGTCAACACTCTGGTGCTGCGCACCGACGTCTCCGGCAACCCCAGCTTCCGCGAGCTGGTTGGCCGGGTGCGAGATTTTGCGCTCGAGGCCTACGACCACCAGGACGTGCCGTTCGAGCGGCTCGTGGAAGCTCTTCAGCCAGCGCGGTCGCTGGCGCGCCAGCCCCTTTTTCAAGTGATGCTCGTCCTTCAGAACACACCGGCAGGCGAACTGCCGCTTTCCGACCTTAGACTTCCCGAACTGACGCTCCGGCCGCAACCGCTGATGCCCAGCGTGGCCAAGTTCGACCTGACACTGGGCCTTGGCGAGCAGCGTGGTCATGATGGGGAACCGCTGGGAATCGACGCCGGGCTTGAGTACAGCCGAGACCTGTTTGAACACGCCACCGCCGAAGCCCTTGGGGCTCGGTTCGTGCGGCTCTTGCGGGCTGCCGTTGCGTCGCCCGACCTGATGCTACACAAGTTGGAAATCTTAAGTGCCCCCGAGCGGCAGATTCTGCTGGATCGATTTAATGCCACGGCTCGGCCCGTTCCGGAAATGACCGCGCCCGAGCTATTCGAGGCCCAGGCGGCACGCACGCCCGAGGCCGTCGCGCTGATCGTCGAGGGCCACGAACTGAGTTACCGCGAGCTTAATAAGCGAGCCAACCGCCTGGCCCACTACCTCATCAGTCGCGGTGTGGGTCCGGAGAGCCTGGTTGGCGTGTGCCTCGAGCGTTCGATTCATATGGTGGTGGCGCTCCTGGGCATCCTCAAGGCGGGCGGCGCCTATGTGCCCCTGGACCCGGAGTATCCGGAAGCACGGCTGGCGCAGATGATGGCCGACGCGAGTCCAGCCATCGTGCTGAATGCCAGCACGCTGCGTGACCGGCTACCACGAACGACCGTCCCGGTCATGCTCGATGAGCCGCAGACGCAGAGACTACTCGAGCAGGCCCCCACGCATAACCCGACCGACCTTGAGCGGTCCTGCCCACTCCAGCCGTTGCATCCGGCATATGTCATCTACACGTCCGGATCCACTGGTGCACCAAAGGGCTCGCCCAATACTCATCAGGGGCTGGTGAACCGAATCCTCTGGATGCAATCGGCTTACCCACTCGACGCGACGGATCGGGTGCTGCAGAAGACCCCATACAGCTTTGATGTTTCTGTCTGGGAGTTCTTTTGGCCATTACTGTTCGGGGCGGGGCTGGTCGTCGCGCTCCCGAAGAAGCACAAGGACGCGCAGTATCTCGTCGAAGTCATTGTGCGCCATCGCGTCACCACACTCCACTTCGTTCCGCCGATGCTCCATGTATTTCTGGAACAACCTGAGAGCATTTCCTGTCGCAGTTTGCGTCGCGTGATTTGCAGCGGCGAAAGTCTATCGGGATCTGTTCAGGCACAGTTTTTCTCACGGCTCCACGGCATCGAATTGCACAATCTCTATGGGCCTACTGAAGCATCCATCGACGTGACAGCGTGGTCCTGCACGAGTAAGGAACCCGAGCTTACGCCCCCCATCGGCTTCCCGATCTGGAACACGCGGATGTACGTGCTGGATGCGTATCTCGAGCCGGTGCCGGTGGGAGTACCCGGCGAGCTTTACGTGGCCGGCGCAGGGCTCGCGCGGGGCTACCTCAACCGTCCGAGTCTTACGGGACAGCGGTTCGTCGCTGATCCCTACGCACTCGTTCCAGGATCGCGAATGTACCGCACCGGGGATCTCGCGCGATGGCGATCCGACGGCGCACTCGAGTTCCTGGGCCGGGCCGACCACCAGGTGAAGATTCGTGGTTTCCGGATCGAACCCGGTGAGATCGAGGCTGTCTTGGTCGCGCACCCGGCCGTTCATGAGGCGGTGATCACGGCGCCGGACGACCAGCACGGGCAGAAGCGGCTGATCGCCCATGTCGTGGGCGATCCTGGTCAACCACCCACGACGAGCGAATTGAGGGATTACCTGAAGACAAAGCTACCAGAATACATGGTGCCGGCGGCCTTCGTCCTCCTCGAGGCACTGCCCCTAACAGCCAACGGCAAGGTGGACCGCAAAGCCTTGCCGGTACCCGATACCGTCGGGTCCCAGTCGAGCGAGAACTTCGTTGCTCCGAGGACGCAAACGGAGTGGGAGCTGGCTCGGATCTGGAGCCAGCTTCTCGGCGTGGACAGAATTGGCATCCACGACAACTTCTTTGACCTCGGGGGCCATTCGCTGCTCGCGAACCAGCTTATCTCGCGAATGAACGATACGTTCCCAGTCAAGCTGCCGTTGCGTCGCATCTTCGAGACACCCACGTTGGCCGGGCTGGCACAGGACATTCAGAGAGATGCTTCCGGTCGAGTCAGGGAGTCGATCCGCCTGCTCAAGCCAGGTAGTCCTATGTCGGTGCTCACCTTGGTGCACGACGGCGTCGGAGACACGCTCGTGTACCAGAGTCTTGCCCGCTGCATGCCCGAGATGGTCAAAGTGATCGGCATCGAACCCCACGGCACGGGATATTGCCCGATATTGCATACCCGAATCTCCGATATGGCCAAGTACTACGTGCAGCAACTCCGGCAGATCCAGCCCGACGGTCCCTACTTCATCGGCGGCCTGTGCACCGGCGGCAAGATCGCGTTTGATATGGCCTTGCAGCTCGAATCTCAGGGCTTGGAGGTGGGATTTGTCGCGCTCTTGGACGCGCCTGGCCCCAGGATGCGCGTCAAGGCATCGCTAATGAAGAAGCGTCAATTCGCACGGTTCGCCTACGCAGTGCGCGCCGCGGAGGGAGGCTCCCGGTTTCGTCGCTTCCTTGACCGATCGGCGAAAGCCACGCGAAAGCTCAGGGGCTTCGCGGCTTATGAAATGACCTCTCGGGCCAATGGCTTCATCGAGATGCTTCGGTTCCGGATGCTCCGCCACGCGCTCGACCGCGGACGCCCCTTACCCCAATTCTCCCTCGGTCTATCCGTCAAGACTGTCCTGGACTTCGCGGGTAACGAGTACATGCCGAGTCATGCATTTGAGGGGAAGGCCCTCCTTTTTCGCCCGAATGAAGGCGAAGGCGACGATGAATCGCTCGTGAATCGAAACGCCGACCCTCTATTTGATTGGGGCGGAAGGGTAAACGGTGAGCTCGAGGTCGTTGACCTGCGAGGTGGCCACTCCAGCATGCTTCAGGGGCCTTTTGTCGACGAATTGGCTAAACTTATCGTAAAAAATATAGATCTGTATCGCCAGGGGGAATTGGCCGCACAGGCAAGAAAGAAAGTTGAGAGATCAGGACGGCATTCCGAACAACAGCGGATTGGAAACGATGCTGTCCTGGCCGGCGGAAGTGTGCGGTGAAATGGACGACGGACCCGCGATACAGCGCGCACGGCGAAGAATTCATCAAGACCAGGGAGAACTGCGGCAGGATGAAGCTACTCATCGCGATTGTGGCGTATCGCGTGACCGATCTGGCGATTGACTGCCTGCGCTCACTGAGCCGAGAGATCGGCCGGGTGCCGGGTGCCCGGGTCGCCCTCTGCGAGAACGGTTCGGGCGGCGATGCGGCCGATCGATTCCGCCGTGCCATAGCAGAGAATGGCTGGGAATCCTGGGTAGATTTGACAGTGCTTTACCCCAACCGGGGTTTCACCGGCGGCAATAACGCGATCATCCGACCCGCGCTCGAGTCGGCGGATTCGCCGGACTATGTGTTGCTGCTCAACGCCGACACGGTCGTCCACGAGCACGCCGTCGAGAGGCTCGTTACGTTCATGGATGCCAACCCGGCGGTCGGAATCGCCGCGGGCATGGAAATCACCGCTGGGGGAAAGGGCCGCAGCTCTCCCTTCCGCTTCCCGGGGATCGCCACCGAGCTGGATCGAGGTCTGCGCCTGGCGATTGTCTCCAGGCTACTGTCGCCCTGGAGTATCCTGATGCTGCCACCGCCGCAAGAAGCTTGCCGGGCCGAATGGGTCAGCTTCGCCTTCGCGATTCTCCGGCGAAAGATGCTCGAACAAATAGGCTACCTCGATGAGGGCCTTTACACATACTTCGATGACACTGACCTCTGCCTGCGCAAAAAAAGGCGGGGTGGGAGACTTGGTTCGTGCCCGAGAGCAAGATCGACCACCTCGTCGGGGCGTCGACGGGGTTAACCGGCGACCGGCCGCCTGTCCGTCATCCGCCCTACTGGTTCCAGGCTCGGCGCCGGCTATTCTTGAAGCATTACGGGTTCTGGTACACGGCGATAAGCGATGCGATGTTCATTCTCGGCTTCACCGCCTGGCGACTGCGCCGGTGGATCCAACGCAAGCCGGACCATGATCCGCCGCACCTGCTGATCGACTCTATTCGCCATAGCGTCTTCTGCACCGGTTTCAAAGTGAGGGAGGTGGAAAACCCGGCGATGGAGAAGACTGCACCGTTGCCATGAGGCGCCGGCGCCAAGAAACGGTTCCACTGCTTCGGACTCGATACGGCCTCAACGACTTGAAGTGACCATTCTTTCACAACCTGCTGCCAGGAGAAAATGTGATGACAAACCCTTTCGAAGATCAGGATGCTCAATATCTTGTGTTAGTCAACGACGAGGGCCAGCATTCCCTCTGGCCGGCCTTCCGGGAGATCCCCGCCGGTTGGACAGCCACCGGTCCCAAAGGCAAGCGACAGGAATGCCTGGACTGGATTGAAGCGAACTGGACCGACATGCGCCCAAGAGCCTTGCCGAGGCTATGAAGAACGCCGCTAAGACCTAGCCAATGCCCGGACACGATCTCGGCGTCAGACCAACACCGCTCTCGAGGACCGCATCCTATTTCGTTGCGAACAGTCGCCGTTTGATTCGACGGCCGAGTCCTTTGATTCGATTCGCAACGGGACGCGCAATGAATCTGTGCGTCAAGAACTTGGAGTAATAAGCCACGCTCCTGTTTACAATCAAGTCGGTGTAAGTGCCAACCGACTGGGAATACCAGAAGTTCACAGCCATATTCAATTCATAGGATTTGATGTGATGCCACCAGAAGGCAGGGATATAGAGCATCTCCCCCGGGTTAAGTACGGTTTCCAGGCCCTTTGCATGGGAATATTGTGGGTATTTGACCAGGTCGGGATTGTCGACGTCGACGCAGCTCATGTGAGGCGCCTTGGAACGGATTGGAAATGGGTACAGGAACCGCGACTCGGACGGGGGAAAGAGAACGACTCGCTTACGCCCCTTTATCTGGGTGAGAAGATTATCATTTCGATCGTAGTGTAGCGAAGTCGTTGGTTCGGTCGCCGACATCCAGAACATGATGACCAGCAGGCGTCGAATTCCACGGAAGTACGCTGGCTCCTCGAGATCGTTCTCCAGTTCCGGAAGACGGGGCAGCATGCTCGGCTTGCCGTTGATCTTGATCGTGTGCTCTGCAAGGTACGCTTTTCGCCTTGGTTCCGTTTGATTCATGATTTCATTGATATACTCGCGCAGAGGTTTTTCTTCGGTTGTTCCCACGTATCCACTTTTTGCATCAGAGCGAACAACGTTGTCAGGGAGATATGATATGCTCACTAGTCGATGACCCGCAATTGAACTCAGGTATGCGGGCCCCCATAATCGGTACGCGTCACAGTGGTCGACTATGCCGGAAATGACTACCGGCTTCCTTTTCAAGATGTATTCGGCTCGGATGACGTCTGGATCAGGAGCGTGTCGCCTGTCGATGGCACTTCGTTTATTATATATACTTTCACGTGTAGATGTCATGATCACGTCCTCGATAATAGAATTGTAGTCTACGAGTTTATGGCGAGAATCGTTCTCGTGCAAGAACCCGATCCCCGAAAGTTGGCCTTCGCGAGCGGATGGGCGATGCAATCACGTCGTGACTGCAGTACTGACGGGCGCGGCGGCGCGACCATTCGCAAAAGAAGGGAGTTCGTCCTCCGCCGTCGTTGGGTGCTCCAGATCTGGAGCCAGCGACCTGAACCGAGTCAGTCTCGGCGCAATTACCCGGCCGGAAACGAGGAGCACGGATTGCGATTAACGCACAGTATCGTAGCGTCTAATTTTCGGCATGCTCCCCTCATGAGCCGGTCACACGCTATCCTCGAAATTAACTTTGTGAAGGGCGTTACATGTTTTGATAACGCATTGGAGCGATCCCAGGCCGTGCAAGGTCAATGCCTTGGTAGCCAACGGATCATTCTCGTCGGCCAAGGCAGCACGCGCGTCGCCTTGCGACAGAGAGCGTGACCGAGAGGCTTTGACGCAGAAAATAGCCAGCGTCTTGCCGCAGCCGTCGTATCACTCGCGACTTGGCCAACAGTACGGCATTCTCGGGCATCGCCAGCTCCGCGGATTCCATGCGAAGGCGCGCGACGGCTGCCGGCTACGAACCCAGACCCCGATCACGATGACACTCGGTGACTTCGGTGGTCCTCGCAGCGGCTTCTTGCCGCAATTCGCGACGGCCGGTTCGTGATAAACGATGTACGAAGGCAACGCCCCCGCTGTGCGTAACGCTGCGCCGGGCATGAGGATCTTCAACGAGTCGCGTCCACACAAGCGTTGGCTCAACCTGTCGTGATCTCTCACCTGACACAAACGCATCGAACACACCCGACATCGCCCCGGCCGCCAGCAGGCCGTAGCGTATGTTGACGGCCAAGTCGATGGCGTACGGAACGGCCAGGACCGCCCCGCCTTGACCGCTCATTTGTGCCAGCATTGTTCCCGTCGGCAAGAGCGTGTTCTAGGTTGACTGCAGCGGATGCTCAAATCCAATCGCTCGGCGAGCGAGGCTACGGCGCATGCGGTTGTGAGCTGAAGAACGAGCAGCCGCTCTTTTAGCCTATGTTGCGCAGTTAGTGGCGAATTTTACCCCAAAACGGGTGCGTGATCGCGAAATTTCCCGAGTTTTTCGTAGTGAAATCGCCATCACGGCGATGTAGTGAAGACCTAATTGAACCCTAGTATCTTGATTTCACTTCGGCTCCTCGCCATCGTGGATAGCGAGGAGGTCAAGATGTTCCTGCGCCGCTACACCCGCACCAAAGACGGCAAGACCCACAGCTATTACGCCTTGGTCGAAAGCGTCCGCACCGACGCTGGGCCGCGTCAGCATACCGTCGCCTATCTCGGTGAGCTCAACCATGACGAGCAAAGGCGCTGGCAACGCACCGTGACCATCTACAATCGCCAGGGAGACTGCCAGCAACTCCGCCTATTCCCTGACGATGACCAGGTCCCGGCCCCCGTTGACGACCCAGACGTCGTACGGATTCGCTTGCGCTCAGTTGGCTGGACCAATCCACGTCGATTCGGCGACGTGTGGTTGGCATTGTGGCTCTGGAAGTTCCTTCACCTCGACGAGATCGTCGATCGTCACGTGCCCCAGGGCAAAGAGACGATTCGACCGGCCGACATTGTGGCGATTGAGGTCATCAATCGCTTATGCGGCCCTTGCAGCGAGTTCGCCCTGGCCGAGCATTGGTACGCCTCCACGGCTTTGGAAGATCTCCTGGGCGTCTCTGACAGTTCGGTGACCAAGGACCGGTTGTACCGAACCTTGGACCGCTTGTTGCAGGCTCAGGAGCTGATCGAGAACGATCTTAAAGACCGGCTCGGGACTTTGTTTCAACTCGACTACGACTTGCTGCTTTATGACCTGACGAGCACGTTTTTCGAGGGTTTGGCCGAGGAAAACGATCTGGCCCGCCGTGGCTATTCCCGCGACCACCGTAGCGACTGCAAGCAGATCGTGCTGGCCTTGATCGTGACGCGGGAGGGCTTTCCTCTGGCCCATCTCACGTTGGCCGGAAATACCCAGGATGTTCAGACGGTTAAGACGATCGTCGAGATGGTTGAAACGCGATTCGGTCGATCGCAGCGGATCTGGGTGATGGACCGGGGCATGATCAGCAAGGACACCCTCAAGCTCCTGAACCAATCCGGCCGGCGCTATCTGCTGGCCACTCGACGCGGCGAGTTGAGTTCATTCGTTGAGGAATTGCGCAGTCGCGGCTGGAAACGACTCGAAGGCAATCCCGATGTCGAGGTCAAGCTGCTGAAGCGAAACAAGGTGCATTACCTTCTGGCGAGGAGTCGGCCCCGGCGTCAGAAAGAGCGGGCGATTCGCCGCCGTCAACGGCGCGGCTTAGCCAAAGCGTTGCAAAAACTCAAGCAGCGAATCGAGGGTGGGCGGTTGAAGCAGCGCGACAAGATCCTTGAGTGCGTCGGCACGATCAAAGGTCGCTTCCCCAAGGCGCGAATCTTCGTGACCATCACGGTTGCCACGGGGGACCGGCCCCAGTTGAGTTGGCGTTGGGACCTTGCGAAATACCGCACAGCCTTGAGGGCAGACGGCGCCTACCTGTTGCGGAGTAACCAAGAGGGCTGGACGGCCGAGGAGTTCTGGCAAACTTACATCCAGTTGACCGTGGTTGAGCGTGCCTTTCGGGTGCTCAAGAGCGAACTCCTGCTGCGGCCGGTTTGGCATCATTACAGCGGTCGGACCCAAGCACACGTGCTGGTTTGTGTACTGGCTTATGCTCTCTGGAAGACGTTGGATCATCTGGCCAAGCAGCCTCGCCTTGAGACCGAGATCCGTAAGCCCGACCTCCAGAGGCCAAAGTCTTCTCCCAAATCTCGGCCGATGACGCCCGAAGTCATCCTCCGCGAGTTGGGCCGTGTCTCGGTCGGTGACATTCTGCTGGAAACAACCGACGGCAGGACGCTGGCCCTCCGTCGAGTCGCCCGGCCCACAGCCGAGCCAGCGCGAATTCTGGCGGCGTTGGGTCTGAAACTGCCTGAACGTTTGAGTGACGATCGCGTTTTGTAGTGAAGACTCGGCGGCCTATGAGTCAGGATTCCTGCGGAAATCGCGGTCTGGCTACCAGCACCTGCGCAACATAGGCTAACGTAGAAGGTCGCCGGCTTCTTGCCGCAGCCGTCGTATCACTCGCGACTTGGCCAGGAGCACCGCGTTCTCGGGCATGCCAAGCTCTTCAGCAACCTGCGCGGCGGGCAGGTGATCGAGGGTTAAGCGGCAAAACGCCCCCCACGTGGTCGCACTGAAGTCGCCTTTTACCGCCGCCAGCAGTTTTTGCACCACGTGTTCGTCGTGCTCGCGGTCCCACTCACGCGAGAGTGCGCTTTCCGGATCAACCAACTGCTCGAGGAATCCATCCGCCCAATCCATCTCGATGGCGGGGCGCCGGTCGCGCTGCTTGCAGTAGTTCCTGGCCTTATTGGCCGTGATCGTCCGCAGCCACGCTCGGAACGAACCTTCCCGCCGCCGTTCAAACCTGGCGAGCTCGCGAATCACGACGACGAGCACCTCCTGCGCGAGGTCGTCGGCCTCGGCGGTCAGTCCGGGGACGCGCCGCAGCCAGCGCTGGATGAGCGGCAGGTAGATGGCCTGTAGCCGCTCCCAGTCGTCGTCCTCGGGTCGAGCCACCTTGAGCCGGTCGATCAAACTGAGGGATGTCAGGTCCACGGTTCACGGTCCTCGCAGAATGTCAACGGGGGGGTGCAAAGACGTCATCAGGCCATTCGGCGGCGGGATCGGCTAGGGCCGCTTCGGCCTCGGCCTGGAACGCATCCAGATCCTCGGAATCCTCGGAATGAAACGGTTCAGGACGTTCGAGCCGCCATCGGAGCGCGCGGTTGAAGTCGGCACGGGCGTCCGCAGCGCGGCCGAGCTTCCGGCGGGCCATGGCCAGGAAGAACAGATCGAAGGCGTCGGACTGGCCCTTGCCAGCCGCGAGACTTTTTTCGAGGGTGTCGATCGCCTCGGTAAACAACCCGGCGCGAAACTGAGCGACGCCCAGCGTGTTCTGGTAGGTGGCTACGCGGGGCGCAAGCGCGACGGCTTTGCGGGCCGCGGCCAGGGCTTTTTCGGTATCGCGCAACGCGCCCGGATCGGTGGCCAGCTTCCACGCCAGATTGTTAAAGTAACGCGCGTCCGGCTGGGGCAACGCGGCGGCCCGTGTCCGGTCGGCTTGAGCCTGCTCTCGGTCGCCCAGTCCGCGATGAGCCTGACTGCGGAGCTCGAAGAGAAACGGATCCTTCGCATAGCGCTCGATCAACGTATTGAGATCGACCAGGGCATCCGCGAATCGGTTCAGGCGGAGCAAGACTCGCGCGTGGCGAATGCGGACTTGTTCCCGACCAGGATCGGCCTCGATGACCCGGCTCAATTCGTCGGCGGCTTCCGGAAGTAGGCCAAGATGGAGTGCCAGGTCGCCTTTCTTGACGCGGGCATCGGTGTCGTCAGGGCATCGTGCCAGGTAGGTCTCCAGGGCCGACCGCGCCGCCCTGAAATTGGCTGCGTGAGTGTAGGCCTGGGATAGCAGGTAAACGGCGTCGGTGTCGCCGGGCCGCAGCCGCACGAACCGCTCGAGGTCGGCGACGGCCTCGGCTGGCTTCGACAGGTTGAGCCAGAGCGAGCCGCGCTGAATGAGGGCCACGGCGTCGTCTGGGTCGGCGGCGAGCCGGCGGTTCATCTCGGCAAGCTCGTCTTCGCGCCGAGCCTTGTTCTCACGCACTTCACCCACAACGCGTACAGCACGAGGCGGCCGTGCGCCTTCATGCTCAGTCGCGGCTGAATAAGGCGGCGCATCCCAGTCCAGGCCAATTTTCGTGAGCTGGTTGCGCACTCGGCGCAGGTCCCAAAGGTGCGCCGTGTTCCGGTTGGTGCTGACCACCAGTTTCGTGCCGTCGTGACTGAACGCCAGCGGCGTTGGCGCGACCGGCTGCACGGTCGAAAGCCGTGCCAGCACGCGGCCGGTCGCTGTGTCGGCGAGTGAGACCTTGTGGTCCGTGCAAACGGCCATGAGCCGGTCGTCGCCGTTGAACGCCGCGTTCTCCGCCAAACTTTGACTTTCGATCCGCCGGTCGAGCTCCCATGTCCCGACACGCCAGAAGTGGTATGCTGGAGGCGAGGCATCGGGAGAGGTGCATGAAATGAGCCACCGGCCGTCGGGGCTGAAGTCGACGAAGAACTTGGTCCAACTGGTGGCGTCGGCAGGTCTGAGAATACGCTCGAGCCGGCGCCGACTCAGGTCCCAGACGGTGACACCGGCCTCATACCAGCCGCCCGCCGCGACCCAGCGGCCGTCCGGGCTAACGCCTAGCGACGTCATGCGGTGATTCTCACCGGAATCGAGGGTGATCGCCCGGCTCTGGGCCGGATGCGGGCTGTGAGAATCGACCAGCACGACCTGTGCGCGTGCGTTGTCGACGATCGCCAGCGTTCGGTGATCGGGGAGCCAGCTTGCGCAATGCCATTCGTCATCGGTGGTCGACTCCCAGAGCAATTGCGGTGGTCCGATTGATATGGCATCGGGCCCGTGCGCGGAATCAGGGCGGATCGGCCACCGATAGGTTCCCCGGCCTCCCGACGTGATCAAGCCCCGATCATCGGGATCGAAGAGGACGGATTTGCACCGTCCCACCTTCAAGTCGGCGAGCTCGCCTCCCGAATCGGGGTCCCAGAACCGGACACCATCGTATGCGGCGGTCGCCAGGAGCTTTTCGTCGGGACTGAAGACGGCGGCCAGGACGCCTCGGTCGACCCACCGCTCGGCGCGGTTGCCGGTCATGCCGGCATGAAGCGTCTTACGCTCGGGGGCCGTGCATACGTCCCAGACGCCGATCCCCTCACCTGTTGCGAAAGCGAGCCGGTCGTCGTCTGGCGAAAAGGCGCTAAAGCCGGGACCTGTCGCCAGCGTCAGGGCTTCTCCCGATACACCGTCCCAGAGTCGAGTCGTGCCGTCACCGCCGGTCGCGATCAGAAAGCCCGAGTGTGCGAACGCGACATGGGTCACCGAGCCGGTGTGTCCCTGAAGGACCGACTGTAGCGCCTTGCGTCGGACGTTCCAGACATAAACGAATGGATCCTCACCCCCCACGCCTCCGACCGCCAGCAATTGCCCATCCGCGCTCCAGGACAGCGACTGGTTGCCGACCTGCGTCCGCCAGTCCGCGAGCACCTGACCTGTTTCCGCTTCGAGGATCACGACGCGTGGCGCAGTCCGATCCCGGTTGGCGACCGCGAGTCGCCGGCCCTCGGGATCGAACGCCAGATGGCCAGGCGGGAAATCCAGCGGCAGCCGTCGGATCACGCGACGCTCGTTGTAGCCCCAGACGGCAACGCCTCCCTCCGGCGCTCCGAAAGCCAGGTGGCGTCCATTATGGTCGAACGCGACCGAGTCGTTCGTTTCCAGTTCCGCGAGCCGCTCTCGGCGACCCAGATGCCAGGTTCGCGTGACGATGCCCGTAGTCGCCGACGAACGCCGATGGAGGGTGATCAGCAGGCCGCCGTCCGGGCTGAAGCCGGCCCCGCAGGAGCTCGAGTTATCGCGTTGGTCAGGAATCGAGAGCCGCAACAACTCGAGGTTGTCGTCCAGTCGGCGGACGACGAAGTCGCCCGAGGGCTCGCAGTATGCATACCGCTCCAGGGTGTCATCGAAGCAGAGCGAACGCGGGTGGCGGACAACAGGACGCTCGAAGCGGACGCGCAAGTCGACCAGCCCCAAACCGGCGATCGCATGGTCGCGAATCTCGGGCAATTGGTGGCGGCCCTCGGGATCGGCCCCCAGGATCTGGGCGGCACGCTTCAGGCGATCGAGGCTGTCGAAGCGTTGGCCGACGAGGCCGGAGGCGCTGGAGGGCGACGCCTTCGGTCAGGAGCGATTTCCCCAGCTCGAGGCTGCGCGTTTCGTTCGGCCTTCTCCAGGGCCTGGACCTGGTGGCTGTAGGTCCTGGCGGCGGCCGACGAAACGACCGCCAGCGCGATCGTCGCGACAGCGGCAGCGACGGTCGCCGCCGCCGCCAATGCGCTGGCCGCGGCCAGCCAGGGGTTCCGTTTACACCACCGCGCGAACCGCTGGTACGCCGGAATCGGCCGCGAGCGGATCGGCCGGTTCTCCACATAACGTCGCAACTCGGCTGCCATCTCCTCGGCGCTACTGAACCGATCGCCCGGAGCCTTGGCCAGCGCCTTGAGCACGATCGTTTCGAGATCCGCCGGAATCCCCCGCTCGATTTGCCGCGGCAGCACGGGGGGCTCGTGCTCGATCAGGCGAATCAGCTCGGCATGGCTCTGCCCCGAGAAGCACGGGCGCAGCGTCACCATCTCGTAAAGGGTCGCCCCCAGCGCGTAGATATCGCATCGGGCCTCTGACACGCCGCGGAATCGCTCCGGGGCCATGAACCGCAGCGTCCCGACCAGGTCCTGCGAGTGCGACAGGTCATCGCCGTCGTCGAACTTGGCAAGCCCGAAGTCGGTGATCCAGATGTTGCCTAGTGCGTCGAGAATCAGGTTCGACGGCTTGATATCGCGATGGAGCACGCCCCGCTTGTGGGCATGGGCCAGCGCGTCAGCGACCTGCGCGCCGATCCGGGCGATCTCGCGGTAATATCGCCCCTCGCCCTGCCCCGCGAGGGAATTGCCGGATCCTGAAATCGCTCCTTGCTCGCTGCCCAACGTGGCGTCTGGACGAGCCGCTTGCCGGGGCGATAGCGTCGGATCGTCTCCGCTGTCGGCGAGCTCCGCCGCGAGCATTCGAAGCGATGTTCGCGGGACGCCTTTCTGGGCGTCGCCTTCGGGCATACCCACTTTCTTTCGCGTCTCGACCGCCACGGTCGCGGCCAGCGCGAGCTGCGCCTCCGGATCGTTTGAGCCGGGTGGCGAAGCGGCGAAGGACCACTCCCCGGTGACCAGGCCCAGCGACAGGGTGCGGCTCGACGCACACATCAACGTCTCGCCCGCCTGCGAAGGCGTCAGCCACGGTTCGGATCGGGGCGGCGATGCCTGGATGTCGGATGCCAACTCGGCCGCGTCTCCGGCCATCAAGCCCTCCTTCTCGCGGCGGAGCTGACGGACGTCAGCCAGGATCTTGTCCAGGCTGTGGCCGGCGATGTATGGCATCGCGTAATAACAGACCCCATCGTGCACGCCGTAGTCAAAAACGCTCACGATGTTGGTATGGTGCAGCCGCGCCGCCGAGCGTGCCTCGGTGCGGAACCGCCGCTCGTACTGCTCGCGATCGCGGAACTGCGGGTGCATGACCTTGAGTGCGACCGTGTTGCGCAAGGACTCGCGCACCGCCTCGTAGACGACCCCCATTCCTCCAGCGCCCAGGTAGCGGATGATGCGGTAGTCGCCAAGCTGGTCTGGCATCGGGCCGGACCGCACTGGCGGAAATGCCCCGGAAGACGGCGCCCGCGAATCGGCCTCGAACGGTTTGCACTGCTCGACGGCAGCGATTTCTGGGAACAGATCGCGGATGTCGTCGGCCAGCTCGGGGTGGCGCGCGATGTAATCGGTGATCGCGGGGTGCTCGCCGCGCCGCAGCCGCTCGGCGAAGTCTTCGGCCAGGCGTTCAAAGGGGTTTCGCTCTGCCGTCGATCCAGTCATCACTCAGCCCTCGGTCGCAGCCGACATCTGGTCAGCGGGATGTGAAGCAGGAGCACTCAATCAACGGGCGCGATCGGATCGCGCGGGAAGCCACGGTCAAACAGCGCGGCCACGAGCCGGCGAAAGTCGTCGCGATCGCGAAGAGGAATCAAGTCTGAGTCGTGTGCCATTCGGACCGCGTCGCGCCACCCAGCGGCAACTGCCTGTTCGAGCATCGCAACGGCCTCGGCCGCCACGGATTGCCCCGCTTCGCCGCTTGTTAGCGAAATGGTCAATGATAACGCGCACGCGACATCGTAAAGCTCACCAGGGTTTCCACTCGTCATCTCAGCCAGCTCTCGCGCGGTTCGGAGGGCGTCAGTCGGGTGCGCCAGGGTCCTGTACACCTTCACTACATTCAGGAGGTGCTCTCTCAAGAGCTGGCGGTACATCAAAGTTTCCGGTGCGAGGGACAGGGCCTTCCGCTGGTGCTCGATCGCGCGTGTTAACAACGCCTGCGCCTCGGTCCATCGTGCCGCGCTCATTTCGCACAGGGCCAGATCGTTCAGGGTCTCTCCGAGCTTGCCTTGATGTTCGGCGTCCGAGGGTTGCTCGCTCGCCAGCCGCTCGCGTAGATCCAGGGCCCGCCGGTACGACTCCATCGCCTCGGCCCGACGGCCTGTGAGACGTAGCACGACACCCAGGCCGTGGTAGCTCCTCGCCAGGTAAGTGCGAAATACGGCGTTGTCGGGGTCATCGTCGACCAGCTTCTGGTAGCCCGCCATGGCCGTACGGCATTCGGCCTCCGCCTCCGATCGGTTCCCCGTCGCGGTGAGCGATTCGCCGAGCCAGATATGATTGGCCGCCAGTTCATCACGATACTTGGGAACGTCCGGGCTACCGTCGACTAACTCTTGAAGAGCAGTCATCGCACGGCGGTGGGCTTCCTTCGCTTCGGCCGGCCTCCCGGTCGAGTGTAGCATCTGGCCGATCACTCCATCGCAGCCTGCTAGCTCGAAACGCAATTCCGGTTCAGCAGGGCTGTCGTCAATCAGCTTCTGGCATCCGGCCCGTGCGCGGCCGCAGCGCCTCGAGCGCGAGGGCGGGACTGGGGATCTTCGACAGCGCACGGCCGATCTGGTAATGAATGTCCACCACCGCCGCGCGGAAGTACGTGACGGCGGAATTGTCGTCGACCAGCTTCTGAAAGGTCGCCAGCGCCAGGCGGTACGAGACCAGTGCGTCGGCTGGCCGTTTGAGCGCTTCAAGGGTGTATCCGATATTAAGGTCGCTCCGTCCCAGCTCCACCCGATACTTGACGACGGCAGGGTGTTCGCTCATCAGCTTTTCGAAGATGCCACGCGCACGACGCTGCGACTCCAGTGCAGCGTCCATCTTGCCGTCTCGCGTCAACAAGAAGCCCCGCGTGACCTCGCTGGACGCGAGATCGAAACGGTATTGGGCCACGTCCTGATGGTCCTGAACCAGGTGCGAGAGCCCAGCGATCGATCGGTCCATCTCCGCGATCCCGTCAGCCGTCTTGCCGGTGTCGAAGAGCAGACGCGCAAGATTCTCTTCGACCAGACCGAGAAGTGCCCGTCCGCCGTCAGAAATCGTGCTATTGCGGGTCAAGGCTTCGAGCAGGCGCCGGGATTCGTCGAAGGCGGCGAGGGCCTCGCTCGCATTCCCCGTGTCCTGGAGATCCGCCGCGACTGCGTAGAGTGACCGGGCCACGTCGGTTGTGAGCTCGGCGTCGGCACCAGGCGTGAAGGCGAGCGCCGCCCGCCGCAGCGCCAGCGCCTTGCGGTCCACGGCGAGCGCCTCGACCTTGTTGCCGATCGTGGCGGTCAGTTTCCCCAGCTCGTCATACGCCCGGCCCAATGCCGATCGGGATGCCCGGTCGGGCTGGTCCTTGAGCAGACCCTCGAGCTGGCCATAAAAGCCAGCCGCACCGCGCAGCAGCTTGTCACGCAGGGGCTTGAACCGGTCTTCCTTGAGAACGAGGTCGTCGTCGACCTCGCCGTGGAAGTGCTTGATCGCCTCCATCGCCAGGTTGAACCGCGCCGTCTCGCGCTCCTTGGCCGCGGCGAGCTCGGTGTTGGCCGCCTTCAGCCGGGTATTGGCGCGCGTCTGCACCGCCAGTACCGCCGTGGTGCCGAAGAGGAGGGCCAGTACCGCGACCGCCGCCGTCGCCACCGATGTGCGGTTTCGCCGCGCCCATCGCGCGCACGCACGCCGATCGGCTCCCGCCAGGCCGAGACCGGCTCGTCGGCCGCCCAGCGCTCGATGTCGGTAACCAGCGCGCGCGCCGTTGCGTAGCGGTCGCTGGGCCGGTGCGCCATCGCCTTCAGGCAGACTGCCTCAAGCGCCGGATCGATGCTCGGGTCGACCTGCCGCGGCGGCCGGAACGCGCCCCGCTGGACATCGCGGATCACGTCGTCAACGTTGCCCGCGAACGCAGGTATGCCGGTCAGGAGATAATAGAGCGTCGCCCCGAGACTATAGATGTCGGACTGCGGCCCCAGATGGTCCAGATCTCCCTTGGCCTGCTCGGGGCTCATGAAAGCAGGCGTGCCCAGCGCCGAGCCGGGCAGCGTCTCCGCACTGCTGCTCGCCGAGCTGGGCAAGAGCGTCCGCTCGCCCGAGGATGGGTCGGCATAACCCGTGGCCTTGGCCAGTCCCCAATCCACTACGAGCGTCTCGCCGTGGCGGCCGACGATCACGTTCCTCGGCTTGATGTCGCGGTGCAGGACGCCGCGACTGTGGGCATACTCGATGGCATTGCACACATCGGTGAAGCAGCGCAGCAGCCTGCGCAGCTCGAGCGAGCGGCGGCCGAAATCCTTCGTTCTCGATTCGCCGGCATGGAAATGGTCGATCGCCTCCTTGAGGCTGTCTCCCTTGATGAAGCGCATGGCGTAGTAGGGCCGGCCGCCGTCGTAGGTCCCCAGCCCGTACACAGGCACGATGCCGGGATGCTCGAGCGCGCCGGTGATCTCGGCCTCGAGCAGGAACCGGCCGCGGCTGACCAGGTCGTCGGCGTGCGAGTCGAGAATCTGCTTGAGGGCAACCTCGCGGTGCAGTTCGGTATCCAGGGCCACGAAGACGGCGCCCAGGCCACCCTGGGCGTGGGGCCGCAGCACACGGAACCTCTCGCCATGGGAGGTGGCCGAACCCAGGGACATGGCGGAGCCGGCGGAGAGGCTGGCGGTCCGATCGGGATCGTGAACGTTTTCAGTGAACAGGTTACAGATGCCGCCGGCTGACGGGCCGCCGCGGATCTGGCGGAGCAGCGTCCCGAGCACAGAGTCGGTCATAAGACCCACGTCCCGCCCGACCCGATCCAGGTCCATGGCAGCCAGGCTGCGTTCGGCCGAGCCGCCGTGTCTCTTGAGGTGCTGCACCACGAGTCCGTCGACAAGAGCACGCTGCTCGGCGTCGAGACCCCCCTGTTCACCCAGCAGGTCGGCGATGGACCGGGCGCGGTCAAGAATCCAGACGCGCAGCGCAGCGACAAGCTGGTCGGGATCAACCAGGCCGCTCTGAAGCGCAAGCAGCCCGAACAGCAGGTTACGGTCGGCGTCGGATTTCACGGGTTCGATCTCCTGACACACATCCAAACGCGAGGGTTTTCATCCTATTGCGGTGCGAAGATTTCTTCAGGCCATTCAGCGCCGGCACAGGCGAGGTCCGCCTCGGCCTCGTCCTGGAATGCATCGAGACTCCGCGGCCCACTCCGACCCGTCCGGGCTCGGATTGTCACGCCGCCAGCGAAGTGCGCGATCGAAGTCGCCACGCGCTGCCGCAATATCGCCGAGCTTGCACCGGGCCATCGCCAGGAAGAATAAGTCGAAGGCGTCCGACTGGCCCTGGCTGGCCGAGAGACTCTTGTCCAGAGTGTCGATCGCCTCCGTATATAAACCGGCGCGGAACTCGGCGACCCCCAGCGTGTTGAGATAGAGGGCCGATCCGGGCTCGAACGCGACCGCCTTGCGAGCCGCAACTCGGCCGCCATCTCCTCGGCGCTACTGAACCGATCACCGGGAATCTTTGCGAGCGCCTTGAGCACGATTGTCTCAAGGTCCGCCGGAATCCCCCGCTTGATTTGCCGCGGCAGCACGGGGGGCTCATGCTCGATCAGGCGAATCAGCTCGGCATGGCTCTGCCCCGAGAAGCACGGGCGCAGCGTCACCATCTCATAAAGTGTCGCCCCCAGCGCGTAAACATCGCACCGGACCTCCGACACGCCGCGAAATCGCTCCGGGGCCATGAACCGCAGCGTCCCCACCAGGTCCTGCGAGTGCGACAGGTCGTCGCCGTCGTCGAACTTGGCGAGCCCGAAGTCGGTGATCCAGATGTTGCCCAGCGCATCGAGGATCAGGTTCGACGGCTTGATATCGCGATGGAGCACGCCCCGCTTGTGGGCATGAGCCAGTGCGTCGGCGACCTGCGCCCGATCCGGGCGATCTCGCGGTAATAGCGCCCCTCGCCCTGCGCTGCGAGGGAGCTGCTGCTGGAGCCGGAAAACAATTCTTGCTCGCGGCCCGGTATGTCATCTGAATGGGCCTCTTGCCGAGGTGCCAGCGTGGGTTGATCGTCGCTGTCGCAAGCTCCGCCGCGAGCATGCGTAACGCCGTTGGCGGGACGCCAATGGCGGCGCCGTCCCTGGGCTGACCGACGTTTTTTCGCGTCTCGACCGCCACGGTCGCGGCCGTCGCGAACTGGGCCTCTGGGTCGCTTGCGGCGCGTGGTGATACGGCGAAGGTCCACTCTCCACTCATTAGCCCCACCGACAGCACGCGGCTCGACGCACAAATCAACGTTTCGCCCGCCTGCGAAGGCGTCAGCCACGGTTCGGATCGGGGCGGCGATGCCTGCGGCTCGAATGCCAACTCGGCCGCGTCTCCGGCAGTCAAGCCCTCCTTCTCGCGGCGGAGCTGACGGACATCAGCCAGGATCTTGTCCAGGCTGTGACCGGCGATGTAGGGCATCGCGTAATAACAGACCCCATCGTGCACGCCGTAGTCGAAGACGCTCACGATGTTGGTATGGTGCAGCCGCGCCGCCGAGCGCGCCTCGGTGCGGAACCGCCGCTCGTACTGCTCGCGATCGCGGAACTGCGGGTGCATGACCTTGAGTGCAACCGTGTTGCGCAGCGACTCACGCACGGCCTCGTAAACCACGCCCATTCCGCCTGCGCCCAGGTAGCGGATGATGCGGTAGTCGCCAAGCTGGTCTGGCAGCGGGCCGGACCGCACCGGCGGAAATGCCCCGGAAGCCGGCGCCCGCGAATCGGCCTCGAACGGTTTGCACTGCTCGACGGCAGCGATTTCCGGGAACAGATCGCGGATTTCGTCGGCGAACTCAGGGTGGTGCGCGATGTAATCGGCGATCGCGGGGTGCTCGCCGCGCCGCAGCCGCTCGGCGAAGTCTTCGGCCAGGCGTTCAAAGGGGTTTCGCTCTGCCGTTGATCCAGTCATCATTCGGTCCTCGGTCGCAACCGGCCTTTGGTCGGCGGGATCGTCCCGGAATCGTCGAGCGTGCCCAGCGTGGGCGATCGGATTTCCCTGAGCCGCCGCAGCGCCCGGACATAGCGGTTGCTGGCGGCTCCTTTGTGGATGCCCAGCACGGCGGCCGTCTCGCCGTTGGTGAGCTCCTCGAAATGCCGCAGGGCCAGGATCTCGCAATCGATCGGGTCCATGGCGTTGAGCGCTTCCTGGATCTTGATCTGGATCTCGGCGCGGATGGCCGCCCGGCTGGGCGTCGTCAGTCGACCAAGGAGCTGCGCGGCCAGCGCTCGCGAGTCGGCTGCGGGGAGCGAGCCGTTGAAGATCGAGACCTCGCGGCTGGCGTCGCGGCTCTGCACGCCCAGGTGCAGGCGATGCAACGTCTGGAGCCGCTGGATGGTCAAGAATCGCAGCCAGAGGAACGGCGGCATCCGCGGATCGGCGCCATACTCTGCCAGCCGCCGCGCGGCGTCCAGAAATGATTCCTGAACCACGTCTTCGGGGTCGAGCCGCCCGCGGAGTCGCCGATCGAGCCGCAACCGCACCGGTCTTCAGCAGCCGCTCGCGATGCCGCCCGAAGAGCTCGCCCAGCGCATGGTGATCCCCGGCCTGAACGCGGTTGTGCAACGGCGCATCGTCATCGGGCGGGCTGGGCATGAATGGTCTCCTATACCCATAACCGACGACCAAGAGCTCGGTGTCAACAAGATGGAAGAAAAATCGCCGAAATTTGTCTCACAACAACAAATTTTAGATTTTTCCCAATTTTCGCGACAGGTGGTGCTCGATCCCGGACTTTCACTCTTAGAGGCCAAACGCAACCGGCATTCAAACGAGGCCGGTGCAAAGGCGAGGTCCAAGCAGCGAGCGATGGTCGCTCGCACCTCTGAGCCGTATTTCACCTATCGCCAGGACGATCCCGATGAACCTGCAATACCGCCGGCACCGCAAAGACGCGAACCGACGACCTCAAACCGGCCGCCGACCGATCGTCGAAAAACTCGAAGGGCGCCGACTGCTAAGCGGTCTAAGTTCCGTGCCAGACCCCATGAAAGTCTACCAGGCGGCGGTCGTCATCGAGAGGGCCCATTTCGACGCAGGCTCGCACATTTACCACGTTCTCAGGGATGTTCAAAGAGTCCACGATGCGTGAACAATCACCGTCCAGGGCCGCCGAATCGGCATGAGCGCGGACATCGTCGGCGCTCCGACCGGAACGCTCGTGCGGAAAATCGACCTGTGGAAGGCTCTAGCCGAGCCCACGATGACTCGGAACAACGCCATGCTGGCAACTTTCCCCAGCATCTTTCGCACGGATCCGCGGCCCAGCGCTTTACCACCCGCATCAAAGCAAATAACGCGCACCGACGCACTCAACACCTGCACGCACCTTATTGCTTGACCACTCGCAGGAGATCGGTATTGCCTGTATCGACTCCGAGTCGGCTGGAACTGATCAAAGTTATCGCACCATGACATTTTATTATTCTCGATACGATCATTCACTCCTGCCGATTGGTCGCGGCGTCAAGCAATGTCCGGCCCAGCGCTTCAGGCTGCGCCGCAAAGCTCTGGAGATGCGGCTGACTCCCGCCACTGCGCGCGACTCTGGCGCCCTTCAACGACATCGACGCACGTCGCTTCCGGGCCAGACAGATTGGGGACGGAGATCCGAGCTTTTCGGTCACCAAAGTCGACGCATCCGAGCTCCATGCACGCCGCCGTGCAGACATATGAGGGTATTGAGAAATTTCGGCGCGCCACTCGATTCAAGCTTCAGGAGCATGCCGTTGAAAAGCACCGATCTCCAGCGCCGGCGGGTTGCCAGCAAGAAACAGAAGCGTCGGACCAGAGCGTCGCGCCATTCCATTGTGCCATTCCTGGAAGCCCTTGAGATCCGCGTCACCCTGTCTTCGACACCGGTAAGGGTGCCGATTTACCCCTCGCAGAACAACACGCTTTACGAGGCGGGCGCGTTCGGCGATTCGCTGGGAAGCTACATTACGGTCGGCGAGAATGGGGGAACGAGGGGAGACAACAACGACCTGATGGATAACACGCTCGGACTTGGCATGCGCCGAACCCCCTCGGCCAGTGACGTGAATCTGGCGGAGACGACCTTCACGCCAAGCCTGTCGCCAGCCACCGTCGATGCCGCGATTCATTCACCCGGCTGAAGAATCGAGGCGCCGGCGATTGATGTTTCAACGCAGATTCAGACCCTCGCTCCGCCGCTGTATCAGGAACAAGTCGGCGGCGTAAGCAGACGATCATTTGTCTCCTTGTCCCGTCGGACAACGCATGCCATGAAACCAGCCATTTCGTTTCCTGGATTGTCACGCCCACGCGTAAGCAGGAGTGTCACCTCATCGATCCGTCGCCCCACCGATTCGGAGTAGCCATCGTGATTTGCTTCGTGTCAAACGTGCCATCGTATTCAAGAGGATTTTCCGAAATGTCCCGTTCACTTCGTTCATTGTTCTTCGTCACCTGCATCGCCGTTTTTGCAACCACGCCGTGCCGGGCGGGCGTCGTCGTCACTCTCGGAAATGCGGATCTGTGCCCGGAGGTGTCGGAACCGTGGATATCGACGTGACATCGACAAGCGGCGACACACTTTCATCATTCGGCGTCGAGCTGCAAATCGTTCCGTTGCCGGGAGCGACCTCGTTCCTACAATTCACATCAAGCTCGTCCGACCCTTATTCCAACGGAAATTACGTGTTTTTCGGCGTCAGCGGAAACTCCGATTACGGCATCCCCTTTTGGAGCCTTCCGACGATTACGAATTATCCCTCCGACACCATTTTCGGCGGCGACTCTGACGAAGGCACCGGCGCCGGTTATGTCACGATTGGTAGCTCCGTAGGCGCGTTGAATACATTTGTCGCCACGGTTCAGTTCCAGGCGCCCGCAGGGGCCACTCCGGGGGACCAGTTCCAGATCATGTTGGTCAATGACCCCAGCTTTAGTTATTTCAACGACCAGAATGGGAATCCGCTAGCAATCGACAACGTTTCTGGCGGACTCGTCACCATAGCCGTACCCGAACCTTCCACGATCACACTCTTCGCGGTCTCGTCACTCGTGTTGGCGGCATACGGCCGACGGCTTCCGGGTTCATGCCGGCCGGTCATCGTGCGCGGCCTCGTGCGTCGCAGGCTCCGCCGCGGCCCATCAAGTCCGCGCCGCGGTATCTGATGCGGCGAGTGCCGATCACCGAGCGCATAGCGCTCGCCTGTCTCGGCGCCACCGCCGCGGAATTATTCTCGATTGAGATCATTCTTGATCTTCATGGCAATCGCCGCGACTTCCGGCTCGTCGAGCCTGGTGACGGTGCAAGCGTCAGCGCTGCGCTTTTCGTCATGGAACCGTTCCATCCCGCTTTCGGGTCCGCGCCCGTAACCGAAGCGAAGAGCCGGGGACGACGCAGAAAATTTTTCGCCCGGTCCCGATTTTCGCGACAGGTCGCGATCCTTTCCGGACTTTCACTATTAGGGGCCCACACGATCGGCAGCGGAACGAGGCCGGCGCGAAGGCGGTGGATTATCCTCACAGCATGATCAGAACTGGTCTTCGGGCACCATGCCTCAATCAGCGCGCTCCAGGAAAACGGGGCACGTTTTGCTTTAGCTCATGAATGCCGGAGGATTTTTTCGAGAATCTGTCCCGAATCGCCGAACCCGTGCATTTCTTCGTTTACGGAGGGAACAGGGATGTGGTTGGTTTTGAGAGCGTTCTGGATCCGAATGGATCATATCGCTGGCCATTATGACTTTTGTCAATGCGAGGCGGGGGGACGTGCCGATGCGGTGGCGGCTGACGATTTCGTAGTGCGCATGTTTCGCGGAGTTGCGCCAAAGTCAGTCCGCCGCAAGATATGAGCGGGATTGATCCGCGCGAATGAAAGATCAAATCGCGCACTCTGCAAACATGGTCGCTTTGTGCGACGCGCCATCTTTCGATCCCCCGAGCGATTTCAGCGAATCACGAAATATCCCACTTTGATATGTCCCCAGGGCCATTCCAGGCGGTTCATCACCTGTGGCGCGACTCGGATGCGGCGTCATTGACAGCGTGGCTGTTTTCAAGACAACCCCGAACATCAGGACGAACGGGTCGGCGACGCGGCTGACATGACTTTGCAACTTGAATCCAAAGGCTCAGCACCATGTGCAAACCACAGAGACGCGGAGACGTGCGCCAGACCAGGGCGGAGGTGCGCTCGACTGCTCGAACGCCAGCGATCGTTGACGTTTAGACCGAAATTCCAGGCGCTCGAGGACCGACCGCTCCTCTCGTCGATTTCCTGGAACACTATTGTCAGCCCGAACGGCGGGAGCTGGGACCTGGGTTTCGAACTGGGTAGGCGGAGCCGTCCCCGGTTCGAGTAACGACGTCATCATCGACTTGACCGGCGCCGGTACGGTGACTCTCAACGGGAGCGCGACCGATAGCGTCAATAGTCTGACCACGAATGCCAATACGACCCTCGGCATTGGCGGCGACAGCCTCTCGCTGGCGACCACGTCGACGATTGGCGGCAACCTCACGCTCGCGAGCGGTACCCTGACCGGCGCCGGCACTCTGACCGTGTCGGGCACAACGAACTGGTCGGGCGGAACGATGACGGGGACCGGTTCCACCACGATCGCCTCGGGCGGCACGCTCACTCTGAGCGGCAGTACGGACGTCCTGGCAGGTGGCCGGACTTTGGGGGTGCCGGCTTGGCCACGTTGACCGGCGAGCTCGAATGCGGGGACCGGCGGGGGAACCCTCGACTTCACCGCATTGCAGTGGTCGTCCACGGGTGGTGTCGACCTCGTCGGCAACACGCTGACGAATGCCGGCGTGATCGAGCTCGCCGAACGCCTCCGGCAGCGTCTCACTGTACTCCAACAATTACTACACCGGCGCTCGAACCTACAACCTCGGCGGCACGTTGATCAACACCGGCGCCATCGTCCAGCAGGGTGCCGGCTCGCTGGAGATGTCTGACAACACGGTTCTGAGCAACCAGGGGACCTACCAGTTCGCCGCCGACAGTAACATTCTCTCCGGCACCGCCGCCCCCAATTCCTTCGTCAACACCGCCACGGGCACAGTCAGGAAAACCGCCGGGACCAGTACGTCAAGTATCGAAGCCCCCTTCGACAACCAAGGGGGTATCGTGGATGCCGAATCCGGGACGCTGAACTCGACCGACAGCGGCACCAACACCGGCGGCACCTATATCGCCAACGGCACGGGCGTGGTGGACCTGACCGGCGGCAAGAGCCCCACGTTCACCGGCACCTACACCGGCTCGGGCACGGGCCGCGTACAGTTGGCCAGCGGCACCTTCGCGGGCAGTGGGGCCGTCCTGAACTTCCCGAGCGGGCTGTTTGTGTTATCGGGCGGCACGCTGGGCGGGACCGTGACCAACGCCGGCACGGGATTCATCACCGACACCGGAGGCACACTGAGCGGGACGCTGACCAACCAGGGGACGATCGTCCAGCCATCGGGCAGCTTGACAGTCAGCGGCAGCTTGAGCAACGCGGGCACCTACAACATCACCCTGGCATCCACCGGGAGCGTCACGAGCGGGGCCGGTACGTTCACGAATACGAGCGCCGGCACGCTCGAGCTGAGCACGAGTGTCACCGCGACGCTGGGGAGCCCGTTCGCCAACCAGGGGGGGCTGGTGGCGACAACCGCGGCGTCGACGGCCGGTACGTTGGTCCTGGGCGGCGGCGGCACGAGCACCGGCGGCAGCTACGACGCCGCGACCGCGGGGGGGGTTATCGATCTCGCCGGCGCCAATACGTCGGTTTTCACCGGCACGTATACGGGGACGGGCAGCGGGATCGTGGGCCTAACGCTCGGCGGAGCCATCGCGCCGGGCGCGACCGGGGCGACGCTCGACTTCACGGCGGAGCGATTCCTTGTCTCCAACGGCGAATTCAATGTGCAAGGCAGCACGCTGACGAATGCGGGCACTATCACGCTGACCAACACCTCCGGCGTCGTCTCGCTTGCCGCCAACAATTACTACACCGGCGCGCAGCATCCTTTAACCTCGGCGGCACCTTGCTCAACACCGGCACCATCGTCCAGCAGGGTGCCGGCTCGCTGGAGATGTCTGACAACACGATTCTGAGCAACCAGAAAACCTACCAGTTCGCCGCCGACAGTAACATTCTCTCCGGCACCGCCGCCCCCAATTCCTTCGTCAACACCGCCACGGGCACGGTCAAAAAAACCGCCGGCACCGGGACCTCGAGTATTGAAGTCCCCTTCGACAACCAAGGGGGCACCGTGGATGCCGGGTCCGGGACGCTGAACTCGACCGACGGCGGCACCAACACCGGCGGCACCTATATCGCCAACGGCACGGGCGTGGTGGACCTGACCGGCGGCAAGAGCCCCACCTTCACCGGCACCTACACCGGCTCGGGCACGGGCCGCGTGCAGTTGGCCAGCGGCACCTTCGCGGGTAGTGGGGCCGTCCTGAACTTCCCGCGTGGCCTCTTCGTGTTCTCGGGCGGCACGCTGGGCGGCACGGTGACCAACTCCAACGCGGGATTCATCACCGACACCGGCGGCACACTGAGCGGGACGCTGACCAACCAGGGGACGATCGTCCAGCCGTCGGGCAGCTTGGCAATCAGCGGCAGCTTGAGCAACGCGGGCACTTACGACATCGCCCTGGCATCGACGGGGAGCGTCACGAGCGGGGCCGGTACATTCACGAATACGAGCGCCGGCACGCTCGAGCTGACGACGAATGTCACCGCCACGCTCGCGAGCCCGTTCGCCAATCAGGGGGGGCTGGTGGAGACAACCGCAGCGGCGACGGGCGGAACATTGGTGCTCGGCGGCGGCGGCACGAGCACCGGCGGCACCTACGACGCCGCGGCCGCCGGCGCCGCGATCGATGCGGCCGGCGCCGCCACCTCGGTCTGGACGGGCACCTACAGTGGTATCGGCGCGGCGCCGTTAAGTTGTCTCTGGGCGGTGCGATCGCGCCCGGCGCCGCCGGCGCCACGCTCGACTTCACGGCGGAGCGGTTCCTTGTCTCCAACGGCGAATTCAATCTGCAAGGCAACACGCTGACGAATGCCGGCACGATCACGCTGACCAACACCTCCGGCGTCGTCGAGCTTGCCGCCAACAACTATTATACGGGGGGCAATTCCTACGACCTCGGCGGCACGCTGATCAACACCGGCACCATCGTCCAGCAGGGTGCCGGCTCGCTGGAGATGTACGACAACACGGTCCTGAGCAACCAGGGGACGTACCAGTTCGCCGCCGACAGCGACATTCTCTACGGCACCGCCGCCCCCAACTCGTTCGTGAACAACGCCACGGGCACGGTCAAGATGACGGCCGGTAGCGGCACGGCCAGCATCGAGGTCCCGTTCAACAACCAGGGCGGCACGGTTGACGCCGATTCCGGCACGCTGAGCTTTACGGCCGCATTCACGCAAACCGGCACCGTCAGCATTGCATCCGGTGCAAGCCTGACCACGACCGGCGCATACACCCAGTCGGTGGGAACGACCACCGTGGCCGACGGCGGAACGCTGACGTCCAAGGCGAACATGGTGTCGCTCACCGGCGGCATGCTCACCGGGTCGGGATTCGTCGTTGGCAACGTGACCAACGCCGCGAGCGTCGTTCCCGGCGGACCGGGCACGGCCGGGATTCTCACCATTGTGGGATCTTACACCCAGACATCCGCGGGAACCCTGACCATCAACCTCGATGGCGCGGCCGCGGGCACGAACTACGGCCAGTTGAATGTCACGGGCGCGGTTCGCTCGACGGCAGCCTCAATGTCAAGTTGTTTGGCGGCTATGCGCCCAACAACAACGACGAGTTCCAGGTTCTGAACTATGCTTCGCCCGGCGGCCAGTTCGCCAGTCTTAACCTTTTGAATTTTCCCACCGGCACGAAGCTGACCGCGTATTACTACACGACTGGATTGACCCTTGCGGCGACCACGCCCCAGACCATCAACTTCGCGACCCTCAGCTCCGATCTGACCAGCGATTTCGGCAACATCCAGAACGCCGTCGCCGCTGAGCTTGATTCCGAGACCACCGCGGAAATTCCCGTGATCGGCGACAATCTCGGTGCGAATTCGGCGTTTCAAAACTTACTGAGCTCGCCAGCCTTCACCAGCCTTGAGAACGCGTTTAGCAACATTCCGCAAGTCGCCAGTAATGACCCATCGCTGGTGACGACGATCGAGAATGCCCTGTCGAATGTGTCATCCCTGGTCAAATTCGATGACCCCGACGGGAACTCAGTCTTAACCTACGTCCAGCCACAGCAGGACAGCGACGGCACCTTCTCGGTGGAGATTCTTTTGAAAGCCACCTCGGCGACGACGGTCGGCTTCGGTTTCGGATTGGGCAGCTTCATCGCTCTGAAAAACCCGCCGGATAGCGTGCCGCTCCAACTCACCACCGATTACTTGCTCGATTTCAGCTTCGACCCCGTTTCCAATCTTTTGACGCTCAACCCGACAGACCTCACCGCACAAGCCGCGGCGCTCGGCTCGCCGGCCAATCTTCCGGATACACCGCTGGCCATTGCTTTATTAGTAACACCCCCTGCGAAGCCGCCTAACCCGCCGACGGATCTAGGCGGTGGAACATACGCGTCATTCTTGCAGGCAAGCGTGCAGGACAATGGATCAAACTTCGCGGGCGATCTCGGCGTCGGCCTCGACTCCACCCAGGTCACGTCTCTCGCGCTGACCGGCAATGCCACCGTCAACGTCAACTTGGTGCTGGATTTTGGAAGTAGCCTGCCGATCGATCCGTTCATTAGCGCAGGGCTCATGTATACGCTGAACTTCGACGGCGACTCTCTGCAGAGCGACCAGGCGGACTTCGGCACCTTCCCTGACCCCTCTGCTCCCATCACACTCGGTCCCGTCTCGGCCGGGGTCAATCTTGGCATCATCGCCACGCTCGTTGGCGACATTCAAGCCGTCACCGAGCCGATCCAACCAATCATCAACGTCCTCACGGCGAACATCCCCGGTCTCGATTCCATCGGTATCAATGTCAGTTTGATCGACCTAATCGCGGATTTCACGGGGGCAAATGCGGATGACATTAATAGCTTTTTCCAGGACATCACCGACATCAACAACCTCCACTTGGGCCCCGACAGTACGAAAGTCAGCGTCACCGTTCTCAACTCTGTCGTGATCAGCGACCCGCGCTCAGGATTGTCGCCCCAAGCGATTGCCAATTCGCTCCCTTCGAGCTTGAGTCCCGCGGAAGCAGCACAAGCTCTCAACGGCGACGAGGGGGACGATCAGTCGTTCGATTCGCTCGACACGTCCTCGAACTCGGCTCCTCCTCTTTTCACTTTTCCGTTCTTGAGCGATCCTGTCGCCGATGTCATCCCGTTGCTCCTGGGCGACACAAGCTCGCCTCCTCAGATCTTCACCTTCAATCTATCGTTGCCGACGTTCGGTGATACATTTTCCATTCCCGTGGGTTCGATTCCACCATTCGTCCCGGTGATCGACCTCGATATCGGCGTAAGTATCGGCCTTCAGTTGTCGGGTGGATATGACCTCACGGGGTTGTTCGACTACCTGAAAAATCCATCTCCGTCGATGCTTGGCCAGGACTTTGCCGACGGGTTCTACATCGACGGCAACCAGCCACTGCTCACGTTTGGAGGGTCGATCGGTCTGGAAGCCGACGCGTACGTCGCGGATCTGAAGGGCACTCTCAGCGTGCAGCTCGGTCTCAAATTGAACGGAAATGGCACAGGTCAGGACGACGAGATCAGGTTCGACAGCTTGAGCAACTTATCGCTCAACGATCTCTTCGACGTGACAGGCAAGATCAGCTTTACACTCACCGTCGACGTCGGCCTCGAGCTAGGCTTTGTGCACGTGACCCTCTTTAGCCTCAGTATCGGGCCGCTCGTCATCTTGGACTTCGACTCACCGTCCAATCCTTATAGCGACAGCGCGCCACGATCTACATCCAAGAGACCAACACGAAGGAGAGCATTCGCGTTTCTCAGGTGGAGTTCCCCGATCCGGGCAACTCGAGCGACAGCATCAGTGCGATCGAGGTCGACTATCCAAATTCGTCCGAGATTTATCCCACCGGTCTGGTGAACACCGCGACCCAGGCCCCGGTCGAGTACGATGATTCCGCTTACCCACAGTACACGCAGATCGTCACCGAGGCCGACGGACCGATCACAACGCCTCAGACGATCGTGATCGAGTCCGGCGTCACCAGCTACAACGCTCAAGGCGAGAAGTCGCAGGTTAACGCCGTCTTGCTCGGCGGTCAGGATGACAACGACCTGGAATACAACGCGAGCGGGCAGGCGATCCTGGTCGGCGGCGGCTCCAGTAACACCCTGGTCGGCGGCACTTCCGGTTCAGCGATCGAGTTCGGAAACTCGTACGACCCCAACGGGTACGACCTTTTCACCGGTAATACGCTGCCGGGTTGGCTTGCAAATGTGCCTGCGGAGGTCCAGGAGGAGGCTCAGTGAAAGCGAACAGACCGACTTTTTAGGCACTTCGTCCGCGACCGACACTTTGAGCGCATCGGGCACCGGCGACTACATTGAAAGCGAGGACGGTACCAACGACATCAATGAAGCCGGCAGGAATTTTACGATCGTCGCCTCTGGGGAGATCGTCAACAACGTTCAGATCACGGCCCCGACATCCACGGGTACCACGACAGGTACACCGGGACAAAGCCAGGTCCTATTCGCAAACGCGATTAACAGCAACTTATTGTCCATTATCCCCAATCCCAGCGACAACGTTAGGCTCTCGACCAGCACAGCAGTCCTGTACGGGAACTATCTCCAGATCGAGGGAGGCACAACTGATATAAATGTATATAAATATGTTGACTACGTCACACTAGCTCTGCAAGGAGGGACCACGACGATCGGCGACCTTTCCGCCCTCAGTTCACTCGAATCGTTGATTTTCAACGTGGGTGACGCTAACGGCCCTCCGCCCCCCAGCGGCTCGTCGACAACGGCCCCCAATACGATCATTTTTGATATGCCCGCGAGCGGCACTCCCACGATTAACCTGAGTGACACATTTGTCCAGTACCCCGGCATTGGTTTGAATGACCTGACGGTCCAGGACCAGGTGAACCAGGTGACCGACGTCGACGCCGTGCTCCAGGGGCTCACGGCGGCCGACACGGTCCTGTTCCCGCTCGACGGCGGCTCGGTTAATGTCACCCCCGAAGAATACGCCTTCGGCGTTTACGTTCCCGGTCCGCTGAGCGATCTCGGTCCCGAGAAGATTGAGATCGACGGCCCGCCCGCGTGGAATCAAGTGCGGTCAAGAATGCGATCACCATCAGCGGCGGTTTGGGCGAAGACCTGACCTTCTCCAACAACAGTAAGGGTGGATCCGAACTTTCCGACGGCACCGGCGTCATCGATATTGTGGGCTCGCAGACGCAGGATGACACGACCGTCGACCTCGACGAAAACCCCGCGGATTTCGTCGAAACCGATTCGTTCAACTTCGACGCAACCAATCTGGCGGGTGTCCTCTCGGTCCTCGCTAACCAATCGGCTCCCGCCCAGAGTCCAAACTTCGTCAACGATAGCATCACGATCAGCGACGAGGGTCCCGAGCTCGAGATGATTGAGCTTTTCGGGGGTGAAGGGACCAACACCTACGACATCGTCCACGAGATCATCAACAACAAGAGCAGCTCTAATCAAAATATTGTTATCACTGGTGGTTCGGGGTCGAATACGCTGGTTCTCGATCGCGAGGTGTCATCGGCCGCGGCTCCCGACAGCCTCACGCTCTCCTCCGCCGGCGAACTCTTGAACCATAACATCGTGTTTTACAGGGAAGCCACTGGAACAGACACTTCTGTCAAGCTGTTCGGCGTCAACACGATTGACGTCAACATGTACGGCGGAACGCTCTACGCCGGCTATCTCGGCTCGGATGGCACCGAGACCGTGGTCGACGTGAACGGCGTGGAAAGCCCCGACGGCGATCCCAATCACATCATCATCGAGCCCCCGGACGACCTTCACAACGACAACATCATCGTCGGCCCCGGACTCTCGATCCAGGACCCGCCCACACTTACGAATTACACGATCACGGGCTTGGTGGCGCAGGACGATGTGACCATCGAGCCTCACGGGGGGCTCCGAGTCGGTCAACGATATCGAGGACCTCGGCCCCTACTCCCTGATCTTCGACGGCTCGTCGACGTCCGGGGCGCCCCAATACTCTCGACATCCCGGTTTACACACCCAATTTCTACGCGACCGTCAACACCGACGCGGCCGGCGACCCCGAGTTTGTGATCGGCGGCGGCATCGTCGCGTTTCACGATCCGACGCCCGCCGACAAGTTCTTCGTCTCCGATGACGCCCAGTCCGGCACGAGCGACAGCTTCGACGTCGCCGATGCGACGGCCCTCGAGGGGGCGCTTTACCTCGAAGGCAACCAGGCCGCCAGTGTCCCGGTGAACAACTCGTTCGAGGTCGACGCCACGCCCGCCGCCAACCTGGCTATCACGATCATCGGTGGCGATGGAGTCGACAACTACAACTTCTACAATCAAGGCGACAACGACGGAATCACGATCTTTGGAGGCTTTGGCTACAACCTTTTGACCCTCGACCGCACCCAGACTTCCGCGACTTCGCCAGATAGCGTCACGCTCGGAACGGTCTCGACCAAGTCGGGGCCCGCGCCTAAACATCACCGGCACCGGCACGACTTCTTCACTCGCCGGTACGACGACTTCAATCGTCGCGATCGGAGTGCCTAACATCACCGACGACATGTACGGGGGGACGCTCGACGTCGAAGATCTGGCCGCGCTCGGTTACACGACTGTCGGCGTGCTGGGCTTTTTCAGCGCACCGAACGATGCCAATCACGTCGTGATCGAGCCGCCGCTCGGTGGCGCAGCCGACAATTTAACCGTTTCCTATAACAACGGAACTTCGATCGACGACCAGGCGACGCTCACTCAGTACACGATCGTCAGTCTGGTAACGCGAGATGACGTGCGGATCAAGCTCAATGGCGGCGGTTCGGAGACGGTCGACGATCTGGGGTCTCTCGGGCCGTACAACCTGATCTTCGACGGCTCGAACCGATCGGCCGGCGCCAACACGCTGAAAGTATCGCTCGTCACGCCCGGATTCCTCGCGCGGATGAGCACCGACGCGGACGGCGATCCCCAGCTCAAGGTCATCGGCGGGCTGTTGTCGTTCCACGGGTCGGGCCTTGCGGATCGGATCAATGTCGACGACGACGTACCGGCCAATGCGCCAATAGGATTGACCAATACCTTCGACATCGACGACTCGGCATTACAGGGCACGCTTGACCTGGTCGGCATTGCGTTCGCGACGGCTCACGAGGGCGACGCGTTCGACGTCACCAACACTCCCATGGCAACCCTGACCACCGAACTGACCGGCGGGGCGGGGGCCAACGTATTCGAGATCACGCACGGCGGGGTGAATGAAAACATCTCCATTGTCGGTGGCACAGGCAACAACACGCTCGTCCTCGACCGTCCCCTGTCGTCTGCCACGGATCCAGACAGCGTGAAACTCACCCCCTTCGTCGGCAGGGGCTCCTCGAAGCAGGTGGAGATTACCGGCTCGGCGACGTCCATCACGATGTCCGGCGTTTACGACATCAACGTGAACATGTATGGCGGCACGCTTGACGCCGGCGACCTGAGTCAAATTGGCGCCTTCGCCATCGGCGTAACCGGCCAGCTAAGTCCGCTCAACGACCCCAATCACGTCATTATCGAGCCGCCGCTTGCTGTGCCGCCGACAACCTCACGGTCCAGACCGACGCGGGTTTTCTGATCACCGACTCGGCGACCAGAATGGATTACACAATCAAAGGGTTGACAGCGCAGGACGACATACGGTTGAAGCTCAATGGCGGCGGCTCCGAAACGGTGGCCGACACCGGCTATCTTGGCCCTGCGGGATTGATCTTCGACGGCTCGAATCGGGCGGGCGGCGGCAACACGCTATATGTGGGAATCAATACGCCGGGCTTCGTCGCGTCGATGACCACCGACGCGGCCGGCGATCCCCAGCTTCAAGTCAACGAGGGGCGTGCGTCGTTCCACGGGTCGACCACGGCCGACCTGATCGAAGTCGACGACGACGACTTGGATGCTCCACCCGCCGGGCAGAGCAATACGTTCGATATCGACGACTCGGCCCTTGAAGGCACGCTCGACCTCGTTGGTAATCCGTTTTCGCCGGCACCCGCGAACGACACGTTCGAGATCACGAATACTCCTTCCACCGGCCTGACGACCGATCTGACCGGCGGGACGGGAGCCAACGTATTCGACATCGTCCATGGCGGGGTTAATCAGAACATCACCGTTGCCGGTGGCACAGGCACCAATACGCTCGTCCTCGACCGTCCCCAGTCGTCGGCCGCGGCGCCCGACAGCGTGACACTCGCCCCCTTACTGGGGAGGGTCTTCTCGAGGCGGGTCGCCATCACCGGGTCCGCGACATCCATCACGATGTCCGGCGTATATATTATCAATGTGAACATGTATGGTGGAACGCTCGACGCGGGCGATCTCGTTCAGGATGGAAACTTCACCATCGACGTGACAGGTAAGCTGAGCCCGCTTGACGATCCCAACCACGTCATCATCGAGCCGCCGCAGGGCGGGTTGCCTGACAATCTGACGGTGCAGGCAAATTCATTGATCCAGGACACCGCCACCGGCACGAACTACAGTATCGCCGGTCTGGTCGCGCAAGACGACGTGCGAATCAAGCTCAACGGCGGGGGGGCCGAGACGGTCAACGATCTACAGACCCTGGGCCCCTACACGCTGATCTTCGACGGCTCGGCCCGCTCCGGTGGCGGCAATACGCTGAATGTGCCCATCACGACGCCAAGTTTCAGCGCGATCGTGGCTACTGACGCGGCCGGAGATCCCGAGCTTCAGTTGAGTGGCGGCTTGGTATCGTTCCATGGGTCGAGCCCGGCCGACCAGATCAATGTCATCGACAACGGACCGGACGGGTTCGGCGATAAGTTTTATGTCAACGATGACTCGGCGCTCGAGGGCACGCTTGACCTCCTCGGCAACCAGTCTCCGTCCGGCATGGTGAACGATAATTTCATCGTCACCAACACCGCCAACGCCCATCTGCTCACCGAGCTCGACGGGTGGCACCGGGCGGAATGAGTATGACATCGTCCACGGTGGTGTAAATCAGGGTATCGCCATCACAGGCGGTACCGGAAGCAATCTCTTGGTTCTTGATCGACCACAGTCGTCCGCCGCGGCGCCCGACAGCCTGACGCTCGCAAGCGGAAGTACGGTCCCCGGGACCCCCGCGGACGAAGTGGATATCACCGGCTCGGCGACCTCCATCACCATGTCGGGTGTCCAATTCATCGATGTGAACATGTACGGCGGAACGCTCGATGCCGGCGATCTCGGACCGGTCGGTGCTTTTGGTGTCAAAGTAACCGGCGAGGCCAGCCCCGCCGGCGACCCGAATCACATCATCATCGAGCCTCCGCTCGACAATGCCCCGGATGATATGACAGTGCTCTACAACGACGCGCTTCTCGTTTGGGACCCGGCTACCAACACGGATTATTCCATCCTTAGCCTGACGGCCCAGGACGACGTGCGGATCAAGCTCAATGGTGGCGGTTACGAGACGGTAAACGACCTCCAGGAGCTCGGGCCCAACGCCTTGATATTTGACGGCTCGAACCGAACGGGCGCGGGCAACACGCTCAACGTGCCGCTGGCTGATCCTGGTTTCGTAGCAACCGTGACGACCGACGCCGTCGGCGACCCCGAGATTCAAGCCGGTGGTGGATTGGTCTCGTTCCACGGGTCGACACCGGCCGACCAGATCAACGTCAGCGACCAGGTGTCGGTGAGCGGCAGCACTCCGTCCGACACCTTCGACGTGGTCGACGATTCGGCTCTCGAAGGCGTGCTCGACTTGATTGGTAACGACTTCGCGGAAACGCCCGCGAACGACCGGTTCAACATTACCAACACGGCCGCCAGCGGCCTCCTCACCGAGGCTCACGGGCGGAACCGGGAATAATATCTTCGACATCATCCACGGCGGGATGAACCAGAACATCGCAATCACCGGCGGAACCGGCAGCTTCACGAACGGCCCCAGCATCGATACCCTGATCCTCGACCGTCTCCAGTCGGCGGCCGCGGCGCCGGATAACGTGGCACTTGCAAGCGGAAGCAAGGTCCCCGGCTCCATCCTGAACGAGGTGAACATCACCGGCTCGGCAACTTCCATCACGATGACCGGGGTTTATGCTATCGATGTGAATATGTACGGCGGCACGCTCGATGCCGGCGATCTCGGGCCGGTCGGTGCATTCACGGTCAAAGTCACCGGCGAGGCCAGCCCGGCCAGCGATCCGAACCACGTCATCATCGAGCCGCCGCTCAAAGACGCTCCGGACAATCTCACCGTCGACACCGGACTTTCCGTCCAGGATACGGCAACAGAAACCAATTATCTGGTCACCGGCCTCGTGGCGCAAGACGACGTGCGGATCAAGCTCAACGGCGGCGGCTCCGAGACAGTCAACGATATCCAGACCCTCGGCCCCTACACGCTCATCTTCGATGGCTCGGATCGCTCGGCCGGCGGTAACACGCTCAACGTACCGCTGGTTGTTCCCAGCTTCGTCGCGACCGTGAACACCGACGCCATGGGCGACCCCGAGGTTCAGCTCGGCGGCGGCCTGGTCTCATTCCACGGGTCGGCCTCGGCCGATCTGATCAGCATCACCGACCAGATCCCACTGAGCGCCGCCAGCAGGACGACTTCTACCTTCGACGTTGTCGACGACTCGGCACTCCTGGGAACGCTGAGCCTGGTTGGCAACCCAACTCCACACGCCGAGATCGGCGACACCTTCAACGTCAGCAACACCGCTATCACCGGCCTTCTCACCAAGCTGACAGGCGGAGTCGGGTTGAATTTTTTCGACATCGACCATGGCGGCGTCAATCAGAACATCGTCATCACTGGCGGCCCCGGCGGCAATACCCTGACCCTCGACCGTCCTCAGTCGTCGGCATCCGCCCCTGACAGCGTTGCACTGGCCGCGGTCACTACTCAGTCAGGACCGGCAGTGAGCGTCACCGGCTCGGCGACGTCCATCATCATGTCCGGCGTCTACTTGATCGATGTCAACATGTACGGCGGCACCCTCGATGCCGGTGATCTCGGGCCGGTCGGTGCATTCACCGTCAATGTCACCGGCAAGGCCAGCCCGGCCGGCGACCCCAGTCACGTGATTATCGAGCCCCCGCTCCAAAACGCTCCGGACAACGTCACGGTCGACACCGGACTATCCGTGCAGGATTTGGCGACGGATACCAGCTATTCGATGAGTGGCCTCGTGGCGCAAGACGACGTGCGGATCAAGCTCAACGGCGGCGGCTCGGAGACGGTCAACGATATCCAGACCCTCGGCCCCTACACTCTCATTTTCGACGGCTCGCGCCGGTCAAGCGGGGGCAACACGCTGAACGTGCCGCTGGTGGCGGCTAGTTTCGTCGCGACGGTCGTCACCGACGGAGCCGGCGATCCCGAGCTTCAGGTCGCCAGCGGCCTGGTTTCGTTCCACGGTTCGACCCCGGCCGATCTCATCAGCGTCACCGACCAGATCCCACTGAGCGCCGCCAGCAGGACGACTTCGACCTTCGACGTTGTCGACGACTCGGCCCTTCTGGGAACGCTGAGCCTGGTCGGCAACCCAACTCCACACGCCGAGATCGGCGACACCTTCAACGTCACCAACACTGCCGCCACCGGCCTTCTCACCAAGCTGACGGGCGGAGTCGGGTTGAATTTTTTCGACATCATCCACGGCGGCGTCAATCAGAACATCGCCATCACTGGCGGCCCCGGCGGCAATACCCTGATCCTCGACCGTCCTCAGTCGTCGGCATCCGCCCCTGACAGCGTCGCACTGGCCGCGGTCACTACTCAGTCAGGACCGGCGGTGAGCGTCACCGGCTCGGCGACGTCCATCATCATGTCCGGCGTCTACTTGATCGATGTCAACATGTACGGCGGCACCCTCGATGCCGGTGATCTCGGGCCGGTCGGCGCTTTCACCGTCAACGTCACCGGCAAGGCCAGCCCGGCCGGCGACCCGAACCACGTCATCATCGAGCCGCCATCATCCGGCGCTCCGGACAATGCGACGATCGACACAGGGCTGTCGATCGCGGACTCGGCGACCAATACGAATTACGAGATCACGCAGTTCATCGCGCAAGATGACATCCGGTTGAAGATCAACGGCGGCGGCTCCGAGACGGTCTACGACCCCGAGACGCTTGGCCCGTACACCCTCATCATCGACGGGGCGGTCCGGGCCAACGCGCAAGATCCGGCCGGAAATCTCCTGACCGTCGTCAATCCGTACGAGACGGGGAGCCCCAATAACTCCGACCCGGACGGCCTCGCACCGGCCGGCTCCATCACGAGCATGGTCACCGATGCGGCTGGAGATCCCGAAATCGTGTCCGGACCCAATAACGTCGCCACCAAGCCATTTGATGAGATGGGGCAAGTCGCCGTTCACGGCTCGATCGCGCGGGACACGATTGACCTCAACATCCCCGAGCAGCTCAGCACCTGGGGCAGTGGGTTCGCCCAACCGCCGACAGCCACCAACCAGATCTCGCTCGACGCGTCGGCACTCGCGGGAACCCTGAACGTCAACGTCGTTCCGGCGAATCCGACGGCCAGCGGTCCCTGGTATTTCACGAACACCTATCTCAACATCAACGCAGTCAACCCGCTGGTAGCTATCGTCTTTAACGGGCTCGATCACAAGAATTTCCCCTACCCCGATGCGACTGACGTCTCCAATTCGGGGCAGGGTATCGTGACAGTGGGCGACGGCCAGCTATCACAGATCGACGGAAACGTCACGATCAACAACGCCCAGTTGACGGTCAACAATACGGCCTCGACAGACAAGGACATTTTGACAATGACGGCAACGACACTCGGGGGTTGGTCGGTGCCGGTGGGCGTGGCGCCTCCGACATTGTCGTTCAGTCCGATCCTTTACAACACCCTACTCGTCGAGGCAGGTAACGATGAGAATATTGATGTGGAGGAGATGCCCACGATCGACGTCTTGACCGAAGTCGGCTCCGAATACGAGACGTTCGACGGTAACGACTCCGTCACGTTTCAGAACACCGCGACGTCAGCGGCGCCCGACTCGGTCTTCGTCGTGGCCACCAATCCCGCCGATATTCTGTCGGTCGACGGCGACTATTCGCTTTATGTCGGCCGTCGACTCCAACCCGACGGCATCGTGGTCGACCTGGGCACCGCCAGCGAAAACAAGGCTCCGATCGTCTTCGACTACACTGGAACCGACGGCAACGCCAACTTCGTCTTCGACGCGTCTACCAATACGAACCGCATCGACGGGGAGCTTTTCGCCTTCGATGCCCCGTACATCGTCGCCCCGGCGGGCGATCTTGTGCTCGGTGGGGTTTTCGCGACCACGGTCTACGGGGGCATCCTTTTTAACCCCTCGAATATCAACGTCGAATTCGACAGTGACCTCTCTACGGGGTCGATCAACAACGGTGGAGACACCCTTGATATCGCCGACCCGGGTCTCGATTCGGTGATCTACAATGCCACGCCCGTCACGGGCATCACCCAAATCGCCAACCATGTCATCATCGAGAATTCCGGAACTCCAATCACCATCAATGGCAACGGGAACACCGAAGTCGATTTCTCTCAGGACAGTTCCAACGATTTCAGTCTTTACGCAGGCGTCCAGGCCGATGTCTCCATCAACGACGCGAGCATCGAAATCGAGGAGAATTCGGAAACACTGCCCGACGTTGTGCTCACCGGCGACAGCCTCGCCGGAGCGACGACCGGCGCGATCAATTTCACCAATCTGACTGGCTTCACGTTCCAGACCAACCCGGCCACGCCGATGACGATGACGGTCGTCGACACGCCCGCCAGCATCACGACGAACCTCGACTTGACCAACACGAACCTGACCGTCCAGGCAACGACTGGTCCCCTGGACGTGGCGGGGAGTGAGGGCCATTATCCCGACAGCGAGGTGACGATCGGCGACGGCACACTCGCCAACATCGACGGCAATATCACCATCACGGGCTTTGGTTCCGCCGCCTCTACCGGAATCATCGCGACGATCCTCGACCAGGACGCCGGCCCGGCGTCGAACGTCATGGTCACGTCGTCATCGAGTGGGGCCGAGACGATCACGGGCCTGATCCCCGCGACCATCGCCTTCAACGGGCAGTCGGCCCTGAGCCTGTATACGCCCGCCGACAGCACGGACACGGTTTATCAGTCGGTGGACACGTTCAACCTGTACGCCGGCGCCGGAAGCACGGTCAACCTCGACCATGCGGGATACAGCATCAACGATCTCACAGTTCTCGGAGCGGCCCAGGTGAACGTGGCGCAGGGAGATCCCACCTTCATCGACTACGGGGCCGGCGCCGCCGGCAGCCTGAACATCGAGGCCGATCCGGCCCGTCCAACCGCCACGACCTCCGTCACAATCAACGCGACCGCGATCGGCGGATACCAGCTCACTCTGGGCGACGGCCTGGAAGGCTTCAACTCCTTCCAGTACGGGCTGGCGGGTAGCACTCCAGATACGATCAACCTCCAGGCGAGCGCGGTCGTGCTGACGCTCGAGCTTCCGAACTCGGTGGTCAACCATCTCGCGATGACGGTGAACGACACCGGAGCCCTCCTGACGACGATCGACGAGGGAGCGGTCCCCGTGACCGTGGCAGGCACCACCGGCCCCTTGACCCTGGTAAGCTCCTACCCCGGCACAATCACGTTGGGCAGTGCAGGCAGCGTGCAAGGCCTGAACGGTGCGGTCGACGTTGAGACGCCAACGCTCCCCTCGACGGCCGGGATGCTCATCATCGCCGACTCGGCCGACACGACGGCTCGCTCGGTGACGGTCATGCCCGCCACCGGGGGCGTTGATTCGATCACCGAGCTGGCCCCTGCACCCATTGATTACACAGCGGCCGGATACGCGCTCTCCTTGAGCGCTGGCACCGGCAATAATACGCTCGACGTCAATGACACCGCATCGGGCGCCGGAATGACACTGAATACGGGGCCTGGCAACAACACCGTGGACGTGAATGTATCCGGGACTGGAGGGTTCGCCCCGATCACCGTCAACGGCGGTGCCGGCAGTGATGCCCTGTTCGTCGCCGGCGATGGCGACAACCCTGTCGTTTATGATTATCCCTCGGCCACTCAGCCGCAATCGGGCAAGATCGTGGCCAGCTATCCCCCCGCCGGTCCGACGCGCACCGTCAACTACACCGGCATTTCCTCCTTCGGCTCGATCACCACTCCGCCGCTCATCACGACGACCACGGTGCTTACTCCTGCCACGGCCACCGTCCCCGCGGGACATTCGGTCGTCTTTACAGCCACCGTCTCTTCGACGAGCGGGACGCCGTCCGACGGCGGTGTTCAGTTCCTGGTCAATGGCTCGGATGTCGGCAGCCCTGTCACCGTTTCGGCCGGCGTCGCCAAGGACTCCATCGCCGAGCCAATCGGTGTATACGCGATCACGGCCCAGTACACCGGAGACAGCACGACGTATGGCGCCAGTCCCGTGTCCACAGCGGCCAGCCTCAACGTCTACGCGCCCGTGTCCATCTCCTCGATCACGGGAGTGGCCAACCCGACCAATCACGCCCAGTCGAATATCGAGGTGACATTCAGCGCGCCGATCAAGACCAGTGGTCTGACCACCGGCGCGTTGACTCTTTCGCTCAATAATGGCGGCAACCTGGCTGGCAATAGTTTGACACTCACGCTCGTCTCGGGAACGACCTCGACGTACGCGATTGGCGGGTTCTCGAGTCTCACCGCCGCACAGGGATCGTACAAACTGACCGTCAACGCCGCCGACATTCTGGACCAGAACGGTTTTGCCGGCACCGGGTCGACCTCGGTAACGTGGTTAATGGATTCGACCGCGCCGACCAGTTCCGTGGTGAACGCGCTCGGCAGTGCGCAAACCAGCGACACCTTCCCGGTCCCTGTCAGCTTCAGTGATCCGACCGGATCAGGGGGGACGCCGGCGTCGGGTGTCGCGACGCTCGAGCTTTTCGTGTCGATCAACGGCGGCTCATTCATCCAATCCGAATCGATGACGCTGAGCACCCCGGGGACAGCGGGTACCGCGACATTCAGCTTCGCCGGAGCCGATCGCAATAGCTACTCCTTCTACTCGATCGCGATCGACGCCGCGGGCAATACCGAGAGCAGGAGCAGCACCACGGCAGAGGCCAGCACCAGCGTTCCCGACTTGAACCCGCCGATCACGCATGTCCTGAGTTCGTCGATGTATACAAATGGCGCTTTCACGCTCAACTGGTCCGGGACCGATCCCGACCAGAACACCGGCAAACCGCCGGGCTCGATCAACCTTGTGAACATCTACGTGATTGTCGATAACGGCACACCCGCGCTCGTCGGCCAGGTGAGCGCGGGCACGCCGGGCGCCGGCGGTCTTTACAGCGGGTCGCTCAGCTATAGCGCCCTGGCCGACGGCGAGGCGCACACCTACGGTTTCTATAGCATCGGCATCGACGATCAAGGCAAGGTCCAGGCGACGCCAGGTGCGCCCGACGTGACGTTCAGCGGTGTCAACTATGAGGCGCCGCTGGCCGTGCAGCCGCACACGTCGCCGAAAGGCGTTTCCGAGGACGTTGTCGTCGAGAAGGGCATCGCCGAGCAGTCGTTCATCCAGTACCTTGATGTCGATTTTAACCAGACGACGGCGACAAACGCCGCGCTCTCCGGCCTGGCGGCCGAGCTCGCGACAACCAGCACCAGTCGCAACTCGTATGTTGAGCTGCTCTGGTACGGCGAAAATCTGACGTCGACCAGCACGGCGCAGGGAAGCGTCAATCTGTTCAACGCGGGCACGACGGCGACGGTGGGTTTGACCGGTAATGATCTGTCGATCAACTTCGGACCCGGCGGCATCACGAGCTTGCTCTCGGGCGTGGCGGGCAAGCCGACGTCAAACGTTGGCGACGGCTGGTATGCCCTGGGCATCGACCCGACAGGGAACCCGGCTAACGGACAAACCTTCTGGGTGACGTTTTTCCGGTTGTTCGGCGACACCGACGGCGACGGCGTGGTCACCGGGCCGTACACGACGGCCGGGACCGACGCCTACAACGTGTACCACGCCGAGGGCACGTCGGGCACGCTGCTCGACGCCGATGTTGACGGCAGCGGCGCGGTCAACAGCAAGGATCTCGCTTATACGGTCGCAGCCAAGGGAGATTCCGTCGGTGTCACGCCGCCAACGAGTTTTCCACAATTCCAGCTTCTCGCCGGCCCGAGCGTACCGGCTCCTGCAAGCCCTGTCTCTCTCGGCGAAAGTGATGTCCGGGCTCTTTTGCCCCAAGCCATTGCCGCCTGGCAGCTCGCCGGCCTGAGCGCGGCCGACCTGCGAATGCTTGAAAGCGTGAAAATTGACGTCGCCAATCTGGGAACCGGTATTCTCGGACTCGAAGCTGCCGACACGATCACGATCAACCAGACCGCGGCCGGTTACAACTGGTATCTGGGCGGCGCATCCATCGGCGTGTCCGGTCCGCAAGTGCGGGATGGCATTGCCCTGGCGGGTCGTGATGCGAGCCGCGCCACCAGTTCCGTCGATTTGCTGACCGTGCTCGAGCACGAGCTCGGTCACGCGATCGGGCTGGCGGATAACACCTCTCCGGTTGACCTGATGGATATCACGCTTGGACTCGGAATGCGACGGGCGCCTTCTGCAAATGACGTTGATTTAGCCAGAATGAGCTCATTGCAGAGCGTCTCGCGGGCGACCATCGACACTGCGCTCCATTCCCTCGGCCGAGGGGTCGAGCAACCAGTCGCTGTCGCGCCGGCAGCGATGCAGGTGCTCGCTCCCATCCCGAGTCAGGATTCTGGCCGCGGCCAGAACAAGCCGCCACTTGTCTCCTTGCCGCGCCGTGCTTCGCGCCGCATGAACCCAATCATTTCATTCCATAGATGGTCGCGTCCACACATCAAGATGAGCATCATCCCATCGTTCCGCCGCCCCGCCGAAGGCGAGTGACCATCGTCATCTATTCCGACGTCGAACCCGCCATCAACTCAACAGGAATTTTTGAGATATCATTCTCGCTCCGATCGCGGCTTCTCGCCGCCTTCAGGCCGTAGCGTCGGTTACCGACTCAGTTCGACGACGCACGGAACGGCCACGACCGCCTGCCCGGGACCGCCGATTTGCGCCAGCGCTGTTCCCGTCGGTAAGAGCGTGTTCTAGGTTGAATGCAGCGGATGCTCAAACCCGACCGCTTTGCGAGCGAGGCTACGGCGCATGCGGTTGTGAGCTGAAGAACGAGCAGCCGCTCTTTTAGCTTCCCTCAAGCCAGGTGGACGTTAGTGCTTCGGCCTGTCGGGCTGCCGTTGGCCCGAGCGTTCGCCGTGTGCGCGTCTGGTGGACAAGAGAAACCACGGCAAGTTCGCAAGAAAGTGCCAGAGAGGATCCCGTAATGGCCGTTGAAAAGAGACGCGGTCGTCTACCGCTTCGAAAGCGCGCGGAACAGTGTCGCCCTGGCAAATCACGGGTACGCCCTCGGCTGGAAGTGCTGGAAGAGCGCCGGCTGCTTGCGACGTTCACGGTCAACAGCGGGTCGGTTGCCGACCTGGTCAGCGCCATCAATACCGCCAATTCGAACACCGATTCGAGCAACACGATCGAACTGACCGGGACGTACAATCTGACCGCGGTGAATGCGATCGCCGCAGGTCCGGTTGGTTTACCCGCGATCGTGAGCAACCTGACAATCCAGGGTGACCCTTCGAGCGGGGCGGTGATCGAGCGCAGCAGTGCCGGCGGAACGCCTGCGTTTCGGTTCTTCTATGTCGGCTCCGGGGCCAGCCTGAGCCTGCAGGATATGACGCTTTCCGGCGGGCTCGCGCAAGGCACGGCCGGCGGCGGAGCGGTCGGGGAAGCGGGCGGCGGTGGGGGCGGCGCCGCGCTGGGCGGGGCGGTTTATGACGACGGCGGCGATTTCACGGCCGATGGAGTCACGTTTTTTGGAAATCAGGCGCAGGGAGGCAGCGGCGGGAGTAATGTCGCTGGAATCGGATCGGGCGGTGGGCAAGGCGGTTCCTTGGGCGGCAGCTCGGCAGGCGGCGTCGGCGGCTTCAGTGGCAGCCCCACGGGCCAGGTTGGCGGGGGGGCCGGGTATGGCGCTGGTGGTGGTGGCGGCGGCGGCGGTACGGCCCGAGGTGCCACTGGCGGTTCGGGTGGTTTTGGCGGCGGCGGCGGCGGCGGCGGCGGCGGTCCCGTGGCCGCGGGGGGCGCCGGGCCAGACTACTATTTTGGAGGGTTCGGCGGCTCGGGCACAAACCAGGGAAGCTATCGTGGTGGTGGTGGCGGCGGCGGCGTCGCACTGGGCGGCGGCATTTTCTGTAATAACGGTAGCGTCGTCCTGGTGAATGACACATTCACGCAGAATTCCGCCAACGGGGGTGTCGGAGGCACCGGGGCAAACGCGGGTTCGGCCGGGGCCGGTCTCGGCGGCGCGGTATTCATGCTCAACGGCACGATCGATGCCACGCATGATACCTTCAGCTCGAACGAGCGCAAAACAACGCGAGTAGCGTCGGAATGGCGAATTTCGGTTCCACGGCGATAGGTGTTTTCATCGACGACATCCTGGGCGAGAGCGGAACGCCCTCGGTCGCTGACATCGACGGTTTCAGCGGCACCCCCGATTACACGGGGAGCACCAACAACCTGGTGACGCGGGACGGCGGCTCAGGCCTACCGGACGATGCCTATATTTTCGGCAACCCGAAACTCGGGCCCCTGGCCTCCAACGGCGGCCCGACGCAGACAATGGCCCTGCTGGCCGGTAGTCCCGCGATCGGGATCGGCACCGCGGCTTACTACGATTATCCAGGTACGAGCGATCCGATCACGACAGACCAGCGCGGCTATCCCTTGAGTAGCCCGCCCGACCTCGGGTCCTATGCGTATACCGCCGCGCCTGTCGTCTCGGCCGTTTCGCCGACCTACGGACCCATTGCGGGCGGGACGTCGGTAACGATCACCGGCACCGGTTTCGCCGATGTCACGGAGGTCGACTTTGGCACGGTGGCCGCAACGAACGTCGTGGTTGTGAACGCCACCACCATCACCGCGACCAGCCCGTCCAGCCCGTCCGGCACGGGTACGGTCGACGTCACGGTAACGGCACCCTCCGGTCAATCGGCGACGACCGACGCGGATGAATTTACCTATGGAATACCCACTTTCACATGGGTCGGCGGTGGATCGACAAACAACTGGAACGACGGGACGAACTGGATCGGCGGAAGGGCACCGGTCGCCGGTGCCAATTTGATGTTTGAAGCGATGCCGGCTGGCTATCTATCGGTCAACGACTTCGCCGCCAACACGTCTTTCGGCTCGATCACCATCGCCGACTCGGGCTACGCGATCCTTGGCAATCCAATCGATCTGACGGGCGAGATCGACGCGACTTATAGCGCAAATACTTCAACTTTTGATGTCGCGTCTGCTCTGACGGCCGACCAAACCATCAGCGTTGCCGCGGGGGCAACCCTCGACTTCGGGGGCGTCATATCCGGGAGCGGGTACAACCTCACGAAAACGGGCGACGGCACGCTCGAACTCGATGGAACCAACACTTACACCGGCACGACCACGATCGGCGCCGGCATCGTGTCGATCACGGATAGCTCGGCGCTGGGCACCGGGGCGGTGACGGACGATAGTGAGCTGGATCTGAGCAACAACATTGATATCTCGAACACCCTGACGCTCGATTCGGCCGGCCTTGCGATCAACAGTGTCAGTGATAGCAACACGGTAAGTGGATCGATCACGCTGGGTTCGTATGCAACGATCGACGTGGCCGATACCACGACCCTGACTGTCTCCGGCCCCATCGGCGACGGCGGTAACAGCTACGGTATCACAACGACCGGTACCGGCGTACTCGATGTGACGGGAGACAGCACATACACGGGAGACACGATCGTCGACGAAGGAACGCTCTTGATCGACGGCGACATCAGCGATAGCAGCGGCGTTCTGGTCGACAGCGGTGCGACCTTGGGCGGCAGCGGCACAGCGCCGGCTGTGACAGTGGCACACGGTGGTATTGTCGCCCCGGGCAGTCCGCCGGGCATCTTGTTCATGGGTGATGTCGATCTCGAATCTGGTTCAAACTATGACGTCCAGATCAATGATGCGATCCCCGGCGACTACAGCCAGCTCGATGCCTCCGGCACGGTTGATCTCGATGGTGCAAACCTCTCATTGACGGTTAGCGGTAGCTTCACGGCGAGTGCTGGCGACACGTTTACCATCGTCAACAACACGGGGGACGATCCCGTCACGGGTACTTTCCTTGGCCTGAACGAGGGGAGCACGCTAACTTCCGGCGGCCAATCCTTCGTTATCAGCTATGTGGGTGGAACGGGCAACGATGTTGTGCTGACGCCGTTCATTCCATACCAGCCGGTCATCTCAGGGCTGACGGACCAGATACTCACTTACGGCACGAACTCGGCGACATTTTCCGGCTCGATCACAGCCGGAGCGAACATTCCGTCAGGTGACGAGGTTGCCATCGGTCTCGACGGCGTGGTCGAGGACGCGACCATCGGTGGTGATGGCTCATTCTCCGCCACCTTCTCTATCAGCACACTGGGAGTAGCCAACTCGCCCTACTCGGTCAGCTATGATTTCGCTGCCCAGGGGAACTACCTGGCGGCCAACGGCTCAAGCAAACTGACCATTTCGCCCAAGCCGCTGACAGCCAGCATCGCGGCCGATGACAAGGTCTATGACGGCACGATATCCGCCACGGTCACACCGACGCTCAATGGTGTGATCAACGGCGATTACGTCACACTGGTTGATGGGATGTCGACGTTCGCCAGCCGAAATGTTGGCACCTGGACCGTCACCGACATTGGCATCACCATCGTTGGCCCTGACGCCGATAATTACACAGTAAACAGCACGGCGAATTCGACGGCGAATATCACGGCGGCGCCGCTGACGATTTCGGCGGTTTCAGACAGCAAGTCGTACGATGGAACAGTGAGCTCGTCGGCCACGCCGACAGTGGGCACGCTCTATGGCGATGACACAGTGACGGGACTTGCTCAGGCCTTCGAGTCTCCGAACGTGATGGGGGCTGACGGCAGTACGCTCTATGTCACGGCTTATACGATCAACGATGGCAACGGCGGTAACAATTACGATGTGACGACCGAGACGGCCGCCGGCACGATCACGCCAGCGTCGTTGATCATCTCGGCGGTGTATGACAGCAAGACGTATGACGGCACGACCGACTCGTCGGCGACGCCCGTGGTCGATGGAACGCTCTATGGCGATGATTCGGTCTCGGGTCTGGCTCAGGCGTTTGAATCGCCGAACGTGATGGGCTGCGGCGACAGCACGTTGTATGTGACGGCTTATACGGTCAACGACGGCAACGGTGGCGACAACTATGATGTGACGACTGAGACGGCGTCAGGCATGATCTCGCCGGCCTCGTTAACGATCTCGGCGGTGTATGACAGCAAGACGTACGATGGCACGACCGACTCGTCGGCCACGCCGTTAGTCGATGGAACGCTCTATGGCGATGATTCGGTCTCGGGTCTGGCCCAGGCGTTTGAATCGCCGAACGTGATGGGCTGCGGCGACAGCACGTTGTACGTCACAACCTACACGGTCAACGACGGCAACGGTGGCGACAACTATGATGTGACGACCGAGACGGCGTCAGGCATGATCTCGCCGGCCTCGTTAACGATCTCGGCGGTGTATGACAGCAAGACGTACGACGGCACGACCGACTCGTCGGCGACGCCGTTAGTCGATGGAACGCTCTATGGCGATGATTCGGTCTCGGGTCTGGCCCAGGCCTTTGAATCGGCGAATGTCATGGGCTGCGGCGACAGCACGTTGTACGTGACGGCTTATACGGTCAACGATGGCAACGATGGCGACAACTACGATGTGACGACTGAGACGGCGTCAGGCATGATCTCGCCGGCCTCGTTAGCGATCTCGGCGGTGTATGACAGCAAGACGTACGACGGCACGACCGACTCGTCGGCGACGCCCGTGGTCGATGGAACGCTCTATGGCGATGATTCGGTCTCGGGTCTGGCTCAGGCGTTTGAATCGGCGAACGTCATGGGCTGCGGCGATAGCACGTTGTACGTCACGGCTTACACGGTCAACGACGGCAGCGACGGCGACAACTATGATGTGACGACTGAGACGGCGTCAGGCATGATCTCGCCGGCCTCGTTAACGATCTCGGCGGTGTATGACAGTAAGACGTACGATGGCACGACCGACTCATCGGCGACGCCCGTGGTCGACGGAACGCTCTACGGTGATGACACGGTCTCGGGCCTGGCCCAGGCGTTTGAGTCGCCGAACGTGATGGGCTGCGGTGATAGCACGTTGTACGTGACGGCTTACACGGTCAACGACGGCAACGACGGCGACAACTATGAAGTGACGACCGAGACGGCGTCAGGCATGATCTCGCCGGCCTCGTTAACGATCTCGGCGGTGTATGACAGCAAGACGTACGACGGCACGACCGACTCGTCGGCGACGCCCGTGGTCGATGGAACGCTCTACGGTGATGACACGGTCTCGGGTCTGGCCCAGGCGTTTGAGTCGCCGAACGTGATGGGCTGCGGTGATAGCACGTTGTACGTGACGGCTTACACGGTCAACGACGGCAACGACGGCGACAACTATGAAGTGACGACCGAGACGGCGTCAGGCATGATCTCGCCGGCCTCGTTAACGATCTCGGCGGTGTATGACAGCAAGACGTACGACGGCACGACCGACTCGTCGGCGACGCCCGTGGTCGATGGAACGCTCTACGGTGATGACACGGTCTCGGGTCTGGCCCAGGCGTTTGAGTCGCCGAATGTCATGGGCTGCGGCGACAGCACGTTGTATGTGACGGCTTATACGGTCAACGACGGCAACGGTGGCGACAACTATGATGTGACGACTGAGACGGCGTCAGGCATGATCTCGCCGGCCTCGTTGACGATCTCGGCGGTGTATGACAGCAAGACGTACGACGGCACGACCGACTCGTCGGCGACGCCCGTGGTCGATGGAACGCTCTATGGCGATGATTCGGTCTCGGGTCTGGCCCAGGCCTTTGAATCGCCGAACGTGATGGGCTGCGGCGACAGCACGTTGTACGTCACGGCTTACACGGTCAACGACGGCAGCGACGGCGACAACTATGAAGTGACGACCGAGACGGCGTCAGGCATGATCTCGCCGGCCTCGTTAACGATCTCGGCGGTGTATGACAGCAAGACGTACGATGGCACGACCGACTCGTCGGCGACGCCGTTGGTCGATGGAACGCTCTACGGCGATGATTCGGTCTCGGGTCTGGCCCAGGCGTTTGAATCGCCGAACGTGATGGGCTGCGGCGACAGCACGTTGTACGTCACAACCTACACGGTCAACGACGGCAACGGTGGCGACAACTATGATGTGACGACCGAGACGGCGTCAGGCATGATCTCGCCGGCCTCGTTAACGATCTCGGCGGTGTATGACAGCAAGACGTACGACGGCACGACTGACTCGTCGGCCACGCCGTTGGTCGATGGAACGCTCTACGGTGACGACACGGTCTCGGGTCTGGCCCAGGCGTTTGAGTCGCCGAGTGTCATGGGCTGCGGCGACAGCACGTTGTACGTCACAACCTACACGGTCAACGACGGCAACGACGGCGACAACTATGATGTGACGACTGAGACGGCGTCAGGCATGATCTCGCCGGCCTCGTTAACGATCTCGGCGGTGTATGACAGCAAGACGTATGACGGCACGACCGACTCGTCGGCGACGCCCGTGGTCGATGGAACGCTCTATGGCGATGATTCGGTCTCGGGTCTGGCCCAGGCCTTTGAATCGCCGAACGTGATGGGCTGCGGCGACAGCACGTTGTACGTCACAACCTACACGGTCAACGACGGCAACGGTGGCGACAACTATGATGTGACGACTGAGACGGCGTCAGGCATGATCTCGCCGGCCTCGTTAACGATCTCGGCGGTGTATGACAGCAAGACGTATGACGGCACGACCGACTCGTCGGCGACGCCGTTAGTCGATGGAACGCTCTATGGCGATGATTCGGTCTCGGGTCTGGCCCAGGCGTTTGAATCGCCGAACGTGATGGGCTGCGGCGACAGCACGTTGTATGTGACGGCTTATACGGTCAACGACGGCAACGGTGGCGACAACTATGATGTGACGACTGAGACGGCGTCAGGCATGATCTCGCCGGCCTCGTTAACGATCTCGGCGGTGTATGACAGCAAGACGTACGATGGCACGACTGACTCGTCGGCGACGCCGTTAGTCGATGGAACGCTCTATGGTGATGACACGGTCTCGGGTCTGGCCCAGGCGTTTGAATCGCCGAACGTGATGGGCTGCGGCGACAGCACGTTGTACGTCACAACCTACACGGTCAACGACGGCAACGGTGGCGACAATTACGATGTGACGACTGAGACGGCGTCAGGCATGATCTCGCCGGCCTCGTTAACGATCTCGGCGGTGTATGACAGCAAGACGTACGACGGCACGACCGACTCGTCGGCGACGCCCGTGGTCGATGGAACGCTCTATGGCGATGATTCGGTCTCGGGTCTGGCTCAGGCGTTTGAATCGCCGAATGTCATGGGCTGCGGCGACAGCACGTTGTACGTCACAACCTACACGGTCAACGACGGCAACGGTGGCGACAACTATGATGTGACGACCGAGACGGCGTCAGGCATGATCTCGCCGGCCTCGTTAACGATCTCGGCGGTGTATGACAGCAAGACGTACGATGGCACGACTGACTCGTCGGCCACGCCGTTGGTCGATGGAACGCTCTACGGTGATGACACGGTCTCGGGTCTGGCCCAGGCGTTTGAGTCGCCGAATGTCATGGGCTGCGGCGACAGCACGTTGTATGTGACGGCTTACACGGTCAACGACGGCAACGACGGCGACAACTATGAAGTGACGACCGAGACGGCGTCAGGCATGATCTCGCCGGCCTCGTTGACGATCTCGGCGGTGTATGACAGCAAGACGTACGACGGCACGACCGACTCGTCGGCGACGCCCGTGGTCGATGGAACGCTCTATGGCGATGATTCGGTCTCGGGTCTGGCTCAGGCGTTTGAATCGCCGAACGTGATGGGCTGCGGCGACAGCACGTTGTATGTGACGGCTTATACGGTCAACGACGGCAACGGTGGCGACAACTATGATGTGACGACTGAGACGGCGTCAGGCATGATCTCGCCGGCCTCGTTGACGATCTCGGCGGTGTATGACAGCAAGACGTACGACGGCACGACCGACTCATCGGCGACGCCCACGGTCGATGGAACGCTCTATGGCGATGATTCGGTCTCGGGTCTGGCTCAGGCGTTTGAATCGCCGAACGTGATGGGCTGCGGCGACAGCACGTTGTACATCACAACCTACACGGTCAACGACGGCAACGGTGGCGACAATTACGATGTGACGACTGAGACGGCGTCAGGCATGATCTCGCCGGCCTCGTTAACGATCTCGGCGGTGTATGACAGCAAGACGTATGACGGCACGACCGACTCGTTGGCGACGCCCGTGGTCGACGGAACGCTCTACGGTGATGACTCGGTCTCGGGCCTGGCTCAGGCGTTTGAATCGGCGAACGTCATGGGCTGCGGCGATAGCACGTTGTATGTGACGGCTTACACGGTCAACGACGACAACGGCGGCGACAACTATGAAGTGACGACTGAGACGGCGTCAGGCATGATCTCGCCGGCCTCGTTAACGATCTCGGCGGTGTATGACAGCAAGACGTATGACGGCACGACCGACTCGTCGGCGACGCCCGTGGTCGATGGAACGCTCTATGGCGATGATTCGGTCTCGGGTCTGGCTCAGGCGTTTGAATCGCCGAACGTGATGGGCTGCGGCGACAGCACGTTGTACATCACAACCTACACGGTCAACGACGGCAACGGTGGCGACAATTACGATGTGACGACTGAGACGGCGTCGGGCATGATTTCACCGGCCTCGTTAACGATCTCGGCGGTGTATGACAGCAAGACGTACGATGGCACGACTGACTCGTCGGCCACGCCGTTGGTCGATGGAACGCTCTACGGTGATGACACGGTCTCGGGTCTGGCCCAGGCGTTTGAGTCGCCGAATGTCATGGGCTGCGGCGACAGCACGTTGTACGTCACAACCTACACGGTCAACGACGGCAACGGTGGCGACAACTATGATGTGACGACTGAGACGGCGTCGGGCATGATTTCACCAGCCTCGCTAACGATCTCGGCGGTGTATGACAGCAAGACGTATGACGGCACGACCGACTCGTCGGCGACGCCAACGGTGGGGACGCTCTTCGGCGATGACTCGGTGACGGGTCTTGCTCAGGCCTTTGAGTCACCGAACGTGCTGGGTACTGGCGGCAGCACGCTCGATGTCACGGCTTATACCGTTAACGACGGCAACGGTGGCGCGAACTACTCGGTCACAACTAACACCGCACCCGGCACGATCACGCCGGCCTCGTTGCTCATTTCCGCGGTGACCGCTGGCAAGACATACGACGGCACGACAAGTTCGACCGCGACGCCGACAGTGGGAACACTCTACGGGGGCGACACGGTGACTGGCCTGGCTCAGGCCTACGAATCGAAGAACGTGCTGGGTACTGGCGGCAGCACGCTCGATGTCACGGCTTATACCGTCAACGACGGCAACGGTGGCGCGAACTACTCGGTCACAACTAACACCGCACCCGGCACGATCACGCCGGCCTCGTTGCTCATTTCCGCGGTGACCGCTGGCAAGACATACGACGGCACGACAAGTTCGACCGCGACGCCGACAGTGGGAACACTCTACGGGGGCGACACGGTGACTGGCCTGGCTCAGGCCTACGAATCGAAGAACGTGCTGGGTACTGGCGGCAGCACGCTCGATGTCACGGCTTATACCGTTAACGACGGCAACGGTGGCGCGAACTACTCGGTCACAACTAACACCGCACCCGGCACGATCACGCCGGCCTCGTTGCTCATTTCCGCGGTGACCGCTGGCAAGACATACGACGGCACGACAAGTTCGACCGCGACGCCGACAGTCGGCACGCTCTACGGGGGCGACACGGTGACTGGCCTGGCTCAGGCCTACGAGTCGAAGAACGTGCTGGGTACTGGCGGCAGCACGCTCGATGTCACGGCTTATACCGTTAACGACGGCAACGGTGGCGCGAACTACTCGGTCACAACTAACACCGCACCCGGCACGATCACGCCGGCCTCGTTGCTCATTTCCGCGGTGACCGCTGGCAAGACATACGACGGCACGACAAGTTCGACCGCGACGCCGACAGTGGGAACACTCTACGGGGGCGACACGGTGACTGGCCTGGCTCAGGCCTACGAATCGAAGAACGTGCTGGGTACTGGCGGCAGCACGCTCGATGTCACGGCTTATACCGTCAACGACGGCAACGGTGGCGCGAACTACTCGGTCACAACTAACACCGCACCCGGCACGATCACGCCGGCCTCGTTGCTCATTTCCGCGGTGACCGCTGGCAAGACATACGACGGCACGACAAGTTCGACCGCGACGCCGACAGTTGGCACGCTCTACGGGGGCGACACGGTGACCGGCCTGGCTCAGGCCTACGAGTCGCAAAACGTGCTGGGTACTGGCGGCAGCACGCTGGAAGTCACATCTTACACGGTCAACGACGGCAATGATGGTGCGAATTACGCAGTGATGACTGAAACCGCGCCGGGCACGATCACGCCCGCCCCATTGACCGTGACGGCCGACGACGCAAGTAAGATTTACGGTCAAACTGTCACCTTCACGGGCACCGAGTTTACTGATAGCGGGCTCATTGATGGCGACTCGGTCTCCAGTGTGACCCTGACTAGCGCTGGTGCGGCCGCGTCGGCGACTGTGGCAGGTTCGCCGTACGCGATCGTGCCGAGTGCAGCAACCGGAAGCGGGCTGGCCAACTACACAATCAACTATGTCGACGGCAGTCTGACGGTGGCAGCAGCCACCGAGTCGGGAAACGTCACCTCGTCGGCTCCGCAAACGTTTTATGGTGAAAATGTCGTCTTCACGGCAACTTTCAGTTCGTCTGCCGCCGGCGCGGCACCAATGACGGGAACCGTGACTTTCTACAGCGGCCAGACCTATCTGGGTAGCGCACCCATCGTTCCCGCATCCTCGGGTGCAATCCGTGCCTCGGTTGTCGCGTTCGCTGAGAACAGTGCAACTGTCTCCGGCCAGGCCACCCTGCCAACGTCCCTGTTGCCAGTCGGCAACTCCGTCATCACGGCGGTCTACTCGGGCGATTCGAACTACTCAGGCGCGACGAGTAACACTCCAGTCATGGTCCAGGTGGCCCCGGCCACCACGAGCACGTCATTGAGCACTGCGACGACACCTCAGGGGACAATCCTCACGGCGACCGTCACTGTCACGTCGCCTGGCAATCCGCCGATTGCCGGCTCGGTCGCGTTCTATCAGGGAACCACGCTTCTGGGAACCGCGCCGGTGATAAACGGTGTCGCTACCTTGAATATCGGCGCGGTCTCCATCGGTTCCGGGGCATTTTCGGCCGTCTTCTCGGGCAGTGGCGGCACAATGACGACCAGTGCGGTAAGGCTGCCCGCCGCGGACGGACCGCAAGTGACACGCGTGCTCCGGTATGGTTTTCACGCTCAGTCGACGTTCCTGGTCGTCGGTTTCAACGGCTCTCTCAACGCGAGCTCGGCCCAGGATGTGTCAAACTACCGGATCGTGGGGCCCCGTGGGCGCAAGATCAAGATCAACAAGGCCGTTTACGACCCAGCCACGGGAACGGTGACGTTGAAACCGGCTGAGCGGCTCAATATCCATCGAACCTACAAGCTGACGATCGATGGCTCGTCGTCGTCCGGAATGGCAAGCCCGGCTGGGGTAGCGTTGGATGGCGCGGGCACCGGTAAGCCGGGGAGCAACTATGTCACGTCGCTCACCTGGAGAAACCTGGCCGGAAGTGCACGTCAGTTACCAACGAGCGGCCTGGTTCATGGAGACGCCGCCGAGCGGGCTCGCACGCACTCGGAAATACACCGCGCTCACGCCACGTTGCAAACTCGGGCCGTCGATCATCTGCTAGCGACGGATATGTTGCACGTCATCAAAAGTCGCCGCACGTTGCGTTAAGGCGCTAGCGGCCCGCGGCAGAGACGCGTTTCGCGAGTTGCCTCATGGCATGGCATGTTCTACGTTGACCCGTGGAGCATACCATCGCCATGAATAATACTGTCTTGACGACCGCTTTCGAGCTGCACCAGGCCGGCCGCTATGCCGACGCGGCCCGCCGTTATCATTCCTTGCTCTCTCACGAGCCGGAAAACGCCGACGCCCTGCACCTGTTCGGCGTGATGCACCATCAATGCGGCCACTCCGATCGGGCCGTCGAGCTGATCGGCCGGGCCACGGCATTGCGGCCGGGAGCAGCCGCGTTTCACATCAACCTCGCCGAAGCCTACCGCGGGCTCGGCCAGCACGAACAGGCGATCGCTTGCTGCCGCACCGCGCTTCGACTGGCACCAGGCTTTCCTGAGGCATTCAACACGATCGGGCTGGCACTCGAGGCCCTGGGGCGTGCCGAAGAAGCCACTGAGCAATATCATAGGGCCCTCGATCTGCGACCCGGGTTTGCCCTGGCCCGGAATAACCTGGGGACCGCACTCAAGAAACTGGGGCGCACGGCAGAGGCCAATGAGGCTTTCCGGGCGGCCGCCGAATCCGATCCAACACTGGTCATCGCACTTGCCAACCTGGGCCAGTCCCTTGTCGAAACCGATCGGGCCGCCGAGGGTCTGGTGCATTGCCAGGAGGCCGTCCGCCTTGAGCCGAGCTTGGCCGCCGCGCACAACAACCTGGGCAATGCGTTTCGCGCCCTCGACCAGTGGCCGTCGGCGTACGCGGCGTATGCCGAGGCTCTGAGGCTCTCTCCCGACCTGGGAGACGCGCGAATCCACGCCAATCTCGGCCTGGCGTTGCAACGGGAAAACAAGCTCGCCGATGCGTTCGCTTGCTTCCGCCGGGCCGTCGATCTGGCGCCCGACGATGGCGAAATATGGCAGTACCTGGCGAACGCCCACGTCGCCGACGAAGATCATGCAGCCGCCCTCCCCTGCTTCGAGCGCGTGGTCGCCCTCAAGCCTGAAACGGCGTCGTCGCATGCCGACCTGGGATGGGCCCTTCAGGAGGAAGGCCGGCTGACCGAGGCGGCCGCATGTTACCGCCGCGCTCTGGAGCTAGAGCCCAATAAGTTCCATGCCCTGATGAAACAAGGGGGCCTTCACGAGGAGCTCGGCGCGTTGGCCCTTGCCGAGGCCAGTTATCGTCGAGCCAATGAGATCGACAACCGAGCGCCCGCCCCGCTGGCCTGCCTGGCGACGCTCTTGCGCGATCGGTTGCCAGACGCGGACCGCGAGGCCATATACTCTCGCCTCGATGATCGGGCCCTCGATGACGGACAGCGCGCCGGTCTGCTCTTCGGGCTGGCTCACGCCTGCGACGCACGCGGCGAAATCGACCACGCCGCAGCCTGCCTCGAAGAGGCCAATGCCCTGGCTCTGGAACAGCGGAAGAAGCAGAACCGACTTTACGATCCAGCCGAACACACTCGGTTTGTCGATCGGCTGATCGAGCAATTTCGGCCGGAACTGTTTGAACGGCTCAGAGGAGCGGGCGACGACACAGAACAGCCGATCTTTGTCTTCGGCATGCCACGATCGGGCACCACGCTCGTTGAGCAAGTGCTGGCCAGCCATTCCCGGGTTCACGGCGCCGGCGAGCTGCGGGTGGTGCGTCAGACATTTGATGCGATCCCCGCCGTGGTCGCCGTGAATCATGGTGCATTGCCGAGTCTGGATGGCCTCGCCGCCACCGAAGTTCACGAGCTTTGCCGGCGTCATCACGCCTGGCTAGGTGAAATCTGTGAGCGTGTTCGCGCCGGCTTTCATCCCGAACGCATCGTGGACAAGATGCCGGATAATTATCTCTACCTCGGATTGATCGCTCTCTTGTTTCCAAGCGCAACGTTGATCCACGTCCGCCGCGACCCCAGGGACGTCGCCTTATCGTGCTGGATGACCAACTTTCGCAGCATTCGATGGGCCAATGTTCAGGACCAGATCGCCCGTCGAATTCATGAGCACAAGCGTATCATGAGTCACTGGCAGGCCGTGTTGCCGGTCTCGGTCCACGAGGTGATCTACGAGCGGCTGGTTGCCGACTTCGATCATGAAGCGCGGCGGTTGGTGGCGGCATGCGGCCTTGACTGGGAACCGGCGTGCTTGAACTTTCATCAGACAACCCGGCCGGTACGCACCGCCAGCGTGACGCAGGTACGACAGCCGCTCTATCACAAGGCGGTCGCACGCTGGAAGAATTACGAACAGATCCTCGCCGATTTCTTCGCACGTCTTCCCTGACAACAGCGTACTCCACGCTCATCCCTCGCGCCGTCTCGAAGCGGGGCTTCAACCAAAGCTGCGTCTGGCGTTCTCGTCGAAATCGGCCACTGGTTACGTGCGTTCCGGCGGTGAGATGACGCCAAAGTCGGGTGCGATTACATGACCAAATTCGACTAATCCATCATCCGGCGCCGGGCGTATCGCTGAACAAGAAAAAGTTGTTATTCAGATAAGTGTTTGCTATTCGACTCGTCGTGAAGAAAAAAGGAGTGGAGACGGAACCAGCCGGAATTCCATGGTGATTATTCCACGCCCAGAAAGTGCCGAACTCGCTAACCGGCGGATCAGCGATCGAACCTGATAGGGATGTCGCAAAGGCCCAGCCATCCGGGCCGCCGTGTGCACTCGGCACCAGTGCTGAATTTTGATGCTTACTATCCACAAGCACCGAAAACTCGCTAATCGGTACAAGACCCAGGCGGTTGTCAATAACGTATGTGTATGTGTAAGCTTGATCGGAAGGGTTAAAAGAAACACTACTGAGAACAATGACTTTCGGGCTAGTCAGTCGACCAAACGCCAGTGACGCTGTTTTCATCGCCGCGATACCACTTGACTTCATCGCTGTCCTCCACGGGTCTAACGGCGCCCAGCCGGCACATCTCGCTCGTTATTGTCGCACAGGCACGTGTCATTCTGACATATCCTCGCGAGGTCGACAATGATCAGGGTCTCCGAGCGGCACCTTGAGTGACAGAAGAATGGCGAACGCGTGACCTCGGGCCTGGCACAATTGCGTCGCGCAGGCCGACCCGCTACACTCACCTGTCGGCAAATCGAGCGTTGCAGCGGGGAGGTGACATGATGACAAGTGATGCAATTGATCGACGCGCGGCCATGCGCCGTATCGCACAGACCACGGGCGCGGCGGCGGCCGCCGTATCGGCCTCGACGTGCCTGAGCGGGGCGTTCAGCAACCAGCGATCGGAATTCTCCGTCACCATCTTGCCCGACGAGCCGATCGGCACGATCAAGCCGGCCCTTTACAGCCAGTTTGCCGAGCACATTGGCGGCGTGATCTACGATGGAATCTGGGTCGGGCCGAACTCCAAGATCCCCAATATTGATGGAATCCGCCGCGAGCTCGTCGAGCACGTGCGGCAGTTGGGGCCCGTGGTCGTGCGCTGGCCGGGGGGCTGTTTCGCCGATAAGTACCACTGGCGCGACGGCATCGGCCCGCGCGGCAGCCGGCCCCGCCGATTTGGGCGGTGGCGTGAAGAGACCGAGACCAACCAGTTCGGCACCAAGGAATTCATGCGCTTTTGCCAGCTCTGCGGTGTCGAACCGTATCTCGCCGCCAACGTCGGCACCGGCTCACCTGAAGAATTTCAGCAATGGGTCGAATATTGCAATGCACCGGCGAAATCAACGTCGCTGGCCGACGAACGCGCTAAAAACGGCCAGGTCGAACCGTTCCGCGTGCGCTACTGGGGCGTCGGCAACGAGAGCTGGGGCTGCGGCGGCAAGTTCATCCCCGAGGATTATTGCCGCGAGTACCGCCGGTTCACCGACTGGCTCCCCCAGTATGGCGTGCCTCTCTATCTGATCGCGGCCGGACCCGACGGCAACAACACCGAATGGACCAGGCGCTTCTTCACCAGGTGGGCCGACGGTGCCAGGGCCCCGATTCACGGCTGGGCGCCCCACTATTATTGCGGCACCACCGGCCACGCACTCGAGTTCACCCGCGACCAGTGGTACGAACAGCTTCACAAGGCCAACCGCATGGAAGCCCTGGTCATCGATCAATGGAAAACGCTCGCCGAATTCGATCCCAAACACACCGTGAAGCTCGTGATCGACGAGTGGGGAAGCTGGCACCCCGAAGGAACCGAGATCAACAAGCGACACCTCTACGAGCAGATGAGTACCCTGCGCGACGCCATGGTCGCCGCGCTCACGCTCGATACGTTCAACCGCCATGCCGACAAGATCGATATGGCCAATGTCGCCCAGCTCATCAATAACCTCCATTCCTTGTTCCTGGCCGACGGTGCTCGGTTCGTCGCCACGCCCAATTTTCACGTCTACACGATGTACAAACCCCACCAGGGTGCTCAAGGCGTCAGGCTTGCCGTCGAGGCGCCTGCGCTGACGTTCAAGGCCGGCGGCCGCGAGCAAGAGATTTTCCGACTCGCCGGCTCGGCATCACTCGCCGATACCAAACAAGCCACCCTGACGCTCGTCCACAGCCATGCCACCGAGCCCGCGACCGTGACCATCCGGCTACGCGGCCGCACGATCGATCAGGTCAAGCACACCACGCTTGCGCACTCTCAGTTGAATGCTCATAACACGTTTGAAAATCCCAATGTGTTGATGCCGAAGACGAATGAAATCGCCGCGCAGGTGCCGAGCTCGAAATGTGTCTTGCCCCCCGCATCGATCAACCGATTTGACATTCGCCTCGGCTGAGTGGCCCGATCCGGCACCCTGGCAAGGAAAACGTCGCCCACGCTCGACCAGGTTGCTCGCAGGTGGAAAAGTCTGATCGGCTGCGCTGCGCCTGAACTGATCGACCGTGTCATTTCATGGCGCGCCTGAATGCTCTTGCACGATCCTGGGAGGGCGAGTCTCCGCACGAGCCGAGTGCCAGTGCCGACTCGTTAAGCCTCGGCGTCTCGGAATCGCGCAAGGCCGCCTGGCCGCTCTGACTGAGGCACGACACCGAGCGAGACGCGCTCTGACGTCGCCGCCGGCCGCACCGACGCCCCGAAAAGAGTTCGGCCAAGCACTGTACGTCCGCAGCCCGGACCACAAGGTTCTCAAACCGGCCGCGCATGGTTCCTAACACCCCTTCGCGAATCAGACAGACCACATCCCGGCGGCTCGTTGCCAGCCACCGGGCGGCTTCATCCACTTCCATCCACGTTGCATTCATCATGATGCCATTCTCAAGTCGAAAGAAATTGATGGCCGACACCCGTTCCATGACGAGATAGTCAACCTAATGCATACACTTTCTCTGCTCTCTCTATTTAGACATAACGTGGCGGTGATGTAAGATAGAGAAATCGAGCCGCAAACCGAGCGGCGACTTCGGGATAAAGAAAAGGCTCGGACTCAGGTTAATACAACCGGCACATCCGGATGTAATGAATATGATAGTCCGAGCGCGTGAACCAGTGGCAGCCTGTCCTGATAGTGACTCGAGACGGCCGCTCGGGCCGATCATCCTCGCCATGCCTGTGCTCGCGTGCGCTGACCTGAACGCGAGAAAACCGCCCAAGCCCTTTCGTGGCCTTCAATCGCGGCGCGATATCATCTTCCCCGTGCCGGTCACATCCGAGTCAGGGATGTGTTCGCGGATCGTCCACGGTCAGCCCTTCGGCGATCGCGGCGTCGTTGAGAGCCTGGTCGTTGGACACCAGGGTAATGGCCGACCGTTCCGGGCTGGAGTGTCACGCACCAATCTGGCCGATTTTGACGCTTTTTTTCGCCTCCTCTGTTTCTGGGCGGCCGAGCAGCGTCGATTCGATGACGGACGAGGTTGTTCACGCGCCTCGGCACGGTGCTGGTGACGGCTGGGGCCGCGGCCTTGCTGCTGATCCAGTTCAGGTCGCCCACGCCCTGTTGAACCTGGGCGGCCGACGCTGTCAGCGAGTGGGTTCCGATCGGAACCGTGATACCGTGAGGAGGATCTTGTGTGGTGGACACTGTCGAGGATGGCGTCTCTATTGAATTCACCTTTTTCGGCGAGACGATGGACTCGATCTGATAGATCACCCCAGCTCCCACCCCGCTGGGACCGAAGAGTTCGCCCGTCGAGGAGATGTCAGCAACGAACAGCGAATTGCTGGTCGACAGCATCTCGTCAAGATGGCCAATATTGGACAGATTGTTGCTGACGAAATCGAAGTAATGACCGGTAGCGGGATTGGCGAAAACCATCGGATTCTCATCATTCGCGATTCCCCCCTCGTCAAACAGGCCATGGAATCCGACGAAGACGCCCTGGTTCAGCCCGGTCGGGAACTGTGGGGGAGCCAGCGCGAAGCCCGACGACCCTTCGCTTTCGGAGCCCTCCTCAGTCAGGACAGGGTCGGGAAGGGGCTCGAACGCCACCACCGGCTGGATGCCGACGTTGGGATTGACCACCGTCACTGGATCGCCCGGCGCGTCGATGGTCTTCACATAGCTATACACAAGCTGACCTTTGATGAGAGTCGGGAAGCCGAAATACTCGACGGAGCCTCCAATCTGCTTGGCGGGGATCCGGTCAAGTTCGTCGGTCGACCACGCCTCGTTGCCCCCATCATTGCCGTCGATGCCATTGTCAGCGAACCAGAGGTCGCCCGTCGTCGGGTCAATGGCCATGCTCGCCGCGTTGCGCAGACCGCTGGCGATTCGTGTGAGGTTCGTGAGCTGTGGGGTTCCGCGGACGTCGTGGACTGTCACCATATAGATCGAATCCCCGAGCAGCGTGGCCGACATCAGGCCCGAGGCCTTCACGGAATCAACCGTTGGCTGATAAGTCGGGTTTCCACTCTGATCGAGCACAACCTGGCCGTCGCCGCCGATCACGACGCCGTTATATTCAGAGCCAATGTTGAAGAAGACATCAAAGTTTCCGGGCTGGCCGGGGGTCGGACGGACAGCCAGGGCATACGTGGTATGCTCCCAATCGGGGTTGGAGAAGCTGAAATTGATGCTTCCGACCAGAGACAGGGGGTCCGCTGGCGTCAGGGCATTACTCAAAAACGAAATGCGGCTCGCTGCCCGCCTGGCTGCTGGTCGCCAGGATGAAGGAGCCGGCCTGCTTGACCGCGGTCACCTCGCCCGGTAATCCGTTGTACATGACCGAACCCGCCGGGTTGTCCGCGACGCCGTCGTGGTTGGCGTCGGTGAAGCGAAGCAACTCGCCGGTCGTGTCGAAGAAATTAGCTCCTCCGTTGTTGGGATTATTCACGGCCACGAGCAGTGAGCCGCCGGAGAGAGTCGTCATTCCATGGGGGTAGTTGAGTCCGCTGGCGAAGGTCGTGACCCGGAAGTTCGCCGGGTTAACAATCGGATCACCGCCGACAGCAAACGGGGGAGAACCACTGAGCAATTGCCGCACCTCGAGCCGTTCGAGATCAGGTCGACGAATGCGATGCGCCCTGGGAAGTCCTTGCCGCGCCAAACCACCCTCGCCCCAATGTGAAGACATCACGCGTAACCTCGGTTGTGTTATCTCAGGTCGAGCTCGTTTGAACATTATTTTAACCCACGTACCCGCTGTCGAACTGGAGTGGGATTAGCAGTTCGTGAGACCGCGAAAAGCAAGGGGCTGCCTCATGGCCCAGGAGCTTGTTTTTCCCTCCAACGCAGCGCGTGCCTGCCCGCGTGTGCTCCTGGCGTGACGCCGTTGCCAGGCGGCGAAATCTCGCGACTCGGATGACCATGAATGAGTCCCCCTTCCCCGTCCCGTGCTCCCTGCTCCCATCGCGGCGGGAGAGTCGGGGAAGAAACGGCCGAGTTGATGAAAACACTCTTGTTCAAGTGTGAATAAGGCGAGGCACAAGGCTAACCCTGCCCAGGCCGAACGGCAGGCGAACCGACTCATTAAAAGTCGATTTGCTCGGAAGTCATTCTGTGTTAGCTTCTGGGAACGGGCGGCCGTTATCAAACCGCCGGACCGCCTATCAAAATGAAACTCGCACGGAATGAGTGTCGGCACGGACTGACGAAGACGCACGAGTTTCGATATAACGCCGATCGGACCGGCAATCACCGTCCCAAACCGATGTCGATACCGACCGACCGCCGACGCGGTCACGCCGCCATGAAATAATCGACATGAAACACGATGGCTCCGTAACATCAATCCGCGACCAGATCGACGAGCTCTACCGCTCTGATTCGCGTCGCGTGTTTGCTTCGCTCGTCCGATTGCTCAGGGATTTTGATCTGGCCGACGATGCCATGCACGAGGCGTACGCAGCCGCCGTGGAGATTTGGCAACGAGATGGGGTGCCGGCAAATCCGAGAGCCTGGTTGATCTCGACTGGAAAATTCAAGGCGATCAATGCGATTCGTCGCCAGGGTCGCCTGAAGGCACTTCAGCCCGAAATCGCTTCGCGAGTCGACGAAGTGGCCGATGAAAATGCGGCCCGCGCCACCGCGGAGATCGAAGACGATCGATTGCGTTTGATCTTCACGTGTTGCCATCCCGCGATTGAACCAAAGCTGCAAGTGCCGTTGACGCTTCGTGAGGTTTGCGGATTGACGACCGAGGAGATCGCCCACGCGTTCTTGACGTCCAAGGCAACGATGGCCCAGCGAATCGTCCGCGGCAAGGCGAAGATTCGTGATGCCCAGATTCCCTTTGTCGTTCCGTCCCTGGGCGAACTGCCCGAACGACTCGACGCGGTCCTTTCCGCCATCTATCTGGTGTTCAACGAAGGTTATGCCGCCTCGCAGGGCGATTCACTCTTACGGGTGGATCTCACAGCCGAGGCCATTCGGCTGGGCCGGTTACTTCTCGAGTTGCTCCTCGATCCGGAGGCCATGGGCCTCCTGGCCTTGATGCTGCTCCACGAATCGCGCAGGGAAGCACGCGTTTCCAAAGATGGTGAAATCATTCTGCTTGAAGAGCAGGACCGCTCGCGTTGGGACTATCAAATGATTTCCGAGGGCACGGCGCTGGTGGAGCAAGCCCTTCGGTCGCGACGTTTTGGTGCTTACACGCTCCAAGCTGCCATTTCGGCAATTCACGCCGAGGCCGCCACCGCCGCCCAGACGGACTGGAATCAGATTGTCGTGCTTTACTCCGTACTGCAGCGAATCGATTCATCGCCGGTCGTCGAACTCAATCGGGCGGTTGCGGTCGCGATGCGGGACGGACCGGAAGCGGGTTTGCAAATCATCGACGGCATCCTCGGCCGGGGAGAACTCGGCAACTATCAGCTCGCCCACTCGGCACGCGGAGAGCTGCTCCGGCGCGCGGGCAACGCGTCAGACGCTTTGACGGCGTTTCAGCAGGCGCTGGAGCTTGCCCGACAGGAACCGGAGAAGCGGCTCCTGGCGGCACGAATCAAGCAGCTAACCCGTTAACTGAAGGCCATTTCTTGAGAAAATTCCGCCCGTGCTGTCGATTGCGGCCTGGCCCGTTTGACTGGTAGGTGAGAGCCTGGCCATGCGAAGGCCGAGCAAGTTCAGCAGGGTAGTCTTTCAACGGAGACTCGCATGAAATACGTCTGTTTAGGGTTCTTCGACGAGGCGGCGTTTGCTCAGATTCCGCCGGCGGACGCGCAGAGAATGATGGAGGAATGTTTTGCCTACGACGATGAACTGCGGCGAGGCGGGCATTTCCTGGGGGGAGAAGCGCTCGATTCCGCCCGTAACGCAGTCACGTTAAGGACGAAGGATGGCGAGGTCCAGGTCACCGATGGTCCATATGCGGAGACCAAGGAAACGCTCGGCGGCATTCTGCTGCTTGAAGCTCGCGACCTGAACCACGCCATCGCGCTCATGTCGAAACACCCGGCGATGAGGACGTGGCCAACGACATTCGAGATCTGGCCGGCCAATGAAGCGATGAACCGCTTGGTCTCCGAGCGGAGTGCGGCGGTCGCTCGCGAGACATGAGGGAACGATGCCTATCAGTATCCCCCATTGGGCACATCGCGTGGCGAAAACGCTCAGCCAGTGATTGGCGACAACGACGACGTGGTCGTCGCCGCCAGTCAACCGCGGCGTGCCGCTTCGATGGCCGCGATGTCGATCTTCGTCATCGTCATCATTGCATCGAACGCGCGCTTGGCGGCAGCCGGATCGGGATCGGTGATCGCCTTCGTCAGGGCGATCGGCGTGATCTGCCAGGATAAGCCCCATCTGTCCTTGCACCAGCCGCACGCGCTCTCCTGGCCGCCGTTGCCGACGATCGCGTTCCAGTAGCGATCCGTTTCGGCCTGGTCAGCCGTCGCGACCTGAAACGAGAACGCTTCGCTGTGTTTGAACGCCGGACCGCCGTTGAGCCCGAGGCACGGGATGCCCAGCACGGTGAACTCGACGGTCAACACGTCGCCCTTCTTCCCCGATGGGAAGTCGCCTGGCGCGTGGTGAACCGCCCTGACGGACGAATCGGGAAAGGTCTCGGCGTAAAACCGTGCCGCCTCCTCAGCGCCGCCGTTATACCAAAGGCAAATCGTGCTCTTCGCTGGCGTTGCCATGTTGCTTCTCCACCGGAATCAACGGCCCAGGGTAAGCGCCCCTCCGCAAAACCGTTGCGGTGGCGTACCCGGAAGATAGTGTAAGGACGATCAGAAATCGATGCAATCGGAGATCGGTGACGGAGGAATGGTGAGCAGCAAAACGATCGGCGCGGCCCGACTCTCGACTGCCGGGGCACACCCATGAGGGAACGGAAGCGGCAGGATTCGAACCTGCGGTGGTCTCCCACACCTGGTTAGCAACCAGGCTCAATAGGCCTCTCTGACACGCTTCCAGGAGAGCGGAGGGAGAGGGATTCGAACCCCCATGTCCTTTCGGACGGCAGTTTTCAAGACTGCTGCCTTGCGCAGTTAGGCTATCCCTCCGTTTGGTCCGAACGAAACGTACCGCGATTCCACCGCCGATCAGGCGGACGATCAAATCGTCTCGGCTACCGAGCGGATTCTTGGGCAGACGGGCCGGAGCCGAGCCGGCGACTACGGGCCACGGGTCAATACGACCGATGGCCCCGACTGGAACTCCGCGAACGATCACGCGCCGATCGCGCCGCGAGTCCGAGAGAGGAAACGAATTGTTCGGGATGGGTGGTCATGGTCGAACCGTAGCATGGCTTGAGGACAATGCGTCAGTGCCGGATTCGACACACGGAATGCGACCGAGGTTCGCCCCGAATCTCCGCGGGCATTGCCAACGAACTCCCCTCCAGTATCCAACGACGACCGATTCTTGATGCCGAGAAGCCGAAGATTAATGACGCCTTGCAGCGATTGGAACACTCAAAAAATGATATTTTCTCGGATTTCTCATCTGCGGTGCTCCCTCTTTGTTTCTAACCAAGGGCCTTGCGTGATAGCGAGACGCCGAGGCCCTCAGCCGAACAAGAGGCGGCGTAAAATCCTCCTCGACGCCGCCCGCCCGGTCCTGGCCTATCTCGAGCGCCGGCATCAAAGACGACAAGGAAGGGCCGCTGATCCGGCCGCCGGCGCCCGATGCGGCACGGTTGATCCGCCGACACCTGGACTGCAAGAGCCCCTGGCGGCTGGTCAAGAAATTCGGCCGCGCCGCGGGCATCGACCCCGACCGGCTCGGCGGCCGCGGCGGACGCTCGGCATGAATGCAAATCCACCGCGGACTCGCGATAATCGAGCCAACGCCACGCATTCAATCCCCGGGCTGGCCCCCGAAGCTGGAGCATTGGCCTGATCGATCACCGCCACTCGGAGCCGGGTCATGACCGCCGTCGCTGACCGCCATCTCCTTTTCGGATTGCTCGCGCTTCAGAACGGCCTGATCAACCAGGGGCAGCTTCTCGCCGCTTTCCAGGACTGGACGCTCGACAAGTCGAGGAGCCTGGCTGACCACCTGGAGGCGCGCGGCGACCTGACCGGCGCCAGGCGGGCGCTCCTGGAAGCCCTGGCCAAGGTCCACCTGGAAGCGCACGGTGGCGACGTGGTGCAGAGCCTGGCTGCCGTTTCGGCCGGCAAGTCGACACACGAGAGCCTGGCCAGGCTGGGCGACCCGGAGATCGACGCGACGCTGGGTCACGTCGCGTCGGGCCACGGATCGACCCAGGAGGGCGATGGCGACCGCACGGCCTCCTACGCCCTCGGCTCGGCCACCTCCGAGGGTCAGCGGTTCCGCGTCCTGCGGCCTCACGCCCGGGGCGGACTGGGGGCGGTGTTCGTGGCGCTGGATAGTGAGTTGCATCGCGAAGTGGCCCTCAAGCAGATCCTCGACCAGCACGCGGACGATCCGACCAGCCGACAACGGTTCACGATCGAAGCCGAGATCACCGGCGGGCTGGAACACCCGGGGATCGTCCCGGTCTACGGCCTGGGTACCTACGCCAACGGCCGGCCCTTCTACGCGATGCGGTTCATTCGCGGCGACAGTCTCAAGGAAGCCGTCGAGCACTTCCACGCCGACCGGGCGCTGAAGGGCGACCCCGGCCGGCGATCGCTGGAGCTCCGGAAGCTGCTGCGGCGGTTCCCGGACGTCTGCAACGCCATCGACTACGCCCACGGCCGCGGCGTGCTCCACCGGGATATCAAGCCCGGCAACATCATTATCGGCCGGCAAGTACCCGAGCTCCCGCTACAACGTGGCGTGCAGCCTCGCCCTCTTGATCCCCATCGCACCTCTTGATCAACGCGACGAGCTGGCACGCCGCGCCATGGATGCGCTGCGGCTGGCACGGACGGCCGGCTTCGCTAACCTTGCAAACCTCCAGATCGACCACGACCTCGACCCCCTGCGCGACCGCCTGGACTTCCGGGACTTCCTGCTCGACATGGCCTTCCCCTCCGATCCGTTTGCACACGCCACTGACTGACGCCGCTCGGATTGGCTTCATCGGCCCTCACGCCGAGTCGGAGATTTCACAGGAACATGGCCAGCAGTGGGGGGTGCGTCGTCCGCGTGGAAAGGCGCACTCGCCCGAGGAGAAGGCTCGCCGGCTCAGGGGGTAACGCCAGGAATTCCTCGGCAGGCAAGCCCGCGTCGAGTGGCGGCGGACGCATCAGCGTCGGCTGGAAGGCGCAACGGTTGCGGTTTCGCGACCGAAGGCGTAGGAGCCGCCCAAAGTCTCCCGGGCAAGCGGACACTGTAGACCGTTGGTTCCTGTCCGGCTGGTATCGCAAGGCCAGGACGCTTCGATTAGAGATGAGGATTAACGCACGAACGGAGCCAGCGGCGAATCGAACTGGGTATCTGCAGAGATCTATCCATCGTTCTCATGTACTGTCTTTTACTTCTTTGCCCCGGCCGCCTCGAGCTTGCGAATCACGCCTTGGTTGTCCTCCGCGTGGACCCCCATCGACTTGGCCAGCGAGAGCGCCGTGAAGCCCTCAGGCGTCTTGACACTGATGTCTGCGCCCTGATCGAGGAAGAGCTGAACGAGGTCGTCGCAGCCGTTGGCTGCCGCGACCATCAGGGGCGTGATGCCGAAAAGTCGAGTGCCTTTCTTCCGACTCGCTGCATTCACGTTCGCTCCCGCGAGCACCAGCGCCTTGGCGATCTTTGCCCGCACAGGCGCGTCCGAGCCGACCGCGAACAGGAGGGGGGGCAGATCGGTGTCGACCGTTCGGACGTCAGGGTTGGCCCCGTGCTTGAGCAAAGCCTCGACAACGGGGACCGAACCGCGCCTGATCGCCATGACCAGAACGGGCATCTCCACGCTGTTTTTCACATTGGCATCCGCGCCCTGGGCCAGCAGGGCCGTCACCGCATTCAAATCGTTGCCCGCGACGGCTTTTACCATTGGCACGGTTTCCGTTTCGACGGTCTCCACGATGATCTTGTCATCCTGGCTGCCGTGTAGTCGTGTCGGTTTCTTGCCGTCGACGAGAATCTGCCAGACTTCGACCGTCAGTTGCTTTGATTCGGCGGTTTTGCCCCACCCGACCATGAGCCCGTCGCCGCGGTAGACAAAAGACGCCCGTTCGGGCTCCTCGATCCAGGCCATTGCCTCTTCAACCGTGATGCAGAGCTTGTTGGCTTCCTTCGTGAGGCAGCGCGTGATGCCGTGATGGTCGCGCCAGTGGTCACCCTTGCCCTTGTAAAATAAGCCGTCCTCGGCAAAGAACCTCTCGGTAGCGGGCGACCGTTCGACCGCACGGGTCGCGCCTTCCCAGGTGTAAGTCCTGGTCTGTTGATCGACGGCGGTGATCGCGATTGTCCCCACCGATGTCTTCGCCGTGATTCTCATTCCGGGCGACATCACAAGCTCGTCATCCGCCGGAGGACGATCGGCTCGCGGCTTGGTGGCGGGCGCAGACTTGGTGGCGGCCGCCTCGAGCTTGCGAATCACGCCTTGGTGGTTCTTTGGGTTAATTTCCTTGGCGAGCGAGAGCGCAGTGGCCCCGTCGGGTGCCCTGGCACTGACGTCTGCGCCTTTGTCAACTAAGAGCTGAACGAGGTCCTCGTTTCCGTCGGATGCCGCAAGCATCAGGAGCGTCATGCCTCTCAGGAGATCGTCTCCTTTCCGACTCGTCGCATTCACGTCCGCACCGGCCGCGAGCAGCAATTTGATGATGTCGACCTGGCCGAGCGCCTCCAGGATGGGAGTGAAATCGGTGTCGATGTTTCGAACGTTAGGGTCAGCCCCGCTCTTGAGCAAGGCCTCGACAATCGGAGCCGATCCGCGCCTGATCGCGACGAGCAAGACGGGTACGCCTACAATGCTTTTCACGTTGGCGTCGGCACCCTGGGCCAGCAGGGCCGTCACCGCCTTGAGGTCGTTGTTCGCGACTGCTTCTACCAGCGGCGCGTTTTTCACCGTAACCGTCTCGACGACAATCTTGTCATCCTGGCTGCCGGGCAGTCGTGTCGGCTTCTTCCCGTTGATGAGGATCTGCCAGACGTGGACATCCAACATCTTTCTGGGGAGATCCTTGTACCACCCGACCATCAGCCCGTCGTTGCGATAGACCGGGTACAGGCGTTCGGGCTCCTTGATCCATTTCATCGCCTCTTCGACCGACTTGAAGTCCTGCTGACCCTCTTGCGTCGAGCAGCGCGCGATGCCGTGATGCTCGCGCCAGTGCACGACCGTACCCTCAAAGAACAAGCCGAGACTGCCAAAAGTCCTGGATTTTTGGGGTTCCATCTCGATCGCACGGGTTGCGCCGTCCCAGGTGTAGGATCTCGTCAGTTCGTCAGCCGCGGTGACCGCGATCGTCCCAACTGAAGTCGTCGCAGTGATCTTCATTCCGGGCGACATCACGACCTCGCAAGTCGCGGGAAGGCGACCACCCCGTGGCCTGGCATCATCGGCCAGCGCATTGGGCAGCAAGACCAGTGAGCTCAGAAACAGGACGGCGGCTTTCATGATCGACCTCCGTGAGCGACCGACGAAGATAACTCGAGCTGCTGCGAGGTTTCCTGTCGCCTCCGGTGTTTCACCAATTCTAGACAAGTTGGGACGACGCATCCGAATTGCATGAAACGAAGACTGGCGCGTGGCTGCAAGCGCTGCTCGCATTGCAAGCGGGCACTATACCGTGTCTGTGCCTGGCGTCAAATGGCCATTAGTACCGAAATACTGTGTAGAGTAGCAGCAGAAAAGACAGAAAAGGGTTTGTGGCGAGGTTGTCCTGTATGACGGTAGTTGGTCAGAGATTTGGTCAGAGTTCCGCGGAAAGAGCACTCGATTCGGCGCAGGGTTTCTGATTAGAGGATGCTGAAATCGCTCCTGTTTCGGCAACACGCCTCACTACCGGTCATTTTTCTTGGCTCAGCGAATTGAAAAATGTCCGGTCGTCGAGTATACTGTCAGCAGCGAAGCGAAACCATGCCGAAGGTCGCGTGTTTCGAGATCCCGGGCCTGTCGTGCTGGTTCTGGTCGAACGACCACGAGCCCCCGCACTTCCACGCGAAGAAGGATGGGGATTGGGAGCTCCGGGTCAAGTTTGCCGAGACCGAAGACCAGATGTTGGAGTCGGTCTGGGGCGACGAACCGAGCAGCAAGTTTCTTCGGCAGCTCCGGAAGGCCGTGAAGGACAATCGCGATGATCTGCTAGCCGAGTGGGAGGCGAAAGTAAACAAATGAGCAATAAAGCGCGAACTCGACGCATCGTGGAGTTCTACGCGACTTCGCCCCGACTCGCTCGCGCCTACCGGAGCGCCGCCCGGCAGAACAGGAGCTTGGCCCGTTTCGCAGAGATGCACGAGCTTGGACACGCTGCCGCCGCTCACGAGATCGCCAAGCACGTCGGCAAGCTTGAGATGGTCGTGCTCTCGCACGTCGACGAGGACCACCTCGTGCTGACTGACGAGCGGGTAGAGCCGGTGGTCTCGGAGGCGTTCCACTTCCTCTTCACCGAGCCCGCCACGCACCCGGACCAGGTCGCTCAGTGGATGAGGACGACGAAGATCCGGTCGGAGAACCGCCTCCACGTCGTCCGGGTCGATAGCCTCGAGGCCCCGCAGGTATCCCAGCTTCTCGGACGGATCTGCTTCGCTCTTGGGCGGGACGGCACCCGTGGCAATATCATCGACGCCTACCTGGCCGGAGATTCGCTCTTCGTGCGAGGCCCAAAGCACCGGATGCTGCATGTCCCGGTGAACTCCATCCGCGCCCTGAGCGGCCAGCCTCGGGCCGTGCTCCGAAACTTCCTGATTGACCCCGACGGCTCGTTTGTCCACTGGCCGGACCTCGACGTTCACCTGGGATGGAACCAGTTCCTCCAGGCTGTCGATCCGGATGAGCTTCGGAAGGCGCAGCAGCGGACCGAGGGGTATAACAAGCGGTATGGGGCTGCGATCCGGAAGCTCCGCGAAGAGGCGAGGCTGTCGCAGTCGATGATCGAGGGACTCACTGAGCGGCAGATCCGTCGTATCGAGCAGGGTGAGTGCCGAGCGACGAGCGCGGCGATCGGCGCCTTGGCGAAGGCCCACGGGCTCGCCGTGAATGACTACATGGACAGGCTGTCGAAAGCAATGAAGTGATCCCGCCGTCCGGGCGGCGCTAGTGCGAGAGATACGGGCCCCGGTCATCGAGAGGTGACCGGGGCCTTCTCCGTTTTCCGGGGGAAGCGGCCGAGTTATTCGGGAAATCGAGAAAAACGTCGCGCGATAATACGCTACGGGGCGGACCGGCGAGGAGTGAAACAGGAGGAGTGAAACAGGCACGCGATTGGTTGGCGAGTGTGTGCCGATAATTGAGCATGGTGTCCCCAGAACACCTCGATACGAGCCACTGAAAACCAAGGATGGTTGAATGGACCTGATTGGTGAGTTGCCGGCGAGCGAGCATATTCTCAAATCGCCGGAAAACTTGACCGATGGAATGCGCGTGGCGCTGTGCAGGGTGGTGGGCGATATGAGGAAGGGAATCGATTCAGGCAAACCAGCTAGCCCAGGCATTGCCCAGATTACATTAAGCTTTGCGACTGACCCGACACTTTAGCCTTTGCACCCCGCCGTCGTGGCGGGGGTTTCTTGCGCGAGCAAATAGCCCGCGATATCGACCCCCAGTTCGGACACGTGATCGAATGAGGTATCGGTGGACGCTTCGGATGATGCGAAATCTCTGACTAACTGATCTGCTAGCGTGTGTCCGACCGCTGTTCGCATCGGGCTTATCGCTTTTTCCCCCCGACACCGGGCACGGCCGCGACTTGTTTCATCCACTCCGCGATCTGGCGCTCGTCGATGTCGTCCACGGATTCGAGCTCCACGCCCCTCGTCGACTTGCCCATTCCCACCGGCGTCACCGGCGGTACCGGCTTGAGCGCCGCGCCGTTTACGAACATGAGCTTGACGTGGCCGGCGAAGCCGCCGCAGCAGAAGCACCAGCCGTCGCCGACCCCATAATACGACATGCCCCACTTCACCGAGGCGCTGCAGGCCGGGTAGCGTCTTGGCCGCCAAGGCATCGACACTTTCGGCGATGCCGCGTTGCGGCTGCGGCAGGCCGGCGATGTAGGCGAAGACCGGCTTGTCGCCGACCGCTGCCTTCGCGGGGCTTGCCTTGCCGGTCATGGCTTCCGGAAGCGTGGTGGCGATTTCGCCTTGTGCCTCCGTGCTCTTGGCCAATTTCTGGACTGCCGGTTTGGAAGTCTTGTCTGTCTTGCGGTCGGCCATGGTGGTATCCTTGGTAACTTCGAACATTTTCGCCGTGCTCCTTGTTCGACAGCACGAAGTCATACTTGCCGCCGGTGAAGGCGTCAATCTCTTTGACCTTTCGAAGGCAAGCCGCAATCGTGCCGCTTATCTTCGTGCCGCACCAAACCCTTCCGGTCCAGGGCTTCGCGGGGTCGCAGGGCTTCGCGGGGTCAGCCGGTGTTTCTCGTTTTTGGGGAATGCGTGGCCGCGCGCCGAGGTATGGTTCTACGGCTGCGCTTGCCCTTGCGTTGCGGACTCCGTTCCCCGAACCCGAATGGATCCCGACCGAGGCCTTCTCTCAGCTTGGAACCCGCGAGGCCCGTTCGCCGTCGGCCGGAGACGCACCCGGAGGTTCCCGGCCGGCTCACGTCACCGCCCGCGGTCGCGCACGAGATCCCGTGGCAGGAGCTACCGCTTGAACGGACGCGCAGTCCCACACCAGCGCCGTCCTGCCCCCCCACCCGACGACCCGCGACCCGTCCGGGCTGAACGACGCCGAAGAGGCCCCCTTGAGTGTGAGGACCTCGGCACCACTCTTCGCGTCCCAGACCTTCGCCGTCTGGTCGTAACTCCCAGTCACGACCCGCGTGCCGTCCAGGCTGAACGACGCCGAAGAGACGCCACTGGAACGCAGGGGTCTGGAACGCAGGGGTCAGACCTGAATGGCACGAGGATAGCCCAAAACCTCCCTGAATAACGGCTTAAGGCGCACCGAGTTACATGTGAAGCTATTTTTTATTGTACAGTATTATCCCGCGTTTTATCAGGCTCTTGGCTTTCTTGCGAGTCATCTTCAGCAGCGGATGTGGCTTCGGCCGCCGCTTCACGGCCCTCGGCTCATAGCGGTCCGGCCGGTCGCCCACCCGCTTCTTACCGATCAGCGACAACAGCCGCGGCAGGTCCGCCTCGATCCGGGCCGGATCGTAGAGATGGACCTCCTCAAACCCACGGATCGTGTGCAGCGACCCTTTAAAGCTCAGCGCCCGCGGCTTCACCTCCTCGACCCGCGCTGCCTCAGCCATGACCCCGCGGATCAGGTTGTACGCGATCAGATGCGCCGCCACCTCCTTGCGCACCATCTCCGGGCTCTTGGTCCTGAGCATCTCCAGGATGATCGAAGGGGACATTGCTAATGGATGACGTAAGACACGCAGTCTGGGCACCAATCGTCTCACTAAATCACGCAAACCTTTGGGGCAATTAGCAATGTCCCCTTCGCTCGCTCGCAAACCTTCGGCTTGACGGCCGAGCCGTTGTGGAATGGCAGTGATGATGCCGGGCCGGCCGACTCGATCGGTTCAAGAACGTCATGGCTGTCTCCGCGTGCAAGAGGTGCTGATGTAGCGTGTCACTAATAAGAAAAGTCCGCGCCCGTGCAAAACCTGTCGCAAAAGCGCCGGAAGAACCGTGCGGCCCGGCCGGTAGGCCTGCTTGTCGAGTGACAGAAAAATTTTCAGCCAATTTTTCGATTTCGCGACAGGTCGCGCTCGATCCTGGACTTTTACTCTTGGAGTCTGTTCCGGAAGTGCGGTTCTGCGCTCGCCTTTCGGAACAGACTTTTGGTGGCCAACGCGACCGGCACCGAGTCGAGGCCGGCGAGACGGCGAGGCTCAAGCGAGGGCGTTATTCGCTCGCATTCTTGAGCCCCGTTGCACTCTTGTAGAGAACCGCCGCACCGTTGACCGAGTGCGGTGCGCCCAAGTTTTCTTGTCAGGCACACGAGTGTACGCGGCCGTCGGCTTGGCGAATCGAGGTCGCACCGGCCACGCCCAGCGAGGAGGGCGATAATGAGATCGCGAATCACCTGCCCGAATGTGGCCTTCGGGGCCAAACTTACACCTGCCATGCGGCATTGCCCGGTTTGCCGGACCCCGATCCGGGAACAGGCTGACTCGGGGCATTCGTCCCGATCGCCTGAGGCCAGGCCAGGGGGCTTTTTCAGCCGGCTCTTCGGCTCAACTCCCACCACGGCGCTGGCATGGTATGAACGAGCCTTGGTTTGCGAGAAAAAGGCGGACCATGATGGTGCGCTCGAGGCGCTCAACCAGGCCATCAAGCTTGATTCCGGATACGCCGACGCCTACTACGTACGCGGCCTGGTTGGTACGATAAAAGCCAGGTTTGAGCAGGCCATTGCCGATTTCATGGCGGTAAAGCGGCTCAAGCCGGCGTCGATTGACAGCCTTGCCGTGGACTTTGCCAGGAAGCCTGTCAAGGTCCTTCGCGCGGGAGCGCGGATCATGGGGCTTCCCCACGCTGAAGGGCGACCTGGAGGTCGTGACCTACAACGTGTCTTCCGAGCAGGGTTCGCACCTGGTAGAGGATTTCGCCACGCCCGGCGGTTCTTACCTCGCGCTGGGCGAGGAGGTCGATCTGGAAGTCGTGGTTCGAACCTTTGCCGATAAGAATCACCAGCCCTGTTCACGACTCCGGATCGCCAGAATGGTCGGTGAGTTTTGAACCCTCCCCGGCGCCTATCAGTCGGCAACACCGCCCAAGCGGTAGCGACTGACCCCACTACTCAGGGAGCCCTGCCGCTTGCGAACCCGAAAAATGGCCAAAGTCAAACTGAGCGTCCCTGCGGGCTTGACTACTGGAGATTATACCGGCGATCGATGCGCGGACATGGAACATGTTTGGCGAATTGGATTGCGATCGGGTGGGATTCTACGGCAAATTCCAGAGTTGCAAACCTCCTCTCGCGGCACCAGACGCGGCTAGCCGATCCGTCGGAGAGAAGGCCACCGCGGTAACACGTGTGTTGTGTGCCTTTATGTTCTTAATCTCCGTGCCGTCGAGCGCGCATTTCGTAGCGCACAAAACCGTCCGCCCCCCCCGTCAAGAACTGCTTACCGTCAGGTGCGATCGCTACGCTGACGATATTCTTGTCGAGGTTGTCGAGCTTTAGGATCTGCCGCTCCGACGCCATGTCCCACAACCGTACAGAGAAGTCGTCAGCGCAGGAAATAATGCGAGCGGCGTCCTGTGACATCGCGAACGCCGTTGGTGGTTTAGCGTGCCCGATGAAGGTCTTTACAACTTTGCCGGTCGCGCGATCCCAGACCCGTACGGCGTTGCGGTTTGCCGAGGCGCCGATTACATAACGGCAGTCTGGCGAAAACACAGGCCCGAGACGAAATTCGCCGGCGTCCTGTGCTGCTAATCGCACATCGCCTCGGTAGACGCCGTCGATGAACGACCAAGTCTGGATGCCGATCGCGCATCGGAGAGAATATACGCTCTGGCCGTCGGGGCCAACCCGACTCCTCGGATCGGAGAGTTAGGGTGATTAGTCAAAAAGTTTCTTCGCCTTCCGTTGGCAATGTTGTAGATATAAACTGCGGGCTCGGACGGACCGTTAGCCGTTAGCCAACCAGAGCTAATCGCCAGGAATCGGCCATCGGCCGAGATGCTGATGTCCCGCGGACCATAATGATGGCCCTCGGTCATAGCAAATTTGCGAACCTGTTCCCCGGTCTCGACGTTCCAAGCGCGAACACCGTTATCAGTACCCGCCGTGTGGTATTGGACCCGACCCTCGAACGTGTAGTGGTCGCCATTGCTCGCCGAGAACAAACGTGAGCCGTCCGGGGAGAACAGGAGATGTGTAATATCATTGGAATGACCTTTGAGCGTCAGCTTGGCGGGTACACGTCCGTACTGCGTCGCCGCGGCCGTTGCTGCGACTTTCGGCGGATCAAGCCTTAAACGAATCGACTTCCGTGCGCCGGAATCAATGGTTATTTCTTCGCCGAATAGCTTGAGCCCATGCTTCTTCACTTCGATTCCGCGCTTGCCCGATCGCACCGAGAGTTCGATCGGGCCGTCGTCTTTAGACCAGCTCAAGGAAACTTTATCGCGATCGACGAACACCTCGGCATCTTCCGGGAAGTTTTCCAGAACGATCACCCCGTTAGGTGTCTTGACCCGCAGCCCGCCACTTAACCACGCCGCGGAAATCCCAAACAGGGACACTCCGATAGCCGCCGCCGTCCACGCCCAAGGCCGGCGCCGCCTACCCTCGACCTCGGGATTCCGGGCGGCCTCCGACTCCCGAAACTCGTCAAGACTAACCGGCTGCGATTTTCTTTCCTGATGCGCGGATGAGGGACTGGCATCTGAGTCAGTCGTGGGTTGGTTTGGGTCATCGAAAACCTTGACCGGTGGCGAAGAGACACACATCGGCTCTGTTCGAGAGACCTCAACCGCCGGACTCTTGAATTCCGCGCTCCGCTGCCTGAGAAACGGCGTCAGCGCATCGGCGACGTCTTTCGGAGTTTGGAAGCGGCGATCCGGCTGTTTGGCCATCATTGTCGCCACGAGGGCCGCGAGCTCCGTCGGCACTTCGGGCCGCGAGAAATTAAGCCGCCTGGCCTCCGACGAATGATGGGCCTGAAACAAGTCGTGGATTGTCTTGCCGCAGAACGGCGGACTGCCCGAGAGGAGTTGGTACAGTGTGCAGCCGAGGCTGTAGATGTCGGCACGAATATCAGCCGTCGCGGCGTCGGACCATTGCTCGGGAGCCATGAAGTCAGGTGTGCCTAGCATCTGGCCGAACTGTGTGAGGTGAAGGTCCCGATGGGCCTCACTGGTGGCCCTCGCGAGACCAAAATCGAGGATCTTCACGATAGGCCTGTCTCGCTGGCGAGAGAGCATCAAGTTGGCCGGCTTGATGTCGCGGTGGACCGTTGCGGCCTCGTGTGCATGTTGCAGTCCCGTCGCGGTCTGGTGCGCAAAAAGACAAGCATGCGCAATCGTGAGCGGTCCGCGGCTCTTGATGATCCTGGACAGGTCGAGGCCGTCGACATATTCCATGGCGAAAACGATGCTCTGGTCAAGCCAAAAGGCGGTGTACGCCGTCACGATGTTCTCGTGGCGAAGCCGGCCGACGGCCCGGATTTCTCGTAGGAACCGCTCGAGCACGCCAGGTCGTTCCATGATCGCGCGGCTCATGACCTTGAGCACTTCATCCCGGCCCATGAGGCGATTGTGCGCGAGGTAGACAACCCCCATGCCGCCGCGGCCGAGCTCTCGCTTAATTTCGTAATTAGGGTGGTCTTCCAAAACCGGTGGAGTTGTGCCTGCGGGCGTGTCCGAAGACAACCTCAACTGCAGCTCGGCATTCGCCTTCCCGCGTTTCGGCGGCCAGCCGGTTAACTCGCACGAGGTGTTGTTGGAGTCGCGGACGTCGTTGAGAAAGCTGCCAGACGACATCACGGCGACACGCTCGCGGCAGTCGGAGCATTGTTCGACATGCTTGTTTACCGCCTCGGCACCCCGCTTATCGAGCTTGCCCAGCCCAAAGCACTTGAGGGCTTGGTCGGTCGGGTGGGGGGAGGACGATGCGGCATCCATCGGGCATTCTCCGAGCCAGTTCTGTCAATGTCGACGAATCGAGCCGCACAATCATTGCGTCAACAAAGCTCCATCGGACACCTCGATCGAAATGACGTGTCCAAGTTGGTTCTTGCCCCTGGCGGATCGTCCATCACCAGCAATTTTGAGGGACTCGATCCATGCACCGCCGGGGGCGGCTCGATCAGGCCAACGCAACGTAATATCGTTGCCGTTGCGATTCCACGTTCCCGGGCCATCAGGTTTCCCGATGTGGCCGTTGGAGAAGAATCGAATTGTGTGCGTGGGGGGGGGCTTGACACCAGGAACGCGGTTGATTTTTCTTAGGGTCGAAACCACGAACGGACCTTGATTTTGCGGTTTAGCATCGCGAATCCCGAGTACTGTCTTTTGCCGTAGAAGTAATGCATAAAGCTTCCCATAAAGTCCGACGGCTTCAGGAGAGTCGCCAGGATCGGCAAACATAAGCTGAAATTCACGCATAAAGGACAAGAGTGTCGCCACATCGGTCGCCTTGTACTTGCTCACGTCGCGAATCAATTGCTCCGCGAACTGGTACCCCATGAAGATGCTGGTGGCTTCGTCGAGGCTTTTGATGTACGCGCGAGCCTGGCCTCGTTGGTCTTCGGCGCGGGAATAACCCGGTCGGCAGCGGCCTTAAGAGTGGCGACCGAGGCTTTCAAGTCGTCATAGTCGTTCGCCTGAAGCTGCTCGTTCTCGCGGCATTTCGCCAGCACGAACGCGATGGCCTTCTCGTAAGCTTTGCGTTCGGTGGCAATTTCGGGGCGACGAAACGGGAGCGGCCAATCGTCTTTGATCACCATGCGGTCGATCGCAACCGTACTCTGTTGGGTCCGCGACTTCTTCACGTCCGCGATTTTGAATGCCAGCCGAGTGAGCGCCATATCCGGCGGCAATTCCACGTTCGCGGTGCGCCACGAAGACGGATGAATTGAAGCATCAGCCAAGTCGAACGCCAGGGCATTCAAGGCATTGCCCGAATGAATATCCTGCGGCGTGGGTTTCTCACGCCAGCGGCGTTGATCGGCCTCCAGTTCAAGACGATGCATCTCCTGTTCCTTGTTCGTCAGGTTTCTCTTGTATCGGATGTGAGCCGCACGATCGAGCATGTAGTCGCGGTAAAGCCGCTGCACCTCCCTGTTGTATTCCTTCCAGGTCTCGACATTAATGCGATCCGCCCGCGCGGTGTTGAAGTTGTACCACCCCGCCCTCGAGAAACCGTCCCTGGGCTCGCAGAATATCCCCTTGGGGCGTCTGGCCACGTAAGTTCGCACTAGAAAGCGTCAGGGTCATTATCAAACACACGAATCCTCGAATTTGGTTCATAACCATTTCCCCAATCAAAGGCATGACCTGCATTTTCGCGAAACTGGATCTTGTCGACAGGCGCGCAATCTAGACCTAAACCAAGCGTGATATATAAGGCGCCAAGGTTAGAATTGTCGAAGAAGCTCGAACCCCCCGAGATTTTGGAAAAACGCGGGTTGAAACACATCCTCATTTTCCCAAGCTGCGAAGGGTTTCGAGTGATGATTATTCTCACGAGGAAAACCCCAAGACGCAAGCGCAAGAAGTCGCGAGAGCGTTATCGAAAGCTCTTGCAACAAAGTCGGCGGAGAATCCTTCGTCGCATCGAGAATCGCCCCGGCCCCGAACGCGAAGTCCCGATGATCACCGCCAGCAACATCCATTACGAACTCGGTGAGCGCGTCCATGGTCTCGCCGCCGGCGGCATCGGCGCCATGTTGATGCTGGCACGTACCACCGGCTTGATCTCCGGCATCGACACCCAGCTTCATCTCCTCAAACGCCATCTCCCCTATCACGAATCCGACCATGTCTTGAATATCGCCTTCAATATCCTGGCCGGCGGCCGTTGCCTCGAACACATCGAGCGGCTGCGCAACGACGCAGTCTATCTCGATGCCCTCGGAGCCACCCGTATCCCCGACCCGTCTACCGAAGGGGACTTCTGCCGGCGCTTTCACGAATCCGATGTCCTCACCTTGATGGAGGTCTTCAATTCGGCTCGGCTGCGGGTCTGGTCGCAACAGTCCGCCGACTTTTTCCAAGAGGCAATTATCGATGCCGATGGCACCATCGTCGCCACCGATGGAGAGTGCAAGCAGGGCATCGACATTGCCTACGACGGAACGCAGGGGTCGCGGAACGCAGGGGTCAGACCTAGTTTCAAGTTACTTCGCGGAACGCAGGGGTCAGACCTAGTTTCAAGTTACTTTGGGGGAGTGAAACCGGGACGCGAGGGGGAGTGAAACCGGGACGCGAGTGGTTAGCAGGCGTGGGCGGCGCTTTTGTTGCCGGAGGAACCCCGGCATCTCGAAGCCTGCCGCGCGGAGAAGCGGTCGCTGTTGCGGACGGAATTCGCGACGTTCCGCGCGGCGATGATCGGGGGGGGAAACCGGGACGCGTGAAACCGGGGGCTCAGAATTTAAACGGAAGGAAAAGCAGGGAAAATCCAGGTGAGTGTGGCAACCACAGGCAATCAACAGTCAAAAGACGAATCATGAAATGATAAATTGGCAGCGACGACTCGCACCGGATCGGCGACCCAGAATGTCGTCGCGATTCGATCACTGGGTGTTTGAATCCTTCCTTACCTTCGCTCCCTTTTGTTCAAAGGCTTTCGTTATATCACCCAGCATCAGCGACATGGCACGTTGAACGCTGAGCCACGCTGGCGTGTGCGTTCGGCGTGACCGCGAAATGCGCCGGCCGCCTCCCTGATTCGCAAACTAGTATTCCTGTTATCACCGGAACGGGATAAGCCCGCTTCGCTGCGATCCAGTCGCACCGATTTTTCCCGCTGCGCCGATCATTCCGGTCGTTGTGCGGGAAAAATAATCCCGCAACTCGGCCCAAAACGCTTAGATAGGCTATGGTCTCCATGTAAGCTGCTTTATGTATCCCGCACATTCACGGTCTTCGTCCGGCTCGCTGGCAGGGGCGATCACTGTTTGATCCATCGTGTAGGAGGCAAGTCATGCCAGTCTCCGCGGCCCAGATGGAAGCCAATCGGCGCAATGCCAGAAGAGCACCGGACCGCGCACCGCCGAAGGCAAGAACAAGTCCAGGTTCAACGGGCTCAAGTACGGTCTGCGCACACGAACGCCCGTCTTGCCCGGGGAAGATCCTTTGGAACTGCGCGAACGCTTCGAGGCCTGGAACGAGGCGTCTTGCCGACCGGCGCCGTCGAGCAATCGCTCGTGCACGACGCGGTCCAGTTTACCTGGCAAGTCGACCGGGCCCGGCATGCCCAGGTCGCTCGTATCGAGTTCAACATCGAGAATAACGGTCGCGACGACGCCCAGCACCAGGCCGACGAGGTGCTTTACCTGGGCCAGCTCCTCTTTGTGGACCGCCGCGGGCCCCTGAATCTCTTTCCCCACTTCGACCGCACTCGGGCCACGAATCCCGACGCCGTCTCCCGTATCTCTTCCGCACCTCTTGAAGTGGAGCCTTCCGATCCGCCACGGCTAGTGCTGCGCCTCGAGTCGACCCTCGTCGGCTGCCAGTGGCTGCTCGACCAGTGGGCCGAGCTGCGGTCGATTCTGGATGAGGGCCGGAAGTGGCTGCCGGCCGACAAGCTCAAGGCGACCCGCCTCCTGGGTCGCCAGCCCATGGAGGCAATCAGCGATCGCCGGGTTCTTTTGATCTTTGCCGCGTGCCAGGCCGTTGAGGAGTGTCCGGGTACGACCATTCCGGAGATCTTCTGGGAGCTTGGCTTTATCGAACGCAAGCCCTATGCCAAGCATCTGGCCGACCGCGGCCTGGACGAACTGACTCCCAAAGACCCCGCCTCGGGGCGCCAGGTGCTGCTGGAAATCGTTGATCAAGCGACAAAAGCGCTTCAGATCAAGGCCGACGACCATCGCCGCCACGCCGCCGTCAACGCCGCGCTCCTGACCGATTGCCTCTCATTTGATGACAGTCAGGAAGGCGAGCGGCTGCGCCGCTACGAGCTGGCCGCCACCCGGGGGATTGCCGCAGCCTTGATACGCTGCTCAAGCTCCGCCGCAAAGGCGCCCAGGTCGATTCGGTGAAGCCTGCCGAAGTGTCATTGTTTAACGAGGGAATCGCATCGGCCGAGAAACCCGAAGGTGCTGGGGACGCCCGCCGAGAGGCCAGCAACAGTTGCGATTGCGAGATCCTCGAAGCGCCCGGTGTGGCGACCACCGAACCCGCCGTGGAAGTCCAAAATGCGACGACCGAACCCATTTTGGCTAGCGAGACCGGAATGGCCGACCCGGTTGAAGTCGAACAGGCATCGACGGCGGACGCTTCAAACTCGACGACCGAACCCGATTGTGCCGGCGAGATCGAAACGTCGAATGCGAATGATGGGGAGTCTCGACCGGCCGCGGCAGTCGAAAACGCGACGACCGAACCCATTTCGGCCGGCGAACCCGAGGTGACGGATGCGGCCGAGTTCGGGCACGCACCGGCCGCCGAAATGAGAAACGCCACGAACGAAGCCAATTGCACGGGTGTTGTTCCTGAAAATGGCGGGCCAGCGCCGGGCCAGGTCGAACGGCATTGCCAGCCAGCGGCGCGTGCTTTTGCGGAACGTGAGATGGCCAGCGGGGCCGAGGCCCAAGACGTTGAGAAACCGGACAATCTGCCGCTGAGGGTGCCGGATGCCTTGTTGAAGGACGCCCTGGCTCTTCAGTGGCTGCCGGGGACCCTGGTTCAGGAAATCCTCGCGGCGGCTCGCGAGGAGGCGCGCCGCGACCTGGCGGAAGGACCCCGTTTCGCGCCGACGATTCTTAATAAAGCCCGTCGATCACCCGGGCGGCCACTGGCTGGCCGACGAACTGGCCACCGAGCTGAAAGGCCGGCTCACGACATTATTCAATCCGGATCGATCGATCTGTGTGCATCCGTGGCTCATTTTCTTGTTCGGGGGCAACTTGCACGGAAGAACCGAATGCGAAAACGTTTGAGCCACGGATGCACACGGATGCACACAGATAAGACATGAGGACAAACAGAGATCGGGCGCCGTGGCCTACCGGCTTCAGGGACCGCGGCGCCAGAACGTGGCGCGGGTGTGACTGGAACGGGCGTTGCCGCACTCTTTGACAATTCGGTTGACTGGACGTGCCCATGCGGGAGCGAACGCCGATCACCTTGCGACGCAAACCGAAAAGGGGCGGGCGGGGCTCGATGTTCGCTCCGGCTGGGCACTTTTCCCGAAGAGATTGGAACGGTTCGACTCACAGGCCGGAGGCCAGCCTCGATCAATAGGCCAATCGGGATCTGGCACGCGATCGAGCGGCGATTATGGAGATCTTCTTTCGTTAGAATCTTAAGAATTCAAGTGAAGGTATGAGCCAAAAGTCCGAACTCGGTGTTCTTGCTGGTATATCTTTCATTCGCTTGTTAACCTAGCTGTCGGTTTCGGCGTGCGTCCCGCGGCCAGGGGGAGAAATACCATGCGAGCACCCGAAGCCGAGCGAGCGAGAACGCTCGGGAGTCTCCATGGAAAAGGGGCAGGATTTTCGTCAGATTGTCTTCAAGATAGCGGAGGCAAATCAGACTGGAAAGAAGCACTGGCTGAGGTTCCGTGAAACGCTCGATACCGCGATATTGGGGACGTTGTCGACATCGATTGGCGTGGTGCTGCTGCTCGCGGTAATCGCGGGCGCGCTGGGCGTGGAGCGGAATCAGTGGCGTGCACTGATGGACGAGGGGGGCGTCCCGTCGTTCACCTACGGCATTGCCGCCATCGTCGGTGAAGCCCTCGGACTGATAGGACTTGGACTTGGGCGGCTCAGGGGGGCGGCGTTTTCCCCGTTGTCGGCGGTTGGCACGCTCGTCTGTTTGATTCAAATCTATCTTTTTTTCCTTCAGTTTCTGATGGGTCAATTTGCTTGAGCGTGTGAATACGGGACGACCGGGATAACTTGACTTGCCCGCAATGGCGATGCTAAGCACGTGCGCCATTCAATAGAGAGGCTGTTGCTTGAAGGGGCTCGATGCGGAGGGACCGACGTTGGAAAACCCATCGCCCATGCGTCGGCCCTGGTGGGTCAGGCTCACGCTTTGGGGGCTTCCCAACCGCCTTTCGGCCTTGTTTTTTGTATGGCTTTGTGTTGGTCTGGCGACCGTCTGCGTCTTGCTCGGTTTTCGCGACCGCCGCTTCTCGCTCGGGGCGGTCTGGCTCTTGCCGGCTCTTGGTTACCTTCGCGCCGTACGCTGGGTCGACAAGAACGGCCGGTGGTCGTGACGGGCCGCTCCAGGCCAATACGCGCCGGGCCAGGTTGAGACGCGACGACCCTTATCCTATGAATCAGACGGACAATCTCGGGGCGGCCCCGCATTCATCAAGGTAGAAGAATGACTCCAGCTCGCCGCGGGACGGGTGCCCGTTACTTGAATTTGATCCACCAGTTTTTCAGTTCGGCCGGCTCGACGGCCTTCGGCTGGTTCGGCCTGCTGCTGGGCTTGCTCATCACGGTCAACGCCTTGAACGTCGTGAATAGTTACGTCGGGCGTGATTTCATGACGGCGCTTTCCGACCGCCGGCCGCACCAGTTTTTTACCTATGCCGTCCTGTACGCGGGCGTGTTCATCGCATCGTCGATCGCGGCGGCCTTTTACCGATTTTCCGAAGAGCGGCTTCGGCTCCTCTGGCGTGCCTGGCTGACAGGCACGCTCATCGATCGTTATCTTAGCAATAACATTTTTTATCGACTGCAAACCAACAACAAGATCGACAATCCGGACGAGCGGATCACCGACGATGTCAAGTCGTACACGCAGACCACGCTGGCGTTCTTTCTGCTTTCGCTCAACGCCGTCATCACGTCGCTCGCGTTCCTGGGAGTGTTGTGGTCGATCACGCCCAGGCTGGTGCTTGCCGCCGTTGTCTACGCGTTCGTCGGCTCGGCGACGACCATCTTGCTGGGGCGGCCCCTGATCAAGCTGGCCAATCTTCAGCTCGAGAAGGAGGCCAATCTCCGTTATCACTTGATTCAGACGCGCGAAACATCGGAGACGATCGCCGCGATGAACGCGCAGAAAGCCATGAACCATTGCCTGCGCGATTGTCTCAACGACGTTGTCACCAACAATAAAATCATCATCAGCGTCACGCGGAACCTTGGGTTTTTCGTCAATAGTTATAACTATCTGACGCAACTGATCCCGCTGGTCATCGTGGCGCCGATGTACATGAGGCACGAAGTGGAATTCGGGGTCGTCACCCAGTCAGCGATGGCTTTTGCCCAGGTTCTTGGCGGCTTCTCGTTGATCATCACCCAGTTCGAGACGATTTCGTCGTTCGCCGCGGTGACGAACCGGATCAACATGATTTCCGACGCCATTGACGCAGCCAACGTGCCAGACGCTCAGGCGATCGTCATTTCCGACGATCCAGACCGCGTTGCCTATGAAAATCTCACGCTCTATCGAGACGGAACAGACCACGCGCTTGTTCGCGACCTGAATGTCGCGGTGCCGCACGGCACCAATTTATTGATCACGGGGCCCGACTCCGGTGCCAAGACGGCCCTCTTCCTCGCGACCGCGCGGGTCTGGGAGAAAGGGACAGGGCGCATTGTTCGACCCCCCGGCGACGAGATCTGTTTCGTTCCCCAGCATCCCCTGGCGATCCGCTGCGGTCTGCGGTCGCAGTTGCTCGTTCCGTATGCCGGAAAGAGCTTTGCTGACGACCAACTGCACGAGGTCCTGCACGAGGTCGGCCTCGATCACTTACTCGCGCGTGTCGGCGGGCTGGATCACGAGCACGACTGGGCCGGCACCCTCTCGAAGGAAGAGACACGCTTGCTGGCGATCGCGCGCGTCTTGCTGGCGAAGCCACGATTCGCGTTTCTCGACCGGATGGATGGAGACCTCGTTCCCGACCAGATCGAACACGTCTACCGGCTGCTCACGAGCGCGAACATCAGTTATATTTCCGTCGGGACGCACGACAAACTCCACCGGCATCACGACGCGACGTTGCACATCCGGGCGGACGCAACGTGGGAAATCAGCGCGGCCAGTGAAACGGCTACGGTCTCGTAAGTGACGTCGCCTCAATCGCATCCGCCAGAGACGAAAGGCGGCGGCGAGCGGATTCGGCCTCGCCTGATCCCGCGAACCGCTGAATGATTTGCTGGTAGCACCGCTCCGCGGCGCCACGTTTTCCGGAACGCTCGAAGTCGTGTGCGACCTTCAAGAGCAATGCCGGTCGAGAGACGGACTCGGGATCATCGGCTTCCTCAAAGAGCCGCGTCCGATGAGTGCCATCGGCAAGGGGCGCATCGCCGCGCGTCATCCGGGCAACAAAAGCGTCGCGTTGATGACGACGAAGCTCATCGTGGCTCAGGATCGTAGACCGTTTCTTTCTGGTTGCGCGATTCTTCCACGCGTACCAGAGCCCTTGCTCCCGGCGCCACAGGTACGCCTCGGTCAACAAGATCGGGCCGAGCGTCAGGAGCGCGACCATCGCGACACCAAAAAGCAGCATGCCTATGTCGATCAGGAGATATTTTCCCGTCCGTAGCTCGCTCAGTATGGCGAGGCCGACGCTGCAGGCTACAGCGAGTCCGAGATTGATGGTCAGGTATGTCCGTAAGCGCCGCGGCAACATCGACGGGACCTTGGACTCAGGATATTCGTCAAGCGGAATGGCACCCATGGTCGGCCTCAATCGCGCTATTTGACCTGTTACCTGCGTTTCCGACTACGGCCATTGTACATTGCGAACGCGGTGACGTTCGATACGAACGCCCCGACGACTTTCCTGAAAGCCATTTGAGCGACGACAATTGCTGGCGATTTGGCTTTTCTCACACGCGACGGTGGAACAGGCTCTCGAAAGGAGCTGCCATCGCGTAAGATAATCACATTATCCGGAGCACAAAATGTCAGTTTGAACCAAATTGTGAGGAGCGAGACATCCATGGCTACGGCGGCCGACCCGAATCCTGGTATCAAATCCGAGCGCCATCCGCTTGACCACGCGTGCATCAACACCATTCGAACCCTGGCGATCGACGCGGTTCAAGCGGCCAATTCGGGGCATCCCGGCACGCCCATGGCCATGGCTCCGGTCGCCTATTATCTCTGGCAGTATGTCTTGCGCTTTGATCCGGAGGATCCGGTCTGGCCGAACCGCGATCGCTTCGTGCTCTCGGCGGGTCATGCGTCGATGCTCTTGTATTCGCTTCTTCACCTGACGGGAGTCAAGGCCGTCAGCAAGGATTACGAGCCGCTCGGCGAGCCGTCGGTTCCGCTCGAGGAGATCGAGCGATTCCGCCAGCTTCACAGTCGCTGCCCGGGCCACCCGGAATATCGCCTGACATCGGGCGTGGAAACGACAACCGGTCCACTCGGCCAGGGAGCGGCCAATAGCGTGGGCATGGCCGCCGCCGAGCGCTGGATGGCGGCCCACTATAACCGCCCGGGTTTTGAAAAGCTGATCGATTTCAAGGTTTACGCCCTCTGCGGCGACGGCGACATGATGGAAGGCATCACGTCGGAGGCCGCGTCGCTGGCCGGGCACTGGAAGCTCTCCAACCTTTGCTGGATCTACGATAACAATCACATCACGATCGAAGGCAACACGGCGCTGGCCTTCACCGAGGATGTCGCGACCCGGTTCCTCGCTTATGGATGGAACGTGACGCGCGTCAGCGATGCCAACGATCTCGAGCAGCTCGAGCGGGCGTTCACGACGTTTCACAACACGACTGACCGACCGACCTTCATCATCGTGGATAGCCACATCGGCTGGGGCGCGCCAAACAAGCAGGATACGAATGCCGCCCACGGCGAGCCTCTGGGCGTCGAGGAAGTGAAGTTGACCAAGCGGGCCTACGGCTGGCCCGAAGACGCGAAATTTTACGTGCCAGACGGCGTGTATGACTATTTCAGCCAGAATATCGGAGCACGCGGCAAGAAGTTGCGCGACGAGTGGTTTGCCATGGTCGGTCGCTACAAGGAAGAATATTCCGACCTGGCCGACCAGCTTTACAAGATCCAGCACCGGCAGCTTCCCGACGGCTGGGATAAAGACCTGAAAGAGTTCCCGGCCGACGCCAAGGGCCTGGCCTCGCGCGCTTCATCGGGCAAGGTGCTCAACGCGGTTGCTAGGAATGTCCCGTGGCTGATCGGTGGGGCCGCCGATCTGGCACCGTCGACCAAGACTTACATGACGTTTGAAGGCGCGGGCGACTTCGAGGCCGCCAGCTACGGCGGTCGCAATTTCCATTTCGGAGTACGCGAGCACGCGATGGGGGCCATCATGAACGGGATGGCCCTGGTCAAGGTCCGGCCGTTTGGCGCCGGATTCTTGATTTTCAGCGACTACGGGCGAATGCCGATCCGGCTGGCCGCCCTGATGGAGATCCCGGTCATCTACGTCTTCACGCACGACTCGATCGGAGTCGGCGAAGATGGCCCGACCCATCAACCGGTCGAACAGATTGCATCGCTCCGCGCGATTCCCGGCATGAACGTCATCCGGCCGGCCGACGCGAATGAGGTGGTCGAAGCATGGCGCTATATCATGACTCGCCATCACGAGCCGGTCGTCCTGGTCCTGACGCGGCAAGATTTGCCGACGCTCGACCGCACGAAATATGCGTCAGCCGCCGGTTTGCAGAAGGGGGCCTATGTGCTGGCGGACTGTGCCGACGGCAAGCCCGAGGTTCTGCTCCTGGCGACCGGCAGCGAGGTCGATCTCTGTGTGCAAGCTTATGAGAAGCTGAAGGCCGACGGTGTCAAAGCGCGACTGGTCAGTATGCCTTCGTGGGAAGTTTTCGAGCACCAGAGCCCTGAGTATCGTGCCAGCGTGCTGCCGCCGACCGTGATGGCGCGTGTGGCCGTCGAACAGGCCTCGACCTTCGGCTGGGAACGTTATACCGGCTTGAACGGCAAGATCATCGGCATGCGAACCTTCGGCGCGTCGGCTCCGCTCAAGGAGCTGCTGAAGGAGTTCAACTTCACCGTCGAAGCCATCGTCGCGGCCGCGAAGGAACAGGTGCAGAAAGCGAAGTGAAAAACGTTTGATCGAGACGCCGCCCCGTGACGACCGCCGCGCCGGCGCAAAAGGTCGGCGCGGCGTTTCTGCCGTGATCGTCGATCGAACGAAACGACCCATCATTCGTTCATTTGATACGCATCAACCAAACTTCCCCCACCTGGCAGCCGCGGCCGTTACTGCCGCGGCCGAGTTCTTCGGTCCAGGTGAGTGTCAGCACTCCGTCGGCCGTGGCCGCATCGGGTATATCGAACTCGAGCGGCTTGACGGGGTTGGGCTTGGTCAAGAGGCCATGAACCTCGTGACCCTCGGCGTCGAGCCGGATCCTGGGCATGAGGTTGCCCCCCGAGTAGATGACTTTGAGCCGGTAGTGCGCCAGGGGGTCGAGCTCGGTGTAATGCATCTTCAGTGGGGCGTCGTAGAGACTTTCGGCGTTTTGACACCAGGCCCGCGGCCATTCCGGACGCGCGCCAGGCCAACGCGCGTGGAACGCTGCATCGGGTCTTCGCTCAGGGGTGATCCGGGAACCAAATGCGGCTGACGTGCGGGATTGCCCGGATCATCATAGAATCCGCCCGGTCCGGGATCGGTTCTGCGAACGAGTGCCTCGATCGCGCGGCGCCGCTGGGGTTCTGATGAAAGCAAGCGAATGGCGGCAAATTGGCTCTCGAGCCACGCCCGGTCGTTGAGGGGTGCATCGATCGCGTCGAGGTTCGCACCGCGCTCGACGCCGATCGCCTGATAGCGAGTGACGCTGAGCTGCATCTTCACGCTCTGAAACAGGGCGGCTCCCAGTTCGAAGATTCTTGCTCTGAGATCGGGTGCAACGCGCTCGTGCGAGGCCCGTGCGAGAGTGGCCTGCGCCCGATCGATGGCCGTGAGCGAACCAAGGTCCTTGGCCCGTTTGAGCTCGTCAACGGCGCGGGCTTCGAGCTCCGTTTCGAAGAGCAGGCGCTGGCGCACGAAGGCGTCGTAATAGGCTCTGTACAATCCTTGCTGGAAGCGCCAGTTCAGTAAATCGCGTGGGCTGGCACCATGCTCCATGTCCTGAAATTGCTGGAGTGTGGTGTCGATATTCGCATTGGTCAGGATGGGTCCTTCCCAGCCTTTTTCGAGAGCCAGCAAGCCCTGCGCGAAGACGTCGGTGTAGCGCTCACCCAGGAAGAACCGGCTGTATTCGCGAAGGGTTTCGATCACCGGTGTCTCCTGGTTCCAGCCCAGCGCGTTCCATACAAACTTGTTGACGTCGTCGTTACAACCTTCCGAATAGGCGATGAAGCCGACGGTCTCGTTTTGCATGGCGCGAAAGATCGTCGTGTACTGTCGTGGCCGGGGGTTGATTGGTTCGCGGCCTTCGGTCGAGGCAAGCGCGAGGTCCCACGACGGTACGGGGAACTGGCACTCGCGGGTGTGTGTGATATCGGGGTAATGGCGAATCGGATACCGTTTCGGCACCCTGGCGCGTGTCGTGTGGAGGTCGTCGCGGGTATGTGGTCCATAGACAATGCCCGTGAGCCAGTCGGGCTCGCTGGCGACGATCGCGTAGAATTCGTCAAGCCAGGTTTGGTCGAAGCCTTGCGTCGAGACCCACATCTGCCGCGGGGGTGATATTTGCGCAAGACCTGGGCTTCGCGTTCGAGGAGCGGCATCAAGACTTTCGGGTGCGTGTGTCCGGGGTCGCCCCCGGGAACGAAGACGGCATCGAGGCGTGGAATGCTCTTGAATAGCTGATCCCAGAGGGCGACCTCGGCGGCGACCGTGGCTTCTTTTGTGTAATCTTTTTCGAGTGCCCCGTTCCAGAGCCAGACGTCGAGCCCGTAGTCGTCACAAATCCGCGACATGCCGACGAGCATTTCGGCTGGTGGGAGGGGAAAGTGCGGGCTGTCGCTGGCGTCGTCGGACTTCGGGGGGATCAGTTCGACGCTGTTGGCGCCAAAGATCGCGAGCTCGCGGATATAGCGATCCCATTGCGGTAGGTCCCAGGCGTCGTATGAGTTGGTCTTGGGTCGATAGCCGAGCTGATGGCCGCGGATCGGGTATTGTGGCGAGGTTTTGAGCATCCAGGCCGCGGGAGCACGCACCTGGCCGGGCGTCATTCGAAGTTCGCGGAGCAACCGGCCGACTCCAAACAGGACGCCGCGCGCGTCGACACCGGCAACGACGGCCGTCGCCCCTTGATCGGCCGTGCGAATGACGAATCCCTCCGCTTTGGCTGTGCCCCGGTACGATTCCGGAAGGCCAAGCAGCGTGACAGCCTGTTTGGGCAATGATCCCAGTGGTCCGACCGCGACGACCGCGCCACCAACACCGGCGGCCGGCCAGTTTTCTTGAACGCGCCACCGCCGTCCGGTGCGCGCCGCGATCTCTTCGACGAGGACGGCCACGGCTTTCTTCTCAATGCGGTCGAGGGCCGCCGGCGCGACCACGGTCGCGTCGGTCAGATCGATCATCCGGGATGAGCGAGGTTCATGTGGCGCGGCCACGGGTTCGGACGCACTGGCCAAGATGCCTGGCGAAATCAACGCCAGGACGGCCGCCGACACCATCGTGAGCGACCGCGGTCGGCTGCACATATCAGTTTCTCCTGGATGGCCAGCGAAATGTGGCGACGCGGGCACGCCGCGGAATTCCTGGCAAGGGTACACCGATTCCGCGCTGTGTGCCAGGAGTGCGTGCCGACAGAATGTCGAGCGATGATTTTGAGTCGAGACTTCGCTCACCCGACTGGAATCAAGAAAGATCATTCCGGGGCCCGAGCGGCGAATCATGCGAAATTCCAGCACCGAGAACGAATAACCAAACAAATCTTCTTTGTGATTGACATGTATGGCATAGGCCCCGTAACATTCGTCGACAGCGGCTCGGCGGACGAAGACGGCGCTCCTGTCCAAGCATTGTTGCTTTCCGATCGAGTCGATCTGTTGGCATCGTTCGTGCAAACGAGTGCCAATTTCTCCTGATTCCCGATTGGAGAGGCGCACATGCAATCCAAGGGTTTGCGAGGCCGAGGATGGTCCGGCGCGCGTGGGTTTACGCTGATCGAGCTTCTCGTTGTGATTGCCATCATTGCCGTTTTGATCGCCCTATTGCTTCCGGCCGTTCAGGCTGCGCGCGAGGCCGCGCGGCGTGCTCAGTGCACGAACAACCTCAAGCAACTGGGGCTGGCCATGCATAATTACGAGTCGTCGAACTCGTGCTTCCCCTGGGGCCACGGGCCGTTCAATAACAATGATTGGGGCGCCTTCCCCCTGCTCCTCAATAATTTCGAGCAATCGGTGGTTTTCAACTCGATCAATTTCTATGACACGGGTCACGCCGCGTCCAAGCCGAGTGCCGAGAACGCGACAGTCCAGTATCTCACGATCAATGTCTTGAATTGTCCCAGCGATGATCCGTCCGGGCTCTCCACGGGATTTGGTCCGGTCAGCTACGCGACGTCGTTTGGCGCCACGCCCGCCGGGTGCTGCCTCTCCAGCCCCGACGGTCTTTTTGGCCATGTCGGCGGCTCGGCCACCGTTCCCACTCCGGCCGGCTATGGTGCCGACGAGCCGATCGTCAAGATTGCCGCGGTCACCGATGGGCTGAGCAATACATCAGCCTTCAGTGAGCGCTGCTACGGATTGGGAACTGGCAACAACTCCGGCTATCAAGCCAAGACACCGACGGCGACGTCGGTGGCGGTGTTGACCCCGACCTATCCTGGCAACAACTACACAAACCCGAGCAATTCGACGCTGCCAGGGCTTGATCCAGCGCCTTGATCCGGGCCAGGCCGGCGGGCGCGGCGGACTGACGCCGACGCAATATTACAACCAGTTGTGTGTCGCCAGCGGCGGACCTGGAGTCTTGCTACGCGGGCAAGCGGCAGGCGGTCCGTCGCCGCCGTGGGGGCCATCGGGGCCGGTCGGCGGTTACTGGTGGATAGCGATCATGCCTTACGGAACCACGTACAATCACGTGATGGCTCCTAACAGCTTTTCGTGCATTGACGGAACCGGCGGCCACCTGTTGAGCGGCGCCTGGACGGCTCAGAGCCGGCACCCGGGCGGCGTCAACGTCTGTTTTGGCGACGGATCGGTTCATTTCGTCAAGAGCTCGATCTCGTTGCCCGTCTGGTGGGCGATCGGCACCAAGGCCGGCGGCGAGGTGATCTCGTCTGACTCTTACTGATATGATGATCGTTGTCGATCATGTTGTGACGCGGGAATCATGATCCGGGTCGGGCCAGCCAGGTTTCGCGACGACGTGTTTCGCGTCTTCGAGCAATTCCTGTCTGGTCCGCCAGTTTCGCACGCGGCCACCGAAGCAAGACGTTTCTGCGCTGCCAGAATTCATCACGATCGCGGAGTCGACCAACCATGACCTGGTCAACACCAGTGTGCGCCAACACGGGCCGTCTTGGACTGGCCTTTTGCCTGGCGGCCTTCGTCGGCTGCTCGGCCGCGCCCGATCGCGAAAGCTCGACCGACGACGCGGTCGTCAAGGGGACCGTGAAGGTCAGGGGCAAGCTTCTCGAGGGGGGCGAGCTCAATTTCAACGCCGTCAATCCCAACCGCCGCGTCGACGTGCGCAAAGCCACGATCGCCAAGGACGGCACCTATACGGCCAAGGCGTACCTCGGCTTGAACACGGTCACGGTCACCCCGCCAAAGCCACGCAACAAGCAGCAGGGCAAGGACTTTTTCGGCGTGAACTACGAAGAGAAATCAGTGATCGTCGAGGCTGGTGAAAACGCGGCCGATCTCGAGTTTCTGCCGTAGCCTCTGCTGTCGTATCGTCAGGAAGGCCAGGATCGTAAGCACGACCGCGTGCCGCGGCCTCCTTGAGGCTTTCGTCGCGTCAAGTCATATCAAACTTCGACCCAGACCTCGTCATCGCGCACCTCGCAGCGGAACCGGTGGACGGCCTCGCCGCGGACCGTCGTGCATCGGCCATCGCTGAGCCGAAACCGCCAGCGATGGAGCGGACAGACCACCTCGTTTTCCTCGACCCACCCATGACCCAGCGATCCGCCTGAGTGAGGGCAACGGCCAGAAAGGGCTACGACGTCGGATCCAACGCGGAACACGGCGAGGCGCAGCCCCAGGGCCTCGATCGAACGGCCAGCCCCCTCTTTCAACTCATCGACGCGACAGACGACCGTCCATTCTGGCATCACACCGTTCCTTGGCTCAGGGCACACGAAATCCGCGATTGCAAAACCTAGGACTTGCGTCAGAGGGTCTCAACTCATTAGATTTTACCCTAGTGTCTCTGCGCCCGGGAACCGCGGTTCGCGATAAGGGTGGTTCGTTTGGTCAGGTCAATCACATTAAAAAAGCGCAGGGCGAGAAGCCTTGTCCTGGCGATATGGATTGGAATCTTGCTGGCGACGCAGGTCGGCTGCGACCTGCGGTCGAGCGCTGCGCCAGACCGGGTGTGGGGCGTGCATGGCGTCAAATCGGGGCACCTGTACAAACCGCGGGCGGCCGCGTTTGACGCGCAGAACCATCTCTTTCTCGCTGACCTGACCGACCGCATCCAGGTATTCGACCGCGACGGGCAGTATTTGCGGGGTTGGCGTACGCCCGACTTCAATGTTGATGGACCGAGCGGATTGACCGTTGATCGTGATGGCCGGCTGCTCGTGGCCGACACCCATTTTTACCGGGTGCTCGTCTTCTCGGAAGCGGGCGAGCTCTTGTTCCAGATCGGCGATGGCGTGCAAGGGACGACGCCCGGCCGATTCGGTTATCCGACCGATGTCGTCATCGATCGCGGGGGCAATTTTTACGTCGCCGAATACGGCGACAACGACCGCATCCAGGTCTTCGACCCGCACGGCAAATGGCTCCGCCAGTGGGGGGGCCACGGTTACGAGCCGGGCGAATTCTTGAAACCGCGCGCCCTGGCCATCGACGAGCGCGACCGGCTGTTTGTCGCTGATAGTTGCAATCACCGGATCCAGGTTTTCGACACTCAGGGAAAGCTGCTCAACTTGTGGGGCTCGCGAGGGGACAAACCGGGCCAAATGTGCTTCCCCTATGACCTGGCGATCGGTCCTGATCATCACCTTTATGTTTGCGAGTATGGCAATCATCGCGTCCAAAAATTCACGCTCGATGGCGAGCCCGTGGGGATCTGGGGGAGAGCCGGACGTGGTCCCGGGCAATTGTATAACCCCTATGCGCTGGCCGTTGACAACCAGGGGAGCGTGTCGGTTGTCGACTCGAATAATCACCGTGTTCAGCGTTTTCGGCTCTAAGGCCCATCAAGGAGAGCTCGCCCGATGATGCTGGGCAACTGGTCGATCACGGTTGGCAACCCGTGGTGGCTGATCCTGATTCCGCTGGTCATACCCCCCCTGGTGTGGACGAGCTATCGTAGTCTCGCCGGCCTTGGCATGGTGCGGCGCGCACTGGCGATCCTGTTGCGAACGGCCGTGATCACGCTGATCGTGCTCGCCCTGGCCGACCTTCAATCGGTGCGCCGCACGGATCGCCTCGCCACGATTTTCTTGCTCGACGTCTCCAATAGCGTGCCACGCGAGCAACAAAAGGCGGCGCTCGACTACGTCACCGAAGCCTCGAAGAAGCGGCGCCGCGAAGATCTCGCGGGCGTCGTCGCCTTCGGCACCGAGCCCCGGGTCGAGGTCCCCCCTGCCCCAAGCGAGATCAATTTGCTCGGGATCGAAAGCACGATCGACGCCGAGAACACCGACCTCGGGGCGGCGGTCAAACTCGCGATGGCCTCGTTCCCCGATGACACCGCCCGGCGCATCGTGCTCCTTTCCGACGGCAACGAGAATCGCGGCAATCTCTTTCAACAGGGCCTCACCGCCAAGTCGCTCGGCGTCCAGGTGGATGTGGTGCCGATCGAGTATTTCTACGACCGTGAGGTCCTGGTCGAAAAAGTCTCGATTCCACCGGACGTCAAGAAGGGCGAAACCGTCAATATCAGCGTCGTCATTCGCGCCAGCGAGCCAACGCGAGGAACGCTCCAGGTTTTTCAGAAGGCCGACAATTATCGAGCACCCGCCTCGGGCAACGAGCAGCCGGTTCCCGTCGATTTGCAGCGCGGGGTCAATGTCTTCACGCTCAGACAGCTCATCACGGAGCCCAATTTCTACACGTTCTCCGCGGAGTTCATTCCCGAGCGAGGGAGCGGCGATCGCCGTGCGATCAACAATATGGCCGAAGGCTTCACGCACGCACGAGGCAAGGCCCAGGTCTTGTTGATCGAGGGAGAACGGGGTTACCACGCCGAGCTGGTCAAGGCCCTGCGTGAAAAAGAAATTGAAGTGAAGGTTCTCGTCGCACCCAAGATCGACGGCTCCGGGGGCGTCGGCGGCGATCCCCTGCCGACAGACCTGGCGCAGCTTCGGCCTTTTGACACGGTGATCCTGGGCAACGTGCCGAAAGAGGCTTTCACCGAGAGCCAGCACGAGCTACTCGCTTCCAACTGTCACGACCTGGGGGCCGGGCTCGTGATGCTCGGCGGCAGCGATAGCTTTGGCGCCGGCGGCTGGATGAACACGCCCGTCGAAAAGGCGCTTCCGGTCGATATGCAAATCAAGGCGATCAAGGTGCAGGGCATCGGCGCCATGGCGCTGATCATGCACGCCAGCGAGATTCCCGAGGGGAACTACTGGCAAAAGGTCGTGGCGAAATCGGCGATCAAGGCGCTTTCGAGCTACGACTACGCCGGCCTCCTGCACTGGGAAGGGCAGGAAGCGTGGCTCTTCCCACTGCGTCCGATCGGCACTGGCCAGAACAGCATGCTCCGCGCCATCGACCGCATGACACCCGGCGACATGCCCGACTTCGATCCGTCATTGCAGATGGCCATGAAGGGGTTGAATGCAATTCCCGACGCCATGAGCAAGCACATCGTCGTCATCAGCGACGGCGACCCGACCGACCCGACACCTCGCGTCATCAGTCAGCTCATCGCCAGCAAGGTCACGGTCACCGCCATCTTGACCGCCGCGCACGGGAATGACCCCGGCGCCACCGCGCGGATGCGGAACCTCGCGAACAAGACCAAGGGCCGGTTTTACAACGTCACCAACCCGAAAGCCTTGCCGCGGATCTACCAGAAAGAGGCCCGTTCGATTTCCCGTCCCTTGATCTTCGAGCAGCAAAAGCCCTGGCAGGTCAAGCTCAACTACCCGCTGACCGAGCCCGTGATGCGGCTCACCGACGAGATGCCGCCGATTACAGGGCTCGTCCTGACCTCGCCCAAGGAAAACGAGCTGGTCGAGATTCCGATCGTCTCGCCGTTGCCGACCGGCCAGCTCAATCCGCTCCTGGCACACTGGACGTACGGCCTGGGCCGCTCGGTGGCATTTACCTCCGATGCCGGCCGGCGCTGGGCCAAAGCCTGGCCCGACTGGCAAAGTTTCGCGGCCTTCTGGTCGCAGGTCATCCGCTGGTCGATGCGGCCGGCGGATCGCGGCAACCTGAGCTTGAACGTCCGCCGCGAGCAGGGCCAGATCAAGGTCGTTGTCGACGCGCTCGACAAGAACAACGATTTTCTCAATTTCTTGCAGATCCGCGGCAATGTGGTCAATCCCGACCTCAAGTCATCGAGCGTCGAGCTCGTGCAGGTCGCGCCGGGCCGCTACGAAGCGACGATCGAGAATGCCGACGCCAGTGGTAATTACTTCGTCAACCTGGGCTATCGCGGCTCGGATAACGTGCAGGGCGTGATTTCGAGCGGTGTCTCGGTCCCCTACTCCGACGAGTATCGTGAGCTCCGGTCGAACCCGACGACGCTCGAAACGCTGGCCAACCTGACCGACGGCCAGGTCGTCTCGACCCGGACCACACCCGACGGCCGGATGGTCCAGAGCGTCGATCACTTCCGCCGCGATCCCAAGCTGATCAATCCCCGGTCGTTTGCCGGTCTATGGCCGATCTTGCTCTGGTCGGCGGCCTGCTTGTTCCTGGCTGACGTCGCCATCCGCCGGATCGCGATCGACTTCGGCTGGCTCAAGCTCACCATCGTCAACGAATGGAAGAAACTGCGCGGCGAGGAAGTCGCGACGGCCAGTGAATACATGGACAAGCTGCGTAGCCGCAAGGCCGAAGTGGGCGAACAGCTCGACCGTGGCCGCGGCGCATCGCGCAGCGATACCTCGCCCTTGTTCCCTGAAGGCCAGGCGAGTGGCAGCGGTTCGATCGGCGAGCCGCTCCTGGAGGGGGGCGTGATGGAAGATCGCGGTCGCGCCGCCACGAAAACCGAAAGCCCCAGCCTGGCCACGCCATCGCCGGAGACCGTGAAACAGAGCTACACCGACCGCTTGCTCAAGGCCAAGCAACGCGTCTGGGAAGAGCGCGACAGAGATAAGGAAGCCGACAAGAAATAGCCGCGCAGGCTTGTGCGTTTCTGGGCTCCTCGCATCTAATTCTCGAATAAACACATAACGAACCACGATCACTCTCGACGAAAGGACCCGCGCTGATGGCCGCCGAAACGATGGAAGCCCGCGCCGACGATTTCCGCGCCGCGTATGAAAAGGTCAAGGGAGAAATCGCCAAGGTCATCGTCGGCCATGACGAGATCGTCCATGGCGTGTTAACGTGTCTTTTTATCGGCGGCCATGCGCTTTTAGAGGGCGTGCCGGGCCTGGGGAAAACGCTCCTTGTCCGCACCCTGGCCGATGCGGTGGCGCTTGACTTCAACCGCATCCAGTTCACGCCCGACCTGATGCCCGCGGACATCATCGGTACCAACATCGTCAGCGAGCTGCCCGACGGCCGCCGCGTCTTCGAGTTTCAGCCCGGTCCGGTCTTCTCGCAGATCGTGCTGGCCGACGAGATCAACCGGGCCACGCCCAAGACCCAGTCGGCTCTGCTCGAAGCGATGCAAGAGCACTCGGTCACCGTCGGCGGCCATATTCATATCCTCAAGGAGCCGTTCTTCGTGATGGCCACCCAGAACCCGATCGAGCAGGAAGGAACCTATCCCCTGCCCGAGGCTCAGCTCGACCGGTTCTTGTTCAAGCTGGTCGTCGGCTATTCGACGCGCGAGGAGCTCGGCATCGTTCTCGACCGAACCACCCGCGGCGAGCGTCCCAAGGCCGAGAAGGTGATCGACGGCGAAACCCTGATACGGCTTCAGGCGCTGGTGCGCGACGTGATCATCGCGCCGCACGTGCAAGACTACGCGATTCGCCTGGCCCTGGGCACGCATCCGAACGGGCCGTTCGCCGCGGCCGTGACCAACCAGTACATTCGCTGGGGGAGCAGCCCGCGCGGCGTTCAGACGCTCGTGCTCGCGGCCAAGGTCCGCTCACTCCTGGATGGCCGGTTCAACGTCAGCTTCGAAGACTTGCGCCGTGTTTATCTTCCCAGCTTGAGGCATCGCGTGCTCCTGAATTTCGAGGCGCAGGCCGAGGGAGTCGATCCCGACGAGGTCTTGCTCAAGGTGCTCGATTCGGTCCCGGAAAAGGCGGAAGTCAAAGCGGCCGCGGTCGCCTGAGGAAGGGCCGCCCGGGTTTCACACGAGAGAGCTACGAATCGCTATAATGACTTTCACCATGCACGACATCTACGATCCGCCCCCGGCTCCGGAACAAGATTTCAATCCGCCCAGGGGGACGACGCTCATCTTCACCCGGGGCGACTTATTGTGCCTGGTCGGTCTCTGCGCGGTGTTATCGGTCATCGCGCTGAGCGCCTGGCATACCGAGCCGGCACTGGCGCTGGCAACCGCCGCGGCCGGGTCGCTCGTGATCCTTGAAAGCTGGTTCACGGCGCTGGGTTTTCTGCACCGGGCGGCCCCCTTGCGACTCAAAGCGCGGTGGATGATCTTCCTGGCCGCACTCATTCCCTGGCTCGTGGGGCTCGGCGTGGCCGTCACCGCCATGCTCTCGCTCTTCTGGGTGTTTGACCGCGTCGGCTGATCGCTGGTAGGTGCGTGCGTGCGTCGTTCAGAGAGCATTGCTCGAAAAGGATCGTCAGTCATGGCCGCCACCGCCGCCTTATCGCCGGGCTCGACTCCGCCATCGCGAACGCCCGGCTCCTCGAGTCCCGCGCTGCTCGACCCGGAGTTTCTCCACAAGCTCGAGCAGCTCGAGCTGGTGAGCCGGCGGATCTTCGTCGGCCGGATGAAAGGCGAGCGAAAGAGCAAGCGCCGCGGCTCGTCGGTCGAATTCGCCGAACACCGAAATTATACCAGCGGCGACGATCTACGACACATCGACTGGAATGTCTACGGCCGGCTCGACAAGCTTTTTCTCAAGCTCTTCCTCGAAGAAGAAGACCTCCACGTTTACACGCTGCTCGACACGAGCCTCTCGATGGATTTCGGCAATCCCACCAAGCTGCGCTACGGCAAGCAAGTGGCGGCGGCGCTTTCGTTTATTGGACTTGTCAACCACGATCGCGTCTTGCTCGACACCTTCAGCGCACGGCTCGACCAGGGGCTCCGCGGCATCCGCGGCCGCTCGCAGATGTACCGGGTCGTGCAATATCTCGACCAGCTCTCGGCGACCGGCCAGAGCAATCTCACCGCGGCGGCCCGTGAGTTCGCGATCCGCCACGCGGGCAAGGGCGTCGTCGTCGTGATCTCCGATTTCCTTGATAAGAATGGCTATCAAGACGCGCTTCGCTACTTGCTCGCACGGAACATGGACATCTACGTCGTTCACATCCTGAGCCATGAAGAAATCGAGCCAGAGCTCGTGGGCGACCTGCGCTTAGTCGACTGCGAGGATGACGAGACCGCCGAGATCACGATCAGCGCGCCCTTGCTCAAGCGCTACAAGGACAATCTCAACGCGTTTGTCGGCGGCCTCAAGGAATGGTGCACACAGCGCGGGATCACCTATATTTTCACCAATAATCAATTTCCATTCGACAAGTTGATTCTCAATTATCTTCGCCAGCGCGGGCTGGTGAAATGATCACCGGCGCGACCGCCGCGTGCATGGCTTTTGCGAATCAAGAATCGATCGTCAATCGAGTCAATACATGGACCAATTCAAGGTGACGGACCCCTGGCTTTTTTACGGGGTCGGCGGCGCGCTCGTCGCGTATCTGCTGTACATGATGGTCCGGCGGCGGCGTGGCGAGCGGGCCGGCTTTGCCGATCGCGAGCCCGAGCTTTGATTGATTGATTGATTTCGACGGGTCGCTGATGGGAGGGGAGGAGGCGTAAGCCATGTTCGAGCTTCTGGAATCGACTCAGTAACGCGAGCTCACCGATCGAATTCAACTCGTCGCTGGGGCCGACGGCGTGGTCAGTCCTGGCGGGTGTGCCGGTCGGGATCATTGCGCTTTATTTCCTCAAACTGCGGCGTCGTCCGGTGCGAGTTCCCAGCACGATCCTCTGGCGGCGCAGTCTCGAAGACCTCCACGTCAACAGCCTGTTTCAGCGGCTGCGGCGCAACTTGCTCCTGTTCTTGCAGCTTCTCGCGGTCGCCCTGGCAATGCTGGCACTCGCTGGCCCACGCATGAAAGGCAGCGCCGGTCAGGGCGAGCGGTTTGTCCTCTTGATCGATAGCTCGGCCAGCATGGCGGCTACCGACGTGGCTCCCAACCGCCTGGCCAGGGCCAAGGAGGCCGCCAAGAAAGTCGTGAGCGACATGGATGCCGACGACCTGGCCATGGTCATCAAATTCGACGATTCGGCGCAGGTTGCCTCCAACTACACGGGCGATCGTCGCGCCCTCTTGCAGCGAATCGACGCCATCGAGGCTTCCCAGTCGCAGACCTCCCTCCGCGAAGGCTTGCAGGTGGCCGCCGGTCTGGCCAATCCATCGAAACAGATTGGCGAAGGCGTCGTCGCCTCGTCCGTGGTGATGCCCAAGCTCTTGATCTACACCGACGGCGGCTTCACCGATGTCGAAGGCTTCAGCCTGGGTAACCTCGAGCCCGAGGTCGTCGTGATCGGTCCCGCGCCGCCGCCGTATTCACCGCCGCCTGACGGCTCGCCGGCGCCGGCCTCCGACGGTAAGGTCCGGGCGAAGAACCCCTCGGACAATATCGCGATCCTGGCCCTTCAAACCCGGCGAGAGGAAGACAAACCCGAGGTTTACCAGCTCTTTGGCCGCGTGCACAACTATCGTGCCGAGGAAATCGCCACCGAGGCCCAGTTGTATCGTCATGCCACCGATAATCCGAACGATGCAGGTACCCTCGTCGATGCGATCGCTCTGAAGCTGGCCCCGCAGAGCGACCAGTCATTCAAGTTCGATTTGCCTGACAGCGGTCTGACTCCCTATGAAGTTCGTCTCACCGTGAAAGACGCCCTCGAGCTCGATAACCGTGCTTTCACGGTCGTCGGTACGACGCGCAAGGCTCAGGTCCTGGCGATCTCGAGTGGCAACCGCTATCTCACCGACACGCTCAAGACGCCCTCGGCGATCGAGCGAGCCGACATCACCGTGCTGACACCCGAAGAGGCCAGGAATGAGTCGGTCGTGCGTGACATGAAAGGGGGCCGCTACGACCTGGTGATCTTCGATGGGGTCAAGGTCGACTCGCCCCCCGCGGCCAATGCCCTTTATTTCGGAGTCTTCCCCCCCGGACCGGCGTACGCGCAGGCGAAAGAGGTCGCGCAGCCGGTGATTCTCGACTGGGACATCGCACACCCGATCATGCAGTATATTCGCGACCTGTCGCTGGCTTATGTCGCGAAAGCGAGCGTTGTCGAGCTTCCAAGCGGGGCGAAAAGCCTCATCGACGGCAACCAGGGTTCCCTGGCCTTCACCGTCCCTCGTGAAGGCTATTCCGACACGGTGGTGACCTTTCCACTCATGGACGGCACGACGCCCAACACGACGTGGTTTCGCTACATCAGCTTTCCGCTCTTTGTCTTGAACAGCATTCAAGCCCTGGGGAACGTGCGCGAAGGGACTGGCGAAGAGGTCGCCGAGCCCGGCCGCCCCGTCGTCTTGCACGCCGAGACAACCGCACAAACCATCCAGATCACGCCAGTGGGAGGCCAGAAGGCCGAGACAGTGTCACGCTCGCCTCAAGGGACGTTCGTCTTCAATCAAGCCGACAAGACTGGCGTCTACCTGGCGCGATGGGAACCCAAGGGTCTGCTCCCGTTCGCCGTGAACCTCTTCGACGCCCGCGAAAGCGACCTCGCCCCCCGCGGGCTTATTCCTGAAGGCACTCCCGAGAGCATGGCCGACGCCTACCGGATCAAAATCGGTTACACCCCCGTCGCGGGAACCCAGAAACCGGCCGTCGTTCAGAAGGATATCTGGTGGTGGCTGGCGCTGGGAGCACTCGGCGTTCTGCTCGTCGAATGGTACGTCTACAATCGGCGCGTCTACATCTGATCGACACGGCCATCAGCCGTTGATCCAGTTGCGTTCGACGGCCGGCGCGTGCGGTGTGAGCGCACCCTTGGTTTCGCCGCGCTGGCGTGGTATCCCGCGGTGCAGCGATAAGAGGCTCACTTCGGGCGGGCAGCCGTAACGCACCGGGTGCTTGCCGCCGATGCCCTCGTTGACATACATCAAGGTCTTTCGCTTGCGAAAGTAGCCGCGATCAAATCGCCGTGAATAACGGCTTGGCATGAAAATAGGGCCGGCGATCGGCAGACGGATCTGGCCACCGTGATTATGGCCGGCGAGCATCAGGTCGGCGCCCCATCGCTCGGCCTTGTAAAACTGGTCGGGCGAATGACTCATGAGGATGCGGAACTCGGCGGCCGGCAAGTCGCTCGCGGCGATGTCAGGTCCCCAGGGATACGACGTGCCGCCGATGGCCAGCACGGTTCCCTGGACGTCGCGGGTCGTCCATCGGCCTTCGAGCAAGGTGAAGTCGGCACGGGCAAGCTCGGCGGCCGTTTTGCGCGGTTGATGTTCGTTGTCATGATTGCCGAGGATCGCGAACTTGCCCAGCCGTGCACGGAGCGGGCTCAAGAGCGGCTCGATCCAGTCGATCGTTTCATCGTCCTCGATCAGGTCTCCCGTCATGCAAACAAGATCGGCATCCCAGTCGAGGCACGCCTCGATCACGGCCTCGAAAAACCGCCGCTGAAAACAGCGGGCAATATGCAGGTCGCTGATCTGGAGGATCTTCAGGCCGTCAAGGGGCTCGGGCAGGTCCGGGATCGTCACGCTCCATTCGCGGAGCTGCAAGCGGAATGACTCGTTGCGCGGCAGCCGGAGAAGCCATGAGCCGTGCCCCTCGCCGATCAGGGCATCGAGGCCATGACGGCCGCCCAGGTCGAGCGTGACCGAGGAGCCGGCGATTCCCGCCGGTCGCCGTCGCGCCTGGATGACCGCGGAATTGAGCGGGCCGATCACCACGCCGCTGACGACACAAAGCAAGGCGTAGCCCTTGAGGGGCCAGCTCCAGTTCCACCAGGGGTTCTGCACATGCTGCCACAGCAAGAACGCCGCGGACGCGATCAGGGCCGCAAGGAACACGTTGCGCGCCCGGTCCATGGCGGGCTCGCGAAATCCCAGGCCGCTCGCGACGTTGGTCACCAGCACAAAGTGATAAAGATGTCCGAGGGCCGGCGGTAAAACCAGCAAGAACACGACCAGGGGCGGCCACTCAGGGCTCATGATTCGTTGCCTCGATCGGGCGCGACGGGTCGGCATTTTCGTGAGCCGATGAAGGTAAACGATTCGATGATGTCGGCGGCGAGGATTGATCGGTTGCGACGGAGGCGACCGGCGAAGCGGCCAAGGTCGGACCCGAAGTGGGCATGACCGCGGGCTCCTGAGGTGATGCGGGGGCGGGACGAACCGGCGGTGTCGTGCGGAGCGCCTGTTCCACGGCATCCATCAAACGATCGGCGCGAAACGGCTTGTAAAGGACCGTCTGCAACCCCTCTTGCCGTGCTTTGACAATCGAATGAGCAGGATCCCATCCAAAGCCCGTCATGAGGATCACCGGAACATTGGGCTGAACTTCACGCAGCCGCTTGAACGCTTCATATCCGTCGAGGTCGGGAAGCCGGATATCGACCAGAGCGGCCGAATAGGGCGCTTGCCGCATGAGGGCGATCGCTTCATGAGCGTCGCGTGCCGTTTCGACGCCGGCCCCCTGGCAGCCGAGGAGATGATGGGCCGAGCGGCGTACCGCCTCGTCGGCGTCGACCACCAGGAGCCGCGCACCATTCAACCGGGCGCGGGAACCGGACGGCTCGGCTTCGATTGGGGCGCCACGGTCGAGCCGGCCTTGTGAATCAAGGTTCGGATCTCACGCGCCCGGTAAAGGAGATGGCGCAACCGGGCAATAATGTCTTCGTCATGGCCCGCGTAACGGTCAAGGACCGTGGTCGCATCGGTGATGATGTCGTCCAGAGGCAGCGCCAGCTCGCGGTTGATCGCCTCGACCGACGCGCTGGCCGTCGAGACCTTTTCGGCCTGCAAGAGCTCGAGTGTGTTGAGTGCCGCGGCGATATTTCGCCCATAGATCTCGATGAACTGGCGGTCGCGGTCGTCAAACGCGTTGGGCTGCGGGCTCTCGACATTGAGCGTGCCGATCACCGTGCCGTGGATGATCAATGGCACGGTCAACGAGCTCCGCGATCCGGCTGCGCCCTCGATATAGAGGGGGTCGTGCGTCGTATCCGGACAGACATAAGACAGGCCGGTCGCCGCGACGTAACCGGTTACGCCATTTCCCTCTTTTCGCGCATAGAGCTCACGATTGGCCGCCAGCGGGGTCATTCCCTCGGTCAAGAGCGGGATCAGCCGGTTGGTCACGCGGTCGAGGAGCCGGATCTCGATGAAATCGAGGCCCAGCAGGTCTTTCATGTGGCGGCCGATATTGTACTTGAGGAGGTCGGTGCGCTCCTCGACGGCCATCTCGGCGAGTTCTTCGGGGGAGAGGTCGGCAAGCTGATCGCCGGCCTCGTGGATGGCGTCGACCTTGAGCTGCTGTTGCATCTCATCGGTGGTTTCGCGCGTCAAGGCGATCAGGTGCGTGAGCGTGCTGGTCGCGTCGAAGACCGGGGTCACCGTGAGTCGAAGATAGCGATTTCCGGCGATCTTCACGGCCGTGCTGGCCGCTGCTTTTGACGCCACGGCCGACGTGAATGGACACGGGTCGGGCCCCAGGATCTCCGGCTGCCCGAGCGCCTGGTAAAACGGACAGCCAACGACGTGGATTGCCGAATCCGTCAGCAGGTGGAACTCGGGGTTCGCCCAGATGATGCGCAAATCGGGGTCGACGACGGCGACTCCGTCGGAGATCGCGTCGAGGATCTCCTCGGCCTGGATCATCATGCCGACCCAGCGCACGGCCGAAAGCTGCGAGGCGTCGACATAGACCGCATCGAACTTCTGATCGCGCAAGAGCGCGAGCGCTTTCGAGATGGTGCGAACCGTGACGCGTTCGTGGGCCTCGGACAGGCCGTCGAGGATCGATTTCCCCGGCGTGCTATCACGGTCGATGACCAATATTCGAGGCTTCACAGCCACACCGGCCGCCCCCAGCTTGAATGTTGCACGCTCGGCTTCGGACGAGCCTGCGCAGGCGGACGTCCCCATTATACCGATTCACAGCTCAAATTGATCGTAACTTGCATGGACCGGTACGGCAAGACGGCCGTTGAGGGTTGAGGTCGGGCCGGCCGACAGCCCGGCGGGGCCTTTCAGGTCAGCCCGGTCTCGCACTCGATCATCGAAGTCGCGGTGGATCATCAGCGAACGCCTTCGTTCGACTTCGATTGAGAGCGATTTCTCTTCGTCGACATGAAGGGCCCATCGCGGGAACGCGGGTGGCGCTCGTCGAAGCGCCGCGAAGCGTGCGCGCACGCCCGCGCGCCGAAAAAATGCCTCGGAAAGAGAGAACTTGTCCCCATCTCTATATGCCGCTGTGAGTTCCGCTTGGGCGCCTGAGTAATCGGAGGCATCGTCCCAAAAACTGCCGAAATGGGCCATTTTCAAGGTGACACTTGGCAAGATTTTGCCACTTACTCCTTGATGTTTGAGGGGATGGGCCTCATGTGTGTGGTTGTCAACCAGATCCATACACAAAAGGACCCACCCCATGCGCAAGATACCCTTCCGCGTTTGGATCGCCAATGCAGCCGCGCGCTTCCATGGAGCCCGCGGCTCGGTCACGACCCAAGCCCAGCAGGTCGACTGCAGTCGGCAGACCGTCTACGAACATGCTCAAAAGGTGGAAGCGGCCGTCGGAGTCGAACACGGCGGCGGGCCGACACACGAGGAGCTGACCAGGGAGAACTTGGCTTTCCGCCAGGAAATTGCCCAACTGTGGGACTGGTTATCTCAGACCATCGAGCTTCCTGCGGCCAAGCAACAGATGTTCGCCGCCAAGGGCATGGGCATGGGGCTCAGCCACAGCCAAATCCACGACTTATTGGCATTTCTCCTGGGGGCCACGGCGTGTCCCAGTCGCTCGACGATTCATCGCTGGGCCCAAGCCGCTGGAAAAGCCGCCGGTGCGGTCCTCAAGGGACTGGATCGCGGTTGCCGGGTGTTGGTACTGGTCGGCTGTCTCGATGAAATCTTTTTCCACCGCCGACCGGTCCTGGTAGGGATTGATCCCCAAAGCATGGTGTGGTTTCTGGGAAAAAAGGCGGCCAATTACAAAGGTTCGACTTGGTTTGGAGAATTGCAGCCTTGGACCTCGTTGCGTTACGTGACGTGCGACGCGGGCACGGGACTGCAGTCGGGAATCGCCCAGATGCAACAGCACCAACGCGAGATCGACCAAGCTGCTCTGGTGAAGGGGTTGGACGTCTTCCACACCAAGAAGGAAGCCCACCGGGTCTTGAGCGTCCTCTGGAGCCGAGTGGAGCGGCTCTGGGAACGGGCTGAGAAAGCGAGCCGAGCCCTCAAGCGAGCCCAATGGCTGGGCCGTAGTGCGTGCGGGTTGACGCACCCGGTCAACAAAGCGTGGAAGAAGGCGACGCTGGCTTTCCAACTGTATGAAAAGAGGGAAGCGGCTTGGAAGCGGGTCGAGCCAGCTCTGGATGTCTTTCGTGCCGACGGTCAACTCAACGATCGGGCCTGGGCGCAGCGCAAGTCGCGTGGGCTTTGCCCCGGCTGCCAGGCTCGGAATGGTCCAAGGTCCGTGGGCTCCTTCAGAGCGCGGAGTCGTTCACGTTCTTGGATCGGCTGCACGATCAGTTGGGTCAGCTATCGGTGCCCGCGGCTACGCGTGACGCCTTGGTACTGTTATGGTGGCTACGTCGGCAGCGGCCGAGGAAATCGGGTAAGACGGATATTACTAGTCGTGAACACATATTATATTTGATTCAAATGCTTCTCTGCCGGGGACTCGACTCGAACTGGCGTGAGTCGTACCGGCTGGTCGCGACGGTGTTGAGTCAAACGCTGCGAGCCAGCAGCGCGGTCGAGTGCATGAATAGCGTCCTGCGCATGCATCAATCGCGACATCGTACAGTAACTCAGGGGATGCTTGATCTCAAGCGGCTGTACTGGAACTCTCGGGTGTTCCGCGGTGGCAAGCGGAAAGGCCTTTGTCCCTATGAGCACCTCGGCTTGAAACTGCCTAGCTACGACTTCTGCACTCTGCTGGAAGCTGAGATGAGCACGGCCTTTACCGAAGCCAAAGCCGTGGCTAAAGCAAAAATCGCGGCCATCGCGGCTTGACGTAAAAAGTGTCAAGCTGACATCTTGCGATTTGGGACGATGCCTAATCGGAAGTTCGAAAAATCGCCCTAAGTCGGTGCGGATCGTCGACTTTCACCTGGGCGCCTGAGTAATCGGCACAGCTTAACGAGTTGGCGTATCTCTCGAAGTGTCATCACCTTACGTTTGGGCGCCTGAGTAACCGGCACAGCTTAACGAGTTGACGTATCTCTCGAAGTGCCATCATCTTACGCTTGGGCGCCTGAGTAACCGGCACAGCTTAACGAGTTGACGTATGTTGAAACGCCAGAACGGGTTATGGGCAGGCGCCTGACTAACCGTTACAGAGCGACGCGTCGCGGAAGCGCCTGACTAACCCTTACAGAGTGGCGCGTCGCGGAATATGACCATGGCGGAGATTCGCGGGATCAAGAGGGACTTCGCGAGTTCATGGTTGGTTTCGTGTTTGCGGTAAACAGGTTTTGGGCCGATTGATGCGATCGAAACGGAGAAACCGGACTGATGATCTCGCGAAGCGCCGGGATCGGATCTGGCGAACATGGAGACGTGCAGAGGCGGCGACGGCCAGATCGACACTTCCTGGGGTTTGGCAATCTTCATGCCGAATACGATTCGAATGTTCACATTCCGTACTTGGCGTCGGAGTCAGGGATGGCCGTCCAGGGGTTGAAGTTGCGGGATCTTCTTCCGCAGCTTCTGCCGCGCCAGGTCGGCCAGCTTGACCGGGTCATACTCTCCCCGAATGATCGCCTCGATCATCAACCGGCCCGAGACCCCCAAGGCGCTCAAGGCCACGGAAGCGAGTTCGATGTTGGCGTCCTCGAGGATTTTTTGAATCCGGTTGATCACAGACGTTCTTTCCCTGATCAACTGCGTCCGCTGGCGGGTCAAGTCCCGAAGTTCCCGCGTGGGCCGGGGCGGGATGAAACTGGATCGCAACAATCCATGTTGAAGCAATTGCGCGATCGATTCGCTGTCCTTGACGTCGGTCTTACGACCGGGAACCTGTTTGATGTGATGGGCGTTGACCAGAACGACTGCAAACCGCGACTCCAGGAGTTTGAAGACGGGTTTCCAGTACGATCCGATCGACTCCATCACGACGACTGTCGCTCCCTGGACTGCAAGCCAGTCGGAGAGGGCCAAAAGGTCCGCGGTCATGGTGGCGAAGGTCTTGGTCAATTTCGAGACCTTGCCTGCGGGGTCGACCTTCCGGACGCAGGCCACGACGGTCCGTTTGTGGACATCCAAACCGGCGCAACAACGATGCAATACGTCCATCGGCGAATCTCCCCAAAAGGTCCGTCGCACGGAACGACATCGCGGGGAGGAAGCATTCCGCTCGACGTGCTCCGCAGGCGTCGCTAGCGACGCCTCTGGGCCACAGGTTTGGGTACGCGCGATGCCTTCGCCAAGCTGACACGCGGGCTCGAAGCACTATTCTTGGTACCGGCGTAAGGCCGTGCGACGGATAGGCTCCAAGCTAAACGGAAAGCGGCCCCATTTTCATGGGTTTGGGTGCCGCCATCCTGGCGGCATGATCGCTGACACCGCGGAGCCTCCTGGGGTGACGGGGAGCCTCGGGACGGGGGTTGGAGGCGAGGTGAATTGAACCCGCGTTGTGTGAAGATCTTCTTTTAGAAGGATTAGAAACCCGTCCACGATTTAAAGTTCGCGTTTCGAGATTAGCCACTACGCATACTGTGCCGGCCGCCGAACCGCGAGGAACGGGTTGATCGGCCCGATGGCGGCTTTCGGGTAATCAGCCCGCGCGGCGGCCAGCGCCTGCTGATACACGTCATGCTCGTCGGTCCAGAGGGGGTGACAAAGCAGCAAGACCCGCGACTGTGCTGGCCGCGTATTGTGTTTGCGGACAAAGGCTGTCAGGCTACCAAACGATCGCGGCGGGTCCACGTCGTATTCGAGCCGCCGCAGAAGTTCCGGCACTTGGGCAACGAGCCGGCCCCAGGCGTTGTCCGTATTGCCCCACTTCGAGGTCAGGTCGGGAGCGGCTCCCGTCATCGCCAACCTTGCCAAGTCGAGTCCCAGCCGCCAGTCGAGGAGGCCGTGGTACGGCATGTTGTAGAAGTCGCGCAAACAGAGGTTGCAGGAGGTGTCGCAGTCGCCGGCGTGCCCGTTTGCGAGCCACTTCGCGGCGATGCTGCCGCTAACGTCGGGATCGGCTTGCCCAAGGAGCTTGCGAAACTCCGCGAGGCCCGACAGGCGAGTACAGTACCCCGCCCCGTTTTCGAGCTTGTCGCACAGGAACGCCTGCGCCGCCGCCCGTCCATCCTTGGGCAGCGACCGGAAGCCCGCGTCAAGTTCGAGGGTATCAGCATCCAGCAGTTCGGCCGCCGCTACGCGAAGGAGGAACGCGAACGAGTACCACCCGGCCCGCCCTACGGCCGTCTTGGGATCGGCATAGACCCCCTTGGGCCAGGTCTTGATGTCCACCAGCAGGCTGTCAGTTCGCCGCCGGGAGAGGAGGGACACACAGAATTTTGTGCCCACGGGCATGACCCGGTCGGTCGGGTCTTCCATCGACACGAATGCCCCGTCGATGTCCGAGAAATCGGGGCTGGCGGAGTCCGGTTTCACTCGAACCGACTGGAAATCGAATCCCCGTTCCCCGCCGTTATCGTTCACGGTGATGACGTCTTTTCCGGGGAGTGCCGCCACCACTGCGTTCCCGTACTCCTCCACCCGGTCGGGCTGGTAGTCGAAGCTCAGGGACGGCCTCGTCGAGCGGGGCGTCCACTCGAAACTTCCGTCGTAATCCCCCGGGGCCAAGTCGGTGAAGAACCCCTTCGGTTCGCGGGCGTCCACGGCGAGCAATGTCTGCTCAGTGCAGACCGGGCAGATTTCGGCCTCAGGGAGGCTGTCGCGCGAAGATGCCGGTAGGCTCGGTCCGCCTTGAATCACCGCCTGGCAGCTCAGGCAAAGGCGGACTGGGAAGGTGTTGGGATGCGGCAAGGGCGGGGCGAACCCGTCGCCGAAGCGAACGAAGTTGCCCACCGGTTGCGGCGCGAAGACACCGCAGGCGGTGTGTACGGCCTTGTCGCGAACGGTCTCGGACCTCGGCGCGAACTGGCTGATGGCGATGTCGAGGTCGCGGTCGATGGTCCCGTATTCGGGCGGCCATGGAAATCCGGACTGTGGCCAGTTCGTGTGCAAGAGCCGGACGCGGGTGGGGAACCCGAACATCGGGAGTAAGCCGGCGTTGGCCAGCCGCTCGCTGAGCGCGTCGTGGGTGTACTTGTCGTCTTCGGCTACCTGTGTAACCTTTCCCACCAACGTAGAACGAAGGTACGTCAACATCCGCTGGCGGAAGGGCTCGGCCTCCGGCTCACCGTCGCGCCAGCGGGACTGAACCCGCAAGAGGTCAATCAGGCGCAGGAGCTGCGGCTCTCTCGCCGGGTCGTTCAGCCAGTTCGCCATGCGTTGGGCGATGTCGGAATTCCGCCATTCGTCTCGCGTCCCGAACTCGCCGTGTACGGAATCCGGCGTGCCCTCCGGGTCGTCATCCGGGCGGAGGACGGCGAACGCGCTTCGCAGAACCTCCTTCGCCGCAACCCGGCGGAGGATGGGTTCGCTCGTCAGGTCCACATAAGGCGTCGGGGGCGGGTCGCCGGTGATCTTCTCGGTGCGCAGGTAATAGAAGTCGTCGTGACTCCGCCCGCGGCAGAAGGTGACGGCGAGTGACAGGCCGGCCCCGCGACGGCCCGCCCGGCCGACCCGCTGCTGGTAGTTGAACCGGCGGGGCGGCATGTTGGCCATCATCACCGCCTGCAGGCCGCCGATGTCCACCCCGGCTTCCATCGTCGTGGTGACGCTCAGCAGGTCGATCCCCTCGGGCTTGCGTTCCTCCTTGCGCCGCTCGCCGCGTTTTTCGACCTCGATGAACACCTCCTGGAACCGCCGTTGCCGCCCCGGCCGGTCAACCGCCGGGGTCTGGCCGGTGAGTTCCTCGCACCGAAAGCGGAAGGCGTCCCCAGACCATTCCGAGAGGTAGAGATAATAGTCGAACGCGGAACGGGAGTGGCCCTTATCCATCTTGCCGCCGCAATCGGGGCACCGCCCGCCAGCCGCGTGGAAGTAGAACGATTTGCAGCGGGAGCACTCGAACCCGGGGCGAGCTTTGCGTCCATCGGGCAGGTTTTCCATCGCCGGAGGTCGCACGAGGTAGAGGTGCTTCGGGTCGAGGCCGAGGTGCTTGTGACCGACCGTGCCGATCTGGCTACCGGTCAGGACTTCTCGAACGTCATCGGGGCGGGCCAAGCCCAAGTCGTCCTTCAGGTACTCGCCGACGAAAGAGGGAAGGTCATCGACGGCCCCTCCTGGGTAGAAGTACCTGGCCGTCAGGTAAGAGCGACGGATTCCCATCTGCCGTATGACCGCGAGGGCGGCTTCCCAGACCCTCGCGTCTCTGGGCGGGGTGCTCGGGAGGCACGTTGCATAGCCCCTGGCCGAGCCCCTCCAGGGTGCGTGCCCGGTGGGGAAAGATCGCGTACATCAGCTCGCCCGTCAGCGATGACAACACGCGGTCGTACCACTGGTCGAATCCCTTGGGCAGGTCGGCTCGCGGGAGTGGCGGGTTGAGTTCGGTCCGACGGTTGTTGCGGACTTCATCCCACCGGTACGCCTGGAACCAGTCGCGGCGGCGCTGGCCGTCGTAGTACCCGCGAAGGCTGTAGGTGGTTCCGCCGGCGGGGATTCCGAGCCGCAACAACTCGATGCCGACGGCGTCACGCAGGTCCGTGATGGCCACGGTGCCGGCTTGGTGCTGGTTAATCAGGGCGATTAGGCGGTCGCGCTGATCGTTGTCATCCACCGATGCCTCGTCAAGTAGGTTGCGGAGTTCGTTCGACATCCCCTTCTTTGTGTTCACCCACTCTCGGGCCAAGACCTCCTCTTCGCCGGTCAACGGCCCCGTCTGAACGACGGCCGCGAGTAGCGGACTGAATGTGGCCAGTATCGCGATCCGTCTCCGGCGAAGGGCCCGCTGTTCCGGTTGGCACCCGCCGCCCGCTTCACGGCGGCCTCGAACTGCGACCAGTACTGCTTCAAGGCAGCGAGGAGGGACAGGCGGACCATGTCGCGGAAGTGGTCGCGCTCTACGCCGGCCGCCAGTTTCGCCGCGTCCTGTCGGCTGTCGGAGAAGATCACCAGCTTACGGTTAGGCTTGGTCTTGTCGTTCTCCTTGTACAGCGGGGCTTCGCGAACCGTCGCCGTCGCGAGGACTTGGCACGCCTTCTGGAAGCCCGTGCGGTGGTTGCGCAGCGGCGTGTCGAACGATTTCTTGGGGCGGTAATCGGCGGCACACCGGGGGCAGACTCCGGGCATCGGGTCTTCGTCGGGGTGGTAGCCGGGGATGTGGTAGACCCACCCGGCGACCTCATCGTCCGTGGGAGATGGGCTTTCGCCCGCGTGTCAACTTACCCGTATAGACGTTGAGTTTGGCGGACTTCCAGTTTGCTCGCCTCCCCGCCATTCTCCTGCGGCTTCGTCGCCCATGCCGTCTCTTCATCCACCGGCCAGAAATACCGCGTAGCTCGCGTACTGCCGTCCTGTACCGATGCGGTCGGGGATGTCCTCAAGGTTCGGCTGATCGGCCGTCAAGTATTTCCGATCCGTCTTGGTCGTGTAGGCAGGGTACCCTCTCTGCTTCGGCTCCTTCCGGAAGCCACCCAGCAACGCCTCGCCGCAGACTTCGCAGACGATGAGGTCCAGGACCCGCCCGCCGCACTCCTTCCCGCAAGAAAGCTGGTGGCGAGGGTGCAACGCCCCTATGGCCACTGGTCGCTTCTCCGCCCGCTCCTGCGCCGGAGGGCCGCCTGGCAATTCGGGTGCTTGCAGCGCGGATTACAGCAAACCCACAGGTTCTGGAGGTTGTGGAAAAAGAGGTGCCCACGAACCGGTTGGGGAGAGGCGGTGGTGACGGGATCGATCGACATCCCTAACGCGAGCAGGAACCCGCGCATCGGCTCCGACGCACTCTGCCCTTCTCTCGGGGCGTTCGGGAAAAGGAGATGATCGACCGCTGGCAGTGGCGTCGGCCGGATCTCGCGCTTGCCCGACCTGCGTTCGTTGGCTTCTGCACAGGCATCTCGGAGGGCGTCGTCCGCAGCAACGCTCGGTGCCAGCAGGGCGTCGCCGAGGCGTTTCCGCGCGTCGATCTCCGGCCCCGAGTAGGCCAGGTCGTTGGCGAGATCGGTCATGGCCTTCTGGTAGGTCCGGGCTTTCGGGAATGGGTGCGGTCATCGGCGTATAGACGCTTTTTTGCACCTCGCCTGCGAACCGGGCGAAGGCGTCCTGGTACTGCTTGACCTTCTCGCGGGGATTGTCTCTTCGGCAGCTCCTGCTTCCCTGCCAGGATGTGGAATCGGTCCCGGCCGAAGAACTCGCGTAGGAACTTCCGCGAGTCGGAGTCGGTTTCGCTGATACTGGCCGAGGTGGTCGAGGATCACGAGCTGCCGGGAGTCGATCCCCAGACCCAGCCGGTCGAGCATCAGCCGCAGAATGTAGGCGACTTCCGTGCCCGGCGTACCCCGATAGGCATGGAGTTCGTCGATCACGAGGTAGAATCGCCGCGTCGGCTCCTTGGCCTGCCCCTTACGGTACGGGTCGTCGTCCGAGCCACGCGTTTGTGCTGCTCGAAGATCGGGGCCTCAAGGGTCCGCATCAGCATGATGTTGAGCATGCTGTAGTTGGTGATGAGGATGTCCGGGGGCGTCTCCTGCATGTCCCAGCGCGACCACAGTTCGCCGCCCGCCGGGTCCTGGAAGTAGTACCGCACTTCCTCGCGGAGCTGCTTGCGTTCCGCTTCCGACAAGGTGCTGTCGTTGCATTGATCGCAGAATGTCGCGATGCTCGCCGGCGATCTCCTGGAGTCGCCTCCGCAAGCGGTCGATGGCAGTCTGGTTGGGCTTCAGCTCGCCGTTGTCGTTCATCCGGAACCGCTTCCCCGATACGGCCGTCTGGCCGGTATACCGCCCGAAGAGGATTCGGTTGCCGCGACGGCTCGGGTCCATCCAGTCATGGACCTTCTGTCGACTCCAAGCGTCCGCCTCAGACGACGGAGCTGGTCTTCCACGAGGGCATTGAGCGGGTAGAGGATGATCCCGCGTAGCGCGTGTGGCCGTTCGGGGTGGTGGTCCCACTGGCCCACTCGCCTTGCTTGTTGCTCCCCCGTCGTCCTTCTCCCACCACCGGCGCGACGCGGCCCATGCGTCACGTTCGTCCGGGTCGTCAGGAATGGGGCGTCGCGGCCACGTTCGAGAGTCGCGCGCCAGATCGGCCAGGAGGGGCAGCAGGAACGACTCCGTCTTCCCGGAGCCGGTGCCCGTCGTGACGACGACGTCTTCCCCCTGGATGCCCAACTTGAGAGCGTCGAACTGGTGCTTGTAAAGCCTGACCTCCGGCGGGAACAGTCTCGCGGGCGAGGTACTGAACGTCCTGGTACTCCTCGAGGGAGCTGCAGGCTCGCCTCGCGGAGGTTGTAGGGGCTGCGCTCGTAGACCGTGACCGGCTCGACGAGGGGCGGTTGTGCGAGGGTGCCCGGCACATCTCCGGAGCCAATCCGGTCGAGGAGGAACTCACGCTCGCGCAAAGCGCCTCGGATCGTAGCGGGAATGCGCTTTCGATGTACCAGCGGTAAACCCGTCGCACGCGCTCGAAGGCACCGATCAAGTCTGGCATTACCCACTCCTAATAAATGCGTGAGCGTCATGGCGACGCTGGTTCGTGATCTGTTTCCACCTCCACCCCGAGGTGGTCCGCGACGCTTTGGGCCAATGTCAAGGGGATGCCACGGTAATACAAGAGTCGATTCTTGGGGTGGCTATAGGGCAGGAAGCCGCTCGCCAGCACGAGAGCCCGCTCGTAGAGGAGCGGCCATCGATGGCGTTCCGGGATTGCCAGAGAACCACCGTCGTCGTCGGACCACATCGCTTTGCGGTACTTGTTGTTCCTGTGCAAGGCCAGGAACCGAAGGCCGTACCATTCGCCACGAAACAACTGGTGCCCCGCCGGAGAGGCCGAATCGAGGAAGACGGTCAGGTGGTAAACGCTCGGTGTCTTCCCCGTAGGCCAATCGGTAGAGCCCCGTCGTGCCGTGGCATCGACCCGTGGAGTCGAACCGGAAACCCGGCGCGTTCTGGAATGACGCCGACGTCAGATCCCACTGCTCGACGGAATCCGGAGGGATCAAGGTGGCTACGGGCTGAAGCGACTTGGCCCACTCATCAATTTGCGGGAGCAAGCGCGGCCAAACGTTCGGCCACCGGCCCGCCCCAGGACGGGTTTTGCCATGTCGGCGGCTCCGTGGACAGTGGCACCCGCTGATCGTCGACTTCAAAAGGCAGAACGATGGGCCGCTTTGCAGGGCCGAAACCGTCCGGTTGCGACACGGGATCGGAAGCTTGCCATGAAGCTGGGAGCGACCGCAGCAGCGCGCCGCTTCGACACCCGCACCAGAACGCCGACTGCGCCGTCGCCGCGGACTCGACGATCACGGGTGGCGCGATGGACCACGCGCGCCCATCCGGCGAACTGTCGAGGTGGCCGAGCAAAACGAGGCGACGAAACAAGCGGCGCGCATTCGGAGCGTCGGCGGCTACACCCAGAATCCGGGCCACGCGAAGGAACGATTCCCACCGGCCTTCACCTGCCGCTGAAAGCCACGCCACGAGGCGGTCGAATGGGGTCGAATCCACCGGGAGGAGCCATAGGTTGGTTGGACATTAGAGTCGTAGTAGCTGAACGCCCCAGCGAGATCTTCCTCCTCCCGCAAGGGTTCGACTGGAATCCGTCCATCCAACGGGAAGCTCCGTCGGTTCCAGAAAGCCATTGCGGTCGATCTCACTGATCGGAGATGCGGGAAACACTGCCCCGAATCCGACTTGGTATCTCTTATTCGCGGCATCAAAGATCGCGGAGGCAATTTGAGTGGCCTCGGTCGCTGTCGCAGTACAAACTCCGATGTAAATATACCTGTCGTTTTTTTTGCCCGGGATTGGCTTGGAATACCGGATGACGCGTGCCACAGACCAGTCGGCGCAGGAATCGATCGTCCGCAAGATATGGCGATAGCTCTGGTACCATTGTTGGTAGACGTTCGCTTGCCTTCCGACATACCAATCCTGCATGTCTCACCTCCGTTATTGCGGTTCGCCGGGCAGCAGGTGTGCACCCCGCAGTGTAAAATGCAGTAAATCTCCTTCGACCGCCTGACCCCCGAGGACAGGAGCCGCTTCCAAGTCGTCCCAGCCGGTGACGCGAAGTATCCGCCTTCCGAACACGCTTTCGCCCGCCCGCACCTCGATCTCGTACTCCGACGGTGAGAGATCGGGCAGGTCGATCAATTCGTGAGTCGGACTTTCTGTCTCAGCCCATACCATCTCCTTGTTGGACCGCCGGCGAATGGTGTAATTGAAGGTGTCGCGCGGCCGCCCGAATTCGCATTTTCGGCGGGTGGCCCTCAAGCCACACGCTCTTGCCGGGTATGCTGAGGCCGCCCTCGAGCGAGACGGCCAGACGGGTTGCTCGCGGGCGTAAGGTCTCGACGAGCAGGCGACTCTCGCGACTGGGAACGACGTGGTCCCACCGTGGGCGCAAGACCTGGCAGTCGTGGTACTCTTGCCAAGGCCCACCGACCATTTCCAATTCCAAAGGGTCGTTTCGCCAAGATAGCAGTTCCATCTCCTGCAACGTCTGGATCTGACGCCCATGCTGGGGGCGGCAGAGCAGGAGAAATGGCTCGCCTATGGCTGGAAGGCCCCAACTGGCCCAGGCGTCGGAATACTCGTCGTCCGGGTCCCGGATCAGCACCCAAAAGTCACGGGCCGGGAGGACAAGTTCCATACCCTCGTCGACCCCATCGGCTAGCAACCTGAGCCTACGCTCGTGCAAGTCCGTCAGCGGGCAGGAGAGTGGCCTGAACCTGCCGACGTGCTGGGATTCGGCCGTCAAGAATTCCGAGGCCCCTGTTCGACCGTCGATGGCTTCCAGCCGGGAGGCGGCACGCCAGCGCCGGGGAAACCGGGGGTAAAGCGTGTAGGTGGAGTTTCCCCGCCGATCTTCGGTACGGAAAAGGCCCGCCTCGATGCGGAGCGGGGAATCTCCGGTTGCGAGCCCCTTCGACCAGTCCATCGCTGCGTAAACCTCTGCGGCGGCCTCGGCAAGGGCCTCGAAGCGATTGGCGTCCGTGTCTCGGTCGCCGAGCAGTTGTTTGAGGCGCTTGCCGGTCGAATGGCAGGCCAGCTCCGGCAAGTGCGCCGCTAGCAGTTCCCGATCCCACGAACGTTGCGAGACATCCAGGTGATCTCGATACAAGTGGGCAAGGCGCTCCCGATCCCCGTCGCGAAGCATCGCCTGTGAGATTGGGAAATTGATGTACTTGATATTCGGGCCGCCGTGCGTGGCTGTGGGCTCCCAGCCGTTCGCCATCAGCCAATCGTTCCAAGTCAGCCAGAGGGGCTCGTCGAGCCGCTGGCCATAGGCGTCGGTCAGCCAGTTGGGCATCCCGTGCTCTTCTGATTGGGGGTCAAATACCCTCCGGAGTCGGTAATAATAGTTGAGTTCGCTCGCCGCGACGTCGTCCCCCATGTCATGTGCGGCCAGAACCATCGCGGCCAAGAACCCGACGCACGAGAGTAGGCCGTCGCGGTCGTGCCCGCGAAGTCGAGTGAGATCGAAGCCGCCACCGATGGCATCACGGCAAGCCTCCCTTACGCGCTGGGCGAATGCCCTGCGGACGGATGCCGCGTCGAGCGACGGTTGGCCCAAGTAATGCCGCGACGCAGTGAGGAGGGCTCTATCGTCGATGGCGAGAAATATCGGCGACCCCAGGCGAACATCGCCTGTGACCATTTTGATGATTGCCGCATTCCAGGCCGCGTACTCCGGCGTCATCTGGGCTAACCTCGGTTCATTGTGACGACGGTACTTCTTCGACCGTTTGCCACTCCACAAAATCGGCGCACGCCGCCGCTGCTTGAGACAACGCATCTCTCACTCTTGATGAGCCAGACTGAACTTGGATGACTAGTGTATCAACCGCTCGCGAAACGGGGATCATTAGCCACCGGCCAGCGTGCCGGTGAATCTCTTCGGGGTCATCCGTCAACGAGCCGGGTTCAGCCGGTGGTGGCTGCCATGTATCCCGCTTGTGCTGATAAAAGTCATCGAGTCCGAGCGCGATGGTCACCCACCCTTCGAGCCCACGGCACGAATCGTACTGGACGACTCGCAACTGAGAGACGGAGGTCGGATAGCTGTCGCGCACTGCGGTAGAAACGCCGTCCCACACCGCGAAGCCATCGGCCACCAAGCGGCCCGCGACAATGGATCGGGGCTGCTCCCCTTCGTGCCGCAGCACCAGACTTGGCGGAACGCACATGAGCATGTCCACTGGCTGATTCCCGTCCGCTGCATTCATCTCGACTAGGTGATTGTGAAGGCTGGAGATGCCGAAATAATTTCCCTCAACAATGATAACACGACCGCCGGGAGCTTGTACGTTGGCATTCAGTTTCCAACCGGCGAGCCCAAGGGCTGAGGCGAATTGGTTCGCGAAGTGCGCCAGGTTCGTCTTCATACGGAGGCACGTTGTCAGGTTCGCAACCTGCACTGCGGACTTAGCCACCCCATGCTGCCAATCGCACAATGCCTGACCCCGCACGAACTGATCCAGGCCGTCGGCAATAACGAACTGCGAAGAGAGGTAGAACAGGCGCAGCAGGTCTCGCTCATCTTGCGGCCAGTCTTGGGCCTCGTCGACGAAGACGAGATCCCACCCGAAGGCCTCGGTCCGTTCTCGAAGGAGCGCGGCGATGTCTTCCTTTGTGATAAGCGTCAGCGCCTCGGCCTTCAATGCGACGTAGTTCTCCAGGAAATCCCGGTCGTCGGCGAGCAGTCCCAGGCCTCGGAACGCCGAAGCGAAGAACGACATGATGCTCTGCGCCTGAACGCCTCGGTCCTTGACCCCTTGGGCGTCACATACCAGGGTGAGCAGTCGTCGGATGTCCGCCAAGAGCGCCGTGTTGTAGGTCAGGATCAGCGTGCGGACACCCGTGTCGCTGAACGCTCGCCAAGCGAGCTGCAGAAGGAGCATCGTCTTGCCGGTACCCCCGCGGCCCCTGAAGATGATCTGCTTCTTCCCCAAGTCGTCCAGCCATTCCTGCCGAATTGCCGCCTCGCAGATCCGTGCCATCCGCACCTTATCCAGCCGCGTCGGTTCGATCTTCTGTGTCAGAACCCGAACGAGGACGCGGCAGTCCGCTGCAAATCCAGCCGGCCACGCCCGCGTCACCCACTCCGCCCCGTCTTCCTCTGGGGCGCACATCTGGCACGCGACGTTGAGCAGCAGCTCCCAGTTCATGTTCGCGCCGATGATGTTGTGCGGGCGCGGCGGGAGTTGATCCTTCTCGACGTTAATGAGCCAAATGAGGTTTGTGATGAACGGGGCGGACTGTCCCTGGCTCTCGATGTATTTCTTGAGCGCGAAGACCTGTTTGTGGCTCTGCTCGCTGGCGTTGTGCCAGCTGGGCCGGCGGTTGTTCCGGTAGTACACCTCGAGCCGCGTCCCGATGAATCGGACGTCGGCCGGGTCAGAATGCTTAAGTTCGACGATGACGCATAACGATTCGACGTGAACCGAAGAGGGCTTCACCCACTGGTTGTCCCTCCGCCGGAGGAAGCTGAGAAAGGGGTTGAAGCGAGCCTTCGACGGAAACGTCGCGAGGATGACCAGGTCAAGGTCTTTGGTCGCCGCCTGGCCATGGCATTTCACTCCCGCAAGCAAATCGATGGTCGTGCCGACGTCCGATTCCACCCACGGCCACGCGCACACGATCAGGTCTCGCAACTGTTGAGCTGCCAAACCCTCCAAGCCCTCCGCGATCCCGTGAACTTGGATCATTGATGTTCATCTCCACATATCAAACTCCGGTGTTCGGAACCTTGGGACAGGCCATCTTCGCCGCGCCCAGATTCACTTTCCCGCGCCGGCTAGATCCACTCCACCCGGACACGCACTCTCCCCTCGGACATCAGGCCCGACAGCTCGGACAGATGGTGGGCGGAATCGGCCCCTTCATACACAACTTCGTTACCGTCCGCCGAGGCCGCCACGATGAACCCCTGACGCACGAGCAATAGCAGGTCGCCGAGCTTGGTGACTGTCGCATAGTCAGGAGATTCATGAGCCGCCGCTAATGCCCGAATAAGCTGTCCGTCAATATCCGTCCACGACTGGCTTTTGCGGGCGGGGTGGTGCCAGGACAATCCTGCGGCCCGACGCGCCCTCAGTCGTTGGGCCGCCACTGAGAAGTTCTTGATAGTCCACTCGTACATGGCCGTGAAGGATGGCTCCCCCACCCCATCTCCTCCCATACCCGTCCCGACGAGGGGTGCTAGGCCGCTCAAGAAGTCCCCGTAACGAACCCGCAAGCTGTCCAACTCGCCGAGATGCGCCTTGATCCGGCTGAATAACAGCCTCTGAGTATTAGTTTCCAGTACCGCGAGGCGATTGCCGACGTCCGCATGACCATGTACCGGTGCCCAGTTGCCCGTGGCAAGGCTCTCCCGAAGCTTGGCCGCCAAGTCGTCGAACAGGCGATGGATCGCGGGGTCTGACTCTGACAGTTTTGTACTCAGTGATTTTAGAGAAGCGATACGTTCATTCAGTGACGTCCAGGCTCGCAGGGATTCCGCCTGCTCACGGAACAGGGTCACCCGCGATTCGACAACTCGCCAGTCGGCTTCGAACGAGGCGGATCGCTTACGCCATGCAACGGCCCAGTCCTCCGCCTCGGAGACAGCCTTTCGCAGTTCGGTGCTGAGGCGGGTTTCTTCTCTTTCCAGCGCCCGCAAGAGGGCGACCTTGGCACGCCCCAAGAGCTTGCCGATGCCGCCCAAATGCGTGGCGATAACGCTTACCGTCCACGTTTCGGGCAAGGACTCCGCCCTCACGGCACCGATTAATTCCCGAATCCTCTTCCCTTGCCGTTCAACCGAAGCTATCCGCTCGGCCACGATCTCGGCAAGCTGCTGCCGGACGTGATCGAGATGCGCCCAAAGTTCGCGAAGCGAACCATCAATCGGCACCGGCGGAGCCTCGCCTTGCAAGGCACGTAGGCGGGCTGAAGCCGCCGCGATTTCCTGCTTTGCCCGCTCGCCTTCGGACTGCTCGGCCACGATCGGCCTCACGCCACCTGCGACCTCCGCCACAAGTCCCCGGTCAGTCAAGAGCCCGAGGATGGCGTCTGCTTCGGCTGGCAGGTAGCCGCGATGTCGAAGAGCTTCCTGGACGGCAGACCGGGGGACAGCCCGCTTGCGTCCGGTATTACGCAGGTATTCCAGGGCGATGGACTCGCCCGGATGTAACGGGAACCGGATTGAAAATGCCTCGGCGTTACCGGACGCCTCGACCAGCGGACCGAGGACCCGGAGCAGGCTGTCTCCGGCGGCCGTACTCTTCTGGCCGAAGAGCGAGCGCATTATCGCGGCTTTCGCCCCTTCCACGGCCGCTTGACCCTGCCGCTGGGGATCGGTCAGCGCCTTCGATTTGAGGGCCGAGCGGTACGTCTCGATGAAGGTCACCCAGTGGTGATGCGTGGCAAGGGTTCGATAATCGGGGTACTTCGTTCGACAAGCCGCGCTGAATAGTGCCCGGATCAATTCGATCCCGCGTTGCTTGACACGCTGGCGCGGTCCTAGGGCCACTTCGCCCTGCATCACCTCCCGAATAAGGAAATCGACGGCGATGGAGACGAAAGATGCAGGGCCGAACGACGCTCCGTCGGCCAGTGCCGTGTTAGCGGACCGACCGGCGATGGACTCGAGTTCGTGGACGGCTGCGAGGATAGTGAGCGCGCGGAACGGTTCGGGCTGGAGGTATTTCCGGTATTTCTCGACCTCCGCCGGCACAAACGGCAGGGGCCGGAGCAGTGGCAGGCGGATGGTGACTTGCGGCACCGTGGCCGCAACGCTGACCGAAGCCGCCGCCTGGCCGTCGAGTGCCGAATCGCAGACGAAGGCGATTGCTAGGTCCACATCCTGCGGCCATTCAGACGGCTCTCCCGCCCCCACCCGTACGCTCAGATCACGTTGGGGGAACGAGTCGTCGAAGCTGCCCCGAAGGAACCGCCAACCGGTAAGGGCGGTGACGGAATCGTTTGAGGTACGTTCCCAATGCGCTTCCGCACCAGGCGAGTCCGGAAAGAGTCTGACCCCGAGCACCCGCCAAAGCATGTCGGGCGAGTGTGCCAGCAGGCTGTCCTGAGCTGGCAGGGTGTCCCAGCAGCGTGCAAGTACGTGCTCCCAGTCGGCCACGAGACGCCTGACCTGTTGGAGTCGCTCCAGCGCCAACCCCTCGGGGAGATCGACCAGTAGCGGACCAAACAGGTCCGTCCTCACCTTGTTGAGCCGCCGCGTCGTCCCCACGGCACCGGAGGTGATGTGCGGGGGGCAACCGCGCGGGAACGCGGCGAGGGTCCGTACGAGCGAGGCCCTGTCTGCATCAGCCGTGACCCACTCATCGGCCAGAAGTTCCGCCAGAATCCGCTGCACCGGCGCACCTTCTCCGAAGTAGCGGAATACGCCGCCGTGCAGGTCGGTGACGAGGTCGGTGATGCTGTACGATCTCCGAGTTTGCCCGAAATGGACAATGGCGCGGCAGAATACGTCCACAACGGTTCGCGGACCGTTGGCTAAGTCGGGGCGCTCCACGAACTGGCCCAGCGATAGCAGAACATCGTCCGTCAGCGAGCCGCCCTGAGCGCGGGCGGGCACGCCATTGGCCGTCGTGAGCTTCCCCCAGAGCCAGGTCGGGAACTCCCGGCTGTAAACGTCCGTGAGCTGGAGGGTCGGGCCGCTTTCACGGATTCGGTGAAGGAGGTCCGCCGCCCACCGGGCGAGCCGTGCCTCCAACATCGCGTCGAGGCAAACGACGACCCCGCAGGGGGACTGCTCCGTCCGCATTCCCCAGACGAATTCACGGAACTGGATGACGGCCCTCGTATCGAGTGGCCCGAGCAACTGCTGCACCTCGTCCATCACCACGATGAGCCCATGCGACCAGCGCGTGGTGAGGCGTCCAAGCTCTGACAAGAACTCTACGAGCCGGTGACACTGACCGTCGAGCGACAACTGCCCTGCCTGCAACTTGTCCTGGAGAAGCTTGCGGACGGATCGAACGGGCAATTGATAGCGGCGGGCGTCTCCCTGGACGGCTTCGTCAAGCCCCCGCTCCCAAACCTTTCGGAATAACTTGTCGATCGGAACTCGCCCCTGCGGGTGCAGGGCAGCGGCCACAGCGGCGACACCCTGAGCGAATTCGTCGAAATTAGAGCAGGACAGCGGCGGGATCGCGGTGAACCCTTTGTCGCGAGCGTGCCGCCACACGGTCACGCCGGCGGCCGTCTTCCCGTAGCCATATGGCCCCGAGATGCTCGCCCACCGCGTGCGGCCGCCGCGAATGTGTTCGAGAATCCCGTCGGCCACGTCACGCACAAGCGGGGGTAGCCATAGCTGCTCGGCGAGCCGTTCGTAATGGTGGACCGTCTCCGTGGCGTCTTGCGAGGCGCTGTACCCGCTTGCGGTGTCGCAAACGGGAAGGAGTGGCGACGCCGGCGGACTATCCGCACGCACTTTCTCGATACGACGCTTCTTAGCCGTTGTGTCTGCCATGCATGACCCATTCGAGGAAAGAGTCCGATGACCCGCGATAGATGATTCGCTTGCCCGTTCCGACGACAGAGAATTCATTGCAGGCTTCGGAAAAGTCTCGCAGAATCCAGCTTAGCTCTTGCGGAGGGACGACCAGGGCGTTGGCGAGATTCTCAATCGCCGTCGTAGTCATTGCGACGTCGCCCTTGTACATGCCGCACAGCGCCGCGACCTGAAACCGGACCAGCGTGAGCCCTGGCCGAGGCTTCGCGACCATGGCTAGTTTTGATCCGACGTCGGAAATGAGCGGCGGCACCTGGGCCTTCAGCCACGCCGCGACCCCATTCACGCTTGAGCGGCTGAATGAGACGCGGTCCGCTCCGAACTGCTCGGCGGTCGTTGCGACCTTCAGAACGATCGCATCGGGTTCGATCCCTAGCGTGCCAGCCGACCGAATCTCTTGGCAGACCCGCTGGTAACTCCAGGAGGGGGTCGCCAGGGCGTTGTTCCCGTCCCAGAGCCAACGCCACGAGTAGAGGCAGTGCACGGCTGCGTTAAATCCGGCTTCGTACCGCCCAGCAGTCGCTGCCAACGCACGTCCCGCAACGGATAGGGCCAGGCGGTCTTCGGCTGAATGTATCAAGCCGAGCTGAACCAAGGACAACAGCAGCTTCCGAAGGTCGGATCGCCGGGTAAGCGGCGAGGCCAGCGCCGGGCTACGGCTTCCAACCCGTCCAGAGTCGTTCCTTCCGACCCGAGTTCTGCCAGCAACTGGAACGCAGCCCAGCCGAACTCCGGGGTGAAATCGTGCCGTGTGTGGAAGGTGTGTTCCATTGAATCAGCCCCCCACCAGAGATGGAACGGGGAGGCAGCCCGCCTCTTCGTTGAGGCTTTCCGTCATCTCACGGAACACGAGGGCGTTGTGCAGCATTCGCGCATACCGGTCGCGCTGTATGCGATTGAAGTCCTTGCAGAACGGGCAGCTATGCTCAGTCTCCGCGCACGCCGCGTAGAACTCCGCGGCCGTCAGACCTACGCCGCAACTGAGTGCTGAAGCCCCGTGCGTTACGTTGCGGCGAGACTGGAATGGCATGTACACATTCCCGTACCCCGCCGTCCGAAGCCACCCGGAGCTGTCAAAGCTGGTCGCGAGGAATCGGGGGAACCTACTGAGCAGGGCCGGGGAACTCACGCCGAACAGGTGGAACGAAGGCAGCGAGTGCGCCTCGCCATTCAGGTAAGGCCCGACCAAGAGGTCCCGCAAAACGTCGAGGCGCCGCACAGATTTGGATGTGAAGAGGTTGATTTCCGCGTTGACACCCGCCGTGTCGAAACTGCCGAAGCCAAGGTGCGGGATTTCGGCCGCCCGGTAGGCGTCGAGGCAGAATTTGAGGTGCGAGGCCGTGTGGCCCTGTAGCACTCCCAGCGACCGATCTTGCAGGTCGCGAGGCATGCGACGGTGGAATTTCACGCCCTCGGCGGCCGTCACATGCACCCTTTCCCCCACCTCTTCCGGCGTGTTGCGCGACGTTGGCACGTAATCCGGGAGGACGTAATAGTCGGCCCAATCATTCCGCGAGTAGTAGTCGAGAAGGCGCGGGAAAAGTTCGTCGTAGGTAACCTTTCCCTGCTGCACGAAGAAGCCGCCGGAGTCGAAGATCACTCCCACGCCCCAGTTGTCATGCAAGTACCGGACTTGCTTCAGGCTTCGGCTTTCGGTGAACAGTGGCGTGATGATGCACTGGTCAAATGGTCGCGCCCCCTCGCCATCCGCTTCCCATAGCCGAATAATATTATGAATGTCGCTAGCGGCATTGGAAAGCGACGCAACAAAGGCCAACGGGCGTTGGGGCAGAATCGGCATCCGCCATTCGATGAGCGGACGATGCTTACCGGGTCGGCTTCGTGCCGAAACCCTCTCGAAGCCGACTGAGCGGTAGAATCCGTTGGATGGCAACTCGGCTGGGCATGTGAGCTGCAAAATCCGCGCGTCGACACGTCGGCACTCCTCCACAACGTAGGCCAGCAGTTTCCGGCCGACGCCTCGTTTGCGGCAGTCGGCTGCGACCGCGATCTCGTAGATGGTTGCAGCGGTATCGCGTCGCTTGTGGTATCGCACGAAGCCCACGACTTGACATCCAGACGTCGCCACTACCAACCCGCGGCGATCGACGCTGTCGACATACGATTGGCGCGTGTGAAAGCCGAGCTCGTCCCTATGAAGGTCGGCGAGCGCCTTCACTGAATCGACGTGATCAAGCCCGGTCGGTGTTGTAACGACGACTGCCGCCATTCGTTCGCCGCTCAATCGCTCTTGTGTTTATCACTTTTGAGTACAGGAATCAGATTTCGCCTAGCTTGAGTGGGCGGGTCGCTTGCCCCGCTTCTTCTTCGAAGCTACCGTTGTCCGTAAACGGGATGAGATGCGTTTTTCGGCGGTCGGCTGATCGTCGCTTTCAAATTGCAACGGAAAATCGGGTAACAGTTCGGCCGGAAGTATCTTTAACGCATCTGCCAAACTGCAGATCGTATGCGCCAGCACTTTCTGACGCCCTTTCTTGATGTTGGTAACGCTCGTTCGACTGAGCGTAACCTGGCTCAATAAAGAGGTTTGCGTCAGGCTAAGCGCTTTCGCGCACGAGACGACCGACTTCCGCGTAGAAGGTGTCCTGGTCGATCACGGAGCAGATCCCCTCGGATTCAGGAGCCATCGTGAGGATGGCTAGTAGCGTATCAGAACCGAGCCCCATGTCAACGATGCAAACCGTTTGCATCGCAAACATTTCGGGTTCTCCGCTCGACCAGACCCATCTACCCGGATGGTTGATCCGATTCGACTCCGGATCACCCGCGCGGTCGGACGAATTCCAGCTCCGACTTGTCGCGTTTCGGTGGAGGGTGAAACCGGGACACGATTGATTAACAGATAAACAAACAATACGGCGACGTAACCCGCCTCCGACAAGGGCGGCCCATACATGGGCCGTCAGTCGCATCGGATCTGAAGAAAACTCAGCCTGTAAGTCTGCTTAAACACCCTCAGGAACCTCGGCCTGGCCGCCGCGCCGGTCGGCCGATGGGCATTGCGCGCTCGTAGTCGTCCCACCACCGGCGCCACGCGGCGACATCCCAGAAATGATTCACGCCGAAACGGTAAGCCAGGATCGTGATCGGCCAGGAATTCCTGTCGGCAAAGCGAACGGGGTGCTCGCGTAATTCTTGTTCGATGTCATCGATCAGAAGAGGTGCTTCCTCCGTGCGATCGGCATAAAGCAAGAGAGTCTGGCACAGTCGCCACCGCGAGCCGGCCGGCGCGGCGCGGGCCAGCCGGGCGAACTTCGGCACGAGTTCGCGCGGGACCGAGCGCGGCGCGTCAATGTAACGGGCAAACTCCTTGAACCGCATCAAATGGGGATGCGCGAGCATTTGATCGAGCCAGCGCCCGAGAGTCACCTGGTCCGGCCTGGTTTCACGAAGCCATCGGTCCCATTCCGCGGGGGTGCTCAGGTCGTCCCGCCCGGCAAGCTGCTGGGCGATTGCCAGGTCTCCTGCGACGATCTCGCCCACGACCCGTTCAACTTCGCTCTCGGTTTTTCCTTCCTTGAGCATGCGTTTCCCTACATGGCCCCAGTACGAGGGGCTGATGCCGCCGATCAGCGTATTCCACGGGAACGAGATGACGTCGCGGCGGTTGACGAGCTCGCGGAGCTCGGGTCGGGGGTCTTCCGGGTTTTTGGCCTCAGCGACTTCCGCGGCGAGCGACCAGCCGTCGAGCTGCGCGGGGAGGCCGTCGCTGTACGTGGTGAGGTTGTGCCGGTCGGGCCCATAGAACTGGCCGACAACCCGACGGCGAAGAGGGTCCTCGCAGACGCCCAGGAGCAGCTCGACGCCGTTACAATCACGCTTCAGGAGCCGCAAGGCCTTGCGCCGAACTTCGTCATCGCGGCCTGCTGTGAGCACGACTTCCAGCAAGAGCTGGCGGCCCTCGGTGGTGCAAGGAAGGATGGTGTAGTCGAGGGCGCCGATGGCGCGGGCCGGGTCATCGAGCCAGCGCCGGATGTGGTCGAGCAGGACCGGCAGTCGCGAATGCGTCAGTCTCGATCCCGTACCAAAGGTGAACGACCTGGGATCGCGCGAGTCGTCGAGGCTCGAGGAGGACTTCAAACTCGGCGCCGCCTCCGATCTGGCCGATGAGAATGGCCCAGAGTGGCAGGAGCTTTTCGGGGTCAGGCCCGCGGGCCAGCGCTCGGGCTCGCGCCAGAATGGCGGCGCGCTGGGCCTCGTCCAGACCAAGTTGCGGGCTCAAGCCTCGGATGAGCATGATCGCGGAACTCTCGTCGCCGGACCGAGAGGTTCCGGCCACGGCTTGCCGCAGAATGCGCCGAGGAACTCCTGCGCCAGTGCCGGTGAGGCCGACTCGGCGAGCAGTCTCCGAAGTGCCGAGAAAGCCTCCGCCCGCCGTTGGGGGTCCGCGTCGTTCGCCGAGTCCTCGAGCAAGCGTTCGGCGACGTAACGCGGGTCCTTGAGGACATCCTGGTATTCGGGGCCGGTCAAGGCGTAGTATTTCTCGTAGGTCGGGCCGAAGAACACATTGCCATGCCTGTCTCGCCCCGCGAGTTTCTTGTCGATGATGCGGTCGACGCGCAGACGCCACCTGAGCCAGGGCAGATAAACCCAGACGCAGGCGAAGACCAGGGCGAGGGCGGCAACGCCGATCATCAGCGCTCGTATCGACAGCCGGGGTCGCCACCATCCCGGATTGAACGACCGCACTGGGCGCCCTCCTCGAGCGTTCGCTGACGGATCGGATCGGACGGATGGCACGCCGGGTCACCCCGGTAACGGGAACGCGTCGCGGACCTCAAGCGGTAAGGGCGGGGTGAAACCGGAACGCGATTGGTTAGCCGCCTGAGCGAGCGCAACCAAAAACAAAGACTGATACCGCGGAGCCCCATCAGATAGATGCGGCCAGCCACAGACTCTCCTGGGCCAAAACCGTTTTGACTGCTTCGAGGAGATCACCAGGGTGAGTCAATGGCCGCCCGTGCGTCGTCATGAATATCGAACACGCGCTCGAAGTGGCCGATCCGAAACGTATCCTTGAGAATCGGGCCCAGCCCGCAGAGCCTGAGCTTGCCGTGGGCGATCTCGACATGTCGTTCGAGTTTCGCCAGCTTGGCCAGCATCATGCTGGCAATGTACTGGACGTGACGGAAATCGAGGACGATCTTGGAGTAACCATGATCCGAGATCAGGCTGTGCAGCTTCGTCGCCGATCTCGTCGATGACGTCCGTTGCGAACATGAGCTGCGAGTCGACGAAATCGACGACGGCGACTCCATTCTGCTCGTCGACACGCAGATGCTTGAAGTTCGTCGCGGCCATGACGCTAAACCTCCCGTGGAGAGCGACCTGGGCAACACCCGCAGCCGGTCAGGCGCCATTGACTGTAGCCATCCGTGGGTCGGATTGCCACTTGCAGGGCAAGGGAAGCGCGATATCCGCCGTGAAAACTCCGACGCCGCAACGGAAGTTCAAGATCGCGCGATCTTTGTTCACGTGTCGCGACGTGTCCGCATATCACGCTTGTGGCCAGTGAACGAGTTCAGTTCACGCCGACCGGATCAATCGATACAATGTCGGAAACCTGGCCGGACAGCCTGTCGCAACATCTCTTTATGGAGTACGCAAGCCATGCCGCTCGCCGGCGCGATCATGATGGTACTCACGGGTTTGCTGTTCGGCCCACCGCCGCCTCGGGCGACGCCCGATCTGTCGAAAGTGGATCGAACGATTGGCAAAGAGCCGCCCAGGCTTGCTGACCCGCGCTATTGCCTGATGGTCTTTGGACCCAGGGCCGACGTCGGCGTCTGGATGATCAAGGATGGCGAACGACTCTACGTCGACCGCAATGGTAACGGCGATCTAACCGAGCCCGATGAATTGCTCGTGCCAGCCGATCGCCGTCAGTTCAACACGATGCAAAACGGCAAAGCCGCCACTTATTCCGAGCTCAAGTACGACGTCGGCGACCTGAAGCCGAACCAGGGGGCTCGGAGGCACACTCGATTCGAGATGACTCAGTACCAGATTGGCGATGCACCCGCCGACTTCGTGCTCTCGATCTTCGTTGACGGCTCGATCAAGCAATACGCCGGCTGGTCGCCCCTCTTTCGCGAGAGCCGCGAACGCGCCGGGCTCGTCCATTTTGGTGGGCCAATGAGTGTGCAGCCGATTCGCTACAAGTCAATCAGCCGCAGCGCGGCCAAGCCCGAGCTTCACCTCCGGTTCGGCACGCCGGGTCTCGACGGCGGCACATTCGCCTCGCTCGCCTACGAGGCCGTGCCCGAAAACATTCACCCGACCGCCGAGATCGAGTGGCCACGCGCCGATTCCAACTCAGCGCCGATCACCACGATCGTCATACTGTCAGGACGGTGTTGATACTACGAATTCGAGGGCCCCGTGCGGGTCCCCAGTGGCGCGACCAATGGCGTGGCCAAGGTTCACGTCAAGATTCCCGGATGGGATCAGATCGACCTGGCTCACCCGTCGTTCGAGATCATGGTTGAAGACTGATGGAAGCCGCCGGAGGAAAGGAACGTCCTGGGCTCAATCAAAGCCTTGCTGTCGGCAACAAGCCTTGGCGAGCGTGGACGGGCGCCGCGCGACGTTTCGCGCGGCACGCCCATAAACGGTGCGCAACGCATGTTCACGATTGGCTTCCGACGACCAGCCCTGAGGCCAAGGGAGAATGTCTGACATGGCCGATGCCACGGAATTGAGGTTCGTCGCCACACCCGAGAAAGGTGAGGTCTCTGCGCTCCTGGTCCGTCCCCGCAACGCAACTCACCTGCTCGTCCTCGGTCACGCCGGGCTCCGGGGACACCATACATAACGCTGTGCGTAGGTGAACCCTCCGTCCGCGGGTGGGCAAGGTGCCGGATGCCCTCGCCTGATGTGCGGTCCTCGGATGCGATTCTGAACCGTGGATCGATCGCGCGCTCGCATCAGGCCGCCGGTCATCCCGTCCACTTTTCATGTCGTTCAACCCGTGCGGCTTCCGCTCCCTGGCTTTCCTTTCGGCTTCGCGGCGGCTGAAGCGTTGTGTAGAATGAGAGCGTGCCGGCTGTTTTCCAGATATCGGAGGATCACCGCATGCCGACCCTTGTCATCGACAATGTGCCGGTTTCGCTTTTTGACCGGATTCAGCGTCTAGCGAAGGCCCAGCAGCGGACGCCCGCGGATACTGCTCTTGAAATGCTGGAGAGCGCGCTTCGCACTACGGCGCCGACGTTTTCGGAAGCGCCGTTGCCGCAGGAGCCGTTCTTGACCGAGGAGGTTTGCGTGCCGTCCGGCATTACGTGGCCGGAAGGCAAGTCACTCCACGCCGTGCGCGTGGAAGCGCCTTTGCCGACTCCTCATGATCTACCCGGGCAGGATTAGTTGAAGTGTTCGCTCGCTCGGCTACAAGTGATCCCTTGACGCAAGGGGACGTCATCGAGGACTGCCCATTGCTCGGTTTGAATGTGGCGGTCCTTCCTGTCGATTTGAACGCCCCGGCCACGAAATGGTGGACGGCGCGTGTGATCGTATTGACCCAAGCGTGCGATCTGGCGCAAGCGAAAGTGGAGTCGGTTCTGGTGGCTCAGGTGCATGACGCGCAGACGCTGGTCGAATCGGGCGTCTTGAAGGGAACGGTTATTCGCGATCAGATGCGCCGTCACCTGGTCTTCGGCTGGTATTTCCTTCCGGCAGCGACGACTCCGGTTTCGCTGCCAGAATCGCTGATCGACCTGCGGGATGTTCATTCGGTTCCGCGCGTGGCGCTGGAGCAATTGATCAAAGGCGGGAAACGGGTCGCTAGCCTGGCGTCGCCCTACCGCGAGCATCTGGCGCAGCATTTCGCCGTGTCTTACATGCGTGTGGCGTTGCCGGAACCGTACGCGGCGCAACCGTGACGGGTACAAAGGATATCCGGCAGACAGGACAGCAAGGGAAAGAAACAGGGACGCAGCTGGGAAAGAAACAGGGACGCAGCTAGTATTGACGACGTGACTTGCCCTCGGGGGGTGAAACCGGGATGCGATTAGTTTTTGATCCTGGATGGCCGAATCACGAACGAACTGCATGAATGCAAATTGCGAGACCCTTCGACCATGTCCCGATCGACACCCAGGATTGCCGAGTTTCCGTTTCCGTTAGTCTTTTTGGACCGCCATCTGGTAACATGACAGCATGGAACCGACTTCAAGCCAGACCGAAGGCTATCCCTCGATGACAGGCGTCCTGCCCATCATCCGCGAGCACATCGTCTCGACGCCCGACACGTGCGGCGGCAAGCCCCGCATTGCCGGCAGCCGCATCCAGGTCAAGCACATCGCTATCATGCATGAGCGGGAGAAGAACAGCCCCGCGGAAATCGTCTCCGAGTTCCCTCATCTGACTCTGGCCGGCATCTACGCAGCTCTGGCCTACTATCACGACCACCGCGAAGAGATTAACGCCGAGATAGCCGCCGACCGGGCCTGGTACGAGGAGCAGCGACGGACGCACCCCTCGCGGGTGCAAGACGCTCTCAAGGCACGGAACGCCAATGCCCAAGACGATACGGTTCCACCTGGATGAGAACTGCACGAAGGCTATCGCCAGGGGCCTTCGTCCGCACGGGTATTCCAGGGACACGATGCTCAATTGTTGCCGCGAATTATGTGTGGTGTCCCCGGAACTTCCCGGAACTTCCGGAACTTCTCAAGGCTATCGCCAGGGGCCTTCGTCCGCACGGGTATTCCAGGGACATGATGCTCAATTGTTGCCGCGAATTATGTGTGGTGTCCCCGGAACTTCGCCGCGAATTATGTGTGGTGTCCCCGGAACTTCGGAACTTCTATGATGCTCAATTGTTGCCGCGAATTATGTGTGGTGTCCCCGGAACTTCCGCAATGCGGGAAATCCGCACGTTGGGATCTGTGGGAACCCGGGGCGGGCAACCGCCCTGGGTGACCCGGCCCGGAACTTCGAGGGGCCTTCGTCCGCACGGGTATTCCAGGGACATGATGCTCAATTGTTGCCGCGAATTATGTGTGGTGTCCCCGGAACTTCGGAACTTCTATGATGCTCAATTGTTGCCGCGAATTATGTGTGGTGTCCCCGGAACTTCAACCTGGCATCGTGGCGCGTGGCTAATACAATCTCACTGAGAGTCAGCGCCGAGTTCAGGGAGCCTCGAGATGCCCCAGGATTTGAAGCCTGACGCGGACGCGGAAGTCACCCTCGAGTTTGTGAATCAGGAGCCCTCCAGAGCCAGCGAAGGTCACGGGGCGCCCGATGTCGCCGCCGATCTGAGCTTTCGCTACGACCTGCGCGAGGAGATCGCGCGGGGTGGCATCGGAGAGGTCTACCTGGCGGACGATCGGACGCTCGGGCGGCAGGTCGCGGTCAAGATTCTCCAGAGCCGTTACCATACAGGATCGGCCGTGGCCCGGAGGTTCGTGGACGAGGCCCGGATATCCGGCCAGCTCCAGCACCCGGGCATCCCGCCGATCCACGACCTCGGCACCCTGCCCGGTGGCCGGCCGTTCCTGGCGATGAAGCTGATCAAGGGGCAGACCCTCGGCGACCTCGTTGCCGAGCGCGCCGAATCCCGGGGCCGACCGCGGCCGTTTCCTGGCCGCCTTCGAGCAGGTCTGCCAGGCCGTCGCCTATGCCCATGCCCGACGCGTGATCCACCGCGATCTCAAGCCGCAGAATATCATGGTAGGTTCGTTCGGCGAGGTCCAGGTGATGGACTGGGGCCTGGCCAAGGTCCTCGGGCGGCCGACGGGACAGACCCGGCCGTCCGACTCCGACGAACGGATGGCCACTGAGATCCTCTCGGCCCGCGACGACTCCGACGGCTCCCAGACCCAGTCCGGCAGCGTGCTGGGCACGCCGGCATACATGGCGCCCGAGCAGGCCGTCGGTGCCGTCGAGCAGGTCGACGAGCGAAGCGACGTCTTCGGCCTCGGGGCAGTCCTGGCGGTGATCCTGACCGGCCAACCCCCTTATGTCGGCGACAATGCCGAGACGATCCGCGTGCTGGCCGCCCGGGGCAAGCTCGATGACTGCTTCGCCCGGCTCGACGCCAGCGGCGCCGAGCCCGAGCTGGTTGCCCTCTGCAAGTCGTGCCTCAACCCCGAGCGCGACGACCGCCCGAGCGACGCCGGCGCGGTCGCTCGAGCGATCGCTTCGTTTCGCGCCGAGGCCGAGGAGCGGGCCCGCAAGGCCGAGCTCGACCGCGTCCGGGCCGAGGGGGACCGCGCCCGCCTCGAGGCCGAAACCCGGGCCGATCGGCAGAAGCGGCGGGCGCGACGGGCGGTCGCCGTCGGCGCACTCGCCCTGCTGGTCGTCGGCGCCTCGGCCGCGCTGATCATCCGCAACCAGGCCGAAGGCCGCCGCAACGATGCCGACCGCCTCGCCAGCGTCGCCCTCGGCCGAGCCGCGGAGCTCGAGGCCCAGGCCGGGGCGATCGACCCGGCGGAGCTGTTCGAGGCCAACGCGGCCGTCAAGCTCCTGGAGCAGGCCGAGGCCGCCGTCGCCCAGGCCGAGAGTGCAGTCGCCGGGGTCGGCGGCGCGGACGTCAGGGCCAGGGCGGGCGAGGCGGCCAGGTCGGTCCGCTCCCGCCTGGCCGGGTCCCGCCGCGACGCGAGATTACTGGCCGCCCTCGAGAACGCCGAGGGCGCGGATGCCGGGACGGCCGGAGGCCTGATCGACGACCAGGAGAAGCGTCGACTCTACCGCTCGGCGTTCGAGGAGGCCGGATTGCCCGCCGGCGGCGACCCGCCGACGCTGGCCGCCGCCGTGAGTGCCGAGCGGCCCGGACTCCGCGGCGCGCTGTTGAAGGCGCTCGACCGGTGGCATACCTCCGCGTTTTATCGGGCCAACCCGGCGGTCGACCGAGTCAGGGCGGCGGCCGATCTTGTCGACGGAGATCCAGTCCGCCGGGAGATACGGGCCGCCATCGCGGGCGGATGCGAGGCGTTGAATCGCCTGGCCGGCCGTCTTTCGGCGCTCGACCTGCCTCCGCCGACGGCGGCACTCATCGGCGATGCCCTGGTGTTGCAGTGCAAATCCTACCGGGAGGGCGCCCGGATCCTCCAGCACGCCTGGGAGAAATCCCCGTCCGATCGCACCCTCCTGAGGGATCTGGCCTGGGCCTTGAGCGAGGGATATCCCACGGACCCGGTCCGCATCGAGGAATCCGTCGGCTACGCGCGGACCCTGATCGCCCTCAACCCCGAAAACGCGGTCGGGCACTTCGTGCTGGGGCAGATCCTCCAGTATGGGAAGCGGGACCTGAAATCCGCCGAGTCCCGGTATCGCCGGACTATCGAGCTGAACCCTCGCTTCACTCTCGCCATGAACAACCTCGGCTACATCCTCCGCGACAGGGGGGACGACGCCGGGGCCGAGCAGCTCTTCCGGAGGACCGTCGAGGTCGACCCGGGGGACGTTTTCTCTCGGAAGATTGTCGCGAGGCTCTTGCACCAGAAAGGTGATCTGGCGGCTGCTGAGGCCGAGTTTCGCAAGCTTGTCGAGCTCGACCCCAAGGACTTTAGCTCGGCGAGGGCCCTGGACCGGGTGCGGCAAGCCGCGGTTCTCTTGCCTCGGCTCGACGACGTCGTCGCAGGACGGTCGGCCCCGGCCACCCCGGTCGAGTGCCTCGAGTTCGCTCGCCTGTGCGCCTCGTCCTTCCGGCGCCAGTATGCCGCGGCCGCTCGCCTCTTCGACGGCGCCTTCGCCGGAGACCCGAAGTTGGCCGAGGCTGGGGATTCCGCGGCTCGATACAACGCCGCATGCGTCGCCCTCCTGGCGTCGGTCGGCCGGGGCGTCGACGCCCCGGCCTTGCTGGCCGAGCGGGCCGCACTCCGCGGGAAGGCCCTGGCCTGGCTCCGCGCCGAACTCGCCGTTCGAGCCGCGCAGGCGAATTCCGACCAGCCTGCCGAGCGGGAGGCTTCCGCCAACAAGCTGTCGTGGTGGCTCACCGACGCCGACCTTGCCATGGTCCGGGCCGGCGACCCCCAGCTCAACCTCCTCGCTGACGAGCGGCCGGCCTGGGAATCGCTCTGGGCCGACGTCCACGCGACGATCGAGGCCGCGACGAAGCCGGTCCAGGCCGCCAAGGCGATCCCGAAGCCATGATCGCTGCTCCCATTTACCCAGTGGTTCCCTCGATTGACTGCACATTGATATGATCGGATATAGACATACTCGAAACCACATATCTAGTCATTAATACCGACTTGAAAGCGGCGTCTCCTGGACGGAACCTGCCAGGTGGGGGGGAAGGAAACCGGGACGCGGGGGAAGGAAACCGGGACGCGATTAGTTATCGACCTCAGTATAGGAAGGAAACCGGGACGAGGAAGGAAACCGAGGAAGGAAACCGGGACGCGATTAGTTATCGACCTCAGTATAAGACGCCGCAAGGTGAAGCGAGGCTGATACCATCTCATTGCGTGCGCTCCGTCGCAGTCTCAGGGACATCCCCACATCGCCAGCGCGAGTGCCGAGTAACTCGATCGAGCGCCATTAGAGCCGATTTACCTTCCCTGGAGCGGTCCCCTTCGCATCGTAATCAACTATGAACCGAAATCTCGAAGCGCAACGGCTCTCGTCCTATCGGTCTAATTTGAGCGCTGCTTCAAGGTCCGGATAGATGTGAAAATACTTGACGAGTTGACTGACCCGAAACTGGGCCATTATCGGTTCCGGAACGTTGCAGAGCTTGAGGACGCCATTCGCTTTGAACAATCGGTGATGCAAGGTAAGAGACTCACGCGGATAGGCACGGTGAAAGGCACGCGCGGACTTTCGCACCCTGAGGGTCACCGAGCATCTCATTGCGCCGTCACGTCGTGTGCAGTATCCTGCATCAATTGTCGTAGAGCTTGGACGGAGTGCATGTCTACGCGTGGCACGCACCCGACCGAACGCGTGAGAGCGTCTTGGTTTGCGCCTCAAGCGTGCGACTTTCAATACCAAAAGCCCATGCACCAGGAATGGTGCGGCGTCCGAGCCTTTTGCGTTCTGTTTCGAGTGGCCCCGACAGAGCCGGACGAGTGCCGCACTGTAGCGGACTTGGCCGACCGCGAAGGTTCTTGATATTGTGATGCTTCATCTCGGCGGGTCGGTCCGCTGAAGTCGACTGTTAGAAGCGGAGGCTCTGATGGGAAACTTTTACGTCAACTTCGTGGTGAAGGACGCGGAGCCGCCGCAAGTTGCCGATGTTCTCGGCCGTGCCGGTCGTCGCGCAATTGTCACACCGTCGAAAGGTGGCCATGTCGTTGCCTTCGACGAGGAGGCGGACAGCCAGGCGACGGGGCCGATCCTTGATCTGGGCAGCCTCTTGTCTCGGGAGTTGAGCCGACCGGTTTTCGCCGCCCTCAACCACGACGATGACATGCTGTGTTACTGGCTGTTCGAGGGTGGTGACCTGGCCGATTCATACAACTCGGACCCCGATGCCTTCGAGAAAGAACATGGCGCGCCAGACTGGCAGGCAGGCGACGCTAACATACTCTGTGCAACGCTGAGACCGACGGCGGCTGCGGCCGATGTCGAGGCGATCCTGCGCAGCGATTACGTCTTCGCGGTTGACAGACACGCACAACTTGCCGCAATTCTGGGCCTGCCCGATTGGTCAGTAGGACTAGGATTCAACTACGTGGCCTCCGGCGAGCTAGACGACGAAATTGACGGCGCACAACTGATCCACGTAAATGGCTGAGCCGTCCAGAGCGTGCTGGAAATGGAGCGACTGCCTCACGGCGGATTCTCCAATCAAACCTCGCCTTTCAGGAGCTGACGGAACAGCGGATCGTTCGAGTTGAGCCGGCGCACCGGCACCAGTGGATCAGCTCAAGGTCGAACTCCTCGGCGAGACGGGCCAGCGTGTCGACGACTTCCTCTCCGGCGGCCACACTGGCGATCCCGAGCACGCTGATCGCGCCATTCTTCTCGATGCCGTAGCATTGGAAATCTCCGGCCTGAAATGAGTAGCCGGCGACGACCACGGAGCCGGCGACGCAGACCCCGCGAAACGTGGCGTTGCCGAAAGCACGGTTGATGTCCGCCCGGCTGAGCGTCGAAACAATCGGCGGGTCAGGCCGCTTGCGGACGTGGATCTTCTTCCAGCCGACGCCATCGCTTTCATTCTCGTGAATTGCACGAATTGCGGCGATCTCGGCGTCCGCGTCAGCCGCGAAAACCCGAGAAACGAACTCGAACTGCCGCCAGTCATCCTCGTACAGAGCGAGATCACCAGCGCCCGGGGGCGTGTCTGACACGGTGGGGAGCCGGTCGCAAATCGACGGCAGGCTGTAGAGAAGATCCGATGGATTGACCTGCTCCAACCTACGAAGATGTAAGACCAGCTTACCGGAGCCGCCAAATTCAGGTTTCGTGCGCGGCCGGGCACTTACGACGGCCCAGTCATCGTCACCAAGGCGTACAGTGGACTCCCGATCAAAGGTCTCGGGAAGGTTGGCGATCGGCAGCTCAAGCGCCGCTATCGTCGTCGAGCTGGCATCATCAATGAAGGTGACTGAGATCGTCGACGGAGCCATGGCAGCGTCCTCCAGTGGGTTTGGGGTCAATCGTCGCCTGGCGCCGACGCGCACGCAACCAGGCGATCCCCTCCGGAGACGGGCTGCCCTTCGTTCCACGAGAGGTCAATCTTCAACGCTCCGAGCAAGGCGATCAGCTTACATGGAGTTATCTTGCATATTCAGTCATTTGATTACCCTGCGGTTTATTAACTTGCATTCAAGCGGGACAGGCTGGACGGCTTCCGGGGCCGATTTCAATGCGCACTTTCAAGCGATAGTCCATCCTGGTCGATCCTACGCTTTCCAGAAAGTTCTCTCGCAAATCTTCATCTGAAGCTAACATCCTGAAGCTCGGTCCGCCTACTCTGTTTTATTTCTCGGAGTCAACTGGTGACGCTGCTGCGCTTTGCGCACTTGATCGGGAAACGCCTCGATCGTCCAAAGGTAGGCGGAGCGGTGCGGTCTGGATTGTGCCGGCGCTGCTCCCCGTGTTGCAAGGTCTTCAGAGGGATCCAATAGGCACGAGAAAATCCCGACTGGCTCATGCCAAGCCCTTCCCGGATCGATTTCGCGTCGGCAAATTCAACGATCGTCGTGCGGCTATTGCTGGGCTCACCTTTGATATGCGCGACCACTTCTTCCATGCCGGCGATAAGCTGCTTATCAAAATCCGTGAGCGCGTCGTTCTTCTTGGCCATTGTCATTTTTTCTTCGGTTTCGCCTTGAAGGATTCCGTTTCGACGACGGAGGTACCGATATTCGATTTCATCAGGACGATTATGCTCGGATTGAGGATACTCGGCCAGAACGACCCTGGGTGTCGCGAACGACGATAGATTGGTGCTCATTCGGCTCACCGGAGCGCATCGCCTCGATAGCTTTCTGGAGCGCCCGACCATTTTCGCCCCGGCGGCGTCCAGCGCCCGCCGGTGAGCTGGCTGCTGACGACAGCGATCGGGCCGCCCGAGCTGGCGCGGCGGACGCTGGCCACGCGATAGACGATCTTGGACAGGGACGAATGGACAGCAATACGCATCGCTCGGTTCCCTGATCGAGCTGGTCAGAGGCCAGATGGAGCGAGAGTGGCGTAGGCAACGGCAGACTCGATCGGTCACGGTCCCTACGGGCGAGATGACGACGGATCCGCCTGTTGGTCTATCGGCGTGTTAGAGTCTGTTCCGTAAAGGCGAGCGGGGGGCGGCTCGCCCTCCCGGGGCTTATTGGGAGAGCGAGACTTCGTCGAGCTGCCGAGGCACTCGGCTCGCAGGGCCGCTCGCCCTCCCGGGGCTTATTGGGAGGGCGAGACTCTGTCGAGCTCGGCCGAGGCACTCGGCTCGCAGGGCCGCTCGCCCTCCCGAGGCTTATTGGGAGAGCGAGACTCTGTCGAGCTTCCGAGACCCTTGGCTCGCGGAACGCTCGCCCCCTGTCCGGAGACCGAGAAGACAGGGGGCTGACGCCCCGCGCTCACCCGGATCTGGACTTCCGGAACAGACTCTTACTGAAACCCCGTCTCCCATCCGCGCACGCTGGACAGTGCTGGCCACATCGCTTAGAGTCGAGCGAGCGGGAACCCCGGGGGCGAGGGACGCCTTCACTCGGAGCCTGACATGTCAAAGTTCGATGTCCGAGCGGGAGATTGCCGTCGATGGTGGCGTTCATTTTCGATGTTCGCCTCGCTCGCCGGCTTCTGTATCGTTGCGGCGAATATCGCCTGGGCCGGTTCTGACCAGCCGGACAAAGCCGTCTTGATACGCGGGGCTGAGCTCTTCGCCACGGAATGGCTACCCGGCGGATCGAATGGCATTGGCCTTGGTGGTGACGGACTGGGGCCCATGTACAACGAAACTTCATGCATCGCCTGTCATCACCAGGGTGGGCCTGGCGGCGCAGGGCCGACGAGCACGAACGTCGAGATCCTGACGGCCTCCCAACGCGCCAGGTCGAAAAGTAAGTTGGCCGAGCTGCACCCCGGCTTCCGTTCATCGCAAAGCATCGTCCTCCATCGCTTCGGGGTCGATCCCGAGTACAGGCGGAAACGTCTCAGTCTGCTGTTCGACGATGGCTTCGCCAACATGGCCGAATCGGTTGAAACCGAGATCGATCAAGTCAAGGACCTGGTCGGCTCGGTTGGGCGCGCCCCCTCGGCCCGGGTGCGCCCGCCGGGCAGCGCGACCGGGATGACAGTCTCGGAGCGCAATCCACCAGGGCTCTTTGGTGTTGGCATGATCGACGCGATTTCAGACGAGGCGTTGCTGGCAGCGGAAAAGGACACATTTTCGGAGTATCCGAAGGTAAAGGGCCGTGCCAACCGCCTGAAAGATGGCCGGCTGGGCCGATTCGGCTGGAAGGCAGAGACACCCAACCTGCGTGAATTCATCCTTTCCGCTTGCGCGAACGAGCTCGGGCTCGAAGTCCCAGGTCACCATCAGGCCGCCTCGCCGCTCGATCCTGAGTCGGTGGCGAAGGGGCTGGACCTGACGCAGAAAGATTGTGACGCCCTGGTGGCCTATGTGAGGAGCTTACCCGCTCCGAGTGAGAAGGAAACACCGCCGCCGGGATCGACCGCGGTAAAAGATGGCCGCTCGATGTTCGAGGCCGCAGGTTGCGCGACGTGTCATCGTCCCAAAATCGCCGATGTCGGTGGCATCTACAGCGACCTTCTTTTGCACGACATGGGCCCGGCGCTCAGCGACTCGGGCAGCTATTACGGAATCAGCCAGCCCGATTCCTCGAGTGAGGGCGTGAGGAGGCAGGAATGGCGAACGCCGCCGCTCTGGGGATTCCGCGACTCGGGGCCCTATTTGCACGACGGCCGGGCAAAGAACCTGGAAGACGCGGTCGCGTTCCATGGCGGCGAGGGGGAAGACTCGGCGAGAAAGTTCTTCAAGCTACTTCCAGACGAGCGACTCCGAGTTCAGGCCTTCCTCAGATCACTGGTGCCGCCAGTTGCCACATCGCGGTGAACGGGTCGATGACGGAATGCGCCGACAGTTAACGGAACGCGGACACGCATCGATCGGGATATGAAAGACGCTGCTGCGTGCTTCGTCGAGTCCGGGGAGCGAGAACGCCCTATGCCTGACTGCTCGTCGTGCGGCGATTGCTGGGGTCACCTTTGATATGCGCGACGACTTTTGAACACGTCGCCAATGATTCGATTCCGCGAACAGACACGTTGTGCTATGCTAACGCCTGGCAAATACTCAGGGCGGGGCCACGGGCTATGAGCACAGCGGCACGGACAGGCGATAATGAGGTCACCATCCTGGCTCGCGTCTTCGATGATGAGCGCGGGCTGTTACCGGTTGAGCTGGCTCGTTCGATCATTGACGTCGAATTTGACGAGCGAGACAAGTCCCGAATGCATGACCTGGCAGACCGCAATCAGGCGGATGCTCTGACCGCGACGGAGAAAGAAGAACTTCATGGATATGCCAAGGCGGGCACGCTGCTGGGCATACTCAAATCGAAGGCTCGTCGAACGCTGAAAATCAGACCGAACCGGCAGACATACTCCTGAGCTGCCGATGAACGCGGAAATGGTGCGCCTGGTCTGGCAGCGGGCGAAAGGCTGTTGCGAATATTGCCGGATGCCTGATGCGTTAGACCCGACGCCTTTCGAGATTGACCATATCATCTCAGCGAAGCATAAGGGTCCGACAATCGTCGAGAACTTATGCTTGAAATGTTTTTATTGGAAGTAGCAGACATAGTGCCTCCATTCTTCACTGAGATTGATCCACCGATTCGAGAGTAACGATGATGTTGCGGACTTCGACAATCTCGACTTCTGCAGAGGTGTAGAACGTCTGTCCCTCCCCGGATGCACGGAACGGCCCGCCATGATTCTTCGAGCACCGATGGACGATGGGACTGAAGCGAAGCTGCGACAAAGGCGTTCTTAGATGCCAAGCCGACTGACGGAACGCCAGGAAGACGCGACTCGTCGGTGACGTCTGCGCCCAGCGAGCAAGCGACCTCAGGTCTTTGGCGAGCTTGCCGTTGTTTCCGTAATCAACGCCGCCGTATGCCTCCAGCGACCAGCGGTCCCCACCCAGGTCGGGGATCGCTTGCCCTCCTTTGTCTGCGCTCTGTTGCGTCGGAGCGCAGATATTCGGCTGTAGGCCACATGACGCCAACCCCGAGGCAGCAGCAAGCAAGACGCTCATATGGCCAAGCTGATTGAAGAGCTCCCCAGGCCGCTCGAAGTCAGCCGTGATCAACTCGCAGATGGCCTTTGCCTCGGATAAATTGACCAGCGATTCCGAATCCAGCACTGCGGCTTGGAGGGTGCTGGCGTCAGCATTTTCAACGTCCCCGAGCCCTCCCGCTCGGTGACGCAGGTAGGTCTTGGCAAGAACGCAGTATGCTTGCCGAAGCTCCTCCTCTATGCGATCACCACTCAATGTCCGAACAAGGTGGCCCATCGTGCTCCCGCCTCCTCCGGCGATCACGCCTTTGACTGTTTGGGCTTTTTCAGGCCGCTCGGATACGTGGTCATGCCACGTTGGCTCTCGGCCGACAGGGCTTTCAACCGCTTGAGTTCGTCCCGGTCGGCCCATACTATCCACAGCCCTTGGGCCGGTGTCTTACGTGCCCTCACCCACTCCCGGCGTGCCCAGTCGGCGAGCTTGCCGGCTGACACCGGGATCTGTTCGGCCAGCTTCGGTAACCACCACTCGTGCGGCCCGAGCTGATCGGTATACGTCTTCTCGTTCTCCAGACCGCGGCGTTTCAGCAGTTGGTGGACAAGTTCAGGGAAGAACACGCCGCATCGCTTCGGCGGGCTGAATCCCTCCCGGTTCAGGCAGTCGGCGATTTGAGCCGCCGTGTGGCCTTCGTGACGCAACGTCACAATCCGATCCATGAGCTTGTCGAAGTCGCGGAGCTTCTCGTATGACTTGACCGGACGCACGACCTCGTGCTGACTTATGAATCCTCCTTGCCAATGGATGGTGACGTCTACATATTCGCTGTCATTTTTCACGTGAACAACGACTTTTTCCACCAGGTGCCGGACGATCTCTTTACGATCCTTGTGGGTCGTCTCCGGGGCATGCCAGAGCGCGGGAAGGTCAGAGGAGATCGCCGCGATTCTTGCTCGTTCCTCGCGCGTGAGCTGAGGTGGCTGTTCGCGGAGAAATCGGTCGTAGTCGTCGCGGACCTGTCGCTCGGCCCGTAACATCTCTTCCCATCGCTGCTCCAGGGACCGGGCAACCAGGCGGTTCTCTGGGTCGACGGCCCGGTAGCGTCGTTCGGCGTCCTCTGCCTCATACTTTGCCCTCTCCAGCCGCTGTTTCCAGTGCTTCTCCAGGCGGGCGCGGTCTCGTTGGACGTCTTCCATGGCCCGACAACTCAACTCCAGGGCGGCGGGTTCCAGAGCGAGGAGTACCTGTTGCTTTACGAGATCGTCGACCGCCGCGGCCTTCAGCCCAAAGCATTTCTGTTCGGTCCCCTCGTGGAGGTGTCGGACGCAACTGTAATAGGCCCTGTGCTGGGTTCGGTAGGAAGCCTGGAGGCAACGACCACAATTGCCGCAGACGATGAGCCCAGTCAGCAGCGCGGAGCCGTCCCGAGGGCTCCCTTTGGACCCTGGGCCTGATCGGTGTTGACGCATAGTTTCTTGATTCGCCAGATAGCGGTCCCAGGTAATGTAGGCCGGCAGACGATCGAGAATCAGGACCTTCCATTGGTCCATCGGCACCCAGTTGCCAGCGCTGGTTCGGTCTCCAGTGGCCGATCGGACACGCTTGTGCGGTCGGCGGCCATAGGAATAGGCCCCGGCGTAGATAGGGTGCCGCAGGATCTGGAAGACGGTCAGCAGAACCGGCCGTCGCCACTCCAGGTTCCCCCGATTGGGCCCGTGAAAAGGACGAAACCCAATGCGGACGTTATTGCGGATCAGGTAATGAAAGACTCCCCACGCGCTACCGTACTCGTCGTACTTGTCGAAAATCAGTTGGACGACCTCACGAACCTGCTCGTCGGGGTCCATCTCGACCCGCTCCGTCGACAGTTTGACGTAGCCCGTGGGTACGCGGTGAAAGAGTTCGCCACGCTGGGCTTTATGCAACCGGCCTCGTTCGAGTCGATTCCGCATAGTAACAAGCTCAAATTCGCTGATGGTTCCTTTCAGGCCGAGAAGAAGCCTGTCGTTGGTATCCTGCGGGTCGTAGACGCCATCCTCGTCGGACAAAATCGTCCCGAATATGGCGCACATCTCCAGGAGATTGTGCCAATCCTTGTTGTTGCGGGCGATGCGGCTCATCTCGATACCCAGGATCATGCCGACATGCTCCATGGTAACTTCGGCCAAAAGGCGTTGAAACCCAGACCGCTGGTCGGCCGTTCGACCGCTCTGACCTTGGTCGTCATCGATCACCATGACTCGCTCCCTGGGCCATCCCAGAGCGACAGCGTGGTCGGCCAGGGCGTATTGCCGTTCCCGTGATTCCCGATGATTGAGAACCTGCTGTGGATCGGATTGACGCACATAAACGATGGCGAGCCGATCGAGGTGAACCTCGAGGATCTTCGACGATCGCAGGATGCCCGACCGGCTGGTGAACCCCGTGGAACGTGGCTCCCCGGCCGTTGTGCCGGCCGTCCGGCCGTTCATGTCAAGGGCGTTCATGATCGACCTCCTTGTCGACGGGAGGTCTTGGGATTTGCTGAGCGACAACGCGGCTCAGTGTCAGAAGCGTCCGATCGCGATCGGATTGGGGAAGGGCTTTCCAAAGATTTGCCAGGGGAATTCGCTGATTTGGCTTCAGCGTGCGCGGGGGGGACTGGGCTGGCTTCGGTGTGTCGCATGGTGATCCTCCGTGGTAGCCTTGATCCCGGCGAGAGCGAATCCAATCCGCTAATCTCAGGAGTGCCGGTACCTCAATTATGGCGACTTGCGTCGAGGATCGACAATGCTGAACTTCAGGTGTGGTCTGTTTGCGTCTTCTGTAATTCGTTTAAGGGTTCGGATATCGGCAGCCTGGACGAGACGACACGGAAGCTGACGCCGTTGTTCAATCCACGGCGGCATAAATGGTCACGACACTTTTCGGTGGGAAGGTCCACATCTGGTCGGCCGCACGGCAACAGGCCGCGTTACCATCGAGCTGCTGAAGATCAACGATCCGTTTCGGATCGAATTCCGGGCGGAACTCTTAGCTGAAGGTGCGTTTCCTCTTGATTAACGCCCGTTCTCCTTGGACGGAACGGCCCAGCGGGTCGCATTCGCCACAAGTTGGCCCAATCGCCAATCCGGATACCTCTGGTATAGTTCCGCTTGCTCCGTAAACTGCGCAAAATCGGGACAGTCCCCGGCCGTTTGGAGATAATTTCTTGGAGTCCGACGAGCCGATTAACCTCCCGTGACTTCAGAGATCGGCGGCGTCTGTCCTTGGCGATACAAGGCGGGATCCTCGATGTACTTCTCCCAGATCGTCAGCAACGTGGCGTGTATGGGGAGTAGCTCGGCCGCCACTTTTTTTGCCGTGTCGGCGCTGATAAGCTGCCGAGATTCCAGGAAACGCAGCCAGGCGGGAATGGCCTGGAACAGGGCCGCCGCGGAGTAGTAGCGCCCGTTCAAGGGGCCCATCAAGCCAGCGAGGTGAACGTCGAGCGTGACCCGTTCCGGACAAAGCGGGTGGGCCGGCCTGGGTGGTTTTGGCAGTTTTCGGTTGGGGTGCATGGCCGACTCAAGCATGCTCGGGCGTGGATCGAGGTCGCCTTCGTTCCGCCGCAAGAAGTAGTGGTACAATTCGTGCCTGACCAGTATCCCCCGCGGGAAGGGCACACCTTCCTCGCGGCGCAGGTAGCCGACGAATGCGTTGATCAACCGCCAAAGATTGTTCGAACCCTCGTCTGGCGACTGTTCTTTCTCCGACTCTGAATCCCGGTCTTCACGGCGTCTTTTGCGCGGCCGCTTCAAGGCGAAGTCGTCCACCTGCCAGTCGCTCCCAGACTTTCCTGTCAGGTCGCCAACGAATTCTTGGAGGTAGCCGTCGCGCGGGTGCTCGATGAAGAACCGGACGCGGCCGTGCAAAACGGCTGCATCCGCATCGAGAGAGTCTGTGTATTCGAGGTGGTCGTAGATTTCGTAACTGACTCCCTTCTCCGCGAACGCCGCGATGCCCCAGGGCACCATCTGGTCGGAGGATTTCACCAAAGGCCACGCGATACGCATGGCCTCGACGAGAACGTCGAGTTGGCCGTGATATTCCAGGGCTTCCTGAGCACGGATGAAGGTGTCCAGGTTGCGCCCGGCGCGGGCGGCCAGATCGCGCATCAAGGGCCGGACAAGCTCCTGCCGGCCCTCCGCCAGGGCGTCCACCAGGCACCACCACAGATAGTCGTGAGCGCTTTGATCGTACACCTCGGGCAGGCGCTCACGGAGCGTGCCGACCAGCTCCGCGAAGCGTGTGCGGTTGCCGCTGTTCGCGGTGTGGGAGTGGAGGGTGCTGAGCATCCCGAAGGCCAGATCGTCCGTCATGGCCTCAGCGTCTTCCAGGGCGGTGAGGAAGACAGCGATCCCGCCGTCGCCATTCTGAGACTCGAAGTCGCGCCAGAGGCTATCTCCTCTCTCGGTGATTGGATCCACCGGCGCGGGAGGTGCTGGAGCTTCCGTGGCGCGTGCCGGCGGGGTTGACGGGGCAAGATCCGGGTCGCGCTCTGTCACCGAAGGAACCGCCGCTCGGGGCTTTGCACCAAATGAAGGCGGAGGCTCAATCACACCCGTTTTGCCAACCCCGCGGCCTGGTCCTTGCCAAGGCAACATTTCTTATACTTCTTACCGCTCCCACACGGACACGGATCATTTCGTCCAGCCTTCATGAATCGCTCTCCCGCCACGGTATAACCCGATCCTCAGAATACCCGATGAGCGTGAATGGATCGAGACGTGGGCCACGGGGGTCAGTTTTAGTGTCGCCTGACAACGGCCACGCCGCATGGTCTATCCGGGAGTGGTCATGCGAACATTGCGTCGCAAGAGAATCATGATCAGCGACCGATTGGCGATAGCGATATTTCCACGGCCACTGAAGCTAAAGAAATCGACGACCAGCTCCCACGAGCATGGATCAGCCAAGGATCGATGGAAACAACCGCGCCAGGAACATATCGAATCGATCGCCGGGCGTCGGTCTCATCGGGCGTCATCTTGAATGATCAATGCGCTAATTTCAGATATCTTGAGCAAGTCGACCTCAGCGGCGGCAATTCTGTTGAAAAGGGAGTTCAGGCGAATCAGGCCGACCTGGCCATGCTTGAACGAACGAATTGGAGAATCATCGCCAGACCGCTTGCCGCGGCGCCCGATGGCGCGCTAGTCTCTAATCTCTGAGACGTGCGAGAGACGTTTCGAGGCTCGATTTTTGCTCATGTCGAAGCCGCCTTGGATCGTTTCGGTTTTGACCCGGGCTCGATCGAATCGAGTCGCCTGTTGGGTGCGAGTTGACCAATCCCGTTAACCGATCGAATGCGGAGTTATCCCCATGCCCGACACCACGCCCGCTGCCAATGACTTGCAACAGAAGTACCGGCAGTTTCTCGACTTGCTTCCACTGACGATCACGCTCGCGGGTCTTCCCCCCAGTGAGGGCCGGCTCTTTGGGGAAGAGCAAATCGAGGCCCGCGCCATCACCCTGAAAGCCGCCTATCGCGTGGCCCGCAACGTGGCGAAAGAATGCCTGGGTGGATCGTAAGAGGGTTACCGATCAAGTCTGGCGGTGGAACGCGATTCCGAGACCCCGCGCTGTTTGATGGCCCGAGAGAATCCGATAAGACATTCGCGTGACGAGCAGGGCCGATTCAGACGGTTCATCGAAGGAGCCTGCCTGGTCGGCCAACGATTTCCGCATCCCCACACGCGAAAGGTCCACTGCGCGATGATTCTTATGCCGCATTCAAGTCCACGACCGCGCCGCCTCCGTGCCGCCTTTATTGGCTTTGGTCTCGACGACTCTTCCGATGATCAGCAACAGCGTCTCACACGAGGGGACCAAATCTTCATTCTGGGCGGCTCCGCCGAGACCCATGCCGAGATGCGCGACACCGCGCTGCGCATGGAAGAAGAACTCGAGCGGCTCGGTCAAGGGCTCGGCGATCTGGACCCGAGCGAGCTGGCCGAGCTGGCCACGGTAATCAACTCGCCAGAGCTCCACGAGATCGCCCTGAGACTTCAGGCCGGATTGGAACGCGAAGGAAAATCGTTCAACGAATTGACCGCCGAAGAGCTGACCGCTCTTTCGGCGCCATCGATCGTCGAGGGTGAAGCGCACTAACGAACTGACTGGCTGAACGGCCTTGCGTGATTCCGAGACGCGGAGGCTTTCCGAGTCGGCACGGGCACTCGGCTCGTGCGGAGACTCGCCCTCCTCTGAGGATCGTGCAAGGGCATTTAGCCAGCGCGTGTCGCCCGTTTCGATTTTGGCCAACGCCACTGACTGCGCCTGTCCGTTTTCATCGCCGCGGCGCCGGCGGCATCCCTCGTCACTGTAGTGGATGCCGACCGGCGGCGCGGCGATCTTCGTTGATGAGCGCCCACGCCCGCGGCGAATCCTTGAGAAATTTGATCAATTGCGAGGGCGAACAGCCGAGCATGAGCGCCGCTTTCCTGGGTTCCGCACCACTTTTGTGTAAGATATCGAGTGCCTCCGCCAGAAGCGCCGGGAAGTCATCGTGCTCGACGCTGACATGAATCCGGCCGGCCCGGCATCGCTGCCGCCAGAGTGAGCTCGGCACATAGGGACGGTCTGGCGGCTCATCGACAACCGGGCGTCGAATCGTCAGCGCCAGCTCGACGCGCAGCCGCAAGAGGGCCATCCGCCGGTTTTCGCCCTGAGTTCGCCGCTCTGACGCCTGGGCGGTTTTGCCGGTCGCTCGATGAAAGAAGACGACGGCCGTCTCGACCTTGTTGCGGTTCTGGCCGCCCGGTCCGCCGCGCCGCGTCGTGCGAAAGTCGCACTGAGCCGCTAACACCTCGGGGTCGAGTGCGGCCGGATGATCGTAGGCAACCGCGTCATCGTACTGGGAGCGAACCGGTTCCATGAGACACGCGATGGTCAAAACGTCGCGGCCTGGGTTGCCGCGCTTATTGTCCGACGACCCGTGAAGCCTACCAGTTTACGGTGCCCAAGGCGATCCGTGCTGCCTGGTCGCGGCCGCGGTGCGCGGGTGTACCCCGTTTGGTTGGCCGCGGACCGGCCGATACTTTGGCCGGCTCCTTGTGACCGGCATCGGCCGAGCCTTAGAATCGCTGATCGTTGGCACGCAAGGAGATTGGTCAGTAGGGTCGCTGCGCTCGTTGGTTGGCTGTTGTCGAGCTTCCGGGTCACCAAAAAGGGAGCCGCGAGGTCGATTGGGAGGTACGCCGGATGGCTCGGCCCCGATGGCGACGGATGACGATCCTGGCCGTGAAGTCGGCCGTGACTGTCGTGGTCTTGTGGGCCGTCTGGCGCCATGTGCTGCGAACGTGGAACGATCTGCGCAATCAGAGCCAGCCGATTCATCTGGAGGTGGACTGGTTGATTGCGGCGGGGCTCCTTTACATGGTCGGGCTGCTGGCTTGCGGACGGTTTTTCGAGCAGGTGCTGCGGTCGAGCCCGACTCCAGTACGCTTATTTCCGGCGCTTCGAGCCTACGTGGTGAGCCATCTGGGAAAATATGTTCCGGGAAAAGCCATGGTCGTCGTGATCCGCACGGGTATGGTCGTTCCCTCTGGCGCCCGGCCGGCGACGGCGGCGATCGCGACATTTTATGAAACGCTCGTCATGATGGCGGCCGGTGGATTGATCGCGGCGCCTGGATTCGCGTGTGCTCGAGGGTCGAGCTCGGTCGCGTTTCGGGTGCCACTCTGGGGGCCGGTGGCGCTGCCTCTTTATCAACTGGCGGCCTGGGGCGGGCTCTTTCTCGGCCTGGCGTTTCTCGTCGTGGCTCTGCCTGCCGCGTTTCGCCGATTGGCCGGACTGATCAGCCTGCCGATCCCGGGCGTCGGCTCTGACGCGATGCCCTTTTTCACGCCGGGACTACTGGTGCGGGGCCTTCTCTGGTCGTCGTGCGGTTGGTGTTTCCTGGGGGCGAGTCAGCTTGCGCTCGTCCGCGCGTTTGGTTTCGCCGAGATGAGCGACGGCCGGTTGGTGGCGATGGCTCCGGTCGTGATTGGCGGCGTGGCCCTGGCGACGGTCGCCGGCTTCGTCGTCGCTGTGCTGCCGGGGGGGCTCGGCGTTCGCGAGGGCGTCTTGATGACCCTGCTGGCGCCGGCGATTGGCGCCGATCAGGCGGTCGTTGCGTCATTGTCGCTGCGCCTGGTGTGGGTCGCCACCGAGCTGGCCGCCGCGGCATTCCTCTTCCCCTGGTTTCGGCGTTCGTCGCCTGACGCCGCTGCTCACGCTCTCTCCGCCACCACGACCACGAGTTGCGACCAACCATGATCAGCGTCGTTATTCCGATTCACGACGAGGAAAAAAGTCTGGCCACGCTGCACGACGAGCTCGTGGCCGTGTTTGCCGATCCATCGCGCGGGCCGGCCGAATGGATCTTCGTCGACGACGGCAGCCGCGATGGCTCGTGGATGATCCTCACGGAGCTGGCTCAGAAAGATCCCCGGCTGCGGGCCATCAAGTTTCGGCGCAACTTCGGCAAGGCGGCCGCGCTCACGGCTGGATTCGAGATTGCCCGGGGGGAATTTGTCTTCACGCTCGATGGCGATCTCCAGGACGATCCCGCCGAGATTCCTCGCTTTCTCGAACAGCTTGAAAAAGGCTACGACGTGGTCAGCGGCTGGAAACGGACGCGGCACGATCCCTGGCACAAGGTTTATCCCAGCCGCGTTTTCAACTGGATGGTCAGCCGACTGAGCGGCTGCCGGCTGCACGATCATAATTGCGGGTTCAAACTTTATCGCGCCGAGGTTTTGCACGAAGTCGGCATTTATGGCGAGCTCCACCGCTTCATTCCGGTGCTGGCGCATGCGCGCGGCTTTCGCGTCTCGGAAATCGAGGTCCGGCATCGCCGTCGCCAGTACGGGTCGTCCAAGTATGGAGTCATGCGTTTTCTCAAAGGGTTTCTCGACTTGCTGACCGTTCGTTTTCTGACGCGATTCAGCCAGCGGCCGCTGCACATCCTGGGGGGTGTGGGTCTCTTGTTTCTGACGCTCGGCGGCCTCGGCATGTTTTATCTGGCTGTCCTCTGGCTCGATCCCGGCAACCGGCCGATCGGGGTGCGGCCCATGCTGTTGTATTCGATCGCGCTTTTGATCGTGGGCATGCAGCTTCTGAGTCTGGGCATCCTTGCGGAGCTGGTCACGGCGTATAATATCCGCGCCCAGGATACGTTCAGCATTGCCGAGTCGATTCCTGCCAAAGGCTTTCAGATACCGGTTTCCGACCTCGATTCGACCGTTCGACCCGTACCGGAGTAAGTCGCTCGTTCGTTGATCGACATTTCCCGGCGGCCACGGACCAATACCAACACACTCGCGAATCGCTCCATCTCCGGCTTGAACTTGAGACCGTCTCATGAACTTTGATAAACCGATGCCGGGGCGCCCTGAATCGCACCGATTCGTCGGCCTGCTTGTGATCGTCGCCGCCACGGCGCTGGCGTTCGGGCACACGATGCGCCAGCCGACCCAGATGGGGGCCAATGACATTTCGCGCTGGTGCACGGTCTGGAGCCTGCTCGAGCGCAGCAGTTACATCATCGACGAGTGTCCCTGGCAGTCCGAAACCCAGGACAAGGTTTTTCGTGCTCCCAAAGGCGCACCGAGCGGGCCAGACGGCCAGGCGCCGGCGCGGCATTACTATTCAAGCAAACCGGCCCTCTTGCCGACATTGATCGCCGGCATTCTTTACCCCGCGCGCGTGGCGACGGGCGTGCCCCTCGATCGTGTCGTGCTCCAGGAACGCGCCCCGCGGTGGACGCAAAAGCCCGACCCCGATTCACCCTACAAAGTTAAAGGCGTGCTCGAGACACCCAAGGACCCGGTGCGCTGGCCGGCCTATATCTTTTATTTCAAGCCTGTCCTGGTCCTGCTCAACATCATTCCATTTGCCACCTTCCTGATCCTTTACGCGCGGTTCCTCGACCGATTCGCGGGCAACGACTGGAGCTGGTTTTACTGCTTGATGGCCGCGGCGTTTGGCACGTATCTCTTGCCGTTCACGCAGACGCTCAACAATCATACGGTCGCGGCCTTCAGCGCGTTTTTTGCCCTGTATCAGCTCATCGGGCTGGGGGACGAGGCAAGTCCCGATCCCTGGCGTTGCGCGGCGGCCGGTTTCTTCGCGGCCTTCACGGCAGCCAACGAGCTGCCGGCACTCGCCTTTCTCGCGGCGCTTCTTGGCCTTTTCGTCTTTTCGTTTTCGCCGAAGGCAAGCCTGGCTTTTGTCGTGGGAGCCCTGGTTCCGATCGTGGCGTTCGTGGCGGCTCAATATGCGGTCTTCGGCGAATTCAAGCTGGCCTATGAAGCTTTTGGCACGGACGAATATCTTTATGAAGGGAGTTTCTGGAAAACGCCCCTCGATCTCGACGCGTTCAACGAGCATCCCGAGCCGTACGCGACCTATTTCTTCCACATGACCTTCGGCCACCACGGAGTTTTCTCGCTCACGCCGATTTTCCTGTTCTCGATATGGGGGGCGGCTCGGCTGCTCGGGCGTGGCGGCTGGCTCCGATTTCCCTCGCTACGGCGAGAGCCGATGGTTGCCGTGGCCTGGCTCACGACGATGCTCACGGTATTGCTCCTGGCTTTTTATACGTGGAACCCCAAGGCGCAATTACGGGGGTTCGACGCAGGGGCTGCGCTGGCTTTTCTGGTTGATTCCGTTCTGGCTTCTCCTGCTGGCAAAAGGCGTGGAATGGGGCCAGACGCGCCCCTGGGTTCGCGCCGTGTCGATCGTGGCGCTGGGTCTCTCGGTAATGTCGGTCGGGTACGCGATTCGCAATCCTTGGAGTCACCCGTGGATTCTGGACGCGCTTGAGCACCTGAATCTATATACACTGGCACGATAAATGGTTTAAGCCGAATGGCATTAAGATTGCGCAAGTTCCTGGCATGAAACGACTTGCTGATACATAAAGTTCTGCATTCTATTATGTCAAGATTATACAAGTGGATTTGCCCGGGCTTCGGCTGGCAACAAATCATGAAATCAATATTTCATAATTAATACGGACGGCTTCTCCCCCTCCCCGTCCTATCAAAATAGGAATTGTTTCAACATAAACTTGTTCGATTCGATCAGGCCGCCAAGTCCTTCTCCCGCAACTCTTTGCGCAATTCGGCCCGCGGTCGCTGCAGCCACGGGTACTGTTTGGGACGACGCTTCTTCACTCGCGGTTCGTACCGCCCCGGGCGCTCCGGATTGACCACCAGCTCCGGCATCTCCGCTCCCTCCTCGGCCCCGCGCAGCCACCGCAAGGCGTCAATGAAACTCACTCGATCCGCGGCCACATCCTGACGCTCCGCCGCCTCGCACATCGTCAATCGCACCAGGTTGTAAGCGATCGCATACATCGTCAGTTCCTTCTGGTGTATCAGTGAAGTCGTTGATCTTGTTAGTTGAAAGGTACTAACCATGGTAATTGCTCGTTCACCATGAAGCCGATCCAGCGGCGATGGGGGTGACCCCACAACCGAAGCCTGGAGACGCGAAGACGTCAGCCGTAGCGCAAGCGATCCTGATTCGGCCTCGTTAAAACTAATTGGGAGTGGCCAACCTTCCAGAAGAGGCGAAGCCCGAAACCGACCGTGAAGCAACGAGCATTTGCAGCGGCCGGACTCCCCGGGGTGATTGAGGGCAGCGGGCGTCGATAGATCAACGAGGAACCTGAGAGACCCGTCCGGGTGGCCCAAGCTCAGGGCCTGAGCTGGACCAACGGTGAGTGGGAATTAATAACCGCTGACCGGCCCGGTCGGGAGTCGGAGGGGGACATAGTAGCGATGATCCGGGGTAATGCCCGAGGAGCAAAGGTCCCCTGCCGAATTCATGTTTTCGTCAAACGTGAGGAGATCCGCTTGGATAAGTATCCCACTACGGAAGAAAGCGGTCAGCCATCGAAGAAGGGCCAATCCCCGATTCCGTCGGAGAAGAAGTCCGGCATCGATCTGCCGCCGAAAGTCTCCGAACTGAGATGGAAGCTGGGTCAAAAGGCCAAGCAGGAACCGAAGTTCCGGTTTTACACTCTGTATGACCGGATCTATCGGGACGACGTGCTGATGACCGCGTGGTGGCTGGTGATGGAGCATAATGGCGCTCCCGGAGTGGATGGCATGACCGTCGGAGACATCATTGATGGACCCGGCGCGGAGGTCTTCCTCGCCGAGCTGCGTGAAGAGCTGCGCACCAACCGCTACCGGCCGCAGCCGGTTAAACGTGTGTACATACCGAAACCGGACGGCCGGCTCAGACCGCTGGGGATACCCACTGTCAAAGACCGGATCGTTCAAACGGCAGCTATGCTGGTACTCGAGCCGATCTTTGAAGCCGACTTCCTGGACAGTTCCTATGGGTTCCGTCCAGGGAGGAACGCTCATCAGGCGATCGACGCGATCCGCCAACATCTCGCCGCTGGGTTTCAGGAGGTCTACGATGCGGACCTGAAATCGTACTTCGACACAATCCCTCATGATGCCTTGATCAAATGTCTGGAGCGACGGATCGCCGACCGCTCGGTCATCAAGCTGATCCGCATGTGGCTGGAAAGCCCCATCGTCGAAACCGACGAGCATGGTCGAACACAGACAACTCGACCCAAGCAAGGCACGCCGCAGGGAGGAGTCATCTCCCCCCTGCTGGCGAACCTGTACTTGCACTGGTTCGAGAAGTCGTTCTACCGCTCGGACGGTCCCGGTCGCTGGGCAAACGCCAAGCTGGTGCGGTACGCCGATGACTGTGCGCCAGGCAATGTGTGTTCGAGATGAGGGTAGGTCCCTCGGAGCCGGCCTGCGGAGGCAGGCTCCAAACCACCTTGAGCGGCTTGGGTTAAGAGCCCTGGTCGTGAGCGTCAAGGAAAAGGCACGGCGTGACCGTGTCAGGTACGGATCGGAAAGGCGAACGCAAGTGAACCACCGACGAAGTGTCGAAAGCGTAGGAACGACGTCAAAACCAGGGCGTAGTCGTTGCCCTGGGATCAGCGCTGGGGAGAGCCGCTTACTGCCAGCGCGGCGTCCGGCATTAAGGTGGCGCGAGTCCGATTCTGGCTCGAACGTGGAACCTGGGAACCTGTCGCCTCGATGTCAAGGGAGAAGTCCAAGTGGAAGCCCCACGAGGACCAGAGTACCGATGCGGGGCACAGGGGCGGATTGGCTCGTAGTAGCGAAGAAGTGCCTGTAATGGGCATCGAGCGAAGGGGCCAAATCATCCAGTTTCGTCGTGGGGTCAACCCAGCGATGGGGATGAACCTTGCGGGGAGACGCGGCCGTAGGCCGGATGATAAGAGCCGGATGAGTCGAGAGGCTCCCGTCCGGTTCTGTGAGGGCCTGGGGGTGAAATTCCCCCGGGCTACTCGACTCGTGGTTTTGGCGCGCTATCAATCTGGGCAGTTGGTCCGGTGGATCGAAGGATTGCTGGAAGGGCGATTTCAGCTCACCGTTAACCGCGAGAAAACGCGCATCGTCAAGTTGCATCAACCGGGTCAGAGCCTGAACTTCCTGGGTTTTACGCTCCGATACGACCGCGACCGATTCGGTCGTGACCGTCGTTATCTCAGCATAACTCCCACAACCAAGGCGCTGATCCGGGCTCGCGAGCGAGTTCGTGAGCTCACGGACCGGAAGCGGAATTTCGTACCGATCGATCAACTGATCGGCGATATGAATCGCTTCTTGAAAGGATGGGGTGCCTATTTTGGTCACGGCCATCCCCGCCGGAGCTACAACAAGCTTAACTGGCATGTGACTGAACGACTGCGTCATCATCTACGACGTCGAAGTCAGCGCCGTTACCGTGTCCCCAAAGACCGGACGTTCTATGCCCACCTTGTGCATGACCTTGGTCTGCGCTTGTTGTGAACGCTTGGCTGCTGATCCTGCGCATGCCCCGACCGAGAGAATTCGGGCAAGCCGGATGCGGGAAATCCGCTCGTCCGGTTTGATGAGGGCGGAGGCGGCCGGGAAACCGGCCCCTCCGCTACTCGACAACACCATCCACTGTCCTACATTTCAACACATCCATCTTCATCGTCACCTTGAGCGACTTCAGATTCTCCTCTACGCGCCACCTTGTCGCATAAAGATTGGCCAGCGATTCGGCTGTATAGGCGACGCCGTCCAGCAGGGTCGTCACTAGCGTCACCTCTCGCGTTCGGAACCCGGGCACTTCGATCCGATACCGCAATTCACGCACCAGGAACGACTCGGGCAGAGCGCCGTATTGCTCCTCGCTCATCCAGCTCGGACACCTTGGCGGCTTGAAGTACTCGACCACCTGATCCATCAAGCCGATGGCCCGGATCCAGCGGCTGCGCGGCAGCCCATTTGGTGTCCCCTTTTGGCCGGGCCGCGCATGCGCACGCCCCGGCGTGAAGTCGACGATCTGCTTCTGATGCAGGCGAAACACCGCATGAACGCCCTTCTTGAGCAGCAGGCCCAGATGCGCGAACGAACAGAATCCACGATCGGCCACCAGGACATCGCCGGCCTTCAGGAAAGGGAGAATGCCGCCGACGCCGGCCATGTCATGCGACCGCAACGGCGCCGCGGTGACTTCCAGCAGCAAGCCAGTGCCGGCGTGGAACAGGGCCAGGATGTGGGCCACCGGAAAGCCGCATCCCTTGGCCTGGTTTCCCGGCTGTCCGAAGTAGGCCTGTCAGCGCCGCGACGTCGGGCATGGAGAACGACGAGCCGTCGATCAAGAAGACGCGATGGCCGAGCCAGAGACTGGCCGCCTCGGTGGCCGGGATCAGGACCTTGACCACCTCACGGAGGACCGCCTGGAAAACGGCCAGCGGCAGCCTGGAGCGGGCCTGGCAAAAGGCGCTGGCGGAGAAGGCTCGGCCGGCCATCAAGGAGACGTGTGTCAAGGCGGTATTGCCGTGAAGGATCTGGATCAAGAACCAGTGGATGATGGCCGCCGGGGTCAACAGGCAGCTGTCGCACCAGGTGTGACCGGCAGCTTGACAGGCGGCGTGGATAAAGTCGCCGCCGAGCTTGGCGGCGAGGTCTTGTCTGAGGGTCTTGAGCGTGGTAGAAATCCGGCGATGCATCGCGGGGCCTCCTGTGCCATGGATGTTGTCACAAATACCATGACGCGCAGGGGGCCCGTTTTTCTCAAGAGTCGACCCCTTCTGGGGTTAGAACTGACTTAATGCCATTCGGTTTAAGCCCAGGGATTGCGCGGTTGAGCCCCTTGGTGAATGCCGCGGCGGGCGGGCGTCTTACCTTGTTCTTGAGGAGGAGCCATGCAGTCATCCTTTGCCGACCGCCGAGACGCAGGACGCGTTCTGGCCGAAATGCTGATTTCCTACCGTGGGCGCGACGACGTGATCGTGCTTGGCCTGCCGCGCGGCGGGGTTCCGGTGGCGTTTGAGGTGGCCCGGGCGGCTCGAGGTTCCGCTCGACGTCTTTCTCGTGCGCAAGCTGGGGGCCCCCGGGCAAGAAGAGCTTGCCATGGGGGCGCTGGCGTCGGGGGGCATTGTGGTGGTCAACCGCGATGTGGTGAGGGCGCTCAAGATCGCCCCCGAGGCGATCGACCACGAGGTCGAGCAAGAGCGTCAGGAACTGGAGCGCCGCGAGGCGATTTACCGTGGCGATCGACCGATGGCGGACGTCCAGGGAAAGCAGGTCATCTTGATTGACGACGGGCTGGCGACGGGATCAACGATGCGTGCGGCCGTTGCGGCGCTCAGGTGCGGAAGGCCGGCGTGCATCATCGTGGCGGTGCCCGTGGGCGCCGCGGCGACCTGCGCCGATTTTCAGATGATTGCCGACGACTGCATTTGCGCCATCCAGCCCAAGGATTTTGCGCGGTCGGCCTGTGGTATGACGACTTCGCTCAAACCAGCGATGACGAAGTTTGCGCGTTGCTCGCCGAGTCTCAAACAAAGAGTGAGCCTCATATGAATGAGCGTCAACGTTTTACAATCAGCGAAAGAGAAATCGAGATCGGTGCTGGCAACGCGCTGATCCGAGGCAATCTGGCATTGCCGCGCAGCGCCACGGGGGCGGTGGTGTTCGCGCACGGGAGCGGCAGCGGCCGGTTCAGCCCGCGAAACCAGTATGTGGCGCGGGTGCTCAATCACGCCGGGCTGGCGACATTGCTCGTCGATCTTCTCGAGGAAAGAGAAGCCAACGACCGGGCGCGTGTCTTTGACATTCCGCTCCTGGCGCACCGGCTCCGCGCGGCGGCCGAATGGTTGAGGGCGAACGAGGAAACGGCCGGAATGCAACTGGGCTATTTCGGCGCGAGCACCGGAGCGGGCGCGGCCCTGGTCGCGGCCGCCGATGCGCCCGACCTTGTCGGCGCGATCGTCTCACGCGGCGGCCGGCCCGACCTGGCGGGCGATTGCTTGCCCGAGGTGACCGCGCCCACGCTGTTGATCGTGGGCGGCAACGATGAAGGGGTGCTCGACCTGAATCGTGAAGCCCATGACCGGATGACCTGTCCGCGGCAGCTCGACGTGGTGCCAGGCGCCTCGCATCTGTTTGCGGAGCCGGGGACGCTCGAAGAGGTCGCCAGGCTGGCGAGAGAGTGGTTCGTTCAACACCTGGTGCGGCGATCGGGCGAGAGAGTGACCGGTGACGAGCCCACGGAATGAAAAGCGGGGCGCTTCAAGCATTTCGCGATTGCTCTTTATGACCAGTTCTGGCATGTTCGTAATATGGACAAATATATACTACAGCCGCAGGTAAGCCGCTTCGCTGGGTCGGTCCCTCGAAAGACGAGCTACACGAAGGGGATCGAAACGCCGCAACGTACGAGGGACCTGATTTAGCGTCGCCTGAAGGCGGCGATGCACGCGCACGCGAAACGGAACAACTGATCATGACTGCCAGAAAAAAAGTCGCGCCCCAGGGCAGCGTTACCGAGAGCAGCGGCAATGTGTTTGCCGATCTTGGCCTGCCCGACGCCGAAACTCTGCTCGCCAAGTCGGTCCTCGCTCTCCATATCAAGCGCGTCATCAAGGCCCGCCGCCTCTCGCAGACCCAGGCCGCGGAAATCCTGGGCCTGGACCAGCCCAAGGTGTCCGCCATCACCAGCGGCCGGCTAGAAGGTTTTTCCACGGATCGCCTGATGCGCTTCTTGACCGAGCTTGGCTGCGATGTGGAGATCTCCGTTTCCCCTCCTCATCCCGACACTCCCGGGCATGTCGTCTTCGCGTAAGCCTTCGTGACGAGTTTAGATGTGCTTGGGTGACCATAAGATCGTAGGCGTCCTGGTGTTCTCATTGAGCTCGGCCAACGACCTGGCCTGGCTGAAGACGCCAGGCACTTCGATCAGGCAGACGGCCGACGTACCAGTCGCCATCGGGCCAGTATCGAGCGTGCCGCGTTGCCATGAGCGTACTGAAATCCTGGCTTGCGGCGGCAGTTATCCTGCAATCAATCACTTGAGCGATCTTGGTATGATCGACGACGGCCATTTGCATTGATTGTCGAAGGCGAATTCCTGCGAGAACATCATGAGCGAAGCGCTTCTGATCGTGATGGACGTGCAGAATGAGAACTTCGCCGACGCCTTCGCCATCATCCACCTGACCGGCAACATCGATCCGATTTTTGTCCATAGAGTCGAGATCAACGGGGTATTGATCGACCACGGAATGGAATCGCCGTGAAGGACGAACCCGAGGCCCGAACCGATCTGAGCCAATCGTGGCCGGTCCGAGCCTGGCGGCTCTTCTGGCTGACGATCCTGGTCGCGCATCTGATTTTGAGTAGCGCATGGTGGTGGCTCGAGCCGGGTGGATTTGCTGTCAATCATTCGCGCTTCTGGGCCAACAGCGTGGCGCCGGTTTTCGGGCTGGGTCTGTCGATCGGTTCGTTGACAGCCCTGCACTTCGAGTGCAAGCGCGCGCTTCGGTGGCTGCTGCCGGTGTGGCCGGCGGCATGGGTCGGCGCCGCCTTTGCGGGCCGTTGGCTCTTTCCGATCACGCTCCGAGAGCCTCTGGCTGATTCCCCTGGCGGGCTCGGCAATCATGGGAATCGCGGCATTTCCACTCGTACGCGGCGCCAGCAAGCGAACTTCTGCAGTAGGGTTCGGGCTGACCCTCTGTGCGGCTTTGAGTGCGGCGGTTCTTGTGTGGACCCAGCGCCCACCTCTGCCGCTCACCCGGCCGAGTGGACCTGTTCATCTGGTCGAGCTCAAGTCAACCGACGAGACGACAGCGGCCCTCGACACCGGCGCCATCCGCCTTGGCTCCCACGCCATGGTTCAGGCGTCGGACGGATCGTTGATCGTTCGCTTCAGCCCACTTTCGATCTCGGTGCAGCCTTTATTGCGTTTCTTGAACGGTTCGAAAGATGGCTGCTGGAGCGTGTTCGTTCCGAGTCGAGATCGAGACGGCCCTGAGCCTCGGCTACGCGCTATTCAGCGCCATGGCGAGCAGTCATGCGAGCTCGTGTATGATTTCCGGGGTCAAGGTCCGGCCACGCTCCGGGTCGAGGCAGGGCCAGCAACAGGATCGATCCGGCTCGAAGCCAATACAGAGCTTATGCATCGAATCGATTCGCATCTCAATTCCTGCTGCGACTTCGAGGTTCGAGGTCACCGCCGGCTGTCGCTCGAGTTTTCGCCTTGTCCGGGCATACTGATCGAGGTCCGTCGGTTCGACTATCCTTTCGGACGGCCCGTGCGCTTTGCTTTTGTCGAGGCGGATCGGACGTTCCGCGTGGTCGAGGCTTCTAGTGGCGAGAAAGGACCGTTCCATACCCTGGCGCGGGGCCGACTGGAACAGCGGAAGCACTGACGATCACATTGCACGATCAAGGGCAAGCGCGGGCACAAATCAACCTGGCTGACTGGTCGGCGCAGGCCGACACGACGTTGTCGCCGACGGCCGGGTGGTCGGCTCCGGTCAATGCCATCGAGTTCAGCCTCTCGGACGATGCACCCTCATCGCCGGCGTCGATTTTCGTGACCCTGGCGGCGACGTCGGTCGGTCGCGGTTGGGACTGTGTTGGCCACAATCCGGGAACCTACCGCAATCGGATCGACATCGTTGAATTGCCAGCGAAGTGAGCCGACAATGATTCCCATTCTCGCGGCATACACGCACCCGGTCGTGCGTCGTCGTTCATCGCGCGTACAGGCGAAGTTGCGGCGACAGTGAGCCAGATGAATTAACCAGGAGCCATCGTCATGAAGAACCGTCCCGCCTGTATCGCGAGCGCTATTGCCCTGGCACTCGCGCTCAATTTCGCGACAACCACCCTCGCGGCCGAGACGGCCGAGCCGGTTCGCATGGGGTGCGGACTCATGACGTTCGATACGGTGCCGGGCTGGGCGCTCGGGCCCGATGGAAAGTCGGTCCTGGGACCCACGCACGGGGGCGTCACCGTCGACACGTCGGGGAACATTTACACCAGTGCCCATGCCGGGGTCTTCGTCTTCTCAGCCGACGGCAAGGTGGTTCGGCGCTTCCTCGGCGACAAGTACTCCGATCTTCATGACATCAAGTTTCGCGCCGAGGCCGACGGCGACTTTATCTATGGTGCCCGCAACAACAACGCGGAGGGGATCAAATTCAATGCCCAGACGGGCGACATCGTATTGAAGCTCCCCTTCCCCGAGGCGTCGGGCCTGAAGCTGACGAAATTCAGCCCGACGGCGATCACGGTTGCCCCCAACGGCGATATTTTTCTCGCCGATGGCTACGCGAGCGACCATATTTTCAAGTTCGACAAGACCGGAAAATACCTGATGCATTTCGGCACGAAAGGCAACGGCCTCAAGGAGTTCAACACGGCCCATGGGATGACTCTCGACACGCGATACGAGCCGCCTCGGCTCTTGATTTGCGACCGCAACCATGTGCCCAAGGGCCGCCTGCTCCATTACGATCTCAACGGCGAATTCATCGCCGAGGTCGTGACCGGGCTTGGAATGCCGACATCAGCATGCGTGCAGGGCGACTTCGTCGCGGTGCCCGACTTGAAGGGCCGACTGGTGATTCTCGACAAGACCAACACCATCATGTCGGTTGTCGGTTTCAACCCCGATCCGGCGAAGGGGGGCAACTATAACGTCCCTCAAGAGCAATGGGTCGAGGGAATCTTCAGCGGAACCCACGGTGCTTCCTGGGACAAGGACGATAATCTTTACGTCCAGGACTGGAACGTTTCCGGGCGCATCATGAAGCTCTTGCGCGTCAAACTGGCACCAAAGTGAACGCCGTCGCGCTCGGCGGCATCAGCCTGATGCATGGGCGCGCGAAGACATGGCCAGGCAGCGCGGGGTGTCATGCATCAGGCTGCAAACCTGGGCCAGCGCAAGAAAAAGACGGCCGCGACGCGTGCCGGATTGACATTTGTCAGAGCAGCGCCGTAGGCTTGTATTAGCCCTTGATTCTGTTAGACGCGCGCGGGCCGCGACTCTCTGCGCCAGGTCGTGATCCTGGTGTTCACCGCGGGCTAACGACCCGTCGGGAAAAACATCGGTTATTTTGAGAAAGCCGTTCCGTGTCAGGATTCGCGAAACGTCTTGGCTTCACGCTCCTTGAGCTTCTGGTGGTCATTGCGATCATCGCGATCCTGATCGCTCTTTTGCTCCCCGCCGTGCAGGCGGCCCGCGAGGCCGCCCGCCGCGCTCAATGCACAAACAATTTGAAGCAGCTTGGGCTGGCGTTGCACAATTACGAGACGGGCGTGGGGGCATTGCCGATGACGCTGTCGCTCCTGGGCGCCGGCAATACGGTTTATTACGACACGGGTTGGAGCGCGCAGGCCCGCCTTCTGCCTTACATGGAAGAGAATCCGCTGTACAACGCGGCGAACATCATCGTGTTCAAGGAAGACCCGGTGAATTCGACGGTGATCTCGCTGACGGTGGTGGGATTCATCTGCCCGAGCGAGATCAGACCCGAGGTTTCCTCGCACGATTATGGCTATTCCGGGGTGATCAACTACGGCATGAGCGGCGGCGACTGGTTCGTCTGGGGCGGGTTCAACGGGCCATTCAATCGGTCGGCCTTCGGTCCCAACCGGAGCCTCCGGCTCGCGGCCTTCACTGATGGGCTGAGTCAGACGCTGCTTGCCGCCGAGGTGAAAGCCTATCAGGCCTCGTCGAATTGCCGCTTCACCACGCTGCCGTCGGTCAACAATCCGAACAATATCCCGAGTCCTTATGCCGATCCGTTTCAGGTTGCTCCTGAATACGACAATGGAATTTGTGTCACCGAAAACCAGGCCGAGTTTCACACGGAGTGGTCCGACGGTCACGTTCACGCCGCGGGTTTCACCACGGCCTGGCCGCCCAACAAGGCCGTCATCGGGCGGTTGTTCTATCCCGGCATGGACCTTGATCTCAATGGCAAGAATGAGGAAAACGGCGGACCGACCTTCTCGGCGATCAACGCGCGCAGCTATCACCCCGGCGGCGTGAATTCGCTCCTGGGTGATGGCAGCGTCCGGTTCGTCAAGAGCAGCATTGATGGCGTCGTCTGGCGCGGCCTCGGGACGGTCGCCGGCGGCGAGGTGATCAGCTCGGACGCTTATTGATGACAGGAACGGAGCGCGCCTGCTCGTTCGTTCAGAATGCGATGTGCTAAACGGCCTTGCGTGATTCCGAGACGCGGAGGCTTTCCGGGTCGGCACTGGCGCTCGGCTCGTGCGGAGACTCGCCTTCCCGGGACCGTGCAAGGGCAGTGAGCCGAAATATCAACGGGCCGTTCGACGATCACGCCCGTTCAACTGCCACCTGGACCGACCTTCGCGTTCCGGTTATCGTCGATCGACGCGGCCGGGCAAAACCGGGACGGCGAAGATTGGCGGACGAAGATCAGAGGGCGGAGGACTCGGTTCGTGCAACTTCAAGAGATGAGCTGGCCCGAGGTGAGCGCCAGCGCAGCGCGCGATCGCCCGGTGGTCGTTCCGATCGCGGCCGTGGAGCAGCATGGCCGGCATTTGCCTGTCTTTACCGATAGCATGCTGCTGGGTGAGGTGGTGCGTCGCGCGGCCGAAGCCCTGGGCGACCAGGTCATCTGGGCGCCTCTCTTGTGGCTGGGCAATTCTCATCATCATCTTGAATTCGCCGGCACCTTGTCGGCGGCGCCCCGCACTTATCTCGATCTGCTCGGCGATCTGGTCGACAACCTGGTCATGCACGGGTTCCGCCGCGTTTTGCTCTTGAACGGCCACGGGGGCAATATGGTGCCAGCCCAGCAGGCGATTTTTGAAGCCCGCCAGCGCTACCGAACCCGCGCTGACTTGCTCTTGCTTTCGGCCACGTACTGGCTGCTCGGGAGTCAGCCCGACGCGCATGACAGGTCGCTTGTTCAATCTCAGATGGGGCACGCGTGCGAATGGGAGACATCGATGATCTTGCACCTGGCGCCGGCCTTGGTCGGCGATTTGCGGCGGCTTGAGGCCGTTTCGCCAACGATGCCGTTTGAGCCGGCCGCGCAGGGCTGGATCACTCGCGAGCGCAGCGAGCCCGGCCATATCGGCGACCCTCAGCGCGCGACGGCGGCCAAGGGAGCCACGCTTTTCGACGTCTTTTCCCGCGATGTCGTCACGTTCCTCGAACGGGTGATCGCCTGGGACGGACGCTCCTGGGATGCCTGAGATAAAGATGAACGCGAGCGTCGTCCCGCGCGATGCCGGGGTCGAGGATGAGCGTCGTGTGGCGTTTCACACGTGGGCCATCATGGGTCTGTTGCTCCTGGCGACCATGCTCATGTACATGGACCGTCTGGCGCTGGCCCAGCAAAAGACCGAGATTCTCGGCGCGCTGCATCTCAATAACGAGGATTACGGACGGCTCGAGCAGGGCTTCGGGCTCGCATTCGCGATCGGTGGGCTCGCCACGGGGTTCATCGCGGACCGGATCAGCCCGCGCTGGCTTTACCCGATCGTCTTGGTGGGGTGGTCGGCGGTCGGCTTCGCGACCGGTTGGGTCACGAGCTATCGCGAGTTGCTCGTCTGCCGGATCCTCCTGGGATTTTTCGAGGCCGGGCACTGGCCGTGTGCACTGGTGACGGCCCAGCGGTTGCTGGCGCGTAGCGACCGGCCGCTGGGCAACAGCATTCTCCAGAGCGGTGCCGCGATCGGCGCGATGGCGACGCCGGTCGTCGTGCTTTTGCTCACGACCGACGCGACCGATAGCTGGCGTTTACCGTTCCGCGTGATTGGTGCGCTTGGCATCTTCTGGGTCATTGCGTGGCTGGCCGCGGTCCGGCCGCGCGATCTTGACCTCGATCCCTCGGCGCTGCCGGCTCTCGCCCCTTCGGACGAGCCGACGACAGCCGCAACCGCCGCGCCCGAGAATGGGACGTTCGTCCGGCGCTTCCTGGCCCTGGTCATCGTGGTGATCACGATCAATCTCTGCTTTCAATACTTTCGAGCATGGATGCCCGGAATGCTCCGCGATCAATATGGCTACAGCCGCAACGAGGTCCAGGTCTTTTCCATGGCCTATTATGCCGCGACCGACGCTGGCTGCCTGACGGTCGGCTTCCTCGTGAAATGGCTCACGACTCGCGGAGTCTCGGTTCACCGCGCGCGGATGTCGACCTTCCTGGTCTGCGCCCTCTTGACAAGCCTGTGCATGGTGGCGGCTTTCGTGCCCAGGTCATGGCTGCTCCTGGCGTTACTCCTGTGCATCGGGTTTGGCTCGCTCGGCCAGTTCCCGGTCTATTATGCGTTCACCCAGGAACTCTCGGCGCGGAAGATGGGCAGGGTCACCGGGTTCTTGAGCTTCGTCACCTGGGTCGCGACCGCCGTGACCCAGCAGCCAATCGGGCGCTGGATCGACCAGACCGGTTCGTATTCGCAGGTGATGTTTCTGGCGGGACTCATGCCACTGGCCGGCTTTCTGGCGCTCTTCCTGCTCTGGAACGCACCAAAGCATCGCGAGACCGCTTGAAGGATGTCAGATCATATCATGATAATTTGCAAATGTAAAAGTTTGATTAGATCGATTCTGATCCTGATCGTGCTCGTACTGGACGTGGGCGCGATCGAGCCGTCCCGGGAGGGGCCGCGATCGCCATCCGACGAGCTGGCGGCGCTCGTTCTGGCCGACCCGGAGCTCATGCTCGAGCTGGTGGCCGCCGAGCCCGATGTCAAGAGCCCGGTCGCGATCGCCTGGGACGAAGATGGCCGGCTTTATGTCGCCGAGATGACCGATTACCCGGTTGCACCGGCCTCGGGGCGGATCCGTCGCCTGGAAGACCGTGACGGTGATGGCCGCTACGAGCGTGCGACGATTTTCGCCGATCAGCTACCTTTTCCCAATGGCGTGCTCCCTTGTTTTGGGGGCGTTCTGGTCACGGCGGCGCCCCACATCTGGTTTTTCCGTGATCGCGACGGCGATGGGCGTGCCGAGGAAAAGCGGATCGTCTTGACGGGCTTCGGCGAGGGGAACACCCAGCTTCGGGTCAACGGCCCGACGATTGGCCTGGATAACATGGTTTACGTGGCCAACGGGCGGAGCGATGGAGACATCCGGGTGCCCGACGACGTTTCGGCCAGGGCCGTATCAATCCGCCGCCGCGACCTGCGGTTTCGCCTGACGGGCAAACGAAGCGGACCGGTCGCATCGATGCTCGAAGCGGTCGCCGGCTTCAGCCAGTTCGGCCTGCCGCACGACGACTGGGGAAATCGCTTTCCGTCGTGGAACACGATCCCCATACGGCACGTGGTGTTCGAGCAACAGGCGCTCGACCGCAATCCGTACCTGGCCGAGACGTCGTGCGTCGCCTCGATCCTCGACCTGGCCGACGGCGGCCGGCTTCATGGCATCAGCCCGGCGCAGGCGCGATTCAATCGCGAGTCGGTGGCGTTTTTCAATGCGAGCTGCGGACCCACGATCGAGCGCGGCGGGCTCTTGCCGGCGGCTTATCGCGGCAATGCGTTTGTATGCGAGCCCCTGTCAAACCTGGTGCATCGCCGTGTGCTCGAACCGGACAAAGCCACATTCGTTGCCAGGCGGGTCGAAAAGGGCAAGGAGTTCCTCGCGTCGTCGGATCCGGCGTTTCGTCCGGTCAACCTGACGACGGGTCCCGACGGTGCGCTTTACGTCGTCGACATGTATCGCGAGCTGGTGGAACATCCTCAGTTCGTGCCCGAGGCCGCGCGCGATGCGACCGACTTTCGCCGCTGGTACGATCGTGGACGGATCTGGCGCATCCGTCCCCGGTCGCACGGGGGTGGATCGCGACGCAATCTCAACCTGAGTCGCGCCGAGACCAGAGAGCTCGTCGAGCTACTCGGGCATCCCAACGGCTGGTGGCGGTCGACGGCGCAGCGTCTCCTCGACGAACGCCAGGATCAAGGGGCCGTGCCCCTGCTGATCGCCGCGCTCCACGATCAATCGAATCCCCTGGCGACCGTGCACGCCCTCTGGACGCTCGCGGCGTTGAACGGGTTGAACGCCGGCCTCTTGAATGAACTTGTTGACCGGCGTGATCCGGCGCTGCGAGAACACGCGCTTCGGGTTGCGGCGACGCTCGAAGCGCGCGCTGCGAACCAGCCGATTGCCACGGCCAAGCTCAACAAGCTGGCCGAGGACTCATCGGCCCGCGTGCGATTGCACGCGGCCATCGCGCTCGGTGAACGGTGCGTGGCGGAGCCCGGCGCCCTGGACGCACTGGCGAAGATCGCCGTCAAGGATGCCGACGACCCGTTTATCAGACTGGCAATTCTCAGCGGCCTGCGCGAGAAGCGCCTGGCGTTCATCCCCCTGTGCGATCGAATCCCTTCGGGCAGTGGGCGAGATCAGCTTCTGGCGCAAGCGGCGGCGATCGTGGGCGTGCGTCGAAGGCCGGCGGAGCTCTCGGCCTTGCTCGGGCAAGTTGCCTCGAGCGTCGGGCATGGCTCGGCCGGCCCCGGCGCTGACATCTCGATCGACGCCCTGACACTGCTGTCGGGCCTTGCGGAAGGGCTCGAGCGGTCGGGCCCGCCCCTTCACGCGATTGGCCAGACGGCGTCTCCCGAGGTGAAATCGCAATGGGAGAAGCTCGCTGCGATCTGGCCGGCCGCATCGGCGCTTGCGGTCTCGAATCAACCGGTTCCCGAGCGCCTGGTGGCGTTCGAGGTCTTGTCGCGGGGCCGGCCCGATCTTGTCGCCGCGATCGTTGCACCGCTTTTTGCTCCCGCGCAGCCGCGCGAGATTCAAGCGGCCGCCACGCGGGCCGTTGTGCGAACCGGTGATCCCGCACTGGCCGCGAAGGTGCTCGAAGGCTGGAGCGATCTCGCGGTGGCCACACGGCGCGACCTCTTGTCGGCAATGGCGAGCTCCAGGGTGCTCGCGGGTCCCCTGATCGATTGTCTCGAACAGGGTCGCATCCGTCCGAGCGAACTTGACGCTGCATCATGGGAGGCCCTGGGACGTCTGGCTGATCCCCCATCAAAACAGCGCGCTTCGACCCTGCTGGCCAGGTTTGCACCGGCGCCCCGGTCCGACGTGATCGCGCGCTATCGCCCGGCCCTCGGTCTTGCCGGCGACGATGGTCGTGGCGCGGCCGTTTTTGCCAAAAACTGCCAGACATGCCACGAGCGGCAAGGGCAAGGGCACCGCGTCGGCCCCGATCTTTCCGGAGTGGCCGGACGCGCGCCCGAGGCCCTGCTGACGGATATCCTCGATCCGAATCGCGAAGTGGCCCCCGATTATGTGGCCCTGACGCTGGCGACACGGCAGGGAATCGTCACCTCGGGTTTGCTTGCGGACGAGACGGGTACGACGATCAAGCTGCGTCGCGCCGAAGGGATCGAGGAGACCATCCTCCGATCGGAAATCGATGAATTACGGTCGACGGGCCGCTCGCTGATGCCCGAAGGACTCGAACAGACGATCAATCCTCAGGAAATGGCCGATTTGATCGCGTTCTTGCGGCAAGGGAAATAACGATGGACGGCCAGGAGATGCCCTGCCCTGGGTGTTTACTTTGTGTGCCGATATCGTGAAACACTGGCCGCCGCGTGAGGGTATGCAAACCGGTGGGCTCCGCGCGTGCGGACGACCGCGATGATTGACGAGTCATCCAAGACAAAGGAGCCGTGCCTTGGCCTGCAATTCGATGTGGAACCGCGGTCTGTGCGGCGGCGTCGCCGCGGCGTTGGCATTGTGTGTGACCGCGGCGGGCGCGGAGAAAACGGTCCCGACTTATCACCGGGACGTCGTCCGGATCCTTCAGAAGAACTGCCAGGACTGCCATCGGCCCAATCAGGTGGCGCCGTTTGCGCTACTCACATACGATCAGGCCCGGCGGCGGGCTGGCGACCTGGCGCATGTCACAGGCGAGCGGATCATGCCGCCGTGGCCGGCCTCGTCTGATTTTGGAGGGCCGTTTCGCGATGCGCGTGTGCTGACGGCCGACGAGATTGCCACGCTCAAGAACTGGGTTGAAGCGAAGTGTCCCGAGGGGGATCCCCAGGATGCGCCCCCGCCTCGAACATTTTCTTCGGACTGGCCGCTCGGCGAGCCGGACCTGACGCTCACGATGCCCGAGCCCTACACGATTGCCGCTTCGGGTGATGATGATTTTCGCGTCTTCGTGCTCAAGACCAACCTGTCCGAAGACCGCTGGATTCGCTCGGTCGACTTCCGTCCGGGCAACCGGTCTGTCGTGCATCACGTGATTGCCTCGGTCGACTCGTCGGGACGCGGCCGCGAGCTCGACGCCGCGGACCCCGGGCCGGGCTACTTTGCCCTTGGCGGATTTGGCGACGGCGTTCCGATTCGCGCCTTCTTGCCAATCTGGACACCGGGCGCCAAGCCGCGGTTCTGCCCTGAAGGGACCGGATACATGCTCCCCAAGGGGGCCGATATCTTGATCCAGGTTCATTATCACAAGAGCGGCAAAACCGAGACCGACGCCACGGCGGTTGGCCTTTATCTTTCGAAGAAGCCCCTGCCCCGCCAGGTCCACACGGGCTTTGTTTTCCCGAATGTCTCACCCAAACAATTGCTAGGCGTCCAGCAGAAGCTCGCGGCCGCGAAGAAAGCCGGTAAGCGCCCGGGCATCGATGACCTTTTGCGTGACGTGCTCGTGATTCCCGCGGGGACCTCGAACTACGAGGTGAAAGCCTCGACGAAAGCCGGCGCCGGCATGATGACCCGGCCGCTCGACCGCGACATCTTGCTGACGTCGGTCATGCCGCACATGCACTGGCTCGGAAAAGACTTCACCTTCACGGCCGTCATGCCCGACGGCAAGACGCGCAGGCCGCTGATCCGGATCGATCACTGGAACTTCAACTGGCAAGGGACGTACGCGTTCAAGGAACCGATACGCATACCCAAGGGTTCCTGGCTGGAGATGGAAGCGCATTTCGACAATACCGATTCCAACCCCGCCAACCAGAGCAAGCCGGCAAAGCTCGTGCAGTGGGGCGAGGGAACGAATGATGAGATGTGCATCGGAATTTATGAATGGGTCGCCGTCGAGGGCGATCCCGAACCGGCGTCGCGAAACGGGCGAGACTCGCTGAAAAAGCCGCCGTTGCCATTTTCACAACGCGCGGCACGCGTTGCGCGGTTCCTGGCGCCGCGTATAACCCGGCCGCGCACTTTTTCGCTGGTTCAAGGTCTCGACAGGCTCGGGTCACGAAACGTCCGACGCCCCACGCCGGGATCGTCGATTCGCCGCTTGAGCCACCCACGTGGTCATGGCCTGGAATCGACGCCTCCCCCTTGACACTGGCATCCCGGCACCAGACTATCGATCGTGAACAGGATTGATTGAACACTCTTGCCCACGAATCACCAGGGCCGTCACGCGTGAGACCCGCAACTTGTGCCAAGCCGACCGTGAGGCATCGCCGCAGGCTCTTCCTGGCCTGGGTGGCCGTGGCGGTGATTGGCTTTGGACCGGCACACAGAGCCCTGGGTTCTTCCGTGTCGCTGGCTTCCGGCCACGGCGATCACACGGCGGCCCCGGCCCGCCATCTGTGCAAGTGCGGCATGAACTGCCAGGGCGACTCGTGCTGTTGCGGCCCCCGCGCAGGCCCAGCATCCGATTCATAGTTCCGTGTCGGCGTCTCGCTCAGAAGGCACCATCTCCGGCACATGCCTGATGAAGTCGGCGCCGTGTGGTGAATCGGGACTGCCGGTTTCCCCATCGGAAACCCGTGTCAGCAAGAATGCGGCGCCCGTCCAATTCGGGTTGCCGCGACTCGTTCCGGCCGGCACCGTGCTCGCGTACGTCGCGACGACTCTCCTTCCGGGTGAGCGAGCCTCACGCCTCGATCGACCCCCAAGACGCTTCACCCTCGCCTGATTCCAGGCCATCGCGATCGATAAAGCGTGTTCCCCGCGTGTTGCGCACCGTGCCGCATGCGCTCGGGGTCAGACCAGGTCCATTGCGTATGTTCAGAGCGGGCTGACGCCAGCAGCCGCCGAGTGGCTGGCTTCACGTCGGGCCTGCGCATTTGAGGGTTCTTTTTTCGAGGAGTCGAGTCCATTGCGTCGTCATCGTGCATTTACATTGATTGAATTACTGGTGGTGATCGCCATCATCGCGGTCTTGATTGCCCTGCTCTTACCAGCCGTGCAGGCGGCCCGCGAAGCGGCGCACCGCGTTCAGTGCACCAACAATCTCAAGCAAATCGGCCTTGCGCTTCATAATTACCATGGCGCCATCGGAGCCTTTCCGCCGGGTTATCTCTCGCTGATGGATCCGGTCACGTTCGATAACGACGGCCCCGGCTGGGCCTGGGCATCCTTCGCACTCAGTCAGATGGAGCAAACTCCCATCTACAACAGCATCAATTTCGTGCTGGGCGTCGAGTTTCCGGCGAACCTGACGGCTCGTTTGTCATTGGTAAATAGCTTCCTGTGTCCATCCGACGCGTGGCGGCAAGATCGATTCACGGTCGTCGATTCGACGACGACCGGCACGACGGCCGGCGCCCCGATCTGCGACGTCGCCTCGTCAAACTATGTCGGCTCCGTCGGGAGCGGCGATCCGTCGAGCCTTTATCCTTATATCATCGACGACGATGATGGCCCCCCGGGTCGCGACAATGGCAACGGGCTGTTCTACCGCAATCATTCGGTCACGATCGCCCAGATCACCGATGGCACGAGCCAGACCTTCGCGGCCGGCGAAAAGAGCCAGAACCTCTCACGCGCCACCTGGACCGGCGCGGTGACCAACGCGGCCGTGCCCCTGGTGGCCCTTCAGGCGGGGGCGGGCTTCGACCCCGAAGGGGGTGGGGCGCTCGTGATCGCGCACACCGGCGAAAACCACGGGCCCAACTCTCCCTCGGGACAGGCCCACGGCGACCAGTACTGGTCGTTACATCCGGGCGGCGCCAACTTCCTGTTTGCCGATGGCAGCGTCCGCTTCATCAAGGAACAGATTGGTTTCACCATCTTCCAGTCGCTGGCGACACGAAGCGGCGGCGAGATTCTCTCGGCCGATCAGTTTTAGTAAGCCGCTATTATGATTGGCTCTTGAAGCCATCTCGTGGCGCGAATGTCGTTGAGCCATTCGCGGCACCGCGCCACGAGTGCTGATAACGTGATTCGTGACGCACCCACATATCTAGGCAGTCGCACGAATATTGATCGCTTCACTTGTCAGATATCCTTGTGAATGAGGTTCGGGCAGCCAATTTCCTGAGATACTCCGCGGTCGCCTGCGCCAGATGATTTGAGTGTGATGTCCGAGATTTTTCTAATGTGTGTGGATGGGGCAGTTTCAGCGATCCCGCTGATATAAGTAGCACGCATTTTCGTCGCTAAACACGGCATAACATTTGCGGAAATTCGCTCCCGTCCAGTTTTGGTGATGCCTCGGACGCATCTGCCAGTCTTTACTCAAATCAAACCAGGAGGTCTCTCATGGCTGCTGCGCAACAGTCGTACACGGTCGTTGGCGTCTTCGAGGATCGAACCCGCGCTGATCAAGCCGTTGCTGAGCTCAAGAAAGCCGGTTTTCGAGATGATCAAATCGGCGTCGCGATGCGAGGCAACGAAGAACTTGGAGTAACTGATGGTACATCTGATACTTATGCCGAAGAAGGAACGATTACCGGGATTTTGACCGGACTTGGACTGGGCACACTGGCGGGTCTTGGTGTTCTGTCGGGGGTGATTCCGGTGATTGGGCCGGCGATCGCCGCCGGCACGCTTGGCGTGATTCTTTCCAACGCAGCGGCTGGAGCCGCCGTGGCCGGTGTGGCCGGAGGCGCTGATTGGCTATGGTATCCCTGAAGAAGAAGCCAACTACTACAACAGCGAGTTCGAGGCCGGTCGCACGATTGTGACGGTGCATGCTCAGGACAGTATGACCTCGGACGAGGCATCGGCCATCCTGCGCCGGTTCGGCGCCTATGACATGAGCACCCGCGGTTCGGCCGCAAGCCGTACGAGCACGGCGACCAGGTCGCGTCCGGCCGCGCGTGCCACTGCCACCGCTGGCGCCGCCACGGCGTCCGAAGGCGACACGATCCAGGTCAAGGAAGAGCGCCTGCATGCCGAGAAGCGACCGGTCAAGGCCGGTGAAGTCACCGTGCGTAAAGAAGTGCATACCGAGACAAAGCACATCGAGGTTCCCGTCGAGCGCGAGGAAGTCGTCGTCGAGCGAACCCCGGTTCGTGGCCGGACCACGTCGGATGTCATCAAGGAGGGTGAAGAGATCCGCATTCCGGTCCGCGAAGACCAGGTGAGCGTCACCAAAGAGGCCGTTGTCACCGAAGAGGTGAAGGTCGGCAAGCGGGTCGTGCAAGACACCAAGGATGTGACGGGTAAGGTTCGCAAGGAAGAAGTCAAGGTCGAACAAAAAGGCGATGTCGACGTTCGCACACGCGGCACCGGCAAGCACTGAGATTCATTGACGATCAGTTCGCGATTGAATGGCAAAGGGGTGCGCAAGCACCCCTTTGTTCTTTTGACAATAACCTGGCGGTTGGAATCGATACACGTCGAAGCCTCTGAACATGCAGCCAGATCCCATCGAATTGCGCAGACCTCGTTATTCGAAGAACGAGCCTTGATCACCAAACTGTGACCGAAATTCATAGGCACGCTGCTGGGCGCCTGCCCAGTCGTTGGTGCGGGCCTTGGCGATGATCGCCGCGAGCTCTTGATAGTTCTTGTCGGATAGCTCGCCCGCGTCGTGTCGCTGTTCGATCTGCTTCGCGTCGCGCTCGACCTCGTGAGCATGCTTGAGCGATACGGCCGTGAGCAGCGCCTCGAACGCACGCGCGTTCTCGATCTCGCGCTGGCTCGGCTCGCCGCCGCAGCCGATGACCGACACGGCCGTCATGAACACCAGGACCGAATAGCACGCATCACGCTTTCCTGACCGTTCAGTAGGAATCAGCACTGATCACCTCTCCACCAGATCGGCTGCTCATAGCTTGCCATGTCAACAGGTTGATCGATTGTTTGACGAACCGCACGGATCCATCGCCCATGAGCACGTTGGCTCCTCCGGGGTGTTGCGCATAGAACTCGTCAGTGTGGCCCAGCGGGCTGTTGGGTGGGTGAATCACTTCCGGTACCTCGTAAAGCGAGGGCCCGCTGTGTGAAGACAGGATCGCGCCGGGGTAATCGTAATTGAGCCCCGCGCCGCCGGTCCCCGCACTGGCGAATGCGTTATAGGCGAAGTGGCGGTATCCCGGAATGATGCCCACCCATGTCGCGTCAGCCAGGTAGGGTGTCTTCTCGCTCGCAAAGACCGTGTTGCTCAATCCGTCGGTCACACCCGCATAGGGCACATGACTGTTGCGATAAATCGGCCCGTTGCAGCCCCGCACGGGGTCGTCGTAGCTCTGGCTGGGAGGCTGGATGCTCGTATCATTCCAGCCCATGCTGTACTGGTAATGGGCGCGAGCAAAATAGGCGTTGGCGACCGGCAGTAATGCGCCGTTGACGTCGACCATCGGGCACGTGGGTGTCGGGCTGACCGCCGATGGACACTGGTAGACGTTGATCTGAGTGAGCACCGCGGTGCCATTATCGGCGACCCACGTTGGTAGATTGACGTTGATCGCGGCGTAGAGGGGTGCCTGCTCGGCGTAGGGGAGCAGCGTGGCCAGCCATCCCCATCCTGGCCCCTGGTCGAGCGTGAAGGGATCGGGATTGTAGCCCGGCACGGCCAACTGGGCTGGCAATGGCGTCGCCACCGAACAATTGCCACTTGCACACAGACTCAGATAGCCCGGCACGATGCAGCCGATGGCCGACTCGTAGTTGGCGATGGCAAGTCCAATCTGCTTCAGGTTGTTTGTGCACTGGGCACGCCGGGCCGCCTCTCTCGCCGCCTGGACAGCCGGCAACAAGAGCGCGATCAAGACGGCGATGATCGCGATCACGACGAGTAACTCAATCAAGGTGAAAGCATGGCGTTCCTGCCTTGTCCGACCGGTCACGCGAATCTCCTTACGGGAGCAATATTGGAACAATCGGGAAAACACCCAGGGTTCACAGTTTCCATACCATAACCTGCTTCTCTGTCGTCCGCAACTGGAATTTTGGTTATCCAAAATCAAGGCGTTGCGCTGTTCGTTCACTAATTTTGGATAAGTGATTCATTCTCTTGATCCAGCCAAAGAGGCACCCCGGAATAGTCAGTCGGTGTGCGTCTGTATTTCTGACGAACCAGCGCGGCGAACAGTCCAATTTGGCATAACATTTGCTTTCTTCTCATGACTTCAATTTCTTTTCCACCACCGCGACATTCCAGGATGCACTTGCCCCGCAAATCGGTTCCTACCGAGGCCGCCGATGAATTGACCTGTGGATTCGGTTGATGCTCAAACAGCACGACCGCCCGGCGCTGGCCTCTTTACCGAGACAGAGCCCGAAATGATAAAGATTGATAGACGTCATGACGCGATCATCCACAAATCGGACAATGGCTTCGTGAGTGACTCGGTCAGGCGAGCATCTTCACGGAGTGCGGCTGGTTGATGCCGGTTGGCGGTGGGCATGGCTACGGGACCGCTCGCGAACGATCTCAGATTGAGAATTCGAGGGCTCGGTGTCAGAGGAACGGAAGTCGGAGCTGGCGAATTCGATTGACTGCACGACTGATGAAAGGCCATTCAAGGGCGTTCGCAAGGAGAGGCAAGGAGAGGTGAATATGGACCAGATCATGATCAGAAAATCGGTGTCCTTCCTGAGCGAGGTTCCGATGCCCGCGATCGCGCTGAACGACCGATCGGCGCAGGAATTCGCCTTGTCGCTTGGGATCGGCGACTTTCCCTTGCGTGTGAAGCCGACGCCGTGCGTGAGACAGGCCCAGCGGTCCGTGCTGAGCACCGAAAATGTCGGCAGCAGTCCCATCTGATAACGACCAGGCCGCTCGCAGCCGAGGATCGATGGCCACTTCGGGGTGCGGCCGGATGGGAACGGGAGAATCGGTTCCTGCCTGCGACGTCATATTCCGATAACCGCGAGTTCGCGGACCGATCGATGAATGTGGTCGCGGCCGCGATCGCTTGGCGATCTTCGACTTCGGCTCCTTGAATGCAAGGAGCGATCGGTTGATCGTGCCGGCGATCGAGATCTCATTCAGCGACGGTCAGATCATCGAAGTACGTTTGGGCGTCAGCCTTTGACCAGAGCCCGATCTTGCCCGCGCCCGAGAAGGTCGAATCATCGGCTTCAAGATGCTTCTGGCCGTCGAGGTAACACGTCATGCGTGTTCCAACCATGGTGATGCGCAGCGTGTGCCAGTTCTGGTCGCCAGGGGTCATGGCGTTCTTGAACAGGGTCCGCTTGCCTTTGAAAACCTTGTAGACCCGAAAGTTGCTTTCGAGTGGATTGTATCGGGCAATGTAGTAATTCCTGGCATCGCTGGCCCGCCAGACGACACCACCCCCCTGGTCAAGGTCGCCAGCGACTGCTTTGAGCCTGACACTCAGGTCGAGATCCTTGTAATTCGTTGCGTCGACGAGGACGACATTGAACGTATTGTCGTCATTCCTGGCTTTCTGATAGAGAACGTGGTTATTTTCAACGGTCGCGACCTCCCACTGGCCGACCGCGCTGTTGAAGCCGCGGGCGACGGCGCCGGGCTGGTCTTTCTCGAAATCCCAGACGTGTTTCGCGACCGCGCCGCCAAGGCACGCGCTCGAGGTCAACGTGGCGACGAGAAGCAAACCGCGATGCCGCATGGGCTTTTACCCCTGACCTGTCGTTGCTGGTGTGGCCGTCGATCCAAACGCTGAGCCGCGCCGCGTGGCCTGAACTGTCGAAACAGTTCGACTGGCCCGACCACGGATGATTTCAGTTCGTCGCGAACTCCTTGACGAGAAAAGCGGCGACGCGATCCCAGACCCTGGCCGCCGCCTCGAAGTTGACTTTCATCGCCTTGACGGTTCTGGGCGTCTCGACCCGCGCATCGGCCCGGGTACTCTTCAAGAGCGGAATTTGAGCGCTCGGCCCACGAGCCAGCGCGACCTCGATCTCGGGGCTCAAGAGGTAACTGGCCAGCGCCTGGGCTTCTTTCATGTGGGGAGCGCCCTTCATGATGGCCAGCACGTTGGGGATGAATAGCGTGCCAAGGGCGTCTGGGTCGCGATCGGGATAAACAATGGCGACGGGGCTGCCGGCGTCGACTTCGCCCATGGCGTCGTCGGTATCGGTCAGACCGATGGCGATCTCACCCGAGCCGGCCGCAAGAGCGACCTGCTTGTTGCCCGAAAGGATCTGCACGCCATTGGTTTTGAGGTCATGAAAGTAAGTCTTGGCTTTTTCATCACCCCAGGCGGTAAACAGGCAGGCCGCGTGCGTGGCCGTCGTGCCAAAGAGCGGTTTGGCGATCCCGATCTTTCCTTGCCACTTGCGATCGAGAAGATCCATGATTCCCTTGGGCCGGTCCGACACCGGAACAAGCCTGGTATTGACGATCAAGATCCGCGCCCGTGCCGCGAAGCCGTACCAGGTTTGATCCCTGGCTTTGAATATCTCGGGCACGTCGCTGGCATGGGCCGGCTCAAACGGTGCCAGGAGTCCGCGATTCTTGAGCCGCAAAGTATTGAGAATCTCGTTATTCCAGAAGAGGTCACAGCGCGGCCGTGCGGCCTCGGCGATGATCAGGTTCGTGAGCCCGACGGTCTTGGTGCTCTCCACGTCGAACTTGGGCAAGACGCGAATTCCCGTCGTCTTGCCATACGCCTTCAAGATCGGCTCCGAGAATTCCCGGTCAAGCGACGAATAAACAACAACAGTCTCCGCCCCTTGGCCTTGCGACAGATCGGCCATCATCATGGCCGCTATCAGGAAGATCACGAAACCAGGGGCGAGCCGTGCCATCGGCAGGAGTCTTGACATCAATCGAAGCCTCATCATTCCTATCGGGTGAAATGACCAACTCTACACTACGACACACGTAAGGGTTAATTCAAGAAGAGAAGTCAAGTCGTGCGAGGCATAATGCGGCCAATCCGATCGCACTGGTTCGGCCGTCGGATTGGTCGCGACTGATCGCGACCTGACGCCCTCGCGCGACTGATTTTCGACGTCTCGCCCGACGTCAACACGGGCGCACTCCTCTCGAAGTCACGAGCACCGAGAACCTGGCGGTGGCTTGACCGCGACGGTTTGTTCGATGGTATGATTGACGCTTATCCTGCCCGTAACTGAATACAAGCCTCGAACCCGCCTCAGGTTGTTGCCTGCCGAATGAGTCTGTCTGCCTCCGAAGCTGAAGTCGGTGTAAGCGAGAGGACATCGCGATGAATCGCAAGTTTAACCGCCGTCGATGCACGACGGCCCTCTGGATCGGGATTCTTGGTGTGGCCGGCGTGCTGCCGGTCCCAGCGATTGCACTTGCGGAGGGCGACACCGCGGCCTTTGCGAAGTTGGAGGCGGCGTTCACGCGTGAGATCCGGCCGATTCTCACTCAACATTGTTTGAAGTGTCACGCGACTGATGTTCAGGAGGGGACGCTCGATCTCGAGCAATTCGCGACGTTCCCCGACGTCCGGCGCTCGACCAGGACATGGATCAAGGTCGCCGAGATGCTCGATAACGGCGAGATGCCGCCGAAAAAGGCGCCCCAGCCGGCGCCCGAACGCCGCAGGCAATTGCGTTCGTGGATCAGCGATTACCTGCATGCCGAGGCACTCGCCAGCGCGGGTGATCCTGGACCGGTCGTTCTGCGGCGGCTCGGAAATGCCGAATACACTTACACCATTCAAGACTTGACCGGCGTCGATTTGGAGCCGGCACGCGAGTTCCCGGTCGACGGCGCGGCGGGCGAAGGTTTCACGAATACAGGCAACGCCCTGGTCATGTCGCCGGCCTTGCTCTCGAAGTATCTTGACGCGGGCAAGAAGATCGCCGACCACGTGGTCTTGCTTCCCGACGGCATGCGCTTCTCGCCCGGCGCAACGCGCCGCGACTGGACCGATGAAGTGCTGGCGAGGATCCGGGCCTTCTATTCACATTACGCCAACCCAGGGCGTGCCCCGAAGGTGAATTCGGATGGCTTCGCCATCGGGACCGAGGAAGGCGGGCGGCTGCCCCTGGATCACTATTTCGATGTCATCACCCGCGAGCGTGATGTCTTGAACGCAGGGAAGAAAAGCATCGACGCCATCGCCCGCGAAAGTGGTCTGAACGCGAAGTATCTCGGCATCCTCTGGACGACGCTCAACAAGGATGACGGCTCGCCCGTTCTTGATCCGATCCGGGCGCGCTGGCGTCAGGCGAAAGCCGCTCGCGAAGTCGCCGCCATTGTCGCGGAGCTGGGCGGCTGGCAAAAAGCGCTTTGGCGTTACACGACGGTCGGCCACATCGGCAAGGTCGGCGGTCCGAAAGCCTGGATGGAGCCAGTGACGCCCATCGCGGCGCGGCAAGACCTGCGCTGAAGCTCCCCGATTCGGCGGACGGCAGTGGCGGCGGGACGGTCACCGTTTCGCTCGTCGCGAGCGATGCCGGCGACGGCAATGAAAACGATTTCGTGATCTGGAGTCAGCTTCGACTGGTCGCGCCGGGACGGCCCGACCTGGTGCTGCGTGACGTGCGTGATGTCGTGGCCCACCTGGCCGGTGTGCGGCAGCGAGCCTTCGGCTCGGCGGCCAGATGCTTGAGCGCGGCGGCCGTGGCAAGTACGGCCAAGGGAGGCGTCGACGTTGACGCCCTGGCGCGAAAACACGCGGTCGAGCCGGCGATTCTCGCGGCCTGGCTCGATTATCTGGGCATCAGCACCAATGCGTCGGGCGTCAGGATCGAATCGCACCTGACGGGCAAGCTCGTGGGGGGCGGGGGTTATCCCTTCATCAACGGCTGGGGATCGGGTGAAACACCCAACGTCGTGGCCAATTCGTCGGGCGAGCACGTGCGCATTCCCGGCAATGTCAAGCCGCATAGTATCGCCATGCATCCCTCACCGACCTTGCGTGTTGCCGCCGGCTGGCAAAGCCCCGCGAACATGGTATTACGCGTCGACGGTCGTGTGCAGCACGCCCATCCTGAATGTGGCAATGGTGTGACCTGGCTGCTCGAGCTGCGGCGCGGCAGCGTTCGCCAGCAGCTCGCCGCCGGGATCGCCCAGGGAGCGCGTGAAATCGTCGTTGGCCCGATCAGCGACATCGCCGTTCAGTTGGGCGATCTCGTCTCACTTTCGATCGGCCCGCGCGATGGTAGCCACGCGTGCGACCTGACAGCCGTCGATCTCACGCTGGCCGGCGGCGGCCGCGAGTGGAACCTCGCCCGCGAGGTATCGCCTGGCGTGCTGGCCGGCAACCCGCACGCTGATGCCTTTGGCAACGCGGGTGTCTGGCACTTTTACACCGAGCCCGAAAATGGCGTTTCCAGTGCGCGGGTCATCCCGGCCGGCTCGCTCCTGGCTCGCTGGCAGTCGGCGGCCGATCCCACGCAAAAAGACCAACTGGCGCGTGCGCTGGAAGCCCTGCTGACGGCGGGCTCGGCACCAGCGAAAGACAGCCCCGATGGAGCCCTTTATCGCCAGCTTTCCTCCTTGCGCGGCCCTCTTGTGAGCGCGGTCCGCCTCGAGTCGATCAAACCGGCCGCACCCAACCCGAGCGTGGTAACAGATCCCAAACGGGCAGCCGTCGGGCTTGATCCTGGACGCTTCGGCAAGCACCCGAACGGCGCGGCCATCGACGCGGCGAGCCTTTGCGTACAAGCGCCGACCGTGATCGAGATCACGCTGCCGGCCGACCTGGTTGAAGGATGCGAGCTGGTGGCCGGCGGCATTCTTGATCCCGGCACCGGACGCGAGGGGAGTGTGCAGTTGCAGATGCGGAACGGAAGTGCCCGGCCGCTACCGCGGCTCTCACCCGATTTACCGGTCATCGTCTGCGATGGCACGACGGCGCGACGGAAGTTCGAGCCGGCTTTCGAGACCATTCGCCAGATCTTCCCGCCGTCGCTTTGCTACAACAAGATCGTGCCGGTCGACGAGGCCGTGACGCTCACGCTTTTTTATCGGGAAGACCATCATCTCCGCCGGCTGATGCTCGACGACCAGCAGGCCGCGCATCTTGACCGTCTCTGGGCCGAGCTGCACTTCGTGAGCCTCGACAAGCTGACGCTCGTCGATGCCTTCCAGCAGATTCTGGAGTATGCCAGCCAGGACGCCGACCCCAGGGTCTTCGAGCCGATGCGCAAGCCAATCATGGAAAGCGCCGCGGCGTTCCGGCGCGAGCTCAAGAATGCCGAGCCGCGCCAGCTCGACGCGGTCATCGCGCTGGCGGACCGCGCGTTTCGCCGGCCGCTGGGCGGTTCGGAAGCGGCCGAGCTGCGGGCGCTCTATCAGCGGCTTCGCGATGAAGAGCTCCCTCACGAGGAGGCCATCCGCCTGGTGATCGCCAAGATCCTGGTCTCGCCCGCGTTCCTCTACCGGATCGAACGGCCGCCCCCCGGCGTGGCAATGGCCCCCGTCTCGGATGGGGAGCTGGCGAGCCGGCTGAGCTATTTTCTCTGGTCGTCGATGCCCGACGACGCGCTGCGCAAAGAAGCGGCCGCCGGGCGGCTGCACGATGCCGACGTACTCAAGGCGCAGGCGCAGCGAATGGCGAAAGACCCGCGCGTCCGCCGGCTGGCCGCCGAGTTCGCATGCCAGTGGCTTCATATCTACGATTTTGACTCTCTCGACGAGAAGAGTCCGCGGCATTTTCCGACCTTCGCGGCGCTCCGCGGCGCGATGCACGAAGAGGCCATCCTTTTCTTCACCGACCTGTTTCAAAACGACGGATCGCTACTGGACGCCGTCGACGGCGACCATACGTTCTTGAATGAAGCGCTGGCGAAACATTACGGCATTCCCAACGTGGTCGGCCCCGACTGGCGGCGTGTCGACGGTGTCAAGAAGTTTGGACGCGGCGGAATCCTCGGCCTGGCCGCGACGCTTGGCGAAGCAGTCGGGTGCGTCACGCACGAGCCCGATCTTGCGCGGCAACTGGGTGGCCGAGGTCTTGCTCGGAGATAAGTTGCCGCGTCCGCCCAAGAATGTTCCCCAGCTTCCTGATGACGAGGCCGCGACCAGGGGTCTCACCGTGCGGCAGCTTGTCGAGCGGCACACCAGCGACCCGCGTTGCGCCAGTTGCCATTCGCGGATCGACGCGTTTGGCTATGCCCTTGAAGCGTACGACGCCATTGGCCGCCGCCGCGAGCGCGACCTGGGCGACCGGCCGATCAATACGGCCGCACGGCTGCGCGACGGTACGGAGCTTGACGGTCTCGATGGCCTGCGTCATTACCTGGGGACGACCAAACGCGATGCCCTGGTGCGGCAGTTTTGCCGCAAGTTTCTCGGGCTATGCCCTGGGACGCGGCACGCAGCTTTCCGACGATCCTCTGCTCGAAAAAATGGAACAAGCCTTGAAGCAGAACGGCTATCATTTTTCGGCGCTTCTGGAAACCGTGGTGAGCAGTCGCCAGTTCCGGGAGATTCGCGGTCGCGAGAATAGCAGCAACGCCGGTTAGGCATGACGGCCACCGATCGAACGAGTATAAAGAGTGAGAACCGCCGCAACACTTTCCATGAGGCGACCGATGAAAGAGCAGAGCTTCTCGCGCCGTACCTTCCTCCGCGGCGTCGGCGTGAGCATGGCGTTACCCTGGATGGAATCGCTGCGCGTCTGGGGCGAAGAGGTCAAAGCGGTTCGAGGGGCCAGCGAAGCGCCCGTCCGACTGGCGGTTCTTTTTTCGGGCAATGGCTTTCATAGCAAGCAGTGGTGGGCCCGCGGCAGCGGCAAGGCGATGGAGCTCGGCCAGGTGCTGGCTCCGCTCGCCGACTATCGCGAGCGCATGCTCTTTATCCGCGGGCTCTACAACGCCGAGGCGCTGAAAGGCAACATTCATAGCTCACAAACGGGCAACATCCTCTCCGGAGCGCCCCTGGCATCGGGAGGCGAGATCCGCTCGGGGACCAGCTTCGACCAGCTTCTGGCGCGGGCGCACGGCCAGTCGACCAAGGTGCCGAGCCTTGTGCTCGCATGCGAAAAATCGAACCCGTCGGTCCATAAAAATTACTCGATGCTTTACAGCTCGCACATATCGTGGACGTCGCCCACGACGCCGACGCCGCTGGAGCTCTATCCGGCCCTGGCCTTCGATCGTTTGTTTCGCGACGAGGCGAAGCGCGGCGACAAGAGCGTGCTCGACGCGGTGCTCGCCGACGCGCGCGATGTCCGGCGCGCGGTCAGTCTGTCCGATCAGCGCAAGCTTGATGAATACCTTGACTCGGTACGCGAGGTCGAAGAGCGGATCGACCGCGCGGGCAAACGGGGCGAGCTCCAGGGCTGGCGTCCGACCCTTGAAGCACCCAACATGCCGCGCCCGGCCGACGGCATTCCTCAAGATATCGGCGAGCACATGCGTTTGATGTGCGATATCCTCGTGCTGGCTTTCAGACCGACACCACACGGATCTGCACGCTCAAGCTCAACAACGATCACAGCTCGCTTCGCTTCCCGAATCTGGGCGTCGATTACATGATCCACCACCTGCTGTCGCACTCGGATACGCGCCGATTGGCTCAAGGTGAACCAGTTTTTCGTCAAACAGATTGCTTATATCGCCCACAAACTGGACCAGATTCGTGAAGGCGAGCGAACGGCCCTCGATAATTCGATGATCATGTTCTGTTCGAGCATGCTCAACGGCAACCACGACGCGAGCCAGCTCCCCGTGATCGTGCTCGGCGGCGCCGGCGGCCGCTTGAAGGGAGGCCGCGTGCTCGACTATCTCGGCAAGCCCAACCGCAAGATGTGCAGCCTTTATCTGTCGCTTCTTGATAAGGCTGGGTTGCATCTCGACACGTTCGGCGACTCCCACGAGGCCCTGGCGGAAGTCTAATGCCCTTGCACGATCCTTGCGAGAGCGAGTCTTCGCACGAGCCGGGTGCCCGTGTCGACCCCGGGAAGCCGCGGCCTTTCGCAATCACGCAGGGCCGTTTAAGGGTTGCCGTTTCAGAAAACTTCTGGAGGCAAGCCTGTGAAAGCCGCGGTCAATCGCCTTGAATTTGAAAGCCGCGATCGCGGCTTTCTGGGACTTCGCGTTCTTGACGGTCTCCGTGTGCGTCTTGGCCGAGTGAGACGAGCCTGACGCCGACCCGGAGCCCGCGGGCGGGTCGATTCCCTTGTTCGGGGAGACGTAGCCGTCAGCGGACGGGACAAACGGCAGGACGACCCGGTGGAACGTCGAGACGGTGGCAACAAAGTTACCACCGGGGAGTCCGTCGCCCGAGGGGAATGAACCGTAGAAGTTGCCGTCAAGAGCGTTGCCAGCAAGGTCCTGGATTCCTGTATCACCGGTACCCGAGTTGATGAGCACCTCGTACTTGCCGCCACGGAACACATGGCCGTTATTGAAGACCACGTTGACCGTTACGGGATCGGTGGGCAGGGCGCCCGGGGTGTAAGAGATCTTCGTGGGCAGGATCAACTTGGGCACATGAACCTTGGCGGATAGCGGCGTGGCCGAGATATGATAGAACGCCGAGTTGGTCAGGCTTGCCACGTCCAGGCCGCTCAAGCCGTCCTTGAAGGTCACGCTGAGCGTGGCGTCGAGCCGATCGAAGCTGAGCGCGGTGATGACCGGAGGCGCGGTGTCGATCACCAGGGCCGGCACGATCGTCACGGTCGGAGAAACGGTCTGGCCGAACTGATCGACGGCGGAAGCCGTGATCGAATAGGTGCCGTTGACCAACGCTTTCGACGTGAGCGTCCATGTGCCGTCGCCAGCCGCCTGCGCGGTTCCAATCGGAGCACCATTGGCAAACAGCGTCACACGCGCGAAGGGCTCGGTCACCTGCCCGCCCGCGGGCAAAGTCGCGAAGACCGTGCCGTGGAAATCCGGCTGCGTGACGCTCGTGATTGCGTCGCTGCTACTCACGCCACTGTCACTCGCGGGATCGAGGGTTCCGACAACGGAAATCGGGTTATCAACGACACTCGCCGTGTTGGTCACGGTCAGGTTGGATCCGCCCACGTCCGAGACCAGGGTCTGGATCTTGTATGATCCAACCCCGCCATCGACGCCCGACGTGGCGTATGTGTGCGACCCGGTCACCTCGAAGGTGGCATTGCCCAGCGCGACGACCGTGCCTGTGGAAGGCGGCGTGCCGTCCCCCAGTCGATCGAGGCAGTGAAGTCGGCGATCGTCGCGCCTGGGTTGCCGTCGCTGAAGATGGCGACCGGCCCGCTGAAGGCCGGCGTTCCAAACTGCGGGATCGGGAAAACGGTCGCCTCATCGGCGGTGACAGCCGGCTGGATCAACCCGGCAGTCGACAGGGGCGCATCAGCGACGGTGGCTTCACCGCTCGCGACGGTCGTGCTCCCACCATTGTCGTCGGCCGTCACGGTGAGCTGGTAAGTCCCTTCCTCGGCATAGGTATGCGAGCCCTTGACGCTGAACACGACGCCCGCGGGGGATCCGCTCGTGGTGATCACGGCCGGCGGCACGCTCGTGAGGGTCGAGGTCGATCCATCACCCCAGTTGATCGTCACCGAGCCGGTCCCGGTCGTGAAGTCGGCGAGTGTGGCATTGGGGTTTGAATCAGTGACCGTCGCGACGAGCGTGTTGACCAGCGGTTGGCCCTCGACGCCCTGGATGAAAGCCCCTTGAGAAGACAGAACCGCACCGGCGACCGTGATCGAAACGCCGGCCGCATTGGTGAGCGTGCCCCCGCCCGCTTTCACCACGGTGAACGTGACCGCATGGGGCGCGTCGCCCGTTGTATCCTGGGCGTAGGTGTGCGATCCGGTGACGATGAACGTGCCGGCCGCGTTTTGTGAAATCGTGCCCGAAGAGGTCGTCGAGTCACCCCAGTTGATCGTCGCCGAGAAATCGCCGGGCTTCGCGAGCAGGTCGGGATCGGTGAACGCGCCCACCGGGGCGGTGAACGGCTGGCTTACGATCTCGGTGAGCGTCGCGGGCGTGATGGGCGCCAGGGCGGGCGTCGTCCCTGTGATGGTGAACCCGGTCACCGCGGTGGCCGATGCACCGCCCATATCCTGGATCAACACGCTGACCGGATAAGTTCCCGGCTGCGTGAACGTGTGCGAGCCGGTCACGTAAAAGACGCCGGCGACCGGGCCGGAGACCGTGCCGTTCGCGATCAGGCCGTCGCCCCAGTTAATGGTGGCGGTGTAATCGCTCACCATGCCCGCGGGGTCGGCGTCCTTGAATGTGGCCACGGTGCCACTGAACGTGGGGACCCCCGCGACAATCTGTCCCTGCGGCAGAATCGGCGCGGTGGCAATTCCGCTGGCCGTCAGTGGTGCATCGGAGATCGTGGCGACGCTCGCGGCCACGGCGTCGGAGGCGACTCCCATGGGGGGCGCGTCGTGAATGGAAACGGTGACAGGATATGTCCCTTCCTCGGCGTACGTGTTCGTGCCCAGCACGTCGAAGACGCCAGGAAGGGTCGGATCGTTGATGATGTCGGCGACGGCGGTCGTATGGCCATCGCCCCAATCAATCGATGCGCTGAAGTTCGACAGCGGTTGGGGTGAATCGTTGCTGGTGAACTTGACGACCACGCCGCCGTTGGGCGCTCCGAATGCAGCCCCTTCAACGCCCACGACGGGAAGTCCCTGAGTGGTGGTCACCGCGAGCAAAGAGCGGTCTTCGAGGTAGTCGAAGAGACGGGACACGCGAAACGAGCGCGACCGCCTGGGCGAGCTCTGTTCGAACACACGAAGAACCCAGTCTCGTCGTCGTGCATCACGTGCTTTACGCTTACTCATCAGGGATCCCTCATCAGCGGATTGGCAAACCGACCTCAGGCCGCCGGGGCGCTCGTCGGCAGGAGTTCGAACGTTTTCATCGGTCGAAATGGTCCAGGAGATGCCGGCCCATCAATGGTCAATTCAGATCCGCGCAGACCTCGACATACCAATGAGCCGATTCGACCTCGACCAACCCCCTGGCGGTTGGCAGTTCCCCGATGAAAATCGTTCGGTTGTCGATAGAGACTCACAGCGTTGAAAATGCGGCCTCAAGGCCCAGCGGCAGGAACAAAACGGCACTCGTTTATTCGTTCAAGAGCCGAACTCTCGGAACGGAAATCCTACTACACTCCCGCTCTGCCCTTTTTGCCCATGTTGGCTATCCTAGTCAGATTTCCATCGAGACGATAGATCACTCCTCTCAAATATTTTCTCGTCGCATCCGAAATGGCTCTTGCAGACTTCTACAGCACGTAGTAGTGTCTTACTACACTTTGTAGGACCCCGCCGAAATGGGGGGCTGTTGATGTCTGAGTGAGGATGGAAGATGGCCAATCAGCGAGGGCTCAGTGACGCCGAGCGCGAAGTTCTCAGGGTCCTTTGGGACCAGGGGACGGCGACGGTTCGCGAGATCAATGAGGTTCTCAAGACGAGAGGCCGGAGCTGGGCCTACACGACGGTTGCGACGTTGCTCCAGCGTCTGGCCGCCAAGCATTATGTCGCCAGCGACCCGACGGCCGTTCCGCACGTGTATCGTGCGCTTGTGACTCGCGACGCAATGCTTGAAAGTCGGCTCAAGGACGCGGCGGACGAGTTTTGCGATGGTCACGCGGCGCCACTTGTCCTGGCGCTCGTGCAGGGTAACCGGTTCTCGGCCGCGGAGCTGGAGCGGCTACGGCGAATTCTCGACGAAGCGGCGGGATCCCCGCCTGCCGAGAAGCGGCCCGGATCATGAGCGAATGCCTCGACCAACATGGGGGACTGCATCGCGAGAGAAAGGGGAGGGACGAACAATGCTGCTCTGGATGACGGAAGCCACGTGTGTCGCGTCAGCCCTGGCTCTTGTCGCTTTCGTCATTGGGCGGTTGCGATCGACGGGTCCGGCCGTGCGGCACGCGCTCTGGTTGATTGTCTTGATCAAACTGGTCATTCCGCCTGTGATCGCGTGGCCCTGGGCGTCTGTCTGGAGCATGCCCGGAGGGCCCCCGGCGATCGAGCAGAAGCCACGCAAATTCGAGTGGACAGCCCGGGCATTGACGATGATCGAGCACCGCCGGCGGAATATCGATTGATTGCGAGTCTTGATCAAAGGCTTTCTCCCGGTCCCCAGCTCGATCGACCCCGGAACGCACCGATCCCCGCCCGCGATCGATTGGCTCCGCCGGCTTTATCGCAAGCGATTCCATCCCGTTTTGGCTTCTCGAGGGATGGTTTCGGGTTAATCAGCGATTCCGGGGCGTTGACGCGGATGACGATCGCCGTATGGCTTGGCGCTTCGTTCATCGCGGCGGTCGGTCAGGCGACACGCATCATCCGCTTTCGCCGTGGGCTCGTGGGAGCGGTGTCGGCCCCGGATGAGCTGATCGACGAAGCCGGCACGATTGGCCGGCGGCTCGGGGTCTCGGTTCCGGAGCTGGTTGTCGTTCCCGAGCTGGGGAGCCCGATGCTCTGGTGTCTTCGGGCGCCCTCGCCTCCTCCTGCCTGAGCGGCTGGTCAAGGATTTGCCGGCCGCGCAGTGGCGGGGAATCTTGACGCACGAGCTCGCACACCTCCGCCGCGGCGATCACTGGGTCAGCCGCTTCGAGCTGGTCGCCGGCTTGTTCTGGTGGTGGCACCCGCTTTACTGGCTGGCGCGTGCCCGGATCGATGCCGAGGCCGAACTCGCTTGCGATGCCTGGGTTGTCTGGGCATCGCCCGGGGACCGCCTGACTTACGCCACGGTCTTGTTCGACGTCTGCGCTGCGATTTCCCTGGCCAAGCCACTGGCGCCCGCGTTGAGCGCCGCCGGCTCCGGCCGCTTCTTTGAGAAGAGGTTGACGATGATTTTGCATCACCATGTTCCATGCCGTCTCAGTCCCGCCGGTCTCCTCGGTGCGGGCCTCCTGCTCTTGTTCGCCCTGCCGTCATGGTCGACAACGCCTGGGGCGCTTGCATCAGCGGCACCTGTCGCCGTATCGCCAGGCTCCCCGGCCGATTTTCGCGCCGCTGATGATGACGACGAAAAAGACAAAGACAAAGACGTCCTCAAGAAAGTCAAAAAGCACGACAAGGAGGCCGCGACCGCCCCGAAGCCGAAAGCCAGGAAACGCGAGCTCAAGGTAATCGAGGATGACGAGTCCGATATCGAAGCCGGTGCCAAGGTGATCGAAGACCAGTTCGGCGCTGGGTCGGACTTCGAGAAGAAGATGGAAGCGTTCGCAAAGGATATCGAAAAGCGATTCGGTCCGGGCTCGGATTTCGAGAAGAAGATGGAAGCATTCGGAAAAGAGGTCGAAGAGCAATTCGGCGTGGCTCGGCCTTCGAGAAGAAGATGGAAGCGTTCGGCAAGGAGATGGAGGCCAAGTTTGGTCCGGGGTCGGACTTCGAGAAGAAGATGAAGAAAGTCGGTGAGAACATGAAAGAACAGTTCAGCGCCGATTCCGATCTCATGAAGGGGGCGAAGAAGGGAAATTCGGCCGAGAGCCAGGCGAAAACGGAAGCCAAGGCATCGCGGAATCGATCCTCGGCCGGGCGGAGCGAAGCAAACTCCAGGGCTGATGGCGTCGCCGCCAATCGCAAGCGCAAGCGCCGTATCGCCGAGCTGGAAGCGGACGTGCAGAAGCTCATGGCCGAGATCAAGGCCCTCAAGAGCCAAACTGCTCGCGACGAGTGAAAGAACGGCAAAGAAAGACGAAGAAAATTCGTCAATTGGCGCTTTTTCTTATGGAACACGGTGCGGGCGGCCCGATATTGACAGGAGGGCTGCCTGTGCCGTGTTTGCGTTTAGCGCGGGTGACAGTGTAACGTGAGAATCCATGATTCTCGTGGGACGTCATGATTCCGGAAGCGAACCGTCCGGGCATGGCTGGGTGGCGACGGAAAGCACGACGACGAGGCATTGATCCGCGCTGGGGCGAGATGGCGCCTGCTCGACTTCCATGGTCGAGTTTAGTGACTGGACTCTTCTCAACAGTGATCATTTCGGTTAAGCTCTGGTCACTTGAATGAGCTCAAACGCCATGGATGGTATTGCGCACAAGAAAACGACGTACTCCTCATCTCCACGTTCAAGCCTGGAGAGGGAGCAAGAGTTGAGCTTGGCTCGCGATCTTTGCTAATAAAATACGATTAATTTCCGACCCAGCCCGATGCCCCAGATCGTGAGGCTCCCATGGACACCGAACGCAATTTGCTTTTCGGAGTGGTCGCATTACAGAATGGCGCGGTCGATGCTGATCGACTTGCGGAGACCTGTGCCGCATGGAGCGAGGAGCCGTCGCAGCCGCTGGCTAATCTTTTTGTTAATCGCGGACTGATGACGCACGAACAAAAGACGGAGATCGAGAAGGTTGTCGCGAGTGAGCTTGACGCCCATGGCGGCGATCCTCAGGCCACACTCTCCGCGTCGATGGACGCCCGCTCACGCGAGGCCATCCTTGCCTCGTCGGGGTCGATCCTGCGCTCTCGAATCTCGGCTCAGCCTGCCGGCTCAGGCGCAGAGCGGTCATGAAGTGCTCGGTAAGCTATCGCCCAATGATGAAAGTCGCGAGCGATACACGCTCACGCACTTGCACGCCAAGGGGGGAATGGGCCGGGTCTGGCTGGCGCGTGACGGCGCGCTCGGGCGGCAGATTGCCCTGAAAGAATTGCGGCCCGATCAGGCCGACAATTCGATCGTTTGCTCACGCTTCTTGTATGAGGCCAAGATCACGGCTCAGCTCGAGCATCCCGGGATTGTTCCCGTTTATGAGCTGGGCGAAGGCGACGCCCCGTATTACACGATGCGATTTGTCCGCGGCCGCACCCTGAGCGAGGCGATCCGGGCGTATCACAAGAAACGAGCCGCCGGCGAGGCCGACTCGGTGGCCCGCGTCGAGCTTCTGACCGCGTTTGTGAATGTGTGCCACGCGGTGGCCTATGCGCACTCACGCGGGATCATTCACCGTGACCTGAAAGGTCAGAATGTCGTCCTGGGAGACTTCGGCGAAGTCATGGTGCTCGACTGGGGGCTGGCCAAGCGCGTCGGGCCCGATCAGCAAGAAGGGGGCGATTCACACGAGCAGGAATTCGCGCTCGACCCGGCCCCTGGCCCGGCGGCCGCGCCCGACCTCGACGGCGGCGACAACGCCGCGGCTGCGCACCTGAACGGCTCGTCCGGCTCCGGCCAGGACGACGGCATGACGCTGCCTGAATCGCAAGATCGCCGCTCCGACCCCGCCCCAGCGCCCACGCCGGTGCCAACGGCAGCTCCAAGGACCATGCTCATTCCAATGCCAACGGGCACTCCAGCCATCGTTCGGGTTCCGGCACTGGCGCGAGCCGCCATACGCATCGCGAGTCGGGCGCCGGCCCGGAAGGGACCATGCAGGGGCAGCTCCTGGGGACCCCGGCTTACATGGCTCCCGAGCAAGCCCAGGGGCGTCATGACCTGGTCGACGAACGAACCGACGTCTATGGCCTGGGCGCGATCCTCTTCGAGGTTCTGACGGGCCGGCCGCCGTTCATCGCCCCCAAGACGTCGGAGATCATCAAGAAGGTTTGCACCGAAGCGCCGACTCCGCCGCGCCAGATCGTTCCCGAGATTCCGCCGAGCCTGGAGAAGGTGTGTCTGAAGGCCCTGCGGAAAGCGTCGGCCGAGCGTTATGCGACGGCCGCCGAGTCTCGCCCAGGAAGTGCAGCGCTATCTGGCCGACGAGCCCGTGAAGGCCTTTGTCGAGCCCTGGACGGCACGCCTCGCCCGCTGGGCGCGGCGCCACCGGACGGCCGTCTCGGCCGCCGCGGCCCTGCTCTTGACGGCAACCCTCTCGCTGGCCGTTTTCGGCGTGCTGGTTTCCAAGGAGAAAAAGGAAGCCGAAAACCAGGGGCAGCAAGCCCGGCACGCCGTGCAGATGCTCACCAAGGTCGCCGATATCGGCTTCGACGACCAGCTCGACCCGCTTCAGAAAGAGTTCCTGGAAGAGGCGCTGCAATATTACGAGCAATTCACCAGTCGCGTCGCTCACGACCCGGCGGTCAAGCTCGAGCATGGCCGTGTCTACCAGCAAATGGGCGACATCCAGCGCAAGCTCGGGCGGCTCAGCGAGTCGAGGCAAGCCTATTTGAAAGCCATTGAAATCCTCGAGCCGCTGGCGGGGCATGCGTCGGCAAGTGCTGACCCGAAGCGATCGTTGGTGCGCTCACGCACACTGCTGGCTGATCTCTTGATTCGTGCCGGAGGCGACAAGGATCAGGCCGAGGGTCTCTACAAGCAAGCGTTTGAGTCACAGAAAGGTCTGGCCGGCCTTGCGACGGCGACTGCCGAAGATCATTTGCGACTCGGCCAGACTCGTAAGAGCCAGGGCGACCTGTTGCGGCGTCTCGGCCGGATTACCGAAGCGAAGGCGGCCTACGATGAGTCGCTGGCCATTTTCGCCAAGGCCCATGATGCCGGCGCGACTTCCGAGATTCGCAATGAGCGTGCCCTCGCAGCCGATGCACGCGGGCTTGTGTGCCGCGAGCTTGGCGAAATCGATGCGGCCGCTCGAGACCTGCGAAGCTCCCTGGAATTATTGACGGCCCTGGTCGCCGAATATCCGACCGTTCCACGTTATCGCGAGTCGCTCGCCAAAGCGTGCAATAGCCTGGGACTGCTGGAACAGGACCGCGGCAATTTGCCGGAAGCCGAGCGCTCTGCGCCAGGAACTGCCGCTCGTTGAACGACTCGCACAAGATTACCCTGATCGTCCCGAACACGCTCGCGAGCTTGCCCGTACGTTTTCCAATCTCGGAATTATCGCAACCGCCCAGAACCACCACGCCGACGCTGAGACATTGCTCCGGCATAGTACCGAGGTCATCGAACCAATTGCCGCCAGGCATTCGGATGACGTTCAAATCCGATTCGATCTGGCCAAGGTTTATTTCAATCTTGGCGAGCTCCTCCTTCAAAAGGGCGATGCGAAGCAAGCGGTCTCGTTGTTTCAAAAAGGACTTGAAACCAACGAGAAGCTAGTGCATGCCAACCCCGACATGCCGCGCTACCGCGAGCTTCAAGCGGCCGATCTCGCGAGCCTGGGATACGCTCTGCAACAGATCGGTCAGCCCAAGGTCGAAGAGAATTACAACGAGGCTCTGGCGATCTACGAAAAACTTGTGACCAGCTATCCTGACAACATCGACTATCGAATTGGTGAATCGCGGTGTCTGCGAAACCTCGGCCCTGTCACGGCAGCGGCCGGTCGTGCCGAGGAAGCGGAAAAGCTCTTGCGTAAAGCGCTTCTTCTGCTCAGCGCCCACGACAAGGAAGACGCGAAACGATTGCCCGAGCTCCTGAGGCAACAGGCTCAGGTGCTCAACAATCTTGGCGATTTGCAGCAACCAAAATCGGTTGCGGCCGCTGAAGCGACATTCCGTCAGTCGGTTGCGATTTCACAGCGGCTCGCGGCCCAGAAGGGGGCGGTCAACGACGACTACCACAATCTGGCGGTTGCCCAGTACAATCTCGGCGATCTCCTGGCCAAACAAAAGCGATTGACCGACGCCGCACCTTTGCTGGCGCAGTCCGTGAGCAACATGGATGTGCTCATTGAGCGAGTCCCTCGGTCCGTCGATTATCAAAGTCATTTCGGTCTCATCCTGGGAGCACAGGCCACGGTTCTCGCCGAAAGCGGTCATCTCGGTGACGCGAAGACTGCGCTCGCGGTCGCTCCTGGCTCACCAGCGCCAGGCCGCCAAGCTCACCAAGAACCGAGACGACATCCGCGTGCTGCTGGGACGCCACATGCTGGAGCTGGCCGAGGTCAACCTCAAGCTCGGTTCATACAAAGAGGCGGCGGTCAATGTACTGGAAATCCCGACCATCGTTCCCTCGAACCAGCGCGGCGAGGGGTGCTTTGACGCTGCTCGGATACTGGCTCGTCTCGTCAAACAAGTCGGAGGCGATCAGAAGATCTCTCCAGCGGAACGCGACCAGCTCACGCGAACCTATCTTGGTCGCACTGTCGTGCTCTTGCGCGACGCCATCGATACAAACCCCTCACTGTCAGATTCAATCAAGACAGATAATGATATCAAAGGTCTTGAATCGAATTCTGAATTTCAAATGATGTTGAAGACGCTCGTCAACGTGCCACCTCTGGCGAAGTGAACGAACGGGCGTGTGCTAACAATGCCGACGGGGGCGGTGCGAACGATGGCATTGCATCGGTCGGGGGTGAATGTACGTCGGCCGACCTCGTCGGCCGTCGTTGTTTATCGTCGCCCGTCTCAACTGCAAGGTGCCTATTCGCTCAAACGATAGAATGGATACAGCACCCTGTTTGGCGCTCTTCAATGCGCCAGCGATATCGAGCGGATGCGCACGCAGCGTCATACGTGCGTCGGCCGAGCCGAACCAATTCCGTGCAAGAATCAGGTGCGAGGCCATCGATCGTGGGCAGATATTAATCGTGGAATGATTCTGTTGTGCGCCGGGGAAAGGCACCACGCCAAGCGATCGCGGGCTGATGGTTCAACAGTTCCCGCGGGACGCCTCGGACCGGCACTGCCGCAGGCGATTCTGCCGGCAAGCGTCAGGCAACAGAAGTTGGCGCGACGACCTGGTGCGGTGGTTCGTCTTATTGAGCGGCGTTGCTACGGTTGTCAGAGCTGTTTCATTCACGACTTACAACGGAAATTGGGGGGCGAGACACTGTCGAGCCCTTTCAGTTCTCCCAGCTTATGGCTCACTTCGACAGAGTCACGCCCTCCGACGGAGAATGAAACAGCCCTGCTACGGTTGTCAACTCGGTCTTGGCAGTCCGGCACTGTCACAAATCGAGGTACTGCGCTCCGCGGGCAGGCCACGATGCGATTGGACAGATCGCTCGCGCTGACGGCAAGGCAATAAGCCGGAACATGAGGGCTGTTTCGTTCTCGATTCAAGCGGACCAGAGAGGGCGCGAGACTCTGCTGAGTCTCTTTGCTTATCCCACACCGTATGGCGAGCTTGATGAATTCTCGCTCTCAAGGAGAATGCAACAGCCCCTGGCCGAAAAGTCAACCAACGAAAAAGCCACGCTCCAGATGAGCGCGGCTTTTGATTTTTTCCAATCGGATGGTTTGAGCGATGGTCAAAGCTGAAATTCGCCGTTCGACGGACAGACAAGGAGCGACGACCAACGTGCGACGTCTGGATTATTTCGAGTCTTTAGCGCGTCGCTGCCGGAAAACCAAGAAAGGCAGGAGAACGCCGCCCGTCGCTAGCAAGACAAATGTCGACGGCTCTGGGACGGCTGCCGGCACCTCGTTTTGAACGATAACGCCGCTTCCCGGAACGTATCCATTGTACGGCGGCACGGTGACGCCGGGTGTTGAAACTCCTCCGTCCACGACCACAAAAGAGGGAACTTGCGTTTCGGCGCCATTGGCAATCTGCACGTTTCCGAACACGACAAACGTGCCGACATAAAGGTTGCTCACCGAACTTGTATTGACGATGTCACTGCCGCTGTTGTTAAACCATGTGACATCAGCCGTTTGTGTTGGGTTCGTCCCTTTCGCGAACGTGACGCCAAATTGATAGAGGTCCCCATAGAAGGGCCCCGAAGGTTGGATCGTGATCGGTTGGATGCCGGGCAACGTCAACGTTGTTGGAACGTATTCGACACCGTTGAGATTTTTGACCGTGAAGGATTCGCCATTCGCGAACGTGCTATTGGTGCCGAGAAAAAGCTCAAACGCATACTCATACTCAGGATCGCTGGTCGGAATCTGGCCGCTGGATCCTGTCAGAATGATTGATGACGTCTTGGTCACGGCGGCACGAGCTTCGGCCCCGGCCATCAAATAGATACCGAAACATAAAGCAGTCGCAAACTTGCCGAAACAGGTTACTCGTCTCATGTTGAATACACCTCCTAATGTCACTACGATCGACTTCGCTTAGCGATCCATCTTCGACGGATCGGTACGGACCTCGTGAATCCAGCTCCTGGTATGTATCAGGACGGCGTCGTATCAAGGCGTTAATCAGGTCGGTGTCGTATCGACGCGGCGGAGAAACCCCATCGCAGCCGTTGCGTGGTACTGTCGCTAACCGCAATTGAGTCTAGCTCGATTGCATGGTCTTTTGCAAGATTGAAGTCGGCAAAACTCTCGATCAGTGTTGTGCAAACGAAACATGTTTGGTCAACAATAACCACCAGGCGGCTGCATGACGTATGTTTGGGCACGAATCGCTGCTGGAATGCCCACGTTTAACGCCATTTATGGGTCTACCATGCTAATGGAATCGTGCGTCTCATTCATTAGGTCTGTCCCGCTGGGCCAGACGATCCCTGGCTAACGTCATTCGCCTTCTGGCGACCGTCGGGCGTGAAAATTGCGTCCGATCTCAGGCTGTGAGGCCGGTTGTGAGAGGATTTTGAGCATCGCCACGCACGGGCCGCACATTCTTGACAGCCAGGGCCAGCATCACCCACGTCCAGCCGGTGAACATGAGGTCGATTCCAACAAACAGACCAATCACCCACAGGCCCGAAACGGGCCATTGCTGCCAGATCATGATGCCCAGGACGAGGTTGATGATCCCGCCCACCAGCGTCCAACCCCAGTGCGGAAACTGGTACATGAGCGATCCGACAATCCGAAACAACCCGCCCACCATGAGCCCGCAGGCCAGAAGCAACGTCATCGCGAGTAATGCGTCGCCCGGGTCGCGAAAGAGAAACAGTCCCACGACCACGTAGAGCACGCCCATGAGCAAGCTCAGAAAGAACCCGCTCCAATCGCGCGTCCAGAATGCGCCGACGAGCTGGGCAATTCCTCCCACGAGCAACAGCGCGCGAATGTGACGGCGGTCGCGACCGAGGCCACGAAGGGCATGCCCACGGCAATCATGCCGACCACGATGAGCACGATGCCCAGTATCAAGAACCAGACCCAGTGCGCACGGATCGCTTCGAGTTCATGACGCAAGACGCGTCGCCCGAGACGTCCCTCGGCTGGCGTGCTCATGCTGATCGACTCCGCAAGGATGAAAGCCCGGTTTGGCGTCGTCAAGAACGCAGCGGATTGAACCTCCGAGCAAACGATACCATAGAGCGAGCAAGATTGCCCAACCAAATATGTTACGACCTGCCGCCAACATTCGAGCCCGGCCGTGCGTGCCGATCTGGGCGGCCGGAAATTTGAGCTGGAGACGAGCCATCAATTCGGTAGAATGTCCGCGCAATTGGCCTTCCTTTCCTTTCCTTTCGTTCGCTCGGGCCAGTTCGAGAAGAGGGCATCGCCGGCTAGCCGTGCAAATCCAGGCGCACGGGCCGAGCATTTCAACCCACTGCCCGTCTTTGGGGGAAAACGTTCATGAACGCCGGAGAAAATCCGAAAATCCGACGATTACGATGGTGGCTCATGGCCGCCACATTCGTCATGATCCTGGTCGGCTCCGTATCGTGGAACATCCGTCAACAGCGGGTCATCGAACACCAGCGGCAGCGCGATCAGGCCGCGGAACGCGAGGCCGCCGAGATCGCGGCGGCCCGGCAAAGAAAGAATGCCGAGTGGGCCGCCTCCGACGCGCGGCTGCAACAGTTGTACGCCGAGATCGATAGCCTGAGCCGCATCAACGATCGAATCCTCTCAGACCCGCGACCCCCGCGAAAACCCAGGAGCGATTCGCGCGACCCGGAACAAATCGCTGTCAAACAGTAAGCACGCGCCGGAACATTGGCCGTCATGGGCTTGCGGCTGGTCGAATAACCTGAAACGCCAGGCGTAGGCATTGACCGACGCTCGCATGAAATTTCCTTTCAAGCGAGCGTCCATCCCTTGCGGTACTGGCGGCGGATCAACGGCTCGGCTTCGGGTGCGTTGGGCGCATAGAGCTTGGCCGCATCCCATTCGAGCTTCTTGCCGACACGATAAGCGACGTTTCCCAGATGGTTCGCCTCGGTCAGTGCGCCGGCGTATTCAAAGTGGCACGTCGTCGGTGCGCCCGTCTTGCAGGCGTGAATCCACTCGGCGTAATGACCACGCGACCTGGGGAGAAACGGCGTGGGCCGGACAAAATCGCGAAACTCCTTTTCGGGCAACAGCACGTTCTTCGACATAATCCGCCAGAAGCATTCCCTTGGCGCCGACAAACAGAACGCCGCTATCCCACCTGGGGATCGCGCCGGCCCGCCATGGCTCGGGCTTTTCTTCGCCCTGATACCAGTGCACTTTGACGGCCGGAAGATCGCCCCGCGGGCCATATTCATACGTCGCGTGCATCGATGCCGGCGCAATTTCAGGATGTGGCGGCGGCCCGCTGGCTTCGACCGTCCGGGGCGCCTGGAGCTTGAGGGCCCAGAATGGCAGGTCGTTCCAGTGGCTGCCGAGATCGCTCATCGTGCCATTGCCGAAGTCCCACCAGCGGTACCATTTCGGTCCCGGAAAATAGACCTCGTTAAACGGTCGCTTGGGTGCGGGGCCAAGCCACAAGTCCCAATCAAGGCCGGCGGGAAGCGGCGTCGGGTTGCCGGGGCGCTCGCTCGTGAAGACGATGTCATGATGTTGCTCGGCCGCCTGTTTGGTCTGCCGGCCCCACGCTCGGCCGACCCATACATGAGCTTCATGCACGGGGCCAATCGCCCCGGTCTGGATCAGCTCGACGACGTGCCGGTAATTGTCGCCGGCGTGGATCTGCGTTCCCATCTGGGTCGCGACCTTGGCCCTGGCGGCGGCTTCGCGAATCGTCCGGGCCTCCCCGATGTTGTAAGTCAGCGGTTTCTCGCAATAGACATGCTTGCCCAGTTGCAAGGCCGGAAGTGTGGCGAACGCGTGCGTGTGCTCGGTCGTGCTCACGACGACCGCGTCGAAGTCGCGGGCCGTATCGAACAACCTGCGAAAGTCACGATAACGCCGCGCCTTTGAATGCCGCTCGGCCGCACTGGCGATCGCGGGCTCGTAGACGTCGCAGAGGGCCACGATGTTCTCACTCGCGACGCCGGCCAGGTTCGCCGCGCCTCGTCCGCCCACGCCGATCATCGCAATGTTGAGCTTCTCGTTGAGGTTCCGACCGCGCACGATGGCCGGCGCGAACAGCGTACCCAGCGCCGCGCTGGCGACCGCTTGCCCGAACTGGCGGCGGGTCGGCTCTTGGCCGGTGGTGAAACGGATGCGCTCGGTCATGGAATTGGCTCCCGCGTCAAGTCGGTCTCTTGGTCGGATTCTTCCCGGTGCGGTGCGACACGACACCCGGCCAATCTCGAGCCCTTCGCGTCACGGATGTCGTGCCTCGTCAAGGATGAACCGATGGCCGATCCATTGCAAGCCAGGAGCGATCGAAGCGGGCCCCGAATGGTCGATCTCGTTCAGAAGAACTCGTCGCGCCCGACGGTCTTTGAATCAAGCACGGCTGGCGACATCTCCGCGGTTTTCGATGCCTGGCGCTTGTTCATTGTTTTCCTGGACCTTACGATGAACAGAGTTGAAGGACCGCGGTAACACGATGGAACGGTGCGCGGCGAAGTCTGCGCCGGAGGCAGCGCGATGCAAGACGAGCGGGGTGAGTTGGCCTGGAAGTCGTTGATGGCGCTCGTGGTGATAAGCGCTTTCGTGGGCGTAGCCTTTGCTCAGGGCCAGCGCCCGAACCGCAATGCCCGTGGTGACGCGCGTAATCAAGGGGGCGTCCCCTTGAAGAAAGCGCGTCCCGAGGCGGCCGACAAGCTGGCCAAGGCCGTGGCGCGGCCCCCCGCGGGGACTTTTCATTACACGCTCAAGCTGCGGTCGTTTGACGGAACATCGCTGGCGGCCACCTATTATCCGGCCAAGGCGGGCTCGACGGCCCCGGTGGTGATGTTGATTCACGAGACAGGTCGTTCTCGCAAAGACTTTGAAGATGCCGTTCAGGAGCTCAAGGGCCAGGGATTCGCGGAGCACCTTCAAGGGCTAGGTTACGCAGTCTTCAGCATGGACCTCCGCGGCCAGGGCCAGAACGCTCGCGGCCAGGGCCAGAACGCTCGCGGCCAGCGGCAAACCATGCAGCAACAGATCGAAGACGTTCAGGCCGGCTACTTTTTTCTGGTCGACCGGCATAATCGAGGCGATTTCAACCTGGCCAAGCTGGGAGTGATCGGTATCGGCGACGGCGCAAACCTGGTCGCGTCCTGGGCGTTTCAGCCGGGCGCCGCGATCACCACTCAGGCCCGGCCGAGCGACCTGAGTGCCCTGGTGCTGATCTCGCCCGTGCCGGAAGGGTTCGGTTATGCGCTGGGCCACGTCTTGACGATCGCTGGCGCCCCGAATTCCCATGCTGCTCCTGGCCGGCGACCATGACAACCAGTCGAAAGACGCGGTGCAGTCGGTTCAGCAGTTCGTGCAACGGGCCCGGCTCAACAAGGTTCAACTCCTGCCGTCGCCATTTCATGGCTACAGATTCCTCCGCCTGGAGCCCAAGGTAACCGCGTCGGTTGTCCCCTTTCTCGAAACCTCGCTCAAGAACCGGCCCTCGGAGTGGGAGCCCGAATTCAACCTGACCCCTGTCAGCTATAGCGATCCGCAAATCGTGACGAACTCCACGCCGGCGACGGCCGACAAATCGAAGGCGAAAGACGCCGCGAAAAATGTGGCTCCCCCGCCCGATCCCAAGGCGGATGACGCTGAAAAGAAGGAAGAGCCCAAGAAAAAACAGGATCCTTCGCGCTGAACCGATCAAGAACGCCTGGTCGTGACCTGATCATTTGTCAGCTCACCCTTTCCGAGACGACAGCGGCGGCGTAGAATTGATGAGCGGCGTATGACAGATGTCTTAGGCTGGTGCGGCGCGTCGGTTGATGAGTAGGGCCTGGGCCCGATTTGGCGCGAAGACCTTCACGGATCTGAGGAGCTGATCCCGATGACCTATCTCTCGGAGGATCCGACCTATCTGATCGTGGGACTGCTTCTGCTCGCGGGGGCGTTCATCGTTGCACTCAACGTCACGCAGCAGGGCAAATACTTGATACGAGCCGTCATCACGGTGGGCGTGGCGCTGGTGCTGGTGGCGATCGACTGGTTCTGGGTGACGGACAACGAGCGAATCGAACAAGTTGTCTACGACCTGCGGCAAGCGGTGCAAAGCTCGGACGTCGCCGGGGTGCTTTCTCATATGGCGCCGAATGTTCAATATTTGCAGGGAGACACCGCGCTTTCGGAAGACGCCACGCGTGCCTTGATCAGCGCCAATCTGAGTCAGACGCGGTTCGAGTTCGTTCGACTGAGCGATTTGCAAACGAGCTGCGGACAGCAGTCGCGGCGCGGCAAAGCCGAATTTCGTGTCTTCACACGAGGCAAGTCGGGTCTTTCAGCCGGCGTACTCGATGGACTGACGACGTGGTCGCTCGGATTTCAGGAAACCGCGCCGGGCGTCTGGAAAGTGAACCGGATCAGCCCCGTGTCGATGCCAGCCGGCATCCTGGCACTACCGAGCGGCCTGCCGTCGACGGATGACTCGCACCTCGGCAGCAACGATGGCATTGGCGTGCCTCGTCCCAAAGGAGACCTCGGCAGGCGGTCGGGCATTCCCGGTCCCAATCGCGGCTATCCCCGCGGTAACTTCGGCCGCCGCCCGCAGCGCGGTTACAGCGCCGAGCTTTGCTGTAGCCAGCCGCTTCGAGGCCGGGAACAGCGTCGTTTCCTCAGGCGCTCTCTCATTTCATGACCATCACCGCGGCCCCGGAGCATTTTTCAGGTCGGGGTACTCGAGCACGATGAGCTTGTGCTCGTTTTCGTCGTAACCGTATTTCTGGTACGGCGGAAGCTGCGGCAAGGCGATGTTGTTCGCCTTGATGATCACCGTCATGAACTCGTCGAGGTCTTTGGGGTAACGGCCGTTCTCGGCCTGATAAAGATCGACGGCATGCTTGATGTTGTTGATGGCGGTCTGGCCGATCATCGTCACATAGGCGTTGCCTTGCAGCGTGATCGGGTCCCTCGCGACAATCCGCTGGCTCGCGACGCGCGCACCGCCTTGAGTGAGCTCTGTCTTGGCGTCACGGATGTCGGTCGTGCGCTGGCCGATGATGGGGCCTGTCTGCGGCGGCTTCGCGGGCGCGGGCGGCCTTGTTGCGGGCGCTGACGCAACAGGACGGGCCGCCTCGTCAAAACCAAGAGAGACACCCGTCTGATCGAGGGCCCGCGTTTCGGGTCTCTTGCCGACGTTACGCGTTTCCTCCTCGCATCCCGGCGCAACCCACAGGCAGGCCGCGACGAGCAACCCGGTTAATGGCAATGGCCCCTGGGCAAAGTGTCGGCGCGGTCTGGTCGGATCTAATCGCGGTGGCATGGGCAGCTCCGATCTCGCGGCAAGAGTTCAATCGTTCCACTTCCAGGCGCCCACTTCGTCGATCGTGTCGTAGCGAGTCAGGTCGAAGTGGAGCGGCGTGACGGTGATATAACCTTCGCACAGGCTTGTGACGTCGGTTTCCGGACCCTCGAGGTGAAAGGGCGGATCATAAGTCATCCAGTAATAGGTTCGACCGCGGGGATCCTTGCGCCGCTCGAATCCTTCACCGTAACGGCCCAATCCCATTGGAACGACGCGGATGCCGCGTGGCTCGCCGCGCGAGTGGGCTGGCAGATTGACGTTGAACAACGAGCCGTTGGGGGGGCGATTGGCGAGAATCTTTTCGATGACCTTGACCGCGTGCCGGGCCGCGTGGGGAAAGTCGAAATGCTCGGAGAGCTCGAGTGAAACGGCGATGCTCGTGATCTTGAAGAAAGCCCCCTCGATGGCCGCGGCGACCGTGCCCGAATAGAGAACGTTGATGCCCGCGTTCGACCCGGAATTGATCCCCGAGACAATCAAGTCGGGAGGTCGCGAGAGAAGCTCGCAGATGCCCAGTTTGACGCTATCCGCCGGGCTCCCCTCGACTTTCCATCCCAGGGTCGCGCCATCGACGTCCTCGACCCGCTTGACCACCAGAGGCGAGAGCAGCGTGATCGAGTGTCCGACGCCGCTTTGCTCCATGGCGGGCGCAACGACCGTCACATCTCCCAGCCGCAAGAGCTCCTTGCGCAAGGCTCGCAGACCGGGGGCAAATACACCGTCGTCGTTGGTCAGAAGAATATGCATTGATCCGGTTTCGTGTCTCGAAGGCTGGGGCGAGGGCGGTCAATCCGTTGGATCAGCTTCGCCGATCGTAACGGGATAAGACGACATGAGTCAACCAGCGGGACGCCCGGCGGCCAAGATGAGCGTGGTGTTGATTGGCTTCGCACTGGCCGTTTGATGATAATGATTTGTGGCTGGTCAACCGCGATTCCTCTTTCAAGAAGGACTGGGCCATGGAGAACGCAGTGATGGGGCGCGTGCGCACCGAAGCGACGATTGAAAGCCTTGAGGATCTATGGGCGGAAAAACGAGGCCTGTGTACCGCTGAACAAGTTCGAACGGTCATTGTTCCTGATGCGTTGGTCGACACGGGAGCGACGTTACTTTCTTTACCCACGCGCTTGATTCACCAGCTTGGCCTCAAAGAACAATATCGAAGGCGTGTCAAGAGCAGCATTGGCGTCTCCGAAGCCGCGGTCTACGACGCGGTTCGGCTCACCATTCAGGGCCGAAATTGCACGATGGACGTGATCGAAGTTCCCGACGATGTCCCGGTCTTGATCGGGCAGATCCCACTCGAACAACTCGACTTCGTCGTCGATTTACGATCGAGGACCTTGATCGGCAACCCGGCTCACGGCGGCGAGCATATGTTCGAGCTGTACTGACGCATCAAGTGCGTCACCATTGTGGGTTACAAGAACGACTTGCCGAATGCCGCATGCAGCGTGCTCCGCGCTCGAAGTAAGAGAGCCGAGTCGGCCGAGCCCACGCCCAGGCGCCTGACTTCGTATCGATCAAACCGGCCCGGCCGATTGATCCCCTCTCGCGATGAAAACGCCATGCGGTAGCCCGCTTGGGCGGCGAGTGCCACGGTCCTGGCGGTATAGGTGCCCGGCCAGCCATAGGGATAGGCGAGCCCGAGAATGGGTGTGCCAAGCCGGTCTTCGAGGATCCGCCTGGAGCGGGTCAGCTCGTCGAGCTGGGCATTCTCATCGAGCTTTGCCAGCTTGCGATGACTGTGAGCATGCGACCCGATGGAAAAGCCGGTTCCCGAGCGGCCCAGTTGGCGAACCTGTTCCCACGTCATGAAGAGCTCACGACCAAGGCTTTCCGTGTCGATTTCGACCTGCGCGCACTCGGCAAGCTGGTCCAGGAACCACACTGGATCGTCGACGGTCTCATCGAGAAACGCCTGGATAACGGTGGCGATCGCGGTCGTTCGCGATGGGGAACGCAGATCGAGCTCCAGCGGTGCGCCGCGGCGGTCGCGCGTCTTTTCCAGCACGAGCCGCGGCACCTTTGTTTGTTTGAGTACACACGCGACATGATCCCACCAGGGAAGCCGAGGCTCGTCGATAAATCTGGTCGGAATAAAAAAGGTCGCGGGCAGACGACGTTCCTGCAAGATGGGTGCGGCCACCTCGAAGTTGTCGCGGTAGCCGTCGTCGAAAGTCAAAAGCATCACGGGCTCGCGCCAGGGTTCGTTCGACGCGATCCTGCGCCACCACTTCGTCGAGGCTCAAAAGCCGCACCCGGTCGTATAGCCATTCGACCTGCGCGCGAAAGGTCTCGGGCGTTGCCGAGATGACCGGATCATAAAAGAGATCAGCTCCAGGTTGGGCGATGCGGTGATGAGTCAAGACGATGAGACCGGGGCGTCGTCTGGCGAGTGTTCGTTCCAGGAGGTCAAGCAGGCCGAGCCGTCCCAACGAACGGGCCACGAAATCTCGCTTGTTGGGAATGGCACGAAGCATCTCTGCTGTCCTCTGCCTTTCTTTCTTCAGGCTGCCGACCGGCACCACAATCCGCTGAGCACCCGCCAAGCTGAACCCGAAGATTGATTCTTGTCAACGTGCCTGACTACTCTGGATGGATCGTTCTTCGACCCTTGCGGCACCTCTGCCATGGGTCGTCTGGAGGCTGAAATGGCCACAGTCAGGCACAGTTTTGGACAACATGCCGCGGTCGACGCTCGCCGCGACGTCTTTCCTGGCCTGGGAAGCTTCATCGTTGGTGGTGGGGTTGCCGCGGCCGCCGTCTCCGCATCGATCATTCTTGGCAAGACCGCGGCGCACGGCGGCCCGATCATTCAGGTTGCGCTCTGCGCGGCGCTAGGAACCATCGCGGGTCTGTTCCTCGGCCTCGGCCGAGGTGTCTGGCGCGGGGCTCAACCAGAGCGTTCAACCGAGCCGAACGCCCCGCCTGATATCCTCTGGGATCCCTGGATCGACACCGGCGATGATATCGATGCAGGCGGTCCGCCATCGAGTCTCCATGACAGCCGCAATCCAGGAAGTGCCTGATGATCGAATCGAGGTCGCTCCACGTTTCATCGCCGAAAAAGCGCACGTCCGGCCGCGCGTGAAGTCGCCCATCTCAGGCGAGGTGATCTTGCTTGAAGACGAGATCGGTCGTCTGCTCCAGTCAGAGGATCGCGGCTTTTTCTTTCTCGTCGGCCGGCCCGGCTCCGGCAAGTCGACCGCATTGCGGCATCTCGCGGCAATCCTACCCCCCTGGGCCCAGGATCGAGTGCGGATGATCGACGATTCCGACGGGTGCGACGAGATTGCCTTGCTCGGCGACCGCGGTTGTCAACTTGTCATCTCCGCCTGGTGCCGGCTCAAGGCTCAACCCTGGGAAACGGCCTATGACCTCACTTCCTGGAGTCAGGACGACATCATCGAGTATTTGCTATCGGCCCACCCGGATCGCTGCGCGTCGGTGATGGCGCGACTGAAAACGGCTTCAGACCCCGATTTCCTCGATGGCATTCCGGAACTCTGGACGTGTGTGCTCGATCGCATGGCCGACGACAATTCGATCAGCGATGCCCGCACGGCGATTGAACGCGAGCTCGCCGAGTGTTTCGACCAGAGTCCCGGCGCACGCGATGTCGCCGAGAATTTCTGTCTGACCTGTCTCGCGCGGAGATCCAGCGCGATTTTGAATCTTCCCTTTTCGGCACTGCCTGGCGAATTGTCGAACCAGGCTCGATGGTCAGAGAAAGCGAATCGACTGATTCGCCATCGTCCCGTCGCGCTCTCGCTGGCGGCGAGCCGGATCGCCGCCATCGCCGAGCGCGGGAGCGTCGACCTCAAATTCACGCACCCGTTCCCTCTGGATCTCTTGCTCGAGGCCGCGCGGCGAATTGCCGGCGATGCGCGAGCCTTGCGTCACCTTGATGAGTGGCTAAGTCAGCCGAGGCACGAAGCAATTCACCCGATGGCCGCGAGCTTGCTCGTCGCGGCAAGACCCGACTGGAAGCCTGGTCCCGATTGTCGACCACGTTTGAATGGGGCCTACCTCGCCGGAGCGGCGTGGTCTGACACGGACCTGGCTCGGGCCGACCTTGAATCGGCCAATCTGGAGGACGCAGACCTTGTTCAAGCGAACCTGGCTCACGCACTGGTGCGGAGAGCCCTGCTCGCACGCGCGTACCTTCGGAATGCAAGCCTGGATTTCTGGGACGCATACCTGGCCGATTTGAACGAAGCCGATCTCGACTCGGTTCACGCGATCGGTGCCAGCTTCCGACAGGCCAACCTCACCGGCGCTCGTTTATCACGAGCCAATCTCTGGCGCGCCAATTTTGAAGGTGCCGAGATCAAGGGCGCCGACTTCACTGGCGCGATTCTGGAAGACGCGTGTCTCAGGGGACTGGACCTGCGGCTGACTCGGTTCGACGGCGCTTGTTTCGGCGGAGCCGATCTTCGCGACGCGAACATGGAGCGTGTCGTCATGACGTCCGCTGACCTTCATGACGCCGACCTGCGCGACGCCAATCTCACCGGTTCGCGGATGTACGGAGCTCGATTTTCTTGGCGCCGATCTCCGCCGTGCGCGACTCGCGGACATCGCCTGGCCTGACTCGGATTTGCGTGATACCGACCTTCGCGGCGCGAGCTTCCACCTGGGATCGGTTCGCAATGGCCTGGTGGGCAGCCCCGTCGCATGCGAAGGGAGCCGGACCGGTTTCTACACTGATGATGATCACGATCGAGATTTCAAGCCGATAGCCGAAATCCGCAAAGCCAATCTTCGGGGCGCCGATTTGCGTGGTGCGAACATCGAGGACGTTGACTTCTATCTGGTCGATCTCCGCGACGCGAAGTACACGCGCGACCAGGCCAGTCACCTGTATCGGTGCCGGGCCATACTTGAAGACAAAGGATAATATCATCATGCGAATAAACAGGCCGCTTCGCCGGAACTGGCTGCTTCTTCTCTGCCTGGCGCTGACACCGTCGCCGGCCCTCGCCCAGACGACCACCCGCGGCCAGGGTGCCGCCGGGACCTGGGCGTTTCTTCCCGAACGCGATTCGTTTCGGGCCGATGCGCTCCTCGACCTTCGATCGCTCAATGAGAAGGTCGCCGGCCAGACTGGGTTCGTCAAGCTCAGCGCCGACGGCGATAGCTTTGTTCTCGGTAATAATTCACCCGTGCGGTTCTGGGGACTGACGACCTATGTGCAACGCGACCGCAGTCTGGAAGATCTGGCCCACCACGCCCGCTTTATCGCCAAGCGCGGCGTCAACATGGTTCGCCTGCACGGACATTTCGAGCCGAAAGACAAGAATGCCCAGCTTATCGACGTCGATCCCAAGGCCGTCGATGAAGCATGGAAGCTCGTCGCCGCGATGAAAAAAGAAGGGATCTACGTGACGCTGAGCCCCTACTGGTCGGCCAGCGTGAAACCCGTTCCCGCACACTGGGGACTGGAAGGCTGGCCCGAAGACCAGGCGCCCTTCGGACTCTTGTTTTTCAATCCCACGCTCCAGAAAGCCTACAAGGCATGGCTCAAGGCGCTCTTGACCCGGCCGAACCCGTACACGGGCATCCCCCTGGCCAGGGATCCGGCGCTCGCGATCATTCAGCTTCAAAACGAAGACAGTCTGCTCTTCTGGTCGGCCCAGAGCATCAAGGGCAAACAGGCCGAGCTGCTCGGCAAGCAATTCGGCGATTGGCTCAAGGTGAAATATGGGTCGCTGGCGAGTGCCTATCGCGCCTGGGGGAACGAGCGCGTTCAAGAAGACCGGCCAGATGACGGCATCGTGGGTCTGCTCCTGGTATGGGAGTGGACTCAAACCCGCACGGGCGGGCGGAAACGCCGGCTCGACGATCAACTTCACTTCTACGCCGAGCGGATGCGCCGGTTCAACCGCGAGATGGAGGAATATCTCCACGGCGAGCTCGGCTGCAAGCAACTGGTGAATGCCGGCAACTGGAGAACGGCCGACGCGGCCAAGCTCGACGATGCCGAGCGCTGGTCGTACACGGCTAACTCGGTGCTGGCGGTCAACCGCTATTACAGTCCGGTTCATATCGGCCCTGATCGCGGCTGGCGGATCGACCCCGGCGATCGCTTTGAAGACGTCTCGGTCTTGAAACGGCCCCGCGATTTCCCTTTGAATCTCAAGCAAGTCGTCGGCCATCCGATGATGGTCACCGAGAGCCACTGGGTCCCGCCTCTGGGATATCAAGCCGAGGGGCCGTTCCTGGTGGCGGCTTACGAATCGCTCACGGGCGTCGACGTCTTCTACTGGTTCGCGACCGGCGAGACCGAATGGTCGAACCAGGACCGCGCCGAGTGGGATGCCGCTTCGCGCGCGAAGTGGTCGATCGCCAGTCCCATGATCCTCAGCCAGTTCCCGGCCGCGGCGCTTCTCTATCGAAAAGGCTATGTCAAGGAAGGCCGCCCCGCCGTTGAAGAACAGCGCTCCGAGCAAAACATCTGGGAGCGCGTGCCGCCGGCCATCGCCGAAGACCCTGGATATGATCCCAACCGCGATGCCGGCCTGACAGCGCGAAAGTCGTCGTCGCGAACGCCCGTCGATCCTCTGGCATTCCTTGTCGGACCAGTACGATTGCGCTTCGACGCCCGGGCCACTCAGACAAAAGCGGCCAATCTGGCATCGTACATCGACCCCAAGGGCAAGCTCATCCGCTCGAATACAGGACAGATTCAGTTTGACTACGGACACGGGCTCTGCACGATCGACGCCCCCGCGGTGCAAGGCGCGACTGGCTTCTTGAAGTCGGTCGGTCCCCAGGCGCTGAGCACCGTCACCATCCGCTCGGAAAATGATTACGGCTCGGTCCTGGTCGTCTCGATGGATGGCGCCGAACTCGCCAGGAGCCGCCGCGTGCTCGTGCAGGTCGGCACGAAGGCGCGGCCGACAGGCTGGGTCGAGCGGGCCGCGACATTCAAAAGCGACGACGGCAAAGAGACCTACCAGGGCAAGCAAGTTGTCAACACGGGCCATATGCCCTGGGCCGTCGATGATGCCAGGATGACCATCACGCTCAAGAACCCCGGGCTCAAGACGGCCAAGCTGCTCGACTTGAACGGCAATGCCCGCAAGAACCTGACCGCCACGACGTCCGCCGGCCTCTTCAAGCTCACTCTGCCACGCGACGCGACTTACGTCGTTCTCCAGGCGGAGTGAACCGGCACGACCGCGCCCCAGGGAGCGAGCGAGCGAGCGAGCGAGCGCGGGCGAGCGATTGACCGATCAATTCATGACTCGGAGATGATCCATGGGCATTCGTGTCTTGGTGGTCGAAGATGAGTCGACAATCGCCGACTTCCTGGTGCGTGGATTGCGCGAGGAAGGCTACGTGGTCGAGCATGCCGCCGACGGCGGCACGGCGTGGACCATGCTTCGCTCGGGACGACTGGGACCTCGTCATCCTCGACTGGTGGCTGCCCGACGAGGACGGCCTCACGCTCTTGCAGCGGTTTCGCCAGGTCGGCCGCCATACCCCCGTGCTCTTCTTGACCGCGCGCGACGCGGTTTCCGACCGGGTTCGCGGCCTCGATGCCGGCGCCGACGATTACCTGCCCAAGCCGTTCGCCTTTGAAGAGTTGCTGGCCCGCATCCGGGCCCTGGTTCGGCGCCGCGATGCCACCGACAACCTGGCGATGGCGTACCGCGATGTGCGCGTCGACTTGGGAACCCAGCGCGCCGAGCGTGCCAACCACACGCTGTCACTGACCGCCAAGGAGCATGCTCTCCTGATCTTCTTTCTCCGGCACCCGGGGCGGGTCTTGTCGCGAACGCGCATTTACGAGCATGTCTGGGATGAACGCTACGACGGCCTTTCCAATACGCTCGAGGTTCACATCAAGGAATTGCGCCGCAAGCTCGAAGCGCACGGGCCGCGGTTGATTCACACGCTGCGCGGCAGGGGCTATCTCCTGGGCGACGCACCCGAGGTGCAGCACCAGGAGGACGAGGCATGAGCCTGGCGACTCGCCTCAGCGGTTTCTTCCTTCTGGCGCTGGCCCTCGTTCTGGGGGGGTTTTCGGCGACGTTATACTTGCTCGCGCGCTCACACTTCCAGCGCGACCTCGACGAGCGGCTTGTCACCGCGCTCGACATCCTCTCGGCGTCAGCCGATGTCGAATCCGACAAGATCGAATGGCAGCCCGCGGCGCATCCCTTGATGATCAGTGCTCCGACCGAGGAAGACGCGGTGCGCTGGGCCGTTTCCGACGGCCGTTCGAAGGTCCTTGACCGGGTCTGGAACGACATCGGCGAAAACGACCTGAATGTCATTCTGGGGTTGAGTCCCGATGTCGGTCACATTCATGATTCTTACGTCGACCATGCCGGCGGGCGCTGGCGGCTGGCGGTACGGCGCATCCGGCCCGGTTCATCGTCTTTCGTGCTACCCGATCACCATCCGGTTTACGAGGGTTTTGGAAACGCGATGAAGCACCTTGTGCCGGGAGCATCCAACGAAAAAGGCGAGTCGTTGATCCTGGCGGCGGCACACCGCTCGGGCCGATGGAAACCAGCCTCGGCAACGTGGCGTTCATCCTGGCCGGCCTCTCGGTCGGGATCTGGTTGCTGGCCGCGCTTGTCGGCCGTCGTCTGTGCAACCGCGCCTGCTTCCCGTCACACGCATGGCCAGGGCCGCCTGTGCGATGACCAGCGTCGATCGTGACCAGCGATTACCGAGCCCAGCGACCGGCGACGAGCTCGACGCGCTGGCCAACTCGTTCAATGGACTGCTCGACCGGCTTCAGGCGGCATTCGAGAGGCAAAAGCGTTTCGCCGGTGACGCCTCGCATCAGTTGCGAACGCCTCTCACGGCGCTGCTTGGTCAGCTCGAGGTCGCGCAGCGGCGAGATCGCACGGTGCCCGAGTACAAGCGCGTGCTCGACGATGCGCGCAGTGAAACCATCAAGCTCTGTCGGATCGTGGATGCCCTTTTATTCATGGCCAGGGTCGAGACCGAGGCCGGTCGCCCCGACCTGCAAACGCTCGATCTGGCGAGCTGGCTCCGCGATCACTTGCACGAATGGACGTCACATCCGCGATGCTCTGATCTCCAGACGGAGATCGCTCCTGATACTCCGGTATGGGTGCGCGCTCATGCTCCGCTTCTGGGTCAACTGCTTGATAATTTGCTGGACAATGCCTGCAAGTACAGTACACCCGGCAGCCCGGTGATCGTCCGGCTCTCGCGAGAGTCTGAAACGGCCGCGCTGGCGGTCATCGATCAGGGTTTCGGGCTCGATACCGATGATCTCAAGCACGTATTCGAGGCTTTCTTCCGTTCGGCCGACGTGCGACGTCGCGGCCATTCGGGCGTCGGGCTTGGCCTGGCGATCGTTCACCGCATTGCGGCGGTTTTCGGCGGCACAATCGTCGCGGAAAGCGAACCGGGGAAGGGAAGCCGGTTCGTGCTTCGATTGCCCGTGGCAAGCGAAATGACCGATGACGCCAATCGAACCGGACCACTGGCAACAATGGCGCGGCGTTGCCAGTAGTCGATCGGAACCTGGTGAGCTGAGGACGCGTCATGGGCGCCTCTTGACCTTGACCCGAAAGAAATTCAGACGCGGCTCGAAAGAATTTGGCGGAGATCCATTGCGCTGGATTTCGCTCTCGGCCACTCGGATTCCTCGACCGAAACGATTGACGAAGCCGAGCACCTTGGCGGCCTCCGCGTGGCCGCGCTCACTCATCCCTCGATCTGCACGCCGGCCGCCTTGAAGGCTTCGAGCTGGGCCGATTTGGTCGCTTCAGGCAGCGGGTTGCCCGAGAGATAAAGCCGCAAGTAGGGTGCGAACTTCTTGGGCCCCGCCGAGTCGGCCTTGGCTGATTCGACGAGCGGCTTCAAATCCTTGATCTGGTTGCGCTCGATCATCAAGAGACTCAGCTCCGTCTGCTTGGAGAGCGGGCTGATGTCCTCGACCTTGTTGTCGCGCAGGTCGAGCACCGAGAGCTTGGTCACCTTTTCAAGGGCCGAAAGATCCTTGATTTGATTTTTGGGTACGGACAACGTCCACAACTTCACCAGCGGGGCGAGTGGCCCGATATCCTTGATCGCGTTATTTCCGAGATAAAGCGAGTTCAGGCTCGTGAGGCCACTCAAGGGCTCGAGCTTCTCAACCTGGTTGTTCGACAGCTCGACGTATTGCAACCCTTTGAGATTCGCCAGCGGCCCGATGTCCTTGATGGCATTGTCGGCCAGGTCGAGCGATTGCAGGTTCGTCAGGTCCTTGAGCGGTTTCAAGTCGCTGATCTTGTTCTTGTTCAGCTTGATGAGCGCCAGGTTCTTGCATTTCTCGAGCCCTGTCAGGTCTTTGATGTCTTTACCGGTGCTTCGAGGATATAGACGTTCTGCAGCTTGTCATCGGTCAATTCGAGCTTCGGCTCGTGCTTGAGCACGTTTCGAATCGCCGCCTCGAGGTTCTTGTCGGGGAACGGCGATGCGGCGCTCGCCGTTCTTGTTCCGACCATCATGAGCGTCAGGCCCAGGAGCGTGCCACACGTCGAGCGGCCAAGAAGAGGTAGTAACCATTTCATGTTGTGAATCAATCCTCTCGCGAACTTCTGCGAAATACCAAGGCCCGATCGGCGTGGCAACCGGTGACGCTTCGCACCGTGCCGCGCCACGTGATCTTGTCGAGCATACGCGGGTCGACCGATCGAGAAAAGAGGCGGGCGCGCGTTCGACTCGTCGCCAGCGACCGTTCAGGGTGCGCCAATGAATTCCGCCAGCAGTCAAATTCGTGGCCATTCTCCTGGGATTTCGCCCCGAAGGGCATCCCCAAATCGGCCAAGGGCAACGCCCTGGAGAATGGTCGGGCTCGCGTTCGACCGTTGCTGAAATGCGTCATGGACCACCCTGCCGTTGTCGTTCTCGATGGCACCGCATGACCACCTGTTTCAGCGCACGACGCCGGACGTTCGCTCCTGGCAAACGCGTTTAGTTGCTGCCTATGATGCAGTGAAATCCAGACCAAAATAACCGCGCCTCGGTGCGAAACGCGCATTGCGAGATCGGCGGTCGCCGAAACTCGATGTCTTGCTGGTCAATTGATGGGGAGAATCGCAGGTCCGATGGACGAATCAGCCGAGATGAATTCCTACACGCTGGAAGTCACGAAACAGAACTTTCAGAGCGACGTGATCGAACGATCTCACTCCGTTCCCGTGGTCATCGACTTCTGGGCCAAGTGGTGCGGACCGTGCCGCACCCTGGGGCCGCTTCTGGAGAAGCTGGCCCGAGATTATCAGGGCAAGTTTCTCCTGGCCAAGGTCGACACCGACACCGAAAGCGAGCTGGCGCTTCAGTTTGGCGTACGATCGATTCCGGCCGTTTTTGGATGTCGCGAGGGCAAGGCCGTCGACGGGTTTGTTGGCGTTCAATCAGAAGCGATGATCCGCGCCTGGATCGACCGGCTCTTACCCACCGCGGCCGAAACGCTCGCCCTTGAAGCCGCCTCCATTGAACTCGCGGAGCCCCGGACGGCCGAAGAGAAATACAGGGCCGCGCTGGCACTCGAACCCGCGTTCGATCGGGCGCGTATCGGCCTGGCGCGCATTGCGCTGGCGCAGGGGCGGCTCGACGACGCCAGGGAGCAAATCAAGCAGCTCGAACAGCAAGGTTTCCTCGAGCCCGAGGCCGAGAAGATCAAGGCCGAGCTGACTCTTCGCCTCCAGGCCGGCGATACTCGCGGCGTCGACGCGTCGCGTGCCGCGCTCAGCGCCAGTCCAGACGATCCCAATCTCAAGTTCGAGCTGGCCGAGGCCCTCGCCGCCGCCGGTCAATTTGATGATGCCCTGGCTCTCTGCCTCGAGCTCGTCGAACGCGACCGCAAGGGAATCGGCGAGCGCCCGCCAAACCATGGTCGCGATCTTTCAGCTCTTGCCCGCCGACGCCGAGCTGGTCACCGAATACCGCCGACAGCTCTCGCTGGCCTTGACGGATTGAAACGAAGCACGACCGTCAAGCCTCGGGCCCGAGTCGAGACGCCGTTGGACCACGCGACGTGACGCGATCATCGTTTCACGCAAGTGGCGGCGGTCTCAATCACTGCGTGCGCAGCCGTATCATATTCGCCCGCATTTTCTATCCATCGTCACGCTTGCGAGCCGAAGTGGGGTCGCTTCTGACTAGCCAGGCGTTTAACATCGTTGGTGGATCAAGCGGCTCTCGATCTTTATCGGTATGTCGATGAAACCTTCGCTGCTGGTGCTTTTCTGTCAGCTCATTCTCGGCATCGCGCAAGCCGTCGAGGCTGGCGAGGCGCCGGGCCGTGCTTCCGGCAGCGCCATGGTCGATTATCTCCGCGACATCAAGCCGCTCTTGAGCCAGCGCTGTTATGCGTGCCACGGTTCGCTGAAGCACCAGGGCGGGCTCCGGCTCGATACGGCCGCACACATGCGAAAAGGGGGCGATAACGGGCCCGCGGTTGTCGCCGGCGACAGTGACCAGAGCGTGATCATCGACGCCGTCACGGGGCGAGAGGGATGGCGGATGCCGCCGGAGAGCGAGGGGGCGGCGCTTTCCCCGGATGAGATCGGCCGGCTCAAGGCCTGGATCGAGCAAGGCGCTACGGCTCCCATCGACGAACGGCCCCAGCCCGACCCGCGGCGACACTGGTCATTCCAGCCGATCGAGAAGCCCGAGGTTATCACGCCGGGCGGCGGCGTGGGCTCGCACGCTGCCTGGGTTCGCAATCCGATCGATGCGATCGTGGCGGTCGAACACCGCAAACGTGGGCTTACGCCGCGGCCGGCGGCCGATCCGGCGACTCTCATCCGGCGGCTTTATCTCGACCTGGTCGGTCTCATTCCGAGTCCTGCGCAGGTCAAGGCGTTCGAGGCCGACCCGTCGGATCGGGCCTACGCGGCGATCGTTGACGAGCTGCTCGCGAGTCCCCGATATGGCGAGCGCTGGGGGCGGCACTGGATGGACGTCTGGCGCTACAGCGACTGGGACGGCTTCGCCGCCGAAGTGCGCGAGAGCCAGCCCCACATCTGGCGCTGGCGTGACTGGATCGTTGAATCGCTCAAGGAAGACACGCCCTACGACCAGATGGTCGTGGCGATGCTGGCCGCCGACGAGAACGATCCGTGCGATTCGTCGCAATTGCGCGCGACAGGGTTCCTCGTGCGCAACTGGTACAAATTCCAGCGGAACGTCTGGATCGAAAACACGGTGGAACACACGGCCAAGGCATTTCTGGGACTGACATTCAATTGCGCGAAGTGTCACGATCACAAGTACGACCCGATTCTTCAGTCTGATTATTACGCGTTTCGCGCCTTCTTCGAGCCGCACGCGGTTCGCACCGATCCGGTGCCGAATCAACCGAACACGTCGAAGGATGGCCTGGTTCGCGTTTTCGACGCCGACGGCGTGGCTCCGACCTACTTGTTCCGACGCGGTGACGACAAGCAGCCGGACAAGAAAAGACCGCTCGCGCCGTCGCTGCCGCAAGTGCTCCAGGCGCACGCCAAGCTGCCGCCCATCACGCCTATTGATCTTCCCGCGGGCGCCTATTATCCGGGTCTGAGCCCGTTCGTCAGAGACGAGGCGGTCGCCCAGGCACAGCGGCAAGTTCAGGCGCGGAAGGCCGGATTGATCCACGCCGAGCGAACGCTCGCCCGAGCCCAGAGCATCGCCGACGCCGACCGGTCCGAAAAGGCCGTCGCCATGGCCAAGACGTCATTGCGGGCCGCCGAAGCCGAGCTGGGTTCAGTCAAAGCCCGGATCGCGGCCGACACCGCGAGATTCGCCCGGCCATCGCAGCCGGGCGCCGCCAATCTCGCCCGCGCCGCGAGCCGTCTTGAGCGCGTACGAAACTTGCTTCGTGCCCAGGAGGAGGTCCAACTCGCCGAGCACGCGCTGGCCGATGCGAGAGACACAAAAAGCAAGACCGACGGCAGCACGCGACTGACCGCGGCGCGCAAGGCGGCCGAATCCGCGCACAAGGCGTTGGCCGACGACAATGCCAGCTACACGACCCTTACGCCGGTTTACGCTCCGACATCGACAGGCCGGCGGCTGGCCCTGGCGCGCTGGATCGTACACCCCGCCAACCCGCTCACGGCTCGCGTGGCCGTCAACCAGATCTGGATGCGGCACACCGGCACGCCGCTCGTGCCGACCGTGTTTGATTTCGGCAGCAATGGCACGCCGCCCGCGCTGCCCGGATTGCTCGATTGGCTGGCCGCGCACCTGCGCGACGGCGGCTGGCGAATGAAGCCGATCCACCGGCTGATTGTCACGAGCGCTCTTTACAGGATGCAGTCCACCGCAAGTGGGCGGGACGACCCCAATCTCACGCGTGATCCGGCCAATCTTTATTACTGGCGGATGAATCCGCGCCGCATGGAAGCCGAGATCGTGCGCGATAATTTGCTGGCGGTCGCGGGAAATCTCGATCAGACGATGGGGGGTCCTGACCTCGACCCCGAATCGGGCCAGAATCTCACGCGACGCAGCCTCTACTTCCGGCACGCGAAGGAAAAACGGCTGACGTTCCTGCGGCTCTTCGACTCGCCGAACGTCCTGGCGTGCTATCGAAGGTCGGAAAGCGTCGCCCCGCAACAGGCCCTGGCTCTGGCCAATAGTGCGCTCTGCCGAGAGCAGGCGCGCATCCTGGCGCAGCACCTCGCGCAGTCGGCGACTTCCGCTTCCGCCGACCCGGGCACGTTCATCACAACGGTGTTCGAGACCATTCTCGGCCGTCAGCCCACGGCCGCGGAACGAGCGTTTTGCACCGCGTTTCTCGACAAGCAAGCGAATCGTCTGGCCAGCAAGGCGACCCTGACCCCATTTGCGCCGGGCCCTGTCAACAATGCGGTCGCCGCCGCGGGCGAACCCGCGTCGCGAGCCCGCGAAGATCTTGTTCACGTGATCCTCAATCATAATGATTTCGTGACAATTCGATAAACACCAAAGAATTCTCTCTTGCCGATCAAGTCGCCCATGAATACGAGACGCGCAGTTTCTGGCTGATATGGGGATGGGTTTCACGGGAATCGCGCTGGGCGCGATGCTCCATCGAGATGGAATGGCGGGGTGCCGAATGGCTCGCGCCGGCCGGCCGCCCTCATTTTGCACCCAGGGCCAAGAACGTGATCTGGCTCTTCATGATCGGCGGAACCAGCCACCTCGAGAGCTTTGATCCCAAGCCGGCCCTGAATCGCTACGCCGGCAAGACGATCGCCGAAACTCCCTACGCCGGCGCCCTCACGAACAAGCTTCTCGACAATGTTCGGATCGTGGTTCCTGACGATGCCAACGGCCATATTCGTCAGACGCTTTATCCGCTGCAAGCCGGTCATCGCCCGCGTGGCCAGTCGGGGATCGAGGTCAGCGACTGGTGGCCGCACGTCGGCGCACACATCGACGACATCGCCGTGGTTCGATCATTGTGGACGACCGACAATAATCACGGCGCTCAACTGCAATTTCACACCGGCCGGCACATGCTCGAAGGCGTTTTCCCGACGATCGGCTCGTGGGTTCACTATGGCCTGGGCTCACTCAACGACGACTTGCCGCAGTTTGTGGTTCTGGGAACCCCGATTGCCGACTGTTGTGGCGGCCTGAGCGGCCATGGTGCCAGCTATCTCGGCCCGGAACACGACGGCGTACAACTATCGGTCGATCCCGCCAATCCGCTGCCGTTCGCCACGCCCGGTCGGGACGTATTCCGCGAAGAGCAGGCCAACGAATTCGAGCTCCTGGGGCAGCTCAACCGGCTCTCGGCGGTCAAGTACCCCGACGATCCGGCCTTGCGAGCACGGATCAAGTCGTACGAGCTAGCCTTCCGGATGCAAACGGCGGTCCCCGAGGTGCTCAACCTCGACGACGACACGCTCGCGAGCCAGCGTCTTTACGGCCTCGAGCGAGCGGAAACGCGCTCGTTCGGGCGAATGTGCTTGACGGCGCGGCGATTGGTCGAGCGCGGCGTACGGTTTGTCCAGATCTTCCACGGTTCCAACAACGGCGCCGGCGCCTGGGACGCTCATTCCGGCTTGCGACAAAATCATGCCACTCAATCCGCCCAGGTTGATCAACCGATCGCCGCGCTCTTGACCGACCTCAAGCAGCGTGGATTACTCGATGAGACGATCGTGGTCTGGGCGACCGAGTTTGGCCGCACGCCCGGCTCGCAAGGCGGCGACGGCCGCGATCATCATCCGTTTGGCTTCTCGGTCTGGATGGCCGGGGGCGGCCTCAAGGGGGGCGTCGCCCATGGCGCGACCGACGAGCTGGGCTTCCACGCGGTCGAAAACCGTCATTACGTGACCGACATTCACGCGACCGTCTTGCATCAGCTAGGTCTCGATCCGCGCCGGCTCGAAATTCCCGGTCAGAAACGGCTCGAGATCGACTTCGGCCAGCCGATTCGCGATATTATCGCATGAACACAGAGGCGATGGCCCGGTAACGTTTGGTCACGCGATTTGCTTGCTGGCGAGTTGCGCCCGTACCTCGGGAACGAGCTCCGTAGGAATGGCCATGAGTGTGATATCCTCGGCCTCGCTGGCTGCCTCGTTGTCGGCGAACTCTTCATCCTCGGTTTGATTTTCATAATGTGCGATCAGCGCTTTGACGCGCGCTTCATCCCAGCCGGAGGGAACGTTTGCTGACTCACTTCGGTCTCCTCCATTGCCGCCGACGAAAAGCCTTCTTCGCCTTGCCGCGCGGTGACCCCATGCCCATAAATATTCGGCTGGCCCGTATCAGGGCCTCAGACACGCGAAGGTGAAATTCTTATACCTTGACGTGTACTATACGAAACGAATAGCAGTATCCGATTCAGTCCCCCCAACGCGGCCGGGCCGCAACCAAAGAATCGGCGGACGGAGCCGCCTCCTGCATTGCACGACCGGCGGTTTTTTCTGGAGGAGTCGGCTCCGTCCGGCGATCCTCGGTCACCGACCGAGCTTGCGGGCAGTGGTTTAGCCGCCTCATGTAATCGAGGACCACAACCGGGCACCACAATAACGGCCGAGATGTCCGACGTTGTCCGTGGCCGCGATCACTTGGTCGCCGGGTCGACCGATCGTTGTCGCGCATGCCGCCAGGATTACGTCAGCGTCGAGGGCATGCTGATGCGCAGTCGGAATCCCCTGTCGCCGAGCGTCGGCCCACAATACCGCGGCCTGCCGCATCTGCTCGGTTGTGATCGGCGCGTAGATCAGGCCACCTGTCGTTACCAATCCATCAAGGCGGAGGATCGAGGTATTCGCGCCGATCCTCGTCAATTCGCGGCGCAGCTCATAATCCGTGATTTCGGGTACAACGAAGTCCGCTCCTCGTACCAGAAGGGCATTCATCCAGAAATGAAATGGAGCCGCGCGCGAGTGATTTCGGTTTCGGGAGGCCAGCCCGAGCGGTCCCGAATCCAGCACAATGTACTCGGCCATCAATCAGTACTGTCCCTTGAACTGCGGCCGATGCGGCCGCATCTCATCGATTCCGCGCATCCATTCCTCATCGGGAGGGTCAGTGGGATCATCCGGTATTTGTGAGACTTCAGCGAGTCGCCTGCGTGCCGACTCACGCCGCTCACGCCGCTCGTCCTCGCCAAGGCGAATCAGTTTCCCGTCCGGTCCCAATCCCGAGGGAGGCAGTGCTCCGAGCGGCCGCGAAAGAGTTTCCGCATTCATCGTGACGCCCTCAAAATCGGCTTTGAATAACAGCGTCACGCCATTCTACATCACCCCGCGACGTTCGGATATCTCGTTCGGACGGATCGCGAGCTCTGATGGGCCGCTAGCCAGACCGCAGAGCCAGACGCCGAACGGTCAATGGCGCGTGAGTTCCGCGAGTTCCGATGAGTTCCGGGGACACCATCACAACTCTCAACCTCAACGACGACACGCAAGCCAGCCGGCGCCTCTACCGCCTCGAGCGAGCGGAAACGCGCTCGTTCGGGCGAATGTGCTTGACGGCGCGGCGATTGGTCGAGCGCGGCGTACGGTTTGTCCAGATCTTCCACGGTTCCAACAACGGCGCCGGCGCTGGGACGCTCATCCCGGCTTGCGGCAAAATCATGCCACTTTATCCGCCCAGGTTGATCAACCGATCGCCGGGCTCCTGGCCGACCTCAAGCAGCGTGGATTACTCGATGAGACGATCGTGGTCTGGGCGACCGAGTTTGGCCGCACGCCCGGCTCGCAAGGTGGCGACGGCCGCGATCATCATCCGTTTGGCTTCTCGGTCTGGATGGCAGGGGGCGGCCTCAAGGGGGGCGTCGCCCATGGCGCGACCGACGAGCTGGGCTTCCACGCGGTCGAAAACCGTCATTACGTGACCGACATTCACGCGACCGTCTTGCATCAGCTAGGTCTCGATCCGCGCCGGCTTGAAATTCCCGGCCAGAAACGGCTCGAGATCGACTTTGGCCAGCCGATTCGCGATATTATCGCATGACCCAGGGCGGTTGCTGGCTCAAACCACTGTCGTGACGACGCAGGTGGCAAGTTTGTCGGTGGGCGTTCAGCATGCCACGTGCGCACGATCGCGCACGCTTGAGTCCCTGTGTTTCCTGGTAGAATGCTCGCTGCACGAGGGCATCCTCTCTCACGCAAATACAATAAAGGTTTTGATGTGATTATATTCACGTGCGAAAACTGCGGCAAACGATTCAAGGTTGACGAACGCACGCGCGGCAGACGTGGGCGGTGCTCGAATTGTGGCCAGGTCATGATGATACCGGGTACGGCCGCCGAGCCGGTTGCGGCACCGGTGCACGCCGTGGCCGTTGAAACGCCGGCAGAACCCGAGCCCGCATTTCGGCTCAGCCCGCCCGAGCCGCATCCCGGCGGTGACGATCTTGAAGTACCCATCCCGGCGGGTCACCATGTGCCCGCGGGGGGGCACGGCGATACGCCGCCACACCACCACCACGGCGCCCACGCCCATCATGCGTCCGAAGCTCCCGAGCCCGACGATCACATCCTGTTCGAGTTGCTTGAAGACGCCGAACATGAACCAACGGCCTCCGCGGCACCGCCGTCGGTCGAGCGCGCCTTGAAAGAAATGGCGGATTTCGCCAAGGATCGCCGCGGGTATGGTGTCGTCGGCGATCGTGGCAGTCATTCCGGCTTTCTTGGCCGGGGTGGATCGGGGCCCGCGAACTGGTTCTACGTGCGGTGGCGCGGGGCGATTAATAGTGTGCTCAAGTTGCTTCGCTTTATTGATACCTGGGCTTATTTATTCTCGGTGCCGTTCCTGCTGATGATGATTTTCGGTATCGCGGTCGAAGCTCGACCCCTGATTCACATGGGAGCGGCTGTCGTCGTCTTGACGAATTACGGCCGGTTCTGGGCCGATCTCATTGCGTTATTTGTCCGGCCATACAAGGACGGGCCTCTGCAAGGGATCGGCTTCCTCTTCCCCCCCTACACGGTTTATTATCTGATGACGCGCTGGGACCATATGAAGAAAATTCTGGCTCGCATCGCGACATCATGCATCCCGATTCTTCTTGTCATCGTGATCTATGGCTTCGTTCCGTCTGTCAACCCGCACGCCAAGGATGTTCAGGGCATTGGCGAGAAGCTCCAGGCTGGTAAGGAAGAACTCGACAAAGATATCAAGGAGGAGATCGGTGCCATCGGAGACCGCCTCAATAAAGTCGGCACTCCCGAGAAACGTTCAGCAAGTCCGCCGCCGTGAGCCCACGCCAGTGGATCACAAGCGAGCGGGCATCCCAACCAGCCATGCGCAAGCGTCGAGTCAAGGGGTTACACTGTAAGAACAAGCCGAAGGTTCTCGCAGAGCCTTGAGATGGCAAGAGGAATTGAGATCGCGATTGGCCATGACCGACGAATAGCCAGGTCGAAACTTGACGATATATTTGCTGCTCATCGATCATGCGCGTTTCTTTTTTTATGCCGACGAATCCGAGGACTCGCGCCGGGCCGCGACGATCCGGACTTACCCCCGGAGCCGCCGCCATCGGGAATCGTCGGCCGGTTCCAGGCCCGATACAGGCGCTTCCAGGCCGCCTGGAAACATGCCGATTCCGGTGCGCTCTTATGGATGCGCCATTTCTGGGATTGGCTGCACACCTGGGCACATCCCGATGAAACGATGCTGGCGCGTCTGCGGTCGGCTCGTGCGATCACCGTGCGTTATCCCGCATTGCGGGATGCAGCCGAGGTGCGTCTGGCCTGGTCAACTTACCTTGGCCAGCAATGGCGCCGGCATCTCGTCTGGTTGGTCGTCAATGGTCTGATCGCACCATTCTCGGTCCTTTTCGCGATCTTGCCCGGCCCCAACTTGATTGGTTACTGGTTTGCCTATCGTGCAATCCACCATATGCTGGTTGTCTGGGGCATCCGGAGAGCACGGGGGAACAAAATTGCGACAGAATTCGTTCCTATCGCGGCCCTCGACATACCGATCGAGCCCACCCGCGGCGTCAAGAGCCGGCATCCGGCTCTCCCGGGGGCCGCGGCGCGTCTGCACGAGCATGTGAAGTGGCACACCAAGAAGCAGAGATCTCGATTCACACGCACCCCTTCATTACCATCGATCTCTCAAGACACCGCGCAATCGGCCAATCCTGAGTCGGAGTTGCTCTGAGACGAGCGAACATGCGTTTACTAAGCTATAACATTCACAAGGGGATCGGCGGTCGCGACCGCCGCTACCGGCTTGAACGAATCATTCAGGTCATCGCGGCTGAGAACCCAGACGTGATCTGCCTGCAAGAGGTCGACCGTCATGTGGCGCGATCCGATCATGACGATCAACCCCGCAAGCTGACCGAGGCGTTTCGCGCGACGACGCATCTTTATCAGCTCAATGTGCGGTTCAAGGCGGGGGGTTATGGCAACCTCGTACTCTCTCGCTGGCCAGTCGCGACGAGTCATCAGATTTCGCTTCGGCGCAAGCGGCGAAAACCCCGAGGGGCGCAGCTCGCCGTCATCGACTCACCCGAAGGCCGGCTTCATCTGGTGCACTGGCATCTCGGGCTAGCCGAGCGAGAACGGCACTGGCAGGTCAAACATTTATTCGAACATTCGGCCTTTCATGAATCGGCCCATTTGCCGACCCTGATCGTCGGCGATTTCAATGATTGGCTGAACACGCTGGCACGCGGACCCTTTGCCTCGCACGGTTTCGCGCAGGTCACCGCGCCGCGGGCGCGATTCCGCTCGTTTCCCGCCTACTGGCCTGTTGTCTCGCTGGACAAGGCCTTCGCCCGGGGGCCGCTGGCGATCCGCCACGCGCGAATCGTCCACTCGCGGCTGGCGCGTGACGCCTCCGACCATCTGCCGCTGGTCATCGACTTTGAGCTAAGGTCGGTCGCCGCGAAGTGAAATGATTGGAGAGCGGCCGTCAACGCAGGTCGAGATCATTATCAGATACCTTTATGGCTGCCACCTGGTCGAAACTGCCGCGGATCGAGGTCGCGATCGCTTATTTAGCAGTATACCCCCCGTCAACCATCAGGTGCGAGCCCGTGATGAATGAGGCCTCGTCCGACGCCAGGAAGAGAATGGCCTGCGCAATCTCGCGTGGCTCGGCACAGCGCTGGATCAACTGCGCACCGGCCCATTGCGGATGAATATCGGCGGCCGCGCGATCGAGACCCATGTCCCGGGCCTGGCGTTCGACGATCTGAGTCCACACAACGCCCGGGCAGACGTCGTTGACGCGAATGTGATCGGGCGCCAGGTCCATGGCCATGCACCGGGTCATCCCCAGAATGGCCGCCTTGGTCGTGTTATAAGTCACATATTGCGGCTGGGCGATGAACGAAGAGATCGACGCGAGGTTGACGATCGCGCCACCGCCGGCCTGGCGTATCGCGGGGACCACGTGCTTGGCAACCAGGGCCATGCCCATGACGTTGACATCGAGCATCTCCCGCCACTCCTGGGGGCTCGCGTCGATCCCGCGAAGGACGAAGATGGCCGCGTTATTCACCAGAATGTGGATCGCCCCGAACGCCTTGACGGCTTCGCTGGCCATCTGCGCGCAGCTCGGTTCATCAGCGACATTGGTCCGCACAAAAAGAGCGCGGCCCCCGGCTTGCGTGATCTGCTCGGCCGTCTCTTGGCCGCTTGACTCATTACGTTCGGCGATGACGACGGCGGCCCCTTCCTCGGCAAACAACCTGGCGGTGGCCTGGCCGATCCCCGCCCCGGCGCCCGTGATGACGGCGACTTTCCCTTGCAATCGGTTCATGACTGTTCCCCGGCGACGACGGACGTTGGTGCAACGCCGCGATTATGACTCAACGGAAAAGGACTTGCACCATGGTTGACCAGCCTGAAACCATGACCATCGCCGATCATGTCGAAGACGCGCGCCGAAAGCGTAGCAGGGCGTTCGGCTTTTTCCACCTGGCCGTCATCGCCGTGGCCGCCATCGGTTTGCGGTGCTTTGACCTCGAGCGAACCAGCCTCTGGTACGACGAGGTCGTCACCATGCAAGTTGCGCAAAGCGACGGCCTGCGCGCTTTAGTCGAACGCCTCGATCAAATCGATGGCACCCGCGCGCCGCTTCATCCGCTGGTACTGAACGCCTGGCTTCGCGTCTTCGGACCGTCAGACCGGGCGGGGCGTGCCTTCAGTGCGTTCTGCGGCATGGCCACGGTCGCAGTCATCTATTTACTGGGCCGCCAGGCCTTCGACGAGAGCACCGGGCGCTGGTCGGCCTGGCTGGCCGCGTTCTGTCCCCCTTTGGTTTATTATTCTCGAGAAGCACGGATGTACGCGTGGCTTGTTCTTCTGACCTGCCTCTCGTGGCTCGTTGCCCTTTCGTTTCGCCATCAGGCCAGGCCATCGCGGCAAATTCTCTACGGGCTGCTCCTGACTTCGCTCGTGTATAGCCATCCGCTCGGCCTCTTCATGGTCGCGGCGCACGGCATCGCGTTTCTCGTCGTCCGACCTGCCCTGAGGCTGACACTGCGAGCCTGGCTCACGATCCAAGGCGCCGTGATTGTGTCGATCGTGCCCTGGATCGGGCGATACATGGATCATGGCACCGATTACCCGATGCCGCGGCATCCGATCCGGTTTCTGCTGGCGATCCCGATCGAATACGTCGGCGGCAATAGCCTTGTACTCGGCGTTTGCATGGCGGTGATCGTCTTCGGCATGTTCAAGCGCGATCCCACGCGCCACTGGCACCACTTGACCATGACCCAGCGGCCAGAAAACCTCAGCTTGCTCGTCTGGGCCGTCGTACCGCCGGCGCTCATGTATGGGTATTCCTACGCCGCGCAGCCGATCTTCGGACCGCCGCGTTATCACCTCTTCATCGCTCCCGCCTATTTGATTCTGCTGGCTCATGGCGCGGTGCGGCTGCCGGCGCTCATACGGTGGCCATTCCTGGGTGTCGCGCTCGTCCTGTCACTCTTGCTTCTGCGGAATTACGAACAAGCCCTGAAGGCCGACTGGCGCGGTTTGAGCGTGTGGCTGCACGCCCAGGAGCACGATGAAGCGAGCAACGGAGGCGTGACACGCGAGCCGATCATGGTCGTGGTGCATCCTAGCGACCCGCGCTTCCCGCGTGAGCAAGTCGAGGCGGCCCGATATTATCTGAGCCCGCGATACCAGGTGGCCGTGGCCGGCGAATTAACCAGCACGGCCGGCGCCGCGACGGCGGGTCGAGTCTACGAAATCGACTGCCTACCGGGACCCCGTTATTCAGGGATAAGGGACCCCGACCAGGTCGAGTTTTATGGCCTTCGCGTGCGACGAAAGACGACTCCCGGCCTCTGAAATGCCGTACCATCGTGGTCGACGGCTTGTTGTTGCTCTTCAAAATCGCCTTGAATTCGTAGATCCTCATATCGCTAATAAAGCAAATCTTTGTGGGGTGGCGAGCGTTCGTGCGTGCCGGGTGCTTCCGCCGGCTCGACCGAGTCTCGCCCGCCCGGGAGCGTAACGTGGGCGTTATTTCTGAAATCGCACCGCCTAGCCCCGGAGGTAGAGCCCGATATCGAAAAGCAAGAGCGCAGCGATGATCAATTCGAGCGTGATCTGAAAGGCCAGCGACTGGTAATGATTGTGCGATTCAGTGAGCGAATCGAAGACTGCCTCGATAACTTCGATGCGCTCATCAATCGCGCACCGAAAGCGATGAAGCGCAAGCTGCCGCGCCAGAGCACGGTAAATCCGGACGGGACGCCCGGGATTCAAGAACGCCTCCGGATTCGTCAGCGGGCTCTCGAAGTCGGGCAAATCGAGAATCAGGCGTTGGAGCGCGTGGCGATGAGTGTAGAGCGTACGCGACCGCCGCCGATTGAAGAGACGCGCGACATTCCCCGTATCGAGATCGTTGCGGAGCCATTCGCCGATCTCGTCGAGCGTGCGATCGATGGCGAAGAACCGCCAGAACTGGGCGACGACCAACAACACTGGCTCGGATACGCCGGCCCATGAGTCCGGGGCGACACCGATCCGCGCCACCCGCGGATCGATCTCGACGAAGAGCGACGTCGGCTTTCCCGCTGATCGAGGCGTCTTCACCTTGAACACCAGCCGTGCCCGTGGCGCATCGCATTCCGCGCCTGCGCCGGGGACGACCTTCTTGGCATCGCGAAACCGAGTTTCGTGATCGCGCGGCTCGCGCAGCTTCGACGCGAAGTGGTGACACCGGGTTGTTGTCCGCCGATTCGGCCGCGGCGAACCAGAAGCCGAGGGGTGATGCAAACCCAGCCGCCGGCAGAACGCGCGAAAGCTCGGCCGACGGGCGAGTCGTGCGCCTGGGCCTCCAGAGCGAATCACCGTCGGCGAGTTCGGTGAGATCAACGGCGTTGAGCGTCTGCATGGGGCTCGTCGTCTTGTTAGCCCTCGCCGGGGATGACGGAGCCGTTGCAGCTCGCCGATAGACCGGACACGGCCGTGCGCAGTTTGGTCCGGGCCGCGCCGCGGCGCCGCCGCACCACCTTCGACACGGGCGCCGGGAGCAAGGGCCGGCGGAGCGAGTCGAGCGCCAGCCCGGCCCGCATGGCGCAGAGCACGCCCACGGCTTCGAGATAATTGTCGACCGTGCAAAACTGACCAGGACGCCAGGGCAAGGCCGCGAGATCGTTGTTCATCAGATGGCTGGAATCGCGCACCGCAATGACGGGTATGCCCTGCTCGAGTGCCGCCAGAAGGGGTACGCCGAGACAGCCGTCGGGAATGACCAGGCAAGAGACGTCGCGCGCCGTCAGGCATGAGGGATGTTCCATGGCGGCCGGGTCGTCTTCGATACGCGGGCTGCGCTGAAGGCCCTTCAAGATCGACTGCACGAATGTCAGCGACACGGCCTCGGCGGCCATCCGCGGGTCGACGACTCCCGGATCGATCGACTCGATCTCTTCCGACTCGATCATCGGCGAATGGGCCGACGGCCGGCCGAGCAAGAGTGATAGTGCGTGCGTGAAGATCGCCTCGACGCCCCCCCATGGGTTGACCATATCGCCGGCACTGTCGAAGTAATCCTGGTGAAACTCGGGAGGAACCGTGATCACCGACGAGACAGCAATGGCGTCGGCGTCAGCCAGGTAGGGGCGAATTCCGTCGAGGAAATCGGCCAGGTTATCAACGCGCCCGGCCGTGCGCCCCGTCGATGTGTACTCGGAAACCAGCCTGACGGGCGGGTCGAGCATGACGATCCGCGGGCAATCAAACCCGTAACAGGCCCGCGCCGCGTTCACCGCGTTGATGGCGGCGTTCGAGTAGGCCACCTCCTCATGGCGGTCGATCACCACGAGCACGCGATTATTGCGAACCCGGCGCAGGCCGGCGGTTCCCATCAGGAGCCGGCAGACGACGCTCCCCTCGACATAGAGAGCGTTATCGGGCATCTCATTGATGTCTGAGGCATTGACCACATTGGGATGAAGAATGAGAATGTCGCACACACTGGCAATGAGCCTGGCCACAGGTCCGGCGTCGCCGGCGTGGCCGCCGATCGTGGCATTGATCCCGGTGGGAACGAGAAACACGACGTTGAAGTTTTCGGCATTTTCAAAGGGCCGCTTGCGGAACTCGAAAATAGAAGGGATCGAGTTGCCTGCTGGCCCGGTGCGCGTGGTTGGCGCTGTCGTCGAGAGAATGCCCACTTCGCAATGGCTCGTCCTGGCTGCCGCGTCGGTCGAACAGACGACGAAGCGCACGGGATGCTCGCCCTCCTGGAGGCGCTCGCCGACCCTGGCCGCGAAGTGACCCAGCAGGTCGTGCGCATCGCTCGGCCAGGGAATGTTCCACTCTTGCTCAGATAACCGCATCGCGACAAGCCCCGAAACGAGCGAAGAAATCGTCGTAGGTAAAGCGCCGGCGGAGACACAGTTCGCCACTGGCCGACACGGAATAAATCGCCGGCAAATTGATCCCGTTGAACATGTGGGCCTTGACCATCGCGTACGCGCCGACATTGTTCAGAACAACGCGTGAACCAATGCGTAATCGGCGATGAAAGGCATAATCTCCCATCACATCGCCGGCCAGGCATGAGCTACCGACAAGCTCATATTCATAATCGCCATCGTCGACATGATCGAGAATATCAGGCTCGAACTGGTATTCAAACACTTCGGGCACGTGATTGACGCTCGTATCGAGAACGGCGATCGATTTTCGGCCGCTCTTGAAGAGATCGATCACCGAGGCTACGATGTAGCCGGCCTGCCGAACGAGCGCCGCGCCCGGTTCGATGTAGACATCCAGCCCATGCTGATCCGTCAAGAATCGTACGCAACGGGCCAGATGGTCGGTCTGTTCATTCGGGTCGAACAGATAGCCGCCGCCCAGATTGATCCAGCGCAAGCGTGGCAGAAGATCGGCGAGTTTCTCGTGGAGATGAACGACCGTGCGATGAAGCGGCTCGAAGCTGAGCGAGTCGCAATTGGTGTGGAATTGCAATCCGCGCACCGAGTCGAACAGCTCGGGACGGCGCCTCCACGCGTCGTGAAGACGATCGAGGGGCACGCCCAGCTTCGAGCCCAGCCGGCACGGATCGTAGCGCGGGTCATCGACGAGTGAAAGCTGCGGATTGATCCGCAATCCCAGGCGGTCAGCGCCCTCGAACAGAGCGGCGAACCGTCGCAATTGGGATAACGAGTTGAGTGCGGCCGTATCACAGAGTTGGCCCAGTTCGGGCACGTCGGCCGGGCGAAATCCGGGCGTCGTCACGTGGACGATCCCCTGCTCGCCCATGACGTCGTGCGCCAGCCGTGATTCAAACAGCGAGCTCGTGGCAAATCCGTCGACCCAGGGTTTCATCAACTCGAGCACAAACTCGAATGTCAGCGGTTTGAGAGCATAAAGCAGCTTGAAACCATGCTCGTCACGCAGCCGGGCGGCCCTCTTCAAGGCGCGAATGATCGACGGCTCGTCGATCACGAACGCGGGCGTCTCCACAAGATCGACCCAGTCGGACACTCGAGGCAAACGCTTGCGCATATCAACGAGACTCGATTGATCTTGCATCGGTCAATGAACCTGGCGGAACCATTTTCATATCCTGCAACAAAAGCCCGAGCGCTACCAGCCCCGAGCCGTCAAGAACATGTTTCTATTCAGAAAATGCCGTGTTGGCGTTCGAAGGACTTGCGATGCGGCGAGCCCGATCGCTAACTTAGTCCGAGGAAACGAGCAGATCATTTCGAGGTCGGCGTGGAGGGCAGTCCGGATGAACAGCCTGCGAGCTGGGTTGGTCGCGGTCGGGTTTATCATCACCACCGGGGGCATGATCTCCATGCACGAGGCCGCCGCTCAGGCGCCACGTGCCCTGACGCTCGCGGGGAACGCCGCCACTCACGCCGAAACCCAGGCGCCGGTCAATCAGGCACCCGCGGGATCCAGCGCGATCCGTTACCGCGTCAATTACCGCCCGACGGCCACCGACCCCTGGCAGGTCTACTCCGAAACACGAAGCCTCGACAAGGCCAACGCAATTGCCAGCGAAGTGAAGGAATCGGGCTACCAGGCGCAGGTCATCGACGACCTGACACCCGCTCCGCAACCTTTTCCCGACATGTCCGAAACCAGTGCGTCGGACTACTATCCCACCTCGAACTGGGCCAACGACTATAACTACTACGTCGTGCCGGGCCAGAGTTACAACTATGGCTGGTATGGCGGCGGGAACCCGTCATACGGGTATCGCTCGTATCCCAATTTCTGGTGGAACGGCGGTAATTCCTGGAATAACGGCTATTACCGCGGCCATTACTGGAACAACGGCTGGCGCCGCGGCGAGGAGGGCCTGGTGAACGGCCACCGGAGCTGGAACCACAGCCACGTCGACCGCGCCACCCACGACTTGCACCATGAGCGCCATAGTTCCAACGCGCATCACATGTATCACGCCCACCATGTCGCGGCCGGTCATCACGGCCCGGGCCATCACGCCGCGGCGCGGCATTCGAGTCATGCGTCGGTCGATCATCGCGGCGCTGGCCATCGCGGCGCTCGCCGTGCGGGGGCCCGAACCGCCGGCCATCACGCCGGCGCCCATCGCGCGGCCGGCCATGCCTCGCGCGGTCATGCCGCGGCACGCGGCGGCCGCGGCGGCCGAAGCGGCGCCAGAGGTGGACGACGCGGTGGCGGGGCTCATTCGCCAGGCCGGCACGCAGCTGGCCATGCCGGCCGCCATCATGATCCCTGATCAGCCAGCGACGACGACCTGATTTCCATCGAGCACGGCGATTCTCCGAAGTTATGGTAAAGGGACAAGACAATGACGTACAAGCGAGTCCCGAGCGGGTTCCAGCGGCGAGTTCCCATTTTCTTGATCGCGCTCGTGACGGTGCTGGCCGCCGTGCCGATCCCGGCCGCCACGGCCCAGGATCCGCAGGCGAAGACCCTGGAACAGTGGTTGGCACAAATCAACGACGCCGACGCCGTCAAGCGCCGTCAGGCCGTCGTGGCGCTTGGTTCCTTCGGACCGGACCTGACCAAGGCGATGATTCAGCAGGTGAGCGCCGCGCTCAAAGACCCCGAAACTTCGGTTCGTCATGCCGCCGCACTCTCGCTGGGAAATTTCGGACCGGCGGCGAAAGTGGCCGTCCCTGATATTCGCGCGGCCGTCAAGGACATGTCGGCCGTCGTGCGCCGGGCTGCCGTTTTCGCACTCGGAAACCTCGGAACGGCCGCCAAGTCAGCGGTTCCCGAGCTGACAGTCGCGCTGACAGACATGAACGAGACCGTTCGCCACGCGGCGGCCTACGCACTTGGGAGCATCGGCGAAGAGGCCAAGGGGGCGGCCGACGCCCTGGGCAAGGTTCTCACTTCAGATTCCGACCCCGATGTGCGCCAGGCGGCCGCGTTTGCACTCGGCGAAATTGGCTCTGACGCCGCCGAGGCGGTTCCCGCGCTGACTCAGGCCCTCAGTGACGCCGATGACTCGGTCCGCAAGTCGGCCATCGAAGCGCTCGGCGCGATGGGTCCCGAGGCCAAGCCGTCCATCGCCGCGCTGTCCAAGGTATTACTCGAAGACGATGACTTCGCCCTGCGTCGATCGGCGGCCTTCGTGCTGGGCGAGATCGGACCCGAAGCACGCGGCGCTGCCGAGGCGATGGGCAAAGCGCTCAGCGATAAGGACGCGTCGGTTCGCTTTGACGCCGCGCAATCGCTCTCGGTGCTCGGGCCAGACGCCAAGGCCGCGCTCCCGGCACTGATTGCCGCCCTCAACGAACAGGATGTGGAAGTTCTCAAGAAGATTATTTACACGCTCGGCGAGATGGGGCCTTCCGCCGACCCGGCGGCCGCGCAGCTCGGCAAGACTCTTGAAAATGAGGATGACGACGTTCGTAAAACGGCCGCCTACGCCCTGGCCACGATGGGCGGCGGTGCGCGTCCGGCTGTTGGTGCACTCATCAAGGCCCTCCATGACCCGGTGCCAGCCGTGCGGCTCGCCGCGGCCTATGCCATAGGCGAGCTCGGGCCCAATCACCCCAAAGCGCTCGCGGCACTCATCGCATCCATCCGGGATCCGGACGACGATGTTCGCGAGGAGATCGTCTTCGCCATCGGCGAGATCGGTGCCAACGAACCGCCCGTTCTCGCAGCGCTCCAGCAAGCCATGAAAGATTCGTCGCTGACCGTCCGCGAGGCCGCTCAAGAAGCGATCGCGACCTTGCAAGCCGATGACGATGATGATGATCAGGATGACAAGACGGACGCTGCCAAGAAAAAGGCCGCGCCGAGAGCCAGGTCGAAGCCGCAGCCCAAGTCCAACCCGGAATAACGCCTCAAGACGACCGCGAATCGGGAACGACCTGACCGCCCTGCCTGAGCGTTGCGGTCGCGTGCGATTCCCGGCGGCCCTCGATCCGAGCTTTGAATGCGGCCGTCGCGATGACGATCACGGCGGCCGCCGCGGCTGCGAGGCTAATGAACAAGGTCTGCGTGAGGCCGGTCGGTCTGTAGCGTACTGAGACATGGCTCGTTCCCGATCCGACCAGGGCGACGCCCTGGAGGCCGGCATTGACCTTTAACATGGGACGCTCGGGCGCGTCGTCGATCTGGTAGAACCAACCCGGATAATAGGTCCGTCGCATGACCAGGATGCACGAACCGTCGTGCTCGACCACCGCGGTCTGGCCATTCCAGTCAAAAACCTTCCCGTTGCGCATCCGGGGCTTGGGTAACGTGGGCGGGTCGTCTTCCGAAAGAAACCATGCGTCGTCGAGGTTATCGGACGTCGTGAGCTCGGTGTAAAGTCTGTCCCATGTTGGGGCATGGCGAACCTGACTCGAGACCCAGACCGAGGGAAAAGCACCGACCTCACGCACGATTTTCCAGGGGCCAAGACGGCCGCGCTGCCGCAGGCTGGGCACGTTCGACATCACCTCGTCGAGAATCGGATCGACGATGGACGCGATCACGTCCGATTCAACGATTTGATCGCGCACGGACCAAACACCGTGGGTCACTCCGAAGCGGCGTTGCCAGTTCCGTTCGGCGTAACTGTTCTGTCCGGGCTCGACAGTTGACGCCTCGAGCAAGTAGTTAGGGGGAGGAGGCGAGATTCCCAGGTAGGGATAGGCCGTCGGAAAGCCGGCATCGAGGGGCAAATTCTGGAGCCGGCCCGCGATCAAACCCACGTTCGGCAAGGTCTCGAGCTTCTGGAGTACGGGACTTTCCTCGGGCAGATGAATCATCCGTCGCCATGCGATCGGTCCTGAAGAGAAGAGAACACCCAGCTCGAGGATGGTGATCGATAGGGGCGCCGACGCACCGACCCCCCTGCTTCGCCACGCGGCGATCGCGAGCAGGCCAAGGATCCAGACGCCTCCGGCCGCCGCGAATCGCGTGGGCAAAGTGTGCCGCGCCCATCCCAGCCCGGAAATCGACGGCCCCGGCCAACCGAATCGACCAGGCCCAGGCAACGGTTGCGAAGAGGATCGCGACCGTGAAACCGAGCCAGAAGCGTCGCGCCGCGATCGCGCGATCAAAACCGCGGCCAGCGAGGAGCGCCAGCCCGAAGCTGGTGAGCAGCGTGTAACGTGCCGGAGCGCGAAACCAGCCGATACCCGGAAGCTTGAGGATCACGAAAAAGGCGTCGGGCCACCACTCGGCCATGGTCGCCAGTGCGAACGCCACGAGCAAAATGACACGCCAGGGGGCCAGGGCGCGATCGCGACGAAAGGCGCACCAGCCGACGCAGGCAAAGATCAGGGGCACGATTCCAACATAGCGCACGCCTCTCCGGAGATCGTCTGGTGGGCTCCCCAGTACGCGTCTCCAACCCCCTGAGGACGGCCCTGAAACACTTCCGGCAGAGCGAATTGAGCCCAGTGCGAGATCGGGAACAGGTAGGCGGCCAGAAACATCGCCGGCCGGTAGAAGGTTGAGAACCTGGTAAGCTCCCAGGTCAGACTTAACTGAACGACGGCGATGGCTATGCCCCAGGCGAGGCCCACGAGCAGGCCCAGGATTCGCAAGATGAGCGACGTCTTGCGGCCGCGCGACGCGGCGATCGCCCGCCAGCTTCCCAGCACCAGTGCCAGGAATCCCGTCCACATCTGGATCTGGAAATGGCCCAGGGTGAGCTGCACGCCCCAGGCCAGCGCCAGGCCCGCCATGAAGACCCACCGGCCGGTCGTCGCGTAACGGTCGGCCAGGTACAGACACAGGGGTAGATAGGGCATCAGGTGATAGAACGGCTCGTGAGGCGCATGCACCGCCTGAAAGCCGCAGAGGCAGAAGCTCACCGCCGCGAGTGCCGCGCCAGCCGGCGTGATCGCGAGCACCCGCGCATACAGATACGTCGCCGCGGCCATCGCGACCCAGTGAATCCACATGCTCAGAGCGTAAGCCGTCGTGACCTTCCAGAGCCGATAGAAGAGCCAGTTGGGCGGATAAAAAGCCGCGACATGACTTTCGGCTACCAGGGGAACGCCCAGGCCCATCCGATCGCTCCAGAAGGGCAGCCCCCCCGCCGAGAGGCTTCGCGCCAGCTCGGTCTTGATCGGCTGATACATCAATTCCGGATCGCCGCCGAACGGGCCGATGCCGACCAGCACCGGAGCAAGCAGACACCCGACAACGCATAACGCGCCGAGTAGCCACCAGGGCACGGGCTTTTGTCTGATCACGATCAAAGTCCAGAACATCCGTTGCACGCGCGTCCTGTTTCTTGTGTGGACGTTGGCTAACGCCGCGCTTGTCCCTGTTTCCATCGTACGACGAACATGAGCTAGTCTTACGAGCGATGGCCGGGCTGACAAGACATCGAGAACGTGCGTCAAGGGTGTTCGGCGCAACCGCTGCGACGTGAAGGTCGTTGCTGGCCGACGCCCGGCATTTCTATAATTCGGAGGCGCTTCACCGCGCATTCTCAGCGATGACCGAACGTACCGCGGATTCGGGAATAGTTTGCATGGACGACAATCAGGGCGTGGCTCCTCTGCACATCGAGCGCATGGTTCCCGAGAAGTGCCACGCCCGCACGTTCTGGGAACATCTCGCGCCTATCGCTTCGCCAAGGATTTTGTCATTGGCAAGCGAGTGCTCGATATCGCCTGCGGCGAGGGATACGGATCGGCCGCGCTGGCAAAGGCGGGCGCGGCCAGCGTGACGGGTGTCGATATCTCGCCGGACGCTTGCGAGCACGCGAAACGCAGATACGGCATCGACGCCCGCACAGGCGACGCCCACGCGATTCCGCTCCCCGATCGATCCATCGATGTTGTCGTTTCGTTTGAAACGCTCGAGCACGTCAAGGCGCCAGACGCTTTGTGTGCGCGAATGCGCACGCGTGCTCGTCGCCGACGGAACCCTGATCATCTCGACGCCCAACCGTCCGGTCTATCGTGGTGAGTATGGTCAAAACCCGTTCCATCTGATCGAGTTCGACCAGGATGAATTCGTCGAGCTGCTTCGCACCCATTTCAATTCAGTGCGGCTTTACACTCAATTTCCCCGGTCGGTGGCGTGGTGGAGCGTTCGGTCGCTGGCCGCCGAGCATTCACCGTGGCTCAAGATCAAGGGGTTCTGGAGATTGTCAGCCTGGTTTTGCCCGGCGATCCGCAGCGATCTGAGCCCGGCTATCCGCGCGGGGCCGTCGACCTCATTCTCACTCCGGATCGCTTTCCCGCCACGATCTTCAACCCTTATCTCGTGCGGGACTACTCGGCCCCAATTGACGAGCGGCCGTACATCCTGGTCGCGGTGGCTGAGGGCAAGAGAGCCGCTTGAATCATCACGCCTCGACCCGAAGCCCCGCGTGTCCGTTCGCGCGACTCTGAAAGCCACGTTCATGACGACTTCCGGATCCCCACCAATCGCTGAGCGGCCGACGCCGCCGATCTTGCGGCGCCTCTGGCGGGGAACCTTCTGGCTGGCACTCAAGGCCCCCCTCCAGGTGATCATCGCTTTCTGGAGCGTCCCCTTGATTCAGCAGGCCATCGGTGCCGAGGCCAACGGAGCCTACGTCTTCGCCTGGGGATTCGGATTCATTCAATTCCTGCTCGAATTCGGTGTCGGCACGGCCCTCCAGCGCCAGGTGACGCTTGCCTGGACGCGCGGCGACCGCGACGGCGTCAACCGGCTGATTGCCAGCGGTTTGGTTTTCTACGGGTGCGTGGCCATCTTCCAGATGAGTCTCCTGCTGGCCATCGCCTATTTCGGATTGCCCGCGAAGTTTCAAGGCGAGGCGCGGCGGATGATCATCCAGCTCCTCTGGGTGCAGGCCCTCTCGGCGCCATTTTTCGGGCTGGTGACCCTGGCCTCATGCGTGCTTCAAGCGGCGAGCCGCTATGAAATCGTGCCTCGGCTCGACTTACTTCTCATGGTCACGCGGTTTGCGATCCTTGTCGTCGGCCTGCGCCTGGGCGCGAATTTCGTGGCGATCATCGCGGCTCAGACGGTTGTTTATCTGGCGGGCATATTGCTTCCACTCTTCTGGATCGTCTTCCGCGAGCTGGGCTGCGTGCCGCATTTCGCCGCGCCCGGCCGTGGCGAGTATGCCACGCTGTTTCGCGTCGGCTTCTTCGTCTTCATGATGCAAGTGAGCGTCGTGCTCGCCGACAAGGTCGACACGACGATCCTCGGCTACGCCCTCCCCGAAAACGATCCCGGGCCATCGATCACGATTTATCAGAATGTGAGCAGGCCGTTCCTTCAAATTCGCCAGACCGGATGGACATTAGCCTACCTGGTGATTCCGGCCGTGGCGAGCCTTGCCGCGGCTCGCGACGTTCAATCGCTCGATCAGCTCAAGTATGATGGCACCCGGCTCCTGGTGGGACTGCTGTTGCCCGTCACATTGCTCGCCGGAATATATGCCGCGCCATTCCTGCATCTCTGGGTCGGCCCGCGATACGTTCCCTACGCCTGGCTGCTCCAGTTGTTTCTCGTCGCCACGGCCCCCCTCATCCTGTCGGTCGCCGCCCAGATGGCTATTGGTCTGGGCAAATACGAGGTGGTATCGCTTTCGCCCCTCGTCGGCTCTCTGGTCAACTTGCCATTAAGTTATTATTTGACAACCCGTTTGGGCGTATCGGGCGTGATCTGGGGAACCGTGTTGACGACGCTCGTCTCCAACTTGCTTGTCCCCGGCGCGTACCTCGTGCACATACTGGAAATTCGCGCCGTGCCTTTACTCGTGCGGCACGTCAAGCGCGCCCCTGGCGGGAGCGGCCCTGCTCATCCCCGCGGCGTGGATCTGCGCGGCCCTCTTACCTCCCCAGCCAGGCGGGACAAACGGCCTGACGCGGGCGCTGCCTTTGTTTGTAAACCTGACCGTCGCCAGCCTGGCCTACTTGATCGGCTATACGGCCATCAGCGCGGGTCGTTCTGATTGGGTCGCGCTCACAGCGCAAATCCTCGCCCGCAAGCGACGCTGGCATCGCTGAATGCCCTTGCACGATCCCGTGAGGGCGAGTCTCCGGACGAGCCAAGTGCCAGTGGCGACTCGGCGAGCCTTGGCGTCTCGGAATCATTCAAGGCCGATCAGGTTTAGCCTCGGCTCCGTGCGAGGCGGCGCCGAGCAATCCCCAGACATACCCCCACTACCTCGCGGGCAGGATCTCGAACACTCGAACGGAAGCGTTCCCCTGGCGATCTTCCCAGCACAACCGGACACGGTCGGGATAACGTTCGACATAATGCTGCAATGGGCTTGCTGTCATGTTCATGTATCTTTCTTCGTCAATCAGAAGATAAGCCACTCCGGCGCGCCTGATCAATGCGTCGATCGCGGCGGGATCGATTGCGTTCGGGGCGATCGTCGTGCGGCCTACTTGCCAGAAGACTTCGCCGGGATGCCGGGTCAGCACGGCACCGCCGCGCGTGCCGCTCCTGGCGATCCAGGAGCACGCGGCGTCGAAACCGGCGTACAAGCGGCGCTGCGCCTCGGCGCGGCGGCCGACGATCGAATACGCCGAGTAGGGAACCGATAAGGCCAGGATCACACCGACTGACCAGGTGCGGGGGCGCATTCGCGGCACTAACGTAACGAGGGGCGCGATGCCCTCGAGCAGACCGACGAGCAAGAATGGCACCAGGGGAATCAGGAACCGCCCGGCTTCGGTGAACGGCCAGAAAAGCAGCAAGGCGAGGTTCGTGAAGGCGACAAGCCCGGCCAGACGCCGGCGCGGCGTCGCGAGCGTTCGTATCCATCCCCAGACCATGATTCCGCTGATCAAGATGGCCCAGGCATTCGCGACGATGATGGGCGCCATGAAGCCTTGCAACACGGTGGCCACTTCCACGAACGGGCCGGTGAGCTGGTCGGGAAGACGCTGCACGTAGAAGACGGCCTGTGCGCAAACGGACCGGCAGATTCTCGGTCGTCAAAAGACCAACCTGCGAGTGATGTTGAACGCTCGCCAGCCAGAAGCACCAGGGCAGAACGCAGAGTGCCGCGGTCAGGCCCGACACCATCAAGGTCTTCCACCGCCGGCGTAGCCCCAGTTCGATCATCACGGCCGCGAACAGGAAAAATCCCACATGGCGCACCAGCGTGCACGCCCCGAGAGCGACGCCCAAGACAACACCGGCCGTCCGGCTGTCGCGCCGGCCAGCGCGCGCACCGCGGCCAGAACGGTGAGCATTTCGCACACGAGATAAAACGGCTCCGATTGAATCGACCCGCCGATGCGCCCCCACGTCCAGTTCAGTGAAAGGGCCATGGCCAGGGCCAGCGCCGGAATGGGTGGATAAAGCGTCTTGTACCATCGCCACGCCAGGAGCACCGCGGCCGTGGTGCAGACGATTGAAAAAATGTGGGCCGTCGTGACTGTGCGCCGGTCAACGACCACAGAAAGGCCAGAGCGGCCGGGTAGCCGGGCGGAAAATGATCGTGCCGCGGCGCATCCGGCTCGTTGATCTCACGATAACCCCGGCCGGTCGCGAGTGCCTCGCCAAGCACAGCATAGCCCGCGCCATCAAACCGCGGCGGCGCGGTGAGATCCGTGTTCAGGCCAACGCTCGATACCGTCGTGATGATCAGTAACCAAAGCGCCCTCGGCGCAGGATGCAAACCGTTTGAATTGCGCTTTCATCGAACGTGCCCGAGCGAATTTTCGTCCCTGTGCGTTTCCGGCGCGTGCGATTCGTGACGATCGATCTTCATCAGGCGAATCCGCGCAAAGTCGACGGTCTCTTGGATGACTCCTTCGGCCGTCAGAGCCGCCGGCAACGGTCCGGACGGCCCGCCCTGTTCACGAAGGCCCACGGCCACCCAGCGGGGATCAGGATGGTTGCCCTTGTCGCTGGTATCGATGGGCCACGAGAGCACGAGCCGGTCCGGTCCGAAATAATAGCGCGCCGTCTCGAGCTCGGTGATCCCAGACTTCTCGGCCGAAATAACAGCAACCACCGCGTCTGGGTCGCGCTCCTGAAGGTAGGCCGCGACATCTCTCCAATCGGCTTTGATTCCCGGACGATAGACGTCGCTTTGCAGCATGGCGCCGGAAAGGATGGCACTCGCCACCCCGGCCGCGATGGCGAGCGGCCAGGCGAGCCTGGCCATTCCTCGCCCGACAAGAAGCAAATAGGCCGGCCCGACGAACAGCGTGTAGCGCGACGGCCCGAAGATCGGATGCCAGAGTCGCGAGTAAATATACAGAAGCGCGGGGGGCACGATCAGCCAGATGAGCAGGCACAACGCTGCGATCGTCGGATCGACGCCCGACCCGATCGCCGGGTGTTGCTGGTTTCGTCGACTCTCCAAAAGCCCGAACATGATGATCAAGAAACAGACGAAGAGGACCGCGAAATTGCCACCGATGAACCCGATGGGAAGTCCCAGCAGATAGCGGATCGAGAGTAGACCGCTCGTTGATTCTGGCGGGTGATCGAGATAATGGCCGACCCACGGCGCGACGGCCAACCCGGCGAGAAGGTGCGTGAGCCACCACTGCCGCCAGGAGATGGCAAACGCATGGCGGAAGACCCAGACGGCCAGTGCCAGTGCGGCCGCCATCAAGAGGCCGAGCGGATGCGAGTAAATCAGTGCGACCATCGAGAGGCCGTAGAGGGAGAGCTTCCAGCCCACCGTCGCTCGCGAAAAAAGCGGCCCCCAGGCCAGGCAGGTTAATAAGACGAGCCACATATACATACGTGTTTCGCGCGAATAATAAACCATGAGCGGGCTGATTGCGCAAAGCCACGATGCCCAGAGTGCCGTCGCGACGCCGAACGTGCGGATACCGATCCAGAAAACCAGGCCAATGGTGATCATTCCACAAAGTACGCTCAGCGCGCGGCCCGATTCGTCAGACACTCCAGCAAGGGCGAGCCATCCCTGAAGAACGAGCGGGTGCAACGGTGCGCGGGTTGCATCGATCTGGCCGAGCAACCGCAATAGCGCGACGGGGCCCTCGGTTCGCGCGCAGCCTCATCGTGACGACTTCATCGTACCACAGGCTGCTTTCACCAAGGTGGAACAACCGCAACGCCAGCGCGACGACCAGAATGACGCCGAGAAGCAACAATATGCGAGTGATTCGGCGGCCAGCGTCCGGACGATGCGCCCGTTCGGCCATCAGCCTTCCGGATGAGTTCTCTGCCGAACTCAAAAACGCCTTCCTTTCACGTCGCCCAGGGCGGGTCGAGGCTTTTCACAGCGAGCAGAGGCTGAGTGTCAAAAACAATCGTGCCACGCGGAGCGCGACGCATGAGCCACAAATTCGGCTCCCTCGTTTTCTCGTTCCATGGTCTCCGTGGCAATTGATGATCGTGTAAAAGTATTGTGCCGAGATCCTGCCGTTGAGACCAGTCGAGAGCGGCCCGGCGGGGGTAACGCGTCAAGGCCGGCCGCCGGGTCCGTCGCAATCGACGGGCTCCAGGCTGACGTCGTCGATCCACATCTCGCCGACCTCGGTTTCGCCGACGATCTGAAACTCCAGTCGTAACGTGGTGGCTTCAGACTCGGTCTGGATGATCCGCTCGACCTTCGTCCAGCGTCCGACCGTCTTCAAGGTCTGCTCGGAGCTCGCCACTGCCCAACTGTCGCCACGAGATCGGCGTTTCCTTGTGTTGCCGCACCTTGACCATGCATTCGCCCTCGGTGCCCGCTGCAATCAGGTACCAGAAGCGCAAACGCATCGTCGTGTTGTAGCGGACCGGCCGATCGGGATAGCGGTAATTTTGCTCGCCCGGCACGTGCGCTTGCAGGTGCAAACTATCCGGGCCAGAGACCGCGTGCTTCGTATCACGGCGCCCTTCCGGCGGCTCGGGCCAGGTATATTTCGGTTGGGCCAGGTAGTGCTCGCGATCGAGCCGCACGATGTCACGCACCGTGGCCGAGCCGAGTGTCAAGGTCACGGCGCGAGTCGCCAGCAGAAGGTCATATTCACCATACAAGACGTGATGATGCTCGAGGCGCAGCCTGACCTTCGCCACTCCGCCCGGCGCCAGGCTCAGCGGAAGGAGCGAATCGGTCTCGGGGGGCGTGTTGGCCGTCGCTTGCTCGCCGGTCGCCCTGGCGCTGGCGCAGCCCAGAGAGCATGTCGTCCACCCGCGCGGTCTTCGGTCCAGGCGGCAACGACCAGGCGCTCGCGACACCGGTGCGCCTCGTCGTCCGCCGCGATGACTTCCGAAAAGACCGACAGATCGGGGCCGTGCGCGATCGCCAGTGACGACCACCGGGGTATCGCGTGGCTTGCCACACGCGAGTTAGACACCCAGCCCTCGACCTTGACCGCGATTTCCTCGGGCGTGACGATCACACCGGTCGCGCCGGTATGACGAAGCCGGTATTCGACGATCCACGCCGACTGATCCTGCGTGACCGTGCGGTCGACCAGGGTCAGAACCGGCTGGGCCGGTTTCACCTCGGCCGCTGCCGTGATGGGGAGTGCCGTCGCACCGCAGCAGACGGCCGCGATCGCCAGGATGATCCAGACCCCAGGCCCGTCACAAAGCGGCCGCGCGTGCGAATGCGGCGGCCGTGTATTCCCACTGGCATTGCCACGAAATACGCGCGGCGGCATACTTGCGAATGTTAATTGGTAGAGACAATGCTTTCCTCCTGAACCGCGGCGCACCTTCCTGGCGTGTCGAATCGGTTTTCTTGTTTTTTTGCGTTGCCAGCGGTGCAACGGAGCCTGGGTCTAACGATCAACGAAGCCGAGCCGGCGGGGATCGGCGGGAACACGGCCGCGGACAGTTCGATCGGCGAACGATCTGCCGCGAAACCATCAGGGTTCCAAAGTAACTAGATTTGATCCATTATTCTAGTCATCATCGATTTCATCTTCCTCGGTTCCGGGATCGCTATCACCGTCGCCATCGGCATCGAGCGCTGAGAGGTGAGCCGTGCAAGTGGCGCAGGCGCTCGAGAAACCGGGGCAAGAAGCGTCCGAGGAATACGGAAACCGCAATCTGGGTGGTCGAGTTGTCCATGCCCCAGATACTGGCGCGGGGCTCGGCCAGCTCGGGGTCCATCTGGATAAAGTACCGTTCGCTGAAGGCCAGCGAGACAGGCACGTCTTCCAGCCAGCGATGAGCCAGCGCATTGACACCCGGCCCCCCCAGCGAGATCGTCGGCAGATTCTGGAGCGGCTCGTCGTGAATCCAGCGGAAATCGGCGATGACGCGAACGATGTAATCGTCCAGGCCGTGGCGGCCGGCCGCGACGGCTTCCTTGAGCGATTGTTCGATCTTTTGCTTGAGGTAATACCCCAGCGGCCGGTCCATCTCCTCGGCCCGCAAGGTGCTACCGGTGACGATCAACAACAAACGAAGCGGCGTTCCCTTGGCCATGGGAGGCCCTTTCCATGCGGTCGACCGATCAGTGCGTCACTTGCCCGCCGGTATCCGACCGGAGCCTCATCACGCTCGGCCGTCCGCGGTCCATGCCACGGCTCGCCGGCCGAATTCTTCTTCTTCTCTACTCACGGTCTATTATATAGTGTCAACGATTTCGAGCGATAACCCCCTCTCAGTTGCCGGCCTGGCTCTAGGCCCGACTTCAGCTCCCGCGTGATTAAAGTCACCACCAAAACGGCATCATTGATCAAGGTGCCAGCTGAGTCGTGCGCCAGAGCGCGATTCGCCTCAGAGCGGCACGCGCCGCTTGAATCAGGTCGTCCCCCTCCGCCTCGAATCGCTGTGTCACCGCTTGACGCCCCGCCAGCGGAATCAAGCACGAAAAAACCACGCGGCCGCCAGGCTCGCCCTCGCACGTATAACGGCTGACACCCAGACTTTGCATCTTCCGCTCGACGATCACCCACTCCTCGTTATCTCCCAGGGGTGTCTTGCGGTCGACCGCACCTTGCTGGGGCGATGGGGCATTGTTAGAAGATGGGCGGTTTGCGGGCAGTAGACCGGCCAGGGCGTCCAGGAGGGCCGGTTTGACGTTGGGATCAGGTCGCGGCGATTCCGATTGTGCGGGCGTGTTGCTATTCGGCGACGCGGGGGGTGTCGCTCTCGACGATCGCTCAGGCGCCGGAGATTGAGCGATTTCGAGCGAAGGATTGAGTGGTTGAGCCGGCGTTCCCGGCGGCTCGAGCGGCGGCGGCTCAACGGCTCTGGCGGTGGCCGTCCTGGGTGGCGTGGAGACCGCCGTCTTCTGGCGGCGCTCCGATGCATCTTCCTGGCCAGGCTCCGTTTCGGAAACAACCGACGGCGTTGGCGCGACGGGTGTGTCTCTTTCCGGTTTGATCAGCCCGGCTTCGTCGACGTTCGACTCGCCGCCAGCCTGCTTGAGGTCGACGGAGTCGATCTCCGCGCCGGTGGTCAAGCCGATATAACGCAGGGCTCTGGTCTTGGCCCATTCCAGGCCGGGTCCGTTGATGAAAGCCCCACCGAGGAAAGCGGCAGCCACCAAAACGACGATAAAGAAGACATAACGCACGGTCGCGGCCTCCTGCCTTGGCCCATGCAATCGCGAGGTTTGCCTTGTCAAACCCGGATCGGTGGCGATAATCCATTAACGCTACAAGGGATTGCTCACGGCGACGAATACCCTGCGGGGCATTCTTACTTTGTCCCGATCCATGTGGCGCACTTCGGCAAGTGCGTAATTTACCCTGACGGTCGAATGAAGCAAGCCCAGTCCGAAACAGCCCGGTACGCCCCTCACGGCCACTCGTGGGGGAGTCAACCCATGGTTTTGCACAATCAAGGCCGCATTAACAGTCCGCGCGATCCCTATTTTCACGGTTCGAGCCCGCGCTCGATCTGGTCGGTCACTCATCTGTTGAAGGCGATGATATCCGCGCTCTGGTTTCTGGTCACGCTCCCCTTTCGCGCGGTATTCTGGGTGATCGCCTGGCTTGGCCGCCTGACGGCCATGATCCTGGGGTTCTCGCTCATGGTCGTGGGCGTGGCCCTCTGGGCCAGTCCGCTCTTCTTCATCGGCATCCCGCTCTTCCTGGTGGGGCTCGTACTGACACTCCGCTGCTTCGACTGACTGACTGACTGAGTGGCGGTTAACCCGGGTGCTTGCTCGTTCGTTCGTTCGCTCGCTCCGTCTGATCTCTTCACCGCCGAAGCCCGTTCATGGATCTCGAACCGATCTACCTGGATCACAACGCCACCACGCCCCTGGACCCCGACGTGCTCGAGGCGATGCGGCCATATTTCCTGGCGGGAGGTAATGCCGAAAGCCGTCACGCGTTTGGAAGACACGCTCGCCGCGCGTGGGAACAGGCGAAAGAGACGGTCGCTCGGATCCTGGGAGCCGACCCGGCCGAGGTGATATTCACTTCGGGGGGAACCGAGGCCAACAACCTGGCCGTCTTCGGGCTCGCCGGCGCGGAATCGTCGCCGGGCCACGTCGTATCGAGCCCGATCGAGCATCCAGCGATCGCCGAGCCCGTGGCGCGGCTCGAAGCCGCCGGGTTCGCGGTCGACCGCGTTCCGATCGATCACGAGGGGCTGGCCGACGCGTCGCGAATGGCCATGACCTTTCGCGACGACACGCGTTTCGCGACCCTGATCCTGGCCAACAACGAAACCGGCGCCATCGAGCCTGTGGCCGAGCTTGCGGCGCTTGCCCGCGCCCGCGACATTCCCGTTCACACCGATGCCGTGCAGGCCGTCGGGCGTATTCCGATCGACTTCCACAAGCTCGATGTGACGACGCTGGCGGCCAGCGCCACAAGTTTCACGGTCCGGTCGGAATTGGCTTACTTCTCGTGCGCAATGGCGTACGGCTCGGTTCGCGGCTTTTCGGCGGCGGCCAGCAGCAGGGCCGGCGTGCCGGCACGATCGCGGTTCCGCTCGTGATTGGACTGGCGGCCGCGCTTCAGAAATGGCATGACGAATCCAGTGCACGTACCGAGCGCTGGCGAGTCTTGCGCGATCGTCTTGAAACGAGCTTGATCGCCGCGCTGGGACGCGATCGCGTGATTCGCAATGGCCCGTCAGACGAGGCGCACCGGCTTCCCCAAACCCTGAATGTCGGCTTTGTCGGTCTCGACGGCGACGCCCTGCTCATGCAGCTCGACTTCGGCGGCATCGCCGCTTCGCTCGGCTCGGCCTGCGCGAGCGGTTCGACACGTCCTTCGCCGACGCTCATGGCCATGCGTGTTCCCGACGATCGCCTGCGCTCGTCGGTGCGCTTTAGTTTAGGAGCCACCACGACGGCCGCCGAGCTCGACGAAGCCATCCGCCGCATCATCGCGATCGTGGCTCGAAGCGACGCGTCAAAATCCGAACTGGCGATCGAATCGCCTGCGTGATTGACCGGCCAACACGCCGTTGCACGCATGATCAACTCGATCTGTTATCGGTGTTTGACGTGTCACATGTCACTCACACAGCTCGCGCAATCGTCGAAACGAAGATGCACGAAGGTCAGTTTCGGAATCCGGACGCGGGGCGAAGTCAGACCCAAATTGTGAATCGAGGCGATCGATTCATGCGGCGCAAAGACGCTTGACGTTGTCATATTGAACGGGCAACTTTCTGGAGACGGGCCGGCCCCTTCTGGATCTCGTATCCGGGTGCCTCGTGTCGCATTGCCGGTTTACCTGGTTATATTGGCGGCAAAGGGTATTTCCGCGGTGTGACAATCGAGCGAAGGCGGCAATCGATGCCAGGACCGAGAGCGTTCCGGGAGGCACGACTGGTCAACGGCTCAACCGGCGACCCCGCCTTGTTTGTCGACGATCCCGGTCGCGACAATGCGATCTTGATCGATTGTGGCGAAAACGCCGCGATTAGCAATGATCGGCTTGGGGACCTCGAGGCCGTCTTCGTGACGCACCATCACGTTGATCATTTCATCGGTTTCGACCGGATCGTCCGGGCGAACCTCGACCGTGACAAGGCTCTCCATGTTTTTGGACCGGCTGGCACGATCCGCAAGGTTTACAGTCGGATCAAGAGTTATGAGTACCCATTTTTCCCGTTTCAGAAGATCGTGCTCGAGGCTCACGACATTTTGCCCGGTTGCCTTCGCTCGGCGCGGCTGGAAATGCGCCCGGCGGTTCCCGCGGCCCATCGTGACAAAATCGGTGTGGAACGAGCCCGTGATTTTTCGGGCTGATGGTCTGAGTGTGGAGGCGGCATTCGTGGATCACACCGTGGCCTGCCTGGCCTTTGCCCTGGTCGAAGAACCGGGCCTTTTTCCCGAGGCAGACCGGCTGGCAGCAGGTCCCCTTGGTGGGGGGGCCTGGATCAAGGCAGTGCAAAACCTGTGGGCCGCATCAGCACCAGACGAGACGCTGGTGGCCGTGCCAGTGCCGCCCGGCGTGCTGCCGCTGGGGGTGCTCAAGGCGCGATATTTCGTCGAATCCCCCGGCTCGCGGATCGCGTATGTGACCGATACCGCATGGAGCGAGACGGTTCGCCCCGCGCTCGTTCGGTTAGCCCAGGGAGCACGTCGGCTCTACTGTGATTCGTTTTATGCCGATGCTCAAAGCGCAAGCCGAAAAGTACCGCCACATGACCGCGAAGCAGGCGGCCGAGTTCGCCAAACAGAGCGGTGTCAACGAGTTGGTCTTGATCCACTTCGCGTCCCGCTACAGCGGCCAGTATGAAATGCTTGTCGACGAGGCACGCGCGGTCTTCCCGAACACGATCGCCGAGATTCCCGCGGCTGTGACATAAGAATCGCGAGCAAGAGGCGAATCACCCGTGAACATTTTCCAGTAACCCGAGTGAGCTGATCGCGATGGATAAGCCAGAAGCTGGATTCGATCTGATCGTCCCGGACAACGTGGATGTCGATGCTGGCATCGACTCGGACATGAGCATGGCCCTTCCCGTTGCCGCCGGCACTGGTACGGGACCCGACGAAGTCCTGGACCGGCTGAGCCGCGGCGAGTTGATCGAGAATACGCGGGTTGTGGGCCTCAAATTGAAGGGCAATTTCACGCAACCAGTCCGCTTTCGCAACGTCACGCTCGTGCAGGCGGTCATCGACCGCGCAAGTTTTCACGACGCGGTCGTGTTCGAGCATTGCACGCTCGACCGATTCAAGATCGCGCGGCCGGCGACGTTCGAGAAAGGGCTCGATTTTTCGGCGTCGACATTGATCAAGTCAGATCTGCGCAGGCTGACGGTCAATGACGCATTTCGATGCGATAATATTCGCACTCGCGGCCGGTTTCTCGTTGATCAGGCGAAGTTCATGGGTCGCGTTCATTTCTGGGAAGCCCAGTTCCAGGGTTGGGCCGAGTTCAAGTCGTGCGAGTTCGGCGCTATTGCCGATTTTCGCAGCGTTTGCGCCGAACACGGGTTCATCCTCGAGAAATGCCTGTTCCGAGATTCGGCACTTTTTCGCGGGATGAGCGTGGCAAAGAAGTGGCAGGCTGACGGCTCGCGTTTTGAAGGAATTCTCGACCTTTCCAAGGCCAAGCTTCACGACTTTGTCTACCTCGAGGCGATCGATCAGGGACCACGCATGACGTTTGCGTTTACCAATGCGCTGGCCGAGCGGGTTCTCGTGCGTCCTGAACAGCTTGACGGTCGGCTTGCCAGCGAGCAGGCTGGCGACCATGCGCAGGCCATGCAGGAATACGGCCTCTTGAAACGAATCTTCGAGGGCCTGCATCGTTACGAGCACGAAGACTGGGCGTTTTACCGTTTCAAGGTGAATCAAAGGATGGGCAAGCCGCGAGACTGGCGACGGCCATGGAGCAAACTCGCTCAGCTAGGCGACTGGTTGCTGCTGGACCTCGGCTGCGGCTACGGAACCAATCCGGCCCGCGCTGTGCCGCGGCGCCGCGCTGATCATCCTGACCTTCGCGATCATCTATGCGCTTGGCATCGACAAGCTGCATATTGAAAAGACGCCCTTCGCGGGACCTGCCAGCTCGCTGGCGAATCGTTGCATGATTGCCGCATTAACCAGTGTTTCGGCCTTCACCTCGGGGTTTGGCGACCTTCGGGATGCCGCGCAGGGCTGGATGAACGTTCCGCTCATCGCCGAATCGTTGCTCGGTACGTTGCTCTGGGGGCTCTTCATCGTGGCCTTCAGCCGCAAGGTGATTCGGTGAAAAGGTGGCAAGGACGGACAGGAGAGGACGGACATGCACTGCTTTGGCTCACCAAGCAGTGACGTGACAGGTTGAGAAAATCGATTAGCTTGATGTCTGCCGGCATGGTGAATGGCCGGCATGGTGAATGGCCTGGCGCGCGTTCCAGACATCGCTCCATCGTTGGACTCTTTTGGCAATCCGCCTCGGATTGTGCGACGATCGTCATGGTGCATTGGGGGCTGGGATCTGTTGTTACTGCCAGTTTCAATTATGAGTCCGGTTGCGAGGGTATATGAACCGCGATTTCCACGTCATCGTCGAGCGGGATTCTGAAAGTTATTACGTCGCCTCCGTCCCGACGCTGCCCGGTTGTCACACTCAGGCCAAATCGATGGACAAGCTTTACGAGCGGATCAAAGAAGCCATCGCATTGTACCTGGAGGTCGAGGACGAAACGACCCAGCCGCTCGACTTCGTCGGTATTCAGCGAGTGACCATCACGGCATGAGCAAGCGACCGTCATGTAGTGGTGCGTGCAAACCTGATTACCGCCTCATTTCCAGAGGCAGGTCATGTGAGACTGGCGGCATAAGGGCCCAAAGGCCAACTGCCTTTATTTCGCCTTCGTCTCCTGAACGCGCATGGCGGCACTTTTGAGACCGGTCTTCAGCGTCGCCCACCGCGCCGTCGTCTCGGCTTCCCGGGCTTGCTCGATAATTGCTTCGAGCTTCGCCAAGAGGGCACTGACTTCCTGGCGCAGCGGTTCAGCCGGTTCCGGCTCTTTGGCCGCTAGATCTATCTTTGTCTTGATCTCTTCAATGCTTGATATCGCCCGGTTCAACAGCGGCTGCACGGGGTCGCTCTCAAGGGCATTCCGAGCTTTATCGGCGTGCTCTTGCCACTTCGCGACCTCGACCTTCTCGAGCTCCCACTGGCCTTTTTTCGCCAGCTCGTCTGCTCGGGCGTTCTCAACCGCGGCCTGGAGTTCCTTGACGCGCTGCGGCTTGATGAATTTGACGAGGATGTCGAGCTTCGCCTGAGCTTTGTCGATGGCAATACGCGCGACAGACTCGCGCCGCTCGGCGCTCGCGACACGATCTTCATACGAGAACTGGGTGTAAAGATCGTAACCTGAGCCACTCGAAAGCTTCTTGATCTGCGCCAGCCGCTCCTTGTCAATCTCGAGCATGTTTTTTGATCGACTCAGATCGCTCTCGGCCAGTTTGAGCTCGCCTGTGGCGGTCGCTTCATCTTGCTTGAATAATCCCGCTTCGTACTCGATGACACCGATCTCGGCGATTTCGCGAGTCACCTTCGCGTTCTCGTAATTCGATTGTGCGGAGCGGACCTTGATCCTCTGATTGATCGCGCGGCTCCCCGAGCTCCTCGGCCGGCCCGCCGGGCATTTCGACCCTCGCGAGTGATCGGGCGCTCAGGTTCAACAGGTCATCCTCGAGTTTGAGCAGACGTTTGCGACTCTCCGCGATAAATGGGGACGGAGCCACAGGGCTCGTACTCGCACCAGCGGATCTGGCGACCTGTGCCTCGCGGGCGCGGGCGGGCGACAAAACGGCTTGCGCAATAGCAACGTTGACAACAATCGCGGCGGCAAAGGCAGTACCGCCGGCGCGAAGCCATCGCGGACAGCGGCGAGTCGAGCACTTCGGATCGGGGCGTTCTGCCGGATTGTTCGCGAGGTTGGGTACTGGCATGGTGCGGTTGATCTCCCTGGCAAGTGCAGCAGTTTCAGAGTCTTTGAAGAGACGCACATGTCGTGATATCGGCGTCTCGCCAGATTATCGCCGGGGCGACCGAGCGAGTTTCCGCTTTAACGCTGCCAGGGAAGTCTCGGCTTCCTGCTCACGGGCGAGGTCGACGATCGCCGCGAGCCGCTGTGCCAGGTCACGCACGTCCTTGCGGAGCGAATCGCCTGGCGAGTCGGTTTTCGCGCACTGATCGAGCTTGGCGCTCCAATGTTCTTCGATGGGGATCGCCGCTTCGAGAAGCTCGAGCGTACGTGCCTGAGACGGGCTGAGCGATAGGCGACCCTTCTGCAAGCGCCGCACGCTCTCGAGCTTGCTTTGCTCGAGTTCATGATTTGCCTGGTAGGCCAGAACGTTCGAGCGAGCCTTCTCGACTTCGGACATGAGCTGCTTGGTGCGTTGGCCCTTTTCGTAATCGACAAGCGCCGTTAGCTTCGATTGGGCCACCTTGAGCCCGAATTGCGCTTTACGCTCATCATGCTGCAAGCTGAAAATGTCGGCTTCAAATCGCCATTCTTGCGAGAGTCGCATGAGCGAGCCCTCGGGGGCCTTGGGAATCTTGCGGTCGCGTTCCTTGGCCTGCTCAAGCCTGGGTGCGGCCCGTTTCACGTCGCTCCGGGCCAGTTCGAGCTCGGCCTCATATTCCCGTTGCTGGCTCTTGAAAATGGCGTCCTGATACGCCTTGAGGGCCATCTTGGCGGCATCCAGCTCCAGGCTGGCGGCCTTGAGGCGGGTTTTCGCGGATTCAACGAAGAAAGACTGGCTCGCCTCGTCTCGATCCGACCAGCCGCGTGGCGTGATTGCCGCCAGCAAGTGCTCGACAAGATCGGAGAGCTGGCCTCGCAGGTCGTTGAGTTCCCTGCGGCTCTCGTTGACGAATGCTGGAGATGCGCCGGCGCGTTCGGGGACGCCGGGCTTCGCGCCGGCTGGCGATTCCTGGCCGGCACGCGCCGCTTTCGGCTGCGTACCCATGTGGGCGATCCACAGCAGCACGAGTGCCATGGTCAGAATACCCGCAACACGGGATACCCGCTCGAGCCTCACATGGGGCATGACCCGGCCAACGAGCCCATGACCGGAAACGGCGATCACCGACCGCGACATCACGACCTCCCTTCCGAGATCGAATCACCGACGGAAACCAGCGATCGACGCACGGCAGAACTCATCGGCGAGCTCTGATCAGCTATTCCCAGTTTCACAGCATATCAGCCAACGATCGCCAAGGATATGGTCTCGATGGCGCCGCATGCCGCCATATGCCGCGATTTTCTGCGTCCGCCGGTCATGGACATGGGGAATCCGCGTGCCGGCGCAATGCACGCGGAACAGCGAATCGCTGTCATGGAAAAACCGCCATTCCGGCGGCGTGAAGTCTCGTACTTCCTTGCCTATCGGCCTGTGTCAGCGGTTCGAATCGACCTTTTCCCACGTTGATGGCTGTGCGCATCACCGACCACCGTCCGAGATGCCGTCGTGGCTCCTATCACAAGAGGTACTGCAATCGCCAACAGAATCAAGGTCGCCGGTTCGGGGACCGTGCTGAGCGGCACGATGACGGGCGGGCCAAGCACCGGACTATTCGTCGATTGGTACACGGCGATTTGCGAGACATCGAGGCCGGGTTCCAGATTGAAGTTGAAAAGCGAGCCGCCGAACGAATCGGTCGTTGGAATCGGAGACCCGCTACCATCCAGGATCGAGAACGCGAAGTTGTCCGGGAACGACCCTGAGGCGAAGTTGGTCGTCGCAGCCATCTGAAACGTGATCTTGATCGGATTCGAGGAATTGTCCGGCGTGATCACCTGGTTATAATCATTCACGAAGCTGGTATCGCCCACGACCAGAACGGTGGACAAGCTGCCGGAAACGTCGCCTGATGGTGCCGCACTGGCCCCCAGCGAAGCCGCGGTGATCGCGAAACTAGAGATTGTGACCGAGTCGTTATTCCCCTGATCGCCCGTCACCAAAAAATCGACGGAATAAGGCGCTCCGGCACCATAGGGATTGTCGCGCAGGCCTGTCACATCAAGTGTGACGTCGAAGGTTGTATCAGCCTGTGTTGCAGGCGGGGAAAGCCATGCCGTCAAGGCCAACAGAAGCACTGCGGTCAGGTGAATGTGACGTCGTCTCATCTCAATTGGACTCCGCACCAAATTTCCGCCAATCGAACAATCAACACCATGGAAAGGCAACGACCAGCTAGCGCTGCCCGAGGCCGGCGAGCACGCGTGGCTTGTATGTGAACGACACAAGGCCTGGATCGCTGAACACAAGATTCACGGTGATGCTCTGCCCGACCCCAAGCTGCATGCCCGCGGGCAGCACGTCGATATAGGGACTGCCGGCGGTGCCGACCTGGTGCGTGGTTCCCGTGGCACCCACGAGGGTCACGCCGGCGGTCAGATTGTCGAGGACGAATGAAATTGCGCCCGCGATCGTTGAGCTGCCCGTGTTGGTGATCGTCACGGTCTGGGCGACCTGATGGGTAGCTCGGTTAACCCGGAGCCCGCCCAGGGCGATATTGACTCGACTGGTCACGTCGGCAGTCACGCCGAGGGTCAGGTTCGAGCTGGTGTAATCTGTCGTGAGCGTCTGGTTGCCGGGAAGACTTGTGCCGTTGACCGTTGAGAATGTCCCTGAATGCGTCGCATAGGTGACGGCCTGAAACAGGTCGGTGTCAGTCGGTACGAAGCTGCCGAGCAGGTTGATGCCCAGTGTTCCGTCAAGGCTGGCCGAGCCGCCGACGGCGAGTTGGCCGAACTGGCCGGCTGCCGCCCCGCCCAGGCCGATAGCAAGGACTCCCGTGCTTGCCTGAGAGTAGTTGCCGGTGATCGCGATTGTCCCCCCGCCGGTGCCCGTCCCTGGATCGAACAGGGCATTGTTGGAGACGTTGCCCTGGATGGTCCCCGCGCCGGTGACCGAACCGCCGTTAATCGTGACGGTTGCGGTCAGCGACTTGAGTGTGCCCCCTTGCAGATAGGTCTGAGTTCGAGTTTCGCACATTTCACAGCGGTGATATTTGGTAACGTTTATTTGAATTCCGTCGGATTCTTCCACCGCTTGCATGCATCCGTCCGAGGAGCGTGGGCGTGATTTGATGTCGGCTTCCTGACCCGGGATCGGCAAAATGTCTGGTGCTTTACTCCGGACGACCGACCCCGAGCAAAGGAAGCCGACTCATGGAATTTACACCTTCGTTCATCACCTTGCTACAGCACTTCCGCCCGGTCTTCACCGACCCCACCTTCGTCACCTTCGTCGCCATCGTCACCGGATGGACCCTCTCCCATCGGCACCGCTATGTCACCGAGGTCATCTTCTCCAGCGGCAATGTGGGCAACGGCCATTGGTGCCGATTCCATCGCTTCTTCAGCCACGCCGCCTGGGACCTCGATTCCCTGTCCATGTCCTTGGCCAAACTGATCGTGACGATCCTCGCTCCGGGTGCCTCTCTCCTCTGGGCCGTCGATGACACGCTCTGCCGCAAGCGCGGCCTGACCCTCTACGGCGCCGGTATGCACTACGACCCCCTGATCTCCAGCCGCGTCAAGGCCCTGGTCAGTTGGGGGCACGACTGGGTCGTGCTCTGCCTGATCGTCGCCCACCCGTTCTGGGCGCCCACCAAGGTCTTCGCCTTGCCCGTTGCCTTCCGTCTGTACAAGAACCGTCAAGGCCTGACCAAGGGAAAGAAGGCCAAGAAGGGGAAGAAGAAAGTCAAGAAGGGAACTCGACCGCCAGTCGATCCCAACCATCGCACCCGGCCGGAACTGGCCCTCGAACTGATCCGTCTGGTCGCCGGGTGGTTCCCTCACGATGAGATCATGATCACCGGCGACAGTGCCTATGGCGGCAAGAGCGTCCTGTCGCACCTGCCGGCCAAGGTCCATCTCATCAGTCATGTTCATCCCAAGGGGGTCCTCTACGAGCCGGCACCCCCAAGGCCGAAAAGACCAAAGGACCGGCCCGCAAAAAAGGCAAGCGTTTGCCGGGTATGGCCGAGTGGGCGGCCGACCCGTTGCAGCCCTCGACCGAGCTGAAGTTCAATCAGTTCGGGTTCCATGCCACGGTGACAGTCAAGACGATTCAGGCGTTGTACTACACGGCGGGGCATGACCGACTCTTGACCATCGTGTTGGTGCACGACGTCGAGGGGAAACGGCCCGACCAGATGTTCTACTGCACCAAGCTCGATTGGACCGCCGAGCAAATCCTGTCCGCCTACGCCTGTCGTTGGGCAATCGAATGCACTTTTGAAAACTGTAAGCAACTTTTGGGACTCGAGGATCCCGCCAATCGCCTTCCTGAGGCGGTGAAACGGACAGCGCCGATGGCGTTGATCATCTACAGTCTGGTCGTGGTTTGGATCCACCATACCGGTCATCAATCCATCCGCTTTCCCCTCCGCCCCTGGTATCCCCGGAAGGAAGAACCGTCGTTCGGCGACCTGTTGACGACGTTGAGGCGGGTCAGTTACGAGGCGAAAACGGCGAGACTGCTTCGAAAAGGGAGTGAGCTGAAAGCCTGGATTGCGCAGCTCACCGAGTTCCTCAGCCGCGCGGGATAGGCGGCGTCGCGGTCGCGGAGCGTCCCGGTCGAGAACCTTGCCGGACGGCCTCTCTGGGCAGAAAATGACCGCTCGGGCTGATCGCGGTCCGTCACCAACCAAAGTTTTCGTGTGTTATTATGTGTGCATCTTATCTACTCAAAGTGTGCGAAACTCGAACTGAGAGGCAGCACCGGACTGGGTAAAATTGCCGGTGACAGTCAAGATGCTGCCGTTGTTGCCGACGATGACGACGCCCGTGTTGCCAAGCGCACCAGGAGTGGTGAACGTCGCACCGTCCTGGACCGTGAAGCTGCCGCCGTTGATGGCGAGCTTGTTCACGAAGTTGGCGAAGTTCGAGCGCGCACCGTCAAGCAGCACTATGGCGTTGTTGGTCGTCAGGAGGACGCCGTTCTGGAGATTGAGCGTCGAGCCGCCCAAAACGTCCCACGTGCCGCCCGTCAGACTCCCGCTCGAGATCTGGGCCACGGAGTTAGCATGCAGCGTGCCGGATTGAACGGTCACGCTGCCGGTGTTGTTCAGACTATTGATGGTCGCCGTCGTCGAGCTGTTTGCCGTGATGGCGCCCGCGTTGTTGACCGTCGTGTTGAGCAAGGGGGTGCCGTGGGCCGTGCCGTCGATCCCATCGATGTTGATTATCCCAGAGGATTGGTTGTTGACGGTGCCGCCGCTGAAGAAGCCCGTGTTGTTGCCTGTGTTCTGGACGGTGATCGTAGCCTGGTTATTGAGCGTGCCGGCAAAAGTGGCGTTGCCCCCGTCGGAGGTGTCGACGGTGATGAAGCCGCTGTTGGTGAGCGTGCCAGCGGTGGCGGTGAGCTGGCCGCCGCCGATCCACTGGAAGAAGCCGCTGGGGAAGTCGAACGTGGCGCCGCCGGTGCCGACGGTGAGCACATCGCTGTTGAGCACGAACTGGCCGCCGCCAGAGCCGGTGTACGTGCCGGTGAAAGTGTTGTTGGTGTTGCCGCCGTTATTGTACAGGATGGTGGCGCCGGTAGCGGCTTCCAAGATGCCGCCTGTGCTTACCGAGCCAAAGCCGTTCCAGGGGATCAGGGTGCCGGCCTGGACGTCGAGTGTGCCGCCGGTGTTGTTCAGGACGGCGATGGACGATAAGCCGGTATTGACGACGCGGTTGATGGTTCCCGAATTGTTGATGGTCGTGTTGAGCAAGGGGGTGCCGTGGGCCGTGCCATCGATCCCATTGATGTTGATAATTCCCGCGGCTGGGTTGTTGACCGTACCGCCGCTGAAGAAGCCCGTGTTGTTGCCCGTGTTCTGGACGGTGATCGTAGCCTGGTTATTGAGCGTGCCGGCAAAAGTGGCGTTGCCCCCGTTGGAGGTGTCGACGGTGATGAAGCCGGTGTTGGTGAGCGTGCCGGCGGTGGCGGTGAGCTGGCCGCCGCCGATCCACTGGAAGAAGCCGCTGGGGAAGTCGAACGTGGCGCCGCCGGTGCCGATGGTGAGCACATCGCTGTTGAGCACGAACTGGCCGCCGCCAGAGCCGGTGTACGTGCCGGTGAAAGTGTTGTTGGTGTTGCCGCCGTTATTGTACAGGATGGTGGCGCCGGTAGCGGCTTCCAAGATGCCGCCTGTGCTTACCGAGCCAAAGCCGTTCCAGGGGATCAGGGTGCCGGCCTGGACGTCGAGTGTGCCGCCGGTGTTGTTCAGGACGGCGATGGACGATAAGCCGGTATTGACGACGCGGTTGATGGTTCCCGAATTGTTGATGGTCGTGTTGAGCAAGGGGGTGCCGTGGGCCGTGCCATCGATCCCATTGATGTTGATAATTCCCGCGGCTGGGTTGTTGACCGTACCGCCGCTGAAGAAGCCCGTGTTGTTGCCCGTGTTCTGGACGGTGATCGTAGCCTGGTTATTGAGCGTGCCGGCAAAAGTGGCGTTGCCCCCGTTGGAGGTGTCGACGGTGATGAAGCCGGTGTTGGTGAGCGTGCCGGCGGTGGCGGTGAGCTGGCCGCCGCCGATCCACTGGAAGAAGCCGCTGGGGAAGTCGAACGTGGCGCCGCCGGAGCCGACGGTGAGCACATCGCTGTTGAGCACGAACTGGCCGCCGCCAGAGCCGGTGTACGTGCCGGTGAAAGTGTTGTTGGTGTTGCCGCCGTTATTGTACAGGATGGTGGCGCCGGTAGCGGCTTCCAAGATGCCGCCTGTGCTTACCGAGCCAAAGCCGTTCCAGGGGATCAGGGTGCCGGCCTGGACGTCGAGTGTGCCGCCGGTGTTGTTCAGGACGGCGATGGACGATAAGCCGGTATTGACGACGCGGTTGATGGTTCCCGAATTGTTGATGGTCGTGTTGAGCAAGGGGGTGCCGTGGGCCGTGCCATCGATCCCATTGATGTTGATAATTCCCGCGGCTGGGTTGTTGACCGTACCGCCGCTGAAGAAGCCCGTGTTGTTGCCCGTGTTCTGGACGGTGATCGTAGCCTGGTTATTGAGCGTGCCGGCAAAAGTGGCGTTGCCCCCGTTGGAGGTGTCGACGGTGATGAAGCCGGTGTTGGTGAGCGTGCCGGCGGTGGCGGTGAGCTGGCCGCCGCCGATCCACTGGAAGAAGCCGCTGGGGAAGTCGAACGTGGCGCCGCCGGTGCCGACGACCAAGTTGTCCGAGTTGAGCACGAACTGGCCGAAGCCGGATGCCTGCTGGGTCGTGTAGGTGCCCGTGAATGTGTTGCTGCTGTTGCCGCCGGCGTTGTACTGCAGAGTCGCGCCGCTGGCGATGGTGAAGGTGCCGCCGGTGCTCACGGAGCCGCTGTCGTTCCACGGGATCAGTGTGCCAGACTCAACGTCGAGCGTCCCCCCCTGGTTGTCGAGGAGCACATTGATGACGCTTTGCCCGGTCGTTGCGGTCTTCTCAATCAGGCCCTTGTTGGTGACGGTGCCGGTGAGGTTGCCAAACCCGTTCCAGCCCGTGTCGCTCTGGAAGTCGAATACACCGGTAGACTCATTGATCAGGGCACTCGCCCGGAACACAAAGTTGCCTGCGCCGCTCTGGTCGATCGTTCCCTGGTTGTCGAGCGTGACTCCCGCGTTCAGCAACATCAGGCCCTGTTCCGACGTGGGAACGGGTCCCGCAAGCGTGATGGTGCCCAGGTTGGTCACGTTGGCCGACGAGCCCGCGGGGGCGATGTCGCCGCTTTGCCACTGATAAAAACCGGGCTTGAAGTTGAAGGTGATGCCGCTGGAGCCAACGGCGATTTCGGCGTCAAAGCCATTGGGCGTACCCTGATCGAATTGGCCGCCGCTGCCACCACCTGTGTACGTACCGGTCCAGGTATTTGACTGGTTGCCGACGCCGTATTGCAAGACGGCGCCGGGGGAGGCGTCGAACGTGCCGCCGGTGCTGACGCCGCTATCGCCGTCCCACTCGAATGTGCCCGTCTGAATGTCGATGGTCCCGCCCGTGTTGCTCAGACTGGTGCGAAAATCGGTGGTGCCGGCGGCGACGGTTTGTTCCAGAAGGCCGCTGTTGGTGAACGCGTCGATGAGGCTGTTGTCGGTGCTGAGTCCCTCGTTGCTCTGGATGTCGAAGGTGCCCCCCGCCTCATTGTTGATCGTGGCACCGGCCATCTGGATGGGGGCCGATCCGTCGACGTTGAGGATGCCCTGATTGGTCAACGTACCGGAGACGTCTACCAAGGAGGGATTCTGGAGTGTGAGCGTCGCTCCGGAGGCATTGACGAGCGTGCCGCCGCTGACGGTCGCCAGGGTTCCGCCATTCCACTGGCTGCCGCCGGCGAGGGTCAGCGTGACCGCGCTCTCGACCGTGATGGAGCCGCTCCACGCGCTGTCGACTGAGATCGTGGTCGAGTTGTTGAAATCGGCCTTGGGCGACTCGTTGAACGGATGGCTGAATGAGACTGCTGGTCCGCCATTGTGGTTCGGTAGCGTGAAGTTGACATTGGCGGTGAACTCGGCCGTGTCGCCAGCGCCCGGAACTCCACCGAGCCAGTTCAGGGGATTGCTCCAGGCCTGCGGGTCGCCCGAGGTGACTGAGGAATCAACATGAGCGCCACCAATCCACGTGCTCGTCGACAAGACGACCCGCTGTTCGCATAATTCCAGGAGCGGCACGCGCCGGCGCGTCCCACGTCCGCGGGAGTGCGGTCGGCCGATCGGCCGGCGGATGCCAGGAGTGTAGTCGAGTCGCCCTAGCTGGATGCGAAACATGGGGATTTCCTCTTCTGCGGCGGCATGATCGCGAAAATAACTGACTTCGCCTGCTCAAGAATGAATTGCTTCTGTCGCCTCGAATCTGACGCTCGGTCAGAAATAATTTCGATCAGGTTTACATATAAAATAGTGGTTTAATGAAGAATGCGAGCGCAACGTTAACAGGACCCAGAGCCTCCGCGCTAAAGTGCGGCGACGGTGGGATCGTCGAAGACCCGATAACGCAGTCGTCACCAGGCTTCGTGCCAAGAGAACGAACGACGTCGCTGTTTTCCGTGCGAGCGCTGTCACCTTCCTCGAATCTTGAGCATGCGCACAAGGAGGCCGTCGTCGTGTGTCATGGCTCTAAGAATGACTTGCCGTCGGATCGCGCGTTCTGGCGCGGGGACTGCAAAATTCTCCCAACGCACGCGTTCGACGTCGGCTTTCCGAAACATGATGCGGCCGCGACATGAGGGTTTCGGCCGCCGCTTTGAGCCCGTCGGCGCGGATTTCCAGGAAATGTCGTATAAGAAAAGACGTGTTCCGAATGTCTTGGCCTTTATTCGCGTGTTCGGCCGCGGTCGGGTTCAGGCGGAACCTGGCGCTTGATAGGCTCAATTCAGTATGTGAAAATCCTGGGGTGGTGAAGAACCATCTGAAAGGGTGACGCGAGATGGATGTCGACCCCGCGGCGATGCAAACCCGACCGAGCTTGCTGATTCGCCTCCGTGACGGCGGCGATACGGAAGCATGGCGGACGTTCGTGATGATTTATGCGCCGCTGGTGCACCGATTGGGACGTCGCCAGGGCCTGCAGGACGCCGACGCGGCCGACCTGACGCAAGATGTTCTGGGGGAGGTTTCGCGGGCGATCCGTTCGTTCGAGTACGACCCGGCGCGGGGACGATTTCGCGACTGGCTGCTGTTGATCACGCGGCGCCGCCTTTTTCGATTTGGCGAGCGCAACGCTCGCCATCAAGAAAAGGTCCTTGATGAACGAGAGCTCGCGGTCATTGAAGACGATCGGGAAGTCGCCGAGTGGAATGATGCATTCCACGCACGGGTGTTGAAGGTGGCACTCGAGCGAATCCAGCCGTCATTTCATCCGCATACGTGGCGAGCGTTCGAGTGCGTCTGGCTGGAGAACCGATCGGCATCCGAGACAGCGGAGGCGTTGTCACTGGGCATCGATGCGGTCTACACGGCCAAGTCACGCATCTTGAAACGGCTGTCGGAGGAAGTCGAGGAGATTGCCGCCGGCTTCTCCTGGCTGGACGTCCTGGGATCGCCATGAACGTGGGAAGTTAACGGAGATTGTACATTTTACGGAGTTGCCGCGCCACAACGGTGGCGGCGGCTCGTTACGGCTCGCGGTCGACAAACATGCCGGATTGCTTCTCGATCGAAATATTACGAGACTGGCTGGCGCATGAGCTGGCGTCGTCTGAACAGGCGACGGTCGCGACGCACGTCGCGGGCTGCACGACTTGTCAGGCCATGCTCGATGCCGAGACCGAGAAAGCCACCCTTCGAAGCTGGCTTCACGTTGATCCAGAATGTCAGGTTGATGACACCGATGTGGCCATTGCCGAGAAGGTCCTGAATCGGCACGCTGTCCTGACTGCGCAGCGCCAGGAGAGTTGTCGAGAATTCGGTGCGCGGCGGGGCCGCGAGCGAGGCCATCGCCGAGCCCGAAACCGATATCGGCCGCATCGGATCGTTCCGGCTTCTGGAGGAGCTGGGGCGCGGCGGCATGGGGATCGTTTATCGCGCCTGGGACGAGCCGCTCCGCCGCGTCGTCGCGGTCAAGGTGTTGCGGCCGGAGCATGCCGAGGTCGCCGACCGTCTGCGACTGGTCCGTGAGGCCCAGCTTGCATCTCGCTTTCAAAACGATCATGCGGTCACAATCCACGCTGTGGTCGACCCGCCGGACGGTCTCCCCTACCTGGTGATGGAGTACGTCGACGGCCCGACGCTCGCGGAGCTGATCGGTTCGGGCTGTCGGCCGCCGCCACGCGAGCTCGCCGAGCCTCATGGCCGAGGCAGCCGTCGCCGTGAATGCGGCCCATCGCGCCGGCCTGGTTCACTGCGACGTCAAGCCGAGCAATATTTTGATCGACGCGACAACCGGTCGTGCCAAGATCACGGATTTCGGCGTGGCTCGCGCACTAGCGGCCCCCAGTACGATCACACGGGAAGGAATGGTGGCCGGCACACCTGCGTACATGAGCCCCGAGCAGGCTCGCGGCGATTCCAAACTTGATCTGCGCACCGACGTCTACAGTCTGGGGGCGACCTTCTACGAGGGCCTCACCGGACAGCCGCCGTTTACCGGCGCCTTGCACGCGATCCTCGGCCGGATCGTCGACGAGGATCCGATCGCGCCGCGCCGGCTCGACCCCGAAATTCCGGCCGATCTCGAAACGATCTGCCTCAAGGCCATGGCCAAGGAACCCGCCAGCCGCTACCAGACGGCTATCGAAATTGCCGACGACCTGCGGCGCTGGCAGCGCGCCGAACCAATCGAGGCTCGACCGGCCGGCCATCTGGAGCATGTGTGGTACTGGTGCCGACGCAAGCCGCTGGTGGCTGGCCTGGCGCTGGCATTGCTCGTCGTGATTATTGGCGGTGTGGCCGGCATCTCCTGGAAATGGGCCGAGGCCGTCTCGGAGCGCAATCGAACCGAGCGCGAGCGCCAGCGCGCTGTTCGCAACTTTCGCCACGCGCGCGAAGCGGTCGACACGTACCTGACGCAGGTCAGCGAAAATGACGTGCTCAAGCGCAAAACCTCGAGCCGCTGCGCCACGAGTTGTTGCGAACGGCCCGCGATTTCTACGAGCGTTTTGTTGCGCAAGATCCCGACGACCCCGATCTCCAGGCAGAGCTGGGCAGGGCCCACGCTGCGCTTGGGTCTCATCACGACAGTCCTGCAGTCAAGACCCGAATCACTCGAGCATTTCCGGAAAATGGGGGCGATCTTCAGCCGCCTCCACGAACGTTATCCGGACAACCCGGTTTTTCAGCAAGAGCTCGCCGAGAGCGAACTTCGCCAGGGCGAGAGCCTCCGTAGCAGCGGCCCGCCGGCGCAGGCGGAGGCGGCATACCAGCGCAGCCGCATGTTGCAGGAAGCCCTCGTTCGCGCGCATCCTGAAGAACCCGCCTACCGTCATGACCTCGCCAGATCCTTGCGGAGCCTGGGCAATTATTACATTTTTCTATGTGACGAATATGGGAAGGCCGAAGAAGTCTTGCTCGCCGCTCGGGAAGCACATCGTGGTCTAGCCGGGGACTACGCGCGGCGACCGGCCGTTGTGTTCGACCACGCACGCGTCCTTTTGAATCTGGCCAAGCTCTATGCTCGTACCCACCGCCCTCAAGAAGAACGTGCAGCCGCCGAAGCGGCGATTGCCCTCTTCGAGCCCCTCACTCGCAGTCATCCGGGGGATCCCGATTACTTATCAAATCTCACGGATTCCCTGACCGAGCTCGGGGAATCCTATCGCAGTCTGGGTGAAGTTGAGCCTCTCCGCGACGACCTTGAAGAAGGCGCTCGATTCGGCTCGACGACTCACGCGATCCCATCCCGCGGATGCCCACCATCGCCATCTGGTCGCCGATATTTCCTATACGCTTGCGTCACTCGACTTTCATGAGCGTCGACAGCCGGCGTCCGCTCGGGCGATGGTACAAGAGGCCGTCGCCATCGAAATCGAGCTGACCATCGATTTTCCGACCGTGGGCGAGTATTTGTTTTACGTTCACAACACCCTCCGCGACCTTCGCGACTGGTTCGACGACACGACCGCCGTGCGCGCGGCCCTTGAGCCGTTCGCGAACGCGATCAGGGAGCACGAACGCGCGGTTCGCACCCGGGCAACGAGACGAACCTCGCCTGGCAGCACATCGAGGTCACCGCGCACATTTATCTCCTGCTGGGACGATATGGCGACGCCCGTGCCGAGATGGTGAAAGCCGGCCATCTTGAATGGTATATCGACGCGCTGGCGAACGCACGCGAGCGACACTACGCGGAAGCCTCGGCAACCCTGGAGGCCCATCTTCGACAAGCTCCTCGCCACGGCCCGTCGTTCTACACCGCGGCTCAAATCAGCGCCTATCTGGCGGCGGTCGCCGGCAATGACCTGGCGCTGGCCGCGCAGCGCCACCGAGCTAGTGGACACGTTTTGTCGCCAGGCCATATGTTGGCTCGAGAAATGTCAGTCGCTCCATTACCTGTCGACGCCCAGTACGCGCTACCTCCTGAGCGATGACCGCGAACTTGACCCGCTGCGCTCCCGAGCTGACTTCAAAGCGCTGGTGGCCCGTCAGATCGCGGCGGAAAAACCCGGACGTCCGTAGCGTTGGGGTTGCGCAGTGACGAATGCCTCAAGGCCCGAACGTGGATGCGGGATGGGGCCGCCCGGGGCTTCAAACGGCATTCGATGGAAATATGGACGTCGGCTCGAGCACGGTGATTCAGCGGATTTTGTCACCGAGGTCAACAGGAAGCCCTCTCTCGGCCTGCCCCAACACGTTTGGTCGCTTTTTCCCGACGTGAGGTTGGCTCAATCGGAAGTCGGGCGAAATGGATTTAAGCCCGACACTTGGGCCGTGCGCGGCGTGCGCCGGCATCGAGAATCGATTGATGCGCCACCGTCGTGTCCGCGGCGATCGTCACGCGCCTTGAGAACCCCCCCTGTTTCCCAGTACAATCTACTGACCTCGAAATTTCGACTACCGGACCCTGGCCGACGGGGTGTTACGGAGGTGACCTGTGAGCCGCAGCGCGTGGACTGACACCGACCCCCAGCGGAATAGCCAGCGCGACCGCCTGATCGAAACGTTGCGCGGCTACGGCCGGGTCGCGGTCGCCTTTTCGGGGGGAGTCGATAGCACGGTCGTCGCTCAGGCGGCCTTTGATGCCCTGGGCGATCGGGCGATCGCCGTGACGGCGGTATCCGAGAGCCTGGCCTCCGGCGAGCTCGAAGAGGCCAGGGACCTGGCCCAGAGAATCGGCATCCGCCACCGGGTGATCCGAACCGAGGAATTCGCTGATCCCAACTATCGCCGGAACGATTCCAATCGCTGCTATTTCTGCAAGAGCGAGCTCTACGGCCGGCTATCGGGATTGCTCGGCGAGCTCGACGCCGACGTGATCGTTTCGGCACCAATACCGACGACCAGGGTGATCACCGCCCCGGCATGCGGGCCGCCAGCGAAAATAACGTGCGGCATCCGCTTCAAGAATGCAGCCTGAGCAAGAACGACGTCCGCGCCTTGGCCCTCGCCTGGGGACTGCCCACCTGGGATAAACCCGCCACGCCGTGCCTTTCGAGCCGCGTCGCCTACGGTGAAGATGCGACGCCCGAACGCGTGCGGATGATCGACCAGGCCGAGCAATGGCTGCGTCAGCGGGGGTTGCGCATTCTGCGCGTGCGCTATCATAAAGGCGACCTGGCCCGTATCGAGGTGCCGCTCGATGAGCTCGCCCGGCTCGTCGAGCTGGAAGTCCGCGGCGAGTTGATCAGCGCGTTCCGCGCACTCGGCTTCAAGTTTGTCACGCTCGATCTCGAAGGATTTCGCTCTGGAAGCATGAACAGCGTGATTCCGGCGGAGAACCTCTTGCGGGGCTTCGTCAGCCGTGAGAGTGCGACAGTTCAGGCCGTCCAGGCCTAGCTCGATCGATCGGGCGGCCAGCGTGATTTCACTCCCGGTCGAACAGCGACGACCGGACCAGGCGCTTCATTCGGCTTTTATCCCTTAACCAGCAGGCCATTGTCATGCCTCGGGTGACCTGTCGGTGTGGCGAAAAATTGAAGGTTCCGCCGAACGGTCCCGAACGGATCGACTGCCCGAAATGCGGAGCCAGGATCCGGCTGCGGCGTAGTTTGCCGCCGCAGGCGACGGCGACCAACGGCGACGACTTCGTGCGATTTCATTGCCCCTGCGGACGCCGCTTGAAAGTGTCGGCGATCGACACGCCGGCGGCGGGGCGTTGTCCCGATTGCGGGCGCGTGGTTCCCGTGCCGGCGAAATCTCAGGTGCCTGCCAGTTCGCCGGGGGCTGCCGTGAAGCGAGGAATTCAATCCGATCCCGACGGACGCACGGAAGAAATGGACGCCGATGATCTGGCTCGCCTGGAAAAGTGGGAGGCGCACTGTGCGGCGAAACCGAATCGTCCTGGGGGTCCGCTCTCGACGGCGACCGGCGTTCACGTCCTTGGCGCGGCAACGGGTGCGACGCCTCCCACAGCCGCCGACAGCGACATGGGTTTCGCCACTCCCATGATGCCCCCCCCTTCGGCTGTCAAATTTGAGACCGGTCTGCGCGTCTGTCCCCGTTGCAAGAAGCCGGTTCACTTGGGCGCAGCGGCCTGCCGCGAATGCGGTACGCCCGTTCCGCGCAGTGAGTGAGAGCCCGATCAACCCGTACGCCCCAGGGCAGGGATACAAGCCAAAGGTGTCGAGGCCGCCGGCCGGCGTGGGGAATCTCGGTTTCATCACCCGGTGCCGCTCTCGGTTGTGATCGCGCATCGGGAAGGCTATGGTATTGCCATCGAACAAAGGGCCCGTGACACGCGCCGGAACCCTCGGCATTATTCAGTCGCTTGATCCCGTGATCCGGATCAGAATTTGATCGAAATCTCGAACCGTTGAGACGGAGCGCCGCGATGCGACCCATCTTTCGTACGCATCTTTATGTTATCGCCGGCATTCTGACACCGGCGATCATCACGGCCGCGGTTTCGGCCGACGAACCGGCGGCCGCCGCTGGTGGCCGGTTCCAGGGGGAGTGGCGCACCACGATCAGCACCGTGAAGCTCGAGCAAAAGGGAGACACTGTCACCGGCAGCTATGGCCCGGGGGGGCGGTTTCCCTTGAAGGGAACCGTGAAAGATAAGGTGCTCACGTTTGAATACGAGGAGGGCCAGGCGAAGGGCGAAGGCCGGTTCACGCTCGATGCGTCGGGAAATGCGTTTACGGGCGGTTTTCAGATCAAGAACGGCCAGAGCGGCTACTGGAACGGGTGGCGGCCCGATCCCGCGGCCGTGAAGGGCAAGCCAGGCCAGTGCGCCGGGCTCTGGCTCACGGATCTCGGGTTGATGGACCTCAAGCAAGACGGCACGAAAGTCGAGGGGCGTTATGCTCTGCGGGGCACGTCGAAGATCGACGGGACGATGACCGGCCGGCGGCTCGATTTTCGCTTCGATAGCTTTCGCGACGGCCAGGGTTGGGTTGACCTTGCCGAGGACGGCAAGTCGTTCGCGGGAGCCGCCAACCCCGATGGCTTCCCGGGCTGGTTTGGGGTGCTCGGCCGCCCGGCCCCCAACTTTGTACGTCATGCGCCCCTGGTGGCCGGCAAGATCGTTGACGGCTCAACCAGAAATCTGCTCACGTATTCGATCCGTGCGCCCGAGGGTTTTGCAAAGGATGCTTCACGCAAGTGGCCGGCGGTCTTGATATTGCACGGGTCGAACATGAACTCCAGGAGCTATGTCCAGGCGCTGGCGGCAACCTGGCCCGACATTGCACGCGATTTTATTCTGGTGGGAATCAACGGTGAGACCGCATCGGCCATCGGTGACGATCCTCGCTTCAACTTTAGCTATGTGAATTTCGTCGGCCGTAGTACGTTCAAGGGCTTTCCCGGCACCGATCGCGAGAGCCCGGTGCTGGTCAGCGAGGCGATGGCCGAGCTCAAGACGGTTTATCCGATCTCCCATTATCTCGTGGGCGGGCACTCCCAGGGGGGCTTTCTCACTTATAGCCTGCTCATGAATTTTCCCGAGTCGATGGCGGGGGCTTTTCCGATTTCGGCGGGCGTGATTTTTCAGTGCGAGCCCGATGCGTTTACCGATCCAACGCTTCGCAAGAGCCAGCGAGCGGTCCCCCTGGCAATCATCCACGGCCAGAACGACCCGGCGGTCGGGTTCGCGATGGGCCAGTACGCCGCCACGCTGTTTGGCGAATCGGACTGGCCGACGCTCCGCTTTTTCGCCGACCCTGCCGGCGGCCACATGTTTGCCCGGCTCCCGGTTGGCCCGGCCATTCGCTGGCTCGAATGTTTTTCGACCAAGGACCCGACGATCGTGATCGATTTCGCGGCCAGAAAATGGGACGCCAAGAGCTACCGCGAAGTGATTTCGGCACTGCGGCATGCGCGCACACTCGATCTCAATGCGGCGCAGAAGCAGAAGGTCGACGAGCTCACACAGTCGATCGATAAACTCGCGGCGGCCGGTGCAGCCAAATTCCTCCCGTTGATCCAGCAGGCCAAAGACGGCTCATGGATCGACGATTTCCTCGCCTTCCGCGACGAGTTTGAATTCGCCGGGCCGTCGCAGGAGGTCAAGAGCGCATTTGCGCGCTTCGTGCCCGCCAGCAAGAGCCAGCCAGGAAGGCGTTTGGTGAAGCCCGAACGTTATTCCAGCAAGGCAAACAAGACGAAGGGTATGCGAAGTATCGTGAAATTGTCGAGAAAGACTATGCCTCATCGCTCTACCGAAATGTGAAGCGGTGGCTCGACGACCGCAAGTAGCTTGGCGCGCCATCCGTCATCTATTCACGAGAACATATCATGGACAAGGCCGGTGTTTGGAGCCGTCCGCTGCGCGGCCGGGAGTGCCTCGTTTTCTGATCTCAGAGTGCTTTTCGCAAAATAGACGATACCGATTGCTCACCCTGTCGCCCAGTTCTCGACGTGCAAGCCCGGTACGGCGCTCAAATCGCTATCCTTAGTCACGACCGTGCAGTTGCCCAAGGCGAACGCAATCGCGGCCAGTTGCATATCGACGATCGACATGACGCGGCCGCTGCGCCGGAGTTCGTGAGAGATTCGTCCAAAGTGCTGAGCCGCCTCGTCTTCGAAGGGCCATTTGGGAACTCTGGCGAGACCGCGAATTAGGCGTTCGCGATTGAGTTCCCTGGTCACACTTCGCTCGACACCAAACCAAAGCTCGCCAATCACCGGCCAGCACGTGCCAACGCGATCGCCGCGGATGCGCGCTTCGTCAACGCGCTCGGCTACTCCTCGGCGGCGATTGATGAAATCGCCCATGATTCCGGTATCCAGGAGATAGCGCCTCAATCGAATATTCCTTCTATTCGTCGGTCGCGCTCGTCGGCATTTGCAATGTCAAACTCCTTCTGCATTTGTCGGTCGGCTTCCCAGGCAGCTTCCTCCTCCGGCGTTATCACGATGGGTTCTAAGCTATGATACCAATGAAGCCATGCTTGAATCTCCTCGGGGGTTTCCGCGCTTTCGTCGTTGTCTTCTGACTGGCCGTTTAATCCGAGTTCGACTCGCACGGGAGTCCCATCAGGCCAGTCCGGCGGAGCATCGACTTCAACTCGACCGTTCTTGACCACGCTCCGGATTGCATTCATCGTTCTGCTCCCGTTCAACCATTTATGCACCATCCAGTCTACCAGACCAGGGGAGCATAAAGGATGCAACCGTTGAACAAGTGCCCGGCGGAGCGTTCGAGTCCGAAGACGGACCAGACCCGCCGGGCTTGGGCTTCATTCGTCCGGGCGTAGAGACTCACTGTATCTCCGAGTCGTCCTCGATCTGCTGGCGATAGGTGTCGATGGCCGCCCTCCACCGGTCGAAGAGCGGCTCATCTCGATAAATCCCGGCGCTGGATTGCGGCCGGCCGGGGTGCCAGGCACCTCGATTGTCGTGAGCACGGAGCCGGGGCAATCCGCGTTCCGATCAAGTCGCGGAGACTGCGCAGGGCCGAATCCGGCGAATCGCCCAAGGCGGTCAACTTCAACGGTTCACCGCTGCGGGCGCGAAAACGGCCGCTCGGCAGCGGTTCGAGCAAGACTGGGATCTCCACGGATCACTTCCTTCAAAACCGTTAACGGCTTCAACCAACACTCAATCATGCCAGTTGTTTATTGAACGGCGCGCCCCGAAGCACGACGAACGTTGGGCCGGCTCCGCTCGAATGTCGTTGTACGAAAAAAATCGGTCCGGAGGCGATATGTATTGGCATGACGCGTGTCGCCGATCCAGCTTATAACCTGGGTGCGGGTGGCGTCGAACCCGGTCCGGCCAGAGACGAATGCTCGGTGCATCCAACGCACCCAGCGACGGAACCGTCGCACGTTTTCCTGGCCCAGGATCCGGTGCGTCGGGAAGACAGATGGCCTAGGAGCCCGATCCCTCTTCGCAGCGAAAGATTACGCCCCTCGCTAGGGTACCGCCGAGATTGATAGGGCTGACATGTTCCGGCAACGTGACCTCGGTGTCGTCCTCCTCGAGCTACCAGCCGCCATTTGGATTGGGCGCACGGGGGAGGCGGGCGAATCGAAATCGGAGACCCACGTCGGCCCGGCTAGCGCATTTCATGACTAACGATGAGGACTACAAGACAGATCCCCCTGGGAATCCCAGAGAGGCTGGCGCAGTCGAGCTCAAAGCTTGTTCGCGAGCGCCCTCGCGACCTGCTTTTTGATCTCATCCCCCCGCATGCCCCGGGCGACGATCTTGCCGTCGGGGCCGACGAGCACAAATGCCGGGATTGCCCGGATTCCGAACGTGCCGGGGGTCGGGCCGTGGATGCCGCCTCCGAGGAAGGCCTGCGACCACGGGAGCCGGCGTTTTTCCTGGAATTTCTTCGGCTCTTCGATCTTTTCGTCGACACTGAGGCTGAGGATCGCGAATCTCTCGTCGTTGCCGAATGCGTCGTGGACGGCTTGAAGTTGAGGAATTTCGCCGATACAGGGGCCGCACCAAGTGGCCCAGAAGTCAAGCAAGACGTACCGCCCCTTGAAGTCGTCGAGTGTCAGCGGCTTGTCGTCCAGAGTTGTCGCCTCGATCGGCGGGGCCACCTTGCCGGCGCCGGGCGCGTTCTTCTCGAACGACGACTCTTCCTCCACGTTCGCGAGCGACTTCGGTCGATAACTGCCGGCCCGTAGCGTCCCCAGGTCGACGAGATCAGAATTCTTGGGTCGAACGGCACCGGCCGCGTGATAAACGTTGTCCTTCTGGAGGGAAATCTCATATTCCTGCCCGATAACCAAAGCCGGCAACGTGAAGCGGCCGTTCGCGTCGGTCGTGACTTTTGGGCTGAAGCATGTCATCGAGATACCCTGCTTCTCGTCGAGGAAAACGCGCCGGCCCCAATCAAGAACCCGATTGGCAACGGGCTTGCCCGCCGGGTCGAGGAGCAGACCGGTGGCCGTCGCCGTCGGTGCGACCGCAATCATGATTTCGGGATCTTCGGCGCCAACCTCGACGATCGCCCCGAGCTTGCCGTCGGGACTCTTGGCACAGACCACCAGAGGGTCGAGGTCTCGTTCGGCGTGGAACCGCCCGACGGTGTCGGCCGTCACGGCGAAGGGATACGCGAGCATGTTGGCGGCGGCGATCTCGACCGTCGCTCCGGCGATCCCCCTATCCTCCGCACCTGCGAGGACCACCCGGCCTGTGAGCGTGCCCTTCGCTGGTCGCGGCATTTTAAAGTCGCGGACGACCTCGGCCTCATTCTTGATGGTGAGCTTCTCATCCCCCGTCCGTGGCGGGCCCATCACGGTGTAGGTGCCGGGACCCACCCGGATGGAAAAATGGCCGGCGGAGTCGGTCATCTCACCGAATTGCCTCCGGACTTCGTGCGCGAAACGGTCCCCCTCCTCACGTAGATCCTCGGGGGCCGGACCTCCGGTCTGGTCGAGACGGATATATTCGCCTGGTGCGGGTCGGTTGCCGGGGCCGACGGTGACCGTCCCACGGATGACGGTCCCCCGAGTAAGCGTGAAGTTGACTCCGTCAACCGGTTCGCCCTCCCGGACGACGACATCGAGGCGAGTCGGTGCGGCCCAGTCCTTGTCGTCCACGTAAACGGCATACGCCTCACGCGCGTTGACATTCACCTCGTACGAACCGTCGGCGGAAGTGCGAGCGTGGCCCGTACCGTGATCAATCCCCTGACCGGAGCCAAAGGCGCGGACGTCGATGCCCGCGACGGGCGAGCCGTCGGGGCCGACGACACGGCCCCGTATCGCCTGGGTCCGCGTCAGCGTGGCTGTGACCATCCCATTCTCGCCCTCCTTCAACACAACGCGGCGATGGGCGACGCCTTCCGAGATCGGCCAGAAGATGAGGTCATCCTTGGTCGCCGGCAGCCAATCGAAAGTCGCGATCCCGTCAGTTCCGGTTGTTGCTTCGAAGATCCGGCTGTGGAAGTTGACCTGACTCCGCCGTCCCGCCTTGTGGAGCAACCACGGGTAGAAACCGACACCCGCTAGAGGCTTGCCACCGCGGTCGCGCGCCTTGATGCGGGCTGATCGGGCTCCGTCGAGAGTCAGCGCGATCGACATCGGTAGGTCCGCCGTCGGGGCTCCGCCCCTCGAACGTCGTTGGTCATCGATCGTGCCGTATTCGGCGGAGTCGAAGCCTCGGCCTGACTTCAGTGCGACGACCCACTCAACCTTGGCGTCGGCCGGCACACGAAGTCTGACGGAACCATCGGCGCTGGTCGTCGCGTCGTCGAGCACCGCGAAGTTTCCGGCGACTTCAACCGCCGCGCCGGCCACCGGGACTTTGCTCGAGTCGGTAACCCTGACGACGACTCCCCGGCTCCGCTTGAGGACGATCTTGGCGGGTTCTTCGGCCGCCGTTCTTTTCAAGTTAAAGGCATACTGGAAAAACCCCAATCGGTCACGACCGGCTGAGCGGGCGAGCAGCGCTGTGCCGTCGACGTGCTGACCTCGGATCCGGATCGCGAAGGTCCCCTCCTGGCCACTGACGCCGCTGGACTCGCGATTAGTGAAAGCGTTTGCCCGAACCTCGGCCCCCGCGACCGAATGGCCGGCTTCGTCGACCACGACCCCGCGGACCTCGATTTGCTGGGGGAGCGATTTCTTGTTGCCGGCCGTTCCGTTGGCCGCGGCGATGGCCTCCGGAGGCTTGCCATCGGGAGGCTGCGCAATTGGCTTGGACCCAAACGCCCACGAGAGGCCGGCCGTCACGCAACCCCATACGACGAGCACAAGGACCGTGGCGATCTTGGCCTGGTTCAGCAGCATGGAATTCAAAACTCCTCGAGCGAGGACCCCGGCGGTGTTCGCCGACGTCGATCCCATCGCGATGCGGATCGTGGATTGGACGAGTGACGCAGGAACTAATGCCTGGGACTGACCGGACACGGCCGCCGTTAGCAGCACAGCGGGAGAGTTGACACCGCGCCAGTTCAGCCGGCGGCGCAGTCGGTTTCGAGCTTGAGATATCCGACCCCGAAGTGTTCCCTCCGAGAGCCCAAGCTGGCGCGCCGCCGCGCCGTAGGTCAGCCCCTCGAGGTAGCAAAGCACCAGTGGTGCCCGCAGCCGCTCCGGCAAGCGGTCGACTTCATCGTGCAGGATCGCCCAATCCGTGGCATCCTCAGACGGGAGGTACCGCTCGGAAGTCTGCTCCGCAACGCGCAAGTCGAACGCCCGCCGCCGCGCAACGCGGCTCCTGGCACGAGCGGCGACCCGGTGAGCGACACCGAACAACCAACTCGCGACTGAATCCTTCTGGCGAATGGAACGGACCCGCTTGGCCAGCACCAGGAAAACAGCCTGGTATGCGTCCTCAGCATCATGCGGGTCCCGGAGGACTCTCCGGCATACGCCGAAGACCATTGGACCATGCCGGATCACCAGTTGTTCGAAGGCCGCGTCCGCGGACTCATCACGCTCGCTAACGACCCACTCCAGAAGCCGCGCATCGGACAACATCCCAACCACACCCTGGTTGAAGAGACTGTGCACCTGCCGAAAGACATAATCCGATGCGTTGCCCGCCATCTCCACGCTCCTCTCGCTGCTGATCTCCTCATACATAGTGCCGGATCAAGGGCAATCTCGCACAAACTTGTGCCACCACCACCAAAATCGCCGGCGTGAACGGCTGTTCTAACCCTGTTGGACTGGGCAAAACGTCTGCGCGCAAAAGACTGGTCGAACGCCATGTGGAGCATTCCCGCGGGGAGCGTGGGCACAAGGTATTAAAGTCTTCAACGCCTTTGATTTATCACTGATTCAACTTTGTTGGATTTAGCAGGTTGTGTTTGAAGCGCGATGCGTGCCGACAAACAAGCCATTGATGGATCACAAATAGCAAAATCAAGGGTGCCGGGCAGACGAACCACGGCCAGAGCGCCGGCCATGAACCGGGACCCTTCGCGGCCACGAGCTCGAAACCAACACGAGCACGAGCCCCCTGCCCCTCCTCCTGGACGGCGACGTCGACCTGCCAGCGCCCGGGTGTGGGTAACTCGAAGATCGCCGCCTTCAAGAGTTTGTTCGTCGCCGCGTCGCTTGTGGCCACCTGACGCATCGGCCTCGACGCCGGCGCATCGACGGGCGTGAGTGTCACGATCACGTTTACATCGGGAAGCGGAGCGCCCGACTCGGCAGTCTGAACGAAAACGCTGATATCGAGCGGACCTGTGCGAACGGGTGTCGGCGACGTGAATATGGAAATCCGGTACTCGCCGGCGCATTGCGACATCCGCAGCGTACCTCCATCGCCGCGCGCGGCGGGTGATCCACAGGCCGCCAGCAAGAGACAGCTCACGTAGATGCCGACCGGCTTATGGCCTATTATGCCCATCACGCACCTCATCACGCGGCCGGCATGGTGCCCCGCATTTCCATCGGTTGAAGCACGATCCAGATGCCGACAGCAAAGAGCAACACGATCAGGCCGCCCCAGGGCAGGAACGCCTTGAGCGCCGTCGAGCGATCTGGCTCCTGGTCCAGAGCGATGCGAAAGCCGGTATAAAGTGAAGCGAGCAGGCCGATATCCAAGCAGACGATCTCCAGTCGCGGCAGCCAGCCGGCGACGGGACGGCAGCAGGCGAGCGCCCATTGAGGCGCGCCTATATTGGGCCAGCCATGCTCGGCGGCAAACCGCTCGACCACTGGCACGATCGTCTCGAAACTGCCCAGAAAGTGAAACAGGTAATGCGCCAGCCACATCGCAAATCCTAATGGAATCAGCGAAAACGCGAAACGCACTGACATCTCCCACCCGCTGCGAGGTGCCCGGCTCCATGTACGGCTGAGGATCGCGGCCGTCCCGACCGTGATGCATGGCGCGATCAATAACGTGAGACTATAGTAAAACGTTGTGACCAGGAGCGGCGGGCAATCGCGCAGCACGGAGCGTATCGCGTCCTGCCACGCGACAACTGGCCGCACCATGCCGGCCGCGTTGGCAAACGCGCCAAAGACCAGGATCACCACGAGCACCGCCACATCGGGGCGCTGGCTGAACACGCCAATTCCCGAACGCACAGGGTCGCTCCAGAGCGTTTTCATCGGAGTTTCCGCCAGGACTCCCACATTGGCGTGCGGGCAGGCATGAACGCAGTCGAGGCAGAACGTGCAATCCATGTTGCTCGACTTCCGGGGTTGAAAGAGCTCCATCTCGCAACCCGGTAAGTCGCCCCGTCCGCGAATACAATCGCGGGTCCGGCAGCTTGCACATATATCTTGATCGCGAACACCGACCTCCAGCGGAGAGACGAGCGACTGCACGAAATTGAACTGGCCAATCGGGCAAACATATTTGCAGAAGCTGGCTCCGCGAAAAACGCCGTCAATCGCCAGGGCCGCCAGAAAATAACCTGCGATGATCATGGCGGTCGCGTAAGGGCGATCCCAGAGAGCGAAGGCGTCATAGGCCCACAAGAACAAGCCGACGAGCACGACGGCCAGCCATTTACTTTTGAGCCACGGGGGCCAATCGTGTTTCGACGGTAACCAGCGCCGGCCCAGCGACCGCGGCAACGTGAAGGGGCACGCCATGCACGAAAGATTGCCGGCCGCCAGTAATCCGAGAATGATCACGCCCCGCCAGTGAATCCACGGCAATACGCCGGCCAGGTTCATCGGCGCGATTTGCGGACCAAACAGGCCATCATAGATGAGCACGCCGGCCAGGATCGCCATGGGAATTTGAAACGCGGCGCGGGCGTGTTTCCACCTCAAGAACTGGCCGAGGACGGGTATCGTCGTCAGATCAAGTCGATGAGACCGCGATCGCCCAAGGTTATTTGGCAAGAATTCGGCGTTGTTGAGAATCGGCAGTCGTGATTTGACCGGCGCGGGGGCCGATCGCCGTTTCGGTTGCCGGGCCGCCGCGCCCGACAAGAGACGAATCGCCATTGCAAAGAGAGGTAAGAGGTAAACCAATGATCCAGGTACCCACATCAACACGCCGGCCGCCGACTGGTCGTCGAGCGCCGAGAGGCCGCCGAGTCGCGGCGCTTCGGCGTAAGACGCATACAAGACGCGGTCGGAGAAGGTCAACAGAGCCGATAAGACCGTGTTTTGAACGTCGGCGATGATCAGGTAGGGAAAAAGCATCCACGCCGACCAGCGCGGCCGGCCCGGATAGGGTCGTACCACCGGGTACCAGAAAATCAGGGCTGATGCGATGAAACAGATGTGTTGAACGTAGTGCCAGCCCGGCGATCGCAGGGCCAGCTCGTAAAGCCGTGGCGCGTGCCAGAGCCACGTCGCGGCGATGAAAAGTGGCAGGGCTGTGAACGGGTGGGTCAGACGTTGAAAAGCAGCTCGAATACGACGCGACCTCAGGATCGGCGCGACCCAGTATTTACGGACGCTTTCGGGCAGGCCGCGGAGCATCGGCATGAGCGGCGTGCCTAGCCACAAAAGTGGCGGGGCCACCATCGTGAGCAGCAGGTGCTGCGCCATGTGAACTTGCAAGAGCAACGACGCAAAAGGCTCGATCGGAGATGCCAGCGCCAGGAACAGCGAGGCCAGCCCGCCAATGAAGGCAACCAGCCGAGCGAGCGGCCAACGCCGCGGGTCACGATTTTGCAAGATCACCCAGCCGCGCGCATAGATCCCGGCCGCCAGCAAGAGCGCCGTCGAAAGCCAGGGATCGAAAGGCCAGGAGCGGATGAAGGCGTCGAGCGTCGGGTCCATGGCGTGGTCGCGAACCTCTCTCCGTCCGCTCGATTAACGGCCCACCGGCGCCTGGGCGGCTGGCTGGCCGGTGGGACGCAGGCTCACGAGAAAAGCTGTCAGCGACGTCATTTCGGCCGGGCTCAACTGCTTGCGGTAGGCCGGCATGTTGCCGCCGCCGGGCGTGCCATTGCTCACCTGGTCGATCAGTTGATCGCGTGTAAGCCGGGTGCCGACCAGCGTCAGATCGGGGCCGCGCTGGCCGCCAATCGCGTCGAGCGCATGGCAGTTGCGGCAATTCTTGTTCTGGAAGATCACGGCCCCTTGAAGCTCGAGTGGCGAACTCCGGCGGACGATCGCAGTGGGGACCGCATCGCCGCTCCAGGCCGTCATCTTGGGCGACCATGGAGCCGTCACCCCCTGGTAGGTCAAAACGCCGAGCACCGTATAGATCACAATCACCGCCAGCACGGCCACCGGCCGGCGGCTTGGCGCACGCTCCCCCCGGTTGCTGATGAAGGGGACCACCAGGAGCGCGGCGATCAAGATCAAGGGGAAGACCAGGATGATGAACGTTTCGGCCCCGGGAGGGCTGAGCGAGAGCAAGGCGAACAGAAAGAGAAAAGGCCATTCGGGTCTCGGGTCGGCGCCCCCCAGGGCCGGATCGGGGGGGCTTGATGGACCCTTTGGTCCCAGCACGGCGGCGAGGGCGACCACGATCACCACCATGAGCGCCGAGAAGAACACATCCTTCATCATGGCGTCGCCCAGGAATGGCACGCCTTTTTTCAACTCTTCTTCATATGTCTCGTCATACGTCTTGGGGTCGACCAGGTGCCCGGGGGCCGGCGGCTCGCTGATCCCGCGCCGCAAGACCAGCCAGAGATGAACACCCAGAAACGTCAGGAGCGCTCCGGGAATGACAAAGACGTGCAACGTGAAAAACCGGCTGAGTGAGTCGCCGCCGATCACCGGGCCGCCCAGAACGAGGCGCACGACCCTGGGGCCGATCACGGGTGTTCGGCCCGCCATCGAGCCGGCCACGGCCAGGCCCCAGTACGCATCCGGATCCCAGCGGAGAATCTGGCCTGAGAAGAACATGCCGAGCGTGCCGGCTAATAGCAAGACGCCGATCAACCACGTGAGCTCGCGTGGATATTTATATGAGCCATGGAGGAAAACCTGCGTCATGTGGGCCAGCACCATGACGACCATGCCCGACCCGGCATAGTAGTGAAGAGCCCGCAAGAACCAGCCGGCCGGATGCTCATAGTTCAAATAGAGCAAGCTTTCATAAGCCTTGTCGGCCGAAGGAACGTACACCAGGGCCAGCCCGATGCCCGTGACGATCTGGATCATGAGAAGCGTCATCGACGCGCTACCGAAGACATACCACCATCCCATTGGCCCCGCCGCGCCGCGCGGGATCGGATGCTCGAGGACGGGCATCACGTATTCGCGAAACCGTAAGCGGGCGTCGAGCCAGTCGAGCACTCCTTTTATCAGGCGTTCCATCGAGAATGTCCCCTGTTGGCGAGCGGTGCGATCGGGAAACGGATCAAACCCGATATCCGGCGCGTTTCCCTTTGTTCCGGGCCTGCGAGATCATCGCTGTCCGGGCTTTTTATGCCTGTCGCTGGAGCGTGTCTTGTAAGGTCGGGTAATGGGGCGCCTGAATTTCGAGCTTGCCGGCACGGATTCGCCAGACGCAGTGAAAGAGCCCGCGCGGCGGCGGTCCCGACGCACGTTCGCCGGTCTCGTAGTAAACGCCGCCATGGCATGGGCACATGAACAATCCCGATTGCGGAAACCATGAGACCGGGCAGCCCAGGTGGGCACAGTTGGCGGCCAGCACCAGAAACTTATCTTGATCGTCGGCCTGTTCGCCTTTGTGCCGCACATAGACGCCGATGTGGGCCGCCATGCCGTCCCACGGCTGGCGGATCGGATTATCGAACGTGACCAGTCGCGTTTCATCGGGCGGAAAACTATCGATGGTGCCCAGCGGAACCCACTGCACGGGACGGTTCTTGATCCCGATGATGTAATCGACGAACGGAATGCTCACGACGGCCGTGGCGAGGGCGCCCAGGGCCCAGCTCACCCATTGAAAGAACGTGCGGCGCTTCAACAGATCAAGGCCCGCGTCGGGAGCTTGATGGTCAGCGTTTTCCATGAATCGAGGGCTCCTTGGAGACTCCTGGCCGGTTGTTCCTGATGTCTCCAGGAGGAGAGGAATGCGACCAGGTCGACGATATCAGCACTTGTCAACGGTTTGTAATCGTGAGCCCGGGCGGTCTTGTCGGCGTAGTCGGGCATCCCCAGGTCGGGCCGTCCCGTGATGGCGAGCCGGCGCAGGGCCTGATCGCTGATCAGGGCCAGGAACGCCGGATCGTTCACCGCCCCGGTCCCGCCATCGTTGCCCGAGGTGCCCTCGCCATTAGCCCCATGACAGGGCGCACACGCGCGGCCAAAAACGCCCGCCCCCCGGCCCCGGTCGCCGGCCGGCGATCCTTCCGGAACCGAATAAGGCGGGATTGATTGCTTGTCGGATGGCGGTACCGATCCCCATTTCGGCTTGATGCCACTGGCCAGGACCTTCACCTGCTCGTCGGTCAAGGGTCCGCCGTTCTCGATCGTGAAGGCCGGCATCGGGGTGCCTGAACGTCCCTCACGGATGATATCGAGCAAGACCGAGTCAGGAACGATGGCAAGGAAGGTGGCATCATTGAGCGGCGGCGCCGGGCCGAGCTTGCCGTCGGTTCCGTGGCAACCCGCGCAGTTCTGCCGGAACAAGACCTCGAAGTTGACGACATGGTCGGCCGCGATCGGCCGGTCGTCGGGTTTGGGTTTGCCCGGCAAATCGCAACCTGGCGCGAGGAACAAAATGACGAATAACGCCGGCCGCCAAACTGTGGTGCCCTTGCGGGCTCGCCGCTCGTGTCGCAATTGGTGTCGGAATCGGAATCGGATTCTGTTCACGACTGATCCTCGCCCTGGCCGGCGACAAAATCCGAGATGTTGTCAGGGCCGCGCCCCGCGGGTGTGATGTACACTTTTTCCGAGCGGACGACAATCACCGCTGCGACGATCCCAAACACGAATTGCGACACAACGAACCAGGGCCAGTCGACCCGCTCCTGGAGCAAGGGGTTAACGACCCCCATCAAGCTATGGCTGATGGCCGTCCAGAGCAGTGGAAACAGCAGCCCGCCCCATGCCAGGGGCCCCGGAATGGGCCGCAGCACCGGCAAGAGCAAGCCATAGACGATGCCCACCCCGAGCGACATCGCCGCGTGCACGCCGATGGCCGCGATCAACCAGTTGGCGTGAAACTGCTCGAGCTCGGCTACGGATTGCTTGCCCATGCCGGGCAAAACCAGGCCGGCCAGCAAGTTCGCCGGATACCAGAGGCCATGTCCTGTCGCAAGGCTCCAGAGGATCGCCGGAACCGGCATGACAAGCCCGCCGACCACGCCCCCGAGAGGCCCCGCCAGGAATGGATGGACGTGGCGATTACGTATCACGACGGTGGCCGCGATGACTCCGAACGCAAATTGCGACGCGATGAACCAGGGCCAATCCACGCCCCTGGCCAGCAAGGGGTTGACGCTCCCCATCATCAAGAAGCTCACGCCCGTCCACAACAGGGGAATGAGCAGGCCCCCCCAGGCCAGCGGCCGGGGAATGTCGGGAAGCGTCGGCAAGAGCACGCCGTAGATCAGGCCCAGGACGACCGACAAAAAGGCATGAATGCAAACCGCCAGAAGCAACAGCGGCAGGCGGAACTGTTCGAGCTCGCCGGTGCTCATGCCGCCAACTCCGGGCAAGACCATCCCCGCGAGCAGGTTGATCGGATACCAGAGTCCGTGGCCGCTGAAGAGGCCATAGGCCAGGGCCGGGACTGGCATCACGAGTCCGCCGACGATGCCGCCGCGCACGCCGGCGGAGATCGGGTGCACCTCGGTCGGCAGCCGGAGGCGGTAGCCCGGCATCCCGGCTCGAAGATGCTCGACGCCCAGACGCCGGTCCGACGTGACCGACCTTTCCGGCTCGGCGCGGGGCGATGAGAGCGGCTCGTGCAGGTGCCCGCGGCCGGGCAACAAGCTCGCGATCCAGAGGCCGAGCCCGAAAATCACGATCACCGCGCCCACTACCAGAAAAGCCGTGCTGGCAATCGCTCCCATCGCCAGCAGGGCCAGGCCCAGGGCCAGGGTCAACGGCGCGATCGTCGGCCGCGGCATCTCGACCTCGCCGCCATCCGAAGAAAGCTCGGGCTTTGCGATCGCTCCTGGATCACTCGCCATTGCCGCCAACCCCCCGTCTGATTGCTTCAGTCAGCGCCTTTGTGCGCTGTATTGTCCCGTTTGCAAAATCAATCAAGCTTATCGTCCAAACAGGTAAACCACCGTGAAAACAACCACCCACACGCCATCCACAAAGTGCCAGTACCACGCCACCATCTCGATTCCCAGCGGGTTACCCGCCGTGACCTGGCGCTTCAGGGCGAGGCCGAGCATGATGAGCATCACCACCACGCCCGCCGTCACGTGCAGGCCGTGGAAGCCGACCAGCGTGTAATAGGTCGTGCCGAACAGGTTGCGACTGATCGTGAGCTGGTGCCGGGTGATCAAGTCACGCCATTCATAGGCCGTGCCCAGGAGAAAGGCCGTGCCCAGGATGATCGTGGCCAGCCACAACAGAATGAAGCCCGTTCGATGGTTGTCGCGCAGCCGTTTTTCGGCGAAGTGGATGGTCACGCTGCTCGCCAGCAGGATGAGCGTCGTGCACACCACCAGGGGCAACGAAAGGGCCTGTGCGGGTGTCGGTCCGGTCCTGTCCTTGCCGAGGAACGTCAGATACACCACGATCAACGTCGAGAAGAAGGCCACCTCCGAAACCAGGAAGCTGATCATGCCCCACTGGGTCGGATTGAGGTTGTTCGGCTCGGGCTCGATGGGAGGCGGCGCATCCCGTTCCGGAGTCGCCGGCCGCCCTGGCCGAAGCCTCCTGATTCGTGTCGCTCATGGATGGTGAGTTACTCTCGTTCATACTTCCAGTCCGGATCATCCGGATGCTTCAAATCCCAGAGCGGGCGGCGGCTATGAATCTCGGGAATGACCGCGAAATTGTACGATGGCGGCGGTGACGACGTCGCCCACTCGAGCGTCCAGGCGTCCCAGGGGTCGTCGCCCGCTGCCTTGCCGTTCTTGAGCGACACAAGGATGTTGTAGGCAAAAATCGCGAAGCTCGGCACCTGAATCAAGGCGCCCACCGTGGAGATCTGGTTCCAGATGTCCCAGCCGCGATCGGCGTCATACGTGTAAATCCGCCGCGGCATCCCCAGGATTCCGGCGATATGCATGGGCCCAAACGTGAGAATAAAACCAACATAAAGCAACCAGAACTGCCAGACCGCGAGCCGTTCCGATAGCATGCGGCCTGTTGCCTTGGGATACCAGTAGTGAATTCCGGCGAACGCACCAAAGAGCGTGCCGCCGATCAAGACCCAGTGAAAATGGCCGACGACGAAATAGGTGTCGGTAAGCTGAAAATCAAACGGGGCGACCGCCAGCATGATGCCCGTCAGGCCGCCGATCAAGAACATCGACAGGAATCCACAGGCAAAGAGCATGGGCGAATCGAAGCGAATCCGGCCGCCGTACATCGTCGCCAGCCAGTTGAAGAACTTGATGCCCGTCGGGATCGAAATGACCAGGCTGGCCGCCGCGAAATAGAGGTCCAAAGTCCGGCTCATTCCGGCCGCGAACATATGGTGAGCCCAGACACCCAGGCTGATGAAGGCGATCGCCATCGTCGCGGCCGCCATGAATTCATAGCCAAAGATCACCTTGCGCGAAAAAACCGGTACGACCTCGGTGATCATGCCGAAGACCGGCAAGATCAAGATGTAAACCTCGGGATGCCCGAAGAACCAGAACAGGTGCTGCCACAGGTAGGCTGACCCGCCGTTCTGGGTATCGAAGAAATGGGCACCGAGGTTACGGTCGAGCAAAACCATGACCAGGGCCGCGGTCAAGGGTGGTATGGCTAGCAAGATTTGCATCGACGTCCAGAGCATGGTCCAGACGAAAAACGGCACCCTGAACAGGGCCATTCCCGGAGCACGCATGGCCAGGATGGTCGCAATGAAATTGATGCCGCCCGTCAACGTGCCGACGCCGCTGACGATCAGGCCGAGCGCCCAGAGGTCGGTCGCCGGCCCGCGTGAAAACGTGTGCTCGGTGAGCGGGGCATACGCGAACCAGCCGATCGCCGGCGCACCTCCTGTCGCGAAGCTGAAGTAAACCAGAAGGCCGCCGAAGAGCGTGGCCCAGAAGCCAAATGCGTTCATCCGCGGAAAGGCCATGTCGCGCGCGCCGATCATCAAGGGCACGAGATAATTGCCCATGCCGATCAAGATCGGCATTCCGACGAAGAAAACCATCGTCGTGCCGTGCATCGTGAAGAACTGGTTGAACGTGTCGGGCGCGAGGAAGTCGCTTCGCGGGTAGAAGAGCTGCAAGCGCATGAGCACGGCCTCACACCCGGCGATGATCAGGAAGACGACGCTCATGACGACGTACATGATGCCGATCTTCTTGTGATCGACGGTCGTTGCCCACTCGTGGAGCACGGCCGGCCAGGGAGGCGATTCCAGTCTCGGTTCGTGTTCCAGAACAACGGCCATGATCGGCGAGCTCCCCGCGGCGGGCTTGGGCCTGGCTTAGAGCCTGCTCAGTCCAGTGTCTTCAGATAGTCAACGATCCGGTTGCGGTCGCGTTCACTCAGGCCGAAGGCCGGCATCAGGCATCCCGGCTTGATCGAATCCGGATTGTCGACCCAGCGGCGCAAGTTGCTCAGGGTGTTGGGCACCATGCCCGCGGCGATCGTTTGCCGCCCCATCAAGTGCGTCAGGTCGGGTGCATACGTGCCCTGCGAGGCCGTGCCGCGCACCCGGTGGCAGTTGACGCAGGTCTGAGCGAGATAGACGGCTTTTCCTTCGCGGCCGGCCGCGTCGTCGCGCGCGCCTTTCGCCTCGCTGGCCAGCCAGCGATCGAAATCGTCGGGAGTCTCAACGATAACGCGAAGCAGCATATTCGCATGTTGTGTTCCGCAGTACTCGGCGCACTGGCCGACGAAAAGGCCGGGGTGATCCGCCTGGAATCCCATGTGGTTGGAGCGGCCGGGTATCAGGTCGGTCTTGCCGGTTAATCGCGGCACCCAGAAGCTATGACAGACATCGGCCGACTCGAGTGTGAGCGACACGGGGCGCGACTTGTTGGGGGCGCTCACGGGAACATGCAGCTCGTTGGCCGCGATGAAACCCAGCTTGCGGCCGTCGTAACTTTCGTAGCGATATTCCCACCACCACTGGTGGCCGACGACGGTGACGAAGAGAGTTCCGTCGTTCGATTTCGGCTCTGGCGCGGCCGCGTTCACTTCCCAGAGCGTGCGCGTCGTCACGAGCGTCAGGATGAACACGACAACCCCCGGCGCGGCCGTCCAGGCGATCTCGATCGGCTTGCTACCGTAAACCTGGGGCGGCTCTGGCAACGGGTGATCGGGCGAGGGCTGCTGCTTCGCCGTGCGCCGCCGAAAGCGGATGACGACATAAACCAGCACGCCTTCGACGAGCAGAAAAATGAGCCCCGTGATGGTGAGGACAAGATAAGAGAGGTTTCGAATGGCCGACGCCTGGGGAGAGGCGGGGTCAAAGATCGATAACGATTGCGACATCAAGCCGTCTCCGCACCGGGGAATCGCGCCACGCAAAACTGTATCCGATCTCCCACGATCAATCCAGAACCCGCAGCGATCCTCGTTGGTTCCCAGGAATACCAGAAACGCCGGGGCGCCCTCTCCTTGGAATTGATGATTCCTGAGGCGGTTTGAAACGCAGTCATCGGCGCGATTCGCGGTTCATACTGACTTTTGTATAAGCACGCGATTTCGATGGCTAGCTGGCGCTTGACGCCAGCAAATGCAGGCCCTCGGTCGCCTCGCCGCTCTCGCAAGACTCAGCGTTGACGAGCCAGCGATCGCGTTGCCGAGCGTGTCAATGGGCGAATACTTCATTCGTCACTCCAGGCACCCAGGAGCCGGCGCACGGTCACGAGCTGGCCCAGATGATAGGCATTATGGTCGGCCAGAAGCAAAGCTTCGCGCAAGATGGTCTGTCCTTGTCCGTGGGGAAGTGGTGCGAAGAGATCGGTTTGTGAGTTTGTCACCCGGTCGATCATCGTTTTGAGGTCGGTACGAAATGCCTCGATCGAACGATTCCATTCCTCGATGTTGCGTGGGGCATTCCCTTCGGGCCAGTAACCACCGGGGAACTCGGGCGACACATGGTCGGAATTGAAGCTGAACTCGACGATATCCCACTGCGCGATCCGCATGTGTTCGATCAGCCGCCAGGGTGAATGCGGTAGCCCCGGCGGCCTGGCGCCGCGGAGCGCGGCGGGCAGGCCGGCAATGGCCTTCTCGAAATCGAGGTGCGCGTGGCCCCCCTCGAGCAATTCGACCAGTTGTTTCCGCAGGGCGTCGTCGGTGTTCATCGTCTTTTTTTTCGCCTCACGCAAGAGTGAACAGAGTGGCCGGTTTCCGAACCGTGAGGATCGATTATCGGCGATTCCACCGGTCGGCGTCAGAGGCATCACTTCGGAACGGTCGAGGCGGTGGTTCGCGATGGAATCAAGCCACGGACCACGTCACAATGACCCTTTTGTCGCCACTGTGTTCGATCGGCTTTTCCAGCGAGATGGAGACCTTTCCATGCCGGCGCATCCAAACCTGGTCCTCGCGGCACTTCCGACCGACTTGCTCGCACCCCGGGCCGCCGTGGGCATCACCGTGCGAACCTGCCTGCTCGAAGGCCCCGCCTGCGACCGTGCCGGGAACCTCTTCTTCAGCGATATCATCGGCAACCAGATCTACCGGCTGGCCGCGGACGGAGGTCTTTCGGTGTTCCGTGCTGACAGCGGCCGCACCAACGGCAACACGTTCGACGCCGGGGGGCGTCTCCTCAGTTGCGAGGGAGCCGAATTCGGAACCGGCGGCCGGCGGCGTGTCGTGCGCACCAATCTGACCACCGGAGAAATCGAAGTCTTGACCGAACGCTATGACGGCAACCGCTACAACAGCCCCAACGACATCGTCGTCGACATTCAAGGACGTATCTGGTTTACCGATCCGTTCTATGGCGCCGATCGATCCGACGTGGAGCTCGACGCCGAAGCCGTCTATCGAATCGACGTCGACGGCAGTGTCACGCGCGTGGCATCGCCGCCTCAGATCGAGCGGCCCAACGGCCTGGCCATCACGCCCGACGCAAAGACGCTCTATGTGATCGACAGCCATACGCGGCCCGGAGGCAATCGCAAGGTCTGGTCGTTCGACGTCGCGGCCGACGGCCAGTTGAACAACCAGCAGCTCGTGTTTGACTTTGGCAAAGGGCGCGGCGGCGACGGTATGCGGCTCGATGAGCGCGGCAACTTGTGGATCGCCGCGGGCATACTCCATCCGCGCCACTCCGGAGAGACCGGCGATGTACCAGCCGGCGTTTATGTGATCACGCCCCAGGGCGAGCTCCTCGGCCGCATCCCGATTCCCGAAGACGTTTGTACTAACCTCACGTTCGGCGGCCCCGATCGGAAAACGCTTTTCGTCACGTCGGGAAAGACAGTGTTCCAGATCGCCACGGCCGTTTCGGGTTATTCACTTTTTCCGTGAGCCAGGCGCTTGTATCACCGGCCTCGTAGCGGCCGGCTACAAGAGGGCCCGGGCCTGTTCACCGACCTTATAGCGGCCGGCTACAAGCGGGTCATCAAGAGCGCCCGTAGGCCGATCGTTCCACTCCCCCTTTTTTTTTCGGCAGGGGTCTAGACAACCTCCCATTCCGGCGTATAGTGTACTAGTCAAGTAACACACTAGGGGGCCAGGAGCGATGATCTTACTGGATCTCAACGCGGCCGACGATCGGCCGATTTACGGGCAGATCGCGGACCGGATGAAGTTCGCGGTGGCTGGCGGGGTGCTGCGTCCGGGAGACCTGGTTCCCTCGGTGCGCGAGCTATCCAAGCAGCTTGTCGTCAATCCAAACACGGTCGCGCGGGCGTACCGGGATTTGCAGACCGAGGGTCTGCTCGAATCGGTGCGCGGGATGGGACTGCAAGTGGCCGAGGGGGCCGTTGACCGGTGCCGCGCGGCGCGTCGGGAGATGGTGCGCCAGCGGTTGCGGCAAGCCATCGAAGACGCCCGTCAGAGCCAGATGGACCCTGCCGAGATCGAGGCCATTCTCCGCGAGGAGTGGGCTCGGGGCCACGATCAGGGCAACGGCGAGGCCCGGTAGCGATCCATCCACGGGAAATTAACCGAGCGGACGAACGAACGGGGTGCGAAACCACGACGATCTGAGGGGGAGAGACGGCATGTTCGACGCACAAGCACGAGTCGGATCGGTGATCCAGATTGACGGATTCACCAAACGGTACGGCAAGCAAAAGGCCGTGGATGGCCTGTCGCTCACCGTGCCGGAGGGAGCGATCTTTGGCCTGCTCGGCGAGAACGGCGCGGGCAAAACGACCACGATCCAGACGTTGCTCGGCCTGATCAAACCGGACGCAGGCAAGATCGACGTGCTAGGCCTCGATCCGACCCGCCAGGGTCTCGAGATCCGACGGCGGACCGGTTACGTGCCCGAGTCACCCGTTCTCTACGACTGGATGACGGTCGCCGAGATTGGCTGGTTCGCCGCCGGTTTTCACCTCGATGCCCAGGGGTCGACAAGCAGTTATTTGTATCGTTACTCCGGGCTGACGCGCGGTTTTGACGTGCCTGCCGAGAAGAAAATCAAAATGCTTTCGAAGGGGATGTGCGCGAAGGTTTCGCTCTCGCTGGCACTCGCGGCCGACCCGAGCGCTCTTGATCCTCGACGAGCCGACCTCGGGGCTCGACCTTCTGGTTCGCCGCGATTTCCTCGAAAGCATGGTCGACCTGGCCGGCGCGGGGAGGTCGGTACTTCTATCAAGTCATCAGATTAGCGAAGTTGAGCGTGTCGCCAGCCACGTGGCCCTCTTGCACAAAGGAAAATTGATCCTGGCCGAGCCGCTCGACGAATTGAAATCGCGGACGTTTCTGCTCGCTGTGAACTTCACCAGCCGCGATCACCCCGCCGCACCGCCGGAAGGGCGCTCGCTTGAATTGATCGACGCGTCCGACGCCCCGCGCCAGCGCACTGGCTGGTTCGCGCGGCCGATCGGGCCGCTTGCGAAGTCGTGCGGGCGCTACCCGGCGTCGAGTCGGTGGCGATCGACACGCCAACTCTCGAAGAGATTTACATCGGCTACATGCGCGGCCGCCGGCCCGAACCGTCGCAACCTCTGGCCGTGCACGTTGCTTGAGCGCGGTCCGTCGATCAACTGACACACGAATATCGAGAGCTCGGCCAACTCGGGCGACAGGCCGCCCATCGTGCTCTCGGAACAAGCACCCGTTCTCCGATCAATGGGGGAGTGAGCCAACATGTATGCAAGGCTATGGTGGAAAGACGCGCGGCAGTTCTGGCCGATCTGGGTTTTCCTGGTCCTGGCGGCAGTCGTCATCCAGGCACTGCTGATCTATTTTTTTGGTTCCGAAGTGCGCCAGGGCGGGCTCGGTCTCCTGGCCTTGCTCTATGCCAGTCTTTACTCGTTTGCCGTCGGCGCCGCCGCTTTCGCCGGTGAGCGTGAAACCGGCACGCTTCGTCTCCTTGATACCATTCCAGTTGACCGCCGGGTCGTCTGGAATAGCAAGGTGTCGTTCGCGCTGGTGACCACCTTCGCCTTGACGGTCGTCCTGCTCCTGATCGCGCTGGGGGGGAGCGATCAGTGGAGCATCACGCGGCGCGACGTCTGCTTTAGCACGATCGTGCTGGCGTCACTTGGCTGGGGACTCTTGTGTTCGGCGACGTCGAGCAACGCCCTCACGGCGGCCGTCGCGGCTATTTGCGCGACCGTCGTCAGCCAGGGAGTTCCTTTGATCGAGTTCGACCGGCTTCTTGGAATTGGATACCACGATGTTCCGACCGGGCTCTTTGTGTGGCAGACGGGCGTTTTCTTGACAACGCTGTTCGCCTCGAACGTGGTGTTTGCCCGGACGGTCGGCCTGGGACGCGTCCGGCTCAGCTTTCGCTCGCCGGTGGTCATCGACCAGAGCAACGCGGCAGCCCGCCCGAGTACGCCCAGTTTGTCACCGGTCGCCGCCGTGCTGGCGCCGAGGCCCGCATTGGCATCCTATTCGGCCCCGGCGGCGGCCCCATCAGCACCGCGGCAATCGTCAGCACTGGAGGCTCGTGCGCTGGCCTGGCAGACAATCAAGGGTGGGAGACGAACCTGGCTCTTGCTTGCGGGCATTCTCGTGGCGATAGGCGTGGCGTCTTTCACCCAATCTCCCTATGTCGATACTGTCTGGTTCATCTTGATCAGCATTGGACTGACGCTGGTGGCCGGCGCGAACGTTTTCGGGTCGGAAAACATGGCCCGGACGCATCGCTTCCTCACCCATCATGGAGCACGGCCCGGCCTGGTCTGGCTCGTCAAGATGGCCGTGTGGATGGTCGGAGCGACCATACTGGGAGTGCCTCTGGCCATTTTGCTGATGTTCAACACGAGACCCGCGCGCCTTGAACCATCACAGGCCTGGGTTGCGGGCATCGCCGCGATTCTGATCAATTTCGCGGTCGCCCAGCTTGGTGGCATGGCCATGCGGCGCGGTATCACGGCGGTGGCGATCTCGATGATGATCGCCCTGGCCGTGCTGGTGCCGCTTTGGGGACTGCTGATGGCCAACATGCTGCCGATATGGGGTATGTTCGTCGTGCCGGTCGGCCTTCTCTTCGTGTCATGGGCCTGGAGTGGCGACTGGCTCTTTGATCGGCCCGCACCTGGACGATGGATCCGTCTCGGAGCGCTCTTGACGGCCGTCTTCGCTCTTGAATTCGGCTGGTACGCCGGTTATCGCGCGTGGAGTATTCCGGACGTGGGTCCGATCGCTCCGCCGGCCCTGTGGACCGATTCCGCTTCATGGGCGACTGCGCCCTAGAAGGTTCAGATCACGGCCGGCAGCGCGCCATCGGAAATCGATCGAAACGCGGCCGACCTCTACCGGGAAGCCGGCCGCCGCCTGGTCGGCCCCTACGAGGATTCATCGGGCTTCCTGGAACAGAATCGTGATGTCCTCGACTTGCTTCGTCGCGCGACTGCCTGCCGGTATTGCCGATTTCCGCGGCCCGAGACGCCGACCCTGCTTGACAGGCCTGACCTGCCCCCCGTCAGTCCCCTCTCGCAGTTACTCGTTCTTGAAGCGGCCGCGCGGCAGAATCAGGGAGATCTCGACGGGGCCTGGTCAGACATCATGGCGCTTTTCCGCATGGCACGACAGGTGGCCGAGGGAACCGGGCTGATCAACGCTTTTCCCAACGCGTTCACCGTGGAACGTGGCGCCCTGGGTGCGGCACTCGAATGGTCAGTCGCTCGCGGCCAGACACCCGCACGGCTAAAAGCAGCCCTGGCGGCGTTTCGCGCTGCCCCCCTGCCCCCGGTCACCGACATCATCCGGGCCGAGGCCAATGTCGCCGAGAATACGTTGAATCTTTCGCCGGAGCGGTTCAAGGACTGGCTTCAAGAAAATTTGGTCGGCATGGCACGCTCGGAAGCTCGCTTGTTATCCGCGCTGATTGACGTTTTGAGGACGCCATGGGAGCTGATGCGTGCGCGTCGTGCCAATCGCTTCCTTTCCAGCAAGATGATTCAATTCGCCAAGCTCGAACCCTGGCAACGAGCCAAGCACATCGACCCCGAAGTCGAATATGTCGAATCGAGCACGCGTAGTATCATGATGCTCCTGCCGTACACACGTGGATATGTAGTCGCCTTCGACAACAACGAGGTGGCGCGATGCGCCCTCGTGCAACTATTTGCCATTCGCACATGGCAATTGAACCACAACGGCGAGTTTCCCAAGACTCTCGACGTGCTCGTGCCGGGCGAGCTGCCCGATCTTCCGACAGACCCGTATTCGGGCCAGCGGTTTGTCTATTTCCCCGCAAGCGGTCAGCCCGTTCCGCTCCTTCACGATGCGGTATCCCCCCCTTCCATGAAGGTAAGCCGCGTTGCCCTACCAGGGAGCTGGCTACTTGTAAGCGTCGGCCCCAACGGGCAGGACGACGTTGCGAACAGTTCCAGTAAGCCGTTTCAAAACATGGATTACGTCTTTGAAATTCCGCCGGTGGAGAAAAAAACGTCCACCGAAAAGAAACCATGAATGGCCGAGTTCAGCACAGATCAATCGAATGACTTCTCATGTGATGATCTTGACATTACGCGGGCACGAGCGGCGCGAATCGACCGGCCGCGTCGCTCCAGGCGGCCGTGTCGCGTGGCTCGTAAACGGTGACCGGGAACGATCGCGCGACAACCGCGCCGCAAGTCGCCGATTGAGCCGAGCTGACCGCGGCCGACGGCCTGCATGAGGATGTTGCCGATCGCCGTGGCCTCGACGGGGCCGGCCTCCACGGGTCGTCCGCACGCGTCGGCCGTGAACTGGCATAACAGAGCGTTCTTGGCACCGCCGCCGACCACGTGAATCGTGCGAATTGTCGTTCCCAGGATCCGTTCGAGCCGCTCGATGGCCCAGCGATACTTGAGCGCCAGGCTCTCGAGGCAGCAGCGCACGATGACGCCCTCGTCGTCGGGAAGTTGCTGACCGGTGCGAGCACAATACGCCTTGAGCCGCGCGGGCATGTCGCCGGGCGCCAGAAAACTCGCGTCGTCGGGATCGACGAGGGCTCTGAAAGGCGGGGCAGCCTGGGCCCGGGCGATCATGTCCTCATACGAGAGCGCACGCCCGGCGCGGGCCCAGGTCCGCCGGCATTCCTGAACGAGCCACAGGCCCATGATGTTTTTCAAGAGTCGCGTCGTTCCCGCCACGCCCCCCTCATTGGTGAAATTGTACTTCATCGTTTCGGCACTGATCACGGGACGGGAAACTTCCACACCCAGAAGCGACCAGGTCCCCGAGCTCAGGTAGCACCAGTCCGGCGGCGCGCCGGCGGCCGTCGCCGACATCCTGGCTGGCACCGCGACCACGGCGCTTGCGGTATCATGCGTCGCCGGCGCGATGACCGTCACGGGATGACTCAACCCGACCTCGTCCATAACCGACGACCGAATCGGCCCCAGTTCGCTCCCTGGCTCGATCAAGGGGGGCAAGATCGCACGGGGCAGGCCGAGCGTCTCGCACAGCTCGTCCGACCAGGTGCCGGTGCGCGGGTCGAGCAACTGCGTGGTCGAGGCATCGGTGCGCTCACCCGCGCGGCGGCCCGTCAAGAGCCAGCCGATCAGATCGGGCATCATCAGCAGGGTCTCGGCCACGTCCAGTAACGGCGATCGCGATCGCTTGAGCGCCAGCAGCTGGAACACCGTGTTGAATGGCAGGAATTGCAGCCCGGTGATTTCATAGATGCGTTCGCGCGAGATGTGTTCGATGGCCGCTTCAATCATGCCGTTCGTTCTCGCATCGCGATAATGAACCGGGTTGCCGAGCAGGGTGTCGCCGCGGCCGATCAACCCGAAATCGACGCCCCAGGTGTCGATCCCGACGCCATCGAGCGGGCCGCCCGTGGAAGCCGCCTTGCCTAGCGCCGTCTTGATTTCCTGAAAAAGGCGCGGCAAGTCCCAGTAAAGCGTGTCCAGCATTTGCACCGGACCGTTGGGAAATCGATGAGTCTCATCGAGGACCAGAGTCTGACCGTCGAAGCGGCCGAGAAGTCCGCGGCCGCTCTCGGCCCCGAGGTCCAAAGCCAGGTAGTTGCTCGTCGTGACCATGGACGCCGATTCTCCGGTCGTATTCAAAGGGTTCCGGTCGACGTCCTTGGCGCACTCGAGGCAAGACGCGACGTAACGCGATCCGTTCGCACGATCTCTTTTTGTCGTTCGCTCATCTTAAGAACCTGAGTCACGGCGAACAAGAACGCGGAGATCAATCATCGGGCCGCGGCGCATCATCGCTTTTTCGCCGCGCGTGCAGCGATCGACGTCGACCTTGGTTATGCTGATAGGCCCAACAGCGTTTGCAACCGCGTCGACTGATTCCGGGAGCTGTCGTGATGAATTGTGCTCGGGTTTTGATGTTGACCCTGGGTGGCCTGGCCTTCCACCTGTCCGCTCTTGCGACCGTCGGATGGGCCGCCGAACCCACGTTCGACCGCCGCGAAGATGTGATCTACGGACGGAAATTCGGAACGGCCCTGACAATGGACATCTTCACGCCCAAAAAAAACGCCAAGGGGATTGGCGTGATCGTGGTGATCAGTGGAGGGTTCGTTTCCTCGCATGACAACATCTCGCCGGTTTTTATCAAGCCGCTCACCGATCGAGGTTATACGGTCTTCGCGGTGGTTCACGGCAGCCAGCCGCGCTACACGATTCCCGAGATCGTTCAGGACATGAACCGGGCCGTGCGCTTCATCCGGTTTCACGCCAGTGAGTATGGCATCGACCCGGATCACATCGGCGTGTCGGGTGCATCGGCCGGCGGGCATTTATCGCTCATGCTGGGGACAGCCGGCGACGCGGGCAATCCCGGCGCCCGGGACCCGGTCGACCGGGTCTCGAGCCGGGTCCAGGCCGTGGCGTGCTTCTTCCCGCCAACCGACTTTCTCAATTACGGCAAGGCCGGCGACGAAAAAATCCACGCCATGGATCATGCCCCGCCATACCGTGCGGCGTTCGACTACCGCGAGCTCGACAAATCGAGCCGGATGTGGGTGCCAGTCACTGATTCGAAACGGCTCGCCGAGATCGCTCGCCAGATCTCGCCAGTCTGGCACGTCAGTCCGGATGATCCACCCACCCTGATCATCCACGGCGACAAGGATCAGCTCGTACCGCTGCAACAGTCGGAGCTGATCATCGAAAAACTCAAGAACGCGGGTGTGAAGACGGAGCTGATCATCAAGAAAGGCGCGGGCCACGGCTGGCTCACGATCCCCATCGACGAGGCCCAGATCGTCGACTGGTTCGACAAGTATCTCAAGAAGGCAAGCTGAGCGAGCCGTGCCTGGCGCGGCGCGGCGATGATCGGGCAGGCCGCGCTGGGCGTCGCGTACCTTTTACCACCGCTTGTACGGCAAGAACTTGCCGGACATCGTGATCTTGACCCGGTCCCCCCTGGGATCGGGTTCCTTCTCGACGTGCATGGTGAAGTCGATCGCGCTCATGATGCCGTCGCCGAACATTTCTTGAATCACATCCTTGAGAGGAAATCCATAAACCTGCATAATTTCATAGAGTCGATAAATCAATGGGTCAACGGGGACCGCCGGCATCAGGCCCCCCTTGACGGGAAACTCGGTGAGCGTGGCCAGGTGGGCGTGGTCGAGACCGAGTGCGTCGAGCAGCTTGATAGCCTGCTCCTGATCGAGGCTGGCCTGACGGTAGCAGGCCGCGGCCAGGAAAACCGGGTTGCAGCCGACAACCTCCGCGAGCTGCGCGATCGTCAGCTTTCGCGCGGTTTTTGCTTGCAGGATCGTCTGGGTGATCTCGGGAAGCATGGGCTTGGTTCTTGCATGGGGTGCGACGTCACTTGATCTCCCGCGCCGTCAGAATCGTGGCGGCGATCATAAACTGGCCAGGCCGTCGAGACAATTGCGTCGCGTGCGGACTGATGTGACTCACACGCGAAATCGACCCGACTCACAAGCCTGGCGGCAGATTGCGGCCGCGCGAACGGGAATCGCGTTCCGCCGATCGTCGCCCGTGGACCAACCGATCCGTTGGGATACGATAATCAGATCGCGGTCACGTTCCGCACCGTAATGATTGGAAATTCGCACCAATGCCGACTTCCGAGAATGTTGCCAGGCCCGCTGTTCTTCTTACCGGCGTCAGTGGTTACGTCGGTGGACGGCTGATTCCGTTACTGCAAAAGCAAGGAACGCCGGTTCGCTGCCTTGGTCGCGACCCTGACAAGCTCAGATCCCACGTGGGGCCGACGACCGAAGTCGTCAAGGGCGATGTTCTTGATCGGCGTTCGCTCGACGAGGCCCTGCACGGCATCGACACGGCTTATTACCTGGTTCACCTGATGTCGGGGTCGAAAGACTTCGAGCGGGAAGACCGCGAGGCGGCGTCGAATTTCGCCGGGGCCGCGAAACAGGCCGGAGTACGGCGGATCATCTACCTGGGCGGTCTGGGCGACGATGCTGATCCCAAACTCTCGCCTCACCTTCGCAGCCGCCATGAGGTTGGCCAGATCTTGCGCGAATCGGGCGTGCCCACGATCGAATACCGCGCGTCGATGGTGATCGGCGCGGGGAGTCTGTCATACGAGTTGATGAAATCGCTGACCGACCGGCTGCCGGTCATGCTTTGCCCGCGCTGGCTCGCGACCCCCACCCAGCCGATCGCCGTGGACGACGTGCTCAGCTACCTCGTGGCGGCGAAAGATCACCCTGCCGGCGAGAAAAGCCAGATCTTCGAGATCGGCGGTAAGGACGTTTCCACCTACGGCGGCCTGATTCGCGAATATGCTCGTCAGAAGAATCTTCGCCGGTTCTTGATCGCGGTCCCCGTGCTGAGCCCCTATTTATCGGGACTCTGGATGGCGATTGTGACCCCCTCGAATTTCGAGGTCGGCCGGCACCTGGTCGAGGGACTCAAGAACCCGACCGTGGTCGTGGACCGCTCGGCGCTCGAGGCCTTCCCGACGATCCGCCCGATGGGAGTGCGTGAAGCCATTCAAAAGGCTTTGGCCGAATCCGATGAAGAACGCCCGCGGCCGCAGGGGAGACAGACATGAGCCAGACTCACGAGAAGCCGGCACTTTCGCCCGAACAGCAGGCCGCCATCAAGGCGATTCAGGATCGATCGAAAGAGGAACGTCCTGGCCCTGACGAACTGATCGATCGAGGCGAAATTGATGAACTCGTGCCGCAGGGCCAGTACATCGCGCTATGCGCATTAATGACAACGTTCCGAGAGCAACGCGAACGAACGAATCTGAGTCTAACCGACCTGTCCGAACGCACTGGCCTCAGCCGCGCAGCGATCAGCCGTCTGGAAAACGGCTGGAACATGAACCCAACGCTGGAAACGCTGTTTCGCTATACTGCTGCCCTTGGTGTTGGCTTGAAGTTTGATGTGCACGAACCGGGGCGATGACTGGAATCGACCCGATTGTGAAATCGATAAGCCACGGCTTTGAGCGCCGATGAGGTGCAGGAAGCGTACATCACAACAGCGATCCGCCACGCCTGTCCGCACCGTGGATTCGCTATCGCCGCTGATCCGAAAATCGGCTCTCCGAGCCGCTGAAGCTACGGCGTGGCTTGCTGCCCCCGGCGCATGACTTCCCGCATGGCCATGTGGCGTAACAGGTCGCTTAGCTTGGTATCCGCCCGCAAACGGGCCACAACCTGGGCTGGCTCATGCAGCTCGGCGAAGAGGCTCGCGACTAGCTGCTCGGCCTCGGGCCGCAGGGCCTCCAGCTTGCGCCGGGCCTGATATCGCGTTGCCGGCGACTCGGTGTCCCAGATCCGGACGGTCCCGTCACCGGAACCGGACGCCAGGCTCGCACCGTCGGGGCTGAATGCCAGTGAGAAGACGAAGTTTGTGTGGCCCTCCAGGCGGGCTACTTCCACACCAGTCGACAGGTCCCACAGCCAGATAGCCCGGTCTCGGCCAGCCGAGGCCAATCGCTTGCCGTCCGGATGAAAAACTGCCGAGAATATTTCGTCGGTGTGCCCCGTCAGGACGGCGACGCATTTCGCCGCCGCCACGTCCCAGACGCGGACGGTCCGATCAGCACCGGCTGAAGCCAGGAGGCGTCCATCGCCGCTGAAGGCAACGGAGTAAACCACGCCCGTATGACCCGTCAACCGGGCCAATCGCAGGTGTGTTTGCGCGTCCCAGACGTCAATTTGCTTGCCTTCTTCGCCCGTACCCGCCAGCAGTCGCCCGTCGGGACTGTAGGCCAACGCCTTTTTTTCGCCGTCCCGTTTGGCAACTCGAAACGCATGGACTCGCTCGCCGGTTGCGGTATCCGTGATGCTCGCGCTTCCGTCGGCATCCATCAGCCGCGATGCGAGCACCGTCCGGGCTCACTGCAATGGCCTGGGGAATCGTTCCGGGGCCCTTGAGCGTCTTCTCCTGTCGGGCGGTCGCGACGTTCCAGATGTGCAACAATTCGTCCTGATCGCTGCCGGAGACCAACCACGAGCTGTCCGGGCCAAAGGCCAGTACCCGCACGAACACCGGATGAGGCAGGATCGCGCAGCATTCGCCGGTCGCCGCGTCCCACAAGCGCACGGTCCTATCCCAGCTACCCGAGGCGATCCAGCGTCCGTCGGGGCTATACGCCACCGGATAGATGTCGCTCGTGTGACCGCGGAGCACGGACGCGCCCCCCTGGAAGCCCACCTCCCAGAGCCGCACCGTATCATCGTGCGTGTAGCCGATGGCCCATAATCGGCTCACCGAAACGAGATGGCGGCTGTCCCCGATTAACGCCAGGTCACTGATGGCAGCGGTGTGGCCGTGCAGGACCGTGATGTCATGCCGGGTCGCCGCTTCCCATACCCGGATGGTCCGATCCGTGCCTCCCGAGGCGATGCATTGTCCGTCTGGGCTGTAAACGGCCGTGGTGACTTCCCCGGTGTGACGATCGTAGGGCGACTGAATCTCCTGGCCCGTCGCGGAATCCCACTGGCGAACGGTCCCATCCGCCGAGGACGTCACGAGGCGCCGACCGTCCGGGCGGAACGCGACGCTCAGGACCTTCCTGACGTGCCCTCGACATTCGGCGGTCATCGCGCCGGTGGACGTGTCCCATAGACGTGTCACTCCATCTTCGCCGGCAGTGGCGATGTGCGTTCCGTCCGGGCTGAAGACAAGGGCCCAGGAGTAACCGATTGTCTGGGCCGCAGTCAGCTCGTTGTTCACCCGATTCCAGGTCGTGGAATATGAGTTTCCAGTCCTTGGCCCCCATCCAGATCGCTGCCAGCCGCGCCCCGTCCGGACTGGCAGCCGTGAGCAAGGCCACCGTGTTTTCAGGTCCTTTCAGCATGGCTTGCACTCGCCCCTGGTCATCCAGGAGGTTCAGATGCGACTGTCTGCAAGCTCTGAGAAAGCCGCGATTCGGCCCACGTTCTTCACGTCTCCGGCGACGAGCCTCAGTCCGTGCCGCGTCGATAGCGGCGGCCGATGCAGCAACGGGGCCTCGGGATGGAGCGAGCGTGTCAGAAGTTCGCTCCCTTCCAGGTCGGTGAGGCGCAGACGGGTTGACGTTAACCGAGCGATCCGGATGCCCTTGGGATCGCGGACCAGGAACGGAAGTTCTCCGTTGGTTGACGGGGAACACCGACGTGCTTTCATCGAGCCGAGTGTGCAGGTGTCGCCACTCCCAGTCGCGCAAAGCCTCCGGGGCCGCGTTGAGCTGGAGAGCGGCATCGACGACGTCGTGATGCGAGAGTGCAGCAACGGCGGCCGCGATACGGGCGAGGTAGCTTTGATAAGTGGCGGCACGCTCTCGTTCGTTCGCCACCCGAGCATTCGCATCGGCCCGCAACGCGAATTCGTTTGCCGCGCGAGCGTTCGATGCGGCACGCACGGCAAAAATGATGGAAACGACAGTCCCCAGGAGGAGCGCCACGAAAGATGCCCGACACCCCGGCCACCAGCCCCTTGTTCCGCCGAGCAAACTTGCGGAGCTGATACACCGCCGAGGCAGGCCGGGCCAGAATCGGTTCGCCCCGCAGATAGCGCCTGATGTCCGATGCGCAAATCCCCTGCGGAGGCGTAGCGCCGCGTCTTGTCTTTCTCGAGCGCGACGGCCACGATGATCTCGACGTCGCCGCGGTAAAGTGTGTCGATCGAACCCAGCCGCGAGGGTTCCTGCTCGTCGATCACCCGTGCGACCTCGTGCATCGGAAGCTGATCGAGATGATACGGCAGCCGGTGCGCCAGGAGCTCGAAGAGAATGACGCCCAGCGTGTAAACATCCGATCGCCCGTCAAGCCCGCTCGGGCGCGCGGCGAGCTGTTCGGGACTCATATAGCTCAGCGTACCCAGCAGCTCACCAGTCCGGGTTCGGCTCGAGGTCGTCAGCAGGTCGGCGTCGGTGACGTGGGCGACGCCGAAGTCGAGCACCTTGGGCTGACCAGATGAATCGACCAGGATGTTGCCCGGCTTGAGATCGCGATGGATGACCCCCTTGTCATGAGCGTGCTGCACCGCGTCGCATATTTTCGCCATCAGCTCGAGGCGCGCGGCCGTGTCAAGACCGCCACTGCGGGAGTATTCGTCCAGGGGCATCCCGCGGATGAACTCCATGGCGAAGAACGGCTGGCCGTCCTCGCCGCTTCCCGCTTCATAAACCTGAGCGATCCCAGAATGCTGGAGCCGGCCCAGGATCTGGGCTTCGTGGCTGAAGCGATTGAGCAGCTCGGCTGAGACGAGACCGGGTCGGATCACCTTGAGGGCAACGGTACGGCGAGGATTGTCTTGTTCGGCCTCGTAGACGGTGCCCATGCCCCCTTCGCCGTGCCGGCGGAGGATGCGATAGCGGCCGATGTGTGACGGCAGCCCCGGCTCCGCCGAGAGTGGCAGAGATGCGCGAACAGCAGCGGCCGGGCTATACAAGAATTCGGGGTCGCTCTGGGCCTTGGCATCGAAGTGAAGGAGTTCTTCGACCGCGGCACGCAGTCAAAGGGTCGCCGGCACACTGGTCGTCCAGGAACGCGCTGCGGTGCGCGGGATCCAGGTCGGCCGCTTGCTGGAACAGCGCCTCCACGACTTCGGGCGATGGCTCGGGCATGTCCGTTTCCGTTCTCGTCTAGCTGAGCCGTTTCATGAGCCATGCCCGGATATACCGCCAGTGCCGGTCGAGCGTGCGCTCGGCCAACCCGAGGACGGCCGCCGTCTCGTCCATCGTCAAACCGGTGAAGTAACGCAGCAACACAATCTGGGCCTTGAGCGGGTCGTGCGCTTCGAGTTCCTGGAGCGCCTCGTGGACCGCCAGCACGTCATCCTTGGGAGGCTCGAGAACGGCGCAGGCCTCATCCAGCTCGCGGCGCCGCTGGCCGCCCCCTTTCTTCGGCCCGGCCTTGCGGCGCGCCTGTTCGACCAGGATGTCGCGCATGGAACTGCGCAGCGGCGAAGAAGAAATGCTGGCGACCTTCCCAGGTCACCTCACTGTCGGCGGCGACCCGCAAGTACACCTCGTGAACCAAGGCCGTCGGCGTCAGGGTCTGGCCTGGCGGCTGACGTGCCAGTCGCACACGCGCTAGCTCGTGCAACTCGGCATACACGAGCGGCAAGAGGTCTGCCGCGGCTTGCTTGTCGCCAGCTTGCGCGGCTTCGAGCACCGCTGACACCTTGGAGTCGCCTCGAAGGGCCATCGTTGCACCTTATAGAATGATAGCAATATGCGGCTGGTCTCTGAACATCTTAGTCGAGGCACTATTGGCTCGCAAGTGACATCACGCTTGCAGATCATTTCTCAATTGCGTGCATTCCTGAAAAAAAGTTGTGCACCTTCTTGCCATTTCTCGGCTGAGGAATTGGCGGCGGAGTGTGATTCCCATTCCGCGTCGCTTCGCGGGCGAGCGCCGTGACCCGCGTGCGGCCGCACGATCGTCGTGCGCGATTCGCATGTCTGAGCGTTTCTCGATTCACAGCCGCGTGGCCTGCCGTGCTATTTCGCGCTGTTGTAATCGAAACCTAGAGCCATTCGCTGAGAGTCCAGCCGATATTCCCTGATTTGGAGACTTCATCATGACTCGAACGCCCGGGAACCAGTCGCGGAGTCGCCCGAACTTGCCTTCCGAGCGCCAGGCGAAACGCTCAAGACGGCGCCGACCTCGCCCGCTTAACCTGGAGACGCTCGAAGACCGCACGCTGCTTGCGGTTGTGCCGACACTCGGGACGAGTGGGATACTCAGCATCGCACTCACTGCCAGCAACGACACGGCGACGGTCTCGGAACCGAACCCCTCGACGATTCGGGTTTCTGACGGGACGACCAACCACAACTTTGCGCTCGCGTCCGTTACAAGCATCGCCGCGGCTGGCAATGATTTGCCCAACCAAAGCATCACCTTCGCCAGTGCGGTCAACCTGACAGGACCGCTCACGGCCACGGGGCTGTCGAGCGAGGTTTTGAGCGGCAATTACCAGGTCAAGTCCGTGAACTTGGCGGCCAGTGAGACGATCGACATCGCCGCCGGAGCCACGCTTTCGAGCCGGCGGATCGCCACCGGCGGCAATCCGCTGACCGCGCATTCGATCGGGAATTCGGGGGCCATCACCCTCACGGCTCCCGGTATCCAGGTCGGCAACGGGGCCAGCATCCTCGCCAATGCGGATAGCGGATTCACATCGGCCGACGTCACGATCAGCGCCCAGGATGAGGCCAGCCTGAACTTCGCACTGGGGCTTACCGGTTTCAAGAACGCACAGACCAGCACGTCAATCGCCATCGGATCCGCGACCATCAAGGCCAAGGATGTGAATGTCACAGCGCTGTCGTCGACCGCCAAGACGGCGAACCTGACCCAGAACCTGACCGACAGCAGCGCGGTCGTGATGGCCGACGTGACGGGCAACGGGCTTCTCGACCTGATCGTGGGAAATGACGACGGCCCGGTCGAGATCTACTTGAACAACGGCACGTCCGATCCGTTCAGTAACGTCACACCCATTTTCTTGACCAGTTCAGACCCCACGGTCGGACTGGCCGTCGCCGACGTGACGGGCAATGGCCGTAACGACCTGATCGTCGCGAACCAGGGGGCTCCCACACTTCTGTTCCTCAATAACGGCAGCACCACCAACCCGTTTGGCGGCGTCACGCCCCTTGCAATCACCAACGTCAATGCGACGTCGGTCGCCGTGGGGGACGTCATCGGCAATGGCCGACAGGACCTGATCGTTGGGGTCATGTCCACCAATCCCAATAGCCTTACGCCAAGCCAGCTCTTTCTCAACAACGGCAGCGTGACCAACCCGTTCAGCGCCGCGCCGATTCCGATCACGGGCGCCGATTACGTCACGTCGCTGGCCCTGGTCAAATTGAATGGCACCAAGCCCGACCTCGTGGTCGGGCAAGCGGGGCTTGTATCCAATGGCACGACATACGGCGAGCCGACGCGTGTCTTCCTGAACACCGGGAGTAAAACGAGCCCGTTCGGCGGTACTCCGCTCAACGTCGGCGGGATCGATCTGACGACCACGGCTGTCGCGGTCGGTGACATGAACGGCGACGGTCATCCCGACTTGGTCGTTGGCCACAATGGCGAACCGACCCGGCTCTTCTTGAATAGCGGGATCGCATCGAACCCATTCGGGACGGCGACCCCGCAGAACATCACGGCGGCCGAAGCGACGACCTCTCTGGCAGTGGCCGATGTCAATGGGGATGGCCACCTCGACCTGATCGTGGGCAATTCCGGCGTCCCGACCCAGCTTTTCCTGAATAACGGCAGCGCGACGACCCCCTTTCATGGGGTAACCGGGCAGAACGTGACGGCCGCCGGGGATGATACACAGAGCGTGGCGCTGGGAAATTTGAACGGCGATACTCGGCCCGACCTCTTCGTGGGGCTCAACGGCGATTTCCCGCGGGTCTACTTGAACAACAACACCGCCAAGCCGTTCACCAAGGTTACCGACACGATCAACCCCGAGCCGGAGCTGGCGTATCAAGCCGATGAGAGCGCGGTGCTCCAGTTCAACCTGGCGGTCGCGGCCGTGCTTGCCCAGGCCGAGACCGATATCGTCATCGATTCCGGGGCCATCATCGACGCGGATGCCAATGTGAATTTGAACGCCCAGGCGATCACCGACGCAGAGAACACCGTTATTGGCGTCTTCCTGGGCGGCGGTTACGCCGATTCGGAGCCCACTGCGAACGTGACCGTGATGGGTGGCGCTAGCATCACGGCCGCTGGATACTTCGACCTGGAAGTCGCTCGACGCAGAACACGGTGAACCTGTTCACGATCGTTCCCACGGATGGATCGCCCGGCAACATCGCCTTTTCGTACGAAAAGGCACGCTCCACGTCGACGGCCAATCTGGCGGCGGGCTCCACGGTCACCGCTGGGACTGCCACCATCGAGGCGGAGAACGCCAACACCTTCAGCAACAAGGCCACGAGCCTGGGCTTGCAGGCCGATGGTTCGGTCAGTGCGGGAGTTTCGGTGGCGATCAGTGATGTTGCTTCCAAAGCAACGGCGTCGGTCAGTGGCTCGGTGCACACCACGAACGACACGACAGTCAATGCGTCGTCGATCAACGCGAACAATACAACCGGTGCGATCGCCGCCGTCCTTAGCGCTTTGCAGGACAAGCTCGATTTCAACCAGGCCGTCACGGGGCTGGCGGCCAAGCTGGCCGACATCTCGTTCACGCAGAAGATCGGCAACGCGATCCTCGCTGGCGTGGGGGGAGCGCCGGGCGTGGCCATCTCGGCCGGCGTGGTTGTCGCCGACAGCACCAATACAGCCACTTCGTTCGTCGGCCCGCTGGGCGACATCGACGCGGGGGGCAACGTGACCGTGAGCGCCACCGCGCAAGACAATTTCAAGTCGTATGCGGCCGGCGGCGTCAGCGAGGCCGAGGCGGCCGCGATCGGCGGCGGCGTGGACGATTCGGAAACCAACAATCAGGCGAGCGCCTACATCGCTCCCGGGGGAACTGTCGATGCCGGTCTGTTGCTTCACATCGTCGCCGACGCCGATATTCCCAACCCCGTTTCCCTCTTCGGCATCCCCTTCGTGGCTCCGCCCGACAACACGGGTACGAACAACTCCAATGGCACCGACCGGGTCGAGAGCGGCTACAACGCGGGGCCCGCGGCGTCATTAAGCGTCAGTGACTGGCTCGAGCAACTCGAGAAGTACGTGACCACCTTGCTGACGGGGCGCCTGGGCAGCATCGGCACAACCTACTCGCAATCGGAGGGAGAGGTTGGAGAACACGGCGATTTCGGCATCAGCGGCGATGTCACCACGTTCACGGTGACCAATGCGGCCAATGCCTACATCGGCGCCGGGGCCTTGGTCAATCAACACGCGAGCTCGCCCAAACAGAACGTCGAGGTTGAAGCGGACACGAACATCGAGACGATCAACCTCGCCGGTCAGGCGTCGCTATTGAGCGTCCCGTCGCTGTTTGCCGGGGCCGCGGGGGGCGACGTGGGGGTCGGCGGGTCATTCGAGGACATATCGTACAACAACACTGCCCACGCCTACATCGACAACAAGGCGAAAGTGTCCGCCGGCAAAGACATCAACGTCAATGCGAACACCTACAACTACCTGCTCAACCTGGCGCAGTCCGGCGCCAACTCCGAATCGCTCGCCGTCAACGGCGCCTTGATCTACTTCAATCTCAACAATGATACCGAGGGCTGGATCGACGCGGGGGCCACGATCAACGCCGGAGGCGACGTAGGGGTCACGGGCGGCGACACGCTCGTCGACATCGTCGGGACGGGCGGCATTGCCGTGGGTGGAGATGCCGGCGTCGGCTTCTCCGGCTCTTACAATAATCTGATCGACACCACGAAAGCGTTCATCGGCACGACGACCGATACGACGGCGCCGCTCGGCTCGGTGAAAGCCGGCGACGACCTTACGGTTCATGCGGCCTCGAGCCAGGAGATTGTCAGCGTCGGCGTTTCCGGCGCGTTCGCGGCTGGCGAGAGCCCGCCCTCCAGCAAGGACAGCGGTGGCAACGCTGCCACCGACGGCGTCAGCGTGCCGGCGGCGGTCTCGCAGCAAGCGGCCGTCGCCGGCAAGGAATTTGGGATCGGAATTTCTGGGGACGTCGGTCTCAACTTCCTCGCGGAGACGACAGAAGCCTTCATCAGCGGAACCGGAACGATCACGGCCGGCAATGCACTGGCCGTCACCGCTACGGATACAGCCCTCTTTATCGGGGCGGCGGGGGTGCGGCCTTCGGGAACCACGTCGGGGTCGGCGGCTCGGTGGCGCTCGATAATCTCAGCACGACGACCGAGGCATTCACCCAGGACGCGACGATCCTGGCCGGGTCAATCGATATCTCCGCGACCTCGAGCGCCGCTGATCGTCGCCGTCGCCGCCGGTGGGGCCGCTGCCGCCGAAACCGCCGCCGTCGCCGGCTCGGTAAACCTGAATTTTCTGTCGAGCAACACCGAGGCTTACCTTGGAGACGGCACGACCGCGACCACCACGACGGGCGACATTTCCGTCGACGCTAAGAGTACGCTCAACACGGTCACTGTGGCCGGCGTGTTGGCGGCGAACGCCGGCGCTCTGGCCGTCGGCGCTGCACTCGATCTGGGAATTTACAATCCCACCGTTCTCTCCTATATCAGCGGCACCGCGAAGGTCACGGCCGCGGGGGACATCAACGTCGATGCCTTCGCGACCGAAACGATTCGATCGGTCGGCGCGGCGCTGGCCGTCGCCCTGGAAGACGGCATCGGCGCATCGGGCTCGGCCGCCGCACAGGACCTCACCGATGTTGTCGAGGCATACATTGGCAACGGCGCAATCGTGCGCGCGACGGGGAGCGTGTTCATCGATGCGAACGACAGCACGGACCTGCTCGTGATCGCCGGGTCGGTGGCCGGGGGAGCGTCCGCCGGAGTGGGCATTTCGGCCGGGGTCGGTCTCCTCACGCGGACCGTAAAGGCATTCGTAGCCCCGTTCGCCCAGGTCGACGCCCTTGGCGAGGGGGCCGACTTCAGCGATCCCGAGGGGACCGGGCTCACCGGCACGGGCGTGGTCATCGACGCGACTTACGAGGACGAGACCCTTGTCTTCGCGGCCGGCGCCGGCGGCGGATCTGAGGCGAGCGTCGCGGCCTCGGCGGTTGTCGATACCGAGACCAGTGACACCGAAGCTTATATCGGTCAGTCGGCAACCGTGGTATCGCCCGCGTCAGTCCAGGTTCATGCCGAGGAAGACACGAACAGTATCACCGTGGCCGGGGCTTTCGCGGGGTCCCTGGAAATCGGCGTCGGCGCGGCCGCCGATGTGCAGGTGTTGAACCGCACGGTCAAGGCGCACATCGACCCGTCGGCCAATGTTGACGCCGGAAACAATATCGTTCTCAGTGCGGTGGCGCCAGAAAAGATCATCGCGGTGGCCGCTGGCCTGGGAGTGGGGGGCGATATCGCCGGAATCGCGGGCTCTGCGACTGTGTTCACACTCACCAACGATACCGAAGCCTTCATCGGGTTCGGCGCGGACGTTTCCGCCGAGGGGAGCGTCTCGCTGTCGGCGCTCTCCGATCGATCGTTTATTCCCACCGCCGGGGCCCTGGCGCTGTCGGTCGGCGAGGGAGGCGCGATCGGCGCCTCGGATTCCACCCTGGTCGCTCACGACACGACACTGGCTTATATCGATTCCACCGCGCAGATCACTGCCCTCGGAATCGCCAGCGTGGCGCCTGTCGATGTCTTGATCGGCCAGAAGGATTCGAGCGGCGACGAAGAGACGAAACTGTTGCACGGCCTGGCGCTCACGGCGGTGTCGTACCTGTCCGCGATTCCCGTCACGGTGGGTGGTGCGGGAGCTTTCATTGCCGGAGTGGCCGGAGCCGCCAATGTCGACGACCTGACCGAGCTGACCCAGGCGTACATCAATCAATCCGTGACCGTCAATGCGACGAACACCGGCGCAGGCGCCGCCCAGGACGTCGACTTGCTTGCGTCTGATCAGACCAATATCGGTAGCGGGGCTGGCGCTGTGGGAGTCGGCGGCGGAGGCTTCGGCGCCGGTGCCGACGTGGCGGTCATCGGCAAGAGCACCTCGGCCTACATCGCTCCGTTTGCAACGGTGAATGCGACTGAGCACGTGACTGTGACCGCGTTCTCGTCGGAGCAAGTCGTCTCAGCGGCGGCCTCGGCCAGCGGCGGCGGTGACCGCCATCGCGGGCGCCGCGAGCGTCTACGTGCTCACACTCGACACGGTCGCCGACATCGGTGCCAGGGCCGGTGTCGAGGCCAGCGGTAATGTGGTGGTCACGGCCAACGACAATACCAATCTCCTCATGGTGGCCGGCGATCTGAGCATTGGCGGGGCGGTGGGCGTCGGCGGCTCGGTCGCCATACCGGTCATCACCAAGACGACACTGGCCTATGTCGACCAAAATGCAACCGTCGATGCGCTGGGCAAGAAAGGCGCGACGACGGTCGACAACGGCGTTTACAACGCCTCCTACAGCGGAGCGGCCACGGGCGCGCCCTCCATCAGCTCGAGCCTGCAGGCCTCCACGATGGCCGCCCTCACCAAGAACCGGGTGGTGACGCCCGAGACCGAGAGCATCAGGGGCGTCGCGATCGTTGCCACGTCGACCGATCATGTGACGACGGTCGCGGCTTCGGGCGGCGGCGGCGGAATAGACGGCATCAACATCGCCGGGTCCGCATTTGTGCCCACCACGACTACGCAGGCCTTTATCGGCGCCAATGCCCACATCAACCAGGCTGCGGGCAATAACACGAATGCCAATGCTAATCAATCGGTGCTGGTGGCTGCCGGTTCCGATTACTACCACCTGGGAGTCGCCGGGGAAGTATCGGTGTCCGGCGGTGTGAGTGTTGATCCGGGCGCCGAGCTCACGATCGCCACGAACCACACGAAAGCGTTCACCGACAGCTCTGCTCTGGTCGCGGCCAGGCGAGACGTTCAGGTGATGGCCAGTCAGGGGGGCGCGATTGTCTCGTTCTCCGGCGGCCTCAGTGTCGGCGGCAACGCGGTCGCGGGATCGGTTTCGGTGTTTTCGTTGAACGACCAGACCCTTGCCTATATCGGCGCCTCCGCCCAGGTCAATGCCGGCGGCAACGTGCTGGTCGCGGCCCGCGACGACACGGGTTCGTCGATGGTCGACGGCACGATCGCCCTTGGCTTTGCGGCCGTGGGCATCGGCGGCTCGCTCGGGCTCAACCTGATCAACAAGGACACCGAGGCGTATGTGGGCGCCGGCGCGACCGTCAACGCCCTGGCCCAAAACACGACGAGCATGACGGTGTTTCAAAGCGGCGTGGGCTCCAACGGCAGTTTTTCGACCACGTCCGCGAATGGCGTGGCCGTCCAGGCAGAGTCGAGCGAGGGGGTATTCACCACCGCCGCCAGCGGCGCAGGGGGCTTTTTCGGCGCCCTGGCGGGCGCGGTCACAGTCAACATCATCGGCGCGACAACCAAGGCCTACATCGGTTCAGGAGCACTTGTTAACCAGAACTCCGCGGGTGCCAGCGCCTCTCAGTCGGTCAACGTCGCGGCGGCCGACAACGCCAGCCTGCGTGGGATCGACGGGGCTCTGGCCGGAACCAGCTTCGATTTCCTGGCTGGATCGGTAGCCGGTGGCGTCGACGTGGGCATCATCCGCAACCAGACCTCCGCATACATCGACACAGGCGCTTCTGTCCATGCCAACGACAACGTGGATGTTTATTCGCTGTCCTACAAATCGGGCGATTCGCTGGCAGCCAGCGCGGCAGCCGGCGGCATCGGCATTGCAGGCGCGGTCTCGGTCTACTCGATCGACGCCGGCGTGAGCAGCAGTGCCCTCGCCAGCCTGAGCGGCCACAATAGCGGCAATTCCAGCACGACCGGCGGGTATGCCGACAGTCAGGCCAATGCATCGTCGATCACCAGTCAGCTCAGCGGCTATACCCAGATGGGTTCGGACCAGTCCAGTGGATTGGTCAAGCAAGCGATCGGGACCAGCCAGTCGGCTCTCGAGCGCGCGGCCCCGACTAACCAGACCAGTAGTAGCCTCGATGCTTCTGTCGCGCCTCAAGGCACCAGCGCCTATGTCGGCGGCTTGGCCGTGGTCACCGCCGGCGGAGCGATCGACGTCGAGGCGAATGAGCTCGACAGTGTCGAGGTTATCGCGGGTGCCGGCACCCTGGGCCTGGTCACGATCGGCGGCTCGGTAGCGCTGGTGAATGTCGGCAGCCTGACACAGGCGTTTATCGCCAACGGCGCTGCCCTGTACGCCGTCGGTAACCTGACCGTCTACGCTGGCTACAACCTCGTGCCGCTCGGCGGTAACATCGCGAGCGCCTACGGCGGGGGTGCGGGCCTGGTGGCCGCTTTGGGTGCCCAGGTGGCCATCGTCAACGATGCCAGTGTGCAGAGCGCTCACATTGGCGAGACCGCGGAATTCGGGACCGCGCCGACCTCGAGCGCCACAGGAGTACAGATTCTGGGTGCCAGCCAGGTGACCGTTGGCTCCGGTGGCACGCGCAGCCTGAATGCCTCGGCGATCGGCGGGGACTTTGCTTTTGGATTGGCCGTGGGAGCAGCAGTCGCCCAGGCAAACGAAACAGGCGCGAGCCTCGCGTACCTGGGCGACTACACTCAGGTCGGCCAGGGGTTCGACCCTGTGACCAGCGTGACAATCTCGAACAGCGTCACGACGCAGAGCGTTGCCCAGTCGACCGCGGTCGCGGGAGGAATTCTCGCAGGTACGGCCAATGTCGCCGACGCCGAAAACACTCCCACAATCCAGGCCTCGATCGGCTCGAATTCCAGCGTGCTCGTCGGGCAAGGCGTTACGCTCAGCGCCGGGTCTCAGTCGCAGGCGAGCGCCGACATGGAGGGGGTCGACGTGGGCGGGATTACCGTCGGAGTGTCGGTCGGTAACGCGACGGTGTCCCCCATAGTCACCGCCTTTATCAACAGCGGGTCGCATATTGTTTCAACCGGCGGCGGCATCACTGTCAGCGCCACCGAGTTGACCACGAATGGCGCCTTGGCCACCGGCAGCTCCAGCGGTTTTTCCACCGCCTTTGGCGGCGATGGAGCGAACATCTCCTCCACGGCCGAGGCGCAGGTTTCTAGCGACGTTGGCGACGACGTAACCCTGGCGACTCCGGGGATCATCACGATCAGCGCCGCAGGCACCAACATTGCTCAGACGGACTCGAAGACCCGCTCGTTCGCCATCCTGCTTCACGTGGCGGCGGTCATTGCAAATGCGACGGCCAGTGGCGATGACAGGCGCACATCTTGGCACCGGTGACGTCGTCGGGACGGCGACACAGCAGGCCGGAGGCCTGGTCGTGACGGCGACCGGCACGGACCAGAGCACGGCTCTTGTCGACTTGAGCTCCGGCGGGTCTTTCAACGGCTCCGGGGGGACTTCCACAAGCAAGACCGTGCCGCAGCTCACTGCCTATGTTGGTAATAGCTCAGGTGTAAATGTGACCGGTAACATCACCGTCGAATCCGCGTCCATGACCGGGTCGAACGCGTCGTCAGTGGGAGCCAACGGAGGTATTGTCGACGTCAATGAATCCACTAGCTTCGCTAACGACGAGCCCACGCTGAACACCTACGTCGGGTCAAGCGCAAATATCGTCTCCGGGGGGAATATCACCGTCGAGTCGCTTCATGGCGCGGCTCCGCTTCCGGTGTCCAACGGCGACTTCACACGGTCGCAGATCAATTCGACCACCAACACGATCACTTTCCCGCAGAGTACTGGCCTCGAGACCGGTGATACCGTCACTTACTCTCAGAACGGCAATCCGCCCATAGGCGGCCTCACCGAGGGGAGCGTCTATCCCGTCATTGCGACGAGTGGGAATACACTTCAGCTCGGAGTGTCGTTTCCCGCCGCTTCGGTTGACATAGAAAATGACACGATTAACTTTTCCAGCCCCGACAATCTTCAATCCGGCGAACTCGTCGTTTACGAGCCTTACTACGCTATTATCGGGGGCTTGACCGCCGGATCCACTTACGAAGTCAACGTGATCACTCCGACGTCCATCAAGCTCTTGCCCGCGGGGTCGCCCTTGCCGACCCCCACGGCGTTCAACCCCAGCATTGACATCAATGACAACGAGATCTTCCTTTCGGGTTTCACGGATGGCGAGGCGGTGACTTACCGGGCACCGACCCCACTTCAAGTCGAACCGGAACAGATCAGCAACTCGATCATCAACCTGGGGACAGACGCGAGCGGGCTTCCCAACCTCGATTCTTTCTATGACGGCGAGCCGGTGACCTATGAGCCCGCGGATGGTGCGACATTGATCGGCGGCCTGAAGGCCGGAAAGACCTATTACGTGATTGTGGTCACTCCCGACCAGTTCCAACTGTCCTCGAGTAGGCACAACAACGTGCCGGGCGCGCCTATCTCGCTCACGGTCCCCCTTGGTGCGACGGGCGTACAGACCTTTAGCTCCAATGACAATCAACCCGTCGGCGGCCTGGTGTCCGGCGATACCTATTATGTCATCAACGCCACTTCGTACAGCTTCCAACTCTCGGTAAAACCTGGCAGCAACAAGGTCATCTCGCTGAACACGAGCAAGAGCACGGGCGAGATGCTGGATACCATCGGCGTGGAGGGAATCGATTTCACGGATGCACTCGGAACCACAGTGAATCTGGTCATCCCGCTGAACAAATCCATGGCCGCCGGGACATACCAGTTAGTCGGGGTCGGCGGCCTGACCGGGGTGCTATTCAATTCAACTGGCGGCGGTGCGAATGCGATCGCGGACGGCTCGTCCGGTGGTGGCGTCGATATCGGCGGCTCTCTTGCTATCGCCGACTCCACCCCATCGCTAGCCACCTATCTGGGCACTTCTACGCACCTCACGGCCGGTGGAAGTATCGCGATCACGGCGACGTCGTATGCCAATGCGTCCGCGAATGGAACGAACATAGGAGCTGGCTTTGTCGCGGTCGGCCAGGGGATCGCCGACGTTGCCATCAACCACGATGTCCACGTGAACGTCGGCGACTCTGACGTTATTAGCGCGCAAGGCAACTTCACTCTCCAGGCCTTGTCCAACAATGGCGTCGTCGCCAAGACCGATTCAGACGGGGGCGGGGCCATTGACTTCGCCGATGCGGAGACGACCGTCGCCCTCTATCCCCTCACCTCGGCCGCCGTGGGCAGTAACGCCAAGATCACGGCAGGATCCGGAATTCTGGTCAGTTCTCAAACCAATACGACGGCAAACCAGGTGACTGCCACCGCCAATGGAGATGGATTGGGGGTGAATGCCTATGCGAACGTCGAACTTGACCTCACCGTCCCTATCCCGGGCAATCCGATCTACGCCTACACAGAGACCACGATTGAAACCGGCGCGGCACTTGCAGCGCAGGAAACGACCATCCAGGCCGTGACAGCATACGACCTGGAGTCGAATTCTACAGCCACCTCAGGCGCGTTCGGCGCGAAAGACGAAGGGGATGCGGCTTCTAACGCCGACGATACCTCCCTGGTGACGATCATGCCCGGCGCGACGATCACCGGGACCGACTTCGTCGATATCGAAGCGACCCACAATGATTGCATTGCTCTGTCGACTGCCTACTGCGACACCGATGTCGCTGCCGGACAGGCTTTTGCCACAGCCGTCACCAATGTCGTTGGTCCGTCCTGGTTCGACGCCACGCAGCCCGACGTGTCGGAGATCGTTGCCAACCCAGGCGCCACCATCGTGACGCCCGATCTGGAAGTGAGTGCCCTTGTAGACCTCTCGGCAAACTACACGAGCACCGCCAAGGGTGGCTTTGCTGTCGGCCACTATGCCTACCTACACGGGCAGGTTCTCGCGAACCGGACAATAGATTGGAACGCCGACGTCGTGAGTGGCGGGGGCGTCGGGAACTCCGTCTTGATCGTCGACGCCAACGGCACCGTCGACCCGTCCAGCACGATCACACCAACGATCACCCCCACGCAGATCATCGTCCCGAATATCACCGGTACCGGAGCGACCGGCGTCATTAATTTCGTGGCCAACGAGATCACAGGCGTTGGTGTCCTTGATAATTCAGACTCCCGGGCTGCTCGAAGGCAACCTGGCTACTTTCTACTATTCGTCGACATCGGGCGCCATCCAACTCCTGAACTACTCCAAGAAAGACCTGGTCGTCAACGGCATCAGCCTCCTCGGTGCCGGCAGCTCAGTCCCCAACGTGGGCATCAATGTCGCCAACGACCTCGAGCCGGGAAATCTCTTTGGTTTCAAGGTCGCGGCCGCACCCTCCTCGACCTTGGTGGATATCGAAAATCGAGGCACGACCGGCAGCCCTAACATCATCCTCTCGGGCCTCATCAATAATCCGATCGGCACCACGGAGATATTGAACTCGAGAGGCAGTATCATTTCCGCCGGATCGCCGGCGGTCGTGCTCACCAACATCCTTGATGTCGAGGCGGCGAACGGCTCAATCGGCTCGAGCGCGAACCCGCTCAATGCCGATCTGGTGCAGAGTGAAAGCGGAAGTCACGTCCAGCGGCCGATAACTGTTACAGTGCTGGCTGGCGGCAACGCTTACCTCAATGTCACGGGCTTTTTGCGCGACCCTGATTTCAATCTCAGCACGACTCCGTTCATCGTTCCATTGGGCTCGATCCAGGCCGGTGGCAACATCGCCGCCTCCCTCCAGGAGAGCGTCCAGGAGTCCGGGTCGGGGGGTGGCCCCGGTGGCATCATCGTCTATGAATACTTTCCGAAGCTGCTGACGCCAGTCACCACATACTTCCGGCCGGGGTTCGGCACCGGCCCCGGGGGCTCGTCCGATCCGGGATTCGGAGACAGTGATCCCACGCTGATTGGCAGCACATACAGCTTCGCCAACCTGACAGCCGGCGGCAACATCACGCTGACGGGCGTGCCCATTTCGACAAAGATTAACGGCAAAACCGTCACGCCGATTATCAACCTCTCGGGGTTCACCAACATCAACCCCGCTCCGTCGGCGACAGGCAAGATATCGGCGTCGACCAACGGCGACATCACTCTCACCGAAACCGAGGGTGCCATGCGCGTGGGCACCATCACCGGCGGCGGCGACGTCGTGCTGACTGTTCTACCGAACGATGCATCGGGCGACGACCTCTTGATGTCGAATGGCTCGGCGATCAATTCGACGGGGGGCGTCGTCGTTCTCTTGGTCGCCGACAATGTCACGATCCCGGTGGGTTCCACTATCAACGCTAGCGGATACGTCGTCATCAACGGCGATTACGGTAAGAACGCGGGCGTGACAGGTAGCATTATCTCCATCAGCGGTCAGATATTCGCCCCGATCGCTCGGATTAATGGCGGACCAGACGACGACGTTATCAGTCTGACCAATGTCACCACCGGTACCGTGACCACGGTCACCACGGGTGGCGGCGTCAACACGGTCAATATCGGCAGCATTCCGCCGCCATCGCCCAATAAAGGCGTCCTTAACAACATACAGGGACCGTTAACCATCAAGGGCAACGGATCCGACACGCTGAACGCGGACGCCACGGGCAACACAGCGGCAAAGACTGGCACTCTGACGGCGACCACGCTGACCGGACTGAGCATGGGCGCGAGCGGAATCACTTATGGCGGAATCGCCAACCTCAACATCGACCTCGGCTCCGGCGGCAATACTTTCCTCATCAGCAACACCGCAGCCAACACCTCCACCTTCCTCAACAGTGGCAAGGGCGCAGACACGGTGAACGTGAACGCTACCACAGGCTCGACGACAGTAAACACGGGTGGCGGAACCAACAAAAACACGGTCAATGTGGGGAGCCTTGAGCCCACGGCTGGCGGCTTCATCGGCCCGATCAAGGGAGCGCTTGATGTCATCGGCAATGTCCACGACACGATGAACGTCGATGACACCGGCAGCACGATTGCCAAGACCGGCACATTGACAGGGACCACGTTGACCGGCCTGAACATGGGGCCCGATGGCATCACGTATGGAGGGCTGTCGACGCTCAATATCAGCCTCGGCTCCGGCGTTAACACCTTTACCGTTGCCAACACGGCGGTCGGCACGACCACGACGCTCAACAGTGGCACGGGCAAGGACACGGTCGACATCACGACGACGTCCAGCCCACTGACGGTCAACACCCAGGCCGGTGCAGACACGGTCAATGTGCGGGGGATCGGGGCCGTGGCCATGATCAACGCCGATAGTGGCAACGATACGATCAACGTGTCGTCAGACGCGCCGACGAATACGGGCACGCTGTCGGGCATCACCGCGGTACTGACGGTCGACGGCGGCACGGGCAACACGACGACCAATGTGAACGACACGGGAGACGCCACGCCGAGCACGAGCACGCTGACCGCGACAACATTGAAATCGACGGCATTCGGCGCCGGCGGAAGCCTGAGCTATTCGTCGCTCGGCGCACTCAACATTTCCCTGGGCTCGGGCGGGAACACGTTCAACATCACCAACACGGCAGTCGGCACGACCACGACGGTCAACAGCGGCATGGGTAGCGATACGATCAACGTGCAGGCGACCGGCGGGCCGACGACGGTCAACACGGGCGGCGGCACCAACCAGAACACGGTTAACGTGGGGAGCACGGTGCCTGTTCTGGGAGGCTTCGTTGGCCAGATCAAGGGAGCGTTGACAGTCACCGGCAACGGCTTCGACACGCTAAACGTGGACGACACCGGCAGCACGGTCGCCAAGACTGGTACGCTGACGGCAACCGCCCTCACCGGCCTGAACATGGGGCCCGATGGCATTGTTTACAGCGGCCTGGTGAATCTGAACATCAATTTGGGCTCGGGCGGCAACACGTTTTTGATTGCCGATACCGCAGCAGGCACGTCGACTTTTCTCAATAGCGGCAATGGCGTTGACACGGTCAACGTGCAAGCGACCACGGGCCCAACGACGGTGAACACCGGCAGCGACACGAAGCAGAACACCATCAACGTGGGCAGTCTTGAGCCAGCCTCAGGCGGAAAGGTGAACTTCATTCAGGGGCCACTGACGATCGTGGGCAATGGCGCCGATACGATGAACGTCGATGACACAGGCGCCACCGCCGGCAAGACGGCCACTTTGACAGCGACGACGCTGACTGGTATGTCGATGGGCGCCAGCGGCATCACTTATAGCGGCCTGGCCGCGTTGAATGTCGATCTCGGCGAGGCCGCCGACCTGGTCAACGTGAAGTCGACCGCCAGCGGGACCACCTCCACGTTCGTCACTCAGGCCACGGGCAACACATGGAACGTTGGCAGCAAGGCACCGACCTTGACCGGGGGCGTCCTTTCCGGCATCCAGGGTCCGGTCGTCATCGACGGAGGCGGCTCGAGCACCGCACTGACCGACACCATCAACTTCGACGATTCGGGCTCGACCAACCCGTCTGAGTACGGCGTTCTCACCGACAACAGCCTGACGAAACTCGGCATGGGGTCAGGCGGAGTGACTTTTGTCGGGCAGGCAGTCCTCAACATCAAACTGGGCAACAACGGTACCGTTCTTCAAGGATTTATTACCAATAACCTTCCCGCGACGACCAATGTCACGGGCGGCTCATCGAACAGCGACGGTTTCATTTCCGGATGGGACCATGATTTCAATGGCACGCTCAATCTCAGTCACATCGGCGACGCCGAACTCGAGGTGTATGGGCAATTCTATGGCCATTTGAATGCCACCTCGCCGGCCTACATCGACACGCTGATCGTATGGGGCAGTGTCAATGCCGGCTCGAGCATTTCGGCCCAGCAGATCGACTCGCTCTTCATCGGCGTCAACCTCGATATCAATCTGACCCTCCCCGGCATCGTAGGCGCCCCGGCGGGGACGGACGCGCTTGGGAACGCGACGATCGGCGGTTCATTGCCCGAGGGAATCACGCTCACGGCCGCGTCGATCGGCTCGCTCGCCGTCGGGACGAACGACGCGCTCGCCGCTGGGAGTCACAATCTCGCCGGGATCGTCGACGTCACCCCTGGCGACCTCGGTGCCCTCACCATCGGCCCCGACGGCTCGATCACGACGACGGCCCAGGTCAACGTCGCGGGCAACCTCGATACCATGACGATGCTTGGCGCCACGCCCAATGTCGGCCAGGTCATGGCGGGCGTGATCGACGTCGGTGGCACACTCGGCACGGCCACGATCGCCGGCGGCACGCCCGGCCTGTTCATCGCCGGTCACGTCGGCACTATCGGTGCTTACGGCGGGTTTGGTCCAGTCGTTCTCCGTGTGATCGAGGCGGGCGTCCAGCGCTGGCTCGAGGAAGACCCGGCGGGCCAGGTCTTCTCGCAGCCCGACGCCGCCGCCACCGCAACGAAGCCTGGAACATCAACTTACATCAACACCCAATACTTCTACGAGTCGGCCGGGTTTTCCAGTCCGCAAATCTCGGCCCGGATCACCAATGGCGTCAGCAGCTCTCCGGACCAGTTCGACTTGAGTACGGTCGTCTTTCAAGACGGGGCGAGCTTCAACCTCGACCGGCTCGACGCCGCGGGCGTTTCCGGGATCCGCAACGTGGCCGTGGAAGGCAGCCTGGTCACGACCCTGAGCAGTGCGGCCGAGAATTTCTTCCTCTTACCGAGCCCCGACCTCTCACCGGCGGGCGTCGACCTGCCGCTGGACGACCTGGCAAGCGTCTCGGTCCGCGACTATGTCCCGAACGGCTCGATCGTCGCCGCCAAGATCCAGGGCGTGGCGCTTCGGCTCGTTCACGAGTGCCGGCGGATCGATCGAGCCCGGATCGCAGGCGACCAGTACCGACGCGGCCAGCTTACTGGGTCCAGGCACGACGATCGTTGCGGCCGGATCGGTGAACGGCCAGGGCACCGAGACGTTCCGCGTTCCGTTCGCGGCCCTGCCTGGCCAGCAGGTGGCCTTCTTCCTCGACACGGCGTCCAGCGGGAGCACGTTCGACCCGAAGAACATGGTGTTCACGCTCGAGAGCGATAGTGACGGCATCGACCCGGCGACGCTCTTCCCGGCCACCCGAGGCGCAGTGACGGCCATGATCGGGGTGAATGCGACGCCCCAGGGCTCGGTGGTGCAGTCGGTCGACCTCCACGGCGACGGCGGGTCGATCTTGTCGGAACAGTTCATCGCGCAGTCGGTCACCAGCACGGGGCCGCTTGGCGACCTGACCGTGCTCGGCGCCCAGGGCCTGAACAACGTGACAGCGCCGAGCATCTTTGGCAATATCTCCGCGGCCGGCCCACTCTTCGGCACGATTCAGACGACCGGCGTGCGGACCGACCCGGTCACTGGCGCGACGTCGGAAGTTCCCGCGGACCTGGGCCGCGTCTACGTCGTCCAGCCCGGCGGCCGCAACGCTCAGCCATACGTCACGGCGACGACGATCGGCGGCCAGGGCACCGACAGCCTCGCCGGCCGGATCATCAGCCGCGGCAACCTGATCAGCTCGATCCGCAGCGACGGCGGAGCCACCGGTCTCGTCGCGGCACAAGGCAACCTCGGGGCGATGACGACGCTCCTCAAGACGCCCACCCGCGTCGGCGGATTACTGGTCAACGGCGGGTTCAGCGGCCAGCTCGTGGTCCTGGGCAATGACTACGGCGACCTGACGTTCCACGGCGGTCTGACCGGCGGTCGGATCGCGGTCAAGGGGACCGGCGGCGTCGCAGTCCGGCATCCTGGGCAACGTGATCATCGATCGGGGCCTGTATCCCACCGGCAGCATCAGCGCCGGCTCGGCCATCGTTTCCGGCGGAGAAATTGGCGACGCCTCGCTCGGAACGGCGCTGAGCGTGACTGACAGCAATAATGGGATCGTCGCCGCCATTGGCCAGATCCGCGTGGGCAGCGGCGCACTCGGAGGATACGAGTTTAATGACGTCGGCGCGGCGCCAGGCAATCCCAACGCCGCCGCGATTGACGCGATCTTCACGGACGAAGATCAGCCGCTGGAGCTAGATCTCCCCCATCAACCGCTTGGCGGCCTGGCTCTGATCCTGGAACAACTGGCCGCCCTCTATGTCGACACCGACAACGGCGACCTCGCCGGCTCGTAAATGCCCTTGCACGATTCCTGGGGGGCGAGTCGTTGCACAACGCCGAGTGCCAGTGCCGATTCGCGAACCCTCGGCGCCTCGGAATCACGCACGGCCGTTTGGAGTTTACGTCTCGCCTGCTTCGCGACAGCCGTTGCCAATCTGTTTGTTCACGATACGAAAGGTGTGGCCGGAGCATGTGCATCCGGCCACGAGAGATCACCTCGACATCCTTGCTCCGGGAGAGATTCGATGCTCAATCGCCACTTTTTAGCCCGCGCCTTCGTCGTCGTCTTCCTCGCCGTCGCGCTTCCCTTTTTGGCAGGGTCGGCGTCCGTTCACGCCAGCGTGGTGCTGCTGAATAACCTTGACCAGCCGCCACAGGCTTCGGCGCAAGTGCGTTTGCCGGCCAGTCGTTCATCGCCGGCACGGTCGACGAGACTCTCTACGGCGCCAGGATGCAACTGGATCCGACCGAGCCCCCCTCTTCGGGTATCGCACTCGAAGTGGAGGCGCGTAACGACGATGGCACGATCGGCGCGACGCTCCTCAGCGACTTCACCTCATCGTACGACCCCACGACGGGCCTGGTCACATTCACGGCCAATTCGCACTTCGAGCTCATGGCGGGCACCGGCTACTGGCTGGTTCTTTCCGATCCGCTAGCCGGCGGAGTGAACTGGGAATTCACGGCCTTGAATGTGTACCAGTCGCAGTTCGGGTATGGCTTGCCGTCGTACAACACGTCGTGGAGCTCGACCTCGGACAATGGACTGGGAACCTCCACGTATTATCAACCGGCGGATGGTCCCCAGCTCTTCCAGTTGATCGCAGCCGAGCCCGCCACGGTCCCGGAACCGTCGTCGTGGCTCCTCCTGTGCTTCCCGGTGGCGATTGCCGGTTTCAAACTGTCGTTCCAGAGCGCCCGGCGCAGACGTCTGGTGAGGGCGATGTGAGCCGACGGAAATAGAGCACACCTCGAGGGTTCGAGTTTGCGGCCGATTTTATCGACCCAATCCGGAAAGACGCCCGGCCGCCCCATCCTGGTCGTGCGTCTGCTCCAACGCCCGCGTGAGCGGCATGGACCGCTCGGCACGACCGGCGGAATCGGGTTACGTGTCACTTCGGCTATCGTTGGAAATGCCCCCCGTAGGACTCGAACCTACAACCCGCTGATTAAGAGTCAGCTGCTCTGCCAATTGAGCTAGGAGGGCGCGAATGGGCCTTCAGGCAGGAAGACCCATCCTGACAAAGACCGTCATGGTTTGCAAGATCATCACGACCGCCGGTCACCGGGGCCGTCATGCATGACGCGGCGCGGCGAACGCCGCAATTTCAAATCCAGGGGTCTGACGGGCTTACCCGAAGACAAAGGCAACGCTCGTGCCGATGTTGCCGGATTTGAACGTTGAGCCAGGGATTACGTCCGATATCGTGGCACGACAGTCACGATCTCAGGAGAATGCTATAATTGAAAAACAGCCCGGCCAATGAGTCGCCTGGAGTGACGATCGCATTGAATTGAACCACCGCGACTTTGGCATGCGCTCCGCATAACGAGTCAAAACTGGCGGAGTCTTTTTGTCCCGCGTCGGCCAATTGGGAGACAGTGATGCGTCGGGACTTAGATGACATGTTCCAGGGATGGCCCTATGATCCCGAGCCCGGCGAGCACCTGCGCGCGCGAAGTCCGGGCTCGCGATGGCCGCATGGTCTTGCAAGTTCGGGTCGAGCTCGGGATCCTCCAGCTCGAGGTCAGCGGGCGGCCCGACGGTACGCGGCCGCACGGCTTTGTCACCTATCTCGACTACTTACGCCACAGTGCGGCAAGCCGAGGACTGGCGCCAGGGGGCAAGTCGCCCCCGTGGACGATGTCCGTCCATCAGCGGTCTGAAGCCGACCGCGAGCTTGTTCAGTTCGACCATCGCCGCATCGCCTGGCTGGCCCTGAGAAGACACGACCGGGCCATTCAAGACGCCGACCATACACTCGCCTTGATCGATTTTATCCATCGCCACGGGCAAGAGTCTGACTATGTGGCCATGCACGAGCAATCACGCGGGATCGTGCTCTTTCACCGCACCGAGGCCGCCGTCGCCCATGCCCTCGAGCGCCACCGGCCCGAAGACGCCATCGATGCGCTTCGCGACGGTGTCGACCGATTGACCGCCCATCAACGCACCTGGTGGGAAGAGCACGATCCGTCAGACTCTCCCAACATCGCACTCATCGAACAACTTCGCGTCTACGAACAAGATATTCGCAAGAAATTCGCCGTCGAAAAGACCCTGCACGAACAGCTCGACGAGGCCGTTGCACGCGAAGATTACGAACAAGCCGCCCGGCTCCGCGATCAGATCCGAGCCCAGAAACGCGCGTGGCGCTGAGATTCCCTTTCACGATCCTGGGAGGGCGAGTCTGGCCCGGTTAAACGTTGGTCTTGAATCGACTTTCGAACGCATTGAGCGCAGGCCTATTCTGTTGCGCGGCTTCTTGTTGGAGTCCCGCCTTCAGAAGCCGCCTGAAGGCGGACTTCCAGCAGGCCACCGTTGGATGTCGGGCTTTAGCCGGTCTGCTCTGGTTGATATCGTAAAAAGCCGCCTGAAGGCGGAACTCCACCAAAGGCGTGGCGCTCTGGGTGCCGCGTGGTTCGTCAATGAAAACGCGATGAACGCGAAGGCGGTGCAAGCCCAAGCTTTCACCGCGTCAGGGCGAGTCTCCGCACGAGCCGAGTGCCGTTGCCAACTCGGAAAGCCCTGGCGTCTCAGCATCACGCAAGGCCCGTTTAGATGCTACGGCACGTACGCCGTTTGAATCGCTGTCGCCGTCGTTTGCGATGCCGCACCAGCACACGCGCAGCCCACATTCCATTTCACTTCAGTGGCCAAGCCGCGGCCAATCGACCAGGTCGGCGCGCACGATCGGACCTTCCACGCAAACACGACGAAGGTCCGTGGATCCGTCCGGCTGCACAAGGGTGCCGACGCAACTGAAGCAGACGCCGAATCCGCAGGCCATCGCGTTTTCCAAAGACACCTCGCAGGTCACGTCATACTGACGCGCGATCCTCGCAACCGCGGCCAGCATGAGCGGCGGTCCGCATCCGACAATCTTCGCGGGGCGATCGCCTTGCTGCTCGAGGCGCTTTGTCAACAGATCCGTGACGAAGCCGTGGTGCCCGGCTGATCCGTCATCGGTCGCGATCTCGAGCTCAAAGCCCGCATTGCGGAAATCGTCGACACCCGCGAGCAACGCGGCGGTCCGGACGCCATAAAGCAGCGAAATCTTCGTCGACCGAACGGCGCGTGGCTCATCCGTACGGTCGTCGTTTTCTCGATCACCCAGCGGACTCCCGTCGCCATAATGCGCCTGTCCGAGCCACCACCGCCCGAGGGCCAGGAACGGGGTCTGCCCGATGCCTCCCGCCACGAAAATGATCGATCCGTCCGGGGGCGATCCGAAGCCGTTGCCGAGCGGTCCCCAAACCATGACTCGCTCGCCGGGCTGGCGCCGGGCGAGTGCGGCCGTGCCACGACCGACAACGAGATAAACCACATCGAGCGCCACCGCCGCGCCGCTCGGATCTCGAACAACCTCATAGAGAGCCAGAGGCCGGCCCAGCAACGGGTCGTTGGCCCCTTCGGATCCAGGCCGGATCATCAGGAACTGGCCCGGCCTGATCGACCGAGCCATCGCCGGGTCGTCCAGGCTCAGACGATAGGTATCACGAGCAATCCGAATGTTCGACCGAACCGATACCAACCGCTGAGTCGCGCCGGCCGGGCCAGGTGAATCCATGTTCCGCCGGAGCCTCATTTCACTCACACCGGCCGTCGCGCGTGACGGCTCGGCTCACTCGTTTTCGCCGCGGCCACGCCATCCATCCGCCATTGCCATTCCGATTTCAGTCGTCCTCACCAGGACGAACGGTTCGAGAACCGCGGCTGTCCTTGTCGCCCAGAACGGGTCCGGATGGCTTGCGTTTCCGCACGATCGGACGTTTTCGCTTTGATGCGCCGGGAGCGTCTGGACCAGACGCGGAGTCGGCGTCGAGATTCATGCCAATGATCCGGCGCCGTAGCTTGAGCGGTTCGGGTCGGGACGGAATAGACGATTCGGGACGCGCCCCTTGATTCGGATGGCCCGTCTTTGGCCGCGATTTGGGCGACGGCCGGGGCGGCCGTTTTCCGTCCGAGGATCGCGGCGGCCCGGGACGATCATGGCAGCGCGGCGCTGGCGATGATTCTGACGGCCGCGGCGCACCTGGTCGATTCGGTCCGCGGTGCCGGTCCGGCCGCCGTGGAGACGACGATGACGAATCAGAAGGGCGCGGTGATCGAGGACGGTTGTTGCCGCCAGATTGAAACGCGTTGTTTTTTGACGCATGGTGAGGCCGCGCGGGCCCATGATCGGCGTGAGACCCCGGACGTGGCGTCGTCGTTCGATTCTCGTTGCGTTTCGAGCGGGGCTGCGGCTCGGCGCCCGGCGAGCGATGTGAGGGACGCTTTGGACGCGACGACGAGTCGCCATCGAAAAACCGGGGGGGTGCCACCGGGATTCCGGCGGCGACTTTCTGAAGCAGCTCAATTTCTGTCTTCGACAGGGGCCGGCACGCGCCGGGAGCCAACCCTTTCAAGGTGATCGGGCCGACCGCGATCCGGTTGAGCGACATCACCTTGTGGCCGAGCTTCGAGAGCATGCGGCGGATTTCGCGTTTCTTGCCTTCGGCCAGCACGAGCTCGAGCACGGTGGCCTGCCCCTGTCGGCTGACGATCCGGGCCCGCTTGGCGCGAACCTTGCCGTCCGATAGCCAGACACCTTCCGTGAGCTTCGTGATCATCTCGGGCGTGGGCAGGCCCGCGACCAGGGCGCGATAGAGCTTCTCGACACCGTAGCGCGGGTGGGCCAGCTTGTTGGCCAGTTCGCCGTCGTTGGTCATGAGCAACAACCCGGTACTCGCCTCATCGAGCCGGCCGACCGTGTAAATGCGCTCGGGGATCTCCGGCAAGAGGTCGGCCACGCGCGGCCGTCCGGACGGGTCGGAATTGGTCGAAATATAGCCCTTCGGCTTGTTGACGGCGTAATAGACCATGGATTCGAGCTTGATCGGCTCGCCGTCGACGGCGATGCGCGCCGTGGCAGGGTCGACTCGCGTACCCAGCTCGCGGACGATCGCGCCGTTGATCGACACCCGTCCTTGAAGAATGAGCTGCTCGCAGCCTCGCCGTGAGCCCAGGCCCGCGTGGGCCAGCACCTTTTGCAGCCGGTCGTGTTTGTCGCTGCCGTCTTTGCGCTGTTCGATTCGATCGGGTTCTCGCCGCGCCCCCCTCTTGCCGCTTCGGTCCAGCCGGAGATTGTCCCGGGCCCGTGGTCGGACGGTCCGGCCGCTTCGGCCCGGAATGGCCGCCGGGGCGTGGGGATGGTGTACGAGATCGTGGTCCTTCCGCGGGGAAGGAGCGGCGTCGAGACATTGGATCGCATTCCGTTCCGGCCCGGCCTTGGCCAGGCCATCAAGAGCGCCCATCAATCTTGGGCGCTGAGGCGTCTGTTTATCGTGCTTTTTATCGTACCGACTCGGTGGATGTCGTGCCAGTAGCGGTTCCCGTTTCCAGAGCGGGCCCGGCCGGCTGTTGTTGTGACAGGCAGTGCAAGGTGCCCAGGCCCAGGACCAGGTCGACGCAATGGATACCGATGACCTCGCGGTCGGGAAACAGCCCGGCCAGCGTCGCCAGCGCGGTCCGATCGGCCTGGTCATTGAAGGTGGGCACGAGCACCAGGCCGTTGGCTATGTAAAAATTCGCATAGCTTGCGGGCAAACGCTGACCGTCAAAGAAAATTGGCCGCGGCATCGGCAGCTCTACCACGCGCAGGGGCTCTCCATCCTGGTCGCGCGCGTCGCGTAATCGATTGAGATTATCTTGAAGCCGTTCATAATTCGGATCGTCGCGCCGCGGCTCGACGACCGTCACCACCGTGCGCGGATCGACAAACCGGGCGAGGTCGTCGACATGGCCGTGCGTATCGTCGCCGACGATCCCCTGCCCCAGCCAGATCACGTGCCGCGCGCCGAGATAATCGCCGAAAATCTGCTCGATGGCGGCCCGATCAAATGTCGGATTGCGCGATTGAACGTCGCTGAGCAAGCATTCCTCGGTCGCCAGCAAGGTCCCCCGGCCATTGACGTCGATGGCTCCGCCTTCCATCACGACGCGCACCGGCTTGTCCCCCTGGGCGAACCTCGGTGTGAAACGCGGAAACCTCAGCCAGCGCTCGATCTTGCGCGGCAGCCGGCCATCGCGCCGATAATCGTCGTATTTGGCCCAGCCATTGAATCTCCAGCCGACAAGTCCAACGCGTTCCTCATCCTTTTCCGACGGCCGATCATGAACGACGAACGTCGGGGCCGAATCGCGTAGCCAGACCCGGTCTGTCGCCGCCTTGAAAAATTCAACCACGCTCAGATTGGCGCCCACGCTGTCGAGCTGTTTGATCACGCGGCGCTTCATCGCCGCGCTGCGAACGATGATGCAAACGTTCTCGACGCGGCTCAAATACCGAACTATCTCGGCGTAAACCCAGGGGACGGGCCCGAACTTTCCCGGCCAGTCCGCGCGATTATGAGGCCAGGCGATCCAGGTCGCGGCGTGCGGCTCCCACTCCGCGGGCATGCGATACCCCAGGGCACTCGGTCGCGGCTCGGGAGAAGAAGAGTCGATTTTCGGCACGGATCAGCCTGCTGAATTTATCTGGTTTTCTGATCGATATAACGCTGAGTGATCGGCGCGTAGGCGTCGATACGGCGGTCGCGCAGGAACGGCCAGTTCCGGCGCGTCTCTTCTTGAATGCGCGGATCGCACCGCGCGATGATCACCTCTTCTCGATCGGCGCTGGCCTTGGCGATCACCCGGCCAAACGGGTCGGCCACGAACGAGCCCCCCCAGAATTCGATGCCGCCGCTCGAAGCCCCTTCATGCCCGATCCGATTGATCGCCGCGACGTAAACCCCGTTGGCAATGGCGTGCGACCGCTGAATGGTCTCCCACGCACTCGACTGGGCAGGTCCAAATTCGGCCTTTTCAGCCGGATGCCAGCCGATGGCCGTGGGATAGAAGAGGATGTTGGCCCCCTGGAGCGCCGTCGAGACGCGCCGCTTCGGGATACCACTGGTCCCAGCAGACGAGCGTTCCGACCTGAGCGACCGCCGTGTTGAACGTCAGGAAACCAAGATCGCCGGGCGTGAAATAATACTTTTCATAGTAGAGCGGATCGTCCGGAATATGCATCTTGCGATAGAGGCCGCACAAGGAACCGTCTTTATCGATGATGACGGCCGTATTGTGATAGATTCCGGCCGCCCGGCGCTCGAAGATCGAACCGACGACGACCATGCCGGTCTCTCGCGCCACAGCGGCCAGGGCCTCTGTCGTCGGGCCGGGAATCGGCTCGGCCAGATCAAAACGAGACGCATCTTCAATCTGGCAAAAGTATTGTGTGCGAAATAATTCAGGCAAGCACGCGACCTCGGCTCCCTGAGCGGCCGCATCACGCAGGAAGGCACAGGCGCGCTCGAGATTGTCGGCCGGATCGGTCGAGCAGCGCATCTGGATCAAGCCCACGTTGAACGGACCTGGCTTTGGATTCACAGCCGAGAGCCTCGCAGGGACCAGTTAACGGGTTCGTCATCCCGGAATGTCATCCTACCTTTCCTGTCAAGCCGGGGCGAGCATGGGTCGTGTCGCTTCGTCTGTCGGAGTCGATGCAACCACAGTGATCATGCCGATCACACGAGGGTGCTGGCGATTGATTTGAGCGAGGCGAGCCGTTAGTGTTTGGTGCATGTCGGACTGAACGCTCAACCGAATTGAATTGAAATGCATTGCATGCGCTACGTGAAGGAAAGGGATGACTGTCATGGGAGCTGAAGCCCGCGTGGTCGAACTCAAGCTGGAATTGCCCCCCGCGCCCAAGCCGGTGGCGACCTATGTGACGGCCCTTCGGCACGGTGACTTGATCTATGTATCGGGCCACGGTCCCTACCGCACCGATGGAACCTTGATCATCGGCAAGCTCGGGGCCGATATGGATATCGCGGCCGGCCAGGCGGCCGCACGCCAGACGGGCCTGGCCATCCTCGCGACGTTGAAAGCCCACCTCGGCTCGCTCGACAAGGTGGTTCGTCTGATCAAGAGCCTGGGCATGGTCAACGCCACCCCTGATTTCAATGAGCACCCCAAGGTCATCAACGGCTATTCCGAGCTGATGAAAGACGTCTTCGGCGAGCCGGGCATCGGCACCCGAAGCGCCGTCGGCATGGGAGGCCTGCCCGCCGGCATCGCCGTCGAGATCGAGGCGATTTTTCAGGTCAAGGATTGAGCGAACAAACTGCCATGGCGCGTGGGCGGAACCGCCCCGATGAAAACGGTGTCGTTTCGATCGACAAGGGGCCATGTCACTCAGGGCAAGTCCACGCGTCGCTCAATAACACACCGTTATTTGAAAAACGTGATTGACATCGGATATTTCCAGAGCTTGCCGCTCATGGCCTTGATGGCGGCAATAATCGGAAAGATTAACCCGGCAAAGAAAAGGGCGATGATGAGCGGAACCCCGATCAGGATCGCGCAAAGCGGGATGCAGACGATGAAATAGAGAATCTTCGACAGGATCCAGTTCGTCGCATTCTTGCCGTGCGCATCGAGCCCCGGGAGATCGTTTTTCTTGAGCTGCCAGATCACGACGGGAACCGCGAGACCCGCGAGCGGAAAGGCAAAACCGGCCAGGATCGAGAGATGAAGCAAGGCCGCCCACTGCCGCGTTTGGGCATCGGTTTTTTCCGGGCCGATATCCTCGGCAAACGCAAGCGAAGTGCCCATCGGAATGTGCGGTGTTCCGTTCAAGACCTTCGCTTTGGCCGCGGCGAATTCGTTGTCATCGAGGACGCCCGAATCGCGCAGTTGACTCAGCCTTTCCAGTTCTTCGGCGATCGACATCGGTCGTAAGCTCTCCAGTGAACTTCGGTTGTGATGGATTACCTGTCCGTCGTGGGAGCATACCCTTTCCACACCCATTCGATGGCGTGCGGCAGGAACTGCTGCTGGGCGTTGCTGACGCTGTGTCGAGCCCCGCGGCAGAACAGGTACTGGTACTCGTAGCCCTTGGCCTTCAGCACCTTGGCCATGTGGTGGTTGGCCTCGACCCAGTCGTGCATTCCGTCCCGCATTGCATTGGGGTTGAGCAGGTCGGCGTCGCCGACCGAGATGAAGAGCCGGATGGGCTTCTTGGGGCTGTTGGGGATGAGCGTTTCGTGGAAATCCCAGGCCCCACCCGGGTATTTCGGATCGAACGGCCACGCCTGGTTCACGAACGTGCCCGAGGTCGTCAACACGCGGTGGTACAGGTCGTTGCGGAACCAGGCCATGATGAGCGCCGCTGAACCGCCCGAGCTGTTCCCCATCGCCGCGCGGCCGTCGGGGTCCTTTGTCAGCTTCACCCCGCAGTTCTTCTCCACCCGCGGTAGCACCTCGGTCTCGATGTATTCGGCGTAGTCGCCGTTCATGTTGTCGTACTCTTTGCCGCGCTCGTGTCCCTGGGCGTCACCGCCGCCGTTGCCGATGGAGATGAGGACGATCGGCGGAATCCGCTTCTGGTGAATCAGGTTGTCGAGAATCGTCTTGTAGCCGTTGGCCTGGCCGGGGCCGTCGTGGACCACCATGAACGGCGCCTCCGTCCCTTTCTTGTACTGGGCGGGGATGTAGACACCAACCCTCCGCTTGTAGTCGATCGGGTGCGTTTCGACGATCAGCGTCTTCGGATTGCTCGGGTCCACCTTTCCGAACTCGTTGCGGGCGATGCCGGGGTTGAAGAGCCTGGTCTCCTTCGAGTCGATGACGAACTGCTCCACCTTCCCCTCGGGGACGCCCTCGACCTTCTTGCGTTCCGGCGCGGGCACGTAGTTCGGCCCGATGACGAAATTGTCGTAGGCGTCGAGCGGAGGGTTCTCGCCCTCTTTCAACACCTTGAACGGCGGGGCACCTGGGTCATCGAACTTGCGCGCCGGCGGCTGGGCCGAGGCGCTGGAGCATGCGAGAACTGCGATCAAAAACGCCATGAGTGGCTTGAACATGAAATCCCTCGCCGTTTCTTCTTCTGAGCGGTGCACGAGTGACCGCCGCGGTGCATACCTATTTGCCCTATTTCGCATCGGTCGGCACGACGCCGCGGAGGAAGCCCGTCGCTCAACACTCCCGCCTGCCGGCCGGCGGGTCTGCCTCGCACGCCTCCCCGGCCATGACCGCCGTCGCCCGCCTGCTCGAAAGCCTGAAGGAACAGCTCCGGCGGCTGGGCGCCGGACAGGGCCACCCGACCGTTGACCACGAAGAACGGCACGCCCGACACGCCGAGGCGGCGGCCTGCTCCTCGCCGGCCCGCACGACGTCCAGGTCGGCTTCCCCCGCCAGCAACCCGGCCACCTCCGCCCGGTCGAGCCCGGCCCCGGCCGCCACGTCGGCCAAAGTCGCCCGGTCGGAAAGGTCGCGGCCATCGGTGAAGTAGGCCAGGAACAGGGCCTCGACCACCGCGTCCTGAACGCCACGCTCGCCGGCGAGCCAGATGACCCGGTGAGCGTCGAGCGTGTTCGGGGTGCGGGCCATCCTGTCGAAGTTGAACGCGATCCCCTCTCCCCGCCCGGCGGCGCCCACATGGGCGTCGAGCTCCTGCGACCGCTCCCAGCTCCCGAACTTCCTGATCCGGTAAGACTTCCGTTCGATCCCCTCGCGAGGCATGTCCGGGTTGAGCTGGAACGGGTGCCAGCGGACCGCGGCGGCGCGATCCCGTAAAGCCTTCTCCAGCCGCCGTTTGCCGATGAAGCACCAGGGGCAGATCACGTCCGAAATCACGTCGATGGTCAGCATCAATCAGGTCCTCCGCGCGCATCGCGCTGGGTGATCCAAGGCTGTCCATTCTGCGTCACCAGGCTGCTGAAGAGCCAGGCCCCAGGTTGCGTTTCTCGTACGGCCGCGCCCACGCCTGAAAGTCGGCGACCCCTGACGCTTCATGGGTGGCTTGAATCAACACCCCTTCTTGCACCCGAGCTCGGGGCGAAGGCGGGCACCATTTATCCCGCTATTTCCTCGTCGTTGATTCGCGTAAAATCGAGATTGAAGCCTCTCCACAGACGATTATATTGCCACACCGAGCCCGGCAGGCCTCACAATCTCCATGATAAAGCTTGGGATGTGGCGGACAACTTCGTCGACAAGATGAGGGGAGATGCGAATCCATGAGCAACTTGTATCTCGCCATGTATGAAAAGTGCGCAATCACCGCGGCTCATCTTGCTGCGCAGTCCGTCCATATGGTCGACCCCGCTGATCCATCCCAGGTTTTGAATGACCTTCCGCCCGAAATTCTCGACCAGGTGCTGGAATACGCCAGGAAATTCCAGCCTGACCGCACGGTATCGACCTACAGGATTCTGCCAACCATGGACCAGGTCGAGGCAGCGAGAGCGTGGATCGAAAAAACGCGTCTGCTTCAAGCCGCTCCAGGACATGCACGCGGGTGATTGAGGTCACTCTTGGCGATGTGTGATTTGTCAATGAGCCGCCTCAGGCCACTGATGATTCTGGAATGCGCGTGACTCTATTCTCTGCGTGATCCGTACGTCGGGGGAAAGCCGTGTTTGACACGGCGATCGAGCGCGTCCATCATCGAAGTCGGAAGCAGGAGGACGTCATGACCCTCGACGCCGGTCGCGGCGAATGAACGACCTGCGTGATACCAACATCGTGACCCGGCTGGCTGAACCCGGACACGCGATGCACCAGGCAGCCCGCGTTGCCGTGAGACTCCTGGTGAAACTCCTGGCTCAGACGGGGCACAAGCTTCACATCGTCTCCGAAAACCATTTACGAGTTCTGGGTCGTCTGCACTCGGCCCACAGAACGTGATATTCAGCCGCGTTCTTGAGTGTTAGAGTGGGAATGATTCTCGCAACGTCTTGGAGGCATTTTCGTGGACCTTACTTTCACGATTTCGGATGAGCTCGCCGCACGGCTTCGCGCCGTCGAGGATCGGCTCCCAGAAATCCTCGAGCTCGGCCTGAGGGAGTGGCTTTCGACCGGGCCTGGTTACACCAGCATGAACGATGTGCTCGAGACTCTCGCTCGTCTGCCAACGCCTGACGAAGTCCTTGCGCTTAGACCTGCGGCAGCCGTTCAAAGCCGTATCGAGGAATTGATTGACAAGCACCGCAATGAAGGCTTGTCGAGCGAAGAGTCGAACGAATGGGAACACTATCAGTATATCGAGCATCTCGTCCGTCTCGCCAAGGCGCGAGCGTTTCAACGGCGGGCGAGCTAATTAATCACAATGAGTGTGACGTACATTCCCAGCGCCCTGCGGCAAGAGGTTAGAGACCGAGCCGTGGCGTGTTGTGAGTATTGCTTGATTCCCGAATTCGTTACCTGGGCCGCGCACACCATCGACCATGTCATCGCCCAAAAACACGGGGGCGCGACAACGCCTGACAATCTGGCGCTCGCATGCATGCTGTGCAACGCTCGGAAAGGGAGTGACCTGGAGTCGATCGAAGAGGAAACTCGCTTGCTCGTCCCCTTATTTCATCCTCGCCATGACCGTTGGCATGAGCATTTTCAGCTCATGGGCGGGCGCATTGAATCACGTACCTCGATCGGTCGAGTCACCGCAAGACTGCTTCACTTCAACGACCGCGATCGCGTTGCCGAGCGTGAGCTGCTTGTGGCGGCTGGAGTCATTTGTGAACCCCGTGAATGACCCGCTCATTCGATACGGACATTTCGTTCGCACTCCTTGAATTCGAGCGAGCACACGATGCTCGTCACTCGATTTCCAAGGGGCATCCGTGAACATCCACAGCGGGGACGGGCACCCGCGGTGCCAAACAACTAATCATGTCCCGGTTTCGCTCCCCACGTCCCGGTTTCGCTCCCTTCTCTGGAGGTGGTAGGCTCACGCCAATCTCCTGGCTGTCGGTCACGTCGAACGCTGACCTTGAACCAAGGCTCCTTCCCTTCACCGGCGTTGCCCGGCTTCGCAGGTACTACGAGCCTCTCCGCCACCCCAGGCGGCCCAGCCAGTCCGTCGCGGGCGTCTGGTTGGAGGTCACACGCCTCCACCGCTTGGGGCTTCCCGTGTTGCGCTGATCTCCGTGTACAGACATGCCGTCGTCATTACCCCGGTGGCCCGCTGGGCCTTGATCGCTCGTGGGACGGCCTATTCCAACCGTTTCCCCTGTACCCAGCGGCTGCGGCCTTCCCCATATTAGTGCAAGGTCGGCGCTCACATTGGACGTTTCGAGGCCTGCTCGACGTTCACTCGCGTTACGGCCTGCCTGCTCGCTGCATCGCCAAAGCGACACATGTGTCTCGAAGGCTCCAACGGTTTTGTTACCTCCACCGCCGCTCGGATAGCTACCGGCCGGAGCGACCCAGTTACCGGGTGGGAATTGCACCCACGGAAGACCAACACCTTTGCACGGCGCACACTAATCGCGTCCCGGTTTCGCTTCCGAAATGGCTGGGAGACGAGGGGGAAACCAGGAAGCCGCGGCATGAGCCGAGCGTAACGACGAAGATGGCGGGCATCGAAATCGCAGTCCCGCGGCCGATGCAGCAGCCAAGGGCTTGGTAGCAAGGTCGGGGGACCGAGACGATGGATGGAGTGCGCCCTCAACTTATGCTGCTTCGTGCAAATATACGTCCGAGCAGATTGATGTGCGGTCAATCCAGGAGACTACTGATTAGTAATCGCGTGTGTAGTCCTCCGGACCCGGACCTGGGAGCCTACGGAAAATTGCTCGGGGATAGAAGTTTTCCCCAAGGAGAGAAACACCCTTGGTCAAACTTTCGATTCCCTCTATAATTGTCCGAACCATGGCGAAAAACAGCGAACAAAGCGGGTACGAAAAGGCACAAGAGCGCATCGCCGCGGAGCAGAAGAAGCCAACGGCTACGCTTCATCTGAATGATCTCGGCCTCACGACACTGCCGCCGGAGATTGGCTCGCTCACCGCGTTGCAGACGCTTGACCTTGACAATAATCAGCTCACGACGCTGCCGCCAGTGATTGGCTCGCTCACCGCGTTGCAGACGCTTAGACTCAACAGCAATCAGCTCACGGCGCTGCCGCCGGAGATTGGCTCGCTCACCGCGTTGCAGACGCTTGACCTTGACAATAATCAGCTCACGACGCTGCCGCCGGAGATTGGCTCGCTCACCGCGTTGCAGACGCTTACCCTCGACAATAATCAGCTCACGACGCTGCCGCCGGAGATTGGCTCGCTCACCGCGTTGCAGACGCTTAGACTTGACAGAAATCAGCTCACGACGCTGCCGCCGGAGATTGGCTCGCTCACCGCGTTGCAGACGCTTACCCTCGACGATAATCAGCTCACGACGCTGCCGCCGGAGATTGGCTCGCTCACCGCGTTGCAGACGCTTAGACTTGACAGAAATCAGCTCACGGCGCTGCCGCCGGAGATTGGCTCGCTCACCGCGTTGCAGACGCTTAGACTCAACAGCAATCAGCTCACGGCGCTGCCGCCAGTGATTGGCTCGCTCACCGCGTTGCAGACGCTTACCCTCGACGATAATCAGCTCACGACGCTGCCGCCAGTGATTGGCTCGCTCACCGCGTTGCAGACGCTTAGACTTGACAGAAATCAGCTCACGGCGCTGCCGCCAGTGATTGGCTCGCTCACCGCGTTGCAGACGCTTAGACTTGACAGAAATCAGCTCACGACGCTGCCGCCAGTGATTGGCTCGCTCACCGCGTTGCAGACGCTTACCCTCGACAATAATCAGCTCACGACGCTGCCGCCGGAGATTGGCTCGCTCACCGCGTTGCAGACGCTTACCCTCGACGATAATCAGCTCACGACGCTGCCGCCAGTGATTGGCTCGCTCACCGCGTTGCAGACGCTTAGACTTGACAGAAATCAGCTCACGGCGCTGCCGCCAGTGATTGGCTCGCTCACCGCGTTGCAGACGCTTAGACTTGACAGCAATCAGCTCACGACGCTGCCGCCAGTGATTGGCTCGCTCACCGCGTTGCAGACGCTTGACCTTGACAATAATCAGCTCACGGCGCTGCCGCCAGTGATTGGCTCGCTCACCGCGTTGCAGACGCTTACCCTCGACAATAATCAGCTCACGGCGCTGCCGCCAGTGATTGGCTCGCTCACCGCGTTGCAGACGCTTAGACTTGACAGCAATCAGCTCACGGCGCTGCCGCCAGTGATTGGCTCGCTCACCGCGTTGCAGACGCTTAGACTTGACAGAAATCAGCTCACGGCGCTGCCGCCAGTGATTGGCTCGCTCACCGCGTTGCAGACGCTTACCCTCGACAATAATCAGCTCACGACGCTGCCGCCGGAGATTGGCTCGCTCACCGCGTTGCAGACGCTTGACCTTGACAATAATCAGCTCACGGCGCTGCCGCCAGTGATTGGCTCGCTCACCGCGTTGCAGACGCTTAGACTTGACAGCAATCAGCTCACGGCGCTGCCGCCGGAGATTGGCTCGCTCACCGCGTTGCAGACGCTCACCCTCGACGATAATCAGCTCACGACGCTGCCGCCGGAGATTGGCTCGCTCACCGCGTTGCAGACGCTTGTCCTTAACAGCAATCAGCTCACCGCACTACCGACGAGCTTCAAGAATCTTGTCGCACTGACTTATCTCGCCCTGACGCGAAACCGGATTCAAGACATACAATTTGATTTGCGGCACCTTCAAAACCTCCAACAACTGCATCTGGGTGGCAATCAACTTGGCGTCGTGCCGAGCGGAATCGGAACACTGCGCCGGCTAGCGCAATTAACTTATGGGGAAACAATTTGACCGATCTTCCAAGCGAAATCGGCGAACTGTCCCAATTAAAGTACCTCTCACTTGATGGAAATCGCCTCTCAATCCTTCCGGTAGAGATTGCCAACCTCGAGTCGTTGGAAACGCTTGGCCTTCGTGGCAACCCGGCGCTGGGCCTGCCGGCTGAATTGCTAGGGCCGCGCGAAAATGTGAGCTCAGAAAAGTCCTCCGTGAGATCTCCCAAACAGATTTTGCAGTACTACTTCGATGTATTAGACAGCGGTTTTCCGTTGCAAGAATTCAAGTTGATCGTTGTGGGGCGCGGCGGAGCGGGAAAGACTAGCCTCATACGCCGCCTCAAAGGCGAGGTGCACAACCCTGACGAAAAGGAAACCCACGGGATCACCATCACCAGGCTGATGTTCGACGGAGCAAGCGGGAAGGTCAAAGCACGCGTCTGGGACTTCGGCGGGCAGATTGTCTTGCACTCGATGCACGAGTTCTTCTTGACGGCTCGTAGCCTTTACCTTCTGGTTCTCGGTGAACGGGAGGACATGTTGGAACGGGATGCCGCCTACTGGCTTCAGTTGATCCGAAGCTACGCGGATGACGCGCCAGTGATTGTCGCACTCAACAAGAGCCAAGGGAGGCAACGCAATTTCGATCGAGCAAGTCTGGAGGATACGTATCCCCCAATCCTTGGTTGGGTGGGTACCGAATGCTCAAACCCAGATGACGCGGATGCGGGAATCGACGACCTCCGTGCGGCGATCACCGTCGCACTGGATCGCCGAGAGATGGATAGCGTGCGACGCAAGTTTCCCGGCAAGTGGGGATCGATCAAATCCTATCTCGACGACATGCCGGACAACTTCCTTGACTACCACGCCTATGAGACGATTTGCAGCGAGCGAGGCGAAATCGATCCACAGGCGCAGCAATGGCTTTCCGGCGATCTCCATGACCTGGGTGTCGCGCTCAATTATCAGAACGATCCACGCTTACGGGAAACAAGCGTTCTTCGCCCCGATTGGTTGGCGAACGGAATCTACGCGGTTCTGAGGGCCAACGATCGAGACAGGAATCTCCCTCCGGAATTTGATAAGGTTTTGGCGATCGATGGCAAAGTGACATTGAGCACGTTAGAGCACATTTATGCGAAGGCGGCCCACTGGGGAATGCTTGATTCCGTCGATTACCCACTCGAAAAACGTCAGTTCCTGCTTCGACTAATGGACGCGTTTCACCTGAGCTACCCGCTGATCAACGAGCCTGAGACACATCTGGTTCCCACGCTATTGCCTGTTAATCCGCCTGACGACACGGACGAGCCTGCCGGACCGAACCTGGTGCGGCTTCGCTATGAGTTTCAGGTGGTTCCAGCACCGCTGATTCCATGGTTCATCGCGAAAACCTTTTCTCTAATACCAGGCAAACGTCACTGGCGGCGCGGCGCGATGCTTGCTTACGGCGAAGCGAACGGCAAGGTTTGGACGACGCAAGACGAGCGGTACGTCTTTGTCACGGTGGCGGGGACGGCCGAAGATGGCAGAGAGCTATTGTCGATGGTGCGAGGCACGTTGCGGGATTTGTTTCGCACGTACCGCGGTCTTAAGGTCGTCGAGCAACACGAATACGATGGCTCGTGGGTGCCGCGAGCGACGCTCGAGAAGATTGGCATATTGGAGCCGGACTTTGACGAAAGCCTCGACGCCGATGCGGAGTCCGAGGGCGAGCCATGAAACGCACACTGATTCGCATCTTTGTTAGCTATTCTCATGACGACGCCTCCTTGTTCAAGGAAGTGCGGCCCCTCTTGGTGTTCGACAACCAACCGACGCATTTGGCGCATGCTTGGCACGATAATGAGCTAAAGGCTGGAGATCGATGGGACGACGAAATCCGCAAGAGAGCTCGCCAGGATGGATGTCTTCGTCTGTCTCTTGAGCTACCCATTCCTCGCCTCATCCTACATCCGGGAGGTCGAAAAACCGCTGGCACTTGCACGCGAAAAACAGCGAAAAACCGTTATCGTTCCGCTCTTTCTTAACAAAATGGATGAGCGCGACATCAAAGACTTCAAGCCGTTCCATCCTCTGCCGGAATTTGGAAAGAGCTTGCTTTGCTATGAAAACGTGCGGCTGGCTCATAAGCCGATTCGAACCGGTCTGCTGGATGCACTCGAGAAGGTGAAGTCTAATCGGTCTTTAAAATCGCCATGAAAGTTAGAGAGACAAGCCGCTTGATGGAGATGGACTAGCGCCGCGTGGGGGGGGAACGGGGTCATTCTACAGCGGTTTACTCTAGCTTTGCGCACAGTCCGACGTGTTGAAACCATCCAAGGCTGTCGCTATCGGTTACTCGGCGTAGGACCTCTGCGACTGCATCGTAGAGATCGGTCTTGGTTCTTGCCGCGAGTTGGCGGAGACCTTGCTTGAGCGTTGAGAACATCTCCTCGATCGGAGTCAGGTCGGGGCTGTAGGGGGGCAACAAAAGAACCCACGCACCCACCCGTTCGATCGATTTCAGGCGGAAACGGGGTCATTCTACTTTGAACGGGGGCGGGGGACGGGGTCATTCTACCTCGGCGTCGCATTCCTGTGGGCCGGTTCAATTTCGATGAAAAACCAGACCTTTGCCCCCGAGCGGCTTGCTGATCATACTTCTTCCGCAACCGGTTCGTTCATGCTTTCCACGGAATCGCCGATTGGTAGTTCCGCCACACCGTCATCCGTCGCTTGAGCCGCCGGAACCAAAACCGTCTTCGCCTGCACTGCCCGCAACGCCGTCTTGGCTGCTTTCGCGATCCTCTTTACGGCATCCTCGGCCTTTTCCCCCTCCAACACTTCGCGCTTGATGACTTCGCTGGCCAGCACTTCCTTGATTTGCGCAGCTCGATCTTGACCTCTGGCGACACACGGCGAAGTTCGCGGCGGATCACTTCGAGCACGGGATCGGAGAGCACGATCGCCCCCAGAAAGAACCGGCTCAAAGCCTGCTTATGCGTGTGAAAGTCGCCAAGCACGGATTTGGCCCATCCCTCTTTGCAGAAGAGATAGAGCAGGTCGAGATGCTGTTGAGTGCGAAAATTGAGGCTCACGAAATCAAACTCGATCACCATCTCGAAGTCGATTGGGCGCACGAAAAACACCTTGTAAACCCGCCAGGTGACCCCGTTCGTGAGTACAACCCATTCGACGCCTTGGTGCGCCGCGTAGTCGACGGCCTGCTTGACGTGCTGATCCTTGAGCGCCAGACCGATCGCCTTGACCTCGATAATCGACTGAATGCCCCCTTCGAGCTTGATGGCCAGATCGCAATAAGTTCCCTTGATCGCATACTCGGAAGTGATATCGGCGTATTTGTCATACCCGAACACTTCCGCCAACATGTCGGTGACGATCGTGACGGTGTCCGACTCGCCGACGTCGCGGGCCTTCGCCGCTGACACAATCGGCTGAAATCGCTTCATCCCTGCTGTGATTCGCTCCTCGACCTTCTTGGGTATCGACGCCATCGGTGGTTCTCTCATCTGCGAGGTTAAAGGGGCTTACTTTTGCCTTCGTCGCCAGAGCCCATTTCTGCATTGTCACGCCGGGCTCGCTGCAAGACGGCCATCCGGATACAGGCCAACACCCCGGGTCCCATGGAGTTCGCGACTTCTCGGATTTAGGCGCAGTCATCGGGAGGCAATTCGATTCGAGCGTGCTTGATCTCCTTGGCTTTTGAGACTGGCGTGCTCTTCTTAGCCATACCAACGTCCTCGTTGGGGCCGAAAGCGGTCTATCATCATAGCCTGAGCCGTTCCTTAACACAATTGTACAAGAGGCTTGCACGGAACCACTGAACCCGAAAAAATGGGAAGCGACCAAATCGTAGGCCCATTCGGATTGGCTCCAAGTCACTCCATTGCGAAGCGACAGCAATTTGCGCAGGTTGAAAGAATAGCGCTCCTCCGGTTGCCGTTGAACCACGCCCGACTATGCACAGCGTGTCTCTCTTGTTTGCTCGCCGGTCCGAGCCGCCGAGCGTGGTCGTCAGAGCGGGTGGCATAACGCTTGACGTTATGATCGCATCGCGCTGCCATTCCCGGCATGTTCCGCGGTTTCCGCGACAGGGACTCCGAGCGCGTCTTTGCCCGTCAGCGTGGCTCCAAACTCGGCGTCGCGTTGCAGCGGGCAACCCTTCGGAAATTACTGCTGATCGACGCCGCAGAGGCCCTGGAAGATCTTCATGTCCCGCCGGGCAACCGCCTGGAAAAGCTGGTCGGGAATCGTGAGGCGCAGTACAGCATTCGAATCAACGACCAGTGGCGCGTCTGCTTTCGCTGGGACCAAGGTGACGCTCACGTTGTTGAGATCGTCGATTACCATTGAGGACCAACATGCCGCGCAATATGCCACCGATCCACCCCGGTGAAATCCTCCGCGAGGAGTTCCTGGCACCGCTCGGCATCAGCCCAAGGAGGTCAGCGTTCCGCCGCGTCGCATCAACGAGATTGTCCGGGGTCAGCGGTCGATCAGCGCCGACACGGCGTTGCGGCTGGCCCGGTATTTTGGGACGAACGAGCGATTCTGGCTCAACTTGCAATCGCGCCATGACCTGGAAGCGGCGAAAGACCGGCTCGGCGATCGGCTTGAGCGTGAGGTTCAGGTTTTGGCTCCGGCGGCGGGGAGTACAGGCAACGAGCCGTCGGCGTCCGCCTCCTGATAGGGGGATGAAACCGGGACGGGAACGCGATTCGCATTGTGGGGTCGTCCTCCGCGAGTTGACCAGGGCGATCGTCTCGCGGTGCCCAAGGAGTGTGAAATGCGGCGCAGGCCGCATGATCGTGATCCATGGAGTTTCCACCACGACCGGCCGCCGTCGCGTCGAAGGGATCGCGGCGGTCGATACGTGCGCAATTAGTGCGCCGCGGAAAAGTTTTTGGATAAATTTTAAGCCGCTGCTGGATCATGGCTTGGGATCGGACCCAGCCACAAAATGGGCGCAGGGCGTTCGCGAAATTGGGCAGGATGCGTATATTATAGTAAGGCGAAAGTAGGTCGGGCCCTGACGACGCTGTTTTTCGGTTTACGGTTCGCCGGTCCGCGGCTCCATTCATGACGAGACCTTCAACGGTTGCCCGGTCGAAGTCACGTGAATCAACCTGACCGATCGTCGAATCGCTCGCGTCCTCCAACATCTTGCCGTCACGCACCGAGCGGCAACAGGTTGACGACACAACCCATGATCAGCGTGCGCGCCGTGAGGATCATCCGCGGGCATGTCGCGGAGAGGTGCTTGGCAGCGACCGCCATCTGCCCGTGAAATCGCTCTTGATCGCATCGCGTTGGTCGAAAGGCTTGCGAGCCCTGCCAAAAAACTGCCATCTGCTGCCGTCCGCTGCCATTTGGCACCGCAGAATCGTCAAACTCGTTGCAATCACAGGCCCTGGCCAGAATCGGCCATTCGTCTGCCATCCGCTACGATCTGACGCCGCAGAATCGTCAGGCTCGTTGCAATCGATCGGCTCTCTATGCCCCCCGAGGCGTGCCGGCCATTCTGAGCCCGGGCTGAGAATCGTGAGGGGTGCTGCAAAGGAGCCCCGGTGAAACGTCGCCACCGGGCGCCGTATCGGTTGAGGGAACGAAACCGGGACGCGATCTTTAGTTTTGACACTTGGGGAACGAAAACGGGGACGCGATTCTTTATTTTTGGCCTCTGAGAGAGACGACTCGCTCGCTGACGTTGAACGAAAACGGGGACACGATTCTTTATTCTTGACCTCTGAGGGAGACTACTCGCTCGCTGACGTTGACCCGTCAAAGTGGCGATGCCCGCGGCAGAGACCGGCGAAACCAGCGACGCTGAACGTCATCAAGACCCATGACGACGGCTCGGGAACGGGGACATAGGCTGCACCGGTGACGAGATGTCGGCCATTCACCAGAATATTGGATAACTGCGGCTTTGTGGTCGAAAAAACTCCCACGACATAGGCCGTCGTGTCTCCCATGAGGGGCGTTCCGCGTTTTTCGGTTTCGTAGCTCACCAGCAAAGCCCCACTCTTTCCCTGGAAGATGCTGACTGGACTCTTCACGCCGAGCGTGGTGAACCCGCCAATACTCGTGGCGCCGGCACCAACTTGACTGGTGATGATGATGCCCTGTGCCTTGGTGTCACCGAAGTGGCTGATGTCAGCGCTCCGCTGAAATCAGGAATGAGAAAGCTACTGATGGGAGTCCGACCGGGACGCCCAGATCTGGTAAAGGTAGGCATATATTCCCTGATCGGGTCCGCCCTTGACTCCCTGAAAGACTTCGGTGTACATGAACCCGTACTGTGGGCTGACGTTTCCGGGAGCTGGAAATCCCTTGTTGACGAATGCCGCGACCGGGTTCTGAACGTCGAACGCCGTCCTGAATTCGGAACCGCTGATTATTGCGAGATTCAACGACCCCGCGCTGACTCGTGGCGACCAGGCGGCAAGCGCCAGAATCAACAGGATCGCACACCGCCCCACGCAGATCTCCTTCGTTTTCATGATACTGGTCCTTACCGCTAAACTGGACACCCGATGCACCGGGCAGCTCGATGCCGTGAAACTCCTCGTTCGGAAGAGCCATAGGCATCGCATCATTATCCAAGACCATGACAAGCTCTGGGTCGTCCGCACTCGGCCAGCAACCGTGGTATTCAGCCGCGTTTTGAATGCTAGGGTAGGAATTCGACGCTCGCAACGTCCTGGAGGCATTTTCGATGGATCTTACTTTGACTCAGTCTATTGAGCGTCTCGTCTGTCTCGCCAAGGCACGCGCGATTCAGCGGCGGGCGAGTTAATCAATCGCGATGAGCGTGACGTGTATTCCCAGCGCCTTGCGGCAACATGACGCTGTTTCCAGCCGTGGTCGCGCCGGCGTGACGAGAGACGATTCAAGAGGGAATGCACGCTACGCATCGATCTGAGATAATCGTGTATTCCAAGACGTCCCACGTGATGTTGGCTTCGTTGCCATGGTCTGAAGCCCGCAGGGACGATGTGATGAGTGGCCAGGAGCTTCGAGATGACCGGCGCCGCGCACCGACATCTGCTGTTCGGATTGCTCGCCCTTCAAAATGGGCTGATCAGCCAGGTTCAGCTTGTCACGGCGTTTCAATCCTGGACGCTCGACAAGACTCGCGGGCTGGCCGACTATCTCGAGGCCCGCGGCGACCTGAGCCGCGCCCTGCGCGAGCTTCTCGACGGGCTGGTGGCGGCCCATCTGGAGGCCCACGGCGGCGACTTTGAAAAGAGCCTCGCATCGGTCTCGGTGGGCAAATCGACGCAGGAAAGCCTGGCGAATTTGCGCGACGCCGATGTCGCGGCGACGCTGTACCACGTGAGCTCGAGGCATGGCGCAGCCAACGACGCCGAGGGCGACGCCGATCGTACGGGAAGCTATGCCATCGGGACGGCCACGTCCGATGGCCAGCGTTTCCGCGTGTTGCGGCCCCACGCCCGGGGGGGCCTGGGGGCGGTGTTCGTCGCGCTCGACGCCGAACTCAAGCGTGAAGTCGCCCTCAAGCAAATTCTCGATCACCATGCTGATGATCCCGCCAGCCGCCAGCGGTTCTTGCTCGAGGCCGAGGTAACCGGGGGTCTTGAACATCCTGGCATCGTGCCGGTTTACGGGCTCGGCACCTATGCCGACGGCCGGCCGTTTTACGCCATGCGGTTTATCCGCGGAGACAGCCTCAAGGAGGCCGTCGATCACTTCCACTCGAGCGAAAATGCCGCCGATGGCGGGCGATCGCTTGACCTGCGGCGGTTGCTGCGGCGGTTTACCGACGTTTGCAACGCCATCGACTATGCCCATAGCCGGGGCGTGCTGCACAGGGACATCAAGCCGGGAAACATCATCGTCGGCAAGCACGGCGAGACGCTCGTCGTGGACTGGGGACTGGCCAAGCCGCTGGGCCGGACCGAGCCGGGCTCGCCGCACGGCGAGGGGACGCTCGTTCCGTCATCCGCCAGCGGCAGCGCCGAGACACTGCCGGGAAGTGCGCTGGGAACTCCGGCGTATATGAGCCCCGAGCAGGCCGAGGGGAACCTCGACCGCCTTGGCCCGCGCTCCGACGTTTATAGCCTGGGTGCGACCCTCTGATTACCTGCTCACCGGCAAGCCGGCATTCGAAGGGAACGACGTTGGCGAGTTGATTCGCAAAGTACGCCGTGGCGAGTTCGCCCGGCCTGCGCCAGCTTCTGCCTTCGATCGATCGCGCACTCGAGGCGGTGTGTTTAAAGGCGATGGAACAACGGCCGGAGGACCGGTATTCGTCGACGAAAGCGCTTGCGGACGATATTGATCGATGGATGGCCGACGAGCCAGTGACGGCGTGGCGCGAGCCGCTCGCGCGGCGGGCACGGCGGTGGGCGAGGCGAAACCGGACGGCCGTGGCAACCGCGGCGATGGCCCTGGCGGCTGGCGTGTTGGGGCTCGCGGCGGTGCTGGTCGTGCAGACAAAGGCTCGGGCCGATATCGCGCGATCGCTGGCCAGCGAGACGTGCGCGAATATCGCGCTGGCCGCGGCCAACGACGAGCTCAGTAGTTCGAAAGCCGCCGTGCAGGCGCGTTACGATCTCGCCGTCGATGCGATCAAGACGTTTCACACCGGTGTCAGCGAAGACTTCTTGCTCAAGCAAGACAAGTTCAAGGAACTGCGCGACCGGCTGTTGCGATCGGCGTTTGACTTTTACGGCAAGCTCGGATGCGCTTTGGGCCGAGAGACCGACTTCGCCGCCCGGCGGGCGCTGGCGCAATCGAGCTTTGACGTCGCGGAGCTGACTGCCAAGGTCGGCCGTGAAGGAGACGCCCTGGCGGCTCATCACGCGGTCCTGGCGGCCCGCGAATCGCTGGCCGTCGATCCAGAAGCCGACCTGGGGGCGAAGGTTGATGTGGGCCACAGCCTGATCGCCGCCGCTCGATTACTCGAGGCGACGGCAAAGACCGACCTCGCGCTGACAAGTTACCGTCAGGCGGAGACCTTGCTCGCTGACCTGGCGGCGGCCGATCATTCGGCCCGGGCCGCCCTTGCTGTTTGCCGCTCTCAAATCGGCTCGCTCCTTACGAAGACGGGCCAGCGTGGCGATGCCCTGGCGGCCTACAAACTGGCACGCGCCGACCAGGAGACGCTCGCCGCGTCATCCACAGTGTCTGCCGCCAGCCTCCGCGACCTGGCGGTCACCATTCACCGCATCGGACTTCTCTACAATGACATCGGCAAGCCATCGGAGGCCGAGGCCGAGTATCGCGCTGCTCTGGCGATCCGGAAAAAGCTGGCCGACCTCAACCCGGGCGTCACCGAATTTCGCGGCAACCTGGCGGACAGCCACGTCGAGGCTCGGCAATATCTTGTCGGACACCGGCAAACCGGCGGAGGCGGAAAGTGAGCTGTGCCAGGCGCTCGCAATTTACCAGAAGCTGTCGCGCGACCACCCGGCCGTCATCGAGTTTCGGGCTCGCCTCGCGGGCGGTCACATCGCGCTGGGCTTCGTGCTTTCAGACAATAGCAAGCTGAAAGAGGCTGAGACCGAATATCGCGAGGCGATCGCGATTCTGAGAAAACTCGCGGCCGATAGCCCCACGATCACCGAATTCGCCAGCCGCGAGGCCGATTGCCACAATTCGCTTTCGCTCGTGCTCACTGATCTGGGAAACTTGTCGGCCGCCGAAGACGAATTGCACCAGGCGCTGGCGCTTCAGCAAAAGCTCGCGGCCGAGAATCCCAGGATCCCTTCTTTTCGTAACCGGCTGGCGATCAGCTACCTCAATCTTGGCAACAAGTTGTCCAATTCGGGCAAGCCTCTGGATGCGGAGGCTGAGTATCGCCGGGCGCTGCCGATCTTCGCGAAGCTCGCCGCTGAAAATCCCGACGTCGCCGATTACTGGGACAGTGTCGCCATGATCCGTAACAACCTGGGCTCTGTGCTGTCGTCTTCGGGCAGTCCATCGCAGGCGGAGGCCGAGTTTCATGAGGCGCTGGTGATCCAGGAAAAGCTGGCCGCCCAGCACCCCACGCTGGCCAATATTCGCGACAGCCTGGCGCTGAGCCACTATAACCTCGGCTTGCTTTTGGCCCGGCGGGGAGCCCGCGAAAGCAGAGGCTGAGTACCGCAGGACGCTCGAGATCATCGAAAAGCTGACAAAGGAAAGCCCGACGGTGACCAGCTATCGCGTCCGGGCGGGGTCTAGCCACCTGGGGCTGGGAGATTTGCTCGCCAACGCCGGCAAGCCGGCGGACGCCGAAGCGGAGTATCGCGAGGCGGTGGCTCTGCTCCAGAAGCTCAACGAAGATCAGCCCGCGGCCACGCTGTTTCGCAACCGGCTGGCCCTTTGCTACGTTCATCTGGGAGAACTGCTCTCGAACACGGGCAAGCGGTTCGAGGCGGAGGCCGAATGCCGCCGGGGGCTCGCACTTTACGAAATGGTTCCCGACGACAAGACCAGTGTCGCCGACTATTTTGATGGTTTCGCCTCGGTTCTCGCGGGTTACGGCGACGTGCTTTGCCGGCTAGGCCGTTCGGCGGCAGCCCGCGATACTTACGACCGGGCGATTGTCGTCCGCGAGCGGCTGGTCGAGGAAAGCCCCAAGGTCTCGTCGTATCGCGGCAACCTGGCGTCGACCCTGCGAAAGCGCGGGCTGGCTGTTCGCGATCTTGCCGACACCAAAGCGGCCGTGTCCGATACTCTGCGCGCTCAGTCTGTATGGCGGCCTGCCCTCGCGGTCGGGAGAACAATGGTTTGAGACCGGGTGCTGTCACGCGGTGCTCGCGAGTCAACGTCGCCGCGACGACCCTGGCGGCTCCGCCGCCGAGCGAGACGGCCAGGCCGCGAAGGCAATGGAAGCACTCTTCCGCGCGGCCGAGATGGGGTTTCGCGACGTCAATGCGTTCCGTGCCGAGGGGTGCTTGACGAGTTGCGAAGCCGGCCCGAGTTCCGTCTGCTCATGCTCGATCTTGTTTTCCCGTCACAGACGTTCAAAAAATAGCAACAACCGAGGTGACGGACGAGACGCGACTTCTGCCTGAGGTGGATGCCGCGATCAAAATCCTTCGCGATGCGGTTCGTCAGGATCAGCCCTGCCGCATCGACCATGTCGTCGCCAAAGAAAGGGGGCACCACAACGCCCGACAACCCGGGCCTCGCGTGCGCGCTGAAAACGCCGTCCTCACGGAGCACCTCGTTCTATCAGGTCATAGTGGATTCAAATGCTTCCCAACGAAGTCGCACCTCGTGCTCCAGTAGTCGCACAACCGCTTGGGGTCGGCATGCGGATCGGCCAGTGCAACGTAGCCGTCCGGCCGGACGAGATAAGACGCACCGCACCGCAAGCCGGACCGCCGCATTTCAGGGTGCCAGGGGAAAACGTGTAGTGGGAGCCCGCGCCTGGCGCAGGCTTCCGCCAGGCCAGTGGTTGCCCTCCCATAGACGTGGACTTGCCATGCGATCGAAGCGAGCGGTGCGAAGTTGTCTTGTCCCGGGGAGGTCTCGACCCAGGGCAGGCGGTCGCCGCCATGGACGGCACCGGCCCCGCCCACGCTCAACGGGCTGCCACGATAGTTGACGCCGATTTGCGACACGGTCCGGAACAGGAAACGCCGCAACGGAGCCAGCCGAAAAAGGGTAGGTACCAGAAGCGGAACGAGACGGGTTCGTATCAGCCGGGCGATCGAGCCTTGCGCTGTCACCACCGTGAAGGCGCGATCGGTCGTGGCGACCAGCCGCCGCGCGAAGGCGATCCGCTCTGGCTGGTAAGTATCGAGCAGGTCGGCCGGCGCCTCTCCCTTGAGCACCATGGCGAGCTTCCACGCCAGGTTAACGGCATCGCCGATCCCTGTGTTCATCCCCTGGCCGCCAACCGGGCTATGGACGTGGGCGGCGTCTCCGAGCAGGAAAGCGCATCGATCCCGGAAACTCGCCGCCACCCGGTGGTGCACGCGATAGGTCGAGAACCAATTCACTCTGAAGATCGTGAGTCTCAAGTGCTCGATCGCCTTACCCTTTACATCATCAAAGCTCAAGTCGAGGCGATCGGGCCCGCGAGCCTCGCGCACGCGCCCGACCAGACGTACGCGGCCCTGGCTTTTCAGGGGAAAGACGATCACGAAATCGGCATCCTCGAGATCAACGTGCAAGTCGCCGTCGGTCGCCGGACCGGCCGCTTCGACATCGGCGACGTAGAAGAGCCCCGCGTAGGTGCCGCCGTGGAAGCTGATGGAAAGCTGGTCCCGGACGGTCGACGAAGCGCCATCGCAGCCGGCGAGATAGGCGGCCTCGCAGGTCTCTTCGGAGCCGTCGGGTCGCTTGAGCGTGGCACTTACGCCCCCCTTGTGTTGAGCAAGACGAATCAGTTCCGTCTGGCGCTCCACTCTCACTCCGGCGGAATCCAATTTCTCGATCAGCAATCGCTCGTGGGCGTCCTGCGGGAATACCAAAGGGAAAGGATAGGGGCTCAGTCCCTCCCCGATTTGCTGGAACGGCACCCGCGCGGCCCGGGCGCCGTTCGCCCAGAAGTTCAGGGATGCGATCTTGACGCCGCCCGCGATGAGCTCGTCGGCGATTCCCACCTGGCGGTAGAATTCCAGCGTGCGAGCCTGTACGGCCAAGGCGCGCGAGGTCGTGCCCGGCTCGGCGGTCCTGTCGATGATCCTGACGTTCACGCCGAGCCTGGTGAGCCAGAGGGCGAGCACGAGTCCGGTCGGCCCGGCCCCGACGATCAACACCGGGCTGTCGGCAGCGGATTTCCCCGCCCCATCCTGGTCGAGTGTCATGGCGCACGGCCTCCGTGGCTCGCTCGTTCCCTTGCTCTATTTTTTCGACGCCGGCTCAAGAATCGGTACGAACACCTTCACATTCGGGTGCATCGTGTAAAGCCGGTCCTCGCCCTGTGGGGTGCGCACAAGGATCGCGCTCGAGCAGTTATTGCCGATGATCGGGTTGCCTGGGTATTTCTCCCAGTGGATCAGGTCGCGTGATCGGGCGAGGCAGGTTGTCCAGTCCTTCCAGGGGCGCTGCGAATTGGCGTGGTAGAGGGCATAGTAAAGTCCGTCGCGTTTCGTGATCTGGTTGACGGCCACCGCGGTCTTGTCGTACGGCTCGGGGCCCATCGCGAGGACCGGATCGTCGCTGAAGTTTTTCCAGATTTTCAGGTCTTTTGACGTGGCCAGCCAAACCCCCTGGTCGCCGCGCTCGTAAAACAGGTACCAGGTGCCGTTTTCAAACCAGCCCGTGGGCGTGCCGAAGTGGCTGGCGTTGAGGGGCGAGCCATCGGTTTTGCGGATGTCGAGCGTGCCTTCGTCGGTCCATTTTCGACCATCGCTGGAGGTCAAGAGATGAGCAATGTCATTCTTACCTTCGGCGAACATGAAAAAGCCTTCATCGCGTTTGACGACGCACACATCCTCGACCCACGAAGCCGAGAAAATGGGATTTTCGGGGTCGCGGCTCCAGTGAATGCCGTCGCGCGACGTGGCCAGGCCGAGCGACATGGTGGGGGGTCGGTCGATGGCGTAGCCCGTGTACCAGAGCCGATATGTGCCGTCGTCACCGACAAGAATGTAGCCGCGCTCGCGGATTTTTCGATCCCAGGTATCGCTTCCTGTGCCGGCAAAGACCGGATTTTCTGGAATGGCGGCCCATCTGGCCAGGGGCCACGCGGGAGCGTCCTGGGCGGCGGCTGGCCGTGCGAAATCGAGGGGCGGGAGCAAGTTTGCCAGCAGAAAAACCAAAATCGAGGCAAGGCGTCGCCGCTGGGCATTAAACATGCAAAGTGGGTAAGGCATCCGAAAGCGACTCCAGGTTGCGTTGCGATGCGGTGTGCGGCCGTTCGATTGGATTGCTATCCGAACCGGGTGGGGGCGCCGAGAGCAAGCCCCCGGGCGTTGGAATCTTTATCTTACCTTGCGTTTAGCAATTCTGGAGGGTACTTTAAGGTCGATGACCTTAATGGGGCGGTAGCTCAATTGGGAGAGCGCCGCGTTCGCAATGCGGAGGTTGAGGGTTCGATCCCCTTCCGCTCCATTGGCGTCTTTGAGCCGGCGATCGATCTCCAACTCCGTGCAAGCGTTGCGACAAAGACGCAAACTCGTGCTGTCGTCCATCGCCGCGAAAGTCGTGGTGAGAGACGCCCCCACAATCTGACAAATTGACGGGGGCGATCGGTGGTGCAACGGCATTTGTCGAGACCGGTAGCCGTTTTCCTCGATCCAGTGGGGCCACAGCCTGGCCGCTCGGCAACCCCATTGCCCGGACCACGACCCCGGGCTCTCTCCCCCAGACCAGCATAGAACACTCGACATCGAGTCAACTTCGGCCGGCAGCGGATATCTGGCTTCGTCGGAGAATTTCGTCCTTTCGCGCCAATTTCCGGAACTGAGTGGCGTCTCATGGTACGGGCTCTCATTTCATGGAGTTTGCATAATCGCTTCATCGTCCTTTTGGGGACGGTTGGGCTGATTATTCTGGGCATCCATTCCGCGCGCAACCTCAACGTCGAAGCCTATCCCGATCCCACACCGCCGCTGGTCGAGGTCATCACCCAGAATCCCGGTAGCAGTCCCGAGGAAATGGAGCGCCTGATCTCGATCCCGATCGAGACGGCCTTGAACGGGATGCCGGGTCTGAAGTATCTGCGCAGTATTTCCCTGGCCGGCCTCAACGACATCAAGTGCCAATTTGAATACGGAACCGACTACTGGACGGCCCGCCAGGAAGTGATCAACCGGATTGGCATGGTGAGCAATCTGCCGGCGGGCACGAATCCGGCTCTATCGCCATGGAGCCCGACCGGCGAAATCGTTCGCTACGTGCTGGAAGGAGACGGTTACACCCTCAACCAGCTCAAGGCTGTTCAAGATTGGGTGCTCGAGCGGCAGCTTCGAACGGTGCCGGGCGTGATCGACGTGACCGGCTATGGCGGCACCGTCAAGCAATACCAGATCTTGCTCGACACTCAGTTGATGCGCCGCTACGACGTCACGCTGCAGATGGTCACGGATGCGATCTCGAGGTCGAATGCCAACGTCGGCGGCGACGTTCTGCCGCTGGGGGGTCAATCGCATAACGTGCGCGCAATCGGCTACCTGGGTGAAGGGCGCGATTCGCTCGACCCGGCGGTGGCCGACCATGCCTATGCGATTGAAGTCGAAAAGCTCGAAGACATTCAAGACGTGGTCGTGACGAGCTACGACAATATGCCGGTTTACGTCAAGCAGATCGCCAAGGTTGTCGTCGGTTACCAGCCGAGGCTCGGCGTGGTCGGCCGCGATGGCCAGAACGACGTCGTCGAAGGCATCGTGCTCATGCGAAAGTATGAGAAGTCGGTGCCGACGTCGCAGAGGGTTCTCGACAAGATCGACCAGCTCAATAGCGGTAAGCTCTTGCCGAAGGGGATGCACCTGCGGATCTTCAACCAGCGCACCGAGCTGGTCCACGTGACGACGCACAACGTGCTGCACAACCTGGTTGTCGGCATGGCACTCGTGATCCTGATTCTGTTCGTGTTCCTCGGTGATGTTTCGTGCGCGGGCATCGTGGCCTTGATGATTCCCCTGGCGCTCTTGTTTTCGGTCTCGGTCATGTACCTTCAGGGGAAGTCGGCCAATCTGCTCTCCATCGGCGCGGTCGATTTCGGGATCATCGTCGATAGCTCGGTCATCATTGTCGAGAACGTTTTTCGCCATATCACGGCCCGCAATGCCGATCGGTCGCGTCCGCTAATCGACCGGATCATCGAGGCGTCGTACGAGATCGAGCGCGCACTCTTCTTTTCAACCTTGATCATCGTCTGCGCATTCATCCCGCTGTTCTCGATGACCGGGCCCGAGGGGGCGCTGTTTGGCCCGATGGCCAATACCTATGCCTTCGCGATCTGCGGCGCGCTTTTGCTGGCTGTGACGCTGACCCCGGTCCTCTGCTCGTTCTTCTTCCAGAACAAGAGTGAAGAGAAGGAAACGTTCGTCGACCGGATCATGAAGCTGCGCTATCTTGTCATGCTCAATCGCATGCTCAATCATCGTTATCTTCTCCTGGCGGCGATGGGGTCGTTGCTTGTTTTCACGATCACGCTCATTCCCAGGCTCGGCGGCGAATTCATGCCCCCGCTCGAAGAGGGGAATCTCTGGATCCGTGCCCTCTTGCCGCGCACCGTGACGCTTCAGGAAGCGGCGCGCATGGCACCTCGGCTGCGGGCCGTGATCGGCTCGATACCCGAGATCAGAGGCGTCATGTCGCACGTCGGGCGTCCCGACGACGGCACCGACATCACCAGCTTTTTCAACGTCGAGTTCAACGCTCCGCTGATCCCGATGGAACACTGGCGGGAAAAACCGATCTATCTGCTCGGCCACAAGATCTGGACGCGAAAGATCACGCGTGAGGAGATCCAGGATGAGTTGATGGAGAAATTCAAGGATTTCCCGTCGGTCAACATCAACTTTTCGCAGCTCATTCGCGACAACGTCGAAGAGGCGCTCTCGGGCGTCAAAGGAGCTAACTCGATCAAGCTCTTCGGCAATGATCTCGAAGTTCTCGAGCGGGCCGGCCAGCGGGTCATCAACATCTTGAACCAGGTGCGCGGGATTTCCAATCCGGGACTGTTTCACATCGTGGGGCAACCTAACCTGGAAATTCAGATCGACCGCCATGAGTGTGCGCGCTATGGAATCAATGTGTCTGACGTCGAGGCGGTCGTTCAGGTGGCCGTCGGCGGCCGCGCTTTCACGCGAATGGTTGAGGGGGAAAAGCTCTTTGACATCGTTTTGCGTCTGCCTAAAGGGCAGCGCGACGATCCTGAAGTCATCGGGCGGATCCCCGTCGACACGACCGGTCCAGACGGCAAGCCGGGGGCGCGAATTCCGCTCGAACAACTGGCCCATATCGAGGCTCACAAGCCGGGGGCCGCGTATATTTATCGCGAGAACAACCGCCGGTATATTCCGATCAAGTTCAGTGTCAAAGGACGCGATCTCGCGTCGACGATCGCCGAAGCCCAGGAAAAGGTGACCGATCCCAAGTATGGCGCTCAATTGCCGCCAGGCTACGACATCGACTGGTCGGGTGAATTCCAGCAGATGGAAGAGGCCAATTATCGGCTGATGTGGATCGTGCCGATCTCGATCGGGTTGATCATGAGCTTGCTTTACACGGCCTTCAACTCCATCAAGGATGCGCTTTTGGTGATGATGAACGTGGTCGAGGCGTCGATGGGGGGCATTCTCGCGCTCTGGATCACGGGGACGCCATTTTCCATCTCGGCCGCGGTGGGGTTTGTCTCGGTTTTTGGAGTGGCCGTTCAGGATGGGGTGCTCTTGATCTCGTATTTCAATCAACTGCGCGCCAGCGGGCTTGCCTGTGCGCGAGTCAGTGATGCGTGGAGCCGAGCTGCGCGTACGCCCCGTCGTGATGACATCGCTCACCGCGGCCCTCGGCTTGCTTCCGGCGGCGCTGGCGACTTCCATCGGCTCGCAGGCGCAAAAGCCGCTGGCGATCGTGGTGGTGGGGGCCATGCTCTGCACCCTGTTTCTGACGCGCTACTTGATGCCCGTGCTTTATAGCTTCTTCCCGGCACCGGCCGGACACGTGGAATGCTCGTCAGACCTGATTTTGGGCTCACACTATACCGACCGTTTCCTGCATCCAGGTTCTCATTCCCAGCATTCCTCACACCATGACGCGCACGGCGATATGCCATCGTAGGTCGGCCACCGATCAAAGCGGCTCTGGAGAATTCAAGTCATGAAGATCACCTGGAAAAAGCTGATCGCCGTTCTCTTGATCGCAGCCGGCGCCACGGGAGTCGCACGCAATAGCTGGACTCGCGGCCAGGTGGTAGGCGTCTTGAAACAGTTGTCGCATGTCGGCGCATCGGCGGCGGAAGACCTTGGTGACAAATCCTGGGTTGAAAGCCCTTCCGCTGGATCCAAGGAGCCGTGGGACCGGCTGCTGACGATCGATGATCGCCAGATCGCGTCGCTGGGCATCAAGGTGGTCGCCGTCAAGCAGCAGACGGAGCCATCGGAGTTAAAGCTTTTTGGCACGACCGATTACGACCCGGCCACGGTGACCGTCGTGCGCACTCCGTTTGATAGCCGCGTCGACAAGGTTCTCGTTGACCTGGGATCGACCGTCAAGAAAGGCGACCCGTTGCTCGAATTATTCAGCACCGATCTCGCCGAGGCCAAGAGCACTTACGAAGCCGCCATCAGCCAGTGGAACCGCGACAAGAAAGTGCTCGACTTCAAGGCCCCCCTCGCGACCGAGAATATTCTGGCGCGGAAGGAGTTGATCGAAGTCGAAAACGACGAGGCCCAGAGCCGCCTCAAGATGAAGCTCGCCAAAGACAAGCTCCTCGTTTATGGGTTGACCGACAAGGAAATTGAAAACGCGAGCAATGAAGACGGCGTGCAAAAAGCCAAGATGATCTTGCGCTCGCGGGCGGCGGGCGTCGTCGTTCTGCGCGATGTCGTGCAGGGTAATTATTACAATTCCCAAAATCTCTTGATGACCATCGCACCGCTTGACCACCTCTGGGTCAAGGGAAGTGTCAGTGAGCTTGACGCCGATCAGGTGGAAGAGCGCGAGAAGCTGACGATCATTTTTCCGTTCTCGAACCGAACGATCGAAGGCACGGTGGGTTACATCAACAAGGCCATCGATCCTGATTCACGGTCCGCCAGGTTTCATGCAACGATTCGCAACCCCGAGGGCCGGCTCAAGGCGGGAATGTTCGTGCGCATGGTGTTGAAGATTCCGCCCAAGCCCGGCCGCGTGATGATTCCTCGAATCGCGATGGTCTCGGTTGACCGCTACGAATACGTGTTCGTCAAGAAAGCGGGGAAACCGAATCGATTCGAGCGCCGTCAGATCGCCATTGTGAAGGAGAATAACGATGTGGTGATCGTCAAGGCACCGTCGCTCGCTCACCTTGGCGTGTCACCCGGCGAGGAGGTCGTGACTACCGGCAGTCTGATACTCGAGCAGATGTACGAAGATAAAGTGATGACCGAAGGGGGTCTGCTCGCCGATGGCTCGGGGGTGGGCACCCATTCACCCGACGATCCGCACGCGAGTCCCGTCGTGGTCGCCACGCCACGCTGATTGTCCCCGATCTCGGACTATTCATTTTGTAGCGTCATGGGCCGTCATGCGGTCGCGGCGCGTTGGCGGGGTCCGACAATCATTGCAACCGAAGTCGGGTTAATCCATGCGGACCCGGCATTCAGGAGTCAGGACGGACAAAGACCGGTGAGCTTCGGAGCCCGTCTCCATTGCGAGTGCGTGATCTGCCAGAAAACGCGCAATGCTGGGAAAGGTTGCCGGGGTTCACTGAAGATGGAAAGCCCGACCAACGAGCGAGACCGCGAAGAGTCCGCTCTCGCTCAATTCTTGGCCGCGCCTGGCGTGTTCTGAGGTCGCCGGGTTGGGTTTTCGGGCACGGCTTTCGATGCCGCCTTTTGCTCGTCCTCCAGACGGCGGATCTGAGCCTGGAAGTCGGCACGCGAACGGATCGCGTCGAGGTCTGGGTCGGTCTTGATGCAGGTGACGAGCCTCCAACCTCCGGCAATGGCTTTGTGCAGCGCTTCCATCGCCTGGTCGCCGTAGCGGTCCTTCGTCTCTTGCTCCGCCGCGGTCAACTCGGCCTTACCCTCGCCGACCACGGCGCTGCAAAGCGCCCGGGCGCAGGCCAATTCGTACAGGGAATACGGCGGGAGGAGAATGGTCTCGCCTATTGTGACGGCCTTTTGCAAGGCTTCCAACGCGTCCGCCGGCCGTTTTTCCTTGCGAAACAACTTGCCGAGTCCGCGGTAGCTATAGGCAACGCTGAAGCTTCCGTATTGGTCGTTTGTAAGCTTTTTCGCCGTCGTCAGGGCCGTTTCGAAGCAGAGCCGGGCCTCGGTGTCACGGCGGCCGTCACGGGCAAGCAGGTGGCCGAGGTCGTCAAAGACTTGACTTGCCGTCATTTGGAACTCGGAAACCGCTGGATTCTCCTTCGCCAGGGGTTCGGCGATGGCCAGGGCCTTTCGAAAGCTTTCCTCCGCCTCGCGGTTGGCCAAGTGGTAAAAATAGGTCTCTCCGAGGACGAGGAGAGCGTGGCAGAGTTTTTGTCGATAGAGGGGGACGGAGTCGTTTTCACGGACCACCATCTCGAGGACATCGACGGCCTTTCGGATCGTGTCAATGGCGTCGTCCAATCGGCCGGCATGGCTCGTGTTTTCGCCGAAATTGCTATAGGTCAAGCCCAGGCCGACCCGGAATTCGGGATCGCGGTGTTCGCGAATCAGGCGTTCCCAGACGCCGATCGCCCGCGATTGGGATGCCAGGGCCTCGTCGAGCTCGCCCGTTGCGGCGAGCATGGCCCCAGCGTTGTTGTAGCTAAAGGCCAGATCCGCCTGGAATCGCGGGACCTCGGGATGACTGGCGACCAATTCCTCTCCCAGCGCGGCCGACCGCCGGAACGACGCGAGGGCCTTCGCCGGATGTATGCCCGCCTGCATCCGGCCGATCCATCGGTGGATTCTGGCCAATTCGCCTCGAAACGACGGATCGTCCGGGTGGGCGTGACACAGGAGTTCGTATGAGTCTCGGGCTTGACCCAGGGTGGCCAGGGCGTCGGCGGGCCCGCCGATCTCCGCGGTGATGGTGCCGACGCGGGAATACGCCTTGGCCAGTTCTTTCTTGAGTTTTGGGTCGTCGGCTCCCTGGCTGGCGAACTCCTTGTAGTACTTCAGAGCCGATTCCAGGAGTTGCTTGCGCAGCGGCTGAAGTCCCGGCAGCGGCGATTTGAGCAGGGTGTTTTCACTCACCTGGACGAAGTATTCATCCACGGCGCGACGAGCCAGGTCGCGCTGTTTCTGGGCCTCGACATAGTTGGCTTCCGCACGAACCCGTTGCTGGTCGGTCCGCGCCCGGCCTGGCCCAGGAGGATCAAACCTGCCACGAGGGCGACGACCGTCGTCAATAATAACACCCCCGCGCCAACCACCAGCGGTCGGTGCCGCCTCCCCCAGCGAGCCAGTCGCGGTACCGCCGACTCGCGGTAGGCCGTGATCGGCTCGTCGGCCAGCCAGTGCTCGAGGTCCTCCGCCAGCGCGCGGGCCGAGTCGTAGCGGTCGTCTGGACGGAGAGCCATCGCCTTCACGCAAAGGGAATTGAGCGCGCGGGTCACGTTCGAGTTGACCGTTCTCGGAGGCGAAAACTCCCCTCGCCGCACGTTCCGAAGGACTGTGGCGATGTCGCCGTCGACGAACGGTGGGCGGCCAGTCAAGAGGTAGTAGAGCGTGGCGCCAAGGCTGTAGACATCGCTGGCCGGCCCGAGCGCATCGAGGCGGCCCTCGGCCTGTTCCGGGCTCATGTAGGCAGGTGTGCCGATCGTCGACCCGTCCGCCGTCTCGGTGCCGGAGCCGACCGGCCGAAGGGTTGCTTCCGGGGTGCCGAAGGCGGCGGCCTCGGCCCGGCCGATCACCTTGGCCAGGCCCCAGTCGACGACCAGCGTCTCGCCGTACGGACCGAGCATGATGTTGGCCGGCTTGAGGTCGCGGTGGAGGATCCCCCGGCTATGCGCATAAGCGACCGCATAGCAGACGGCCACGAACCGGTTGAGCAAACCTCGCAAGACCCACGGCTGCTCGCCCTCGCGGTGGAGCCGGTCGACGGCTTCTTTGAGGCTGTCGCCCTTGATGAGCCGCATCGCATAGTAGGGGCGGCCCGCCGGGCTGCTGCCCAGTCCGTAAACGGGCACGACGCCGGGGTGTTCCAGCCGGCCAGTGATCTCGGCTTCGAGTACGAACCTGGTACGACTCGCCGGGTCGTCGGCCTGCTGGTCCTGGATCTCCTTGAGGGCGACTTCGCGGTTCAGTTCCACGTCGAGTGCCACCGAGACGAGACCGATTCCGCCTCGGGCGTGCGGCCTCAAGATCCGAAACCGCCATCCCCGCGACGTGGTCGGGCCCACGTCCCAGGTGACGTTTGCCCCCGGCTCCGATCCCGTGGTTGGCGAGAGCGTGGCGAGGACGTCAGAGGCTCGCACACCCAGGTCGCCATGGGACGTCGCCATCTTGGAGACCGCAGCCAGGCTCCGCTCCAGATCGTCGCCGTGTGCCCCGAGGTGTTCACTGACCAGTGATTCCAGGAGAGCCCGACGCGGCTCGGTAAGCCCCCCCTGGCTGACGAGGAGCTGGTCGAGAGGCTTCGACCGATCACGGGTCCATTCGGTGACTGCCGCAACCAGTGCACCGCGTGAGATGAAGTCCATTTGCAGGGCCAGCACGCCGAACAGAAGGTTTCGATCCGCGTCGATGACGGCCATGCGAGCCCCTCCACGTCGAGTCTGGCCGGATGGGGATGTAGACCCATTCCGACCAACGAACCCGCATTGTCGCATAATCAAACGACCAAGGCTCTCTTGATCACTTTGAAAATCCGGCGGTCAGGACGGTCATGACTATCTTCGCCCGATGCTCAAGAGGCGACCGCGCCCTCCGCTACGGACCACGCACTCCGGCTCCCAACGCAGGGAGCAAAGCCGGGCCGAACGCGGCTCAAGCGACTTTCTGTTCCGATCATTGTCGGAGCCCTGTCGAACCAGAGGACCCGTCTTGTCAGAATATTCCTTCCAATCGACATAATCGCCAAAGTCGCGGGCGATGGACCGGGGTCAGCGGTTCATCTGGATGCGACTTGAACGGTTATTCGGACGTTAGGGGGCTGGGCCAGGCAGCTTCGCGCGCCCTGATGGCCGGGTTGCACCGGTTCGTCGGGCGGCACGGGTTCAAACGTTCGCACCGGACCTTCAGCTTCCCCTGTCTGACAGCCGATTCACGATGGCAGTGGTTGTTGCGGGCGTGGTGAATCGAGCGAAGTAACCGATTGAAGCGGGGCACGATCTGTGGGCTCCAATCCTGCGTGGAATCGGAATGTGAGATCGTTGGTCTCGCGGCCGGGCGCTCGAACGGCATTCGAGCGCACGACGAGGCGGTTGCGGCCTGCCGGCCTGATCGCTGCGCTCTGGATGTGCACGCTCGCGAACCGAGCAGCCGCGCAGGCGCCGACGATCGACACCAGTGTGCCGACACTTCCGGGCGGGAACAGCTCTCTACTCGGGCAGGCGCCCGGCGCGGTGGGGGGTGCGTTTCCCAACTTGCCGGGGACCGGCGGAATTCTCGGCGGACGGCCGGGCGTGTCGACTCCCAAAGGTATTCCGACCACGGTCGCGTCACCCGGCACAGAGGCTGGCCCGGCCGACTTGCAGGCCCCCGTGTCGTCACCGCAGCCCGCACCGGTCTCGCCCACATCGACGCCGTTTTACGGCAGCCTCGAAATCGTTGACCAGGACGATGATGGGCCCCCTGACGGCGTCACGCTCGACCGCGCGATCGATGTCACGCTCGAACGGAGTCTCGATCTTCGCTCCAAGTTTCTGGAAATCCCGATGGCTCGGGCCGATATCCTGCAAGCCAACCTGCGTTCGAACCCGATTTTCTATCAGGACGGCCAGCTTCTTCAATATCGAGGTTCGAGCACGGCTTTTAGCCGAGCCGCTCCGGGCGGTCCGAGCCAGGTCGACACCAACGTGACTTACCCGCTCGACATCTCGCGCAAGCGCCAGGCGCGTACGCTCGTCGCCACGCGTGCCGAGCGTGTGCTCGAGGCATTGTTTCAAGACGCCGTTCGCCAGCGCATCGACGATGTCTACGGCGCCTATGTGACGGCGCTCGCGGCCCGCCAGACGGTCCGCTACGCACAAAAGAGCGCCGACCGGCTCGGCGATGTCGCTCAACGCAACGCGAGGCGCTTTCAAAAGGGCGATATTTCGCAGGGCGAGCTCAACCAGGTCATGATCCGGTACCGAAACGCCAAGCTGGGCCTGGAAGACGCCAAGGCAAGCTATCGCAAAGCCAAGCTCAATCTCGGCTCGTTCATGAATCTCACTCTCGACGAAGCCTCTCACCTGGAGCTGAAGGGTACGATTTCCGACCTGGCTCCTCCTCCCCCTCCGGCTGACGAACTTCGAAAGTCGCGCTGGCGGACCGGCCGGACGTTGTCTCACTGAGGCTAGGAATCAACCGAGCCCAGGCCGACGTGCGGCTCGCCAAGGCTAACGCTTACAGCGATGTTTATGTGCTCTGGCAACCCTACACGTTTCAAGACAATACGCCGTACGGTCTCAAGGGCCAGTATTCCTGGGCCATTGGCGTGACGGTCCCCTTGCCGATCTACAACCGGAACCAGGGGGGGATCGCGCGGGCGACGATCAACGTGACGCAGTCCGAGCTTCAGCTTGGCGACCTCGAGCGACAGGTTCAGATCGATGTCGAAGAGGCCGTGCAAGAATACGACGTCACGCGCCGGCAGGTCGACGAGCTCAGAGACAATGTGCTGCCGCCGGCCAAACAGGTTCTCGATAATGTGTTCAAGCTTTATACCGATGGCGCGAGCAGTTTGCTCGATTACCTGGACGCTCAGGTCGACTATAACAACACCGTCAAGCAGTACCTCGATACGGCGGTTCGTCACCGCCGCAGCATGCTTTCCTTGAACACGGTCGTCGGTCGGAAAATCATGCCCTGACCGGGATGAATTGCCAGAGTCATGGTCCGGCCACGCCCGTGACCTCACGGAGGCAGAGATGCGACGTCGAATCGCGCGTAACATACGACTCGATTTTGAAGAAGTCGAGCGCCGCGAGCTGCTCTCGGCGATCACCGACATCATGGCCTCGAACAGCCTGACCCTGGGTCGGGGGTCGGGATCCGCCGCGTTCTCGTCGCAGTCGATCGCCACCCTGAACAATCAAGGGCCGCTCATTACCTCGGACGGCACGATCAACAACCAGGCTCTTGCTCCGACGGGCACACTCACGCCTTCGGCGCAGCGGAAAGAGCGATTCACGGCCAAGTATGTCGGTACGTATACGGTCGGCCGCGGCCAGACGAGCGGCCAGTTGATCCGCACGTTCATCACGGGCGTCGGGTCTACCAACACGATCTTGCATTCGGATATTCAGTTGTTGCTCGTCACTCCGAGTGATCCCACCCAGCCGATCGGCGGCGTGACCGCGATCTTCGACCGCAACCTCAACTCGAACACAGTACTCGGGCTCGACCTGGCCGCACCTCAGACGTCTCAATACATCAATCGATCGGGCCTGCCTTCATTCTTGCCAAAGGTGAGCGTCGATTTGAACATCAGCTCGGGAGTCTATGACGAAGCTTATTCCGTTGGCACGATCAGTATTCATTACATACCCAACGGCAAGCACACCGCGGGCGTGCTCAGCCAGGGAACGGCCATCGTGACGATCCATGCTCAGATCTACGCTCCTAACGTCGATTTCATTCTCCGCAATGCTCACATCAACCCTTGACTTGATCGCGGAGACGTGACGGAACGTGATCGAGGCGTTTTTCGCAAGCGGCTCATTCAGGAAGCAAGATTTTTCGGACGAGGGACAGCGGCAGCCCCCCTTGCCTTACAAACGCGTCATGAAACTCACGCAACGAACTGCCGCGCCTGGCCAAAAAGTCATCGCGGAGGGACTGGATCTCGAGCTTGCCGAATGTGTAGTAAAGATACGTCGGGTTATAAGATCCTCGACGCGATTCCTCGAACGCGTTGGCTGGCTCCTGAAAAGCCTTCTCGACAAAGACCTTGGCTCCCTGCTCGACGGTCCAACCCTGTGTGTGAAGCTTGATCCCCACGACGTAGCGGCAATCGCGTAGAAGAGCCTCCTGAAGCTGAGCAAGGCGAATCTTGGGGTCGCCGCCGCCGAACCCTTCGTCGACCATCATCTGTTCGCAATAATGGGCCCAACCTTCACCGTTCGTTCCGCAATAGAGCCGTTTTCTCACCTTGGTCGGAAATTGTTTCGCATAGAGAAACTGCAGGTAATGGCCGGGATAAGCTTCGTGAACGTTGATCATTGCCACGACGGGAGGGTTATAAAGGCGCAGATGCTCTTCGGCATGCCTGGCATCCCAGGTCGCTTCAACGGGCGTCACATAGTAAAACGCCTGGGTCGCCTTGGTTTCATAGGGGCCGGGCGTATCCATCGAGGCAAACGAGCCCGAACGCGCGTAGGGAGGCGTTTCGCCGATGATTGGTCGAACTTCGGACGGGACCGTCACGATCGCGTGCTCGATCAGATACTGCCGCGCCGACTCGACCGAACGCTGTACTGATGGGATCAAATCGCGGGCCGTCGGATGATCATCCGAGAGTGATTTCATCACCTCGGCTGGTGACTTCGCGGGGTCGATCCGTCGCGCCGTGGCGACGAAGGCCGCGTAGTCTTTCTGGAGGTTGGCCTCGCCGCGGGCAAGCAGTTTCTCGAGCGGCCATTCGATCATCTCCTCAGCCTTGAGCTTGGCGAGGAAGAGCGTCTTGCCGATCGCGAATTGACCCGTCGAGCGGGGCTTCAGGGTGGTCTCGAGCCAGCTCGCATAGTCGCGCATCGATGCGATCGCCCGCGCGTTCCATTCCTGGAATTCGCCGAGCAGCTTCGGGTCGTTCGACGCGGCCTCCTGGGCCCATGTCTTGACTGGCCCTTCGAAAAAGCCAATCGACCCCTTGGCCATGCGGATGGCCAGATCGGTGAATTCGCGCGGTGGTTTCTTGAGGTTAGCGCGTGCGGCCTCGAACAGGGCCGGGATCTGTTTTTCACGCGAGACGACGGCGCGAGTCTTTCCACCGGCCGGGCGAATTCGCGCTTGATGAGCAGGTCGATCGCACCGCCGGGCAAAATCGTGTAGATCATGGGATTGCGTTCCCACTCACGGATGATCTTCAGATCGATGAGTTCGGCCTCGATCTGGCGCTCGAGAAAGGCCAGGTCGATCTCGTCATCGCGTGTCAGCTTCGAGGACGACCTGGCGGTCTTTTTCTCGCGCTTGAGCTGGGCGATTCGCGCCTCGAGCTGAACCAGTTCGTCGATTCGCCGAAGGATGTTCGCTTTCGACAGGTCTTCGAGCCGGTGGTCGTATTCGTGCAGGCCGACCGACGTTGCCTCCGAGGGCCGGAACTCGTCTCGCGCGGCGAAGTAGTCGTCCACGATCTTCTCAAACGATGGATCGCCGGCCATCGACATCGTGGTGTTGCAAACCAACGTGGCGAACACGCCGAACAGCCATGCGCGGCCGAGAAATCCACCGTCATGTCGACCTGGCATCGTGATGACTCCCAAAGTCCTGGTGAACGGAAAGCGTTCGTGTATGTATGGTGTTATTCAAATATCTCGGCTCAAGAATTCAGGGAGCGGCCGGCGTGCTTTTCGACGGCGCATGAGCCTCGTAGGGCTCCATGTGAATCAAGACGCCGGTGATGTCGGGGACGGCCGCGCGAATGGCCGACTTGACCTTGCCGCTCAAGTTGTGGGCCTCGCTCAAGGGTAACCACGCATCGGCCTGAACGTGGAGATCGACGAAGTAATCGATACCGACCTTGCGAACGCGCAACTTCTCGATTGCGCGCACGCCCTCGACTGCGAGTGCGGTCGCGGTGATTTGCTGGAGGATCGGGCGGTCGGGCATTCGGTCCATCAGGTCGCGAATGGCCGGGCGCAAGAGGGTGAGCCCGTTGAATGCGATGACAAACGCCGCCAGGAGCGCGGCCCAGTCGTCGGCCGATTCCCACCCTGGCCCGCCCCAGAGCGCGACACCGACCCCGATCAGGGCGGCGCACGAGGTGATGGCATCGCTGCGGTGGTGCCAGGCATCGGCCCTGACGGCCGCGCTGCCGGTCTCCTCGGCGATGTGCATGATCCAGCGGAATAACAACTCCTTTACCGGGATGACGATCGCGATCACCACGAGAGTAAAGGGAGCCGGCATGTGCTGGGGCGTCATGATTTCGCTGGCGGCCCCTACTGCGATTCCCAGCGCGGCACCCAGGAGCATGAGCGAGACGACCGCGGCGGTCAGGGCCTCGGCTTTGCCGTAGCCGTAAGGATAATCCTCATCGGCGGGGCGAGTGGTAACCAGGAGGCCGCCCCACACGATCAAGGAGGAAAAAATATCGGTGCACGACTCGATGGCGTCGGCCACCAGGGCGCTTGAGTGGCCGGCGATCCCCGCGAGCAGCTTGACGATCACGAGGACGATATTCACCAGTAAACCAGTGCGTGCTGCCTGGATTCCGCGTTCGGCCTGACTCAACGGTCACTCCCTGTGCGTGCTCCCTGAATGGAGGCCGCTATTGTACAGGCTCGCGCCGGGACAACCAGCGCCTCGCGTTCCGTACGCCTCGTGGCTGGTCGCCGCTTTGGAGACCAATGTCTTCAGAATACCCGCAACGGAAATCGTTTCATCGCCGTCCAGGAAGCGTTACCCCGGAAGCTCGGTTCGTGAGATGATGGGATCAACGTCGAACGTCCGTGTTCATTGGGAGTGGCCCGAGGTTTCATGGGAATGATGACCGCCGGTTTTCAAAAGCTCCCGGTGACCTCGCGCCAATCGACCTGGTCGATCTTCCGGTCGTCGATCGCCTGGAAGCTAACGCTCTTCGTGGGCGTGCTCGTCACCCTCACGTCGGGCGTATTGATCGCGGTTGCGTTTTACGCCATAGGCACGATCCTTCGCGACCAGATTCATGACCGCCTCTCGACGGTTGCCTCAGACCGCCAGGAAATGCTGGCGTACACTCTTCAGCAGCAAGAAGATCGGGCCACTCAGATCGCGGGCTGGAATCGGATCCATCAGCTTCTCTCCCGCCGGGCGAACAGCTCGATCAACGGCGAGCGATTTCGAGTCGACGGAGAAGCGTTGCTTTCGAGTGCGCGAATCAATACCGCCGGAATCCTGGGTCTCTGGATCGAGGACGATTCCGGCAACTTGCTCGCCTCGAGCGGGCCCGACGGGCTGATCGCGCATTTTTCACTTCTGCGGCGGAGCAAGCCGCTTTCGGAAGTCAGCCTGGTCGTCTCGCCCCAGCGCTTCGGCGAGATCTTCGCCTGCGTGTATTCATCAGTCGTGCGCGATCGTGACGGCCGAGACATGGGACGCGTTCTCGTGCTGGCCGACTTCGGGCCGATTGCCTCTTTCTTGATGGATACCAACGGCCTGCAAGAAACCGGCGAGGTTCAGGTTGGCATCAGTGAAGGAAGAAACATCCGTTTGATTTTACCCTCACGCCGAGCGACTCCCGTGGCGCAGGTGACCACGCGCGATTTCCCGGCCTTGGGCGCGGCGATCGATGGGCAATTTGGATTCGAGCGGACGGTCGACTACCAGGACCGTGACGTCCTCGTGGCCTTTCGTCCGGTCGGCCGCAACTTCATGGGTTGGGGATTGATTGCCAAGATTGATTCAGACGAGGCGTATGCGCCGGTGTACAAATTGCGAGGGCTCATGCTGGGCCTTGGCGGATTTTCGCTCGTGCTCGGCCTTGGCGCGTCAAATGCGATCGCACGCCGTTTTGCGCGGCCGATCCGCCGCCTGGCGCGGACGTCGTCGGTGGTTGCGGCCGGCGATCTGACCGTGCGTTGCGAGGTCGCATCGGATGACGAGATCGGCGCCTTGAGCGCGGCATTCAATCGGATGACCGAAGATCTTTCTCGCTCGTACAGCACGCTCGAGCGTCGGATCGCGGAAAGGACACGCGAGCTGCAGGCGGTCACCGACCTGCTCGACGCGTTCTTCGGCATCTCGATCTCGCAGCTCGACCCTGACAACATCGAAAAGACGTTTGACTCGGTGTTGCGATTTTGCTCGCAGCTCGGCTACGACCTGGCCATGATTTCGCTCGTCGATCAAGAGGCCGGAGTGATCAGGGGAGCGCGGGCGCTGGGTGCCATGACCGGAGTCGTCGAGATGACGGTGCGTCCCCTTTCTGGGAATGATATCCTTGCCATCGTGGCACGCGAAGGGCGCGTCGTGGTCGTGCCTGATTCGCTGGTTGACCCGCGGTGCGATGCCGAGGCGGTGCGGCGCTCGGGGATTCGCGGCCAGGTGATTTTGCCGCTGGTGAGCACGACCGTACTGGGCGCGCTTCAGGTTGCCACGCATTCGCCCATTGATGCCGAGCGGGTTGATTTACGCCCGCTGGAAACGCTGGCCAGCCACACGGCGCGGGCGCTGGCGGGCCTGCGCCAGGTCGAAGAAATCCGCCGTCTCAATCTGAGCCAGGAACAGCACGCCCAGGAGCTCGCGCGATCGGAATCAGCGCCTGCGCGAGCAAACGCGGATTCTCCAGTCCGTGCTCGATTGTATGGGAGACGGCGTCGTCGTCGCCGATTGCGACGCGCGATTCCTGGTTTTCAATCCAGCCGCCCAGCGGTTGCTCGGTCATGGGCGGGTCGATCGTCCCGCGGGGGAATGGGCTCGTTTCTATGAGATCTACTTGCCAGACCGCATCACTCCTTATCCTCTCGAACGTCTCCCCTTGATGCGTGCGATCCGGGGCGAGGTCAGCGATCACACCGAGATCTACGTCGCCTATCCCAGCCGCAATGACGGCACGTGGATTCTCGTGTCGGGACGCCCGCTCCGAGACGAGACAGGCGCCCTTCAAGGAGGGGTCGTCGTCTTTCACGATATCACCAGCCGCAAGAAGGCCGAGCGGCGTTTGGCGGCTCAGTATGAGACCACCCGCGTGCTGGCTGAAGCCGATACCCCGGCCCAGGCGAACGCCAAGATCCTCGCGACAATTTGCGACAAGCTCGACTGGGATTACGGGACGTTCTGGCGTGTCGATGTGCATTCGCAGCGCTTGCGCTGCGCCGATGCCTGGCATCGCCCCGGTTTCTCGGCGCCGGGGTTCGAGGCCCTCTCGCGAGCGCTTGAATACCAGCGAGGTGTGGGGCTGCCCGGCCGCGTGTGGGCCAGCGGTCAGGCCGCCTGGATCGAAGAAATCGCCGCTGAAACGAATTCCCCACGCCGCGCCGCCGCCGAACTAGCCGGCTTGCAATCGGCGTTTGCTGTCCCCATCGTTTTGCGCAACGATTGCCTGGGCGTTCTCGAATTCTTCAGTCACGAGGCCCGAGCGACGGACACCGCGATCCTCGAGATGATGAATAACCTTGGTACGCAAATTGGCCAGTTGATTGAGAGACACCAGATGCGCGGCCGCGTGATGCAATCTGAAAAACTGGCGTCGCTGGGCATGCTCTCGGCTGGCGTCGCCCACGAGATCAACAACCCGCTGGCGTTTGTATCTAACAACCTCGCCGTGATCGAGCGTGACGTTGGTTTCTTGCTGAGACTGGTGTCCATTTACGACACAGCCAGCGATAACCTGGCGGGAGTCGCCCCCGAGCTGGCCCAGCAGGCGCGCCGGCTGGCGTCGGAATTCGACCTGGATTATGTCAAGGATCATATGGGGTCGATCCTCGCGAGTACGCGGCAAGGTGTCAAGCGCGTCGCCGACATCGTGCAAAACCTCCGCGGGTTCGCCCGTCTCGATCATGCCAGGGATGATCGTGCCGACATTCACGAAGCGCTCGGCACGGCCATCGAAATGCTCCGTGGCCGGCTCGACCGTCGCCATATCAAACTGGAACAACATTTTGGAGAGATACCGGCAGTCGCGGGGTCGCCCGCGCAGCTCAACCAGGTCTTCCTGAATCTGCTGGTCAACGCCATGCAGGCCATCGAATCGACCCATCGCGAAGACGGCCGGATCACGATCACGACCGAGACCCACGGCCGCGAAGTGACCGTCGAAGTTGCCGACAACGGCTGTGGGATCTCCGAGGAGCACCTCCCTCAAATATTCGACCCGTTCTTCACGACCAAGGACGTTGGCGACGGCACCGGGTTGGGACTTTCGATCACGCACAGCATGGTTCAGGATCACGGTGGTCGGCTTGAAGTCGAGAGCGTACCCAACCAGGGAACACGCTTCCGCATCTTCTTGCCCATCGCTCGAACGCCACGATGATGACTTTTGAAAGAGGCCGACACCCGCGTATCGTCAATCGGACCGGCGGTCGGCTCGAATCAGTGACGGTTAATCGAAATCTCGCCATGCTGGTGCGGACAATGACGCGCGTCGCGTCCAAAGGCTCGTATGCGAGGGAGAGAGTGAACCATGTTTCGCGTGGATGCCCGATGCCGCGAAGGGTGCGGCGGCCGTGAATGGCGAGCTATCGCCATCATTCTATCGATCAGCCTATTTCTCACAGTTCCCGCCGATCGAGCAACCGCGCAGGACGTCGAGAAACAGGATATCTCGCCCCCTGCCCCGAGCCCAGAGGAACGCCCCGAGCCCGCTGAGCAAGTGCTGCTTCACCTGCAATTCGACGGGCTCGATGCTCATGCGAACGCCTGGCGCAAGTCGGCCGCGTATCGACTGATCAATGAAACCAGATTGGGATCCCTGCTCGAGGAAGTGATCCTTCAGGGCGTGGAACTGTTCGAGGATTCGCGCGCAAGGACCTCGGATTCCTGGCGCGGACGTATTGAGTGTGATTAAACATATTTCTCAAAATGGATTCGAAGTCGCGATCACACGAAACCATTCCCGCGAAGCGAGCTGGATCGCCGTGCTGCGACGCGGCGATCGGCCGGAGATCAAAGACGGCCTCGATCTGATCGGTGGGTCGAAACCGATTGAGGGAAACCAGCAGGGCGCAAACCTGCGCGATCGTCGAACATGGTGGACGCACTTTCCATCGTCTTGGAAACGATGCGACCTGGCTGGTCGACAAGGGCGATCTGATCATTGCCAGCAAGATGAAACCTCAAGACATTCTCGAGCGCGAGGCTGCCGGTCATCCGCTAGCGTCCGATCACATGATCCGAAAACATTTAGAAGAACCTGAGAATGGTTTCGAAACCTTCGCGACGGGATTCATCGACTTCGGCGTGTTCGCCCCCGACGAGATTGAAGTTGGCTTTGAAGGGTTGAAATGGCTGGGGCTCAGATGGGGCTTTCAGGGGGACGCTCTCCTGACCAGGTTTCGTGTCGAAGCTCCCGCGCCACGCACCGGGTGGATGACCTTGCTCGACCAGCCGGCATTTGGCGTCGATTCGCTCCCGCCCCTGCCGGGCGAGCTCACGCATGTGTCGGTTCTTTCAATCGACCTCACGAAAGCTTACGACCTGGCGAGTCATCTGCTGAAGGACGAATCGATACCAGCGGACGGAAACCCCGCTGGCGCGGGTTTACTGGCACGGCACCAGGTTGACCTGCGCAACGACATTCTTGCGCACCTTGGCCCGAAGCTCGCCTTTTTTGTAGAGGCGCGTCCAGCCGAGGATCAAGCAACCGCGGCCGCCGTGCTGATGTCGCACCTGACTGGTTTTGGGTTCACGGCTGAAACTCGTGACGAAGCGGCGGCCGTGCGGGGCGTTGAATCCCTGATCAAGTCGTTTGGCTCCATTCTGAGAGACTTGCTGCGAACGGCGCGCGCGAACTTTTTAGCCGCTCGTGGGCATTTCTGAAGTTTCAAAGGCTGGGCGGATCGCGCCACGGGTATACGCTTGATTTTCCGCCCGAGGCCCTGCCGGCGCCCTATCTGTCGGGACTGCGGCCGACGTTGATTTTTGACCGTGACCAGATTGTGCTCGGGGTTTCGACGGCCGCCGCCCACCAGGCGACACTCGCACGCAAGCCCTGGCAGCCGGCGGGACCTTTCAAACCCCTGGTCAAGCAGCTTGCCGCGGAACAACTGATTTATCTCGGGTTCAACGATCCACGTGCTGGTACCCTCTTATTCGAGCGGATCTTGCCGATCATCGCGCGGCAGATCAACGTCGAGGTTGCTCTCGCCCGCCAGCGCTCGGGGAAAACTTTTCCAGGTCTGCTGGTCAAGCTCGATCGCGACGTCATCCCGTTGGCCAGCGATCTCAACCGATTTCTTTATCCATCAACGACGACGGTGGCCGTTGATCAACGTGGTGCCACGCTCACGCACCGTGAAGCGATTCTGACGCTGACGTCTCCCATCACGGCGGCGATCGCCGTGAGCATGTTGCAGCCATCGCTGGCATCAGCCCGTGAATCGGCCAAGCGGGCTGAATGCACGAACCGCCTCAAGTCCATCAGCCGGTCTATCAAACAATATCTTCAAGTGAATCATGCGTTCCCGCGCGCCGCGATCACCGACAAGCAGAGCAAGGCGCTCTTGAGCTGGCGCGTGGCGATCTTGCCGTTCATGGAACAGCGCGAGCTTTACGATAAGTTCCATCTCAATGAACGTTGGGATAGCCCGCACAACATGGCGCTCTTGAAAGAAATGCCCCGAGTTTATCGCTGCCCAGGCCGGGTGCGGGCCGAGCCATTCACCACGGCCTACCGGGTTTATGTCGGCAATGGCGCACTTTTTGAGAAGGCGCGTGACATTGGAATCGCCGATGTCACGGATGGCGCGTCGAACACGATCATGGTTGTCGAAACGGAAGAAGGGGTCCCCTGGACAAAACCCGACGAGCTTGTGTTTCAACCGGCCGCGCGTGCGTCGCTCCAGGGCGCTGGTTCCGCGCATCGCGGCGGCTTTCACGCCGTGCTGGCTGACAGTACGGTTCGCTTCTTCCTTGATACAATCGCACCTGAAGTCTTCTGGGCGTTGATCACACGTGCTGGTGGGGAACCCATCAATCCGGGTGAATTCTGAATGGCCTTGCATGACCGTGGGACGCGCGAAAGATCAGTTGGAGTTTCTCGAAATGGCCGGCTTGATCGATCGCATTGAGCGCCATTTCTTCGCGAAGACAAACGGTGGTGTGATCGATTTTCGCCTGGTTGTAGAGACGCCGACTCCAGGGACGGTGTGAGGCGAATTTCCGGTCGCACCCGACTGATTTGAGGATAAAGGCCCTTGTCCACCGCTGATTCTCGATCGGACGAATCGTCGTCGACACGAACCGATAGATCCGTTTCGGCAGCCATCGTTGTCGCGATGCTGGCCGTGCTGACTGGGGGTTTCGTGGCGTTTCGCTTGCTCAGCAAGCCGACCGGACCGGCGCCTCCGGAAGTCGCCGCCGATCCCTTGCTGGCGCAAGGCCGCGCGATCTTTCTGGCACGCTGTGTGGCGTGCCATGGCAACGACGGCCGCGGCGACGGCCCGCTCGCGGCCAATCTGCTTGGTCCCGCGCCGGGCAACCTCACCGACAACGAATGGAAGCATGGCGACCGGCCCGATCAGGTGATCGCCGTGATCGACAAGGGTGTGCCCGACACGCGTATGGAAGGCTGGGGCCGCGTGCTCGATCCGCCCGAAATCAAGGCGGTTGCGGCGTATGTCTATCACCTGGCGAAACAGCCTGTTCCAGAAGCACTCCGACGGCCGTAGAGAATGTCTCTCGTCGGGCCACTCCTGGCGCGGGCCGCTCATGAGCGTGCTTGGCGAGCGTCGGTCAGTCGCGCGACGAACGCGGCGTGTTCGGGCGTGGCACAGCCCAGGTCGACGACGGAGAGGAGCCGCCGCGTATCGCCATTTAATAGCGCAATTGGATCAAGCCAGAGGCCCGGAAAGACGGTTGAACGATAGAACCCGTCGGCACCGACCGTTCGTTGCACAAAACCGCCCTTTTCCCGGCCGTACCAGAAAATTTCATCAGGGTCGATCGCGTGCACCACGTATTCGAGTACTCCGGCTCGTTCATAGTCGTCACGCTTGGGTCCGAGGTCCACATAGCGTGTTGCCTTGGACACTTCGGCGACCAACTCTGGACCGCCGCGAATGTAGCCTTGTTCAACCTGGCTCCGGCCGCCGTATTCAGACAGGAGACGAAGCAATGCGTCGGGTTGCGTCTCACTCTTCCAGCCCAGAATCGTCGTCGCGTTATCCAGAACTTCGGCGCCGGGAGTACGTAACGCATAATATCCAAGCCACATGATCATAGCGGCCTGCGAGCGGCCATGGTCACAGCCAACAGGGCTCGGCATAAAAACAACCCCATCGATCAGTTCGGCACGAAGTCCCGGCGGCATCGCCTCGTAAAGTGCATGGAACGTGGGCTGGTCAAGCCGCTGGCCTTCCGCGAGTCGCTGGGGCATGGTATCGGTCATATTGCGGTCGGACATGAGCAGCGCGCCTCTGGAAGAACTCTAACGTGCCTGGCGAGCATCGGCCAGTCGCGCGACGAACGCGGCGTGTTCGGGTGTCGCGCAGCCCAGGTCGATCACGGCGCGGAGGCGTCGTGTATCGCCGTTCAAGAGCGCCACGGGATCAAGCCAAAGGCCCGGAAAGACGGCCGAACGATAGAGGCCGTCATCGCCGATCGTGCGTTGCACGAGTGCACCCTGTTCCCGGCCGTACCAGAAGATCTCGTCGGGGCCGATCGCATGCACCAGATATTCGAGCACTCCGGCACGTTCGTAGTCGTCACGCTTGGGCCCGAGGTCAACATACCGGGTTGCCTTGGAAACCTCGGCGACGAATTCCGGAGCGCCGTGGACAAATCCGCCCTCGTTCCACGTCCGGCCGCCGTATTCGGGCAGGATTCGAAGTAAGCCATCAGGCTGCAGCTCGCTTTTCCATCCGAGGACCGTCGTCGCGTTATCCATCGCCCGCACGCCGACCGTCATCTCCGCGTAATAGCTCAGCCATACAATCATGGGGACGAGGGCTTCACCATGCGCGACTCCAACAGGGCTCGGCATAAAAACAACCCCATCGATCAGTTCGGCACGAAGTCCCGGCGGCGTCGCCTCGTAAAGCGCATGGAACGTGGGCTGGTCAAGCCGCTGGCCTTCCGCGAGTCGCTGGGGCATGGCATTCGTCTTGTTGCGGTCGGCCATGATGAGTCTGCTTCCCGGTTGGGCCGATCCCAGATTGTGCGATGAGGACCTGATGGGGCGATCGACAACGTTCTGCGATCAACGCTGTCTTGATAATAACACAACCTCTCCGATTGCCGCCATGATCGCAGGCTGCACGCGGATAGCCGGCGAAATCGGCGAAGCGAGGGCGGAGGCATGGCAGAGGCGGGCGTTCGGTACATGCTTCTTGTGTGAAGTCTTTGACTCATCCCCCTCGATTTCCGCCAGTTCTGATCCCAATCTGGTATCTTGAAAGAACCAAAGACTTCTCCAAGGTCACTCCCTCGGCTGACCTCGTTCGGAGGCTCGCTCACGATGGCGACGACCCAGACCAGAAGGCGTGCCCAAAAAACGCGTGGCACCACGTCTTTGCCGCCGTCCCCGCTGGCGAACACGGCAACACTTGGCGACCTGCTCGAGCGGCTAGGAAAGATACCGGCGAATCGCGTGCGGCTTCATCCGTTTCCGGGCACGGCAACCGAAAAGGACGTCCTCCGGATTCTTGACAGGGAAAACCGCCCATGCGAGCTCGTCGATGGGACACTGGTGGAGAAAACAGTGGGCTACGAGGAATCAGAAGCCGCTTGCCTTTTGGCCACGTTCTTGAATATGTTCGTGCGACCCCGAAAGCTGGGTATCGTCACCGGGGCAGACGGAACAATCCGTCTCTTTCCGGGTCTCGTGCGTATTCCGGATGTGGCCTTCGCCTCATGGAGGTGTTTTCCCGGCCAGAAACGCTCAAAATCCCCGATTCCACAGATTGCGCCCGACCTCGTCGTCGAAGTCTTGAGCAAGGGAAACACGAAGGCCGAGATGACAAGGAAGGTCGGCGAATACTTCAGCGCGGGAGTGCGGTTGGTCTGGCTGGTCGATATCCGCAAGCAGACGGTGCCGCGTCTATACGGCGGCCAACCAGGCGGTCTTGATTCAGAAAGGCGAGACGCTCGACGGCGGCGCGGTGCTGCCCGGATTCGTGCTGCGGTTGGATGAGCTGTTCGCGGACAATTCACCCTGAGCTCGTGACGGCTCAAAGCACTTTACCCAATCGGTGCGCGATTCTCGTGATGGATCAGCGCGTTCGGCCTCGATTTCCACAAGTGCGGCGTCGTCGATGAGCCTGGCGACCTGAACCATCGTGGTTGCCGGTCGGATTGTTTCGAAGACCTCGCTGTGCGCCTCGGCCGCTTCTCGCCAGTTACCAATGTCGGTAACGTAAATCCGCGTCCGCACGACGTCAGTGGCCTTGCCGCCAAGGGCCTCGATCGCGGCGATGATGATCTCGAGGGCGCGCCGCGATTGTGCCTTTAGCGCGGGTGCGAACCGGCCGTCGGCTTCGATTCCGACAGTCCCGGTCACGAAAATGAAATCGCCTTCGCGGACGGCCCGCGAGTAACCGACGATCGGCTCCCACGGCGAGCCCGTCGATACACACTTGCGGCCGTTGCGGTCGCTCACCGTCATTTTCACCTGGGGTGTCATCGATCTCTGGCTCCCATTGACGGGCAACTGGTTCTCGGTCGAGGTTTCAGATTAGTCGCGGCTGGCCGCGTGAGCAAGCAAGTTCGGAAGTCGCGCGATGAAGCCAGGCCGGTGGAAGGCGTTCGAGTCGCCGTTCCCACTGGTCGCCAAGGCGTTGCATCCGTCGCGTGAACGTCCGATGATAGTCGCACTGTTCGGGACAAGAGCGACAAGCCGATGAGGAAAGCGAAGTGCGATACCGTTTGATTTTCTGGGGCATGACCTTGATATCGAGCTGTTCAATCCTGGCCGCGGGTCTCGCGGTCTCTGCCGGGGAACTCGCGAAGGCGGCGCCGCTCAAAGCGGGCATCATCGGGCTTGATACGTCGCACGTTGTCGCGTTCACAAAGCTACTTAACACGGCCGACCCGAAATCCGAGCTGGCGAGCGTGCGGATCGTGGCCGCTTATCCCGGTGGAAGCGTCGATATCCCGTCGAGCCGCGACCGCGTTGCCGGCTTCACCGCCGAGTTGCGTGACAAGTTTGGTGTCGCGATCGTCGGTTCCATTCCCGAATTGCTCGAAAAGGTCGACGTCGTGCTCCTCGAAAGCGTCGATGGCCGGCCCCACCTCGAGCAAGCCAGGCCGGTCTTCAAGGCCAGGAAGCCCGTGTTCATCGACAAGCCCGTCGCGGGCAGCTTGGCCGACGCGATCGCGATCTTCGAGCTTGCTCGCGAAACCAATACTCCGTGTTTTTCCAGCTCGTCTCTCCGTTTTGGCGCGGGGATCGCCGGAGTGCGTCATGACAGCAAGATCGGCGACGTGCTCGGCTGCGACGCGTATGGCCCATGCCACCTCGAAGAACATCACCCCGACTTATTCTGGTATGGAATTCATGGAGTCGAGGCGCTCTTCACGATCATGGGCACGGGTTGCCAGACCGTGGCCAGAACGCAAACCGAAGGGACCGACCTGGCGGTGGGCGTCTGGAAGAGCGGCCGAATTGGAACCTTCCGCGGCATTCGCGAGGGGCACGCCGATTACGGGGCCACCGTCTTCGGTTCCAAGGGGATCGCGCCTGGCGGCGGCAACGGCGGCTACGAGCCTCTGGTCGTCGAGATCGTCAAATTCTTTCACAGCGGCAAGCCCCCCGTCAGCGCGGAGGAGACGATCGAGATCTATGCATTCATGGAAGCCGCCGATGAGAGCAAACGCCAGGGGGGCAAGCCGGTCACGATCGAGAGTGTGATCGCCAAGGCCAGAAGTCAGCCCGCCAGGTGAGTCAGCGATTTCGAGCACATCCTGTTGGCCCCAACTGATCCTGCATTCCCCGCCACGAGAATGTTATTTCATGAGCAAATTGCCCACGTATTCGGATAGCCTGAGCGACCCGGACGGGACCTTGGCTTTGGCGCCTCACGAGCGGCCGACGAGGGTTCGTTATGGTGTTCTCGCCTTTCTGGCGGCGATGACGTTCATTCTTTATCTCGACCGCTCCTGCATCAATCAGGCGGCTCCGGTGATCAAGCGCGACCTTGGCATCAGCGAGACGCAGAAGGGCCTGATTTTCGGTGCATTCACGCTGGCCTACGCGCTTTTCGAAATTCCGGCCGGTCGCTGGGGCGATCGCTACGGGTCGCGGCGCATCATGACACGAATCGTGCTCTGGTGGTCATTGTTCACGGCCCTCACGGGGGCAGCCTGGGGATTCGGGTCGCTGATCGCGGTGCGGTTCTTGTTCGGCGCGGGCGAGGCCGGGGCATTGCCCAACTCGGCGCGGATCTTACGGAACTGGTTTCCTGACTCATCGCGCGGCCGCGCCCAGGGCATTGTCACGACCATGATGCTGCTGGGCGGCGCCGCTTCGTATACAACGTCGCAGTGGCTCATTGATTGGGTCGGCTGGCGGTGGTCGTTCGCGGTCTTCGCCTTGCTCGGTGTCGTCTGGGCGCTCGCTTTTTACGCATGGTTTCGCGATGAACCGGCCGAGCACGCGGGAACCAACGAAGCCGAGCGCACGTTGATCGGCGCCAGCCATGCGCCCGCGCCGCCGACGGTCACGCGGTTCATGGTCCGATACCGTGGAGCCGGGTCGTTCGATGCCCCAACATCTGGCTCCTCTCCGGCGTCATGATGACGATGTCGGCGATGTCGGAATTGCTCAATGCCTGGTATCCGACTTATCTGCAAGAAGCCCGCGGGGCTTCGCAAGACCTTTCCGGACGCCTGACGACCATGGTCCTCTTTCCGGCGCGTTCGCAGCGTTTTTTGGTGGCTGGCTCACGGACTGGCTTGTCAAAACGACTGGCAGCCAGCGCGTGGGGCGCACGGCGCAGGCGATGGTTGGCGGTGGCCTCTCGGCGATTGGAATCCTCGCGGGGGTGTGGTCCGACTCGACGGTGGTCGCCTCGGCGTTCATCGCGCTCGTGGCCTTTGGAGTGCAGCTTCAGCTTCCGTCATGGTGGGCCTGTGCGACCAAGGTCAGCGGCCGCCACCTGGGAGCATTATTTGGTCTCATGAACATGATGGGGGGTGTCGGCCGGCTGCTGTCGCAACTCTCCGTCGGCGGCTTCGCCGACTGGCGAAAGAGCCTCGGTTACACCGGCCGCGACCAGTGGGACCCAGCACTTTACATCTCGGTCGTGATCGCTCTGAGTGGCATGGTTCTCTGGGCCTTCATCAACCCCGAGAAGACCGTCGACGACAAGCCCGTGAACCCAGACGTGCCGCCCGACGATCTCGTGGGTTGATCGATTCCGGAGAACGTTACACTTCGAGCCGCCAGGGAGAGCGCATCTCGCGCGAGACCATGGCGTTCCCCTTGTCAGCGCGAGGCCCGACAAATCGTTCGGCCTTGGGATCCCAATCGAGCGGGATACCCAGGCGCAGGGCGATCGCGCCCAGATGGCAGACCGTCACCGAACGATAGCCGACCTCGACGTCGCAGATCGGCCGCTTGCGCGTACGAATGCCGTCGATGAAGTTTTGCATATGATCGTTCGAGACATAAAGCCGCACCGACTCGGTCGGCAGCGGATCCTTGAGAAGCCTGGGATCGCTCGCCTCGACCCGCTCACGATTGACGAAGATCCAGCCATCGTCGCCAATGAAGCGGTTGCCGTTTTCACCATCGCTCGTGGTGACCAGGTGCGTGCCGTCGGCATACGTGTAGGTCACCGCGAAGTGCGGGTGGCAGTTGTAACTGTTAGGTTTATCTGACGGTTTCACGCCGGTGGCCGTCACGTTGACCGGCCCCGATCCGTCCTTGCCCAGACCCCACTGCGCGATGTCGTTGTGGTGGGCTCCCCAGTCGGTCAGCTTGCCGCCGCTATAGTCGTACCACCATCTGAATTCGTAATGACAACGCTCCTTGACGTAGGGAACATCCGGCGTGGGTCCTTTCCAGAAATCCCAGTCGAGCCCTTGCGGCACAGGCGCGGTGGGAAACGGCCCGCCGATCGGATTATCGCCGATCCGCGCCTCGACCGTGTGAATCTTGCCAAAGCGGCCGTTGCGTACGAGCTCGCAAGCCATCCGGTATCGTGGGTCGGAGCGCTGCTGGCTGCCGGTTTGAAACACCCGATCGTACTTGCGAGCCGCCTTGACCATGGCTTGCCCCTCCTCGATGGTCAGCGAGAGGGGTTTTTCGCAATAAACGTCGCAGCCGGCCTTCATCGCTGCGATCGACGTCAGGGCGTGCCAGTGGTCGACGGTGCCGATCGTCACCGCGTCGGGGTGCTCGTTGGCGAGAAGCTCGCGGAAATCCTTGTACTGGCGGCAATCCTTGCCGACCTTGTCGGCGGCCTTCTTGCGATGGCTGTCGTCGAGGTCGCACACCGCGACGAACTTCACCCCTGCCTTTTTCTGCGCCCAGCTCATGATGCCCGTTCCCTGGCCTCCCACGCCGATGGCGGCCATCACGATCTGGTCGTTCGGACCGCGCTTGCTGGCTTTTTCGTCGGCCGCCGCGCGTTCTTCTTTGTCGGCAAGGACCTCGCGTGCATACCAGAGCGGCAATCCGGCTGCGGCCAGAGTCGCCATCGAGCGATCGAGAAAGCCGCGACGTGACAAGGATCCGCGGTCGTGAATCATTGTTGTTCTCCCTGAGCTTGTTCTATTCCTCATCGACTTCGCGTTCATGATAGCACTGCCTTCTTGCAGGCGAAACCGTCCATTCCCGGTTCGTGGCCTCGCACGCGACTGGCGGTTATACTGCGAGCGTCGACAATTCGAGCGCGGGCGTTCTGGAGCATTCATCGTGAAATTCAAGATTTGTTGTCCTCTCTGGGCGGCCGTTTGCTTGATAATGATGGCGGCTGATTCCCCGTCAAAACCTTTGCCCCCGCGATCGCTCGATACGCGTCTGGTGTTTGAACGGATCGCGGCCGAACCCGTGATTGTCACACCGACCGGGATCGCGGTCGACAGTCGCGGCCGCATTCTGGTGATCGAGAGCCACACCCACTTCCGGCCCAAGAATTACCAGGGCCCGCCCGCCGATCGGATCCGCGTCTTCGAAGACCGCGATAATGATGGCAAGCCCGAGTGCACCGGCACGTTTTTTGAGGGCACCGAAAAGACGATGAACCTCGCGGTCGCGCCTGATGGCGTCGTCTACGTCGCGACCCGCAGCGCGATCTATCGGCTCGAGGATCGTGACGGCAACGGCCGGGCTGACGGCCTGACGCCTGGCCAGTTGCCTGCGCCGATCGTTCGGCTCGACACCAGGGGCGACTACCCTCACAACGGCCCCTCGGGCTTCGCGTTCGGCCACGACGGCAAGGTCTATTTCGGCCTGGGCGAGAATCTGGGGGCGGACTATCACCTGGTCGGGCACGACGGGACAACGCTCTCCGGCGGCGGTGAAGGGGGCAATATTTATCGATGCCAGCCCGATGGGTCGGGCGTCGTGCGGCATCGCCACCGGTTTCTGGAATCCTTTTCATATGGCTTTCGACGTCTTCGGACGCCTTTTCGCCGTTGACAATGATCCCGACTCGCGCCCTCCTTGCCGTCTCTTGCACATCGTCGAGGCGGGCGACTACGGCTACCGTTTTCGTAACGGGCGCAGAGGACTGCATCCGTTTACGGCGTGGAACGGCGAACTTCCCGGCACTCTGGGGATGGTCGCCGGCACGGGCGAGGCACCGTCGGGGGTCGTCGCTTATGAATCCGAAAACTTGCCCGACGATTATCGCGGTACGCTCCTGGTGACGTCGTGGGGCGATCATCGCATCGAACAATTCCGGCTCGAGCCCCATGGGGCCACGTTTCGATCGCGCATGAAGCCGGTTGTCTCCGGCGGTGACGACTTTCGTCCCGTCGGCATCGCGGCCGCGCCGACGGTGCGCTCTATATCAGCGACTGGGTCGACAAGTCGTACGACGTCCACGGCAAGGGGCGGCTCTGGCGGTTGCGAAGGGAAGGAGCCGCACGGCCCACGCCCCGCGACGACGGATCGGCGGAGGATCGAAGGGCCAGGGCCGACGCACTTGCCCTGAAGGTTTTGGCCGCTTCGGATCGCGCTAGAAAATCGGCTGCCGCACCCTTTGTCAAGAATGATTGCAGCGATATCCGCGCTCTGGCGGCCGACATTTTGCCTGCGAACGACGTCGATCTGATCGAGCTCGCCAGAACGGACGTCTCCCCCCTGGTTCGCGCAACGGCCCTTCGCCGTCTCGCCAATCCGGCTGCTCGAGATATTTTGCTCAAAGCGCTGGAGGCGGATGATCCTTTCGTCCAGCAGGCCGCGCGTCAGGGATTAAAAAATTCTGCTGACTGGAAGACATTGGTCGAGCTCGCCAAGTCGCCGAGCCTTCCATCATCGCAGCGCCTGGGGCTGCTTCTGGTGCTGCGTGACTCAGGTCACGCCGAGGCTCGCTCGCTGATTCCGGTCTTCCTGGCCGATTCCAATCCGTCGATCCATTTCGCCGCGATCCAGTGGGTCGGCGAACATCGACTGGAGTCATATCGACCGCAATTGCTTGCGGGCCTGGCCTCGCCCACGGCCACGCGCGAGCTGTTCGAGGCGACACTCGCGGCCCTGGAACGGCTTGACGGAAGAACGCGTCAATCGCGAGACGAGCTGGCTGGCGAAGATTATATCGTTGCATTACTCAACGATCCGCATACACCAGGCTCGGTGCTGGAGCGAGGGCTTCGGATGCTTCGGGCCGACCACCCTGCCCTGACCCTCGACCGCTTGCGTGAATTCATTGCTCATGGCAAGGCCGCGGTGGCGACGGAAGCGGTACGGACGCTTTCGCAGAGCCCGCTCTCTGGACGATTTGACGTGCTCGCCCGGCTGGCCGCCGATCGAAATGCGTCGTTGCCCGTGCGTGCCGAGGCCATCGTGGGCCTCGCCGATGATGCGGTCCATCAACGTCGCACCCTCATGGCACTGGCGATGAACGAGCCGCCGATCCTGAGGCGCGAGGCCATTCGCGGCCTGCGTGGCATTTCATTGACCGAACCCGAGCTCGCCGCGCTCCGTGCCTCGGCCAAAGGTGACAATGACTCGCTCGAATTGCTGGCGCCTCTTGCCTCGATAACGACCGCGGCCGACTTGCACAGGGACCGTGAACAAACACCAACGGCCGATGTCGATGCGTGGCTTGCGCGTCTCGAGGGCGAGGCCGACCCGGCCGCTGGTGAGCGGGTCTTCTTTCATTCCGAAGGGGCCACGCTGTTATCGCTGTCATCAGGTCAATGGCCGGGGCGGCCGGGCCGGACCAGACCTTTCGACTCTGGCCGCGGGAACGACGCGGCGCCGGCTCGTGGAATCAGTTTTGATGCCGAGCAAGGAGATTGCCCCTCAATATGTTGCCTGGAGCATCGCCCGAACCGACGGAACCGTTTTCAGCGGCATTCTGCTCGAACAAAACCCGGACGGCTCGCTCGTCTTCGCCGATACGCAAGGGCGAATTACACGCGTTGGATCCGACGAGATCGCCGAGCGAAAACCGCAAGGGGCCTCGATCATGCCCGACCATCTCGAAAAGACCATGACGCTTCAAGAGTTTCGCGACGTCCTGGCCTTCTTGTGGCGGCGCTGAACGCGTTCGCTGACGTTGACGTTTTCCGGGAGAAATCATGCAGCGCATCACGCGAGACCTTGCCCGTAAATTCGCTTTCGACTGGCGCGACGAGCCGCTCTTGCGTGTATCGCCGGGTGAGTCGTTCGAGGTGGAAACGTTCGATGCGAGCAACGGCTATTTCAAGTCGCAAGAGGACAAGGCGCTTCCCGCGTTACGGCCGGGATTTGACCGGATTCCCCCTCTGGCCAATCCGATCGCGGGACCGATCTGGGTCGAGGGAGCCGAGCGTGGCGATGTGTTGATCGTGATGATCGAAGAGATCGTGGTCGACGATTACTCGTGGATCGCGATCGGGCCGCGGCGCGGTCCGCTGGGCGAATCGACCCGCTGGCCCGAGCTTTCGACTGATTACACCACCCGGATCTTCCGGCACACGCCCGGCCCGAGTGGCACGATGCGCGACGGCATGCTTCACTTTGACGAAACGCGATCCTGGCCCATCACGCCGTTCGTGGGTACGCTCGGCGTCGCCCCCGATCGCGAAGTCACCACCAGTGTCGACGGCCAGGGCGAGTGGGGAGGCAACCTTGATATCCGCGATGTGGCCCCCGGCAATCGCGTCTTCTTGCCCATCTTTCACGAGGGTGCTCTCTTTTATCTGGGCGATGTGCACGCGAGTCAGGGTGATACGGAATTCACCGGCACAGCAGCCGAAACCAAGTCGACGGTACGCCTGAGTCTTCAGTTACAGAAATCCAAACGCATCCCCGGAATGCGAATTGAGAAGCCGCGGACCTTGATCGCCATTCACGCGGATCGGCCGCTTGATACGGCCGTCGAAACAGCCACCATTCATCTGATGGACTGGCTGATCTCGGAGCACGGATTTTCGCCCACTGACGCTTACTGCCTTGTGAGCACCTGCCCCGACTTTCGTATCAACGTCTACCAGATGTGTCGAATCCGCAACCTGCGTCCGGTCGCCGGGGCCGAGATCCCCAAGATCTACTTGCCCGCCTGACGCCGTTCGCAGACGAGGATGGAAACCCGATGCCTGCCACAGAGCGGTTGCCACGTCGAGCCATTCCGGGGCCGCCCCGAAACTGGCTCTTCGGCAACCTGAAGGAATTCGGCACTGACCAGCTAGCAACGATGACGCGCTGGGCACGCGAGTATGGCGACGTCGTGTCGGCACGATTCGGGCCGCGGCGGGTCGTGTTCCTCAATCATCCCGACCTCGTCGAGGAGGTGCTGGTGACCCAGAACCGCCGGTTCATCAAACATTATCGGCTGCGGCAAACAAGGCGAACGCTGGGCCACGGCCTGTTGACGAGCGAAGGCGATTTCTGGCGCGGTCAACGCAAGCTCGCACAGCCGGCGTTCCATCGCGATCGAATCGCGGCCTATGGCCGCCTGATGGTCGATTACACCGAACGCATGCTCCAATCATGGGAAGACAACCAGGTCCGCGATGCCCAGGCCGACATGATGCGGCTGACCCTGGAGATCGTCGCCAAGACCCTTTTTGACGCCGAGATCGGCGGCGAGACCGCCGGCGCCAGCGCGGCGATGGAAACCCTGATGCACGCCTTCATCGCGCGAAGTGCCAACCTGATCGCGGCGCCACACTGGGTACCCACCCCCTTGAATCGCCGCGTCGAGCACGCGATTCGCCAGCTCGAACCGCATTCTGGCCGATGTCATCACGCGGCGCCGCGCCAGCGGTGACGACCGCGGCGACTTGCTCTCAATGCTGCTTCAGGCCCAGGACGAGGAGAGCGGCCGCAAGATGAGCGATCGGCAACTCCGTGACGAGGTCATGACTCTCTTCATGGCAGGCCATGAGACGACCGCCAATACGCTCGCGTGGACCTGGGTTCTTCTTGCCCAGAATCCAGAAGTGGCGGCCCGGCTCCATGCCGAGCTCGACCACGTTCTCGGCGCGCGTTTGCCCACCGTCGCCGACTTGCCAAAGCTCGAATACACGGCGAACGTCATCAACGAAACCCTTCGCGTTTATCCCACGGTCTGGGTCATCGGTCGCGAAGCTGTCGAGACCGTGGAGCTTGGCGGCTACAAGATCCGGGCGGGAACAACCGTCTTGATGCCGCAGTGGGTCGTTCATCGTGACGGCCGCTGGTTTCCCGAGCCCGAAGCCTTCCGCCCCGATCGATGGACGAAAAGGTCGATGGAGCGGCTGCACCGGTATGCCTATTTCCCTTTCGGGGGCGGTCCCCGCGTGTGCATCGGCAACAATTTCGCCCTCATGGAAGCCACGCTCATCCTGGCCACGATCGCCCGCCAGTATCGACTCGATCTCGCCCCCGACGCGAACATCGCTCTCTTGCCGACAATCACCCTGAGACCCGCTCATGGAGTCAAAGTCGTGCTCAAGAAGCGCCTTCATTCCTAAAATATTTTTCATATTGATTGACTCGAAACGTCCGTAATCGCCATCGCTTCGGCTCTTGCCGATATCTATTAGTCTTTACGTCGAGTCGATTTAGGGCTGCTGATTCGGTTGTTTCGCAACGGTACGGATGAAGTGCTGTTCGTGTGACACGACCATCATGCCGACAGCCTGATGGATTTTGTGTCAACACACCGATATACTAAGGAATTAAGAGAAATGCGACGCAGGGAGGCTGGACGGGCCACCAGGACTCAGAGCCCGGAAACTTCGGGCGATTCTGTGCGTGGCCCGTCGAGAGGTGCGTCTCAATCACAAGGGCCTTTAGCAAAAGAACCGAGGCACGCGTAACCTGTTGCTGAGTTTCGACCGAGCGCAACGCAGGGCTCGTCACTGACGGCCCCGCCTGCAAGCCTGGCATTCCTGGAGTCGGCACGCACTTGCGAGCGACGAAGGTGGAAAGGCCTTCCGTCGGCCGCCGGCCGTCGCTTTGTTGACATGGGCTAAACGTTATACGATTAGCGCCAGCATATTCCGGCTCTTGCCGGATGTTGTCGAGGAATTGGCACACGACCCCATTGCGTCGTGGCTGCCGCAAGGGTGAACGAACAGTAAAACCAACCTCCGAGGTGATCATCTTCGTGATCAGCCTTGGCGAGGACGCTGTCGGCCGCGCATTCCGAAACTGGTCGGATCGTGCGTGCCAGAAGCGGTTGGGTTGCCACTTGTCACCACTACGTCTCTTTGAGGGGGATGAACATGAAGCGAGAACGACGGGCATTCACGCTGATCGAGCTCTTGGTGGTCATCGCGATCATTGCCGTTTTGATTGCGCTTCTCTTGCCGGCCGTGCAGGCTGCGCGTGAGGCTGCTCGGCGAGCGCAGTGCGTCAATAACCTCAAGCAACTGGGTCTCGCGGCTCAGAATTATGTGTCCGCCAATAATGTATTTCCGCCGCAGACGAGCTGGCCGACCCTGGCGGCGAATTACACCGGCAATGCGGCTGGATACGCATGGGGGTTCACCTGGTACTACGCGCTCTTTCCCCAACTGGAACAGCAGCAGATTTTCAATGCCGTGAATTTCTCGCTCTCGCCCATGGACCTCAGCCAGGCCTCGGCGGCCGTCACGAAGGTGAGCGCCTTGCTCTGCCCTTCGGAGTCGGCGCAGCCTCAGCTCTATCCCGTCACGACCGCGTCGGGCGGCACCGTTTTACTACGCCGTGAGCAATTATGTCGGCAACTATGGCGGACCAGCCGCGTACCAGCCATATACGGGAACCATCATTCCCGGATATGATGTTGAGAGTGGCATGAGCAACACGGCGGGCAAGCTCACCGTCATTGGTATGCAAGCGATCACCGACGGCACCTCGAATACCGGTCTTTTCAGTGAGCGGCTCCTGTCGAATTATGCGTATGGATCAGCCGCGACGGTCTATCGCTTCGGGCACCAATGGGCTATCGCGCGGTCTTCATCGGCACATACGGAACACTGCCCAACTCGGTAACGCCCGCCAACATGATGACTGCCAATCCCGCGCTCCTGTTCGTGCAGGGGTGTAACTCGATCTCGACCACGACCACGTCGCCCTATCCCAATGTGGTGGGTGTGGAGATGATGGCCGGGAATCCTGGCTATCCGGTCCTGACGAGTTACATGCACTGGACGCCGCCGAACTCTGTTCCCTGTGCGAACTCATCGGATCTGCTCACGCCCAACTCCTTTGGTATCGGCCCCTATGGCTCGGCCTCGGCAAGCAGCCTCCATTCGGGCGGAGTGAATCTTTGCTTTGCTGACGGCTCAGTGCACTTCATCAAGTCTTCCATCAGCCCTCAGGCGTGGTGGGGTCTTGGCACTCGCGCCGGCGGTGAAGTGCTCAGCTCAGACCAGTATTGAATGGTGTTCGAGCAGCTCGGAGAGAGTCCTTCGCAAGTGGACGGGAGCATTGTCCCCGTTCACTTGCTTCGACTCGAATTCTCCGCCCTCATCTCAGGGCATCGCCATGCTCGATTCGCTGCAGGTCGACCATGCCGCGATAGAGACCGTTGCCCGCAATCAGCTCGCCATGACGGCCCGCCTCGACGATCGTCCCCTGGTCGAGCACGAGAATGCGATCGGCATGTCGGATTGTGCTCAGGCGATGAGCAATGACGAAAGAAGTTCGACCCTGGAGTAGCTGGTCGAGGCTCTGCTGAATCAATCGCTCGCTCTCGCTATCGAGATTACTCGTGGCTTCATCGAGTATGAAGATCTTCGGGTCGGCGAGAATCGCCCGCGCAATCGCCAGCCGCTGGCGCTGGCCGCCGCTCAAGCGCACTCCGCGCTCGCCGATGAAGGTGTTGTATCCGTCGGGAAGGCGGTCGATGAACTCGGCGGCGTTGGCGACCTCCGCGGCCCGCTGTATTCGCGCGGCTGTCGCCCAGCGGTCGCCGTACGCGATGTTTTCGGCAATCGTGCCGTCGAAAAGAAAGACGTCTTGCTCGACGATCCCCAGAAGACGCCGATAGCTTTCGACCTCGATCTCACGCAAGTTCACGCCGTCAAGTCTGATGACACCTTGAGTCGGATCGTAGAAACGGGCGATCAAGTTGCACAGTGTGGTCTTGCCCGATCCGCTTCGTCCGACCAGGGCGATCGTCTCGCCGGGCTCGACCTCCAGATCGATGTCGTGCAATACCGGGCGGCTCGTGCCAGGATAGATGAACGCCACATTCTGGAGTGAAAGCCCGCCGGAAACGGCGCTCTTGGCCAGGGCACGCGTGCCGGGGCAATCGGCCATCTCGCGCGGCTCGGCCAGCAGATCGAGCACGCGGTCGAAGCCGGATAAGTTATTCTGGAACTGGGTGACGCTCGTGGCCAGCACGGCCATCGGCTCCAGGAGCATGGCCAGATAGACCAGGAACATCATCAGGTCGCCGAGCGAGAGGCGGCCGTCGATCACTTGCATCCCGCCGTAAAGCAAAAGCGCGACCGAAGCCATCGGGAGCACAAACTCCCATAAAAGCTCGATCAAACGTGAAAGCCACCAGACGTGGAGCTCGAGCCTGGCCATGAAATGGTTCTGGCCCATGAATCGCGACGATTCACTCTTTTGACGGCCGAACGCGCGGACCACGCGCATGCCCGCCGAATACTTCGGTCGTCTGGCTGTCGATCTCCTGGCGCTCCTTCCGAACGTCGCGAAAAAGCGGGCGGATGCGCCGGTTCCAGAGCAGGTCGGAATAATAGACGCCCGGCACAAGAAGAGCGCACCGAGCAAGAGCCGCCAGTCGACCCAGGCGAGGATGAAAACTCCCCCCAGGAACTGGACGACAGCCTGCGAGGGGTTATAAAGCATGCTGAAAATCAGCTCGCCCACGCCGCCGGCATCTTCTCGTAAAAGGCTCGATGCTCCGCCCGACTTGAGCTGATAGACCCGGTGCAAGGGGAGACGCATCGCATGTTCGTAAACCTTGCGGCGCACGGCGACCTGAACGCGCTTGGTCGTCCTGGTCGTCTGCCAGCGGCTCGTGAGCCCGAAGAACTTGCCCAGGATCGAGACGACGAGAACCAGGCCAACCAGGACAACGAGCCGCGCCTTGGGCGATTCAGGAAATGCAACGGGGCTCCACTCGATGACAGCCTGGGGCAAGGGACGCATCAAGATGACGTAGTCGATCACGGCCTTGGTCGCCGCGGGGGGGACCAGCTTCAAGAGAGTCGCCGTCGATGCGCCCAGCAAAGCCAGGACGATCGTCAGGCGATATCCGGCGAGGAGCCCGTAGAGCTCGCGATAAAGTCGCGATAGCGAGCGGTGCTTCGCGGGCGGTTGATCGGGGGATGTCGACGCAGTCGGCTGAGAACCGGCTCGATATCGCGCGATGTACTCCGAGAACCGGCGCCGACTCCCAATTCGCTGATGCAATGACGACAAGGGGGATCCTCGAAGAAACGTGAAACCGGCGCGAGCATCCTTGGCCCGCCTTCAGGATAATATTGTAGTGAGTGGGCACCGCGGCTCGCACGTCGAATTGAACCGAATCAAGTCGGAAACCAAGAATCATCAATAATGAATCCGGGAATGACCATCCTCTTCGGCCTGACCTCATTCCTCGCGGCCGTACTCTTGTTTTCGGTTGAACCGATGATCGGCAAGATGGTGCTCCCCGCGTTTGGAGGCACGCCGGCGGTCTGGCTCACCTGTCTGGTCTTTTATCAAGCCGTCCTCCTCTGTGGCTATCTCGCCGCCCTTGCATTGCTCCGCGCCGCTCCGGCCGGCCGGCCTCGCAAATCGGCGGTCGCCTTGATCGCGCTCGTCGTGCTCTTGACCATCGCCTACATGCGCCAGCCGATCGCCATCGACTCGAGCATCGATCGCCAGATCACTTCTGACAGGAACCCGTCGCTGGTCCTCTTGAGCGTTCTTTTGGGAACCGCCACGCTGCCGCTGATCCTCGTCGCGACGACGACGCCCTTGATCCAGGGCTGGTTCGCCCGGACAGGTCATCCACGCGCCGGGGACCCTTATTTTCTTTACGCCGCGAGTAACGCCGGAAGCTTGCTGGCGCTTCTGGCCTATCCGTTTCTCATCGAGCCGAACCTTGGTTTGTTCGCTCAGAGCCAGACCTGGCGAACGAGTTTTCTGGTCCTGGCCATGTTCGTTCCGGCGTGCGGGCTCCTGGCCCTTGGGCGTGGTCGAAAAGCCCCAGCGAGCGATCGCAAAATGGCTGAACCGGAAACCGCCCCGCCAGGTGTGGGGAGGCTGGCACCGGCGCCAGCGCGGCCGATCTTCTGGCTGGCTCTGGTTTTTATACCATCGACCTGGCTGATGGGTGTGACGGCCTATCTGACGACCGACCTGGCATCGATTCCGTTGATGTGGATCATTCCGCTTGCACTTTATCTGCTGAGCTTCATCCTGGCTTTCAGCCGCTGGCAGCGTGCCTTGACCAGACTCGCGCGAGCAGCACTTCCCTCCTTGATCGTTCCCCTGGCGCTGGTCTTGAGCGCCGGGTTTGTGCACCTGTGGTGGTTACCTCTTCATTTGGTCACGTTTTTCGTGGCCGCGCTGGCCTGTCATGGTGCGCTGGCGGAGGCCCGGCCGGCAGCGTCTGATCTCTCCATCTATTATGTCTGGATCGCCCTTGGAGGCCTTTGCGGAGGAGTCTGGACGGCGCTCGTTGCGCCTTTGATTTTTGACCGGGTGATTGAATATCCCCTGGCGATGGTCTTGGTCTGCATGGCCGCGCTGGCGCCCGAGATGAGCAAGGGTGCCCGTTCGTGGAAAGCACGGCTCGCGGACCTCAGCTTCGCCGCGGCGGTGCTCGCCTGTGCGGCGGCTGTCGCCACCAATCAGGCCGGACTGGCGGATTCGATGCTGGGCGTCTGGGTATTGTCGTCGCAGCGGGCCTGACTTTTCTGGCGTCCATCGGGGCTCGCCGCCGACCGCGGCGGTTCGCCCTGGTCGTCGCGGCGATCCTCTTGGTTGGCGGCCTGGCGCCGGGGGTCAACGGCCGTTTGCTCCACATCGAACGGAACTTTTATGGCGTCTTGCGCGTGACCCATGACGCCGAGCACAACGTGCACAGGCTCTTTCACGGCAGCACACTCCATGGACAGCAGAGTCTCGACCCGTCCGAGCGGCGTGAGCCATCAACTTACTTCACACGTTCCGGGCCAATTGGATCGGTCTTTGGCGCGAAGAACGAGCTATTGAGCCGGCCCGGCGCCCGGGTCGCCATCGTCGGACTCGGCGCGGGAACTCTCGCGAGTTACGCGCGGCCCGGCGCGCAGTGGACGTTTTATGAGATCGATGACGCCGTCGTGCGAATCGCTCGCGATCCACGATTTTTCACATATTTAGAAGATTGTCAGGCGAGTTCCGTTGATGTGATTCTGGGCGACGCCCGTCGCCGTCTCCGCGAGGCCGCGGATGGCCTCTATCAAATGATCGTGCTCGACGCCTTCAGTTCCGACGCGCTGCCAGTGCATCTGTTATCGCGCGAGGCGATTCGTCTCTACAAAGCCAAGCTTGCGCCTGGGGGCTTGCTGCTATTCAACCTGTCTAATCGCTATCTCGACCTCGATCCGGTGATCGGTCAACAGGCCGGCGACGCGACCTTGGTTTGCCGGATCCGCTACGACCTCGATGTGAGCGATGTCGAGAAACGCGCCGGCAAGCAGCCGTCGATCTGGGCCGTGATGGCCGCGACGGAGACTGACCTGGCGAGTCTGGCGGTTGACCCCCGATGGCAGCCCCCTGCCCTCCGCCCGGGTTCACGCGTGTGGACCGACGATTACTCCGACCTCGCGTCGTACCTTTTGTTAACTCCTTGGTCGAGGAACGCGAGGCGATTCGAGATCAACGGCCCGGACGGGCCGAAATGAACATCCAGTGAGCGCGGACAGTCATTCCCCCGCTTGCGTATCGCACGTTCTCATAGATTAGCCGGAAGTCACGCGGACCGTGCGGAGACACCCCTGTGTCCGCTCGGTGAACGAAGGCTCTCTCTTCTTCCGTGCGCCGCGGAACGCGTCCCCCACGCAGAGCATCGGAGCGAGGATATAAACTTTTCTTGGCTTTGATTTAAAGGTCATTCGACGCTATTGCCATCCCGGGAAACGCGCCTCCCTTGCCCAATCGCCGCGAAGCGCAGCGCGCGCACACACAAAACAAACGGCTGCGCCAAAAACGGCTGCGGAAAGACAGTAATCGCCTCCATCTCTTTGTTCCGCGAGGAGTTCCGGTTGGGTGCCTGAGTAACCGGCGCAGCTTAACGATCTGCTGTAAGTGTGCCGTCGAACACGAGTTACGAGCATGCGCCTGAATTTTTGCACAAAGCGGCGCTCGGCCGAATAGGGCCACGTCGACGGCTCCGGGTTGTCTGTCCGCGCGGAGCAGTTCGCTGTGCATGTCCACGGTTGCCATGTCTCCACGGTTGCCATGTCCACGGGTGCCACGCTGTGCATGTCCACGGGTGCCTACGCCACCTCCTTACCCGGCGCTTTTGGACGGGGCACGAGACGGCAACGCGGCCGACGATTCCGCCGCGGCAATGGCACTGGACCTCAGTCGATGGCCGATTTTGCCCGTGATACGATTGCAACGAATCTGACGATTTTGCGGCCGAAAATGGCAGCAGATGGCAGCAGATGGCAGCTTTTGGACGAGGCTTTCAAACCCTTTCGACCAACGCAACGCGATCAAGAGCGATCTCTTGACGCAGATGGCGGTCCCCGCCGAGCTCACTCTCAGCGGCGTGGCGCTGGTCCCCGCGGTGTCGTCAACCTGATCACAGCCTGGCGCGTGAGGGGCAAGAAGGCGTCGCATCGACATAGGGCGCTGCGCGTTATCTGATTCGACTGCCCATGTGAGCCGACGAGCTGACCAACGATGACGAAAATCGAGGAAGCGAGGGATTTGACGGTCGGTCAGGTTGATTCACCTGACTTCGACCGGGCAACCGTTGAAAATTCCGGCAGCAATCGAGGCGCGGGCCGGCGACCGGTCAACCAAAAACAGCGCCGTCGGTGCCCAATCGGCTTTAACCTACCTATAATATACGCATCTTGCCTAATTTCGCTAATGCACTTAGCTCATTTTGTGCCTGAAGCCGGTCCGAAACCCTGACCCGAGAGAGACTAAAAATATTTTCCACAATTTTTCCATGGCTTCACTAAATACAGCAAAAAGACATTTAGCCGCGAGGAATGCGCTTGCCAGCTGGCACATGGTTGGACGACGGCCTTCAGCTTGATGCCGCAGGCTGCTGCCTTGTTCTCAAGAAGCCTGGTCGGCCGTCAAAGATTTTCCCTGTTGACCTCACCCTGTCACAACCACCCCTCTCACCGCTCGATAACCGATCGCCAGAGACGCGGGACGGCCTCCCAGGTGGATTGATCGGTTGATTCGAGCGCGACGGGAACGTGTCCGCCCGCTTTGAGGAACAGAGGCATCTCCATCAGGGTGTCGCCGACCGCCATCGGTTCGACGAAGGCGCGCACACCCATTTCCGCCTCGTAAGCGGCCAGGGTCAAGGGCTTTCCCGGCGGGGCCTGGTATTCCTCGTCGGTGAGCATCTCCGAGATCGCGTGATGAATCCCGTCCGGATTGCGGCGTGTTGGTGGACGGAGGTTGAGGATGAGCAGCCGCGGGTCGCATTGCATGTCCAAGCGTGGGTCCATTCAAATCGTCAAATAGCGAGAACGGAGGCAGAATGAACGACCCTTCAAAAAGGCTCGCGTCGCTTCGTCTTCCCGGTTGGCCAGCCGCGCCAGCGGTTCCTTCAGGCACTTCATGAACCAGCCGATGTTTTGCAATCGCTCGCGCATTGTCGCGACCCAGTGCGGGTCGTCGAGCCGCTGCTTGATCCAGTCGGCGGAAACCGGCAGGATTCGACGCAGGCTGTCACGGGGCGGAAAGAGCCGCCCCCATCGCTGCACGACTTCCTCGTCCGACCAGGCGTCAGCGACATCGGGATCGATTCGCAACAAAAGGTGCAAATGGTTATCGAGCATCGAAAACCCGCCGACGCCTATGGCGAAGATCTGTGCGAGCTCTTCGATGCGATTTTCGAGCCACTGGCGGCGGTCGGATATTCCCTCGCCGAGCAGAAAAGCGCGGCGAACGCAACGGGTAATACAGTGGTACCAGCGAGTGAGGAGAGATCGATAAGTGGAGCACGAGCGATGGCCATGGTGTGCCTCCTGGACCTGTTCAGATGGACACAATATACGCGTCATCACCATAGCCGTCAAGGCTGCTCATTTTTTTGGAAGTTGGTGTGTTGAATCCTTTGATCAAGTGCCCAACAGTCGCAGTTCTCGAGTCCGACCGAAAGTCGTGGTCCGCACCGAGGCGGATTACCAACGCAGTGCTTGTCCACGAGCGGCGCCCGTCCGGTCGCGGAGCTCGCCCAGGCCCGCAAGGAACCTGAGAAGTAAGCGGCCTCGAGACGAGGGGGGCCAAGGCTCAATGACGAAGGCGTTGCCGACCCGGCAACGCCTTCACTTTCTCTCTTTTCCTGGCAGGATGCACAGCTCAACCCAGTGGCGTGAGGATCTCATTCTTTCTTTGGTTGATGACGGTGTCGCGATCGTTTCCGGCGATCGTCAAGTCGGCGATGAACCAGTCCATTCCCGAGCCGCCGATGAGCAGGTCACTCTCGCCGTTATCGAACACCGTGGCGTTGGCGCCCACTTCGGTGAGGAAAATGTTGCCGTTTTGCCGCGCGGCGAACGAGCTGCCGGTTCCGGTGTTGGAGAGGTCGGCGACTCGTGTCGCGTAGCTGTCGGTGGAACCCCACTCGGCCATGATCTGGCCGAGGGCGGCGAGGTGCGACGGAGTCGGGCTGTCGAACGAAGTGGTCCCTCCGATCAAGATCGTGTCGCCACTGCCGGCGAAGAGGCCGCTTGGTCCGCCGCCGGCGATCAAGAGGCTTCGTCCAATGCCGCCAAAGAGGATATTCGCGCCGCCGCCGCCGACCAACACGTTGTTGCCGTCGCCTCCCGAAAGGATGTTGTTTCCGGGACCGCCGAAGAGCCAGCTCGCGACGCTCGGCCCGCTATCGACCACGATCACATCGTTGGTCCCGTTCCCGATCCCCACGACCTTGACGATGTGGCCCGCGGCGGTGCCCGTCGCGACCAGTTCACTGAGAGTGCAGCCTTTGAGGGTATCGATCACCACCGTGTATTGATCGATCGCACTGGTTTTGGGCTGGACCACGATGTCGATGGCGTCGTTGTAAAGCGTGCCGCCGACGAACAGTACCGACTGGCCGACGGCCGGACCGGGTTCGAGAGCCACCGACTGGACTGTCTGCGTGAGACTGGCCGGCTGCGCGGGAGCGGCGTAGTTGACGCTTGCCGGAGTGAAGGTGGCCGTGATCGGGTGCGCTCCGACGGTCGACAAGGAAACCGTGATCGTCGCCGTGCCGCCCTGGAGCGCCGCGGTCCCAATTTTCGTCGAGCCGTCCTTGAACGTGACGGTGCCGGTCGGACTGGGGACACCCGCGCCCGCTCCGACGTTGGCGGTGAAACTGACGTATTGGCCTGGAACCGAAGGGCTCGCTGAGGCGGCGAGTGAGACCGTCGTCGCCGCCGGATTGACGGTCAATTTCTTGGTGGTGTCGGTCGCGGAAAGGAAGTTACCCGCCGCCGCGAAGCTGTAGGTGATCGTATAGGGTGAGGATGCCACGCCGAACGCGGCCGTGTTGACCACCGTCGAAAACGAGCCGTCAGCTCCAATGACGGCGGTTTGCGTTGTGCCGCCGACTGCGATCGAGACACTCCCCGTCGGGATTTGAGTCCCGGCCGCGATCCTGCCGGAAAGGGTAACGCTCGGCGTGCCGTAGGAAATCGTCGGGCTCGCGAGCGACGAGAAGCCCGGCTGAATCGCCAGGTTCGCCGAGGCGATCCAGACGGAGAATTCGGACGTGCTGCTGGCGTTCGCGCCGGTAAGGACGGTGGCTGTCGCCGTGATTTCCTCGCCGGCGGTCGACGCGCCGAGGCCCGAGATATTGAAGGAGGCGTTGCCGTTCGAGCCAGTTGTTACGTTCGTGTAACCGAGATAACGCGCCCGGTTCCTTGTCCCGCCGGGTCTCCGGCGGGGCTGGCGTAGAACTCGATGCGGAACGTGTCGCAGGCGGTGCTATTGAGGGTGCCGGTTACGGTCGTTGTGGCACCCGATCCGGCGGCAGACAGCACCGGATAATTCTGAGCGCCGTTGGGGCCGCTGTCGGTGTCGCCCTGATCGTTCGCCGCTCCGACATCGATTGAGCCGTAGTTCTGGCCGAGGATGATCGGCTTGGAGGAACTGATGGCTGGATTCCCGACATAGAATGAGTTCTCAAGGATGGCGTTGCCAACACCATCGTTGCTGGGATTCTGATCGGAGTCCAAGACCTGGACCCCGAGAAGCAGGTTGCCCGCTCCAGGCGCGGTCCCGCCGATGGTGTTGTGCGAGGGGCCGTCCTGCAGGACAACCGCGCCGGGGCCGATGACGTTCTCGCCCGTGATATCGGTGCCGATCTTGTTCCCCTGGATGACATTGCCCGTCGTGCCTGAAAAGACAAGGTAGACATAGCCGCAAATCAGGTTTCCCTGGCCGGGGGCCGTGCCGCCGATCGTGTTGTTGGCCCCTTGCGGTTGAATGGCGGTATCACCATTCCCGCCGGTAGAAAGCTTGCGAGTCCCTTCCTTGTTGGTCTGGATCATGTTCCCCTGGAAAACGCAACTGTTAATCAGATAAACGGCCAGGTCGCTTTGATTTGCGATGACGTTTCCGATGACTGTGAGACCGGTGCTATTAAAAATGGACCCCGACCCCATTGATAAGGCGATCTCGCCGCTCACGTCGGTACCGATGAAGTTTCCTTCGACAAGGCTCGTGTCCGCATAGATATCGTGTCCGTTTCCCGCGATGATGTTGCGGGCCGAGGCGGTCGTGCCCCCGATGGTGATTGAGCTTCCAGAGACACCAATGCCGTTGCCCAGGGACCCGGTTCCGGTGATATCCGTGCCGATCAAGTTCCCCTGGATCGTGCTGGGTCCGGCATAGTCAACGGCGTTGACCCCGTAGATATTCCCCGATATGAGGTTGCCGGCGCCGGGGGCGGTCCCGCCGATCAGGTCGCCCGAGAGCCAGTCGACACCGATGCCATTGGGAATCGCCGCCGTGCCGGTGACATCGGTGCCGATCTTATTTCCCTGGACCGTGACGCCAATCTGATTTCCACAATATATGCCCGCTGAAGTGTTTCCCGAGATGAGGTTCCCCGCCCCGGATGCCGTGCCGCCGATCAGAAGGCCCCCCGGTCCTGAATCGCCGGCAACCGCGATGCCCCAATTATTCGGAATCGCCGCGGTTCCCGCTGCGGTCGTGCCGATCTCGTTTCCTTGGATCAACACCCCGGAGCTTCGCGAGACGAGGATGCCGTAGGAAAAGCCGCCGATGAGATTGCCCTGGCCAGGGGACTGCGCCGCCGATCAGGCCGGTCGTTCCAGGTAGGATTCCGAATGCCGGAGACGACCCCACGGCGACAGTGCCGGTCCAGTCGGTCCCGATATAATCCCCCTGAATGACCGCGCCGCCGCCGAGATCGTTGATCGCCGCGGTGTAGCCGGTGATGTTGTTGAGGACAAGCCCCTTGACGACGCTATTGGGTGCCTGAAGGTCAAGAAGGTCGATGGCGAGGCCGCCGCCGTTGATCTCGACGAGTGGCGTTCCCGAGTAACCCGGCTGCGAGGTGCCATCGAACGTGACGGTGTTGGTGATCGTGGGCAAGGCGCTTGCCAGCGTGATGGTCTCATGTCCGCCGCCGCCGAGATTGAAGGCGATGATGTCGGGCGTCGTGTCGGCGTCGGCCGCGAGGATCGCGCTTCGCAATGTGCCTGGGCCGGAATCGTCTGGAGCGGTGACGGTGATCGTGGAAAGGAGAGTGCGATCGTCGAGACGCTCGAGAATCAGGCGTAAACGCCGCGCGCGGGACCTGGTGTCGTCGATGGAGGCGCAAGGATTCCAAGCCCAACCACATCGTTCTCGGCTGTTGTTTCGTCATGCGGAGAGTCTCATCGGTGTGTGTCGTTGCAAGTCGTAGGACGCCTCATCGCGCAAACCGAACCGGGAACGGCATTCCTCGCGCGTTGAGCTTGCGTTCCGGCGGATTCCGTGTCGCTTCCAAACGACTTGGCGCGGTTTCTTTCGAAAGCGAACGCGGTATTTTGAAAAACCGCTCGATCTCCCCGCCCTGTTGTGTAGACTAATGGGCTCCGTGAGCGACATGACTCCGTCCATTCGACGTTGCGGCATGAACTCAGAAGGGACGGGGGCGATGTCGATGGGCCTGCCAGTTTGCGGTTTCCTTGACGACTTGAGCGCGGTGCGCGGCGGTGACCTCGACGCGCTTGGGCGCTTGTTCGAGCGGTTTCGCGTCTATCTGCTGGTCATTGCCAACCGAGAGCTCAACGACGACCTGCGGGTCAAGTGCGGCGCATCGGACGTGGTGCAGGATACGCTCTGCGAGGTACACAGCGGGTTCGGTCTCTTCCGAGGGGCGACCGAGGAAGACCTACGAGCGTGGCTGCGCCGCGCTCTTCTCAACAATCTTCACGACCTGACAAGGCACTATGTCGGCACTCGCAAGCGCGATCTCCGCGACGAGATCCCCATCGAGGCATCGCCCAGGGAAACCTTGATCGATTCCGGTCTCACTCCCGGGGCGAACCTCGTCGCGGCCGAGGAGACGGCGCGGCTTGAACTGCGCGTTGCAACGCCTCTCGGAAGACTATCGTCGGGTCATCGATCTCCGTTTCCGCCGGGAGTTGCCTTTCGACACGATCGGCGACATCATGAATCGGTCGAAGGATTCGGCGAGGATGTTGTTGTTTCGCGCGGTCGAGAGGCTGCAAGGCGAGTTGGGGGTTGTCCATGACGACGCCGCGCGATCCAGACGCGAATGATCTGGAACAAGACCTGGCCAAGCGGCTCGCGGCCTTCGATGAAGCGGGACAGAATGAACGCGGCCGGGACCAGGTTGGCGAAGGGCTCGACGCGGCATCGCTCGAACGCCTCGAACGCGTGCTTGACATGGCGAAATGGCTTCGGCGGTTCTGGCACCCCGCGGCCGCGACGGTTGCGGGCACGAGGTTCGGCCGGTTCGACCTGATCAGGGAACTCGGCCGAGGGGGCCATGGCGTCGTCTTCCTCGCTCACGACCCGATATTGAAGCGTGAGGTCGCCGTCAAGATCCCCCGTCCCGAGGCGCTCGATTCTTCTGACCTGAGGAAGCGGTTTCTTCGAGAGGCCCGCGCCGCCGCCAGTCTCGACCACCCAGGCATCGTACCCGCCTTTGAGATGGGGGAGGTTGGCGCGGTCTGTTACATCGCCTCGGCATACGTCGATGGTCCGACACTCGAGGAGTGGCTTGCCGGCCGCGACGAACCGCCGAGCGCGCGAAGCTCGCCGCCGAACTCATGGCGACGATTGCCGACGCCATCGAGTATGCCCACGCGCGAGGCGTTCTCCACCGCGACCTCAAGCCCAGCAATATTCTCCTTGAACTGGCCAAGGACGGGGCGGTCGGTGGCATCGGCGCGCCTCATCCGCGCGTGGCCGACTTCGGGCTCGCCAAGTGGATCTTCCCTGGCCGCGAAACAACGACGATCGGCGCACTGGTCGGCACGCCGCGATACATCGCTCCGGAGCAGCTTGGCGGCGGCCGCCCGTCGGCCGGGCCGCGGGCCGATGTGTATTCGCTCGGAGTCATCCTGACGGACATTCTCGTTGCCGCGGAGCGATCGGAAGAGACGGATAAGGCGATCCTCGAGGGCTCACCCGCCGACCTGGCCGCCATCGCGCGGCAATGCCTCGAACCCGACCCCCTCGACCGCTACGGCTCCGCGGCCGAGTTCGCGGCCGATTTGCGCCGTTTTCTTGGCGGCGTGCCGACGCTGGCGGGGCGGTCGACCCTGGCGCGCAAGCCTGGCGGTTCGCGATGCGACATCCTGAATCCTGCGCGGCGTTCGCGGCAGTCCTGGTGGCCGCCGGGCTTATCGCGTCGTGGATCGGCCGGGAGTCTCGGGCCGTCGCGAAGAGCCGGATCGAGCAGTCCCGGCTCGAACGCGAGGCTGCGAACGAGCGCTATGTGAATGTGGTTCAATCCGCGTCCGAGCATCTCCGGCATTTCCGCGTCGAGCTGGCCTGGCAAGCTCTCGATGCCCTTTCGCTTCCCGATGAAGGTGAGACGAACGACCCGCGCGGCTTCGAGTGGGGGTATCTTCGCGGGCTATTTCAAGGCGAGTCGCGAACGTTTCGCGGGCACGCTGCACGCGGGCAGGCACGCGATGTCCTGCATGTCGAGTTCGCCCCCGACGGCAAGGTGCTCGCGAGTAGCGGCCGCGACGGGACGGTGCGTCTCTGGGATGTGGCCAGCGGCCGTGAGCTTCGCCAAATCAAGGCCGACAAAGGTGATGTCAACTGGGTGACGTTCTCTCCTGACGGGAAGACGCTCGCCACGGCCGTTGACGACACGCCCATCCAGATCTGGGACACGGCGAGCGGTGCCTCGGTCAAGACGCTTTTGGGTCATTCCGACTATGTCGTGGCCCTGGCGTTCTCGCCTGATGGCCGACATTTGTTCTCGGGGAGCCACGATGGCAGGCTTTTCACGTGGGATCTGTCAACCGGCCAGGTCATTCAGGATGAGCCGACCCAGATCGGGGCCGTCGACAGCATGGCGTTAAGCGCCGATGGCCGTTTCCTGGCGGTCGGTGGGGATGGGGCGGCTGTCTGGGAACGAGCTGGCGCGAACGTCGACGAATCGACAAGCCAAGGCCAAGGTCCAAAACTTGTATTCCGCCGCCACCTGGTTCGCTCCGGGGAGCCGAAATCGCGTGTGCTCGGAGTGGCGATCTCGAACGATGGCCGATTCATCGCCACCGGCGGGGAACAATCTGGCGCGACCCTCTTTGAGTCGTCCACAGGCCAGATCCTTGACAGGCAGGCGCGCGGAACTCGAAGCCCTCGATGGCGTGGCACTCTCGCGAGACGGGACGGTTCTGGCGGGCGGCGGCGGCGATGGCAATATATCCCTGTGGGATCTCCCGAACAGGGCGATCCGAAGATTGCTCAGGGGTCACGAGCGAAAGGTTTGGTGCGTGTCGTACTCGCCGGATCAGAAGACTCTGGCTTCTTGCGGGGCGGACGGGACCGTGAGGCTCTGGAACCTTGCCCGGTTCGACCGCGGCGCGCATCTCTCCGGGCCTCCAGGGACTCCCTTACTCATGGAATTCGGCCCAGACAGCACCTCACTGACGGTCGTCTCGCACGATGGCGCCGCTCGGGTTCTGGACAGTCGGTCGGGCGCGATACAATTCGACTGGCCCGCGCCGAACGCCAAGGAATCCCGCTGTTTCGTGTTGTCACGTGACGGCCGTTCTCTCTTGTACCAGGAGAAACCGGGCCGGTTGACACTCGTCGGCCTCGACGGCCAGAGGCCTCGCCGAGAGATTGATGGCCTGCCAGGGCAGGAGCCGCTTGGATGGCTTGACAGCTATTCGTTCTTCACCATCGACGATGATCCTCGCGTGATCAGCCAGCGCGATCTCACGACGGGCCGGGTGATCCGAGAGGAGCGGCTCGATGTCAATCAGCGTGTTACCGCCGTCTCCCCCGACGGACACCAGTTGTTGATTCACGAACAGTCAGGCGGCAAGGATTGGCGATGCCGGATCGAGAATCTCTCCGACGAGCCGGCGCATCTGCGCAGGTTTTCCCAAATCAATCTGCTCAACCCTATCGCCCTTGTCGCGGCGTTTTCTCCCGATGGCCGGCTTGCCGCCTCGGCCGGTAATGGTGGCGTCGTTGAGCTTTGGCAGACCGAGACAATGGAACGCACGGCGGTGTTATCGGTGCTTGACAATGGAGGCACAATTCGTGCGATGGTGTTTTCCGCGGACGGCCGAACCATTGCGACCGGAGACGAACAAGGAATCATCAAGCTCTGGAACGTGACGACCCGCCGGGAACTATTGACGCTCGCCAATGTCGGCACCGCAGTTTCGTCCCTGCGATTCGCCCCCGATAGCAGGTCGCTCGCCGCCGGGATTGCTGCTCCGATTCCAGGCCAAGCTAGCCATGTGACTATCTGGCATGCCTTGCATTGACTCAGGCTCGGAACCATACCCACCAACGAGGGTCGGCACTACCGCCGGGGTGCGAAGCCGGCCACCGATTTTGGAGGCAAGACGCGACGAAACTGCTCCATCGTGTTGACATGCACCTCGCAGAATCCGTCTCCGTCGTCATCAGGGAGTCACGCCTCGGAACAGATAAAATTGTACGCTAAGGTCCGACGCAGGGGTCAGACCTAGGGTCAGACGCAGGGGTCCGACGCAGGGGTCCGACCTAGTTTCAAGTTCAAGTAAGCCGCTTTGCGGCAGACAAGACTTCGCGCTTCCCCACTGATTCCACCTCGCCTTTCCATTGGCCTTGCGCGGTCACCGCGCCCGGCTGAATTGTGGCTCGGGCTGAGCCAAAGTGGGTTTCCAGACGGTTTTTCTTCCCTCCGTTTGGAAAGGGCCCACTCATGACCACCGCGCTTTGTCAGCGCATGCACCAGGACCTTCAATGGGCCGGCCTTGCCGAGGGGACGCAGACGGCGTATCTCCGGGCTGTGAGGCAAATGGCCGCCCACTTCAGAAAGCCTCCCGATCAGGTCAGCGAAAGCGAGCTCCGAGAGTACCTGGTCTATCTCAAGAACGTGCGGCAGTGCAAACCAAGTTCGCTGAAGATCGCCGCCAGCGGTCTCATCTTCTTCTATACCCATACCGTCCCGCGTGACTGGTTAACCTTCAAAAGTCTCCGCATCCCTCGTCCCCAGACCTTGCCGTCCGTGTTGAGCATCGACGAAGTGCGGCGGATTGTCGACACCGTGCGCACACCGCACAACAAAGCCTTTTTCTGGACGGTCTACTCACTGGGCCTACGGCTCCAGGAAGGTTTGAACCTCCAGGTCGGCGACATCGATAGTGCTCGGATGATGGTCCACGTTCACCGTGGTAAGGGAGCCAAAGATCGTTACGTGCCGCTGCCGCCTCGGACCCTTACCGTGCTCCGTCAGTACTGGGCCACGCATCGCCATCCCGTCTGGCTCTTCCCGGCCACGGGACGCGATCATGCGCAAGCCCAGCGCAGCGCCAGGGGTCAGACCTAGGAACAAGTTTTCGTCTTGACTGATCTTCCAGAGACCTTTTTACGCGTAACGTCGCTCGGAAGCGCACTGCCAACCGGTGTACTCGCGTGCCTGAGGATCTCGATCAAACTGGTGGATGGTTCGTGTCAACGGGTGCCCCTGCCCGCGATCCGCCGATCTTTCACGGCGAAGGTTTGGCCCGGCTGATCGGTGAGTTGAAAGCGAGTAATGAATTGCTCTTGCAGATCGAAGACGACATCCGCGTGTGCGAACGCGACGGCGATTGTGGTCCGCGCTTCATCGAGCTGGCACGCTCGGTTTACGAGCAAAATGACCGCCGCGCCGCGGTCAAGCGGAGGACCAACGAACAGCTTAACGCCGAGATCATCGAGGAAAAGTCATATCAAGGCGCGACGAATATCGGAGACACGAACGGGAGTTGATCACACGCGACCAACCCTCTGGTCACGCCCATCAAATTGCGACGGCCGGAACCTCTTTCTCGAGAATGGCCGTTAGCGTCCGAAAGCAGGCACGCCCGTTCCTGATTGAATCAGCGGAAAATTCAGCCGCATTGGGGCATGCCGTCTCGCGCCTTTCTGGCCGTTGTATCCCGGTGAGTTTTGTTTTATGATCGAGGATTGTTGAACATCGCTCCCCGGCTTTCCGACAGTAAGAAACGGTTCACTCCGCCCCGCGTCCTCAATCGCGAACCGAGGGCCCTCCCGATGACGACCCGCCAAGGGCCATGGCTGCGTTGTTTGGACCTCAAACGCACCTCGCTCGCTGCGCGAGTGGTCCCGATGGCAATGGCGCTGGTGCTCGCAAGCGCGAATGGTCACATTCAAGCCGAGGAGCGTGATTCGAGCGCAGCTTCACAGGCCGCCGCGGGTGATCGATTTTTCGAGCAGCATGTCCGCCCGCTCCTCGTCGAGAACTGCACCTCGTGTCACGGCGTGAAGAAACAAAAAGGCAACCTGCGGCTCGACTCTCTCGAGGCGATTCTCAAGGGGGGCGAGTCGGGTCCGGCCATCGTGGCGGGCAAACCCAGTGAAAGCCTGCTCGTCGAGGCGATCAACTATTCTGGCCTCGAGATGCCCCCGTCCGGCAAGCTCGGTCCCGAAAAGATCGCGATTCTCACGCGATGGATCGCGATCGGAGCACCATGGACGCGCAGCGGTCGCACGCCGCGTGAGCCCATCGTCATTGGCCCATCCAACAAATTAAAGCCCGGTCCCGGTGCGCCCGACCTCTGGTCATTGCGGCCTGTTCGCCGGGTCGCGGTCCCCGATATGCCATCGTCGTCGGACTTTGACAATGGGGCGACCTGGTCGCGCAATCCAATCGATCGGTTCATCCTTCGCGGTTTGACGGATAAGGGCCTCGCGCCGGCTCCCGAGGCCGACCGGCGGGCGCTCGATTCGACGCGCCACGTTCGACCTGACCGGCCTGCCCCCTACCAGTGATGAGATCGACGATTTTCTGGCTGATGCCTCTCCGGACGCTTATGATCGCATGATTGACCGACTCCTGGCGTCACCGCGTTACGGCCAACGCTTCGGGCGGCACTGGCTCGACCTGGTGCGCTATGCCGAATCAGATGGATACCGCCAGGACGCATTTCGCCCCTCTGCGTGGCGCTACCGCGACTATGTCGTATCGGCGATCAACGCGGATAAACCCTATGACCGATTCTTGACCGAGCAGCTTGCCGGCGACGAGCTCGACCCTGACGATCCCTCGCTTCGCGTGGCAACCGGCTACCTGAGGATGGGAACCTACGAATACAACCAGCGCAACGTACGCGGGCAGTGGGCCGACATCCTCAACGAGATCACCGACGTCACGGGCGAAGTCTTCATGGGCCTGAGCATCGGCTGCGCCCGCTGCCACGATCACAAGTTCGACCCGATTCTCCAGAACGATTATTACCGCCTCCAGGCATTCTTCACGCCCTTGATGCCGCGCGACGACCTGACGATGGCTCGGCCGGGTCAGTTGGCCGAATATCAGGCGAAGCGCGCGGCCTGGGAGAAAGCCGCCGCCGACATCTTGCGGCAGATTGACGCCATCGAAAAGCCTTACCGCGATAAGGGCACCGCCAGCGCGACCGCCAAGTTCCCTGATGAAATCAAGGCCATACTGGCCAGGCCCGAGGCGGATCGGTCGTTACTGGAACGGCAGCTTGGCGCGCTGGCCTACCGGCAGATCAGTCATGAGCATGCGCAGTTCCTGCATTATTAAAAGGGACCCTGAAGGCCAGGTGGGACGAGCTTCAGAAAGCCTTGAAGAATTTCGAAGCTCGCTGTCCTCGACCGCCAGAGCCCGTCTTCACCGCGACCGATCTGGGGCCGGATTCGCCGCCGACGTTCATCGCGGGCGACCGCAAGCAGCGGGCCATCGATCCGGGATTTCTGTCGATCCTCGATCCCGGGCCAGCGCCAGTGACAAAGCCCCCAGCCGCTCCGCAATCGACGGGCCGCCGGCTGGCACTGGCTCACTGGCTGAGCCGGCCCGAGAATCCGCTTTCGACCCGCGTCATCGTCAACCGCATCTGGCAATATCATTTCGGCCGCGGCCTGGCTGGGTACCGCGAGCGACTTCGGTACCCTGGGCGAACCACCGAGCCATCCCGAGCTTCTCGACTGGCTCACGAAAGAGTTCATCGCCCACGGCTGGCAATTGAAGCCGCTGCACCGCCTGATCGTGACCTCGGCGACTTACCGTCAGTCGGCTCTGCGCAGCGAGCCCGTGATGGCAGAAGGCCAGCGCATTGATCCGGAAAACCGCCTGCTCTGGAAGCGAACCGTCGTGCGGCTCGACGCGGAGGAGATTCGCGATGCGATGCTGGCGGCCAGCGGCGAGCTCGAGCCAACAATGGGCGGACCGAGCGTCCCCGTGTCAAAGCCGCGGCGCACGATCGATACGCGTGTGATTCGCAATGCGCCCGATGCCCTTCTCGACGCGTTTGATGGCGCCGATGGCACGTCTTCAATCGCGCGTCGCAATACCACGATCACGGCCACTCAGGCCCTCCTCCTGATCAACGGCGAGTGGTCCCTGGCACGTGCCAAACATCTTGCGAGCCGCCTCGAGCAGCGTGCACCCGCCTCGACCGACGAGGTCGATCGCATCATCCTCGCGTATGATTTTACCCTGGGAAGACAGCCCGAGGCCCAAGAAGTGGGCGAAGCACTCTCATTTATCGACCGGCAGGCGAAACTTCTGCCGAGCTCGGCACCAGGGCCCGACATTGCCGCTGGCCGCCATGCCCTCGTTGACTTCTGCCATGTTCTCTTGAATTCAAACGAGTTTTTGTATATCGATTGATTGACAGGAATATCCTCCCGTGATCGATCTCACGAACCCAGACCGCAAGCCGCCCGAGACGCGTCGTGACTGGCTCATGCAGGCCGGCGCGGGTTTTGGAAGTCTGGCATTGTGGGACTTGATCGCACGTAGCGGCGGCGCGGCGGCGGCGGCGGCTGGCTCCGAGGCCACCACGCCCGGAACGATTCATCTCCCGGCTGCGACGGCCAGGAGCGTCATTTTCCTGTTCATGGAGGGGGGGCCCAGTCATATCGACACGTTTGACCCCAAGCCCGAATTAATCCGGCTGGCCGGTCAATCGCTGCCGCCGAGCTTCAAGCCGGTGGTGACTCCGATGGGCGAAGGCCGTGCGCCTTTGTTGCCCTCAAAGCGAAAGTGGCGGCAGCACGGCCAGAGCGGCACCTGGGTCTCAGACTGGCTGCCTCACATCGCCACATGCGTCGACGATATCGCCGTGGTCCGCTCCTGCTGGTCGAACGGCCTCAACCACGTCGGCGGTGTCTGCCAGATGAATACAGGGTCGACGCTGGCTGGCCGGCCATCCCTGGGGAGCTGGGTGACCTATGGGTTGGGAACCGAGAACGCGAACCTGCCGGGATTCATCGTGATGCACGATTTTCCGCGGTCGCAGGTTGCCGGGGGTCCACGCAACTGGGGCACCGGCTTCATGCCGGCCGTCTACCAGGGGACGCGTCTGGACGGCGGTGCGGAGCCGCTCGCGAACTTGCGAACGCCAAGCGACGTCGGGCCCGCGCGGCAAGAAGGTAAACTGGCGTTTCTCGATCAACTCAACCGCCGTCACTGGCTCTTGCACCAGGATCAATCCGAGCTCGATGCACGGATCAAAAGCTACGAGCTGGCGTTTCGCATGCAGGCCGAAGCCCCCGAGGCGGTTGACCTGTGCGCGAAACCGGCGAAACCCTGGCACTTTACGGCCTCGACGATCCGCCGGCCGCGACCACCGGCCGACTTTGCCTGCTCGCCCGCCGGCTCGTCGAGCGCGGCGTGCGATTCATTCAGATCTATTGTGGCGCCGGCAGCAAGTGGGACGCACACGCCGACATCGAGGGCAACCATTCGAAAGCCTGCCGCGCGATGGATCAACCGGTCGCCGGCCTCCTCAAAGACCTCAAGCGGCGCGGCTTGCTCGAAAACACCCTGGTCGTCTGGGGGGGTGAATTCGGACGAACTCCGATGTCGGAAAAAGGCGATGGCCGCGACCATAATCCGTACGGTTTCACCATGTGGATGGCCGGCGGTGGGGTGCGGCCAGGGGTCGTCCTGGGAAAGACCGACGAGCTCGGTTTACACGCGATCGAGGATCGGCTGCACGTTCACGACATTCATGCCACGATTTTGCACGCCCTGGGCGTCGATCACACCAAGCTCATCTATCGCCACCAGGGCCGGCCCGAACGTCCCACGGTCAATGAGGGACACGTCTATCAGCGGCTCTTTCGAGCGTGATGTGGCGCGTTTGAAATGAGTGGCCGACCTCGATTCAAACTGAAGCTCGTCGGGAACCTTCGTCTCAAGTCGAAAGCTCGCTGACGGGAATGTGCCCCACGTCTTCATAAACAAGAGTCGGCCTGTAGGGGTAATGCCCGAGCGTCTCCATCGTGGTGACGCCCGAGAGGACGAGAATCGTCCTCATGCCGGCCTCGGTACCGGCGAGGATATCGGTATCCATGCGATCGCCGACCATGAACGCCTCGCCCGAATGGGCCCCCAGCTTGCGCAAGGCGGTCCGCATCATCAGGGCATTGGGCTTCCCGACAAAATAAGGCTTGCGCCCGGTGGCCAGCTCAATGGGTGCCACAAGAGCGCCGCAGGCCGGCTGAATGCCGTATTCGGACGGGCCCGTCAGATCGACATTGGTGGCGACAAAGCGGGCTCCCTTGACGATGAGCCGGATGGCACGCTCGATCTTTTCAAAGTCATAGCCGCGGGTATCGCCGACCACCACGTAATCGGGATCATGCTCGGTCAGTGTATATCCGACGCTATAGAGCGCATGCGTCAAACCGGCGCCTCCAATGACGAAGGCCGTTCCGCCGGGAAGCTGCTGGTGAAGAAAGTCGGCCGTGGCCAGGGCCGAAGTGTGAAACGCCGATTCATCAACGGCGATGCCCATCTGGTCGAGCTTGTGTTTCAGGTCGCGTGGCGTCCACTGGCTGTTATTCGTCAAGAACAGGAATTTGTGGCCGCCGGCCCGGAGTCGTTCGACAAAATCGAGCGCACCGGGTATCAAACGGCTGCCATGATAGATGACGCCGTCCATGTCGACCACGAAACTCAGCGGCATTGTGATTGCTCCTCGAATGATCATCGGCTGTATACGAAGCGTAGTGTGCACGCTGCCGAGGATCAAGCCGTCCCCACACGCCAACGCGATTGATGACCCACAAGTCCAGGGCGGGTCCGGGTCTTCTCGTTCCCACGGTCCCGATGTGAACGCGCGCCCTGGAACGTCTGCGCTCGCTCGATGAGCGAAGCTTCGATCTTGGCGGCACGACACCGCCCGCACCGGAACATCAAAAACGAAAAACGCGTATTCGTTCTGGTCAGCGAGTGCACTAGAGACGGGCAGACCGGGCTGCTCATGGTTCTACGATTTCGGAATGTCTTGGTGCGCCGCGCCAGGATGCAAGGAACGCTTGCGAAAAGGGATCGCGATGTGGAGTCACCGGAAAAGCGACCGCCGACTGATGGGCTGCGGGCCGCCGGTCAGCTCGCTCTTTTTTCTTGAGAGCAATCTCGTCATGGGACTGGTCGTCGTTGCGGGCACTCTTGGTTTGACGCGGCTTAGCGTTGAGGTGTCCCGTGTTGCCCAGGTCAATGCAACCGCGCCTGATTTTGCGGTGTCAGGACTCGTGAGCTATGAAATACGACGCGTATGGCTTCCGCAGTCGCTCGCCAGTCTGGTGGAGGATTTGCGACGAGGCGAGGTCACCCGCACCCACGACGATTTTCGACGATTTCTGGAGAGCCGGCATCAGACGAACATCTGGTATGCGTACACCGCTCGCTCTTACCGGCAAGATGGCGAATACCACGACGCGACGATCGTGCGGCGCCCGCTTGGCGACACGTTACTCTTTCCTGAATTCCTCGTGTTTGAGGAAGCCGCCGAGCAAGCCGAAAATGGACCGTCGTTCTCAGAAAACTCGAACATGGCGATCACGATTTTTCCTGACGCGTTACTAGAACGCGATCCCATGGAAGTGGTTGGCGCACTGATGAACATACCTCCCGATCTGGTGCCTCCTGAACTTGAACGGTAGACGGATATTACGGTGCCTGAACTGTGGACAGCCCGCCGCGATCGGTGCGAGCGATGTCGGCCCAAGACAAGTTTCCGAAAAACCTGTATTCGGTGAGGGTGTTTCGTGCACTAATGACAAAAGAGAGAGAAGAAAAGACTGCGCGAAGCGCTTCCAGGCTCCCGGACTCACGTGTACTGACCGACTTGTGGATAGAGGCATGTTGATGGCAGATCGACGCGCCGAAACTCCGTTGCGCGATATCGACGCATTGTTTCGCCTCGGCACGATCTCGGGTCTAAGCGACGGACAGCTCCTCGAGCGATTCACCGAGCCGACTGACAGCAACGGCGAAATTGCGTTCGAGGCCGTGGTGCGGCGTCATGGGCCGATGGTCCTGGGCGTTTGTCTGCGTGCCCTTGGCGATTACCATGCGGCCGAGGACGCGTTTCAGGCCACGTTCATGGTGTTGGCCTTGAAGACGGGCTCGATTCGCAAGAAGGATTCGCTGGGCCCCTGGCTGCACGGAGTCGCCGTACGCATTTCCCAGCGTGCTCGCGTCAGACGCCGGCGAACCAGGGCCGAGCCCATCCTGGATACTGGCGTGGCCGCCGCCCCGGGTGATTTCGACGCGGAGAGTTTCGAGATTGGACCGGTGCTCGATGAGGAGCTGAGTCGCCTACCCGACAAGTATCGCCGCCCGATTGTTCTGTGTTATCTCGAGGGTCAATCGCAGGACGAAGCAGCCCGGGCTCGGGTTGGTCGAAGGGGACGGTTTCAGGCCGTCTCGCGCGCGCAAGGACCTTCTTCGTCATCGCCTTACACGGCGGGGGTTGGCGCCGTCGGCGGCCCTGGTGGCCACGGCGCTCACACCGCGATCGACAACCGCGGCCGTGTCTTCGACTTTGCTCCAACCGACAGTCCGGGCCGCCGCCGCGATCCTGGGAGGAGTTGAAACGGGCATGGTCGCGGGTTCCGTCGCCGCCCTGGTGCAGGAAGCGATCAAACTCATGCGAGTCGGACGGATCATGCGCGCCGCTGCGCTCATCGGGGTTGGACTTGGCGCCGCCGCCATAGCCACGCCCGTGTTCGTGCCCGACGTACCAGCGCGTCTTGGCGGCCGGCCAACCTTGATCGATAGCGTGGCTCCCGGCCGCTCGCGGCTGGCACGAACCGCTCAAAGTGTTGACCGCCATGGTGATCCGCTCCCCCGCGCGCTCTGATGCGATTGGGAACGACACATCGGCGGCATACCCGGAGCCTCGCCGGGGTTGGCTTCACTCAGGCCGGCACGGCCGCCGTGACGGCCCAGGTCGACGGTGTGGTTCGTCTCTGGAGCCCCGACACCGGGCAAGAGCTTCGCGCATTCAATCTGATGGGCGACGATGCTCGGCAAGGACACGATCGATCGCTGCGAGACGTGGCGATCTCACCGGAGGGCGACGTGCTGGCGGGCGTCGGTTTTGCGCTCGACCCCGCCAAACGGCGAGTCGTTCAGCGCATCTGGATCTTTGACTTGAAGCAAAACCGGCTCCACCGCGTCATCGATACGCCATCGATCGACTTGTATTGCCTGGCCTACGCCGCCCGATGGGGCAACCCTGGCGACGGGCGGCTTCGCCGGCGAAGTCTTGATCTGGGATGTGATTTCCGGCAATAAGTTGGCGGCGCAAGCTCGGCAATCATGCGATTCACTCCCTCGCATTCGCGCCCGATGGCAAAATGCTGGCGACCTGCGAGCAAGGTAAGGGTGTCAGGATCTGGGATCTGGCACTCGGCCGCGATAGCTTGATCGACGGTCCTCTCACGAGCTGGATCGCACCCGTATTTTCACCCGACGGGCGCCTGATGGCGGTCAATTGCCGCGACGGCACAGCGGTTCTCCGGGAACGATCCGGTGGGCGAGAGCGCGTCAACGTTCGTGGGCTCGCCGCCGGTTTCACGCCCGATAGCCGTGCGCTCGCCACGTTCGGGGCAGACGGGGTCACGCTCAGGCTCGTTGATTCCGAAACAGGTCGAGAACTGTGGAAAAGCGATCTGACGGCGGGTTCGGTGAGGGCGAGCCTGGCGTACTCGCCCGACGGGCAAACCATGATCGTTGCTCGTGGCGGAGTCTTGCGGTTCTTCGACGTGAAGTCTGGACGCGAGCGCTGGGGCGAGTCCGAAAGCCACCAGGGGGGCGTCAACTTCGTGCGTTACACGGACGACGGCCGGTCGTTACTCACAGCGGCCGACGACGGGACGGTCAGGCAATGGGATTCCGCCACGGCCAGCCCGAAAAAGGTCATGCGTTACGCTGGCCGCGTGGCTGTTTGCGCCGTGTCAGCGGATGGAACGGCCCTCGCCGCATTCGCAGACGGCCCGGACGGGGGCCTCTCCGTGCGCGACCTGGCGACGGGGGCCGTGCGACGACAATGGCCCGGCACCGGTCAAGTTGCCGGCGCGCTGGCATTCTCTCTCGACAACACGGCATTACGAACATTTGATCATGAAAATGGCATGCGAATATTCGACATAATGACGGGAGGTGGAGCTCGACGTCGAGCAACCGAGATTCAGCGTCGACGATGGAGGGATCCTGAATTCATGGAAGAGCGGGGCGTTTTTTTCGCCCGATAACCAATCGATCGCCGTGACGACCGCGACGTCGGTGCATCTGGCCGACGTGGCCACCGGTCGTGAGTGGTTTTCGACGGCCAGCCTGGCAAACGCGTTCTCGGCCGACGGACGCCGACTCGCGGTGGCAGTGCCGGGCCAGACGAAAATGACCGAGCTCGCCGATGGGAGTTATCGCGGCTCGAATCCGCTATCCGACGCGATCGACGTCGTTGATTTGAGCACGCTAGAGAGACGGCGGATTGCGATTCGCGGAGAGTCGATCGGGGCGCTGGCGCTATCTGCTGATGCCGAGCTCGTGGCCGTCGCCGTCCGTGCGATCGACCCGTTGATTCGCGTTTATCGAGTCGACGACGGATCCGAGTCTGGAGTCGTTTGCCTGCCGCGCGGAGGTCGCGGACGCGAACGGCCTTTCGTTTTCATCTGATGGCCGCCGTCTGGCTGCCGGCCTCGGTGATTCCACCGTCTTGATCTGGGATTTGAGCGATGTTCGTTCACGCGTGAGCAGCGTAAGATGAAATTCGGACCTTGACCGCGGGTAGGGTCACCTGGCCCACTCGTCACCGGGGGTGAGATCGATGTTCTCTGCAATGATTCTGGCCGTCGGCATCGGCGCGCTTACTGACGGGGCCGTCCCGGACGCGCCGAACTCCGACATCGTCTCGTACCGTGCGGCGGTTGCAAAGTCAGGGAAGAACCCCGACGCGAACATTCGTCTCGCGCTCTGGTGTGAGGCCCATGGTCTTTCCGCGGAACGTCTGAAACATCTTTCGCTTGCAGTACTGTACGATCCGTCGAACGCACTCGCACGCGGGCTGATGGGCCTGGTCGCCTTTCGCGGCAAGTGGGATCGACCCGACGTCGTTGGACGGCAGATTCAAAATGACCCGGCGCAGCAGGCGATCGTCAAGGAATATCTCGAACGCCGCGCCGAACGCCCGACAAGGCCGACGCGCAGATGAAGCTCGCCGCCTGGTGTGCGGATAAAGGCTTGAAGGAACAGGCTAAAGCCCACTACTCGCTGGTGACCAGGATCGATCCATCGCGCGATGCCGCGTGGAAGCATCTTGGATACAAGAAGTATGGCAACGCCTGGATCAAGCCGGAGGTGGCCGCCGCCGCCAAGATTGAGGCGGCACGTCAAAAAGCGGCCGATAAGCACTGGAAACCCAGGCTCGAAAAGTTGCGAGACGGGCTCGACAGTAAAGATGCCGCCAGACGAGCGAAGGCCGAAAGAGGACTCGCCGATGTGACCGACCCGGCTGCCGTGCCGATGATCTGGACCCTGTTTGCGCAAGGCGCCGAGCGCCACCAGGTGGCGAGCGTGCGGCTGCTCGGCCAGATCGATGGTCCTTCGGCCTCGAGCGGGATTGCCGTTCTGGCGGTGTTCAGTCCGTTTCCCGAAGTGCGCCGGCGGTCGATTGAGGCTCTCACCCGTCGCGACCCGCGCGACGTCGTGGGTCGACTCATCGGACTGATTCAAAAACCGTACAAATACACGGTGCGGCATGTGAACGGGCGCGAGTCGCCCGGTGAGCTGTTCGTGGAAGGAGAGCGCTTCAATATTCAGCGCATCTATGAAAACCAATCGATGACACCGAATCTCGCACGGGGCCGCATTTTTACACCAGACGTCCCGTTTGACCCGTTCAATCTCCGGAATATCATACTGGCCACGGTTCCTAGCTATACCACGAATCCGACCGCGGACATTTCAGCCAATCGCGTCGTTTCTTCCTACCCGTTTCCGATCTCGCCGCAAAGTATAGCGCTGGCCGGTAAGGCACTGGCCGCCAATCCGCAAAACGCTCCGGCCATTTTGAGTCAGCTCATCAACAACCCGTCCAATCGGTTCGCTCCGGCCGGTTACTGGTTTTATCCGACGCTGCCGAATCGCGTCAGTGCGGATGTCATGGTCTCGAATTCGGGAACACAGATTGGTCCCATGAACCAGGCGAATATCGATGTGATGGAGCGTCGGCTCGCCGCCGAAAACGCGGCCGCAATCAACCAGCTTCGCATGACTCAGAACAATCCCAGCAATCCGCTGCATCAAGCCGCGATCATCAACCGCCTCGAGTCCAATCCCGCGAATTTCCAGGCGGGGATGGCTCAGGGGATGATCGATGCGCCGCAGAGCCAGGCGATTATGCGAGACCAGATGATCGCATTCGAAATCGAGGCGGCGCGGCAGAGCACCGCGAATCTCGAGCAGAGACTGGCGATGGACGTTCAGTTCCTGGACACATTGAACGACGGAATCAATCTATGCAACGATCGAACTCTTCCCATCCTGGAGGCGATCACCGACAATAACTATGGCGCCGATCCCGAAAAATGGAATTCCTGGTGGACTGACCAGCTCGGATATGCCTACCAATCCGACGTTCCGACGGTCAAGCCGACCTACACCGATATCGTCATCGACGCGGTGAACACAACTCATAGAGGGAGTTCGTGTTTTGCGGCGGGCACCGTGGTGCGCACCATCGAAGGTCCGCGGGCGATCGAGACGATTCACGTCGGCGATCGCGTGCTTTCGCAGGGAACTTCGAGCGGCCAGCTTGTGTTTCAGCCCGTCGTGGCGATCCACCATAATGCTCCAGCCCCAACTCTGCGTATCGCGATCGGTGGCGAGACAATCGTGGCAACTGGCATCCATCGCTTCTGGAAAGCGGCCAAGGGCTGGACCATGGCACGCGAGCTCAAAGCCGGTGATCGCTTGCGGATGATCGGCGGCACAGCCACCGTTCAATCTGTAGAGCCCGGCAAGCCGCAGCCTGTTTACAATCTCGACGTTGCCGAGAACCGCGACTTTTTCGTCGGGACGAAAGGCCTCCTGGTCCACGACTTCAGCTTCGTGCTACCTGTCGCCGCTCCGTTTGACCAGGCAAGCGAAGCCGGGTGCGCAAACGGCTGCGAGCCGGCAGCAATGATTCTTGTCAAGGAAGTCGACATGGTTTGTTCGATACTGGTGTGCTGCGCTCTCCTGGTGCCGCAGCAAGGAAGCGAAACGAACGGTTCCGCTCAGGCGTCCAAGGATCTCGCCGGCTATCAAGCGGCACTGGCCAAGGCAGGTCGCGACCCCAACGCTCACGTCCGCCTGGCGCTCTGGTGTGAAGCACACGGGCTGACGGCCGAGCGGCTCAAGCATCTCTCCCTGGCGGTCCTCTATGATCCGTCTCACACGCTCGCAAGAGGTCTGATGGGTCTGGTCGACTTTCATGGGAAATGGAATCGCCCCGACGTCATCGGAGACCATGCTCGGAACGACCCGGCGCGCCAGGCGGTGATCAAGGAGTACATCGATCGCCGCGCACGGACGCCCGAAAAGGCAGACGCCCAGATGAAGCTCGCCGCCTGGTGCGCGGAGAACGGCCTGAAAGAGCAAGCCACCGCGCATTATTCACTCGTGATCCAGATCGATCCATCGCGTGATGCCGCCTGGAAGCACCTTGGATACAAGCGACAAGCCAATCGATGGCTCAAACCTGAAGAACTCGCGGCCGCCAGGACCGAGGCAACCCGCCAGAAATTGGCCGACAAACACTGGAGGGCCAGGCTCGAAAAAATTCGAGACGCAATTGATAGTAAAGATATAACAAAACGAAGGAAGGCTGAAACGGGTCTCGCCGAGGTGACCGACCCGCGGGCGGTGCCGATGGTCTGGGCTCTATTCGTGCGCGCGAGCGAGCGCCATCAAGTCGCAGCCGTGCAGATGCTTGGCCAGATCGACGGTCCATCGGCCTCAAGCGGCCTCGCCGTCCTGGCGGTCTATAGCCCGCTTGCTGAAGTCCGCCGGCGTGCCATCGAAACGCTGGCACGCCGCGACCCGCGTGACATCATGGGCCGCCTCATCGTGCTTGTCAGAAAGCCTTACAAATACCAGGTACGCCACGTCAGCGGCCCTGGATTGCCCGGGGAGTTGTTTGTCGAAGGCGAACGCTTCAACATCCAGCGATTTTACCAGAACCGTTTGACGGCACCGGTCCTTTCGCAGGGGCGGATCTTTTCGCCGGATATTGCGTTCGACCCGTTCAGTGGCGCAACTTGATCATGGCGACGATGCCGGGATTCAGCACTGATCCTGCATTCGACGTCGCGACACCCAGAGAGCCAAACTATTCGATTGCGTTTCCGTTTTCGGTTTCTCCCCGCATGGCCGCCCAGGCCGGACAAGCTCTTGCCGGCAATCCCGCAAATGCGGCGGCCGCTCTCAATCACCTCAATGACAATCCAGCGAGCCGGTACGCATCGCCGGGATACTGGTCGGCATTGATGAATCATCCTGATATTGCCCATTCTCAACATACAGGCACAGGCGCGGGTGTGAAATCGAGCGATCCCAATGCCGGCAATCGAAGCACGGCGATGACCTTGCAAGGCCCGGACCCGATGGTGCAAGCCGCGCAGCGCGACCTCGCGATCGGCATGAGTCTGGAAGCGATCCGCCAGAGGACTCAAGACCTGGAATGCAGGCTCGCAATGGACGTGCAATTTATCGACGCCACGAACGAAGCGATCACTCAGTCCAACGAGCGTGCTCTGCTGGTTCTGAAAACGATCACCGGCCAGGATTTTGGTGTCGAACCGGAGAAATGGAAGAGCTGGTGGACCGACCAGCTTGGCTATTCCTACCAGTCCGACGTGCCTGTCAACAAGCCGACCTACTCCGACATCGTGGCAGACGCGAACTTCGGTTCCGCCTACGTTCATTCGGCCTGCTTCGCCGGCGACACCCTGGTCCAGACCATCGGCGGCCCGCGACCGATTCGATCAATTCGCGTCGGCGATCGCGTTTTATCGCAAGACCCGACGACGGGGGCGCTTTCGTTTCAGCCAGTGGTCGCCACGCATCGCAATCCGGCAGCGCCCGCGCTTCGTATCGCTCTGGGCGGAGAATCGATTGTGGCAACCGGCATTCATCGATTCTGGATAGCCGGCAAGGCCTGGACGATGGCGCGCGACCTCAAACCCGGCGACCGCCTGCGCCTGGTCGGCGGTACGGTCGAGGTCCAGTCGGTTGCCCCCGACCGCGATCAGCCTGTGTACAACCTTGATGTCGCAATCAACCGTAACTTTTTCGTGGGCACAAAGAACCTGCTGGTCCACGACTTCAGTTTCGTAAGCCCGGTCCTGGAGCCCTTCGATCGCCAGTCGGACATCCTCTTTCCGGCGGCCTCCACGAGGTGAGAACTCCGGATCGGTCCAGTCACCGCGCTTGCTGACCTCCCTGGTCGGCGCACGATCGATTGGCGACATTATTCGGTCGAACGTTCGATGGACGAGGGATGTCCGATCGCCACGTAGCACCGGGATGCACTGGAGGCCGCACTCAAGTACAATCGCGTCATCTGGACTGGTCAAGATTTTGCGGGGTTTTTCAAGTCGGTCAAGAGTCGTGATCGTGGCAACGGAGACATTCTGCGTCCTACGAATTAGGCAGGACTTCGCGCTCGACCCGAGAGAACGTTTTCGCCACGCGGCCGATGGCGTTAGACTTCGGGGAGCCCGAGCGAGAGTAATGGAGCGATCACGATGACGACGACAATGCCCCAGGTCGGCCGCTGGCGATTTCAGTTCTCGGTTCGAACCGTCTTGCTCGTGACGGTGCTCCTGGCCCTGGCCTTGGTGCCGGTCGTCTGGGTTGAGCGCCAGCGGCAGCAGCTTCTTCGCGCGAGAAGAGGCACTTCGGGCTGTCGTCCTGGCCGAGCGCTATCGGGCCGAGTCGCAGGCTCGCGGAGCCGCCGGTGGCAAGAAGGCTGCGCCCAAAACCGACACGAGCGATATGCCGGTGGTCACGCCCGAAATCTTGATCGAGTATCTCCGCAAGGAAAACAACGAGCTGAAAGACACGGTCGACAGTCTGCGGCATGAAGTCCAATCACTGAGGGCGGCCGCGAAGAAGCCGTGAACGCGTTCGCGACCTGACTCAACGCCACTAGCGATGCAGCCAGGCGATCATCGTGCGAGTCACCAGATCGGCCGCGTCCTGCTGAACAAAATGGCCGGCGCCCGGAATCGTCACGATGGTGAGGTCTTTGTCGACCCATTTCCAGGTGTCGTTGAGCGCTCCCGGGAGGAGCGCCGAATCATTGAGCCCATGAATCAGTAACACAGGGACCTTGACGGCCGGAAAATCGGGAATCGCCGGTTTTTCACTTCCACGCTCATGATCGCGTTCACGTTCGCGATCTTGGGCGCACGCGCGGATAGTTGGCCTTGTAGTAGTTGAGCATGCCTTCCATCGATGATCGTTTCAGTGCCGCGCGATAAACGTCGCGCGCCTTGGGGTCTTTCACCCAGAAGGCCAGCATGTCGGCCGACATATGCTTGGCCGCATCGGGTTTCTGAAAATCGCGCGCGTACTGGCTGTTCTTCTGCTGCTGGGGATTGGTCATCATTTCGCGAATCAGCCCGCGCGGATGGGGGAGATTGAGGATGATGAGCCGGTCGGTCAGCTCGGGGTGCGTCATGGCGAACATCCAGGCGACCATTCCGCCCCAGTCATGACCCACGATCACGGCCTTGCCGGGTCCAAAGTGTTTGACCACGGCGACCAGGTCGCCAACGAGCTTTTCGGTCTTGTAGTTGTCGACACCCTCGGGCTGGCCGCTGAGGTTGTAGCCGCGTTGATCGATCGCAACGACGTGAAAGTCCTTCGCCAGAGCGGGCATCTGAGCCCGCCAGGAATACCAGAAATCGGGGAAACCATGCACCATGACGAGCAGCGGTGCGTCTTTCTTGCCAAGACTGACATAGTGAATCTTCACCCCGCTCGAATCGACAAACCCTTCCTCGGCACCAGCCAGCAAGCTCGACGCCGCGGGGGCTGGCTCCGGGGTCTGACCTTGGGCCGTCGACCAGCCGGCGACCGCGAGCGCCATGGCGAAAATCCGCTTGCGCCACACGTTATCGACGGCACGCGTCATCGGTTCTTGCTTGGTATTCATGATGAGCCTGGAGAATAGGGATGCCACTAAAGCGCGTCTGCTCCGTTCGGGTCGAACCTTTATCTTACTGCGTGCGGACAGGAAGTCGTCGAGAAAACCGGCGATAAGCCTGCTTCCTTGTTTTGCGACCAGATCCGGACGATTGGGGACCGTGAGGAACGGGCATCGCGAAAATTCGTCGAAATGCCCCAAAAAGGAGGTTCGGTCGCGCCGCGATCATCCGTTTACGTTGAAGGAGGGGATCATGTCATCGTTCTCAAACGTCCCGGACATGGGGGCAACCTTGCTTCGAATACAAGTACGCCATTTCGTGATGGTTCTGCCGTTTGTCGTTCTCTCGTCGGGCGTGTCGCTCGGGGCCGATTCACGGGCCATTGCGGTCCTCAAGGAAAAGGGTTTGACCCGGTCGGGACGCTTTTTCGTGATCGAAGCCGAGGAACCCGTTTTGCAGAAGTGGCAAGAGACGCGCGCCGTACTCGCCAGTTACACCGCAGCCGCAGGGCGCAAGAATGAGGTAGACCTGTCAGCACGGGAACTTGCCCAGCTAGAAGAGCGTCGCGCCGAGCTGCAAGAAAAGCTCAATGACCTCAATCAGCAGATCAATGAACAAGGGTTTCAACCGGGCAACAACCGGCCGGGCGGCTTTGGCCAGGGGTCATATGTCTCCCAGTTAATTGCGCAACGCAACATGATTCGCATGAGTCTCTCCGAGATCAATGCGATGCAAAAACCCAGCAAAGATGACGTGAAACTCGATCAAAAAGCCCTCGAGGCCGAGACGAAAAACAGCCTGGAAACGGCCAGGGCTTTTCTGGCCGAATTTCGCAAGGCCGTCGACCAGGCCACAAAAGAATACGACAAGCTCAGCACCGATACGGCGGTCATCGAGGCGCTTCATACGCTCGAGAAAGACAAGATCGGCACGTTCAAGCTTGGTCCTTCGACTTCGTTCAAATCCGCCGTGAAGACGCTCGAGAACGCCGAGAGGATGGTCCTCGCGAAGAAATCAACAACTGTCCGAAAGAAGGGGAAGCCCAAGAGATAGGTCATCACGGCACGTGAGCGGGTCAACGGTATCGCCGGGTAAAGCCCGGCAACGGGCCGGCGGTTTGGTTGCCCTCGCGCAACAGGTAGCCGGTGTCGGACGCGAGCCCGGAATAGCGATCGACGCGTCCTGATGGCCATGTCACCTCGACGACATCGACCACGTCGTGGCTGCCGAGGCCGAAGTGAATTCTAGGGTCCGAGGCCGACTGGTAGCTGCCGCCGCCCACGCGCTGGGCGACGCGACGAACGCCGCCGGCGACCACCACGATCGTCGCCCCGACGGCGTCGCGGTTGGACTTTACGCCTTCGAGACGAAGAGTCAAAAAATGGCCGCCATCGGTTTGGTTGTGAAAATAGGCTAACGGTTGGTTGTGCGAAAGGACCAGCACGTCCTGTCGACCGTCGTTATCGAGATCGCCCGACACCAGTGCCCGCGCCATGCGCGGGACGGACCAGGGCGCCGTCGCATTGACCGCGGTGTCGACCAGCCGGCCCCGGCCGTCGTTCATCAAGAGCTGAGCGGGCATCTGGTAGGGATAGTTGGGACGCAGATCGTTGACGTGGCCGTTGGCCGACGCAAGGTCGAGCCGGCCATCATTATTGGCGTCGAAAAACGCGACTCCAAAACCGAGCAACCGGCGCGTGGCCACGCGAAGGCCAACCGCGGACGTGGCATCAGCGAAATTACAGGCACCAAGATTGCGATAGAATGTGGTCGACTCACCATAGAAGTTGGTGACGGCGAGGTCGATCAACCCATCGCCGTCGAGGTCACCCGGCGCGGCGCCCATGCCGGCCTGATAGGCCCCCGAGGCATTGCCCGCGACGCCGGCCGCATGACCGACCTCTTCGAACCGCATCCCACCCAGGTTGCGAAACAGGAAGTTGGCCGACGAGTCATTCGCGACGAAAAGGTCGACCCGTCCATCCGAATCAAGGTCCGCGGCGACGACGCCCAGGCCGCGGCCGGTCTGGTCGACGATGCCGGCCTCGGCCGTCACATCGACGAAATGGCCGGCATCGTTCCGAAATAGATGATCGGGGAGCGCTTTCGCGTCGAGCGGACTACAGTTGAGATAGGCCGTACCCGCCTCGTTGCGGCAGAGCCGGGGGTGATCGAGATCCCAGGCGGCGTAATGGCACACGTAAAGGTCGAGGTCGCCGTCACCATCGAAATCAGCCAGCGCGGCCGATGTCGGCCAATCGCGATCGCCCCCCAATCCTGATTGAGTCGTGATGTCTTCAAACGTTCCGTCGCCCTTGTTGCGATAGAGAGCATAGGAACGCCAGCGCGTGATGAACAGGTCGGGACGAGTATCGCCGTCGATGTCGCCGACGGCGATGCCATGGCCGTGGCCAGCGGGCAAGCCATTGATTCGGGAAACATCAGTAACATCCTCGAAACGACCATCGCGTCGGTTGTGAAACAGGCGGTCCCTGCCCCTGGACGACGGCCGCTCGCTTTTGGGGTCGGGCGTGAACGGTCCGCCCTGAACACAGTAAACGTCGAGCCAGCCGTCGCTGTCGTAATCGAGCAGGCCAAGACCGCCGCCGAAGGGCTCGGGGAGTTGATGGAAGACCGTCTCGGCGTTGTCGTAAACAAAACGCAGACCCGCGGCCTCGGCATCATCGCGGAAGGCCACACTGGCCGACGGAGCCGGTTCGTGAACCGGCATCGCGTGAGGCAGATCCATGGTTTTTCGCGTATCGATCAAATGCATATCTTCGTACGAGGCGAGTTTGCGCTGGCGCTCCCTATCCTGCTCATTCAGGCGTGCCAGTGCATCACGGGCCGACGAATCGTTTGGTTCCGTCGCGACGATCCAGCGATACACGGCACGCGCTTCGATCGAGCGGCCCGCAGCGTCGGCGAGCCGGGCAAGCTGGTGGCGGTCGGTGGCCGTTTTGATGGGCTCTTCGCGCCAGAGCAAGAGCCGGTACGCCTCCAGCCCGTTCGACCCCGGCCTTGCGGCGCCGCAGGTCGGCGACCCGGGAAGACTGGCCGGCCTGGATCGCCAGCTCGGCGAGTCTTTCCATCACTGTCGTTGATTCAGGATCGAGCGTCAGGGCGAATTCAAGCAGGTTCGACTCCGCCTGCGTGTCGCCCCTCTGGCGAGCGATCCAGGCCAGGAGTGCCAGCCGCTCGCTGGTTTCTAGCTGCGCATGGTCGAGCCGCCGTAATGCGTCGAGAGCCTCGTGCGGTCGGTCGGAACCACGCGCCAGCGTGAGCTGTGCCTTCCAGACGGGGGCGTCGGCTCCCGCGGTCTTACAGCGCTCGAGCCATTGTCGTGCCTCGGACCAGCGGCCAGATTCCATGGCCAGTCGAGCCATGCCGAGCCAGACGCGATCATCCTCGGGCGCGAGCTTCGCGGCCTTCTCCAGAGCGGCCTGCAAGCCCTGGTGAGGCACGCGATCAAGCTCAAAGTTTGTGAGCCGCTTCAAGATCGGTATCGGCTCCCTGGCATCGCCGAGACTCGCACGCAGAAGGCCCCGGGCGTCGTCGAAACGGACCTCGATTTCATAGATCTCGCTCAGGAGATCGCGGGCCTGTCCGAGCGCCGATCCACCGCGAGGCAAGACCTCCACGAGCCGGCGCTCGGCGGCGTGAAGCTCACCGCGCGTCATGTGAGCCTTGGCCGCGAGGTAGGCGCCGAGGGAATCAAACGCGTAATCGTCGGGGAGCCGGGCGAAGGCCCGCAGGGCGGCGTCAGGGTGGTTACGTAAGGCTTCGCACACCCCGAGCCAGTAATCGGCGGCACCGCCGAGTGCGCGGGGCCGAGTCGACAAGGCGGTGAGCCGCTGGTGGGCTGACTCGAGCTGCCCACGAGTGATCTCTTGCTGCGCCAGCCGTAGCTGGCCAATCGCGTTCCACGCCCTGACCCGGTCGACGACAATCCAGCCTGCACCAAGAGTAAGGATCGCAATCGAGACGAGCCAGCGCCAGGAGCGGTGCATTCGGATCGCCGAAATTCCTTTGCGGCCCTCTCGTGGCAACGGCTCTGATAGCAACGCAGCAAGGCGCATCGCATCGAGCAGCTTCAAGGCACCGAATCAAACTGATGCGCCCATGGTGGTGGACGCCCCGCGTTGACGGGCTGGCCGTCGTCTCGCCGGGGCGTCGTTCGGGGAGCCAATCATCAATAACTGTCCGACGAGACGATTTCGCCGTTGGCCTTGGTGCCCATGGCCCAGTATGTCTTGATCGAAATCGACGACTTGAGAAAGTGAACGCTGCCGTCGCCGAAGAGGAAATTGGCACCGCCGGGATGGTTGCTGCTGGATCCCTGGTACATGCCGTCGGAGGCTTCCGTCGAATTGCTTCCACCCCCCGGCCGGCACCAGGCAAAGCTAAATTGCGTTGAGTTCGGCGGAATAATGGTGTTGAACAGCGCGAAGCCCCCTTCCGACTCACCCCAGCGGAATCCCTTTTGATTCACATTGCCGGGCTTGGCCGTGGTCTGGCTGGCGAAGGCAACACTGCACGCTTGAAGGTCGGCAAGAGTGGCCGTGTAGTTCGAACTGACGTCGGCCAGTCCGCTGGCCCCAGTCGCCGATGCGGTCGTCATGACCGGGCCATCTCGCCACTTCACCTGTTCGATCGAATTGTCGCCGACGAGCGACTCACCGAACGCAATCGTGTTCGAGCTGCCGTCAGTGATATTTTGAATCCCGTAGGACCGGCCCCCCTGCGTGAAGAGCCCGGTGGTGTCGGGTACGTTGCCTGGCGGCCCATGATAGTTGGTCGTCGTGCCCAGCGATGCGAAGTAGTTGTTCGTCTCACCGGTCCACATCTTGTACGTGCCGTAGCCGGCAATCGGCGACAAACCGTCGGAAGGGCAGATGAAGGCACTGACTATGGCCAATGAAGCCGTGGAGTTAATGGAAAAAGCGATGTAGTTCTGTCCCGACCCGGCAACCGCCCAGCTAAAGTTGGCCGCGTTGTACAGCGGCATCTGTTCCAGATAGCCGAGCATCAGCCCCTGAGCGCTCCAGTTCCCCCAGGTCGTCGAGTAGCCAACGTATTGCGGCGCCACCGAACCACCCATCGGAAAGGTCCCGATCGCGGTGTGGTAATTGTGCATGGCGATGCCAATCTGCTTCATATTGTTCGTACACTGGGCCCGCCTGGCTGCCTCACGCGCGGCCTGGACCGCCGGCAGTAAGAGAGCGATCAGCACGGCAATAATGGCAATGACAACGAGTAATTCGATCAGCGTGAACCCGCGACGATGATCTGCTCTGGGCATCATGAAATCCTGCTGGATGGAGATCTTTGAAAATGAGTCAGCACGCGAGAAAAAGTGCGGCATCTTGGGTGGCGACCGGATCGCGAAGGCGCGACGCCAGAGCGTCACTTATCAATTAATTGTCGATTGAACAGGTGCTTGCGCGACCTCGGCGGGCCGGGATGCGTTTATTTCTCGCGGCACGCCTCAAGGCGTTCTTGCTTTTCGGCCAGCCGCCTTGGGCGCTCCTTTTATTTGCTGATGAATCGCGCGATGAGCATCCTTGGCTCGCACGGCGTCTTCCTTTTCGAGGACCGCGGTCCCTGACGGCGAGCCACAGCCCGTCATCGAGACAGCGAAGCTGACTGCCAGGAGAGACTCCTGCTCTCTTGACAAGATGTATAGGGTGCATCAAACGAGTACCGATCAATGAAACTGAGAATGCAAGCTGACGCAGTGCGTCGTGGATGCAAGAAACGGGCGGTATTTTGTAACCGAGCCTGCTTGCGCACGGCGGGAGTGAAACGTATTGAAAAGGCAATCTCGGTTGGTTGCCTGACCACCGATCCAATCGGTGTGGTGTCCATTTCAGGTCGTTGATTTTTAATATAATGTAATGAAAAAGCCAGAGCAATAGCGTTGACCCGTCTGAGTTCAATTTGCGCTATTTGACCGAGTCGTTGCCCTTTTGAAATCCGGTCGAGCGCCTCGAGTTATCTGGACTGTCAGCCGGCGTGCTCCACGACCATCGCGGATTATTCGATCTTATCAATGCGGTTGGGTGCGCGAGGAAACGGCGAATTCATCGACCCGTGGACCGTGAATCGGTGCGGGGATTCTCGCGAATCTGAGACTCGAGATCGCGCTTGAAATCCTTGAGATAGGCGGCTTCCACTTCGAGCGAACCGGGATTAGCGACCAGAGCGTCGAAAAGTAATCGACGCAGACCGGCGGCAGCGTGGTCGCCTCGTGACGTATTCAAGATGTTGGTTCGCTCGAACGGATCGTTCTTCAAGTCGTAGAGGACTTCAACACCCTGGCCGTCGCGAAGATAGTGGTGATTCGAAGCGACCAGGGACATTTGAACGCCGTTGTGTCCCCGGCCGGCCGTCGCGACCTGAGGTTCGAAGGCGGTCACCGCGGCCAGATCCGAGAGGGCCGGACTGGTGATGTTGTTTCGCCGGGACATCTGGCCGGGCGTGGATGTCCAGTAGGCCGCCAGCGACTGGCCGGGGAACGGTGAACTGGCCGAGAGACCAAGCTCACCCATCACGGTCGCCGGCAGGTCGCGCAGGCTCACGGGCTCTTCGACGACCTGGCCCGCCGGAGCATCCGGGGAAAGAATCACCAGCGGAACCCCGGTCTCGTCAAGGTGCAGGTCGCTGGCGTGGCCAAAGCGCTTGTGATCACCGAATGCTTCTCCGTGGTCCGATGCGATGATCACCACCGTATTGTCGAGAAGCCCCTGCGATCGAAGCTGGTCGATCAACCGGCCAAGCTGCTCGTCGAGAAAAGCGATGCAATCGTCGTAGCAATCGCGGGCCAGCGTGATGTCCCGTTTCTGCATCGTATCCTTGTCAATCGCCATGTAATCGAACAGGAAATTGCCGTCGCGCGGAGCCCTCGGGCGAATGCCGAATCGACCCTCGTAGCCGGGCGGTGGAATGTACGGGTCATGGGCGTCAAAATAGTTCAAGAAGGCAAAAAACGGGCGATCGGGCCGACGTCCGGCCAGCCAGCCGAGGAACGCCTGGTTCGTTCCCCGCGCGCCTCGCGCCTGGACGTCGATCCATTTCATGTCATGGTAATTGCCACGGTAAAAGACATGCTTGAGTAACCAGTTCCCGGGCACAGACCTGCCAAGAAGGGTTCGTGGTGTGAGCGGGAAATCCTCGAAGTGGGTAAACCCGCGGGCCAGACCGCTTTCGTAATTGCAGCAGTAGGTATTCGCCGAGAAGCCAACCGTCTGATAGCCCCTCGAGGCCAGATACTCGGCCAGCGTCGGATCATGAGTGTCCAGCGCGAACTTCCATTGCGAATTGAGCCTGAAAGGCCATTGTCCTGTGAAGAAGCTGCTGTGCGACGGATAAGTCCACGGCGCGGGGGCCGTGGCGAGGGCATAGCGTACGCCCTGGCGCGCGATCCGCGTCAGGTTTGGCGCGGTGTCGCGCGTGTAACCGTAAGTGCTCAAGCTATAAGCGCGTACCGTATCCCAGATGATGAGCACGACGTTGCGGGCGCCCGGCGGCGCCGGCCGTAGTCTGGCGAGTTCGATACGTTCCCCGATGACCTGTCGACCCGTCGTCAGGGCGGCCACGAGAGCGAACAGTCCGAAGATCCCGGCGAGAATCAATCGCGCCGTTTTTCGGTCGTTGATGCGGGCAACGACGACGCTGGCGATGGTTCGTCCGAGCCCGGCGGCCAGCAAGAAACTGCCTGTTCCATATAGCGGCACCCGGAGCAAGGCGGCCCAGATCGCCAGCGTGGCAAATATCCATGTTGCGACCCACGCCGAGCCGAGTCGTGGCTTGACCCGGCTCACGAACGCGACGAATAGCCCTGGAATGATGAAGAGAATGGCGAGCGACAAGGGGATTGTCCACGCAAAATCCCGTCCATTTTGGAGCGAGAAGGTTTCGCGCCAGGCGAATTTTCTGAAAAGGATCAAGGACTCATCGAGATACCCTCCGCAAAGTCCAGACGAGATCGCCAGCACCAGGATGGCAGCCGGGGAAAGGCGGCCGGGATGCTGGGAAGGGGCACTGACACCCGTTCCAGGAGCACTGCCGTGGGGAGTCTGGCCGGTCTCACGATTGTTCCGAGGTGTCGGAGTCGGCGCGATGGGAATTTTCATCCGACAGACCCGTCTTCTAACGACATTGGCAGTCACGACCTCGACATCGATCACGTGCGCAAGATCCGGGCGTCGGAGGATCGCCACGAGGCGAATCTGACATATTCACGCCGCCATGAGCCGTTTCGAGCCGAGCCAACCCGCGCGATGACGGATGACTGGTGAGTCTAACTTTTCGGCGGCGACGGCACAAATGTGCGCCCGTCCCGGATGCAAGCCGTGGCCGGGCGAGTGAGCGTCAGTTAAGGCGCGGGTCGTCTGGAATGTGCTTGATGGGGAAAACGGCCTTGAGCTGGCTGCGGCCCACTTCGGTCATCGTCACTTTCCACAATGCGTCGGTATCATGGTCGCCAAAGACGTGCTCGGCCCGGGCGGGGAGCACGAGCCAGGAGCCTTCGGCGAGCTCGGCCTCGATCTGGCCAGGTCCCCAGCCGGAATGGCCGATGTAGAAAAGCACCTGCCCCTGCTCTGAAGCCGCCAACGACTCCATCGCGCTCAACTCGGTCGCGACATAGATGTCGTCGGAAACGACGAGGTTGGCGTGCGCACGCTGATCATGGAGCGCCATCAAGCTGCCGCTGATGGGTCCTCCATGCCGAACATTTTCCGTCCGCTGGCATTCGGACTGGCTCACCTGGCTCCAGATCTGTGTGAGCGGAGTATTCATCTCGCGATTCAAGATCAACCCGAGCGCACCCTCTTCGCCATGGACGGCGATCAACACCACGGTCCGGGCGAAGTTGGAATCAACCAGTCCGGCCGATGCGATCAGCAGGTGACCCTGAAATGAATCCATATTGAATGACCGCGTCACGATATAAAGTCATGAGCCCGACCGCGACCTCATGGAGCATGGCGGACGCTGCCCGCATTCGGGCCGGACCGGCGGGCCGCTCGATCGAAGCGAGGCTCTTGAACGAAACGCACGGCTTCGAACGCCCGCCTCACGTCTGTTGTTGCGCGGCGCACGCAGCCGGCAAGGGTCACTCACGGCGACCACCTGTCTGCTGCATGCGCCGGGAACGGCTGCAATCGCTCGCGCCGGGTTATTATTTCTTGTTGAAATCTCCGGCCGTCACGACGCAATACTTCCTGGGATCGATGTGCTTCCGCACGGCCGAGTTGACGGCGTCGAGGGTCAGATCCTTGATCTTCTGGTCGAATTCGGCCTGGAAGTGCATGGTCCGCCCCACAAAAAGATTCTCGGCGAGGATCGCCAGGATGGCCATGTCATTGGTTCGCTGGTTTTGCTGCTGCTGGAGGTATCCGTTCTTGGCGGCCTCGAGCTCGGCGGCCGTGGCGCCATCGCGAACGAAGCGTTCAAGCTCTTCGTCGACACCCTTGACGACCTTCGAGACGTTGCGTGGGTTGTAAATGGCGTTGATGATCGTTTCGGCTCTGGGATCGAGCGGACTGGCTCCCAAGCTTGCGCCTGCGCCGTAGGAGAGTCCATCCTTCTGGCGGAGTCGATTCGCGATGCGAGACGACAGCCCGCCTCCCCCCAGGATGAAGTTGCCGATAACCAGCGACGGATAATCCGGATTGTCGTCCTTGATCGGCATGGTGAGCGCGGCCAGATAGACGGCGTTTTCCTTGTCCGGCGTGAGAATCGTTTCACGGATCGGATTGATGTCGGGCTGGTACGGATGGTCGATGCGAGCGTACGGCCTGGCGGCCTTCCAGCCATCGAGCATCCTGGCCACGATGGGCATGATCTCCGACGGCTCGAAGTCGCCGACGACGACCAGCTCGCCGTGGTCGGCCCCGAGAAATTCGCGATAAAGGGTCTGGATGTTTTCAAGCGTGGTTTTCTTGAGGCGATCGATATGTTCATCGATGGTGGGCACGTAGCGCACATCGTCGCTGGGATAATGTGAGAGCAGGCGCTGGATGCGGTTGAGCCCGAGGAAGCGCGGATCGGACCGGCCCTGTTCCAGGGCGGCGATGCGTTCGTTCTTCATCACCTCGAAGTCATGGGATGGAAGCGTCGGCTCGCGGAGGATCTGGCGAAGAATTTCGAGTACAGGGGCGAAATTGGCACGCCTGGTCTGAACGTTGAAGCTGATCGTGCCGACCGCGCCTCCTGCTCCGCCCCCGCCGCCACGGCGGCCGCCCCCCATACCGCCACCCCCGCCGAGGCGGGCAAAGTTCTTATCGAGGGCGTCTTGAATCTGCTGGCGGTTGAGGCTCTTGGTTTCACGGCTCATGAGTGCACTCAAGAAGCCCGCGGCATCGGTCATTCCCTTGAGGTTTTCGGCGTTGCCATAGTGCAGAGTCAGGCGAAGCTGAACGGACTGGCCGCGTGTCTTCTTGGGGAGCAAGGCCAGCTTGACGCCGCCGATCGGCTCTGGCCGCTGGACGCGGGCCTCGATGGCCAGCGGGTCGACCTCGGCGGTCTCGCTCGTCTCGGCCGTCATCTCGCGTCCCTTGTAGCCTTCGACGAGCTTGGCGATGTCGGGCACGGCCGGCACGGGGGTTCGTTCGGGCTTGGTCGTGGGAATGAAGAAACCGACCGTGCGATTACTGGTGCCCAGATATTTCTCGGCAACGTCCTTCACCTGTGCCGGCGTCACCTTCTCGACACGATCGCGGTTGATGAAATAGAGCCGCCAATCGCCCTGAGCACTCCACTCGGACAGCTCGATCGCAACGCGGTTGGGATCGGCCGCGGCCAGCTCGCGGTCCTTGAGCATTTTTTGACGCGCCCGTGCCACTTCTTCCTCGGTGACCCCCGACCGGGCGACCTCTTCGAGGACCGAGAGCATCTTGTCGCGCACCTTCTCGAGGACCGCGGGATCCTTGGTATTGACGCTCGCGAGGACCTCGAGCATCCCCGGATCGTGGCACGCCGAGGGATTGGCATTGACGCGTGTGGCCATCTTCGTCTCGACCAGGGCCTTGTACAGCCGGCCCGACGGCTCGGAGTCGAGGATGCTGGCGAGAACCTCCGCGGCCGGATATTCGATGTGCGAGGCGGCCGGCACGTGGTAGAGCAGCCCAACCAGACCCACGTCGCCGACCCGGCGCAGGGTGACCGATCGCTCGCCATCTTGCGGCGGCTCTTCGGTGTAGGTCATCGGGAGCTTGCGGCTCGGCCTGGGCAAGGCACCGAAATACTTGCTGATATATTCGAGCGCCTTCTTCTCGTCGAATTTGCCGGCGACGACCAGGATGGCGTTATCGGGCTGATAAAACTTCTTGTAAAACTCGCGGAGATTGTCGACGGGAACGCGCTCGATGTCGGAACGATTGCCGATCGTCGATTTGCCGTAGTTATGCCATTCGTAGGCGGCTGCGACCATGCGCTGCGCGAGGACGCGTTGTGGCGAGTTTTCGCCCGACTCAAATTCATTGCGCACCACCGAGAACTCGGTTGCAAGGTCCTCGGCCTTGATCGGGCTATTCACCATGCGGTCGGCTTCGAGGTGAATCGCGAACTCGAGGTTGGAATCAGTGGCGGGCAACGTTTCGTAGTAATTGGTGCGGTCGAGCCATGTCGAACCGTTGAATTGAGAGCCCCGCTCCTTCATGGCGCCCGGGATATCGGGGTGAGTGGGCGTTCCCTTGAAGACCATGTGCTCAAGGAGATGGGCCATGCCGGTCTCGCCGTAGCCCTCATGGCGAGACCCGACCATGACCGTCAAGTTCACGGTGACCTTGGGACGCGTCGAGTCCGGAAAAAGAAGCACGCGCAGCCCGTTATCCAACTGATATTCCGTGATTCCCTCGACCGAGGCGACCTTCCTGGGCGGGTTGGCCGCGCCGGCATCCCTCGTGCAGGCCAGGGTCAACGCCAACGAGCACAAAAACATGGTAATGAGCATGCGCGTGTGTCTGATCATCTCTCTCCCTCTACGCGAAATAGCAAAGTTGTCAATTTTACATGTTCATGAGCGAGGTGAAACGTCGCATGACGCTCACCTCGTCTGGTGTTACTTGGGAGCCGGCGCTTCGGTCTTGGCTGGCTCGGGTTTCTTCTCGATCTCGGTCTTTTTTTCGGCGCGGCCGTTTTTGCCGGCTCGGCCTTTGGCGCCGGTTCGCTCGCTCCCTTGGGCGCACTGTCCTTGGGTGTGCCGTTCTTGGGCACACTGTCCTTGGGCGCGCCATCCGTGGCCGCACTGTCCTTGGGCACTCCGTCCTTGGGAGGTACGACGTCGATGGGAACGTCTTTCTTGGCGGCGGACGCATCCTTGTCCTTGGGTGAGTCGCTCTTCTTGGCTCGAACCTTGAGGATGATCTTGCCGTCCTTGATCTCGAGGCTTTCGAGCTTGCGAATCATCTCCGACGTCTTCTCGTCCTTGTAAGTATCCTTGGCCAGGTTCTGTTTGCGAATCTCGGTGAGAAACTCGTCGGGGATCTTCTGACCGTTGACCTCGATCGATTCGAGCGTCACGATCAACACGCCTTCGGATAGCGAGGCCTTGAAATCGGCTTCACCGTTCAGGTAGCGCCCGCGGACCATTCCGACATTCAGTTTATCGAGCGGCAAGCTGAGCTGGCCTTTGACCTCGTTCCCCTCGAGCTTGACGTAAACGATTCCCTTCAGCTCGGGATTCTCGGCGATCAGGGCGTTCAGGTCGTCGCTTGTGAGAACGAGCGGCTCGGTCGGTGTGCCGGTGTTGACGGCCTCCTTGAATGAATCGACGCGCTCCTTGAGCGTCTTCAACTGCTCCGGCGGCATCTCGACCTTGGGCAATTCGCGCGGGGTCGTCGATGTGTATTCGTCGACGAGCCGGCCGACGAAGCGGTAGGTGAGGAACGCGCCGACGCCCACGAGAATCACCATGAGCACGGCCATGACGCTCGCGATGATGCATCCGTAGAAGAAACAGCCGCGCTGCTTTGGCAACGGCTCTGGCGGGGGTTCCGGAGTGAACTTGGGAGCCTGGTAGAATTCAGGGTCGGTGGTGGCCATCGTTTACAGATTCCGATTTGCTTTGCATGATTGTCTTTTGCTGCGTTTTTTCGCCGTGACGTGAGCACGACGAACCGAACTCCAGCCTGGCTCGACGACGCGGTGAGACGCTTGGCTCTAAACCCATGTTCAGATTCGGCCAGTCTCGGAGCTGGTAGAATCTTCGATCCCGTGGTTGAAATCTTTGTCGAACGGCGACGAATTGTCGAGTGGGCGGCCGTTTTCGGGCACTGAATCCGGAACATGAACGCTCGCCCGATGGCCACGCCCCCATGTCCGGGGGTGTATTTAGGGGACCTGATTATGACTCTGGGAGGCCCGTTTTTCACAATGGCACGCAACGACCGGCGTGAGTTCGGCACGAAGGGGAAATCATGCTGAACATACGCGATCTCGTGAAAATTTATCCGGGCCCGGTCACGGCGCTGGCGGGCATCGATCTTGACGTACCGAACGGGATGTTCGGGCTGCTGGGTCCCAATGGGGCTGGCAAGACCACGTTGATGCGTGTTCTGGCCGGGCTCCTGGAGCCGAGCTCCGGAACGGCCAGCCTGGACGGCGAGCCCATGCTCGAAAATCCTGGACGCATCTGGGCACGGCTGGGATATCTGCCGCAGGATTTTGGTTTCCTTCCGCATCTGACGGGCGAAAAGATGCTCGAGTATTTGCTGCGTTTGAAGGGAGTCAGCGCACCGGGGGGCGTTCGCGCACTTTCCCGCGAGCTGCTCGAACGGGTGAACCTTTCGTTCGCGGCGAAGCGCAAGGTCAAGACCTATTCGGGCGGGATGCGCCAGCGACTGGGGATCGCCCAGGCGATCGCCGGCGATCCCCGGCTGATCATCGTCGACGAGCCGACGGCGGGCCTCGATCCGGAAGAGCGCTTGCGCTTTTACCGCCTTTTGTCCGAGCTGGCCGCGAATCGGATCGTGCTGTTGTCGACGCATATCGTCGAGGACGTGGCCGTCTTGTGCCCGCGCTTCGCCATGATTCGCGGCGGCCGATTGATCGCCTACACCACGCCCACCGAGGCCCGCGCTGCCATCGAAGGCACGATCTATGAGGGAACGATCTCGGCTGACCTTTACCACGACTTGATCGCCGATTCTGGCCGCTGCCTCACGCAAGCGTACCTGGTCGAGGGCCGCAATCGCGTGCGTGTTTACGAGCCCGATGGACCGCCCCCGGAGACGTTCACCCCCGTCCCGCCGACACTTGAAGATGCCTACATGGTGGCCATCAAGCGGGGCCGGCTCGACGGCCTTGACGACTTTGGAGCACCCTGGCGAAGTGCGGCCGGGGCGGTCGGCAATGGCACTGTGACACACGCAGCCACGACTGAGCGAGGTGCCCAATGAGCTCGAAACTTGGTTCATCGGCGCGGCGATTTTACACGGTTTTCGCCGGCGACGTTTTCTACAATGCCCGGCGGCCGCTCTTCCTCGTCTGGGCCCTGGTTCTCGGTCTTGCCGCCTGGGGAATGTCCAGCGGCACGATGAAAATTCAAACCGGCGACTCGTCGGTTGGCGGCACCAAGGCGTTTGTCACGTCCGAGTTCGCCGTGGCCATGCAGCTTGCGATCGTGACCACGCTCTTTTCCGGGTTTTTTGTCTCGGTGGCCGCCGGAATGGCGATCATCCAGGACGAGCAGTGGCGGCTGGGAGACTTGATTCATGCCACGCCGCTTCGCCCCGGCGAATATGTCTGGGCCAAGTTCATGGCCGTGCTCGCGGCGTCTGGGCTCGTGGTGATCGTCCAGCTCGCGGCCATGCTCTTTTTTAACCATCTGCTACCCAACGCCGAGCTCAAGGAGATACGCGGTCCGTTTGCGATCTCGCATTATTTGGTCCCGCTCTTGATCTTCGCGGCACCAGCAGTCATTTTCCTGGGCGGCCTGTCGTTCGCGGTAGGCGAGTGGAGCCGCAAGCCCATCCTGGTCTTTCTCTGGCCGGTCGCCATTCTGCTTGCCGACGCCTTTTTCTTGTGGGACTGGTCGCCAAACTGGCTCGATACTCGCATCAATGAATTGATGATGTGGATCGACCTTTCCGGGTTTCGGTGGCTCAATGAGAAATGGCTCAAGGTGGATCGCGGCGTGCATTTTTATAATCGCGAGCCGATCCCGCTCGAGACGGCCTTTGTCGTGAGCCGGATCGTCCTGGTCGGGATTGGGTTTCTGGCGGTGGCGCTGAGCCGCATGCATTTCCATCGGGCGTGCGCGGCGTGACGTGGCGGCGCGCCGACCGGGCAGCCGCACAGCATCCGTCAAGTGAAATCGCCGTTATCCCCACGCGATCGGAACCACTGGCCTCGCTGGGCATGATCACCCGGCCGATAGGACTGTTCCAGGGGGCCTGGGACGTCGCGCGTGTCGAATTGACCGAGCTGCGTTCGAGCCCGGGCCTCTATCTGTTCGTGCCGCTCATCCTATTGCAAACTCTTGGACCGGCGCTCGTCGCGGTCGGTTTTCTCGATACGCCTCTCTTGATCACGTCGGGCATCTTCGCGGTGCGCACGATGGGCACTCTGGTGACGTGTCTTTGCCTGCTGCTCTTGTTTTACACGGTTGAAGCACTCGAACGGGAACGGTCGACTCGCCTGGCGGCCATCGCCTACGCCACGCCGATTCGTACTGGCTCGCTCTTTCTGGGCAAGGCCATCGCGATGACCGTGGTCGGCCTGGCGATCATGCTGGCAGTCGGTCTTGCGGGAATCATCGTGCTCCTTGTGCAGGGCACCGTCGGCTTTGATCCGCGGCCTTTCCTCTTGATATGGGGCGCGCTCGTGCTGCCGACCGTGTTCCTGTGGACGGCCCTGGTGATGACCGTGCACACGGTCACTCAGAACCGCTATACGACTTATGCGCTTTGCCTGGCTGCGCTCTACTTCACGGGCTATCGCGCGCTTACCAACCAGATCAACTGGGTTGGCAACTGGCCTTTGTGGAGCGCCATCAAGTGGAGCGATATCAGCGTCCTCGAAGTCGACCGCCCTGCCCTGGTCTTGAGCCGGATCCTGGCCGTGAGCACGGCCGTGCTTCTGATCGCGCTGACGCTGGCCTTGTTTCGCCGTCGCGAGTCTGATCCGATCAAGATGATCCACCGATTGGCCGTGCGCTCGATCTTGCTGGCAACGCTCAAGAAGGCCCCCTGGATGGTTATTCCGATCGTCACGGCCATCTGGCTGGGCCTCTCGATAAGCTGGGGCTCTCAGGGGGGAACCGCCAAGAAACAGGGAAAAGATTACTGGCGCAAGAATCTGGCGACCTATGGTGACGCCAGGACCGCCGACCTGACACACGTCGCACTCAACCTCGATCTCTACCCCGACAAGGGCCGATATCACGCCGCCGGGGAATTTAGCCTTGTCAACGGCAATGATCGGCCCCTCGACGAGATCCTCTTGACCGCCGGCCCGCACTGGGAAAAGTTGACCTGGACGATGGACGGCAAGTCAGTCACGCCGCGGAACAGCGCGGGTCTTTTTGTCTTCACGCCGCCGGATGGTACGCTCGCGATCGGCCAGCGGATCAAGATCGGGTTTGAGCACGAGGGAAGTTACCCGCGTGGAATCAGCGAGCGAGGCGGTGATCGGCCCGAGTTCATCGTGCCCTCAGCGGTGGTCTTGACCAGTTTCCGGCCCACGATCGTGCCGCTGCTCGGGTACGTCGAGGAAGTGGGCGTCGATGACGAGAATCGCTATGAGCCCAAGGAATATCGCGATGATTTTTACAAAGGACAGACAGACTCATTCGCGGGCACACGGACACCGTTCACGACCAGGTTATCGATCACCGGGCCGGCTGATTTCACGATCAATTCGGTGGGAACGAAGACATCCGACGTGATTGCGGCGGGCCGGCGGACGGTCGTCTGGGAGAGCGATCATCCCGTCAGCTTCTTCAATGTCATCGCCGGACGCTGGCAGGTCGAACACGGCGAAGGCACAGCGATCTTTTATGATGCGAAACATCCGTTTAACATCGCCGAGATGCGCGCCGGCCTCGACGGTGCGCGGCGCTATTACTCGGAATGGTTCTTCAAGTATCCCTGGCGTGAACTGAAGCTGAGTGAATTTCCCAACCTGGCCGGGTACGCCCAGGGATTTCCGACCAATATCACGTTTTCCGAGGGAATCGGCTTTCTTGCCGGCACGAGCCCCGAGATTCACGCGGCGTTCGAGATCACCGCGCACGAATCGGCCCACCAGTGGTGGGGCAATATCCTGACGCCCGGCAAAGGACCGGGGGGAAACATCCTGTCTGAGGGAACCGCGCACTTCGCGACAATTCTGCTCGTCGAGCAACTGAAGGGCCTCAATGCGCGCATCGATTTTTGTAAACGTCTCGAGGCCACCTATAACAAGGATCGCCAGGCCGACTCCGAGCGCGCCGCTGGTGAAGATCACGGGAGAACGCCCGGGCGACACCACCGTGACCTATGACAAGGGGGGCTGGGTCTTCTGGATGCTCACCAACCTGATGGGACGCGAGCGGTCCTTATCGGGCATGCAGGCGTTTATCAAGGAGTATCACGGCAACCGCGATCATCCCGTGCTTCAAGACTTCATCGCCTCGATGCGCCCGTTCGCGGCCGACGCCGCGGCGTTCGACGCGTTCGTGCAACAGTGGTTTTTCCAGGTCGTGGTTCCGGAATACCAGCTTCACGACCAGAAGAAGACGTTGCGCGGGCAACAGTGGGAAGTGAAGGTCAAGCTCGAAAACTCAGGGACCGGCACGATGCCCGTCGAAGTCGCGGCGACACGCGGCGAGCGATTCGACAAGGACGGCACGCCCAAGCCCGATTATCACGAAATCCGCGTGACGATCACCCTCAAAGCCGGTGAATCACAAGACGTCACGCTGACATGCCCGTTCGAGCCGGATGCCCTTGTGGTCGATCCCGACGCCAAGGTCCTTCAGCTTCAGACGCAAAAGCGCGATGGCCAAGTTCTGAGCGAGCCGCGTTCCCGTACGCAACTCAGGTCGCGCATGGCGCGTCTCTTTGAACAGAAACGCGACTGTGGGACAGCCGAGGCGGCTGTCCCACATGAAGAAATTGAAGCGAGCCGTGTGTCGTTCAAGGCTCAGTCGGAGCTGCGCCTTGCGAGACACTCATGCGATTCACGGAGCCGCTGTCACACAAACTTGGTGGTGCCCGGAACGGGTACCGGGGGCATCGCCAGTGGTCCAAATTCATACGCGCGGCGGACCGAGATCTTCTTTCGACGTGAGAATCAGATCGGGCGTGATCGTTTGACCCGTGTAGGCCGCGGTGCGGCCCATGAGCGCGAGCAGCGTGCTTTGCGCGGCGGCCTCGCCATTGTTGATCGGCTTGCCAGCCCGGATCGCGGCAAACATCTCGTCGTGCTCGACCTGGTACATGTTGGTCTTGGGGCCGCGGTATCGCCATTTGTTCTTGCCCGAAATGGAATTGCCGAACACGTCGGCGACTCCCTGAGAGCCCAGGATATAGTCTTTCACCTGGGAGTCGGTCTTCACCCAGTGGCGGCAATGGTGATAGCCGCGCACATTGTTGGGATATTCATAAACGACCGAGAAGTGGTCGTAAATATTGCCATATTTCGGGTCGGTGCGCGACTGCCGGCCGCCGACACCCCAGCAGCGCACGGGCGGCTTGTCCCCCATGACCCAGCCCATCGTGTCGATTCCGTGCACGGCCTGTTCGACGATATGATCGCCCGAAAGCCACGAGTAGTAGTACCAGTTGCGCATCTGGTATTCCATGTCGGAGCCGCACGCTTCACGCGTCTTCCGGGGTTCCCAGACGCCGTGCGAGTTGTACGTCGTCTCGATCGCGACGATATCGCCGATCTTGCCGTCGAAGACTTGTTTCATCGTTTCGCGCCGCGGGCCATCGTCAGCGCCAGCAGAATCCGTTGACGAGCGATAGGTTCTTGGACTTGGCGTCCTTGCACGCCTGGATATAGCGGCGTAGCCCGGGGCCGTCAACGGCCATCGGTTTCTCGACGAATGCGTGAATTCCTTTTTCCACGGCATACGCCAGGTGGAGCGGACGAAAATGCGGAGGTGTGGTGAGGATCACCAGGTCGACCTGGTCAATCACGTTCTTGTAGCCGTCGAAGCCGGTGAACTGCCGGTCCTTGGGAACGTCGACGCGTGAGGCCGTGCTCGACGACTTCAGCTCGGATAAGCTCTCATCGAGCCGGTCGGCGAAGGCATCCGCCATGGCGACGAGCTTCACGCCCGAGTCGGCATTGAGAGCCTGCCCCGCCGCGCCGTGTACCGCGCCCGCCGCAGCCCACCAGGCCGACCTTGATCGTGCTGCTCCCCGCTGCGTGCACCAGGGGGACGGCCAGGGTCGCCGTGGCTGCTGCCGATGCACCGGCCACACTGATGGCAGCCGTTGAGCTCTTGAGGAAATCGCGACGCGAGGCGAGTTCCGGCAAGACGAGAGCCAGGCTCGCTGTCGGTCTGTGGTCGAGGTCGATCAGTCACGGCGGAGACTCCTGTCAAATGATCGAAATTTCGGGTAGGCAAAAGCGGCGGGACTCATCCAATATGGCCCTCATCGTAACCCTATCGAGGGTAAGTTGCCACGCATTTTGACCTCGGCGATCAAAACAACGCCGTAATCGGATCGCCGTGATAAACATAATGCGGCCGGTCCTGTGCATCATGCCAGGCCACGGTCGCCGGTAAACCGAGAGCATGATAGATTGTCGCCGCAAAGTTTTCTGGAGTCTGGGGTTCCGATCGCGGGAAGCCGCCGATCTTGTCCGATGACCCCACGACCCGGCCGCCGACGACCCCGCCTCCCGCGAGGAAGACCGATTGAACCTTGCCCCAATGATCGCGCCCCGGCAACTTGTAATGAGTCGGCAAGGACGATATCCGCGGTGTCCGGCCGAACTCGCCGGCCATCACGATCATCGTCGAGTCCAGCAGGCCGTTTTCGTTCAGGTCGTCGAGCAAGGCCGATACCGCCTGATCCGTGGGCGGAAAGAGGTTGTTCTTGAGGTGGGGAAACATATTGCCATGAGTGTCCCACGTCTCGTTGTTACCGAGATTGACCTGGACCAAACTCACTCCGGCCTCGACGAGCCGGCGCCATCAATAGCGACCAGCCGAACGCATGGCGGCCGTAACGGTCGAGCACTCTGGAGTCGGCGTCGACGACGTCGAAGGCCTTCCTCACCCTGGCGTCCGTCAGCAGCGAGATCGCCGATTGACGGTACCGCTCGAACGGATCGCTGGCTGTGGATGACGTTGTCGCCTCGAGTGCGCGACGCTCCCGATCGATGCCATCGAGTAGCGCCATCCGCGCGGCCAGCCGCCCGTGCGAACAGCCTTCCGGCAGTCCCAGGCTGGGTGCCTGAAATCGTTTGACACGCGGTGCTTGCTTTCGGTCTTGATGGTCGAAACCAAACGCAGGGTAAGCGCCATACCCGGTTGGATCAAACGGCGAGGCCTCGATGAACCAGGGGTCGCGACGCGGTCCCATCAAGCCGCCAAACTGACCCGGGATGACTCGTCCGGTATTGTGAATCAAGGTTTCCGGCAGCACGACCGCGGAAGGCAAATTGTGGCGTGGTACGCTCAGTGCACCAGCGACGGCGGCAATCGAGGGCCAGTCGGTCGGTCCCGGAGCATTCGAGTCGAACCCGGGCGAAAGTTCTGACCGGCCCGTGAGCATGATATGGTGGCCGGCGGAATGGTCGTTCGACCCATGAGTGAGCGAGCGCACGACCGTCCACAGATGACTCCGCTCGGCCAGCTTCGGAAGATGTTCGCAAATCTCGATCCCTGGCGTTTTCGTGGCGATCGGTCGAAACTCACCACGGATTTCGGCCGGTGCCCCGGGCTTGAGGTCGAAGCTTTCGAGCTGCGACAATCCGCCCGAGAGGAAGATGTAAATGACAGACCTGGCCCTGGGGCTCGCCGGCGCGCCAGTGCCCGCCATCGCACGAAGCGAGTCGACATGGTTCATGCCCAGTCCCAGGAGCCCGATCGCCCCGGCGCGAAGCGTTGTGCACGGACGGAACCGCGGGTGCTCGGGAAGTCGGCGTGATCGTAGCGAATTCTCAAAACACACGGCGCGGTCCCTGGATCCATGCGAAACACGGTCGATCGCAACTGTTCAATAGAAGTTAAACCATAAACCGGCCCGTGCGACAACCGCCGTGGGAAGAACGCCATGAATCCGCGAACAAAGGTCGAAATCTGCGTCGGAAATGTCGCCTCGGCCCTGGCCGCCGAGCGAGGCGGCGCGCACCGGGTCGAGCTCTGTGAAAATCTTGCCGTCGGCGGGACGACTCCGAGCGCCGGCACGATGGCCGAAGCGTGCTGTCGGATGAAAATTGCCGTTCATGTCTTGATACGTCCGCCGCGCCGGCGATTTTCTCTATTCCGAGCTGGACATGCGCGTGATGGAGCACGACATCGAAACCGCCAGAACACACGGGGCCGCGGGCGTGGTGCTGGGCGTACTCAAATCCGACGCGACGATCGACCGCGATCGAACCGCCGCGCTTATGGCGGCCGCCCGGCCGATGAGCGTGACGTTTCACAAGGCCTTCGACCAGACGAGAGACCCGCTCGAAGCCCTGGAAACCCTGATCGACCTCGGTGTGAAGCGGGTGCTGACATCGGGCGGATCACGCAGCGCCCTTGAAGGGGTCGAAACCCTGGCCGCACTCGTCGAACGCGCGGGCTGATCGGATCATCGTGATGGCCGGTGGGAGCCTCAACCCGCACAACCTCGAAACGGTGATTCGTCGAACCGGCGTGGCTGAAGTCCATCTGGGTTCGGCGGTCAGCCACACGGTCGATAGCGAAATGAAACTCATGCCTCTTGACGGCTCGGATATCGCATGGACCTGCACCGAATCGGCGCATGTCGCGGCGATTGTCGAGCTCGTTCAGTCGATCAAGGGCTGAGTGCTGCGTAAGTAGGCGAAAAGGTCGCGCACTTCCTGATCGCCCAGATCCTTGAGCATTCCTTCAGGCATGATCGAGCCGGGGCTCGTGCGCGTGGCCTCGACTTCGCCGCGGGCGACCATCGTGTCTTTGCCATCACTGCCGCGCAACACGATCACGTTCTTGTCTTGCTCGACGACGACGCCCGAGAGCACGCGTCCGTCAACGGTCGATAAAGACCAGGGTCGTAAAGCCCTCGCGGATCTCGGCACTCGGGTTGACGATATTGAGCAGCATCGTGTCCAGGTCATCGCGCCGATATGTCGTGAGGTCGGGCCCGACGGTTCCGCCGTTGCCAAAGAGCTTGTGGCAGCGTGCACATTGCCGATCGAAAATGGACTTGCCCGGCTTGGGAATACCCGACCCGGCGCGCACGACCGCGGCCAATCGCGTGATTTCAGACTGAAGTTCGCCCGAGCTCGAAGGCTTGATTTTTCCAAAGAGCCTGGCGGCCGTCTCCTTGATACGCGAATCGCCCAGGAGCAACAGCTTCTCGACGATTTCGCGAGGTACTGACTGCGAATCAATGGTCTGATTCTCGATCGAATGGAGAAACTGCGCGGCCCAGGCGCGGCGGCTCACCAGCAAATTTTGCGCTGCGGCCGCCACGTCGTCAGACATGTTCGCATAAGCCTTTAACACTTCATCAGGGATCCTGGGGTCGTTGTAGGCCGAAAGCGTGCTCAGTGCAGCGGCTCGAAGCGCATTGTCTGGAGAGTGGCACGCGAGGTGGAGCACGGCAGGAAGACACGCCGGCCGGCGGGTTTCGCCCAGGATTTGCAAGAACTGGAGCTGCTTCGCGCGATCGGCTCGATCGTCGCCGAGCGTGTGAATGACTTCCGAAATCGCCTCGGTCTTTCCCTGGCGCAAGCCCAGCGTGACCGATTGCCCACTGTACGTGGCCAGCGCCAGGACGAGCTCCGGCGGCAGACCGACCAGGGACCGGCCGGCCGCCGCCGCCTCGAACCCGGCCATCAATCGCTTGACAGCATCGGGCCCCGGCGCCATCGCCAGTAATCGAGCGCACCGGACCAGATCTTGCCGGCCCCCCGCCGCGGCGAACCGGCGCATCAAACGTTCGGCGATGGTCGATTTCACGACTGGCAGGTTCCAGATCGTGCGATCCTGAAACAGTGCGAGCACCCGCTCGGGATCGGTCGCGACCTTTGCTTCGAGCGCCCACCAGATCAGCAATGGTAGATGGATATCGCGCACGTCTGTGTCGCGCGTCAACAACGCCTTGATGATTGGCAGAGCGTCCGGCGCGGGCAGCCGCTTCGCCGAGCAGGCGAGCTGACTGCGCACCTCGATATCGGGTTCGTCGGCGGCACGGCGGGCGAGCGCCGCCGCCAGGGTAGACGACACTGCCGGCTGATCGCAGACGAGCCGCACAGTCCAGAGTCGCACAAACGGATTGACGTGATCGAGTGTCTTCAAGCCTGTCGCTTCATCGAGCCCGCCCACCAGGTTCAACGCCCAGAATGCCTCGAGCGCAAGCGGACCTGTTTCGCGATCGACCATACGCTTGAGCTCAGGCCCAACGGACGCGTCCTTGCCGTCGGCAAGGAGTCGCAGCGCGGTCTGGCGCGTCCATTTATTGGAGTCTGACAATCGCCGCACCAGGTCGGACGATCCGAGTCCTGCCAGGCTCGCCGGCTTGATCGGTCTGGCGTGACGCGCTGTCAGCCGGTAGATGCGTCCATCGCTCGGGTCGATCCGGCCTTCGTGGTTGCGGTAATGGTTGATCTGCCGGTCGTACCAATCCGCGATATAGAGAGCGCCATCCGGACCCAGCTTGATATCGACCGGGCGAAACCGCGTGTCATTGCTCGCGACCGCGAGGCCAATATCGTTCGTCTGCCACGATGATCCGTCCGGGCGTATGCGGCTCATCACAACATGGTTCAGTAACGGTGCCACGCCGAAGAGCAGTCCGCGATAATGCGCGGGGAGCGCATCGCCATCGTAGATCACGAAGGTATGCGTGAACCGCGGCACCTGGTTGTGCTTCATGGCCGGGAAGTAACCGAATGAATAGGGATTCGACAAGGGCCCGTGCTTGTTGAATCCTTTCTGGTAATAGCCCCCCTGCACGTAGTGGAAACCCCGCGTATCACCGCCATTATGGCCCGAGTAGATTCGGCCCTGGGCATCGATCTCGACGCCGAAGGCGTTACCGCCCCCTTCGGCGAAGACTTCGTACCGCCGCGTCTCGGGATGATAGCGCCAGATCAGTTGGCCCATCGAATGAATCGGCTCCTTGCCGGCGTCGAGGCCGGGCCGCGACACATGTCCGGTGACGGTCGATCCCTGCGCGGCATAGAGCCACCCGTCTGGCCCCCATTGCAGACTATTCACGACGGAATGCGTGTCTTCGAGGCCGAATCCTTGAAGGTGAACTTCGGGGTCGCCGTCGGGCACGTCGTCATTATTGCGGTCGGCGTAGAAGAGAAGATAAGGCGGGTTGAGCACCCACACGCCGCCGCGGCCGCGGGCGACCGACGTGGCAATATTCAAACCTTCCACAAAGGTCTTGTGGCGATCAAATTGACCGTCGCCATCGGTATCTTCATGAATCGTGATCTTATCCTTGCCGCGGAAGTGATGGGGTGGCGGCGGGGGGACCTTGTCGTAGACGGCGCGCCAGACGCCGTCATGACTCACCATCCTCAGGCCGGCCGGCTCGGGATATTGCAGGTACTGCACGACCCAGAGCCGGCCGCGCTCGTCGAACGAAATCGAAACCGGCTGGCGCACGATGGGCTCGGCCAGTACGAGCTCGACCCTGAGATCGTCGGGAACCCGCAGCGCCGCCGCCGCTGCCTGGGGTGTTCGGGGCTCTTGCCCTCGATCCGTCGAGGGACGTCCTTGATTTGAAGCAGCCGGTTCCTTGGCCTTTTCCGCGGGCTTTTTTGCGCCGCCACAATGGGCCGGTTGAGCGCCCAGAAAATCGCGTTGCGCAGCAGCCTGCGAAAAGCAGGGGTCTCGAAGTCATGGGGATGGCCGAGCGACGTGTAGAACACCCGCGCGCTGTCTCGCGAATTCACCCAGGCCACCGGCTCGGCGGCCTGGCCGGGTATCGCTCCCATGAGCAAGGTCTGCGTGCCGGCGGCCAGCGGGCTGACCTTGTAGAGCGAGCCTTGACTCACAAACGGCGTATCCACATCGCGGACGATCGCGTGGGTCTTGCCGCTCGACACGGCCGAGATCTCGGGAAACTGATCGTTGGCGTGATGGCCCGTGTAGTGGCCTCCCAGCACGTCGGGATCAAACGATCTCCACTCGGCGTGGCCGTCCGGGTGCTTGCCTCGTGTATCAAAGGCATGACAGGCCGTACGAATTCCGACCAGCGGCTTGCCCGAGTCAATATATCGGCGGAGGATCGCCATCTGGTCGATTTTCGGTGCGCGACGGCGAACGCTGAGAACCAGCAGATCGGCGTCATCGAGTGCCTCGATACCGCGAAAATCGTTGGGCGATTTCGGGTCGGCGATGACGAACGTGCAGCGCACGCCCAGAGGCTCGAGCTCCTTCGTCGCGTACCCGGGCAGCGTCTTCTCGGTCTGGTATTCGTCATCACCGATCATGAAGACGGCGCGCGGGCGATGATCGGCCTTGAACTGGAATTCCGGCTCGCCCGTCAGATCGGTCGAAGTGATCGACGGAGCGACATACTTTTCAATGTGTTCGACGATTCGATTGGTGCCCTCGAAATGGCTGACATAAGGCCAGGTGCGCGAGTTGTACATGGTGTCGGTCAGGTCGCGCACGAGCACCACGTTCTTGCCTGATCGGGCCAGGTTTCGCAAGCCAAAGGGACGTCCCAGCACGCACATATTGGTATGCACGCCCATGAGCATCACGTTGGTGATGCCGCGGCTTTCAAGGAGGTTCCAGATCTCGGCTCCCGAATCGCTGATGGCGTCTTCATCCTTGATCTCGATCGCGGCGACCTGTGAACGCCACGGCGAGCCCTGACGGCATTGCGGCCCATCGTCGCATCCGCCGTCGGACTGATCGATCGGATAGATCCCCTTTTCCTCCGCCGGGATCTTGTTGCACCACTCCTCGATGTGTTGCGGCAGGTTGGCGGCTTTCCTGGCCGACTGGGCGCGTTTCCGGCCGGGGTGATCTTCATAGGCTTTCATGCAACTGCTCGGGGCATGAATGATGAAAACCCCCTTGGCACGCGCGGCGGCAATGGCACGGTTCATGGCTGGCGCGAGCTCGCCGACCCGGCGGGTCGCGCCCTGGCACCAGTGCTGGTTCCACATGTCGCAGATGATGATGGCCGTCTGAGCGGGGTTCCATTTGAGGATCTGATCCTTGACCGTGTACGCGGCGGCCGCCTTCGGGGCGGTGCCCGCGGTCGCTTCCCGCGACCGAGCATGCAAGACCAGCGTCGCCTCTGAACGATCAAGAGGCCGCGCTCCTGTCTGCGCCGCGGCTCCCCCCACAAGAATCAGAATGGCCGCACAGAACACCAGGCTCCCTCGGCCGCGACAGATCTCCATCATGGGCTCCTCAACTTCTTTCCCGATCGCCGATCGCCGATCGCTTCGCGGGTCGTATGGCGTGTGCCGCGCTGTTAAACACTCGTCTCCTAACTTACTGCCGGCGGAGACCAGACGCCACACAAACAATGGGTCAGGCGGAGATCCAAGCCGAGCTGAGCCGATCCGACCCCGGGCCGCTGGTTCGTGTGATCGGTTGAGCGCTCATTCGATGCTCATATCGAGAAACCAAGGAATGTGCGGCGGCCGAATGGCCGGCGTTTCACGAGGTCGACTTGCCGCGACCCTCTTGAGCCTCTTGATGCAATCCGTTTTTCTCGAGCTGCAAGTATTTGCGACGATCCCGAAGACTCTCTTCGGCCGCACGCTGGCGTGAGGCCACGCCGAGCTGGGGAAAGATCCCGCCCCCCAGGACCAGAGCCGCCAGCGACAGAACCGCGATGCGCTCGCGGAGGCCGATGCCAAGCTGCACGGTCGAGACATGCCGCGCACCCGTGAAGAGCAAGAAATAGGCTCGCATCACGGCGATGCCGTTCAGGGCTCCCGCCGCGATCACGATGATGCCGACATAGGGGCTGGCCTCGACGGCACTATCAACGAGCAGCTCGATCGAGATGAATCCGAGCGTCCCCGGAAATCCGACGCTCGCGAGGCCCGTGAGCAAGAAACACACAGCCAGTGTGGGCGTGTGTTCGTAGAGGCCATGAAACTCGCTCAACGACAGACGGCCAAACCGGGCTTCGAGAGCACGCAAAGTCAGGCCGAATCCGCCCAGGGAGAGCATCACGGAAAACCAGAGACAAAGCGAAGCTGTCAGGGACAGCTCCGTATGAAGTTCCAGACCAACAAGAACCAGCGACGGAGTGGCTCAGAAACAGGTGCGCGAAGAACCGCCGAGCCTGTCGCTGAATCGTCGCCATGCCGGCTGCGTAAACGGCCGTGAAGAGCGACAAGAGCCCGATGCCTTGCAAGATCCAACCCGGTGCGACCGGAAGCACAAGCCGCACGGCCGCGTAGACTCCGCCCAGGGGAACAACCAGAAGCAAGGCGATTCCCAGCGAAGAATGCTCGAACCAGTCGGTCACCCAGCAGTGCGCCGGCACGGTGCCGCACCGCACGAGGATGGCCGCGACCAGGGGGATCGTCGCCCACCACGGAGCCTCGACCGACGAGCCCCCCGCAAGCATGACGGCCGACCAGCCGAGCACGAGCAGCCCGACAAAAAGTGCCATGTGCAAGACATAGACGCGCGTCGGCCGGCGCCGGTTGCGAAGCTCGATATAAGGTGGAATGGTCGATATCGCCAGGAGGGCGATCAAGACCCAGGGTTCCTTGCAACTGAACATCGCCAGTCGGATGGTCTCGGCCGCCATCGACCAGGAAAACGAGTAGCGCCGCATGGACGTTCGCGCGGTGGCCACACCGATCAAGAAATGCAAGAGGGCGACCGTCGGCAAGAGCGGTGCGTTCAGCTCATCGAGCACGAAGATTTGCGAGCCGAACAGAGCGGGCTGAACGCTCGCGCGGGCGAGCGTCTCGGAGGAGATGCCGACATAAAACGCCAGCCACGCCAGCACGGTGCAGCCGAACGACAGGCCGGTAAACGCGACGCTCCAGCGGTAGACGCGGTCGGGGTTATGGATCCGGCTGACGCACGCTGAGCCGAGCATCGTCACGGCAATGGCCACTTCGAGCCAGGGCAAGTGCATCAAATTCATGAAAACTCTTCGATCCTTGCGAAATCAGGCTCGACCTGATCAGACTGGTGCGCGGATTCGCCCAGGAGGAAATTCGTCCAGCGGCGCTCGAGTGCATCGCACCGCTGAAAAGTGCGTACAAATGGAGTGACAACATACTGCATCAGGGCCCGGTCAAGATAACCACGCTCCAGGGCCAGCTTGTAGAGCCAGCCGACGTCTCGCCATTTCGATAAACGATCCCAGACGGTCGCCGCGCGTGGTAGCGGCCGGCCGATCGCGTCTTCAATGGTGCGGTAATCCTGGAGCAAGCTTGGCGCCCTGACGAACTGGAGCGTGCGCAGACACGCGTGGCCGATCAAGTGCACGAGTGCCAGATAGCGGAAACCGATGCCGATCTCGGCCACGATGATTCCAACCTGCGAGAGCGAGGCGAACGATAGCGCCGACTTGATGTCCGTCTGAACGCTCCCGAACAGGTAGGCTAGAATGGCCGTCGCCAATCCGAGGAAGACAATCACGGCGCAGAGAATATACGAGAGATCCAGCAAAGGACTGACGCGAAGCAAAAGAAACGCGCCGAGATGCACTGACAGGGCGCCATAGAAGACCGCGCTCGAAGGAGTCGGCCCTTCCATGGCCCGCGGCAGCCATCCGGAAAATGGGACTAACGCCGACTTGCCCGCGGCGGCCACGACCAGGAGGAACCCGACCAGGAGGGCCTGGCTGGTCGTCACGGCCGCGACTTGATCGGGCCAGGCGCCCACCCCCAGGAGCGTCTCGAAATCTCCGTCGCCGTGAAGATGGTGCAAGACCACCGAGGCCAGTAACAGCGCCGCGTCGGAGACCCGATAAATGATCCAGATCCAGAGCGCATTCCGCGCCGGAGCCGGGCGCTCTTGAAAGAACGCCACCAGGAGCGCCGACGACAAGCCGACGAGCTCCCAGCCCGCGAAGAGCGTCTCGATCGTACCGGAAAGCGCCGTCACCACCATGCCCAGCACGAAGAGCGAATAGAGCATGAAGAATCGATTGAATCCGCGCTCCCGGTGCATGTATTTGCTGGCAAAGGCCCCGATCGTCCCCGACAGAACGAAACTGAGGATCGCGAACGGCACCGACAGGCGGTCGAAGACAAACTTGATGGAGAAATGATAACGATGGGGGATCGCCACCCAGTCGCCGCCGTCAATAACAACGTGCCTGGTTCCCGTGGCCAGCATGAGAAAGAGGACAAGCGTCGCCGCCAGCAGGCCGGAGACGATTGTCGCGAACACGAGCCTCGCAATCGTCTCTTCGGGGAGTTTCCAATCAACGAGCGACGATAGCCCCAAGACGATCGTCAGGATCAACGAACTGGCGACCACAACCACGCCGAGTATCGTGAAGAGCGACTCGTAAATCATGTTCTCCATTTCGTCGCGGCGAGGGCCGGCGGTCTCAACAGGCAATCTCCGCGAACGGAAGATGATCACGCCAGCCGCGATACCAATCCACCGAAGAAGCCGCGGTCGGCAACACCGATGCATGAAGCTGATACGGGTAAAAGGAACCATTCTCAAAGACGCTGATCGCGCGGGTCGTCGGGTCGATCAATGCGAGCAAGACCCAGCCGTTGCGGCAAAGCCGGTTGATCCCCGTGTCGCGCTCCATGATCTTGAGCATGGCCTCAGGCGTCGTCTCGATCAAGAAAAGCGAACGCACCGGCTCGTGGATTTCGACCATCTGCCAGGGGAGGCCGGTCCGCAGGTCGCTGGCCGCGCCGTCCATGACTCCCAGCAGCGAGGTCAAGTTGTGCGGTAGCTTGGTGCCCGCGCCAAAACCGCCGTTGTCGACGTTCGAGAAGTAGTATTCGAGGTTGATCCCCGCGCAGACCGGGAATACCGCCTGAAGAACTCGAAGCAGGATCGCATGGTCGTCGGTGTCGGTTGTCGGGTCGTACGACGTCAAGAAGGCGCGGCGATCGAGAAACAGGCCGCGGCTCCACTCGCGCCGCCCGACGATCGTGATGGCATTGGTCACGTGACCGAGCTCGGGCCGCGTCTGCGCGAGATCCTCGGCGCGGAGCTCGACGTGCTGCCGGGCCGCACTGATCGAAAGTGTCAGAGGAGCCGACTTGAACCGCCGGCAACGCTCGTGCGCGTTGCGATCACACGTGAGCTCGATCTCGGCGCGGACTTTTTCAAACTCGGTCCGGTGCGTCGCGGGGATGCGATCCTCGTCATGATAGAGCACCGAATCGATGCACGTGTTATGATATCCACCGACAACGACCGTATCGGCGGGCAGCGAGATGCCGCGAGCAGCGAGCCCGTCGCGCACGCGGGAGTCGTTGAGAATCTGCGCCATCGTTCGCGCGTTGGGTCCGCCGGGCGCGCCGCCGCAAGCGCCGCAGTTGTAAGCGGAGTTGTGGGGATTGTTCTGGCTGTTCGAGCCGTGACCGTGCAAGAGCAAGAGGCGTGCGAACCCGGTCTCGAGCCCGATGTCGCGGAGAAACCGCTCCGCGGCGTCGATCATCTCGGCGACGCTGAAGCCCACTTCGCTGCCCGTCGGGCCGGCGGTCGGCCGCATACGCTCGAGTTGCAGCCGGGTTTGCGGCGGCGTCCGCACGAGCTGGCCGAAAACCTGCCGGATGCGCGCGGTCAATCGCGGAAAGAGAATGCGCGCGACCAGCGGAAATGATGCGAGCACACCGCCGGCCCCCGCCACCAGGGCACCCAGGGCAAAACCGCGGCTCCCTTCGTGAAGACGCAGCGAGATCGCGCCGAGCACTCGCCGCGTCCGGGCGCGGCGGCGATCGGCTTCTCCGAGCGTCGTTTCAACTTCCTCGGTGACCCAGATCTCCGGTCGAATCACCACGGGACAGAGGGGCGTGAAATGGGCGTCGCCGGCGCCCCGATAATAAAACGCGACATTGTAGAAGCCGGCCACGCCAAACGTCTCCACGTCGGGAGCCAGCTCTTCGAGATGGCGGCGAAACGATTCATTGCGCTCGTCGATGCAAAACACGGCCTGAAACCGTGGCGCTCGAGTAACGATTTTCGAGCGTCTCGTATGAAGCACGACCGCATCGAGAGTCTGGGCGCGGAAGCGCCGCTCATAGGCCAGGTGGAAGATCCGCCTCCGTTCCAGGCCGGTGAACGACTCGATCTCGCACAGCAGCGTGGCCCATTCCGGCGGGCTCAGGCGATAGACGACATCGGGCGAGAGTCCCAGTACCTGCGCAAGCTGAAAAACGAGGAAGGCACGTTGCTCGACGCTGGGGGGCCAGTGCCGTTCAGACCGGCCTCGAGCCAGACTCCAGAATTCGCGCACCGGCGACGTGATTCCCAGCACGGTGCGCGCGGTATGCGCCAGTGCAAACCGATCGAGCAGGAGGCGGACCGCCAGAAACTCGATCAGGCTCCCCTCCGGAATCGGGATGACCACGCGGTCGGATCGGAGCTCGACCTGCTGGACCATTCCCCCCCAGCCGCGCAGCGCCACAAATGTCGGCGAGAGAAACCGCTCCCATTCCTCCTCACCCACACCAAGCGCATCAAGCGATTCCATGATCGAATCGAGCGGCCCGATTCGCTGATCCTGAAGCCGGCCAAGCTCCTGGGCGAGCCCACGCATCCAGTCCGCCGGCGCCAGGCCCGGTGACCGGTAGAGTGCGCAAAAGGCACGATACAGGCCCTCGTTGCGTCTCGGTAGTTGCCAGTTGGCCATCCCCTGATCGAGAAACGCCGCACAAAAACGGATCATCACATCGTGAACCAGGGCATCGGTGTCAATGCCGCTGGCTTCGAGCAGAATGTCGCGATGCCTGACTGGCGGCGGCGGCGGCGTGGTGTACGGGGGAAGATCGCGCACACCGTCACAACAGAGCCGCCACAGGGCCTGGAGCGTGAAACCCTCCCAGTCGTCGTCGGTCCAGTTCTCGATTCGGGCGACGCCGAAACGGCTCAAGAGCTCGGCCAGACTGGGCGACACTGGCGGTGCGGTCGATCCGTCGAGAGTCCCGCCGATCCCTGCGAAGGTCGCGAATGACCCAGCGACGCGTTTCCGCGATCAACCGCGCTCGCATGGCTGAGGAGACCTCACTGCGCACACGCCGCAGCGCGTTGGCCTCCGCGACATACCAGACGAGCTCTTCGGTTGGCCCCGACCGCAACGGGTACTGAAGCATCGCCAGCCAGAGTCCCAGCCGATTGCCGAAACAGGGAATCTCCTCGACGCGCTCGCTCGCCAAGATCGTGTTGCACCACGTCCTGAAGCTCCGAGAAGCGGATCCGCCCCCGTGTCACGGCCTCGCGGTAATGATCTTCGGATAAGTACGGCTGGCACCCGAAAATCATCGCGCCTTTCTTGACGGCGTCATGAAACGGCAGGTCTTCAAGTGCGTGAAGCGTGTTGTGATGAATGAAGACGGTGATCGGCCCCTGCGCCGGTAACACGTGCGACGCTTGCTCGATCGCCTGCCGCAGGCGCTCCAAACGGGTCGCCGGATCGCCGCGTCGGCGCGGCACGCTCGTTGTGACTCCTGAAACCTTCATGGATTGAACGGCCTTGATCGACGCGGCCTATTTCGCAAGCGGCAAGAACACATGAGCGCGCCGCACAAAATTGATGGAGAAAAATATCAGAAGATCACCGCGCCAGATAGAGCGCTTTCCGATACATAGGCACGAGGATAATAATCGGCCGCGGTCGCGAATACCATCCTGGGCAACATCCTGGGTCAAATTACCGCAAGAATGGCTGCTGGTCGCGACCGCTCAGCCACGCGGTTCGGCGAGCGCGATCGCGGCCACCGTGGCTTTTGTCACCCGTGCATAGTCGCCTGGCACCACCAGAATCTGCAATCCCCGCCTCCCCGCCGAGATGGAGATGACGTCGAAGAGCTCGGCCGTCTCATCGAGAAACACCGGATAATCTTTTTTGCATGCCAGTGCGGTCACGCCACCGCGGATATAGCCTGTGAGTGGTTCGACATCCTTGAGCGGCACCGTTTCAACCCTCTTGTCACCGATTGCGCGGGCAAGGGCTCTCAGATCGAGCTGACAATCGCCAGGCACCACCGCCAGGCAAACTCCAGACCTGTCTCCGCGGACGACCAGCGTCTTGAAAACCTGTTCGAGCGGCAGATCGATCTTGCGGGCCACCGTGTCGGCCGCCAGGTCGGTCGGATCGACCTCGTACTCGCGTAATTCGAAGCGAACGCCCAGACGTTCAAGAAGACGCACGGCGTTTGTCTTCATCATGCGCTCGAATCGATGAAGTGATTAAGTCATTAATTGACAAAATCAATCAGCTTCCTGGCCTGGGCGGCCGGTTCGTCGTCCGCCGGGTCGTCGCTGATTTCGCCTCATCGTCGTGCCAGAGGCGCTTCAAGAGCGTGAACATCTCGGGATCGTGCGTGCGCAACTCGGCACGGACGAACGGAAAGAAGTCGTTTTCGCCAAAGTACGCCTCGGTTGATTCGGCGAAATACTCCATGGGATTGGTCGTCGCGTAAGCCTTCTGCGTGCTGCCGTCATTCCGCCGCACCCCTTCGTACCGCCGCGCCTTGATCGCACGATCAAAGGCTTTCTTGACCTCGGCGTTGTTGAATCCGCCTGCTAGAAACTGATGATGATATCCATGAGCAAGCTCATGCAGAACCATCGACGGTTGACTCTTTGTCCACTCGAGAAAATGCCGCGCGTTACTCATCTCGACACACCCTGCCTTCTCGGGGTTCATGTCATGTTCGCGCAGCCACTCGGCGCTCGGATGATAGGTCATGCACGGGTGATGAGACTCGCTTTCCTCGACCCAGAGCGAGATCGTGCATAGTTTCTTTAGTGGCTCCGCGGGCACGCACTCGACGATCTGGTGAAGATGCCGCTCGATTACCTGGAGCGTCTGCCGCGCCAGTTCTCCCTGGGTCGCCAGGAATTGCTTGTTCACGATCAGGGTAAAACCTTCGATGCGCCGCGAAACGTAATGATCGCGGGGCTCGTATCGCGGCTTCGTGCGATCGTCGGCCACATCGAGTCGCGAAATTCGGTTCGAGCTGTGAATGGAGGCAGTCTGGCCGGCGGCCAGCGGCTGCGATCCGACCACGGCCGCCAGCAGACTACCGCGAATCCAGTCGTTCATCAAAGACCTCGCGAGACCGGCATGATGCGTAAGGAACGGGCCGGGAATCAATTCCCGGCGGTGACGATCAAGCAAATGGTGTGCTAGGGCGTGGTGGTTCAAGAAATGGGCACACTCAACCACGCCGTCGAATCGGATGTCAGGCGCGAGTTTCCCTCACGAGGGTCTCCGGGAGTGTTCTCGCCCACTTTTTCGCAGACCGCCCGATAGTTCCAGAATTGAACGGCGGACGAGGAGCCGCATTGGCCGAGCAGAAGCGTCTTCGATCATGTCGGTGCCGCAGGAGACGCCCAGAACGGTCCGATCTCGCGAGAACGCTAATTTCCCGATCGGCCGCGGACCAGGCGGCTCGAGCAAGGTATGGGCATGCCCCGAGGCGAGATCGAGATAGCACAGACGACCGTCCGCGCCGCCGAACAGGAGCCAGTCGCGGTCCGGGTCGTGAGCGAGCGCCGAGATGCCGCCGCCGAAGCTGAGCATGCCGTCGGTCGTTTTGTGAACCCACTCCTCAGCGTCGACGGCCAGAATCGGCGGCGGCATCTCGGCGCTGGCTTCCATGCATTCCCGCCAGAGGTACACTCGCAAACCGCCCTCGGTCGCCGCGAATAGTCGGTCGCCCGAGGGGTCAAACTCAAGCTGGTTAACCCCCTCCCGCGAGCGCCCTTTCCGCTCGAGCCAGTCTGGCTCGCGCGCTGCTGCCAGGGCATCCCGCGCCTTGCTTTCCATCGACCCGATGGATCCGAGCGCGCCTCGCTTCTCACGCATCAGATCCTCGATCGCCTCGAGCGGCAACGTGAGCCAGTCGCGTGGATAGTCGTTTTCCAGGAGAACCCATGCTTCCATCGGTATGCGGACACCGCCCACGAACAACGTCGCGGCTCAATCTGTCCTGATGGCAGGTCAACGACCGAGAGGCGTTCGCGGGTGTCGACGAAAACGGCGACCCGGCCACCCGGATGCACTGCGACCATCTTCAGGCTCACAGGCCACGGGATGGCGCGTGGATCACCGGATCCAAGCGGCGCGATCGTGAGCTGCCCGGAGAGTCCCGCGAACTGTACACGATGGCGGATTCGTCGGGCAAGAAGGTGAAATGTTGCGGGAAATGCCAGTGTCGTGTCAGTTCCACCACGCAATGGCGGTTCGCCATGTCCCAGACACTCGCGCTCGGATCGGCATTTGCGTAACGCGCCGACGCAAAACGGCCGGTCGGGCTCGAAGCCAGCCCCTTGACGCGCGGATCGATCATCAGCCCGGCCGGCTTCGGCCCCGCCGTCCAGGGCGGGCCGATCTGTTCCAGCGGGACCGGCTCTTGCGTCGAGAATTCCGGGGGCTCCGCGACGAGGAGAAATCCCGCGCCGTCAGGACCTGGGCACCAGTGCAGAAAAGGCACGTCCCGCCCTCGATGACCGCCGCGCTCGGCCAGTAGCAGACCTTCGCGAACCAGGCGCTGCACTTCATCCTGGTGAGCCGCACCCGCCTTTCGATAACGAAGCTCCTCGGTACGAAGGTCAGGAACGTGGACGAACTGATCCCAGTCGTCAACGTCGTGCTCGCCGTCGCTCAGGTATTCGTACGAGGTCTGAACGTTGGCGATACCGAGCGCCCTTGCGAGGGCGACGAGCAGTTCCGAGGCGAACGCGGCCGGTCGTTCGTTCTGTTCAGCGATCAGGCTCTGAAACTCTGCGAAGCGCTCGGGATCGACCGCGAGGTGGGCAAATTTCCGCGGCCGACTACGCACGGTCTTCCGCCGGCCTCGGTTGGTGTCCCGAAGTAATCCGGCCGGGAGCAATACTGGTCGACGCGCTTGCGGTCCTGGTAGTACTCGTACTTGAACACGTCGTCGTTGTGAACCACGAGAGAAAACACCTCGCCGCCGAGCCGGCGGGCGAGGTCGCGCACGACGCTGGGATCCATGCCAAAGAGAACGGGATAAACCCCGGTCCAGCGTCCCAGCGCCGGCCCGAGCCAGAACCGGTTCTTGCGCTGGCGGACAGGTCTTCGAGGATTTCGCGCAGTGTATCCTGGGGTTGGCCGCAGACCTGAACGGAGCCGTAGGATGCGCCAATAGGTATCTCCTCACGAGGCTGATCATCGTCGAAAGGACATAGGATCGACGAAGGTCGCCCGCGGTGTAAAGAACGATTTGCACCGACCTCGGAGCGACCGCGAACTCTGAGTGAGGCCCCGGCGTGCTTTCCATGTGTGTGCGGCCAACCCTACCACTTGTGAATCGTCATTCCGCATGCGCTGAAGACATCATCAGAAGTTCCTTCGACTCGTACGGCTTGGGTGGCGCCGGTTCCGGCCGCCGCTCTTCATCGGCACCGCGTTTCTGGATCACGTAATAGAACACGGGCGTGAGGAAAATTCCGAAGAGAGTCACGCCGAGCATGCCGCTGAAGACGGCGGTGCCCAGCGAGCGGCGCATCTCGGCGCCGGCCCCTTCGGCGAGTACCAGAGGGACGACGCCGAAGATGAAGGCGAACGACGTCATCAAGATCGGCCGCAAGCGCAGCCGGCACGCTTCGAGCGTGGCCTCGCGACGCGATGCGCCCGCCTCCTGGGCTCTGCTTGGCGAATTCGACGATCAAGATCGCGTTCTTGCTCGCGAGACCGACAAGAACGACAAACCCGATCTGGGTGAACAGGCTGACGTCCATGTTTGCGATGCTCACCCCGATGAGCGAGCAAAGCAGGCACATCGGCACGACCAGGATCACCGCGAGCGGCAGCTTCCAGCTCTCGTACTGGGCGGCCAGCACCAGGAACACGAAGACGACGGCGAGTCCAAAAACACCCGTCGCCGTGTTGCCGGCCTGAAGCTGCATGAAGGCCAGCTCGGTCCAGTCGTAGGCCATCGAGCGTGGCAGTTCCTGCTCGCGCGATCTCTTCGAGCAGCGCGATGGCTTCGCCCGAGCTCGTCCCCGGCGCCGGGTTGCCGGTGATCGCCGTGGATGAATACATATTATAGCGCATGCCCATGACAGGTCCGCTCGTGTTACGCACGTCCATCAGGGTCGCCAGCTTGATCATTTGCCCCTGATTGTTACGCACCTGAAGCTGGCGGATGTCGCGGGCGTCGCCGCGGAAAATCTGGTCGGCCTGGATATTCACCTGCCATGAGCGGCCGAATTCGTTGAAATTATTGACATAATACGAGCCCAGATAGACTTGCAGCGTGTTGAAAAGCTCGCTGATGGGCACGCCGAGCGCCACGCACTTGGTGCGGTCGATATCGAGGTAAATCCAGGGCGTGTTGGCGCGTGAGCTGTTGAAGAGCCCCTGCAAACCGGGCGTCTTGTTGCCGCGCTCGACGATCTGGTCGCTGTACGCGCTGCAAGTAATCAAAACCAAGATTGCCGCGATCCTCGACGATCAGCTTGAATCCACCCGTGGTACCCAGGCCGTCGATCGGAGGGGCGCCGAAGACCGAGACGATCGCGCCGCGCACCTCCCTCTGGCAGCGTTCCTTCAATTCGGCGCCGATCGCATCGCCCGTCAGATGGGGGCCGCGCCGTTTTGAAAACTCCTTGAGCATCACGTACAAGGAACCCAGGTTGGGTGCATTGGCGTTCAAGAGGAGCGACTGGCCCGACACGCCCACGGTGTGCTCCACGCCCTTGGTGTGTGCGAGCCAGGGCTTCGATCCGGGCCATCATGCGCTGCGTGCGCTCGACTGATGCCGAATCGGGCAATTGCACGTTCAAGAGCAGGTAGCCTTTATCTTGCTGCGGAACAAAGCCTGTCGGGGCGTGATTGAACTGCCAGTAGGTAAAAACGAGCAAGCCGCCGTACACCACGAGGACCAGCGTGCTGAGCCGCAGCACCCGGCCGACGATCCGGCCGTAAACTCCGGTCATCCGGTCGAAAGCGCGATTGAAAGCTCGAAACGACCAGCCCAGAACCGCGTTGATCGGACGGATGAAGATCAGGCCAAAGATGCCTCCGATCATCGCGCCGGGCGCAAAATAGGCGGCCGTGATGGCCCATGACATCCTGTACGAGATCTGGGAATCGGCCGGGTCTTCGGAAAAGTGCGGCAGTCCGAACCGGCCCGCCAGGATATCCTTGCCGAGCCAGACGGTGATGAGGCCGCCGACGACCGCGAAGAACCACCAGGGCAGTGCTTCGCGCTTGAGCTCGTGGCCGTGGGCACCCTCTTCGGTCTTGAAGATCATGACGGCCCGCGAAGGCGTCATGGTGAGGGCGTTGACGGCCGAGATGATCGTCGAAACCGCGATTGTCACGGCGAACTGGCGGAAGAACTGACCCGTGATGCCCCCCAGAAAGCAGCACGGGATGAACACCGAGCTGAGCACGAGGGTGATGGCCAGGATCGGGCCGGTGATTTCTTCCATGGCCTGGATCGTGGCGGTTCGCGAGTCGAGCCCGGTGGCGATCAGCCGCTCGATATTTTCGAGCACGACGATGGCGTCGTCGACGACGATGCCGATCGCCAGCACGAGCCCGAACAGGGTCAGATTGTTCAAGCTGAAGCCCATCGCGGCCATCACGGCGAACGTGCCGATCAACGAGACCGGCACGTCGATCATCGGCAGGATCATGGCCTTCCAGTCTTGAAGGAAGACCAGGACCACGATCCCCACGAGGATCACCGCGTCGCGCAGGGTGTTGAACACCTCATTGACCGATTCACGAATAAACGGCGTGGTATCATAAACAATCTTGTAATCGAGTCCATCCGGGAAACGCGACTTGAGCTCCCTCATCTTGTCGTAAACGCCGCCGGCCGTGTCGAGCGCATTCGAGCCGGGCAATTGATAGATCGAGACGGCGACCGACGGCCGGCCGTCGAGCGTGCACGACTGATCATACTGGCGTGATCCCAGCTCGACGCGTGCGACGTCGCGCAAGCGGACGATCCCCGTGGCCTGCGACATGGGCGAGCCCTGGCTGTTCGAGCCTCCCTCGTCGGTTGCGCCTCCCTGGAAGGCGGTCGTCGTCTGGGTGCCTTGATCCTGGCCACCCCCCGTGCTTCCCGCCATCGAATCCATTCCGGGCTTGGTCTGGCCGCCGGCTTTCAGGATGATCTCGCCGAACTGTTCGGGTTCCACGAGGCGGCCGAGCGTGTTGATCGTGAGCTGAAATTGCTGGCCGCGGGGCACCGGCTGCTGGCCGATCTGGCCGGCCGCCACCTGCAAGTTTTGCTGGCTGATCGCGGTGACGACGTCGGTGGCGCTCAGATTCAGGGCCGCGAGCTTCGCCGGATCGAGCCAGGCGCGCAGGCTATAATCACGCTGGCCGAGATACGTGATGCCGGCGACGCCCGGCAGCCGCCCCAGCTCATCCTTGATGTAAATCGTGGCGTAATTGCTCAGGAACGTGCTGTCGTACCGGCCGTCGGGCGACAGCAGGTTGACGATCATGAGCGTGTTCGGCGACATCTTCTTGACGCTGATCCCCTCGTTCTGAACGAGTGCCGGGATCACCGGCAAGGCCAGCGACACGCGGTTTTGCACGAGCACCTGCGCCATGTCGGTATCCATCCCCAGGCGGAATGTCACCGTCAGGTTATAGGCGCCGTCGTTGGTGCACTGCGACGACATGTAAAGCATGTTCTCGACGCCGCTCACCTGTTCCTCGATGGGCGCGGCAACCGTGTTCCGCACCGTCAGCGCATTGGCGCCGGGATAGAAGGCGGTCACCTGAACGGTGGGGGGCGTGACCTCGGGGTATTGCGCCACCGGCAGGGTGAAAACCGCCACGAATCCGGCCAGAACGATGATGACCGAGAGCACGACCGCGAAGACGGGACGGTCGATGAAGAAGCGTGAGATCACGGCTTAGGTTCTCCCCGATGAACACCAAGGTTGAGGTGAGGCGGCGGAGAATGAGCCTGACGCATCGCCATGGATCGCGAGCGCACCCGGTGATGCAATCCCAGAGCGGCCATCGCGACCATCACCCCGGCGACGCCCCCCACACCGATGGCCCAGCTCGTCGAAACGAGCGACGCCGCGGCGATTCTCGCGAACAGAAACCCCATCCCGCAACCGGCGGCGCCGCTAACCGCGCACGACCCCAGCCAGCCGCACGCGCTCGGAAGCCACACTCACGCGCGACGTTTCCGTCAATCCTAGAATGACCGAGAAGAAGACGGGCGTCAGAAAGATCCCGAACAATGTCACGCCGACCATGCCGCTGAAGACCGCGATGCCCAGCGACCGCCGCATCTCCGAGCCGGCCCCCGACGCGACCACCAGCGGGATCACGCCAATGATAAAGGCGAACGAGGTCATCAAGATCGGACGCAGCCGCAACCGGCACGCCTCGAGCGTGGCCTCGTACCGCGACAGTCCCTCGTTGTGCTTCTGTTTCGCATATTCGACGATCAGAATCGCGTTCTTGCACGCGAGCCCCACCAGGACGACCAGGCCGATCTGCACGAAGATGTTGACGTCACGCCCCGTGAAGAGCACGCCCGACACCGAACAGAGCAGGCACATCGGCACGACGAGGATGACAGCCAGAGGGAGCGACCAGCTCTCGTAAAGCGCCGCCAGTGCCAGAAACACGGCGGCGCCGCCAGCAAGAAGACATAGATCGCGGTATTGCCGGCACGAATCTGGATGAACATCGAGCTCGGTCCACTCTCCCTTCATTGAAATGGGAGGCTCGCGGCGACTGTCTGGTTGACGGTCGTGATGGCATCGCCCGAGCTGGTGCCCGGCTTCATGTTGCCCGTGACGGCCGCCGCCGTGTAAAGGTTGTACCGCGTGACGACAATGGGACCGCCAATCTCGCGGACGTTCACGAGCGTGCCCATCGGTACCATCTGACCCCATTTGTTGCGAACTTGCAGCAGGTTGATGTCTTCGATGCGATTTCGATAATCGCCCTCGAGTTGCACGGTCACCTGCCAGTGCCGGCCGAACTGATTGAAACTATTGACGTAGAGCGAACCGAGATACATTCCTAACGTTTGATTCACATCTTCAAATGACAGGCCGAGCGCCTCGGCCTTGGTCCGGTCGATGTCGAGGAACAGTTGCGGCGTGTGCGATCGAAACCCGGTCGAAACATCGGCGAGCCCGGGCTGGACCTTGAGCCTGCGCGTCGAGCTCATCGGTTTGAGCTTGTAATACGGCAAGCCCACGGCCGCCGCGGTCTTCGACCATGACCTTGAAGCCGCCGGCTACGCCCAGACCCGGAATCGGCGACGAGTTGCGCACGCGAACGACCGCATCCTTGACCCGTTTCGGATATTCCTTCAACAGCCGCGCGATGATATCGTCGGCATGCCGGCGTCCGGCATTCTTCGCGCCTTCGTCAAAAGGGTCGAGCACGATGAACATCGACCCCAGATTGGAGCTGCTGGCCTGCAGGAGAAACGACATGCCCGAGATTGCGACGGCATGAGCCACGCCCGGCACTTCGCGGGCAATCTTCTCGACGCTCGCCATCGCGGCCTGGGTGCGCTGGAGCGATGCCGAGTCGGGCAACTGAACGTCAACGATCAGCGCCCCTGGTCTTGTTGCGGGATGAATCCGGTCGGGGCGCGCTGGAAAGTCCAGTAGGTGAGCCCCAGCAAGCCGCCGTACACGACCAGGACGACCGCGCTTATCCGGAGGAGCTTGCCGACAGTCCACCCGTAAACGCTCGTCACGCCGTCAAAAACACGGTTGAAACCGCGAAAGAACCACCCGAGCACCGCGTTAACCGGACGAATGATCAGCCAGCCCACGGCGCCGCCCAGGACGCCCCCGGTACGAAATAGGCCGCGGTGCCGATCCAGGTGAGCGGCCGCGCGCCCTCGCCTGAAACCTCACCGGCACTCGCGGTCAAGGGCGGAATTCCCCAGTGGCCCGCGACGTAAGGGGGCGCGTACCAGACAGCGAGCACGCCGCCGATCAGCCCGAAAATCCACCATGGCAGTGCCTCGCGCTTGAATTCGTGGCCGTGGCTGGCCTCTTCGGTCTTGAAGATCATGACGGCCCGCGAAGGCGTCATCGTCAGGGCATTCACGGCCGAGATGATCGTCGAGACGGCGATTGTCACGGCGAACTGGCGAAAGAACTGGCCCGTGATCCCACCGATGAAACAGCACGGCACGAAGACCGAGCAGAGCGCCAGGGTGATGGCCATGATGGGCCCGGTGATCTCTTCCATCGCCTTGAGCGTGGCTGTCCGCGAGTCGTACCCTTTCGCGATCATTCGCTCCGTATTCTCGAGAACCACGATGGCATCATCGACCACGATGCCGATCGCCAGCACCAGCCCGAAAAGCGTGAGGTTATTGAGGCTAAAACCCATGGCCGCCATCACGGCGAACGTACCGATCAACGAGACCGGCACGTCGATCATGGGCAGAATCATCGCCCGCCAATCCTGAAGGAAGAGCAGAACGACTAGCCCGACCAAAAGGACCGCGTCACGCAGGGTGTTGAAGACCTCGGTGACCGACTCGCGGATATAGGGTGTGGTGTCGTAGGCGATTGCGTAGTCGACATCGTCGGGAAAGCGGGTCTTGAGCTCTTCCATCTTGGCCCGCACACGATCGGCGACATCAAGCGCATTGGTCCCGGGAAGCTGGTAGACCGAGAGACCCATGGAGGGATAACCATCAAAGGTGCACGCTTGATTATAATTTTGTGCTCCCATCTCGACGCGTGCGACGTCGCGAAGGCGTACGATGCCGGGCGCCGGCTCCCGGGCCGTGGCCTTGCCAGCCTTGACGACGATGGCCTCGAATTGTGCGGGCTCGCTGAGCCGTCCCACGGTATCGACGGGCAACTGGAATGGCTGTCCTTGCGCGGCCGGTGACTGGCCGATCTGGCCAGAGGGCGCATCGAGGTTCTGGGTGCGAATGGCCGTGGCCACATCCATGGCCGTCATGTTGCGCACGGCCAGCTTTTGAGGGTCGAGCCAGGCGCGGATGCTGTAATCGCGCTGTCCCATGTAATTGATGTCGGAGACACCGTAAACGCGTAGCAGCTCGTCCCTGATGAAGATGGTCGCGAAATTACTCAGGTAGAGGGAATCATAGCGGCCGCCGGGCGAGAAGAAGCTGACGATCATCAGGATGTCGGGCGTCTTCTTGCGGATGGTGATCCCCTGGTTCTGCACGGCGGTCGGCAACTGCGGCATCGCCAGGGCGACGCGGTTTTGCACCATGACGAGCGCGGTATTCACATCGGTGCCGATATCAAACGTGACGGTCAGGGTGTATGTGCCGTCGTTACCCATTTGCGAGGACATGTAGAGCATGCCCTCGATCCCGTTGACCTGCTGTTCAATCGGCGCGGCGACCGTATCGGCCACGACCGGGGCACTGGCACCCGGGTAACTGATCGACACCGAGACTCCAGGAGGCGTGATGCGCGGATACTGCGCCATCGGCAACCAGTAGAGTGCGATACCGCCGATCAGGGTGATCACAACCGACAGAACCGTGGCAAAGATCGGTCGATCGATGAAAAAGCGCGAGATCATTCTGGCGCCGTCCTCAGTGCTTGGTGGCGTCGGAAGTCGTGGGGGCGGCCGATTTCGACTCAGCGGGCGGCGCTGCCGAGCTCGACCCGGCCGGCAGCGAGGATTTCGATTGCGGAGGGGATGATTTTTTTGCGGACTTGCCCGGCTGTCCGTCCCCGTCGCCGGCGGGTTCGCGATCGGCCGACGATTCGGAAGCCGGGGGCGGCCGCGGCCTGGCCATAAGACGGCATGGGCGCTCCCTCGGCCTTGACAACCATTCGCGGGCGGACCTGCTGGAGCCCGCCGACGATGACCCAATCGTCGGGCTTGAGGCCCTGCTCGATGACGCGCAGGCCATCGTCCTGGAGCGGACCGGTCGTCACCCGGCGGTACTGAGCTTTGTTTTCATTATCAAGCACGTAGACATACTTGAGTCCCTGGTCTGACGCCACGGCACGATCGATCACCAGAAGCGCAGGGTGCGGCTCTCCGATCGGCAGCCTGACGCGCACGAACATCCCCGGCGAGAGGAGCCGGTGGCCGCCGTGGGGGAGCGGATTGGGAAACACGCCGCGGACCAGGATACTGCCGGTCGTCGGATTGACCTGGTTGTTGACGAAATTGATGGTCCCCTTGTGGGGAAAACCTTCCTCGCCTTGCAAGCCCATCGACACGGGCATCTTGACTCCCTTGACGGGCATCTTGATCGTCCCGTCATTGACGGCCTTGCGCGTGCGCAGCAGCGTCGGTTCGTCCATCTCGAAATAGACGTACATCGGGTCGACCGAGACCACGGTCGTCAGCAGGGTTTGATCCTGATTGACGAGGTTGCCCAGGGTCAGATAATAGCGGCTGATCTGACCGTCGATCGGCGACACCACGCGAGTGAATTCGTGACTCAGCTTGGAGAGCTCCATGCTCTTGGCATAGGCTTTGACTCGCGCCTCGGCCTCGTCGACCACGGCCTGTTCCTGGTCGAATTGCTGCTGGCTGATCGACCCCGGCGATAGGCTGTTGATCGCCCTGTCGCGGGCGAGCGTGGTCCTGGCCAGCTTGAGGGAGGCCTGGTAGAGATCGACTTGCCCCTGGGCCTGGTCAAGCTGGGCTTTGTACGGCCGCGGATCGACGACGAACAGGAGGTCGCCGGCCTTGACCTCTTCTCCCTCCTGAAACGGCATCTTGACCAGATAGCCGGTGACCCGCGGCCGGATATCGACCGAGTGGACAGCCTCGGTGCGGCCCGTGAAGTCGACGTAGTTCGTCACCTCTCGCTGCACGGGCCGGCTCACCGGTATCACCGGCGTCTCGGCGGGCGGAACCCGGGTCGCTTTCGCCTGGCATCCGGCCATCGTGATCAATGAAAGCACGGCGGCCCCTGAAAGCAGAAGCCAGCGGTAGGCTCCGGGTTGACGCAAAAACAGAAGACGCCGCAAACGGCTTGCCGGTCGCGTTAACATCGTGAGTCGATCTCGCGGCGAGAAGGAAAGACTGAGTGTCCGTCTAGATGTAATCAGCGTTTTCAAGCGAGCGCCTGGCCGCTATCGAAAGCCAGGACATGCTTGCTCGGGTCGGTTGGCGGCACGCACCACGACACATCAAGTCGATTATACGGCTCGCGAGCCGGTTAAGAAATTAGTGAGCAGAAAGCCGGCCAGATGCGCCGACGACAGCCAGACGCGCCCCGGGCGCTGCTCTCGCAAGGCCCCGGGCTTTCGCGTCCGCTTGGGCTCGGCGCCGCCATCCTCGGCGCCGCCGCTTGCGATCGTGCTGGAGAATCATTCTCGGATCGAGTTCGGTGCGGGCATGGATCGCCCGTTGAAATCACCCATGCGCCGAACGTCGTGAGGCCAGGCCGCCCGTTTCGATACCGTGCCGGCTTACTCAATCCTTTGAATAATCTCATAGCAACGACACTTCCCACTACCTGTCGACATGATCGGTGTTGATAATGACGCGATCCTGGCCGCAACACCGTGCGCCCGCTGAGTCGGTTTCCCCCCTGGAAATCCGGGCCACTCACGGCTGGGTTTTTGATTCACCCTTGTTGCCGATGGAGGAAGTGTCCATGCAGAACCGCCGCAAGTTTTTCCTCGCCTTGACCGCTGCCTGTGTTGGGATGGGATTGGTCGTTGCTTCCGTGGTCGCCGACGAGCCTCCTTGGCGTGATCACCAAGGTCGACGCCGACGCCAAGAAGATCACCGTCCTCGAGAAAGACACTGAAAAAGAAATTGAAGTCAAGATCACCGACGATACCGAGTACGTCACCGGCAAGAACTCGGGCAAGCTCGACTCCGAGAAACTCGAGAAACTCGAGAAAAACATCGAGAAGCAGAAGGAACGAGGCAAGAAGGGCGTCACGGCGAAGATCACCCACGAAAAGGGTGTCGCTTCCGAAGATCGAAGTGAAGCGGAAAAAGGCCGTGGACGCGAATTGACCACCGCGTTGGACGCTGGCGGGCACGGACGCCTGCCTATCCGCTCGCTCAGCCGGCGTTGTCCATGGGACGCTGGCCACTTGAATGGACCAGGCCGATCCGAGCCGCGATTCATCGCGCTCGCTTCGCATTCTTTGCGATACCCATGCCATCAGGCCGTCTCTTCTCTCACCGCGGAAAGAGATCGGGCCGGGCTGTCCGGAAAGCCGCAAACTGTTCGTCGGCCCAACTCTGATCGTGGGATGACACGCGCGGCTTGCATTTCTCATGATAACGGATGCGTCGCCAGTAGCGGCCCTCGACGTAGACTTGCTCGAACGCCGCCTGAAGGTCGAGCGTGGCGTCCGGATCGTCGTCCGCGAGCGGAATTCTCAGCCGCGGCAGTCGCTGCCGGAGCGTGCGCGGGTAAAGCTCGAAACGATTCCGTGCCGGCCATCGGTTCACGCAGCAAAGAGAATCGAACGGTTTGAGCATTTTCGCCCGCCATCACGGTATGCTGAGGACGTGCCGACCCCGACCGAGCAGATCAATCTCAATCAGATGGCAATCACGCGCGAGTGTCTCCCTCTGTTTGGCCAAATAAGACACGCGGCCTGGACCGGCAGATTTGTTGGTCGGACTGACCACTTCGACGAGCGCAACCAGTTTCAGCTCGTTATAGGCGTCGAGAATTTCGACGCGTGTCTCGCGGATCTCGAGATCGTCGATCTCAACGACAACCCCCGTGTCGGCTTCGATGTCGGCGGCAATTGCCGCCCCACCCGCCTCGCTCACTTTCTGGATCCAGAGGTCCGGGACACGGCGCTGGGGACCTTCAATAAAAACACGTTCTTCGATTGATGCGATACACCGCGGATCGAGCTTCGGCTGCAATTGGTTCGCGATCGCCACCATCAGCCGCGCATGTACGCCTTTCCAGAGCATCGGGTGCGTGAGATAGGGATCGTTACCGGGAAAGGGATGGTTCATCGCCGCAATGCGCCAGAAGCATTTTATCACAGCCCGGAAGGCCGTGACTGAGACGGCAATTCGATCTAATATGTGATTTCCGGACGCTCTTCTTTCCGAAGTAACGGCTATCCTACCGGAATCGCCGCGCCACTGAGAAGCATCCAAGGCGGCCGTGGCCGCCCGGCTATCAGGCGAGTTCCTTGATTTTCGCAAGGACAAGTTGCTCGATCTCGGCGATGGCGGCGTCGGTCGCTTCCTGGACGGCGCGCTGGGACCCCCGGCCCGATGCTTCGATCTGCTTGCGCGCCTGTTGCCGGATCGACCGCACGGCGATCTTCGCGTCTTCCCCCAGTTTCTTGACGTGGCGCGAGGTCTCGAGCCGCTGCTCGACGCTCAAAGGCGGCACGCTGACGCTGACCGTGCTGGGATTGAGCGCATAGGCGCTCTGGCGGGCAGCGTTCAAGGCTCTGACGACCGCGGGGACGTCGGATGGGTCGAATGGCGTGATGAGGATTCGATCGCCCTGCGCCTTGATCGATCCCAGGCGGTTCATGGGCACGGCACGGCCCTGACAATCGACACGGATCGTCTGGATCAAGCCGATACTCACGGTACCGCTGCGGACTCCGCGAATCTGCTCGGCGAAATGCCGGGCGACTTTCTGCATTTGCAATTTCCAGTCGTGCATTGTGGTTGCTCGGTTATGGGCTCGGTCAACTGGCCGAGAGCCTCGCGGCTCTTCGTGATACCCACCAGGTCACGGCGTGCCGAAGACTTGCACTTGCCCGTATGCGCGGTCATACTGGTCGGGGCATTTTTGCCGCTTTTTACCTTCCCGAAGAGCATCGATACTCCCGAGGGCCACCTTCTTGAGGACCTGCATTATCACCGGGTCCGCCGGTCTGATTGGCGCCGAGGCCGTTCGCTTCTTCAGCGCACGTGAGTTCCAGGTCATTGGCATCGACAACGACATGCGCAAGCAGTTCTTCGGCGACGATGCGTCGACCGAGTGGAGCCGCCGCGATCTGGAGTCGAAGATACCGAACTATACTCATCGCGATATCGACATCCGCGACCGCGAGCAAATCGAGCGTCTCTTCAGCGAGTATAACTCGGACATCGAGCTTGTCATTCACACCGCCGCCCAGCCATCGCACGACTGGGCCGCGAAAGACCCCCATACCGACTTCAGTGTCAACGCCAATGGCACGCTGATCGTGCTGGAAGCGACCCGCCAATTTTCGCCCCGCGCGTGTTTCGTTTTCACGTCGACCAACAAGGTCTACGGCGATAATCCCAATAGCTTGCCGCTCGTCGAGCTCGCCACGCGCTGGGAGATCGACAAGGCGCACCCCTATTACGAACACGGCATCGACGAGCACCTATCGGTCGACCAGACGAAGCACTCGTTGTTCGGCGTCTCCAAGCTCGCGGCTGACGCCATGGTTCAAGAATATGGCCGCTACTTCGGAATGAACTCGGCGTGTTTTCGGGGGGGATGCCTGACCGGACCGGGCCACTCCGGCACCATGATGCATGGCTTTCTGTCTTATCTCGTCAAATGTTCGCTGACGGGAACCCGCTACACCGTCTTCGGTTACCAGGGTAAGCAGGTTCGCGACAACATTCACTCATTAGATCTGGTCAATATGTTCTGGGAATACTTCCAGGCCCCTCGGCCCGGCGAGGTTTACAACGCGGGGGGCGGCCGGTTTAGCAATTGTTCGATGAAGGAGGCCATCGACCTATGCGAAAATCGCACCGGTAAGAAGATGAATCTGGTCTACGATGAGAACAACCGGGTCGGTGATCATATCTGGTATATTAGTGACACGCGGAAGTTTCAATCGCACTATCCCGGCTGGAAGCAGTGCTACGACCTGCCCCGGATTGTCGACGAGATCTTCGACTCGATGTCGGCGCGCGTGTAATCAACCAGGGCCCGCCGCCAGGCCGGGTCAACGACTTACCCGGGCGACAAGCGGAGGCCAAAGGAGGGGCAGGCGCATTGACACGATCGGCGAGACGTCATCGCGCGATCGGGTCGCTTTTGGGCCGCAAGTTCGTGGCACGGTTCAGGGGCGTCTTTTCAGCTCGGCCTTGAGATCGGCGATCGCCTGATCGTCGGGATCGAGCTTCTCGGCGGCCGCCGAGGGGAGCCCTGATTGCGCATTGGGAGCATGGCCGGCGTCGCTGGCGAATTTGTCGTCGGCCGACCGTCTGGCGGTGCGAACGGTCGGCTCCTCGTCGGTCAACTCGTCATCGCCGGTCGTCGACGTCTGGGAAGGCTCACCGGGCGTCCGAAGTCCCATGTGCTCGACGTAGCTCACGAAGTGCCGAACCGGGGGCGATGCCCAGATTCGCGGCGCCGGTCGGTACTGGTCATTCCATTTCAGCGCCCACGATGTTTTGGCTTGCTCGTCGGCCCAGGCGACCGTCTTGATCTGCTGCATCGCGTATTTCTGCAATCCCGCGGCGGCGAACGCCGCGATCAATACGCCCTTCGCGGCCCCCAGCATGAAACCGGCGAACTGGTCGTTGCGGCTCGACTGGGCGATGCCCGGTATCTCCGGCCGGCGCGTCATCTTGATGACCAGGGTCGCGACGCCGACGACGACGATGTAGGAAATGACGGCCGAAACCCACCACAGCAACCGATCGATCAGCGCGGGCTGCATCGCTCGGCAAATATGGTAGCACATACGGCTTGGCGTAATCGCGCACCGGCTCGGCGAGATAAACGCACGCCACCAATCCCGCGAGCCGAACCGCCTGAATGACAAATCCCTGAATCCAGCCGCGAAACGCGGCCACCAGAATGATGACCCCTAAAGTCACGTCCAGACCCATCGTTGACTCCCCCACGCTACCTTTTTTCGGCACGGTGTCTCATTCGATGATTCGTCGGCCGTTGCGATTTCTTCGACGAAAACTTTTGGCGTATCGCCTGGATCGGTTGCCGGCATGTTGCAACTTGAATCAATGCCAGAGACGATTGTGATTGGCTTTTTGGATTGCAACACGCGGGTCGCGGCCGGTAACGAAACGGAATGGAATGAGGTTACTCAGTCTCCCCATGACATCATACGCGACGAAGTCGGGCGGCGTGCCGAAAGGAAAATTATCTCTCATCCTGGCTGTTGTCGCGCTCTCATTGATAACGGCCAACCGATCGCGTGGCGATCAATTTGACCGGCTCGAAGGGCCCCCTCTGTTTGACCTGCTTGACCGGCCCGATGCCCACGCCCACAACCGCCTGACCACGCGCGAGATCGAAGCCCTCCCCAGCATTCTGGCCGACGAGCGAGGGCCGTTTATTCTCGTGAAAACCAATCTCGGGAACCTGGCCAAGATCCTGGTATCGTCGGGGTTCCGGGCCCGGACCCCGGCAATCCCGGGGGATGCGCTGGCCCCGGTCTTGATTCTGGAACGGTTCGAGACCATCGATGCCGGCGACCGCCGGTCGTCCAGAGCCCGCGGCAAGGAATTGACCCTTTTTGAAGGCTTCGAATTCGATCTCGACGCCGGCCAGGTTGTGCCCCCTGGGTTTGGCGGTGATATCACTTTTTCGGCTCAAGACCCCGATGCCGCGTGCCTGGCCACCTTGAATGGCTCGCGCGTTTTCACGCTCGAGCGGCCCTTGAAGGCACCCTCTCCGGGCGGTCAGCCGTCGGGCGGCCGGGCCGTCAAGCCGACTGATTTCGACGGCCGCTACTCGCTCTCGGCGAACGGCCAGTGGTCGGGATGGCTCACGCTGGCCGTCGACGATGGCGCCATGGCCGCCGGCCATTTTCGCTCCGACCGCAACGGAACATCATACGCCGTCAGCGGCAAGGTCGCCGGCGCGAATCCTCAAAAGATCAGCTTCACGATCAAGTTTCCCCGCGCCGAACAGACCTACGAGGGTTTCCTCTTCAGTGAAGGCAAGAACGTGATCGCCGGGACGGTTTCGATGCTCGACCGCTCTTACGGCTTTGTCGCGGTCCGCGACGGCGCATCATTATCGTTATCGAGCGGCACGTCCGAATCGAGTGTGGCCGCGGCGGGTCTCGCGACGGAAAAATGCCGTGTCGTCGTGCTTCAGCCCGGGTCCGCGGAGTGTCAGCTCGACGGCCAGACCCTGCCCCTGACCGAGCTCACCCGGGTGCTGTCGCAGTCTGTACAAAAGCAGAAGACAACCACGGTGCGACTCTGCGTGTCCGACGCGGCACCGTTTGAACGGGTGCGCCGCGTCTCCGAGATGATCCTGCGCCGCGGGCGTCACGTCGATCCAGGTGGCACCAGTGATCAACGGGGAAACTTCAGAGTGATCCGCGTGCGAACAGCTCGCGACGGAGATTGTGTTGATGGTTTTTGGAGTCGCCGGAGGTCTTTCATGACGGGTTCGTTTCAGTTTCCCCGATTTCAGGTGATCCCCCAGGTCGATCGTGCGAGCTTCCGCGTTGATGGGATGGAGCGGCTCGGCTACGAGTTTGGTACGGCCGGTGCCAGGCCGTTCCTGTATCCCCTCTTGAGTTCATCAGGCGCCTGCTGACGCGGCTCGGATCTCCCGACCTGGCCGGCCCTGACCACAAATCGGCCTGGTTCGGACATGGAAGCGTCGATGGTGTCAACTTCTGGGAGGAGCGGCCCAATACGGACATTCGAATTCGCCAGCGTCGTGTCCGGTCTTACGACGACGGGCAAGATCACGCGAGCTTCGCCGCCCTGCTGGATTGGTGGGCACACGGCCGGTCAATCTTGCACCAGGATCTGACGGTGACCATCCAGGCCAGCGGACATGACGGGCTTGCGATCGATCTTCATTCGAGATTCGATTCTCCGCACGGCGGCCCCGTCGCTCTGGGAAAGACGGATTTTGGCTTCTTGGGTTTACAGGTCGCCAGGACAATGTCCGAGCGGTTCGGCGGCGGTCGCCTGACCAATGCCAGCGGCGCTCGCGGCGAAAGAGCCGTGATGGGAAAACGGAGTCGATGGGTCGATTATTCCGGACCCAGTGCGCCGGGAAGGATCGACGGGATCTGCTTCATGGACCACCCATCGAATGACGGGCATCCGACACCCTGGCACGCCTGTGCTGACGGCTGGGTCGGCGCCTCGTTCAACCGAGAGTCGCCGCATGGCGTGGCGCTTGACCACCCGCTCATCCTTGGGTATCGGCTTTTTGTGCACTCCGGGGCTGCTGACCCAGCCGTACTTGATCGAGTCTGGCAACAGTTTGCGAGCGAGCCAAACTGCCGGCCCTCGCGCGCGGCGAAGCAGATCGTTTAAGACTTTTCGCGGTTTTCGGCAGCCGGCCGCGGTCGTGCGGCCAGTCAGCGGCGCGAAGCGACGCGATGTTGACATCCGAACACGATTCGTCGGTGGTCCCTTGATTCCTTGGGGCTTTGTGGTAAGTGTGGTGAGAGCGCTAGGCTCTCGCCTCGCTTGCTTGCCAGTTTTTATGGGATGCCTTCAGAAAAATCACCGGAGATGCCTGCGTGCGGGACCGGCCCCTGATGTGGTAAAGTATTCCGATCCGGTACGGTTCCCGTTCTCGCCAGGAGTTTAACCCCGATGTCGCAAGGTCCTCGCCGTCATCTCCGCCTCGAAAATGTTGACGGAGTGACCGTTGTCAGTTTCGTTGAATCCAAGATTGTGACCGAAGAAAACATCCAGGAGGTAGGCGATCAGCTTTACAGCTTGGTTGAAGACGAAGGTCACAAGAATCTCCTGCTGAACTTCGGCAATGTTCAGTATCTTTCGAGTGCCGCGCTCGGCAAGCTGATCAACCTCAAGAAGAAGGTGGCCGCGGTCAAAGGCAAACTCAAACTTTGCTGCATTCACCCCGACCTTCTCGAAGTCTTTCGCATCACCCGGCTCGACCAAGTGTTTGAAATCTATGCTGACGAGCAGGCCGCGCTCGACAAATTCTGAAAAATCGGCGCTCTTCGGCTCTTGGTATCTCGTCCGAAAATCGCCCCGGCTCGATCTGACTTCCAAAGCGCGAGCGCTGTGACGTGCCTGTGTCTGTTCTGTCAGACACGCGGGCCGGCAGAGCTTGCGCTTTTTTTGTTGTTTCATGATTCCCGGACGAGCGAGCAACGCCGGGGCCGCGCCGGGCCTTTGATCAACGCGATGGCGGTGCCGGGCCCGGCCTTATTCCCCCATTCAAAACGCGATGAACGATTCGCTCACGCCGATGATGCAGCAGTATCGCGAGCTCAAAGCGCGCGATCCCGATGCTCTCTTGCTATTTCGCATGGGCGATTTCTACGAGCTTTTCGGCGACGATGCCGAACGGGCATCGGCCCTGCTCGGCCTGACGCTCACCTCGCGCGACAAGGGGCCCGATGCCCTGCCGATGGCGGGATTTCCCTATCCGGCGCTTGATACGTACCTCGCCAAGATCGTTCAAGCCGGCCTGCGTGCGGCTGTGTGCGAGCAGGTCGAGGATTCGCGCGAGGCCAAGGGCCTGGTCAAGCGCGACGTCGTGCGGATCGTGACGCCGGGAACACTCACCGACGATGACCTGCTCGACCCGTGCACGGCCAATTACCTGGCGGCTGTCGTCGAGGTCAGCGGCAAGCTCGGGCTGGCGTGGATCGAGCTTTCGACCGGGCGATTCTCGCTCACCGGCTTGCTGCGTACCGAGCTGTTCGACGAGCTGGCGCGGCTCAATCCGGCCGAGATCCTGGTCTCGGAGCTCAGTACCGACACACCGTGGTGCCGCGCACTTCGGAGTCAGTCGGGAATGGCGCTGACGGTTCGCCCTTCGTGGGATTTTCAACCCGAGCAGGCTCGAACGACGCTGTTCGAGCAGTTCAAGACAACGACCCTGGCCGGCTTCGGCATCGACGACCGGACGCCCGAGGTTCAGGCGGCCGGGGCCCTCATGGCCTACCTGCGCGAAACCCAGAAGACCGCACTCGGCCACATCACGCGGCTCACTCCGTTCCGGCGGGCCGATACTCTCGGTTTGGACGAGATGACCCGGCGCAGCCTGGAGCTGCGTGCGCACACTGCGGGAAGGCAAGCGCGAGGGCTCGCTCCTGAGCGTGATCGACTGCTCGGCGACCGCGATGGGAGCACGGTTGATTTCCGAATGGCTCACGTCACCGCTCACGTCGGCCGAATTGATCGCCGAGCGGCTCGACGCCGTCGAAGAGCTTTTCAATCAGTCGGCCCTGCGTGGCGATATCAGGAGCTTGCTGGGCGAGTCGCACGACCTCGAGCGGCTCGCGGGCCGCATCGGCACGGGCCGGGCAACGCCGCGCGACCTGGTCGCCCTGGCGAAAACGCTGGCGATTCTGCCCAAGCTCAAGGCCCGGCTCACCGCGCGGGTGTCCAAGCGTCTCAATCAGCTTGAAGGAGCACTCGAGCTTTGCCCCGAGATCCGGGCCGAGATCGAAGCGGCCCTCTGGGACGACCCTCCGCTGGCCGTCAAGGAAGGGGGCCTGATCCGCGACGGCTACCATCCCGGGCTCGACGAGCTACGTGGTCATGCCAAGGGGGGCAAGTCATGGATCGCCAAGTTTCAGGCCGAACAGGTCAAGCGGACCGGAATCCCCAGCCTCAAAGTCGGATTCAACAAGGTTTTCGGTTATTACATCGAGATCACGCACGCCCAGGCGCAGGCCCATGGCGACAGTATCCCCGACGACTACATCCGCAAGCAGACGATCAAGAACGCCGAGCGCTACATCACGGCCGAGCTGAAAGAGTACGAGGAAAAGGTCCTCCGCGCCGAGGAACGTGCTCATGAACTGGAATACGAGCTTTTCTCGACGTTGCGCGACCGGGTCGCGGCCGAAGCCCCGCGCCTGATTCAGGCGGGTGCGGTGCTCGCTCAGCTCGACGCCCTGTCGTCCCTGGCCGAGCTGGCCGCTCGCGCATGGATATTGCCGGCCCGAGCTCGTCGAGGAGCCGGTATTTCTCGTCGAAGCGGGCCGCCACCCGGTGCTTGACGCGATTCTTCCGCCCGGCGACCTCGTCCCCAACGACCTTCGGCTCGGCGGCGAACACGGCTCGACCCTCTTGATCACCGGCCCCAACATGGCCGGCAAGAGCACTTATATCCGGCAAGTCGCGTTGATCGCGATTCTCGCTCATCTCGGCAGCTTTGTCCCGGCCAAACGTGCGCGGATCGGTGCGATCGATCGCCTGTTCGCTCGCGTCGGCGCGACCGACGATCTCAGCCGCAGCCAGAGCACGTTCATGGTCGAGATGTCGGAGACGGCCAATATCCTCAACAACGCCTCGCCACGCAGCCTGGTGATCCTCGATGAGATCGGCCGCGGCACGAGCACGTTCGACGGCATCTCGCTGGCATGGGCCGTCACCGAGCACATTCACGACGCGATCGGCTGCCGGACTCTGTTTGCGACTCATTACCACGAGCTGGTCGAGCTCGAAAAAACCAAGAAGCGGCTGCGAAATGCGAGCGTGGCGGTTCGCGAGACGGACGGCGAAATCGTCTTTCTCTATCAGATCGTGCCGGGGGGTGCCGACCAGAGTTATGGCATCCACGTCGCACGGCTGGCTGGGCGTGCCCGGCCACTGTTCTGGAACGGGCCCGTGAGATTCTCAAGTTTCTCGAGAAGCAGCACGGCCCCGATCCCGGTTTGCCGGAAGGTCCGATCCGGCGGAAGGTCAAAACGGGTCGAGCCCTGACAGGGAGCCTGTTCGCATCGCTGCCCGACCCGATGCTCGACGAGCTCAGACAGATCGACGAGAAGAGCCTGACACCCGAGGCGGCCCTCAATCTCGTGCGACGGCTGCGTGAATTGGCGGGTTGATCGCGGGTCGTCTGGCTCGTTCACGGTATCAAAACCCTGATCCTGGTGACGCTGGCTTCGCTTCAGCAGAAGTGGCTGGCAGACGGATCGCAACACCCTTCGACCACTCAGCCCGTTTCAGGCTGAAGACATACAGCCGATTTCCCTGCATGACTTCAATGGCACCAGAACCCATCGAGACGACTTTGGCCTCTTCACCCTCTTCCAGGTGAAGCACTCCCCAGGGATTGGCCGTCGGCGCCGAGGCCGAAAAGGCGTAAAAGTCGTTGCCCGCCTGGTAGAGCGCATAGCCGGGGCCGACAATCGGATTGATCTCATCTTCAATCGGCCTGATAAGTGACTGCGCCATCCACGCCGTTCGATCCGGGCTGAAGACGGCGACAGAATCGATTCGCTTTCCTTTGATCGCGAGCGCTGCAATGTTGTCAGAAGCAACCGGTTGTGCGGTTGTACCCGGCGGGAGGGTGAATTTAGACCAATCCACAATTCCTGTCCTCATCGGTCCCGTCACCAGGCTCATCGCCTCCCAGGTCGTGCGATCGGCGGCTTCCACGAGAATCATGGACGCCGTTCGGATCATGGGAAGCCGTCGGCCGTCCATCATTCGTGGCGTATTTTTCAACGGAACCTGGTTGATTTGGGACTCCGCCTGGGAGCCAGCTGGAGAACGCGGAATAAAATCCTTCTTCGCATCAGGCTGGGCAGGAAAAAAATAAGGCGAGCCTGGTGACTTCGTCGCGACCTGGGAAGCGCGTAATCCCAGGAATCCGACACTCGCGACCGCAGCTCCGCCGATCAGAAGGGTGAACGCGGTCATTTTGAGCGTGTTGAGTTGCATGGCTGTTAAAACTCCTCTGGTCAATGAAAGGACGTGAGCCGAAACCGCGGAGCCCGAGAGCCCGATGGCGGCTTCGACCGTGGAACGAGTGAGAGAAAGGGGTATGTCAAGGGAAGTGCCCGCCAGCCAGTTCGCGGAAAGAACGGCCGGTGAGACATCCATGCCCCCCCGTCGTGTGAGCCGCGACCGCAAAAGCTCGCGCCCACGCGACAGACGGCCGCTGACGGTGCCGACCGGCCAGTGAAGTAACCGTGCGGCTTCTTCGTGACTCTTGCCTTCGAGATGGCAGAGCACGATTGGTTCGCGGTATTTGCCGGGAAGCCGATTGAGCTCTTCATGCAGTAATGGCCGCAAGTCGAAGGAGCATGCGTTATCCAGCGTTTTATCCACGGAAGCCTCGAGCATCTCCACAGGCGCGGATCGATAGCGTGACGCGACCGACCGGGCTCGGTGCGCCGTGCGATAAGCCACGCTGTAGAGCCACGGGGCGAGCGTCTCGCCGACGCGGATCGAGCGCGCCTTACGCACCAAAACCAGGAACGTCGCCTGAAACGCGTCGTCCGCATCCTGATGATGCCGAAGCACCTGGCGACAGACGCCCATGACCATCGGACCATGACGCAGAATCAGCTCGGCGAACGCCGAGTCGGCCGCGGCGTCTCGAACGCCCGTGACGCGACTCAAGAGCTGGGCATCTGTCAAACCGATCAGCGTACCCGAAGTCCAGAGGGCTTCGAGCTGATGCGCCACGGAACTAGCTCTGGTTTCAGTCATCTGTTCACCCCCGTTGCCTCGCTGATTCCGTTAATCAATGCAGCGAAGGCCACGCGCCATACACGTTTTTTGGGAAACTTGTGAAATTCCTTTGCTGGCCGTTGGAACGCGGCACCCGTCGAATTGGGTACATTTGTCTTCGCGGGTAATCTGTCATTCATAGAGGTGAACGATGTTTGGCGACGGCTCACTCACGTTTCGAGAATTTATCACAGGCGAGCCGTTGCCTCTGGCGAGGGTCCACGACGCGGTTTTGGAATTCTTGCGCCGCCGGACCGATACCGTGCTCGTTGGTGCGCACGCGGCGAATACCTATGTTCGAGAATCGCGCATGAGCCAGGATGTTGATATCGTATCGCCGCGACCCGCCGAGCTTGCAGCGGAATTGCGAAACGAACTGTCGAACGGTTCGAGATCGCGATCCGCATCCGGACTTCGGCGAATGATCGACACCGACGCTTGTATCATGACCGCGAACCTGAAAGCCGACAGCTCGTTGACATCTGGAAGGTCGAGAGCTTTCCCGGTCACCGAGTTGTGAAACAGGTTCAGGTGATCTCGCCACCGGGCCTGATCGGGCAAAAGGTCATGAGCATGGTCAAGCACGGCGATTTGGTGAAAGGGCTATCCGAGGTCACCGATATTCGACGTCTTCTTTACACTTTTCTCAAACTCAAAACCGTCGAAGGCCCGGTTGCCGAGTTTCTACGTGCCGCCAATGCAGCAGAGCCGGTATTCAACGCGTGGCGCGAGATTGTTGCCGAAGAAATCGTCCCCGAGAACGATGACGACGGGTACTGACCGACTACAATACTCTGTGTCTGCTTCACGCCATCGGCTTGAGTTGCAGGGCTGCCTCGACTTTTGTCTTTTCGATCGATTCCATGCTCGAAACGAATACCGTCATACACAACGAAGCTCTCGAATCGAAGTGGCAGGCACGCGAGAAATACTGGCGGCGGAAACTCGGCCGGCTCCGGCTGGGTGTTGAGCCGATCGAGGATCAACTTGCCCGCTACAACCGCGTGACCTGGGCCATCACGGCCATTTCGACCTTTCTCGGTCTGACGTTCCTGACACTGTTTACCGTGTTTGGACGGGCCGACATCGGCCTGATATTCGACGCCATCATCTTGTTGCCGATCGTGGGCGGAGCCTGGATCGACCACGCGTTGCTCGCGAACCGAGCCAGGCGCTACCTCGCCGAGGCCGACGAGTATCGCCGTGCAAATGATCTCGCGACACGATCGAGCATTGTTAAAAACACCGCAACCTCGGACTTCGCCTGAGCTTGTTCCGAGGTTGCGATTGAGCGTTTGAATTCGCGAACAGCTCGGCCCGGCTATTTTCTACGCCCAGGCCGGCTCGCGCCGTGCAGCCACGCCGACAAGCTCGGATTCCTCATCGTCTGAGTCGTCATCCTGCCTGTTGTTCCAGTCCCGAGCGTCGACGAGCGTGGCTTCGAGAGCCAGCTTGAGCCGCTTTCGCGCCGTGTGCAACCGCCGCTTGATGGTTCCAATCGGCACGTCGAGCATCTCGGCGATCTCGACCAGCGAATGCCCTCGGATGTAGAAGGCATCAAGGGCTTCCCGGTCGAGCGCCTTGAGCTGGTCGAGCGCATCGCGAAGCCGCTCGGCGCGCTCCCGGCTGATCAACTGGTCCAGCGGTCCTTCCGTCATCTCGAACGCACCTTCGAGGATTCCGGTCTCCACGCTTGCCGGCGCAACCCGCCGCGTGGCGCGGTTGATCGCCATGCGCACGGCGACCTGGCGGAGCCAGCCGGCAAACCGCTCGGGCTCGCGCAACTGGTCGATTCGCTGCAACACGTGCAGGAAAACCTCTTGCGTGAGCTCGAGCGCATCGCTCGGGTTGCTCAATCGCCGCAAGGCGATCGCATAAACCGTCGGCTGAAACTGCTCGACCAGGCTACCGAACGCCTCGCGATCACCTCGCTGCGCACACCGCACGACGGATCGCCAGGCCGGCCCACCGGTTGTTCTCCGTGTCGAGATCGTTCGACGTGATCAACACGTGACCCACTTTCCCCGCTGCCGGGAGTTCTCCCGGTCACCGTCCCGAATGATCGCGGCCTTTCGAGCCGGAGTGTCAAAGGACGGACCCAGGCGACATCATGATCGTCTTTTTTCGCTCAGCACCGAAGCAGCCGGACACTGTCCCGAAGGGGCTGGATGCCACTATGCCATCCAGTCCAACATCAGGCCGATCCGCGTGCGTGCAACGGCACGGCGACCAATGAGACGGCGCGTGCTCGGAGGCCGGACAGATAACGAGCAATCGCAAGACGTTCGTTCGTCCAGGCCAACCGTGCTCAACCGATTTGTCGAATCCGCCTTATGGCCAGCAGTCTGTGCAACGTCACCGTGGTTACGACGGCACGCCCCCACGAAGGGCCCGTCAACGCGATGGCACAGTCTGTTGAATCAAGCAAACGGAGTCGGACTCTCGGTGCTCACTTTCCAGATGCTGTTGACATTGCGGCCGCTGCCGCTGCCGCCGCTCGTGCGGCCGGTATCGCGGTGCGCTTCAAACCGTGCTTCCCCTTGAGTTTGAGTTCCGTACCCGTCGTGGATTCGCAACCACGTAGGATCCGGGTCTCTTGCTCCAGGCCAGTCACCGAGATGGTCGTCTCGATGCTGGAATCACGATCCAGAACGCACGTTTCACGTCGCCGAACGAGGTCAACTCGCCTCGGATCGGGATCGACGCAAACGCCGACCGCCGCATACGCTTGCGGCAATGTCAAACAACTCGCCGGACGTTGCTGTTGCTCCGGGGAAAACGAGCCGGGAATGGGTGGAATCGCATCAATCGAATTGGGTTTCGAAAATACGACATACCACACCATCCTCTCGCGCATGACATCATGATGGGAGTGACGAACGTGCGAGGTCTGGTCGCCATTGTTGACGCCCGCGTTGACGGCGAGCGACCGCGTCCCGAGATTCAGCCCGTTGGAAAGAGCCAAGGCCGACAACGTCAGGTTCGTGCGGTTCAACAACATGGCGAGACCCTCACATCCGCCGCGGAAAGGGCGGGGTCACGAGGTGATGCAACAGCAATTATGAGCTCGATGCTCGGCTGTCGCATCACGGGGTTTGGGACGTTTTCAGCGTCCCTCGATCAGTTACCGAGTCATGGGGGCCATTCCGGCTCCCGAGATCTCGATGTGACCGGGCTACACACCCGGTCTTTCTCTCAAAAACTCGATCCTGTTGCTTCCTTTGCTGACGGACCACACGCCTGGATCGGGCGCATGAGGCTCGATCCACGCCGCGTCGCTTCCGCCGGCACGCTGAATAGACATCTTATCGCCTGATCGTGTTCGCGCAAAATCGGAAAAAAACGAAATTTGTGCTCACTCGACTCACCTGCGATGCGCGATCGTCAGATTCTTGCCCTGATGCACAACCTCGAACCCTTGATCCAGCATGGCTTTATAAAAACGATTCTGATTCCGGATGAAAAGCCAGCGAAACTCGGGTCCGAGCTGGGGAAAGCCCTTTGGCAGGTTTGCGTCCATTTCACAACCGTAAATCTGGCGGCGCGAGGAGAGCGGCGCCGAGATTTCGTAATCGACCATGACCGCATCGTCGCCGGCGACCTGGCGAATGAGCGGCCAGACTTCCGCGGCTTCATCGCTTTCGATCGCGACGGGAGCATGCCTCAGCCGGCCCGTCACGTCGCGCAGGCCGATCGTGCAAAAAAGCGCCGCGCCGGTCCACATGAGCGCGATCCAGACAACTCCCAGGCGCTGGTGTCTCAACCGGCCGGCGAGGCGAGCATAACCGATCAGGCCGCTTGCCAGCACGAGCCCGGCCATCGGCATCATGTAACGGACGGCGTGCCATTCGGACGTCGAGAGCATGCGCATGGCCCACTGTCCACTGCAGGGGCTCCAGATCCACGGCACGGCGAGGACCGCGACTCGAGGCACCAGGCAGGCCAGTATGGCCCAGGCGCCCATGCCCAGAAGCAGGGTTTCGAGCGAACATTCGAGCGCCTGATGGAACGGTGCCTTCGGCCCCATGAACTGCTCCATGAAGTCGTTGGGCGCGCCCGAGCCAACCATCAGGCCCAGGTATCCGAAGAAACCAACCACCAGCCAGAGCAGCCCCACGAGAAACAACACGCGGCGCCAGAGAAGCGTCTTGCTCAGATTTTCCGGCCGTCGCGGTGGCATGAAGGCAAACGTCGCGACCATGACGGCGTATTCCTGGCGGCAAGCCAGCATGCCAGCGACTCCGATTGCGGCCCAACCGGGCGACCGGCTGCGCACGCCCTGCACGGCCCACAAGAGAAACGGCCCGACAAGCTGGAGCTCGCGGAAATCGTTCCAGACCAGGGGCCAGAAAAGCGGCGTGAACGGGACGAGCGCGGCCGCCGAGACGGCCACGGCTTCAGAGTCTGATTCCGATCGGACAAGAGTATACGCCGCGGGGATGACCCACCAGAACATCGCACACTGAATCAAGAGCAAGGTTCGTGGTCCCGGAGCGAGCCAGTAGATGGGCACCAGGGCGAGCCGAACGGGCGCGAGGTAATTCATCTTCCAGATCGACGGCCCCTCCTGCGCGTAGGCCGAGACCGGCCGGATCGTCAGTGTTCCATCTCCGTGGGTAAGGGCCCAGTACCATTGATTGTAATAGGCCAGATCCCATGACCAACCACTCCGCAGTTCTTCATACTGGCGGATTGACTGGTAGGCCGAAATCCCCGTGACCGCGGCCGTCAAGGTCGCCACCGCGAGCCAGCTCAGCCAGCGAACCGGAACGGGCCGATCGCTCGAGCCGGGATTGTCGTCTTCCATCGAAACACCCGCTGATACCTGGCGGCTCGTTCTCATTCGACTCATCAAGCTCATCGGTTCTCCCCGATCGACGGCCGCTCGAATTCCAGGCCGGCGTGCGCGGCGCTCGCCGGTTCATTGCCGCCGGCGTGCGATCGCTATAGCGCGGGCGGCGCGGCGATTCAGGTCCGTCGCGCAGGCGGCGCGGCGATTCAGGTCCGTCGCGCAGGCGGCGAATTCACGGGGTTGCGAGGCGGTTGTCCCAGGAGAATTCGCCTGACTTCCTCGGCGGTCTTGGTGCGGAGCTCGTTGTAGCCTTCCACGCTGTAAAACGCGGTGTGCGGCGTGAACAGGACATTCTGGTGCTGGCGAAGACGCTCGTTTTCAAGCGGTTCGACCTCGACGACATCAAGCCCGGCACCCGCGATGTGGCCCGATTCAAGCGCCTCAAACAGGGCTGCCTCGTCAACCAGGGGGCCACGCGCCGTGTTGATCAGCACGGCTCCCGGGCGCATCTGGGCGATGGTCTCCCTGTTGATCATGTGCCGGTTTGACGGATCAAGATAACAATGAAGGCTCACATAATGGCTCTGGACCAGCAGGTCTTCCAGCGAATAAGCCCGGCGAATTCCGAGCGCTTTATCCATCCCCTGGCGCAGGTAAGGATCGTAGAACACGACGTCCAACCCGAATGCCTTGGCGCGCATGGCGGCCGCCGTCCCGATCCGGCCGCAACCGACCACGCCAAATGTCTTGCCGCGCAAGCGGGCGCACCGATCGCACTTCGATAATCCCAGGCGCCCCCCTTGATTTCCTGATGCGAGGGCATCAGCCGCCGTATGATCGCCAGCAAGAACATGATCGCGTGGTCGGCGACTTCCTCGGTGCCGTAATCCGGGACATTGCAAACCACCACACCGTGCCGGGTCGCCGCGTCGACGTCGACATTGTTGAAGCCGACGCCCGCGCGAACCACGCACCGGCAGCGTGGCGCACGAGAGAAACTGGGCTCGCCCACGATCGAGATATCGTGAAAAAGCATGATGGCGTCGGCATTCGGCAGATAACTCGCGAGGTCCTCTTCATTCTTGGCCCGCGCCATGACGAGCCCCGCGATATCCTGCAAGACGGCAGACTCAATCGAGGTTTCGTCGAGAAAGTCGGCAATCAGCACCGTGAATCGATCATTCATCCAAAACTCCCTGGTCGCGAATACTGTGGCCGAGACACAACCCCCTTGGTCCGGACCATCTGGCCGGTTAGTTTCGTGCCGCGTGGGAGCGCTCGGGCTGACTTCGCACGCGCGTTGCTATTGTCCTACAGTCATCGGGGCGAGGGAAGTATTCGGATGCCACGAATCAAGCAGTTATTGGCTGACGGTCAAGGTCGTTCGTGTCTTCGGGCTCGGGCAGCTCTATCAATCCCAAGCTCATCGAGATCCTGGGCGAACATGGCGAATTCGACGCCCTCTGGCTCGACTAATCGAGCACGCCGGCCTCACGATGAACGATATCGAAATGGCCGTCATGGCGGCCCGCGGCTACGGGATTGACCATTTCGTCCGCCTCCCCGCGACCGACTATGCCTCGGTGATGCGCTCGCTCGAAGCGGGGGCCGGCGGCGTCATGTTCAGCATGGTTCGCTCGGCTGCCGAGGCCGAACAGGCCGTGCGCTGGGCGAAGTTCTGGCCCCGAGGCGAACGCGGCTTGAACGGCGGCAACCGCGACGGCCGCTTCGGTCTGATGCCCCTGGCCGACTACATGGCCCGCGCCAATGCCGAGACATTCGTCGGCGTTCAGATCGAGACCGCCGGTGCTCTCGAGTCGCTCAAGGAGATCGCCGCCATACCCGATCTCGACCTGCTCTTCGTGGGCCCGTCCGACCTCAGCCAGATACTTGGCGTGCCCGGCGATTTCGAGAATCCCAAATGTCTGAGCGCGATCGAAAACCTCGCGCGAGTTTGCGCTGCATGCCAAGAAACCGTGGGGCGTTTTCAGTCGAGGGCCGGAGTATTCCGACCGGATGCGGCAGTGGGGCTGCCAGCTCTTTGTCGTCGGCGCCGACCTGCACATCGTGCATGCGGGCATTCGCTCGCTGAAGGAGCGCTATGCCAATTTCTTCGCGCGGAGCTGATCAAGAAAACGTCGCGGCTGATGGCTCTGACCTGAGTGATGCCCCAGATTGAGAAACCATCGCCGCGACCGGCTTTTCGTCTTGATCGAGTGAGCTGCCAATCGGCCTTGCGTGATTGGAGACGCGGAGGCTTTCCGAGTCGGCATGGCACTCGGCCCGTGCGGAGACTCGCCCTCCCAGGATCGTGCAAGGCCGTTTAGAAGCCTGGCCGCCTACTGATTCGGATTGCTGGCATCGGGACGGAGGAACTCCTTGCTGCGATTCTGGTCGATCGCCCAGAGAACACCCGTGGCGACGCGGCGGTAAAGCGCCGGGCGATATTGTTCGGGAACGTCTCGCTCAATCCAGCGGCGTGCCACTTCGGCCGCGCCGCGGCGTCCCTGGGCCTCGGCGACCGCTCCGAGCGCCGCGAGCTTCTGCGACAGCTCGGGATAGAGCACGATGCACTGCCGAGCGTCGTCGAAGCGGCCCGTCGAAATCATGCTGTCGATCAAGAAGCCAGCCAGGACGCCTCTCAGACCGTCTTGCTGAACCGTCGCGATCGCCTCGGCGGCGGCCTGATAGCTGGCGGTCGCTCCGCTAATGTCAACGTGGGGAGCCCGGCTCTGCGCCTCGGCTAGAAGCAGCATGGCCTCGGCGCGTGATTCGCCATTCTCGATTCCCTGGGCGAGCTCGCATCCCGCGCGAATACTGTTCCGAGTCGGCGGCGGCCAGGGCAATTCGGACCATCGCGCGGTATTTCCAGATGAGCCGATCGATTTTCTTGGCGTCGTCGAACGCATTGACGAGAATCGAATCGGCCAGTTGCTTGCCATTTTCGGTCTTTGACCGCGGCGTGCGTGCGGCGGAACCGCCGGCCGCTGGTGGCAGGGCGCGGGTTGGCTGCTCGCCCGTGGCCGAATCAAGTCTGTCAGAGTCGGCTAAAGCTTTCGTCGACTCATTGGCGACGGTGGCGCTCCCCGACGCCTCGCTCTCGGCGACGCGGTAGAGCATCTCGTTGCGATAGGTGGGGTTGCCGATCGCCGACGCCAGGTAAACCGCACGTTGCCACTCGAGGCGGGCCAGGCGCACGAGCGTGGCGTCGTCAAGAGTCTTGGGCAAGGCTTCCGGCGCGGGGGCGTCGCTCGGTGCGGCGAGCGCGGCCACCATCCGCTCGTGGCGGTCACGCAGGAGGGCGTCGGTGAGTGTGGTGAGCGAGGTCACAATCGCAATCAACCGCTGGTCGCGCACCAGAGGAGTCTGGACTTGCGCGGCCGCGGCCATCGCTTCCTCGAGCGTGTTGTGGGCCAGCGTGAGTTGGTCGCCGGCAATCGCGCCGTTGGCGATTCGCTGCAAGGCCAGGCTTCGCTCGTCGGGCGATCCGATCAATCGCGCGTTCTTGATCAAGTCACTCGTGATGCGCGTGGGCGCATTGGGATTGTACGCGGCCCCGGGTTGTTCCATCGTCAGAAATGGAACCAGGTAGGGGTCGTTGGGAAAGGTCACGTCGAGGCTCGGACCGAACGCTTCCCGCGGGTAGCCGGCCGGCGGCGAGATCGGCCGTCCCCTCAGGCCGGGCCCCCCCGCCGATTCTCCCGGTCCGTTACCCGATAAAGACCCGGTCTGGTTGCGCTGAACACCGGAAAATCCGCCCGCGCCGGTGCCCACGCCCGAGCCCGACGACAATCCCGGTCCACTGGTCATCTGGCCCCAGGCTGCCGCCCCGCTCCAGCCCACCGTCAGGCTGAAAATGACTGCCGCTCTCCTGGTGCCAACATTCAATGTGTGAAACATGCGGCTGATCTCCCGACCTCTTCAGGTTCGGATTCGGAACGCAGAACGATACCCGGCGCAGCCGAGACGTCCCGTACCGCGAACCGGAAACCCAGTGCGTTGCGCGTCCGAAGCATGCCTTCAGATCGGCCCCAGGTCAAATGGCATTCTGCGAACCGTGCGCCACGCCACCGAAAATCCGCCTGGGATTGTCAACCAGTATCAATCTTGCCAGTTGCAACGCGTCTTCAATCGTCCAGCCGCGGTTTGCCACCATCTCGTCGGCCAGAACGTCGGCGAGAATTCGTCGATACATATTGAACTTGGGTGCGATGAACTCGAGCTTGTAGGCATCTGAATAATAGCCCAGAAGCTTGACTTTGGGCAACGCCTGCACCCGCGCGCGCAGATCCGCGGCGATGTACACGGGCACGTTCGCATACCACCAGTGGCCCATGGGCAGCACGTTGGGAAAAATCCAGGAATAGGCCACAAGCTCGGCACCGGCGTCGAGCGCCAGGGTGGAAACCGGAAAATTCACGCTACTGAAATGATTGAAGAGCTCGCGATAGTCGTGAAGACTCACCCGGCGATCGAAAAGGTCGCGACCCCCCGCGACGCCCGCGGGATAAACGTTGCGCACCGGGCCAATCATCAAGTCGAACGGCAGCCGGAACTCCGCGCAAAACTCGGCCAGCATCCAGAAAACGGCCACCCGCGCCTTCCTCTTGCTCGTCGGCGACGGAGATCCATTCCATGAATGGCTTTGCGGATCGGCGTGACGGCCCGCCGGGGCGTCGCGCGGCGCGGCACGAAGTCGGGCGGCAAGCTGATCGCGCAGGCCCTGGCCCCGCGCTTGACGAATCGCTCGAAAAGCACGCCAATCGCGGCCCGCAAGCTCGCCATGTCCTGAACGTCAACGCTGGAAGCCGCGGCCGCAACCGGCCGATGGTCTTCGGATCGGGCAGCTTCAAGACCAGGTCGTCGGTCCGCAAGCAGGGAACATAAGCGGCCGTGTCCCAACCGTCGAGCGGGTCGTCAAATTCGTTGGTCAGAAAAACGGCCTCGAGCTTGCTCGTCTTCCAGACCTCGCGGTCCCAGTCCGCTCCATCACGCTCGTGGTGGCCACGCTCGATGAGCGTCGCCGATGTTCGACGGCGTGATCCGATCGTGCGGAAATTGATGGAACGTCCGGGCAATCTCCAGAAGCCATGAATACTGGACGGTCGAATCAATGCGATCGAGATATTTGGCGAGATTCTGGCGCGCGCACGGCTGGGTCGAGATCGGCCGCGACCAGATCAGCGGGCATTCCGGTCGAGTGGGCGAGCTCGGTGTAATAATGATAACCGAGTATCTCGTCGAAATGCCGCGCGGCCGGCCTGTGAGGATTGATATGGGTGTGCGGGTCGAAGATCGACCATCGCGACATCTCATCAAGAAGTTCGCGGGCCGCCGAATTCGGCGATGAGCGAGGTGCGGGCGTGGTCATGGGTGGTTGCGTTCGCTGGCTAGCTGGCTGGCTGACTGATTTTTCACCGACGTCTCTCCCGACACGACCTGCCCAGGCTAGCCGTCAACACGGTGGCTCGCAAGTGCCCGCCCTCGACGTGCGATGGCGACACGGCCGCCAGGCAACGATCCTCGTTGGCAGGGTTGGCGGCGGTGCGGATATTGGCCGTCTATGCGATTATAATCAGACCGAGATGACGATGGGGGCCGCACATGGAGGCGTTTCGATCGTGGGCCGCCTCCCTCGCTCCATGATTGACTGCCACTTTTCGGGAGCCGGTTCGTGATGAATATCGTCGTCGCCGGGGGAGGTACGATCGCGCCGATTGACGACGTGCGCGTGCTGAGCAACGTGTCCTCGGGGCGGTTCGCCGCGGCCATCTCGGAAGCCTGCCTCGAGCGCGGAGCCAATGTCTGGCACATCCACGCCGCCTCGGCGCTGCTTCCCTTTCACCGATTGGCCCGGCTTGATCTCGACGCCGACTTTGAGACGGAACTAACGCGGCTCGGAAGCTCTGCACGAACGATGGCAGAGCGCAGCACGGCCGGTTGCGGCTGATCCCGCTCAAGGTGGGCAACGTCGAAGATTATGCAGCGACTTTGGAGAGGGTGCTCCAATCGGAGCAGCATCGATATCGTCTTCCTGCCGATGGCCGTGGCGGATTTCGAGCCCGAGCCGCGCCCGGGCAAGATCGGCTCCGAAGCCGACGTCTTGAACCTGCAATGCCGGCGCACTCCCAAGGTGATTCGCTCGGTCCGTGACTGGTCGCCGGGATCGTACCTGGTCGGATTCAAGCTATTGTCGCGCGCCAGCCGCGAAGAGCTGCTTGCTCGCGGCGCGGCCGCGTGCCACGATAACCGGACTGATCTCACGGTTGCCAACGACCTTCAAACGCTGCGCCAGGATCAACATACGATATACCTCGTGCGCCCGAATCACGACCCGGAAACCCTCGCGCCCGGAGTCGACCTGGCGGAGCGGCTGGTTGCGCGGGTCTGGGCCTGGTCTGAAGACGTGCGTGCCCGCCGCGCCCTACCTTCTCCCGCGGCGGACGAGCGAGCATGAACGAAACCAATGACGCGCTGGCTGATTCGCCGGAGCCGCATTCGCCTCCCGACGCCTCCGAACGCATCTATTTTCCCGAGCTTGACGGCCTGCGGTTCATCGCCTTCATGATGGTTTATCTGTTTCACGGCTGTGTGCCTCAGGGCATCGTGGCGCGTCTGGTTGGCTCGCGCAGCCCTGGCTTTTCGCGAGAACGGCGGCTTTGGCGTTCAGCTCTTTTTCATTCTCAGCGGATACCTGATCACGACGCTTTTGCTCCGCGAGGAGGCTCGCTACGGCAAGATCTCCCTGCGCGCGTTCTGGATTCGCCGCATCCTCCGCATCTGGCCGCTCTACTATTTGATCGTCGCGATCGGGTTTGGCCTGATTCCCTTGCTCGAAGGCCAGCTCACGACCACGCCGATATCGGATGATGCTCGCGCAATCATCTCCTGCCGTTTCTGGCGTTTCTGGGCAACTGGTCGATGGCGCTCGTTACCCCCCTGCCCGACTGGCTGAGCATCCTCTGGAGCGTGTGTGTCGAGGAGCAGTTTTACCTGGTCGTGCCCCTCCTGGTGGCATTCGTTTCGCCCCGATACCGCAAGTCTCTGGTCGTCGCCTTGATGGCGGGTGCCATCGCCGTGCGGTGGGTTTGCGCCAACCGCTATGGCTCGCAGCTCATGATCGTTTTCAACACGTTTGCCCAGTTCGACACGCTTTTAAGTGGCGTCTTGCTGGCACTTTGCCTCGGCTGGAACCGTGATCGGCCCCGCCTGGGCGCTGGTTAGGCTGGCTCCAGTGGCCGTTCTACGCGGTCTGCGTCTGGCTGTTCAGTCTGCCCCATCTGGGACATGGAAGTCCCTGGCATCGCACGTGGGATTACGTGTGGGTCTGGCTCTGCGGGGTGGGCATCGTGATCGTGGCGGTCTGGGGACAGGGTTGGCTGCGTGCCGCACTTGCATACTCACGACTCGTCTGGCTGGGCAAGATCAGCTACGGCCTTTACATGTACCACGAAATCGCGATGTGGACGCGCGGCCGGATGTACGGCATTCTCCCCTGGTTTCCCAACAAGGAAGAGTTGCTCACGATCGGCACATTCGCCCTCACGATCGGCCTGGCCGCCGCCTCATATTACGGTTACGAGCGACGGTTTCTGGAGCTGAAGCGCGCCTGGACGCGAGTCCCCTCGCGGCCCGTTTAGGGGCGCGGCACGCACGAGGCACGATCGTCGATAGCTGATCTCGAATTCTCGAGCGGCACCGTTTCCCACCTGTTCGGCCCTGAAAGGTGCGGTTTTTTGGAACTCACCGGAATAACTCGCGTCGATCCTCGTTGTCTCAGGCGGCGGGGTAGCACCGCCTTTTCCCTGCGATGAGACGTGCGGGTGTGCCCCGCCCCCGCCCGCCTTTTTTTCGCGGGAACAGGTGAATCGCACTCGAGTCACAATGGCAACGTATCAATGACGGAGGAGGTCCATCATGAGAAGCAAGCGACGGACGATGTTTGCGGCGGCCCTGGCGTTCGTGGTATTCGGAACAACCTGGGCGACTGACGCCCACGCTCAGCATGGGCGCGGTTATCACCATGGCCCGGTCTACGGACGGGGCTATCACAATGTCCGGCCCGGATATTATTCCGGGTCACGATACGGTTACGGCTACGGATACGTTGCGCCGCGCGGCTACTACGGCGGCTCGAATTATGGATATGGATACGGTGGATATTACGGATCGCAGCCCGGCTATGGATATTCCAGCGGCTACGGTCCGGTCTATGGCTCGGGCTCTTATTACAATGGCCCGGCCTATGGTTACTCGAATTACGGCCGATATTGCCGTTAACGCGTGATCGCGGGGCGAGCCTCGAGGCGCACCTCACGCCGGGCTAGAGACCGGCGCGAACGGGACGGTGCGCTCATGTTCGCCCCCACTTGTTTTTCTGCTACGCTCGTCCGTCGCGCCTGCCGATGTAATCAGTGAAGGCGTAGTAAGAGTCCCCCGCGGACGCGGCCCATGACACCCGACGGAAAAAAAGATGCCCAAGCCGTTCGACGCGACGACGCGCAAGCTCTTCGAGATGGGGCCGGCGGAGTGGGCGCGGTTCCTACGCGCTCGACTCACCGATCCGGGTCGAGTCTCGGTGATCGACTCCAATATCTCGACGGTGATCGCGGAAGCCGACAAGGTCTTGTGGGTCGGTGAGCCCGAGCCCTGGATCGAGCACGTCGAGTTCCAGGCCGGCCGTGATTCCGGACTGCCCGATCGGGTGCATCATTACAGCACGAATCTCCGCCGTGCGCACGGTGTGCCCGTTCGTTCGACGATCCTCTTGCTGCGGCCAGCCGCCGATGGGCCGGAACTGACGGGAAAATACGAGCAACGCTATAGCGACGGCGACGTCTACGACGTGTTCCAGTATGATGTATTAAGGATCTGGCAGCAGCCAGTAGAAGCCATTTTGGCAGCAGGGCTGCCGGTTTTACCGCTGGCGCCTGTCGCGCGAGTCGAGCCGGAGCAGGTGCGCGATGTGCTGGAGGTGATTTCTCAACGCTTCGAGACGGAAACGACGAGCGAAGATCAAGCGGCGATCTTGTGGACGGCGACGAAGATGTTGATGGGGTTACGGTATCCGAAAGAGCGAGTGGAAGAGCTGACACGGGGGATTTCAGACATGATCCTGGGAATTCGAGGGATCGAAGAATCGTCGGTCTATCAGGACATCTTCGGAAAGGGCGAAGCCAAGGGACGTGATGAAGGACAAGTCCTGGCCGATCGTGCGACGTTGTTGCGTCTAGGGCGCAAGAAGTTTGGCCCACCTGACGAAACGGTCGAAGCGACGATCAACGCGGTGGCGGATCTCGATCGGCTCAATGCCTTGCTCGACCGGATTCTCGACGTCGCAACGTGGGATGAATTGCTGGCTACGTCTCCTGCTGAAGCCACCATGGAAGGGCCCTGATCCACGAATCTCGAAAGGCGCCGCTGGTTCCGCGTCACGAATGCTCAGGCCCGCCGGAAGAATCCAGCGTGTCGATCGTTTTCCACGGTGTGGTGACTTCGGTACGCTATTCCTGGTCATGATTTCTGAGTCGACGTTTGACCCGGAGCATTCGCAATGCACCAAGTCCAGCGGCTCGGTCTGGCAACCGCGTTCCTGTTTGCGTGGCTGGGAGTCGGTGGCGCTTACGCGCAACAGCAACAACAAGAAACTCCACGGCCGGGCGCAAACTGGCCTTGCTGGCCGGGGTGCGTGAGTACAAGACGACGGCCTTGCGACCGCTCAAATACTCCGAGCGCGACATCGAGGAGCTGGCACGCGTTTTGATCGCCTCGGGTTACAACGAGCAAGACCTGCGGATCCTCACGCAGGAGCGCGGCGGCAAGGGCTTGCGCCACATGCCGACGTCGGACAATATCCGCTCCGAGCTGGAGCGGATGCTCAAGGTCGCCGAGCTCGATGAGAACCCGCTCGATACCGTCCTCGTCGCCCTGGCCGGCCACGGAATCATGGACCCGAAAGGCGAGGCCAGCTACTTTTGCCCGGCCGATACGTCATCGGCCAATCTGTCGCCCGACGATCCGGCCTTGATCGACCTGGGCAAGCTCTACGATCAGCTCGAGGCGAGCAAAGGCGGGTTCAAGCTCTTGCTTGTTGACGCGTGCCGCAATGATCCACTGAATCCCCGGCGGTCGGTGCGGCCGGTGGTCGACCTGCAAAGTGTGACGCGGCCGCTCAAGAAGCGGCCTCCCGGCGGAGTGGCGGCCCTTTTTAGTTGCTCGGAAGGACAATTCGCTTACGAAGATGACGATCTCAAGCACGGGGTGTTCTTTCATTTCGTGATCGAGGGCTGGCAGGGGAAGGCCGATCAGGAGGCCGGCAATCGTGACGGCAAGCTGACACTGGGCGAGCTGGCGAGTTACACGAGCATGGAAGTGTTCAAGTACGTGGACCGGACGCGCAATGACATGCAAGTGCCCGAGTACTTGTTCAAGGCCAATGCCGTGACTCTGGCCGAGACCGCGCCGCGTGCCGCGGTTCCGCGCACGCTCACCAATTCGATCGGCATGACACTGAAGCTCATCGCGGCGGGCGATTTCCTGATGGGCTCGGCCCCCAGTGACAAGGACGCTGATGAGGACGAGAAGCCGTGGCACTGGGCGCGGATCACGCAGCCGTTCTATCTGGGCATTCATGAAGTGACGCGGGGTCAGTTCCGTCGATTCGTCGACGACGCGGGATATCAAACCGATGCCGAGAAGGATGGCAAGGGAGGATGGGGCTGGAATGAGGAAGCCAAGAAATTCGAGCAGAATTTCCGGTACCACTGGCAAAACCCTGGTTTCGAGCAAACCGACGAGCACCCAGTGGTGAACGTGAGCTGGAATGATGCGCAAGCGTTTATCACATGGTTGAGCCGGAAGGAAGGCAAGACCTATCGGCTGCCAACCGAGGCGGAATGGGAATATGCGTGCCGGGCGGGGACGAAGACGCGTTACTGGCACGGTGATGATCCGGAGGGGTTGGCGGCAGTAGGGAATATCGCCGATGCAACGGCGAAGGAGAAGTATCCCGACTGGACGAATACGATCGCGGCGCGAGACGGGTTTATCCATACTTCGCCAGTGGGGCAGTTTCAGCCGAATGCCTGGGGCTTGTATGACATGCACGGAAATGTATGGGAGTGGTGTGCGGACTGGTACTCGGCTGACTATTATAGAAAGGCGCCGTTGGAAGATCCGCAAGGGAGCCCCGTGGCCACGTCCCGGGTGTACCGCGGCGGCGGCTGGGACTACATCGCGCGCGGCGCCTGGTCGGCGTTCCGTGGCAAGAGGGCGCCTGGCGTTCGGAGCAGCCGCGTCGGTTTCCGCGTGGCTTTAGTTCAGTCTGTTCGCTGAGCAGCGCTAGCCAGTCGAGCGAGCGGAGCCCGGACGTGTAGGCCCGGCGGGCGGCACGGCGGGAGCCGTGGGGCGAAGCCCACCGGCCGAGGCCGGAGCATGCCCGGCGGAGCGGTGGCGAGGTGCCGAGCGGTCCACCATCCCCTGGTCGTGACGCGACGCGTGCCGAGCTGGATGGTCACGCAGCCAGAATGCGTAAGCCCGACAGAGGAAAAGATGCCCAAGCCGTTCGACGCGACGACGCGCAAGCTCTTCGAGATGGGGCCCGCCGAGTGGGCGCGGTTCTTACGCGCTCGACTCACCGATCCGAGTCGAGTCTCCGTCATCGACTCCAATATCTCGACGGTGATCGCCGAAGCCGACAAGGTCTTGTGGGTCGGTGAGCCCGATCCCTGGATCGAGCACGTCGAGTTCCAGGCCGGCCGTGATTCCGGGCTGCCCGATCGGGTGCATCATTACAGCACGAATCTCCGCCGTGCGCACGGTGTGCCCGTTCATTCGACGATCCTCTTGCTGCGGCCAGCCGCCGATGGGCCGGAACTGACGGGAAAATACGAGCAACGCTATAGCGACGGCGACGTCTACGACGTGTTCCAGTATGATGTATTAAGGATCTGGCAGCAGCCAGTAGAAGCCATTTTGGCAGCAGGGCTGCCGGTCTTGCCGCTGGCGCCTGTCGCGCGAGTCGAGCTAGATCAGGTACGCGGCGTGCTGGAGGTGATTTCTCGACGCTTCCATACCGAAACGACGAGTGACGACCAAGCGGCGATCCTGTGGACGGCGACAAAGATGCTGATGGGGTTGCGGTATCCGAAAGATCGCGTGGAAGAGCTCACACGGGGGATTTCAGACATGATCCTGGGTATTCGAGGGATTGAAGAATCATCGGTCTATCAGGACATCCTTGAAAAAGGCCAATTCAAGGCAGATCGTGCGGCGTTGTTGCGTCTGGGGCGCAAGAAGTTTGGCCCACCTGACGAGACGGTCGAAGCGACGATCGACGCGCTGGTCGATCTCGATCGGTTGAATGCCTTGCTCGACCGGATTCTCGACGTGTCAACGTGGGATGAATTGCTGGCCACGCCGGGTGCTGATGCTAGTAACGGTGCTTGAAAGCGAACTTTAGAACGCGCGATTTTTCCAATTTCTCGAAGCGAACGAGGAAGGCCGCCGGAACGGAATCGACGGCGAGACCATTATTCACAAGGCTGTGAACTCGATGCCGATGTCCTCTCAAGGCGTGTGCGGATGCCGACGGCCGTTGTGTTGAAACGAGGCGTACCGATCAATCAAGCTCAAGACCGCGTTGCTCATTCGTCAGCCCACGGCCCCGGCCCGGTCGCGTAGCGCCTTGATCAGCTTGTTAATGGTCTCGTCAGCCTGCGCCGGACTTCGAGCGGATCCTTGCCCGCATCCAGGGCCGTGAGCTGTGTTCCAAGCTTCGCGGCCCAATCGCGGCACTTGCCAACGAGCCAGTCACGGTCGGTCGCGGCAAGCGGCCGATGGCCGGATTGGATCAAAACCGAGCAACCCTGGCGAAACTCGGCGATTCGCCTGGCGAGCGCCGCCTTGTCTTCGGGACGCTTCTTGAACCAGTCTTGCGCCGCGTCGGCGAGATGATTGAGGTAGGCTCCCGGCGGCAGATTTTGCGGCAGGGCGTCGGGCCGGCTCCAGCCCCAGGCCGGAGCCGCGGCCGCGAAGGCACCCGCGGCGACGTCAGGACGCTCTTTATTCCACAGGGGTGATTGCTGCACGAAGACCGCCAGCAACACCGTCGCCGCCGCGGCGACGACCGACAGGGCCACGTATCGCCAGCGCCCGGGCGATGTCGGAACGTTTGATGGCGACGACCCCAAACGGAGGCCATTTCGGTCGGAAGCTGACGCACTCGCCACCGTCGAGCCAAGCACGTTGGCTTCGAGCCAACCCCAGGTTCGTTCCATGGCGTCGGTAAGCCGCGGATCAGGCGGCGCATGCTGGGCGCGGCGACGCCAGTACTGATCATCCGAGGTCAGAATCAACTCCTGAAGTTCGAGCAAGAACCAGGGATACCGCAGGAACTGCCGTAAACGATCGTGCGGTAGAACGGCCAAGCCCTGCGAGAGTACCGCGTCGCGCTGACTTCCCAGAATGTTTTCGAGAGTCAGCGCGGGAAATCGTTGGCCGTGCTCGTGCATGGCTTCGAGCTCGGCGACGAGCATACCCAGATCCAGGCCGGTCAGGTGGCCTTCCAGCCAGCCGGCCAGGTCGGCCGCGTCGTCGGGAATTTCGAGCGCGATGAGCCTCATTTCAACACTCGCTCTACGCAGGTCTTGAGTTGTTCCTTGGCCGTATGAAAGAGTTTGTGGGCCTGACGCGGCCGGAGGCGCAGGCGTTCGCACACGTCCGCATAATCATCGCCCGCGAGCCGGGCACGCACGATGGCGGCTAACGGCGGTTTCAATTTTTCGAGACAACCACGCAGCGCTTCCATTCGCTCCTGTTCCAGCAGGCGATGATCCGAATGCATCGACCGGGAGTCGGGCACGCTCGTTTCGTCTGCCAGTGAGTCGAAGGTTCGTTTCTTGCGTTGGTCCAAAATGGCGTTGCGTGCAATCTGGTAGAGCCAGGCGTTGAAGTTGCCGCCGTGAAACTGAGTGGAAAGACGGTGCCAGACACGCCGCCAGACGTCCTGGTGAAGATCGTCACGCGCGGCGAAATGAACCCGCGTCGCAATGAACGCGAGCAGCAAGGGCGCGTGCCGGCGGTAGAGCTGTTCGAATGCGACGCCGGCCGCGCGCATTGCCCCCTCGGAATCGTCGCGCCGGGCTGCCACCGCGGCGAGCTGCTCGTCGGTTTGTTCAGACTCAGATACGATTGATACCATATTCCGAGTGTGCAATGACGTGTGCCGCCGATCAAGGGCTCGTTACTGGCGGCCATTCAACTCATCATGGTCGGCTCCCGTTCGTCATCGGTTGACCTCACTCGATCCGGTATCTCCCGCAGAGAAAACGAACAGCCGCGGCGAATCTTCCGGGGAAGTTGGAAAATGCAGGAATTCGCGCACGGATTCTGCGGCTTTGCACTGATCGCCACCAGGAACGACCCGAGAGTCGGCTGGTATGAGTGCCACTTCATGGAAATGCGCAGTGCGCCCGTCAAAGCGCAGTGGCGTGTGGCGCGCACGGCCCGGCGCCCAAAAAATGGCTCGGGAAGACAGAAGTTATCGCGATCCCCCTATGCCGCTTTGAGTTCCGATTAGGCGCCTGCATAATCGGAAGCTCAAAATATCGCTCTAAGTCGATGCGAATCATCGACTTTTGCTTAGGCGCCTGAGTAATCCGCATGACCAGACCTTTTGCCGCAACCCCCGAAGTGTCATCATGTTCCGTTTAGGCGCCTGAGTAACCGGCATGACCAGACCGGTTGCGGTTGCCGTATCTCTCAAAGTATCACCAGGTTCCGTTTAGGCGCCTGAATAACCGGCACAGTTTAACGATTTAACGTATGTGAACCTTTGAAACGATTTGCGGGCGCGCCTCGACGATCCCCAAAAAATGCTGCATGGGTGCGTGAGGCCATGAACGCGCTCTACAAGATCAAGAGAGGCTTCCTGGATGCAGGATTAGTTTGATTTCTCCGGTAGACAGATCTCGGTCGATTGGTGCATTTGTGAACCAATAACCGGTCCTGACCTTGCGACGCGCCTGGATCGGATTTGGCGATTTGGAGACGGACAGGGGCGGCGACGGCCGAATTCGCAGCTCCCGTCAAAAGCGGCAACCAACGAGGTCAGAGTTAGACACCACAGCCATCGTGTGAAGCCGCCTGAAAATACGGTGGGGGACCGGCGAGGGGTGTCCCTATTCTCGACCCGGAACGTGGACCCTCCCGGCGTTTGACAGTATGGAAGCGGCTTCCAGAGTGTCGGTGATGCCCGGAATCGTCGCGTCAAATTTGATCATCGAATGTTCAGCGGAGCCCGAACGTAGCGGCCGGCGAACATCAAGAACATCGACCAGTTGGGCCCGTTGGTGTGGCCGCCACGATGCTGGCGAAAGGCGATGTCGCCATAGATCAAGGGGGTTTCGATCGAGGGAAACTCGTTCGTGCCGGCGTCTTGCTTATCCAGCAGCTTGTAAATGGGACCCGCGCCGGCAACCGCCAGGAACATCCCCTTGGGATCAGCCCATCCATCGCCAGCCTCAACCGCGCCGACACCAATAAAGACGGGGCGCGGTGCGCAAAGTGCGATCAATTCGTGCGAATCAACGGGCAGGTCGGCGGCGGTCATGGGCCCGGCATATTTGAGGAAATTGCCAGCCATCCAGTGGTACTCATTCGTTGCCGCAAGGTTCTCGAGCCGCTCACCGAAGTTGCGGCGGTGAATCTTGGCGCCCCCTTCTCCCGAGGAGCCGATAAACGCGATGGCAAAGCGTGTGTCAAAAGCCATCGCCACGAGCCCGGCCTTGCCGTATCGGGAAAGACCTTCGATGCCGACTTGCTTGAAATCGACGGCACTGTCGGTCTCGAAATAATCGAGCGCCTTGCTCGCGCCCCAGGCCCACGCGCGTAACACCCCCCAGTCGTCGAGCTTGCGCGGCTGGCCTTTGTTCACCAGGCCGATGATGCCCTCGGTCAACCCCGCCCCGCTATCGGCTTGAACACTCGGCGCCTCCAGTAGTGCATAGCCCCAGCCTCTGGCGAGCACCTGGTCTTGCCAGCTAGGTTCGGCCCCGTTGGCGGATTTAGGAGATGGTTTGGCGTCGGCTGGACTCAGCGGACCGATTTCGAGCATCACCGGTACACGCCTGGTGGCGTGCGCCGGGGTCGCGAGTGTGAGCTGGATGTCGACCTTGATTTGAGGATACGCCGAGTTATCGACGTGGCCCACGAGTTTCTTGGTGATGACCGGGGCTTGCTCCGAATCGCTCTGGCTCGTTTCGACCGCTTCCCAGGTGACGCCCGGCACGTTCTTGGGCACGCGGCCATAAACTTCACGATCGAACTCCTCAATGATCTCGGGCCGGCGGAGCTCCCACCACATTTGCGGCGTCGTCACCTTCCGGCCATCCGCCAGAACGAGCGGGTCGGGCAAGGTTGGTGTCGGGTCCGCTTTTGACTCATCATAATTCGCGGCGTTTGGTGCCTTAGCGTTGCCGCTGTCAGCACCGCTGCGCAGCGACTTGATCTTCAAGAGATCCATGGTTCGCTGATGATCTTGCTCGGCTGTCAAGTGCACCGGTGGCGGCGGTTCAAAGGCCGCACAAGTTAGCCCTGACTCGATCATGCATGGGGAAACCATGATCATGACCGACGTGACCAATACCCGGCCGGCCCGCCTTTGACGTGCTTTCAGAATGGTCAACGAATTTGCCTCAATTTCGCTCGTTGATGAAACCAGGACGATACGCAAAAAAAGGACTATCCTGTGATCGCTAATGTTTTGTGACGGTCTCGTCGTGATTGAGAATCGCCAGGGCGAGGACCGTCATCGCGGCCAGCTCGTCGGGCTCGATGCCCGGCTCACGCGCGGCATCGCCGACATGCAGCAGTGCATCGGCGTGCGACGCTCCGCCGTGAAATTCATCATACTGGTCGTGATAAAGCGCTTCGAGGGTTCTGAGTTCCCGCGCGGTGGGCCCGCGGCCGACGAGCGTGCGCATGACCAGCGTGATGCGATCCGCCAGATTCGAGCCGGCTTCCTTGCATGCCCGCTCGGCCAGCACGCGCGCGGCCTCGACAAACTGGGGGTCGTTGAGCAAGACCAGGGCCTGCAACGGCGTGGCCGTTGTCTGCCGCTTCACGGCGCACACTTCGCGCGTGGTGGCGTCGAACGTCAGCATGGCGGGCGGGGGCGACGTTCGTTTCCAGAACGTATAAAGACTGCGGCGATGGCTCCCCGCGCCGACGTCGCGTTGATACGTGAGCCCCGATTTTTCCTCCCAGAGACCGGGGGGCTGAAACGGCTTGACGGGGGGCCCGCCCATGGTCTCGACGAGTAGTCCGGCCGCCGCCAGGGCACTATCGCGCACCATCTCGGCGGCCAGCCGGACCCTCGGCCCGCGAGCAAGATATCGATTTTCCGGGTCGTGCGCGACGGCGTCGGCCGGCCCATCCGAGGTTTGCCGATACGTCGCTGATGTCACGATGACACGGATGAGCCGTTTCATGTTCCAACCCGAATCGATCAGCGTGCGCCGCCAGCCAGTCGAGCAGCTCAGGGTGCGATGGAAGCTGGCCCTGGCTGCCGAAGTCTTCGGGAGTCGCCACAATGCCTTGCCCGAAGAACGACTGCCACCAGCGATTGACGGCCACGCGGGCCGTCAGGGGATGATCCGGCATGGTGAGCCAGCGCCGAGCCCCAGGCGGTTGCGCGGCCATGACTTTTCAAACGGAGGCAAGCTCGACGGTGTGCCCGGCTCGAGCCGCTCGGGCGCCGGCGCGTCGTAGGCTCCACGCTTCAAGAGAAACGTCGGGCGCGGTTGCGGCATCTCCTTCATGACCATGATCTCAGCCACCGGATCGACCACCGCGCCCTGTTTTTGCCGCAATGCCTTCAGTTTGTTCAGTTCATCCTTGTACTTCTGGTCAACGACACCGAGATAATAGGTGAAGAGATCCTCGGTTGATGTTTCCGAGGCTCTCGCATGCCCGGCGGTAACGGCGTCAACCAGCGAATGTCCGTCATGGAGCTGGGCGACTTCGAGCGGGGTCAAGGCGCGATCAAAGACCTTGATCTCGTCGACCGATCCGTTCTTGAAGCCGCGATCGCGGAATCGCTGGCCGACCGTGAGATGATCGTTACCGCCTCCCCTGATGCTCTTCGTCAGATGGTCGCGCACGATATCAATGGGTTCGCGGCGGCCGTTGACGTAAAGACAAAGCCCGCTTGCGCGGCTCGAGCCATCATACGTGACGGTAACCTGGACCCACTGGTTCAGGGCCAAAGGCTTTTGCGCCTGAATTCCAATGGCGTTTCCCGGCCAGAAGTGAACCAGGGCGACGCTGAGCTTGCCGTCTTCGATCAGGATCTGGTAGCCGCGGCTGCCCGCGTCGGTCCATGCCATCGATCGGTGGATGATCACGGCACGATCCTTGACGTCGGGCGTGTTGATCCACAAGGAAAGGGAAAAAGGCTCCGAGCGATCAAAATTGCCGAGGGGTAGCGTGATGCTGTTCTCGCCACTGAACCGCACCGCACGGCCGAGGTGCCCTGGCACCAGCTCGGGATTCTCGGCCGTCTGCCCGGGCTCTTTAGGCTGGGCGCGGTTGACGATCTGGCCTCCGGCGAAAGCGTCGAGCGGAAAATCGCCAGTAAGCCCGCCGATGACCGGCTCGCGGTGCGGGGCGCGTCGCCAGGTCTCGAAAGCCGGCGAGCACTCCTGGCGTGTTCGAGCGAGACGGGCCTCGGCCGCGCGAATCTCCTGTTCGATCGCGGTCGTCGCTCGATCTTGCTCGGGCGTGCTGAGAGCCAGGGTCGGGGTCGGAACGGCATTGGTGAAATGGGAATAAAGGCCCGACTCGTCGATGCTGTTGAAGAACCCGAAGAGCTGGTAGTATTCCTTTTGCGTGATCGGGTCGTACTTGTGGCTATGGCACCGGGCACATTCGAGCGTCAGCCCGAGAAAGGCCGTACTGAAGGTATTCGTGCGGTCGGCGACGTATTCGACGCGAAACTCTTCCTCGATGCTCCCCCCCTCGTTCGTCTGCCGATGGTGGCGATTGAACGCCGTGGCGAGAATCGACGCGCGCGACGGTTCGGGCAAGAGGTCGCCGGCGAGCTGCCAGGTCAGGAAATCGTCGTACGGCATGTTGGCATTCAAGGCCCGCACCAGCCAGTCGCGCCAGGGCCACATGGCACGGTAAACGTCGGCCTGGTAGCCGTAAGTATCGGCATAGCGCGCAGGTCGAGCCACTCGACGGCCATGCGCTCGCCGAACCGCGGCGACGCAAGGAGGCGGTCGACGAGGCGGTCGTAAGCGCGAGGAGACGAGTCATCGAGAAACGCATCGATCTCGGCCAGCGTCGGTGGAAGGCCAGTGAGGTCGAACGTGACCCGGCGAATCAGCCGCTCCTTGCTCGCTTCAGGCGCGGGCCTCAACCCGCGGGAGTCGAGACGAGCCAGGACATACGAATCAAGGCGATTGCGCGGCCAGCTCGAATTCTTGACAGCCGGCACGGGTGCCACTCGCGGCGGCAGGAATGACCAGTGCGGCTTCCAGTCAGCGCCCTGCGCGACCCATTCCTTGAGGGTCTCGATCTCGGCCGCCGACAGCGGGCGGCCCAGCGATTTCGGGGGCATGCGCTCGCCTTCGTCGTCACTGGTGATGCGCGCGATTAACTCGCTCTCGTCGAGGTCGCCCGGCACGATGGCCCGGCTCCCCGACTTGGTCGTGCCAAACGCCCCGTCCCTGGTGTCGAGTCGCAGACCGGCCTTGCGCTGCCGCGAGTCGGGCCCGTGGCAATTGAAACACTTGTCCGACAGGATCGGCCGAACCTGGAAATTGAAGTCGATCGCTTTTCGCGGCGGCTCACCGCTGGATGCATTGTTGTCAAAAATGGAACCGGCCAGGCATGGACCAAGACCGAGGCCGAGGGTCAAAAGCGCAACGAGCGAGCGCCAACGGTTCCAGATCGCCGCCGCCCGGGCATGGCTCGCTGCCAGATTCATTGCGTCAGTCTCCACTCGAACAGGTCGGTCGGTCGGTCGGCCGTGCGCTTCCATCCCTTCGCGATCCTCGTTCGCCGATTATACTGGCGCACTCGACTCTTGACCAAAAGAAGATGGCAACCCGAGACACCTTCATGGCGCCGCGCACGATCGCGATCGGAGATATCCACGGATGTTCGCGAGCCCTCCAAACGGTCCTCGCGGCGGTCAAACCGCGCCCCGAGGATCGGATTGTGACTCTCGGGGATTATGTGAATCGCGGTCCAGACAGCCGCGGAGTGCTCGAACAGCTCATGGCCCTGGAACGACAATGCGTGCTCGTCGCCCTTTTGGGCAATCACGATCAAACGATGCTCGACGCCGGCGCGGTCGCCCTGGCCGGCGATCAGTTTGCACGGCTCCGCGACAGAGGCGATTCGTCGATTGTCGTCGACTGGCTACGGATGGGGGGCGATGCGACGCTCGCCTCGTACGGCGCGGACCCACAGCGCCTGACCACGGCTGACTTCGCGCGGATCCCGCCCGGTCACTACGAGTTTCTCGCGCGGTGTCGCGAATATCACGAAACGCCGACACACATCTTCGTCCACGCCCAGTACGACCCTCTCACGCCGATGAGCGAACAATCGCACTATGAGCTGCGATGGTTGTCTCTCAAGACGTCGATACCGGGCGCTCACGTTTCCGGCAAGACGGTGGTCACCGGCCACTCCTCGCAGAAAAACGGCGAAGTCCTCGATCTTGGTCATATCATCTGTATCGACACCTATTGCTATGGCGGCGGCTGGCTCACCGCGATGGACGTCGACAGTGGTCAGACCTGGCAGGCCAACCGGCTCGGCGAGCTTCGGCCGCCCGCGAACGCGCGGATAAAGTAAAGGCTCGCTCAGCATCGATCGTTGGCTCATAATCGACGGCCCACGCGTACGCCATGAAAACGACTTCGTGGCGACGGTAAGATCAAGGAGAACTTCATGAGACCAAGAAATAGAACCCTGCTGCTCTACGCTCTCACGACCGCGCTCGGACTGCTATTTTTCACAGTCAAAGCGCAGCGCCGTGGATACCGCCGACACGCGTCTTCTCTCGACGCCGGCGATCAGCGAAGGGAAGATTGCGTTTGTTTATGCCGACGACATCTGGGTGGCCGACTCCGACGGCCATCACCCTCGAAGGGTCACCTCGCACCCCGGCGAAGAGCAGAATCCTTACTTTTCACCCGACGGCAAACACATCGCGTTCACCGCGAGCTACGACGGCAATGCCGACGTTTACGTGATCCCCACCGAGGGGGGCGAGCCGGCGCGGCTGACCTGGCACCCGGGTGAAGACGTGGTGCGCGGCTTTACACCGGATGGCAAGGTCCTTTTCAGCTCGCCGCGGAGCGCATTCACACGCCGGCACACCCAGTTCTACACGATCGGCATCACGGGTGGTGCACCCCAGCGCTTGCCGGTTCCCTCGGCCGAGATGGGGGCCATCTCGGCGGATGGCAAATTTCTGGCGTATACCCCGCTCGGTGAACGGTTTCGACAATGGAAAAACTATCGGGGTGGCACGATCTCGCGCATCTGGATCTTGAAGCTCGACGACCTGTCGCATGACGAGATTCCCAAGCCGGCCGAAGGATGCAACGACACCCAGCCGATGTGGATCGGCGACATGGTCTACTTTCTCTCCGATCGCGATGGTGAATTCAATCTCTATTCCTATGATCGTGATTCAAAAAAGGTTGCCCGGCTCAGCGACTACGATTCGTTCCCGATCGCGAGTGCGTCGGCGGGGGCCGGAAAGCTCATCTTCGAGCAAGCCGGCTGGATTCATGTTTATACACCCGGCGAGGGGAAGCCGCATCGCCTGAAAGTGGGTGTCTCCGCCGATGTCGCCGAAACGAGACCCCGCTATGCCACGGGTGCCAGATATATTCGGAGCGCGGCGATCTCCCCTTCGGGCAAGCGCGCCGTGCTCGAGTATCGCGGCGAGATCGTTACCATCCCCGTGAAAAAGGGCGACGCGCGCAACCTGACGCGGACCCCGGGCATACACGAGCGCTCGCCAGCGTGGTCTCCGGATGGCAAGTCGATCGCCTATTTCTCGGACGCCTCGGGTGAATATTCGCTGATGGTTGGCGCCCAGGATGGCAAGGGGGATACGCGGTCTTATCGTCTCAACGGCGCCGGTTTTTACGATCGGCCCGTCTGGTCTCCCGACAGCAAGAAGATCGCGTTCATTGACAATGCACACGCGCTTTACTGGATCGACCTCACGAACGGCGCGGTCAAGCGGATCGCCGCCGAGCCAGTGTACAGTCCGATCAATACGCAGAGCTTTGACTGGTCGCCCGATTCCGACTGGCTGGCCTACACCCTCACGAACCACGCGAGTTTTCAGACGATCCAGCTTTACTCCGTCGCCTCGGATCGGTCGCAAGCTCTGACCGACGGTTTGATCGAGGCGGGCGAGCCCCGGTTCGACTCGACCGGGAAATACCTCTACTTCCTGGGCTCGACCGATGCGGGGCCCGTCAAGAACTGGTTTGACCAGTCGAGTAACGATATGCAAGCCAGCTCGTCGGTCTATCTCGTCACGCTGGCCAGGGCGACTCCCAACCCGCTCTTGAAAGAGAGCGACGAGGAACCCGCCTCGGGACCAGAGCCGGCGAAGGACGCCAAGGACACGAAAGACAAAGCCGCTTCGCAAACGGACAAGGACAAGGAGAAAACCAAAGACACGGCGGCGCTCGAGAAGAAGCAGAAGCCGGTCGTGATCGATCACGATGGGATCGCCCAGCGGATCGTCGCTCTGCCGATCGAACCCGGGCAGCTTGGCCATCTCACGGCCGGCAAGGAGGGGCAAGTCTATTACCTTCGCCGTGAGGGAGCGAGGCCGGGCCCCAGTCAGGACCCGAGCGGCAAGTCGTCATTGCGGCAGTTTGACCTGAAGACGCGCAAGGAAGAGACGCTCGCCGACGGCATCGATGATTTTCAATTATCGGCCGATAACGGCAAGCTGCTCTATCGCTCGGGTGAGCTGACCGGCGGCAACGGACCCCCGGCGCCGCCAATCGTCATGGGCATCGTCGACGCCGGCAAGTTCAACAAGGGCGATGGCGCTCTCAACCCCGATGCCGTGTCGGTACCCGGTCGAGCCACGCGCCGAGTGGGCGCAGATGCTGCACGAAGCGTGGAGGATCAATCGCGACTACTTCTATGCCACGAACATGCACGGAGCTGACTGGAACGCGGTGCGCGTCAAGTACGAAGCCTTGCTGCCGCACCTGGCGAACCGCGGTGATCTCAACCGCGTGATCCGCATGATGCTCAGCGAGCTGGCCGTCGGCCACAGCTACCTGACCGGCGGCGAGCGCCTTTATGAACCCAAACCGGTCCCGGTGGGCCTGCTCGGTGCCGACTATGAAACGGCCGGGGGCCGCTACCGTTTCAAGACGATTTATGGCGGCGCCTACTGGGATCCGAGCGTTCGCGCGCCCTCGCGGCGCCCGGTGTCGACATCAAGCCGGGCGAATTCCTTCTGGCCGTCGATGGCAAGGAAGTGAAAACGGATACGGAAGTCTACCGCGCCTTCGAAGGCACTGTCGGCAAGCGGGTCGAGCTCAAGGTGGGGGCCAAGGCCGATGGTTCGGGCTCGCGCACCGTCACCGTCGAGCCGATCGCCGATGAAAGCGGCCTGCGCAATCGTGCCTGGGTCGAGGGCAACCTCCGTAAAGTTCACGAGCGAACCGGTGGCAAGGTTGCGTATGTTTATGTGCCCAACACAGGAGGTGCCGGACACGCTTACTTCAAGCGATATTTCTATCCGCAGGCTGACAAGGACGCGATCATCGTCGACGAGCGGTACAACGGCGGCGGCCAGGTGGCCGATTATTACATCAACATGCTGCGCCGGCCGCTGGTGAGCTTCTGGGCCACGCGGTATGGCGAGACCATTCGCACGCCGGGTGCTGCCATCCTGGGGCCCAAGGTCATGCTCATCGACGAAACGGCGGGATCCGGCGGCGATCTCCTGCCGTGGATGTTCCGCAAGTTCGAGCTGGGCAAATTGATCGGCAAGCGGACATGGGGCGGCCTGGTGGGGATTCTCGGGTTTCCAGTCTTGATGGACGGGGCCAGCGTGACGTCGCCGAACCTGGCCATCTTCACCGAGGACGGCTGGATCGTCGAGAATGTGGGTGTCGCGCCGGATATCGAGGTCGAGCAAGATCCCGCGGCCGTCGCGGCCGGCCATGACCCGCAACTTGATCGCGCCATCGACGTCATCCTGGCCGAGCTGGCCAGGACACCGCCTCCAAAGAGGCTGGCACGCCCGCCATTCCCGGTGCGCACCCGGTCGCAAGCGAATTCGAAACCAGGAAGTGCCGGCGGGGCGCCGTGATCAGAGCCAATTCCAGAATCAAGGAAATCGCACGCTGAGACGGCGTGGCTGGAACCTGGGCATCGTCGGCAACCGGTTTCGGGATGCCGACGATGCTCTTGTTGCAGGTCAGGCCCTTTTTTCGACGAGTTGAGAATTTGAGGAGGTCGCAAGAGCGATCGACAGGCGAGACTCAACTTCCTTGTCGTCGATCAAAGCGCCTTTTGGACGGCGCGAGTGCGCCTCGGTGTCATCGCAGGCGACGGGGCGAGATAGGCGTCGAAGACGCGTATCTTTTCGAACGAGTCTTTGTTTTCCTCGACGAACTTCACATGCCGCGGGTGAGCGTGGTACTTGTCGAGCGCGGCCTTGTTCACAAAGACAAGGTGAACGGAAACATCGAAGTCCTGGTCGTTGTAGGGACCCTTCAAGTCGGCGGCGACCGTTCCGATCGCGAAGGAAATTGTCCCGTCATGCTCGTTCAGGTGTGATTTGCATGAAGCGGCTAGCTTCGCTCGACTGGCTTCCGAGCCATCCTTGAGCTTGAAATAGACGGTGTGGGCCACATGCGAACCACCTTCAGCCTTGTCGGCAGCTCTGATACTCAGTGAGCCGGCGAACAGCATCACAGCCAGCGCCGCCAGCAGGCCGCCGGCCATTCCACGCTTACGTATTTTGAGCATGAGTCTCCTCGGATCAAGAATGAGTTTGTTACGGTTGCACGCGGATCCCGCGATGCCACGCCAGGGCCGATTGCGTCATGATCGCCTGGATCAACCAGGATCGCAAGTGCCCCCCTTACCCCCACCGCAATAGCACAGGGCATGGGTTCGGATCATGCTCGACGCCAGGTTGTTCGGCTGATCCGTTTTGACAGCCAAAGCCGTGCCAGGTCGAGTCATGAACTGCCACGACCACGGCGGTCAGTGGCATCAAAATCTCACCTGGGATACGACGCTCACCTTCGAGACAATCATTCGATTTCTGGCCGGGAGTCCGTCCGACGCGGCGCACCGTACGTCGCCGCCGTTGCTTTGGTCGTCATCGCCGATCCGCCGGCCTGCGGGAACCGCCGACCCAGAAAGAACTGGCAGGCACCACCGACCGACGGCGTGACCTCGCCGGTCACGATGCCGCGGCCTCGGATGCCGTGTTGACGTCAGTCAGTACGCACTCTCCGCGCGGAGGGACTGCAACGGCACATAGTAAGTGAGATATCGCTTGCCATCGGAATAGGGTGTTCCGCCCGGGCTCTCGACGAGCACCGTCGCGCGGCGGGTGATTCGATTGACGCGGCCGACGTGTCGCACGCCGTCGAGCTCGAAGCTGACGCGATCGCCGACGCGAATATTGAACGCCGCACGCGCTTGCTCGCGGGGCGTGATCAGGTCGTGAAAAGCCCCTTCGTGTGCGAATATGCGCCGCGAAAGGGCATGAAAATTGTTCATCCGACAATTCGAGCGGCCCCAGCCCAGGAACTCGGCGAGGTGCAGCAGCTCGTGCTCGAAGATGCGCTGCAACGATTCAAGCCGGTCACGACAAACGAGACCGCCGACCGTGACGGTGCGCTCGACGTTTTGAAAGGTGTTATAAAGCAGCGTCGTCGAGATCGTGATCTCGTAGTCGATTTTCAAGGTCGACCCGCCATTCTGGGGAATCCGCCGGACTTCTCGCATGGTCTGCCCGGCGGCGCTCACCAGTCGCCGCGACAATCGAAATGCCAGCGGGTGCGCCTGATCCTCGACGAGCATCTCGGCCAGGCAGCCTCGAAAGAACTCGCGGTCGTACCAGGCAAAGAGCCGCTGCAGGTCGTCCGTGCCGATCATCGTGAAATTGCCTTCGCGGATCTGGGGCGACTGTGCCAAGGTGGCCTCATAGATCCTCGACACGCGGTCGGCCACCTCTTGCGCGGAATAAAGGAGTGAGAATAACCTGGCCTGCCGCTCGCTATTCGGGCCCGGTGCGTCGAGGTACGGGTTCGAAGGGTCCATCGATGATCGCGGGCTCCTCGAGCTAAGACGGGGTCGTCGCGTCAAGTCATCGGCCCACACCGAGCTCGGACGCTCGGGGCACGCCAAACCAGCCAGTTTGAATATCCATATTGTACCGAAGTCGCCCCTTTCCGGCCGTCGGACCGGGAACGCTTTCATGATTTCGCCACAGAGCCAGGGAATGGGCGAGGTGGACGTCTCTGGAGCGTCTTCGCGCGTTCATTCTTTTTCCAATTCTTGGACACGCCGCCAATCATGCGAAAAATGATGAGACTTCTCGCTGAACTCCACCAGGTATCACTCAATTCTCAATCTGGAACAGAAGAAATCGTAGGGGACGGGAGGCCGCGTACGGCGGTGGCGGTCCTGGTGGTTCCCTTTGAATATGAGGGACAAATCAAATTTTTGAACAGAAGGAAAACCAAGAGAACGAAGAATACGAACACACAAGGATCGACCCACGGAGGCGCCAGGGCTGGTGGCGGAGCGGAGTGTGCCGTTACTGACGATTATGGCATCGTGTCAAAACCGGCCGTCAATTGGCGGTGATCGCGACTCTTACCAGGATTTTTTTGCTTCGCCATATTCGGCGCAGAGGGTCTCGGATCCCCAGGTTCAAAGACGCGTGAAGCCGCCGGGCAATTCGCGTTTCCTGCATGGTACGTTGGGATCGTCAGGGTGTTTCGGTCCATCCTGGATTTCCCCTTCGTTTCCTTCGCGATCTTATGTTCAAAAGTTCTGGTTCCCGAATTTGACAACAGTCGCGGGGACGCAGGCTTAACGTTCAAGCCCAAACGGCTTACTCTCGGATCATTCCTGGTGGAGATCAGCGAGGAGTCTCGGAATTATCTTGACTATGCACACATTTTTAGTTAAGTGATTAGTGGTGGACACTCTTCCAGTAAAAACGTAGGAGAAGAAACCATGAATGCGAAGGATCAGCCCATCACTGGACCTCAGGTGGTGTTTGCCCTTTATCAACCCCACGAGGGTAAAGAGGCCGAGCTTTGCAACATCCTGGCCGACCACATACCGATGCTCCGCCGGCTCGGGCTGGCGACCGATCGGGCCCCGGTTCTGGTGAAATCCAGGAACGGAACCTTCATCGAGATCTTCGAGTGGAGTACGGCCGAAGCCGCCGGCCAGGCGCATCATGAGCCGGAAGTGCTCAAGATGTGGGAAGCGATGGGCAAGGTCGCTGACCTGCGAAAGCTCGATAGCCTGGAGGAGTTCAGCGGCATGTTCCCGCACTTCGAGCCGGTGAACTTGTGAGCTGAAGCACGCAAGAACAGCCGGCTCCGGACCCGTTCGTCCGCGATTGCTGGCTCTGGTGGCGAAGTCACGCTGGCCAGTCTGCTTCACAGGGGCACGCGGGGACGGGGGGCGTGCGGGGACAGTCACTGCGAGTCACCCTGACCGCCTGATCGCCAACGATATTCAACTCTTGCCGCTGGAGAAATACCCACGCTTGGACATGCACTGCGTCGAAGGTCCGACGACGATCGAAGTAGAAGGGGTGACAGTGCATGTCCAGGGGTGACGTCCGCCACGCGTCACGTCACTGCGTTTTGACGAGCACGCGCGTTTCCGTGATGAGGCAACACGCCGAGGTTCGTTTTGTCTGGTTGGTCGGTTCGGACCGCGAAAGGAGTTCCCTCTCCACGGGTCTCACAGTTCCAGCTTACGTAGCCGCAACGCATTGACGATGACCGAGACCGAGCTGAGCGTCATCGCGAGGCTGGCGATCATGGGGCTCAGGAGAATTCCGAACCAGGGGTAAAACAGTCCGGCCGCGATGGGCACGCCCAGCAAGTTGTAGAGGAAGGCGAAGGCGAGGTTCTGGCGGATATTCGACATGGTGGCCCGGCTGAGCCGGCGAAGACGAACGATTCCAGCGAGGTCGCCTTTGAGCAGCGTCACGCCGGCACTCTCGATGGCGATATCGGTGCCCGAACCCATGGCGATGCCGACATTGGCCTGGGCCAGGGCCGGTGCGTCGTTGATGCCGTCGCCCGCCATGGCCACGAGCCGGCCCTCCGCCTGGAGACGCTTGATTTCGGCCGCCTTCTGGTCCGGAAGGATCTCGGCCAGGACCGCGTCGAGGCCGAGCGTGCGCGCGACCGCATCGGCCGTGATGCGATTGTCGCCGGTGATCATGATTAATTTCAGGCCGTCGTGGCGTAACGAGTCGACGGCGGCGGCGGCCGAGCCCTTGATCGGGTCGGCAATGCCGAGCAAGCCGACGACCGCGCCGTCGCTGGCGACGTAAACGACGGTCTGGCCCTGTCTTCTCAGATCATCGGCGTGCGATCCTGACGCGCCGGGATCGATTTTTTTGCGCGTCCATGAGCGCCTGATTGCCGATGGCCAGAGCGTGGCCGTCGACTTGCCCCGTCGCGCCCATTCCGGTGTACGATTGGAACGCCTGAGCGGGGCTGATCGGCACGCCTTTTTCGCGTGCCGCGCTCGTGATGGCCGCGGCCAGGGGATGTTCGCTCCCCTGTTCGAGGCTCGCGGCCAGGTGCAGAAGCGCGACTCCTCTTGCCCGGGCGCGGGCATGATCGTCACCACGCGGGGCTTGCCTTCGGTGAGTGTTCCGGTCTTGTCGACAACCAGGGTATCAACGCGCTCGATGGGCTCGAGCGCCTCGGCGTTCTTGAGCAAGACGCCGGCGGTTGCGCCACGGCCGGTCCCGACCATGATTGACATCGGCGTGGCGAGCCCCAGAGCGCAGGGACACGCGATGATGAGGACAGCGACCGCATTGACCAGGGCGTATGCCATCCGCGGCTCGGGCCCGATCAGGGCCCACGCGGCGAACGTGATCACCGAGACGACGACGACGGCCGGGACGAAGTAACTCGCGACGACGTCCGCCAGGCGCTGGACAGGAGCACGGGTGCGTCGGGCGTCGCTCACCATGCGCACGATCTGGGCGAGCACCGTATCGGCGCCGACACGCTCGGCCTTGATCACGAGGCCCCCGGTGCCGTTGACCGTGCCGCCGATCACGCGGTCGCCCACGGCTTTCTCGACCGGGATTGGCTCGCCGCTGATCATCGATTCGTCGATGGCGCTACGGCCCTCGGTCACGATTCCGTCCACCGGGATCTTCTCGCCCGGGCGTACGCGCAGCCGATCGCCGAGAACGATTTGATCGAGAGCGACTTCCTGTTCTCGACCGCCATTCTCGAGCTTTAGCGCGGTCTTGGGCGCCAGGCCGAGCAGGCTTCGGATCGCGCTCCCCGTTTGACGGCGGGCCTTCAACTCGAGAACCTGACCGAGCAAGACCAGGGTCGTGATCACGGCCGCCGGCTCGAAGTAGACGGCGATCCGGCCATGTTCGTGAAACGAGGCGGGGAAGATGCCGGGCGCGAGCGCAGCCAGCGTGCTGAAGATGAAGGCTGTGCCGGTGCCGAGCGCGATCAGCGTGAACATGTTCAGATTCCGGTGGACGATCGACGCCCAGCCGCGCTCGAAGAACGGGAAGCCGCCCCAGACGACCACGGGGGCCGCCAGTGCGAATTGCAGCCAGACAAACATGCGACCGGTCAAGAGCTGGGGCATCGTCACGCCGGGAATCATCTCCGCCATCGAGACCAGTAAGAGCGGTGCGGTGAGTGCCAGGCAAACCCAGAAGCGCCGCGACATATCCGCGAGCTCGGGATCGACGTCGGCATCGGCCGACACGGTCATTGACTCGAGCGCCATGCCGCAAATCGGGCACGGGCCGGGTCGATCACGAACGATTTCGGGATGCATCGGACAGGTGTATTGAGACGCGGCCGCGCCTCCTTCGGCCGGAGCCGCGCCGGAGTCGTCATGCATCATCCCGGCCGTCGCCTGATGCCCGGCGCTCAAGTAGCGCAGAGGGTTCGCGCGAAATTTTTCGACACAGCCGCGACTGCAAAAATAATAGGTCTGGCCGTCATGATCGGCCGAGCCGGCGGCGCGGGCTGGATCGACATTCATGCCGCACACAGGATCCTTCGCGGCGGAACCCTGGGTCGTCAGATCCGCGGCAATCACGTTCAAGACGGGCAGCGGCTTTCGGGTCGGATCCACGAGATCGGGCTTTCCTTCTAACAGGCTCCCGCCTGGATTTTGCGCGAGATGTTCAACCAGCGGCGCGATTTCTTGCGGTCGAATTGTTTCCAGATCTTGAAGAAGCGAGCGCGCGATGCGTCGGCATTTTGACGCTGAAATTCCAGCAATGGGGCGGCCGATTCGTGCAGCGCGCGATCGTCGGGAGCGGCGCTCGAGCGTGCGTTCGATCTCGGTCGCGGCGATGACGGCGTCTTGATGCTCGCCCAGCGTGTCTTGAATCTGGGTGAGCAGCCGGACGTAACGTCCAGCCACTGCGCAGGGCACGGCGCCCCAAAATCGGAGCGATCAGCTCGGCAATGTATCGAGCCCGTTTGACCCGCTTGCGAAACTCGTGCAATTGTTCGTCGGGATCAGATTTTTTCAAGGCCCGACCCGCGCGTCGGATACGCCTCCAGGAGGCCGTTGCGATCTCTGGCAGCGCCTCGCGGCATGGCACGGCCGCGGCGCTCGACAGTGGGGGCTGCGCGGCGGAAAGCTCGATATTCATCACCAGGCTTCCATAGCGATCGCTGCGCAAGACGTCGGCGAGAGCACGGGCCGCCTGTGCACGACGGTTATGAAGAGCGGTCATCAAGGCCGTCAGCTCGGCTTCGCTCGCGTGGCCGCTCTTTCTCGCTTCGATTCCCTGTTCGAGCCGGGCGCCCAGGATATCGAGATCACGCACCTCGCCGAGCTGGCCGGCCAGCCACTTGAGTTCCCCGCAAAGATCCTGGCGCCACGGGCGATCGACGAGGTCCTCGAGTGAGCGGAGGTCGCTCCGTAACCGTCGGACCGTCGTGCGGAGGCGGTGGATGCCGGCGGATTCCCCGCGCCGGGCGTCTTCATTGCACGCGGCCATCCGGGCCCCCGCGCTGAAGAGAACGTCGACCACCACCTGGCCCACGGGGTCATCGAGGTCGACCCTTGGCAGGGCCACCGTTTCAGCATAGGCGACGCCCGGCGCCGGTTCGGACCCCGCTGAGTTTGCGATGCGCTCCCCGGCTCGTATCGTTCGAGGCATGGATCATGGCCGCGTCATCCGAGACTTCGCGGCGCGTCTCCCAATTGAGTTCGGGCTGATTTCGCGGCGGAGACAATTCCATGCCGCTTGAAGAATGCAGCCCGTTTTCGCACGATCTACGGCTTCAGGCTAGCCGAACCGGATGATCGGCTCAAGCCGCAATCATGCGTTAGAAACGTCAGGCCAGGAGTTGACCGGGTCGAGACCGATAACGACTCGACCCGTTTGCTGACAAGCGGCCGCCGATCGACCCCGTGACGATTGACTTAAACTCGCATGCGGCAAAACGTTGCAGCGTCGATTTCGGATTGAGTGAACTCTGTCAACAAGGGAGTCAATAGAGGCGGTGACCGAGGCAATGATTGCGGGCTTGATTGGGGCCACGACTCAGGTGGGTGGTTATCGCCGGGTCTTTTTGGCGGGGCGGGAGAGACCCAGTGAAAGGTGGGTGTTGAATCGACTTCCGAATGCATTGAGAGTAGGCCGATTCTGTGGCGCGGCTTCTTGTTGGAGTCCCGCCCTTCAGGTGCAAACTTCGGCTCACCCGCCGCCTGAAGGGCGGAACTCCAACAGGCGACCGTTGGAGTTCCGGCTTTTAGCCGGTCCGCTCTGGTTGATATCGCAAGAAGCCGCCTCAAGGCGGAACTCCAACAAAGGCGTGGCGCTCTGGATGCCGCGTTGTTCGTCAATGAAAACGGGAAAAAAGCGAAAGCCGTGCAAACCCAACCTTTCACCACGCCAGGTCGTGAGTAATGGGCGTTGGTTCGCGATCGACCAAACGGGCCTTATCGAAACCTGAAACCGGGCTCTCGCGCCTGGGGTATTGAACCATGACGACCGACCTGCCGGCGACGGCCGGGAAGGAGGGTTGGCGAAGTAGCGAGAAGCCGATGGATGACCCTGCACTGGCCGCGGCGATCCAGGCTGGCGATCCACAAGCGGCTCGTCTGCTGATTGAGCAATATCAGGGGATCGTCTTTGGATTGTGCTATCGCATGATGAACCAACGTCAGGATGCCGAGGATGTCGCGCAGGAAACGTTCGTCCGCGCCATTCGCGCGATGGCTCGGTTCGATCCGGCGCGGCCGATCCGCCCGTGGCTGCTCGAGATCGCGGCCAACCGCTGCCGCACAGCGCTGGCGCGACGGTCGCGGCGGCCAGCCACGGTCTCCGCGGAGCCCGCGTATGACGTGCCTGATCCCCGGGCCGGCCGAGCCGATCCGGACGACCTGGCCGGCGAGCTCGAACGTGCCCTGAACGTCCTTCGAGATGAATATCGCCTGGTCTTCGTTTTGTTTCACGAGCAGAATCTTTCGTACGACGAGATCGCCCGAGCCGTGTCCCGGCCGGTGGGAACGGTCAAGACCTGGCTGCACCGTGCTCGAGCCGAGCTGGCCGATTACCTGAGCCGCCGTGGAGTGCATTGCTAGTCGCGGTGCAATGGCCGGCACCCATCGGTGGAACGCCTCGGGCAGAGGCCACGAATGCCCAACCCGCGGCGCGACACGACACGACCCCGGAAACCGAGATCGATCCTGCCAGTCAACAAACGTGATAGGAACGAGTCGACAATGACATGCGACGACTTCGAGCGTGCCTGGCAAGACCAGCTAGACGCCGATACTGGCGGCGCCGGCGGACCCTGCGCCGTGTCGGTGCCCGCCGCGCGAACCGCCGTTGATATCGAATCATTCGAGATCCCGCGCGATCGTTCGCTGCGCGAACATGCGGCCATCTGTCCGGCCTGCCAGCAGAAGAGCGCGCGTATCGCGCTTTGCAGCATGCACTGGCCGCCTGGGGACCGCCTCCTCTGCCCTCAGCAAACCTGGCAAGTCGCATTCTGGCGGAGCTCGATGCGCCGGCCGCGTCGGTTTTGCCGATCCACTTGGCGCGGCTCCGCCGATATCATTGGCCGCTTGCCGCGGCGATCGCCGCGAGCGCGGCCGCGATCCTGGTCGCGTTTGGCTTGAACCACGCATGGGACCCGGCGCGGGGCGGCCGATCTCAAACTGCGGTGTATGTTGCGCCCGCCAACGTTGACAATCAGACACGCGGCGGGTCGTCAGTCGTTGCGCCCGCGCGTGGGCGGAGCCTGAACCACGCACTCGCCGAAGCGACGGAAGCGACATGGGAGCTCGCTCGATCGGCCTCGGAACCCGCGGCGCGGATCGGCCGCCATGTTCTCGATGCCGCCACGAGCTCTGATGCGCCGCGGCCGGCGGTCGCGGCGTCGTCTTCGTCTCCGGAAAGCATGGTATCGGTTCCGTCCCTGGGTGCGCTGGCCCCGGATACGGCGGCCGCAGGGGCCGTCTTGCAGCACGTGGGCGATCGCCTCGCCACGGGTGTGCGCCCTCTTTCAGAAACCGCCCGGCACGCGTTCGGATTCCTGCTCGGACCAGCACTCCCCAAACCCGAAGTCATCACCATTCAACCGCCTTCGCAAAAGGGAGCCTGATGGGCCCACGATCACGGTCGAATCAATCTCGCGGCCAGATTCGGCAAACATCCTCGCGGCCGGCCCGCGCGGTTGTCAAACGGTGTCTGATTCTCGTCGTCATCGCCGCGGCGCACGTGCTGACCGCCGGCTATTCCCGCGGCGCGGAGCCGGCTGCGCCCAGACTGACGCCGGCCGACGAGGTCTTGCGACTCGTCCCCCCTGATAGCGCGGTGATTCTGAGCGTCGAAAACCTTCGCGACCATGCCAGGGCCTTTCTCGAATCGAAGCTCGCGCAAGAGTTGCGGAAGGTGCCGGTTGTTCGATCGTGGTTTGGGTCCGAGAAATACCTCCAGTTCGAGCGGTCAAGTCGACAGATCGAGGACCATTTAAGAACGACGATCGCCGAAGTACGCGATGAGCTCCTGGGCGATGCCGCGGTGTTGGCCCTCCAGATTCCGCGTGAGGCCGATGCCGACGCCGACGCGGGGCGCGGGCTCTTGATCGCCAAGGTACGCGATCTGGCTTTGCTCGAGCGTCTGGTCAGCCTGGTGAACACGTCCCAGCAGGAAAGCGGCGAGCTCGCTGCGGTCGTCGACCGCAAGCATCATGGCACGACCTACTCGGTGCGCGAGTTTCCGCCCGCGGCCAATCGGCCCGCCGAGTGCTTTGTGATCTTTCCAGACGGCACGTTTGCCTTTTCCAACTCGGAATCGCTCATCCAGTCGGTCGTCGATCGCAAGGCACGCATGGTTATGAAGGCCGCTGGAACGGACGCCGGTGCGCAGACCGAACCCGGCCTTGGTGAGCTGCCCCGGTTCATGGCGGTTCGCAACAAGCTTCCCGAGCGTGCTGTCGCGCGGTTATTCGTCGACCCTCGTCACATTGAGCGAATGCTGGCCGGGCAGCCTCGGCCGGACAAGCCGACCGACGCCCGGATGATGGCCCTGATCGAGCGCGACGTCGCCGCGCACGATTACTTCGGGGCGTCGCTTGTCTCGAGTGACGATTCGATCACGCTCCACACGGTCGAAACGCTCAATCCTTCGGCGCTCGACCCATGGCTGCGCCACTGGGCCGCTGATCCGCGGCGGGTCGACGCGGGTCTTTTTCGCTTGCCAGCCACCGCCCTTGGCGCCGGGGTTGGATACCTCGACGCCACGGCCTTGTTCGGCGCGCTGGCACAGATCATGGCCGATCTCGATCAGCCCAAGATTGCGAATCTTGAAAAGTTGCTCTCGGGCCTGCTTCTGGGTCTCGATGTTCGCGAACAGGTGCTGCCGCAAGTGGGTCCGGGCATTCTGGTTTATCTCGATTCGCCTTCCGACGCCACGGGTTCTGCAAACCGAGACAGCATCAAGGGTACCGCTCGAGCGGCATCGGCCGCATGGCCGTTTCCCGTCGTCGTGGTGGTTGGCCTGGGTGGAGCACCCGAACTGGCCTCCCAGCCGAGTATCGAAGCCGCCGTCGAGACGGGACTACGCACCGTGCTTGCCATGACGGCGCTCGACGACAAGCGGGCTCAGGGACGGTCGCGAATCACGGCTCGTCCGGTCGGCGGTCTGCAAGTGATGACGCTGGATCCGCCTGTTCCATTTGCCTACGCGGTGGACCGCGGCCGGCACTGCCTGGTTGCCGGCACGTCGCCGGAATCGGTGGCGCGCTACATCGAAACGGCGTCAGATCCCAAAGCCAGCGAACGATTTCGGGCGTTATGCCACCCGCCATTCACGGGCAAGGGCACCTGTGCGGCTCTCGACGTCGCGGCCCTTGACCGCCTGGCCGATCAACATCGGGCGAGCCTGGTCAAGAGCCTGGCCGCGCGTCAGAATCGTCCGGCCGACGAGGTCGATCACGACTTGACCAACCTCCTGTCGCTGGCCCGGCTCTTTCGCGTGGCGTTTTTCACGTCCCAGTTCGAGGCCGACGCCACGATCATTCATCGCAGTCTGGGATTGATCGGCCGTGGTGCTTCCGTTCCGGGCGCACCGAGCCCTGGACGCTGAAATCGACTGAGACGGCAGGCTGAGTCGCTCCGATCAGGTGGTGGGCGGAGTCGACGGCTGGATCGTGCTGTTCACCTGGTTGTAAGGGATGTTGATACCCGAGATGGTGCCGCCGGCCCGGATATTGGTGTTGAGCAGCCCCGCCTGGCTGGTGGTGGCACCCTCGATTGTGAGACCCGTCAGGTTCAAACCGACTCCGACATCGAAAACGGTGGGAGCGCTCGTGCCCCCCTGGCCCTGCGCGTAGCCAGCGACGGTCAGGCCGCCAAGCTGGCCGTTGACGACAATGCCGCTCCCCGACGGGTTGACGATCAGGTTGCCGCCGATGTTCAAGGAGCTGAGGTTCCGCCCGACGAAGAGCTGGCCGCCGCTATCAAGCTCGAGGTTGCCGTTGACCGATATTCCCGCATCCTGGTCGCGACCGATCGAAAACAGGCCATCCTGACTGATCGTGAAATTGCCGGTGACCTCGATCGGCGCCATCGAGTCCTGGCCGATCACGAAACGGCCGCCGTCGATCGTGAAGCCGCCAATCGTCAAGGAGTCGGTCAAATTGGTGGTGTTGAGCCGGCCCGAAATGATGATATGACCGGTTGGGCCAAGATTGACCTGGCCCGCGCTCAACGTGCCGACGTCTCCATTCACGTCGAGCTGCGTGTCTGGACCGATCGAGCCAAACGCCAGGGTATTCACCGAATTGTTGAATTCCGTGATGGTGCCGTTGAGCTCGACCTCGGGGGCGTCGAGGCCGCCGAGCTGGTGCGTGGCGACAGTCACCTTGTTGAGCACGAGGTATCGACTGGGCGAGTGCAGCGGCGGTTTGACCTGCGTGATATTGACGGTTGAATCGCTGGACGTGCCAAAAAGACTCAGGTCGATGGCGCCCTGCCCGCCTCCTGAATGAACTTTGAGCACCCCCTGACCGACGACCTGGATTCGGAATACGCCCCCAACTGATCGGATGGTGCGCCCGATCGACGGACCCGTATAGGCCGAAAGCATGCGCCGGTCTTCCAGACCTTCGAGAACCGGTGCGACCGTACGTCGCCGTTCGCCGCGGCTGCGCGCCTGCTGGGCCATGAACGAGGGCTCCTTCCCTTTTTTGCGCGACCGGCCAGGTCGTCGCGATCAGACAAGCTCGTGCATCCCGCAATCTCAGCCTCTGAAGGCGGCGCGGCGAACGCAAGCAATCCTCTGCTTTATCCCTTCGGCCGAAAGGTCACGCAAACTTTCGGGCCGTCATCACGGCACCGTTTAGCCAGGCGTGTTGCCGCTCCCTTTTTTCTTAAGTGAACAACGCCATTATTGTCGATCGTGCAACCGACATCGTCAGGAAATCGGTAATATCCTGGGATACGTTTGTTTGAGCGTGAAAACGGATTCGAGCGTGCCAACCGACGGTTCCAAACTTCCCATAAACTGAGTTTACTGCCGTGAGCCGCGAGTCTTCTGCTGTGAGCCGACATTCTCTCGCCGTTTCTGTCGCTGTGATTGGTTGGCTCGTTCTGGCCTGGTTCTCGGGAAACCTTGTCACGGGTGCCGAGCCGGAAATCTGGGGCGATGTGATCATGAAACAGCCGTTCGATCGCGGGCCGTTTCGGTCGATCAGGGTCCCAGACTGGGTGCAGTCGACGACGGGTTGTGGCTACACGCTGTCCGTCAGCGATTCCAAGACTCGTGCCGCCGCGGCGGCTCACGGGGTCACGATCAGCGAGCTTGGCTTTGTCGACCCGTTTTATGCTTACTACGACAGCAAGCTTCTCAAGAAGCGAAGTCCCCATGTGCCCATGGGGCGACTCGAGCAAGACATCGCCGAGTACAAGCGCCTGGGGGTTCGAGTCCTGGCCGTCTATCCCCCCTGTCTCCAGGGCGAGGTTTATGAGACTCATCCCGAGTGGCGGCGTATCGCGACCAATACCACGGTCATTCCTCAAATCGATTTGAAGGCGTACCCGCATGGCGGGATGCTGTGCTTGCTCGGCCCCTATGGCGACTTCTTTATTGATGTGCTCACCGAAATTCTCACGAAGTATCCCGATGTTGACGCGTTCAGCTTCGACGGTCTTCATTACGGCGGTGTCTGTTACTGCGGTTCTTGCCGCGCGAATTACCGCAAGGAGACCGGAGCCGAGATTGTTGATGCGGACATGAACGACGCGGCATTCCGGCGCTATCAGCACTGGGCCGACCGCCGCATGGAATCGCTCGTCGAGCGTATGCAGACGCGGCTCAAAGGGTTGAAGCCGACCGTGGCCCTCGTCACATGGACCACCAACGCGGGCCGTTTTGGACATTTCTTGTCGATCCCACGAAATATGCCGGCGCGCATGAATCTCCTGCTTGACGCCCCGGATCAGGAGTTCTGGCTCGATGAAACCAACCGGGGCGCGACCATCGTGCCGGCGTTCGCCAATGCCTATATCTGGGCGACGACCAACCATCGCGTGGCCTTCAGCGAGCCGTACATCCTCTCGCATGGTAACCCTTACGGCAAAGACAGCTTCCCGCCGGAGGAGATTCTTCGTCGCATGTTGCTCGCCGTGACCCATGGCGCGGCCCCCAGTATCGCGGTCAGTCAACCGGCTCGCCTTCAAGACGCGCTTTACCGCTGTCTTGACGAGATACAGTCGCGCAAACCCTGGCTCTCGCACAAGAAGCCGGAGCCCTGGGCGGCCCTGGTCATGAGCGACAACACACGCAATTTCTACGGGCGTGCAGCCGGGCTGGTTGAAGAGCGTTACATGGCTGGCGTCTTTGGCGTGTTCCGCGCGGCGATCGAGGAGCACCAGGTGCTCACGGTGATCAATGATTGGAATCTCAATTCGGCCGACCTGGCTCGCTACAAGGTCCTTATTCTTTCGAACACGGCTTGCTTGTCCGACGCGCAAGTCGCGGCCGTCGAACGGTTCGTCGCCGATGGTGGCGGACTGGTCGCCAGCCTCGATGCATCACTCTTTGACGAGTTTGGCACACCCCGGCATAACTTCGCGCTGGGCCGCGTTTTCGGCATCGAGCATCGTGGACCTATTGACGCCTCGGTACCTCGCGAAGACCTTGACGTCAATTTCGCCAGAGCGATTGGTGCCGACTACTGGGAGAAACGCAAGAATGTCTTTGATTTCAAGCTGGATGCCGGCTCGTTCTTGAATCGGGGAAAGATGCCAGCGTATATCGGCGCGGATAGTGTGACCTTCAAAGGCCCCGCGGTCCGTGTCGTCGTCAAGGACGCGTCAGCCCGGGTCGTGGGTACCTTGCGGCTCAAGACGGGCGCGGGACTTGCGGACGTTCCCGCAGTTGTGGCTCATCAATACGGCCGCGGCCGCGTTGTCTACTTCGCGGGCGGCTTTGATACCGCGTATTATCTGTACGCATACCCATACCAGCGGCTGCTCATCAAGCACGCCATCGAGTGGGCGGCCGCGGCCCCCGCGCCCATGACCGTGACGGCACCGATGTGCGTGCATTCCGTGCTCATGAGGCAATCAAAGGACGGGGCCGCACGACTGGTCGTGCATCTCTACAGCGACCTCAATACCACGGCGTTCCATGCCCTTCCGAATGACGATGTGCCGTTGCGCGAGGAAACCGTGCCGATTTACAACATCCCGATCACATTTGCGCCACACTATCGATTCCGGCGGGCTCATCTCGAGCCGGAGGGAAAAGAGCTCAAGCTCGATATCACACCTCTGGGAACGAGCGTGCTGGTTCCCAGACTCGATATTCACTCGATGGTCGTCGCGGAGCTCGAATGAACGGCGATGGAAGGGTCGACGGTCGCGAGGTGGAAATTCGACGATATCCCATGACGGCCGCGTGCAACACCGCTGAACCGGGGTCCATGATTGACTCTCATGTTCCGAAGTGATCGCATTGGGCTTTTGATCGACCCCGGTTTGCGGCTATGATAGTCGTCGCCGCCAGGCTGCGCGATGGTCAATGGACTGACTTTGATTCTGCCAAGGAAGGATTCCGTGAGCACGGCCCACTCCGCGACTGCCCCTCTTGCCAGCACCCGAGCGCTGCCGCCGGTTTTAGGAAGACTGCTCAGCGGCACATTCTGGCTGGCCTTGCGGGTTCCCCTCCAGGTCGTCTTTTCGCTCTGGACGACGCGCCTGATCCTCGAAACAGTCGGGCCGGTCGAGAATGGAGCCTATGGTTTCGCCTGGGGCTTCAGTTTCTTTCAGTTCCTGTTTGAATTCGGCGCCAGCTCGGCCCTTCAGCGGCAGATCTCCGAGGCCTGGACGCGTGACGACCGCGACGGTGTCGATCGCGCGATCGCTTGCGGGCTGAATTTCTACATGGCGATGGCCATCGTGCAGGTCGTCGCGCTCTTGAGCGTGGCCTATATCGCCCTGCCTTTCAGCAAGCTCCAGGTTAGCTCGTATCCGCTGGTGATCAAGCTGATCTGGCTGCAGGCCGTGACGGCTCCTTGCTTTGGCTTTTCAGTGGTAGTCTCGAGCGTGCTGCAAGCGGCCAGACGGTATGACTTCATGCCGCGTTACGAGCTGGCGATCACGATCTTGCGGTTCGTGGTGCTCGTGGCCGGGTTGAAGTCGGGCATCGACTTTTTCTGGGTGGTGGCCGCGCAGACAGCCATTCAGGTGGGACTGAGTCTTGGCCCGGCGGTCTGGGTCATGGTGCGCGAGCTCGGTTACTCGCCCCATTTTCATGGCGCCGGGTGGGTTGACTACAAGGCACTCGGCCAGATCAGTCTGTACATGGCGCTCATGCAGATCAGCATCGTGCTGGCCGACCGCATTGATACCACGGTTCTGGGCTTTCTGGCGCCCCGCCAGCCCGAGGCGGCTCTCACGGTCTACGGCGTGGTCAGCAAACCCTTCATGCAACTTCGAATGACCGGCTGGATGCTGGCCTACATGGTCATGCCGGCCGTCGCCAGCCTGGCCGCCGCGCGCGATCACCGCGGCATCGAACGCGTGAAGTACGATGGCACCCGGCTGCACATCGGCGTTCTCTTGCCCGTGGGCTTACTGGCGTGGATCTACGCGGCTCCGTTTCTCTCGCTCTGGATCGGCGACCGGCAATGGGAGGCGATCAATGCACTTGGCTACGATCTGTCAGACGTTGCCGGGCTCATGCGGCTGTTCCTGATCGCCGGCCTCCCGCTGGTCTTGAGCGTTCCCGTGCAGATGTCGATCGGCATGAACCACATCAAGCTGATCGCGCTGGCGGCCCTGGCCGGATCGCTCGCGAATATGCCGATCAGTTGTATTCTGACCGCGCGGCTGGGTGTCGCGGGGGTCATCTGGGGCACGGTTCTCACCACGCTCGTGTCGAACCTCGTCGTGCCGGGAATCTATGTGTTTCGCGTGCTCGAGATCGACGTCCGCACGTATTGGAAACGGACCGTCAGTGCGCCCTGGCCGGTGCCGCGGGCTTGCTCGTGGCCACCATGTTTCTGCGGGCGATTTTGCCCATTTCTCTCGACGGCCAGTCGTCACACGCCCGCGTCGTGCCGCTCTTGATTCATCTCGCGGCAGGAACCTTGGCCTATATCGGCGGCTATCTGCTCGTCCCGGCGGGACGCCGCGACTGGGTTGACCTCGTCGCCAGGCTGCGCCGTCGCTGAGTTGAGGCGAGACAGCCTGCGCTTGATTTGATTTCGCCAATTCTTCGTTCGTCGGACTCGTGTTGGCACGCCCGAGCATGGACGTGCGCTTGAGCACACGACATACTCGTTTGCAGTGAACGACTGGTCGCCGGCGTCCTCTCCCTATCTCGCGCGGCGCTGAATATTTTTCATCAAGCATCAATGGAGCATGCCGTGGTCATGAAATGGGAGTGCGCTGCCTTCTGTTTAGTCTGTTTCTTGACGCTTTCATCCGGAAGCCTGGCGCAGGCCGTCCGATCAGGTCAGCCGAGCAAGACGACGGCGGCCGCGGAGCCGGAAACCAGCGGCGAGACAAAGGCCGTGACGCAGGCGATCATCGATGAGATCGACAAGCGCTCGGAGCTGATGAGCAACATCGAATACCTCTGCGACATGATCGGACCGAGGCTCACGGGCTCGCCGAACCTGGTGAAAGCCAATGAATGGACACGTGATAAGTTCAAGCAATATGGCCTGTCCAACCCGCATCTTGAATCGTGGATGATCGAGCGAGCGTGGACCCGGGGCGATGCCAGGGGACGCGTGGCGCTCCCCGTCGAGCAGCGGCTCCTTCTGGAAGCCGCCGGCTGGAGCCCGTCGACCAAAGGTCCCTTGCGTGGTGCGGTTATTCATGTGAAGGCGCAATCCAGCGACGAGCTCGCTGCCTACAAGGGGAAGCTCAAGGGGGCCTGGGTGCTCCTGGCCGAAGTTTCCACGCAGCCCTCGCCCAAGCAGCCGCCCACGAACATGGACGCGGAGATGCGGCGGCGGATGCGCGATTACAGGCGGATGCGCGACTTTTACCCTGTACTCAAAAAGTTCCTCGTTGATGAGGGTGCCGCCGGCTCGCTCCGCGACTCCAACAAGGAACATGGCCTGGTGAACATGACAGGCGCGTCGAGCAACTTCACCCCGGCCGAGCTGCCCGAAGCCTTCTTGACGACCGAGTCGTACGGCCTGATCTGGCGCCTGCTCAAGCGCGGACCGGTCGAGATCGAGATCGATATGAAAAACACGTTCAGCACGGCAGAATCGACGGTTTACAATACGGTCGCCGAGCTCCCCGGTTCGAGCAAACCCGACGAGATCGTCATCATCGGCGGCCATATCGATAGCTGGGACCTGGGCACCGGCGCCACCGACGACGGCACCGGGATCATGGCCGTGCTCGAGGCGGCCCGCGCCCTCAAGGCCGTCGGCGTCAAACCGAAACGGACAATTCGCTTCGTGCTCTTTTCAGGAGAGGAAGAAGGGCTGCACGGGTCGCGCGCTATGTGAAAGCGCATGAGAGCGAGATGTCCAAAACCGCGGGCGTTTTGGTTCATGACATGGGCACGGGGCGTGTGAAGAGCATCGGTCTGCAAGGCCGCTACGATTTGCGCGAAGTGATGGACCGCGTCGTCGAGCCGTTCAAGGAAGCCCTTAATCTTGAAGAGCTGAGCATGCGCAGCATGAACGGGACCGACCATCTCTCATTCCTGTCGCACAAGGTGCCGGCTTTCGCCGTGATTCAGGATCCAGCCGAATACCGCAAGACGCACCATACCGAGAGCGACACCTTTGACAAGGTTTATGCCGACGAGGTCAACCAGGGGGCCAAGGTCCTGGCGGCGTGGGCCTACAACGTCGCGATGCTGCCGGAAATTCTGCCGCGCAATCCGAAAGCCCCCGAGCCCTCGATGTTCGACGCCGACGAATTCCGCCAGCCGCGCGATGCGAAACCGAAGTCCAACGAAACCAAGGAGCCCGACGCCAAGCGGCAGGTCGCATCCGAGCGACGTTGATCTCGTCACTGCTGTAGCTGGCCGCTTCGAGGCCGGCGCCGCGAGCCCTGGCTCTCTTATCGCTGGCCGCTGCGAGGCCGTGGTAGACGCACGCCTCGGGCCTGCAACACGCTCGCCGGCTGTCGAAACCTGCTTCTTGACAGCCTCAATACGATAGTTTACAAGTAAACCACATGGCGACATCAACCGGCAGCGGCGACGCCAGCAAGCGGCGCAGGCTGCCCATACTGCTAAGACCTGAAGAGCTGGAATTGCGCACCTGGATTCAACTGGTGCGCACCTATACCCGGATGGAGCGACGGCTCGAAGAGGTGCTCGAGCGCCATGGCCTGTCAATCGCACAGTTTGACATCCTGGCGACCCTGCACTTCGAGCAGGGGATTACACAGCAAGAGCTCGCCGAGCGGCTCCTGGTAACCAAGGGAAACATCTGCGGGATGATCGACCGCATGGCCGCCAACGGCTGGGTCGAACGCAAACCAGACCCGGACGATCGCCGGGCCAATCGTCTCTTCTTGACGCGCCGCGGCAAGACGTGCGTCGCCGAAACCATGCCCGACGAGCAGGCACTCGTCAAGACGCTCATGAGCGTGCTCACGCCTGGAGAAATCCAGTTGCTCTACCAGTTTCTCGACCGGCTCGAAGGGTCCACGGCCGAGTGAAAAAATGTCACGCTCCACGCCGGCCCTCTGGCCTCGTGCTGGAATTCGTTCCTTTCCCATGCCTCTGTCTTAAAAGGACTTGAACATGCGTTCACATTTGCTGAAGCTTGTCGCGGTGTTCGCGGTCTTGGTCGGCTCGGGTGTTACCGCGCGAGCCGATGACTATGTCATTGATTCGGCCCACTCGGGAATCTCGTTCCAGATTCTGCACGCCGGGCTCAGCTACATTCACGGGCGGTTCGATGATTTCAGCGGCACGTTCACGCTTGATTCGAGCGATCCGTCGAAGTCGTCGTTCGCGATGACGATCAAGGCCGAGAGTGTCGACACGAACAACAAGAAGCGCGACGACCACCTTCGCGCTCCCGACTTCTTCAACGTCAAGCAGTTTCCGGTGATCACGTTCAAGAGCACGTCGGTCAAGCCGGTGGATGGTGGTTATGAAGTCACGGGCGATCTCACGATGCACGGTGAAACCAAGCCCGTCACGTTCTCCCTGAAGGGGGGCAAGATGACCCAGTTTCCTCCCGGCGTGGCGCGCACGGGGTTCTCCAGCTCGCAGATCGAGATCAAGCGAACGGAATTCGGCGTTGGCAAGCCGATGCCCGTTCTGGGCGACGAGGTTTACGTCTCGATTAGCTTTGAAGGCACGAAAAAGTAATCGGCTTATCGCTGGTTGGTGCAGTGCGGCGGGTCTCCACGACCAGCATCGCGGCGGTGGTGGTGGTGGAGACTGCATTTTTCGCATCGCGGACCGCGTGATCGGCGAGGAGGCGTCTTGTGCCTGATCCGATGTTGATCCTGGCGGCGATGATCCTCGCGTTCGCGGTTTCGGCCGCGGTCGTCGCCATCCTTGGTCGGCCATGGCGCCCGGTCGCACAGTCGGCCGCATTCGATGCCGCGTGGGCGCTGGGGATCGGAATCGCTTTTCTTGCCGGATGCTGGATCGTCGGAGATCGGCCTCACTGGCCGCCGCGGAGCGATCAGGACCGCATGCTCTTGCTGGTGATCCCCACGGTCGTCGTGGTCGAATCGCTCCTCAGCGTCTCCACCAAGGTTTCGCAATGGCTCGTGTGGGCCATACGCGGGCTCGTCGTCGCGGCGAACGCGCGGGTTTTGCTGTATGGAACGAGTTACATCACCGACGTCGCCGGGCCAGGGACGAGCGAGTGGTCGACCTCGCAGGCGTGGCTGATTTTTGGCGGATTGGTTGCGCTCGAGGCGGCGGTCTGGACACTGCTGATACTTCTGGCGCGGCGTGCGCCAGGACCGTCGGTGCCGATTTCGCTGGTGATCGCCATAGGCGGTACCGGCGTGACGATCATGCTGTCGGGTTATACCACCGGAGGCCAGGCCGGGCTTCCCCTCGCGGCGGCCGTGCTCGGTGCGACAACCGCCGCGGCCGGTTTCTCGCGACTGGCACGCGGCGGCGGGCCGACCGGGGTGCCGTTCGTCGCTCTTTTCAGCCTCTTGGTCGTCGGCCGTTTCTTCGGCGAGCTCAACTCGCTGCATGCCCTGATCCTTCTTGCTGCCCCGCTGCTGGGATGGCTTCCCGAGATGCCTTTCTTGCGCCGGATGCCTGGCTGGTTGCGGGCGACGATTCGCGTCGTGCTCGTCGGCGTGGTCGTGCTGGCGGTCTTGATTGACGCCCAGTGGAAATTCCAGCGCGATTTCCAGGGTCCGGCCGCGACCGAGCCGGGTAGTCCGTCGATCGATGACTACATGAATTTCGGAAAGTAGTTGGTGGCCAGCTCCGCTCCCCACCCGGCCGACGCGGTCCGGGCTGCGACGTCGCTCGTTTTTTTGCTGTCGGCCGGCGGAGTGCACCAGGGCTGGTGCAATCCTTGGGATTGCCGGCAACAAGTGAAGTTCGCAAAATGTCCTCTTTACAGAATGAAAGTCAGGGGACATATCCCGAGCGAGGAAGCGGACGAAAATGGGTAAGACAACATCTGCCTTGAAGGTTGAAGGCTCCGCGGATTTCGTCCTCGTCGGGACAACGGGCCGGTTCCACAACCCGCTTCCGCACCGTGTCAAGGTTTGCCGCGCCGCCGACCTCGACGAGTTCGGTCCGTTCGGCATCGACGCGGGTCGTTTTCATCTCGTATCGACGCACCTCAACGGATGCGCTCCTTCGAGCTAGCATTCGAATGAAAGTGAGCCCTCACGGCGGGCTTCACTCCCGTTTCGCACAGTTGCTCGCCATCGAAGCCCCGCGGGCTCAAAGCGTTCCTTCGCTCCTCGGTATTTTTGCCCAGGTGCTCGGTTTCGGTGCCGAATATCGGTGGCTCCCGGTGGAGGAGCTTGTCTCCGTTCTCTCAGGAGCCGACGCCGCGGACCGTTTTATCGGCGGTGCGGTTGATGCGGAGACAGAGACGGTCGCACTGGTGCGCGGCGACCGAGAGACAATGGTCCTACCGTACTCGTTTTTCGAGCCAACCGGAGACGGTGTCAAGCCCGCATTCAATCAGCTTTCGTTCACGGATTACGGGCATACGGTCGCTTTCGGCGAGTATGAAGCATCCGCGGATGGCATTCTCTACGAAACGGATGGGAGCTACCGAGCGAAGCTTAACCGCGAGCGGCGTGAGAACGAGCGGAGCTTCGGTGCTTCGCTACGGCGGCTCCGCCTCCAGCGAAAGCTCCAACGGACTGATTTCGCACCAGTCGCGGCGAAGACGATTGCCCGCATTGAACGGAACGAGGTTGCAAAGCCGCACGGAAGGACGCTGGAGACGCTCGCTCGGCGCCTCGGCGTGAGTGCCGATCAAATCGAGAGCTACTGAGCCTCGCGAAAAAATCAGTTCGACTGTGCTGGCTCCGGCTCCGCCGCGGGCCCGGCTCTGACGGTCTCTTTCGCGAAGGTTTGATGGCTCGCCCGGCCCTCCACCAAAAAATCAGCAACCCCTTGTAGAAATTCAAGGCGCGTTCTACGATTGTCCGATGTCGGATAATTGTCAGAGGTTGTCTTGGTGCGGGTTCGACCGCTGAATGGCGCCGTTTCGGGGACGGCGGCAGCGGCCCCTTTTTTCCACTGGGGAGGCGTCACCATGTCCGGAATCATCGGGTTGGGTCGAGTCTGGCGGCGGGTTGGTCTTGTCCTTGCCGTTTTCTTCATCGCGTGGGTGGGCTGGGGCCTGGTACCGGGTGTTCCGGTCCTTCGCGCACCGCGAGCCGATGCGCGGGTCAAGCAGGCGGGTCTGGCGCTCTTTGAGCACGACTGGTCGCCCAATGACAAGCTGGCTGGCGGCGATGGGCTGGGACCGGTGTTCAACGAGCGTTCGTGCGTGGCTTGCCACTCGCAAGGGGGAGTCGGCGGCGGCGGCGACGTGAAGCACAACATTGCGTCGTTCGAGGTGCACCCCGTACCGGGCCGCAACGAGGTCATGGGCGGAATGCTCCACCGCTTCGCGCTTTCAAACGACTGTCGCGAAAGCCACACGGGGCTCCACGATTTCTTCGCCGTCGTACCAGGCGGGCTCAAGATCGTCGGCGGTTGTTTCATCGAGGTGCGTGACTTCGATCCGGTGCACATCAATACCGTCAACTCGACGGCCCTATTCGGCGCCGGATGGATCGACCGGATCTCGTCCAAGAGCATCATTCACAACAGCCGGACGAAGGCACTCCAGGCCATCGGCAAGGAATTAATGGCCGATCTCGACGGCGTTCGTCCCGGCCGCGTGCGTATTCTGCCCGACGGACGAGTCGGCAAATTCGGCTGGAAGGCCCAGTTCGCCACGCTCGAAGAGTTCGTGGCGTCGGCGTGTGCCAATGAGCTCGGTCTGGGTACGCCCAAGATGGAACAGGCCAAGCCCTGGGCGCACGTCTCTTACACAAAGATTAACCCCGACCTCAACGAGACCCAGTTCCAGTCGCTCGTGGCCTTTGTCGACACCATACCGCGCCCCATTGAAGACGTGCCGATCGACGCCGAAGAGCGCGCCACGGTCGAGCACGGCAAAGCCTTGTTCGAGAAGGTCGGCTGCGCCGCCTGTCATACTCCGGAAATCGGTGGCGTCTCGGGGATCTACAGCGACTTCATGCTCCATCGCGTGCTCGACACCAAGAATCTCGGGAGCGGCTATGCTGAAATTCCGGCAACCCCCCTGCCCGACGGCCACCCCCTGACTGACGAATGGAAGACGCCGCCACTCTGGGGCGTCGCCGATAGCGCGCCTTATTTCCACGACGGCGGTTCACACTCGCTTGATGCCGCGATCCGCCGCCACGCAGGGGATGCGGCGCGGGTCACCCGGACATTCGAATCGCTCGAACAGCCAGACCGTGACGCGCTGATCGGGTTCTTGAAGACGCTGAAAGCACCCGCGACGGCCAAGCCGGTCGAGCCGCGACAGAAGCCCACGATCGCCATGAATCGTTGATTGCGCCAGGCAACGTCTTGATTCGGCATGCCTCTGTATTAACAATTGTCGATTGATCGCGGAATCGTCGCCCGGCGTTTTCAACAAATGCCGGCTCACGAGCCTGTCGATCAGTCGACCTTTTGTTTTCGAACGACGCTTTCAAAATTGGCGAAAGCGTGCGTGAAAGACGTACCTTTCGACAGGAAGCTCGGGCAATGAACACCCTGGTCAAGCGCATCTGTCTGTGGATCCTCATCGCCGCGACCGCCGGCGTGGTCGGGACCACGGGCGTGACGGCCGCCGACAAGTCGGCCGACCAGATTATCAAGGAGCTCGATGAGACGGTCGCCCCGGCCCGCGATCCGGCGAAGAGCCAGAACAAGACGTCAGCACGGCGGCTTCTCGCCAAGCGAAAAGAGATCTGGTCGAAGCGAGACACGCTCATTCTGCAACTTTACAAGGCGGCTCCCGACCATGCGCGCCTGCCGGATCTCATGCCCGAGCGCTGGAATCGCAAACTTGATCAGTCCAAAAGCCTGATCAAGGAGATCGACGATGTCCTGGCTCATAACAAAGACCACAAGCTGAAAATGGAAGCGACATTTTGCAAGGCCCGCGTGCGGCTGCGTGAAAATCGTTTCGCGTCACCGGCCACGCTCGCGTCGGTCAATGAGTTTTTGACACTCGCTCCCGCCGACCCGCGGGGTGCGATGCTGCTCGAGATGGCCATTGAGCGTGCCCGTGATCCGAAGACAAAAGCCAGCCTCGAAGATCGTCTCGCCAGGGCATTCCCCGATACGGGCGACGGCGACGGGGCGCCCGAGGAAGGAACACCGCGCAATCCCGAAGAATGGGTCGGTAAGCCCTTTGACCTGAAGTTTACCGATGCCATCAGCGGCAAACCGATATCGACTCGACGGCTGCGCGGCAATGTCATCGTGGTCGATTTCTGGGCCACCTGGTGCGGCCCCTGTGTCGCCGAGATGCCCCACATGAAGGAGCTTTACCGCACCTATCACGCTCAGGGCGTCGAGTTTCTGGGCGTGAGCCTTGATCAACCCGAGCGCGAGGGGGGCCTGACGAAGCTCAAGAACTTCGTGGAAACGAATGGGATTCGCTGGCCGCAGTATTTCCAGGGCGACGGCTGGAAAAGCAAGTTCTCGTCGGCCTGGGGTGTCCGGGCAATCCCGTCTGTGTTTGTGATTGCCCCCGATGGCCGGCTCTACTCGGCCGATGCCCGCGGCAAGCTCGACGAGATGATCCCGGAATTGCTGACAGGGAAGAGCGGAGCCATCAAGACGACGGCCGACACGGGCGGCGATTGACGGGCGTGGAGACGGGCATCGACAGGTCGCGATTCCCGCCATGAGCTGGTCGCGACGGCGCTATTCAAATTCCGGCCCGTGGTTTTAACTCGTTGCGCACCCATTCCCGAACGCGTCGTTTCCAGGTAAGCCGTTCCGCGGATTTGCCATCGCGCAACCATTGAGTGACTTCGTCGGCTCGCACAAACAAGAACTGGCTTGAATTAGCCGCGATGTACTCGCCACTGGCATCGAGATGTTCCATCGACACCGCGTCGCCACTGAATCGCCAGACCTCGGGCACCCGCAACTTGCTGTAGATTCCGGGCCGGTCAATCTTCGGAGGCGAGATATCGATCTCGACCGCCAGGTCGGGAAGGGGATAGGCGTCGCCGTCATTACAGTTGCGAGCGAGAGCCGCGCGGCACGCCGCGATTTTCGCCGGGTCGAAACAATGGCACGAATCGGCCTCGATGCCACGATCAACTTCTGGCCGCTTCCATGTCGTCGACCCAAGCGATTGCGAATCAAGATCAAGACCGTCGCAGACTTCGCCAATGAAGATGTCCAGAAGTTCTCCTAGACTTTCATGCAACGGTCCGACGACCATGATCTCGACATCCTTTCCATCGAATGCGACCCTGATCGACGATCGCTCGCGGATCGCGTCCGTCAGTCGATCGTAGAGATTCCAGGAAACGTCACGCATAACGCCCCGTTCTTCCGACAAACCGAAGGACGCCGCCGACGGCGGCGCGGGAGGTCGCGGAATCGTCCTGGTCGTTGGCACGGTCAAGGCTCCTGAATCGGACCTTCAGTCGCGGATTCTCTCAGATCTCAGTATACCGCTGACGGCGGTTGCGCCGCGGCGATGCACGGCCCGTAAGATGATGGATTCGGGGTTACGAAGGGGACCATCCTCGAGTGTCTCTGCTCACTCACCGGTCTTCGTCACGCTTGCCGAGCCGGCTCAGTTCGTGCCGGCTGATTCCAGAATCAGCCGGTGGCGCGGCTCGGGCCAGGCCATTCCTAGCTTCTGCAGACTTTCCAGGTGGAGGTCAAGTGCCTCGCAAGCGTGGGCGAACGCCTCGGGAAGTGTCGATCCGCTAGTGATGATGCCGGCGATGTCGGGGAAGTTGACGGCATAAGCCGGATCATGAGGCTCGTAAACAATCGTGAAAACATAGCCCCGGTAAATGTGCGTCGTGTTGGTGGCTGTCATCATCGTGCGATGGCCTCCGGGATGCAGAGGTGGGATCACTTTGCTTGATCGCAATCGCAATTTAGCCTCCGCCGGAAAGGTTCTCCCCGGTTGCCGGAAGTATCCAGCCGCCGATGGTCTTGTCGATGCCCGAACGAAACCAGTCAACGCACGTTTCGAAGTGATCGGTCCAATCGTTGTTCGGGGTAGAGGGCACAGGCTGGAATTTCAAGAGTAGTTGATTACTTGTGGGTCTTGGGATCAGCCATCTGCCAACGGTATACAAAAAAGTATCCCACTTCCGAGTCGAGGGCTCGGTGGCGACAGCCAAAACGTCGAACTCGCCGAACCGATATGGCCGTGTATCCTCGCCGGTTTTAAGATTTTTTCCGCCCCGTGTCCGCTGCGTCTCTACGGCGTACATGTCGCTTGACAGCCACCGATATCCCTCGTTCGCCCGCATCGGCCGATCTGCCTTCATCCTTTGCAGCTTGACTTGGACCTTAATTAAACCTTGCTCATTTCCTAAAAGGAAATCGTAGGGCGGGTCGTTCGGTGTCGGTAAGCTAGTCCAGCCCGTGAGTTTCTTCACGACGTTCAATTCAAAAGCGGATTCGGCAAGGACGCCCCTGATCCCGCGTAATGTCAATGGTCCCGCCCGATGAATTGCCTCCAAGATCACTTCGGCAGGAGCGCCCAACCTGGTTTCAAGAGGATGGATCGGGTACTCTTCCCGGAGTCGTCTCAAGAAGTCCTCCCGTGTCCTGAAATCCCTTCTCCGCACAAGATTGAGAAGTCGGTCTACTTCCTTATTGATCGTCGATCGCGGCCTACCAGCGGTTTCCGGTTGGAACGCCAGGACCTCGGAACGATTGACGAGTACATGCCCACCCGCCTCGAGAGTCCTCAGTCGGCCCAGCCGAATCAGTTTAGATATCGCCTGCCGTGAGACACCGCGTAGCTCGGCAGCTGTTGCTTGCGAGATCCAATCGGAAAGATCGAGCGGATCGCCTGCAAAATTGGTTGACAATGTAAACCGGCCCGCTTAGAGTATACTGATGTCAGGTGTCGGCGATCATTGCAGGTCAGCCATCTAGGTAATTTCGAGGGACGAGATGACCGATCATCAATCCTCCGGCAGTATGCAAAATCAACTCATCTTTCACGGCAAGGGCCGGCTCGAAGTGCCCGGCTTTTCGCCCTACTATACCACTCCATTGGGAGATGCGTATCTGGCAGACTCACGGCTACTTCTTAAAGCGTTGCCTGACGAATCGATCAATGTCATTCTGACCTCGCCGCCATACGCCTTGCACTTCAAGAAAGAGTATGGGAATGCGGACAAGTCCGATTACGTTGAGTGGTTTTGTCAGTTTGCGCAGGAAATTTTTCGAGTCCTCACTCCAGACGGCAGTTTCGTCCTGAATATCGGCGGAAGCTACAATCCGGGAATACCCACTCGTTCTCTGTATCATTTCAGGCTGCTGATTGAACTGGTCGAAAAAATCGGCTTCCATCTGGCCCAAGAATGCTTCTGGTACAACCCAGCAAAGATGCCGATGCCGGCAGAGTGGGTCACGGTCAGACGCATCCGCTTACGCGATTCAGTAGAACATGTCTGGTGGCTATCCAAGACGCCGTGGCCAAAGGCAAATAACCGCACTGTGCTCAAGCCCTATAGCAAGGACATGGAACGTCTCAGCAAAAAGGGAATTCGACAGACCATTCGACCGTCGGGCCACAATATCAAAACAAGCTTCAGTGATGTTGATGCTGGAGGTTCCATCCCCCCCAACGTGGTCGAAGACGACCTTCCGGCCGACATGTTGAAATTCGGAAATAACGCGGCGAACGATGCGTATACGCGACGTTGTAAAGATGCTGGTCTGAAGATCCATCCGGCACGTTTTCCCGCCGCTCTGCCTGAATTCTTCCTCAAACTTCTCACCGAAGACGGTGACATTGTGCTTGATCCTTTCGCTGGCTCAAACACGACTGGTGCCGTCGCGGAGTCTATCGGGCTACGTTGGATCGGCGTAGAAATGGTCGAGTCTTATCTCCAGGCAAGTCGGTTCCGATTCTTTTCCTGAAGAAATCGACGACGCGGCTTTGTTGACGATTTGGGTGGCCAATGTAATCAACCCTCATAATCGCGTGGCCATCGCGCGACGCCCATTGAACACGATAAAGTCAAATGGCGTGTCAGCGATTCGTATCTGGGTCGCCATTTAAGGATCATGGTAATTTCGGCTCGCTCCACAACAGGCGCACCGCCAGAACCATTTCAATCTGATTCTCCCGTTTGTCGTAACAGGTGGCTATCGCGCTCCAAGTCGGTCTCCCGATCCATCCAGTCGCGAATTCCCTGGTCTTGACAATCCCCGCTGGCTGGCGGATGTTAAATATTAATAGAATCCTTCCTGCTATAGAAAGGGACCGGATGACCACGTCCCTCCGCTCGACCCTCCTCGTTGCCTTATTGTTCGCACTCCTCCTGACGGAAACAGGGGCCTTGCCGGCCCTGGCCGGGGATATTCCGTCACGACTGCCCAGTGGCAAAGCTTCAGCCGCCCAGGAAGAGTTTTTCGAGGCGAAAATCCGTCCCGTGCTGGCGGACAACTGTTTTGACTGTCATGGCGAAGAGAAGCACAAGGGGGGGCTGCGGCTCGACGTGCGCGCGGCGATGCTCAAGGGGGGCGAGAACGGTCCGGCCGTCGTGCCGGGAAAGCCCGACGAGAGCCCGCTGATCGAGGCGATTCGCTACGACGGCGCCGTGCAGATGCCCCCCAAGAAGAAGCTCAAAGCCGACGAGATCGCCGCGCTCACCGAGTGGGTCAAGGCTGGTGCATTCTGGCCCGAGCCGCGGCCAGTCGTCGGTTCGCGATCGGGGGAAAAGGGGCTGCGAGCGGCCAGGCCGGCGCGGGTGGAAACGCTCTCGGCCGCCGCGCGATCGTTCTGGTCGTTTCAGCCGGTCGCGGATCAACGCCCGCCGGCCGTCAAGAATCTCCAGTGGCCGCGCTCGCCCATCGACCGGTTTGTCCTGGCCCGGCTCGAGGAAAATGGTCTCGCGCCGGCCCCCAGGGCCGACAAACCGGCATTGATTCGCCGCGCGTACTTTGACCTGATCGGCCTGCCGCCGACCCCGGCCGAAGTCGACGCGTTTTGCAGCGACGACCGCCCAGACGCATTCGACCGGATTGTTGATCGCTTGCTCGCGTCTCCCCACTATGGCGAGCGGTGGGGTCGCTACTGGCTCGACGTGGCGCGTTATGGCGAAGACCAGGCCCACTCGTTTCAGCCGCGGCTCTATCCGCATGGCTATCGCTATCGCGACTGGGTGATCAAATCGCTCAATCGCGACCTTCCGTATGACCGGTTTATCGTCGAACAGATCGCTGGCGACCTGCTGGATGGGCCCGATCGCCTCGATCGGCTCGCCGCGCTCGGTTTCTTCGCGTGTGGGCCAGTTTACTACGGCGACGCCAAGAAACACGACCAGTACGCCGACCGCATCGACACCCTGACCCGGGGCTTTCTGGGCCTGACGGTCGCCTGTGCGCGTTGCCACGACCACAAGTACGATCCGATTCCCACGACCGATTATTATGCCCTGGCCGGCATCTTCGCGAGCACCGAGTATACCGAGGTGCCGGCGGCTCCCGCCGATCAGGTCGCCGCATACGACAAGGCGCAGGCGGCCATCGCGGCCAGGGAAAAAGAGATCACCGCATATGTCAAATCCGAGGCGGCGCGGCTCAAGCTCAAGGTGGCCGGAAATGGTGGCGGGCTCAAGCAAGCCGAGCGGATGCTGCCGCCCGAATCAAAGGCTCGCATCAAAGACCTCCGGGCCGATGTCGAGCGGCTCAAGAAGGCGTCGCCGGCCAGGTACGCCGTGATTCATGCCCTGAGCGATGCCAGCAAGCCGATTGATATGGCCGTGATGATCCGCGGCAATGCCGACTCCCCGGGAGACAAGGTCGCTCGGCGCTTCCTGACGGTGCTCGACACGAGCGGATCATCGTTTCAGAAGGGGAGCGGCCGCCTCGAATTGGCGCAGCGAATTGCGAGCCCGGACAACCCGCTGACCTCGCGCGTGATGGTCAACCGGATCTGGCAGCATCACATCGGGCGCGGTCTGGTCGGCTCGGCCAGCAACTTCGGGGCCCTCGGCGAACGGCCGAGCCATCCCGAATTGCTCGACTGGCTGGCGAATCGGTTCATGCAAGCCGGCTGGTCGCAGAAGGCGCTCCATCGTGAAATCATGCTCTCGGCAACCTATCAGCAATCCAGTCAATTTGACGCGCACGGTTTCGCCAGGGATCCAGGCAATCTGCTGTTATGGCGGATGAACCGCCGCCGACTTGATGTGGAAGCCTGGCGCGATGCCACCTTGGCTGTCGCCGCTCGACTCGATCCGACGATCGGCGGTCCTTCTATCAATCTGGAATCGAATTCGAATCGGCGGCGGACGATTTACGCGGCGATCAGCCGACACGACCTTTCGTCGACGCTCCGCCTGTTTGACTTTCCCGACCCGAATATCACGAGTGGCGGCCGCGTCGAGACGACCGTTCCGCTCCAGCAGCTCTTTGTACTCAACAGCGAATTCATGACGGCCAGTGCCGCCGCCGTCGCCCAGCGCATGGGGCCGCCGCCGCCCGAGCATTCGCCAGCTGGTGCCGCCGATCAGGCGACGAAGATACGTGATACTTACAGGCTCTTGTTTGGTCGCGCTCCGAGCCACGCGCGAGCTCGACCTGGGGCTCGCCTATCTCCAGACTGCTGAACCTGCCGCCAGCCCAAGGTCCGTCACGAAACCGGGACGCATCGGCCGCTGGCAACGCTACACCCAGGCCTTGCTCGCGTCGAACGAGTTTTGCTTTGTCGATTGATATCCAGCAATTGCCATGAGAAAAGCGACGTTCAACGGAATGGTCGCGGGAGATAGCCGGCCATGCCTCTGAGAGATGCTCGACCCGACTTTCGCGGTGGTATCGGTTTCGGCGGTGGTGGCCCCGGCGGTTTTCCGGTCGCCGCGCCGTTTTCCCGGCGCGATCTTTTTTCTCGGATCGGCGGCGGCTTCGGTGCGCTCGGGTTGACGAGCGTGCTGGCGAACGCGGGCCTGCTCGGGCTGTCGGGATCGGCGCAAGCCGCGATGGCCGGAGACACCGAAGCGGAAGTCGCCGCCAACCCGATGGCCCCCCGGCCGGCCCATTTTCCGGCGCGGGCCAAACGCGTGATCTTTCTGTTCATGAATGGCGGACCATCGCATGTCGACACGTTTGATCCCAAGCCGGCGCTCGAGCGCTACGCCGGCCAGTCGCCGCCCGCCAAGGTTGTGACCGGGAGGCCAAAAGCCGGCAAGCTCATGGCCTCGCCGTTCAAGGCGAAGCCCCGCGGCCAGAGCGGCATCGAGGTGACCGAGTTATACCCGCATGTCTCGGAGTGCATCGACGACCTGTGCGTCATCCGGTCGCTCTATACGGACAACCCCAACCACGAGCCCTCGCTCCTGATGATGAACTCGGGGAACATGCAGCCGATCCGGCCGAGCCTCGGTTCCTGGCTCACGTTCGGCCTGGGGACCGAGAATCAAAACCTGCCGGGATTCGTCGTGCTCTGTCCGGGCAAGCCGGTGGTCGGACCCCAGCTCTGGAGCAACAGTTTTCTGCCCGGCATCTATCAGGGCACCCACATTCACAATAAATCAATCGATCCCGACCGGATCATCCGGGATGTCTCGAATCGTTATCTCGCTCGCGACGAGCAACGTGAACAGCTCGACCTGCTGCAATCGCTCAATCGCGAGCACCTGTCAGCGCGTGGCCGTGACGAAGCTCTCGAGGCCCGCATCGCCTCGCTCGAGATGGCATTTCGGATGCAATTCGAGGCCCGTGCTGCCTTCGACCTGGGCAATGAATCGGCCGTCACGCGGGCCCTTTACGGAACCGGTGAATTCGCCAATGCGTGTTTGATCGCCCGCCGATTGGTGGAGCGTGGCGTGCGCGTGGTGCAGGTGTATTATGGCGATGGTCAGCCGTGGGACGACCACGCCGACATCACCAAGCATCGCGACCACGCAGCGAAGAGCGACCGCCCGATCGCGGCCCTGATCAGGGACTTGAAAGGGCGCGGTCTGCTCGAGGATACGCTCATCATCTGGGGGGGCGAATTCGGCCGCACGCCGTATTCCGAAGGGGCCAAGGGACGCGACCACCATAGCCTGGGCTTCTCGATGTGGCTTGCCGGCGGCGGCGTCAAAGGCGGATATGTGCACGGGTCAACCGATGAACTCGGCATGCAGGCTGTTGACAATCGTATGCATGTTCACGATTTTCACGCCACGATCTTGCACCTGATGGGGCTCGATCACGAGCGGCTGACCTATCGTTATAGCGGCCGCGATTTCCGGTTGACCGACGTGGCGGGGACCGTCGCTCGCGAGATCATGGCCTGAATCCCCAAGGCGAGATAAACGCGCCAATCAAAACCAGAGGTGTCACCGCGGCCGTCTCCTTTCTTGATCGCCATCAAGACGTAGAGAAAAGCCGCGATGGACCCTTCGATTCATTGCCGTGCTCACGCGGGCCATTCGTGGCGTGATCAGTCAGTTTGGTCCCCAGAGGACCGTGCGGAGCCGGATGCTCCCGCCGGCCTCGGATTCAAACAGACCCTCGTGAAACCAGCGCGTCCAGCCACGCGGCCGGCGAGTTTCCCTGCGTATACCAAAAACCTTCCGACGCTTCTTGGCACTCATTGATGTCAGCTCCGAGCAAGGAAGGGAAGGCATCAGGCTGTGGCAACATCCGGCCTAAAGCAACTCCGATACCACTCGCCAAAACTCATCACAGCGTTGAATTCTTGCCATATCTGGATGTCGCAATCGCCCTGGAATCAGGACGCCGGCATGCGTTCTATTTGCCGCAACCCTACGGGTTTGACGATATTGAAAATGTAAGTCGTCGCCTTTGAGCGAACAGACAGAGCGAATCCTTGCGACCTCGGCCAGGTCTGGCACGCCGCGCAATTTGTAAGCATCGAAGCGCCGACCCTGTGCAGATGGCACGCCCTGCCGGTGAGGCCAACGATCATGGTATCATGGCCCGCGGTGAGTGCGACGCTGGCAACTGGGGGCGTGGTTGCGGGCACGCTGTTGCGTTTCGAAAAGAAGCCGGGCGCTGAACTATCGCTCATGGTGGGGAGATTCCAACGATGTCGAGTTGGTTTCAAGATGCGTGGTCGAACGTGCAATCGCTGGCCGCCGGGATCGATGTCAGGAGCCTGTTGACGCTCGTCGCCCACAAGCTGTTTGAAGGGCTCATCCAGGCGGCCACGGTCGTCTTGATCGGCTGGCTGGTCCTTTATCGCCAGTGGCGGCAGTTGATCCAGGGGAAGTCCGATCAGGTGATCTTTTCGGCCAATTTATTCTCGCCACTCGAGCACGGCGATCAGGGATCGCCCTCGGGCGGCCTGTACGTCCTTCAGCTTCGAACCGTCTTGCCTCCCCAGACCGTCGATCAGCTTCTCGACAATGTGGCCCTGCGGCGCGTGCTGCGTAGCCTGGCTGAACAAGCCACGCTGGCTGATCCAGTGCTTGCGACTGAAGGAACCGCGGGTTTCGAGATCGTCAATGACATCGTCAACAGCGTATCGGGCAGCCTGGCTTCGTCCCCATTTCCGCGTGAGCCGTGGCTCATGGCGATCACGTGCGAGGATCGCCGGGTCGTGAGAAAATGCTGCATACGCGTACTCCTGGTGCGCCGGATCGACCTCGAACGCCTCACCGACTGGACCTGGTGCCGCGAGCATATCCTCGTCGAATCATGGTATCATTACTGGCGGATTGTCACGCTCCATCAGGTCGCGATTCGATTCGCCGAGGAGCAAGCGCGCAGGCGCAAGGCAATACCAGCGACATGCGGGGCAACCTGCTCCCTCTGGTCGATCAACAGGCCCATCATCCGCGGATCCGGTTGCTGTCGTTGGGTCTCAACGTGGCCGAGCCCCCGATCAAGGCACCGATTCGGGTCGAATGGGAGCGCTACCTGCCGAAGATCGCCGAGCTGGGGTTGAAGCTGCCTGATGCCAATGCAGGCATGCCCAATCCGAGCAAGTAAGAGTCTGTTCCGGAAGTCCGGATCCGGGCGAGCGGAGGGCGTCAGCCCCCTGTCTTCTCAAGCTCCAGGCCCCCTGTCTTCTCGGGCAAGACGGCTCGGCCAGAGGCGATACCCAATACCCGGCGCGATTGGCCCGCGACGGAAACGCCTGTTTTTCCATGCGGATCGTTGCGACCGAACGACCTCGCCGTTACGATCCAGGGATCGCTCTTTAACATGCGCTTTCGCTGGGCTTCTTGAAGACGATCGTTCGCCCGTCATTTCCCTGACACGAGCACTCGGTACTTCCCTGCGAGAATTGACCACGCGGTTGATTCTTGATCGATGACGCATCCGCTCATTTCCGTTATCTCGAAGGAGCCTCTCTGATGTCGGCAAGCGACCGCCCGCACCGTCGCCAAGGTTGTCTGGGACGCCGCCACTTTCTGGGCATGGGGGCCGCGCTCCCGGCGCTGGCGGCAGGTGCCTCGGTCATCTCGGTTTCCGCCCAGGAGCCGAAGGCAGCCGCGGGGAAGGCCGATCCCGGAACGAAATGGGGTGTGCCGGGCCCCTATCCCGGCCGGGTCGTCGAAATCCGAAATCAGCAAATGATCAAGAATGACGTCAAGAATCGCGAGGCCATCCATCAAGCGACCGTGCGCGGCATGATGGAGCTGACGGCGCGACCGACTCGGTCGAAGCGTGGAAAAGCTTTTTCGAGCCCGGCGATGTCGTCGGCGTGAAGATGAATCCAGTCGGTAATCCCCTGGCCAATAGCTCGAGCGAGCTCATGCTCGAAGTGATCGACGGCCTCAAGAGCGCGGGAGTCAAGACCAGGGACATTGTTGTTTTTGAGCGCTATCGCGACGAATTCATCGGTGCCAAGATGGACAAGGATGTTCCCGATGGCATCGCCTGGACGGGCCTGGGGATCGGCTACAACACGTCGCAGATCGACATCAAGGGCGACGACGGCAAGACCGGCAATCTCGACCGTGTCGCCGGCTATGATCCTGACGAGTTCATGGTCATGGAGCTCGTCGGCGCGGGCCTGGACCCCAAGGACGAGCGCACTCGGCGCTCGCACCTCGGCTTGCTGATCACGCGGCGCGTGAACAAGATCGTGCTCCTCCCGGTTTTAAAGGACCACGGCTCGGCCGGCGTCACGGGCGCCCTCAAGAACATGAGTCATGGGCTGGTCAACAATGTCAACCGGTCGCATAGCACGCCCGATACCAATGTGTGCAACCAGTTCATCCCCCAGGTCGTGAATCATCCGATTATCAAGAAGAAATGTGTTCTCCACATCATGGATGGCATCAAGGGCGTGTTTCAAGGGGGGCCCGCGGCGTCTCGACCCGACTGGACCTGGGAGAACAATGCCCTGTTCTTTGCGACCGACCCCGTGGCCATGGACCACGTGGCCTGGCGCTACGTCGACGCCAAGCGCAAGGAGAAGAACCTGCCGCTGGTTGCCTTTGCCGGGCGCGACGGTCAAGACCCGCTCGGCGCGAGGGCTTCGACATTCGCCAGCCCCAGCATATTCCGCTGGCCGCCAATCTGGGTCTCGGCCTGTTCGACTTCCACTCGCCGAAGGGGCGGAAGCACTCGATCCAGCACAACATCGTCAACCTGGCCTGACGACCTTCGCTTGATAGTATGTTCATTTAATCTTTTTCGGGCTGGCCACGCGTTCAAAAGATTGCAGCGTGCAACCGCTCCCCTTCCCCGCGGCCAATTTCTTGGGGCGCGGCTTGCCCGCGGCGGCCATGCAAATGGTCAGGTGGTCGCCGTCGAGCTTGTAGATGCCGAGAACGGCCGCACCGCGATGGGGACCGCCATCGGGAATGACGTCGATCGCTTTCGGGTCCTGGGACGGGTCGAGCTTGATGGTTGTGCCGGCGAAGCGCTTGCCGTTGCGGTCCCATGTGACGTGATCGTCGGTCACGGTCCGTCTAATTGAGCGCGCGATCGCCTCGGGGGCACTTGCGCCGTCGAACGTCGACGAGGTCGCCACCCAGACGCCCTGGTGACGTGTCAGCTCGGCCTTGACGCTGGCGTCATCGCCGCTCGTGGCCACGCACGGATTGACAATCAGTGCCGCCAGAACCAATCCGCAAGCGAGCCGGCTCATGATCCTGATCGTCCTCTTGTCCTCGGTGGGCACATGGCAAAGGATGAACCGCGCCTGGCGGCTCGGTTCATCCTTTATTGTGACTGTCGAAAGCATTCCGGTTGCGAAGCCCGCTCCCGGCTCAAGCCGGGAGGAGAGGCATCGCTCAGGCGAACAGGCGGGTCATGGCCTCGGCCTTGACGAGCTCGCGTGGCTGATTGAGGTGGTTATAAACGATCGTGCCGGGATCGATGCCAAAGCCGTGGTAGATTGTCGCCAGCAGCTCGCCCGGGTGCACCGGGTCGGACAGAGGGGCCGACCCTGTCTTGTCGGATTGGCCGTGAACATGACCGCGGTGAATGCCGGCACCCGCCACGACGGCCGTGTAGCAATAAGGCCAGTGATCGCGGCCGTCGGCGCTGTTGCCGTTGCCGGACGTGCTGATCCCCTTCTGGGGACTGCGGCCGAACTCGCCAACGGCCACGACGAGCGTGTCTTTCAAGAGCCCGCGCTGGTCCATGTCGGTCAAGAGGCCGGCGAGCCCCTGGTCGAGCATCGGTCCGGAGCGATCGCGCATGCGGTTGGTCAGATCGGTATGGTGGTCCCACGAGTGATTGTCGGAATTGGCAACCTTGGGCCAGATGACCTCGACGACCTTGGTCCCGGCCTCGACCAGGCGGCGAGCGAGCAGGCAGCTCTGGCCAAAGGTGTTGCGGCCGTAGAGGTCGCGCGTCTGGGGCGACTCGGCCTGGATGTTGAAAGCCTCCCGGGCGCGGCCCGAAACAATCAGGGAGAGGGCCCGGTCGTAATATTCATTGAGCTTGAAGTCGGAGACGGCCTGATCGATTTGCTGCATGCCGGCGTTGAGTGCGTCGCGAAGCTTGGCCCGGCGCTGGAGCCTTAGCGCGAAGACTTCCGGCCGGAGCTTGAGGTCGTCGACCTTGATATGGTCCATCTTGGCCATATCCATGTCGTCACCATCGGGATAAAGCGTGTAGGGATCATAGGCCTTGCCCAGGAAGCCGGCCGTCCCCCCCTTGCCGACGACGCCGCTTTCTTGCAGCGGCCGCGGCAGCATGACGAAGGGAAGCATGGGCATCGTTTGCGGCTGGAGCCGGATCAGTTGCGAGCCGAAGTTGGGAAAATCCTTGGGGCTGGGGGGCTCGAGCTGACCCGATGGGCTCACCTTGTCGGTCGTGTAGCCCGTCATCATCTGATAGATCGCGGCCGTATGATTGAAAAGCCCGTTAGGCGTGTAGCTCATCGAGCGAATAAATGTGAATTTATCCGTGATCTCCGAGAGCTTGGGCAGGATCTCGGTCACCTGGATGCCGGGCACCCGCGTCGCGATCGGCTTGAATACGCTCCGCACGTTATCGGGAACGTTTTCCTTGGGGTCCCAGAGGTCGAGATGGCTCGGTCCCCCCTGCAGATAGACCATGATGATGCTCTTGGCCTTGCCCCAGCCTGGTCCCCGGCTGGCCTCGGCTCCCCGCGCTGACACCGCTTGCAATTCCAGCATCGATCCGAGCCCGAGGCCCAGCAAACCCGAGCCGCCGACACGCAAAATATCGCGTCGCGTCACACCCAGTTGCGAGTCGCACAGGTCTTTTCCGGACTGTCCGGGTACGATGATCATCGTGTGGCTCCTTGTGTCGCCCAAGGGAGGTTGCAAGCCGGCTGGCGGATCTCTTCACGCGGATAAACAAATATTGTATCGCGTCGCAAGCGGTTTGTCGTGCGGAAAAAACCGGAAAATCCTCAAAGATTCGACACCGCCTGTATGGGGAGAAGCTCGGGGCGCTTAACCCGGACGCGGACAGGTTCGAGCAGCCAGCCGATCACGATCTGGCGGCGCTCTCGGCGGCCGTCGGCGAAGGGGTGTCAACATCATTGACTGGCGGAGGTGGGCGTGCCGTCGGCGGCCATCGCGGTGCGGGAAATCGGGGAAGACAACGTAGCCAGCGTCATTTCGCGGCGATGAGACCCGCCCGAGTTGACCTTGCCAGAAACGGCCGTGGCGGGTTTAATGTTTAGGGAAAGGCCCCTGAACTTAACCACACCCGGTTGATCGTGCACCGCGGCCCTTTCGATCCCGTCTGTCTGCCGGTTATCAATCAGTCAGATCGATCGTCACGTCGTGCGGTTGTTTTTTTTCCGGGTCGGAGCGGAGCTTTTCCCGATGCACGACCGCATCGCCTACCAAGGCATCACCTTTGACGACGTGCTCCTCGAGCCGGGCTATTCCGACCTGCTTCCCCACCAGGTCGACACCAGAACCCAGTTGACGGCCCAGACGAGCCTGAATATCCCGATTCTCTCCTCGCCGATGGACACCGTCACCGAGGCCGAGCTGGCCATTGCGCTCGCGCAGGAAGGCGGGCTCGGGGTCATTCACAAGAACATGTCGATCGAGGAACAGACGCGCGAGGTCGACAAGGTCAAGCGATCGGAGAACGGCATCATCGTCGACCCGATCACCTTGCCCCCCGACGCCACCGTCGGCGAAGCGCGCAAGATCATGAGGGGACATAATATCTCGGGCGTGCCGATCACCGTCGGCGGCCACTTGCGGGGCATTCTCACGCGCCGGGACCTGCGGTTCCTCGAGTCGAACGACCTGCGCATCGAGGAAGTCATGACCAAGGGAAACCTGGTCACCGCGCCGGCCGATACCAGCCTGGAAGAAGCTGATCGGATTTTGACGAAAAATAAGGTCGAGAAACTTTTGCTGGTTGACGATGAATATCGACTGAAAGGGCTGATTACGATCAAGGACATCGACAAGCTGCACCGCTATCCTCACGCGTGCAAGGACGCGCGAGGCCGGCTGCGCGTCGGTGCCGCGGTGGGTGTGCTCGATTTCGAGCGGATCAGCTCGCTCTTAAATGCCGGAGTCGACGTTCTGGTTGTCGACTCGGCTCATGGTCACAGCAAGAACGTGATCGAGACCGTGCGGCGGATCAAGAATCAATTTGAGATCCAGGTCGTCGCGGGTAACGTGGCGACCGGCGACGGCACGCGTGCCTTGATCGAGGCCGGCGCCGACGCGGTCAAGGTCGGCATCGGGCCCGGGTCGATCTGCACGACACGCGTGGTTTCGGGCGTGGGGGTACCGCAGGTCACGGCCATTTATCAGTCCGCCAAGGCGGCCGCCGGACGGGTTCCCATCATCGCCGACGGCGGCATCCGGTACTCGGGCGATATCACCAAGGCCATCGCCGCGGGTGCCCAGGCCGTGATGATCGGAGGCCTCTTTGCCGGCCTCGCGGAAAGTCCCGGCGACACGATCATTTATCGCGGGCGCAGTTTCAAGTCGTATCGCGGCATGGGCTCGATCGGCGCCATGGCCAAGGGCTCGCACGAGCGGTATCGCCAGGAGCCCGGCGTGCGGATGCCCGATAAAGACGGCAAGAGTCCCGCGAACCAGAAGCTCGTTCCCGAAGGTGTCGAGGGCCGCGTTCCCTACAAAGGACCGCTCGCCGAGTTCGTCTTCCAGTTAGTCGGCGGGCTCAGGGCCGGCATGGGATATTGCGGCGCACGCACCATCGAGGAATTACGCACCCGAACACGGTTTATTCAAGTCACTTCCGCGTCCGTTCAGGAAAGTCACCCCCACGATATCGTGATCACCCAGGAAGCCCCCAATTATTCGAGCTTCACTAATGAAAACGAAGTCGGCCGAGGGACCGTCTGAGAAAAAAAAGACAAACTCACGGGTGTTCCTTGCTCGCCGCCAGACCCGAGCTTGACGTCTGGCCATCGTTTCGGGAGATTACGAACGGTCTTATCGGGAACACGGGAAGTTTGTGTGTCATTATTGGTTGGTAGAATCCGGGGCTTCGCCTGGGCTCGCACACGAACGACGGCACGACGTCTTCGTTTCGAGCAAGAAGGGCGTTGCCCCAAGTCGAAATGAACTGGCTCTTTCAGTGGTCCTGGCGTCGCCCGGGCCCAGCCTGATCGAAATCAAGAAGGGCGAGCGACCAGCGCTCTCCTGACCCGATTTCCGCTTTCATCTCCGCCGGTGTTGGAAACAGCCTTTCTGTCCGTCAAGAATCCATCGATCGCGCTGCCGGCGGGGTCGATCCGATCAACGAATCGCCGCTGTCACAGGCGGGTTCCAGGAAAGCAAGGAGGCGTGGCTTGCGTCGCTCTACTAAGGCATTGACCGCGGCAGTCCTTGGGGCCGCCGCTGCGGTTTCGATGGCCTCGGCCCAGCAGTTGCCCGCGCCCGATCACCAGCCTCAGGCTCAATCACTTCCAGCCGGATCGGCAACGCCTGAGTCGCCATCGGGGTCCGAATACTCGCAACTCCACGGCATGACCTCGGCGCGTGGCGCCCGTCAGTTGCTCAGGAACGGGCTCGATTACCTGAAATACCAGCAATACGAGCGAGCTCTCAAGTACCTTCGCGAGGCCGAGGTTCGCCAGAAAGAGCTCAACTCGTCCGAGAAGCTCGCCCTGAAACAAGGGATCGAAAACGCCCAGCGCGGTCTTCGCAAGGCGGCCGATGAGGACGCTGCTTACGCCATCAGCGATCGGTCACGGCCCGGCAACGGATTCGTCGCGGCCAAGCCGGAAGCCCGCATCGCCGCGGTCGGCGACCAGCTTCGGCGCCCAGCGCGCCGGCCCGGCGCCAGTGCGCTGGCCGCGACCGGGATGCTCGGAAACGATGGCGAGGATCGCGGCGATCCGATCCGCCTTACGAGCGCCGAAGCCGCGATTGACGACCGCACGGCCGCTGCAAGCACCGCCGGCACGCGCCTGGCCGACGCGGAGAATGTCGGTCCGGCCGACCAGGACGTCCCCCGAAGCATGCCCGAGATCCCTCAGATCCCCAGGGTTTCACGTTTGCCCGATCTCACGCGGACTGGTGAGCCCGAGCCGGCCCTCGCCTCCGACAGCCGCCCTGTGGCGCCGCCGCATTCCAGCGCTTTCGAATTCCGGTGCTCCGACACCAGCCGTCGCCGGGCGAGTCGCGCCCCGCGGCGCAGTCGCCATTCAGGAACAAATCCCGACGTCACCAACCAGCGAGCCCGCGTCTGTCGCCGCTGCTGAGAGCCGCCCTCTTGCGCCGGCCCATTCAGACATTCCGACAGCGGCCGTTGCCGGCCGAGTCGCCCCCCGGGGCGCGGTGATGGTCGCCGACAGAGACGCGGCTCTCACCCGGGCCCAGCAGGTTGCCAGTGCGCCCGAAGTGACCGTGTCCGACCGGCACGCACCGGAGCCTCAGCAGCCTTCGTCGGCGCCACCGGTCGGCGATGGCCGTCCTGCCGCTTTCCTGGCCCCGGTTCCATCGTCGGCCGCGATTGTTCCCGAGTCAGCGCCAAAACCCGAGGCTCCCGATGACCCCAGCGTGATCAAGCCAGCACCTGCCATTGCCGAGCCCCAGCCGCAGGTACAAGCCAGCTCAGTCCAGGGAAACACGGCCGCGGCCGCGCCGCTTGCCGATTCCAACCGGGCCGAGCCGCCGCAGGTTGACACTCCAGCCGTGGCCATGCCGGCCGTCGGAGATTCCCGCGGGGCCCGACGTTCAGCAGCCCGTGGTGGCACCACCCACTGCTCAGGCTAGCGCGCGCGCCAGGCGGGATTCCACTCGGCGCCTCGGCGCCGCCGAACCCATGCCAACGCCCGGAGCCGCGCCGTCGGGGATCGAGCTCACCCCGGCAGCGGAGCTTCATTCGCAGGCCAAGGCGGCGAAGGATACCCGGGTGATCGACCTGGAGACCATACCCGCGACGACCAACGCGCTCTCGCCAGCTTCGGCTGCCGCCCCCGCCGAACCGGCGGCGGCGCCCGAGCCGAAAACCGCGGCGAGCGCAGGCCTGGCCGTCACACCAAACCCCGCATCCCCCGAGCCGGCCGCCCCGCCGGCGGCGAGCCCGGACGAGCTGCCGCCATTGCCGGCCAATCTCGGTCAACCCGGCGCGGCCGCCATGGCGCCAGAGCCCCGGGCGGCCGCAACGCAACCCACGGCCGCGGCTCCGGCTCGTTCGGCGCCATCGGCCGATGAAGAGCTGCCCCCCCTGCCCCCCGACCTGGGAAGCACGCCGTCGGCAGCGGCCAACGTACCGGCGCCAAGAGCGGCGGCCCGCGCGAACGAACCCCCCGCCAGGGTGGCCATGAGTGGAGCGCCCCACGCCGAGCAAGAAGTCCCGGTCCCCGTCCCCGTTCCAGCCAGCGACGAGCACCCGGCACTGGCATCGCCTGCGCTCGATCCCAAGGATCGCAATGCCGACGCCGGCGCGGCCCCCGTCGCACCCGCCCCGCCGCCGACCGCCGCGGCACCGGCCGGTGAACAGTCGGCCGTCGTACCCGGTTTAAACAAGGAAGACCTGCCGCCGCTCCCCGCGGATCTCGACACCTCGGCTCCGCCACCGGCCGCGGCGCCGGCCGCCCCTGCAAGCCAGCCATACCCGACGAGAAATCCCAACCTGGAACCGCAGCCGACCGCGGCATCGATTGCCGAGCTCGCCCCGGACGCGTCAACGTTGCCCCCCGCGATTGTCAATCGGTCAGGGTCGCGCGGCTCTGATCTGATGATTCCCGAGGTGGCGGCGCCCGCCTCGTCGCTGCGTCCTGATTTGATGCGCGAGGTCGAGCGGATCGCCCGCAACCAGGAAGACGAGGCGCGCCGCCAGGCTCAGAATCCGCAGCAACCGCCGGCGTCGCAACCGCGCGACTCGGCGTCGTCAGACCTTCGCACCCAGACCCAGCTCGACATCAGCCGGGCCCCGAGTCCGGCCGAAGCGCGACCCATCAAGGCCATTCCGGTTCCCGAGGATTGGGTGCCGCTGCCGCCACGCAACTGGGGTCCCCAGCGCAAGTACTGGGCGGCCGCCGCGACCTGCCACTTGCCCTTGTACTTTCAAGACCCCGTGCTCGAGCACTACGGACATAGCGTTGAAAACTTTGTGGGACCGATCGGACAATTCTTGACCTATCCGGTCGACGATCCGACGCAGTCGACGCAACGCAATCAGATGGTTCAGCCCTTCTTCTCGGCAGGCTTGATGGGTTTGCAGATCATCATGTGGCCCTATAACCTCGTGATGGACCCGCCCTGGGAAGCCCAGTACGACCTGGGCTACTACCGGCCCGGCGACAACATCCCGACCGATCTCTACTGGCTGCCATTGCACGGTTATGGACCTCCTCTACACGGCAGCAATTATTGATCGCGACCTGACCGGGCCACGGGCCCGGCATGAAGGCGAAATCAAAATCCAACTGAGACCCCGGAGCCATGCATCCGGGGTCTTTCGCATTCCTGGAGCAAGCCAGCTTTGATCGCGCAGAACGACCAGGTCGGGCATTTCGACCTCGGGGAATGTCCGTGCCCCGCCAGCACAGCAGCAGGTTCGTTTTCGTTCAGCTCAAGAGTCTGTTCCGTGAAAGCGAGCCCGGATCCGGAGTTCCCGAACAGACTCTCAAGAGCCAGCCCGTCTTGATCGTTCGCGGTATGCCGAGTTCGAGAAGCTCGGCTGCGTCTTGACAGATTTCTTTTGATGCGATCAAGATCCTGAATCTTGAAGGCTCGGCGAAACGTTCACTCGAGTGACAACACCCAAGGCTCTGCCATGTGTTTCTGCCGTCCACGCTCCTTTTGCGGCTGTTTGAGCTTTCTCCTGTGCCTGGCATCGATTTCCTGCCCGGCCGCCGACAACGCCGAGACGATCGTGCGGGGGGTCCGTACCAAGCATGAGGATAATCGCGCCGCATTCCCGGCGGCCGGCACGATCCGGTTTCACTGTTCACACGGAACGCTGGGCGAACTCTCGAATATCGAGGCCCTCGACGGCGTGCCCCGGGCGGTTTGGACCCGCGGAGTGCCTTCCCGAGGTTTGTATGTTTTCGACGAAGAAAAACGCCGCTACGAAAGCATTTATACACCCGAGGAACACCTGGCCCGGCGAAAGACGATGTCGGCCACTTCGTTGACGTCCGACCTCATCTCGGATCGCCTCCTGACTGACGGCAAAACAACACTGGTCGATACCATGTTTCTCGCCGCCAATAGCACGACGATCATTCACAGTGTTCACCTGCACGCGGGCACCCGTGAGTTCTTTCGACTGGCCGCGGGCATTCCGTTACGCCTCGGCGATATGGAGCCTCCTCTGCACGACCTGACACGGTGCTTGACGGAACTACTGGATCACGACACCGTCGTCCTGACCGAGGTCGACGACAGGGCCAAGCTCGACAGCACGGCAGTGATCAAGTTGGACCTCGCCGACAAGGCTCGCGGTTTCCACGCCACATTCTGGGTCGATCCAGTACATGGCGCCATACCGGTGCAGTCCCGGTTCGTGGAACTGGTCCCTCACACTGGCAAGTCCGTCATCAGTCAATTGAATAACGGCGATATCAAACGAGTCGCTGAAGGCTGGCTGCCTTTTCGCTCAACGATCGTCTTTGGCGAGCTCACCAAGGAAGCCGCGATCGCACGCGCCTCGATATACGAGTTCGTGGTCGATGAGGTCGATTTCATCAAGCGCCCTGACCGCGCTCAATTCGCCCTGGAATTTCCCGAAGAGGTCGAAATCTCAAGCTTTGGACGGCGGCTCGCGGCAGGAAAACGGCGCGTCTGGGACGTGGATGCTCTTTCGGCCATCGCTCCCGCGCTGGCTCCGACATTAGACGAAGACGTGGCGGATCTGGCTCCGGCAGCGCCCGATGAGCGTGAGGCATCGATTCTCTGGCCGCTTTTATTCGCCGCGACGGCAATCGCACTGCTCATCGCGGGCGTCGTGCGGGCGAGCGCGTTCGTTCTTCGGCTCGCTTCTCGCAAGCGAATCATTAATTGAGCATCTACGGGTATTCAAGAGTGATTCTTCGTCCGACCACCTGAAGCCGGCCGCGAACCGCACGCGTCGCGGTGTGGCGGACGCTCGAATCTTCGAGGTAGATTGCACTCCGGTCATCGTGTTGATATGCGCAATTCATGAAATTTTCGTGTATTTGCCGATTCGCGATTGTAGCGGCATGCGCGATTCCATAAGCTAAACTTACCACGCAGTTAATCCTGCCGCGAGAACGAGATCGACCCCTCACGCGTTTGGACGGCCAGCGCCGTTTTCCGCCAGGCGACACGGAGCGAGACAGCAGTCGATCGAGGAAATTGAGTCAAAGCTGACGAGGACCGCGATGACGCCCGAAAAGAGCCAGGCACACGACGTCGATTGGGATAACGAACGTGTGACCGTGGGACGGCATTTCCTTCGCGATATGGAAGGGCTCTGGTCGGGAGCTCTTGAAGCTGGCGGCGGTCGTTGAAGAGATGCTCGACCAGAGCATTCACGGATTATGCGATGGCCGAGCCGAGCTCGCCAAGGAGCTCAAGGGACGCAAGCGACTCGGTCGGCCGCTGGGAAGTGCGGATCGAACGGGAATGTGTGCGTGTTCTGGCCCTCCATCAACCCGTGGCCTCCGATCTGCGGCGGGTGGCCGCCATCCTCAAGATCAATGGCGACCTCGAGCGGCTCTGTGATCTGGCCCGGCACATCGCCAAACGAATGAAAAAACTGGCCGGCGATCCGCAGGCCCTGCCGATTCCCCAGACGCTTGAAAACCTGGCGCTGCGCGCCCTTGCCTTGATCCACGACAGTCTCGACGCCCTGGCGCAGTCGAACGTCGCCCTCGCCAGAGACGTGATCGCCGCCGATCAGAGCATCGATCGCGAGTATCGCGCGGTTCGCAAGCTCCTCAAGACCGAGATCATCCGCGCGCCCCAGCGGATCGACACCTGGCTGCGGCTCGTCAACACGGCGCGAAACCTCGAACGCGTCGCCGACCATGCCGTGCGCATCGCCGAGTCGGTCATCTATCTCAAACAGGGTGAGATTCTTCAGGCCCCGACAGTCGCTCGCATCACTGGACCGGGCCTCATCGCGATTCCACCGGCGACAGGCGAGCCCATTTAACCGGGGCCCCTGCACCGACGACGTCGCCAGGATTGGCCCTTCGCCTTGACGTTCGGTACCAGGCGTGAGATGGGCAGGGATCCGAATCCCGTCTCGTTGTGGCTGACACCCGGCCAATCGCGATTCAACCCGCGTCGTCGCGAAAAATCGCCAGGTGAACGGTTCGACGATCGCGTGGCGAGAAGCCGGCGGCCTGGTAGAGTCGCGTGGCGGGCGTATTGCGGAAATCAACGGCCAGCTCGATTTTCGGGACGTGCGCACTGGCCAGCTCGAGTGCATGCGCCAGCACGGCTCGGCCCAGGCCGCGGCCACGCGCGGCGGGGGTCAGACCAAGATAGACGACTTCCCAGGCCTCGCGCGTCGGCACGGCGGAGAGCAAGAGGACCGACGCGGCCTCCGGCGTACCCGGAATCTGGCCGATCTGCCAGTACCTGGCGTCGAAGCGGCCCGTGGCGCGGTGGCTCTCCATGATGTCATCGAGCGATCGCACGCCTTCGAGCTCGGGCATGTCGAGGCTGCCCACGTAGGTCGCCTGCAAGACCGACCGGAACTGCGGTTCCCGATCCGTCTCGAACGCCTGCCATTCGAACGCAGGCGCGGGACCCGGGACCGGCGTTGTGCTCGGCCGGCGTGTTTCTTCTGTTGTGAGCGGCAAGGACGTCGTTGTTTCGCGCTCGAGGTAAAGGAGCTCGGTGACGCGCGGCATCCCGCCGTTGATCAGGTCGCGGGCCGCTCGCGGACTGGCGGATTCGTCGAGAACGGCCTGCGCGAGCCGGAATCCTCGCGCCTTCAGATCGGCGAGGGCGGCCTTGACGAGCGATGCCGCGAGCCAGCCGCGGCGCCAGAGGGGAATCACCTCGGGGGCCCAGACGGCGACGGCCTTGCCGGCCAGCGCCTGGGTCAGTAATGCGCCCTCGACCTGGCCGCCACGGTTGCGCGCGATCCATAAACCCGAGAGGTCAATCTCGCGTCGCGATTCCTCGTCGAGCACTTCGGCAACCAGTCGCGATCGTAACTCCTCCGGTAGCTTGCGGTAGAGAACGGCCAGGCCCTCGGCGCGTGCCTGGGGTGGACAGGGCATGATCCGAGTACCAAATCGTCCCATGACACCTCGACTTTCGTGCATGGACCGATCGCCGTCAAGTCGAACGAACGATCGGCGGATGAATGAGGGTCAGGATAGGACGTAAACGGTCGCTCGTCGAGCCTTTACGGTCAGCCGGTGTGATGTTCGGCCATCACCGAAGAGGATCGATCGCATCACACGTTGAAAGTGAGGCCTGGATTTGTCGATCGGATGTTGAACGGGATCAGGACCGCGAGGGGCCGGTTCGATCGAGGGACGCTGCTGATCACTGCGTGCACCGGTTTTGGAAAATTATCCAGCGCTACGAGGGCAGTTTAACGTATCATAAAGAGCGTGAGGAGGTCACGCGATGCAGGAGCCAGCCATTCCCGGGTCTGACCCTGATGCCGAGCATGATGTCATTGGCGCCGCGCGGCCTCAGGAGCGCGGCACGATGAACATGCCGCTGGTGTCGAGGGGCAGCCTCGAAGAGCGAATGAAGCTGGTTCCGTCGATGAGGAAAGCCTCAACGACGCGTGGCTCGTGGAACTTGCACGGCGTGGCGATCATCAGGCATTCGCTGTGCTGGTTCGTCGTTACGAGCGCAAGCTGATCCGCGTACTGACACGCCTGGTTCGCGAGCCCGAACAGGCTCGCGATCTGGCACAGGAGACGTTCTGGCGTATTCACGTTCGTCTCGATCGTTTTGACACGTCGAGGCGATTTGGCCCCTGGCTCTTTCGGGTCGGCATCAACCTGGGGCTGGATTGGCTTCGGAGTCAAAAGAGCGAGCAACCGCTGGCCTCATCAATTGATCGGGCCGGTGGTGACGGCGGCACGAAACGCGAGCTCGCAGACGTCGATCCTCGAATTCAAGCCGATATCGTACAAGAAGTTCAGTTTATTCTTGCCTTGATGCCCGTATCGCACCGAACGATCCTGGTACTGCGAGATCTGGAAGGTTTTTCATCGTCCGAGGTTGCGGCCATTGTGGGCCGGCGCGAGTCAACCGTGAGATGGCGCCTCTCCAAGGCGCGCGAAAAATTTCGTGAGATCTGGGAACGTCGGCAGGAATCCGTTCGTGGAGTCGCCAGGGATGGCAAGAAAAGAGATGAGCAACTCGATGGCTAATCGCAATTGTGAGTGGGTGCGCCTCCGTCTGCCACTCTATGAGCACGCGGCTGACGAATCCGTCTCGCCGCGGGGCTCGCATGATGGCGGAGAGCTTGGCGCACGTGCGAGACATCGCATCGAGCGCCACGTGGCGTGCTGCGCCACGTGCCACGAGTATCGAAGATCGTTGGGTGAGGCCCTGGACGTGCTGGCCGCGGCGGCCGCCCAGACGCCCGTCGATATTCATCCGCCGTCGTTATGGCCGAGCCTGGAGAGCCGGATTGCGAGCCGCGTCAACGTCATGGGCGATTCGCCGCTGGTGTCCAGCCTATCGGCACGGCCCTGGAATAACCTTGACGATTTACGGCCGCTTAACCATGCCTGGGCGCATGATTCCTTCAGTGAATTATCGCTGGCCGGTTCGCAACCGCGGAAGCGATCACGAAGCCGCATACCGGCCCTGATTTTGACGTCAGGCGTGGCGGCGGCCCTGGTTGCGGTCATGACATTTTCGGTCCTGGACCGGCAGTGGAAAGGTGCGCGGACGACGATTCTGACAAACCGGGCGCCGCTCCCCGAGCCGGCTGTTCTGTTGTCGCCCGTCGACACCGAGACCGAATCGTCAGCCCCGATCGTCGATCGGTCGAGTGCCGAGACCGCGGCGAACCAACTGGCCGAGGCGGAATTGCCCCGACCCGTGGAAGTTTCACCCCCCGGGGCAAGTGAACCGGCCGCCGCCGCGGCCTCCAAGGGCACTCCCCGTGGGCGCTTCGGATTTGACCTCGACCATGGAACACCCATGCCTCCCGACTCGCGGGACGCCAAGCCGGTCTACTGATCCCAGGGGGGCTGCCTCCTCGCTCCCGCGAGCTGTCTCAACCTTGATTGAACCTTGATCTTGATCGTTCGACGGCGTGGCCACGTGGGCACCGGCACACGGCGGCCGCTATCCTGACTCGTCTTGATTCGATGACCTGATCGATGTGCTCGGATTTGCAGATGTTTTTATGACAACCTTTTCGCCTGATCGCCGGGGTCCGAATCGCCGGAGCGTATGGTGGCCGGTGGGGTTGTCGGCGTGCTGGCTGTGGCCGCGCTCGTTTTCTGGTTCGTACGCACGTTTAGCCCGCTCCCGGCGTGGCGAATGGGGTGGGATTGGCCGGGGGCCAACCGCGGCTGCCATCAACGACGAGCACGCAACCGGGATCATGGCACGGGCCTCGACATCGGAGCCGGAATCGACCGACGATCCCGCGCTGGGGCCGCTGGCCGGCGCGACCCGGGATACCGACGGCGAAATGTTCGCGGCGTTCGAGCGGCTCGAGCGGCGCATGGGCGCCGCGATCGCGCGAGCACGCGAGTCGGTCGTCTCGCTGGAATATTCGGCCGCCGATATCCCGAGCGGCCCGCGCCGTCTGGCGACTGGCGTGGTGATCAACCACCGGGGCGAGGTTCTCTCCGTCCGGATCGATCAACCGCCAGTCACTCCGGCTGGCAGCCCGTCATCGATCGTGGCTCGCAATTTCTCGGGCCAGCGCTATTCGGCCAACTGGATCGCCGCGGACCCGGAGACCGGCCTGACGCTGTTGCGCTTGCCGCCGAAGGTGGTGCGGCCCATCCAGTCGACGAGCCGACGGCCCAGCCTCGGCAGCCAGATCTGTATCGTCGGCAACCCGTTTGGCATGGGGCACTCCGTGAGCCGCGGCCACGTGGCGGGCCTCGACCGGGCACTCGAGCTGGGAACGCGTCAGCTTGGCGGTTTGATTCAGGTCGAAGTGCCCCTCTACCCGGGCGATAGCGGCGCGGCGGTGGTTAACTTGCACGGCGATTGGCTCGGCATCATCCGAAGTGGCATGGCCGTGCCGGCCTCGCACTCGCGGCTCGAGTCTGACGCCAGCCCGACGACGGCCAGCGCGCCCCCGGCCGACTCGACCGCATCGCCGCCGTCGTCGCCCTCGTCAGCATCAGCACCATCATCATCATCGACCGGGACCGCCGATCTCGCTGCGAATCGCCCTGGGCGCAACGCCGAGTTTGGCTTCGCGATTCCCGTTCAAGATGCGCTCTGGGTTTCCGAGCAGCTCCGAACACGGGGCCGAGTCGATCGGGCCTATCTGGGCGTGCCGCCTGGAGCGTTCGTCGCTGTCACGAACCACGGTCGCGGCACGGCCCGCTCAGAGTGTTGTCGAGACGTCAGCCAGAACCACAACCACCGATACGACACCGTTGCCCGAGACGCATGACACTTCGTCTGTTCCGCCCGGAAAATCGGGCAGCCGCCACAACGGTAGCGGCGGCAGTGCGGGTCGCGGAGCCATCGTTCGCGAAGTCTTGCCGGGCACACCCGCATCGCAGGCCGGGCTTCGACCGGGCGACGATATCATCGAGCTCGATGGCCGGCCAATTCGCTCGGCGCACGACCTCACCGACCGGCTCGACCGTATCCCGTCGCAGACGACCGTGTTGCTCGGCGTGATTCGCGAGGAAAACGCGCGGCGTCAGCGGATCCTGGTATCGCTCTGCACCGCAACCCGGCCCGAAGAGCCACAGCAGCCAGCGCAGTTCTGTCTGCGACAACGCAAGACTCTCAGCGCGCACTTACTCAGCGTTCGCCCGAGCCAGCCGCCGCCATGCCAATTCCGTCGGGCGAAAAACCGCCAGCCCCTCAGCCGAGCGACCTGCGGCTCGTCCTACCGCCAGCGATCGTCGAACGACTCGAAAGGCTCGAGCGGCGGCTTGAAAAGCTCAAGGCGTTCCCGACCCACACCGCCACTGGCACACGCGAATCCGCCGACCGCCAGATCGGCTCGGCGCGCATTCCCTGAACCTTGTCGCGTCAATCGGGCTGGCCAGACCAACCGCCAGGAATTTCGCATTTTGAGGGATCAACCGCCAAGGACGCCAAGAGACCGCCAAGAAAGCAAGGAAAGACAATTCAATTCACGGTGGGAAAACCGCGAGGCCTACGCCTGATTTCGGCTTGTTGATGAATTTCGATCGCTTGGATTGGGGAATATTAAATACGACAATTCTGTTATTTGTTATATATCAAGTAATTATGATAGTTCGCTGAGGTGGCTTTAGCCGCCGTCGCTCGTCAATCGATCAGAAATGGTTCGAGCAAACAGTGGGGCACGCCGATGTCGATAATCGTGACGCGGCCGGTGTAATCGACGGCACCGGGGGCTGCGAAGCCGAGCTTTGCCGCGACAAACGTGGCGGTGGCGCTGGCGCGTACGGCGACGCCGAGTGGCTGGCCGGTGTCGGCGTCGAGGCCGGATGGGACGTCGAGCGCGAAGATTGGCCTGCCTGAGCCGTTCATCGTCTCGATGACCGCGCGCATCAGGCCCTCGACGGGGCGCGACAATCCGGTGCCGAATAATCCGTCGACAATCCAGTCGGCATCGCTGAGAATCTGTGCGAGAGCCGCGGGTTGATTGGCGGATTCTTGATCGGAATGCTCGTCGAGCCAGGTCACCTGCGGGATGTTCGATTTCTGGAGGATAATCCACTGGAGCGCGGCATCACCTTGAAGTGCGTCGGCGCGAGCGAACCAGATGACGTGAACTGCAAAGCCCCAGGCATCAAGGTGGCGTGCCACGACTCCGCCATCTCCGCCGTTATTCCCCGGCCCGCAAAGTATCACCACGCGGGGCGTGTTGCGACCATCGGCGGTATCGGACTTCAGAGCGGAAGCCGAGCCGCATGAGGGACTTTCCCAGTCATTCGCGGGTGCGGTTTTGAGTAGTAAATCAGCCAGCCACCGCGCGGCCCCGCGGCCGGCGTTCTCCATCAGGATCACGGTCGGTAACGCCAGGTGATCGGCGGCCTGTTTATCCAACTGGCGAACTTCCGCGCGTGCGAGCGGCCGAAGCTGCAGGGTCATATCGTGTTCTCCTCGTGTCGCTGGCTCATGATCGATCCCTTGACATCCAGGCTAGCGAGACGCCTGCGCATGTTTATACAGCATCGTTTATACAGCATCACCGGCGGCGCCACGATTCGCGATGATCCATTCTTGCTCAACCCCGATGGAAGGCGCGAACGTGTCGCAGTCAACATTCGTTGCCTCGCGAGAGTTGAGCCGATCCGCCGATCGGCTGTCCCTGCCGGCATTGACAACCCTGGCGTCAGGTTCGAGAATACCGAAAGGTCGGGGGTCTATTTTTCATGGGGCTCCAGTCGCGCCGAGTGAAGAATATCAGAGATTGAGGAGTCAATTCGAACATGCCGCTGTACGAATACCAGTGTGAGCCGTGTGACCACACGTTCGAGACCTTGATCCGCGGTGCTGGCGACGTGGCACGCTGTCCGAAGTGCGGCAGTATCGAGGTGGCCAAACTACTCAGCGTTCCGGCGGCCGCGCAAACCGGGCAAGGTCGTGCCGGCGAGCTCCCGATGAGCGGTGGCGGCGGATGCGGACGTCCCCAGTGCGGGCAGGGAATGTGTGCGGGTCTTGGTTGAGCGGGTCGTCCGGCTGGCTGACGTCGCTGGTTTGCCAGGGCCATTCCGACCGTTTTTTTCTTTTGGCGATCGGCTCCCCCTTTCCTGGCTCATATCCGATCCATCCGGTAAGGCCCGTCTTCGGCCCGACAAATTGGCCGGCTCTTGATGCTCGGCGTTTTGACAATGGGTCGCGTGGAGCGCATAACCTCCTAGCTGGTGGAACGCGACGTTGATTCGACTTCTCGAAGCTGGCCTCGCGTTCGGATGAATCGACACCTTTGAGCGATACATTCCGTCGGGTTTGATCCGCCCCAGTCCATCAAGTGGGCACGGTGCGCCGCCGTTTTCGTGCGTGCGTGCGTGCGCACCGTTGGCGGGGACACACACCGTGGCGGTACATCCTGGAAAAGAGCGAGCCGGTCCGCGAACTGCCGTCGAGGCAAGGTCGACGGTCGATTCCAAATTGCGAATCGCCGTCTCCGAGCGCCTCGGGCCAACGCGCTTTGGTCTCTGGTTTGGAGATTCGGTCAAGCTGGGGCTCAGTGGTGAAGGCGAATCGCTTGAAGTCAGGGTCCCTGACTCCTTTTTCCGGGACTGGATCCAGACCCATTACGCCAGCAGCCTTCTCGAAGTCGCCGAGTCCGTGCTCGGCCGGCCCATCAAACTGGCCATTCGCATCCAGAATGAAATGGAGCCACCGCTAGGCGATGTGGTTGTTCCCACGCCCGATGATCCCGAGCCGAGCGGGCCGCCAAGCCGCCAGACAATCGTCACTATTCCACTACCAGGATCGCCCCAGGAGCCACTGTCTCTGCCCGACCTGCCCGAGGCTCCCGGGCCGCCGTCGCCTTTTCCGCCGCCTCGCACTGATCGACCGCGGCTTGCCGCACGCCCCCATGGCACGTCCGCGTCCACCATCGCGGGTGCTTCCGCCACGCCCGGCCCGTTGAACCGGCCCGCGCGGCGGCTCGATGATTTCATCACGGGCCCCGGCAGCCGGGTGGCCCACGCCGCCGCCCGAGAAATGGCCCAGTCGGCCGGCGCGGCATTCAACCCGCTCGTGATCCATAGCGCCGTGGGGCTGGGCAAGACGCATTTGCTCGAAGGGATCGGCCATGCCATGCGCCAGGCATACCCGAAGCTTGAACATCGCTCAGTTCACAGCCGAAGCTTTCACCAATAGCTTCCTCGATGCGATGCGCACCGGTAACCTGACGAGTTTTCGGTCGCGATACCGCAGCGCGGGCGGATTGATCGTCGACGATGTTCATTTTCTCGCGGCGAAACGTGCCACGCAGGACGAATTTCTCCATACGTTCAACACACTGATCGACAAGGGTGCGCCGATCATTCTTGCGGCCGATCAACATCCCCGGCTCATGACCCGGCTGACCGATGAGCTGGTGACCCGCTTCCTGGGGGGCATGGTCGTGAAGATCGACCAGCCCGATCTGGCGACCCGCCGAGCGATCCTTCAATCGCGTGCTGCCGCGCGCGGAGTCGACATTCCGGAAAAAGTGGTCGACTACATCGCCGAGCATATGCGATCGAGCGTGCGTGAGCTGGAAGGCGCGCTTCACACGGTCATCGCCCAGGCGGTGCTGACCGGCAAGCGACTCGACTTGAATCTGGCGATGGCCGCGCTCAGAGATACGATCCGTCACACGTCGCAGACCGTCGGTCTGCGCGACGTCGAGCGAGCCGTCTGCCAGTTATTTCAGGTGAGTCGCCGAGGCACTGAAGTCTGATAGTCGCGCCCGAGCGACGGCCTATCCCCGTATGCTGGCTATGTATCTGGCCCGCAAGCACGTGGGAGCGGCGTACGGCGAGATCGGCCGCTATTTTGGCGGCCGCAATCACTCCACGGTGATTTCCGCCGAGAAGAAGGTCGAGCGCTGGCTTCGTGCCTCCGAGCGTACCGCGGTCTTGCCCGGATTCGACTCGGTCACTGACCTCGTGGCCGATCTCGAGCGCACCCTGGGAGCGTGAGCACACCGGCGCCCGAGAGTTTTCATCGCCAAGGGGCTTGGTTGTCTGCGGTCAGGCCAAAGGGAGGCGTTCATGCAGACGCACGAGACCCCGGGAGACTCCGCCCGAAACCGCGTTGCGCAACGAGCCCTCGCGCTCGCTCAACCGAGAATGCCGCTGATCCAGCGAGTCGGCTCAATACTTGGGAACGTACTGAGCGCGCTCCCAGTACTTCGGGTTGTGGTGCCACTCGTAAAGGTAGACCGACATACCGCGATCGATCGCATCTTTCGCGAGGTCGGCCCACGGGGTCTTCGGGTGCTTCGCAATGACCTGTTTGAGCAGGCGCTCCGCCTCGGCGTATTTCTTGGCGGTCTCATTCTTGGGAGCGAGCGGCGCCTTGGCGTGGTCGACGCGCCAGGTGATCACCGTATCGCCCACGGCCGGCCGCTTCGGCACGGGAGGCGACTTGACGATCGAGGCCATCAAGGCGCGATATTCGTAGGCAATGACCTGGAATGCGACGGTTTCGGCGAGCATCAGGTCGTAATGGGCTTGCCAGCGCTTCTCTGGCTCGCGTTCTCGTGCCTTGGCGAAACTCTCGAGCCGCTTCTGAATCTCGAGGAGCACGTTCAGCTTCACGGTCGCTTGCTGGCCTGCTTCGAGCGCCAGCTTGGCGAGCTCCTGCGTGTCGATCGGGATAGTCGCGGCGATGGACGAAGCTTTGTGTCTCGACGATGATCGCATGAAGCAACTGCCGGAGCGGCGAACTGTTGCGCTTCTCGATATAGGTGAGGCGATTGTCGTATTCGGGAAGGTATTCCTTGAGCTGTGTGATCGAGTAGGCCTGTTCGCGCTGACGGACGCGCATGAACTCCTCGCTTGGCAAGACGAAATAGATTCCGCCCGAATCCTTGGTCAACCGCGCCAGCTCGTAGGGGGCGAAGCCGGAAGGCTGCTCGTCCCAGCGATCGTGCAGGCCGTCCCACTGATAGGCCTCGACATCGGCCGTCTCGGGGCCGCGGCGGATCAGGGGGTGATACACGTCCTTCGTCACGGGATCAACGTACTGGTGGTGTGCAAACGGGTAACCAAAAAGCGACTGGCGTCCGATCACGAAGAGCGGCACCTTGTATTTCTTGAGGGCCTGTCGCGCCTCTTCGACGTCGGCACCGTCGTCGCCTGATTCGTCAGTCACGAGGACGATCAGGAGCCGGCGGTCCTTGCGGATCAAGGCCGAGTAATGTTCGACGACCTCGCGAATGGCGTGCATCGTGTTTTCGACTCCCGTGGAGTCGACTTTCAGATGCTTGATGCCCTTGCCGATCAAGTCGATATCGTCGCGGGGCTTTTCGAGCACGTAGTCGATCCCCTGTCCGAAGCCGACGATCGCGTGGTTCAAGGCCCCTGCTGACTTCTTGGTGGGCTCGACGTTGAGCTTGAGCTCGCTGGAGACACGGTCGAACTTCTGGAGGATCGTCCGCTGGTCGTCTTGCATGCTCGTTGATTCATCGAAAAGCCAGACGACGGTCAACTTGTGATCCTTGAGATGACGGAGGATTTCACGGGCAAGCTGATCGAGCGCGACGCCGATTTCCTTGACGTCGAAAATCGGGTCGCCGGCGATCTTACCGCCGCCGCTCAGGTCGGCGGCGGCCATCGTGCCGGAATGAGCGACAAGGGGGACCCCCCCAGGCCGTCGATCTTGACGCCTGGCAGGCTCGAGCCTTCGTTGATCCGGCCCTTGCCAACACCGCGGACCCGCGGCGTGTTCGAAGGCCGGCCCGAGCCGACGCCGCGCGGCCACGATCATTCCGCCGCTGTCGTCGCCTTCGCTTCCCTCGTTGCCCCCTTCCGCCAGCATCATCGGGGCCGATTCGCCGGCGTTGCTCGGCGTTCTCGTCGCCGATCGCACGATCGCGCGGGATGTTCGTCGGGATCGGCGTAGATCGGCAAGATTTCCGGCTCGCCGTTGCTGTAAGACGCGAGCGCCGAGTCAAAATTGACGATCTTCTTGATCGTGTCCGTCGAGCGTGAATGTCGCGGCGGCCAGCGCCGACAACATGACCACGTGAACCACCAGCGACACTCCCCAGGCCTGCATCAAATGGCGCACGCTCACGCGTTTGCGCCGGCGTGGCCGTGGCTTCTGAGGCGGCGGGGCGGGTCGAGCGCCGGCATCGGCACTGGAATTGGCGGTTCCGCTCACTTTTTCGGGAGCCGGGGTCGCCGCGTTCGCCCGTTGACCCGCGAGATTAGCGGCCGCCGGCTGAGCAAGATTGGCCGAGGGCACACCTCCCTCGCCCGCGGTGACACTGGCGGGCGATTGTTCCGGGCTTGCCAGCAGCGGTGCGTCGGAAACGTCGAGATGCACGACAACCGGATCGGATACCACGGTCTTCGTGGGCGTCGGGCTACCGAGTTTCACCGTGGCGCCGCCATCGCTACCGTCACCGGTTCCGCGGAATGGCAATGGAGGCACAGGGCTTGACTGGCTCGTCAGTCTCCGCAAAGCGGTAGATCTCGTCATCGGATGAAGAAGCAGGAGTGCGCAGTTCCATGTGTGGCATTCCCCATCTCTCGGAGAAATGTGCGTCGCTCGCGCATCCTCATCCCACCTGCCCAGATCCGCCACTTATTATAGCTTCGGAACTTCCGGCGGTTTCATCTGAGGTGCATTCTTGTTCTTTTTCTTGGCGGCTTCACTCTCCATTTCGCGGCCGCGGAGGCACGTACGTCTCAACCCACTTGAAGCCCAGAGGGTTTTCCAGCTCACGCTGGGCCAGCAGTCCCCAGGGTGTTGCGGGATGCTCGTCGACAACCCGGCGCAAAAGCGACTGGGCCTCGCGTGCCGCCGCCACGGCTTTATCACTGTAAAGGATTGCCTGGTCGGGAACGAGTCGCCACGCATTCGACTTTGCATCGGCTGAACTTGGGCGGGTCTTTTTTCATGCGGGCGCAGGCCCAGTTATACTCGTAACAGCGGCACTTTCATGGCCAGCAGCCGCCCGCGGATCAGATCGTAATGGGCCTGCCAGCGCCGCGACTTCTCGCGATCGCGCAGCTTGACCACCGAATTGATCGGGCCTAACGCCTCGTCAACCGTGTACGCGGTTCGTTCGGCGACGGCCTGGTTATTGGTCATGGCTTCCTTGAATTCAGGGCCATCCGCCGCGGGAAAATAGAGCGACGGCATCCCGGGCAGCTTCTGCTGGGTTAGCTGCGCGGCTGCCAGCACCGCCTGCTTGAACGTCGAGCGACTGATCTCTTTCTCGTATTCGTCGCGCCGCACCCAGTCGGGGCGATACTCGCGCATCCGGGCCGGGTCAAAACCCATGCGGCGCGTGTCAAATCGCGTCACGAAATAAATTCCGCCGGTCGCGGCCGCCATGCGGCTCAGTGCGTACGGACCGAATCCCGCCTCGACAATCTCGTATTGCGGACCCCCGTACCAGAAGGGGAGTCGAATTTGTTCGAGCAACACGCTTTCCGGGCCCTGGCGCACCGGAACATGGTGAAAAACATGCTTGGTCTTGGGGTCGACATAATCCATATACCCTTCGCTGCGCCCGAAGACCGCCTGCGAGCCCAGAACATAGACCGGCACCTTGGCCTTCTGAGCCAGGACGATCGCCTCTTCCAGATGGTCTTCATCGTCGCCCACTTCGTCGGTGACCACGATGATCATCGTGCGATAGACCTTGCCGTGCTCGTCCTTGTAGTGGCCCCAGCGCCGAACGATCGCGGCCACGGTCGCGAATGTCGTCTCGACCCCGGTTTCATCGAGGGGAACGCTGCTGATGGCACTGCTGATCTCGGCGTGGTCGGCGGTCGGTTTGGGCAGGAGCGCCTGGTGGTCGTGTCCGAAGCCGACGACCATCGTCAAAAGGCCCTCGTTCGACGAAAGCTGGTTTTCGTCGAGTTGATTGATATGCGTGTAAATGGTTTCGATATGCTTGCCCAGCCGCTGTCGCTCGGCCTGCAGGCTGCCCGACGCGTCGAAGGCCCAGACCACGAGCGTGCGCCCCTGCTCGAGCCGGCGGACGATCTCGGTGGCGATCCGATCGACGGCTCCTTCCACACCACCCACCATCTCGGCGCCGTTGCCCCGGATCGAGACCGTTTGCGCCAGCATGGTGGCCGTCGGAACGATGACTTCGGTCGCGCGGCGGACGTCGAGCTTCACGAGCTCCGGCGCGATGCCGTGCGTCGAATCGGCGCTGGCCGTCGAGACCGGCACGCCGCCGGCGGAGGCAGGGGCCGACGTGATCGTCGTCGCGAGTGTCGGTGCGAACGAGCCAGCCGCGGCTTCCGGCGGCGGTGGATTGCTCGACTGATCCAGATCTTGAAACGTCGATTCGCTGGCCACCACGTTATCGACGACCGCGCTCTTGAACTCGCGCTGGACCTCGCGATGAACACGGTAACCGACAAATGCCAGGCCGATCAGCAACAGTCCGTGGATCGTCAAGCTGACCAGAAAAGCAGGCAGCTCGACATCGAGGCGCGCACCTCAGCCACGAGGATAACCAGGGAAACCGCACTTCGAGTCCCCTTTCCAGATCCACCGACACGGTTCAACGCTCCTCAGCAATTCACGCAAGCTGCTCCCGACATCCACCATGCCCACGACGACGCCAATCAGCCTTCGAGCATCAGATCGGCCCGATCGCCGGCGCAGATCGACCGATCCCCCACCTGCTCTATTCTATCAGTTTACTCGAACGACCGTAGCCAGTGACAGCTTAATTGCAGTCATTCTATGATGAAGCCAGCAAGTCGCCGCTCGCGCGCATGCGATCGACCTTCTTCGCGGCGACGGCGCCGCGGCAAAAAGCCCTTGCGCGATCCTGGAAGGGCGAGTCTCCGCGCGAGCCGAGTGCCCGTGCCAACTCGGGAAGCCTGAGCATCTCGGAATCACGCAAGACCCTTCAAGTCGTCGCCAAATGCGGCCAGGGGCTCATCGAGTGCTCAGTCGTGAAATCCAAGCAGGCGATTGTATTCGTTGCGCACCACGACATAACACTCGCATGCGCAGGCCTCGAGCCCGGCACCATTGATAATCGTGATGCATCCGTGGAACGAGCGCACCAGCCCCTCCTGTTGCAGCGGGCGCAACGCGGCCGTCACGCTGGCCCGGCGGGCACCTAGCATCAGGGCCAGGTACTCGTGCGTCAGCCGCAGTTCATCGGAACCGACCCGGTCGCGGCTCATGAGCAGCCACCGGCAGCACCGCTGCTTCAGACGGTGCAGCCCGTTACATGCCACCGACTGCGACACCTGCGACATGAACGCGACCTGGTAGGCCGCCAGCAGACCCTTCAGTTCGCCCTCTTTCTCACCCTCGCGCTGCAAGAGGTCGGCTTCGATTCGCAGGCCGCCGTCGGGTATTTGCACGATCACCCGGTGCGGCGACGTCTTGCTAGCGCCGTAATGACCGTAATGACCCACGAAGCCCTCGTTGCCGACCGTGGCGACTTCGATGGCATTGCCGTCCTGCATCATCGTGAGCGCCGAGAGCACGGCACCGGTAGGAAAGTAGGCGTATTCGATCGGCCCTCGGGCCTCGTAGAGGACCGTGCCGCTCGTCAGGTTGACGGGTTTTAGCAGGGGGAGCAGACGTCTGTAATCAGCTTCAGGAAGACGGGCCAAGAAACGATTATTCGGCCGCTTGGTCGCGATTCGCTCTTTCGTCATCGTCATCAGTTACCTTCGCAGCTTCCTTCATGAACTCACCACCAATGTCACGGGTGGAGCCCGCGAGCTTCACCTGATGTCGAAAGAGCCTTCAATTCTTCGAGCCGAACCTATTTCATCACTCTTGACCACGCCCACCTTGCAACGAAAATTCGCCCTGGAGAAACGCTGGCATTTCGAGATGCTAGTCACTTTAATTCAAAAAACTCGCGCTGTCGGTACGGTCTGTAGCTGAGTGATGAGCGAGTTTGGATTTCTTCGAAGCGGCCGTACTTGCGGCCGCGTCCCACTCGGCAATACCCGCCATTGTGGCTGCCGGATCGAACCGGAAGTCTGATCCTGAAGGCGAGGGCGAGACCCCCGTCGAGCCGGCGAGAACATCCGGCCCGCGAGGCAGATTGCCCCTCGAACGGCGGCCTCATGGAAGAGTCCCTGAAAGTCCGCCGCCGCCGAATCTGAAGGCGAGGCTCGGCGAAAGCTCAGCGGGATTTTCCAGATATCGTGTTCACGTCCTTGCGCGCCCAGGGATCGAGCGATATGACGAACGCCTGGCGCTCTTTTTATCAATGAATGTTCGATTTCGAGATCGTTAACCGTGGCCAGAATGCCAGCGCGGACCGCCTCGGGCGGCCGGTTCCATGATGCAACGACAGCGGCCAGGCGGAATCGCTGGCGAGTAAATGGGGAATGACCCGATCAATGGGCGGTGCCGACATCAGTCGATTCTGAGCGTGTTGAGACGTTCAAATGAACAGGCGTCAATGGAGTGGAATCCGGAAGTGATGAAGCAAGCGGACCCATCTCGCCGGTCACGGACGGGTCAAGAGCGGAGAGGGGGGGATTCGAACCCCCGAAACCGGTTTCCCAGTTTAACGGTTTAGCAAACCGTCGCTATCGACCACTCAGCCACCTCTCCTTGATCAGGGGCCGGCCGAGCGGCCGAATGCCCCGATCACCAACGTCAAACGGAACTTACCAGACCGTCGGCGCCCTCGTCAATGAGGCTTTTCGACGTCGCTTGCCGACCTCCTCGTGCCAGGGCATCTCGCGGCTCGCTCGTTCGCCGGTCATCAGCTATGGATTGCCCGGCCGTCGACGGCCAGCGCGGCCTCACGCGTCGCCTCCGAGAGCGTCGGATGGGCGTGGCACGTTCGTGCAATGTCTTCGGCGCTGCCGCCAAACTCCATGACCATCACGGCCTCGGCGATCATGTCCGACGCCCGCGGTCCCATGATGTGCACGCCGAGCACCCGATCCGTCGTGGCGTCGGCCAGGATCTTGACCATGCCCTCGGTCTCGTCCATGGCCTTGGCGCGGCCGTTGGCCATGAACGGGAACTTGCCGACCTTGTAGGTGAGCCCTTGCTGCTTCGCCTGCTCTTCGTTCAGGCCCACGCTGGCGAGTTCGGGCCAGGTGTAGATGACGCCGGGAATCGTGTCATAATTGACGTGCCCGGCCTTGCCCGCCAGGATCTCCGCGCAGGCGATGCCTTCGTCCTCGGCCTTGTGGGCCAGCATCGGTCCGTCGATCACGTCGCCGATCGCCGAGACGGTCGTCGACGTTCGTTCGGAACTGGCCGTCGACCGGCGACCTTGCCCGTCTTGGAATCGAACGACACGCCGGCCTCGGCCAGTCCCAGCCCCTGCGTGTACGGCCCGCCGGCCGACCGCGACCAGAACCCGGGCGCACTCGAAGTCGAGCTTCTTGCCGTCCTTTTGTTCGGCATGCACCGTCGCGCGGTCGCCCTCGATCGACGCCCCCGTGACCTTGGTCTCGAGGTGAAATTCAAGCCCCTGTTTCGTCAGGCTCTTCTTGAGCATGTCGCCCATTTCCTTGTCGGCCGTCGGCACGATCCGGGGCAAGAACTCGATCACCGAGACCTTCGAGCCGAGCCGCCGCCAGACCGACCCCAGCTCGAGGCCAATGTAGCCCGCCCCCACGACGACCAGGTGGTCGGGAACCTTGTCAAATGCCAGGGCTCCCGTCGAATCGACGACCGTCTTGCCGTTGAACGCCAGGAACGGCAGGTTGACCGGCTCCGAGCCGGTCGCCAGCAGGATGTGCTTCGCCTGGATGTCGAGATTGCCCCCTTCCGCCAGCGCCACCTGCACCGACGTCGGCGAGGTGAGGCGGCCCGTCCCGAAGATCGTCTCGATGCGGTTCTTCTTGAAGAGGAATCGAACGCCGTCGGTCAGCCCCTTGACCACCTCGGCCTTACGGGCCTGCATCGCCGCGAGGTCGAGCTTGAGCCCGTCGACCTTGATCCCGTGCTTGCCGAATCGTTCCTTGGCCAGGTGAAAGAGCTCGCTCGAATCGAGCATGGCCTTGCTGGGAATGCACCCGACGTTCAGGCAGGTGCCCCCCAGGGTACGCGACTTCTCGATGCACGCCACCTTCATCCCGAGCTGTGCGGCACGAATCGCCGCGACGTAACCACCCGCAGGCCCGGCGCCACTGAATCGACGCACCAGGTCGAAGACTTGTCGCGTGACCATCCGACAATCCGGCGCTCGCACTCTCTACGTACGCTCCGTCAGACTCAACAACATCGCTCGGGGTTTTCGATGCCGTCTTTCACCTTCACCAGGAAAGCTGACGGCCTCGCGGCCGTCGATCAGGCGATGGTCGTAAGAGAGGGCCAGGTACATCATGGGCCGGATCACGATCTGATCGTCGACGACGACGGGCCGCTTCTTGATCGCGTGCATGCCGAGGATGCCGCTCTGCGGCGGATTGATGATCGGCGTCGACAAGAGCGAGCCAAACGTCCCGCCGTTGGTGATCGTGAACGTGCCCGCCCTTCAGGTCGTCGACCGAGATCGTCCCCTCGCGCGCCTTGGTCGCAAACGCGCCGATGCTCTTTTCGATCGCCGCGAACGACAGCCGCTCGGCATCGCGGATCACCGGCACCATCAGCCCGCGCTCGGTGCTGACGGCCACGCCGATATCGAAGTAATTGTGGTAAGACGATCTCGTTGCCGTCGATGCGGCCATTGACGGCCGGAAACGCCTTGAGCGCTTCGATGGCCGCCTTGATGAAAAACGACATGAAGCCCAGCCCGACCCCGTGCTTCTTCTGGAACGGCTCCTTGTACTGGGTGCGCAGCTCCATGACCCGCGACATGTCGACTTCGTTGAAGGTCGTCAGGATCGCGGCGGTTGCTGGGCTTCGACCAGCCGCTGAGCGATCTTCTGGCGGAGCCCGCTCATGCGCTGGCGGGTTTCGCGAGCGCCCGTTGCCGGACGGCGCGGCAGCCGGCGGCGGGGCCGCGGCGGCGGCCGTGGCGGCAGTGACGCCGCGGCGGCCGGTGTGGAAGCCGCCGTCGGCTCCGGCTGCGAGCTCGAGTAGCGCCAGGACGTCTCCCTTGGTGAGCCGGCCGCCGGGGCCCGTCGGGGTCGACGCTGGCGACGTCGACACCCTCCTCGGCGACAATCCGCCGCACGGCCGGCGACAGGATGCGGCCGTCACCACCATGACCATCGCCGTGCGGCCGCCGTGGCCGTGGCAACCGGAGCGGCTGCCGGGGCTGGTCTGGCGGCCTCGCGGTCGGGGCCGATGCCGATGCCGGTGCCGGCGCCGGTGCCGGTGCCGTCGCGCGGGCTTCGCCGCGGCGAGCCGGCGTTCCGGCCGGGTCGATCGTCGGCGACGGTCGCGCCGATGGCCACCGTCTCGCCTTCCGCGACGCCGATCTTGAGACGCCCGAGCTCGGGCGCGGGCACCACGCTGCTGGCCTTGTCGGTCTCCAGCTCGAAGAGCGGCTCGCCGGCCTGGACCGAGCCGCCGTCGGGCTTCAGCCAGTGCGCCAGGATCCCTTCCGAGATCGATTCGCCCACGCTGGGAACCTTGACGGGAACGCTCGGCATGGTTCAGCTCACTCCTGGCCGCGCGGTCACGGCGGCGTGCTTGCGGATCGACGAGGCCGAGACCAGGTGCGGGACCGCCGCGCCGCCGACGGCCGCCTCGACGATCTCGGCCTGTTCGCGGTCGTGGACCAGCTTCGAGCCGGTCGCCGGGACTGGCGCTGGCGTCTCGGCCGACATACTGGAACGGATGGCCCATCAGCTCCTGGAGCCGCGGCGACACGAACGTCCACGCCCCCATGTTCTGCGACTCTTCCTGCACCCAGACCCACTCCCGGGCCGACTTGTAACGCTCGAGGACCGCCTTGAGCTGGTCGGCCGGCCACGGGATAGAGCTGCTCGACCCGGATCGATCGCCACGTCGCGCTGGCTGCCGACCTCGGCCCGCTTGGCGACCAGGTCGTAATAGACCTTGCCCGAGCAGAGCAGGACCCGGCGGACGCGGTCGGGAGCCGCCGGGTCGTCGAGCACGTCGTGAAAATGGCCGACCGTCAGGTGATCGACCGGCGAGACCGCCAGCTTGTGCCGCAGCAGGCTCTTGGGCGTCATCACGATCAAGCGGCTTGCGGAAATCGCGCCGGACCTGCCGCCGCAGGAGGTGGAAATACTGCGCGGGCGTCGTCGGCACGGCGACCTGGATATTGTCCTCGGCGCAAAGCTGCAGGAACCGCTCGAGCCGGGCGCTCGAATGCTCGGGCCCCTGCCCTTCGTAGCCGTGGGGCAAGAGCATCACCAGGCCGCTGCCGCGCCCCCACTTCGACTCGGCCGACGCGATGAACTGGTCGATGATCACCTGGGCGCCGTTGGCGAAGTCGCCGAACTGGGCCTCCCACATGATGAGCATGTTGCGGTTCATCCAGCGAGTAGCCGTAATCGAAGCCCAGCACGGCCGCCTCGGACAGCAGGCTGTCGTAAACGCAGAACTCGGCCTGGCCGTCTTTCAAGTGATTGAGCGGCGTGTACGCGCTCGCCGGTCTTCTGGTCGACCAGCACCGAGTGCCGCTGGCTGAACGTGCCGCGGCGGCTGTCCTGGCCGCTCAGGCGGACCGGCGTGTTCTTCGCAGATCAACGAGCCGAACGCCAGCATCTCGGCGAAGGCCCAGTCGAGCGCCCCCTTGGTCTCCATCGTCGCGACGCGGCCCGCGATCATCTTGACCAGCTTGGGATTGACCGTGAAGCCCGGCGGGAACCTGGGCCACCTTCTCCGTGATCGTGCGCAGCGTCTCGTAGCGCGACGCCCGGTCTCGACCGGCTTGAACGAGAATTTGGGCTCGAGGCCGGCCCACGCGCCCGCGAACCCGCGGTGGTCGGTCGGCTCCGCGGCGACCCCGCGCTTGACCTCGTCGAGCACTTCTCGCAGCTTGTCGGCGAAGGTCTCGGCGATCGTCTCGGCCTCGTCGCTCGTCAGGTCGCCCGCCATCACCAGCTGCTCGGTGTAAAGCTCGCGGATGCTGATCCGGTTCTTGATCTTCTCGTACATGAGCGGCTGCGTGAACGCCGGCTCGTCCCCCTCGTTGTGGCCGTGCCGGCGGTAGCAGAACATGTCGATCACCACGTCCCGGCCGAACGTCTGGCGGAAGTCGAGCGCCAGCTCGCCGACGAAGACCACCGCCTCGGGATCCTCGCCGTTGACGTGGAAGATCGGCACCTCGATCATCTTGGCGACGTCGGTGCAATAACGCGTCGAGCGGCCGTCGCTGGGCGACGTCGTGAAACCGATCTGGTTGTTGACGACGATATGGATCGTGCCGCCGGTCCGGTAGCCGGGAAGCTGCGAGAGGTTCAAGGTCTCGGCCACCAGCCCCTGCCCGGCGAACGCGGCGTCGCCGTGGATCAGGATCGGCACGCCCAGCCGGCGGTCGCGATCGCTGAAATCGCCGCTGCTTGGCCCGCATCCGCCCTTCCACGACCGGATCGACCGCCTCCAGGTGGCTCGGGTTGGCCGTCAGCGTCAGGTGAACCTTGCTGCTTGTCGGCCGTGACGTGATCGGCCGAGAAACCGAGGTGATACTTGACGTCGCCGTCGCCCCCGACCGTCTCGGGCAGGTGGTTGCCCTCGAACTCGTCGAAGATCATCCCGTAGGGCTTGTCGAGGATGTTCGTCAGGACGTTCAGCCGCCCGCGGTGGGGCATGCCCATGACGATCTCCTTGACACCCCGTCCCCGCCGGCCCGCTCGATGATCGCGTCCAGAAGCGGGATCAGCATCTCGCCCCCCTCGAGCGAAAACCGCTTCTGGCCCGACGTAGTTCTTGTGGAGGAACGTCTCGAACAGCTCGGCCACGTTCAGCTTGTAAACGATCCGCCGCTTCTGCTTGATGTCGAACGACGGCCGGTTGCGCACCGGCTCCATCCGCTCGAGCAGCCACTTGCGAATCTCGGCGTCGCGGATGTGCATGAACTCGACGCCGATCGTGCGGCAGTATGTTTCACGCAGGATCGCGATCAGCTCGCGCAAGCGTCGAGAACCCGCCCGTGGCTCAGCTTGTTGTAAAAACCCGGTCCAGGTCGGCGTGGTCAGGCCGAACGCCGCCGGCTCCAGATGCTCGGGCGACTCGCGCCGCGGCTCGAGCTTGAGCGGATCGAGGTCGGCCAGGTAATGGCCAAACTCGCGATAGGCGTCGATCAGCCGCGTGACGGCCGCCTGGCCCTGCGCCGCGTCGAGATCGATCGCCGTCGCCGAGCTGGCCGTGGGGATCTCGGCCTAACTCATAGCCTTCAAAGAAAATTGCGCCATGAGCTGTCGACCGAGGTCGGGTCTTTCAGCCAGCGCTCGTAAGTAGTCCTCGATCAGGCTCAGGTTCAACTGGTGCGCGACTGTCGAGCGTTCCATGATTGCGTCGTTTCCAGGCCAGTCGGGTGTTGCGAGAGCCGGCGAAGGCCGATGGGTCGCCCCGTCGGGGAAGCGATCGCCGCCCGCCGCGGCGACGAGATCGATTCATTTATCATACGTCACGACAAGGTTGAGTGGCAAGCCGGAGGTGGTCCGGAAACCGGTTTCAGAATCGCTCGATCCAGGCGCGATTCGTGAATTTCTCCGACAGCAAGCGAGTCGAAGGAGGCCAGTGGCTCCGCCACGACTGTTGCGGGAACAGGCCGGCGACGGGCTTGCAATCCCTGCCGATTGCATCCACTCAAAATCTTACGCGGCAGATCCAGATTACTCAAGAACTCCTGGTGCCCTCGACCCTGGCGATATTCCGGCTGGCGGCCGGGGAATCGCCAGGTAACGGACGATCCGCTCGATCGGAAAATCGTAGAGGATCGAACAGTGAACCATGAACCAGTGCTTGAGCCGCCGCTGCGCACTGCCGCCACACTTGCGGCCGCCGATCACCAGGTCGCCCTGGCCGGCGAGCGTGACCGGCCGGTCCGCGCTCTCGAATCGACTCGGCAATCCAGTCCAAGACGTAACGCTGCGCCAGGTCGACGGCCGACAACCCCGGCGCGGCCGTATCGGGCAGAATCACCGAACATTGAGCGTGCCCGGCCCCACGACGACCGTCCCGCCGCCGCTCGTTCGACGCAAGATCGGCGACGCCGTCCGCCCGGCAGGCCTCGAGCCGAACGTCCTCGGCTAGCCGGCGCGATGCGCCCAGCACGACCGCGTAGGCCGCCGGCTCCCAGAACCGCAAGCTCGGCTCGCCCCGGCCCGCGTCGGCCTCGATCAAAAGGGCCTCGTCGAGCGCCAGGTTCTCCGCGACGCTCGAACAGCTCATATCGAGGCAACATAACGGGACCAGAAAACAGGCCCTCCATCCGCTCGTTGCTGTCGAACCAAGAGGCAGGCGCCACCAACCAGGAGGCAGGCACCGCGCACGCCGAGCGCACGCGGAACGCCCCAGGCCGCGTTCCCCGACGCCGCTCGGGGCGTGCGAACGAGCAGGCTAATCCCGCTCGCTCGCGGGCGTGCCCGCGCAGCCGGTGCGGCGCGTCGAGCGGCGCCGGCTGCCGGCCTCAGGAATGCCCGATCACTCCTCGACGCGGAAATCGTTATGGCAATCGGCGCACGTCTTCTTGACCTTGTCGAAGGCGGCCTTGGCATCGACCTGGCTGGCGTCGGCCTTGCCCACGAGCGCGGCAAGATCTTCCGAGGTCTTGATGAAGTCGTCCATATATTCGTCCCATTTCTTTTGCGGGTCGGCCGCTTTCGACTTCTTGAACGCGTCCTTGAACGGCTTGGCTTCCTTGCCAGCTTGACGAATTCCTTGGCGCTCTTCTCCACGTCCTTCCGCGACTTCGCGAAATTCACCTTGTTGCGCATCGCCCTTGGTGATCGTGGAATTGTTCTTGTTCACCTTTTCCATCACCTTGCCGAGCGGCGACTCATCATCGTTGGCCTTCGACGGCCCCGGGCTGATGATAATGCCAAGCACGAGCAAAATCCCCGCGCTCAAGGGGAAGGCGAGCCACTTGCGATTCATCTGCGGATCTCCATGCGATGCGGTGGGAAACGAACTCAGTAACAGGCAGGTCGAACGGGCAATGCCACGCGGGATGCCAGACATCCGACCTGGCAACACCTCTAAGGATAGTCCGCCCGAGTGAGCCGATCAAGCCGATGGGGCCACGCGCCGGCCGCGGCCTCGTGCGGGCGCCGCCGATCGCGACCGGCCGCCGCGCCTGGGCCGGCTCCCACCGACCCGCCAAACCGTCATAACCCCAACCCGGCCGAGGCCCATCGTGGTTCCACCCGCCGCCTTGCTCTTGCCCTCCACCGCGCTGCTCGGCGATGATCCACGAGGCCCTTCCCGGGGCCGCTCTTCGGTTCGGAGAATCTCTCGCACTCGCTTCGATCACTCGACCTTGCCGCGGCCCCATTGATGAACGAACCCCTTGACTATCGCTCCACGGGCGTTGACCTGAAGACCTACGAGGAGACGATGTCCCGGCTCCCGCCGCTCATGCGGCGGACCTTCACGCCGCGGGTCATCGAGTGGAAGAACGGCTTCGCCGGGCTGTTTCGGCTCGACGACCACATCGGCCTGCTCTCGCGCACCTATCGCGACCCCGTTCTCGTCGCCTCGACCGACGGCGTCGGCACCAAGCTCAAGGTCGCTTTCGCCACCGGCCGCCACTCCACCGTCGGGATCGACCTGGTCGCGATGTCGGTCAACGATTGCCTCTGCGCCGGTGCGGAACCCCTGCTTTTCCTCGATTACGTGGCCATGAATCGCGACGACCCCGAACTGACCGCCGCCATCGTGGGGGGCGTCAGCGAGGGCTGCGTCGAGGCTGAATGCGCCCTGCTCGGCGGCGAGACGGCGATCCTTCCTGACTTATATAAGGTGGGCGAGTACGACCTGGCCGGCTTCTGCATCGGCGTCGTCGAGCGGAAACGGATCCTCGATGGCCGCGATATCCGCCCTGGCGACAAGGTCATCGGCCTCGCGAGCTCGGGCCTTCACTCGAATGGCTATAGCCTGGCACGCAAGATCGTGTTCGGCCACGCCGGCTTGACCCTGGAGACCCACGTCGAGGAGCTCGGCACCACGGTCGCCGACGAATTCCTCCGCCCGACACGCATCTACGTGCGGGCCGTCAAGACGGCCATCGCCACTACCGGGTCAAACGGGTCATTCACGGCATCGCCCATATCACGGGGGGCGGCCTGATCGATAACCCCCCGCGCATTCTCCCCGAGGGATGCGCCATCCGCCTCGATCGCGGCTCGTGGGCCGTTCCACCGGTCTTCCCGTGGCTGGCACGCTTGGGCCAGGTCGACCAGGCCGAAATGGACCACGTCTTCAACATGGGCGTCGGCCTGGTGCTCGTCGTCGCCGAACACTTCGCCGACGCGATCGTTCGCCGCTTCAGCACCGGCCCCTCAATATCCCTACCTGGATCATCGGCGAGGTCGTCGCGGGTGAAAAATCCGTCCGATGGAGTTAATTGCCACCACCGCGCCCACCCGCTTCACCTGAATTCTTTGACGACTTTCTTGCCGAGCGGCCAAACTCCTGGTAATTTCACAGTGTCATCATCTATTCGCTCATTCTCCGCATTCATGGTCGAGTCGCAAAAAGTCGGGACGACCGGACACTTTCCGGTCACAGTCACAGGATCCGTCGTGCCTCGTAGTTGACGTTATCCCGAAATCGCTCTCGCCATCCCGCATCACTCGGTGAAGCCGACCTGGGCTCCGGCGCGCTGTTTGCGCCCCGTGAATTGCCATCCTCGGCTCGAGTTCGCAAAAAAATTGACATCTCTGGAGTCGCTCAGTCATGGCCAAGAGTCGGGATTGGACCGAAATTCTCGTCCGGCGCGGTGTGATCGGCCCCGATCAATTGAAAGAAGCCGCGCCGTATGGAAGGGGGCCCCGAAGCGGCCCTCGTCAGGCTCGGCTATGCCGACGCCGACGATATCATGAAGGCCAAGGCCGAACAGCACGGCCTCCCCTTCGTCGAGCTCCGCGAAGTCGAAATTCCCGCTTCCGTCATCGAGCTCGTCCCCGAATCGCTCGCCCGCGAAAATATCGTCATGCCCCTCTCTCAAGAAAGTGGCTCAATCCGTGTGATCATGCATGATCCCTTGGATTTTGAAACGATCGACAAGCTGCGGTTCGTCTTGAACCGTGAGATCGAGGTGTCGCTGGCTCCCAGGGATTCGATTGTCGAGGCCATCAACAAGTATTACGGGAGCACGACCAAGGAAACCGAATCGGTCGACTCGATGCTCCAGGAGTTCACCGATACGGCGATCGACTTCTCCGAAGAGCCCGGCTCGGGCGGTAAGTCGTCGATCACCAATACCCTGGAAGAAGGCGACGCACCCGTCATCAAGCTGATGCACCTGATCATTCAGGAAGCCGTGACGTTGCGCGCCAGCGATATTCATATCGAGCCGTTCGCCGACCGCGTGCGAATTCGCTACCGCATCGACGGCGTCTTGATGGAACGCGACAGCGCCCCCGGCGCCTTCTGGGTGCCATGATCAGCCGTATCAAGATCATGGGCTTCATCGACATCGCCGAGAAACGCCGCCCCCAGGACGGCCGGATCAAGATCCTGGTCGCCGGCAAAGACATCGACATGCGTGTCAGCATCATCCCAACCAGTCACGGCCAGTCGGTCGTCATGCGCATCCTCGACCGCGACAATATCAAGGTCGGTCTCCAGGACCTGGGATTCGGCGACGAGGATTTCGCCCGGTTCAAGACGCTGATCAAACGGCCCAACGGCATCTTGCTCGTCACCGGCCCGACCGGTTCCGGCAAGACGACCACCCTCTACGCCGCCTTGAACGACCTCAACCGGCCCGATACCAAGATCATCACGGCCGAAGACCCCGTCGAATATTACCTCCCCGGCGTCAACCAGTGCGAGGTCAAGGCCAAGATCGGAATGACCTTCGCCCGCATCATCCGGGCCATGCTCCGGCAGAATCCCAACATCCTCCTGGTCGGCGAAATCCGCGATTTAGAGACCGCCGAGACCGCCATTCAGGCCTCACTGACCGGACACTTGGTTTTCAGTACATTGCACACGAACGATGCGCCCAGTGCCATTACACGTTTGGTCGATATCGGCATCCAGCCATTCCTGGTGGCTAGCTCCGTGCTTGCAATCATGGCGCAGCGTCTGGTGCGCAAGGTTTGCCCGAAATGCAAGATGCGCTATGAGCCGCCCGCACACCTTTTAGCGGGGCTCGGGCTGCGTCCCGAGATCGCCAAGAAGGCGAACTTCATGAAGGGAAAGGGGTGCAACCACTGCAACAAGAAGGGGTATCGCGGCCGCCAGGGCATCTACGAATTGATGATCATGACCCCCCAGGTTCGCGAGATGGCGTTCAAGGGCGAGTCGACGCTCAATGTTCGTAAGATGGCCCGGAAACAGGGGATGCGTACACTGTTCGAAGACGGCATCATCAAGGCGATCCGCGGGATTACGACGATCGACGAGGTCTTGCGAATCACCCAGCGCGACATGGTCTCGGAGTCGCTCGTCCAGCCGAAGAAGGCCTGAGAAAGGATCCTGGCGATTTTGACGACGGCCCACGTCCGCGGGACGCCGGTCGCGGCCCAAGCGGCCGGCCCGAGCACCCGCGATGCGAGCGCGAGCGGTGTCCGCCGTTCGCCACTCATTAAATTTCACCAGGCGAACAGAGGACACCAGCTTGATCGTGGGGTTTTCATCGACATAATGATGTTGCGGTGAGACAGGGAGCCCAAGTCCTAAACTCAAAGCGTGACATCCTCAATCGGTGGACACCTGGTTTACAGGAAGAAGTCAAGGGGCCACTCTGGTGGCCCGGCGGTAGCGGCGGTTCCATCGACGTTTGCGCGGAGGCATGATAGGGCAATGGGTACACTGCTCATCGACAAACTGCTACAGACGGTTTGCCAGCAGAAGGCGAGCGATCTGCATCTCACTGTGGGCAGTCAGCCCATGCTGCGGTTGCACGGGCACATGCGGCCGCTGGCCACCAAGGTTCTCGAGTCGTCTGATACCGTGTCGCTCATGAAGAGCATCACGCCGGAACGTTGCCAGCAGGAACTGCAAGAAGTCGGTGGAACGGACTTCGGCTTTGCGTTCGGCGACATGGCCCGCTTTCGCGTGGCCGTTTACAAGCAGCGCGGCAACGTCGGGCTGGTGCTTGCGGCGCATTCCCAACGAGTTCCTCACCTTCGAGCAGCTCGGGCTGCCACCGGTCATCGAAGAATTGATCAAGCGGCCGCGCGGTTTGATCCTGGTCACCGGGCCGACCGGCTCGGGCAAGACGACCAGCCTGGCCTCGATGATCAACTACATCAACAACACGATGGACCGCCACATCATCACGATCGAAGACCCGATCGAATATTTCCACAAGCATAACAAGTCGCTGATCAATCAGCGCGAGATCGGCATCGACGTTCCCGACTTCCCCGAGGCCATCCGCCGCGCCCTTCGTATGGATCCCGACATCATCCTGGTCGGCGAAATGCGCGACCTGGCCACGATCTCCGCCGCCATCACGGCCGCCGAGACCGGCCACATCGTCTTCGGCACCCTGCACACGAATTCGGCCGAAGGAACCGTCAACCGCGTCATCGACGTCTTTCCCAAGGATCAGCAAGAGCAGATCCGCACCCAGCTCTCCGTCGCCATCATCGGCATCCTCGCCCAGGCCCTCTTGCCGCGCAAGCCCAAGGGACTCGTGGCCGCCTACGAGATGCTCGTCGTCACCCCGGCCATCGCCAACCTGGTTCGCGAAAACAAGACGTATCGTATCGACTCGTCCATTCAGACCGGCCGCAAGCACGGCATGATCCTGCTCGACGATAGCCTGTTCAACCTGTGGAAGCAGGGCCTCGTCGAGGAGAGCGAAGTCATGTACAAGTGCCGCAAGCCGGGCGACCTGCGCGAGCGCATCGAAAACGCCAAGAAGGGCATCTTTGACGACGAAGAGGAGGGCGAGGGCGAGGAAGAATAAGCTTAAAGCCAGTATCGCGAAAGTGTTATCATCATCGCTCCCACGCGCCGGCGTGGGAGCCGGCAGCCGCAGCGCCTGGTTCTAAAATCGATCGACTCCGGTTCAAAAGTCGCCGAGCTATCGAATCGTTCAAAAGCGATCGCGGCCAACCCGGTCCATCTGGTCTGGCCGATTCTCATTCTCATCACGCACTTCCGCCGTTTCCGGAAAACCGAACACGAGACGATTATGGCCCGACGACTTGGCACGATCATGGTCGACATGGGTTACCTCGACGAGGAAACCCTCTGGAAAGTGATCGAGGAGCAGAAGCGCTCGAGCTCGGAGCTTCTGGGCAAGGTCGCGATCCGCATGGGCCTGGTCAAGGAAGATCAGGTCTTGAAGGCCCTGGGCGAGCAGCTCGGCATGAAGGTGGTCAGGCTGGCCGATATCACGATCCCGGCCGAGCTGACCGAGATGGTCAACGAGAGCATGGCGACCGCCTACAAGATCGTGCCCGTCTCGGTGAACAAGAAAGACAAGAGCCTGACCGTCGCGATGGCCGAGCCCCAGAACCCCTCGACGCTCGACAGCCTGCGCATGTTTCTGAGCACCGAGGTCAAGGGGGCCATCTCGACCGAGGCCGACGTCATGGCCGCCATCGAGCGGCTCTACGCGGGCCATCACGAGAGCATTCAAGACGTCGTCAAGCAGATCGAGCAAGACAAGGGGCTCTCGTCGCTGGCCGGCCGCAGCAGCTCGACCACGGTCGACCTCGAAGCCATCGAGGAAATGGCCGAGGCCGCGCCCGTGCGCAAGCTCTTGAACATGGTCTTGCTCCTGGCGATCAAGGACAAGGCGTCGGACATTCACTTCGAGCCGTTTGAGGAAGAATACAAGATGCGCTACCGGGTCGACGGCGTGCTCTACGAGCTCGTCCCGCCCCCCCGCCACCTGGCGCCCGCCATCGCCAGCCGCATCAAGGTCATGTCGAACCTTGATATCGCCGAGCGCCGGCTCCCCCAGGACGGCCGCATCCAGCTTGCCCTGGGCGGCAACGCCGTCGACATCCGGGTCTCGACCTTGCCGTGCATGTTCGGCGAGAGCGTCGTCTTGCGGATCCTCGACCGCACGGTCGTGCAGCTCGACCTCAAGAAGCTGGGTATGCCCGAAGACACCTTGAAGGCCTGGCACGAGATCATCGAGAAGCCCAACGGCATCATCCTGGTGACGGGTCCAACCTCCTCGGGCAAGACCACGACACTCTACGCGACGCTCAACCACTTGAACCGGATCGAGGACAAGATCATCACGACGGAAGAGCCCGTCGAGTACGACATCGAGGGCCTCGTCCAGATCCCGGTCAACCCCGAGATCGGCGTCACGTTCGCCGCCTGCCTGCGGTCGATCCTGCGGCAGGACCCCGACAAGATCCTGGTGGGCGAAACCCGCGACCTCGAAACGGCCGAGATCTCGATCCAAGCGTCCCTGACCGGCCACATCGTGTTCACCACGCTCCACACCAACGACGCCCCGTCGGCGATCACCCGGCTGCGCGACATGGGCCTCCCCACGTTCTTGATCACGGCCACGGTCGAGGCGGTGCTCGCCCAGCGGCTCGTGCGCAAGATCTGCCAGAATTGCCGCACCGAGTTCATGCCGGCCCCCGAGGTCTGCATGGAGCTGGGCCTTTCGGTCGAGGAGGCCTCCACCAAGAAGTTCTACTTCGGCAAGGGCTGCGAGAAGTGCAATAACACCGGCTACAAGGGGCGCATGGGTATCTACGAGCTCTTGATCATGAACGACACCCTGCGCGAGATGGTCGTCGCCGAGGCGTCACTCGACGACTTCCGCAACGCCTGCCGCAAGTTCGGCATGCGAACCCTGCGCGAGACCGGCATGGGCATGATTCATAACGGTTTCTCCAGTATCGACGAGGTCTTGCGCGAAACAATGCTCGACGACATTTAACTAACCTTGATGTGTACGCGACCGGGAGGGCGAGTCTCCGACGAGCCAATCGCCGACCCCAAACCAAACTCCTCGACAACAACCCGGCCCCAGGGCCAGCCGCCAGGAAAGTCCCGTACCGAATAAACCGCCAAAGTTCGACCCAGGACAACAGATCAAGGAATCTCCGATGCCGACGTTTCAGTATGAGGCAATGGATCACACGGGACGGGAAGTCAAGGACTCGATCGATGCCGCGACCCAGGAAGAAGCGCAGCAACTGATCCGGCAGAAGGGTTTCTTCGTCACCAAGATCGCCGAGCGTGCCAAGAAGGCCAAGAGCCGGGCGTCGGCCAAGAAGGGGCCCAAGCGGCGCAAGAAGGCCTTCACGATCGGCCGGATCTCGACCAAGCAGCTCTGCACGTTCACCCGCCAGCTCTCGACCCTGCAAGACGCCGGCTTGCCGATCTTGCGGAGCCTCAAGATTCTCGAGGGCCAGTGCAAGCCGGGCGTCTTGAAGAACTCGCTGCAAGACATCGTCGAGGATATCGAGAGCGGCCAGACCCTCTCGGAAGCCTGCCAGAAGCACCCCAAGGCGTTTGACCGCCTCTATTGCAACATGATCAAGGCCGGCGAGGCCGGCGGTGCCCTCGAATCGATCCTCCAGCGCCTGGCCGACTTCAAGGAAAAGTCGCAATCGCTCAAGCGGCGCATCAAGTCGGCCATGGTCTACCCGGTCGTGGTCATCTTCGTCGCGTGCGTGATTGTCGGATTCATTCTTTATTTCATCATTCCTAAATTCGAGGCGATCTTCAAGGATTTCAACCTGCCGCTGCCGCGGATGACGACGATCCTGATCGACGCCAGCCACTTTTTGATCAAGTATTTCTACATCGTCTTCCTGACCCCGTTATTCATCTGGATCTTCATCAAGCTGATGTATCGCAACAAGACGGGCGCCTACATCTGCGACCGCGTCTTGCTGATGATCCCGGTCATGGGCACGATCGCCGAGAAAGCCACCGTGGCGCGCACCATGCGCACGCTGGGCACCCTCGTGCAGTCGGGCGTGCCGATCCTCGAGTCGCTCAACATCGTGCGCGACACGGCGGGTAACGCGGTCTTCGAGCGGGCGTTCATGCGAATTTACGAGAGTATCCGCGAGGGCGAAACGATCGCCCAGCCCCTGAAGGAGGCCCGGATCGTCGACGACATCGTGGTCAACATGATCGACGTCGGCGAGGAGACCGGTGAGCTCGATACCATGCTCAACAAGATCGCCGATAACTACGATGAAGAAGTCGAGACGGCCGTCGAGAGCCTGGTGAGCCTGCTCGAGCCGATCATGATCGTCGTCCTGGGCGGCATCGTCGGCTTCATCGTCATCGCGCTATTCCTGCCCCTGGTGTCGTTGATCTCGAAACTGTCGGGCTAAATAAAAAGGGGCCAGGAGCCAGGAGCAGCAACTCGACGTCGACGGCCCAGAGCCGTCGGCGTCGTCGCGGGAGCGGGAGGGAGCAAGCGGCACGGTACGGACAAAATGGAGACACGACACACATTCCTGTCTGTTCCGTAAGCTTTAGAGACACGCGACTCTCCTCGCAAACTCGAACCGATCACGACACAAGTTGATATTGATCCCGTAATTTCAGAGGTTGAGCGTTCCGGCCGCACCGATCAACGACCGACGATTTTTCGCACGACTGACGAACTGACCGATCGACCGATTGATTGATTGATGACCACCGCCAACGGACCAGTGACAAGACCAGATGGAGAATCGCGAATGAACCGCCCGTCGCCAGAACGTCGCTCGCCCGCCCGTGCCATGGCGCGGGGTGGTTTCACGTTGATCGAGTTGTTGATGGTGATGATCGTGATCGGGATTTTGATCGGGCTCTTGCTCCCCGCGATCATGGGGGCCCTGAGAACGGCGCAAGGCGGCCGTATCGTCGGAGATCAGCCAGCTCGCCCAGGCCCTGGCGAATTTCAAGAGCAAGTACGGCGATTATCCGCCGAGCCGCGTGTACCTCTCGGAGAACGGCGACTACTCGCCGGCGACCGTCTCGGCCTCGACGAGCCCGTCGCTCGGCACGGGCGACATCGCGCTGTCGGTATTAGCCCAGCGATCGCTGGTGGCACTCCGCAAGTTTTTCCCGCGGGTCGTTCTGAGCACTTCGGGGACGTCGCCGGCCGTTTCCACGTCATTTTTCTACGACTTCAACGGCAATGGTACCAACGACGGCGCTTACATCCTTCAGGGCGAGCAATGCCTGGTCTTCTTCCTGGGGGGCGTGCCGCTCTACGATGCGGCGTCGCAAACCTACGCCATGACGGGCTTCGGCAAGGACCCGACCAACCCGTTCTCGAACAATAATCCGGCTGCGACCTACATGTACAACGCCAACCGCCAGCCGCCGTTCTTCGAGTTCGCGACCGGCCGTTTGTTTGCCGATCCGACCGATGTTGGAAGCACCAGTTTAAGCACGGTGATATCGGGAATGCCCGCCTATTACGACTCGCTCGGCAATTCGCCGCCAACCAACGGGCTGACGCTCAACTTCTTCGCTTACTTCAATGCCTATGGTAGCAACGCCTACGACCCCAACGACGTCAATTTCCCCCTGGAAGCCGACGCGACCGGAAATTCACCGATCACCCTGAGTTTTTACGCGCCCAGTTCGATCAGCTCGGCATCACCGAATCCGTATACCAGCACGACGACGGTGACCTACAACGCCACGACCAATACGGGTGGGCCCCCCGCGGTCACCTTCCAGAACCCACAAACGTTCCAGATCATCTCGTCGGGTCTGGACGGGCTCTACGGCGTCGGCGGTCAATATCTTAGCAACACCACGACCGCGGGAACGCCACTCCCCATCGATAGCACAACCACGACGTCGCCCTACAGCACGACCGACGCAACCATACGGCAGAGGGAAGGCGATAACCTGACCAATTTCAAGTCGGGGTCGTTGCAATAAGTAAATAACTAAGTCATTCGTGATCAATCGATCCATCATCAGCGTCAAAAGATTGGCCTGCGCGAAGAATCTGATAACCGTTTCCGTACCACTACCACGACCACTTTGACCGATTTGCACGCCGTCTGAGGGCCTGGCGGAAGCCCCGGCTTCCACGCGGCGGCGGAGAGCGTGCGCAGGAGAGTGCTCTGATTGTGGTCTTACCGTCGCTGGCGGTCAGGCCGGACGAGGCGAGGCGAGGCAAAAGGTGTCGACCGAGCGAGCTCGCGGCGAGCTGTCATATTCATAAGTGTTTCGAGTCAACGTGCGAGCTTCGCACGCGACCTGTCGGAATGGGACGCAATGATCCATCATTCTCGAATCGTGCCGGCAGCACCACGATCACGGCCGGGCAAGGCGCGGCCGGCCCGCGTGGTTTCGGCGGTCGCCGCCGGCACCCGCGGCGCGGCTTCCCGGGTGAGCGGCCGTGGCGGTTTCACGCTGGTCGAGCTCCTCGCGGTGATGACCATCATCGGCATCATCCTCGGTTTCGTGCTCGTCGCCGGCATGGACGCCGCGAACCGGGCCAATGAGCGAGCGACCCAGGCGCTGATCACCAAGCTCGACCAGGCCGTGGCCGACCGGCTCGAAGCCTTGCTCCAGTATCAGCCTGTCCCCAACTGGACCCACGGCTATCTGGCGGCGATCTATAACTCGACCGGCGTCACCATTCCGCCCCTCAACAAGATCACCCAGACTCAGCGTGCCCAGGTCTTCGCCCTGTACGACTACATCAAGAGCGAGATGCCCGACGTTTTCATTATTGACCCGGCCTTCTATTCGTCGACGTCCGCGTCAAGTTATTCGGGGCCGTATCCCTTCAATTTCGCCGCCGCGCTCATGCCAGGCACGGATGCGACCGGGGGGACGCTGGGAAACTACGCGGGGTTTGTCTTGCCGCTGGGAAACTCGCTGACCAATAACCCGGGCGGGACCCCAGCCTCGTATGGCGACGGCGGCGCCACCTTTCCGAGCCTGGGGAACGCGGGAGCAGGGATCTATGGCGCGGCCTATGAGGTCGCCGCGGGGCTCTACAAGAATCTGGGTTATTTACCTACCGGCTACGATGGCATCGACAACGATCAGGACGGCTTCGTCGACAACTGGGGCGAAGGGGTCAACAGCTCCAATTCCGCGCTCATCACGACCCGCCTCACGAACCACACGCACGCCACGGCCCGCGCCGAGATGCTTTATGCCCTGCTGGTCTCGGGAAGCGGCCCCCTGGGCTCGATCTTCAATCCCGATGATTTCACCGAGAAGGAAGTGCAAGACACCGACGGCGACGGCATGCCGGAATTCGTCGACGCCTGGGCGCAGCCGCTGCAGTTTTTCCGGTGGCCACTGCTCTATCATTCCGACCTCCAGCGCGGCCAGATGATCGTGCCCGATACGACCACGTCGCAGCAGTGGGACCTTGTCCCCCCCTACTACGACGCGACCAACACCCAGAACGGCATGATGCAAGAGCGCGAACAAGACCCGCTCGACGTCAATCAACAGCTCGTGGCACCCGGCTGGTGGGCCAATGCGGGCAATGGCGGCATCGCGGCCAACACCTATTCACCTGTCGCATTCAACAACCCGCCGACGATGCCGAGTAATGCCAGCGGCGGTGTGCAGGCCTTCGCGTCGCTTTTCCACACGCTGGTCGAGCCCTACCCCAGCGCCGGCGGCGCGGGCTTCTGGGACCGTGGCTCAACCTATGGCTCGCGTCGGGCGTTTTACACCAAGTTTTTGATTCTCTCGGGGGGCCCCGACAAGGCGCCGGGCGTCTTTCTTTATTCTGATGCCGCCATTCAGGGCGCCGGCGTGGCGGGCACGAAAGCACCCGGCAGTCTCGTCGCCAATGCCACGCAGATGCTCATTTCCAATGAAAATAGCGCGCTCCCCTTTGGCCTTGATTTGTTCGGCTCGGGAACCTCGAGCCTCGCCCAACGCGGGGTTTGTTTCGAGCTATTCGGTCCCGGTCACGGGAACGAACACTTATCCCCTGTTTAACAGTTCATCGACGTCAGCCGACCCGACTTATCCTGAGAGTTACGACCTTTATCAGTCGGCCCAGGACGATATCAGCAACCACAACCTTCAGGCCGGCGGCGTGATTGGAGGCTCGGGATGAGGAACAGAGTGCGAATCACAGAGCGTTTCCCGCTCTTTAGCCCTGCCCGGTCGTCCTCACTTTCGTCGGCTCGCGGGCGGCGGCCTGACAGTGGTTTCACGCTCATCGAGCTCCTGGTGGTCATCACGATCATCCTGCTCGTCAGCGCGGTCGCCCTGCCCACGGTCTTGCCCGCTTTGAGTCATCGCCAGGTGAGCGAGGGGCGCACGCATTCTTCAGGCCGCCCTGGTGGCGCACGCGACAGCGCGATCAAGAACAACAGGCCGGCCGGCATCCGCCTCTTGCACGACCCGGCGTGGCCGATCTCGTATCCGAGCGGCTCGTCGACCATCGATACCACCCTGCCGCTGGCGTCGAACCGCATCATTCCGATCGCCTCGGCGCCCGATTACACGGAAGGCCTCGTAACGCCCGTCAACAGCCCCTCATCACTGCCGGCCGGGTTCACGCTGCCCTATCCGAGTTTGATGGTCGTGGAAAGCGTCCTCGATCCGAATTCCGGCTTGCCCAATGCTCCGACGTCGTGGTTCTGGAACGTCCGCGTCGGCGACAAGATCCAGCTCAATAACGCGGGTCCCTGGTACACGGTCGTGGGACCGATGGCGATCCCCGCGGCCGGCACCACGATCAGCAACACCTTCTACGCCAACCCTGAGCTGTTCGTGAACGTCGGCCCCCCCGGCACAACGTCGGACTTGAAGCTCGCGCAGGGTTCGCCGGCCACGGTCGTCAATCCCGAATACCTCTATCTGGTCAACGGCCAGGACGATAACGGCAATGGCTGGATCGACGAGGGTTTCGATGGCATCGACAACAACGCGAATGGGAGCGTCGATGAGTACGGAACCGTCACCGAGTGGGAAACCGAAGCATGGCTCGGAGCGCTTTCGATCTCGCCGAACATCGTCGAGTCGAACGTGCCGTACACGATCCGCCGCCGCCCCGCCCCCACGGGCAATGCCCGCGAGGTCATGTTGCCGACGAACGTGGTGATCGACTTGACGACGTGGGGAACGACCCAGGAACGGTCTCAGCTTCCCGTGAACCCGTACAACGGCTATGTCGACATCTTGATATACCCGAATGGCACGGTCGTCCCGAACACGATTTATTCCACGCCGGCGGTCGTCGGCCTGTCGGGCTCATTCGTGCATTTCTGGGTGGCCGAACGAGGCGACGTGACTGCGCCATCGGTGTCAGCGACGGCCGCGCCTTACTTGCCGGTCGGCGTGATTCAATCGCAGTTGCTCGCGAGCAATCCCTATAGCGGTGCCCAGCTTCAGGGCGAATACCGCCTCGTGAGTTTGACCACCCGCACGGGGCAGCTCACCACCAACGAAAACGTGCTTTTTGACAACCCGGCCAATCCGGCGAACGGCACAGCTTACAACACAAACTATCCGTTCATCCCCGCGCAACAGGGACTGAGGGGGGGGCAATGACCGTGGTTGTGTCTTCAATTTCAACGGCTCGCCGACGCTCGGGGATCACCCTGACGGAGATCCTGATCGCCATCCTCATTCTGGGTGTCGGTCTGGCCTCGCTGGCGACCCTGTTTCCGCTCGGCCTCTTGCGGCTCCGCGACGCGGCGCGGTCGACGCGTTCGGCCTATCTCGCCGAATCGGCGGCGGCCGACGTCTCGGCGCGGGGGCTGCTCACGGGCGAGTCGTTCAATATCGCCGATCAGTACAACCTCAATAACGGCCTGCCGTCCTGGTTCTGGGCTTCCGCTGCCCCGACCTCGGTGGCGAATGCGAACATAAACTATCCCTACAGTTGGAACCCGATGAACCAGGATTCGGGCTATTATGGAGACGACCCCAACGATGGGAACGCGCCGGGAGCGTCCGCGGGAAATTCGGGCGGCTACGGGCTCCCCTTCGCGTATGACCCGCTCTGGCGCTTTCAGACTCAAAACCCATCGAGCTCATGGGGCCCTCAAGGTTATTACTTGAATGACACAAGCACGTTTGAAGCCCGGTTCGGCGCGGGGCTCGGGTTCATTCAGAACGATCCGTCCGACACTGGCATTCCGAGTGCCCATGGGTTACAGCGGCTGACCAATTTCACTCGCCCCTACGTCATCAACGCGAGTGGGAACCAGGTGCCGATCATGGCGGCCGCCTACGCGGTTCCGAACATTTTCGTCTCGCCTGAAGACGTCGTGTGGGTTGAAAACGTGGCGACGAGCAACTTCAGCCCCGTATTGCCCGACATGAGCATCCAGTTCGATCTGGCGAACAGCCCGACCACCGTCAACGACTGGCGCTATTCGTGGATGTTCACCGGCCAGCAGACCAACGGGTCGACGTTCGAGGGCAACATCGTGATCTTCGAGAACCGGCCGTTCGGAATCACCGACGCCACCAATACGGCCCCCAACGCGCCGGGCGGCAATTATCAGGCGTATCAGGTCGATGGCGAGGTCGTGGTCGAGGGTATTTTCGGCTATAGCGCCAACATTTCCGCCTACGGCGGCGGCACGGTTGGTTTCGGTGTCAGTGCCGACCGCGCCGTATTGCTGCGATGGTACAACAGCCAGCCGGATCCGTCGGTCAGGGTGGGTGACTGGATCGCTGACGTGACATACGAACGCGTCGCCACGACCGTGACCTCGAGATTTGGCTCATTCCAGCAGTACGATCAAACGGGGACCGCGATTACGGGCGCAGGTTCCACGGGCGGACTTCAGAACCCTTATAACAACGCCGAATGGGACAACCTCCCGGCTCAGCGCCGTTTCTGGTACCGGGTTCAAAAGGTGATGCCGGCGACCGATGACAGCCAGGCCGGCTTTCGTTCGATGGTCGTCTACGTCGATCGTTCGCTCCAGGCGCGCACGCCCTTGAACGCAGGGGGCCAGCCTTATTCGGTCAACGCGGCCCTGATCGCGCCAGCGGTTGTCAATGTGATTCCTCAAACGTTTTTCACCCGGTAGATCGAGAAATACGTCAGAAGACCCTTTCTTGCTCATGTTTGGTTGTGAAGCGCCGAACAGCCCGTTCCTCCTGCGAGAAGTCACGGCCGTGAAACGAATGAATTCTTCAATAGATGGCAGAAGACCGGCGGCCCGCCGTCGGGGCGTGACCCTGGTCGAGATGCTCGTGACGGTGGCCATGCTGGTGATCATCATGACGATCCTCGTCCAGGTCTTCCAGGCAGCGACCGGCGCGCTTTCGGCCGCTCAGAGCATTCAGGAGCTCGACAACCAGCTCAAGCTGCTCGACGCGACACTTCGCTCGGATCTGGCTGGCGCCACGGCCCGATTCACGCCGCCGCTCGATCCCACGCATAACCTGGGCTATTTCGAGTACGGCGAGAACGAATTCGCCGACATCCAGGGCGAGGACAGCGACGACTACGTGCGCTTCACGGCCAAGGCACCGCCGGGCCGGCCGTTCACCGGGCGCATGTGGGTCAATTCGACGGGCACTAAGGCCATGAACAACACAGTGCCCCAACCGATCACGGTCACGAGCGAATTCGCCGAGATCATCTATTTCTTGCGCAACGGCAATCTCTACCGCCGCGTCCTTCTGGTCGAGCCGGATTTACAGTCAGCCATTGTACCGACGATTGGCAACACGCCCTACGCGGTAGCCGCTCTAACTTCGTTTTCGCCCGGGGCGCTGGGCGGAAGCCAGAGCGTGAGCTGGCAGGGCGTCAATGACCTGTCAGCGCACCCAGCCCCGACCGGTCCGAACATCGATTCGGCCGGGTTCTCAACGGCGAGCCAGGCCAAGTCGACGATTGTTCTGAATACCCTCGGGCATCTGACCAACCGCGAAAACCGCTTCGCCTACTCGCGATTCGCCAATGATTTTTACAATATTAACCCTGCGGCAAAGATCAGCGTGAACACGCCTGATGGAATTGCCGACGACCTCAATGGCGATAACGTGCCCGACTATTACCCGACGCTTTATCCCAACGTATTCAGTCCGTCCAGTCCTTTTGTTACCGCGACCCAAACATGGCAGCTCGTCTTCGAGCCTGCGTACGGTGGTGCCACACCGTCATATCGCGGCAGTGCGTCGGCGATTCTCGGGTTCCCCTTTGTCTTTCCAGGGGCCTACTCGCAGGCCCAGTCGCTTTCCAATGGCGACCAGATCGGCTGGATTCACTCGCCCCAGCCGCAGGTCTACTACAGCGGCAGCGGCGTGCAGTACGACCAGGCTGCATCGAAGACTGACAAGACGCCGGCCCTGATCTACCTTGAAAACATCAACCACAACCCGCTCGATATCGACGACAACCTGACGTTACCAATCAATCAGTCGGGATATATTCAAACGTGGTGGGGCTTCCCCACCTGGCGGGAAACCCTGTCGCCGTCGTGGACCGATCCGACTGTCCAGGTCAACGTTGGCAATCTTACCACCAAGCAGAACGCTCAGAATGCCTCTCCCGCGCAGCCGCTGGGGCTCACGCCGCTGGTTTCAGCCCAGGTTTCCACGGGTTCGGCGGTCTACGATTCGACCGGGGCCAGCGCCAATCTCAACCTGCTTCCGGCGATGACGGCGCTCTGGCGAAATACGCCGCAGCTCTTCTGCGACGGCGCGGGCGACCCCAGTAACAACGGTACGAACGGCTTCTTCACCAGTACCGGCTCGCTCTGGAGCACATTGAGCTGGGAAGATGACCTGATCATGACGGGGGTGCGCAGCTTCGACATCAAGGCTTATGACAATGCCCTGGCCGGCTATGGCGATCTCGGGTGGGGCGATGACCTGCGTTTATATGTGCCGTATCAGAACACCGTGGGTTTTGTCTCGCCGGGCGTCACTCCGCCTTATCTGGGTGTCACATCCGGGACATACCTTCCGCAGTACACGACCTGGCCCCCCCTTAGCGCCGGCGGCGTGACATATCCGACGATCAACCAGACCTTCGCGCATGAGGGACGCATGCCTCCGATGGTCGAAGACGGCCGATTTGACGCCCAGTACGGGCAGGCCACCTACCCGTATCCGACCGGCAACGTTTACAACGGCAACATCGGCGACGACAGTAACGGCGTCGTCCGCTTGCGGCGCGTCTGGGATTCGTGGTCGACCGATTACACGCGGGCGCCGGCGTCGGGCGTTTACCCCGACGGATCTCCGGCCGGTCCCAACGCCGGAACGCCGCCGATCTTTCCGTCGTATCCGGCCCCTTATCCGGCTCCCTTGCGTGGCCTTCAAATCCAGATCCGGGTCACTGATCCGGCCAATCAGCGCGTCAAGTCGCTGACGGTTCGAGTGGATTTCACCGACAAGCTTTGAGCGAGATGGGCGGACCAGACAGTCGCGGTCGCGAAGGAGAGGAGGTCGGGCTATGAGCACAACATCAACTCAGATGGGCAACCTGGTCCCGGCTCCGATCGAGGTTCCCGCCACGGTCGTGGGTGTGCCGTCGCTTGAGGAACTTTACCGCTTGACCGAGGTCCCCGAGCGCCGGGTCGTCTTTCGTGGTGTCGACTGGTCCTTTTACAACCAGGTTGTCGACTCCCTGCCCGAGGCAAGCAATATCCACGTCGACTATGACGGAAGGGACCTCGAGATCGCGCGTGGTAAGACACGGCGGCACGAGAGCTGGCGGAACCGGTTGCGGCGGCTCGTGGAAACAATCGCGGAGGAATGGGGAATCGCCTACAGCAGCGCGGGCGAAACCACCTGGAAGCGGCCTGAAATCACGCGCGGGCTCGAAGCTGATGAGTGTTATTACTTTCTTCCCGAAAAAATCGCGGCCGACAGGACCGCCTTGAGTCGCGATTCTGACGATCTGGCCGACTACCCCAATCCTGACCTGGCCATCGAGATTGATCTCTCGCCGCCGCAGGTCGATCGGGCGGGCATTTATGCAGCGCTCCGCGTCGCCGAGGTCTGGCGATTCAACGGCCAGAAACTCGTGATCGATCGTTTGGCGGCGGACGGAACTTACAAAGCCGCCGATTCCAGTCTCTTTCTCCCCATCCGGGTTGAGGAAATAGAGCGCTGGGTTGTCGACGAATTCGACGGCGATGAATCAGCCTGGGCCATGCGACTGCGGGCCGAATTCCGGGCGCGTGCGGAAAAACGAAACCAAGCATGATGAGACGTCAGCCAAATCAAAATCGAATGTGAACGTACAAAGGGCTTTTTGTGAGACAGACGCCGCACAACCATCATCCGGAAGCGCCGGCCTCAAGTGGCCGCGCACGCAACGGGCCAGTCACGGCCCCCCGGACGGCTGCGTCATCTGTCGCGCCCTCATTGCCTATCGCCTGCTGCCTGCCGCCTTCTCGTAGGGAGATCTGACCATGCTCGCTAATCAATCATCGCGACCGGATCGCCAGGGTATTGTGCTGGTTCTCGTCCTGGCCATGCTCGGGCTTCTGGCCTTGATCGGCGTGACCTTCGCCACGTTCGCCGGCCAGTCGCGCATCAATAACCGCAATTACCAGCAATCGTTGCTCCAACCGCAAGCCGAGGAATTGCTCGACTTCGGGATGCAGCAACTGATCAGCGACACCAACGATATTCGTTCGGTGATTCGCGGCCATAGCCTGGCCCGCGACATGTACGGCACCGGCTCGACCAGCAATGGTTTCCTGCCGCTCGACCCGGAGACCGGCTATCCGTTCTACATCACCTCGATCACATCGCCGGCCAGCGGCAACATCTACACGGTGACGATCGGCTCGCCCGTCTATGACCCCTCGACCGGCAACACGACCTTGACCAACATCGCGTCGAACGACGTGGCCTTTTACGGCTATGACTTCACCCGCTGGATCATGCGGGTTTCGTTCCAGGGGACACCACCCACCGGGGCCACCGGGACGGTCAATCAGACGTTCGAGGTCTTGTACGACAGCGGGTTTAACTCAAATTCGTCGTCGGCGCGGACATTCAATATTCAGATCGGCTCGACCGATGGCCAGCTCCTCTATAGCCACACCAATAACCAGTTCTATCTGACGACGCCCCCCGCTCTCACGATCGGCACCAATCTCTACAACCCTACCAACGGCACGACGACCGATCTCCCGGGCCAGTCACTGGTGGCCGCGGCCACCGTGACCGGCAGTGCGAGCCTGGGCACGGTTTATCAGTTTAGCCTCGACGGCCGCTGGCTGCACGCGTTCAACGGGCCCGGAATGGGTGCCAACGCTTACGCCGGCAATTTCCGCTATAACGGCCTCAACCCGAACTCCGTGGGCATGGACGAAGATTACGACGCCTGCGACCTGGAGAACTGGTTCCTGGCACTTCAGAGCGCTGACGGCCAGGTCATGATCCCGTCGTTTCACCGACCGGCCAACATTCGTAACGATACCCAGGTCAATGCCCTCGCCAAGAACCCCGCGACCGTGAATGATTGGATACGCCTGAACCCCGCGAATACCTTTGCGAGCTCGGCGTCTCGTATCCTTCGGCCGGTCGCCGCCGACGGTCACGACCCGGCCACGTTCCCCGACCTGATCCCCGACAACAATACCGGTCAGATCACCTACGACGTTGACAACGACGGCGACGGCAATACCGACTCGGTCTGGCTCGACCTGGGTTACCCGGCCCGGCCCGATGCCAGCGGCCGGCTCTACAAGCCGCTTTTTGCCTTCATGGTGATCGGCTTGAATGGTCGAATTCCGCTCAACACGGCTGGCAATCTGGCGGGTACGGTCGCCGCTGTGAACGGGGCCGCCTCGGGCGCGGGGCATTCGCTCCACCTGGGGAATTCATCGAGCGAGATCGATCCCATGTACGCCCTCCAGAACGGGTACGATCCAAATAACGACATGGTTTATGCATTCGAGCCGCCGTACCCGGCAAACACAAACCTCCCAGCCAATTCGCAGACGGATAACGGTGGCATCGACGTGCGCTCTGACGCAGCTTCGTAACCTCCTGGCCGGCACGCGGCCCCATGTGAATCCGCTCTCTCCCGATAACACGGTCAATGGCGACATGAATTTCGTCCTGTCGCAGTCAACAGACTATTACATGCCCAATGGTATCGCCGAGATCGCCCAGAACGGCACTGTGGCCAACAAGACCCCCGCCAATAGCACGGCCCCCTACAACACCGACAATTATCTCACTGACAACACGGGTGCCGCGTATGTCGTGCGAAACTCGACACCGGTCCCGGGCCGGTGGGGCGAGGCGCAATCGATTCCGGGCGTTGAATTCTTGAACCCCCTCTACGGTGGTGCCACGGATATGACCAACCCCCATTATCTCGGCGTCGTCACCACGAGTTACCAGAATCCGGTGCGCGCCGGATACTCGATGGACATCGGCGATATCCTCAACGGACAGCCCCGCGACGCGGCCGACGACAATTACAACTCCTTCGATCCCTATCCCGGTTATCCCCAGGTCGCGACGCCCCATACCGGCGAGATGAACGATGCGGATGCGTACGACGCTGCCGGCGCGTTTCTGCTCCCGGTCGAGCGGATGCGTCGCTGGCTCACGCCGGCTGACATCAACGGTACGGGCAGCGTGACCACGTGGAGCCCGTCCGCCACGGCCCCGAATCGCGGGGCTGACGTGTATGGCCGTGTCGAATTCACGAGTTACTTCCGGCCGCCCGGAGCACCGGGGGCCATCAGCACTCTTTACACCTACGCGTCGGGGACGGCGACGGCAGCGACGGGCGGGGGCACACTCGGCGCCATCTATTATCCGCAGTCCACGACGTTTTACGACGGAAATCCGTCAAATACAGCCCCTGCGGAAGCCACCCCCGTGGCGTCGCCGACCTACCTGCCGGATTTAACTAACAACCCATTACACGGATTCGAGTCGTTCCGGTTCCCCAATCAGGCTTATGACAGCACGCAGACTCCCCCCTTCATCCCCCAGAGGCTCGGCGGCTCGCCGGTCAACGTGAACGAGGATACGAACACCTATACTCCAACTGCCTATCCGACCTACAACGTCTCGGTCAATGCGAGCGTCCACTCCGACGGTCTCAACGAGTCCGACGAGATGAACCTCTATCAGCCCTATCCGCTCCTGGACTCTCCATTCGGCACCAATGATCTCGAGTGGCTCTATCGCCAGCAAGACGTAGATGGGGCCTCGCTCACCAGCCGCCTGTCCCAGCTCGCGCCGGTCAGCTTCACCAACACGCTCGATGGATCGCGGCGCCGCAAGCTCTTCTCGCTCGACTCGTGGGACCTCAATAGTTTCGTGTGGGCCAATGACAACCCCGGCGGCAACTTTCCGACCAATAGCCGGTTCACCGCAACGGCCGGCGCGGGTTTTCCCAGTTTGAACGTGGCGAGCTCGACGAACACCAACGTGACGACCTTGCCGTATAACCCGACCGCCAGCCGCCGGCCCCCACGCCAACCCTGGCGCAGCGCGACAAGAAGATCAACCTGAACTATCCGCTGCCGGTCTCGAACGACCCGAACGAGCCGATCCGCCAGAAATGGATCAGCGATACGTACCAACTCTTGAAGTCCGTCTTGCCGCCCAAGTCTGTCGACACGCCTGAAGAGCTGGCGCAGCTCAGCCAGTATGTGATCAACATCCTTGATTATCGTGATCCCGATTGCGCGATGACCCACTGGGTCAACCCGGACGTCGTGATCGCGGGCGTGGTGTCGACGACCGCGACGACGGGGCCGGTGGCTGTGCCGGCGACGGCCGTCACGCTCCAGGCCGCGGGCTACTCGCTCACGACGACCCCGCCGACCCAGACGATCCCGCTCGACCAGTACGGAATGGAATACAACCCCGTTGCGCTCAACGAGTTGCTGGCGTTCTCGTACACGTACCTGCCACAGGGCGCGACGGCCCCGGGCGGCTTGGTGCGAGCCAATCGATTCTTCGTCGAGCTGGTGAACACGCTGACTTCGCCCGAGCTCGCGACAGGATCCGCATTCAATCCAACCCTTCAGCTTGGCGGCTATTCCTATACGGCGACTGATCCCTATTCCGGAGGCTGCTGGGACCTGATTTTCACGGCCGACGATCCCTATAGCCGGCCTGATCCCTACCGGGGCCAGATCATTCCCTACGCCAATCTCTACGGGCTGACCCCGCTCAATGCGGATTCGTTCAATCCTCCCGCCATGGGCACGGCTCAGGCCGTTAATTTGACACCTCTGAGCCAGAGCGGTATCGCCGTTACGGGAACGGGCGCTCCCAGCCTGGGCACGGGCACCACACTGCCCAGCGATTACTTTTACGTGATCGGAAATTCGCCCCCCTCGAACACGCCCACCGGGGGATCTGCGATTGCCTACGAGACGGGCAGCCCCTCGCCGACAACCGCGATCCCGACGCCCACGAACAACACGGCCCCCACAACCTCGTCGGCGACGACATACTACGTTCCGACCAATACGCCGTCCATGGTGCAGACTCTGAAGACGAGTCAGGATCCCTTCGGCGGAACCGCCGCGACAACCTCGCCCGTCCCCATCTATCCGGGCGCTCTGCCGGTGCAGATGGTGAACGCGCCGGCCGCCACTTTCCCCCCCTCCCCGACTGCCAATCCCAACCCCAGCATCACCACGCCGCTGCCGGTCAACTACGCGACGACGGTTCCCACATCGGCCCCGAGCGCCACCGCGGCGATTCCTGTGTATTACTGGGCCTGTCTACGAAGGCCGGCGAATCCGTTTGCTCCGGTCGGCCCCAATAACCCGATGATCGTCGTCGACTCCACGCGGTTTAGTTATATCGATGCGAGCGCGCCCATGGGCACAACCTCGATCATGGACAGCGGCAACAACGTACCCGTTCCCAACAACAATGCGGGACAACCTCCCACCACGTCGAACTACTACGCGTCTTCGGTCCAGCGTTTTCAGCCCTATCGTGGCGGCCATGCCGTGGCCGTCCCACAGGGCACGGTCACCGCCCCGGCTCCTCTGGACTCGCGCTACGGATACAGCGAACAATCCGTTGTGCCAAGCACGAACTCGCAGCTCATGAAGACTGCGGGGATCTACTACGTCGACACGAGCGGAAAGCAGTATAACGGAACACCCTACATTTACCACACGCTGGGCTGGGCCAACGAGTATGAGGAGGGCTCATACAACAGCCTGGCCGAAACGTGGGACTATTTCCCATTCCTCGACCGCGACTATACCGGGGTCGCCGAGCTACTGCTCGTGCCCGGCTGCTCGCCGGGTCTCTTTACCAAGCAGTTCGTCGAATTCGCACCTTCGTATAATAATATCTCAAGCATTTTCTCCCAGGTTCTGCCGCGCAAAACCGTGACGGGAGCGACGCCAGCATCGACAAACTGGAACGGTCCGCCAACGGCGATTCCTTCGACGGCACAACCGGCGTCGGGCACGACGACCGCGACGAGTATCCAGGCCTATAATACCGCGTCGACGCCGCTGGCGTATCCGGCGCCGGCGGGGGGCTTCTACGCTACTCCTCCGGCCGCGCTGACCGGCACGCCGCAGCCCCACACGTTCCCCTACCTGATCGATCGATTCTTCTACTCTGGATTTGGCGGCTCCAAAACGCTCGATCCAGGAGGCCTGGTCGGCGGCTACGCGGCCGACGGCTGGTTCAAGATGTTCGAGTTCCTCGAAGTTCCCAGCCAGATGATCGGCGCGATCGGACCGGTCGCCCAGGGGACCAATTTCGACTGGGCGCGGCAAGACATCAAGCCGGGCCAGTTGAACTTGAACCTGATCATCGACGAGGAAGTCTTCTGCGGTCTGGTCGGCCGTCAGACGATCACGCAGTCCAACGGCACGCCGGCCGATCCCACAAAGACTTATCCGTCGGATCAATTCGCGCAGACCAATCTGAATTTCGACCAGATCGTCTCCGGCGGGAACTCCGGCCAGCTGGCGATTCCGGCCGCCAACTACATACCGGGGGGGAGCGTTGTCGGATCGACCGGCGGGAGCGCGCCCTGGAACATCCCTCTGCCTGTGGGAACGCCTCCGGTTCCCATGGTGGTCACGTCAATTTTGCCCGGCGGCGCTCCGGCGTCGGCCTATCCGCTCTGGACTCCCAGCGCGGCCTATGGCGGCGTCCTGGCCGCCGACCCTATTTGGAACGGCAGCATCTCCTTGCTCAATTCGAGCACAACTATAGGCACACAACCGGCACCGCAATACACAAACGCTCTCAAGGCGGCCTGGATTCAGTTCCTGTGGGTGCGGCACGGCGGTTCCGGGTATATGTTCGGCCTGGGCTCGGGAGCGGTCGGCTCCAACGTCTCGGTGCTCGGATCGACGACGATTCCCGGTGCTAATGGCACCCAGGGGGGAACCAACGCCCTCCCCATGGAACTGCCGTTCCATTCGCTGTCGTATCCCGATATCGACTACACTGTGATGCGCCCGGCCGCGTTGCCGCCCACATCGTACACAACGCCGGTCGTGGCTCCGAACCTCAGCCTTAGCACTGTGACGTCCGCCACATTATATACTGAAAATCCATCGACTTACGCCGTAACCCCCGGCTGGAACGGATTTTCTGGCGACCCTGGCGTACGAAATTACATGCTCTTCCCGGGCTACCCCTGTGCGGCGATGACCATGAATCAGGTGGCCGTTCCGAACAAATTTACGTTAGTCACGCCAACGTCAACGACCAAGTGGCCCTATCCCTATCCCTATCCCGGTTACCCGGGCGCCGCGAATCCGTATCCACCTGGTGTGACAGGGACCAGCATTCCGCCGTCCGGCACATACTGGGCGGTTTATCCACCGCCGATACCAGTGCGGCGGCTGTTCCAGATCCCCGACGCGTATAACCCGACTCCCAATACGCTGCCAACGTCATCAACGCCGTCCCCGAGCAACGCGAGCGAGACAGGAGACCCGTCCTTGAATCTCGTAGTCCCGCTTCCACCCAACCCGCCTGCAATGGGAGATCCGACCGTACCGGTCCCGGCGGCCGGCGCACTGCCACCGATCTATTATAATTATAACAACAATACTTTTTACGGCGCCTTGACCAATAGCTTCGTCAACCTCTACTGGCCGGGTGCTGGTGCGGCGTACACGTATACGGGGGCCGAGGGGGCGCAGCCACCACTGTGCCGCTTCCGAACTCCGCGAACAATCATTACCTGGGATCGTCGGCCACCGGAACCCGGTCCGACGCCCGGCAGCACCCGTACTGGCGCACCGAGCACCTCCAGCGGATCATGAACCAGACCACGGTGCGTAGCCACCAGTACGCGGTCTGGATCACCATCGGATTCTTCTCGGTCAAGCGCCAGGGGGATCTGGGCATGTACTCGGCCAACCCGCAACTGGCCTTCGACATCATGGGCCCCGAGGTCGGCGCCGCCAACGGCAAGAACACGCGGTATCGCGGCTTCTACCTGGTCGACCGCTTGCAGCTCACCGGGTTCAACGCGACATCGACCAGGGGCTACCGGGCCGCGATCCTTTACCATAACCGAATTCAGTGACCATTTTCGTCTTGCGACCGAGGAGGAATGATTGGATGAAAGATTGAAGCGGCAAACCGCCGCAATCGTGATCCCGACCTGACCGGGCGCTGTTATTCTCCCGGCGGGGACGAGATTGGCGAGGTGAAAGGTTGTGTTTGCACGGCTTTCGCGTTTATCCCGTTTTCATTGACGAACCACGCGGCCTCCAGAGCGCCGCGCCTTTGTTGGAGTTCCGCCTTCAGGCGGCGTGCGAGCCGGAGTTTCCGCCTGAAGGCGGGACTCCAACAAGAAGCCGCGTAAGAGAATCGGCTTACTCTCGATGCGTTCGGAAGTCGATTCGAGACCAACTTTTCACAGGGCGAGCGCGAGCCTCCGTCGTGCCTAGCCATAAGCTGGGCGAACTCGAGAGGCTCGACAGAGTCTCGCCCTCCCCAATCCGGTCGTCAGTTTGGAACGTCCAGGCTGATCGCAAGAAAAAAGTGTGGCAAAAAGCAGAAACCGAGAGACACCAGTGTCACGAGACCGTATGAGTTGGCGTGGCGCGATCGGGGGCGGGTGTTGGCCTCCGATGCAGCGTTCTTGCACTCATCCAGCGGCAAAGCGCCGGCCTTGCTTGTCTAAAGACAAACGGCGCGGGTAAAATCAATACTAGGCTCACTTTCCCATCTCCGAAAGGACCGCTCATGAATCGTCGTTGTCGTCGGCACCGCCGGCAAGGTTTCACGCTGATCGAGCTGCTCGTCGTGATCAGCATCATCGGCATTCTGGTCGGGTTGTTGCTGCCCGCCGTTCAGTCGGCACGCGAGGCAGGGCGCCGGGCTCAATGTCAGAGCAATATGAAGAACGTGGTCCTGGCGATCCAGGGTTACATCACCACGAAGAACGCGTTCCCGCCGGCGGGCGTCTTCGGCGAAGACACCAACGGCGATCTCACCAACGTCCCCAATTTCCTGGCTGATCCCAGCAAAGGCGCGATCATGTCGTGGATGCCGGGCGGCACCGGCTCGATCGGAACGCCCATGTATAGCTGGGTCGTGCCGATTTTGCCGTATCTCGACAGCCAGGAATTGTACGACCAGTGGAGCATGTACGCCAACGAAACAAGCGGCAAAACCACGAATCCGGCGACGGTCAGCTTTCTCGACCAGGGGTCGGGGAACACGGGCGGGTACGCTCAGCTTTCACCGGGCCAGGCCGCCAATTACATCATTGGCAACACGGCGATCGGCGTCTTGAAGTGCCCCGATGACAACACCACGCAGATCAATCAGGGCAACCTGAGCTACGTGGTGAACGGCGGATTTGCTCTCTACCACGCCTATCCGGTCGGATGGGTTCCCTCCAATGTCGATGGCGGCGCCACGATTTCGGCGGCGAACACGTGGACCACGGTCACGACGGCGGCCTCTCATATTGCGACGATCGGTGTGACCCAGAAGCTGGGTGTCATGTTCCTTCAGTCGGCCTTGCCGCAAGGTAATCCGACACGCATTCCCTGGAACGTCAATTCGACGCTGTCGAGCATCGCCGACGGTGCGAGCAACACGGTTCTCCTGAGCGAGAACACGCTGGCCGGCGTGAGTGCGGGCTCGCCGTACTCGACGTCGTCAGCGGTGGTCACGCAGACGAACTGGGCTTGCCCGCTCCCGACGTTCACGATGTTCATCGGGCCCACCAATGTTTGCGGAGCCCCGAGCTCGAGCGCGGGCCTCGATTGCACGGCTGGTACGCTCCAGGCCAACACAACCACCGGAGCCGATGGCGTTGGCTGGGCCCAGGCGAACAAGGTTGGCACGTACGCCAATATCAACGGCGGCGGCATTCTGACATTGGAAGGGGGCTATCCCTTTTCCAACAGCTCGCACCCGGCCGGCTGCAACATGGGTTTCTGTGACGGCGGCGTGCGATTCGTGACCAACACGGTCGACGGCACTGTTTACTCGAAAATGATCACGTCGGGCGGCAGTAAGCTGCCGTTCTACTGCAAGCAACTGCCCCTCAACCAGGATTCGTTCACGCAATAAGAAAGACCGCTCGCAGCCGCGTCGATCCAATCGGTATTGCCTGAGAACGAACACGAGATGTCAGTGAGCCAAACCGCCCTGAAACGGTCTTAGAGACCGCTTTCGAGGGCGGTTTTGCTTGCGCCAAGCCGTTGACCTCTGGATCGGCCGTCGAGCCACGTTCAAGCTGGCGCACAGTGATTGCGATTGTCGCCCGATCCTATCGACCTAACGTCCTCTTAATGAACACATATTGCGTAACGGCATCGTTCAATGCCGCTGGCGCGTCACCCCTCCTCGCTACTTGCGATCCAAGGACGATTGGATTAGTCTCCTCGTGCGATCAATCGTACAAGGAGCAACTCAATGATGAGCGTAGCAAGATTTTGCGCTGTGACGGTGTTGGCCACATCAGTCATGGTTTCACTGTGTGAGTGCAGCCATGCAGGCTTGGCGATCACGAACGAGTGGCGGGGGACGATTTCGATCTCGGACGAAGAGACTTACACCGACAATGACACTGACACAATCACTGACACGACCACGTCGTTCGACGGCCCCGGAACGCTCGATGTCACCATTGATCGATACGGTGAAATGTACATGTTTTTCACGCCCGCCTTGTTTCCTTACATTCCTGTAGGATACGCCACGGTCGGTCCCGACACGATCATTGGCGCCGTCGACGCCAACAGTCCCGATAGTGGCACGTTTGCGTCGGCATCTCTGTTCGTGTCGAACGGGTCCATTTCGCCCGACGGGATGGTGGCGGGCGGATATGCCGTCGCGTCCGCCACGCAGTTTTTCTCAAACCGATACATCGATGGTTCAGGTGACGAAATTACAGTGTCCGACGATAATTTCGCGAGCTTCCAGAGCTCCCAGAGCTTCCAGTGGACTGTGCCGGAGCCCTCGTCGCTCGTGCTGGCCGGGTCGGCCGCGGTGCTGGGGCTGGCGTGCGCCGCGAAACGCAAGGTCGCGGCTCGGCACCTAGATGATCTGATAGACGCTCGTTGAATTCGTCGGCGCGTTGATCGTGTTCTGGGTGCCTATTCTTTGAATCACGCCCGAGCCGCTGGCGTTTTCATTGAAGATATTGATACCGCGCCCGCCGATGAGCACGTCGTTGCCGGTCCCGGCGTCGAATGTATTGGTGCCGATCCCGCCGTCAAATTGGTCCTGGCCGGTCCCACCGATGAACAGGTTGGTTCCAGAGCCCCCCCAGGCGACGGTGTGCAGGCTCGTTTGATTGATGAAGGTCTGATTGCCCGAGGTGCTCGCGCCGATGTAATAGACGAAACCCACCTTCGACAGGCTATACGTGTAGTCGGCACCGTTGAGATTGACGTCGAGCATGTTGACGCCGCCGACGTTCTGATAGGAGACGATCGCCGTGTTGGGGCCGGTCGAGGCCGGCGTGACCGTCACGAGCCCGCCGCTCTGTACGACGCTTCCCCCGGTCAACAGATTGCGAGTTTCCAGCCCTTCGACTCTGGCCATGAAGCGGCGAGAGCGCGCGGAGTTTTTCATTGCTCGGATCATCGAATAGCCTCCATCGGCATTGCGCGAATGCGTTGCCACGCCAAACCTGTGTGGTCGAACAGTCTTCATCGCAACCATAGAACGCGCTTGACGGCCGTCGGGACGTCGAACGATGCCCGTTCAATTTTCTGCCGCCATCACTGACCTGGCCGATTTCTGGCCACCCTCAGGGCCGACTGATGTGTGACGGCCAAACTTCGGTGGCGACCGCGGCTGTCGGCGCCCGCAAACCGGCCGCACGCGTCGCTTTGTGCGGATAATTCAGGCGCCCAGGCGTAACTGTTTCTGGCGATTCAACATGCGTCAGAGCGTTAAACTGTGCCGATTACTCAGGTGCCGAAGCGTAAGATGATGATAATTCGAGAGTTGCGGCAAAAGTTTGAGTCATGCCGATTACTCAGGTGCCGAAGCGTAACTCTTTCTGGCGATTCAACATACGTCAGATCGTTAAACTGTGCCGATTACTCAGTGCCGAAGCGTAAGATGATGATAATTCGAGAGTTGCGGCAAAATTTTCGGTTATTCGGATTACTCAGGCGCCGAGGCGGAAGTCGATGCTCCGCAGAGAGTTAGGGCGAATTTTTGAACGTCCGGTTATTCAGTCGCCCAGGCGGAACTCGAAGCGGCGTATAGAGATGTGGAAAACTTCTGTCTTCCCGAGACCCATGTTTGGGCGCCGGGCGATGCGCACCATGCGCCACGGCGCGTTGCACGACGCGGCTGTTAATATTCGGTCGGTTTGCGGAACGCCCATTGATCGAAATGTGATGGTTTGATCGCCTTGGTTTTCGATGGGTCGGGCGTGCATGGGCCGTGTGAAAGAGGGCGGACTTCCAGCAGGCAATCGTTAGAGCAGCGGCTTTAACCGGTCCGCTCTGGCTGATATCGTCAGAAGCCGGCTAAAGCCGGAACTCCAGCAGGCAATCGTTGGAGTTGCGGCTTTAACCGGTCTGCTCTGGCTGGCATCGTCAGGAGCCGGCTAAAGCCGGAACTCCAGCAGGCAATCGTTGGAGTTGCGGCTTTAACCGGTCCGCTCTGGCTGATATCGTCAGAAGCCGGCTAAAGCCGGAACTCCAGCAGGCAATCGTTGGAGCAGCGGCTTTAACCGGTCCGCTCTGGCTGATATCGTAAGGAGCCGGCTAAAGCCGGAACTCCAGCAGGCAATCGTTGGAGCAGCGGCTGTAACCGGTCCGCTCTGGCTGGCATCGTAAGCAGCCGTCTGAAGGCGGACTTCCAGCAGGCAATCGTTGGATGTCGGGCTTTAGCCGGTCTGCTCTGGCTGATATCGTAAAAAGCCGCCTGAAGGCGGAACTCCAACAAAGGCGCGGTGCTCTGGGTGCCGCGTGGTTCGTCAATCAAAACGCGATGAACGCGAAAGCGCTGCAAACCCAACCTTTCACCTCGCCAGAGCGAGACTCTGTCGAGCTCTAACAGCCCATCACCCTCCACTCTCCACCCTCTACTCTCCACCCTCCACCCATCACCCTCCACCCATTCAATTCCAGGCGGCCATCTGTCTGCGGATGGCTTTGACGAGCGCGTTGATTTCGGGTGCGTCGTCGGCGTTCGCGGCGATTTTCAGGTAGGCCTGGAGTGCGTCGAGGGCTTCGCTCAGCGAATTGGTCTGGGAATAGAGCACGCCCAGGTCGCGCAGCTCGGTCGGGTCGTCGGGACTGAGAGCGGTCAGGCGGCGTTGAACGGGGAGTAGCGCGGGCACGTCGTGCAGCCGGCCGTAAATCGCTTTGAGGTTGCGCAAGATTCTCATGACCACCACGCGCTTGGTACACGGAGCGGCGTGTTCGTCCGAGATGACGACGGGTTGCTGGACCATCGCGGCGAGTTTTCGCTGGCAAGTCTCCCGCGTGTGGATGGCTCCGCCGTCGAACGGATCGACAAACCAGGTGGCCCCCTCGTCGTCGAAGCGCAACATGAAATGGACTGGCAGGTTGGCGCCTCCGAGCGGCACGCCGAGCTGCTCGGCGACGGCCCAGTAAACGACCGAGAGGCTGATCGGAATTCCCAGCCCGCGGTCGAGGACCTCGTTCAAGTAACTGTTGCGAGGATCGTAGTAATCGTCCTGGTTCGCACGGAGGCCCAGCTCGACGAAGAGCACCCAGTTGATCTGGCCGAGGATGTCACGCACCTTGGAGCCGGGCCGGAAGCGGACCTTCGCCCGCGCGGCGAGCTCGGCGATCCGTGCCAGGTACGCCTCGATATCGATGTCCGGATAGGCGTCGCGGGCGATTTCGAGAGCAATTCGGGGCAGGGAGACATCGTTCGCGCCGGCCGCCAGTCGTTGAAATTCGGGGCTCTCGGGAAAATAAGCTGGCACGAACGCCCTCCCGCGATTTTCGACCCGGCGAAGAAGAAGACCGACAAGCGCAATCGCTCAGGCTGGCAAACGCCAGCGCCCGACTGCCAGCCAGCCAGCCCGCCGGCCCAGCCGGCCGGACGCATGGGCGCGATTTTGGCGACCCCATGCGCGGCGGCCGGTGATGATCGGCGTGGCTCGAATGACGTCAATCCTGTCGAAACGATTACAATCCTATTATTGCATTCACAGCCACAGCGCGAAGTTCGGGATTTCAATTTGACCGGCGAGACCAAGGCGCGGGCCGGGCCCTGGCCTGCGATGATGGCAGGGTCGATCGATCGATCGATCGGCATCGAGACGCGTCGCGCCCTGCTGTTCGGGTGGAGTGACAACCGCACATGGCTCGCGATCAGGACCAGTTTCTCGACGTGGTTGATCGCGATACGGCCGAGCGTCGCTGGTGCGCGGCGGTGCGGCCGCGGCGGCTCGAGGCCGAGGACGTCGACCTTGGCGCGGCGCTGTCGCGCGTGCTGGCCGGCGACGTTGTTGCCCTGGTCGATGTGCCTCCGTTCGATCGGTCCAACGTCGACGGTTTTGCCGTGCAGGCCCACGATACGTTCGGCGCCAGCGAGGCGTCGCCCCGCATGCTCACGATCGAAGCCGGCGAGGTGATCACCGGCCGGGCGCCGGCGACCGTGCTCGAAACTGGCCGGGCGATCGCGATCGCAACGGGCGCGGTCACGCCGCGCGGCGCCGATGCCGTGGTGATGGTCGAACACGCGGCCGTCGCGGGCGACACCTTACACGTGATGCGTGCGGCGGTGCCGGGCGCGAATATCACGTTCGCCGGTACCGACATCGCGCGTGGCGAGACGATCTTGCGCAAAGGCACGCTGCTCACCGCTCGCGAGACGGGCGTTCTGGCGGCGATCGGGTGTGCGGTTGTTTCGGTGATCCGGCGGCCGAGGGTGGGGATCATGTCGACGGGCGACGAACTCGTCGCGCCGGGCGAGCCGCCGCGGCCGGCCTCCATCTACGATTCCAACTCGACGTTGATCGCCGACACCGTGCGCGAGCTGGGGGCCGAGCCGGTGTTTCTCGGCATCATCGCCGACGACGAGGTCGCGCTCGAACGCGCGATGGACGAGGGAATATCGCGCTGCGACGTGGTTGTGCTCAGCGGTGGCACGAGCAAGGGAGGCGGCGACCTCTCGTATCGGATGCTGGCGCGCCGCACGCCGGGGATCGTCGTCCACGGCGTCGCGCTCAAGCCGGGCAAACCGATTTGCCTGGGCGTGATCGGCACGACGCCGGTGGCGATCTTGCCGGGTTTCCCGACGTCGGCGATCTTCACGTTTCATGAGTTCGTCACCCCCCTGCTCCGTCTTCTGGGCGGGCGAACCGCCGAGGCGCGGCCGACGTTGAGCGCGCGGATGCCGTTTCGCCATAACAGCGAAATCGGCCGCACCGAGTATCTGCTCGTTCACCTGATCGAGGGCGATCAGGGAATGACGGCTTATCCGCTGGGCAAGGGGTCGGGATCGGTGACGACCTTCAGCCAGGCCGATGGCTTTCTCACGATCCCGAGCGACCAGGAATATGTGGATGACGGAGAACATGTGAATGTCTTCACTATAGGAAAGAGCCTGGCGCTCGTTGATCTCGTGGTGATCGGATCGCATTGTACGGGCATCGACATGTTGATGAGTCTGTTGAGCGAGCGCGGCATCCGCTCGAAGACGGTCTGGATCGGCTCACAGGGGGGCGTGAGCGCCGTGGCGCGGGGGGAGTGCGACATCGCCGGGATTCATCTGCTGGATGGGAAATCGAATGAATACAACCGAGCTTTCGTGCCGCGCGGCGCGGCTGGTTCGTGGCTATGGCCGGATGCAGGGGCTTGCGTTCCGCCGGGATGACCTGCGATTTCAGGGGCATGACGCCAGGGCGATGATCGAGCAGAGCACGCGCGACGAGGGCTGTTTGATGGTCAACCGCAATCGCGGCAGCGGCACGCGAATCTTGATTGACCGGCTGCTCGGAGCGAGCCGGCCGCGCGGTTACGCGGTCGAGGCGCGCTCGCACAACGCGGTGGCCGCGGCGCTACAGCAAGGCCGGGCCGACTGGGGCATCGTCATTGCTCCGGTCGCTCGAGCCTACGACCTGGGCTTCATTCCCATGAGCGTCGAGCAGTTTGATTTCGTGATTCCCGAGAACCGCTGGGATCGCCCGGCGGTCGCGGCTTTTCGCGAGCTCTTGACCGACCGGGCAGTTCGCGGCCGGTTGATGGAAGCGGGCTTTCAGCTCGACGAGCGGGGGCCGGCATGATCAACGTCGCGGCCATCGTACTCGCCGGCGGCGCCAGCCGGCGGATGGGCGAGCCCAAGGCCTGGCTGGCTTTCGGCGAGGAGCGGATGCTCGAGCGCGTGGTGCGGCTCGCCGGCTCGGTCGCGCGGCCGGTGGTGGTCGTCGCGGCCGCCGGTCAAGACTTGCCGGGGCTGGCGAGCGAGGTCGCCATCGTGCGCGACGAGGTCAGCGGCCGCGGGCCGCTCCAGGGCCTGGCCGCCGGTTTGAGAGCGCTCCCCGCAACGGTCGACCTCGCTTATGCGACAGCCACGGATGTCCCGTTCCTCGAGCCGCGCTGGATCGAGCGGCTGGTCGAGTTGAGTGCCGGGTTCGACCTGGTCATGCCGTTTGCCGGCGGCTACCACCATCCGCTGGCGGCATTGTACCGGCGCTCGGCGGTCTTACCCGCGATTGAAGACCTGCTGCGCGCGGACCGGCTACGGCCGTTCTTCTTGATGGAGGCCGTCCGGACGCGGTTGGTGCATGAAGACGAGCTGCGCGAGGTCGATCCGACCTTGCAAACCCTGCGAAATCTCAATCATCGCGAGGATTACGAGCAGGCGCTTCGCGACGCGGGATTTCGTGGCTGAGCCTCGTGCGATCAACCGATGGCATTGGAATACTGGGCGACGATGGCGCGTGCGGTGCGCACGCCGTCGACCGCCGCGCTGACGATTCCGCCGGCGTATCCGGCCCCTTCACCGCAGGGATAAAGCCCGGCAATCGTGGGGCTCTGCCGGGTCGCCCGATCGCGAACGACGCGGACCGGCGAGCTGCCGCGCGACTCGGGACCGGTCAGCGTGGCGTCGCGGAGAAAACGGCCTCCAAACCGCCGATCGAGGAGTGGCAGCCCGTTCAGAAGGGCCTCGATGACCGGCTCGGGCAAGAGGAGCGCCAGGTCGGTCGGAAAGATCCCCCGGCAATAACTGCTGGGCAAGGTCCCCCGGCTCTTTCGGCCCGACAAGAAATCGCGGGCCCACTGGATCGGCGCCTGATACGAGCGGTCGCCCGCGATATAGGCGAGGCGCTCGAATTGCTGCTGGTAGTGGACGCCGGCCAGGGGATGGGTGCTGCCGGTCTCGTGGGGCTCGATCGTGACGACGAGTCCGCTATTGGCAAACGGTGAGTCGTGCCGGCTCTCGCTCATTCCATTGGTACAAAAGTAACCCGGCTCGCTGACGCTGGGCATCACGTAGCCGCCCGCGCACATGCAAAACGTGAAGAGGTCGCGGCTCGGCGTGCGCACCGAGGCGTTGTAGTCGGCCGCGCCCAGGGCCGGGTGGCCCGCTGACGGGCCGTAGCGTGCTCTGTCCATCGCGGCTTGAGGCTGCTCGATCCGAACGCCGAGCTGAAACGGCTTGGCCTCGATCGGCACCCCGCGGCGCAACAGCATATCGATAGGTATCACGAGCGCTATGGCCGGTGGCGAGAATGGCGACGTCCGGCGGCGATGATAGCCGGACGACGTCGAAAGGCCGCGAAGCTGGCCGTCACCGATATCGAGATCCTCGACGCGGCACGAAAAGCGGATCTCGCCTCCGAGCTCTTCAAACTTGCGGCGGAGCGTTCGCACGACCAGGGGGAGCCTGTTCGACCCGAGGTGAGGCCGATTTTCATAGACGATCGAGGGCTTGCCATGACAGTCGGCAAAGATTTCGAGAACCCGCGTGACGTCCGGGCCGGTGCCGCGCGACGTGAGCTTGCCGTCGCTGAACGTCCCGGCGCCCCCTTCGCCAAAGAGGTAATTGCTCTCGGGATCGAGCGGCCCTTTCTTGTCGAAACGAGCGAACATCGGCGACGCGATCCTTGACGGCCCGGCCGCGCTCGAGGATCAGGGGGTGGTAGCCGTCGAGTGCCAGCAGGTAACCCGCGAAGAGCCCGGCCGGCCCGGCGCCGATGATGACGGGGCGGTGCCGCAGCGGCTTCGAGCCGGGCTCGCGGCCAGTCGAACTGCTCCGGCACGTAGGTCGGGAATGACGCCGCGGCCGCCTTGATCGGCGCAGGCCTCGTCATCGCCCAGATCGACGGTCGCGGCGTACGAGAAGTGAATATCGTCGTGGCCGCGCGCATCAAGGCTCTTGCGCAGGATACGCCAGTGGACGATGGCATCGCGCGGCAGGCCGAGCCGGCCGGCGATCTTCTCGGGCAACTGGTCTTCGGATTCCTCGAGTTCGAGGCGGAGGTTGGAAACTTTGATCGGCATCGTTGGCTGGGGGCGTGGCCGCTTGCGCGGCGGTCGGCGGCGTCTTCGAATCGAATTGAAGCGAAGCGAATCGGCCGCTTGATTGTCAGCGAGGCAGTTTTCCGAAACAGATCAAGGTGATGTCATCGACCTGGTGATGGCCGGCGGAATACTCGCGAATATCTTGCAAGAGTGCGCGGCCGACCGCCTCGGCACCGCCGGTTGTTTCCGCGAGCTTCTTCATCACCCGGCGCTTGTCGCGAGAGTCGTACAGCTCTTCGCGAAGGTTTCGCGCGTCGGTCACCCCGTCGGAAAAGATGGCGACGACGTCGCCGGGATTGAGGCTTGACCTCGATCTGCTTGTAGTCGCCTTCGGGAATGATCCCCAGTGGGAAGCCGGCGATCTCCTCGCCGATTTCGTCGACGGTGCCGTTGCTCCGGCGGATCATGATCGGCAGGTGCCCGGCGGAGGTGATCGCCAGGGTGCTCTTCTCGGTGTCGAGAACGCTGAGGCTCAGCGTGATGAACTTCTCCTCGATGGCCGCGGAGAAAAGCAAGTTGTTGAGCTCGTTGGCGGCGGCGGCCGGTGAATTCTCGGTGAGAATGCAGTAGCGCGTGTCGCCTGAAAACTTGGCCATCATGAGGGCGGCTGCCACGCCCTTGCCTGAGACGTCGCCCAGCGCGATGGCCAGCCGATTGCCCGGCAGCGGCACGAAGTCGTAGTAGTCGCCTCCGACCTCGTAGGCCGGGTCGTAGTGGGCAAAAAACTCGAAGCCGGGAGTCGCTGGCACCGACTGGGGCAGGAATCGTTTTTGAACCTGCTCGGCCAGCTTCAGGTCGCGGTTGACTCGCTCCCTCTCGATCAACGATTCGTGCATCTGGGCGTTTTGAAGCGCGATGGCGGCCTGGCTGGCGACGGCGGCCAGGACGTCGAGGTCTTCCTGGTGGAACTGCTTGCGGTCGCTGGTGTCGAGCTGGATGATCCCGAGCGCTTCGCGATCGGGGGTCAGCAGGGGCACGCACATGACCGATCGGATCTTGAGATCGGCGATCGACGCGCTCGTCGGCAGATTCTTGTCGGCCCCGGCGTCCTGGCTCAGAACGGCTTTCTTCTGGCCCAGAACGTGGTTGACGATCGAGCGGCTGATGCTCATCGGGAACTTCGTCGGCCGGAATCATGCTCGAGAAGATCGACTTCTTGGCCGGCCGGTACTTGAAGGCCTTGCGCACGAGCCGCTTGGTTTCGGGGTCGACAAGAACCAGGAACAATCGCTCGGCTTGCGGAAAGAGCTCCATCAGCGAATCGAGAACCTTGGGGGCGACGGTGTCGATCTTGAGCTCGGTCGAAAGGTTGCGAGCGATTTCGAGGATCGCCTTGAGCTTGACCTCGGGCTTGACCATGCTCGCCATCGCGCTCGAGCGTGAGGCGTCGAGCGTGTGCAGGTGGGGGGCGTCCTGGGCTTCGCCCTCGGTCACGATCATGAACGTCGCCGGGGTCTTTCGAGGGGCTTTCACTGGGGAGCTGCGGATAAAAGAGGAACTCGACGTCGCAGATATTGATCCGATCGCCGGGGACCAGCCGGTGATCGATTCCGGGAATGACCTTGGTGTTATTCACCTTGGTCAAATTCCGCGAATTGAGATCGGCCAGATACCACTCGGTCTCCTTGCGATAGATTTCCGCATGCCGGCGACTCACGCCGTTGGGGTCGAGTACGATGTGACAGTGCTCGGGCGAACGACCGATGATGATCCGGTCGGGCTTCAGCTCGATGACCTGTCCAACCGTCTCGCCGTTGGCTCTTTTCAAAAATGCCATAACCCATCGACTCCCGCCCGGCCGGCTGTGCCGGGCTACTCGCTCGTTCGCTCTATGCTGATGCTTTTCGACCGTTTTTCTCGACACCCCGCCCCGCCGGCTTCACGCCGCCGGGCCGCTCGATCCGATAAAGCCGTCTCACCAGTTGAGCCCAGCAGTTCTGAAATGTTCCACGCATTGATACGATTCCGGAATGATCGGCCGCGGCGACGGCGTCGGCGCAGACTTCCAGGTTCAGTTCCACGAGCGCCGGGTCGAAGATGCCGGTCACGTCGTCGTTGATCAAGCTTTTCATGCCCTGCACGCTCCCCTCGAGGTCGCCCTTCTTGAGCTTGATGGCGGTTTTCAGCGAGCCGGCGAGATCGAGGTCGCGTTTCTTCGCCTCCTTCCACTGGGATAGCTCTGTTTCCAGGGTGCCCAGCGCTTCGAGATCTCCCTGGCGGTACCAGATCGCGCACGACCTGGATGTAGGCCTTGGAGACCACCTCGTGGGCACGAGGAAAATAGCCGGGGACGGCGAGAAACGCCGGCACGACCTCGTCGGCCGGCGCCTCCAAGAGCGCGTACCGCAGTTGATCTTCGGCGTTGTCCTGCTTGGGAGTCGAAGTCCAGAGCGGCTCGACCCAGAGCGCGGGGATCGTGGCGGACGCGTCGACCGGAAGTGACTGCACGTCAGGATTACGGGCGTTCCAGCCGACGATCCCACCGAGAAGAAGGCACATCGTGCTCGTCGCGATCAAGACGCGCGGGCTCAGATCGCGCCAGAGCGTCCCACACCGGGACGACCATTTCCATGGCACTGGCTGACTTGGTCTCGCCGGCCGGCGCCGTCGTTGGCGGTGCGGCCGTCCTGCCTGACGTGCTCACGCTCTCGGGGCTTGGGCTCGCGATCAACAGGTCGGGCCGCACCGCGGCGCCGACCATGGTGTCGGCGATGGTCGCGGCGGTTCCGACCTGGAGATGTTCGCGAATCCTGGCAAGGTCCGCGAGCATTTCGACGGCCGATTGATAACGCTCGGCGGGATTCTTGGCCATCAGCTTCAAGACCAGGCGATCGAGCTCGGGCGGCAGGTCGGGGCGGTGGATCAACATGCTGCGGGGATTTTCACGCACCTGCTTGAGGGCCAGTGCCAGCGCGGTCTCGGCGTGAAACGGCGGAACCCCCGTGAGCATATGATAGAACGTGACGCCCAGGGAATAAAGATCGCTGCGGTGATCGATGGCATGCCCCTGGGCTTGCTCGGGGCTCATGTACAAGGGGGTGCCCATCGTCACGCCCGATTGCGTCAAGTGGACCTGGTCACTCTCCTGGTCGCGGCAGAGCCCGAAGTCGGCGACTTTGACGCGCCCTTTCTTGGTCATCAAGATATTTTCGGGCTTGATATCACGATGCACGAGCCCGACTTCACCGGCCGCGCCGACGGCCTGGCCGGTTTGCCGCATGATCGAAAAAGCCAGCGCAGGTCGAGCGCACCTTTCTTCAGGATATATTCCTTGAGATTGGTGCCCTGAACGTACTCCATCGCAATGAAGTTGATTCGATCGACGCCGCCGAACGTGTAAACGTGCACGATATTCGGATGATTGAGCTTGGCGACAGCCGTGGCCTCGGTGCGCAACCTGCCGAGATAGGTCGGATTGGCGGCCAGGTTAGCCCGAAGCACTTTGAGGGCCACGGGGCGGCTCAGGCTGAGCTGTGTCGCCAGGTAGACTTCGCCCATACCGCCGCGACCCAGCAACTTCTCCACCTGGAAATCGCCGAGTGTGACACCGGTGAGATCGCGCTGCGGCCCGGCGTCGTCATCGCCGGGCCAGTTCGTTTCATCCGAAGATCGCCGGTCGCTTGAGCTCATGGCCACGGTCGACCTTCTTCAAAAAATGCCACTTCAAGGTAACGCGCGGATCAGTCGAGAATGGGTGAACGTAATTTACAGTCTACGGGAATCACGTTTTATCGGCAAAGGGCAATGTGATTCCTGTTGAAAATGCTCACATGGCTCGCCAGCCCGCGATGACTCGACCGCGCACGTCACCGCGCGGCGGGAAGCCAGCTTGCGCCAGATCGGTTCGGCCCCGGGGATGGCCTGACCCAGGCGCGGTTTCGGATTTCTGACGGCCGCAAGAGCGGCCTCACCTTTCTCATCAGCGTGATCGCACGGAAACCGAAAGGAAACGCGCGAAGTCGACATTGTACCCCCTGGGGCCGTGCGGTTATCTTGTAGAATGTTTAGCGACGGTGCCGCGCCCGGCCGGCGACAACACGGCGAACACGGTTGCTGTTACGGTGCATAGACCACGATCTGGCGGATCAAGGCCATTGCTGGAGGAGATACCGTCATGCCGAAACAAAAGCGACTTGCGCTGGGACTGATCCTGGTTGCGGCAGGCACACTACTGGCTCAGCCCGAATTGGCAAGGGCCCAGGTCGTGCCCCAGCCGATGCCAGGTCCCGACCCCGGCGTGGTACAGCCCCGTGGGTTACCGCAACTTCCGCCGCAAGGCGCCTGGGGCGAAATCATCAACGCCACGTCGCGCTGGATCGTGATTCAGAATCATTCGGGCCAGCAGTATCCGATTGCGGCGGAAGACATCAACGAGTTCCTGGTCCGCTGGCCGACCTCGCTCGAGAAGTTGACACCCGCCAGTCTGGTTGAAGCAGTCGGCCATGATATCGGATCGAACGTCATCGAAGTGAATCATGTCGACGTCTTCGAGGGCAGCGACCGTACGCTCGTCGCTCCCATGAATAACAACCAGGTCGCGGCGAACAATAACCCGTTCGCCTTTGCCACGTCGGTTTATCCAGGATTCAACCTCATCAATCCATGGGATTACAGTAGCCAGTGGCTCATGTACGGATGGGCGTATCCTTCTTTGCAAGGAGCACTCACCGGCGACGGATCGCAGATCCGAGTCGCTGGTCCGGTCCTGCAACGCTCGCCTCTTCAAGTCAGCATGCCCGGCAATAACATTGCCACCCTGGTCGGTCCAGGCAATGGATCCTTCTCGATGACTCAGGTGACCCGCGGCGCCATGAATATGGTCAAGAAGGGCGACTTCGCATTCCTGATGCCCCAGCAGATCCACGCCAAGGGGCTCACGGTATCGCAGTTCGTCCTTTATAAAACCATTTCGTACGCTCAGTTCCTCGCCCGAAAGTAATTTGATCGATTGGCCGCGCGACGGTTGCCTCTCGCCCGACTTGCGGGTGACTTTTCCGAGAGCGCAAGTGTGACGCTCTGTTCGGCCGTAGCGCTTTGCGCTCCAGCGCGCCCCGCGGGCGGCCCATTGCGGGGGGTTACGCATGACCCATGAATTCGACCCCCCATTATTACTCGTTCCCGGGGCAAAGGCGTCTTCAATCCGTCATTTTGCTTTCTTGTCGTCGTCCGCCTTCATCACCGTGTCGGGCTTCGCTTGATCTTCGTCGAATGACCGGTAGATGGGCAGATACCGGTAATAAACCTCGAGGGTCAAGATCGACATCGAAGTCAAATACAACCGTCCAGCGTGGCGCGACCAGGTATCGGGCTGCGGCTCGAAAGGATCCCAGCTTCCCCGCGCACAGGTGAGGTCCTTCACCTGCATGCCGATCAGGCCTTCACGTATCTTGAGGTTCCAGCGCTCCCATTTCGGGCCCTTCATGTTGTGCAGGAGCTGCGTGGCGTAATACCAGTAATAAATATTGCGTTCTTCGGCTTCCTGAAGATGGGCCGAGATCATGCCGACGCCCTTGACCAGGGCGGGAGATTCGCGGGGCCAGCCCAGGAGCTGGCGGCTCAAAAGGGCTTCCGTCGTCATCACGGGGTCGAGAAAATTGCCGCCGCGCCCTCGACCGGGTTGATAGAGGTAAGTCACCCGCGTCCGATCCGTGGCGGCCTGGTCGAGGTAGCCGGAACAGGCCTTCAACGTCTTCGGCGGGATCTTGATACCGGCCAGGTGAGCGCTTCGAAGAGCAAAGATGCACCAACCAAAAACCGACGTGTCACCCGACATTCCGGGGGAATAGCGCCAGCCGCCGCTCACCGGATCTTGAGCGTTGCAGATGAACTCGATGGCCCCGCGCGGCGGGGAGCAGATTGGGATCGCGCGAGATACCATAAGCCTCGCACAGCGCCATCGTGGCGATCGCGTGGCTATAGATATAAGCGATGCCGGGCGGTCCGATGAACAGGTCGCCATCGGGCGACTGATGGGCGGTCAGCCATTCCAGGCCGTGTCGAACGGCCTCCTGATGGCGGCACTTGACGGTGTGAATTTGCCCGGCGCCCAGAAGCGGCAAGAGGGCCAGGGCCGTCGCGGCGGTGTCGGAATTGATACGCGCGGGCTGGAACGAGCACGGGTCGCCCTGACATTGCTCGTGGTAATTCAGGCTCCACGAGCCGTCACCGCGCTGGTGGCGAACGAGCCAGTCGAGCCCATCCTCGACCGATTTTTCAGACTTGGCCGTACCCCCTTCACGTCGTAGCAACTTGGCGCGAGTCAGACCGTCTCGACCCGAAAACGGCGCGGAAACGCTTTCGGCGAACTGGGGCATTCGCATCATGCCTTCGAGCACGGACCACGGCCCCGCGCACCGTTCAGCGAAAGGGTCCCGGCCTTGGCGCTGGTCGGCATCAGCGGGCTCGCCATCACCGGAGCGAACTGCGAAAGCGACGAAATCGCCGGCTGACCGACAAGCTTGAGCTCGGGATCGCCGCCATCGAGGCCCATCGACGGCGGATCAGGGCTGTCGTTCTTGGTGAACGGATCGCCCGCACGGTTGGCTTCAACCAGTGACGTGACCTCGCCGAGCTGCGTATCGACGATGCCACCCTGGATTTGCCGCGGGCCCGCCTGGTTCGTCAGGCGAATCTGTATCACCAGCGCCAGAATCAAGAGAAAAAGCAGATGAAGAAGCACGCTCACGCCCCACGAGGGAACCGACCGGAGCGTGTCTCGATCGTACTCACCGCGCAGAACCGCGCCCAACGCTCGCCGATGCCCCACGTAGCGGAAGTGGGTGGCCAGCTCGTCGCCATGAGAGCATCCTCTCCCCAGGAAGGTCCTGAACTGGGCCGGTGTGGCACCGTGATGGTGTCCCTATCATTATAGGAGTCGAAAAGAGGACCGCCAGAAGCGACGCGCAAAACGTCTTCATTTTGCTGGATCTCGAGCAGAGCCGGCCGGGAGCTCGTTCAAACCCATGGGCGGGCCATCAAGCCGGGCGCCGTCGATGTCGATTCGTTCGATCTCCCCCCAGCCGAGCCGTTCGAGATCGGTCATCACGTCGGCTGCGTCGGCCACCACGATGACTTGGAGCGCATCGGGATGGAGATGCTCGCGAGCCTGTTCCGTCAACGACGCGAGGTCGACGGCCGCGAGCCGCTCGGCGTAGCCGATTTCATGTTCGAGCGGGAGATCATGGATCAGCAGATTGGCGTAGCGGTTGACCAGCGCCGAGGGCGTTTCAAAATGACGCGCGTGGCCTTCGATCAGGGCGCGGCGCGCGTTTTCCAGTTCCGTCTGGGTGGGAGGCCGGCGGTCGATGATCGCCTCGAGTTCATCGTGGAGGTCGAGTAGAGCGTCGCCAAGGCGATCAGCCTGCACCGAGGTCGTGATCGAAAACGGCCCTGGCTGGCGCCGCAGGTCGAAGTGGCTGCGCACGCCGTAAGTGAACCCGCGTTCTTCTCGCAATTTCGCGTTGAGCCGGGACGAGAATTGACCGCCAAGAATCTGATTGAGGAGCATGATCGGCTCGAACGCGGGCTCGGACCGCGCGATTCCGAGATGGCCGGCGCGAACGACGGCCTGCGATGCGCCGGGGCGATCGATCAGGCGAATCTTGCGCGCTCGGCTGCGTCAGGGCGCACGAGCGTGACTGGCCGCGCGGGGCGGCCCGCAACGCGGGGAGACGATCATTGAGCATCCCGGCGAGTCTCTCCGGGGTCGACGTCACCGGCGGCGACGATGGTCGCCACGCCTGTCAGAAGGAATTGTTGATGAAACCGGACCAGGTCGGCCCGGCTGAAGCCCGCCACGCACGATTCGGAACCGGCCAGCGGATAGCGATAGGGGTGGTCAGCCGGGAACAGGGCGGACAGCAGGCCGCGGTAAGCGCGCGATTCGGCGTTATCGCGTTCGGCCTTGAGCGCGGCCAGGGTTTGGCCCCGCAATCGGTCCCATTCACGTTCCGGAAACGTCGGGTTCAAAAGAATATCGACCGCGAGGTCGAGGATCGGGGCAAGGTGCATTTTCAAGCAGCGAAACGAGACATAGGAACCATCCCAGCCCGAGCTTGCGTCGACCGAGCCCCCCATCGACTCGACGGCCAGCGCGATCTCTTCGGCCGACCGGGTCGTCGTTCCTTCGTCGAGCATGTTGGCCGTCAAGTGGGCGAGGCCGGCTTCTCCTGGCTGTTGAACACTGGCCCCGGCCGTGATGATGATCGTGCCGGCCACAGCCGGCAAGTCGCGGCGCGAGATGAACCAGAGCGGAACGCCGCCATCAAGCGGAATGATCTCCGGCACCGGGGGCCGGTATGAGGTCGGTTCAGGACTGGCCGGGGGGACCGCGCGGTCGATTGCCGTGCGTTGGCGCGACGACCGCGAGCGGCCGATGACCGAGAGCGTGACGCGCGGTTTGCCGACCAGGTAGCTCGTGGCGACGTCGCCCAGCGCGCGATGGTCGACACCTTGAAAGCGCCTGATATCGGTTGTGATCAGCGCGGGGTCGCCGCGGAAGACGTTGTAAGCGTTCAGACGATCGGCGACCCCGCCGAAGCCGCCCATGTGCTCGAGTGCGAAGAGGAAGCTGGCGACCCGGATATTCTGAACCCTGTGCAGCTCTTCGGCCGTAACCCCCTGCGCGGCGAGTGCCGCGAGCTCGGCTTCGACCAGGCATCGTGCCTGGCTGATCGACCGCGACGGCCGCAGGGTCACGATGATTCCAAACGAGCCGCCGAGTTCCCGTCCTGATTGATAGGCGGTGACATCCTGAGCGACTTGCTCGTCGATCACGAGCTTGCGGTAGAGCCGGCTCGATCTTCCACGGCCGAGCACGTCGCCCAGAAGGAGCAAGGGTGCGTCGTCGTCATGAAAATGGGGTACGGTCGGCCAGATCATGTAAAGCCGGTCGAGCTCGACGCGGTCATGAAGTGTGAGCTCGGCCGAGCAGTGGAACGAATCAGACGGGATCCACGGTCGGGGCGCCGGCGAGCCGCCGGGAATCGGGTCGAAATAACGAGTGGCCAGCTCGATCGCGTGGTCTTCGTTGAGATCGCCGACGATGGATCAGACTGGCATTGCTCGGGACGTAAAACCGTCGGAAAAACGCCGAGACATCGTCCATGGTCGCGCGGTCGAGGTCTTCCATCACGCCGATTGTCATCCAGCTATAGGGATGCTGCGGCGGATAGAGCGACTCGGCGATCAGCGGCCAGACCATGCCATACGGGCGGTTGGCGTAATTTTGGCGGTACTCGTTCTTGACCACGTCTTTCTGAATACGTAAGCTTGGACTGGTCGAGTGCGCCGAGCAGATTGGCCATCCGATCCGACTCCATGGCGATGGCGCGTTCGGCGTGGGCCGTGGGCAAGTCGACGTAGTAATTGGTGCTGTCAGAAGATGTCGAACCATTGATATTGGCGCCCAGGGGCTGCAGGTGCTTGAAGAAATCGCCCGGGTAATGGGCCGATCCCTCGAACATCAAGTGCTCGAAGAGGTGGGTAAAACCGCGCTGGTGGCGTTCTTCGTTCTTGGAGCCGACGTGATACCAGAGGTTTATCGCCACGAGCGGCAGCCGAGGCTGGCGGCGAAAGATGACGTCGAGACCGTTCGTCAGGGTGATTTTCGAGAATCGTAGATCGGTCAAGAGGGTCGAATCGATCATCGCGCGACTTTATCTCGGGGACGGGGATCAATGCGTTTCGGGTCACAAGCGGATGAGGGCCAAGGTACTATTAAGTACGTTGCGAGCCACCAAAGCCAACCCGAGTTTTCCACTCGATCAGAGAGCGAACGTGGCATTTCGGCCACACGGGGCTGTTGCGCCGGTGGGGAAAGCGGCTCGAATGCCGTTCGATCCACAGCGTGCGGATGGGAAGCCGGGCTTGGCGAGATATTTGCAGTCCAGGGGGGTTGCTCAGGTCCTCTCGCTCGACGATCGTTTTTACCTGGCCGCTCAGGCTCGAGAAAAACGGGTCTGTTTCCAGGCTCCGCGGTGAGCGCTCTCTTTTACACTGATGACACGATACAATCAAAGATGCAGGCGTGATTTCCGCGGGCGGGTGCGATTGGAGTGTAAAGCTTGGTCGGTTTCTGGCTTACCATGAATTATTTAGAAGACTGTTGACTGCGAAATCGACTTTCAGGATCGTGTGAATGTCTTGCGAAAAGAGCGCTGGTGTCCTGAAACTGAGAATCTTTACTGACCCGCGAGATGAGAACAAGGTCAGGCTGTGAACTGGGACGACAACATCATCGACGCCGCCGCGACGGATACGGGCATGCGTCGGTCCAACAACCAAGATTCGTACGCGATCGTTCGAGCCTCCCACGAGGAGGCCTGGCGGCAACGCGGCCATGTATTCATCGTTGCCGATGGGATGGGTGCCCACGCCGTGGGCGAGCTCGCGAGCAAGATGGCTTGCGACCTGATTCCGCATAATTACATGAAGGCGCCGCACGGAACGCCCACCGAAGCGATCGTGAAGTCGTTTCGAGAGGTCAGCTCACTGATCCATAGCCGGGCCACAGCCAATCGCGAATTCCACGGAATGGGAACAACCTGTTCCTCGCTGCTGCTCTTGCCTGCCGGCGCCCTGGTGGCGCACGTTGGCGATTCGCGCGTTTATCGGATCAGGCGCGACCGTATCGACCAGCTTTCTTTTGACCATAGTCTCGTCTGGGAACTGGTCAGACGTAACCACCTGACATCCGAACAGGCGCGGATCTCGGTCCCCAAGAATGTCATCACGCGCAGCCTGGGTCCGGAAGCCGAGATCGAAGTTGACGTCGAAGGGCCCCTGGCTGTCGAGCTCGGCGACGTTTACCTGCTCTGCTCCGATGGACTCTCCGGGCCGCTCGACGATCATGAGATCGGCGCGTTCGCGGCTAACTTCCACCCCCGCGACGCCAGCCGGTATCTGATTAACCTGGCTAACCTCAAGGGGGGCCTCGACAACATCACGGCCGTGATTGTTCGCATCGGCCAGTGGATCGACCCCGATTCGAGCGAAGTGTTCGTGCAAGCCCCGGCCGAGAAAAAAGACAAGAACCACCGCGGTGAAAATGGCTGGCGGTCGCGATTTTCCGACCTGTTGAAACGAGGCCGACGCTCTTCCGAGTCGACGCTCGTCGAAGATCATCCTTATCGAACGGCCGAATGCTCGATCAGTGATGCCTTTATCGACAAGATCGACGAGCTGACGCGCAACGTGCAGGAACAAGCGATCAGCCAAACCTGGTCGCTCGACTGGACGGCCCTCGCCAATCTCCGCCGCCAGTACGCCGCCGCGCGAAGTGCCAGTAATCACTGGGTATCGCTGCGAAAAATCGCCGAGATCGCCTCCATTCTCGGGCAAGCCGGACGTTTCCACCGCAAAGCCGCGGGGACCGCGACCACGCTGCACTGATCATCCATCCTGGCAAAGACCACCCACATCAGTGGGCTGGCAGGGCCGTTTCATGCTGGATCGACAACCGGATGCGGGAGGGCGAGCGTGGCGTGGTGAAAAGTAGACCTTGACTGAGTCTTTCGGGCGCTGGAGTCCGCCCGTTTTCGTTGCGCGGCGGTCCGTTGAAATCTCGCACTCGAGGCGCAATCTTGGGTTCGTCGGAAGCCGCCTGAAGGCGGACTTCCAGCAGGCCACCGTTGGATGTCGGGCTTTAGCCGGTCTGCTCTGGTTGATATCGTAAAAAACCGCCTGAAGGCGGAACTCCAACAAAGGCGTGGCGCGCTGGGTGGCGCGTGGTTCGTCAACGTAAACGGGATGAACGCGAAACCGGTGCAAGCCCAACCTTTCACCACGACAGTCTCGCTCTGTCGAGCCTCTTCCGCTCGCCCAGCTTATGGGTTAGCTCGACAGAGTCTCGCCCCTCCCGGGGAATCAAACAGCCCTGAGCGGGCTGCGCCCTCGCTTGACTCACTTGCCGCGTGGCACCAGTTCGTGAATGCGACCCTCGTCGAACGCCAGGATATACAGCTCCCCCTCGGCGTCTTCGCCGAACGAGGCGATATTGAGCTTGGGGCTTTGCTTGATGTCGATCAGCTCGCCATCAGCGACCAGCTCTCCCTTCTCGGTGCGCAAGCCCCAGATCCGGCCGGTCTCATAATCTCCGTAGACATACACGCCGTCGAGGCTCGGGATTTTCTTGCCGCGATAGACGAATCCGCCGGTGATGCTCAGGCCGGTGTCGGTACGCCCGGCCGTCGGGGCATGCGGATACTCGACAATCGGCGGCTGAATCTTGGCCGCGGCGTCGGGACGTTGCCGGCGCTGGGGTTGAAACGCATGAAAACCTTCGCGAATGCTCCAGCCGTAATTGCCGCCGTTCTCGATCGCGATGGACCATTTCCCAGAGGTTCTGGCCGACGTCGCCCGCCCAGAGGTCGCCCGTCTTCTTGTCGAAGCTGAAGCTTCCAGACGTTGCGCAAACCGATGCAATAGACCTCGGGTGCCCAGTGAGCGAACTTTGCGGCTCCGCCGCGCCGGGTTGTCGGCCGGAATGCCGTACGGCTTGCCGTCAGCCGGGTGATCGACGTCGATCCGCAGGATCGATCCGAACCAGTCGCGCGGATTTTGACCGGTCGACATCGGGATCATCGGCGGCACCGCCGTCGCCGAGCGTGATGTAGAGAAACCCGTCAGGGCCAAAGGCGATGTGGCCGCCGTTGTGGTTTTCAAACGGATCTTCGGCGGAGACCCAGATCCGCTCTTCACTGGCCGGATCGGCGGTGCGCGGATCACTGCTCGACGCACGGAACCGCGAAACCACCGAACGCCGCTTCCCCTGGTCATTGGCCGAATAATAGACGAAGAATTGCTTGTTCTCCTTGTAATTCGGATGAAAGGCCAGGCCGAGCAACCCTTCTTCATTGCCCCGATTGATGGGGTCGGGAAGCTGGAGGAAGAGCTTCTTGTCGCTCGTCGACCGGTCGTTGGGGAACGACCAGATCTTGGCGGCGTGCTGTTCGACCACGAAGAAACAGATTGCTGCCGTCGTCGGGGGCCGCGAAGGCCACCGGCCGGTCGAAATGCAAGTTGGGGAATGCGACCTTCGTCGTCAACGAGGGCAGCGTACCCTGCACCGCGGTCGCGGTGCGCGATCTCAGCTTTTTCTTCGGGTTCTGAGCAGCCGCGACGGGAGCCCAGCGCGTGAATCATGATCATTGCTGTGCAGAAGGCTAAGGTGACAGCCAGGATCGAGGCTAGCGACCGATTGCGCGGTGAGAACAAGCGTTTCATTCAGAGCAATCCTTCTGGGGGGTCGTTATTCGCCAGTGATGCGTGTGCGAAGCAAAACGGATTCGTCGCCAGGGCGTTCCTTGATACTGCTATCGTAGTCGTGATCACAGTCGACGACTCGAAGTTTTCGCGGTTTTCAGTTGATGATCCGGCCGTCTTCGATTTCGACAACGTGATCGTCGGGCCGGATGAATCGGCGGTCGTGGGTGACGACCACGAGGGTACAGCCGCGATTGACCTGGTGATCGCGCAGCAGGGAGAAGATCTCATCGCCCCCCTTGTGATCGAGGTTGCCGGTCGGCTCGTCGGCCAGCAAGACCGACCGGGTCCTTGATCAAGGCCCGCGCGATCGCCACTCGCTGTTGCTGCCCGCCGGAGAGCTTCGAGGGCTTGTGTGTCAGCCGATGACCAAGGCCCACCTGTCTGAGAATATCTTCGGCTTTGCGCACGAAGCTCGGGGGTCAGGCCCATCGGGATGAATGGCAGCAGCACGTTGTCGACGGCCGACAGGTTATGGATCAAGTTGAACTGCTGAAATACGAACCCGATCTTCTGACGGCGAAACAGGTCGTGCTCGACTTCGGTCATCGCGGTGATCGTCTGGCCATCGATCGTGATCGAGCCCGAGGTGGGGCTATCGAGTGCGCCCAGAAGGTAGAGCAACGTGCTCTTGCCCGATCCTGACGGGCCGACGAAGAAAGCAAAAGCGCCCTGAGGTATCTCGAATGATACGCCCCGAAGCGCCTCGACTTGCTCGTCACCGGACTGGAAGATCTTCCGTATCTCGGAAACGGCGACGATTGGATTCTGGATCTGGCCGCGGGTTTCGACGAGGCTGGTCTCAAGAGGCTTCATTGCGAATGGCATCCATCGGAGTCATGCGGGAAGCTCGCCATGCCGGATAGAGGCCGGCCACGGTTGCGATCACCATGGCCGTCGCGATGCTCGCGGCGACCAGCGAAGGAGTCAGATCGAGCCTGAGCTCAAATCGGACCAAGGCGTAATTCAGAATGGCGATCCCGCCGAATGCCACCACGCTGGCCACGAGCCCCGAGAGTAAGCCGAGTAGCGAGCTCTCGGCCGTTACCAGGCCCAGAATGTTGCGCCGCGTCCATCCATTGGCACGCATCACCCCAAAATCAACGATGCGTTCCATGGCGCTCATCAGCATGGTATTGGCGATTCCGACGCCCCCGACCAGGAGAGCCAGTCCCACGGTCAAGAGCAGAAAGAGGTCGAGTTTGCCCATGATATTGCCGACCTGCAGGTTGAATTGCGACATGCTTCTGACCTGAATTTCCGGCAGCGAGTCGCGGATCCGATCGGCCAGCGTATCGAGATCGACGAGAGGTTCGGGCTCGACGTAAAAGACGGAAATATATTTCTTGTCGAGCTTGAGCAGCTCGCGCGCGGCGGTGATCTCCATGACGATCGTCGTGTCGATTAACAGCGAGCCGGTTTCATACAGCCCGACGATCTTGAACGGTTTTCCGCCGATCAGCATCGTATCGCCCACTTTCTTGGGCGTCTTGTCGCTGTTCGGGTAATCGCGGGCGATCTTGGTGCTGATGAGAATATTGGGCTCGCCAACGTCGGATTCTTCAAGATACCGTCCGCCCCCCTCTTCGGGCTTGAGTAGCCCTTGCTGGAACACGGCACTCTTCAAATGCAGGTGTTCGGGAAGCTGCATTCCTTCGATCATGATCGTTTCGGCGATCGAGCTGAAGCGATCATCGCCCTTGCCCGTCAAGAGCCTGGTCGCGGCCCGCGCGATCAGGTTGCGGCCTTCGATGGGGGGCGAGATCTTCCACACTTCGGGCGCGACGATCCGGATTCCGGAGATACGACGGAGCTCATCCCCGACATTTTCGGGCACTTCGCTGAATACCGGCGCGGGCGAATTGGCGCGCATGACCATCAGGCCGTTCATCCTGGCGAGCGTATTGCCCATCAAGGTGCGGATCCCGTTCGTCAGGCTGAAAAGCCCCAGGATGGCGATGATTGGGATCGTCAGTCCCATCACGGCCAGCAAGGTGCGCGTTGGCCGGGTGATGAGGTTTTGCCATGCAAATCGCCACATGAGAGTCTTCCTCGCTGACCGCCTGTTTCTCCAGGCTGGTATCGCACCGATTGCGATTCGATTGTTCGCGACTTCTCCGCCTGGAAATATCGTGCCGTTCTTGCGAATCGGTGAGACCGTACTCTTATAGTCCGTACCACGCCTGAATTTAAAGAGGAAACACGATACGATGAAATGTTCAGAGCGAGGGGCGGCTGCGTGGCTCTGCCGCATTCCGCGTCGACGGGGCATCGATGGTTCGAATCCGAGCGGCGATCGTACCGAGCTCGATCGTCGCGAATTCGAAGGGGTTTCGCTGAATGCGCCGGGGAGTCAGAATGGAATCGTTGAAGGAGACGCGAATCACAACGTGAGTAGACGCTTGCGTCGCGACACTGGTCGTTTTAAAACGTGACAATCACGCACGAGCGTCGTGGTCCAAGGCTGGCCAATGCACTGCTGGACGGACCATCGTACGCCGAACCTGACTCAAACCTTGGCCGTGCCGTTAAACTTGACTTCAGTTCCGATCAGTTCAGTGAGGAAGACGGATGAGCGATAAAGACTTGACCGCGCGGGTGCGCGCGGCGCTGGAAGCGGGCGAAGGAATTTTGCGACTCGCCCCGACCTGGGTGCCCCGGTCGTTCCTGATGCCGGGAGCGCGCCTCAAGCTGACGCGCCAGGACCTCTATGCCCTGGGCACGCACCGCGGCGGAATTGACGAGCGCTGGTTTGCCTCGACGACGGCCGCCGCCAACGAAGGCGCCCCCGATGACGAGGGGCTCAGCTACGTCGTGCATGGCACCGACCGCTTCACCTTGAAAGAGGCCGTTGCGATCTTCGGGTCAGAGATGATCGGCGGCCCGATGTGGAGCACGTACAAGCGCTGGCCCGTCTACAGCAAGTTCTTCGATAACCTGGGGCCGATCCCGCACCACATGCATCAGAACAGGGCTCAGGCCGCCAAGCTGGGCCGTGAGGGCAAACCCGAAAGCTATTATTTCCCGCCCCAGCTCAACTGGACTGGCAACAACTTCCCCTACACCTTCTTCGGTCTCGAACCGGGTACATCGAAGGCTGACGTACACGCCTGCCTCGAGCGATGGAACCAGGGGGATAACGGCATCCTCGACCTCTCCAAGGCCTATCGCCTGAAGCCAGGGACCGGCTGGCTCGTGCCCCCCGACGTGTTGCACGCCCCGGGCTCGCTCGTGACCTACGAGCCCCAGTGGGGTTCCGACGTCTTCGGCATGTACCAGTCGATGGTCGAAGGCCGGCGCGTGCCCTGGGAGTTGCTCGTCAAGGACGTTCCCGAAGCCCACCATCAAGATCTTGACTACCTGGTCGAGCAGCTCGACTGGGAGAAGAACGTCGACCCCGAGTTCAAGAAAAACAACTACCTCGAGCCGATCGAGCGAACCGGCGGCCAGTCGGCCGGTTACGTCGATAAGTGGATCGTCTACGGCACGGTCGACGGCGAACAGCTTTTCAGCGCCTGCGAGCTGACGGTTGAGCCGGGGCGGTCGGTCACCATCAAGGATCCGGGCGCGTACGGCCTGATCACGGTCCAGGGGAGCGGCCTGATTGGCAAGCTGGCCGTCGATAGCCCGAATTTCATCCGCTTCGGCGAGGTCACGCACGACGAGGTGTTCGTCACGGCGAAACGGGCCGCCGAAGGCGTGACGTTCAACAACACGGGGAGCGAGCCATTCGTGAGTCTCCGCTATTTCGGGCCGGACACGCATTCCGATCTGCCCAGGGTGGGCGATCATATGAAGTCGCGGGCATGATGGAGTCGCGCGTGGTTGACGAAGTGATGACAGTCAAGACATGCAAGAGGTGCCGCGATGTCTGGAACCCTGGCGACTTCGCCCTTTGAAACCGGTGGGGAACAGGTCGTCCTCCAGACCGTGAGCTGGGAAACGTACGAAAGGCTCAACGACGATCTGGGAGAGACGCGACATCCGCGGATGATCTATAGCGAAGGAGTGCTCACCATCATGTCTCGATCAAAACGTCATGAATGGCTGGCCGAATGCCTCGGCCTTTTCGTCATCACGGTCGCCGGCGTCCTGGATCTCGAGTGCGAGCCGGCCGGCGAAGCGACCTTCCGGCGTCGCGACAAAGAGACCGGTCTCGAGGGCGACCGGACCTTTTATCTGGGAGATCATGCCCGCGAAACGCGGGCGGGCCGCAATTTCGATCCCGCGATCGATCCGCCGCCCGATCTTGCCATTGAGGTCGAAGTCACCCATAGCGCGGACAACGCGATGATCGCCTGGGGCCGGCTCGGGACTTCCGAGGTTTGGCGTTTCGATGACTCGACGGCCACATGCACGTTCTGGGGCCGTTGCGACAATGGCCAGTACCAGAAGATCGACCGGAGCCGGTTTTTTTCGATGATCGGGCCCGACGATGTTTCCGCGCAGGTTCTGCGAGCCGCCGAGATGGGAACAGCCCGCTGGCAGGCCAGGCTTTCATAGTGGGTTCAAGGTCTGATCCGCCCCCGTCCCGATGGCGGGGTCGAGATCGAGACGCCGAGCCACGACACCGACAAGTGACGATCCCAACGAAGGAGTCTCCATGAGCGGCACCCATACCAACACATTCCCCAAGCTGCACAACGCCATGTGGCCAGGCTTGGTCGGCAAGGGGAGCGCCGACGCCGAACCGACGATCGACCTCGATACGATGCTCGACCTGACCGCCGCCGCACAGGTCGACGGGATCAAGTTTGATGGCGTCGACATCTTTCTGTATGATCCGCATGTCAACATCGACATTACGGATGAAGGTCTCAAGGCCATCGCCGCCAAGATCGCCGACAAGGGCTTCGTCGTCGGCTCCGTGGTGGCGCCGGTCTGGTTCGACGCCTCGGCCATGGGCGACGATCGCCAGCGTGAAAACTTCTTGACGGCGATTCGCAAGGCGTGCCGCATCGCCAAGAAACTCCGCGAGCTCGGAGTGCGGCCCTACGGGGTCGTGCGCATCGATTCGGCCGCGGCCCCGGCGGACTGGGCCAAGAATCCAGGCGAAAACCAGAAGACGATCGCCGAGACCTTCAAGCGGGCCGCGGCCATCGCGCGCGATCATGGCGAGCGTCTGGCCGCCGAGGGCGAAATTTGCTGGGGGGGAATGCACTCGTGGCGCACGATGGTCGACCTGCTCGAACGCGTCGGCGAGCCCGAGACCGTCGGCTTTCAGGCCGATATGTCGCATACCTTGCTCTACACCCTGGGCGAAAACGCACCCGAGGACCGCATCCTGCCCAAGGACTACGACTGGAAAGACAAAGCCGTGCTCGACGAGGCGCTGAAGAAACTGACAGCCGCCCTGCGCCCCTGGACGATCGACTTTCACGTCGCGCAAAACGACGCCACCGTCTTCGGTTCGGGCACGCACGACCATACCGGCCGCCATTGCCTGGCGTCCGACCCCAATGGCAAGCTTGATATCGCGCACCATGCCGGATTCTGGCTCCGCGACGAAAACGGCAAGCTGACCAAGAAGATCCGCCACATCTGCTGGGACGGCTGCATGTTTCCCAATAGCGTGATGATGGATCCGAAAACGTGGACCGACATTCTCGCGGCCATGATCGCCGTTCGCGACGCTCATGGGTGGAAGGAATGAGCATGATCCGCGACCCGAGGGGCCGAGGCCGGCGGTCTGGCCTGGTCGGATCGTGCAGTGGTCTCACACGGGAGCCACCCAAGGACTAGCCCGGGTTCGTCCTGCTCATGCGTGAGGGCCGAGGGCCGCTGTCGCGCAGCCACGAACGTTCTTATCTCCAGGAGTTTTCATGAGCGCCAAAAAACCTCTCAATATCGGACTCGTCGGCTACGGCTTCATGGGGCGGACCCACTCAAACGCCTACAAGCGCGTCAACGATTTCTTCGACGTGCCCTATCGGCCGGTGCTCAAGGCCGTCTGCGGGCGAACGGCCGAGGGGGCCAAGTCGTTCGCCGATCAGTGGGGCTATGAATCGGTTGAAACCGACTGGCACAAGCTGATCGCACGCAAGGATATCGACGCGATCGACATCTGCACTCCCAATAATACCCACGCCGAGATCGCCATCGCGGCCGCCGAAGCCGGCAAGATGGTTTTGTGCGAGAAGCCGCTCTCGATGAATCTGGTCGAAGGCCAGAAGATGGTCGACGCGATCGAGAAGGCCCGTGTGCCCAACACCGTCTGGTACAACTACAGGCGCGTGCCCGCGGTGACCCTGGCCAAGGAGTTGATCGCCGCGGGCCGCCTCGGCAAGATCTTTCATTATCGCGCCAACTTCTTGCAAGACTGGACGATCTCGGCCGATTTGCCCCAGGGAGGAACCGGCCTCTGGCGGCTCGACGTCGCCGCGGCCGGCTCGGGCGTCACGGGCGATTTGCTGGCGCATTGCATCGATACGGCCCTCTGGTTGAACGGTGCGATCAGCTCGGTGTGCGCGATGACCGAGACGTTTGTGAAGGAACGAAAGCATAACCTCACCGGCAAGGTTGAGCCGGTCGGAATCGACGACGCCTGCGCGTTCCTCTGCCGGTTTGATAATGGCTCGCTCGGTCTCTTCGAGTCGACCCGGTATGCACGCGGCCACAAGGCGCTTTACACCTTCGAAATCAATGGAGAAAAAGCCTCGATCAAGTGGGACCTCGAAGATCTCCATCGGCTCGACTATTTTGACCATAGTGATGCGTCGATCGTGCGGGGCTGGCACAGTGTGCACGTTTCCGACGGCGATCACCCGTACATGAAGAACTGGTGGGTTCCCGGTTTGCAGATTGGCTATGAGCACACGTTTGTGCATCAGGTCGCCGACTTCCTCGACAATCTGGCCAAGGGCCAACCAACGGCTCCGACGTTCCGTGACGCCCTGGCGACGCAAGCGGTTTGCGACGCCGTGCTCGATTCGGCCGAACACAGCAAGTGGGAATCGGTCGTGCCAGTCTAAGGGAGACCCCCGGGGATGAGAGCCGATTTGAGTGGTAGCGGCTCCCGCATGAGTATCGGTGTATGGATGCTCCTGATCGCGGGCGGGGCGCTTGGCTTCTGGCTGGCGCTCGAGGCTCTGAGAACCTCCGATCCCAGCGGCAATGGGCCGGGCGAGACCTGGATCGATACCTGGTTCAAGAGCCTCGTCTTTGTTCTGGGGGGGGTTTCCCTGGTTGGACCGCCGCTCTTGCTGATATCGGCACGCCACACGCCCTGGGGAGCGGGGCGCTTTCTCTGGTTCGTTCAAGGCACGGCGGCCTGGCTCCTCTGGCCGCCGGCCATTTACCATCGTGTCAGTATGCCGGGTTCCAAAGATTCGATCAGTGCGCTCTGTTTCTTCTACGGTACGCCCCCGATGGCCGTTTACGTGACGTTGACGCTCCTGGCTGGTGGTCATTTGAAGTCGAGGCGGCGCAAGCGAATGCGGCGGTCCTGGCAGGAGAGATTCGGCTTGCTCCTCGGCCTGGTCTGGGCCTGCACGGGCCTCTTTATCCTTTCACTCTTCTATCGTCAGGACTTTTTCGGGAAATGATGCTTCCCAGCGGAACACACTCATGAAAACCGGAATGAACCTGCTCTTGTGGACGACGCACGTTACCGAAGAGCACGACGCCATCCTCGACCAGTTAAAGGCGATCGGATTCGACTCGGTTGAGGTTCCCATCTTCGACACGGCCGATATCGCTCCGTTCGAACGGCTGGGAAAGCGGCTCAAGAGCCTGGGCCTGGGCGCGACGGCCGTCACCGTGATGGGTCCGGAAACCAACCCGATCTCGCCCGACGCGAAAATTCGGGCCGCCGCGGTCGATCATCTCGATCGCGTGCTCGAGTGCGGCCAGGCCTTTGGTTGCGAGATCCTCTGCGGCCCGACCCACTCGGCGATCGGTGTCTTCTCGGGTGAGGGACCGACCGAGGATGAGTTCAAGTATGGCGTCGAAACCCTCCAGCGCGCGGCCGAAAAAGCCGAGGCGCGGGGTATTAAAATCGCCATCGAGTATCTCAACCGATTCGAGATCTATTTTCTGACGACGGCGCTGCAGGCGTCGCGTTTCGTGCGGGCCGTCAATCACCCGTATTGCAAGATGATGTACGACAGCTTTCATGCTCATATCGAAGAAAAGAGCCAGGCCGCCGCGATCGCCACGTGCGCGGCGGAGACCATTCACGTGCATGTCTCGGAGAATGACCGCGGCGTGCCCGGTACCGGACAGGTCGACTGGAAGGGCTACTTCGGCGGCCTGAAGCAGTCGGGCTACGACGGCTATCTGACGATCGAGGCATTTGGCCGCGCCCTGCCCCCCCTGGCCGCGGCCACGAAGGTCTGGCGCAGACCTCTTTCCCGACGCGTTTGCACTCTGTCGCGATGGTCTTGCGCACATCAAGTCACATGTTTGATCGATTGATGCGAACTTTTTGAGACATGTCGTGTCTTCATTCTGGAAACGAGGCCGTTGATGATGCTGTCGCAAGGTTCTTCGGTGACTTTCTTGCGGTTCATGACCTGGGTATCCGCACGAATCGCGGTTTCAGGCGTTCTCTTGGCGGCCGGGCTCGCCGTTGAAGCTCAAGAGGCACCGGCGAGCAATCAACGCCCGGCGCCGAAGCCTCAGACGCGTCTCACCGGCCAGCGCATCAAGGTCGATCCCGCACTGATCAAGGTCGAGGATGGCGACGGCGTCGACATTCAGTGGAGCCCCAGCGATGTCGAAATCGTTCGCATCCTGGGGATCGACACGCCCGAAGTTCGGCGGCTGGAGCATAATCTCCCGTATGATCAAGCCTTCGGCCCCGAAGCGCGGGCTTTTGCCAGGGGTGCCTTTGCGGCGGCGACCGACGTTGAGCTGCTCCGTTCGCCGACGCTCGACCCGTATGGACGAACTCTCGCCTACCTGTTCATCAACGGCCGTAACTATTCGGTCATGGTGATCAAGGCCCGCTATAGCACCGAAACGGTCAGCCATTACGGCGACAATGGTCTACCCAAGGAGGCCGCCGAAGTGACCGCGGCCGCAAAGGAGGCGGGCGCTAACTTGCTCCCATTCGAGCCGCCGCACCTCTACCGGGCGAGGATGCGCACGCTCACGAACGCTCTCAAGCAGAGCGGGCAATTCCCCAGTCACTGATCGGCGATTGGAGTCGATCCGATCCGAGCCGATCCATCACAAAGGGCAGCCGCGGATGACGATCGTTGGGCTCAAGAGCGACCGAGTGCGGCTCGTGCCGCCCGATCGCACGCTTCACATGGAAAATGCCCTGATATGGTTCAACGATCCCGAGGTGACCGCCGCGCTCAAGCTCAACCTGGGCGTAACCCGTCGCCAGGAAGAGCTTTTCTTCGATCAGATCGAGATCAAGCGCGACAACGATTTCGTCTGGGCCATTCTTGACGAGGCCGAACGTCACATCGGATTCATCGGTCTCCACGGCATCAACTGGAGGAACCGATCGGCGACGGGCGGCCTGGTTCTCGGCGATCGCGCGGCCTGGGGGCGCGGCTACGCCTCGGAGGCAGTCAACCTGCGCACGCGATTTGCATTCGGCGAGCTGGGCCTGCACCGCATATCGGGTCACACCTTCAATCCGGCCATGAAACGCGTGTACGAAAAATGCGGCTATCAGCACGAAGGGGTTGCGCGCGCGCGTTCTGGCGCGATGGCCGCTGGCACGACGCCGATCTTTTCGCGATCCTCGACGACGATGCGCGGTCGTGATTACCGAACTGCCAGGGGCTCCATTCGTCGTCGACTATGCGAGAGGCTGGCGCGGTGAGAAATCGCCATTGATTTGTCGAAATTGCAGTCTGTTTTCATCACGTTTTGTTGCGCCGCGCGGAAGCGCGCTGGTCCCGGCGAAGACCCCTCACCCGCCCTTTCGGACGACCTCTCCCGGCGGGAGAGGTGATAACATGCTTGCGCAACGCCGTGGCCTGTCGAGGTCGCATTTTTTGTAACCGCGCCCTGCGGGAGAGGTCGCCCGCAGGGCGGGTGAGGGGCGGCGAACGCCAGGTCCACCAAATTCAGCCTGCGTGTATGAAGCGACCTTGGCGGATGCGCACTCGATCGATCAACCGATCCTGGCTCTGACCGAAGTCGTTAGTAACATCACGGGGCTGACCGGGATGCTCATCATCGACGCCATCCTCGATGGCCAACACGACCCGATCAAGCTGGCCAAACTGCGGGACGAGCGTTGGCATCACAGCGAAGACCAGATCGCGCTGGCCTTGCAAGGCACCTGGCGTCCCGAACATCTCTTCGAGCTAAGGCAGGCGCGTGCCTTGTACCAGTTCCATCATCAACAGATGACCGAGTGCGACCAGCAGGTCCAAGCCGAGCTGGCCAAGTTCGCCAACCTCGCGGGAGCGAAGACGCGAACCGCCAAGCCGCGGCAACGCGGCCGCAAGAGCAACGACGTCCGGTTCGAGGCGACGGGCCCGTTGTTCCGGGCGTTGGGTGTGGACCTGACGGCGATCGAGGGGATCGAGGTGGGAACGGCCCTGGTGATCTTGGCCGAGATCGGGGTGGACGTCAGTCGGTTTCCGACGGAGAAGCACTTCGCGAGCTGGCTGCGGCTGTGTCCGCCGCAGGATGAAAGCAATCGAACCAAGCGACGCCGCGGCCACCGCAAGGGGACCAACCGAGTCGCGATCGCCTTGAGAACGGCGGCGCGGTCGGTCGGCCGGACGATGACGCCGTTGGGCCTGTTTTTACCGGCGGATTCGCAGCCGCATCGGTGGACTGGGAGCCGTCGATGCGACGCGGTGCCTGTCAGGGCGTCGAATCCGAAAGAGCGCCGCCGGGAAGCGTTGCACTCATTACAGCGGTTTACCCTTTCATTGCGTTCGAACGCGGACTTCCGTCTGCGAAGTCTCAATCGGCTGGCGCTGAGCTCGCTAGCATCCATAAGTTCAAACGCGGCGACGTGCCATTGTTCTCGTTCCCATGCTCTGCGTGGGAATGCTCCTGGCGACGCTCCTGCGTCGGACCGCCAAGGCCGAGAGCGTGCTCACCGAGCGAACGCAGAGCGTTCAAAACGTGGGTTCCCACGGAGACCGTGGGAACCAGATCGTTCCCGAGCCCTTTGGTTTGTGGGTAACGCATACGGTCAAGAGTGAGCGCGAACCATCGGTAAACCGCTGTAATAACGGCGTGGCGGCTGTTGAAATGTCATTCGCTTCAATTTCTGTTTATGCATCGCGTTTCAACCCGTCGCTCAGCCTCGGCTCAAAGCCCCGCCTCTGACGCGTACCGGCCCCGCGTCGGCGACACACCGGGATCGCCCGGCCATGGTAGGACTTCTGAACAAGCGACCTCGTCGTGAATGGGGCTGCCTGTGATTCGGCACGCACGCCGTGCTTTCGTGTCGCCCGCTCGCGGCCTGTGAGTGGCTCCGTCTATGCGACCCTGCTAGCTAACTAAGCCGTCCTCGCCTTCGAATCGCCACTCGTCGAAGGAAGACCAAGGATGATCAGCGGAGGAACGGATCGGCCGGGAAGGCCAGGTCCATCATCAAGAGCTGGAAGTCTTCACGGGCGCGGAGCGGGTCGAGGTCGGTGTCGGTTTGCATATGTGCGAGTTGACGAAAGCCGCCAGTGATGGCGCGGCGCAAGATGTCCATCGCCCGATCAGCCTCAGCCCGGCACTCCGCGGCGGGCACGCCCGAGCCGGGGTCGGCGGCGGCACCGGCGAGTGCGGCGTGGCAGCACGCCACGTTATAGAGGTCATGGGCGTTGGGCGTTGGGAGGCGCTCCATGACCGCAACGGTCCTCCGAAACGAAGCGACCGCCTCCGAGGTTTGCCCCTTGCTTCGCTGGATCGTGCCCATTCGTGAGTGGCTTGTCGCCAGGTTACGCCGGAATGCGGCGACGGCGGGGTTGTCCTCGACCAGCTTCTCATGGATCGCCAGCGCCCGGCGGTACTCGGCCTCCGCCTCCGACGGCCGGCTCGTTGCCGACAGCAGAGCGCCGAGCTTGTGGTGGCTGAAGGCCAAGGCGAGTTGGAAATCGGTGACGGCGGGGTTGTCCTCGGCCAGCTTCTCCTGGATCGCCAGCGCCCGGCAGTACTCGGCCTCCGCCTCCGACGGCTTGTCCGTCCAGAGCAGCGTGCCGAGGTTGCCGTGGCTCTTCGCCAGATCATCCTGGAAAGCGGTGACGGCGGGGTTGTCTTCTACCAGCTTCTTCTGGATCGCCAGCGCCCGGCGGTACTCGGCCTCCGCCTCCGCAGGTCTGCCCATGTCCGACAGCAGGTTGCCAAGGCTGTTGTGGTCGAACGCCAGCTTATGCTGGAAAGTGGTGACGGCGGGATTGTCGTCGGCCAGCTTCTTCTGGATCGCCAGCGCCTGGCGGTGTTGGGCCTCCGCCTCCGGCAGCTGGCCCGTCCTCGTCAGCAGGATGCCGAGGTCGTTGTGACTGTGCGCCAGGGCGTGTCGGAATTCGGCGGCGGCAGGGTTGTCGTCGGTGAGCTTCTGATGGATCGCCAGGGCCGTGCGGAACTCGGCCTCCGCCTCCACCGGCTTGCTCGTGGCCAACAGCAAGACGCCGATGCGGTTGACCGTGCCCGCCAGGTCGTTGCGGGCGCCGTCCGAGGCCCCAGGGGCCGCGGCCAGTGCCTCCTGATCGGCCCGCGCCAGCTTGTAGGCGGTCAGCGCGTCAGCGGTGTTGCCTGCTTCGAACAGGGCCCAGCCCATCATGGACCGGCAGGCCGCCAGCGTCGCCCGCGCCGACGGTTCGGCCCGCGCCAGGCCCGCTAACAGCGACTCCGACCGGCGGTGGGTGGCCAACGCCTCGTCCTTCTTGCCCATGCCATTCAGCAGGTCGGCGACCGCGTACAGGCTCCGGCCCACGTCGGTCTTCAACGCGGCGTCGGCCCCCGGTTCGGCCGCCAACGCCTCCCGTGCCGCCAGGACCGCCCGTTGCGCCGCGAGTGCGTCCTCGTGACGGCCGACTGTGCCGGTCAGGACGGCCAGTTCGAAGTTCGCGGCCGCCAGGGCCCGCCGCGACGTCAGGTCCGTCTCCTTGCCGAGCAGCGCGCCGAGCTTACCGTAGAACTCGGCGGCCGACTTCAGGAGCCGGTCGCGCAGCGCCTTGAACTGGCCCTGCTTCAGGAGGAAGTCTCCGCTGACGCCGGTATGAAACGTCTTGATCGCGTCGACCGCCAGGTCGTAGCGGGCCTGCACGGCGGCGCGGGAACGGGTCAGGTCGGCATTCGCCTTCGCTTCGCGGATCAGGCCCCAGGTGGTCCCCGCCATCCCGGCCAGCATCGCCAACAATAACAGCCCCGCCGCGAGCGCTTGCCCCCGGTGCCGGCTCACGAGTTTCCGCACCCGATAGCCGGCGCTCGGTGGACGGGCCTCCACCACTTCGTCGGCCAGGTAGCGCTGAATGTCGCGGGCCAGGCCATTGGCGGTCTCGTACCGCCGGTCGCGCCGCTTCTCCAGGCACTTCATCACCACCCAGTCCATCTCGCCGCGGAGCATGGCCGCCAGCTTCCTGGGCTCGGTATGCCGCAGCGCCGCCATCGACGGCGCCGATTCATCGGTCGACAGCCGCGTCGAGGGCTTCGACGGGTCTTCCTCCTTGATGATCCGGAGCATCTCGGTGAGCGCCGCCTTCTTGAGCCGCGTCGCGTCGATCGGCCGCAAGCCGGTCAAGAGTTCGTACAGGATGACGCCCAGCGAGTAGATATCGGCCCGCGTGTCGATGTCCTCGCCGGAAAAGCCCGCCTGCTCGGGGCTCATGTATTCCAGCGTGCCGACCACGGCGCCGAACTGCGTGGAGAGCGATTCGTCGGTAAGCCGGCCCGTGATGGCCTTGGCCACGCCGAAGTCGATGACCTTCGGGACGGGTATGCCGTCGATGATCGTCACCAGGATGTTGGACGGCTTGAGGTCGCGATGAATGATGCCCTTCTGATGGGCGTGCTGGACCGCCTGGCAGATGGCGACGAAGAGCTCGAGACGCTCCCGGATGCCCAACCTTGCCTCGTCGCAGAACCGGGTCAGCGGCAGACCGTTAACGAGCTCCATGACGAAGAACGGCCGGCGTTCGGCCGTCATGCCGCCGTCGATCACCCGGGCGATATTCGGATGCTCCATGATGGCCAGGGCTTGCCGCTCCTGGTCGAAGCGCTGCAGCACGGCCCTGGAGTCCATGCCCGCCTTGATCAGCTTGAGCGCAACCTTCCGCTTGACCGGCTCGGTCTGCCTGGCGACCCAGACCTCGCCCATCCCGCCCTCGCCGACCCTCTCCTGGAGCGTGTAACGTCCCGCGATGACGCTGCCGGCCTCGGACGCCGGGCGGTAGTCGGCGGTCGCGGTGGGTGCGGGAGATCCGTCGCCCGGCCCCGAAGTGCGGTCGCGTGTGGCGTCGTCGCCAGGCGAGCCGGGCTCGGAATCCGCGGCCGGTGCCGGCGGCAGATCGAGAATGTTGCCCGACTTCTCGTACGCCGCCAGGAGAGCCTCGACGGCCGCACGGAGTTCCCGCCGACCTTCGCAGGCCCGCTCCAGGAACGCGGGGCGCTCCTCGGGTGACCGGGATAATGCTTCCTCGAACACGGTTTCTTCGCTCATGGCCGCACCTCGGGTAAGTGGCTGAGACTCGGAGCCTTCCTCAGTGCGACGAAATGTCGTCGCCGGCGCCAGGGTCGTTGTCGATTTTCTCGTTCGGACCCGCGCCGTCCATCTCGCGACGCAGCCACGCCCGCGCGTAAGCCCAGTAACGGTCGGCCGTTCTGGCTGAGATACCGAGGATCTCGGCCGCCACTTCGCCGGTCAGGCCCGCGAAGTAACGCAGCTCGACCAGCCGGGCCTTGACCGGATCACGCTCGGCTAGCCTGGTCAGCGCGGTGTCGAGCGCCAGCAGATCGTCATCCGGCTCGGGCGAGGCGACGAGGTCGGGATGGAGTTCCCGCCGCTGCCGGCCGCCGCCATGGATCCGGCGACGTTTCTGGCGGGCGCGTTCGATCAGGATGCGCCGCATGGCCGTCGCCGCCGCCGCGAAGAAATGGCCACGTCCGCTCCAACCCTGTGCCGCGCCGCTTCCGACAAGCCTCAAGTAGGCATCGTGGACCAGGGCCGTGGCCTGGATCGTCTGTCCCGGCCGCTCGCGGGCCAGTTTCTGTGCGGCCAGCTTTCGGAGTTCGTCGTAGATCAGCGGCAAGAGCTGGCCGGCGGCGCCGGGGTCGCCGTGTTCGATCGCTGAGAGGATGCGCGTGACGTCATTCATCGCCTTGAGGCACCATCAGATCCCGACGGCCACTAGCCGCGATGTCCAAGGGTGCCCTAGCAGAAAAGCACGGCGAACGCAGCGAGAAATACAGTGATACCAGCGGGTGACCGAGACATCGATGAGCCGAGAACGAGCGATAGCCATGACGTGCCTCCTGAACCTGATCATCCGGCCACAATATACGGATCGTCAGAAGAGGTGTCAAGGGTGCTCAATTCTCGATTTCTCTTACAGTGCATGTCCAAGGGTGCCCTCTGAGGTCTACGATTGCCTGCTGGTGGGAGGAGATGGCGCTCATGCCGAGGACTTCTGCATCTCGATCTCGATTTGCTCTTTCCACTTCTCAAGCAACCCAAGGTTGCCCGCTCCAATCCACGTGCGCCGCCCTTGCACGTTACAAACAAGTTTGTTGCACATGTGACGAATCCACGCAGCGACCGCGTGCGCAGCAGCGAACGCAGCGAACATAGCGATTGCTCCCTCAAACATTAAGGTCATCGCGGCGGAAGTAGAATTTTGGAGAGCGGGCAGAGAGCAGATCACAACGCAGATTATTCCAACGATATAGAGAAGGAAGGGCACAACAAGCCAAAAATGACCCCATACGGTTCGCCGTATCTGTAAAGACGATATTTCCTTGATCTTGATGGTTGCGCCATCAGGTGTGTAAAGCAAGCCATTTTCAATTCTCAGCATTTTGCAAGCCTCTTGTATGCAGGCAGCCGATCAGAGCAGGGAATGACGGTGCCGTACGAGTTTGTGGGATTGACTGAGTTCGATGTCTGTCGGAACAGAGGATTGAAATGTGCGCTGACGGTGCGCTGGGTGTGGGCAAAAGGCCTGCCATGCCGACGGAAACGAATGCGGAATCGTCCGCTCCGCTCCTCAATTGCAGCCATCGTTGCGGCTCCAATATCACCGCAACCCTGTTCCCAATTTGTTCCCACTCAGGGCAAATCGGCATGTTGCGATTCGCCGTAAGTATAGAGTACCGAAGGTGGGACTTGAACCCACACCTTCTTGCGAGGACCGGATTGATGATGTCCCAAACTCAGTGGAAAGTTGGGATGGCGACCCGGCTGATTCGAGACTAACCGGCGCGGGCCTGATCGACAAGCGGCCGATCTCATGAAGGCTCATCGATCGCGGCCTTCAGCGTCCTGCCCCGGTCACTGCGGGTTGGCGGGCGGTTTCGCGGCCCGGGGGTCCCAGGCCAGGACGGTCCCGTCCAGGAATCCGGAGTACAGCCGCCCGTCCGGACCGATGGCCAGGGCCGTCGCCCGCTCGCTCAACCCCCCGATCTGCCCGAGCACCCGCCCCGTCGCCGCATCCCGGACCTGGATCGTCCGGTCATAGCCCGCGACCGCGACCGTCTTCCCGTCCGGGCTGACGGCGATCACGTTGTCGCCGAACCAGAGGGGCGGATGCTCATCGAGCTCCTTCCCGCTCGCGATGTCCCAGAATTTCATGACATCCCGGCCGACCTGGGCCGATACCGGCTGCTCCAGGTACCTCACCGCCAGCACCCTCCCCTCCGGCGACAGCCGGGAGGACCAGACATTGCATGGCGCCCCCGGCCCCCGCGCCAGGAACGACCGCGCGACCCGGCCCGTCGCCACGTCCCAGAGCCGCACCACCGCGTCCCGACCGTGATCGACCGTCACCAGCGTCCGGCCGCTGTCGGTGAAGAACAGGTTGTGAGGATATCCCTCGTACCCACCGAACCGCTCGATGGACCTGCCAGAGGCCACGTCGATCATCCGCAGCCGACTTCCGTGGTGCGTGACCTTCGGGTCGTCCGCGTCCTTGAACTGGATCGTCTCGTCGGCCACCGGCCACACGAGGAATCTCCCGTCCGGGCTGAGGGCGAAGCGGCCCAGCCCCAGCCGACGTTGATGCTGCGCCGGTCCGGGCGTCCCAGATGTGTGCGTCGCCATTCCACCCGCGGGTGACGATCCGATCCCCGTCGGCCGTCACCGCGATCTGGTCGATCGAGCTGTTCCCGCCCTCCGGGATGAGTGACTGGCCGGTCGTCGTGTCCCAGCGGTCGATCGTGGCTGCGACCGCCCCGACGAGCGTCGCCCCGTCCGGCGAGAAGCGGAGCCCGATCGCCCCTCGGTCGATCTTCAGCAGCTCCTTGCCGGTGGCGGTGTCGAACAGCCGGGTGGACGGGCCGCCCGACGCGGCGAGCGTCCGGCCGTCCGGGGAGAAGGCGAGCGATTGGACAATCCACGACGTGTCGGGGAGCGGGATCCTCAGTCGTGCCTTGCCGGTGGCAGCCTCGATCAACGTCACCGAGGGCACCTTGATCTCCCCGTCGCCGACGGCGATGGTCGCGCCGTCGGGTGAATACGCGACGCTTCGGATGCCACCGTTGCTCAACGGGAGGCGGTCCAGCTCCCGGCCCGTATCCACCTCCAGGCGGTTGGCAAACCATCCGCGCTTCGTGTTCACGTCGTAGTCGAACCCGCCCACGACGAGGTTCTTGCCGTCCGGAGACAACGCCGCGGCGAACACGGTGCCGGGGCACGGAAACCTGCGGACCACTTCTCGCTTCGCCAGGCCGATCAGGTGAAGGGCCTTCCCCCCGTCCGCCTGGGTCACCAGATACGTTCCGTCCGGAGAGAACATGAGCAGGCTGCTGGCGGAGCCGGGGTTGACGTCGGGGTACGAAATCCGGGCCGTCTCCGCGCCGGTGGCCATGTCGAAAAGCTGGACGGCGTTGGGGCTCCACGCTCGCGCGACGGCGAGCGTCTTGCCGTCGGGCGACAACGCCATGCCCCCGTCGATCCCGCCACGGTCGATGATCGGCATGGCGCGGCCGGTCGCGAGGTCATAGGTGCGGACCGCACCATCGAAGCCCTCCCCGCTGTTGGCGACGGCGATCTTCCCGTCGGGCGACACCGCGAGGCTCACAATCGCCGATGGGTGCCGGTAGCGGGGCGTGCCGAACCGGAGCGTCGCGCCGGCGGGGAGTGGGTCTTCCGGTGTGGGTTTCATGGTCGGTGTGATCGGTTGGGCCACAGCCGGGGCCGGAGCGGCCACTTGTTGCTCGCCATCGGCCGGCATGTCGCCATTCCTCCGCGCTAGCCCGATCGCTCCGGTCGCCAGGGACGCGGTGCCGATCAGGATCGCGGCGGCGACACCCAGGCGAGAGATGAGTCGATGCCAGAGCATGGTCTCGAGCACTCCGTTCGTGAGGTAAGAGATCGAGGCCGGGGTCGGGCCGCCGTTGGCGTTCCGAAGGATCGCTTGCAGCGTCGGCGCCGGCAACGGCGCGGGCACGGTCGTCATGGGCAAACCTCCCTGGAGGGCGAGGCCGACCGATCCGGAGGACATCGGCAGATTCCGACGCTCCAACCGGCGGCGCAGCCGGTCGCGGGCCGTGGCCAGCCGGCTCTTGATGGTCCCGACCGGACAGAGGAGCACCTGCGCCGCCTCCTCGTAGGTCCGGCCTTCCAGGTAGCAGAGGACCACCGGCGCGAAACCGCTCGGGAAGCCGGCCGATCTCCTCGTGCACGAGCGCCTCGATGTCGTCCGGGCTGTCGGCGCCGCCTTGCGTCTCGACCGCGCGCAGGGCGGCCCAGTTCCTCTCGAGCTCGCGTCGCCGCGTCGCGGCGGACCGGACCCGCGCCGCGACCCGAAGGGCCACGCCGTACAGCCAGCTCGCCAGAGAGTCGCGCCGCCGGATCGATCCGGCCGACCGGGCCAGGACGAGGAACGTGGCCTGGAAAGCGTCCTGGGCCTCGTGATGATCGCCCAGGACCGCCTGACAGACCCGACGGACCATGGGCCCGTGCCGTTCCACCAGCGCCGTGAACGCCAGCTCGTCTCGCCGGGATGCGAACATCTCCAGCAGGTGCCCGTCGCTGACTCCCGTGACCGTCCCGGCCTCGAAGAGGAGGCGGAGGTGGCTCTGCACCGCGGCGTGATCAGGTTCGCCCATGGATTTCGCTCCGGACATCCGGACTTCCCGGGAGTAGTGCGGGTCCGGAAGCCCTTTGTTCGGATTTTCTCGACCAGACTCGCGGTTTCCCCGGCTCGCCGCGCGGCGACCGTCTCTGCCACGCGGACGATTCCTCCGGGGCATCGGGCGAGGACTGCCGGAATTCGTGCGACCCTTTTCGATCCGGAGCATTATCTTCTATGCCGGCGGGCTTGTTCGGGTTGACGACCCCGGCTGGATTCGAGACTAACCGGCGCGGGCCTGGTCGACAAACGACCGATCCCGAGACGGCTCGTCGAGAGCGGCTTTCAGCATCCAGAGATGCTTATAGCCCATGATCCGGCGGTATCCCTTCGAGATCGCGTCGAAGGCCACCGCCGCCCAGCGTAACGCCATCGCTCCGTTCTGCCAGTTCTTCACCCGACGGACCCGGTCCCGCAGCGCCGAGTGGCCGTTGTCGATCAGGTTCGTCGTCCCCAGGCACCGCCTCAGCTCGCTGGGCAGGCCCAGGCGGTTGATCGTGAACATCTCGTCCAGCCCTTCACGGAGCGAGCCCGCCGCGCTGGGCCAGTCCCGCTCCAGCCATGTGGCATACTTTTCGAGTTGAGCCGTCCCCTCCTTGGCGTCCAGCTTGAACGCCGCCTTCAGCGCGGCCTTCGCCTGGTCGTGCTGGGCCTCGGGGAGGTGGCCCAGGACATTCCGAAGCTTGTGGTTGCGGCAGCGCTGCACCGGCGTCCCCACGCCGAAGATCAGGTCGATCCCCTTGCGGAGCGCCAGCGAGCCGTCGATCACGAACAGTCGGCGTCGCTTCGAGTCCAGGCCGCGGCCGGCCAGGTCTTCGAGCAGCGACTTGGCCACCTCCGCGTTCTCGGTCGCCCCTTCACGGAGGCCCAGGAGGTGCTTCTTCCCTTGGTCATCGAACCCCGCCGCACAGATCACGTGATACGAGCCGAGTTGGACGCCGTCGATCCAGACGGCCAGGAGATCCAGCGCCGAGAAGTCGCGCCGGGCCAGATCCTCCAGCAGGCGTTCGCCGGCCTCGATCGTCTCGCGCGAGACCTGGCTCTTGGAGACGCCCACCGTCTGGGCCATCTCGGGGAGGACCTGCTGGTACCGCCGGGTCGAGACGCCGGCGATGACGATCTCGAGCATCCGATCGGCCAGGCGGCCATCCTTGCGCATCGCCTCGTAGGCGGGGATCTCGACCTCGGCCGGTTCCCCCTCCTGGGGGTTGCGGCGGCGTAATCGGGGCTTCTCGACGTGGAGTTGCCGCTCCTTCAGCGCCACGCGACCCGGCTGGGTGCCGTGGTAGACGATGTCGCGGTCGGACTTCTTCCCCGGTTGCTTCGGCCCGGCGATCGCCGCGGCGCTCATGCGCAGCACCGCTTCGATGGTGGCGCGGCCCATGACGTCGATGAGGTCGTCGAGGGCGCACTGGGCGTTATCGAGGAGGTCGAGCAGGGGCAGGATGAGCTGGCCGTCCTGGGCCAGCAGCTCGGCGAGCTGCTGGGGATCGAGGGTCGGTGCACTGCCAGGAGGCGAACGATCGGATAGGATTTGGTCATCGGTGGTGGCTCCTGTGCGAGGGATTCGACAACCCGATGATACGCATCATCGAGCGCCGGAGCCGCCACCGGTCTTGTCAACTTTCCACTAAACCTGGGACATCATCATTTTGAGTCCGGTACCCCTGCCATACTCGTGGTATTGGAAACACGTTGCGGTGATACTTAAAGTCTGCGAATCCAGGGCTCGCACGTCGCCACCTTGGCGTTTTCGCATTGTGGCCGCATAGGGTTGACATTGCCAGTACTGTTCGCAAACTCTCGTCCGAATAGAGGCGGGTACAGGCTTGATCATTGGTGATGGGCTGACGCGGGCAGCGACCGACGTCGGATCAAGCGTGGAAACCCCCTCGCCGATGATCCGTGGGCGGTGCCGAGATGGCCTTCCGAGCGAGAGGAATCCGCCCGTGGACATGCACTGCGAGATCGCCCTATCGAAGGCCGAGACGCGACGATGGTCGCAATCCCAAAGGGATTCACGGCGCGATCCGGGAGGTGACCACGGACGAGGAACACAAGTCCTCGCCAGCAAAGCCGTTGCCCTTGGCCGCTGACGAGGCGGCAATGGGCATACGCCTTCGTCGAGCTTGCGGCGGTCGGCTACGTCCTGATGGAGATGCCCTGTTCCTCAAAGTGGTTGGGCACGTTCCTGTCGCGCTCGACTCGACCCATCAATCCGCCTGGGAAGTCGTCCCGCGTCGCTGGCGATCGGTGATCGAGGGATGACTCGAGTGGTTCCGGCAGGGCGAGGTCGTCAGGGCAAACTCTCCGATAGCTGATCAGACCAACGCTGCTCCAGTGATGGCACGGTCATCGATCCCGTGTGCCGACTGGCAAAGACGTGTTCCTCGCGGTCAGTATCCTCTCTTACGGTGTACTTAGTTCGAGTTTCGCACATTTCACAGCGGTGATATTTGGTAACGTTTATTTGAATTCCGTCGGATTCTTCCACCGCTTGCATGCATCCGTCCGAGGAGCGTGGGCGTGATTTGATGTCGGCTTCCTGACCCGGGATCGGCAAAATGTCTGGTGCTTTACTCCGGACGACCGACCCCGAGCAAAGGAAGCCGACTCATGGAATTTACACCTTCGTTCATCACCTTGCTACAGCACTTCCGCCCGGTCTTCACCGACCCCACCTTCGTCACCTTCGTCGCCATCGTCACCGGATGGACCCTCTCCCATCGGCACCGCTATGTCACCGAGGTCATCTTCTCCAGCGGCAATGTGGGCAACGGCCATTGGTGCCGATTCCATCGCTTCTTCAGCCACGCCGCCTGGGACCTCGATTCCCTGTCCATGTCCTTGGCCAAACTGATCGTGACGATCCTCGCTCCGGGTGCCTCTCTCCTCTGGGCCGTCGATGACACGCTCTGCCGCAAGCGCGGCCTGACCCTCTACGGCGCCGGTATGCACTACGACCCCCTGATCTCCAGCCGCGTCAAGGCCCTGGTCAGTTGGGGGCACGACTGGGTCGTGCTCTGCCTGATCGTCGCCCACCCGTTCTGGGCGCCCACCAAGGTCTTCGCCTTGCCCGTTGCCTTCCGTCTGTACAAGAACCGTCAAGGCCTGACCAAGGGAAAGAAGGCCAAGAAGGGGAAGAAGAAAGTCAAGAAGGGAACTCGACCGCCAGTCGATCCCAACCATCGCACCCGGCCGGAACTGGCCCTCGAACTGATCCGTCTGGTCGCCGGGTGGTTCCCTCACGATGAGATCATGATCACCGGCGACAGTGCCTATGGCGGCAAGAGCGTCCTGTCGCACCTGCCGGCCAAGGTCCATCTCATCAGTCATGTTCATCCCAAGGGGGTCCTCTACGAGCCGGCGCCCCCCAAGGCCGAAAAGACCAAAGGACCGGCCCGCAAAAAAGGCAAGCGTTTGCCGGGTATGGCCGAGTGGGCGGCCGACCCGTTGCAGCCCTCGACCGAGCTGAAGTTCAATCAGTTCGGGTTCCATGCCACGGTGACAGTCAAGACGATTCAGGCGTTGTACTACACGGCGGGGCATGACCGACTCTTGACCATCGTGTTGGTGCACGACGTCGAGGGGAAACGGCCCGACCAGATGTTCTACTGCACCAAGCTCGATTGGACCGCCGAGCAAATCCTGTCCGCCTACGCCTGTCGTTGGGCAATCGAATGCACTTTTGAAAACTGTAAGCAACTTTTGGGACTCGAGGATCCCGCCAATCGCCTTCCTGAGGCGGTGAAACGGACAGCGCCGATGGCGTTGATCATCTACAGTCTGGTCGTGGTTTGGATCCACCATACCGGTCATCAATCCATCCGCTTTCCCCTCCGCCCCTGGTATCCCCGGAAGGAAGAACCGTCGTTCGGCGACCTGTTGACGACGTTGAGGCGGGTCAGTTACGAGGCGAAAACGGCGAGACTGCTTCGAAAAGGGAGTGAGCTGAAAGCCTGGATTGCGCAGCTCACCGAGTTCCTCAGCCGCGCGGGATAGGCGGCGTCGCGGTCGCGGAGCGTCCCGGTCGAGAACCTTGCCGGACGGCCTCTCTGGGCAGAAAATGACCGCTCGGGCTGATCGCGGTCCGTCACCAACCAAAGTTTTCGTGTGTTATTATGTGTGCATCTTATCTACTCAAAGTGTGCGAAACTCGAACTTAGTGGCGCCATGGAAAGATTCTGGAAAAAAATTGAAGTCTCTGCCGGATCAAGGTTTCGAATCGAGGTTCAGCCACAAAATGGGTGCAGTGCGTTCACCACGCAGCAGCGGGGTCAGACCTAGTTCCAATTCGTCCGGTCCAAACACCATTGTCTGGGCGCCCCGCGGATGCCCCGTGACAATGGTCCAGGTGGGTGATTCGTCAACATCTCGAGTCGGTTCGCGGGTCACGATGCCGAGCACCGCGACCGCTACGCACACGACAAGCGTCTGGACCGAATTCAGCCTGGGGATCACGCCTCGATGGCGCGAGTCGGCAGGCGGCCCGGCCGAATCGCTCCGAGTCGGCGCATGATCGCGCGCGGGGGTTCGTGCGACATCGAAGTCCTTCATGATTCGAGGGATTTACGGGCCGTATGATCGGGCACTCGCGGCCCGATGCACGTCGGCGATTCGACACCGCTCAGGTCGAGCTGCGACCGGCAGGATGATGCAAACACGTTCAAAGCTGGCTGCCGCCGCCCGGGTCTATTAGTAATTACGCCCGTAGCGTCAACAACCTATGTTGGATCAATCGGTTTTTTTGTTCTCAGTTGGCGGATATGCTTGGAATGAGCATACAGACCGTCGTGACGGAGTGGGCCAAATTCCCGCCTGGCCGGAGACGATCCCGTGCGTGATGATCATTCCACACAGACGAGCGTCACCTTGCTGGGCCGCCTCTGCGCCGACCCGCAGGACCAGGCGGCGTGGCAGGAGTTCGTCGCGCGATATGAACCGAACATCTTCCTGTGGTGTCTCGGGTGGCATTTGCAAGAGTCCGACGCGCGCGACGTTACGCAGGACGTGCTCCTGAAACGCTACCGCTCGCTGACGACGTTCACATACGACCCCTCACGGAGTTTTCGGGCATGGTTGAAAACGCTAACACGTCATGTATGGCGCGATCTTGTTGAAGATCGCAATCGCGTGGGCCGCGGGGGCGGCAGCGGCGACAGTGAGATCCAGGAGTTTTTCGAGAGTATCGTCGCGGGCGATGATTTGGCGACGCGCCTCGAGGAAGAGTTCCGGCGCGAGTTGATGGATCACGCGATGGCGCGCGTCCGCTCCCGGGTCGAGCCGCGGACATGGGACGCTTTTCGCCTCACCGCGATCGACGGCTGCTCAGGTGCGGAAGTCGCGGCTCGAGCTCGCCATGAACGTCGCGCACGTCTATGTCGCCAAGAGCGAGATTACCGCAAGAATTCGCCAGGAGATCCGCAAGCTGGAGGGGACTGAGTGAAACACGCCGTCGGGCGGGCCTTTTCCGAGAGCTGGCACAGCCAGCGCAGGGCGAGAACTTACCAGGGTCGGAGCGGTGGGACCGTGCCTGAAAAGTCGGTGAGCTGTGCGGCGACACGCGGGAGAATCGATCCCTTCGAGGGCGGCTGCCCGTGAGTTGAGCGGCAGCGCAATTGGCGCGTCACGATCGGCCGTTGAGGGTCTTTCACGAAGCAAGAAACGGCGCAGCGAGCGGCGGTCTAACGAGTGCACGCGAGCGCTCCCGGCCCACGGCATCACGTCCCGCGCACGTGTGAAGGTCGTATCGACGCCTATCGAGGATAGATTGCGGCGCCGCTTCCGAAGCAAGATGAGCACCGTCGGCCGAACGACGATGGGATCGCGGAGCCCGCCAACTTCAGCGCCGTCGAAAAACAATGTCGTTTCATGACAGGCGCCGCCGCCGGTCTCGTGCGCGGTGGACGACGAAACCAGCGATGGCGGCAATCATGACGGCCAGCGCACCCGGTTCAGGTGCGGCCACTTCGAGCGGGGCGGCCGAGAGACCATCGGGGGTCAGGAGAAGGTTCGTGTTCGTAACCTGTCGCGTAGCCACGTCGAACCGGTCCGCGTTGAGTAAGATGCGACCATCGTCGTCGAGCGCGAGCGGCCGTAAATCGACGTAGGCAGTCGGCGAGAGGGGGTTGGGGTTATTGATCTGCGACAGAACGATCATGGAACGCGTCGTCGCGTTGCGCACGTTACCATGACACGCCTCACGTCGCTGGGAGAGTGCCGTTGAGTCCATCTGAAAACCCAGCCAATTTCGACATGCGCCGGCGAAAGAATCCGAACCTCGCCGGGCCGCACTCTAACGAATCGTATCTTATCGAATACGCCTGCGTACAAGATTATCGCTCCAATACGAAGATCATCTCGTCGCGGGCTCCGCCAATAAGCGCTGGAATGCTCGCCGTGGCCACACCTCGCAACCTCCAGCCCTGTTTGGCGTAAGCGTTCAGCGCCTGCTCGAGCTGGGCTGGATCGAACTTGCCTGAGAACCATTTGTCTTTCTGCGTCAATACCTTGTACTCCCATACCTTTTGCTCCGCGACGAGCGCAGAGGGCGGCGGCGGAGTTCCTGGAAATGCCGCGCGAGGCGGGGATCGCGGACCAGGGGACCGAACGACGCCCTGAAGCGCAGTGCGCCCGGCGGCGGGAACGGCGCCAGCGGGCTCGGAATGTGTCACCGGAAGAGGGGGTGGTATCAGTTCCTGCCTCGCGTTACAGTCCTCGTCAGTCTGCGCGGCGCCGCCAGGCATGGGATCCGTCTGAGTTCCGAAGACGTCCCACATCATCGCGTCGGTCATCGGCGCCACTTCGACGCGTCCGTCGGCTTCGGTCGCAGCTTCGTCGAGGAGTCCGCGAACCTTGCGTGCCAAAACCCAGCGTCCGTCAACGTCTCTCCGCACCAACGTTTCCGCACCGATATCACCATCGCGAGCGAGACGCCGAAGTTCCAAAGCTGTGAAAGGGCCGTTCTCTGTTTCAGAATCCCGGTAGTACCATACTGCGGCCATATTACAGTCCTGATCTCTCCGACCTCGGCGAAACGAAGTTCTTTTGCGGAAGGAATATCAGACGGCGACCACTCTTAACTGCGCGGGTGACCGAGAAGATAAAGCTTCGCGGAAACCTCACTCGATCTCTACAGTCCTTGAATGCTTGACGATCCCCGCCTTTTCGGAAACCAGTAGGAGGGAAAACGGCAGCGCAATGACCATCATCAAGATGGTCGACGGTTCCGGCACTGCGGCAGGGGCAAAAGCGATGTCGGTGATATTGGGCAGATTGGTGGCATAAAGTTCCCCTGCGCCGGTGCTCAGGTTGAATGACCAGATCTGGTCGGCGCCGGTCTGAGTTCTACCCACCGCATAGAGGCGATCATCCGGTCCGATTGCCAGGTCAGTGCCGGAGACGTTCGCAACCGCAAGGCTGGCGAATGGTGTGATCGTGTCCGTTCCCGCGGCGATCTTCACGATCTCGTTCTGAAGGTATTCGCTCAGGTAGATGTTGCCCTGGCTGTCGATCGCGAGGCCATTGAGGAGGGGGAGGTTCTGAAAGACGTAGCTGACGGCTCCCGTGACGGTGTCGATCGTCGCGACCGTCGAAGTCGGATTCGAGCCGTAGTCCAGGCCCTGAATCATGTAGAGCTGGCCGGTCGGAGAGAACGCCGCGGCTCGTCCCCACCAGAGCCCGTACTGATATCCCGTCCAGTCCGAGACGACCCCGTTTGCGGTGATCAGCGTTGCCCCCGGCGAGTTCCAGGTGGGAACATACGCGTTCCCCTGAGCATCGAACGCCATATGGCCCCCCCAGTTGCCATTGGGCTCAGTATTAGTTACGGGGATCGATGGCGCCGTGAATACGACGCTTCCATCCGAGCGATAATCGAACACTGCTCCGACTCCATCCAGGCCATACGGACGACCAGAGACATAAAGCTCGTTTGAGCTTCGGAACGCCAACCCCATCGGGTTGCTTATGACGTTCAAAGCGACTGACGTGGTTCCATCGGAGTTGATCTGGATGACCTGATTGAGGCTCTCGGCCGTGGCGTAGAGGCCACCAGCCACAAAGTCCGCGGCGACTGGGCGTCCGACCAGGAACGCGCAAGTGAGAACGACGAGTGATGTAAAGATCTGTCGCTTCATGGAATGCTCCCCCGCTCCGGTCACTGTTGCCGCTTCCGGCGTATCCAAATCGATGGCACAGACGATCACATACGGGCTCCCCAGATCGCCACAAGAGATGTACTACCTGCCCGTCGGTCGAAATCTTGCGCCTCGCTGGCCGTTTTTCTGAGATTTTCCTTGAACCTCGAACGCCCACACACTACCATCCGAGGATAACTGTCCGCCTGTACCTCAAACTGCCGGATCGAGACGAGGTCGTGTCGACCCAAACCAGCGAAAGCCTATTGATGCGGTTGCAGCTCGTGCCGGCCGACGATGATGCGTGGGGACAGTTTGTCGATCGGTATGGCCCGCTGATCCGGGCGTGGTGCCGGGCGCGGGGATTGAGCGAGGCCGATACGCAGGACGTCTGCCAGGACGTGCTCGCCAGGCTGGTCACGGCCATGAAGTCATTTTCCTACGACCGTTCGCGCCGGTTTCGCGGCTGGCTCCGGACGATTGTGGTCCATGCGCTCTATGACTATCACCAGGAACGGTGCCATCAGCCGGCGCGGGGCTCGGGTGATACCGCGGTCGTCGAGCTTCTGGTTAATCAGGAAGCACGCGATGACCTGATTGCCCGGCTCGAACAGGCGTTCGATCTGGAGTTGCTAGAGCGCGCGATGACGATCGTGCAGGCCCGCGTCGCACCGCGCAACTGGCAGGCGTTCGTGCTCACCGCGCTCGAAGGGAGAGCGGTTGCCGAAACCGCTCAGGCGCTTGGGGTTCACGAGGGGGTCGTCTACGTCGCGCGGTGCAAGATTCAGAAGATGCTGAAGCGCGAGATCCAGCGGCTGGAGCCGGCAACAGAAACCAAGGAGTCGTCGTCCGATGGCGCAAGACGGCTGTCCACCCTCGAGCTTGTTGCATCATTACCTCGACCAGTCGCTTGACCCGGAGCCGGGCGACACAATCGCGGTCCACGTCGCGACCTGTCCGCACTGTCGCCAGGTCCTCGAAGACGCCGGCGATCGGGACGAGACCGAGCGCTGGCGCCAGTTGTGGAATATGCGGGGCGAATTGCCGTACGTCCGAGGCGACGAGACCGCGGTCCTCGATCGCGCGGTGGCCGACGACTTCCCGCCTGTTGCGGTCGTGGTTGAGGGTTTCGAGATTCTCGGCGTCTTGGGCCGCGGTGGTTTGGGGATCGTCTACAAGGCACGACAGGTCAAGCTCGATCGGCCAGTCGCCCTCAAGATGCTCTCCGCCGGGTCCCATGCGTCGCGGCGGTCAATCGCCCGATTGCGGGCGGAGTCAGCAACGATCGCGCGCTTCCGGCATCCCCAGATCGTGACAATTCACGACGTGGGCGAGCACCAAGGTACGCCGTATTTGTGCCTGGAATATCTGGAAGGCGGCAGCCTGGCGGACCGGCTCGGTGGCAAGCCCGTGCCGGCCATGCAAGCAGCCCGTCTTACGGCCGCGCTCGCCCGCGTGGTTCAGCACGCGCATGATCGCGGGATCATCCACCGCGACCTGAAGCCGGCGAACGTGTTGCTGGCCGCTGCGCCTGATGCTCCACTTGAGCCCGGAATCCTCAAGCTGACGGACTTCGGCCTCGCCAAGCGGCTCGACGCCGAGGAATCGGCTGCCTCGATGTCGTCCGGAATGATCATGGGGACGCCCTCCTACATGGCGCCGGAACTGGCGACGGCCTGCGCGACCGCCGCTGCCCCGCCTGTCGACGTCTATGGACTGGGGGCGATCCTTTACGAAATGTTGACCGGCGGGCCGCCCTTCCGTGGGGATACACCCGTGGAAACAGTCTTCCAAGCGGTGAGCCGACCACCCGTTCCGCCGTCGCGGCTTAACGACCAGGTTCCGCGAACGCTCGAAGCGATCTGCCTCAAGTGCCTTCAGAAGGACCCGGCCAAGCGATACGCCTCGGCGCGGGAGCTTGCCAACGCGCTGGAACCATTCGTTTCAGGATGGCCCGCGGTCAAGCGCCGCCGATGGGTCGAGGCTGGGCGTCGAATTACCCGGACGTCCAAATTCGTCGCGGCCTTGTTAGGGATCGTTGTGGTCGCGAGCCTCTGGGTAGTGGCGGCGCGTTCCCACGAGCGAACCATTCGCGTCGAGTCGGTTCCAAGGCATGTTCTGCGGTTGACGAGCGTTCCGTCGGCCTGTTTGCACCGGGGAGATACCTACCTAGAGCAGGGAAGAATTGAGCTGGCGCCGCCGATCGAGGCCTTGGGGATGCGAACGAAGACGATTCGCTTTGATCTGAGAGATGATCGCCACGAGCAATTCCTGCTGAACTCGGCGACTTCCAACGCGCGCATCTGGGAGGAGCCCCACTACGGCGTGCGGTACTGGGGACCGATCGACCATACGGAGTGGTTCGAGGTTGTTTACAAGCTGGATGTCGGTTTTCCCATTGGTGCGGCCTCACTTTTGGCGACGCTCAACCTCTGCGAGCCCGACTCCCAGGGGATTCTCGACGTGTCGGTCGATCCGCGTCACGGCTGGATCACGCTGGCCAAGCTATCCTTGGAAAGCCTTGGAGACCAGCGGATCGACGTATCTGAGATCGTGCGGGGATCGTCTTTGGTTTACGTGCGCGCCCGGATGAAGGGAAGGGACGACCGCGACGGTAGCGCGCTGGTTCAGTTCTTGCGCACCTCGACACTGGCGGACGGACATCTCGATTTGAAGACGCCGCATGTTTTCGAGTTGCGCGCGTACGACCGCGCAGTCCCGATTGCGACCGCCGCGGTGCAATTCAATGGCTGCCGCTCAGAACAGCTCTGGATCAGCGAGGACGGGAGCTTTGATGTAAAACGGAAGTTCTCCGAGCCGGGAAAGTACACGGGCACGATCACGGCGCTCGCCGCCAAAATTCCTTCGCTGTCCAGAACGTTCGAAGTGTGGGTCAACAGTTCCGGCTGGGACCTCGATGTGAGTCCCACCCGAAATCAGTTTGGGGACGGGGAGCCGTTCCAGGCCCATGGGAGGTTGGTTGCCGTCGGCCTCGGGCGCTTATCAGGAGCGGTCGACTTCGGCGACGGTTCCGGCGAGCAAGAGCTGGCCGTCGAGCCCGACGGCTCGTTTCGACTCCATCACCTTTACCGCGCTCCAAGCAAGTACTTTCCCCGGGTGACGATCCGCGACGAAGCGGGTCACATGGCGACCGGATATCCGATCTGCAGCAGCGGGGTCTGCAGCAGCGGGGTCAGACCTAGTTCCAATTAATTTGGTCTTGGAATCCGCCCGTGGACAGAATCCGCCCGTGGAGAACCCGCCCGTGGACATGCACTGCGAGATCGCCCTATCGAAGGCCGACACGCGACGATGGTCGCATTCCCAAAGGGATTCACGGCGCGATCCGGGAGGTTCCCACGGACGAGGAACAGAAGTCCTCGCCGGTAAAGCCCCTGACCTTGGCCGCTGACGAGGCGGCAATGGGCATACGCCTTCGTCGAGCTTGCGGCGGTCGGCTACGTCCTGATGGAGATGCCCTGTTCCTCAAAGTGGTTGGGCACGTTCCTGTCGCGCTCGACTCGACCCATCAATCCGCCTGGGAAGTCGTCCCGCGTCGCTGGCGATCGGTGATCGAGGGATGACTCGAGTGGTTCCGGCAGGGCGAGGTCGTCAGGGCAAACTCTCCGATAGCTGATCAGACCAACGCTGCTCCAGTGATGGCACGGTCATCGATCCCGTGTGCCGACTGGCAAAGACGTGTTCCTCGCGGTCAGTATCCTCTCTTACGGTGTACTTAGTGGCGCCATGGAAAGATTCTGGAAAAAAATTGAAGTCTCTGCCGGATCAAGGTTTCGAATCGAGGTTCAGCCACAAAATGGGTGCAGTGCGTTCACCAAATTTGGCAAGATGCGTATATTATAGCTAGGTGAAGGTCGATCAGGCACGAACTACGGTGTTTTCGTCTTCGGTTCACCGGTCCGTACGTCTAACGATGATGAAGCCGTCAAAAATGGCCTGGTCGAATTGGGGTGAATCAACCTCAATGATCCGGGGGGGCTCGGCGGCGAGTGCCATCTGCCTCGACAAATCGCGCTTGATCGCATCGCATTGGTCGGAGGGGGATGGCAAGCCCTCGCGAAAAACTGCCATCTACTGCCATCCATTGCCATTTATGGCCGCATGATCGTCAGGCTCGTTGCAATCGATCCCATCTTTTTGCCCTTCGAGGGCGTGCCAGCCAAGCCTGGGAGCCGGGCTGAGAACCGTGAGCGGGGTCGTGAACGAGCCTCGGTGAAACGCTGTCAACGGGTGCCGCTTTTCCATGACCGGAGAATCCGTCCACAGTCTGAAAATGTCGCTCGCTGCCGCTGCGAAATGAAACAATATCGCGCTGGCCGCTCAACCTTGACTCTTGGCGGACCCGCTTGATCAAATCGCCGGACAAAAACCATTCTGCGTCTTTTTCAAAGATGGACGACTAACGCGCGTTGAAGGGTCGATTCGCGAAATTGACACGCTCGCGCTCTTGCCGCCCGCGACGTCCCGATTTCGGTCATGATCGTCGACAACGAAGACGAGTTTACTTATACGTTACAGCGCATGTTCGAGCCCATGGGGCTGGCCACCTCGGTCTTGCAGAGCATGGACCAGAGCCTGGGAACCGACCCGGATGCGCTCGTTCTCGTCGGGCCGGGACCAGGCGATCCGAACAATTTGGTGGCTCCCGCAATCGAAACGTCCACCGGCTCACGCGACGTTGCTGGCCGAAAGGCGCGAATTTGCCGCGGTATGCCTGGGCCACCATATTCCGAGTGCGTTATTCGACTTCAAAGTGGTCGCCGTCGACCCGCCCTTGCACGGCGTGCAGGAGCGAATCGATCTGTTTGGGAAGGGTTTCGCCTTGAGTCAATACTCACCCAGAACGGCACCGAAATCCTTCAGGACCCGCTCTGGGGATTGCTCTGTTGAAGAACGATCGCGGCTGTCGGCCGGGTGGTTTTGCTTACACGCCGACTTTCTTGCTGCTGCCGCGCTCGGAGCGGCGGCGGCCTTCCTCGCTGAGCACCTTCTTGCGAAGCCGGATCTTCGACGGCGTGATCTCGACGAGCTCGTCGTCTTCGATGTATTCAAGCGCCAGCTCGAGCGAGAGATCACGCGGCGGCTTGAGGAGCACGTTCTTGTCGGAGCCGGAGGCCCGCATGTTCGTGAGCTTCTTTTCCTTGCAGGGGTTGACGACCATGTCGTCGCCGCGGGCGTTTTCGCCCACGATCATCCCTTGATACACTTCATCGCCCGGCTTGACGAACATCGTGCCGCGCTGCTGAAGATTATCGAGGGCGAATGCCACGATCTGGCCTTGCACCAGGCTAATCATCACGCCATTACCGCGGTGCGGAACGTCGCCGCGAGTGGGCCGGTACTCGTGGAAGTTGTGGTGCATGATCGCCTCGCCCTGCGTGGCGCTCATCAGGCGATTTCGGAGGCCGATCAAGCCGCGGGCCGGGATCAAGAACTCGATGTGGGCATAGGCCCCCTTCACGTCCATCTTGGCCATCTCACCGCGGCGCACGCCGGAAAGCTCGATGACGGGACCGACATGCGAATGAGGGACATCGACAACCAGGAACTCGTAAGGCTCGCACAGTTCGCCGTTGATTTCGCGGAAAATCACCTCGGGCTTGCCGACGGCCAGCTCGTAGCCTTCGCGGCGCATCGTTTCGATCAACACCGAGAGGTGCAAGAGCCCACGCCCCGAGACGATGAACGCATCGCGGTCGTCGCTCGGTTCGACGCGCAGGGCCACGTTCGATTTGAGCTCGCGCTCGAGCCGGTCGTTCAAGTGGCGCGTGGTGAGGTACTGGCCCTCGCCGGTCAAGGGCGAGTCGTTGACGGTAAAGAGCATCGAGAGCGTTGGCTCGTCGACCTCGATGCGCGGCAGGGCGATCGGATGATCGGCATCGGCGATCGTGTCGCCAATGTCGACGAGGCCCTGACCGACGATGGCGACGATATCGCCGGCCTCGGCGGTCTCAACCTCGGTTCGGCCGAGCTTGTCGAAAACCATCACGCTGTCGATCGAGCCGGTGACGATCGCGTCGTCTTTCTTGAGAAGGACGGCTTTTTGCGCGCCGGACTCGGCCGGAATAGATCCGGCCGATCGCGATGCGGCCCACGTATTCGGAGAAGTCGAGCGTGGTGCAGAGCATGCGAAACGGCCCGTCGGGATCGACGACCGGGCCCGGAACCTTGGCGACGATCAGGTCGAGCAGCGGCTTGACGTCGCCCGATGTGGCGTGCTGGTCGTGCGAGGCAAACCCCCCCTTGCCGGAGGCGAAAATGTAGGGGAAATCAAGCTGTTCCTCGCTGGCCCCCTGCTCCACGAACGTGTCGAAGATTTCGTTCAAGACCTCGTTCGGCCGGGCATCGGGCCGGTCGATCTTGTTGATCACCACGATCGGGCGGATATGGCACGCAAACGCCTTGCGCAGCACAAACTTCGTTTGTGGCATCGGCCCTTCAAAAGCGTCGACGAGCACCAGTGCGCCATCGGCCATCTGAAGTGTACGCTCGACCTCGCCGCCAAAATCGGCGTGGCCCGGCGTATCGATGATGTTGATCTTCGTCTGCTCGTAATTGATCGCGATATTCTTGGCCAGAATGGTGATGCCGCGCTCGCGCTCAAGATCGTTGGAGTCGAGAATCCGTTCTCCCTGGAGCTGGGATGCGCGGAATTGACCGGACTGCCGAAGCATGGCGTCGACCAGAGTGGTCTTACCGTGGTCGACGTGGGCAATGATCGCCACGTTTCGGATATCGTCTCGTCGCTTCATGGATTCTTGTCCGCCAATATCGAGGCGGGCCTATTGTTCAGAGAATTCGGACCGCGGGAGGGGTAGCGGTGGGGTGCCAGGTCCCGATCCGTCAGGAAGTGATATATCTTATCCTTCATCTGGCATTTTCTCAAGTCCGCTTACCATGGTGCCATGCATTATGGAACATCTGACCGCCGCCGGTTTTCTCAAAATGCTGGTCGTCATGCTGGCGGCGGCCAAGGTCGGCGGCTACTTGATGCAGCGCCGGGGCAACCGGCCGTGCTCGGCGAATTGATTGGCGGCATCGTCGTCGGCCGGTCGCTTCTGGGCCTGGTCGACCCTGATTTCGAGACGATTCACTTGCTCTCGGAGCTCGGTGTCTTGATCTTGCTGTTCGCGATCGGACTCGAGACCGATCTGAAGCAAATGATCAAGGTCGGGGCCACATCGGCCACCGTGGCCATCGTCGGCGTGGCCGTGCCGTTTGCCCTGGGCGTCGCTGTCTGCTTGTTACTGGGGTTTTCAACGATCGTGGCCATCATGGCTGGAGCGACTCTCACGGCCACCAGCGTAGGGATCACCGCGCGCGTTCTGTCTGACCTGGGCCGGCTGAACGAAACCGAGGGTCAGATCATCCTGGGCGCGGCCGTGATCGACGACATTCTCGGCCTCGTGATCCTGACCGTCGTCGCGGGCCTGACCGAAGGCAAGGAAGTCTCGCTTCTGAGCGTTGCCAGGACGACCGCGAGCTCGATCGGCTTTCTTGTGGCAGCAGTTTTAATCGGCCGGCTCGCGATCCCAATCATCTTTCGCCTGGTCGACCGTAGCGAGCTTCCCGGAACGGCGACGGCCATGTCGCTCATGACGGCGTTTGGCCTGGCATGGCTGGCCGAGGAATGTGGGTCGGCGATGATCATCGGCGCTTTCGCGGCCGGGTTGGTGATCGTCACCGCGCCCCAGGCTCGTGAAATCGAGCGCGGCATTACCGAGCTCGGCCATTTTTTCGTGCCGCTGTTTTTTGTCGCGGTCGGGGCGTCCGTCGATTTGAGCGCCTTGAATCCCTTCGAGCCGGCGAGCCGCTTCGCCTTGACGACGGGCGTGATCCTGATCGTGGTCGGCATCATCGGCAAGCTCGCCGCCGGCCATGCCCCCTTCTGGTTTCGCGGCAACAAGACGGTGATCGGCGTCGGGATGGTGCCCCGGGGCGAGGTCGGCTTGATCTTTGCCCAGATGGGGCTGGCCACCCACGTCTTCGACCCCGGGATGTTCGGCGGTGTCACCCTCATGGTGATCGTCACCACATTGCTCGCGCCTCCTGTATTGAAGTCGTTGCTGGGACCTTCGCCCGCGGCCAGCCTGCCACGCGAGGTCGATGGAATCGAAGATCTCGTCACCGAAGCCTGAATTCAGCGTGGTGAACGCGGCCCGCGGATCGACGATCATCTCGCTGCGCCGCTCAGGTTCGCGCCTCGACTCGAAACCAGTAAAAACCGTGCGGCCCCAGCGTGATCAGATAGGGGTGGTCGTCGATTGTCGGAAACGGGATATTTCCGTTCATCTCGGTGAGCGCCATGCCGATGTAGCGGCTGAGATCGAGCTCAACCGGCTGCGGGAATCGTGACAGGTTATTGACGACAAGAGCGATCTGATCCTGATAGGTGCGCACGTAGGCGACCGTATGGCGATTGCCGCACGGCACGAAATCGAGCGTGCCGCGGCTGAACACCTTGTGTTCGCGGCGCACCTTGATGAGCCGTCTGACCCAGTTGAGCAACGACGTCGGCGACTGGAGTTGAGCCTCGACGTTGACGGCCTGATACTGATAAATCGGGTCGAGAATGATGGGCAGATAGAGGGCCGACGGATTGGCCATCGAAAAGCCGGCGTTGCGGTCGCCCGTCCATTGCATGGGTGTACGGACCCCGCGGCGATCGCCGAGATGAATATTGTCGCCCATGCCGATCTCGTCGCCATAGTAAAGCACGGGGCTCCCGGGCAAAGTGAGAAGCAGGCTATGCAAGAGCTCGATCTGGCGCCTCCCGTTGTTCATCAGGGGGGCCAGGCGGCGGCGGATCCCCAGATTCAGGCGCATCCGGGGATCGCGTGCGTACTCGGCATACATGTAATCGCGCTCTTCATCGGTGACCATTTCCAGCGTGAGCTCGTCGTGGTTGCGCAAGAACAGGGCCCACTGGCACGAATCGGGAATCTCGGGCATCTGGTTGATGATGTCGATGATCGGCCGCTGATCCTCGCGGCGAATCGCCATGAAGAGCCGCGGCATGAGCGGGAAGTTGAAGGCCATGTGAAACTCGTCCCCGTGGCCGAAATAGGGCAAGAGGTCGCTGGGCCACTGGTTGGCCTCGGCCAGGAGCAGCGAGCCGGGGTATCGCGTGTCGACGAACTGGCGCATTTCCTTGAGAAAGTCGTGCGTCTCGGGCAAGTTCTCGCAGTTGGTTCCCTCGCGCTCGATCAGGTAAGGCACGGCATCGACGCGAAAGCCGTCGATTCCGCGGTCGAGCCAGAACGCCATGATGTCGAGCATTTCCCGCTTGACCTGCGGGTTATCGAAATTGAGGTCGGGCTGATGGCTGTAGAAGCGATGCCAGAAGTACTGGCGCGCCACCGGGTCCCACGTCCAGTTCGATGTTTCCGTGTCCCGGAAGATGATCCGCGTCCCCTGATACATCTGGTCGGTGTCGCTCCAGACGTAGTAGTTTCGCTTGGGTGACGTCGGATCGCGCCGGGCTTCTTGAAACCATGGGTGCTGGTCGGACGTGTGGTTGATCACCAGGTCGGCGATGATGCGAATGCCGCGGCATGCGCGGCCTTGGTCAGGGCCTCGAAATCAGCCACGGTGCCGATCGTCGGATGGATCTGTCGAAAATCGGAGATGTCATAACCGTCATCCTTGAGCGGCGAGGCGTAAATCGGCATGAGCCAGAGGCAGTCGACGCCGAGCTCTTGAAGATAATCGAGCTTGGACGTCAGGCCCAGGAGATCGCCGTCGCCATCGCCGTTGGCGTCGTGGAAGCCTCTCGGGTAGACCTCGTAGAAAATCGCATCCTTGTACCACAAGCTTTCGTTGCCGTGCATTGTCGTCGCTCGAATCGTCGGGTCTACAAGAGGGGAGATAACAGTCGCACGATGTTCTCGAAAAACTCTCGTTCCCAGCCAGGGGCCGGCAGCCCCCGCCGGGTATCGGCCATCAAGCCTTCGGCCCAATCGGCGATCTCGGCCACTTGCGCGGGTGTCGAGACGTAAAGGGCGACTTCGTAATTCAAGAAGAGGCTGCGCATATCCATGTTGGCCGAGCCGATCACGGCGAGCCGATCGTCGAAAACGATGGCCTTGGCGTGCAGCATCACGGGCGTGTAAAGAAGAACGCGGCCCCCGGCGCTGTGCAAGTCGCGGAGATAGGCGGAGCGTGCCAGATCGGCCGTGATATGATTCGACCGCAAGGGGACGATCAGCCGCACGTCAACACCGCGCCGGGCGGCCAGAGTCAGGGCCCGGGCGAGCATTTCATCGGGCACGAAATAGGGCGTGACAATCCAGATGCGATGGCGGGCCGCGAAAACCATGACCAGGAGCGACTCGTACAGTGGATCGCCGTCGACATCGGGGCCGCTCGCCACCACTTGAACGACGCTCGACTCCATGCCGGCCGATCGCATTTGACGAGTCGCCGCGGCCTTCGGCTCGGGGCTTCGTCCCGTCGCGAAACGCCAGTCCGACGCAAAAATCGACTCGAGCTCGGTCACCACGGGCCCTTCGACGATGACGGATAAGTCGCGCCAGAGATTCTCTGATCCGGGCGGTCCGATGTAAGGCCACGCAAGGTTCATGCCGCCCATCAAAGCGACCCGGCTGTCGGTGATGATGACCTTGCGGTGGTTCCTGAGGTTGGCCCGTCCCCGCAGTGGGATGTGAAGCATCGGCATGAAATAGGCCACCTCGGCACCGGCGCCGATCAGGGCCGCCAGTGACCGCCGGCGCACCCGCCACGAGCCGATGTCGTCGATCAGCAAGCGCACCGACACCCCCTCGAGCCGCCCGCCGCCTCAGACCATCGATGAGCGCCAGGCTCCCCTCGTCGCGACCGAGGATGTAGGTCGTGATGTGGATCGTTGAGCGGGCGTCTTCGATCATCTTGAGTATGCGGCGATAGGCGTCGACGCCCGAGGTCACCAGCTCGAGGTGGTTCCCGGCAGTTGGCGGCGGAATTCCGTAAGACGCCAGCAGGCGCTCGGCCGGACCCGACTGGTCGCCACTCTCGCCCGGCCGGAGCCGGGTGTAAATCGGCTTCTTGCGGCGGGCCATGCGGCGGATCTTGCGGCCGCCCAGCATGAAATAAAGGGGCACGCCCACATAAGGGAGGAGTAAAATCACGAGCAGCCAGGCGATCGTGCTGCTCGGCGACCGGCGCTGCGCAAGAGGCCCGCCATGAGAATCAGCGCGAGCAAGAAACCGAGGTGGGTGAGAAATTCGGAAAAGAGCCAGTTGTAAACGTAATAAAGCCAGGTCGACACCGCGCTATTTGCTCCCCAGACTCGACCGGCCCTCACCCGGGTGACTGCACCCCGACTACCTCGTGGACCATTGATCTTAACAGAACCGCCATGAGCCCGCGGGTGGAAATCGTTCTTCGAAAGTCGGCCGGCCGCGCACGCCAATGATCGGCCGCACGACCAGGGGCGCCAGAACGAGCCGGCGACGCCCGGTCCGCCGCGGCGACAAGCCCGAATTGAGGTCGGCCGTCTCTTTCCACTGGATTCTGTTCGAAGGCAATGATACAAGGAAGTCGTATCAACCCGTTTTCAGAGCGGAGGTGCCTCCTTGCGCCGAGGGCCTGTCTGAACCGAGGCGCTCGATCGATCGAGCGTTCGTTTCGGCTCGCATGGAACCGGGTTGAACCAGAGTTGCCAACCGACCAAGAGCAGGCTCGCCGGCAAGTCTCTCCCCCCAGTGCGAATCTGTTCGCGCATCACGCTAATGCCCGTCGTTATCATGCGAGCCGTCGATCCCGATGACAAAGAAAGACGCGAACGAACAATTCAGTCTCAACCGACGATGCAGGTGAAATCAACAAGCGACGCCGCCGATTTGTTCCGTGGCTATCGGATGGCGGCCTACGATGAGATGTTCGAATCGGATGAGGCCCCGCGCCCCACTATGCGCCGTTATTCGACCGGCTCAACGAGTTAGGGTGCGAAGAGCTCGAGCGCCGCCACAAGGTCGCCGACCTGACCATGCGGCAACAAGGGATCACGTTTACCGTCTACGGCCGTGAACAGGGGGTCGAGCGGATCATTCCCTTTGACCCGATACCCCGGCTCATCGCGGCCGCTGAGTGGGATCGCATCGAGCGCGGGCTCAAGCAGCGTGTCGCGCGCACTCAACCTCTTCGTTCACGACGTCTACCACGAACGCCACATCTTGAAAGACCGGATCTTGCCGCCGGAGCTGGTTTTCGGCGCGACCGGGTATCGCCGCGAGTGCGTGGGCCTTCAGGTTCCCCGCGACGTGTATATTCACGTCTCCGGGATCGACTTGATTCGCGACGTCGACGGCAGCTTCCTGGTTCTCGAAGACAATGGCCGTACGCCTTCGGGCGTCAGCTATGTGCTCAAGAACCGGCAGGTCATGAAGCAGGTATTCCCGGGCCTTTTTCAGCAGTACAACGTTCGCCCCATCGATGACTACACCGACAACCTGCTCGCCGTCTTGCGCTCGATCGCGCCGTCGGGCTGCGACGATCCCACCGTGGTCGTGATGACGCCCGGCATTTACAACTCGGCGTACTACGAGCACAGTTTTCTGGCCCGCCAGATGGGGGTCGAGCTCGTCGAGGGGCGCGACCTGGTTCTCGATCGCGGCCAGATTTTTCGAAGAACGACCCGCGGCCTCCAGCGCGTCGATGTGATCTACCGCCGTGTCGACGACGATTTTCTCGATCCCCTGACCTTCCGCAAGGATAGCACCCTCGGTGTTCCCGGGCTGATCGGTGCCTATCATTCCGGAAACATCGGGCTGGCCAACGGCCTTGGCACGGGGGTCGCCGACGACAAGGGGATTTATCCCTTCGTTCCCGAGATGATCCGTTTCTACTTGAAGGAGGAACCGGTCCTCGACAATGTCGAAACATTCCGGCCGCTCGTGCCGGCGCACCGCCAGCACATTCTGGCCAACCTCGAAAAGCTCGTCGTGAAAGCCGTCGACGGCTCGGGGGGCTATGGCATGTTGATTGGTCCGGCCTCGACGCGGGCAGCAGCGCGACGAGTTTGCTCGCAAGATTGAAGCAAACCCGCGCGGCTACATCGCCCAGCCGACGATTCACCTGAGCCGTCATCCGACGTTCGTCGACGGCCGCCTCGATGGCCGCCACATCGACCTGCGGCCGTTTGTGCTCTACGGCGAAGAGATCACGGTCATGCCGGGGGGCCTCACGCGCGTCGCACTCCCCGAGGGGAGCCTGGTGGTGAATAGCTCTCAAGGAGGCGGGACCAAGGACACGTGGGTGCTTCGCGACGGCGCGCCAGCCGCCCGTCCGCCAACCGCGGAGCCGCAATCAGCCAGTGAGGTCGATTGAGATGCTCAGCCGGGTCGCCGAGAATCTCTTCTGGATGAGCCGTTATCTCGAACGCGCCGAAAACGTCGCGCGGCTGCTCGATATCGGCCTTTTTCTCGAGCTCGACGCGCCGACGCTCGCGATCGAGGACGATTCGGCGCCGATTGAAATCGCGCTTCATATCCTCGCCTGCCGCGAGGCGTTTCATACGGCCCATCCCACATCCGATCGCAACCTGGTTCTGGGTTTTCTCACGTTCGACCGCGCCAATCCGCAGTCGATCCTGAGCATGATCGCGCGTGCGCGCGAAAACGCGCCGCGGCACTCAGGAGAGCCTGGGCGTCGACGCCTGGAGTGAAATCAACCGCCTTTACCTCTACCTGGGCAGCCAGCGCGCCCAGCGCCGTTTTAACGCGAGCCCGTCGGCGTTTTACGCGGCGATCAAGCAGACGTGCATCCTGTTTGATGGCCTGGTTCAGAACACGCTCCCGCGAGACGAGGTTTATCACTTTCTCGAATTAGGGCGTTACCTCGAGCGCGTCAACGTGATGGGCCGGATTCTCCACGCCAAGTGCCGCAGCCACAATCAGGAGAATGCGGTCGTCGATCCCCCCATGGAGTTGATCCGCTGGACCGGATTGTTGCGCAGTTGTTCGGCCTATGGGTCGTACCTCCGCGTCGAACGCGACCGGGTTGAGCCGGTGGGCGTCATTCGCTTTCTCGTCTTGAACCCTGACTTCCCGCGTGCGATCCGCTTCTGCGTCGCGCGCTGCCGCGAGTCGCTTCAGGAAATTGCCGGCGGCGACGATGATGAATACGCCAGCGAGGCCGAGCGATTGCTCGGCCGGCTCGATAGCGAGCTGCGTTATATTGATGTGAACGAAATATTCGAGCGAGGCCTACTCCCTTTTCTTACCGGCATCCAGACGATTTGTCTTCGAGTCGGCGAGGAGATCCGGCGATCGTTTTTCTTGACGTGAGTCTCCATTACAAAATCATTCCTGTAAGCGATCGTCGAGAAGGGAAACCAATGCTCCTGCGCATCCAGCACGAAACCAAGCTCACTTATTCCGACCCTGTGACCGAAACGGTCTTCGAGGTCAGGATGGCGCCGCCGTCGGACGAAGACCAGACGAACCTTGGTTACCGGCTGCGGATCGATCCGTCGGCGCCGGTGACCATTTATCGTGATGGCTTCGGCAACCGTGTGGATTTGTTCAATATCCTCACTGGCTACAAGGATCTGATCATCCGGGCGACGTCGATCGTCAGGACGCATCGCGGAGCATCGCCCGAGACGCGGCTCGCGGGGATCGAATGGTCGCCCAACCAGCCGGAGTTCCTGGCGATCGAGACATTCGAGTATCTTCAGGCCAGCCCCCTGGTGAAGCCTTCGCCCGAGCTCGACGCATTCATCGCGGCCCTGCCCACAACCGGCGGACGCCTCATCGATGTGATTCACGAGCTGATCGAGGCGGTGCGGTCGCGCCTGGTTTATGAAAAGAAGGTGACGACGGCGCGCACGCCTGTCGGCGAAGCGCTGCGGCTTGGCCGTGGCGTTTGCCAAGATTTTGCCCATCTGTTTCTCGGTGCCTGTCGCGGAATCGGCCTGCCGGCGCGTTATGTCAGTGGCTATATCCATCAACCGGGCGAAGTCGCCACGCACGCGTGGACCCAGGTCTGGACCGGGCGGAGCGGCTGGATCGACGTCGATCCGACCCGGGGCAAGTTTGTCGGCGACGACTACATCAAGATCGCGATCGGCCGCGATTATTCCGACGTGCCCCCCAACCGCGGCGTCTGGCGTGGCCGCGCCGATGAAGCGATCGCCGTGAGCGTCAAGGTCGAGCCGATCCAGCGCGTGCCGACCGACTGGAGCGATTGGTCGGCCATCCAGGCGCCATGGTCGGCCGCGTCATGGATCCAGTCGCAAACCCGGCGCAACGCGCCAAGACTAACCCCCAGACGGGCTACCGCCAGCAACAAGGACAGCAGCAGCAACACGCCAGTTGACGGTGCTGTCACTTTTTTTGTTCGCGGGCGCCTTCGCCGCGCATGCTCGGTGGAGAATGGTCCCTGCGTGCGACCCGAATGTTCCGGAAGGCCACGGGTCCGTGGTCGCCCTGCAAGAGAATCGGTCCAGCAGGCTTTTCCGGGAGGCGCCAGACGTGTCCCGTGGGTGTCTTGACCTCGGCGTTCTCGTGAATGACCTGCCCGTTCAAGACCACTTTTTCGAAGCACGCGCTCTGGATCTTCTTGCCGTCTGATCCGAAGCGTGGAGCGCGAAACGTCACATCGAGCGTCTGCCACTCGCCGGCCGGGCGTGCGGCGTTGACCAGGGGGGGCGTGCCTTCGTCGATGTGATGATACCTTGGCAACATTTCGGCACGCGGATAGATCCCGCCGCACTGGCTGGCTGTCGGCTTGGCGACGCCCGAGCTATCCGAAATCTGGATTTCGTAAACCGATTGAAACTTGACGCCCGAATTCGACCCTTTGGGAATCAAGAATTCAAAACGAGCTTCGACGTCGCCAAAGTCGTCGCGCGTGACCAGGTTGCTCGTCTTGCCGCTCGCTCCGTTGAACAAGACACCCGTGCCCGGCACGGCGGCCAGCAGCCTGGGTTGCCCGGCTTTCAGTTCCGCGCCGCCACTGATCGTCCAGGCTCCGGTCGGCTTTTTCCACGCGTCAAGATCCTTGGCGTTGATCAGCTCGACCCAGCCGGCCGGGTCGGCGGGCTGATAGCCGGCGGCGATGGTTGAGCTCCACCAGGCACGTCACGGCGAGAAAAGCAATGTGGAGGACGTTGAGGTTCATGACGTGAAATGATCTCATGATGATGAGCGCCATTAGAATTCGCGACATCTTCGTTGAGTCGGCCGATTGAATCATCGATAGATCGATTGAACGCGCTTGATGGTAAACCTGCCCGGGCGGCCCGGCAATCGTGGCGCCATGTTTTTGACGATTTGCGTCGCGGTGTTCGGGGATGTACACTGGTTTTCGAGGGTCTTGAGCGCTCTTCCGTGTTGTACTGCTCGAAACGATACGCCGCGACTGGCTCGCGCGGAGTTTCGCCCCGCCTGGATTGAGCCGGAGCGTTCGCCATGCCCGGAGTGCTGACCGGACTGATCCCTGCGTGTCATACACCTTTTGATCACCGTGGCGAGCTCAGGCTCTCGACCGTCGACCAGCAGGCGGCGCTCTTTCGCGAAATGGGGCTGCACTCGGTCTTCATCGCCGGCACGACGGGCGAGTTTGCCTCGCTGACCATCGCCGAGCGCAAGGCGCTTTGCGACCGCTGGATGGACGTGGCCGGCGATTCGATGCGAGTCGCCGTTCATGTCGGTCACAATAGCCTGGCCGATGCTCTGGACCTGGCGGCGCACGCCCGCCGCGCGGGTGTCGCCGCGGTGGCCCTCGCTCCCCCCAGCTATTTCAAGCCCGCGACCATTCGCGACCTGGTTGATTTTTGCGCGGTGGTCGCCGCGGATGTCGACCCGCTGCCATTTTATTACTATCACATTCCCAGTATGACTGGCGTGCGGCTGCCGATGGCCGAGTTCCTGTACGAGGCGCGGTTTCGGATTCCGAACCTCAAGGGACTCAAGTTTTCGCACGATGATCTCGTCGATTTACAGGGATGCGTCGCCCTCGAAAAGGGTGCCTTCGACGTGTTCAATGGCTTCGACGAAGCGCTCCTTGCCGGGCTCTGTCTCGGCGTGCGCGGGGCCGTCGGTGCGACATACAATTTCGCCGGCCGCCACTTCTTGAAATTGATGCGCGCCTTCGAAGCCGGCGATATGGAGCACGCGCGTACGGCCCAGTTTCAGGCCACCGAAATGGTCAAGGTCCTCGCGTCGTTCGGCTTTCTGGCCGCGTCCAAATCGGTCATGGCGATGCTCGGCGTTGACTGTGGCCCCGTTCGGCCCCCCATTCGCAATCTCACTTCGCCCGAGCTTGATGAACTAATCAACAAGCTGTTGTCCATCGACGTGTTTGCCCGGCCGCTCAAATTGCACTCGTAAGCGCGATCGGATGATCGAGCTGAGCATGAGCAATTTTCATCGCCTGAGCTTGTGATGGGCCGCGGCTCTGAACGGTCTTTGCGTGATTTCGAGACGCCGAGGCTTTCGAAGCCGGCACTGGCACTCGGCTCGTCCGGAGACTCGCCCTTCCGGGATCGTGCAAGGCCGTTTACAGCGGCTCCACCCGTGTCGATGTGTGCCGCGAGCCCGCGATCCAGCTTGCCATTGCGCTCTTGCGCCGGAACACTCTTGACTTTTCGCACGCTCGTTGTATTAATGTAGTAATACAAGAGGCAGACGTTCGCGAGACGGGCTTTCTCGAGGGTCGCGCGTGCAGATTCATATATCGCCAAATGATGGGATTCCGATTTACCATCAGATCGTCAATCAGGTGAAGTATCTGATTGCATCGGGCCGGTTGACAGCCGGCGAAGAGCTGCCGCCGATTCGGGCGCTCGCCGAGCAGTTGCTGATCAATCCCAATACGGTGGCGCGGGCTTATCGCGAGCTCGGAGACCGCCGGCGTGGTCGAGAAGCGGCGCACGGCGGGAACTTATGTGTCGGAAGGCGGCTCGCCGCTGGCGCGTCGCGAGCGCGTGAAGATCATCACCGAGCGAATTGACAGCCTGCTGACCGAAGTGCGCCAGTTGCAAATCGGTCTGGCCGAATTGCTTGAACTGATCGAGAAACGGAACCGGGCCATGCCCCCCCTGCCGGGAGATCAAAAATGATGAGCAACGGTAATGACTTCGCCCTAAAGATTGCGGGATTGTCGCGACGTTATCAGCGGATCACCGCACTGGATGCCGTCAATCTCGAGATCCCGCGCGGGACGGTCTTCGGCCTGGTGGGCGAGAATGGCGCCGGCAAGACGACGCTGATCAAGCATCTGCTCGGTCTCTTGAAGCCCCAGACCGGCACCGTACGGGTGTTCGGCCTCGATCCGGTGCGCGAACCGGTCGCCGTGCTTGGGCGTGTCGGTTATCTCAGTGAAGACCGCGATCTGCCCGACTGGATGCGGATTGACGAGTTCTTGCGCTACTTGCGGGTCTTTTTCCCGACGTGGGACGCCGCTTTCGCCGAAAAACTGCGGAACGAGTTTGACCTCGATCCGCGTGCCCGAATCAGCACGCTTTCCCAGGGCCAGAGCGCGCGTGTGGCCCTGCTGGCCGCCCTGGCCTATCGTCCCGAGCTTTTGGTGCTCGACGAGCCTTCCACGGGTCTCGACCCGATCGTGCGGCGCGAAATCCTGGCCGCGATCATCCGCACGGTGGCCGAAGAGGGAAGAACCGTGCTCTTTTCGTCGCATCTGCTCGATGAAGTCGAGCGCGTATCCGACTACGTCGCACTCATCGACCACGGTCGCATCGCGCTTTGCGAGCCTCTGGATTCGATCAAGGCGAATCATCATTGTCTGACGCTTCGTTTTGATGAGCCTCTGGTTTCGCCCCCGGCCGTTCTGGGCGCTTCGGGCTGGGAAGGCTTCGGCCGCGAGTGGTCGGCGACATGCCGCGGCTCGCTCGATCTCTTGCAGAGCCAGGCCGCCGAGGTGGGTGCGCGGATCGTCGAGGAACATACGCCGTCGCTCGACGACATCTTCGTCGCGTCGGTCGGCTTCAAACCAAGACAGACCGTGGAGAACTGACGCCATGAACACGCCGGGTCTTGCAATCGTCTGGAGCGTCTGGTCGCGCCATCGCATTGGGTTCATCGCCTCGGCGGCCACAGTGGCGGCGCTGGCCCTGGTATGCCCACTTCTGGCCCTGGTCGCCCCCGGCCCGGCCCTGGCGGCGGGGAGCACGCTTCCGCTGGTTTTTGATTTGACGTTCGTCTTGAACGCGCTGCTCTTCGTCGAACGCGAAGGGAGCCTGACCTCGCGGTCACCCGCGGTACCTGCTGGCGCTCCCCGTGCGCACCCGAACGCTCGTGTTTTCGCCGATTTTGTTGAGCACCATGATCGCCCCACTCTGGTGGGCGGCCGTCGCGTTCTTGATCTATCGACCTTGCGGCATCGAGCTGCCTGTGCTCATCCCGTGTCTCACCTTGGCGGCGCTCATGGCGTGGGCGCAGGCGTGCGGCTGGTTGCCGATCGCGGTTCCATGGTTACGCGAAATCGTGAACATCGTGCTCGTGGCCGTGCTTGGCGGGCTGCCCATCTGGTTGACAGTCACGGAACGTGCGTCAACAGCGGTTGTCAGTAGTATGCTCGGGGCCTACACGGTCCTGGCCATGGCCGTGGCGTGGGCGGCCGTCGCCAGCGACCGCCATGGCCAGTCGTGGCGAGCCTGGCCTTCAGGATGGCAGCCGGCCGCGCTGGTGACGCCCCTCGCAAGATTTTTTGGCCGACGGTCATTTCAGTCCGCCTTCAGAGCGCAAGTCTGGTATGAGTGGAGCTGCCATGGACTGATGCTTAATGGGTTTGTCATGGCCACGCTCGGCATGATCTGGACGGTCTTGCTGGTGTCCGGCAAGGGTGGTGATTCGCATTGGTTAGCGGTCATTCTGGGGTTGATTGTCATTGTATTGGTGATGGTGATCGGTGCGACCGGCGTCGGTTTTGGCCGGCTGTTGCCATTCTGGAGCCGCTACGGACACGGAATTTTCTTCGTGGCGACGAGGCCGATGACGACAGGCCGCCTGGTCGCGGCGAAGTTTGTCATGGCGGCCGAAAGTGTCACCTTGAACTGGGCCGCGGCGCTCGCCGGGACCCTGTTCTGGATCGTCGTTTCGGGTCACGGTGACGACGCGATGATCCTGGTGCGTGGGTTCCTTGCCAGTTATCCGCCCGCAAAGGCCGTCATGATTGTGGGCCTGTCGTGCGTGGTCATCCCCGCGCTCTGCTGGCGACAGCTGACGGGCAATATCGCCCCGGTGCTCACAGGCCGGCGCTGGGTTGCTGACGGCGTCGTCTGGTTGTTCCTGACTGGTGCCGTGGCGCTGGCGGTACTCGTATTCTGGCTCACGAGCGAGCCAGGCGCATGGCCAGGTTCTATACGATCGTACCCTGGCTCGTCGTCGCGATCGCGGCCGTCAAGGCGACGACCGCGACAATCGCCTTTCGAGCCGCGCTCGAGCAGGGATTATTGTCGTGGCAAAATCTGGGCGGTATTTTGGCCCTCTGGCTCTTCATCACGGGCTGTGGCATCGCTTTGGCGGCCATGCTGGCGCCGGTATTGCCGATCAGTCCAGTTCCCTGGCCTTTCGTCGGCGTGGGGATTGCGACGTTGGTTCCCCTGGCGAGGTTCCCCTTGGCGACGCTCGCTCTCGAGTGGAACCGCCATCGTTGATGAGAAAGTCGCCTATCATCGGAGATGGGAGAAGGCAGACGTAGACAATCTCCAGGTACGAGACACGATTCAACAGAGGTTATCATGAGCATCGTCTCCAACAGCGAATTCGCCGAGCGTATGATACTGTTGGCGAGGCCCGCCGAGCAGTTCGAGCCGACCGCGACCTACGATCCGGACGGAGACTGCATCGAGTTTCTGGCCAGGGCAGATAGTTTCTACGCCGAACGGCTCGATGACCTTGTGACGGTCTATTACAGCCAGGAGACGCACGAGGTGATCGGCTCCTTGATTAAAGTGGCTGCGACAGACCGAAGATCTCACGGGTCGCCCGCACCTTGTGCGGAGGGTTAGTCTCCGGGCTCAAGGTCAAGAGTGACAGGCCGTACGGTGTAACAGCTCTCTGGCGGCTCGCCGGACGTCGCGAACTCGGCCATCTCTCGCAGTCCTTCGAGGATCTCCTGTTGCACCGTAACCCGGCGGCTCGGAATCAGCCTTGGCCTGACGGGCTGTCAAAGTGTGTTCCCTGACGACCTCGCCCGTCCGGAACCACTTGAGTCATCCCTCGATCACCGATCGCCAGCGACGCGGGACAGCCTCCCAGGCGGATTGATAGGTCGATTCGAGCGCGACAGGAACGTGCCCGCCCGCTTTGAGGAACAGGGGCATTTCCATCAGGGCGTCGCCGACCGCCATGGGCTCGACGAAGGCGCGCACACCCATTTCCGCCTCGTAAGCGGCCAGGGTCAGGGGCTTTCCCGGCGGGGCCTTGTATTCCTCGTCGGTGAGCATTTCCTAGATCGCGCCATGAATCCCGTCCGGATTGCGGCGTGTTGGCGGAAGCAGGTCGAGAATGAGCAAGTGGATGTCCTGGCTCAGTAGATCGACCGCTTTCTCGACGAACTTGCGGAAAACGGCCTGACTCGACTTGTTCCCGGGCGACGCGATCTCGACGATGGCCACCAGGCGGTCGCCGCTCACATGGCGCACGGCCACAACGTTCTGTTTGCGACGATAGAATTCCAGGTCGGTTTCACCAGCCAGGCGGGCTTTCGGTCTGGCGACAACAACGCCGACGTCCGTCCCACCCGAACGGTCCGAGATCGGCCCGATCTCGTCCGAGGCGCCGCCGTCCAGAGGTCGGGACTGCAAAGTCAGAACATCCGGGCCGAACTGAGAAGCGTGCTGTTCGGCCATGGCGTAGTATTCACCAGGAAGTACGCCCCGATTGAGCGCTCGGGCGATCTCTTCAATCCAGGCATGACGGAAATGGTGAAATAGACCCGCATCAACCCTCGACCAGTCGTGGATGGGCATGGTTGAGTCTCTCGCATCGCGTTCCACTGACACACGGGCTCATTATACCGCGGATTTTCTCCCATGCCTGCCGACACGGCGCGATGTCCAGGATGTGCCTTTCCCTTCTTTTTCTCACTTTTGCGTCTCACCTCGTCAAGCATCATGCGTCCGCCAGCCGGCGCTCAAACTCATCATGGGGGCCGATCCAGAACCAGACCAAGCCATCCGGAGCTTCGGCCGCCAGGGCACGATATCCGGCACACGCCCGCCCTGACCACGGCCGCCCGACCTTCTTGAAGTGCAGGGACAGACGCCACGCGTCCCCCCTCGGCAGGGCAAAACGCCGGTCGGACACCCGCTGCACTGGCTCAGGGAGCCGAGCCTGACGTGCCGAGAAGTCGGCCGTGGTGTGGTGATTCACAGCGGGCGAGTCCGACCGGCGCGGTGCTTCTCCGTCGCGTCGTCGATCAAGGCGTCAAGTCGGCCGGCTCGCTCGTCGCGGTCGAGCTGCTCGTCCCAGAGTTGCTCCGCGAACTCCCACAGCCAGTCCTGGATGCGGGCCACGTCATCAGGCGGGAGCTGCTCGATCGCGGCAGTGATCTCTTCGAATGTTCGCATATTGGCGACTCGCTTTCAGTAGATGAAGAGAATCTCGGCCGGCGTAATACCTCTCTCTCATTCGGCAACCGGTCACATCGACCGGAACCTTTGCCGCAGCGGACCCGCGCCGCCCGAGCGACCAACCGAGTATACCAGAATGGCTGCGGCGGGTGGCGTGCGCTGCACGCTAGAAGACGGTCCAGGCAGGACCAACCCATCGCGTGAGGACGCCGCAAGCGCGAGGGCACGAGGATGGGTGTCGAGGGGCATGGTCGAGAATCAGCAACTCTGGCAGCAAATCAGCACAGAGCACGGCCACGCGATAATTGACGACCGGCGTTGCGCGGGCGGGTCGATTACCCAGGGGGCGCTCAGGAATGTTAAACGACCCCTTTTCCGCGAGGGCGCGTGGGAAATGTTGAACGCCCCCTTGTCCCGTCTTCAGCAAACCTGGCGCAGGGTCAAACCGGTTTCGCGAGGCTGCGTCTTTATCCTCTTGCGCCGGACCCCTTTTGAGCCCGCCGAACCACGGCTTCGATCCGCCCCGACCAGTGAGCGGGGGTGGCGTTCATCTCGTCCAGGAATCGGCGCACGACGGCCGAGGGGGAGCGGATGCCCTGTTCCCAGTGCCGTAGTGCCGAGACCTCGACCCCGAGAAACTTGGCGAATAGCGGCTGCGACAGACCGAAGATCTCGCGGGTCGGCCGGACCTTGTCCGGAGGGTAGTCTCCGGGCTCAAGGTCAAGAGTGACATGCCGTACGGTGTAACGGCTTTCTGGCGGCTCGCCGGACGTCGCGAACTCGGCCATCTCTCGCAGTCCTTCGAGGATCTCCTGTTGCACCGTAACCCGGCGGCTCGTGGCCTGGGTCCCGTCGGACTTGTGCGGCTTTTTCTTGGAGACCTGAGTCTTCGAGCTGCTCACTGGGTTTTCCGTTGAACGAAGCCCCTGCGTGCGGTGTCGATAAATGCGGTGGCAACCCTTTTCTCGGACCGGGCTGTCGCGGCATCGCGCTGTTGCGGCGATTTCGCGTTGCCCGAATGGGCCGAACCGACTATGGTGTCGCCCGGTGACGGCCTCTATCCTCAACCATTTCTTCAGGCCATCGCTTCGCCGTGAGTCGTTTTCGCGACAAAACGTGCGGCCATCGACGCGGATTTGTTTCGACATTTGGTGAGCCGGTAGGGTCTATTCGACGCTATCATATCGCGATTTCACGGTCGTGTCGTCCGCACGCAGTCACAGTCCCCGACGCCATTTTCTTGCGACGCCCCACGTCAATCATCGAACCGGCTTTCCGAGCGCGCCAACCGACGCTGGCGACGATTTTCTCAGGAGAGGCATGTGTTTCCACTCAAAATGCACGCAATGCCGCGGATGGGTAGCCCACTGACCCTGACGTTGTGCCTGGCCATTATGGTCGCGTTATCTGCCCCGCGCCCTGTGCGAGGCCAGGATGCGGCCGCCGCCAACGACGCCTGGATTGGCAAACGAGTGATCCAGCGCCACAACAACTTCCCGCTGCGCAACGACGGGCAAGCCGTGCTTCAGTCGGGTGTGGAAATCCATATTTATCGTGTCCAACGGCGGGAAGCAGACAAGCTCTGGCTCGAAGGCGAGGACGAGGGGCCAAGCGGCTGGGCTTCGGTCGATCAACTCATCGCCGTTGAAGACGCGTTGCCTTATCTCGCCGAACGCATTCGCGTTCGGCCGGATAGCCCGTTTTACCATGCGCTCCGAGCCGCCGTACTGACCGACCGCCGAGACTTTTCGAGTGCCCTGAACGACTGGAATAAAATTATCGAGCTCGAGCCCACGGACGCCGCCGGGTACATCGGCCGGGTGCGGGTGTGGCTCATGATGAAGAATCGCGATCAAGCGATTGGCGACCTTTCGCACGCTCTGAAGCTCGACCCGGAAGATCCGTATACGCACGAACTGCGCGCCCAGGCACTGTGCGAGAATGGTCAACTTGACCTTGCGATCGCCGACTATAATAGCGCGATCCGGCTTGAGCCTCGAAATCCTGAGCTTTACTACGATCGGGCCTGGGTCTGGCAGCAAAAGGGCGATAAGGCCAAGGCGGTTTTGGATTACAAAACCGGCATCGAGCTCGATGGCGATCTCAACCGCGATGCCGCAACCCCCCAGCCAAAGGCTCCCGCCGATCCGGATCCGGCCAGGGCGGCCGCCGGTGCGCTCAATTCGTTTCCCCTGGAACATTCTCAAACCGAAGCGAGCCCGGCTCTGCCATCAAGCGAAAGTCGCCCATCCGGAGCCTCGGCCGCGTCGTTCGAGCCGTTGCCGGCTCCGGCGGGCGCCGTTCAAAAGCCGGCGACCGCGGCCGGGATTGATTCGCACCATTCGATCGTCGAAGGGCCCGAAGCTCTGGCGCGCGACGCCTTCGGCATTGCCGAGCCCGAGACCGCGCTCGAGTTTGCCGCACGCGCCGGCGCGTGGCTCCAGGCGAAGATGTTTGACAAAGCGATCGCCGACTGCGACGAAGCCCTCAATCTCGGCTGCCGTGACCCGCGTGCGCATCTCATTCGGGGGCTCGCCTGGCGCGAGAAGCACAACGATGACAAGGCCATCGCCGACTTCAACGAGGCGATCCGGATCGACCCGGCAACAGCTTATGCTTATATAGCCCGCTCGGCGGTGTGGAGCGCGAAAAAAGCCTATGACAAGGCCGCGGCCGACCTCGCCGCGGCACTGCGGCTCGAACCCGAGAATCCGGCCGTTCATAACGGCCGCGCCTGGCTCTGGGCGACGTGTCCGGACGCTCAATATCGCGATGGCCGAAAGGCCGTCAAAGCCGCCACGAAGGGCTGTGAAGAGTCTGACTGGGACGAAGCCGGCATCATCGATACGCTCGCCGCCGCGTATGCCGAGGTCGGTGAATTCGCGTCGGCGATCAAATGGCAGACCAAGGCCATCGAGCTCGAGACCGACGCCAAGGAAAAAGAGGAATTCGTCGCCCGGCTCAAGCTCTATCGCGATCATCGGCCGTATCGCGATATACAGCGCTAAACGGCGTTGCGTGATTCCGAGACGCCGAGGCTTCCCGAGTCGGCACTGGCACTCGGCTCGTACGGAGACTCGCCCTCCCAGGATCGTGCAAGGGCATTTAGCTCGCGGAGTCGCCTCTGTGACGCCTTACCAGAGCGGTTACGGATCCGCTTTCGCTTGACCGGCGAGATCGGGAATTGGCAGACCAAGATCTCTGGTCGAGGCTCCATCGAGGATTCGCCGTGATGCTTCCGCATATCGACGCGACTTTCGCAAGCGTTCGGCTTGGTCGAAACGATATCCCGCCACGCGGCCGTAATGTGCGCTGATCCGGTTGCAGACGTCGCTCCACTTCAGGGCGTTCATGCCAAAATGGCGAGCGCACGCGTTCGCATCGATCGGGAGCGTGATCGTGCGAATATCGCCGATCACGCCGCTTCGCGAAAGCTCGCGCAAGACCGCGGTGGCAAGCGCTGTGTAGCCTTCCAGCGTGGGATGATGGGTGTCATGAATGATCTGATCGCCGAGCAGGCCATAGCGGCTGATCGCCATCAACTCGCGGCGGCCGTCGATCAGAATGGAGCGAGGATGCCGGCGCGCGACCTCGCCATAGGCGGCGCGGCAAGCCGCCTGGCAGCGCAGCGGCAGCCCGTCGTCGTCGAGAGCAGTCAGGTAGTGCGTGCGCGCTTCGGTCAGCCGGCCGGCGCGTTCGAGTAAACGAGCCAGGCGAAAATGCGCTTCGGCCAGTTCCGGAAAACGGTCGAGTATCGATCGATAAATCTCGGCGCTTCGGGCCGGGCCACGCTCTTCGAGTGCCTGCGCCGCGGCGAACTCACTCGCCAGCTCCTGACGAATCGCCTCCGAGACCATCGGACTCAGCGTGGAACGGCTCGGCTCGTAGCCGGCTTCATTCGCCGGGGGAATGATCAGGATCGGCTGCGCGCCAAGCTGATCGCAGAACGACACGATGGCTTCGAGCCGTCGGCGAAAGTCGTCTTCGACATGGCGTTTTTCCACGTCGCTACAAACGGGGGGATCGATGAGCTGATGCCGAAGCGCCATGGATGGCGGCCGGTCGAGACGGTTCTTGCTGATGACCTCGCGGGCCAGACCGCAGAAGGCCGATGTCAGGCCAATCCGCCGCGTGAGCGTCGAGAAACCAGTCTGCGAAGGCGAGCCGTCTTGCCACCCTTCTCGCTCTTCTTCAAAGCGCGCGGCGAATTCATTATGGCCCGAGTAAATGATCACGACGTCGGGCCGCCGCTCGATGGCCGCCAGCTTCTGATGCTGCATCTCGAGTGAATCCCCTGGATACGCGAGGATCTCACATTCGACGCTGCATCCAGACAGGCCGGTCGAAAGCTGCCAGGCGACAATCTGGCCGACGGAAAGCCAGGGCCAGTACGGCTCGCCGGCGGCGCTTGATCCACCGAGCACGAGAATCCGCAATGACCTTGTCGATTCCCGCGTGAAGCTCGTCGGCAACGCCGGCCACCGGTGTTGCCAGCGATGCCAGGAATCGGCTCCGAATTCAACGACTGTGATGGCGAACAGACACGAGACGCCGCTCAGAAATCCTCTCGCAGGTACGGTTCGAGTCCCTGGCGATCGCCGAGCGCGCAAAAGCCAAACGCCGAAAACTATTATCCCGAAGCATGCGGAGACCACGACGACGGCGTAGGCGGCCAGCACGCCCGTCAAGAGCGCCTCGGTCAGCTCGCGGCGTTGCGGGCGAGGCAATGTGGCGATCCAGCCGGGGACGATCAAAGCGGCTGAGATCAAGATCGTGCTCGAGAGCGCCAGCAGGATCACGCGACCGGGGTGAACAGCCCGGGTGCGGACTGTCTGGAGAACCCGGTCGTCAGACGATGCATGGTTCGTCAGGTCGCGCCTGATTGGTCGCTCCCTCTGGTCAACAGCGAAAACGGATTTCACCGGCCAATCGTGATCGCCAGCGAAACTTCGCGCGTCGCCGGCGCCTGGCAGACCTGGTCGTTACAGGCCTGATAGCTCAGCTTGAGGATGACCTTGCCCTCACCGGGCTCGGCATTCTTGTTAACTTGCAAGCGCACTTTGAAGTCGACTTTATGTTCATACAGTGAGGCTCTCTCGTCGCCCGAGGAGCCGAGCGCCTTGATTTCGCCAGGCGGGTAGCTCACCTTGACCAGCCGCACCCACGTTTGAGACCGGTCGTCCAGTTTCAAGGTCGTCGGCTTCATTTCGGCAAGTAGCGCCGGATTGCCGTAGATGTGCCAGCCGTCGGCGATCGTCACGCTGAGGACCGCGTCGAATTCGGCGCCCGGTTCGAGCTTTGCCGGTGTCGTTTCGGCCAGACGCAGTTTCATATTCACGATTTGATCGGACTTATCTTCATGTGTCCCGGTCGCCAGGGGCCTGGTGAGCACGCGATCAGAGACGGACCGGAGATACTGATGCAGGCCCAGGAGTGTCATCGGCACGGCCGCGGGAACCTGGGAGATCGAGCTGCTAAACGCGTCGAGCGTGCTCCTGGCGTGCTTTCGATAAGATTCCTCGCCCGTGAGTCGATAAAGGGCCATCAGATCGAGGATGGCGATGCCGTTGCCGCTGGGCAATGCATTGTCGAATGGATCCTTGGCCCGCGCCAGCAAGGTCTCGTGTCCGTCGGCCGTGAAGAAGAAGCCTCCCTCGGCGTGATCCTCGAAATCGGCGATCATGCGGTCGACCAGTTTGCGGGCTTCATCGAGCCATCGCTGATTGTTCGTGGCCGCGTGCAGCTTGATCAGGCCGTGAGCCAGGAAGGCGTAGTCCTCTTGATAGGCACCGAGCTTGGCTTCGCCCTGGCGAAAGGTGCGCAGGAGACGGCCGTCGGGCGCGCGTAGCCTGGTCAGCAGGAAGTCGGCGGCCTTTTCAGCGGCCGCGCGGTAATTCGTGTTCTTGAGAACCCGGTAGCCGTCGGCATAGGCGGCGATCATCAAGCCATTCCAGCCGGTGAGAATCTTGTCGTCGCACATAGGCGTGAGTCGCTTATCGCGTGCGGCCAGAAGCCGTTCCCGGAGCGGACGCAAACGCGCTTCGACGGCTTCGGGCGTCGTGCTGGCGCGCTTGGCGACTTCCGCCAATGAGCGCGGCTCGTGCAAGACATATCGACCCCCCTCAAAGTTGGGGTCGCCTTGAAGGCCGTAAACCTCGCAGAAGAGGTCGGTGTCGGGTCCTGATCCCAGAACGGACTTCACCTCATCGCGCTTCCAGACATAATAGGCCCCTTCCTCGGCCCGCGTTTCAGCGTCAAGTGCCGAAAAAAAGCCACCTTCGGGAGCCGTCATCCGCTGGGCGATGAAGGCAAACGTCGCCTCGGCCTCGGCCTGCCATCGCGGGTCGTGCGTGATCTCGAACGCCGCCAGATGGAGCGACGCGAGCTGGGCGTTGTCGTAAAGCATCTTCTCGAAGTGGGGCACCAACCAGAAGCGGTCGGTCGAATAGCGGTGATAGCCTCCGCCGAGATGGTCGCGAATACCGCCTCGCGCCATGTGGTCGATCGTCATCACGACCATCTTGAGCGGGTCGGTAGGGCTGGCCGTCTTGACACCGTTTCGGCTCTCTTCGAGCAAGAAAGTCAAATCGACGGGCTGCGGAAACTTGGGCCGTCGTGAATTGGCGGGGTTGAATCCAAAACCGCCGTATTCGGCGTCGAATTGATCGGCAAGCTGCTTGATTCCCGCCGTCTCGGCATCATCCGAGAGCGTCAGCTTGCGCGGACCGCTCGCCGATTTGAGCCGCTTGCGCACGATCTCGGTCACTTGGTTGGCCGTCTTATCGAGATCGGCGCGTTGTTCGGTCCAGGCTTTGGCCACCGCCCCCACGATGGTCAGGAACCCGGCCGATCCGTCGCGGTCGCGTGGCGGGAAGTAGGAACCTGCAAAAAAGGGACGGCCGTCCGGAGTGAGAAAGAGCGACATCGGCCAACCGCCGGGGCGAAACGCCTGGAGCGCGGCCATGTACACCTGGTCGATGTCGGGGCGCTCCTCGCGGTCGACCTTGATGCACACGAAGCTCGCATTCAGAGCCTTGGCGATCGCGGGGTCGACAAAGCTCTCGCGCTCCATCACGTGGCACCAGTAGCACGAGCTATAACCCACCGAAAGGAACACGGGTTTGTTCTCGGCCTTGGCCCGGGCAAACGCTTCGGGGCCCCAGGGATACCAGTCCACTGGATTATGCGCGTGCAGCAACAGGTATGGACTCGTCTCCTTCGCCAGCCGGTTGGCGGGCGACTGGTTCTTGGGGCTCTTGTCGTCGGCCCCGAATGCCGTCCCGGCGCTGGTGAGAAGCGCCAGCGTGCCCAGCTTCAGAAGCATGATCGTCCTGGTAGACATTCCGTGATCCTTGATCGAGAAGCAGAAGCGCCGAGCGAGAAACGCCGCGAAGTCGCGCGCTTGATTCTACGCGGAAAGCCGGCGTTGCACATCCATTCGCGAGGCGCTTTACTGATCGTTCGATCCGCGGACGGAGAATGTGAGGCAAGCCCGGCGTTGTCGGGCACCAGAATCGAAGAACGTGACCTGGCTGACCTGGCCGCTCGATCAGCCGACGAGCTCGCGGATGGGGTCGCGGCGCTCGAGCAGGAAATGAGGCCGGTTGGTGGCGTCGTGGATCATGGTGTTCTGAACGTCGATGCCAAGCTGGTGGTAAAGTGTGGCGAAGACATCCTGGTAGTGCACAGGTCGGTCTTGCGGTTCTTCTCCCAGGCGGTTGGTCGAGCCGATGACCTGACCCATCCGCATGCCGCCGCCGGCTAAAAGAGCGCATGAGGCCCTCGGCCAGTGATCGCGGCCAGCCGACTTGTTGATCAAGGGTGTGCGGCCGAATTCGCCCCAGGCCACCACGCTCACATCGCGATCGAGCCCCCGGGCGTGCAGATCTTCGACCAGGGCCGTGATCCCCTGATCAAACTTGTCGAGCTGCGGGGGGAGCTGAGTGAAGTTGCCGCCGTGCCGGTCCCAACTGCCAAAAGAGAGCGTAACGCAACGCGCCCGGCTTCGACCAACCGCCGGGCCAGCAGGAATTGATCCATCCAGTGCGGACCGGCATCTTCGCCAAACGCCGGCGCCGAGCTGCCGCGGCCGTAACGGTCGCGCAATTTGGGGTCTTCGCGGTCAATGTCGAGCGCTTCGGCCAGTTTGCTCGACGTGAGCACCTCGAACGCCGCGTCAGTGAACGCGTCGAGACCCTGCGCCGTAGCCTGGCGCTCGACCTTTTGCCGGAATCGATCGTAGCTGGCGAGCAAGACACGCCGATCGCGAAGGCGGTCGAGCGTGACGCCGTGCAGCCGCATCTCGGTCATTTCCGGGCCGTCGGGTAGAAACGGCGTGTGCGCCATTCCCAGGAAGCCAGGGGCGCCAGGGTTCGAGTACGGCGGGTGCCCCGTCTTGATCGTCAATCCGATCGATGGCGGAATCGCCGGGTCGATCGGACCCTGAAGCTTGGATAGCACCGAGCCCAGCGACGGGTGGCCATCTTGCTTGCCGCGTGGTCCTTTGGGATAGCCGCTCAGGCACATATCGGAATTGTGCTGGTCGGGGCTGCCGTGGAGCGATCGAATGATCGTGAACTTGTCCATCATCCTGGCGAGCCGTGGCATATGCTCGCAGATGTCGATGCCCGGCACATTGGTGGCGATCGGGCGGAACGAGCCTCGGATCTCGGCCGGCGCGTTCATCTTGAGGTCATACATGTCCTGGTGCGACGGCCCGCCGGACAGGTAGATCATGATCACGGCTTTGTGCTGCGATCGCGCACCGCGGCTGATCGACCCGGCCGCGGCCTGGGCCTCTAACACCTGCGGTAAAGCGAGACCGCCCATCGCCAGGCCGCCGATTTTCAAAAAATGGCGGCGTGTGTGACCATCGCAGTACGCGCTGGATTTCTGGCCAAGGATCGAAAGCATTACGGAACTCTCTCGTGACTGTCTGGCGGGACCGCCCTGGGCCAGGGCTGAAGCCGGCGATCGCGGGCTCGATCGGCAGGGCCGAAAGGCGCAGTGAACGCCTGTTGCAGACCTGCTCAAATTTCTACGTTCAGCTTGTTTCGGTAGTTCGCACCGCGTCAGGAATGAAGTTCGCCAGGAGCTCGATCATTGATCCGCGGTCGGAGCGGACCATGCTCGTGGCTCAATTGGCAAGACTTCCCAATTATAAGTGGCTGTTAAATCTTTGTCAAACAGTGATCGGTTGAGACGGCGGCTTCTGACGTAAACGCCGGTGCGTCCAAGACCCAGTGCCCCGACCCCCGCTGTGTGGATAGATCTCGTGCGTTTAACCGAGACCAGGGATTGACCGTGCCTGATCGATCGAAAAAAAATGCCCACCGGGTGTCGAGTCTTCACGCCTTTGGCCGTTGCCGTGCAAGGCAAGCGCCGCAAAGGCGTCGCACCCGCGTGGGCACTGCGTTCCGGATCCGGATTGTCAAAGATCGCACCGCTTCCCGCCCATTCAGATCGGGGCGGCCTTGAATTCAGTCATCGCGGTCGGCGCGGAACGTCAGTCCCATGCGCTACCATCTTGCAAACGACTCCGAATTGATGCGGCAAAACCTTCCGCTTGATCCCTGTGGCGAACGTCCGGAGTTTCGTTCAGCGAGCGGCCAAGAATGCCGGATTTGCTAACGGTTCCTCTCGTATGACGCGGTGGAATACTGCCGTTTTTTCAACGGCGCCGGTGAAAATGGGTTTGTTCGTCACATATTGCGTTGCCGCGACGGCGACTCTCGGCCCCAGCAGCGACTCAGCCAATTCGTGGTTGCTGGAGAAAATGGGTTCGATCGTCACGTCTTCGTTCTGACATTTGGTCGTGCTCGGCATCAGTGGTCTCACGCTTCGCGGTCTCGACGGCCGAAATGGGTTCGTTCGTCGCGTTTTTTGATCCGGCGTTTGGTTAGCGCCCAGCATTTTCGATGTAAATTTTGCAACCTTGCCAGCGAAAATGGGTTCGTTCGTCGTGTTTTCTGTTCGCGCATTCGGTTCGTGCTCGGCGACAGCAATGTCAGCCTTTGCGGAGACACCAGCGAAAATGGGTTCGTTCGTCGCGTTTCTTGATCTGCGCCTGGTTCGTGATCGACATCGGCGATTTCCGCCTTTGCAGCCTCGCTGACGAAAATGGGTTCGTTCGTCGCGTTTTTTCATCGCGCGTTTGCATCGCGCCCGGCATCACCGATGTCATCAGACGAAATGGGTTCGGAGACGAAATGGGTTCGGTCGTCACGTTTTTCGATCCCGGGTGCGGCTCGCGGTCGGGTACAGCGAAGTCAGCCGCTGCGGCGCCGCCGGCGCAAATAGTTCGACCCTGATATCGAGAGCAATCCAGGCGACCCAGGCGGTCCGGCCTGATCTCCGGGCCACGGAGAGTCGGCGGCGCTCAGAGACGCAATTGCTTGGCGGCGTCGGCGGTCATCACGCGGACTGCCCGTCAGTGCGAGACATTGTGTGTACAGAGAATCGCCTATATACAGAATATAGGACAAATAGGAGGTTTAGGGCGATATTTTCCGTGGAAATGGCGAGACGAATACGCTAGATCTTGTGCACACCGCAAATTCGTTGCGACCCGAATCTGATCGCGTTGGGCGAAGTTGATTGCAGTCAAAAGTCAAAGGCTCTGTGTGCGAGATGCTTTTCCTCGACGCTCTGCCCGTGGCTTCGCGATTCCTTGAAAAATGACGCAAGGAAAATCGCGTTCAATCGTATCCCTAACCTATGGGACGGGTGCCACCAGAGCCATGCCACTTCCGCCGGTCATCCCTTGAAGCGTGTCCATAGGGCGCGAGGGCTCACACGGGAGTCGGGATGGGAAGTGTGGCGAGGGACCTTCTAGCCGTCCGTTGCGTCTCTCTGTGATTGCTCATTCAAAGCGAACAGATCAGCGATGACGACGGAATACGAGATTCACCCGGCAATCGGAATCGCCCGGGTCGGCTCCAGCCGGCTGATGACGGATGAGGGATTCTTTCTCGGTCCCGAGCCCGGCGTATCGCCGCCGGCCAACTACCGTGATTGCGAAGGCAACCTCAAGCGGCAGGCCTCGCGTTTTCGCGCCTTTGCTTGTCGCCGCGACGACAGGCGGAGGCTGATCGATGCGACAGAACTGACGCTCGATACCGTTCACTCCATCACCTGGACCGTGCATCTTGCGAATCGCAAGGGGACCGCCCGGCGGCTTAACCGCTCCGGACCTGGTTTCCGAAACCAGGCGACAACGGATGCGATTGCCGATCGAAAACTCATCATTGACCCGGGGCCAAGGTCCGTGAGCGCGCCTGGCGATCGCAGTGTCTTCGACACCGGCAAGTTTCGGTCAACGACTGTTCCATTGGGCGAAATTGTCATGGAGCCGACGGGCCGGCTCCGCGTTCTCGGCGGCTTCGGGCGTTCCGGATCGGATCCTCAACAACTTCCACTCAATTCCATCAACGGGCATCGCGCCGATAACGATAACTGGTTCGATGATGTTTCCGATGGCCCAGTCTCAGCAAGGATCGAGCTGCGTGATGGAACAATCGTCACATCGTCGGCCTGGATCATCGTGGGACCCCCCGACTTCGCACCCGGGATCAAGAACTTTGTCACTCTTTATGATGCAATCCTCGATCTTGCTATCCAGCGCGGTTTAATGCCGGCACCGACCGATCCGCCCAATCGCGTCTCGTTCACCCGGCACGTGCTGCCCATATTGTCTCGCATCGAAGGATATCGCTGGGTCAACCGTTTCGCAAACCACGCGACAATTGATCACGAACTTGGTGGCCGCCAAGAGTACCCCGAGGGTGATTTTTCAAAATATTGGAAGGAACTGTCCGATCCTTCGCCCGTCCAATCGCAATTACGATCGCGGCTCATGAGTCGGTTCCGTGATCCCGACCTGAGCATTTTCGATGAGGCGATCCATCCTCTCGCTTTGATACCCAGGTTACGGAACGTTCTCAGGGGTCAAACCGGCGCCCATGACGTGCTTCCGCTCACGACCACCCAGTACAAGATCATGCGGGCATGGTCCGCCGGTGACTTCATCGGCGACTTCGGCTGCGAAATCCATTGTGAAGAACGGCTTCCAGACGCGCTGACCAGAATAAGCCTCGAGTCGTGTGTCGGAGGCGCCCTCGATCCTGGCATCGAAGTATCACGGTTTGTCCTATTCGATGCTGATCGATACGTTGACGGCGAACCGTTCCGCCTGTCGCACGCGACGATGAAGCCCGGAGCGGTCACTCAGTACAACGCCGTTCCGTGGCAAGCGGACTTTCTCGCTTGTCACTGGGAAGAATTGCACGGTCCGTGGCCGAAACGACTCGGCTGGTGGCCCGCGCAGCGTCCCGACGACGTTTATCTCAGCCTCGACTCGCCTGATATGCTGCCATGGATTCGCGGCCTCGGCGAGGATTACCAAGACATGATTGATAAATGGGATCGTCTCGGCATCGTCGTCGACGGTGGCTCCCCGGAGATGCCTTTTTTCATGGAGGCTGAGCGTGATAAGGAGGCACTCGGCCCGTGAATCCGCACGCGGACACCTCCGCCCAAACTCTGAGTCAAGGCGTTATCCCGAGTGATCGCTCCGTCGATGTACTGGTGATTGGCGGCGGGCCTGCGGGATCAGCGACGGCGATCGCACTGGCGCGGCTCGGCCGGTCGGTCACGGTCCTGGAACGCTCTTCCTACGGGGCGCCTCGCATCGGCGAGACGCTTCCGCCGGAGATCAAGCGGCCCCTCATCGAGCTGGGCGCCTGGGAGAGCTTTCTCGCGGACTGTCACATCGAGTCTCCGGGGACGGTGGTCTCGTGGGGCCATTCTCGGCTGTACGACAACGATTTCATCGTGAACCCAAACGGACCTGGATGGCATGTGGACCGCCGACTTTTTGACCTGCGGTTGGCTCGAGTCGCCGAGGGAACCGGAGTCGAGGTTCTGCTAAACGCTCAGGTCGTCGCCCTGGACCGTCTGACGCGGTCTCGAGAGGGCCAGGCGACATTTCGGCCGACTTCAAATCGGGCTCGGAAAGCGCCTCACCTTGTCGGAAAGCCCGATAGCGATTCCGAATCGCGCGCTCGCTTCCCCTGGCAAGTTGGCGTTAGTGCCGCTGGTCGTCACTTCGGTCGTCGCGCGGCGGTATTGGTAGATGCCACGGGTCGACGCGCTTCGCTTGCTCGCCGCTTCGCCGGCCATCGCCTCGTCTTCGATCGGCTAGTTGGTCTTGCGGGATTCGTTGATGCGAACGAAACGTCCCGTGATCGGCGAACTCTTGTCGAAGCCGTCGAATATGGTTATTGGTATTCCGCCCCTCTGCCCGATGGAAGACAAATTGGCGCGTTGATGACCGACGCCGATTTGCTCCCCGGGAGCAAAGCCGCGTGGCCTCGATTCTGGCTCGATCAACTCCGCCAATCCGCCCATGTCCGGGCTCGCCTTGGCGGCGGCGACCTTGCGTTTGACCCTCAGATTCATGCCGCATGCAGCTCGCGCTCGTCGATCGTCGCGCGCAATGGACGGTTAGCCGTGGGCGAGGCAGCGGCCGCATTCGATCCTCTGTCGTCGCAAGGGGTCGTCTGGGCCCTCGAATCGGGTTTGACGGCAGCGAGGGCTATCGATCGCCATTTAGAGGGATGCGGGCAAGCGATTTCTGCTTACAGTCTTTGGGTCGAGTCCGAGTTCGCCGAATATCTGGCGGCGCGTGCCGACTATTATGGTCGCGAAAGCCGCTGGCCCGCTTCAAAATTCTGGTCGCGGAGGCGTGGAACCGCGTTGGCGGCGCGCAGAGAAAACTCTGGAAACTCGCGAAAGGGAATTCAGGTTCATTCGTATCCTTAATTCAAGGAGAAGAGCGCTCACTCACATGTCGGCGCCTCTGCGACCTTGCGGGGGAGGCCCGCGGCCACTGCGGATTCACGCATAACGTCAAGCACGATTTCGGACCAAGGAGGCTCACGCGATGGCGTTCCCATATAAAGCCGGCCCGATTTGCACGAGCGTTCCCGTCGATTCCGCATCGACCGCTCCCTACATGGGAAGCAGCCCGTCAACAGGCCCGGCTTCCTCCGGGGGAGCTCCGTCGATGGTGGCGGTTGACCAGCCGTGCCAGTGTTCCAGCCAGTCGTGCTGCGGAGGTGGCGGCGGTCCGCCCGGTGGGCCAGGAGGAGGCCCGCCCGGTTCCCCGGGTGGCGGATTCCCGCCATTCATTCCCTGATTATTCGTCACCGCGTAACCGAGATTCCTTTTTAGCCAGTGTTCGAGCGCCCGAACGACTCCCGGCGGAACGCTCGCGGGATGCCGGCATCCCCCGGTTACGCAACATCGTGTCCTGTGATTCTCCGCTGACCGCGACGCAGGAACGGCTCAGCAGACCCGAACTGACCGAAGAATGACAACTCAATTGAACATTCGTTCATAAAAATGGGGAACAGAGATGGACGCTTCCGTGCTCGGTACAGGTAGCCTCGTGCTGAACAAAGCGATGTCGGCGTTGAACCTGACGCGTAGCGGAGCGAACACCGTCCCTGGATACAGCAACGGAGGCTTCATTACCCAGAATGGCCTGGGTCGGATCGACGCATCGATCTTCTCTCTCAGGTTCAATTTAGCCTTGCCCACGGGCGCCCCCGCCGACTTCCCCATGGCGCTGATCTACAATCGCGCATCGGGCGGTTCCACCGAGTATGGAAACAACTGGTCAGCGCCATACCATCGGTACGCGGAAAACGACTCGCCGCTCAATCTCCTCACACCAACTGGGATAGTCCATTATACGAGCATAAGTGGAACGAACACCTACGCCGGCTCGCCGAATAACCTCAATAACACGTTGACCGGTTCCGCGACGACGGGATGGGTCGAGACCCAGCCGGACGGCACGACGTTCAACTATGCAACCACCGGCCAGTTGGCCACGATTCGCAACAATGCCGGCGTGCGGTGGACCCTGACCTGGAATTCGGGTGCGACCTTGGTCCAGCACATCGATGGGCCGTTCGGCCGGCGCACGTCGTTCACCTACAATGCTTCGAACTCCATCACGCGCATTCAAGATCCCAGCGGCCGGATCACGAGTCTGACCGTCAATGCGAGCGGTAATCTCGTGCGAATCGTCACGCCGGAACTCTGCTCGACCAGCTTGGTTTATGATAGCAATAACGACCTGATCGCCTGGGTCGATCCTCTTGGATTCAGAACGACTTATCAATATTCAGTCCCGGGAACAGTAGGTGCGGTGATCCAACCGCTGGGCCAGCGGACGTCCTATACGGGGGGCGGCGGCCACAGGCCATTCGTGACATACCCCACGCTGGGGCAAACCAAGATGACGCTCTCCCTGCGCTCGCTGATTGTGCAAAGCATTGCGAATCCCGTCGGAAATCGTACCACCTATGTGTACGCGTTTACTGGTTCCGCCAATACCTCGGGCTACCTCGGCACCGCCCGGGACGCTCGGAACCATCGGACCACGATCTCGTATCAGCCAGTCGGCAATGGTGCGACGGCCATCTATCCCACGGCCATTCAAACGCCGATCTCGCAGTATCAATACCGGTACAACAGCAACAATCAGCTCGCGGCCGTGATCGACGAACTGGGCAACCGTTCGTCGCTGGTCTGGGACAGCTTCGGGAACCGGATTGCCGTCATCGACCCATACCTTGAGCGAACCACTTATATCTATGACTCGATGGCCCGGCTCATCGCGGTGCAGAACGCCCTGGGCTATCGGGCAACCCAACTGTACGACTCGATCGGCCGCCTGGCCGCCGATATCAATCCGCTCGGGTTCCGAACGTCCTACGCCTATGACTCCAACAGCCAACTATTGCGCACACAGGACCCTTTGGGAAACATCACCACGACGCTGCACGATAGCGTGAATCGACTCACCGCTCAGATCGACCCGCTGGGGAATCGGACCAGCTTGACGTACGACTTGAATGGCCGTTTGATTCGCACCACAAATCCGATCGGTGCCATGACGACGCAGGTGTTCGACGCCAATGGACGGCTGGTCGCGACCATTGACCCGCTCGCCTTACGTACGAGCTATAGCTACGACTTATCGAGCAACCTGATCCGCACGACCAATCCCCTGGGGCAGATCTACACCGCCGTCTTTGACCTGGCCAACCGCCCAGTGGCGCAGATCGATCCATTACTAAACCGAACCAGCTATTCGTATGACGCGTCGTGGAACCTCATCCGGACCATAAATCCCCTCGGTGAGATCACGACCAGCGTCTTTGACAACGAAAATCGCCTGATCGCCACGATCGATCCGCTGTCGAATCGAACCACCACGACCTACGACTTGGCGGACGATCCGATCCGGATGACGAACCCGCTTGTTTTCATCACGACCGGCGTCTTCGACAAGCTGCTGCGGCGCGTGGTCATTGTCGACCCGCTGCTCCATCGCACCACGACAACGTTCGATGTCGCAGACCGGGCCATTCGCGTCCAGGATGCCAACACCAATATCACGACCACGATCTATGACGCGGCCAGCCGGGTCAGGGGCATGCTCAATTCCAATGGCTTCCGTACGACCCAGGTGTTCGATGCCGCCAGCCGGCTGGTGGCGCTAGTGGATGCCAACGGTCACCGCAATAGCTTCGTTTACGACGCCGATAGCAGGCAGACGCAGCTCATCGATTCCCTGAACCGGCGCACAAGCTACGGATTTGACGCAGCCAACCGCCAGACGTTGCGGATCGACGCTCGGGCCTATCGCACGAGCTACGTGTATGATAATGACGATCGCCTTACTGGCCAGCTCTACCCCGATGGCAGCCGGGTCACTTTCGGCTATGACAACGCCAGTCGACGTACACTGCTCAACGACGCGACCGGCCGGACCACGTCCACGTTCGACGCCGATGGGCGGCTAAGTGTGGTCATCAATCCGGCCGGGCTGCGGCTGACTTACGCATACGACGCGGCCAGTCAACGCAAGTATTTGATCGAGCCAGAAGGGACCCGATTCACCTACGTCTTTGACGCCGCTGGTCGTACCAGCTACGTGGCTAATCCGCAGGCCCAGCGTGCGACCTGGAGCTACGACGCGGCCAGCCGCGTCACTGGGATCCATTACGCCAATACAACGCGGACGTCGTACCTGTACGACAACGCCAGCCGCTTGTTGCGCGTTGCTAACCTCAATTCTACCAGCACCACGCTGTCCAGCTTCTCTTACGCTCTCGACGCCGTTGGAAACCGCCTGCGCGTTGTCGAATACACTGGTGACCGCGTAACCTGGAGTTACGACAAGACCTACCAGTTAACGAATGAGCGGCGCAGCGGCACGAACAGTTATAACATGACCTATACATACGACCCGGTCGGGAACCGATTGGTTCTAAACAGCTCCGGAGCGCGTACGACGAGTACTTACGATGCGGCTGACGAGTTATCGAAAGCCCGAGCTTCCGCGGGAATTACGACTTACACATCCGATGCAGCCGGCAACCTGCTGACCAGCCGGAACCCGTCAGACCAGCGGACGACCAACACCTGGGACTTCGAGAACCGCCTGACCCAAGTCGTACTGCCATCCGGAATCGTGGACACGTTCACGTACAATGGCGACGGTCAGCGGGTGAAGAAAATAGATTCAACTGGCACAATTAACCACATCTGGGATCATCAGAATGTATTGGTAGAGACAAACGGCAGTAATATTATTCAGGCAGTGTACACGTTACAGCCACCGATGAACGGGAATCTGATATCGCAAGTCCGGAGCGGTATAACGTCATTCTACTTCTTTGACGGTGTCGGATCCACAAGAGAATTAGTGAACGATGCTGCTTCGATCACAGACAGCTACATATATGATTCCTGGGGGAACATGCTTACAAGTGGTGTCACTATCAACCCATTTGCTTACATCGGTCAAGTAGGGTACTATTATAACTCCGACGCGAAGCAATATTTCCTAAGAGCCCGGTACTTTGACCCGGTGACTGGTAGGTTTTTGAGCGTAGATCCGGCTGATTTCGAGGATCGCGTTTATGCTGGATTCGCTGATAATAGGTATGCTTATGTATTGAATAACCCGATTAACTACATCGACCCGTCCGGTTTAGGACCTGTAACTCCTTGGAGCCTCACCCTCTGCGCTTGCTTTTGGACCGCGGCCGTGTCTGTATGCACCGGGCTTTGCGCCGACCAACCTTGGTGGGACAAACCGGGCGAAGGATTTACAGCGTGCTTTAATAAGTGTGCTAACACGATTTATATTCAGAACGCACTGGCGGTCGGCGCCTTGTTCTGCTTGGTTTCCGCGGGGTCAAGACCTCCTCGCCCAGTTAGGGGTAGGCCTTATAGACCTATTAGGAGACCTACCAGGGGGAGCAGAAGATAGGCCCACTTCAAACAAGGGACGACGGTATGGTGGCACTCGCTCACCTGACAGTGATTAGAGCTGACTTGCCGCGCTGGCTGAACTGGCCTAGCGGCGCGCTCTACATCGGGCACTCTCGTTTTGCCTTATTAGTTGGTGGAAAGCCCAGGCGCCTCGCTATCCCGTCGGATAGTCAAACGTTTACAGTGATCATTTATTCATTATTACTGGGGACTCACGAATTTAGCATCAGCTTAACTCCCAAAGAAAATGGCGATTACCGGTACGAATGCCGCTGTCGCCGCGGCGCTTACTTGAAGGCCTTATTAAATAGTATTCTTATAATGATTACGCTGATGCTGTCGTGTTGGCTTGGGAGCGTGATATTGACATCGCTGCGCGTGTCAATTCTAGATTTACTATCGACAATATCTTCAATGACAGCCATAGGATCAGCTCTCGTGCCGATACTTTACCGTGTTGTGTTGGCGATCACTTCCAAACTTGGTGGAACGATAATCGGCGGTGTTGCGTTCCTTGGGTGTACTAGGCGGCTCCGTCATAAACTGTGTGAGCAGCGTCCCTACTTCCTGATCGCGGTCGCCGAGTGAGCATCATCTTTGATCATTGGAACTGTGTCACTTGGGGCAAAGGCAAAGGGGACGTCGTTATACCTCAAGGAACTCCGCCGGGGGTAAGGGGGGGTAAGGTCAGGGCCACCGCATCTTAAATTCAACACTTGAATAGGACTTTATCGCGATACTCATCATTTCCCGCGCACTTCATTCGCTTGATCTCGATGCCTTTCTTACAACTGGTTTCGCGCTTGAGAAGCCCAAGAGCGAACCGTCGAATCACGCTCAGATTGGCCGGGGCGTGGTCGCGGGCCACGCGGCATTCGTCCTCGCGGAAGCTCACGTCCAACTGCCAATTGAGATTATTTTCGATGCCCAGCGAATTCCGGGGACAGCGAATTCCGGGGACACCATACACAACTCGGACAGCGAATTCCGGCGAATTCCGGCGAATTCCGGGCGAATTCCGGGCGAATTCCGGCGAATTCCGGGGACACCATACACAACTCGGCTGCCCGGGGGGGAAAAGGGGTCATTCTACTTTAGCCTTAAATAGAACGTCTTATTCTGATATGAACGTGTCGCACTATCGAAAAGTAGAATGACCCCTTTTCCCCTACTTAAATAGAACGTCTTATTCTGATATGAACGTGTCGCACTATCGAAAAGTAGAATGACCCCTTTTCCCCTACATTCTACTTTAGCCTTAAATAGAACGTCTTATTCTGATATGAACGTGTCGCACTATCGAAAAGTAGAATGACCCCTTTTCCCCCATTCTCGGCTGTACGACAACGATTTCATCGTGAACCCAAACGGACCTGGATGGCATGTGGACCGCCGACTTTTTGACCTGCGGTTGGCTCGAGTCGCCGAGGGAACCGGAGTCGAGGTTCTGCTAAACGCTCAGGTCGTCGCCCTGGACCGTCTGACGCGGTCTCGAGAGGGCCAGGCGACATTTCGGCCGACTTCAAATCGGGCTCGGAAAGCGCCTCACCTTGTCGGAAAGCCCGATAGCGATTCCGAATCGCGCTCGCTTCCCCTGGCAAGTTGGCGTTAGTGCCGCTGGTCGTCACTTCGGTCGTCGCGCGGCGGTATTGGTAGATGCCACGGGTCAACGCGCTTCGCTTGCTCGCCGCTTCGCCGGCCATCGCCTCGTCTTCGATCGGCTAGTTGGTCTTGCGGGATTCGTTGATGCGAACGAAACGTCCCGTGATCGGCGAACTCTTGTCGAAGCCGTCGAATATGGTTATTGGTATTCCGCCCCTCTGCCCGATGGAAGACAAATTGGCGCGTTGATGACCGACGCCGATTTGCTCCCCGGGAGCAAAGCCGCGTGGCCTCGATTCTGGCTCGATCAACTCCGCCAATCCGCCCATGTCCGGGCTCGCCTTGGCGGCGGCGACCTTGCGTTTGACCCTCAGATTCATGCCGCATGCAGCTCGCGCTCGTCGATCGTCGCGCGCAATGGACGGTTAGCCGTGGGCGAGGCAGCGGCCGCATTCGATCCTCTGTCGTCGCAAGGGGTCGTCTGGGCCCTCGAATCGGGTTTGACGGCAGCGAGGGCTATCGATCGCCATTTAGAGGGATGCGGGCAAGCGATTTCTGCTTACAGTCTTTGGGTCGAGTCCGAGTTCGCCGAATATCTGGCGGCGCGTGCCGACTATTATGGTCGCGAAAGCCGCTGGCCCGCTTCAAAATTCTGGTCGCGGAGGCGTGGAACCGCGTTGGCGGTGCGCAGAGAAAACTCTGGAAACTCGCGAAAGGGAATTCAGGTTCATTCGTATCCTTAATTCAAGGAGAAGAGCGCTCACTCACATGTCGGCGCCTCTGCGACCTTGCGGGGGAGGCCCGCGGCCACTGCGGATTCACGCATAACGTCAAGCACGATTTCGGACCAAGGAGGCTCACGCGATGGCGTTCCCATATAAAGCCGGCCCGATTTGCACGAGCGTTCCCGTCGATTCCGCATCGACCGCTCCCTACATGGGAAGCAGCCCGTCAACAGGCCCGGCTTCCTCCGGGGGAGCTCCGTCGATGGTGGCGGTTGACCAGCCGTGCCAGTGTTCCAGCCAGTCGTGCTGCGGAGGTGGCGGCGGTCCGCCCGGTGGGCCAGGAGGAGGCCCGCCCGGTTCCCCGGGTGGCGGATTCCCGCCATTCATTCCCTGATTATTCGTCACCGCGTAACCGAGATTCCTTTTTAGCCAGTGTTCGAGCGCCCGAACGACTCCCGGCGGAACGCTCGCGGGATGCCGGCATCCCCCGGTTACGCAACATCGTGTCCTGTGATTCTCCGCTGACCGCGACGCAGGAACGGCTCAGCAGACCCGAACTGACCGAAGAATGACAACTCAATTGAACATTCGTTCATAAAAATGGGGAACAGAGATGGACGCTTCCGTGCTCGGTACAGGTAGCCTCGTGCTGAACAAAGCGATGTCGGCGTTGAACCTGACGCGTAGCGGAGCGAACACCGTCCCTGGATACAGCAACGGAGGCTTCATTACCCAGAATGGCCTGGGTCGGATCGACGCATCGATCTTCTCTCTCAGGTTCAATTTAGCCTTGCCCACGGGCGCCCCCGCCGACTTCCCCATGGCGCTGATCTACAATAGCGCATCGGGCGGTTCCACCGAGTATGGAAACAACTGGTCAGCGCCATACCATCGGTACGCGGAAAACGACTCGCCGCTCAATCTCCTCACACCAACTGGGATAGTCCATTATACGAGCATAAGTGGAACGAACACCTACGCCGGCTCGCCGAATAACCTCAATAACACGTTGACCGGTTCCGCGACGACGGGATGGGTCGAGACCCAGCCGGACGGCACGACGTTCAACTATGCAACCACCGGCCAGTTGGCCACGATTCGCAACAATGCCGGCGTGCGGTGGACCCTGACCTGGAATTCGGGTGCGACCTTGGTCCAGCACATCGATGGGCCGTTCGGCCGGCGCACGTCGTTCACCTACAATGCTTCGAACTCCATCACGCGCATTCAAGATCCCAGCGGCCGGATCACGAGTCTGACCGTCAATGCGAGCGGTAATCTCGTGCGAATCGTCACGCCGGAACTCTGCTCGACCAGCTTGGTTTATGATAGCAATAACGACCTGATCGCCTGGGTCGATCCTCTTGGATTCAGAACGACTTATCAATATTCAGTCCCGGGAACAGTAGGTGCGGTGATCCAACCGCTGGGCCAGCGGACGTCCTATACGGGGGGCGGCGGCCACAGGCCGTTCGTGACATACCCCACGCTGGGGCAAACCAAGATGACGCTCTCCCTGCGCTCGCTGATTGTGCAAAGCATTGCGAATCCCGTCGGAAATCGTACCACCTATGTGTACGCGTTTACCGGTTCCGCCAATACCTCGGGCTACCTCGGCACCGCCCGGGACGCTCGGAACCATCGGACCACGATCTCGTATCAGCCAGTCGGCAATGGTGCGACGGCCATCTATCCCACGGCCATTCAAACGCCGATCTCGCAGTATCAATACCGGTACAACAGCAACAATCAGACTCGCGGCCGTGATCGACGAACTGGGCAACCGTTCGTCGCTGGTCTGGGACAGCTTCGGGAACCGGATTGCCGTCATCGACCCATACCTTGAGCGAACCACTTATATCTATGACTCGATGGCCCGGCTCATCGCGGTGCAGAACGCCCTGGGCTATCGGGCAACCCAACTGTACGACTCGATCGGCCGCCTGGCCGCCGATATCAATCCGCTCGGGTTCCGAACGTCCTACGCCTATGACTCCAACAGCCAACTATTGCGCACACAGGACCCTTTGGGAAACATCACCACGACGCTGCACGATAGCGTGAACCGACTCACCGCTCAGATCGACCCGCTGGGGAATCGGACCAGCTTGACGTACGACTTGAATGGCCGTTTGATTCGCACCACAAATCCGATTGGTGCCATCACGACGCAAATCTACGATGCCAACGGCCGGCTGGTCGCGACCATCGACCCGCTCGCCTTGCGTACGAGCTATAGCTACGACTTATCGAGCAACTTGATCCGCACGACCAATCCTCTGGGGCAGATCTCCACCACCGTCTTTGACCTGGCGAACCGCCCCGTGGCGAAAATCGATCCACTGCTGAATCGGACGAGCTTCGCGTATGATGCGTCGTGGAACCGCATCCGGACCACAAATCCCCTCGGCGAAATCACGACCAGCGTGTTTGACAGCGAAAACCGCCTGATCGCCACGATAGACCCGTTGTCGAATCGAAACACCGTGACCTATGACTTGGCGGACGATCCGATCCGCACGACGAACCCGCTTGTTTTCATCACGACCGGCGTCTTCGACAAGCTGCTGCGGCGAGTGGCCACCATCGACCCGCTGCTCCACCGCACCACGACAACATTCGATTTCGCAAACCGGGCCGTGCGCGTTCGGGATGCCAACACCAATATCACGACCACAATCTATGACGCGGCCGGCCGGGTCACCGGACTGCTCAATGCCAATGGCTTTCGTAAAACCCAGGTATTCGATCCCGCGAACCGGCTGGTTGCACTCGTGGATGCCAACGGTCACCGCAATAGCTTCGTTTACGACGCCGATAGCAGGCAGACGCAGCTCATCGATCCCCTTAATCGCCGCACCACGTACGGATTTGACGCCGCGAGCCGCCAGACGCTACGGATCGACGCTCGGGGCTATCGCACGAGCTACGTGCATGATGATGACAACCGCCTTACCGGTAAGCGCTATCCCAATGGCAGCCGTGTCACTTTCGGTTATGACAACGCCAGCCGCCGCACAGTGCTCAACGACGCGACCGGCCGAACGACATCGACGTTCGACGCCGATGGGCGCTTCAGCGTGGTCATCAATCCGGCAGGGCTACGGCTGACTTACGCGTATGACGCAGCCAGTCAGCGGAAATATCTCGTCGAGCCCGAAGGACTTCGTTTCACTTATTCGTTCGATGCGGCGGGACGCTCCAATTACGTGGCGAATCCTCAAGCTCAGCGTGCAACCTGGAGCTATGACGCCGCCAGCCGCGTTACGGGCATTCATTACGCCAACACGACGCGAACGTCGTATTTGTATGATAACGCGAGCCGCCTTTTGCGCGTGGCCAACCTGACTTCGGCAAACACCACGATTTCGAGCTTCTCTTACGCTCTTGATGCGGTGGGCAACCGTCTCCGAGTGGCTGAGTCGTCGGGCGACCGGGTGACATGGAGTTACGACAAGACCTACCAGTTAACAAATGAGCGGCGCAGCGGCACGAACAGTTATAACATAACTTATACATACGATTCGGTCGGAAACCGGCTGGTAATGAACAGCTCCGGGGCGCTTACCACGAGTTCTTACGACGCGGCTAAAGAATTATCGAGAACTCAAGGTTCCGCGGGAATTACGACTTACACTTCGGATGCGGCCGGCAACCTGCTGACCAGCCGCAACCCGTCAAACCAGCGGACGACCAACACCTGGGACTTTGAGAACCGCCTGACCCAAGTCGTGCTGCCGGCGGGAATCGTGGACACGTTCACCTACAACGGCGACGGTCAACGGGTGCAGAAAATCGACTCGACCGGTACGACCAAGCACATCTGGGACGGCCAGAACATCTTGCTGGAAACCAACGGAAGTAATATCATTCAGGTGGTCTACTCTTTGCAGCCAATGCTCTATGGCAACTTGATATCGCAGGTGCGAAGCGGGATCACGTCGTTTTACCTGTTCGACGGGCTGGGATCGACGACTCAACTCGTTAATAATGCCGGGACCGTAACTGACAGCTTCACCTATGACTCATTTGGGGATATTTTATTACGAAGCGGATCCGATATTTGCTCATTTCGCTTCGTCGGCCGCGCTGGATACTATTTCGATTCGGATTTAAGCTTCTACTATCCTCGAGCCAGATTCTACAATCCGCTCCTCGGACGTTTTCTGTCTTCGGATCCCATCGCTCGATATTTAGGTTCTTTTGTCTACGGGGCAAACAATCCGGCTAATACAACTGATCCAAGTGGGCTTTACGACATGTGCTGTACTTTTGCGTCAAAAGTCAGTTCGAGTATCTGGTCTGAAACGGTTAGTTGTTCTTTGGGGACACCGACGTCACAGTGTTGCGGCCAGCGGGGCAATGGACTCCTTCTCTCCTGGACTCTCCTGGGCTCATCGATGGGAGCATGCGGATCTACGCCACCGCCAGATGAAGGGCTTGTCACATGCGTCCGTGGTTATTGTTCGGATGTGTTCATTTGTTATTCCAGCTGTCCTGGAATCAGTTCTGAACTTTATTGGATCATCAATGCGCCTTGCATCGCAGTGTGCTATTTCGATTGTGATGAGTTCAAACAGTACAACCGATATCCTCCTGGAATGCGACCGAAGCCTTTTGCATGAAGACCCTGTATTTGAAAGTTAGAAGAGGTCACCGTCTTGAAGTGTTAGTATAAATTCCCCTCTACTGCGTTCTAAACCCACGGTCTCTGGCCGTGTGACCCGGAGAGCTTCGAGCCATCCCGCTCGCTATGGCAGAAGCTCCTCCTTCGGAGAAAGCCTCGTGGGGCAGGAAGGAGCGCTCTTGCGCGAATGGCAGAGCCTTTTCAATGTGAGGTGGGAATGCAAGTACCATGCGGTGAATCATACCGTGGGCTGCTCCCCGTTTTCTGGTCCACCTGAAATGGAGTTTCTCCAACGAATTGCTATACGGCCATACTATCAAGTGCTAGTATGAGTGGTTGAACTTCCTTTGTTACAGGACTCGCTGAATTCTTTGGCGTGGCGTAGTCCAGCAAGCTGTGCGGTCGGACCGAGTTGTATTCACGACGGAACGAATTGCCTTTCTCCAGCGCGTCCGCAACTGTCTCGAATTCCAGCCTCACCAGGAACTCGTCTCGTAAGCGACTGTGAAATGACTCCATATACCCGTTCTCCCAAGGGCTCGCCGCCGCGATCGGAATCGACTTCGTCCCGCTGTCGGCATCCAGTTGACTAACGCGTCACAGATGGATTCAGATGCAATGTCGATCCTGATGCGAGTCGGCGCCCCGCGATGACCGATGAAGCGAGCCACCGCCCAGCCTCGACGGCAAATGCATTGTCGACGTCATCGTGGGGCGCTACGGTGAATAATGGCCTGGGCAGAGGATAAGGCTTCGTGGCGGCACAATCCCAGCGCCGGCTGTCAGGCGACACTAATTTTGACCCCCTCGAACCTGTACTGAACCCCACTGCCAGCATGCCTGGATGTTATCGGTTCTTGTCGCCTTTTGCGGTCGGTTTTTCTGTCCGTACCTCCGGCTCGCGTTGGGTCGGATCGGGATCGGCAGTCGCCAACCTCGATCGGATCAAGCCACTCTTGCGCTTTTCTCTTAATCGATAACTTTCTCCTGTGATCATCAGTGTGTGGCTATGATGAAGCAGTCTGTCCAAGATCGCTGTCGCCAGGACTTCATCTCCGAAGACGATTCCCCATTCCGAAACCCGCTGGTTCGTCGTCACCAGCAGGCTCCCCTTCTCGTATCGGCGGTTCACCAACTGGAAAAACAGGTGTGCCGCCCGCCGCTCGAACGGTAAATAGCCGAGCTCGTCGATGATCAACAAGCGGGGCTTGGAATACTCGGTCAGCTTCTCATTCAGGCTCCCTTCTGTTTCGGCTTTCCCCAGGTTCGCCAGCAGCGCCGTGGCTGTGGTGAATCGGACCGTGTGGCCCTGCTCGACAACCTTGCGGCCCAAGCCAATGGCCAGATGCGACTTCCCTACACCAGGAGGTCCAAACATCAGCACGTTTTCACCATGAGCAATGAAGTTTCCCGTGCACAACTCTCGGATCAACCGCTCGTCCGCCGATGGCTGAAACGAGAAATCAAAACCCTCGATGGTCCGCACGCATGGGAAGTGCGCAATCTGTAAACCCATGCGGATCCGCTTCCCCTGCTTGGCGTCCACCTCACGCCCCAGGATCTGTTCGAGGAACTCCAAATAGGTCCACTCTTGCTTGGCTGCCTGCGACAATACCGACGCCAGCGTTTCGCGCAGGTGAGTCAACTGAAGCCGCTTCATTGCCGCGAAAACCCGCTCCTCTCGTGGGTCGTCGGCCTCGCTCAGCGTGCTCATGGGCAGCCTCCTTCCACCACCTCGGAATAGATCGACAACGGCCGCGATACGGGATTAGAAATGAACTCGGAATGAGTCGGGGTCTGACTCTCCGCCTCCCGCCGGAACAGCCCCTCGAAGTGACTGGAATTGCGAACCCACGCGTGGGGCTCGAAGCTTCTCACGTGCTGCGCGATGCAATTCCCGCGAAGCCAGATCTCGACCTTCGCCTGCTCAATCACGACTTCCACGGTCTCGCGAACATGCTGATAGGGCACGCTATATCGAATTGTATCGATATCAACAAAGCAGTCTGTGCTGACGCGACGTTTCAAGCGGCGGGTGCGAACGGCCAGGGGGCGTACCGGCAGAGGGCGCAAGGCGTGTTGCTCGTCTCGCTCGAAGCGAACGGCGGGCCGTTCCTTGGTGGTGCCGTGAATCCGACGATCGGCGACCTCGACCATCCAAGTCGCCAGGTGACGCTCCAACCCCTCGAACGAGTTGAACGATCGCCCAGCCAAGGCGTTGTGCTTGACATAGCCAACACCGCGTTCGATCTTCCCCTTGGTGCGGGCACGACGAGGGCGACAGGCCTTGGGCGTCAATCCACGATCGCGGCAGAATATCTCGAATCCTGGATTCCAGACCACATGGCCGGACTCACGATCGTGGGACGTGACCAGAGGCGAAGCGTTGTCGCAGAGCACTTGCTCGGTGAGGCCACCGAAGTGCCGGAAGGCCCCATCGAGCCCCTCGAGCCAGTCGTCCTGCCGCTGCGCCAGAAACGCCCGGCAGTAGAGCCGCCGCGAGTATCCCAGGACCGCGGTCATCAGGTAAACCTTGACCGGTTGCCCGTTGATCCGCACGACCTTCTCGCCGAAATCGATCTGGATCTGTTGGCCCGGCGGGGTCTCGAACCGAACCGTGGCCAGAGCCTCAGCCCGTTGCGCCTGGCGAAGCGGGCCGACAGCGCGTTGCAATGTTCGTAGCTCGACGTGCAACCCTTGGCGGGCCAATTCCTGTTGAACGACGACCGTGTTTCCCTCGGCGACCGTGCCGAAAAGGTCCTGGACTTCACGAAGCGCGACGGCGTCGAGCCGACGAGCGGCAGGGCGTTCTTGAAAACCGACCGTGGCTCCAGCGAGATAGCGGCGGACGGAGTTGCGGGAGATCCCCAACTGTCGAGCGATCCGTTTGCTTCCGAGCCCTTGGCCGGAGAGCTCGCGGATTCGATCCACGATTTCCGGTTTGACCATCTTGGTGTCCTCCTGCGTAGGCCGCAGGTGAACACGCGTTACGTCCGGCTGGTCCGCCTGCGAGTCATGCAGGTTGACCAAATTCGAGTCGACCTTGTCCATAGACCCTCCCTAGTCAAGCGTATAGGCGGGGGTCAGTTTTAGTGTCGCCAGGGGGGTCAGTTTTAGTGTCGCCTGACACCGGCCTAGGAATCAAGAGCGAGATTCGTACGAAAGCGGCAAATCGAATCCTAGAGATCAAACGTTCACTCCGCTTTATCTTTCGAACTCGGTTTCTCCATTTCAGGGGTGAACCATTAGTCTCTCAGTGCCCGGCATCACAAACTTTCGTGGCACGAAATGACAACGATGCAATCCGTACAATGGTTTTCAGGAAAGTCCGAAAGCTGTAGAATCAGTATGTGGCGCACAACGTTTCATATGGCCATTTCCGAGGTAAACAGCCTCATGGTTTTCCACGAAAGCCAAGGTTTTCGCGCTCCGTGGGTCGCCCGTTTTCCAGGCGAGACGACAGATCTCGCGATTAAATCGCCCACAATGGCGCCACACTGCCAGTATTTCTCTTAAGCGTAATAGCAGCTACGGAATGCGACAAATGAAGGGACGTTGACATGGCACATGGTTTGTTTCGCATAAGCTGTATATTCGTAATTTTAATTACATTGGTGATTCTTTATTATATATGTCTTGTTTATGGCTCCTTGCGGCTCATTGTTATTGTCACCGTAGTAGGTATTGTGGCCATTTTAAGCGGATTGTTAATTTATTTTGCTCGTCAACTCGGCCTCAATACATTGTTCAGATAAGAATTGTGGGGACCGCGAAGCAGATTGGGGGTCCGAAGCGGGACAGGGGGTCCGAAGCGGGACAGGTCCGATATTGGCAGAATGGGCAGGTTTGCGAAAGGAAACATTCTTGTACCTCCAGGAAATCTGCGCAACCTAGGTGATTTGCGGGCGGGCTCAAGTAGTATTCTTCTGAGGGCAAGAACCTCGCCAATATTACGGATTGTATGTGCTGGCGATCAGTCAGTCCATTTCCCACGTATTTGGTCTCTCGATCGCGACGATGCGTTTTCGCCAGTTGACCCTTTCCTATCTCGAACTTGCGGGACCGAGCCTGTGGCAGGGACCGTTCTCGGTCCTGCGCACGAACTCCTCAATAGAGATTTTTGAAAATCCTCGTAAGCGAATTCCGCGTCAAACGTATCTTCTCAATTAAGAGATGCGCCCGAGGGGCAGCCGCGAGCTTCGACCCTTGCACAAGATTTTGACCGATCAATCCGAGCCCCTACCGCGTTCGGGGGTTGACGCGGGCCGAACTCCATCGGTCGTCTCGTGTTCAACATCGATGCGATCCTCGTCGGCGTGTCAGGGTTTTTCAAGCAACTCATTTAAGGGTTAAACAGCATGGATTCGTCCCATCCCTCGCCGGAAAGCATCAAGTCCTCGCCGGAGAAGCCCGCCTGGTCTCGGTGACCGAGACCGGCGGTGGCACTCGCTACGTTTATGCATTCCCTGAACGGCCGCCCCGGCTCAACGTGGAGCACGACCGCGAGAAGGGCGTTTTTCGAGTCGCGCAGCCGGATGGCACGACTGACGTGTTCCGCGACGAGCCGATACGGTTTCTGGTCGCCACTCGCAATCCTCGGACCGGTGAAACGATGCCGATGCTGCGATACGGCGAACTCGGAGTACTTGTACTTGTGCCGGGAAGAAAAGAAACAGAGGTGATGGCGACATTCTCGGCGCCAATTCTTACCTCGGAGCGCACGGAAGCAGAATATCGCCAGAGCAAGCGACCGATATTCGTGTCTCTCCGAGTTTTCGTGGTCGATTGGCCTCTTGTTCTAAATGACAGCGTTCGTCTGCCCGATGCGTCTGATCCGGCGATTCTCGACCTGCTGGCTGCTCAGGCTTTACAGCGCGTGACTAAACTTGATTCGTATGGGCAATTGCGGCAACACTAGCATTCTAAGCAGTTTAGTAAAGAAGAACTGATCACTAAGAACAACTTATAAACTAACAGAATTATTTTTTATTTGGCCTCTTGACGGCGTGGACGAATCGGTTAGGATTAGGCTGTTTCCTTCGGATGTACAACAACTCGTATTTCTAAACGGGTATTGCTCATACCATGGGCAAGTTCTCCGACACGTTGATGGACCATTTCATGTCGCCACGGAACTCCGGCGCGCTGGAATCGCCCGACGTGACTGGCCATGCCGGTGCGCGCAGGGCGGGGGCCGTTCCTGATCCTCTATCTGCGTATTCATGATGACCGCGTGACCCATGCGAAGTTTCAAACGTACGGCTGCGGTTCGACGATTGCTTCTGGATCGATGCTCACCGAGCTGATCATCGGTCGAACGCTCGCCGACTGCATGACATTGACGATCGAAACATTGATCGAGAGCCTGGACGGTGTGCCCGCGGAAAAGAGGCACAGCCCGGCTATGGCCATCGCGGCCCTGCGCAATGCGCTCAAGTGCTATTCCCCGGCCTTGTTTGCTTGATCGCTTGTTCCGCGTCTTCATCGAGGAAGCTGAAGGGGACACTGCTATTCGTTTCGTAATCTGGGGGCTTTAGCGTGATTGCCCTCCGATCGCGACTGTCCGCCTCGGGCACGAATGCTGGATTCCAGGCCGAGGCGTGTCGCTGTCGCCAAGGTCCAAGCTTCAGAGCCATACGGGCGGTTGCGACGCAGGCAAACTCCGATGGCTTCCCCCCTCGGCCTCAGTCATCGGTGCGTTGACGAAGTCGATCCAATTCGCGCGGCGGACAGTTCGTCGGTTGTAACTCTCGGAGGGATTACCAGGGATGAAAAAGGCGCGCCCAAGCTAGACCATGGCCAGTCTTCGGCTCGGGTGACCAGGCCTGCGCGAACAGGATTGCGTTCCACATATCGCACGACCGTAATCAGATGGTCGTCATCTTGGGCCGCAAAAGCCTTAAACCGGCCCTGCCATACGTGGCCGGTGTGACTGTAATATTTAAGATAGCGTCGCACATGTGTAGTCAGCAACCAGTGCATCCAGCGTGAAGGATCTCGATCGCCGTGCGGCCTGACAACGAGATGAAAATGATTTGGAATCAAGCAATAAGCGAGCATGGGCATCGGCACACGTATCGTTGCTTCACAAATCACCTGTAAGAAAGCTGCGTAATCGGCTGGTTTGTGAAAGACTTCGGAGCGTGCGTTGCCACGGTTGAGGACATGGACATGATAGGTAAATCCGGCTTCACAGGCTCGTGCAGTCCGAGGCATGGATCAGGTTCTCGGTTAGCGGGCAGAATGAACAAGTTGTCAACCTTCTTATCCAGACCGCGTACATCCCGTCGAGGTATAAGAATGTCCCCTTCGCTCTCTTAAGAATGTCCCCTTCGCTCTCTGTGTCCCCTTCGCTCTCCCTTCGCTCTCCGAGCAGCCTGTTCGTCTTGATCCCGGCAGCCGGCTTCCGCCATCATCAGCGTCCTGGAAAGCGCTGCCGAGGACATCCTCCTCGCGATTCAATCAGCTCCCAATGCGACCACTCAAGCAATGCGGCGAGCATTAGTAATCAGGTGCGTTGACGTGTCGGGCCGGGCTTGAATCGCCTTCGGCGCCGCCGTCTAGCTTGCTTATGCAGCACTAACTATGTTGGTATGTGCCGTCTCATTCTCTGCACACCACGAGTTTGAATATGGCGCTACCTCGGGCCATTTTGGCGAGCGTTCGGACAACCTTATCGCCTGCCATCTGGCTGGCAGACTGGGCGAACCGGACATACATTCGGTACATCCACCCGAAATACGCAGTGTCAGGTTGGATTGCCCTGAATTTGGCTGTCTCCTTTGTGGTATCGCGACTGACCCGCACGTGGAACGACTTCTTCACCGTCGCCGGCTATTGGGTTACCCTTTCAGGACTGCTCGTGACTCTCTTCGAGCTGTATCGCGCACGGACGGTCTCGGAACACGTTAGAAGCGCCCTCAACCGCGAGATTCGCAGGCAGCGGGAGCTCCAATATCGCTTCTGTTTAGAGTTGGCAATGTCGACCCTGCATCAAGTGCGCATCCCAGGCCCAGGACCGGATGTGGAAGACGGCGGCGATCAAACTTCACGACCTAACCGACGCACTGTCCCGAATCAACGCAGCAAGCTCGGCCGCCGATAATTTTTGGATCCTAAGTGTGGGCAGCCTCCATGGCTGGGTCGTAAGATTCGAGAGGGCAAGGGACCGTCAGGATTTGCAGTACAATAACATGGTCGAGTGGCACGAGCTCGATCTTTTCCATCAGCCACCGGCTACACGATGAACTCGCCGTCCAACAGCCTGGCGAAGAGGGCGGATATGATCCTGACTAACGACGAGATGCGGGCCATTATGGAGCTAGTCCTTCTAAGCACTCGCGACAAGCGGCTTGCGTGGCGCCATGAGCATGGTAAAGTCTCGGCCACGATGCCGAACCGGACGATAGCGGAACTGGTCCGAGACGACCATGGCAAGGACTTCATCCTTACGCTCAACGACGATGCCGGGATCCTCCTCGGCCAGGTAAAGGCGCCGGCCGAGGGGAGCGGGCCAGATGAATCCCAGCTACGCGACCTATACGAATTGGCGTTCCGGACAGCAGGGAGGTCGGTCTACTACGAGATCGTAGACGCCCTAACGCGCCCGGACTTGGCCGATGTATCGGTTACGACGACTACGCCCCCCCCGCGAGTTACCGACCAGCAAGGGGCTATGGTGCTCAGGAAAATGGCCGGCGAATGGGACCTCAATTTCACTCACGGCAAAGAGCGAGTCTCCATTCGGGAAGATGGGACATACTGGACCGATAAAAGCGCAGAACCCAAATTCAAGCTAAAAGTCTTGGCCTGGAACGAGAATAAAAGCACGGCTGAGGTCGCAAAGGATTTCTTTGGTACAACGAGGCGATTGCAGATCGAGTTTCTTGTCATTTCTGCAGATGCGATGGTTGGCCATGCGAAGCACGATCTGCACAAGCTCTCTTACAAACGTGTGGTTAAGTTGCTCTGAGTCGCTCGCCTCACCGCGGTGCCTTGGTCAGTTGTCTCGGCCGGACCAACGCCGTGAGCATTTGTCCCAGTTGTCACCTGCAATGCGAGGTTTTCAGTTGTAGCGCACGTCCGTTCCGTCGACTTACGCATCGCACGGCGAACCGAATGGAAACCGCCCCGGTTAAGTCGCGTTCCACAAGGAAAGACGCAGCAGGCATCCATGGTAGCGTCCCTTCTGGCGGATGCAAGAAAGCGGTGCTCGAAGAGGTTGGCCAGTGGATCGCGCCGACGAAAAAACTGCGTTTCAGTATGACTACTGACGAATCTCTCGGCCGCCTCGAATGCCGCAGAAGGTTTGAGGCTTGCCGAGCAGCTTCGGGGCGATCCCGACGAACAGCCGACGTCATGCTGATCGTGCAACGTGTCAAGCACGTAAAGCGATTCGCCCACCAAGGAAGCGGCCGAGAATGGCTGGTCAGCCCACCTGTGCCCCGCGGCCGCTAGTGGGCGTGTCGTGTTCTATGATTCGCCTGGGAGCCAAACAAATGTCACGCATGTGACTTTGGAGTAAAAGCAATGGAACCGTTCAAAATCGCGACCTACGAGATCCTGACGCATGACGGCCGACATTTAGACCAATCGCCTGCCCAGCTATACAAGTCGGAGGATCAAATCACAAAAGCGATCGCCTCGCTCCCTGAAAACGATTATGACATCTACCAAGTAGAAGAGAGCGAACAATCTGGCTCACCGGACTCGAAGCTGTGGCGGAAGGCTACCAGGCATGCGAATGGGCAGGTCGCATACCAGGCCGTCTGATCGCTGTCTTTATTCAAGGCAGCCGAGATCCGTAGCTTCATCTGATTCATGGACGAAGCGCAACGAGAGCCGCCTGAATATCGGATGGCGGGACGTAGACTCCGTTCACGAGTGGAAAGTCAAGATTTCTTCTCTCCGGGAGAAGCTGAAGGGGACACTGCTATTCGTTTCGTAATCTCGGGGCTTTAGCGTGATTGCCCTCCGATCGCGACTGTCCGCCTCGAGCACGAATGCTGGATTCCAGGCCGAGGCGTGTCGCTGTCGCCAAGGTCCAAGCTTCAGAGCCATACGGGCGGTTGCGACGCAGGCAAACTCCGATGGCTTCCCCCTCGGCCTCAGTCATCGGTGCGTTGACGAAGTCGATCCAATTAGCGCGGCGGAGCAGTTCGTCGGTTGTAACTCTCGGAGGGATTACCAAGGATGAAAAAGGCGCACCCAAGCTAGACCATGGCCAGTCTTCGGCTCGGGTGACCAGGCCTGCGCGAACAGGATTGCGTTCCACATAACGCACGACCGTAATCAGATGGTCGTCATCTTGGGCCGCAAAAGCTTAAACCGGCCCTGCCATACGTGGCCGGTGTGACTGTAATATTTAAGATAGCGTCGCACATGTGTAGTCAGCAACCAGTGCATCCAGCGTGAAAGATCTCTATCGCCCTGCGGCCTGACAACGAGATGAAAATGATTTGGCATCAAGCAATAAGCGAGCATGGGCATCGGCACACGTATCGTTGCTTCACAAATCACCTGTAAGAAAGCTGCGTAATCGGCTGGTTTGTGAAGACTTCGGAGCGTGCGTTGCCACGGTTGAGGACATGATGGGTAAACCCGGCTTCGCAGGCTCGTGCAGTCCGAGGCATGGATCAGGTTCTCGGTTAGCGGGCAGAATGAACAAGTTGCCATTCATCTTATCCAGACCGCGTAGATCCCGTCGAGGTATAAGAATGTCCCCTTCGCTTGAGTTCTGCTCATGCCGAGCAGCAGGGAGCGGGCTTCGAGCCCGATATCCTGACGCTCAAGGCGAGCCAGCCTTTCCGAGCCTGATCTTGATGCGGCCACACGTTCCTTCGAGCCGCCCACATCGGGTCCGATCTCGGGAAACGGGCTCGCCGAAGGCGGACTTCTCGTGAGCGAGCCGCGTGTCACGATCAGGGCCGACACGGACCTGGAATTCTACCGCCGCAAGCAAAACGTCGTGGCTGTTCGCCATGTGTTGGGTGATCATCTCGTTGCGGTCGTCGAGATCGTGTCGTTGGGAAATAAATCGGGTCGCAAAGCGTTCGATGACTTCAAGCGTAAGGCGGCCGAGCTCTCGAGCCGGGAGATTCACCTTCTGATCCTTGATCTCTAACCGCCGACCTCGCGCAATCTCAAGGGCATTCACAGGGCGATCTGGGACGAGGTCGCCGGGCAACCGTACATGCGCCCTGGTGACAAGTCTCTCACGCTGGCCGCCTACGAGGCGGGCCATCGCGTGCGTGCATTCGTCGAGCCGGTCGCCGTCGGCGACGTTCTCATCGATATGCCGCTTTACCTTTATCCTGGACAGTACGTCGCCGTACCGCTCGAGGCGACGTAGGCCCAGGCGTTTGCGTCGGTGCCCCGACGGTGGCGTGCGATCCTTGAGCCAGCATGAACGCGTGCGAACGCGGCGGCCATGCTGGTATCGGCACAACGGCGCGAAGCCGAGTCGTACGCCGTCACCGCGTGCTAAACGGCGGTGCGTGACGTGCGCTTGCCGCGACCGAGCGTCGACATCGGACGGACAACGTCCTTTTCGAGAACGGACGGATCGAGCCAGCGCTGCTCGGCGCGATTCGAGGCGCATAGCCCTCGATGGCCTCGGGACAAAGATTGCGGATCGCGGCCAGCTTGCGCAATCTTCCGGCTGCCGGAGGCATCGAGCTTGGCGAGCACAGCGAGGTCGTCGGTGAGCAAGTCGTCGTGATCGAGGATTCTCAACCGGAGGGCCTCGCGCAGGGCGTCGGCGAATTCATTGTAGACGAAAGCCTCGGTGCCGCTGGCCCACCAGTCGCGGTTCATCGTGGCAAAAAGCGCCGAGGCCTCACGCGCGATGCGAAGGTCGCATAACACGATCTTCCTTTCCACCACGGCGAGCGTGCTCAGGAGGCGCTGGACGAACTCCCTGGTCACGACGCCGCAAGCCAGGCCGTCGCGCATGAAATAATCGAGGCGATCGGCGCACAAGAGGGGAATCGGCTGTTCCAGCAGCGGATAGATGGAATCATCAAAGAAGTCAGCGGGCTCGTAGCCGAGCTCTCCAAGTGCCTGCGCCACGTCGGGGCGCTGGAGCATCAAGGGCTTGAGATGTTCGTGATGATCTTGTTCTTCCGAGGTGAACACGAAATCGACAGCGTGCGAAAACGCCGTGTGCGAGATGTCGTGCAGCAAGCCGGCGATCTGTTCAATGCGGGGCGCTCTTAACCGCCGGAGCAGCACATAGACGCCCAGGCTATGTTCGTATCGCGTGACGTCCTTGAATGGAAACGCCAGGGCCGACGGGCCCGCCTGCCTGATCCCCTTGAGGCGCTGAAATGTGGCACACTCGATGAGCCTGAGAACCCCGGGGTCCTCAATCGCAATCCTTCCATAAACCCGATCCTGCAAACGCATTATTCTGGGTCTCCTGACCCTGGGGCGAAAGCGAAAGCCAGAGCCTCAATCCGCCGCTCATTTGACGGGCCGGGCCAAGAGAATGGTCGGATGCGCCTCGCCAAATTTCAAGGGTATCGGCGAAAAGTAAGACGTTTCTCCGGGAAATCACGTCGGTTATGATAATGGCCTCATCGGTCGCATTCCCGAAAACAGCATCGGAGAACCTCCCGTGACCATCACGCATACCGGTCGGCGTCCGTCCAGCGTCTTGATTGTAACTCTTTTCGCGCTTGTTGGATGCGGGGAAAGCGCCCGGAAAATATTCCCGATCGCGGCTCCTCGGCTGCTGGGTCGCCGGCCCCCTCAGGGTCGGGCTCCGGTTCGGGTCCACGGTTGATTTTCATCACCAACGGTAGCTCTGATTGGTGGACCACTGTTGAAAAAGGAATGCACGACGGTGCGAAGGAGTTCGGAGCACGTGTTGAGATGCGCCGCTGCGACGGAGAGCCAGCGCAGCAAATCCAGCGCATCGAAGACGTTCTGAGTCTGCCCGACGTCCAGGGCGTCGCCATCTCGGTTCTCGAGGCTGATTCGCCCGGCATCGCCGACAAGATGATCGAGCTGCAAAAAGCCGGGAAAATCGTGATCGCAATCGATTCCGACGGTCAGAAAGCGGCTCGAAAAGCCTATATCGGCACGTTTAATCGCAAGGCTGGCGAGGTCGCCGGCAAGGCGGCCAAGACACTACGCCCGCAGGGGGGAAAGACGGTGGCCTTTGTGGGGACCGCAGCCGCGGCCAACGCCAAGGAGCGCCGCGAGGGATTCTTTGATGGCGCTGGCGAGAAGTTCCGGGTTTCTGGCCAGAAAGATGCATTGGAAGTCCTCGAGGATGGCAGCGACAAATCGCGTGCCCAGTCGAACGTTCAAACGGCGATCAGCAAGCATCCTGATGCCGGGGTTTACCTGGGTCTCTGGTCGTACAACGCCCATTTCATCGCCGAAGAGCTCGCCAAGTTCCCCGACTTGCGCAAGAAAACGACAATCGTCACCTTCGACCTCGACGAGCTGGCCGTCGACGATCTCGCCAAAGGGGCGATCGACGTGACTGTCTGCCAGAACCCTTACCAGATGGGTTACCTGGGCGTCCGCCTCTTGAAAGCCTATATCGGCAAGGATCAAAAAACGATCGACGAGATGCTTCCCGGAAGCGTTGATAGTCTCGACACCGGCGTGCGCGTCATTGTTCCCACGAAGGACTCGCCCGTGAAAGGGGACAATGTCATCGACATCGGCGAGATGAAAAAGTGGCTCTCGAGCAAGGGCCTGAAATCGTCTTGAGCCAGGCAGGAGAAGCCGAGCGTCGACAAACTGATCATTGCGTCAAGGAGGCGGCTTTTTCGTCGCCTGGGCCGGGGCCAGCCGCGCTTTCCAATCGTCCGCTTTCTTGGTCTGGCCCCAGGCCAGGTAGAACGGGACGATCCGGGCGGCCGCGTCGGCGAGCTCGTTCTTGCGCGAGCCGGGAATTCTGGCCTCGCGGGCTTTGAGTTCCTCGTAGCCGCCAATCAATAACGGCTCGGCCTCGGGGTATTTCCGCTGGCCCGCGAGCGCCGCGCCCCACGCGCTCATCGCGAGGAACCGCAACCAGTCTTCGGGGTGCTTTTTTGCGAGCAGCTCGCTGCACTCACGCGCCGTTAATTCGGCGTCGGTCCAGCGGCCGGCGTCGAGCTGGGCGCCGGCCAGCGCTACCGCGCCTGTCAAGGTGCTCAGGTTCTCGGCGCCGAGCTTGGCTTTTCGCAGTCGCAAGACGTTGTTCAAGACGTCAATGGCCTCGTTGCTCCGATGCGCCAGGCGGTAAGTCAGACCGAGGTTGTGCATGAAACTGAGCGTGAAGAGATGTTCTGGACCGAGCGACGCCTTCGCGAGCGTGACAGCCTGTTCTTGCGTGACGATCGCGTCGGCGACCCGCCCGGCCTGACGATAGGCGACAGCCAGGTCATTCCGATACACGATCGCATCGGCACTGGAGGGGCCGAGCCGGGACGGGCTCAGGTTCACGAGCCGTTCGAGAAGCGGAATTGCGTCCACCGTGCGACCGAGCTCGATCTCGGTCACGGCCCGATCATGAAGGATCTGGAGCGTGAGCGGGTGGTCCTGACCCATTTCGCGCCCGCGGTCGTGTATGCCTCTTCAAAAAGCGGTAGCGCGTCGGCGGCTCGCCCGGTTTCGCGCAGGCGCGGGCCAGATTCTTCCTGGTCTTCAATGTGTCGGGATGTTCCGGACCGAGGCTTGCTATTTTTCGCTTGAGCACATCTTGATGAAGCGCGATCGCCTCGGCGGCCCGGCCCGCATCCCGGTAGTCGATCGCCAGGCTTCCCATGCAATTGAGCAAGTTGGGATGATCAGCCGCGAGGTTGGCCTTCATCAACCGGAGCGTCTCTTCGTGCAGGGCGAGGGCGTCGGCCGGCCGGCCGGCGTGCCGATAGGCGTTGGCCAGGTTGTTCATGCTGCTCAGCGTGTTGATATGGTCGGGACCCGCCGTCGCCTTCATCGATGCGAGCACCTGCTCGTGCAGTGGAATCGCCTCGGCGACTCGGCCAACCTCGGTCAGCGTGCCAGCGAGGTTATTGCGCGTGGCCAGCGCGTGGGGATGCTCGGGGCCGAGCGTGCGGTCCATCCGCTTGAGCGTCTCCTGGAAGAGCAGGATCGACTCGGTGTTGCGGCCGACGTTGTGATAGGCATTCGCCACGCTCGACATGCTGACAAGCGTATCGGAGTGATCGGGACCGAGTCTGGCCTCGAAGAGTGCACGGGCACGTTCATGTTGCGGGATGGCCCGCTCATGTTCGCCGAGATAGTGGTAGCTCAGGCCGATGGCATCACGAATCCGCGCTTCGATGCGCGGCTGATCGGCGAAGCTCGTGGTGATATGCGACTCGGCGTGTTGAATCGCGTCTTTGAGTGAAACATCACGGCCGAGCCCTCCGTCCTGACCGGCCGGCCGCACGGCAGACAAAATCTTGTCGCGAAAGAAGCCGACGATCGCCTCGGCCTCGGCGGCCGACTCGCGGCCTCTTGCTTCGTCTTTCTGGGCTTGAAGAACGCCCGCATTGGCCCGTGCTTCGGCCTGGGACGCACGGATCGCCTGCCAGGTGCTGACGATCACGGCCAGGGTCAACACCGCGGCCAGGCTGGTCGCCGTGGTCAGAGCGATGCGATACTTCCGCGCGAACTTGCGTAGGCGATAGCCAGCCGACGGGGGACCGGCTTCCACCGGGTCGCCACTCAGGTAACGACCGATATCGCGAGCCAGACCGCTCGCGGTCTCGTAGCGTCTGGTGCGGTCTTTCTCGAGCGCCTTCATGACGATCCAGTCGAGCTCGCCACGCATCAGCTTCGCCAGCTTGGCCGGTTCCGTGCCGCGCTGTGCGGCGATCGACGCCGTTTCCTGAGTCGTCTCTAGCCGGGTGCTCGGCCTGGGGGGCTCTTCCTCGCGAATTCGCCTCAGAATCTCGAGGAAGACGCCTTCTTGCAGCCGCGGACGTTCGAGGGGCGTGCTGCCGGTGAGGAGCTCGTAAAGCACGACGCCAAGGGAATAAATGTCGCTTCTGGTATCGATGTCGAGACCACTGAGATGCGACTGCTCGGGGCTCATGTACTCGGGCGTACCCATGATCACGCCGAGCTGGGTGAAAAGCGTGCGTTCGGTCAGGCGCTGGTCGATCGCCTTGGCGACTCCGAAATCGATCACCTTGGGGACGGCTCGGCCATCCTGAACGGCAACAAGGACGTTGGATGGCTTGATATCCCGGTGAATGATTCCTTTCTGGTGCGCATGCTGGATCGCCAGACAGACCGGTACGAACAATTCGAGCCGCTCTCTGGGAGTCAGATGGTTGCGGTCGCAATATTCGGTGATCGGGAGGCCGTCGACCAGCTCCATGACGAAGTAAGGCCGGCCGCTATCGGTCGTGCCCGCATCGAAGACCCTGGCAATATGCTGATGGTCCATGATCGCCAGGGCCTGGCGTTCCGCCTCGAACCGCGTGACGACCAGGGTCGAATCCATGCCGGGCTTGATGACCTTGAGCGCAACCTTGCGCGTACGGGGGCCGCTTGCTCGGCCATGAAGACAACGCCCATACCCCCTTCGCCAATCGACTGTAAGAGACGATAGGGACCGATGCGCATGCCAGGTTGTTCAGAGATCGGACGCGGTGCCGCCGTGCCTGCGCGAAACGTCGAAAGCCGGCCGCCGTATTGCGTATGCCCGCCCACCGGGGCGCCAGGTGGATCAAGCAGGTCGCCCGACTGCTCGTGGGCGTTGATCAAAGTCTCCAAACGCTGGCGAAGCTCGGGTTTACCAGCGCACGCGTCGTTCAGGAACCTGGCACGCTCAGCGAGCGTGGCTTTCTCCAGGGCGGCGATGAAGATCGATTCCTCATTCATGGACGGCTCGTTGCCAGGGATTGAAGGTTCATGCAAACGTCAAAGTTCAACGCGAAAAAGCCACGCAAATGGCCCGCGGCCACTGGCTTGCTGGTGCAAGGGCGGCCGCGGGCGCTTGGAGATAGAGACGGCCTTGCGTGATTGCGAGACGCCGAGACTTTCCGAGTCGGCGCTGGCACTCGGCTCGTGCGGACACTCGCCCTCCCAGGATCGTCCCAGGTCATGGTCATTTAGACCGCGAACGTCCCTTGCACATCGTTGTCATTCGTGCTGGCGGTATTGCCGGTGATCGTCGTGTTGTCGATCGTCGCCGACCCGATGATCGCGATACCGCCGCCGATGCCGACTCCGGCCAAGCCGGGCGAGCCGGCGTGGCCGGCGGTGAACTGGCCGGAGAGCCCGGAGCTGACGCCGCCGGCGCCGGCAATCCCTCCGCCGGCGGCTCCGCCGGCACCGGGGGTCAAAATGGTCGCCTGGTTCGCGGTGATCACGTCAGTGGCCTTGCCCTGCTTCGACCCTTTCTTGGCTCCGCTTCTGGGGTTCAAATTCAAGGTGCCAGTGGTCGCGTCAAAGATCCCGCCTCCCTGGCCGATACCGGCGCTGCCGCCGTTGCCGCCATTGCCGGCCTGCCCTGAACCACCTTTGCCACCAGCGCCCGTACTTTGACCGGCGTTACCTCCGTTCCCACCATCGCCGTTGCCGCCGCTGCCGCCGCTGCCGCCGGTCGCTCCCTGCGCGATATTGGCGGTGAAGTTGATCGTGATACCCAAAAATGACGCCGCGCTTGCGTTGAACAGTCCTGCCCCCTCGCCGGTGTTACCGTCGCCGCCATTGCCGCCGTTGCCCCCGAGGCCCGAGCCGGCCGCGGCCCCCGCGCCTCACGGTCCCCCCGGCGCCCCTATACCGCCAGTACCGGTCCGGCCGCCGCCACCGTTGCCACCGGCACCTCCGAGTGCCTGGTTGTTGTTGAATAGCGAAGCTGGCGTCACCTTGGATCGAGACTGGGCCTTGAATGAGATCGTGCCGCCGACCAGATTCGCGAAACCGCCCCCTTCCGCCAGGCCGCCGATCCCGGCTTGACCACCCGCGCCACCGCCGCCGCTTCCCGCGACGCCACCGGTCCCGCCAGCGGTGCTGCCCCCCTTGCCGCCATCGCCGGCAATACCAAAGCCGCCGTTGCCGCCAGATCCACCGGCTCCGCCCGCGGCGATATTGGTGGCGAACGTGACCGACGTGGTGCTCAGGAACGAGCCTCCCGAAGCATTGGCGACACCGCCGCCGAGACCCGCGCCTCCCTGGCCTGCGTGGCCGCCCAAGCCTCCAGTGGCATCTCCGCCGGGGCCCCCCTGGTCGTTGAGAATTCCGTTGCCGCCATGACCGCCAAAACCGTCGTTGCCCGCACCGCCGTTGCCGCCCTGGCCGCCGTTGGCTCGATTGCCAGAGAAAACGCTCGGTTTACCACTCGCACTCGAACTGCCGAGGTTGAACAGACCGCCCCCCTGGCCCTGGCCGGCGGTGCCGCCCTGGCCCCCATCGCCGCCACCGCCGACGCCTCCGAAGCCGACACCACCGTTATCATTGCCGCCGGCCTGTCCGAATGCAGCACCCCCGCACCGCCAGCACCCCCCGCGCCGCCGAGAGCGAAGTTGGTCGTGAGGGTCGTGGCCGTCAGGGTGAGCTGCGCACCGGCCGCGTTGAACACGCCGCCGCCGAATCCGGAACCCCCCGCGCCGCCGGCACCCCCTGCGCCACCAACCTTCGAGCGGCCGTTGGTCCCGTTGACAGGAGCGGCCGAGTCGCTGTTTCCGCCCACGCCGCCGCTGCCGCCGCTGCCACCGATCGCCTGGTTCGACGAGATCACGCTACTCGTGATTTTCAGAAGACCCGCGCCGTTGAAAACTCCGCCTCCCTGCGCGTCGGACCCGGTTCCGCCGGCTCCTCCATCATTACCGACGGATCCGCCGGCACTACCGTTAGCTCCTGCCGCGCCCGCGGCGCCGACGGCCGTGTTGTTCTGAATGGCGACACTCGTCAAACTGACGCTCCCCCCCTCGTTGAGCAAGCCCGCGCCCTGGGTCGCCCGGCCGTTCTGAATCGTGAGCTTGGAGAGCGTGATGTTGCCCCCCAGGATGTCGAAAACCCGATCGAGCTGGTTGCCGTCGACAATCGAGGCGCCGGCCCCCTTGCCCTTGATCGTGAGCTTGCCGCCGGTGATGTCGAGGTCACCCGTGGCGTCGGCATTTTCGCCCGCGCCGGCAATCGTCAGCTTGATCGTGCCAGCCGGAAGCACGATTGTGTTGGATTTGTGAGTGGCGTTGGCCGCCATGATGGCGGACCGCAACGTGATTTGCCCGCTGGCATCCTGGCCCGTCTTGAGGTTGACCGCAACCGTGTCAGCCATGCTGTTGACCTTGAATGTCGATAACACCACGCGATGCTCGAGCATTTCGAGCAGCGGCCGCGACCGATGGGCATCGGCTCGCCGTGTGCGGTCGTCTTGTCGGCGCGGATCATGACCGGACATCATAGACCTCCTCATGAAAGGTGAGTAACCGTGGCGCTCGAGAATTGTTTGACCGAGGCCCGACCTGACTTCCCATTCGCGATTGAAAATCGCTGCTGACTCCAATGCGTCATCGGTGGAGAAACACGTCAGGCGAAGCTTCGTTTTTTTTTGAGATGATCCGAACTCAGTCGCAGCCGGGCCAATCACGACCGGCGATCTCGACGCGAAGCCACGCGCGGGTGTAGGCCCAGTAGCGGTCGGCCGTCGAGGCCGAGAGTCCGAGCACTTCGGCGGCCTGAACGACGGTCAGACCGGCAAAGACGCGCAACTGAACGAGCTCGGCCTTGACCGGGTCTTTCACGGCGAGCCGCTCGAGCGCTTCATCGAGGGCGAGCAGGTCGGCGTCGATCTGGGGAGTCTCGGGTTCGGCAAGGTCGATGTCGATGCGTGCCCGGCCGCCACCACGCTTCTGCCGGTGTCGCCGCCGCGCCTGGTCAACCAGGATGCGCCGCATGGCCTCGGCGGCGGCCGCGAAGAAATGGCCGCGGCCGTCCCATGGCCGTTCGGGATCGTCGCCGACCAGGCGCAAGTAAGCCTCGTGAACGAGTGCCGTGGCCTGAAGTGTTTGGCCCGGCACCTCCTTGGCCAACCGCTGCGCCGCAAGACGCCGCAGCTCTTCATAAACGACCGGAAGCAGTTCCCGAGCCGATTGCGGGACCGTCGCCGACGGCGACGTGCCAGGTTCGGACGGCGTCATGCCGTTGTCGTCGATCAAGCGTGAGGTCATGGGCGGTCATCCGGGGCGCAACCTGGCATATCAAATCCGCGCTTGCGACGGATGTCAATCGTCTCGGCGCCCGCACTACGGACGCTGGCGTTTCCTTTTTCTGGCGCGATGCCGCTCGCTCGGCACCAAGAAAACGCCGCTCACCGCCGCCCTGTGACAACGACCCCTTGCTCGGATCGAAACTTGCCTGTCATGCCGGGACCTTTTTCTCAGCCCTTGATCACGCCCACCGGGCGCAATCTTGCGACTTTCTTGGAGATCCCCACCTTGTCGACAACGTCGACAACGTGATCGACGTCCTTGTACGCCGCCGGCTGTTCCTCGGCCAGCCCTTTATGGCCGCGGGCGCGTGCGACGATGCCGATGGCGTCGAGTTCCTTGTCGATACGCCGGCCCGCTGCAAGCTTGACGGCAGCCGTGCGGCTCATCATGCGGCCCGCGCCATGACATGTCGTTCCGAATGACGATTCCATGCTCCCCGGCTGACCAGCCAGAACCCAGCTTGCCGTGCCCATGCTCCCGGGGATGATCACCGGCTGGCCGATCGCTGAATAGACCGAAGGAATATCGGGATGGCCGGGCGGAAAGGCACGCGTCGCTCCCTTGCGGTGCACGCAGACTTGCTTGGTGCGCCCCGGCCCGACCGCGTGGTCCTCGAACTTGGCGATGTTGTGGGCGACGTCGTACACGAGCTCCATGCCCAGCGATTCCCACGACTTGCCAAACACTTTCGCAAAGACCTCGCGCGCCTGGTGCGCCAGCAGTTGACGGTTACACCACGCGTAGTTCGCCGCGGCGCATGGCGCCCAGATACGCCTGGCCCTCCGGGCTGCGGACCGGAGCACACGCGAGCTGCGAATCGGGCAGCACGAATCCATAGCGTTTCGGCGCGTTCTTGAAGGTTCCCAGGTAATCGTCGCAAACCTGGTAGCCGAGCCCGCGCGAGCCCGAGTGAATGAGCACCGTGATCTGGCCTTCGCGCAGGCCCATCACGGCTGCCGCGGCTTCATCATGGATGCGGTCGACGACCTGCACTTCGAGGAAATGGTTGCCCGAGCCAAGGGTGCCGCACTGGTCGAATCCGCGTGTGAACGCGCGGTCGCTGACCCGTCCGGGATCGGCTCCATCCAGACATCCGCCGGCCTCGGTGACCGTCAGGTCGTGGTCGGTGCCGTACCCTTGATTCACGACGTAGCGCGTGCCCTCGGTCATCAGCCGCGTGAGCTTCGTCTTGTCGAACAGGTACCGGCCGCTCTGGCCGACCCCCGTCGGAATATCGCGGAAAAGCTGGTCGACCAGGGTTTTGATGTACGGTTTCGCATCGGTCCAGGCGAGGTTGGTTCGCAAGAGCCGGACGCCGCAATTGATGTCGTAGCCGACGCCCCCCGGGGAGATGACCCCCCCTTCCTCGGGGTCGGTGGCCGCGACGCCGCCAATGCAAAATCCATAGCCCCAGTGAATGTCGGGCATCGCCAGGCTGGCCTTCTGTATGCCCGGTAGGGTCGCGACGTTGACGACCTGCTCGGGCCCTTGATCCTTCTTGATGTGCTCGATGAGCTTGTCGTCGGCGAAGATGATCCCGTCGACCCGCATATCGTCGCGATAACTTCGGGGTATCCGCCACTGACACGGTCCGGCCGGTTCGAGCGGTCCGCGATATCCTCCACCCTGGCTCATCTGGTTTCTCCTCTCGAACGACCGCGAGAAAGGCTTGATTCAGCGACGTAGCAGGCGCGTCAGATCTGACAGACACACGAACCGCCGGGCGGGATCGCGTCGCAGGCTCACCGTTTGGCGATTCGGGAACGAGCCCCGAGGACGGACGCCGCGGCTATTTGCCGAGGAATCCGGTCAGCCACTCGATCAGGCGTTCACGAATCATGGCTTCCGATAGAATGTCGGGATCATCGGTGGGATCGGTTTGATCCGAGCCTGCCGCCGTTTCGCGGACCGACGAATCGCCGAGCAAGCCGATTTGCTGCAACTGCCGCTGGAATTCCTGCTTCGTCAAGGTTTTGTCAGGCGATGTCGAGCTGCGTTTTGAATCGACCTGCGAATCAGAAATCGCCAACGATTCGCGGAGCCGGCCGAGAGCGTCTTGAATGACGGAGTCGGTGCTCGCGTAACGCCCGCTCGAGACCGCGTCATTCAAGAAACGTTTGAGGTCTTCGGAAAGATGAACGGTTGTCATGGTTTTGATCCTCCAGACGCCAGCCTAGCATGGTCATACACCGTGCGCCGAGGCGCCGATCGCATCCCATTATCGCCGGCTGATGCTTGGGGGTCGATGTTTGTCGCGGAATTCTGACATGAGACGGCGGCGGATCGAAAGACGCCGCCGCCGCGGAAAGCCCCACCCAGCCTGGCTCGAAACGGCGGTCGCCTGGAGCCTGGAGCCACGTGATAGTGAAGGCGTGACCGATCTCGCGCCTGGAAATGACTTTGGCGACGGCCGCGTATGTGATAAAACAGCGAAGCTCCTCGTTCCTGAGCACACGAGCGAACGAGCCCCCGGGCCGGGTGCGCCGGTTCCAGGGAAACCGGTCGACCGGCTGCAAATCAATTTGTGTTCACCTGACTCGAATCGATTCGGTTACGAGAAATCCGCGGCACGCGTGTCCGGGATCGCGGCGATTTGGGCATGAGAGATCCAGGGGCCGGCCGGCAGTGAGCCGGAGCCCGCCGCGGGGCGTGAGCGGCGCTCCGAAAAAGGGGCGTCACCAAAGGGGTCACCGAGATGGACCACGGCGTATTTCCAGATCAGAGCGGATCCTCAAACGGCTCGCCAAAGCCCGATGGCAGGGCGCCAGACCGGCTCGGAGCCGAGCCTGCTGCCCATGCCGTCGCGTCGGAATCGCGCTGGCACGGGTTGGGTGGTTTGCTCGTGGCGCAGATTTTCGGGCAGTTCAACGATCAGGCCTGGAAGCAGCTTGTGATCCTCCTGGCGATGGCGTCGGTGGTCGGCGAGAGCCAGAAGCAAGAGCGCACCGCGATCGCCAGCTTGATGCTCTTGGTCCCGCTGGCCGTCGTCTCGTTGCCCGCGGGCGTGCTGGCCGATCGCCTGAGCAAGCGGACCGTGCTGGTCGCGATGAAAGTTCTTGAGCTGATCCTGATGCTCGCGGGGGCGGCCGCCTTGTTCATTCAGCCGCAAGGGGGCTGGCTCTCGATCGGCGTCCTCGCTTTGATCGGCGTTCAAACCGCGTTCTTCGTGCCGGCCAAGTATGGGATCTTGCCCGAGATCTTGCCCCACGAACGGCTTTCCGCTGGCAATGGCCTTCTGGAGATGACGTCCAACCTGGCGATGCTCGGCGGCATCGTCGCGGGGGGGATCATCCTCCACTTCGTCGAGCCGCACACCTGGATCGGCCCGCTCATCCTGGCGGTGCTCGCGGCGCTCGGCCTGGCGGCGTCGCTCACAATTCCACCGGTGCCCACGGCACGCGACCAGGGGGGGCTGAAAACAACCGTGCTCCTGGCCTGGGAATCGATCAAGTCAGACCGCGTGCTGCGACTGGCGCTTCTCGGCCAGATTTTCGTCTGGACCGTGGCGACACTCGTGCCCCCCGTGATCCTCGCCTATGACGCGTCAAGCCTGGGACTGAAAGACTGGCAAAGCGGCCTACCCCTGGCCGCGCTCGGGGTCGGCGTCGGTCTCGGCTGCTTGCTGGCCGGCAAGTTATCGGCGTCGAAAGTCGAGTACGGCTTGTTGCCACTGGGCGCGCTTGGCTTGACGGTCAGTGCCGTCGCCTTCGCCGCCATCGGCCCCGACCTTTTCGGGACGATCGTCGTGATGAGCCTGCTCGGCATCTTCAGCGGGTTGCTCTTCGTACCGCTCAACGCCCTTTTGCAGTGGCGATCGCCGGCCGACCGCCGCGGCGCCGTCATCTCGATGGCCAACTTGCTCGTCTACGGCGGAATGGTGCTCGGCACCGCACTGGCGCTCGTGCTGGCCCACGCCGGTGTCTCCGCGCGGGAAACGTTTTTCGGCGCCTCGATCGTACTGGCGCTCGGATTCTTGTGGGCCCTCTCGCTCGTGCCCGACGCCTTCCTGAGATTCATCTTGATCGGTCTGGCCCAGACGATTTATCGCGTGCGGTTCGTCGGCAAGGAGAATATCCCGGCCGAGGGGGGGGCATTGCTCGTGCCCAACCACGTCTCGTTCGCCGATGGCCTGTTCATCATCGCCAGCACCGACCGTCCGGTCCGCTTCGTGGTCTACGCCAATTACTTCGATCGGCCTTTAAAAGGCAAGCTGCTTCGCGCGATGAAAGCGATCCCGATCTCGCCGTCGGGGGGCCCCAAGATGATCTTGCAAGCCTTTCGCGAAGCGGGCAAAGCGCTCGACGCCGGCGAGATCGTCTGCCTCTTTCCCGAAGGGCAACTGACCCGAACGGGCGTGATGGCCCCCTTTCAGCGGGGCCTCGAACGGATCGTCAAGGGCCGAACGGTGCCGATCATTCCGGTCCATCTCGATCGCCTGAGCAAGAGCGTGCTGGCTCCCATTAGCCGCCGGCGGTTACCCCAGCAGGTTCCTTATCCCGTCACCATCTCGATCGGCGAGCCGCTTCCTCCGGATGTTTCCTTGTACGAAATCCGCCAGGCGATCCAGGCGCTCGATACCAGGGCCTGGGACTATCGTAAGCCCGATCGCCGGCCGCTTCACCACGGATTCATCCACCAGGCGCAAGCACCCGGTACGTCTGGCTTTTGCCGATCTCTTGACGCCCAGGGTGTCGTACATCAAGGCCCTTGCCGGCGCCATCGCGCTGGCGCGCGTGCTCAGGCCGCGGTGGGACGGCCAATCTCACGTCGGCGCCTTGTTGCCCGCGAGTGTCGGCGGCGCCCTGGTCAATATCGCCGCATCACTCGCCGGAAAGTCGATCGTCAATCTCAACTTCACGACGGGCCAGGCCGGTATGGATTCGGCCGCCACGCAGGCGTCGCTCAAGACAATCGTCACGAGCCGCGCGTTTCTGGAAAAAGCCAGGATCGAGCCGCCCTCGGCGGCCGAGCTGATCTACCTCGAAGACGTGATGAAATCGATCACCCGGGGCGACCGCTTGCGTGCCCTCGTTCTGGCGCTCGTGGCCCCGATCCGCCTGCTCGAGCGAGGCGCCGGGGCCGCACGGCAGCCCTTGATGGACGACACGGCGACCATCATCTTCAGCAGCGGTAGCACGGGCGAGCCCAAGGGGGTCATTCTCTCTCATTTCAATATTGACTCGAATGTCGAGGCGATCGGCCAGGTTTATCGCGTGCTTCCCGGCGATCGCATGATCGGGATCTTGCCGTTCTTTCACTCGTTCGGTTACACGATGTTCTGGTTCGCCGCCAATTCCGGGATCGGCACGGCTTTTCATCCCAGCCCGCTCGACGCGGCCGCGATCGGCACGCTCGTCGAGCGCTATTGCGTGACGGTCTTGCTGGCCACGCCCACTTTCTTGCAGTTGTATATGAGGCGCTGCACGCCGGCGCAATTCGGCTCATTGCGGCTGGTGCTCGCCGGTGCCGAGCGCCTCCCCGAATCGATGGCGCTGGCATTCGAGGACACATTCGGGATCCGGCCGATGGAGGGCTATGGCCTGACGGAGTGTTCGCCCGTGGTGGCCGTCAATACGTTTGACTGGCGCGAGCCCAATTTCTTTCAGCCGGGATCGCGCCGCGGCTATGTGGGCCAGCCGCTTCCCGGTGTCTCGGTGCGCATTGTTTCCAACGAGACCAACGAAATCCTCGGTCCCGACACACCCGGACTCGTACTGGTGAAGGGTCCCAACGTGATGCAAGGCTACCTGGGACGTCCAGACGCGACCAGGGCCGCGTTTCGCGACGGCTGGTACGTGACGGGCGACCAGGGTTTCCTGAGCGAGGACGGTTTCTTGCGGATCACCGGCCGCCTGTCGCGCTTTTCCAAGATCGGCGGCGAGATGGTGCCCCACGGCGTGATCGAAGAGGCCCTTCAGCAAGCCGGCGGACAAGACGAGCAGGTCTTCGCCGTCACGGCCGTCGGCGATGAGAAAAAAGGCGAGAAGCTGGTGGTCTTGCACACGCTCGACGAGCCCAGGGTCGACGCCGCTTTCGAAAAACTGGGAAAGCTCGGCCTGCCGAACCTGTACATTCCCAGGCGCGAGAATTTCATCAAGGTCGATCAAATTCCGATGCTGGGCACCGGCAAGCTCGACTTGAGAGGCCTGCGCGAGCTGGCGAAACAGGCCACGGAGTCAACAGAAACGGTCAGTGTGTGAACGGTGCCTGAAGCGCGGACGCGCCATCCCAGTATGATCCGCTTCGATGTGATGTGATGTGATGCGATCGGTCTCGCCGGTCATCATGGAGATGGCTTGAGCCAGACGGGCTGTGTAAAGACTCCGTTGGTGGCGATATCCCAGACCTCCATGCGAACCCATGTGCGGCCGGCGAGGTTCAGATGATGCGACAGTGTGCGCTCGCCGAACGATTCACTATCGGCAAGGTCGATGCGGTCGCGGAACACGTGTTCGCCATCCCCCGAGACGAACTCGACAAAGCGGAGTGGAAAGGTCCAGCTCAAGGTCGCGCGGATTTCGACGCTTCCCGTGGTCGGAAGCTCGACCGTCGCCCCGCTCCGCTTCGCGGCGACCGTGAATTCGGGGATCAAGATTTCGCCCGTGGTGACAAAGAACCGCCCGGAGCGCAGGGCGTCGAGCACGGGCTGCCAGCTTTCGTCAAACCGTGGCACCCGGTCGGGCTCGAGACGCAGGTAGTTGATGTTCATGTGGCCGAAAAGCTCGTGGGTGTGATCGATCTTGAAGACGTCGACCTCACCGGGCAAGTATTTTCTGTCACCCCAGTTCGCCATGTCGTCGAGCAGGTCGAGCGCCCGCCGGCCCAGCCGTTCGGCCGAAAGGTCTGCCGGCATGGCTTTCCATGCGGCGCCCAGCCAGAGATTCGACTTGAAAAAAGGCTCATTCCGGAAGATGTCGGGCGTCCAGCTCGACCCCTTGATCCGCGCATGCGACGTCCATGCGAGACCCTGTTCGCGTTCAAGCAGCTTGACCATGTCGGACCCGCCGCCCACGTGGTAAATGGGTCCTGATCGCGGGTCATTATCGACGAACGGCTGGTTGGGCGCCCGCCGCATGGTCCAGTAAACCGGTTTGGGAAACAGGTAGAGCCAGTGGCCGGCCTCCTTGCCGGGCCGCATCGGCCCGAGCCCGATATTGGCCTCCTCTCCAGGGAGGAACAGCGTGCCCCCTTCTGAGAGCCGTTTGCATTCGTCGAACATCGCGGCCATCTCGGCCAGACGCACCGGTCCCGGGTCCTGGGGATGGCCGTCCCCATGAAATTCAGCGAGATGCACGATATCAACACCCATGTTTTTGAACATGAGAACCAGATCAGGAATCGTGCGCGAAGGTCCTTTGCGTTTCTCTGCTTCCGCGGCCATCGCCGTGGCCATGTGCCAGTGGCTGGTAAAGGTGTGATAACCGGCGACTTTGGGGTATCGGTCGCCATGCGTGTAGCGCAGGGTCTTCTTCAAGGCACGCTCCGCGTCGCCATCGGAGAGGAGGTAGAAAACGCCCAGGCGCTGGTCTGTGCCCGGCGGTGCATTGAACCAGGGGACAAAGTTTCCGCCCCCGCGTTCCGCCTGGCCGATGCCGAAACCGAACTTTGGCTCGAGCCCGCGATGGTCGCGGCCAAACCAGGCGGTCTTGAGGTTGTCGGTGAAATCGCGCGGCGAGAAAAACTGATGGGGCGGCGGAAAGCACGCCATTGAGCCGGCGTTTGTCTCGAGAACCAGCGCGCGGTGGCGAACAGCCATCGATTGATCGGTGTGGGTAGCCGCGACGTCTTGCCGCTTGAGTGCTCCCTCGGTGTCGATCCAGGCAAACCGTGATGTCTGAGCCGGCGAAAACGTCAGCCCCGTGTCGTAAAGGATGGCCGTGCGGTCGCGTTCGGTCCGCACCACGGTCTCGACGTGCACGAGACTGGCGCCTCGGTAAAATGTGAGCCGAAGCTCTCCCTGGAATGGTCCAATAACGAGGTCACCAAACGAAATCGTCGCGCGATGGCCTTGGCTGGCGACACTCACCCGCCGCAACCGAAATTCACCGCGGAATCGCTCAAAAGGCCGGCTGGCCGGGTTATCGAAGAAGACGTTGAAGACGCTCATCCCCGGCGGCCGGCCCGCCGGCGCCTGGCGCGTGCCGACGACCAGGAACGTCACGGGGTCGGCGTTCTCGACGATCACGCGAGGCGCGTCACCCGCGTTGCGGATGATCCCCATCATGCGGATGAGCGAATGGCCTGGCCGCAAGTCGAGGTCGACGGCGGCAATGGTCCCCTCCTCGCACGGCCACCGAACGTGGAGCGCGTCGGCCTCTTGTTGAACGTGAACGCCGCAATCGGCGCGGTAGCCGGCGAAATCAATCGGCACCCGATCCGCGGCGGCGGTCGGTCTGTTCAGGCCGACCAGCGCCACGAGGATGGCTATCGGTCCGATCCTGCGGATTTGCATCATGAACGTGTGCCCCCGAGCTAATGGGTCTTGCACGATCCTGGGAGGGCGAGTCTCCGGACGAGCCGAGTGCCAGTGCCGACTCAGAGCCTCGGCATTTCGGAATCACTCAAGGCCGATTAGCCCTCTTTGAGCGGGTTGGGACGTCGGGTCATGCGAGCGATATAGCGGCCGTCGCCATCATGAATATGAGGCCAGATTTGCACGGTCCCGGGCGTCTTGGTGCCGTCGAGCGGATGCGCAAATGGCTGCAATTGAAACTCCGGGTGCGCCTCGAGAAACGAGGTGACGACATCAGTCGTTTCGCTGCGGGTGACGGTTGCGACGGTGTAAACCAGGGTTCCCCCCGGCTTCACCGCGGTCGCGGCGAGCGTCAGCCATTCCAGTTGCCGCGCGGCCAGCTCGGGAATCTGCGAACCCACGATCGTCCACCGAGCGTCAGGATTGCGCCGCCAGGTGCCCACACCCGTGGAGATGGCATCGACGAGCACACCATCATAAGAACTCGCTTTGCCGACGACGTGCCGGCCGTCCCAGGCACGCGTCGTGATATTCCGGAACGGGGTTTTGCGCAGCTTGAGCGCGGTCGCTTTTTGCCGCCGTTCTTGCTCGAACGACGCGACGACGACTCCGCGCCCTTTCATCCGATCGGCCAGGTGAAGCGCGTGTAATCCATTATCAGAGTTGACATCCCACCAGCGTTCGCCCGGATCGGGGTCGCAAACGAGGGCCACGGCCTGTGAGGCGATGTCATGGGGCGTCAGGTGACCCCCCTGGTACGATTCAAACGCGGTGAGATTGGTGTCCGCCGGCAGCTTGGCGGCCGTCAATACGCGGCGATGAATCCATGGCTTGAGCTCGGCGCCTCTGAGCTCGGCCCAGACGGTCTTGGGATCTTTACCGTGGACCGCGACCCAGAGTTCCGGGCGCGATTGAAGCGCCGCCAGGAAATCGAGTTTTCGCATCTTGGGCGACGTTTCGCCAGGCGGGACGGGCAGCTCATCGCGTAGCCAGGCGGGGAACAACCGCCAGGGGTCGGCGTTGACGGCCGCACCCGACGCCCAGCGCTTGAGGCCCTCGGCGCGGCCCGTCCAGTTCGGGGCATCGCCGACCGGTACGAGTCGATCAGCATGGCGGCCGATCCGGGCGGCCCATTCGGCGGCGACTCCACCGACCTCGGGCGAATCAAGGAGCCATGCCAGGAGAAGTTGTTCTTCAATGCGTTTCAGATGGAGCGTCTCAACCCAGCCCCACCAGCGCAAGAGGGCTCCGAGCGCCCGGGTCACCATCAGGCGGTCGCGGACCGAGATCGTTCCGCGCCCTTCCAGAGCCGCTGATAGAGCTGGCGCCAGCCGGCGGCGTTCACGGATGACGGCGTGGAGCACGGCCGACCCCACCGCGGCCGTGAGCGCGGCAGCGTCGACGCGCTTGGGGGGTGCCGCGGTCTTGGGCTGGTAGCGTGGGCTCGCCGGTTTGCTCGCGGAACGTGGTGGCTGTCTTTTCGGTGGCAACTTTTTTGGTCCGTTCACGTTGTTGCATCCTGCTTATTTGATCTTGAGCGCATAGAAGCCGTCGAACGCGGGACGACCACCGATTTCCATGATCCCGAAATGGCGAAAAAGCGTGAAATCTTGGATCAACTCCGACTCATAGGGCGCATCCACTTCGCCATAAGGTGATTCCAAAATGACGCGAACGCGGAAGTTCTCTTGAAGCGAATACGAAAGTTGAATGTCTTTGATTTGCATCCCTTGAATGATCCGCCAGGCCATCAGGAGCATATCCGGAGTCGGCGTGCCACCCAAAACCTGGAAAAAACCTTTTACTTTCAGCGGTGCCCTGTTGTATTCCGCAACCAACGCAGCCTCGGTCAGGCCGGGTGCATTGCCACCTAATCTTTCCTGACCTCGCCGATGCACTTCCGCCAGAAGCCGGCCAATGCGGTTCAAGGCTTCGGCCGGCGGCCCAGGAAAGTCAATCAGCCATCCCTCTCCCGCATGGCGGATGGCTTCTTCAAGCGTTTGGGTGGCTGGGCGAGTCATGCCATCTCCAAAATCGCGGGTAGGATCAAGACAGGATCTTCAAGTGCTGACTTGATCGATTCAACAATAGCTTCCATCTCCTCGGTTAGTGTGTCGATGACAACCGTAATCAGAGCCTCATCATAGATGACATGAACCATCAAATTCGCGGCCGCGGGGATGGCGCCGTTTTCTTCCCACAAGTCCGCGGCATTCGCGTCGCGGTAAACGAACAGTTCGTCGACGTACCCGAACGGAATTTGCCAGAAATGACCATAATACTCAGCAGTATTGCCATTCTCGAACACGGCCCGAGGCCACATCTGTCTGATTGCGCACACCGCGGCCTCGACAGATTCCTGTCCCGCCCTGTTGGGAATACGGATGTCGATGCCGCCGATCATGCTTGTCTCTCGTTCACATTACTAGTGAGATTGCCGTACACCTGACGCTCTCTGGAAACCAGGTAATCGACGGCGCTGTAGAAGTTATGCTTGTCTCGACCGGTCCCACCAAACAGTTGCGTCAGCCCTTCGGTACCTGTGAAGACAAAAACAAATTCTTGCTTTTCGCGCGGTACTCTTAACTTCTTGTACAGTAGCCGCATGTTTACCTCACCTGGCTCAAGGTCGGTGAAATAGGCCCCGACTGGACGGTCGTGATCCTTCGGCTGGCTGACTTTGAACTGCCAGACCACCTGGGATCGGATGGCGTTCCAGCCCGGTTTGTCGGTGTAGTGGAACATCGTCCGAGAAGTCACCGCCAGGTTTTCATTCCGCGATCCTCGACAGTCGTCTTGCATTCTATCGCTTCGACGACGGGATACTACCGGGAATCCCGGCCTTCTCGTTTTCTCCGGACGAATCGCCCCGGGCACTTCGCCACAGGTTTGAAGAAAAGGCCGGGCGTGGGTCAGCTCTCGCCATGGGTACGATCAAGACAAACGGCAACCGATGGAGGCTAATCCCGCACCGGCTCTGCCACCGGAATCGTCCACGAGCCGTCGAGAATTTCCTTTCGCGGGCGGTACAGCCGGAGTAAGTAGTTCCATCCCGGCGTGATGGGCAAGTAATTTGGCGCTTTCTCATCGCCGCCCAGGTGGATCGTCACCGATCCATCAGCGTTCGGCCTGGCGGTCACATTATTGAGTGTGTAAGCGTTCTTCGCGTTCTTCTCGAAAAACCCATCCTTGTTGTAGACGCTGACGGACCAGAATCCGTCAACCGGCACATTCTTGAGCGTGAGCGAATAGGCTTTCTTGCCGTCGTTGTCCTTGGGTTCGGCTCCCACATAGAGCGCGTCGGCCCGCGGGTTGCCACCCCACCCCGCGGCGGTGCCGATCAGATGCTGGACCGGATCGACCTGATCCTTCCGCCCGAACATCCGCGACGAGTCCAGCCCACCGTTGGCGGCGGCCAGCGCGAGCAACGCGTCCCGGATTTTTTTGAGCGAGACCGGATCCCAGGCTGGTGCCTCGAATTTGCCCACATCCTTCAGTTCCGCCTTGATCTTGTCCTGGAGCGCGTGGACGGCCTCCACGTCGGCTGCGTCGCTCGGATTCACGAAGGTTCGCACTGCCATGCAGACGTACCGGCTGCCGATCTCCTCTTTCGTAAAGGTGTGAGCCCCTGGCTTGTACGCGACCTCGGGCGTGTAATGGTTTTCGTCGATGACCTGCATTGCCATGAACCGCTTGCCTGAGTCCGGGAGCGTGACGGTGAGCGGCCCCGCGTCGAGGTCGAACACCGCGAACGAGTACAGAGTGTCTCGGTTCAGGCGGATCACCGCCTGCTTGTCGATCGGTGCCAGTCCGCGTTCGTGGCTGAACTTCCCGAACCCGCCGTCCTTCGCGAACCGGGCGAAATAAGTGTCGGTCTCGGCCCGGGGAAAGTTGTCCACCGTCACCCGGACGGGCTTTGGCTCTTGTGCGGCCGCCGTCGCCAGCCAACCGACCGTGCCGATCATCGCCGTGGTCATCAAGATCGCTTCTGTTCGCACGTTGGCGTCTCCGAAAGTGCTTGGCGAGGGCTGGCGCCCAGTGCAGGGATGATCCAGGTCGGACCACTTATTGTGGTGGAAACAGTAGCTCGATCAAACTCCGCACCACCGCTACGGCCTTCTCTTTTTCCGCCGCATTGCCGACTTCCGCCCCGGCCGGTAGCCTTCGTCTCCTGAGTTGGAATCTGGTGGACATACTCTCCCTTGCCCAGCGACGCGTTCGCATTCTCCATTCGCGCCTGCAAAGCAGCCTTCAGCGGCCGCGCCGGGATCAGGCAATCGCATCCACTCCCGACCAAATCCCGACGTCTGGCTTTGAGCAAGGCCTCCCACACCATGAAGTCGTTGTCGGGCTTGCGGAATTACATCGATGTCCGCTGCATCTCCCTATCGCGCAAGCCCTTTGCAACGTAGACCTCTTCTCCCATGAAGTTATATACATCTGCATAGTAAATCGCCACGCCGATGCCGTGTGGGTGCAGCATGAATAATCGGCTCCAGGTCGCCTACAGTGGAACGAAGATGCGGGGCTGATTACGGATCTCATCAACGAAAGCGACGAACAGCAACTCTGCCACGTCCCTGGCAACCCTCGTAGCGTAGGTTTCGTTGTTCTCAAACCTTCCCTTGTTGGCCAGAGTCAGCACAGGAAGATGCCCATCACGCCACGAATCCTGAATCACCGCGTTCAAGGAATCGTCATCGTCATGGTTGCGGTTCTCGGTAAAGAGCACCCAGCCCTTCTCTTGACAGAAACGCCATAACGTTCGGTCATCGATATCTCGGTCAAGGCCGAGGTCGGGGAAGATCGCGAGCGAAATGCCCAGTTCCGTCAGTATTTCCAGCAGGCCCTGTCCTTCCATAAGCCGCCTCAGATACGGCAAGTGCCCCTGGACGTTGACGTCGGCCAGCAAGCCGTGCATCCCACGCTCCTGGTTCAATTCCTTGCTTTTTCCGCCAACCACTCGCGGAACGTCGGAAACTGGTGCGGCCTCTCCCGCGCCGCATCCTCCCCGGACTCTGCGGCTTCCCTTTCGGCCAGCCACTTTTTGAAGGTTTTGAACGTGGACTTCGCCCGCTCAGCTTGCTGCTTAACCTCCGGCGGATTCCCCGCCGCCATTTTTTCTTCGATCCTGAGATGCTCTGCCAGGACGGTATCAGGGTTGCTCAGCACGTAGGCACGTGCCGCTGCTACCTGTTCGGGCGTCAGTTCATAGACGCGGCCGATCTCCATCTCTGTCGTGCCTGGGTCGAGAAACGATTGAAGCAGGTTGTAGACCGTGATCCGGGTTCCGGCGATCTCTGGTCCTCGGCCACGATCGTGAATCACATTTGACGCCATGGTGCCTCCGCGTTGTCGTGGCGATCCCCCATTCCCAAGCTTCACTGCCCCGCAAGGTCCAGACTCATTCGACCGGCTTACCGTCGAAGCATGCCTTGTGCGACCAGGCTCTCTCACGCAGGCGGTTCTTTCCCTCCAGGCGACAGCCTTTTTCCAGCCCCGAGACGGGGAACTCAATGGTGACCCATCCTCGGCATGCTCTCCTGCCCAAATCAGATGAACTTGTTCCAGACGGCGCTTTCCCGCATCATCGGGTCCCCTATCCTCTCTTTTTCATCTGCCGCCGCTGCGACGACTTCCTCCCCGGCCGGTAACCCGAGTTTGGCAGGCCGCGCTCGCCAACTGGCTCGCCCTTGGCGGGGTTGGCGACGGCATGATAATGGTCGCCCTCGGCAGCCGCATTGGCCTGCCGCCGCCTCGCCTCAATCGCGGCCTTGGGCGGCTGCCCCGGGATCAGGCAATCACATCCGTTTCCGATCAAATCGCCTCGCCCCACCTTGAGCAAAGCTTCACGCACGACGAAGTAATTCTCGGCCTTGAAAAACTGCATGATCGCCCGCTGCATCTTCCGGTCGCGCAAGCCTTTTGCAACGTAAACCTCTTCCCCCGTGAAGGGATCGATTCCCGTATGGTAAATCGCCGTCGCGATATCAAACGGGGCCGGTATGAAGTCTTGCACCTGGTCGGGCTTGTACCCGTTGCGCTTGAGGAAGATCGCCAGATCGATCATGGCGTTCAGGTCGCTCCCCGGATGCGAGGCGATGAAATACGGGACCACGAACTGCTTCTTGCCGGCCGCCTTGCTGGCTTTTTGAAAGGCCCGCTCGAAGCCCTCGAAGTCGTTTGAATCCGGCTTCTTCATGAGCCGCAGGACGTTCGAGTCAGTATGTTCGGGTGCGACCTTCAAATGGCCCCCGACGTGGTGCTTGACCAGCTCGGCCATGTATTCGGGCGACTGCTGAGCCAGATCCATGCGGATGCCCGACGCGACAAGCACCCGGTCGATGCCAGGGACCTCGCGGCTCTTTTGCATGAGATCGACGAGCGGCCCGTGATCGGTTCCCAGGAGCTTGCAGATCTTCGGGTGAACGCACGAAAGCCGCTTGCACTTGGCTTCGACCTCGGGGCGCGTGCACGTCATCTGGTACATGTTGGCCGTCGGCCCGCCAATGTCGGAAACGACGCCCGAGAAGCTGGGATCGCGTCCCATCCGCTTCAATTCGTCCAGGACGGATTCGGGCGATCGCGACTGGATGATCCGCCCCTGATGGGCCGTGATCGAGCAAAACGTGCAGCCGCCGAAGCAGCCACGCATGATCGTGACCGAGTCCTTGACGACCTCAAAAGCCGGGATCCGCTGCCCCTTGTACATCGGGTGCGGCTTTCGCGTGAACGGCAAACCGTAGATCCGGTCCATATCGTCCTGGCTGACGGGTAAGGGCGGCGGGTTGCACACCACCGCCTGGCGATCGTGAAATTGGACCAGCCGTTTGGCATTGAGCGGGTTCGTCTCCTGATGAATGATCTTCGTGGCTCGCGCGAACTGTTTCTTGTCGGCTTTCACTTCCTCGTATGACGGCAGCACGATCGTGTCGGCTATCGGAACCTGCTGCGACTCGCTGGCGCCCAGGGCATACGCGACGCCGCGCATGTCGCGTAAATCTTTCACGGTTTCGCCGGCCGCCAGCCGATTGGCGATGGTCACGATCTGCTGCTCGCCCATGCCAAAAACGACGAGATCGGCCTTGGCGTCGAGCATGATGCCGCGGCGAACCGTGTCGCTCCAGTAGTCGTAATGAGCCAGGCGGCGGAGCGACGCCTCGACGCCCCCCGCGATGATTGGCACGCCGGGGAACGCTTCGCGGCGCGCTGGCAGTAGGGAATCGTCGCGCGATCGGGACGCAGGCCGATCCGCCCGCCCGGCGAATAGGCGTCGTCATTGCGAACCTTCTTGTTCGCCGTGTAATGGTTGATCATGCTGTCCATGTTGCCCGCGCTGATCCCGATAAATAGACGGGGCTTGCCAAACGCCCGCCAGGGATCGGCACTATGCCAGTCGGGCTGGCTCAGGATTGCGACGCGATAGCCGGCCGCCTCGAGCACCCGGCCCAGGATCCCCATCGCAAACGCAGGGTGATCGACGTACGCATCGCCGGTCACAAAAAGCACGTCGATTTGATCCCAGCCGCGCGCGTTCATCTCGTCGCGGCTGGCCGGCAGATGAGGCAGATCGGGCATGACCACCGGCAGGACCGGAAGCATGGTCGGGGCTGTATTGGATCGTGAGTTCGGGCCGGCGGCGCAGGGGGCGGTCATGGCATTCACGTGATGGCTGAAGTCAGTGTTGAGCGGCAACAAAAGCCATTCTACCGACTTCGACTCATTTTTGTCATTTCATCCGACCCAACGGTGCGCCAGAGGATCCTGGCAGTCCCGAAGGGGCCGTTACACACGAGACCGGGCGATGCCGCGGGGGAGACGCTCGGTTCGCGCCCGCCGTTACCTAATAATCGACGACATGCTGCGTGCCAAACTTGATGAAGACCCACGTCGCGAACGACTTCCGCTGATCGCCCGAGGTCATGTTGAAGTAAAACGCGATCGCTCCATCCTGGCGCACGCGGTCGTCGCCAGCCTGGGGGTCGCCAGCGACGGTCCCCGAGTTCATGTGGATGTCGTGAATCCCATCGCCGCCCGAATACGTCACGCCGTAGACGGCAATCCGATCGCAATTTTGAGTGAGATCGGCGATCCGGTTGTACAGATCATCATTGACGATTTCCGCGAAATCGGAATCGCTCAGACCCATGTAACTATCGGTCGGAGTCTCTGTGCCGGTTCCATAAGCGAGGTGCAGATCATCGTCGAATCCTTCGACGGGGGGCTCGGCGCCGCTAATGTCTTCAATCCGTTGCGTGTACAAGACCTCTGTTCCGTCGTCCGAGCGGATATTCACGGCGCACTCGTAAATGCCCGCGAACGGGCCATCTGGCACTTTGATATTCAAATAAATATGACGCCCTGTATCCTTGCCGCCGCGCTGCGGCACGTGCGAGGAAAACTGAAAATCGCCAACCAGGCGGCCGTAGACATTGTGTGGCAGCGTGCCGCCGACCTGCGGACGTTTGGCCGAGAACTTTCGAGACATCGCGGGCTCCTTCAGGCCGTCTCAAGACGAATCGACATGGTGATTGGTCACACGGTGAGCCCGACCCGCGGGCCAGGCAGGCAGGCGTCAGGACCGGAAGCTAACGCATGTCGGCCCCTCTGTCGCCAGGTTCACCGGATTTTCATCCTCGGGGCTCGGGAACTTGACCGCGCGTCCGGAAAATCCGGGTCGCGAGACCCGGCACCAGGGCCAGCGCGATCATCTGAACGCAGAGCCTGGGGTCACGTGCGATCGACTTCATCAGGGCCGGTGACGCTCTCAGCCCCCGTTTCAATGCGTCACGCGCGAGGCTCGGAACGCCCCACTCGCAGCGCCTCATGGGCCCGGCTCATGTAAGCCTGCGCGAGCCGGTCTCTGGCCGCCTTGCGCATTGGCACACATCGATCATGATCCTTGAGATCGATGTCGAACAATGTCGTCAGCATTTGCTCGGTTTCGTCGAGATCCGTGAGACCGGTTTTGAACCGGTGGGTCTCGCTGTTTGAATGCCAGCGCACTTGCACGGTCGGCCGGGCCAGCCAGGCAACGCGCCATCCTCGGGAGACCCGTAGCCAGGCGTCCCAATCCACGACATAGCCGAGCCGCGGGTCGAATCCACCCACTTGCTGGAGGGCCTCGACGCGCAGCGTGACGGCCGAACAACGCAGAGGATTGCCTTGCGACATCCACGCCGCAAGCTGGCCGGGCGCCAGGGTTTGATCGTGCGCGCCCAGACCGCCCGGCTCGATCACGGCGGGTGAGACGCGACGGCCGTGCTCGTCAATCACGGTCGAGCCGCTTGCGGTCAATCCAAGCAATCGATCGGCGACGAAAAAAGCCTGGTGCGCGGCGAGGTGCCCCGGCAGCATGACGTCGTCCTGGTGAAAAATAGCGACCAGTGGCGTGCCTGCCAGGGCCGCACATTGGTTCCAGTTGCCGGCCAGGCCGAGACGCTCGGAGTTAACCACGATGCGCGCCCGGTCGCCGGCCGTCGATCGAACGATGGCGAGCGTGTCGTCGTCTGACCGGTCGTCGCACACGATCAGCTCGAATGCGGCATTGTCTTGAGCCAGGATACTCTGGATCGTTTCGGCCAGATGCCGGGCGCCATTGCAAGTCGGGATCGCGACGGTAAGCTCGGGGTCGTCGTCTTCCTGCTGCGCAGCCACGCCGTTCAAACTGACCTACCTCATTGAGGAGACGACGAGCCCAAGTCTCCCAGGGCTCTCAGGCTCTCCCACGTGAAGATTCCCGACGAGTGGCCGTCGTTCCAGGCAAACTGGACGGCGTAAGTGCCGATATTGTCCATGCCCGTCAGCTTCAGGTCGGGACGAATCGACTTTGGGTCAAGCATCAGCTCGCCGGTCCACTCATTGCGGCAGGTCGCACAGGGGCATTCGGCGCGGAGCGTCAGATAAGAAAAGCGATCGACGCGCTCGTCGGGCCATGTCACTTCCAGCACTTGCTCGCCTTGCAAAGCCCGAATATTCGTCGGAGGTTCAGACATTGGAGAAAATCGCTCGGTACTGGCAGGCGGTCAGAGTAAGATGGAAATCGGAAATCGAAATTCGCCGTGAGGATGGCCATGGATGATCATACCCGAAGTGACCATGAAAAGGGCGAGATGGATCAAGACCGGCGATTCTATGTGCGGGCAGCGAGCGTCAGTGTGGTCCGGCGCGCACTCGACCGCGCCCCGGGCGGGGCGCGGGTCGTCGGCCGCCATGACCGCGAGACCATTCTCTGTTCCCACACCATGGACGGACATAGCTTCAGCCGCCACTGGAGGGTGATTGTCAGCCGGCTCGGCAAGGCCGGTCTCGTTGTCGTCCCTCGGCCGCCCAAGGATTCTGTTCCAGGGGCGGCCGTTGAAAACGCGTCGGACGTCTGATGCCAGAGGTCATTTCTTGTCCTTGAGAACCGTGCTCAGCTCGTCGATGGCCTTGCTGAGCCGCTTCATCTGACCGTCGAGCTCGTCCAGGCGTTTTACGATCGCCGCGGTGGCGTCTGGTGCCGGCCTGGTTTCGGCGGCGGCTTCGTCGCGCGTACAAACCAGGGCGTTGCCATTCTGGGTTGCGTCGGTCCACCCCTGAACGATGGCTCCCGGCCGAACGAGCTGTAACAGAGATCCCATGTCGACACTGTGCACATTCACAACGGCATGCGATGTCTTTCGTCGCGCCGGCACAATATCAACCTTCATCAATTTGCCTTCCCGCAGGATTTCGACGGCAATTTTCTTATCCTTGTTGGCCTGTAAAATTTCGACAAACTTTTCCTGACTCTCCAGTGGCCGGCCCCCCAGAGTGAGCAAGATATCATGAACCTTGAGCTGCGCGGCTTCGGCAGGGCTCCCTTTGACAATGCTGAGCACCAGCAGTCCTTGTTTGCCAGGCAGCTTGAGCTGCGATCGTAGTGCCGGCTCGATGGGCGACATCGGCACGCCAATCCAGTATGCCGGGACTTGCACCTCCACCGGACCGATCGTCACCCGAATGCGCGGCTGCACGGGAATCTTGATCTTTTTCCCCCGCGCAAGACCATCAGCTCCGACGGTTTCTCACCGGTCGCCTTGAGAGCTTCGTCAAGGTCGTCGACCTTGGCGAGCGGGGTCTCGCCCAGTTTCAGCAGGACGTCGTTTTGCTGCACGCCAGCCTGCGCGGCGGGTCCGTTGGCGATCACGGAGGTGACGACCAGACCTTCATCCTTTGAGAGACCAAGATGCGCTCGCAACGCGTCGTCGGCGGGTACCAGGTTCAGGTTTGCGGTCTGGCTCCATGAGTCCCAAACCGGGAGAGATCGCCAGTTGTAAACGGGAATGGCCGGCTGCCGGGCCAGGTTCAGCTCGTTAACGTTGTACCGCTGAGAATAATACTGGTTGAGCGACCCGTGCGCGCTCTGGCTCTGCTGGTTTTGAGGATTGGCGCCTGAGTCCTCCTGATTGCGTTTGAGGATTGGCGCCCTGAGCTCCTGATTGAGACGGCTGCTGCCCCTGTCGCCCGTTCGGCGACTGAGCGAGCACATCCGGCTGCCCAGCCGGCGGTGCGACGAGGATCAGTGGCAAGAACCACGAAAGGATCCAGTACAGTCTCATGGTCACGCTCCTTTTGCGGGGAATGTGGAAAGTGGCATCACGAACGAATCACAGCGGTTCGTTTCCGACATAGCGAATCTGGACCTGGTCGACGGGGATCGCAACGCGCCGGCCATCGGCGAGAGTGGTCGAAATGAGCTGACGCTGCTGATCGACCTGATAACCTTGCTGTTCCAGAACGACCTGGCCATGTTCAGTGAGCGGTGGAGGCTGATTCCGGAGCCAGGTCTCGTCAATCCCGGGGCCGGCCAGGATCGGAACGTCGGCTCCGGTGCTCTCGGAACCGAGCCGAATATGACCGACCGACCGGACGGCCGACGTCGCCACGGCCAGGTCGTCTCGCTCTTCACGATTCGTATCTAGATTCGCGGCTTGATCATGCGAGCGAAGGTCAACGGATTCAGCCGGGAGGTCAGGAAGCACCAGCGTGTGTTTCGCGAAATGGGGAGCATCTCGATTCAGAACTTTGGCGGCCGGATGGCGGGCCGCATGGCCGGCCCAGCCGAGCGAAAACGAGAGTAACATCACGGCGGCTGCCACGGCCGTTCGAATCCAGGAGCGACGATGCCGGGGCGTTCCTCGGTTCGCCGAGAAGCTCAAGTCTTCGCCAGATGGATCGGTGCGCGAGCCAATTCCCACCAGCGACTGTTGCCAGCACTGAGCTTCCAGGAATGCCAGCGCGCAGCGTTTCCAGCCGTCTGGTGACTGATCGATACGGCCAATAGCAGCACGCAGCTCGGCCGCGGAAATTTCGCCGTCGACGAGTCGATCGATGAAGCGGTCGTCAAAGGTAGGGTCAAGATTAGACTCGACCATCGTCGGATGCCTCGAATTCTTGAGAGAGATTGGCGAGCTCGGTTCGGAGCCGGTTGCGAGCACGATGTAAACGGGTCTCGATCGTCGACACGGTTGTGCCCAGCCGCTCGGCGAGTGCGCGTGCGCCCAGGCCCTCGGTATATTTCAAGGTCAAGAGCTCGGCGTTGCGCGGCGGCAGCCGTCCCAGGGCGGAACGCACGAACTGCTGGCGCTCGTCACTCACGAGCCAGGCCAGTGGTGACGGCGCTTCATCGGCCTCGGTCGGGCCGCATCGGTTTGCATAACGGCCGACGAGCGACCGCTGACGCCCCGCCTTGCGGCGGTAAATCAAAACGTGCCGCACAGCCAGACGATAAAGCCAGACCGCGGCCCGCGCTGTATTGAGCAGCGGCGACCGCTGCGCCACGGCCGCGAGTGCCACGTTTTGCATGACCTCGTCGACCGCCTGCGGCTCGCCGAGTCGTGCGGCCACGACGCGCCGGAGCCATCGATCGTGCTCGGCAAGGGTGTGACCCCAGTCGAGAGCACTGAAGACGCCGCCGGGCTCAGGGTGGTGATCTGACTTTGGCGTTCGCATGGTTCGCCATGAGAGTTGCCGCCGGTTCGATTTCCTTTCGCGGCCGACCGAAAAAAGTCGCCGGGCGTCTGGAAACCAACCGCACTCTCAGGCCGAACCACCAAAGAGCCTGGTCACCGGCCTGCCCGCCGCGATCGGCAACGGACGTCCCAGCGTATCAACCACTTCCGTCGCTGGGTCAATGCCCAGCGCCCAGAACATGGTCGCCGCAATGTCGTCAGGGCTCACGGGATCGAGTGCCGGATAGGCACCGATGCGGTCGCTCGCTCCGTAAATCGCCCCTGGAATCACGCCGCCGCCAGCGAGCAACACGGTATAGCAATTCGGCCAGTGGCCGCGACCGTCGGGGCCGAATTGCTTGGTGTTTTCAACTTTCGGCGTGCGGCCGAATTCGCCCATCCAGACGACCAGAGTTTCATCGAGCAAGCCGCGCACGTCCAGGTCTTCGATCAGGGTCGGCACCGCCATGTCGGTGATGGGCAAAAGACGTTTCTTGAGCTGGTTGAAATTGTCGCCGTGCGTATCCCAGCCGCCGTTGCCTTTGCCGCCGATCGAGTTGGAATAATAAACCGACACGAACCGCACATCAGCTTCGACGAGTCGCCGCGCCAGCAGGCAGCTCTGGCCATAAGTCGTGCGGCCGTAGGCGTCGCGGAGTTTATCAGGCTCTTGCGAAAGGTCAAAGGCACGCTTCACTTTGGGCGAGCCGAGCATGGTCAGAGCCCGGCCGTAGAATGAATCGATCCCCCGCGCGGTCTCCGACCAGGTTGCCAGGTCGGTCTGCTCGTCGATCACCTGCTGCAAACCGCGGCGATCCTCGAGACGGTCGAGCGACATCGATGATGGCAGGCTGAGCTCGGGGAGTCGGAAGTTGGCCTGACTGGGGTCCTGCCCGATGAAGAATGGGTCGCATCCCTTGCCCAGAAAGCTCGCATGCTGGCCCGGCGTGACGCTGCCATCGCGCAGCACATGCGGAAACGACACGAATGACGGCACGGCCGGATCGGCGCTCGGCCGGAGCTTGGCTACCGTGCTGCCATAGGCTGGATAAAGCTCCTGGGTGTCGCGCAGCCGGATATCGTCGAGTGGCGGCGCATGGCCAGTCAGGCTGTAATAGGTCGCGGAGTTATGGTTTTTCATCCGGTGATTGACCGAGCGGACCTGCGCGAAGCGGTCGACGACCTTGGCAAACCGCGGCAGGTGCTCGCTGACGATCAAACCCGGCTGGCGGGTGGCGATCGGCTTGAATTCGCCGCGAATGCCGGCGGGCGCGTCGGGCTTCATGTCAAACGTGTCGAGGTGCGCCGGTCCACCAAACTGGTGGAGGAAAATAATGTGCCTGGCGCGAGGGCCGGTTTTGCCCGCCTGTTCGGCGCGAAGAGCGCGGGGAGGCTCAGACCGACGAGCCCCGCGGTCCCGGCCCGGAGCAAGCCGCGCCGTGAGATCTGGCGGGTCGTCTGATAATCTGGGCACCCGGCTATCATTTTTTGGCCCTCCGCTTGCGAACAGGCTCAGTGACGCAGCAAGAACTCTTTGCTATTGAGAACCGCCCACACGACGTCTTCCCAGGCTTTACGGCGATCGCGATGGCCCTCGAGGTGCCGATCAACGGCCTTGTATTCGGCAGGCGTCGGCTTGCGGGCCAGTGCGGCCAGATAAATCTCGTCAAGAACGTCGCGCAGGCTCCGCTTCGAATCCATCAAGGCGCCGATCCGATTCGACGGCCTTTCTAACTTCTTGCGCACCGTCTCGCCGTTGATCATCTGGAACGCCTGGGCCAGGGTCGTCGTTTCGGATCGCTCGCACTCGCAGGTCAACAGCCTGTCGGGCTTGCCGAAGGCTTTCAAGAAGGGCACTCCCCCCGACGCGCCTGGAAGTTGCGCGGCCCGCAGCGAGCTGGGTGCGTGTGTGAAACGCTCGGGCGTCGCGAGGACCTGACTGATCGCGTCGAGCAAGATCTCAGCCGGAAGCAGCTTCACCATGGCGTGGGAAAAATTGGTCTCATCGCCAGCGTTGGTCGGGTTGGGGGTGGCACTCAGTTGATATGTCCGCGATTTCATGATCCAGGTCACGAGCGGCTTGAGCCGCATGCCGCCGGTTTCGAACTGGGCCGTGAGCACGGCCAGGAGCGCAGGGTTCGACGGCGGGTTCGATTCACGAAAATCGTCCACCGGATCGACGATGCCATGGCCGAGCAGGTGAAACCAGATGCGATTGGCGAGGTTACGCGCAAATTGCGGATTGCCGCGCGTGAGCCAATCGGCCAGCCGGTTCAAGGCGTTTCCATCGTTGAGAGCGTCCCCATCGACGACAGGTCCATTGAGGCATTTCGGCTGCAAGACCTCGCCCGTGCGCGGCTGGACCATCCGGGGTCGGCCGGTCAGGTAAATCGTTTCGTCACCATTGATCTCGTGTGAATCGAGGTTATCCTTGCGCGCATTGCTGGGCTGCTTGCGGTTGACGTTCGAGAAGAAGGCGGCGAGCCCGTAATAGTCGTTTTGGGTCCACACGTCATACGGATGGTTGTGACAGCGCGCACATTGAAGCCGCAGACCCAGAAAGACCTGGCTGACGCTTTCGGCGGCGGTGGCCGGGTCGCGGTTGGTGCGGTAAAAGCTCGACGGCGGGTTTTGCCAGGTCGAACCCAGGCCTGTCACGATCTCGCGCACCATCGCGCTCAAGGGAACGTCGCGAGCCAGCTCGTCGCGGAGCCAGCGCTGCAAGATCCAGGCCCCCTTCTCGCCCATCGTCTTCTCCTCATTGCGGAGGAGATCGGCCCATTTGAGCGCCCAGAAATCGGCGAATTCCGGGCGCTCGACGAGACGATCGATGAGCGCCTCGCGCTTGCGGGGGTCGCTTGATTCGAGAAACGCGATGACCTCGGCCGGTTCCGGCAAGCGGCCGATCGCGTCGAGATAGGCCCGGCGAACGAAGACCGAGTCGCCGCAGACCGGCGAAGGATTGATCCGCAGCGCATTCAATTTCGCGAAGACGAGGCCGTCGATCGGCCCGTTGGGTGGAATCTCGGTGCGGATGAACCCGGGACGGTCGGCGACGAACGCCAGGCGGCTGGTCGCCCGGCCATTAGCGTAGCGCACGGCGACCGCCGTTTCACACGCCGTGTGCACGCGCACCTTGCCCTCGACCGAGACTTCGGCCCGGGTCGGATCGCTGACATCATAGGCAACCTGCCGTGTGACATCGCGCCTTGTTCCATCCACAAACTCGGCCGTGACCACAAGTTGCTGGTCTAATTTTCCGGGTGCGAGAATGCGCTCGGTCGGGAACACGTGCAAGGCTTTCACGGCGGGGGCCGTGTCGCGATCATCGCTCGCACCCGCGGCAATCCACGCGACGAGCGTTTGGGCTTCCACCGAGTCGCGCCGAAACCGTAAACCCCCCTCGTGGGGCACGCTGCCCGTCGGTTTGAGCACGATTAAGCTCGATCGGGGCGACATCCGATTGACGCGACGGCCGGCGAGATCGTGGGTCAGGGCCTCGAAATCAAAGCTGGGGTCCTCGCCGCGGAGACTGAGCTTGAATCCGCCTTTGCCGTTGAGGTTTCCGTGGCAGGCCCCCATGTTGCAGCCGGCTTTGGAGAGAAGCGGCGCAACGTCGTGACGGAAGCTCGGCGGATGCGTGAGGTGAATTTGCTCGACGTGCAGCGCAATCTCGGCGGATTTCGCGCCGACGAACGCTTTGATCCGGCCCGTTCCCGGCTTTTGTGCAATGATGACGCCTCCTGGTTGAACCGTCGCAATGTCGGCGGGCTCGACCTCAAAGCGACAGTGCGATGTCGCGTCGCGCGGCGATCCGTCGTCGTCGCGCTCGGTCACCGCAAGCTGTTGCCGCGCGGCAGCTCCGGAAAGATTCACGGACGAAGGGGCGATCTCGAGCCTCGCCTCGCCCGCGAGGCTACGATCGCACACAGCGAACGAGCAGAGAACCAGGCAAAAGAAGGCGGCTCGAACCGCTGCGGGGCTCGAAGGAATCGATCGCAAGGAGAAGCGCGTGAACGGCAAGAAAGACGCCCCTTTCCTCGTCTCGCTGGCTCGAACTTCGTCGGACAAAAGCGCGAGCCCGTGCTGGTGACGCTGGAAGGAGTTCGGGAGTGTTGAATAAGAGCTTAACTTTCTGGCGTCGCGTGCGTCAACGAGGAGCTGGTGCAATCCCAAATGAGGGAGTGCCATTTCGATCAATACAAAAGCGCCGGATTTGGTAAACTAAAGGTCTTCTAAAAACCGGAACCTGGAGAGCCTTTCGACGATGGCCGTGTTGTTGCAGATCAGAGACGCTTACAAAAGCTATGGTGGGCAAGAACTACTGGATGGTGCAGAGGCTTCGATTACCGATGATGTGAAGGTCGGATTTGTCGGCCGCAACGGGGCAGGCAAGAGCACGCTGCTCAAGATCCTGCTCGGCGAGGAAGAGCTCGATCGCGGCGAGATGATCCGTCATCCGCGATTGCGGCTGGGTTACCTGCGGCAGCATGACGCATTTCAGCCGGGCGAAACCGTGCTCGAGTTCCTGATGCGCGACAGCGAGCAGCCCGACTGGAGGTGCGGCGAGGTCGCCGCGCAATTCGAGCTCAAGGGGCCCTATCTCGAAGGTCCGATCAGCGTGCTCTCCGGCGGCTGGCAAACTCGCGTCAAGCTCGCGGCCCTGCTGCTGCATTCCCCCAACTTGCTCCTGCTCGATGAGCCGACCAACTTCCTCGACTTGCGCACCCAGATCCTCCTCGAGCATTTTCTGCGGAATTATGACAAGGCGTGCCTGATCGTGTCTCACGACCGGGCGTTCCTGGGCGCGACGTGCGAGCACACGCTCGAGCTGGCGCGTGGCAAGCTCACGATGTATCCCGGCAAGATCGACGCTTATCAAGAGAATCAGCAAGAGCGCCGCAAGCAGGATGAGCGCGTGAACGCGGGCGTTCTGGCGAAGAAGCGTCATCTCGAGGAATTCATCGCCAAGAACAAGGCCCGCGCCAGCACGGCCACGCGGGCGAAATCGAAGGAAAAACAGCTCCTGAAGCTGGAAACGATCGAGATCGCCGCCGATGAGCCGACCGTGAGCATCCGCGCCCCAGGTCGAGCCGCGGCGCGGCTCGGCGCTCCGCTGCGTTGATCTGGCGATCGGCTACCCCGAAAGGCGGATCGCGGCCGGGATCGGCGTCGACGTGGAACATGGCGCCCGCGCGGCCGTCGTTGGCGATAACGGCCAGGGGAAAACGACCTTCTTACGCACCATCGTCGACTCGCTCGAGCCCCTGGCGGGCGAGGTCCGCTGGGGGCATGGCTGCAATATCGGAATCTACGCTCAGCACGTCTACACGAGCCTGCCTCAGAACCAGACTGTGTATGACTACCTGGAAAAAACCGCACCAGGAGGGACGAAGACGCAAGAGATCTTGAACGGCGCGGCGTCGCTCTTGTTTCGCGGGCCCGACGTCAAGAAAAAGATCTCGGTCCTCTCGGGTGGGGAGCGGGCCCGGCTCTGCCTTGCGGGGTTGATGCTCAGCCAGCATAACGTGCTGGTTCTCGACGAGCCGGGAAACCATCTCGACGTCGAAACGGTCGACTCGCTGGCGGAGGCTCTGCTGGCCTACAAAGGAACGGTCATCTTCACGAGCCACGACCGCTATTTCATGAAGCGCATGGCGACGTCGATCATCGAGGTGCGCGACGGCCGGGTCGTGAACTATCTCGGCGATTACGAGACCTATCTGTACGCGGTCAACAAGGAGATCGAAGAAGGCGAACGCGAGACGGCGACGCGGATGTCAAAGCCGCCGGCCGAGGTCTTGAAGCAAAAGGGGGTCTCACGGCCGAGCGTGCGCAATGAGCGAGACATCCGCAGGGAGATGAACAACGTCGAAAAGGCGATCGCCCGTCTCGACGAGCAAAAGAAGCTCACGAGCACGCAGCTCATGTCGGCCGACCGACCAGAAGGAGGCGTTGCGCTTGCACAACGAGCTCGAATCGGTGGCCGCTCAGCTCAACGACGCCGAGGAGCGCTGGTGTGTCTTGCAGGCCGAGATCGAAAGCCTCGATTGAGGACGCGCCGCGACGTCGCACACGCCGCGATCACAATCGTCGTGAAACGGCGAGACGCACCGCTCGCCCTGGGTTGACGACCAGCGTTCGGGTCGGATCGTCAACCCAGCGTTGTGCGTTCACCGAGACGACGATCATTTTATCTCGTCGCTCGAGATCGTTTCGCCGCCGTTGCGCGTGCAAAGCTTGTTGAGGACGAGCTTGTTGATTTGCGAAGTCACGGGCCGCACGCTGCCGTCGCAGTATCCGAAGTTGACGGCACCGGGATGCTTGCTGGCCCAGTAGGTCCAGAAATTGACGCCGTTGGAAGGGATCGGCTGATTGATCGTACGGTCGATGTTGGTTCGGACAACGGAGCTTTGTGCCTGGGACCACACGCCCTGGGGCCAGATGCTCTCGCCCATGATGATCGTCGTTGACGTGCCGTCGGTGATATCGGCCATGTTGACCGCCGAGTTTTGATACATCACGCCGTTGTCATAGACGCAACAGAATGTGTTGCTCGGTAGGATTGTGGGGCAGTCTTGCGTCGTCGCCCCGATCATTCCGGCGGACTGGTTGCCGCGATAATCCGACGGCCCGAGCTGAGACGTCGTTGTCGCGCCGGTCTGGGTGTTGACCGCCTGGGGACGTCGGTTCGAGGGACACACGAACCCATCAATCGTGCGGCGGATTGCCGTGGCGTTATCAGGGGCGTTGGCGCCCATGACGGTGGGCGAATAGTAAACGTTGAAATTGATCTCGTTATAGAGATTCATCTGTTCCATTTTCATGAACAGGCCGATCATGCCGTTCCACATATAATTTTGCATCGGCGTGTAGGGCGTCGCGCAGTTGGGATCGCCCGACGTCAAGTTGCCGTTGGCATCATAGGTCGGCACGTAGCAATACCAGCCCGCGGGAAACGAGCCAAAGGCATCGTGATACTCGTTGGCCGCCAGGCCCAGTTGCTTGAGATTGTTCTGGCATTTCGCCCGGTTCGCGGCTTCGCGGGCCGATTGCACGGCTGGCATGATCAGCGCGACCAGGACGGCGATAATGGCGATGACCACGAGCAGCTCGATCAACGTGAAGGCCGCTCTCGATCGAATGTTGGCAAATTTCGTGCGCATCAGAGTTCCCTCGGACATGAGGCAATCAGACACCCTCGCGGCGCTAGATCAGACGACCCACCCATTCCAAACTACACGATTCGATCCATTGTTGCCATCGCGCTGGCTTGCTTTCTTCGGATTTGACTTTTGTCAGGTGTCGGGCGTCAACGCATCGTGGCCGGCGGCCTGCTCGAGCGAGTTTCTCGCCCTGCAATCTTTGTCGGCCGACGCGGCTTCTCTCGTCAGCCCACGAGCAGATCGCGCACGGCCCGGCCGACTGCGGCCGTGCTCGCGGTGCCGCCCAGGTCGGGGGTTCGCGGTGTCGGCCGGGATAAAACCTGCCGCACGGCGGTGCGCACCCGTTCGGCAGCGCGCGGATAACTCATATGCTCGAGCATCATGGCGACTGACAGGATCGCCGCGAGCGGATTGGCGATCCCCTTGCCCGCGATGTCGGGCGCCGAACCGTGCACCGGCTCGAACATGCTCGGGGCGGTTCGTTCGGGATTGATGTTGCCCGAGGCGGCCAGGCCCATGCCCCCCTGCAAGACGGCTCCCAGGTCGGTGATGATATCGCCGAACATATTCGTCGTCACGATGACGTCGAACCGCTCCGGGCTGGTGACCATCCGCATGCAGCAGGCATCGACATGCTGATAGTCGCACTTGATCTGAGGAAAATCGCGGCCGACCTCGTTGAAGGTGCGCATCCAGAGGTCGTGGGCGAACGTCAAGACGTTGGTCTTGGCGACGAGCGTCACTTGCCTCTTGAAGCCGGCGGCACGGTCCGCGGCCGAAAGGCCGCCGAACGGACCGGCACTCGCTCGCTCGACGGCCCGCTCGAAGGCATAGCGGATCGTCCGCTCGACGCCCGCGCGGGTATTGATCGAGGTCTGGATGGCGACCTCCTCGGCTGTCCCCTTGCGCGAAGCCACCGGCGCCGACATAGAGGTCTTCGTTGTTCTCGCGGACGACGACCATGTTGATGTCGTCGGGCTGTTTGCCCTTGATCGGGCATTCGACGCCGGGGAAGAGTTGAACGGGGCGGAGGTTGATATACTGGTGAAAGTCGAAGCGGAGCCGCAGGAGGATTCCTTTCTCGAGCACACCGGGGGGCACGCCCGGGTGGCCGACCGCGCCGAGCAAGATCGCGTCGCAGGATCGCAGGCCGTCGATCTCGGCGTCGGGCAAGACCTCGCCGGTCCGAAGGTAGCGTTCACCGCCAAGGTCGAACGCTCTCGTCTCGAACGAGATGTCGTCGTTCCGGGCGACCGCGGTCAAGACCTGGAGGGCTTCCGCCGTGACTTCGGGACCAACACCATCCCCCGCGATGACGCCGAGCTTGATCAAAACGCCCTCCGATTAAACGAACCTGTCTCAAAATTTTGCGCACCGCTTTCCGATCGTCACCTTCGCGATCGTCGAGCGTAGAATGGCTATTCATCCGGATATAATATCGAACAGCAACTCTCCGCTCAAGGATCGCGCTGCCCCGCCGCCCCGCGATCAATTCGCGCGAGCGCGGCGATAAACGGGTAACTCCAGTCAGGGGCAGGGAATTTCGTTGACAACTGGCCCCTGCGAAACATACTTTTATGAACCCCAAACTCGATTCATTCAGACAACTCGTGATCGGCTTCGTTGTCGCAACTATCGGCTCGCCGGATCGTCTGGCGTTGTCGGCCGGATGGGACCAAGGGCTCCGAGGCGATTCCGCCGCGGCCTGTCAGCTCAAGAACATGCAGGGAGACGGCTAGATGGCCAGTCCGGTCCAGAGCAATGGTCCGAGCAAAGACCCGAAAGGGCCCGGTGGCCCGAGCAAGGATCCCAAGGGCTCGAATGATCCGGGCAAAAACCCCGCGGGCTCGAATGATCCTGGCAAAGCCCCCAAGGGCTCGAATGATCCCGGCAAGGATCCCAAGGGCTCGAATGGTCCGGGCAAGGATTCCAAGAGCTCGTCCAGTATCGACGAGTCTCAGTTGGAAAAGTCGATCCTCCGCCGTGGCCTGGCGACGGCGGCTGAAATTGACGCATGCAAGTCGCAGCGAAAACAGCTAGCCGCCAGGGAAAGCGACTTGCCCAAGAGTCTGCTTGAAATCATGGTCGAGGCCAAGGTGCTGACGCGCAGCCAGGTCACCCGTCTCGTCCAGGAGTCGGGCGATGCCAATCGGAAATTTCAGATCCCCGGCTACCAGATGCTTCAAAAGCTGGGCAAGGGATCGATGGGTGTCGTCTACAAGGCCAAGCAGATCAGCGTCGACCGGGTCGTCGCGATCAAGATCCTGCTGGAGCCCCTCGCCCAGAATAAAGAGTTTATCAAACGCTTCGAGCGTGAAGCGATGATCGCCGCCAAGCTGTCGCACAATAACGTCGTCAACGCCATCGATGCCGGCCAGATCGACGGCCATTACTTCTTCGTGATGGAGTACGTCGAAGGTCCGACAATCAAGGACTTCCTTGACAAGAACAAGACGTTCACCGAGAAGGAAGCGCTTCGGATCACCCTGGCGATCGCCGAAGCGCTCAAGCATGCCGCGCAGCGTGGTCTGATTCACCGCGACATCAAGCCGGAAAACGTGATCCTCACGCGCGAGGGCGAAGTCAAGCTCGCCGACCTGGGTCTGGCCCGTTTGACCGACGACGAGAAGTGGGGCCTTTCGGAAGCCGGCATGGCCATCGGAACGCCCTATTACATCAGTCCCGAACAGGTGCGCGGCCAGACGAATATCGATATCCGCGCCGACATCTACAGCCTGGGCGCCACACTTTACCACATGGTCACCGGCAAGGTGCCCTACGGCGGCGACACGCCCAACGACGTCATGCGCAAGCACGTCGACCCCAACGTGACGATCGTTCCCCCCGACCACTTGAACGGCCAGCTCTCAGGCGGTCTGGGTATGGTCGTCGAGACCATGATGGCCAAGAATCGCGAGCACCGCTACCAGACCCCCGATGACCTGATCCTTGATATCAAATGCCTGCAGCGCGGCGAAAGCCCGATGATCGCCGGCCAGAAGCCCGAAACACTACTGGCCCTGGCCGAGGGCGAATACGACGCCGAGCATCACCAGCAGCGCGGCCCCAGCGAGGAAGAGCTCGTGGATCTCGCATCCTATGTCAACAACCGCAACCACCTGATCGCCACCATGGCGATGCTCCTGGCCGTCTCGGTGATCACCAACCTCATCCTATTCGTCGCGCGCTGATGGCGATTAACCTTAATCATGCTTGCACTCTACCATATATGAGTGCAAGCAAGCGCTACTGTTGTTTGCCTCTCAGGTTGCCGCCACCGCGACCGTGGTCGCGTTCGTCGCGTAAGTCGCACTGACATGGTTGACATTTGTCAGATATCAGAGTGCGATGACCCGGCAACACGGTGGCGGGAAACAAGAGGGCTTGATCGGGCCCGGACTGGCTTCGCTCGCGGCGCGAAATCGTTGACCGGTTGGAAAGACGCGCGCTGCTCAGTTCTTGCTGAAGTCGAATGAGCGAATGGTCTCTTTGCCCAGCGGGTCTTTCAGGAACTTGTGGTGGCACGACGGACAAAGGTCAAATCGGAAACCTTTGTGCTGTGAGGCGGCTGCGTTCTCGTTGACGAGCGCCTCGTCGCGTTGAAGGATCTGTGCTACGGCTTCCATCGGATCATCGTCCAGGTCGTCCTCCTTGATTTCAGTCGGGTCAAAGCCGGGATAGGCTTCAATCTTGACCACGTATCGGCTTTCACCGGTGCTGGTCAAATCCTTGCCGCAGAGATCGCACGTGAAGTGGACCATCAGCGATATATCCCTCAGTTGTGATGAGCCGGTTAACGCGTCCGGAAGATGTTGAAATCGATTCTAACCCGAGGGCTCAGATCCGTCCAAGCCCTTTACCATGGTTATTCCAGGAATCCAAAACAATCGATTTCCTGTCAACACCAGAATCAAACAAGCCAGCGCCATGACCGAGATCAAGAGGCCAAGGCGCACCTCCATCGGATCATACTTCAAAATCAATTCATGTTGACCTCCCGGTATTTCGATATTGAGAAAAACAGCCGATTTCGCCTCGATTTTGACCGGTTTGCCGTCGAGCCAACCGTGCCAGCCGGGGTCATGGCTTTCGCGCACGGTGAGCCGGTCGGGCGCTTGCGCGTCGACGAAAATATGGGCCGAGCCGTCGCCGTGCGTGGCCTCGATTCGCGTTCGAGTCGTCGCCGATTGAACCCACGGCCTGCCGCGCTGCCAGGCAATAAAGACGCGGCCGACGCGTTCAACCCGCTCGAACGCGCCCTCGGGGGGCGGCGAAGCGCCCACGATCGCGCTGACGCCCGACTCGAGCAAGCGATCACGGGCGGCCACGACGCCGCGCCAGTTGATCTCGCCGCGGCTCGACAGCGGCGCCTGCGTCGGTTCGTAAAGCGGCGACAGCCATGCCAGATTCGAGGCCATTTCGACCGAATCGTAATTTCGCACGTCGCGCAGGCCAAACCGCATCAATGTATTGGGGGGCAGTTCCTCGCCGATCCCCAGCGCCCGGCCATCGGCCGGCAATTGCTGGCGTAACCTGCTGATGACCGCGGGCTCGAACGTTTGAATTTCCCGGCTGATCGCCGGATTGAGGTCAAAACCGAAGAGCCACAGGTCAAGAAGGGTCATCGCGAGCAATGCGGGCTCGATCCATCGGGGACGGCCCTGCGTGCGGCGTGCCTGGAATGCCAGAACAGCGAGCATCCCCAGCTCGATGCCAGCGAGCCCGTAGTATCCAGGAAGGAATTCCAGAGCCTGACGGACCTGGCGATCGGCGCGGTCTTGATAATCGGCCGGGTCGGCACCAGCCGTCACGACCGCCGCGTGTCGATAGTGAGCGGCCGCGCGCTGGCGGAGCACGTCTTCGAAGCGCGGGATCACGGCCGACGCAATCGCCAGGAAGAGCGCACCCGCGATCCAGGCGCAGAGCCAGCTTCGCGGCAGGCGACTCGTTTCGCCGAGATTGTCGAGGCCCATACCCCCCAGGAGGGTCAGACCAAAGGCGATCCAGAGTGTCAAACGGCGGTTGTCCGTCACCTCGAGAACTGGCAGGGCACGCAGCAGGTTGTCGATCGGCGGCAGCCGAAACGCGCCCAGCACGCCGATCAAGACGAGCCCGATCAGGAAAGCGCCGTCGAGCGACCGGCGGCGCGTGGCGACGGCCAGGGCGCAAGCCAGATCAACGTCGCCAGCCCCGCGTAACCGGCCGCCGACTCATTGAGGTTGTGAACTCCGAGGGCGCGCGCCAGGTTCGGATGGCCGCGCCGCTGACTGCCATACATGTAGGGCATCGCCGTGCAAGCGGCGTCGAGCAGTCGCGGACGTTCAAGCTGCCACCACGCCGATCGTTCCTCGCGGCGGTCACTCCAGACGGAGCTTTTCGTCAGGTAGAATCCCAGAGGCAGGATCTGCACGGCCGCCAGACCGAGGCCGAGTACGGTGCCCGCCGAGTACGCGAGCGTCGCCTGGCGCCAGTTCGTTCCCTGGTAGGCCCTCCACCCAATATTGACGGCCGCGTAAAGGCCGCCGGCGAGCAAGACATGGGCGCTCGTCTGAATGTGGCCGCCGAAGACGGTCAGCGCGATCGCAACGGCCAGCCAGGCCGCTGCGCGTGCGCCGGGGTTTCGAAGGACACGACTGGTCGCCAGGAAGAGCCAGGGCATCCAGATCGCCACGGGCGTCACCGGGAAGAGGAGCCAGACGACCAGGAACCCGCAAAACGGATAGGTCAGTCCCGCGAACCAGCGGCCCCAGAAGCCCAGATTCCAGAAGCGCGCCAGGAGAAACATTCCCAGCCCGGCCATCCACAGGCGGGCCGCGGCCATGTAGGCGTACGCCCGGGGCGTCGATCCGAGGTAGGCGATCAGATTAAACGGATCGAAGACCGCGCTTTGACCGTTGGCCAGATGAGGCGCGCCGCAGCCGGCGTAACTGTTCCACAAAGGGAGCTGGCCCTGTCTGATCATCCGCCGGTTGAGTTCGAGCCAGGGCTGAAATTGAAGGACCGGATCCATCAAGAGCCGGTTGGCCGGCTCATAGTCGGCAGCCCCCTCATCTCGAAAGCTGGCCGAGACCAACAAGACGTCGGCCGAGCTCAACACCTTGCCGCCCAGGAGCGACTCATGAAAGAAAGCCGCAACGCAAAGCGACAGGCATAGACCGAAAGCCAGAACTTCGCTTTTCCGTCCCACAGGTGCGATGCCTCCCTGCATTTGCGCGATGGGGTCGACTCGTGATTGGTGTGTCACGATGACCGATCATCGCGGAATAGACAAGGCGAAACGCCGCACAAAAAGGCGTTGCGACGTGCAGTGAAGGACGCGAGTCAGCAGCGCGTGTCAAACGCAATCGATATCGAAGCCGAGGAACAAACGATCGCCTATGGAAAGAACGGGTTGTTTCGTTATAATCATCGCGCGAACAATCCAATCCTCCCGGCAACGGCTGCCGAGACGGACCACACGTGTTCGCCGCAACATGGAGGTTCAACCCGCAATGAATCTTGGCACCCTGCCCGTTTCCTCGGTTCTTCCGTTGGAAGGCGACGCGAGCTTGCCGCCAATCAGCGACGACGAGCACGACCGCCGTGACTGGTTGTTGCGCGTTCTGGGCGACAATCTCTGTCGCAACCTGGGAATTTATCGCACCCCCGCTGACCTCGTGCTGTCGGTTGTAATCCCGGTGTACAACGAGCGAGGCACCCTCCTCGAAATTCTCCGCCGGGTTCGCGCGGTTCCGATCAAGAAACAGATCATCCTGGTGGACGATTGCTCGACCGACGGCACGCCGCCGATTGCTCGAGCGTCTGGCCCAGGAAGAACCCGACCTGACGATCCTGTTCCACGAGCAGAACAGGGGTAAAGGGGCCGCACTGCGAACCGGGTTCGCTCATGCGACCGGCCAGATCGTCATCGTTCAGGACGCCGACCTCGAGTATGATCCGGCGCAGTATTACCAGCTCATTCAGCCCATTGTCGAAGGGCAAGCCGACGTCGTTTACGGTTCACGGTTTATCGGCGAACGGCACCGCGTCCTTTTCTTCTGGCACTCGCTGGCCAACCAGTTCCTGACCTTGCTTTCGAACACCTTCACGAACCTCAACCTTACCGACATGGAGGTTTGTTACAAGGTCTTCCGGCGCGAGGTCATTCAGGGCATCACGCTCAAGAGTGACCGCTTTGGCTTCGAGCCCGAGGTCACGGCGAAGATCGCGCGGTTCGAGCTGCCGGAGACCGACGGCCGCCCCGCGCGTCGCTGCCGGATCTATGAAATTCCCGTCAGCTACAACGGTCGCGACTACAGGGAAGGTAAGAAAATCGGCTGGCGCGACGGCGTGCAGGCGTTGTACTGCATCCTCCGCTACGCCTGCGCCGACTGAGGACACGCGGCTATCTTGATTCTCACACGCTGAAGCCTGTGATCACCACGAACCAGGCTGCAACGGGCTTCGAGAATCGAAGCCCGTTTTTCATGCGCGGCTCGCGTCAGATCGTGACCGGAGATGGCCTGCGTCGCGAAAAGGGTCATGGCGGCGCACGACAGTGCCCCGTCGTGGTGCTTGACCGCGACGGGGCAGCCTGAATTGAGCGTATCGATTTCAAAACCCGGAAGTGCACGCGCGGGTGGTCAGTCTTCCGAAGCAAGCAATTGCTGCGCGTTTGGACGCGGCCTTGTCGGGATGGGAGCGGGCTCTCGCATTTGTTTCGAGACAGAGGCCAGCGAGGCCGAAACGCCGTAATCGACGAGATTGAAGTTGTAGCGGCCGACGATTCCCGCCGCGCTATACCGCAAGAACATGACGTTGAGAATCACATCGCGCTGGTTTTGCAGGGGCCGCAATGGCGTTGCGATGAATTGCGCCAGGCTGAGAGCTCCAAGCAAGGTCATGACGGCGGCGGGTTGCCAGGCACGGCGGCGACCGGCGAGCTCTTGCACTCCGAGTGCGGCGGCCACGTAAAGCAAGGGGAGCATCGGGAAGATCAGGCCGGCGTTTCCGGCGAAGATCATCAGGGTGAAGTACAAGGAAGGTCCGACCCAGAGCAGGCAGAGCAACAAAGCCTGCCAATCGCGGCGCCACGCCAGGAGCCTGCCCTTGATTCCCCACAGAGACGGAACCAGCACGAGGGACGCACCCCACGCAAGAAACAGCACGAACTTCACGCCATTTCGCGCCAGGCCCTCGTAAGGCCCCTTGGCGAAGAAGCCGTAGCCCGTCCTGTCGAACTCGTGCTTCGCTCGCACCTTATCCAGATAGATGTCGACCCCGCCGAGCACCCAGGCCGTGCCGAAAAACCAGGTGGCGCAGCCGATCGCGACAATGGCCCCGCCAACCAGCCAGTGACGCCACGGCGTGCGCCCCATCGCCAGACATCCAAACCAGAGCGGGCCGCCGAAGAAAAGGAGATCGGGCCGCAAGATCATTCCGATCGCAAGCGAGACGCTGACGCCCACCAGATCGGCGGTTCGCGAATGCCGCCTGTAGCGCACGCCGAACCACCCGATCGCCGGCAGCGCGACGAGCCAGACCGGGTAGCTCGCGATGATCAACCCGTGGTACCAGACGATCGTATTACAGCTCAGCGCGAAGGTCAGCGCGGCGGCCAGAGGGCGTGAAACGATCAGGGTCGCGAACAGGTAGCAGAATCCCACGCCCACGGCTGTCAGGCCGATATTCACAGCCAGATAGGCCCTGACCGGGCTCGAAATCACGAGCGACGCCGCTTTGCCGAGCAGCACATAGCCGAGGTTTCCCGGCGGCGGAACGTCATAGGTTTGAGCGTCGAGCGCGAGCGATTTGATGTAAAGAGGGCCGTCTTTACCCAGGTAGTCGAAGTCATTCAAAAGAGGCACGCGGCTCGCAACGACCCAGACACACAAAATTAGGAGAACAATCGCATCGGCATACGATCGCAAGGAGGAGAGGAGGGAATTTTCGCGAAGTCGATCAACGTGGTGATGCGCGAAGAGCATTCCATTGCTCCTCATAGGGGTGAAGTCGCGTCGGTCGGTGCGGTCGTAACGAAGACTCTTGCATGAGTGCAGCGAAAGACGTTCGACCACGGAGATTAGCTTGACTTGAGATTGCCATCAAGCGGACTTTACGTTGCGCTGGCAATTTTTTGGAGTCAGCACCGCTCGAATGTTCGGCTCTCCGGGTCTCGCGTTCGGGCCGCCCTTTATGATAGGTTAACGCCCTGACGCGAAAGCCCGGGCCCAGGAGCGCCACCGGTTCAGCTTCGTTCGACCGGTTGGTGCCTGGCGTCTTGCCGGGATTGATGACCGACGAGGCAGGGAGAACCCGGCCTTGAGAACCTCAACCGCTCTCGAGCGTTCATGGCGTACTGGCTGTTCAAGACGGAGCCGACGAGTTATTCGTTTGCCGACCTGATGGCCGAGCCCCGGCAGACGACGGGCTGGGACGGGGTCCGGAATTATCAGGCCCGCAACCTGTTGCGCGACCAGGTTCAGGTCGGGGATGGAGTGCTCTTTTACCACTCCAACGCCGATCCCCCCTGCATTGCCGGGATCGCCGAAGTCGTGCGGGCTGGCCACCCTGATCCGACGGCCTTCGATCGTGACGACGATCATTTTGATCCGAAAAGCGATCCTGCCAGTCCCACGTGGTATCAAGTGGCGATCAAGGGCGTGCGTGCCATCGATCCGCCCCTCGGCCTTCCCCTGCTCCACTCGATTACCGATCTCGCCGGGATGGAGGCTCTTGCGTAAAGGGAGCCGATTGTCGATTCAGCCCGTCACGGATCAGCACTGGAAACTCATCGTCGCCATGGCGAAAGTGAAACCCAGATCGAAACCAAAGTCCCGGCAATGACGATCCCGCGCGAGCGGGCCGCCGTTCTTCCTGGCTCGTCGCTCGCAATGGCGACGATCCCGTGTTACGAGTTCACCCGAGGGGAAAGCCTTCATGTCCCGCATCGAGCACTTCGCGATTTACGCCGACGACCCTGAGTCGCTCAAGGATTTTTACGTCGATCGATTCGGCCTCCATGTCGTTTTTGACAGCGGCGGCGATCCACCGGCCTATTTCCTGGCCGATGACCACGGGATGGCGATCGAGGTTCTGGCGCGGCCGGCCGACCAGTCCGGCGTCAACCAGCGCTGGGTATGCCATCTCGCGTTTTGGGTCGACGACGTACCCGCGAAGAAGGCCGAGGCTCGAGCGTGCGGGGATTGTCTTCGAGACCGAGACGCACGTCGACAATGACGACCTCAAGACGGCCTTCTTCAATGATCCGGGGGGCAACCGCAGCCAGATCGTCTGGCGGAAGAAACAGCTCGTACAAAAGGCGTGACGACGGGCGCAGTGCGCGGCCGTCGGCCCCCGGAGGTCGCCGTCGACAACACTCATGCCGACGGATTCGAGAATCCATCAGAGCAGGACATGCCGGTCAGGCACTGACGGCGGTGGGCACCTCGTCGGGCAGCTTGCCGCGCCATTCGATCACATAGCGGTTCTCGGCGGCGAAGGCTTCGATCTGGGCGCGCGATTGGGGGATCTCGATACGCGAAGTCTCACGATAGGTACCGCTTCCAGAACGTTTCCACGAGACGTCCTCGCCGATCCACTGGCCGTTCATGTAGTAGACGATCAGGCACTTCATTCCGCGTTCTCCACAGATCTCGCAAAATCACCGTGAGAACATGATAAAACAGAATCGAGGCTTCGCCAAGCGAGACACAACGGTTTCGCCGATGCGGGCAGACGGTTTGTCAAGCTTTGTGGTTTCAGAACACTGCCAGGGACGAATCGCCGATACCGTCTTGCTCAACGGCCGTGCTTTGGCCATCATCGTGCCGGGCAGCCAAGCCAGCCGCACTCGTCTGGTGGGCTTGCTTGCCCGCACCATGCAACCGAATATTGTCATTCGAGATGGGCGCAAAAATGGATTTCGCCTTTTCGGACGCACAGAGCCATTGGTACGACGCCGCGCTCGAGTTCGCTCGCGAAACGCTCGCTGATCCTGATTTCAAAAGCCGGGACGATCGCGGCGAGTTCTGGCGCGCGGGCTACGAGCGGTGTGGCGAGTTCGGGGTGCTGGGCCTCCCTGTACCCGTCGAATATGGCGGACGCGGCCAGGACCTGGAAACGACCGTCGCGGCGCTCGAGGGACTCGGCTACGGGTGCCATGACACGGGCTTGGTTTTCGGCCTTGGTGCCTCGCTCTGGACGGTCACCATGACGCTCCTCGCATTCGGCTCGGCCGACCAGAAAGCGCGTTATCTGCCCGGGCTGTGTTCCGGCGCGATCCTCGGCGCCAATGCGGCCACCGAGCCCGAGGCCGGCTCCGATATCTTCAGCATGGCGACACGCGCCGTTCGCCACGGAAACGCCTGGGTCTTGAATGGCCGCAAGATCTGGATCACGAGTGGTGCCACCGCCGACCTGGTCGTCTGTTTCGCCAGCACGGATCCCGACAAAGGCGTGCTCGGCATCACCGCGTTCCTCGTCGATCGCGATACGCCTGGCTTTCATGTGGCACGTCCCATCGAAAGCCTTGGTCTCCGCACCGCCCCGATGGCCGAGCTCGTCTTTGAGAACTGCGTGGTCCCCGACAGGTGTGTCTTCGGCCGCGAAGGACGCGGCTCGACGATCTTCAACGCGGCCCTCGAATGGGAGCGCGGCGCTATTCTTGCCGGGATCGTGGGCGCGATGCGCCGTCAGATCGACCTCTGCGTCGAGCGCTCCAGGTCGAGGAAACAGTTCGGGCAACCGATCCGCAAGTTTCAAACCGTGACCAATCGTATTGTCGACATGACGCTGAGGCTGGAAACCAGCCGTTTTCTCGTCTATCGTTACGCGTGGGCCAAGGCCCACGGTCACGACGCCGCGCTCTGGGCCTCGATGGCCAAGCTCCATGTGTCGGAAAGTTTCGTCCAGAACAGCCTCGATGCCGTGCGCATCCATGGGGCGTCGGGCTTCGAGTCCAGTGCGCCGCAAACACAAGACTTGCGCGATAGTGTCGGGGGACTCATCTTCTCCGGCACCAACGACATCCAGCGCAACCTGATTGCCCAGCAGCTTCGCCTGGGTTAGAAGAACCGTCGATCACGCGATTTTCGCACCGATTGAAGTCTCAAGAATCGTTTAGACTCGTTATGGCCGACCAAGAAACGCAGCAACAACGACGCGACGAGCCCTGGCAACCCCTTCGCATCTTCAAAGCGCCCGAGTGGGGGCTGGCGGCCGGCCTGGTTGCCGTCCTTGCCATCATCTATTTTCTTGATCGCGATGGCGCGTTTTTCGGAGCGTACAACATCCGTGCGCTCTTGCACCGCGTGGCCCTTTTCGGGGTTCTCGCCGTGGGAGCCGCCGTGGTGATCATTGCCGGCGGCATCGACCTCTCCACGGGCGCCGTGGTTGCGCTTTCCTCGGTGGTGAGCGCCAAGCTCCTGACCGAGTGGCTCCGAAATGGGGCAACCAGTAGCAGTGGGCCGTCGCTTCCCATCGTCGTGCTGGCGATCGCCATCACGCTCGCCATGGGGCTTTGCATCGGCCTCCTGCATGCCTTGATGATCAATGGCTTACGGATCCCCCCATTTATCGCCACCCTGGCGACGATGGCGGGCCTGCGCAGCATCGCCACGATCCTCTGTCAAAATCGAACCATCAACGTGCCGTTCGACGCTTATCGCGTGCTTGGCAAGGATGCCTGGATCACCTTATCAATCTTTTCGTGCGTCGCCATCGTGATGAGCATTCTCATGGGCTGGACCGTGCTCGGCCGCCATCTGTTTGCGCTCGGGGGCAACGAGGTGGCCTGCGCGTTTGAGCGGGCTGCGAACGAATCGCCTGAAGGCCGTCGCCTACGGGCTATCAGGTACATTGTCTGCTCTCGGCGGCATTCTCTTCACCGGCTACAGCGGCCAGGCCGACAGCCGTCTGGGGATAACCTACGAGCTCACCGCGATCACGGCGGCCGTCGTCGGCGGGTGTAGCCTTTCGGGCGGTGTCGGCTCGATCCGCGGGACCGTTTTAGGCTTGTTGCTAACGCAGATCGTCCTCAAGGGGACGGGCATCGTGGTCAAGGGCATCGACAGCACGCAGATCGAAGGACTGGTCCTGGGCACGGTCGTCTTGCTGGCGGTGGCTCTTAACCAACGGTTTCGAGTGTTGCGTCGTTAGTTGAAGTGGCTGGAAGTTAAAGCGGCTTCGTCGGTAGGTCCGCTGGACGGACCGGCACGATTGGCCCCGGCAGGCCGCGAGCCGAAGGTCTGGAGATGGCTTCGCGCCGTCGCATCGACCTGGCGACCTCGAACTCATTTCGACCAGGGCCACCACCATTTCCGAGGAGGAACCTCGGTCTTGCTCAACTTCACCGCGCTGAAAGTCATGAAGACGGCGTTTGTCCCGGCTGGACCTCGGTAAGCACCTTGAGACTCGCACAGCTTGGCAGCGAGCGATGTCAAAGTCCAGGCTTCCGTCTCATCGGCGGCGTATTCGGAAGTGGTAAGCCGTTCAATCTGATGGGTTTCGCCGTATTCTTTAATCTTCAAAGCGTCGATCTTGAGCGAGTCGGGGATCGATGGATTTGCCCAGGCCCACATCCACGTTCCACCCACCCCATCATGCGACCCGATGATCTGCGCGGGACAGCTCGCCCTCATCCCATTTCTGCTGGAGAAGATCAGTTCTCCCCGATTCAAGTCCATATCCCAGCGGTCAAACTTGCCGAAGCCCCACCCGGCCTGGTGCGCGGCTGTTTTCGCCTGAAGTTCGGCGAAGCTGGATTCCAGGAGCTGGGCGAACTGCTGGTCCTCGGGCATGATGGTTTCTCACCGAGCCGGGGAAGTGTGGATGGAAGTCGAGACCTCCATTTCCCTTCTTCAAGACACGTCGTCGCGTGTCGACAGCCAACCTCGAATGTGCTCTCTGGCGAGAGTAAAACACCACGCAATCCACGGGATTCTGGTGTTATCCCGTGGTTCGCCGTGTTGTCACCGCTGTCGTGTCCCGCCCTGTTTCTACCGCTTCGAGAACTGGAAGCTCTTGCGCGCTTTCTTGTGTCCGTACTTTTTGCGCTCGACCATACGTGCGTCTCGCGTGAGCAAGCCGTGCTCGCGGAGCTTGCTTTCAAGGTCGGGGCGGAACTCCTTGAGTGCACGAGCCAGGCCCAGCATGACCGCGCCCGACTGGCTGAGCTTGCCGCTGCCGCGGACGTTGACAAACACATCAACGCGTCCACCCATGTCGGTGACATTGAGTGGCTCGCGGATGTCTTTCTGCTGGACGATCAGAGGAAAATAGTCTTTTGAGTCGAGGTCGTTCACCATGTACTGGCCGGTTCCTTCGCGGATCCGGACGCGAGCGACCGCGGTTTTCCGACGGCCGGTTCCCCATGTAAACGCCTGTTGTGCCGTCGCCGTCATGTGTGGTGAGATCCCTGGGCTGAGTGTCGTGTGACCGCGCGGTTCGCGGAAACAGACTTCAGCCGATTAAATGAGTCTGTCTGTCTATCCGTGATTAACTTTGGCTGCAACGTTTCAACCGCCGGCTAAACCCGTCACGCTTCGCCCGATTCCGTCGGGCTGGGCAACGCCGCGGCCGGCTCGTCGGCCGGGCTGGGCAAAGCTGCCGCTGGCTCTTCGACCCCGCTGGCTTCGAGCATCGGAACGTCGGCCGGCTTTGGCGCTTCAGTTGCCTTTTCCTTGGGCTTTGGCGGGGTGACGTATAGTGCACCCGTCGGCGTGGGCCGCCCCGAGAGCGGCTCTAGCGGAATCGGACACTGCGCCTGGTGCGCGTGATTGGGCCCGACAAACAGTTTCAGCTTGGTCATCATGTGGCGGCCGATCTTGTTCTTGGGCATCATCCGCTGGATGGCCAGCTCGAGAATGCGCTCCGGGCGGCGCTCGAACAGCTTCCACGCGGCCTCGTCCCGCTGTCCACCGGGATAGCCCGAGTAGCGCTGGTACGTCTTTTCACGCCACTTGTTGCCCGTGAACACAACCTTGTCGACGTTGGTGACGATGACGTAATCGCCAGTATCAATGTGCGGGGTGTAAGTCGGCCGATGCTTTCCCATCAAGATGGGCGCGATCTGCGCGGCGAGCCGTCCGACGACCATATTGTCGCCGTCGATCACATACCACTGCTTCGCTAGCTGGCCCGCTTTGGCTTGAAAACAATTCATGGAGCACTTTGCCTGAAGTCCAAAAACCAAAAAACGTCGCCGACAGAGCGTCGGGACGAAAATTTGATGTTACCAAGATGCATGCCCACGTCAAGAGGCCGATATCGGCGTCAACAAGAAAAACAGTTGAGCCTGTGGCCGAAAATGGTCAAGAGAAGAGCGGCGAACGGGTCGTCGACTGTGCTCTGCCTCGGTTTCAACTCGCCGCGCTCTCGTCATTGAATTTCTCATTCATCTTGGTGCCCCTGGCGATTCGTTCGTTCCATTGTTCCTGGCGGCTTCAGATGGCCGCGCTGAATTTCACCATCGTGAGCGAGTTGCCAGCGCTGTTGAAGCTCACGTGATCCATGAATGTGCGGATCAAGAGCAACCCCCGCCCGCCTATTCGGTGTAGATCCTCGGCTCGCGGCGGTCGGTCGAAGATGGCGGTGTCGAATCCAGGGCCGTCGTCGGCGACGATGAACCGGACCGCTTCGCGGTCGAGCTCGACGTGCACATGGATGCGCCGTGAACAATAGGGCTCCTGACCGCGGCGCGCGTCGGCGAGTTCCTCGAAGAGCCTTTCATCATCCTGACGAAGATCCGAGCTCCACTTCCAGGTTCCCATGAAAGAGCGCATTAAGGAGAGCCTCTTGAAGCGCCACGCCGACCTGCAACTGGCGAACCTGGTCGCAGAGATGAAGTCCCTCGATTTCCTGATGCAAGAGCTTCACCAGCGGGAAGATCAGGTCAGGATCGTTTTCGAGCACGAAGACCGATTCGCGGCGCACCATGCACTGGAGGATCCGCTGGCGGTCGCGTGTCATGGTGGCGATCGATACAATCTGGCGGATTGTCGGAAGCAAGTCGCGAGCGAGTTTTACCTTGGGAATGTAATTCGCCGCGCCGGCTCGCAGCGCTCTGCATCGCGATTTCCTCGCTCCCGAAAGCCGTGACCAGAATAACCGAGATGAGCGGATGCTCGGCACGCAGCCTCTGAACGAGTTCCAGGCCCTCCATCCCGGGCATGATCAAGTCGGTCAGGACGATGGCGGGCGTTTCCTTCTCGACAAGCCCGAGCGCTTCGTCGCCATCCGCGGCGAAGAGGAGCTTCAGCTCGCTGAGCGGCTCCAGAAGCTGCTGGATCAACTGGCGGTCGAAGGCCGAATCGTCAACGACCAGAACCGTGGTCGGCGCCGGCGTGATCTGTCCATGAAGAGGACTCAATTCGGTTCCGACGACACGGCTCGAGGTACCCATTTCGGTTACGGACCTCCGCGCAAGAATGCCGGACCAGTTTGAACACCTGCACGCACTTCGCCGTGTCGCCACGCGTTAATATCGCAATAGCCTCTCCCGGTTAACGTCGCGTAGCAAGAATGGGCCGATGAGAAGCGTCATTTCTCGTCAGCTCGGTTCGAGTCTTGCGCGGATCGTCCGGGCGGCGTGCTCGAGAGCCGCGGGGATCGCCTCGGGCGTCTTGCCGCCGGCCTGTGCCAGATCGGGCCGGCCGCCTCCCCCGCCCCCCACGATCGGAGCAACCTCCTTCAGCCAGTTGCCGGCGTGCAGCCCTTGATCGATCAGGTCTCTGGTCAGCCCGGCCGCGAGCTGGACCTTTTCATCGACGGTCGTGACCAGTAACACCGCCAGGTTCTTCTCAGTCTTGCGCCGCAGGACGTCGATCAATTGCCGCATCTCGTCGGGCGTGGCATTCTCGAGGGCCTCGATGATCACGGTGACCGGTCCAACCTGGGCCGCGCGCGAAAACAAGTCTTCGGCCGTCACCCGGTCGGACTTTTCGGGCCGGCGCTGGGCTAGCTGTTTCTTGAGGGTCTTGATCTCCTCGAGCAGGCTGTTCACCCGTCGCCGACTTGCGCGGCGGGAACACGCAGCGTGGCGGCCAGGTCGTTCAAGACCTCCTCTTCCTGGCGCACATATTCAACGGCCCCCTTGCCCACGAGTGCGGCAATCCGCCGCGTGCCGGCGGCGACCGACTCCTCAGCGACGATCTTGAAGAGCCCGACTTGTCCGACGTTGTCGAGATGCGTGCCGCCGCAAAGCTCGCGCGAAAATTCGCCCATCTGCACGACCCGAACAATGTCAGGGTACTTTTCGCCAAAAAGCGCCATGGCTCCCTGATTGCGTGCCTCGTCGATCGGCATGTGCGACCAGCTCACGGGCGCCGCTTCGAGCACGCGGGCGTTCACGGCTTCTTCGATCGAACGAAGTCGGTCGCGACCCACGGCCTCGGCATTCGCGAAGTCGAAACGCAAACGGTCGGGCTCGACCTTGCTGCCGGCTTGCTGGGCATGTTTACCAAGCAGCGAACGCAAAGCGTGGTGCAACAGGTGGGTGGCCGTGTGGGCGCGGCGGATGGCGTTGCGCCGTTCGACGTCGACCGTCGCGGTCACCGGCGCATTCACGGTCAGCTCGCCCTCGGTGACCTGCCCGACATGGAGCATGAAGTCGTGGTCTTTCTTGGTGTCGAGAACCCGAAATTCAAACCCAGCGCCGCGAATCACGCCCGTGTCGCCCACCTGGCCGCCTGATTCACCATAGAACGGTGTTCGATCGAGAACGACGATCAACGATGTTCCGGCGCTCCCGGCCGTTGCCTTCTCGGCCAGGCGGTTCTGTTCGACGATGCCAATCACGCGGGCCTTCGATTCGGTCGTCGTATAGCCGAGAAACTCGGTGCCGCGATGATACTCGCGCTTGAGCGTGTCGAGCGGTCCGACCGCGAAAACATCGGCCGCTTCGGCCGTCCCGCGCGAGATGGTCGTGTGCCGGCCCCGTTCCTGATCGAATGCCGCATGATCGATTCGCAGGTTATGGTCGGTCGCCAGGCTGTCGACGACTTCGACGGGAATGCCGTAGGTCGCGTGCAGGGTAAAGGCGTCCTTGCCGGAGATCGTGTCCGAGCCGGCGGCCCTCGTTTTTTGAAAGGTATCGGTCAAGAGCTTGAGGCCGTTCTCGAGGTTGCGAAGGAACTGCTCCTCTTCGTGCTTGATCGTGGCTTGAACCCGCGTGACGCTTTCGGCCAGGTCGGGATAAGGCTTCTTCATGACCTCCGCGACGACCGGCACAAGCTGATAAAGGAACGGGTCGCGGCGGCCGATCTGGTAGGCGTCGAGGACGGCCCGGCGGAGCAAGCGGCGGATGACATAGCCTTGCTTCTCGGGCCCGGGCCGGACGTTTTCGTGAATGCAGAAGGTCAGCGCGCGGGCGTGGTCGGCCATCCGTCGAATTCGCACGCCGTTGGGATCGTCGCGGTTGTATTTCAAACTGAGCGAATCAGCGACGGCGGCGACGATCGGTCTGAAGACGTCGGTCTCGAAGACCGTGGTCACGCCTTGCAAGCACGTGGCCGTTCGTTCCAGGCCCATACCCGTGTCAATATTCTTGTGCGGCAAGGGCTCGAGCTGCCCGGGTCCAACGCGATTGAACTGGGTGAAGACGAGGTTCCAGATCTCGACTTCCTTGGGACCGGCCCCGTGATAAAAAATCTCGGAGCACGGGCCGCAGACGCCGTTGGGGCCGTGCGTCGGCGCACCGGCCGGCCAGAAATTATCGTCTTCGCCGAGCCGGGAAATCCGGCTCGCCGGCACTTTGATCTCGTCGTGCCAGATGTTGTACGCTTCGTCGTCATCGAGGTAGACCGTGATCGTCAGCCTCTCAGGCGGGAGCTTGAGCTCTCGCGTCAAGAACTCCCAGGCCCAGTGAATCGCCTCGCGTTTGAAATAATCGCCGAAGCTGAAGTTGCCCAGCATCTCGAAGAACGTCTCGTGAAACGACGTCTTGCCGACGTTGTCGATATCCCCCGTGCGCAAGCATTTTTGACAGGTCGTGGCGCGTTTGAACGCGGGGTCGCCCAGGCCCATGAACTCCTTCTTGAACTGGTTCATCCCGGCGGGCGTGAAAAGCACGGTCGGATCATTGGGCACGAGAACGTCGCTCGAGCGCCTTACGCAGCCCTTCGACTCGAAAAAACCAAGAAATGCCGCGCGAAGTTCATCGATTTTCATGTTCAGTCCGGAGTCGGTCCTGCCGCACGAGCGTGCGAACACGCAAGGCTAGAGTCAATATAGATATAGAAGCGCTTCGAGACGAGCGAAAGCGGAAGCGCGAAATCACGAGCGATATCTTGAACCGTGTGAACGCGCGACGACAAGAGGCGCGCGTCGCTCATTTGACGGTGCGGGGTCCAAGGTCGGTCTGAAGCGTGACGGGCCCGTCGGCCGCTTTGACAGCCTCGGCGAACTCGCGCGGGGTGCGTACGCTACGATCACCGACCTTGTGGATGATCTGCTCCTTCTTGAGTCCGGCCGCGGCGGCCGGCGAGCCCTCCTCGACCTCGACGACAACAACCCCGGCATGCGCCGGATCGAGCAGGTTGGGCCCGAACGTCGGAAGGTTCAAGGTGCTGGTGTGGTCGACGCGAAGGCCCCGCCACGACTTGGGCCGGTTGGTGGCGATGATTTCGCCCTCGACGGCCACCTTGGCCAGCACGATGGCTCGCTCAATGACTTCGTTGCCGCGGCGAATCTTCAGCCGGATCTTCTCACCGGCCGAATGGCTGTTGACGGCGAGGACCAGCGAGTCAAAGTCGAAGACCGGCGAGTCGTTGACCTCGATGATCTCGTCGCCATTCTGAAGCTCGCCCAGCGCGGCCGGCGAGTTTGGGGTCACGTCACCCACGCGATTGGTGAAATTGGCATCGGCCCGGATCCCGAGCTGGCCGTATTCGATCTCCATGCCGGCCTTGAGCGCTTCCACGGCGCGCCGGCCCAGCTTGTCCATCGGGATGGCATACCCGGCCATGGCGTCGAAGCCGGCCGGGCTCGATGCCATCGTGGTCAGCCCGACAAGCTCCCCCTTGAGATTGACCACGGCGCCGCCGCTCATACCGAGGTTGAGCTTGGAATCGAGCTGCAACAAGGTCGGGTAATTGACGAGGCGGATGCTCGGGCGCCGCGCCCCGTCTTCGATGTCGATATCCAGCTTCCGCGCGATATTCGACAAGATGCCCCAGCTCGCTGATGGCTTGCCGTCACGCGCGGCGTTGAACGAGTTGCCAAGTGCCACCAGGAACGCGCCTTTTCGAAGCGTGCCGGCGTCGCCGATCACAATCGGCTGCAACTTGGGCAAGTAGCTTCCTTCATTTTCGCACGGGGCAATCACCGCCAGATCGCTGCGCGGGTCGGCCGCGATGACCTCGGCTTCAAATTCCTGCCGGCCGGCGGCCCGCACGCGCAGCTCGCGGGCCCCCTTGATCACGTGATACATCGTCAAGATCTCGCCGTGATCGCCGATCACGACGCCTGAACCGAAGTCGAAAGACAGCAAGTTCGACGGCTCGAAGTTGCGGATCATCCGGGCATTGAACGCAAAAGGACCATTGGGCTCGAGCATATTACCCGGGCGTTTGCGACCGCGCACAGCCTGCGTGACCTGGGAGTTTTCGCCCTTGAACCGATGGATGGCCACCACGGACGGCTCGGCCTTGGCGACCGCGTCGGAAATCGCCGTCTCGAGGGCCGTGACGACGTCGGCCGGCGAGAGCGCGCCTTTGACGGGCTCTTTCGGGGGCGGCGGCTCCAGCCAGGACAGGGCAAGGCATGACAACAAAACGAGCGAGGTCATGAGCGAGTCCTTGAGTTCTCGTTCGGGGACGGCCGTTCGAACGCGGATTGACTCGATGCAAGTCGGTTGGTTCTCTCACCATCATTTCCGGTTGCCGCCCGTCGGGCAACCCACGATCCGGTGAGCCTGCCGCTCGGGCCCCTCTTGACGATCAAATAAATTGGCCGGTGGCCGGCCCGTACTGTTGTGGCCGGACGCGTTGTTGTACGGCGATTCTCCGCCGCCTAACCGTTAAAGCCGTTCTCCTCGCGCCCACCACATTGGCTTGTTTTGCCGGCGTGATCAGCAGTTCCGGCAAGTCGGCCCGACTGCGGCGCCGGTCGTTCTTGGCGGTTGACGCCGCCGCTCGAACGCGATCGCCTCGGCACCTTCCGGCTCGCTTGCGAATGGCGTCCGCCGCCCGGCGAGCCCGCGATGTGGAGAGGATTGCGGAAATGAGCAAGGATAAATACGCCTCCGCTCGTCACGGCGCCGTGACGCGTGTGGCGCACACACAACCCGGCGCCCAAAAATGCCTCATGAAGACAGGAGGTGTCTTTATCTCGTTATGCCGCTTCGAGTTCCGCTTGGGCGCCTGAATAATCGGAAGTTGGAAAAACCGTTCTAACTCGATGCGGATCATCGACTTCCACCTGGGCGCCTGAGTAATCCGCATGACCAAATCTTTTGCTCTATCTCCCTGAGCATCATGATGTTACGCTTGGGCGCCTGAGTAACCGGCACAGCTTAACGATGTGACGTAAATTGAATCCCTGAAACGAGTTCCGCTTGGGCGCCTGAGTAACCGGCACAGCTTAACGATGTGGCGTAAATTGAATCCCTGAAACGAGTTCCGCTTGGGCACCTGAGTAACCGGCACAGCTTAACGTTCTGACGTATATCGATTCCCCGAAACGAGTTATGTGCGGGCGCCTGAATTATTCGCACAAAGCGACGCGTGGCGGAGTGTGACCATCGGCCGCTTCGCGGGATGCAGCATGGCCTGGCGGGCTCGGGCTTGTTTGCGTGTTTCTTCCGATAAAAAGGTCTCGGGCGGTCGGTGTGATTGAAATGAGAAGTGGCGTGTTGACTACTTGAGCGAGACGGAAAGCGTGAGCCAATTCTGGCTAGCGCTTACGGCCACACCCAAGAGCGCCCGCCCCGACCGCGGAGTTCTCTGAAGAAAGGCGCGCGCCGCGACGTTCGCGCGCCTTTCCGCGAGCAGAAAATTGACGGCTTTTTCGAGCTATCGGCTCGGCTCTTCACGTCTTCGTGAGACGCGGCGATGACCCTGAGACGATCGATTTATCTCGAGAGCGGCGCAACCAGGCTCGCAAACACACGGGCTTCGAACGGCTGGCCGAGCTGTTCGGCCAGTTGGGCCATCTCCGCGGCGTTGCGGACATGCTGCACCCGGTCGACCAGAACGAGGTATCGCTCGCGCAAACGATCACGTTCAATTTGAGCGTGCCCAGGCACGGCGCCGCCGACAAGCGAAGATGTGTTCGCCGTGAGCTGGGTCAGGCGTTGACGAGCGGAGAGATCGGCTGGATCGAGCTCGACGAATTGTTCAAGCTCTCGGCGTTCTCGTTCCCGATCACCCTTCATGGCGGCCAGCCATGCCGCCGCGCGGTGGCGATCGGCGGCGGCTGCGTCCCTGGCCGGCAGGTGGCTCATCGCGTTTTGCACCACGTCGGCGCGATGGCTTGCGATGCCGTAACGCAACCAGGCACGCCAGACGGGAATGTCATCAGGCCGGCGCCGGGTACAGGCATCGAGCCACCGCCGTGCCTCGTCATGAGCCTCGGTTTGGATCGCCAGGTGGGCGCGGCCCAGCCAGACGCGATCGTCTTCGGGAGCCAGCCGGCCGACCTGGTCGAGATAGGCGCGGATGTTTTCGACGGGCGGAGTTTTCGAGGTGAGCTCGATATGGAGTCGCACGAGCTTGATTGACTCGTCAGGCGTCGCCTCGCCGCGCCCTTTGAGGGCCGTCCAGCGATCCTCGATGAGCCGCGCGGCATCGTCTGAGCGGCCAATCTGGCTGTAAATGGGCACGAGCAAGACCAGAAGCTCGGTGGGGTCGTTGCGCGGGTCTTTGGCGGCATCGAGAACAAGCTGCTCGGCGCTGGCGAGACGGCCCGTGTCGTGAAAAAGCCGAAGTTGCGCGAGGACCGCGCGTTGAAGAAACGATGATCCCGGAGTGACCCGAGCCCACGCCTGGTCGGCCGCCTGGTTGCGCCCTCGGGTTTGCTCGCAAATTCCCAGGACGTACGCAGCCTCATCCGAGCCTGGCCGCCAGGCAAGGATTCGCTCGAGGTTTCGGGCGGCCGCGCCGAATCGTCTGGCTGCCATGTCGGCGGCGGTCTCGGCCATGGCGGTGCGATAGCGCCTGCGCCGACCACCAGGTCCAGCCGATCCAGACGAGACAGCCGGAGACGCAAAGCGCCATCGCCGGCCTCCATAATCGCTGAATCGTCATCCGGCTCAAACCCTTCGGGCGCCTCGCTGGATCTGATAGCATTCGTCTTATCAGTATGTTTGATCCTGAAAGCAATGGATACGTCAAATTTGAATGATCGATGAGCGACATTGCCTTGATCGCGGCCGGCCAGCTTGCTAGCGTACATTTTGCTCGGGACCCTGGTCGTTGATCGACCATCGAATTCAATAGTGCGAATTGCCGAGGGCAATCGATGTTTTTTACCGATCGCTGTCGACAATCATGACGCAAGCCAGGGCCGCTCTCGACAAGACCGAAACGGTCGATTCCGAATCAATTTGTCCGGAGCGAGTCGCCAGCCGGCCAGGGCTCATGTCCCTCTTTTTCCTGTCGGCCTGGTGCGGCCTGGTGGCCGGCCTGCTCGAGGTTGCCGCGATTGTGGTTCGCAAGCGGTTCATTGGCTCCAATCATCTCTACGGGATGAGCCGCCATTTCGTCTGGCTCATTCCGCTGACGAACCTGGCGATCGTCGCGATGCTCGGCGTGGTTGGATCGGTGGTTTTCATGACATGGGGCCGCCGGCGGCGCGCGATTTACTTACGGTTGTTGTGTTCGATCACGCTGTTGCCGCCATTCCTGGCTGCCGGCTCTCAGATTTACAGTCTGGCCTGGATCGTGATGACCCTGGGGCTCGCGGCGCGGCTGGTGCCACTCTTGGAGCGGCACGCGCGTCTGTTTCGCGTCTGCGTTTATGTGAGTTTTCCGATCGCCTTCGGAATCCTCGTATTCCTCGGCGCGAACATCTGGACGACCGACCGCGACAAGATAGCGCGCGAGAACGCACGGCCGTCGCCGCCACCGGGTTCGCCGAATGTTCTCTTGATCGTGATGGATACCGTCGCGGCCGGCCATCTGAGCCTTCACGGGTATGACCGGGCCACGACGAAAACCCTGGCCGAACTGGCACGGAATGGGATCTGGTTCGAACGCTGCGCAGTCGGCGGCGCCCTGGACGCTCCCGTCACATGCGACGATGTTTACAGGGCGATGGATGCACGACCTGGGTGTCGGCTGGCTCACGCCGCTTGATGGCGCGTGGCCGACCGTCGCGGAGTTTCTCGGGCAGAAGGGTTATGCGACCGCCGGGTTCGTGGCCAACACTTCCTACTGCGCGGGATTCGGGGCTGGATCGCGGGTTCACGACGTATCACGACTTCATCTTTCCTCGCCTGGCCGCCTTCAACAAGACCGCGCTGGTCGCTCGCGCACTGGCCGGCATCCAGTCGACGGCGACGTTTCTCGAGGACCAGCTTGAAGTGACCTCGGTGCGGCCGGCGATTCAAAAGCTACGGCTCTGGTTCCAGAGCGACCGCAAGGCCGCGGCCGACGTGAACGGCGAGTTGTTCGACTGGCTGGCTCACCGGGGCCAAAGCCAAAGGCCATTCTTCGCGTTCCTGAATTACTTCGATGCCCATTATCCCTACCAATTGCCGGCCGGGAGCTTTTACCGGTTCGGAGGCAAGCCGGTTGATACGCGCCAGCGCGATCATCGATCACTGGGGAGACATGGACAAAGCGCCTTTGACACCCCAGGAGCTTGCGTTCGGAGCCAGTGCCTATGACGACTGCATTGCCGATCTCGACGAGCAGATCGGGATCCTCGTCGACAAACTGAGGCGTGACGGCGTACTGGATCGAACGTGGTTGATCATTGCGGCAGACCACGGCGAAAGCTTTGGTGAGCATCCCGGTATTTTCTGCCACGGGACGAGTCTCTATCAGACGGAGATTCATGTTCCGCTCTTGATCGTCCCTCCCGGCGGCAAGGTCGAAAGGCTCGTGGTCAAGGAGGCGGTGAGCTTGCGAGACCTGGCGATGACAATCGCTGGTTCAGCGGGGCACGCCGCCGCCGCGCCCTTTTCGGGCCAGTCACTCGCCCGATTCTGGGACAAGACGGCGACGGCAACGCGGCTTGAAAACACTGCGTCGTCCTCCGATCCGCCGCTGGCCGAGGTGGTTCCCAACCCCAGTGCGCCCGGTAATATCGACTCCGCGGGCGTGCGCAAACCAACCTGGCCGCTCGGTGCGCTCAAGGATCGCGAATGGTCTTACATCCGGCGTGAAAAAGACCTTCGCGAGGAGTTGTTCCATCTGGCCGACGATGTCAGCGAGCAACGCAACATGGCCGGAGATCGAATCGCGGAACCGGTGCTGCAAAGGATGCGGCAGACGTTCGAGCGGATCACAAACGGGCCGCTCCTGGCACCGCGCTTCAGCCCATGAAGCGGCGCTACAACGCGGATGTTTGGGCAAGACAACAGAGTTCGCGGTTTGGTCGCGTAGGACGGATTGGCAATCCGTCCCTCCCACATCGAGATCTCGACAGGCCGGAAAAACGATGTACGCTCGGCCCTCAGGCGATACGAAATTTCCAGTGCGCATCTTGAGGCAACACCTGGCCAAAGACAGGACCCCGGTTGTCCCCGCGGGGCGCGTGACACTCTCGCCTGCGCATGATCTGGGTGAAGTTCCGCCTTGAGGCGGTCCCACCCTACTCGGACTCGGTCTGAAGGCGAAACGCCGACAAGAAGCGGCTCGGCAAGAGCGGACTCAGGCTGAAAAACAAATCGCGGCCTACTTCACCCCGTTGGCCGGAACCGGCCCCGTTTTTTCCGCGAGCAGAACATTCACGGCCTTCTCGAGCTCCTCGCCGCGAAGGTTCTTGTAAGGGATTCTTCTCGGTGATCAGGATGAAGCGCGGCGAGAAATGGTCTTCCGGAGCCGGCCTGTCGAACTTGAATTCCTTCAGCTTGCCGTCCTTTTCCGCCTGCGCGTGCGCCGCCTGATATTCCTTCCTCTGTGTCTTCAAGGCATCATCGTATTCTTTTTTCAGCGTCTCGAACGCAAGGGCGGTTCTGGGGAGCCTGTGCGAAAGGAGTGTCCCTGGCCAGTCCATGCGAGGCACAGCCGGGGTCTTCGGCGCCCACCAGCCGCAAGTAGGTCTCATGAACCAGGGCGGTCGCCTGGAGGGTCTGCCCTGGCGCTTCATGGGAGAGCCGCTGTGCGGCCAGGCGCCGTAGCTCGTCGTAGACCAGCGGGAGCAGTCTCTCGGCGGCCCGCGAGTCTCCCTGCTCGATCGCCGAGAGAATTCGGGTCATCTCGTTCATGGCGAAACTCCGCCCGGCCCCATGAGCCAACGGGACGGTCACGACCGAGCTGGAATCGACGTTGCCCTGACCCGATGGGGCAAACGTGACCGGAGAACGTGACTATCCCTCACCAGCCTAACGCTCGGAGCCTCTTCATCATAGCCGGGTGTCGCCCGATCGAACCGATCTCGCAACGTAACGCCTACCTCGCCGCGCTTGACCCACGCTTGGACATTCACTGCGACCGACCCACGCTTGGAGACCCACGCTTGGACATGCACTGCGACCCGCGCCTGCTCATCCTCAACCTCCGTCCGCCAAGACAAATCTCGCGTGGACATGCACGGAATCTCGCGTGGACACGCACGGGGTCGACGGGCTGACGACGGCGGTCCGATGATAATTGGATTTCACGCTGTGCGTGTCCACGGATGCCTCGCTGTTTGCTGGAAGTGGATCTTGAGGCGCCCGCTGAGTGTTGACGCTGCGGATTGCGAACGACTGGTACGAAGCAACACCGGCTCGAATATGCTGTCCGAAGCATTCCTGTTCAAGATTCAAAGGTCGATGGATTGCAAGCGGAGAATTCCGTCAAGTTCCGGGGTCAAAATACCCGGCTCGGGCCGAGTTGCCGGTGCGTGCCTGGAATGGAGACCCCTCGGCAGTGCGACTCCGGGCTGGCGAAAGGTAGGACCTTATCGAGCCAGTCTGAAGAAACCGAGCGATCTTCGGCTTCATCGGCGTCAGGTATCGGCCGTCATCGAATTTGGCCGGAAGTTTGGTGGTGACGCCGGCGAATTGGGACGGCCGGCGGACAAGAAAAGCAGGAAGAAAAGCGGACCTGTCCCGCTTGCCCCTCCCTGCGGACCTGTCCCGCTTGCCCCTCCCTGCGGACCTGTCCCGCTTGCCCCTCCCTGTCCCGCTTGCCCCTCCACAGGAAGAAAAGCGGACCTGTCCCGCTTGCCCCTCCTGTCCCGCTTGCCCCTCCCTGGACTACCTGATAGCTGGACCTAAAGCCTGAGAAAGCAAACGTGGAGGCAGGGCAGCCCACTTACCATTGTTAATGTCGAACGATCCCTGATAAAACCACGTGCAGACGCGTTGTTGCCCGTATTCTACCCTGAAATCATAGGTTCGCGCATTTAAGTCCAAGTAGAACGGTCCAAACCAGGCCATGCCCTTTCCGTTGTCGACAACTGCGGCTTCGCTGAGCTCGGTGTGGGAAGCCCATTTCAGTCCGTCCGGCTTTGTTCGGATTAATTCGAGTAACGCACTCTTGGCAGCAGCGCCGCTCAATGGCGGGCTCGAAACTTTAGCCGGGGAGGCATGAGTGGATTGTGTGTGCAGCCCACTTTGCGATCTCTCGAATTTGTCGGCTGGTTGGCAGCCTGCCGCATAAGCTAGCAGCGGGATGATTGCAATTCCGTTGTTCAGGCGGAGGCTACGCATTCGTTTTGACCTCAATGGTGTACCGCTTTATACAGTAGTTTCCTCGATTGACTGCACAGTGATCTATCTAGATGTCCACTCATACAAAACCACATATATGGTCATTAGTGCAATATTGAAAGCGGCGTCTCCTGGACGGAACCTGCCAAGTGGTTAACAAACCCAACTGGCCCCGAAAAGGAGACGCCACCATGACGCAAGCTAAGCTCCTCTGGTCGATCTGGCAAGCCCTGCTGGCTCCGTTCGCCTGCGCGTTCAGCCGCCGCGGATATCGTCGCTTCTTCGAGTGGATCACCGCCATGGCGATCAACGTCGAGGAACACACCGTCACCCAATCTGTTCTGGCCTTGGACCGGCCCGCCGACTGGAAAGCCATGGAGTCGTTTGCCGAGTACGGCGCCTGGCAAGGCGACAACGTCACCTGGAGCTTGACCCAGTTGATCGAAAAAGCGCCTGGACGGATCTGGTACGGCTATCATGTCTCGGCCGTCGACGATACCAAGGTTCATCGCAGTGGTGCTGATGTCTGGGTTGGAGAACACGCGTGGAAACACGCGTGGACATGCACAGCGCGACTGCGCTTGTGGCTCTCATTGGACGTGCACTGCAAAAGCGGGCTTCTTCACGCGTGGCTTCGCGATTACGATGCATGTCCTCGCGTGGCTTCTTTGTCCTCGCGTGGCTTCTTTGTCCTCGCGTGGCTTCTTTTTACCACAACCTTAGAGACAGGCACGAGAGGACATGCACTGCAGGAGAGGGCACGAGAGGACATGCACTGCAAAGCGGGCACGAGAGGACATGCACTGCAAAGTAGAGGGCACCCGGGAGATGCATCGTAAGAAGCGGCAGCGTTAAGATAGGCTTGGTGGAGGGGGCGGCAGGCCCCAAGACGAGACGGGACCGTCGGTCTTACGCGAGGGATGGACGGCGTCAAGAGAGCATGAGTTCCGAAGGAATAACGCAGGCGCTATCGTCGAGATACGGCCAATTGGCGCATGGCGGGAGCGGATTGGCCCGAGGCGGTTTACTCACGAATTGTAATTGCCGTTGGCAGGACGACCGGTATCCGGACGAGGGCGTAAGAAAACATCCTGATTCGCATCGAACTCAAGTCGCAGCCCGGAACCACTTCAAGCTGGACAGCCGGCGAGGTTCACCAGATGTCGCACTCGCAACTTCCTGGCAAGCTCCTGAAGTTTCGACCGGCTGCCAGCAAAGAAACGGCCCAGCAGCCGGCCGCTGCGAAGCGCTTCGAGCCGGGTTGTCCACTTGGCCGCCGAGAACCCCAACCGATCGAATACGCCACCCAGATCAGCCGAGATCGCCGCCTTGCCGTCGCGAATGGTCCGGCCCGTGTAATCGACCAGGAGAAGATAGCTGCCCAGCGAGAAGCCCGCGAGCATCCCTTCACGCTCCGAGTCCAAGCCGCGGCGATCCTCGATTGGACAGAGCCACAACGACTCTTCCAGACCCGCCGCCGCAACCGAGCCCGCCACGCTTCCCTCTTGCGCCGCGGCCAGGTTGCCGATACGGCCATGCTCCTCGACGTGCTCGGCACGCTGTTTGATCGATGTGTAAGCACTGGCTTCTGGCGCTTGTGCGATGCCAGCGGCGACCGGGTTCAAATCGATATAGGCACACACGGCCAGAAGCGCTTCGTTATCGATGATTCCTATACTCTTATACCGACTCTCGAAAAAAGCTCCCGTCGCTTCGTCTTCCCGGTTGGCCAGCCGCGCCAGCGGTTCCTTGAGGCATTTCATGAACCAGCCGATGTTTTGCACTCGCTCGCGCGTGGTCGCGACCCAGTGGGGGTCTTCGAGCCGCTGCTTGATCCAGTCGGCGGAAACCGGCAGGATTCGACGCAGGCTGTCACGGGGCGGAAAGAGCCGGCCCCATCGCTGCACGACTTCCTCGTCCGACCAGGCGGCGGCGACATCGGGATCGATGCGTAACAAAAGATGCAAATGGTTGTCGAGCACCGAAAACCCGCCGACGCCCACAGCGAAGATCTGAGCGAGCTCTTCGATGCGCTTTTCGAGCCACTCGCGGCGATCGGAAGTGCCTTCGCCGAGCAGAAAAGCGCGGCGGACGCAACGTGTAATGCAGTGATACCAGCGAGTGACCGAGACATCGATGAGCCGAGAGCGAGCGATAGCCATGGTGTGCCTCCTGAACCTGATCATCCGGCCACAATATACGGATCACCAGAACAGGTGTCAAGATTGCTCAATTCTCGATTTCGTTTTTCCTCTTGCAGTACATGCTTTTATGCTTTTACAGTGCATGTCCAAGGGTGCTTTTAGCTCGATCCGCGCTATTGTTTGCGGGCGTCTCGAGCGACACGTGCCCGTCGTAAGGGACGAATGTGGCCTCGGGGTTGGTAGGATCGTCATGGGCCACGCTTTTCAGGCTCTTACGAAATGCGGTCCAGGACAGAGCTCGCTGCTTTGGTGCCCACCGGAGGTGCTTTAGGATCTCTGCCTTGCTCGCCCCACCCCGGTTTCTTACAAACTCGAAAATTTTGCGCATAGACGGGTTGTCGACAGCCATGATCGGGATTCGAGCCTCGGCTTCCCGGAAGACCCGTCTCCAGTCCTCGGCAATGCTGTCCCAATCGTAGACTCGCCTGGCCTCGATCGCTACTCTCTGGGCTAGAGCACGCTGACGGGGGAGGTCATCCAGCAGCCTCGAAAGTCGCGACAGGATCGACCCCCGATAGTAGTACCACCCGTCGGAAACCTCCCGACGCTCCGATTCGGAGAGACTGACGAGAAGCGGTGCCATGAGCTCGGGAAGGAAGCCCTCCCGATTCATAAGTGGAACGCACCCCGTGCAGATTGCCTCGATCGTCGAAATCGACCAATGGCAGGCCCGGTGAGGCGCGACGACTATATTACTTCGCCAGAGCTGGCGGAGGTATTCAGCCCTCCCCAATGTTTGGACCGTCAACCACGGGGCACGCGTAATTGAAAACGGTAATCGGACCTTTGAAGGATTCGTGACGACAACCGAGAAATCCTGGCGGGCTTCCCAGAGTCTGGGAAAGGTGTGGGTGAGCAGCGTCCGGACGCCGGTATATTTTAGTAGGCGGTGATTGACGAGGATCGAGGGGGGGCGCGACCCCAGCCTCGCCGGTCGGGCCGAGAGGATCTCGCCAGTGTCCACTCCAGGTGACAACACCCGAAGCCGGTTACCTAACGTAGCGATGGCGTCCCCGTTGAACCACCGGACCGCCTGGGAGAGGATCTGATCTCGCCCGTAAACCGAGTTGCAGCCAACGATGGTAGAGACCATCATCCCCGTGAGAGCCCCGAGGAGCGCCGGGTGGTGCAACGTCTCCTTGGGAGTCGATGGACGCCTCGTGTCGAACCAGTGAACATAGGAAACGGCGGGGACGTTATGAAAGGTCTGCCGGTTGAGGAACTGAAGGAGGGCCGGCGCCGTCTCGGGTTGGTTCAAAAAGAGGAGGTCGACGTCGAAGCGTCGGAGGTCGAACGCCTGGGCGAACCGGACCGGGCAGAACTGGAAGTCGCCGCCGTGGAGTCTCGGCTCGATCTCGATCGGGATCGGTGTGATCTGGGGGTGGCGCATCGAGCCGGCCCAGGCGTTCGCGTGCGCGGCTGGGACCAGGACATAGAAGTGGAAGTCCGGATTGAGCCGGACCAGGGCCATCAGGAGCCCGGCGAGGAACCGCAGGCCGCTGTCACCCTCGGGGTTCTCGCCGGCCGAGTAATTGACTTGTGTAAGAATGCGAAGCGTCAAACAGGGGCCCCTTCCACTTCGCGTACTCGATTAGGGGCCTAGTTGGAAGGGATGAGGCAATGAACTCACCTGGAAGTCCCGGCAATCCCCTGCTATGCTAGCAATTTTAGGGTCTGTTGGCGATCTTCAGCTTCGAGGTTCCGATGGACATCCAGGAAAAGCTTCATCTCCGCACGTTCTTTGGGCTCGACGAAGTGGCCCCGGGCTGTCACCTCTTCCTTCCGGCCTTCGGCGGGGCGCCATCGCTTGAAGTGGGGATTAACCTCCGATATGAGGGGCATACCTTTGCCTCTAGGGACGCCAAGTCTGCGTCCTACATCGTCTCGGTCCTCGGCCATGCTGTCGAGGTAGACAACATCGAGTGGAAAGAGGCTGACGAGTTCAAACCGGGGCGGCCCGGCCCCGCCTTCCTCTTCGGGAGTCGGTCCAACCGCGCCGCCGAATGGGCCGTTGGCCCCTCGGCCCTCGGGCGTCTCTTCCATTTCGAGTACGGTGCTCGTTGGTCGATCCGCTGCGCTGGGGGGCGGGAATTCTCACTGCCCGACCCGAGCGGGCTGAGCCGGGCCGACTACGAGAGTCAGACCGATTATGGCGTCATCGGACGGTTCCGCGACGGGCCAGGCCATGCCCCAGTCTTCCTGGTCGCCGGGCTGGGAGGACGGGCCACGGAAGGGTGCGGGCTATACCTCGCTCGCCGTTGGAAGAGGCTCTCGGATGAATTTCAAGGCCGCGATTTCGCCGTCGTCCTGAAGTTCGAGCCTCCGGTTGACCCGAAGAACGCCAGGAGCGTCGTGGCCTATGACGATGCTCATCCTGGGGGCTTCGCGCTGGCCATCTGAGCCAACCGAGTCTGCGGACCGGCCTGGCCCGGCCTGTTGAGCCATTTCGGATTTACGGAATCCAGCCCCGCCGGGAACTGCAAGACGACCCCGAATTCCCCACCGCCGAATTCGTTGACGAGTGTGTCCCAGTTCCTTGCCAGCCACCACCCGCAGCCGCGAGTGCCGCGACTACCCAGCCCGGCGATAACGAAAAAGACACGGCCCCCCTCTGCGTCGACGATCTTCTCGATGATCCCGAAATCCTCCCGCGCGTCATAATCCTGCGTCCCCAACTCGTTCGGTGCGTCGACTTGATGGAGGACTGGTGTCGTTTCTCCGGCCGTGAGATCTATGAAAGTCCATTTCCCCGGCCACTTCGCGCCGTAGTCAGTATCGTAACGCTTCGAGTAGTTTCTCAGGAGGGGGGCGACGATTTCGTTGGATCGACTCCCGAACAGAAACCAGTGGGTGACGCCATGCCCCTCGCTCGTAGTCTTATAGAGGCGGAGCCTGTCCGGCGTGGCGACATAGCTCACCAGACCCAGTACATCGACCAGCGCACCGACGCAGTCGCTCGCGTGCGTCGGTCCAGGATAGACGAACGGCCGGGGCGGCCCCGGGGCGACCTGGATGTCGACGGAACTGGTCAAGGTGTGGACGCAGTATTTGCCTTCCGGTCTCACTTCGACGCTGCTGCCGCCCGGGGCGCTCACCCCCATGCTGAAGGGAGCCATGATGAAGCCGAATCGGCTTTTGCCGATCTCCGCTCCGAGCAGGCATGCGACCCGATTACGTTCGAATTGCTCGGCCCCTCCGAGGTAGGAATAGACGACTGGGACTCCCCAACTAAAGAAATCGTCGGCGTCCGTGCGTGCTCGCGCCAACGCGGCTTCGGGGGGATGGCCCCGCGTCAGTCCCCTGAAGAACCCGACCGCGATCTTCAGGGCCGGCCCCTGAACGACCGGCGTCTGCATCGCGACGATCGCGTCCACGTTCCCGTCCCGCATCAGCCGCTGGGCCGTGCCCGAAAAGACGTTGGCGAGCCCAGTCGCGGCGGTCGAGCAGGAGTTCAAGTAGACGAATCGCACCATCGACTCGCGGACCTTGCTTGCAAGGATGTCCGCGTCGAGATAGACGGGATTCCCGACCGGATCGCAGAGGACGAGTTGCCCTTCCAGCGACTCGGCATACCGTCCGTGACCGAGGAAATAGAGAGCATCGGCTTTCGTCTGCTCCAGTGTGTCTCGGACCTCGTCCACGCCGGGATTCAGGAGTACACGCTCGACGTCGATCGGGCCGAGATTCGCCCTGAGTTCGGCGAGGTGTTCTTCCGCCTTGAAGCTGGCATAGGCCGGGTCCTTGTCCGGGTTGGCAATGACGATCAGGAGCCGGCGGATCGGCCGGAAGCCAGCTGCCTTCTCGGGCAGCGTGTCAATCACGCGGAAGATCAGACGGCCCTGTTTGATGAGGAATGACTCGCCATCGTGGAGGTACTCCCAGGGGACCGCGACCAGCTCGCTGGGTAGCACCGCCAGGCCGATGCGAAGCCGAGATTTCTCGTCGATGCAGAGGTCCACGCATCCCCCGTACTTCACGAGGGCCTGTCCCCTGAAGACGAGCCCGAAGAGCGACTTGCCGACGGCAACGATGGCGGCACGCGAGGCGGCCCCACCGTTCGGGGCTGTGGCGATCCATTGTTTGATTTGGGCATCGGTGATGGAGAAATCAGACTCCTCGCTGACGAGCCGGCTTGCGCCCATCGGGGAATAGTCGAGCCGGCTCCGATAACGCTCACCGCCGAGCGAGCTGATGGTAACTTTCAGCGTGCGATAGCCTTCCGCCACAACTCCTCCTCTCCGTTTGCTCCCCACCGGCAGAGGGCGACCGTCGCACCGTCGCGTCCCGGCTCGATCCGGACGTAGGTCGGTTCCGAGACGCGCTCGAATGTGTTATCCGCCAGCGAGCGCGTCCATGTGAGCAGAGTCGCATAGTCGGTCGCGCTCGGGAGTTGCATCAGGTTCGCCCATGCGCCCGAATTCACGTAGACGCCAGTGTCAAACTCGGCCTTCAAGGCCTCGTGGGTATGGCCGAAGATCACGAGCTTGACGTCGCCCACCATCCGGCCCTTTGCGCTGGCGGCGATGTTGTCATCATTCGAGGCCGTCGCCACTGTCCGGGCACCGCCTTGGCTCGACCGGAACCGGGCCAGGGTCCAGAGGGCAGCCGTGATGAGCCGAACCTTGGTGGCGTCGAGCGCCCCGCCGAGCGTCGGTTGGCCGGGCGTCGCGTTAGGCTCGTCGGCCTCGAGGAAAAATTCAACGTCGTCGACGCGTCCCGGATTTGACTTGATCTGAGCGCTGGCTTCATAGGCCCTGGCAAGCTCTCTACTCAAAGCCTCGTCGACTGGGATGGAACCAACGACCGCCCCTGGCGCCGCGCCCAGGGGTGGCCCCGATACAATCTGTCGGAGGCTGGAAAGCCATCCATTGGCGACCGAGCGGAGCTTGCTCGCGACCCCCGCCGGTAGCGATTGCATTGATTTCCAGGGGCGGAGGGCCATCAGCAGCGTCACAACGGCGGGGACCTCCGGCTTGAGGATGTCCACGAACTGGAGCTCGTCCTTCACCCCGTTCATCGTCTCGTAGACGAAACGGGTCCCTGGGGGCAGGGAGAACGTCCGAGTGTTGGTCTCGGCGTCGTGAAACAGCTCAGTGTAATTGATGGCGTTCCAGGAATCGTCCTTGTTGCCGTGCTCGATGTGGACCAGGACGCCTCCCACGTTCGGCCGGTAGGTCGTGCGGTCGTGGATAAGATTGAGACGGTCGCCGGCCGCTGGTGCCCCGGCCAGAATCGCGGCGCGGAGGACAGCCCAGACTTCTGGGTAGGCGAGCTCGACGTCATGATTTCCCAGCAAAATCATGATCTTGTGCCGCTCGTCGCGAAGTAACCCGCCAATGGCCTCGAAGACCGGCGAGTCTCGCCATGCTGATGGTCTTAATCTTCGTGAGCGCCGTCGCCCGTGAGAAGTCGTCCCAAGGCTTGACCTGGAGAAAGTCGACCAGGTCGCCGTCGATAATCAGCTCGACCGGATCTGGATGCTTCCCGACGTATTCGAGGAATCCTCTGAGTCCTTCGAGCTTCTTATCGGCCCGGAAGATGTCGAGTCGATCGTTGGCCCCGACGTGCAGATCGCTGATTACGAAAATCGCATGAGTTTCAGGCACCACGGAGGCTTCTCCCTGGAGGGGTATCAGGCCGGTTTGAACACCGGAGCCGATCGACGCGAGCCTGACGTATCGAGAGGCGTCCAATCCGGCGTGGGGCGCTATTCCTTCGCATCCGATCGAGGCGGTTGGGCCTCCTCCCACGACTTGCTGTACCGTGCTTTCAAGGCAGCCACGCCCTCGTCGCGGATTTTGGTGAGGTCGTAGCCGAGGGACTTGTAGGTCTCGGGGCTTGCGATCGCATTCGCGGCACGTTGGATCGCCTCCGAGTGCTCGCCGAGCCGCTGGAATCGTGAAGCGAGCTTCAACGCCTCATCCCAGGATTCGGTCCGCATTGCCTCCCTGATCCGGGCGAGCTTGGTGTCCTCGCGCATCGCCACTCCCTTCTCTCCCACGTTTCCGCGTGCTCGAACTCCCCGCCGTTGCTGTACCGAAATCCTGCCGGGGGGAGTCGAGCCTCTTTCGGATTCTAACGTAAAGTGCCGCCATTAGATAAAGGAGGAATATTCGGTCGGCTTCCTTGGGAGCGGCCGCGAAGGACCTTCGGATCCCGTTGGCATAGGTACGACCGACCAATAGGCCTCGCGGATGCCCTGAAAGGAAAGCGCTCTCTGGGTCGAGATGGCATTTTTCGCGGAGTTGACAAGAAAAATCTCGCGTGGACATGCACTGGGTCGACGGGCTGACGACGGCGGTCCGATGATAATTGGATTTCACGCTGTGCGTGTCCACGGATGCCTCCGATATTGAGGTTTCCGTCGAACGAAAGCTTCCCAGCATTGAGAAAGCCTACAACGCTCACATTCGTCGCTTGCAGGATGGACGAAGAGCCAAAATGGTCAAGCCGTCCGAAGAGCAAAGCAAGGTCGAGATCATGTTCCCGACCGTCGCCAGATACGTCCGTGGACACGGTTACATCGAGATCGGCGATCAATCAGGAGAACTTCGGCTTCGTCGTCCGAGCAATTGGAGAAGGGGGTCTGGACTTCGAGGATGACACGCCCGAGACGCTCGCCGAAGCGATGGCAGTCCTCGAAGCGAGGCTGGCAGATTGGTTCGAGGAACAGGGCGTTGAGAGTGAATAGCGGCTGACTCGGAGATGCGACTGCTCTGTCGTTTGAAGTCCGACAGACTTTACCGAGTCGTTCTGGCAGTTACTCAGACCGGGACATGGCCGAATCCGGAAACAGACCTTGATCGACCTCCTCGCCGAAACATGAACGGCCACGAATCTTTGGTCGTCACGAGATCCAGACTGGTCAAGGACTTCATTGGCCTCGGCGTGCAACCGGGAGATACCCTCATGCTCCACGCCTCAGTCAAGGCGATTGGTTGGGTTGTTGGTGGACCCGACGTGGTGCTGTACGGCTTGCGGGAAGTACTTGGCCCGCAAGGTACGCTGATGATGTATGTTGGCTGGGAAGACAACTTATACGACTTGGTCACGTGGTCAGACGAGAGGCGGCGAGCGTACCTTGAAGAGTGCCCTCCATTCGACCCGACTACTTCCCGTGCGAACCGCAACTGGTCAATCCTGACGGAGTATCTGAGGACGACGCCCAGGAGTTGACCGCCTTCAGTGTGACTGGATGGGGCGGGCCTTTGGATGAAGCTCTCGAAGTTCAGGAGTGGGCAATCAATGTAGGTCCCCCTCGATCCGCCGTGCTTTCGGAAAAACTCGTCGATTAACGATCTTGTTCGACCTTCCGACTCCGCTTTTGAAACTGTTGGCCAGTTCAGATCAACGGACAATCTTCAACTCGGGAAGCGCTTGTTGCAGACTGAAGATGCCTGCGTCGGTAACATTGGTACGGCTCACGGCCAGCGTGTGGAGGCTTTTGTTAGCTTTCAAGTGCTCCAGACCAGCATCGCTGATAGCCGTGTTCTTGAGCATGAGAACCTGGAGGCCGCTCATTTTACTCAGGTGAGTTAGACCGGCGTCAGTGACATTGGTGCGGTCGAGGTGCAGAAAAACGAGTTTGGAGTGCCCAACGAGGTGCGCCAATCCGGCATCACCCACGCTGGTTCCGCTGAGTTCAAGCCAGCCTAGTTCATTCAAGCTTGCCAAATGAGACAGCCCAGCATCCCCGGTCGCAGAACCTTCCAGCGACAAGAAAGTGAGATGCGCCATGCCCTTCAGGTGTGCAAGCCCGGCGTCGGTGACCTTGGTCTGGTAGAGAGCTAACTGTGTGAGGTCGGTCAGGCCCTCTAGGTGGGCCAATGCGACGTCGGTGATGGCGGTCCCGCCGAGAACCAGGATTTTGAGATTCGTCAGCGCCGTCAGGTGCGCCAGCTCTCCGTCACCGAATTTGGTTCCCTGGAGACGCAGTTCTTTTAACCGATGGAGCTTCCTCAGAGGCTCCATCCCATGATCCCTGACGTGGCAGTTGTAAATGAATAAGTTGCGAAGGTCGGCCAGCTCCGTTAGCGGAGCCAGTCCGGTAGCGGTTATCGACGATTTGCGGATGACTACTCCCTCAAGACTCTTGAGTTTTCCGATGGCAAGCATTTGCTCATCGGACCCTCCTTGAGTCAAGTCGACTGCCTCGATATGGGCGAGGTAGTTGGGGCCGATGTGATCCATCAGCCATTTCGGCCAAGAGGGCTTTCCGGTGGGATTGAACTGCCCATCCATCCAATCCCATTCGTACCTCACGCTGCCGCCCGCTCGCTCGATCGCCGTCACGGCATCAAGCTGGACCTTGGCACGGTTTACGAACCAGCCCAGCCCACCCCCAAACACCAAGACAAGGACGATCAGCCCACGAAGACTGATACGAAGCAAGCGCCGCCAAGGACTTGTCACGTTGTTTGTCGCCATGAGCATAATGCTCCGAGTTCCAGTCCGATCTCAGCGATCTGCTAGCACTTTCATCGTGTTTGATCGAGAACCATGGGACCGGTCTCTCAACGCCCATACCCCCCACTCGTCGAAGCTGCGTCCCCACTCCTTGGAAATGCGATGTCGTAAGGGTTTAGGGAGGCTGTCGAGTCGATTCTTGCGATAACCGGCAATCGAGGCAAGGTAATGTTCGAGCCGAGGCCGAAGGTCGTCGAACCCCGAAAGTCGAAGCGACTCATAAATTGACCTTACAACGCTTACAGGCTCACGCTCCAGGTCGTCGAAACCAACCTCGCAGAGTCTGACCCTCGGGGATCAGCGCCCGCTCCTCGAAGAAGGCGTCGTACATTTCGGTGTAGACGGAGAGGATTCGGTCGTTCCCATCCGGCACCGGCCACTCTTGAAAGCAAAAGACGGGGTAGACCGCCTGGATCATGTGCCTAGTCGAGCCGAAAACGGCGTAGGGGTCCCGGTGGATGTGCACAAACCGGGCGTCAGGGAACAGTCCCAAGAGCAGCCGGATACGAGCGGTGTGCGGCGGTGACTTGAGGACGAGCGGGCGATCATGCCTGAAGGTGAGCTTTTTCAGGAACGTGGTCAGGGCGTGCGCCCAACGTGTGACCTCCTCATTCGATGCGCCCCGGAAGGTCAAGTACCGGTCATAGTCCGACCCGTCCTTGGGAAAGTACCAAGCCATGTACGGCGACAGGCCGGTCATCGTTGCGAGGGCAATCTCATCTTCGCTCGGCACCCCGGCACCCAGGATCATCTCATCCTGATAACGCCGCCGAACGACGACGCTGTCAGCGATCGGGGCGGCCCATCGCTCGGTCGTCAAGAAGGCATGCGGATTGAGCACCTGGAAGAAAGTGGGTGCGGCGAACTGCGGGTCGAGGGCCGGCAGATTATGCACGTGCGTGGTGCCGCTTCGATAGTGCCCGAGGATGAACAACGGTGCCCGGACCTGGACAGCTTCGATTATTCGTCCGAACCGTCCTATCTCGATCCGAGCGCTGACGGAGTCGGAGGCGCTGACGGCGGTTTGGACTAAAGCACGGGGCGAGTACTGTAGGTCGACGGCGAAGCGGTGCCGACGCAAAATGGCCCACCAGTCGCTGAGGGTCATCCCTTCGAGCGGACGGAAAACGTGGCGTGCGATGAAGTCTTTGAGTTTCTCGGTCATGGGTGAATTTAAGGGCGAACTTTCGATTGGCGGCTTCTCTGGCAGCACTGGCGGCAACTGGAGCAGCAAGGGCGACTTCGGTCGCAGCGGCTTTATCTCAGCGTGTCAAGAACCTCCAGGCAGTGCCCATGTGTATCCTCGTGTCGACACTGATCCTCGGACATTAACGTACGTACTTTATCATGGTTCGCATGGAATCAGTCCAGGAAGTCCGCACCGCCCGGAGACGGGCGGTTCGTGGTGACGACCGAGACCGCCCAAAAAACATCCATGCAAGTCTGGCTTTGTCGTTTCCGGTTTCCTTCCGGAAAAAAGCGTATGAAACCGAAGCCGACTGGGTAGAAATACGTAGAGGCGAACGATGTCAGTCGAGCCCATGAATGCGGGAGGCCAACAGGATGAAGGTTGCCAGCCGAGAACTTCAGACACTCTTCGGTGTGGGGACTCTCGGCGGACTATCGGACGGTAGGTTACTGGAGCGATTCGCAGCCCATCAAGAAGAGGCGGCATTCGAGGCCCTGGTCCGGCGTCACGGCTCGATGGTCTGGGGCGTTTGTCGCCGGGTGCTTCAGGATCACCACGACGCCGAAGACGCCTTCCAGGCGACGTTTCTTGTGCTTGCCAGGAAGGGCCACTCCATTTCCCATCGGGAACTTGTCGGCAACTGGCTCTACGGCGTAGCGCACCAAACGGCTTTGAAAGCAAGATCGACGAGGGCGAAAAGGCGAATGCGGGAGGGCCAGGGGACGGACATGCCCGAGCCCGAGGCAGTGTCGCTGAACCATCCAGATGACCTGACTGAGTCTCTTGATCGGGAGTTGAGCCGCCTGCCAGACAAGTATCGCATCCCCATCGTCCTCTGCGAGTTGGAGGGGAAGTCACACAAGGAGGCTGCCGAAGAACTGGGGTGGCCCATCGGAACGGTGTCGGGTCGGCTATCCAGGGCTAAGTCATTGCTGGCGAAACGTCTGGCCCGTCGGGGCGTGTCGCTATCGGTTGGATCACTGTCAGTGCTGGTTGCCCAGGATGCAGAATCGGCCAGCATGCTGCCCAAGCTAATCGGTTCCATCGTTCAGGCCGCAAGCCTGTTTGGGAGGAGGCGAGCCATTTCGGCGGGGATGGTCTCTGCCAAAGTCGCTATGCTCGTGGAAGGAGTGATAAATACGATGATTCTCACGAAAATCAAAATCGTCGCAGCCCTGATGTTGGCGGTCGTCCTGCTAGCTGGTGCCATGCGGGCCGTAGGAATGATCGACCAGACGGAGGCCAAAGACCAATCGACGATAACCAGTGAGGGCAAAGACACGGAGGACACCGTGTCGATCCAGGGGGACTGGAAAGTCATATCCGCTTCAAACCATGGTGAGGAACTGCTCAAAGCCTCGATCGAGAATCTTCGGCTGGTCGTCACAGCCAAGCAGATGACGTTGATGAATGGTGAGAATGCCGAATTCGATGTGACGTACAAACTCGACCCCGGCCGTGCTCCCAAGCGGATCGACCTCACCGACATGAAATTGTCCCGCACCGTGAAGACTGCCATGCGGGTTTTGAGTGAGTGATCGCAGCGCGCACCCTCCCCATGCTCGCCGAACGGCGAGTTAATGGGAGACATTTGACCAGTAACCACGAGGCCACGGCCACCTCTGTCGCGTGTTGGCAATCACCACTCGCCACACTGGTTATCAGGGGAGTGACCCCACGCTGCCGCATCAGGCGTTGGGTGATCCGACAGAGCGCCACGCTTTACTCGAAGGCGTCAAAGCGCCACGGGGATGATAGGCGTTGTTCGGGCCGTCGGCCATCGCGGTCAGGTGGGATCGGTCTCCCCTGACGCGCTCGATTCTATCATCGTCACCCCCAATCGAAGTAGGATCTCGGGCAAAATGGCACTCAGCGGACGCGGCCCGGTACAACGTCGGCCGATGTTCGAGTGCGGCGTGGCAGGGCCAGGCGAGGCCGAAGGGCCACGCTTGGGAGTTGCCGCGCACTTGGCTTGGAACCGCTGGGCTTCGGCGGCATGCTCGGCCGCTGGAATCGCCTTGGCTGCTTCACACAAATCAGTGAGCATCTGATCTATTGGTACATTATGATTTACATAAAATGTACTCAACTTCTCAATAATATAGTGCCGCTCCCGGCAGCTCGGGTGGCGAAACACCTGGCCCCCGGCAACCATGCGATAGGCGATCCGGCAAAACCGCTTGGCGGCGCGCACGACCATCACTCGTTTATCGACTCCAGCCTCTCGCCAGGCATCGCCCAAGCGGCGAAAATGAGCATTACACCTCAGCAGGTTTTCGCCGATCAGGAGAATCGTGTACCGTAGCGTGCGATTGGCCCGGCCAACCAGTGGCCCAGTGCGGTCGACTTGATCGCTCTGATAGCGGGCGGGATACAATCCGGCTCGCCCGGTGATGGCGCTATCGCTGGGCGAGTTTTGAATCGGACCCATCTCGCCAGCGAACTCGGCAGCCGAGACGACGTTGATCCCTGGAAAGCTCAAGAGCAGCACGTAGGGAGTTCGCGCCAGAAGCGACGCCAAATCCCCCTCAAGAAGGCGGATCGATTGGAGCCGAGACCGGCGTTCGTCATCTAAGGAAACTAATATGCGCTGATGAACACCTTCATGTTCTGAAGCTTCATGAGCCTGGTCGGCCCAGGCCAGGATCTTCTCCAGGCTGCGGCGCTGGAAGCGTACCTTCTGACCTTCCAGCAAGCTGACCAGACCTTCCAAGCCACGGGCGCGAATGGCCCGAGCAGAACCGAGTTGCCGCGCAATCAGAAGCGCGGTTTCATTATCGAGGGCATTGCCAACGGCCGCCGAGAGTCCGGGCAACAAAGCGTCAAGCTCGACGTGGATTTGATTGCGGAGTGAGGCGTTCTTGCGCACCAGGTCGCGGCGGTGGCGCGCGAGCAGTCGGAGTTGAGCATGGACCTCATCAAGCGCCAGCTCGATCAAGCCAAAGCCATTGACGGCCGCTCGTTGGATGGCAGCCAGATCGGTATCATCAGTCTTGTTGCCGGGATCGGCGGGGAGGCGGAATTGCTTGGAAGTGAGCGGATGGACGACGCGGGTCTCAAAGCCGGCGGCCGCGAAAGACCGTTTGACCGGCAGGTGGTAATTGCCGGTTCGCTCGACGGCGACGATCAGATCGGCAATCGCATGAGCCTCGATCGCTTGACGGACACAGGCGACAGCCGCATTGAGGCCAGGGCCTGTATGCTCAACGACAGTTGGTTGTATAAGAATGTTACCATAAAAATCAGTAAACATCCATTTGGAACGAGCCTTGGCACAATCGACGGCGACGATACCGAAGTGTTGCGGCCCGACTTTCTGGACTCGGGGGTGAACCGATCCTGAGGGCTTGGAAACCGTAGCGGGGCGCCGGGAACGGCGTGTCAATCGGCGAGACATGCTGGCCATACAGACACCTCATCGAGTTGGAGGAAATCGAATTCCAACCCGCAAGATAGCCTGGATGGATGAAAGAGAAGATTTCTCTCTCAAGAAAGAAAACTACATACCAGGGGATTTATCGTGTGGACAGGGACGACCTGACGATCGTCTACGACGAAGGGTCGACGACTGATCAGTACCCAACCGATTTTGTCTCGGAGGCTGGCGAGTCCCCTAACGATCGCTTACTCACGCTCAAGCGGACGAAGAAAGGCCACGCTAATCGACGTGCCTCTGGGGCGAGGGATCAGCCCCAGACAGCCAGTGCGAAACTCCAAGGCATTTGGACGGGGATCGTCGCCGAGGTGGGCGGGCAACGTGCCTCGCCAAGTGAAAATGTCCCTTTACCTGAAGCAATGGTCTTTATCAAAGGCGATGAATTGATCTTGAGGGGGGTGGTCTACGGGAACATCGTCTCCTACACCGCATCGATGGAGATGACCTTCAAGTTCAATTCCGATGCGACCAAGGTTCCGAATACCATCGATCTGACGATCCCGGCTGCCCCGGACGACTTGAGGCCGACCACCTACCTCGGTATCTATCGTCTAAAGGGCGATGAACTCATCATCTGCTTGAACATCCCGAACAAGAAGCGTCCATCGGAGTTCGAGACGGGAAGGCCCCTCCAGATGCTCCTCAAGCTCAAGCGTGACCCGGCGACTGAATGGAAGAAGTTGCCGACGCCAGCCCTACTCCGTCGACAGCCGGGGGATGACGGCGGATCACGTCCCCCCAGGAATCGGTGAAGTTGCCGAGTGGGCGAGATCGGAAGGGCTTTCTCGGCAGCCCCGTGATGGCGCTTTCATCGCTATGACGAAGTCCGCCCAGATCGCCATCGCCCGAGGCATCGCCGAGTCGGTGGCCGGGACCGGCCTCACCGTCAACTCGGTGCTGCCAGGTCCAACCGAATCCGAGGGCTTGGCCCAATTCGTGGCCGAGTTGGCGAGACGACAGGGTGTGGACCGTTCGATATTAGAGGCCGAGTTCTTCAAGACGGCACGCCCAAGTTCGCTCTTGAAGCAGTTTGCCACGACGGAGGAGGTGGTGAACATGATCGTCTACCTGAGCAGTCCGCTGGCATCGGCTACCAACGGAGCCGCCCTCCGAGTCGATGGCGGCGTCGTCCGAGCAATCGTTTGAAGCGGGAGCTTGCTCGAAATCTCGCGGGGACATGCACTGGATCGACGGTCCGACGACGGCGGTCTGATGATAATTGGATTTCACGCTGTGCGTGTCCACGGGTGCCACTCTGCTTGCCGCATCGTAGATCGTTGAGCTGGTGTAGTTCAATGGATTGACGGTGCGCACATGCCGGCTCGCGGCGTCGTAACCAAAACTCGTCCGATTAACGCAGTGCATGTCCACGAGTGGCTTGCGAAGTAGTCGTCCATACCGAGCATGACAGGATCTCCTGTTGTGATATGTTTCCATATCACTTCCCTCATGCTCATCTTGGTCAAATCATTGTGGAAGGAGGTTACCCGGCACTCGTGAGCTGGATCGGGTGGCGGTTCGGGAGCCCTTTGTCGGCGTGCCATCTCCTAGCCTCTCGCATGAGCCGAATGGCCCGGATTCCCTCAACCAAGATTGAGCCACATTGACTTTATCCCATGGACCAGTTGCTGTCTTTTGAGTTCGAATGCGATGAAAGGAGCCTCTTCCTCCAGGTAGTCAAAGCTGACGAGATCTCGGCAGTAAAAATTGACGTAATTGACACGGGCCTGCAAGCATGTCCCCTCATCGTTCAATCCGAGACGTTTGACCGTGGCTTGGACCTCTCTACGCTGCGAGGGTGTGAGTGACCTCGACGGCTTCACCAAGATCGAGGGGAACGAGATCACGAACATCCCGTCTCTGATGACGAAAGGGTCGAGCACATCTTCGTAATCAGACTTCCGCCCATTGAGTGTCCCGCAGACCAGCCTGTAGTTGGACCATTCGTAAGCTTCACGTGGATACGTAGTCTTGGGAAGGAAGTGCTCGATCGTTTTGGAACCTGTGTCGAAAGGAATCCAATGGCAGCTGTACATGCAGATGCCACAGTATGCTTTATGCATTTCGCCGCTCACCCGGGTCCAATAGTTCCGGGTGGACCATTGCTTGGCGGTCGGATTCGGAATCACCGCCAGGAATTGATTCCCGGGTTCCCTGACTCTGCCCGGGAAGATCTCGGGCTCGGGTTGAGCGTCGACGTGCATCATTACTTAACACCGTGCTGCTTGGCGAAGTACCGCCAACGGGGCCAGAAATCGTCGTCGGGGGCCAGAGCTACGATTAGTCTACCGTTAACTTCTTTCACTTGCTTTGAATCCGGCTTCTTCGCTTCTTGCAGCTTCTTCGCATCATCGATCGCGGTCTCAGCCTCCAGAGAACGGGCCTGACTCAGCTCAAACACCCCCGACATCAACCATCGGTCCGCCGTTCCCCTTTTTACGAAAGGAAGTTCCTCCAGGATGACTTCCCGACCGTCCAGTTTGAGGTGGTGGAGGTCATCGCATGTCTCGTCGAAGAACGTCTCGGTAGAGGCCATGACCATTGCCGAATGCGTAGCCAGGTGGACTTGGGGTGTGAGCTCCGAGGAGAGGAGCTCGATGACGTTCATTAGGGCGGGCACGATCACCCTCTGCCATTTCGGATGGAGATGGGCCTCGACCTCATCAATGAGGAGCACCAGTCGCCGTTGGGGCTTCTTGAGGATCAGTCGGCTGTTCTCCAAGTGCTCGAACCAGGCCCAGACTAGGACGTACGCGATCGCGATCACACGTTGGACACCGGCCGATGTCAGGTCAGCCGGGACCTCCCCGTAGGGCATAACGAGGGTGGGTATTTCTTCCGACGTGCCAAGCATCCTAGACGGCTTCCCCGACCTCAGGGGCTCGGTATGAGGAGGTGAAAGGGCCTTGAGGCAGGTCTCCAAGGATTCGTACTGATCCCGGTAACGCTCACCGCCGACTTGCCATTGCACCCAATCCCGGATTAGTCCGTTGCAGAGATACCGTTCACCGTGACTGGTCGGTCCCTTGAGCCCTTTCCATAAGCTCTCTCTGTCGAGTTTTATCCAGGGCTTCGCGAGGTCCCGGTTGCTCTCGGAAGGCTTCGACTTGGCCGAATCCCAGACTGCGAATGATCCGTCGTGTCGGGCATAGACGACCAGCCCGGCCATCAGTTCCCGCTTGTCATTGGGCCAGTTCCAGGTCATGCGTTGATAGGCAACTTTGGATCCATGGCACAAGCCTTCTGATGTCCTAAGCTTGTACTCAAGCACCGACTTTTGTCTAACAGTCAAGTCCTTTGGCTGGGCCTCCCGGTCAATCCAATCCCCCGTGAGTGCCCACCAGATGCAGTCGAGGAGGAACGTTTTTCCGAGGCTATTGTCGCCGGTGATAATATTGACGCGTTCGGACGGCTCATAAACCAGATCGGTCGCGGGCCCGACCCCGATAAGCCGGAGGTATTCCAACGCTGCACCTGCTTCTGGAACGGCGCCGGGTGGTCGGCCGATCAGCCTCCGCAACTCTCTCTCAGAGACAGGTTTCCCCCGAATCCACGGCTTCGCAACCCCGGGGATTTCTACATCGAAGAGGGCCTTAATCTCAATCTCATCGATAAAGAAGGTAGAGAACAACATCTTGACTAGGTCAGATGGTTCGGTGTCCTTCGGCCAACTATGCTCCCTGAACAGCCACACGCCCAGGTCGAAAGCTGGGATGCGTCTGCCTTGGAGGCGTTCGCTCAGCTGCTTGACATAGTCCGATCTCCATCCCCACTCGGACGATCCCCTGGAGTGAATGGTCACCTCTCCAAACGTATCGGAGGTAATCCGTTGCAAGGCTCGGTGGTTGTACTCCACGGAAAGCCACGGACTCTTGTTTTCCGAAGGCTGGAACGGGGTGTAGTATCCCTCATGTTCAGAGCTTGGGCGGTAATACTTGTCAAGTAGGTCCGCCGCGACGCGTGCGAAGATCAGAGTTGTAGTTTTCCCGACAGGCAGTTTCTCACGCTTGAACGCGAGGTAGGACATCCCGAAGTAGGGATGCACCTCCTTCAACTTCTCCAGCGACTGCCCGATTTGTTCCAGGGTGACGAACATTTAGAGCGTCCTGAGGCTTTTAGCCGTCGTCTCGCACAGCCTCTCGCTGATGTCCACCCCGACCGCGGGCCTCCCGCTGGCCAACGCCGCCCTCAGCGTGGTCCCCGTTCCGGCGAATGGATCGAGGACCCTCCCACCTGAGACGCACCCCACGTTCAGGCATCGCTCCACCAGCTCGTCGGGGAAGAATGCCGTGACCTCCTTATTCGCAACCTTCGAGTGCGTCTTTATGGTCCAGATGTCCTGCTCTTCCCCCAGAGCCACCCGGGAAAAATGATAGACCGGGCTTTTGCTGAACATGAAGACCATCTCGTAAGTCCGCCAAGGCCTGTCTTTCGCGGATGGCTCGGGCTGCGTCGCCTTCCTCCTCCAGACGATCGGGCAACGGAGGACCCACTTCCTCGAGATCATCTCAATAGCGACCCGCCAAGGCAGCCCGATGATCGTCTTCCGCTGGACCCCAAGCCCTTTCTTGTCGACCGCCCGGACACCGAATCGACGGGCCCAGTTCTTACGGTCGCTCCCCTTCGGCTCTCCCTTCCGGGAATAGTAGGTGTCCCCCAGATTGAGAAACAACAGTCCGTCCGCCGCAAGAGCCTTATACACCAAGTCCATGACATCGGCAATCGCATTAACATATTCTTCAATGGTTGGCTCCAGGCCGATCTGTTCCGCTTCCTCGTAGTCCCGCTGCCAGAAATAGGGCGGGGAAGTCACTACGCAGTTGAAATGGTTGGATGGGAGGGTCGGCAGAACCTTCCTCGCGTCCCCTTTCAAGATCGACCAATCATGCCCAGCCTTGGAAGTCCCCTTACAATAGTCAAAGTTCGGGACGATAGCCGATCCGTTGCTCGTGCCATTTGCCGAGTACGCAGTATCCCTGTGCATTCCGGAAGACCTCCCGGCTTCTTATCGTCCAATACCCGCCTTTTCTCCATCTTGTCCCTCCTGACAAGATGCCCACGACTGGACATGCACTGCGGCGACGGGCCGGAAGATGCCCACGACTGGACAGGAAGATGCCCACGACTGGACATGCACTGCGGCGAAGGGCCGGCGACCATTGGATGTGCCCACGATTGGATGCCCACGATTGAACGTGCACTCCGGCGAAGGGCTGGCGACGATTCAAGTTAGGGGTGGTGCGCTGTGAATGTCCACGCGTGCCCTCGTACCAGCACCAGACCTCGTCTCTGGTGCCTTCGTTATTGCTTGGCTTTTCGCGTCAAATTTGCGCACAAGGTAGATCCTGCCTGGGCCTCATCAATCGCCCATGGTCCGCATTCTTCTTGCGAATGCGGACCAGCGCAAACGATTTATTTTCAATATGTTAAGCATCTTCTCGTTAATCTGGTCCAGTTGGGCCACAAAGAACGAACATAATGACGAAGGAAAGTGGGAAATAAAGAGACGACTGATGGGATAGCGGAGAATGAAGGGGAGCACGCAAAGGGACTTTCAATGCGGACCACTGCGGACCAAGCATGTCAGAATGCATGGGAGATTTGGACACTCCTCGCCGATCCCACCGTATTTTGATGCCGCTTGACGTGATTTCCGCCGAGATTGGTCTGGCTTCGTGCCGCTTCGGATTGGGACTGGCGATTCGGCCGTCGTCAGCTTAGTCGCAATACCGTTTAACGAAGCCTAACCACTGCCGCCTTAAAGGCTTCTTTAACGAAATCTCGCGGGGACATGCACTGGATCGACGGTCCGACGACGGCGGTCCGATGATAATTGGATTTCAAGCTGTGCGTGTCCACGGGTGCCTCTCACGGGTGCCTCCGCACGCTGTGCGTGTCCACGGGTGCCTCTGTGCAGCAATCCGGACCTCAGGCCGTCCTTGGTGGACGCGTCAATCAACAAGTGCGACGGCTCGCCTGCGCGTGCCAGGTTGGTCGTGATCTGGGCCACGATCGTGGCCGCCATCCGCGAATTGTCGGCGTCATTCTGTACGACGAGACCGGGGCGCCTCTTGCCGCCCGCTCCGGAAGCAAACGGGTAGAACACCAGGACCACGTCGCCACGTTTCACGGCCGATTCTTCTCATATTCGTCATAATCTGACATGCCAGGCGCCTCCCAGCCTTCGCGAAACGCCTCATCGGCGACGGCATAGGCGTCCGCCAGTTGCCAGTCGTCCTCCTTACCGATGAGCGGAGCGAGCATTCGCTCGATCCTTTCGAACGTGGAGGCCTTGAGGAGAACGTACGTCTCGCAGTTCAAAGGGTCTTCGAGTCGGAGTGGTTCGCCTCCGGATCGCTCGATCGCTTGCCGAATCTCGGGTGTAATGTCCATGGTCCCCTCCCATTATCGAATTTAACATCTCGGCCGACAACCGGCTAGGATCTTTGCCGGGACATGGGGAAAGGCAGGCGTGGACATGGAAGGCAGGCGTGGACATGCACAGCGAAGGCACGCGTCGAAAGCACGGGTGGAGGAGCACGCGTGGACATGCTCATCGCGACTGTGAAGAACGTGAAGGCACGTGTGGACAGAGACAGAGGATGTGGGTCCGACGCAGTGCATGTCCGAGCGTGAGTTGTTCCATGTCCGAGCGTGAGTTGTTCGAGCCGGAGCTCAACGTGCAACGAACGAACGTAAGACGGATTGCCAATCCGTCCCACGATTGTTGCGTCACGACTGCCCGGAACACAGTGCACGTCCACGAGTGCACGATCGCGTAGTCATCAGCCGTCCAGGCCAAGTTCCTTGAGAGTTTGCGCCTTGAGAAGATCAATCTGAAGCTGCGCCAAAGCTTCGCCCGACAACGACTCGATCTGTTGCCTGACTGCCAGCGACAATGGCCCGAACTTCGCTTCCAATTGTCGCAAGGTTAATCGCCGCTCGCCCTGTGCGATGCCGCGTTCCAGGCCGCGTTCCATGCCGCGTTCCATACCCTGTTCCACGCCGCGTTCGTAGGTCGTCTTCATGAGGGGGGCAACCTCGTTTTAGGCGTCGGTCTGCAACAACGTTTGCAGCCGCTCCTTCTGCGCTTCGTCCAAGTCAGCATAGGCTTCCAGGCATTCCACCAGGAGATACCGCCGAAAGTGACTCGTCAGCCGTCCAGGCCAAGTTCCTTGAGAGTTTGCGCTTTGAGAAGATCAATCTGAAGCTGCGCCAAAGCTTCGCCCGACAACGACTCGACCTGTTGCTTGACTTCAAGTGACAATGGCCCGAATTTCGCTTCGATTAGCCGCAAGGCCGATCGCCGCTCGCCCTGTGCGATGCCGCGTTCGTAGGTCGTCTTCATGAGGGGTGCAACCTCGTGATAGGCCTCGGTCTGCAACAACGTTTGCAGCCGCTCCTTCTGCGCTTCGTCCAAGTCAGCATAGGCTTCCAGGCATTCCACCAGGAGATACCGCCGAAAGTGACTCGTCAGCCGTCGAGGCCAAGTTCCTTGAGAGTTTGCGCTTTGAGAAGATCAATCTGAAGCTGCGCCAAAGCTTCGCCCGACAACGACTCGACTTGTTGCTTGACTTCAAGAGACAATGGCCCGAATTTCGCTTCGATTAGCCGCATGGTTAATCGCCGCTCGCCCTGTGCGATGCCGCGTTCCAGGCCGCGTTCCAGGCCGCGTTCCATGCCGCGTTCCATACCCTGTTCCACGCCGCGTTCGTAGGTCGTCTTCATGAGGGGTGCAACCTCGTGATAGGCCTCGGTCTGCAACAACGTTTGCAGCCGCTCCTTCTGCGCTTCGTCCAAGTCAGCATAGGCTTCCAGGCATTCCACCAGGAGATACCGCCGAAAGTCATTCTCCCTCGAACTCGCAATCCGTTTCAATCCCTCGGCATACAACTCGGCTCGTCGCGCCTCTGGCAAACGCATCATCGCGCTGAGCGCCACTCCCAGCAAATTCTCACCCGTTGCGTATGCCTCACCATCGAGACCCGGCAGTCCCACATAGGCATACTCAAAGCGGATGATCCGTTGCTCCCAGAAGTGCTCTTCGTACGCGTCCCAGCCAATCCCATTGAGACCCAGACGCAGAAACAGCGCCACCGGCAGCACCGGCAGATCCGTGTCACGCCGCAGTTGAACGTAATACTCGAACATCCGCGGCCGGAACGCCACCGTGCTGGCTCGTGATTCCACCTCGACGTGGACCAACGCCACCAGATCGCTCACATCCTCCCGCGGCGCTGGCACGCCAGGCCGCAGCTTCAGCCGTGCAACCAGGTCAAGCTGCCGCCGCTCCCCTTGCGGCGGTGCCAGGAAGAGCTCCTTGTCGAGCCAGTCGATCTCGAGAAACTCAAATCTCTTGGCCCAGTCGGGAAAAAAGCAAACAAAGAAAGCCTCGAAAAACTCCTTCAAGAGCACCTTGAGACGCTGGTCGTGATCAGCACCAGCAGGCTCTGTCATCCTCGACTCCACCTGCAAAGAGACCCCAGGCCTGGAATCCGAAACCGACGTTTACCTACTGATCGGTCGCACCGCGCTAAAACACCATGCCAACTCGACAATTCGGCTCCTGGCAGCTTGCCTGGTTCTATCTGTGCAGTTCCTTTACGCTCCGAATCAAGTGGCCGCATGCGGCCTCCGCCGCCTGACGCCGAAATTCAGCGGACAGCGCAGCCGGTCCGCTGCAATGCTTCGTCAGGCTGAAGGCGCCGATGAATTCGTCTGCGCGAGCTGGCTTCGGATGGCCTCTGCGAGACCTTCCGGACGATCGCAGCCCAGGACCAACTCGAGCCCATCGCTGAAGAACAGCCTGACACCCCTTCGCCCGCGCAGGCCCACGAATCCGCCCTTCACTGCGGCTCCGCGTATTCCCCAATTCTCGGAAGACCAAGGATTGACCTCGACGACCTCGGCCCGCACGATCCGTTGGAGACCCACGCTTGGAGACCCACGCTTGGAGGAGACCCACGCTTGGAGGAGACCCACGCTTGGACATGCACTGCGACCCGGAGACCCACGCTTGGACATGCACTGCGACCCGCGCTTGGACATGCACTGCGACCCGCATGCACTGCGACCCGCACCTGCTCATCCTCGACCTCCTTCCGCCAACACGCGGCAATCCCGATAGGATTCATCACGCGATCTCGGAGATGCTCACCGACGAGGAATACCAGGCGCCGCCGGGGAAACCCCTGACCCTGGCCGCTTACGGGGCAGAAATGGGTGTGCGCGCCTTCGTCGAGCCGATGGCGGTCGGCGACACCCTGATGGAGATGCCCCTGTTCCTCAAAGTGGGCGGATACGTTCCCGTCGCGCTCGAATCGACCTATCAATCCGCCGGGGAGGCCGTCCCGCGTCGCTGGCGATGGGTTATCGAGCGGTGAGCGAGGTGGTGGTTGTGAGAGCGTGAGGTCATCAGGGAAAATCTTTGACGGCCGACCAAGCTTCTTGAGAACAAGGCAGAAGCCCGCGGCATCAAGCTGAATGTCCCGTCGTCCAACCATGTGCCAACTGGCCAGCGCATTCCTCGCGGCTAAATGTCTTTTTGCTGTATTTAGTGAAGCCATGGAAAAATTGTGGAAAATATTTTTATTCTCTCTCGGGTCAGGGTTTCGGGCCGGCTTCAGGCACAAAATGAGCTAAGTGCATTAGCGAAATTAGGCAAGATGCGTATATTATAAGTAGGTTAAAGCCGATTGGGCACCGACGGCGCTGTTTTTGGTTGACCGGTCGTCGGCCCGCACCTCGATTGATGACGGAATTTTCAACGGTAGCACGGTCGAAGTCAGGTGAATCAACCTGACCGATCGTCAAATCCCTCGCTTCCTCGATTTTCGTCATCGTTGGTCAGCTCGTCGGCTCACATGGGCATTCGAATCAGATAATGCGCAGCGCCCTATGTCGATGCGATGCCTTTTTGCCCCTCACGCGCCAGGCTGTGATCAGGTTGACGACACCGTGAGGACCAACGGGCACACCGCGGAGAGTGAGCTCGGCGGGCACCGCCATCTGCGTCGAGAGATCGCTGTTGGTCGCATCGCGTCGGTCGAAAGGGTTTGCAAGCCTTGGCCAAAAGCTGCCATCCACTGCCATTCACTGCCATTTTCGGCCGCAAAATCATCAGACTCGTTGCAATCGCATCGCCGGGCCGAAGCCGGCCGTCGACTGCCACCCTACGGACATTGGGTCGTGCGGAATCGTCAGGCTCGTTGCCGTCTCGTGCCTCGTCCAAAAGCTGCCATCCAGTGCCATCTGCTGCCATTTTCGGCCGCAAAATCGTCAGGTTCGTTGCAATTGATCGCCTCTTTTTGCTCTTCGAGGGCGTGCCGGCCAGCCTTGGCCCCCGGGCTGAGAACCGCGAGCGGGGCCGTGAAGGAGGCCCGGTGAAACCCTGTCACCGGGTGCCGTTTGTTCCATGACCGGAGAATCCACCAACAGTCAGAAAATGTGGCTCGGGCAGATAAACGGGACATCGCTAAACGAGTTAGAGAGATAGGCAAACTGGACAGATAAACGGGGCATTGCTAAATAAGTTAGGGGCAGAGGCAGGGACCGGAACATTCAACCAGTAGCGACTTGCTTGCACTAAAGGAGGTGGAAACATGGCCTGGGTGGCTCGACTCTTCCCGACATTCCTCGGCGGCCCGGGTGCCGTGGGTCTCCTGGCCCTCCGCCTGGTGGCGGGGGCGGCAATGATGCTTCACGGCTGGCCCAAGGTCCTGCATGCGACCGCGTGGATGGGGCCGGACGCGCCGGTGCCCGGCGTCTTGCAGGCGCTGGCGGCCCTGTCCGAGTTCGGCGGCGGCCTCTGCTGGGTGCTTGGCCTGCTGACGCCCGTCGCCTCGTCCCTGATCCTCTCCACGATGGCGGTCGCCGTCGGCATGGTCCACATCTCCTCCGGTCATCCCTTCGTGGCGGGCCCTCCGAGCGGGCCGTCGTCCGAATCGGCCCTCGGTTACCTCGCCATCGCGCTGACCCTCCTGCTCGTCGGCCCGGGCAAGATTTCGATCGATGCCTGGATCTTTGGGCGGCGTGATTCATCGCCATTGCTGAACCCAGGGGCCTCCTCGCCGTAATTTGGTGAACTCGGAACGGAGGACGGCCTTCGCCGCGGTGGCCGGCGCTGTAGTTGGCAACCTTATAGCGGGCACGCGGGACAGGCACTTTGTCCCATTCCGACTGGTCCGCGGGTCGCATCGGGATTTTCCGGAGGGAGTTCCGGAGTTTCCCGATAGGCGACGTGGATGCCGCAAGGCATTGTGGATAATCTTGCAAATCACCGATGATGGGGCAGGGATGTACACGCACCTCGCATTTGCCCAGTGTGACGCAAGCCCCATCGCCGGCCGATGCGCGTCCCGGCCTTCGTGTATACTAAATCGGAGTGCGGGCCCGTTCGGCTGGAGGGCCAGTCCAGGAGCGCATCATGGGGGCCGGTCGCGATCGGAGCGGGGGGCGGATGAACGCCCCGAGGAGCTGGGTGCCCTGCGGGCCGAGAACGACGCCCTGCGCGCCCACATCGCCTCGCTGGTGGCCGTCATCGAGGTCATGGACGACGCTGTCTTCGTCAAGGGCGGGGACGGCCGCTATCGGATGATCAACTCCGCGGGCGCCCGCCTGCTCGGCCGGTCGCGGGACGAGGTCGTCGGGAAGGATGACACGGAGCTGTTCGAGGCCGAGACGGCCGAGCGGCTCATGATGGACGACCGCTCCATCATCGCCGAGGGCGCGGCCCGGACGTACGAGGAGGTCGCGACGTCGTCGGGGGTCACGCGCACTTACCTCGTCACCAAGGGGCCTTACCGGGACGACCGGGGACTCGTCGCCGGTCTGGTCGGCATCTCGCGGGATATCACCGCGTGGCGGCGGGACGAGGCGGCGCTGCGCGAGGCCCGGCAGTTCCTGGCGCGGCTGCTGGACCACGCCCCGGCCCTGATCTACGTCACCTCCGCCGACGGGGAAGCCCGGCTCGTCAACCGGGCCTGGGAGGGCCTGTTCGGGATGCGACGCGACGACGTGGTCGGCCGACCGGCGGGGCGCCTGTTCCCGCCCGAAGAGGCGGGGCGGTTCCTGGAGCAGAATCGGACGGTCATCGAGTCCGGGACGCCTCTCGAGCTGGACGAGGAGGTGAGTACGCCCGGCGGTCGGCGCGAGCTGCACACGGTCAAGTTCCCCCTGCGTGACGCCATCGGCCGGATCGAGGCCGTGGGGGGGATCTCCTTCGACGTCACCGACCGCCGGAGGGCCGAGGAATCGCTCGAGGAGAGCCGTCGCCGCATGCGTGCCCTCTTCGAGAACACCCTGGACGCCATCTGGCTCCTCGACGACGAGGGCCGGTTCGTCGACGCCAACCCCGCCGTCTGCGCCCTGCTGGGCTACACCCGCGAGGAGTTCCTGCGGATGCGAATCGAGGACGTGGCGACCGCGGATGAGAAAGGATTGGTCCGGGAGCTGTGGAACGCCATCCTCGCCGCGGGCCAGCTCGACGGCGAGTTCACCCAGGTCCGCAAGGACGGCACGACGCGGGTCGTCGACTATCGCGCGGTCGCCAACATCCTGCCGGGCCTCCACCTGTCGGTCAACCGCGACATCACCGAGCGGAAGCGGGCGGAGCGGGAGCTGCGCGCCAGCGACGAGCAGGTCCGTTTGCTGCTGGACTCCACGGGCGAGGCGATCTGCGGGATTGACCTGGAGGGCCGCTGCACGTTCTTCAACGCCGTCCTGCCTCCGGCTCCTGGGGTACGCCGACCGGGCCGACCTGCTGGGCCGGGAGCTGCACCGGCTCATCCACCACACCCGGCCCGACGGGACGCCCTTCCCCCGCGAGGCGTGCCGGATTCTCTGCGCCTGCCGCCGCGGGGAGGAGGCCCACGCCGAAGACGAGGTGTTCTGGCGCGGCGATGGGACGAGCTTCCCGGTCGAATACTGGTCCCACCCGGTCCGCCGCGGCGGGGAGGTGGTCGGGGCCGTGGTCACATTCGTCGACATCAGCGAGCGGCGCCGGGTCGAGGAGGAACTCCGCGAGACGGCGGCGAGGCTCCAGGTCCTCTCGCGCCGCCTGGTCGAGGTCCAGGAGGAGGAGCGGAGGCATCTGGCACGCGAGCTCCACGACGAGATCGGCCAGGCCTTGACGGCGATCGGGATCGGCCTCCAGGCCGCCAAGAAGGCGAGGGTGGACGCCGTCACGTCGTACCTCGACGACTGCATCGGCCTGGTCGACGGCGCGATCCGACAGGTGCGCCACCTCTCGCTCGACCTCCGGCCGTCGATGCTCGACGACCTCGGCCTGGTGGCGACCCTCCGATGGTACGTCGACCGTCAGGCCCAGCGGGCCGGCTATCGGGCGCGCTTCCTCTCCGACGCGGCCGAGATCCGCCTCGATCCCGCCATCGCGACGGCCGCCTTCCGGGTGGCGCAGGAGGCGCTGACGAACGTAGCCCGGCATGCCAAGGCCCGCCGGGTCCGGGTGAGCGTGAGGCGCCGCGACGGGTCCCTGCGGCTGGTGGTCCGCGACGACGGGGTCGGGTTCGACACGGGGGCGGCCCTGCGGTACGGGGCTCGGGGCTCGGGGCTCGGGCTGCTGGGGATGCGCGAGCGGGCGGCCCTCCTCGGCGGCCGGATCGACGTCCGCTCCCTCCCGGGCCGTGGGACCCGGGTCCTGCTGACCATCCCCCTGCGGCATCCCGAAGGAGGGGCCTAGCGTGGAGACGATCCGCGTCCTGATCGCCGACGACCACACGCTCGTCCGCGCCGGCATCCGTGCCCTGCTCCAGGGACTGGAGGGGGTCGAGGTCGTCGCCGAGGCGGGCGACGGCCGCGAGGCGATGGCCCTCGCGCAGGTGCATCGGCCCGACGTCCTCGTGACCGACATCGCCATGCCGCACGTCAGCGGGCTGGAGCTGGCCGGCCGCGTGGCCCGCGAGCTGCCGGAGGCTCGCGTGATCATCCTGAGCATGCACGGCAACGAGGAATACGCGAGCCGGGCGCTGCAGGCCGGCGCGGCGGGCTACCTCCTGAAGGACTCGGGACTCGCCGAGTTGGAGCTTGCCGTCCGGGCCGTGGCGCGGGGCGAGACCTATCTCAGCCCGGCCGTCTCCAAGCACGTCATCGCCGACTACCTCCGGCGCACGGGAGGGCGCCGCCCGAGTCGGGATCGCTGACGCCCCGGCAGCGCCAGGTGCTCCGGCTGATCGCGGAGGGGAAGACGACGAAGGCGATCGCCCGGCTCCTCGGGGTGAGCGTCAAGACGGTCGAGACCCACCGGGCCCAGCTCATGGACCGGCTCGACATCCACGACGTGGCCGGGCTGGTCCGCCACGCCATCCGGATCGGGCTCGTCGAGGCCGGCGGCTGACGCCGCGTTCTCGGGGTTGACCCCGAGGCGTATCGGGGAACCCCGGCCCGCCCGCCCGGGGTAAGACCCGATGGCCGGGGCGGGCCCCGCGGTCGACACTTGGACCAGTCCGAGCGGACGCGGCTGCCGCGATGTCGCGGGGGCCATCAGGCTACGATCGCCTGCGTCTGCGGCGACGGGCGACCGCCACCCCTAGCCGGGATCGACCCACGGCGGCCGGACCGCCGCCTCGCGTCGGATGCTACGCGGAGTCAGTCGCGATGAAGAGATCGTTGATGGAACGCAGGACCTTCCGCACCGACAGCCCGCCCGCCGACGAGGACCACCGGGCGCTCCTCGCGCTCCTGGGCCGCGTGCTCACCCGGATCGGGCGGGGCGACGGCGCGCCGCCCATCCTCCCGGGGGGCCTGCCGGCCCGGTGGGACGACGAGGCGTATGTCTACCTCGAGGCCGTCCTCCCCCAGCCCTCCGACTTCGGGGCCGACATCACGGTCCACGACGGTCGCGTCTTCATCCGGCTGGAGAAATGATGGCGACCAGCGGAAGCCCTGGGCTCGCGGACGGCCCCGCCCGGGAAGGCCGGGAGCCGGTGCGGGACCCCGTCGATGTGCTCGACTCGCTCGCGGCGAGCATCGCCATCATCGACGAGGCCGGGACCATCCTCGCGGTCAACCGGGCCTGGCGCCGTTTCGCCGCGGCGAACGCGCCCGCCGGCGCCCGCATCGCCGAGGGCGCCAACTACCTCCGCGCCTGCGACGAGGCGGAGGGCGAGGGCGCCGAGGTCGCGGCGGCCTTCGCCTCGGGTATCCGCGAGGTGCTCGCCGGCCGCCGCGCCGAGTTCGCCCGCGAGTACCCCTGCCACGGCCCGGGCCGTCGGCGCTGGTTCATCGGCCGCGTGACGCGCCTCGGGGACGGGCCCGGCCGGGCCCTTGTCGCCCACGAGGACATCACCGAGCGGAAGCTCATGGAGGAGTCCCTCGCCCGGAGCGAGGCACGATTGCGGACCGTCCTGGACCACGTCCAGGCGGCGATCTTCCTCAAGGACCTCGAAGGACGCTACCTGCTGGTCAACCGCCCGTTCGCCGAGCTATTCGACGTGGGTGAAGAGTGGGTCATCGGCAAGTCCGACCGCGACTTCCTCCCGGCCGGAGTCGCCGACCTCTTCCGGGCGAACGATCGGCAGGCGCTCGAGGCGCTCGCCCCGACCGAATTCGAGGAGGTCGTCACGGCAGCCGACGGCCCCCGCACGTCGCTCGTCATCAAGGTCCCCCTGCTCGGCGCCGACGGGGCCCCCTTCGCCGTCTGCGGGATCGCCACCGACATCACCGAGCGGAAGAAGACGGAGCTGGCGCTGCGCGAGAGCGAGTCGGTCCTGCGGAGCTTCTACGACGGAGTCCCCGTGGCGCTGGCCGTCGCCGAGGTGGACGACGAGGACGTCAGGGTCATCTCGGCCAACGCGACCATGGCCCGGCTGCTGGGGTGCCCCGCCGGCGAGACCCCGGATCACCAGGTCGCCGGGCTGGAGATCCCCGATGAGCACCGGCGCCGTTGGCTCGACGCCCATCAGGAGGCGTCGTCTACGGGCCGGCCGGCCAGGTTCGAGCTCGCCTGGGCGACGCGCGAGGGCCGCGGCTGGTTCGCCGCCATGGTCAATCCGATCGCGGTCGAGCCGGGGGCGCGGCCGCGATTCTGGGTCACGATCGAGGATATCACCGAGCGCAAGAAATCCGAGCGGGAGATTTTCGTCCTGAACGCCGAGCTCGAGGAGAGGCTCGAGCGGATCTCCTCGCTCCGCGAGATCGACCTGGCGATCACCGGCAGCCTCGACCTGCCGCTCACCCTGGGGATCGTCGTCGACCAGGTCCGCTCCCGGCTCGAGGTCGACGCCGCGGGCGTCCTGCTCCGCAGCCCGGAGGCACCGGCCTTCGAGTATGCCGTCCGCAAGGGCTATCGCGCCGGCCCGGAGCCCGGGCCGGCGCAGCGGCTCGACGAGGGGCCGGCCGGCCGCGCGGTCCTGGAATGCCGGACTCAACGCGCCGCCGCCCCCTCCGACATCCCATCACGCCTGGTGAGGGGCGAGGGGTTCGTCGCCTACTGGGCCGTACCGCTGGTGGTCAAGGGCGAGTCCCGGGGGGTGCTGGAGGTCGGCCACCGCTCCCCGCTCGACCCCGAGCCCGAGTGGCTGGAATATATCGAGGCCCTGGCCCGCCAGGCGGCCATCGCCGTCGACAACGCCGGGCTGTTCGCGCGCCTGCGCCGGTCCAACCTCGAGCTGTCGCTGGCGTACGACGCCACCATCGAGGGGTGGTCGCGGGCGATGGACCTACGCGACCACGAGACCGAGGGGCACAGCCGCCGCGTCACCGAGATGACCCTCCGGCTCTGCCGCGGCCTGGGCATGGGCGACGACGAGCTGGTCCACGTCCGTCGCGGGGCCCTGCTCCACGACATCGGCAAGATCGGCATCCCCGACGCCATCCTGCTCAAGCCCTCGGAGCTGACGGACGAGGAGCGTGCCGTCATCCGGCGGCACCCTCGCTACGCGCTGGAGATGCTCTCGCCGATCGCCTTCCTCCGCCCGGCCCTGGCCATCCCGCACTGCCACCACGAGCGCTGGGACGGGACCGGCTACCCGAACGGCCTCCGCGGCGAGGAGATCCCTCTGGCGGCGCGGGCCTTCGCCGCCGTGGACATCTGGGACGCCCTCCGCTCCGACCGGCCCTACCGCCCGGGCTGGCCCATGGAACGCATCCTCGAGCACCTCCGCTCACTCGCGGGGACCCACCTGGACCCTCGCGTCGTGGAGACCTTCCTGGCGACTCTCAGCGCGGAGCCGACCGGCCTATGATGAGTCGGGCGTGCCTCTGCGAGGCGGGTTCCTTCATCTTCGCGTGGGTGACGATCGCCCCGCCTTTGCCTTGCGTCACAACTCCTTCAGATATTCGTGCACGAACAGGACCGCCATCGATCCCTCGCCGACTGCCGAGGCGACGCGCTTGGCCGAGCCGGACCGGACGTCGCCCGCGGCGAAGACGCCGGGGCGGCTGGTCTCCAGCAGGTAGGGCTGCCGACGTGTCGTCCACGCATCGGAATTCTCGAGCGAGGCCCCCGTTCGCACGAATCCCTTCTCGTCCTTCTCGATCTCCGCGGGGAGCCAGTCGGTCCGCGGCGTCGCGCCGATGAAGCTGAACAGGGCAGGGGTCTTGATCGTCCGCGCCTCGCCCGTCTTGTTGTTGACGACCTCGACCTCGCGGAGGCAGCGGTCTCCGGCCATCCTCCGGACCTCGGAGTTGAGGAGCACCTCGACGTTGGGGGTCTCCTCGATCCGCTTCGCGAGGTAGCTCGACGTGTGCTCGTAGAGGTCGCCGCCGCGGACCACCAGGTACACCTTGTGAACCTGCCCGGAGAGGAACACGGTGGCCTGGCCGGCCGAGTTGCCGCCGCCGACGACCACGACGTCCGAGCCCTTGCAGAGCTGCGCCTCGACGGGAGTCGCGGCGTAATAGATGCCGCACCCTTCGAACCGTTCGCAGCCCTCGACGCCCAGGAGGCGATAGTCGGCACCGGTGGCGATCAGCAGGCACTTGGCCGAGACCGTCTCGCCGTTGTCGAGGTGCAGCACGGCATACTTGTTGTCGAATGACAGGCCCGTGACCGGCGAGGCGACGGGAAGGTGCGCCCGAACTTGTTGGCCTGCACGACGGCGTTCTCGGCAAGTTCGCGGCCGGTGATGCCGGTGGGGAAGCCGAGGTAGTTCTCGATCCGCATGCTACGACCAGCCTGACCCCCGGCGCATCCCGCTCCAGGACGACCGTGTTGAGTCCCTCGGAGGCGCCGTAGACGGCCGCGGCCAGCCCCGCCGGGCCGGCCCCTACCACGGCCAGGTCGTACACGGTGTGTTCGAGCGGCCGGCGGAGGGCCAGGGCCTGCGCCAGCTCCTCGTTCGACGGGTTGCGCAGGAGCAGCTTGTGGCCCCAGGTGACCACGGGCGTGTCGGCCTCGGTCAGTCCGGCCTGCTTGAGAAACTGCTTGACCTGCGGGTTGTCCTCCAGGTCCATCCAGGTAAATGGCACCAGGTTCTTGGCCAGGAACTCGCGGACCCGCAGGGTGTCCTTGCGAATAGCGCGACCCGATCACGCGCAGGCCCGTAAAGTCCCCCATCTCGTGGAGGAGGTGGCGTCTGGCCATGAACGCTCGGAGGATGACGTCACCCAGGTTCGGGTGGACGTTAATGATCTCGCGCAAGGCATCGTTCGAGACCTCGAAGACGTCGCTGTCGCCCTGGGCGACGCCGCTGAAGATCGCCGGGCCCCCGGTCAACTGGGCCACCTCGCCGGTGAATTCTCCGGTCCCGAGGGTCGCGACGACCTTCGGTTCATCGCCGGCATCGTCGACCATCTCGACCGTGCCGGTCTTGACCACGTAGAAATTGCAGTCGCATTGCCCGGCTTCGAAGAGCTTTTCGCCGTCGTGATAATGCTTGAGCTTCGACAGGGGGCAGCCGTCCAGCGCGGTGAGCTGGGCCTTGTCGAGCCTGGGGAACGCGGCGGCGTGCAGATCCTGATCGACCATGTCTCTTCCTCCTCCGATCCGACGCGGTCTGCTTCAGTCACGCAGGACCGGCAAGATAGGCTCTGGCACCGGCAGCTCCGTCTCGTCGACGTAGCACCAGGCCCAGCGCTCGCCGGGCTCGTAAGACGCCACCACGGGGTGGCTCGTGTGGTGGAAATGTTTGGTCGCGTGCCGTCCTGGCGAGCTATCGCAGCAGCCGACGTGGCCGCAGCTCAGGCAGAGCCGGAGGTGGACCCAGCGCTGTCCTGTCTTCAGGCACTCCTCGCAGCCCGGGGTCCGCGCTGGAATCGGCCTGGCCTCGAACAAATGCTCGCATACCATAGCCATTTCTGATCTCCTGGAGAAGGCTCATCTCCCGCGTCCAGGTCGGCCCGATCGTCAGTCGGGCTCAGAACGAATACTCGCACGGCAGTCAGCGCCCGGTAGGCATCCCAAGCGATGCCCCGGACGGCCTGGCGAAACGGGCCTGGTCCGACAGTGTGAAGATGTGCCCGTTCACCGATCAGGACAATTTGGCCATTCAAGAAGTGTAGATTATACTGATCGAAACGTCCGGTCAACCCGCGCGATTGACGGTTTCAACCCGCGGGGAGCCAGGTTTCGACCGGCGCGGTGTTTCTCACGGCGCGGCTTCCGCGCACCGGGCGGCCGCATCGGCTTCATCACTGGGGTGCCGCGGGAAGTGTTCGTCGTTTAGTGACGGCGAGGATGCTCATCAGGTTCGCCGCCGTCCCACCGCCCCGATCGCTCCCGAAAAACATTCAGTTCTTTCGTACAACTGGATGGTCAAGCCGGTTACGTCATGCCCATTTGATGGGTGTTCGCGTTTGCACAATCAGTGCATTTCTACACGGCGCACGTTGCGGGACATCTTCATGATGTCTAAAGGACATTGTGACTGTCATCGCATGTCTACGGGACAACCTCCCTAGGGAACATTCTCGGCGGTCTGATCGCCGAGTGCGGTCGTCAGGCGGGTGTGCGTAACGCTTGACGTTATGAGCGCATCGCGCGATGATTTCCGATATGATCCGCGGTTTCCGCGACAGGGACACTGAGCGCATTTTTGCTCGTCGGCAGGTCTCCACATTCAGCGTCGGGTTGCAGCGGGCAGCCCAGCGGAAATTGCTGCTGAACGACGCAGGGAGGCCCTGGAAGATTTGCGTGTTCCGTCGGGCAACCGTCTGGAAAAGCTGGTCGGGAATCGTGAGGGGCAGTACAGCATCCGAATCAACGACCAGTGGCGCGTCTGCTTTCGCTGGGACCAAGGTGACGCTCACGATGTTGAGATCGTCGATTACCATTGAGGACCGACATGCCGCGCAAGATGCCACCGATCCACCCCGGTGAAATCCTCCGCGAGGAGTTCCTCACTCCGCTCGGCATCAGCCAGTATCGGCTCGCCAAGGAGGTCAGCGTTCCGCCGCGTCGGATCAACGAGATTGTCCGGGGTCAGCGGTCGATCAGCGCCGACACGGCATTGCGGCTGGCCCGGTATTTTGGGACCTCCGAACGGTTCTGGCTGAACTTGCAATCGCGCCATGACCTGGAAGTGGAGAAAGACCGGCTCGGCGAGAGGCTCCAGCATGAGTTCAAGGTCTTGGCCCGGGCGGCGGGGGGTACGGCCGATCCGTCCTGAGCGTCCGCCTCCTTCCAATAAAATCGCCGGAAAGAGTGAAGCGGCCTGAGTTGAACCACCAGCCACCAGCGCGAAGCCACATGCGTAAGGAGTTGACCCCGCCGCCATCCACCCGCCACCATCCACCGCGAAGCCACGTGCGTGAGGAGTTGACAGCCGGCACGCGCCGTCGGATAGTGATTGAATAGTACGGTTGGCCTCCGTTGCAACGAAAAACGACAGGTCTCGCCCGATGCGCTGGTCTGCGTAATGACCGCACCTCCGCTTCGGCGGAGGGGTTCCGCGCGACTTGCCGCAGCGTGAGACGTCACATGGATGGTTTGTGGCGTACATCATGTGATCTGATCACTCAAAGGCCCCGATTCACGGCAGACGCGCTAGCTCGCACCCTTGCTCTTACCCGTCGCAGGAGACCTCTTTGATGCGTCCGCTCATCCCTACCCGCCCGGGCGACACGATGGACAGGGCGTGGCTTCTGTTCAGCTTGATCAGCGGCGTTCTGTTGTGGTTTGCCTTCAGCAGCGCGGGTCCGGCGGGTGCCCAGGAGCCAGCAAAGGGTGATGCCGCCGCCAAGGAAGCTCCCGCGCCGCCCCCAAGGAGGAAAAAGCCGAGGCGGCACCGGCTGCCGGCGACGGAGCCAAATCCACGGCGGCGCCGGCCGCGGCCCCCGGCGCGACGCCCCCGTCACATGAGAATATGCTACAGTGGGCCATTCGCGCTTCCGGGCCAATTGGCCTGTGTCTGCTCTTGCTCTCGATTTATTTCACCGCGCTGGTCATTCGACTCTTCATGGAATTCCGCGTGAGCGAGGCGGTTCCCCCGGCCCTGGTCGAGAAGCTCGAGGCCGCCATCCGGGACAAGAAATTCCAGGATGCTTATGACGTCTGCAAGGACAACGACAGCTTCCTCGCGCGGCTGGTGCGAACGGGAATCGCCAATTTGCCCAATGGCCGCCCCGAGGCCAAGGAGTCGATGCAGCAGGTGGCCGAGGAGGTCGTCACGACCCTTGAAATGAAGATCAGCTACCTGGCCATCATCGGCACGCTCGGGCCGATGATCGGTCTGGTCGGCACCATCTGGGGTATGATTCTGAGCTTTCAAGAAATCGCGACGGCCGCGGGTGCTCAGCCACGTCCGGAAAAGGTGGCCGAGGGCATTTCCACGGCTCTCTTCATCACGCTCGAAGGCGTGTCGCTGGCGGTTCCCGCAATCTACTTCTTCGCCCTGTTCCGCAACCGGATCGCCCAGATGACGATGGAAGCGACCCGCGTCGCCGATCGCACGATCAATTCGCTCGTCGCCGCCGCCAAGTCGGGTAAACCGGCCTGATCGGGCAACGAGACGACACCAAATAAGATCAGATCAGACGAAGACGATAGATCGACAGCAGAGGAGCCCGCGCGATGTCCGCCATGATCGGCAGCGAGATGAAGGCCGAGCCGAATCTGACGCCGCTCCTCGACGTCGTCTTCCAGTTGATCACGTTCTTCATGCTGGTGATCAACTTCAGCAACGAAAACTACGATCAGCGCGTGCGCTTGCCCGTCGCCGAATCGGCTGTGCCGGTCGACGACGAGGCGCGTGTCGTCGGAAGACCGCCTCGTCTTGAACGTCGACAAGGACGGCCATCTCCTGAACAATGGCGAGGTGCAAGTCTTGCACCAGGCCATTCAGACGATCAAGCATCAGGCCGACCTGGTCAAGCTGAACCTCAAGGCGTCGGGAGCCAAGCCCGACCCTTCGGGATCGTTGCCCACGACGATCATCCTTCGCGTCGATCGCGAGGCCACGTTCTCGTCCTTGATCAGCCTGATCAAGGCGTGCGAGTCGCAGGGTTTTCGAAAGTTCCGGTTCAAGGCGATGAATTCGTAAGCGTCTTTCTTATTATTTTGTCCTCTCGATCCCGACCCTCGTGGGAGACTCGGCTTTGTCGTCGGAACGCAAGAAAGTCCAGAAGGCGCAGGCCCCTGACGTGCCGATCACGCCCATGCTCGACATGGCGTTTCAGCTCCTGACCTTCTTCGTCTTGACATATAAGCCCGCGCCCGCCGAAGTGCAGTTCGGCATGCAGCTCCTCCCCCCCCAGCCGGCGACATCGATCACGGCGGAGGCACCGTCCGATAAACCGTCGGAGAATCTGCCGGTCTCCTTGCGCACCTTGCCGACGATCCTCCGCGCCGGAGACGGCGGGAACCTCGCCCAGATCATGGTCGGCGAGACGGCCATTCCGACCGACCCCGCCGCGCTCGAAAAAGAGCTGGATAAATACTTTCAAGACCCGAATCTGCCGTTCGATCAAACGATGCTCAAGGTCGATCCGCGGCTCAAGTATTCCGAGCTGATGAAGGTGATCAACGCGTTTTCCAAGGCGTTCGCCACGGCCAAGAAAGATGCGAAGATCACGTTCGATGAGCTCGTGCCGGGCGAGGGAGAATGACGCATCGTGGAACGGCCATCGGGTTTTTTTCACGGCTCGGAGCTACCGCGGCTGCTCATCCTTGCGGTCATCATGGTCGCGGGCTGGGGCTTCGTCTGGCATTTTGCGAGCGGCAAGCTGCCGCGACCGCCCGAGCCCGAGGTCGTCGCGACGGCCAATCCCGTACCGATCGTGGCCGACCGTTCCGTCGAATTCGAAACAGTGACCGACCGCACCGCGGTCGGATTTCGCGACAACGCGGCCTATCAACTGCTGCTTGACCGCGCCCGCGACAAGTCGCCCAACGAGCTCGCCGCGGTGAGCCGCCGCGACGTGTTTCTGCCCCACCTCTGGCAGAACCCACAGCTTTACCGGGGCGTGCCCATCCATCTTCTGGGGACGGCGCTGCGGATCCTTCGTTATCCGTCGAAATTGAGCAAGACCGGCTGGATTTACGAGGCGTCGATCATCACGCCCGATGCGACGCGAAACCCGTTCGTGTGCGTCTTTGAAGACGCGCCGCCGCGGCTTCCGATCGGGCCGAATGTTTCGGAGCGAGTGGTGTTCAACGGTTACTTCCTCAAGATCTGGAAGTACCAGGCGGCCGACGCGGCAAGAGGCGCGCCGTTACTGGTCGGCCGGATCGGCTGGAATCCCCCCGAGGCCCCCGCGTCCGACGGGAATAACTCGCTCCTGCACTGGACGCTCGTGGCCATCGTCGCCATGTTTTTTGTTTCGCTCGGACGGTGGGTCTATCAGCTCTATCGCGTGGTCACGGCCCCCCCTGCCTCGCCCTTGCCTCTCACTTCGCCCCGGCGGAAGAAATCGACCCGGCCACGCTCGAACAGTGGGTTCATTCGGCGGCCGCGGGTGATGGCGACGATCCGGATGAGAGTTGACATGCCCGCCGGTCCCACTTAACGTGAAACATCTCCCGACCCATTCCAACGAGCAAGGCTCGCATTCCCAGATTGCTTGACGATGCACCGTGAGTATCGACCGGACGACGGGCATCATCACCACCACCACGACGGGTCAGGCACCGTCAGTCCAGGAACCTCAAGCCTCGACGATCATGACCGCGTGCTCTTTGCCTTCACGGCGCTGCTCGGCTGCTTGATCGGCGGCGATCTTTTACTCAACGTGATCTGGCCGGGCCACACCCGAATCTTGCCGGTGAGCCTGGCGCTGGTCGCGGCCGTCCTGGGCGCGACCTACATCGTTTATGGAGCGATTCGGGTCCTCATGCAGGGCCGGATCGGGGCCGACATCGCGCTGGCCCAGGCCTGCCTGGCGGCGCTGGTTTTGCGACAGCCGTTCGTGGCGGCCGAGGTCGTCTTCATCGCGCTTCTGGGCGAAGTTCTTGAAGCCGTGACGTTCTCGCGCACACGCAAGGCGATGAGCCGGCTCGTCGAGCAAACGCCGCGGATCGCACGCGTGCGCCGTGAAGGCGAAGAGACCGAGATCCCCGCGCACCAGGTCAAGGTCGGCGAGCGTGTGATCGTACGGCCCGGCGAGCGTATTCCGGTCGATGGCCCCGTGATCGTCGGCCGTTCGACGGTCGACCAATCGGCCCTGACCGGCGAATCGCTGCCGATCGACAAGGGGCCTGGCGACGCCGTATTCACGGGCACGGTCAACCAGTACGGCATGATCGAGGTTGATGCCGAAAAGGTTGGCGAGGACACGACGTTTGGCCAGGTGATCAAGCTGGTCGCACAGGCGCGGCGGCGCAAGGCTCGCGTCGAGAAGATCGCTGACCGCATGGCCCGGTATTTCTTGCCCGTCGTCGAGGCGGTGGCGCTGGGAACGCTCATCGCCGGCTACCTCGCGGGCTGGCCCGACGTCTGGTCGCGGGTCGTGGCCGTCCTGGTCGTGGCGTGCCCGTGCGGGCTCGTGCTGGCCACCCCCGCGGCGATGCTCGCGAGCATGGCGTGGCTGGCCCGCCATGGTGTCTTGATCAAGGGTGGCTCGGCCATCGAGCGACTGGCGGTTTGCAATACGTTTGCCTTCGACAAGACCGGCACGCTCACGCAAGGAAAGCCACAATTCACGAGCGTCGTCGCGACCGGCGGCCACTCGGCCGACGACGTGCTCAGGCTGGCGGCCTCCGCCGAAAAGGCCAGCCGCCACCCGATCGCCGGCGCCGTGATTGATGAGGCCAGGCGGCGGTCGTTGCCGCTCCTCGACATTCAAAACGCCGAGCTGCTCCCCGGCGCGGGTGTTCGCGTCGAGTGTGCCGGCGATCATCGTGCCGGCGATGCCGCTCCAAGACAAATTCTGGTCGGCAACCGGCGGTTGATGAGTGAGTCGGGAACCGAGCTTGATGCCTCGGTCGACTCGCTGCTCGCTGAGCTTGACGCTCGAGGCGAGACGGCCCTGATCGTCGTTGTTGACGGTGAAGTCGCGGGCATGATCGGCGTTCGAGACGCGATCCGCGCGGAGGCCCACGACGTTGTTCATGATCTCCGCCACTTGAAAATCAACGAGATCGCGATCCTCACCGGCGATCGAGAGCCGGTGGCCAAGGCGGTGGCGCGGCGGGTCCATGCCGACTCGGTACACGCCGATTTGCTCCCCGCGGACAAGGCCGCTGGATCGCCGACCGCCGTCAGGCCGGGCGCCGGGTGGCGATGGTGGGCGACGGCATCAATGATGCCCCTGCCCTGGCCGAGGCTGACGCCGGCATTGCGATCGGCGGCGTCGCTAGCCGACCTGGCCGCCGAGGCCGGCGACATGATCGTGCTTGGCGATCCGCTCCGGGTCCTGCCCGACCTGGTGTCACTTTCGCGCAAGACGATCGCCATCATCCGCCAGAACATCATTGGCTTTGCGTTTGGTCTCAACGCCGTCGCGATGCTGTCGGCGACGTTTGGCATTCTCGGGCCCGTGGCAGCCGCGATCCTTCATCAAATCGGCTCGCTGCTCGTGCTGCTCAATTCGATGCGGCTGCTCGTGCACGGCGATTGGTGGGAGCTGCCGCCGTTGCGACAACTGCGTGCGCTGGGCGCCACGATCAGCCGGCTCGACGATCGAATCGATCTCGAGCTCGTGTGGCAACACGCCTGGCGCCGCCGTCGGGCTTTCGCCGTGAGTGCAATCGCCCTGCTCGTGGCTGGATACGCGACGAGCGGCTGGACGACGATCGATGCCGACCAGGTCGGGCTCTTGCAACGCTTTGGTCGTTATCAGGGCGTTTTATCTCCGGGTGCGCACCTGCGCTGGCCATTCCCGATCGAGCGGGTCACGGTGCGGAGGCCGGCACGCCTCGAGAGCGTTGATATCGGATTTCGCGCGGCCGCCGCACCGGAGTCGACGCAATGGGAATCAACGCACGGCCGGCCGTCGCGCAGAGGCAGCGATGACGGAGGTGCGGGGCTCCTGCTCACGGGCGACGGCCGTTACGTCGAGATGAGCGCCACGGTTCAATACTCACTCGACTCGAGAGATCCAGAGGGCCTGCGACGTTTCACTTATAGCGTGGTGGATGGCAACACCGCTCTCGCCCCCATCGCGGAAACCGTTGTACGCGAAGTGGTCGCCAGAAAATCGTTGCTCGACCTGCTGACCGCCGAGCGCGCCGAAGCGGAACGCCGCCGCGACGCGGCTGCTTGCCGACCGGCTTGCTGCCTACCAATTCGGAATCAATGTCCATAACATTACCTTTCAGGACGTGCATCCTCCGCTCGAGGTTGTCGACGCTTATCGCGATGTCTCGCGCGGCCAGCGATCGCCAGCGGCGCGTCAATGAAGCCAACGCCTATCGAGATCGGGTGCTGGCCGAAGCCTCGGGCAAGGCTCGGGCACTGGCGCACGCTGCTTCAGCCTATCGATCCGTGCGGCGGGCGCGTGCCCTGGGAGATTCCGGCCGGTTCGACTTGCTTCGCGAAGCACGAAAATACGCCAAGCGCGCTCACGGATATTCGACTGTTCTGGACCATGCTGGCCGACGCGATGGCTGGCAAGCCGAAGATTGTTTTCAGTGACGAAACCGGCCAGCACAAGCATGTCGTCATGGCGGGTCGTTCACTCGAGCAATGGGCTGCCCGTCCTTCGATCGGACGACTCCCGGCGCTCGCCCGCGGCGCCGTCTCCACCACGCGTTGAGGAAAAGCCGCACGGTGTCACGCCCTCTTTGAAAAGGGAAGAACCAGGTCCATGAAACGGACTCCGCGCTCGATTTTTGCGATGGTCATTCTCGTCGGGCTTGCCGCGCTGGCCCTCCGATCGATTGTCGTCGTCGACGAGTCGGAGTTCGGCGTCGTGACCAGCTTCGGGCGTGTCGTGGCCGTCTACGGCCGTGATGCCGCGGAGGCCGGTCTGCATTTCAAGGCGCCATGGCAGCAGTTGATCACGATTGATAAGCGACTGAAAGTTTTCGAGCCGCCGGCGCGCGAGGTGATCACGGGCGACAAGCGGAATCTCGAGGTTGCGTCGTACGTGGTCTGGCGCGTCTCCGACCCGGTCTTGTTTTTGCGGGCGACGGCCAGTCAAGAGCTTGCCGAGGCGCGGCTCAACGAGCGAGTTTCAGCCACGCTGAGTGATGCGATCGGCCGCCGCGACCTGGCCGCCCTGGCGTCGACCGACCCGAAACAGTGGGCCCTCGACGATCTGACGCGCGAGGTGGCGAGCACCGTGGCGCCGGCGGCGGCCGACGAGCTGGGTGTTCTGGTTCTGGATATTCGCCTGCGGCGATTCAATCATCCGGTCGAAGTGCGGCCGGCCGTGTTTGAGCTGATCCGGAGCGAGCGACGGCAGGTCGCGGCCAGGACGCGTGCCGAGGGTGAAGCTCAGTACGTCACGATCGCCAGTGAGGCCGATCGGGCCCGCGACACGATCGTCGCGCAGGCGGAGGCCGAAGCTCAAAAGATCCGCGGTGAGGCCGACGCCGAATCGACCCACGTGCTCAACGAATCGCACCGCCGCGACCCCGAGTTTTACGAGTTTCTCCGCACGCTCGAATCATACCGCTCGATCCTCGACGGACAAACGACGCTCGTTCTTTCAGGATCGAGCCCCTTACTCAAACTCCTGTCGCAAGGGCCGCCGCGCGACCGCCTGACGGAGTCGCAGGCCGCGGCGGCCCCTGTACAAAAAGCGGCGAACGCGCCATGACTCGAGTGACCAGGATTGCACTGACCATCGGCACGATCGCACTGGCGGCGGTGCGCCGTGAGCGGATGGTGTTCGGTCTCGCCCGGAGAAGTCGTTGTCGTGCGCCGGCTGGGCCGAACGCTCACGCCACCCTGGGGACCGGGCATCCACTGGAGTATCCCGCTTGGTATCGACAAGCTCGACCGGATACGCTCGGACACGATTCGCGAGGTGACGGTCGGACTGGCCGCGGCCGCTGCTTCGGATCTCGAGCCCTCGGCCGGCGAGGCCGTCACCGGCGACCTCAATATGGTCCGCTTTCAGGCGACCGTTCAGTATCGTGTCGCGCGGCCGGTTGATTTTGTGGTGCACGTTGGAGACATCGCGCGGCTGTTGAGTCTGTCGGCCGAAGCGAGCCTCGCACATGCCCTGGCGTTTCGCGACATCGACGCCGTCTTACGCTCGGATCGCCGGGCCATCGCGCAGGAAGTGGAGCACGATCTCGAGCGGACGGCCCGCGTGTATCAAACGGGGATCGCCATTGTCGGCGTTAATCTCACGGACGCACGCCCACCGACAGAAGTCGAGGCGGATTTCACGGCCGCCCAGTCGGCCGGGAACACGCGTGACCGGCGTATCAACGAAGCCCGCACTTATGATGAAGCCATCACAGCATCGTCGCGAGCCTCGGCGCGGGCGATCGTGGAAACCGCGCGTGGCGCGGCCGGACGAACGGTGGTTCACGCTCGTGCCGAAGCGGCCAGCTTTCGTACTCTGCTGAGCGAGGCCCAGCATGCCCGCGCGCTCACGATGCGGCGGCTTTACCTGGAAACCGTGCAGGAGCTTCTAAGCGGCGTCGGACGGAAACTCGTGCTGCCGCCGGGCGAAAAAATCGACCTGACGATCCTTGGCAACGAAGCGAGCCCATCGCGGCCGCCGAGCGTTTCACCGCCGCGGAGCGACGGCGGACAGGCCGGGCACCGTCCTGGCGAACGCTAGGTTAATTCAATAACTTCCGCGGCCTTTCGACGATCCAGAACATCGCTACGTCGCACCAGGAACTGCTGACTTTCGAGCCATCAGAGAAGATAACTCAATCAGTAACTCTGGTATGCGGTTTTCGTGTTATCATCTCAAACTCGTCTACTTATTCAAATCACGTCGCTTTTCTGGTTTACTATCAGAGTAGCTTCGTGATTACCTGACCCTGGAGATTCGACATCGTGGCGACCGCAACCAAGAGTGAGAATAAGACCAGCTTCGTCAAGGAGTTCCTCAGTGATAATCCTTTAGGCAACGTCAAGGCCGTGAACGAGGCGTGGACGTCGGCCGGGATGCCTGGGACAATCGGTGGAACGCTGATCAACAAGTTGAGATCGGAGATGGGCCTGACCGGCAACCTGCGCCAAGATCCAAACCCAGAGCCGCAATGAGCAAGCGGGCCAGCAAAACATCGACGAGCCCAGGCAAGACGATGTTTGTCAAGGAGTTCCTGATCGACAATGGCGAGGGGAACGTCAGCGCCGTCAACGAGGCCTGGACCGAGGCCGGATTTGAGGGCTCGATCAGTGCGACCCTTGTGAACAAGTTGCGCTCGAAGCTGGGACTCGTGGGCAACCTCAGGCGCTCCACCAAGACATCCAAGGCGGCGCCGACGGCGAAGCCGGTGGCAAGGAAAGCCGAAACGCCCCGTGCGACCGCCACGCCCGTGGTCAAAGGCACCATGGGCGTGAATGAGGCTCGAGGCCGATATCGATCGCCTGATTTTCAAGGCCATGGTGATTGGCGATCTCACCGAGATCGAGAATGCATTGCGGCGAGCCAGGCGATTGCTCTATGTGAATGTCAGCTAAGACTGATCCATCACTCATAGGGGTTTCGCGTACGCCGGGGCTTCTTGCCTCGGCGTTTTTTTTTTGGTTTGGAGCAATGACCGTCAAGCGCCGAGGCGTTGAGTCTCGCGCTTCGTCGGTTCTGACCGAACATCGATTGGCGGAGCTTGGTCGGTCACAACGGTTGTCGATCGCGTCGCGTCGCACACAGTCAGGCCCGTGGAGAACTGTGGGTCCGAGTGTATTTGCGTGCAACGCGCGGGAATACCGCTGTGACGTCAAGAACGGGCGCGTTTCGCCGCGCCCGGTTCGACCGTGATTATTTTGGCGCGGGCGTCGTGCCGCCTGGCGCCGAATTCGCGTTTGGTGAAACCACCACCGGCGGCTTGAGGTCGTTGGCAATACCCTTGGCGGCCGGGGCCGCTGTCGACGGCATCGGCACCGGCGGCGGGGTCACCGAGGGGCTGTTCGCAGCGGGCGCCGGCGTTTCTGTCGTCGTGTCGCTACAGCCAGCCGTCAAACTCAAGAAAGTAATAGCACTGGCCAGGTAGAAGACATGCACTGATTCAACTTTTTTTGCCATCGAACGACCCTTTGCAATGGGATATCGCAGCACAAACATATTTTCCTAAATCACCCAGATTCGCAATCGGCATGCCAATCGGATTGATTTCTCGGTGGAAGCGGAGATGCGCACGCGGCAATCACTCGCCGCTGATCTTGCCGGCTTCCCACTGATCGAGGTCGCACCATGGGCCGCGGCTACGGAACCGTGGTAGGGGCAACGCGTGAACGAGCGCTTCGAGGGCACCGGGATCGAGCCCGTCTCGCCGGGTCCCGACGCCGCGATGGATGGTCAATCCCCGCTGGCGGGCGAGGATTTCGCGGCGGGTGCGGCCTTCGGGGGCGTCGGGCCAGGGGTCGGCAAGCGCGTTGAAATCGAAAAACGACGGCAGGACGGTCGTCATGTATGACCAGTAGTCAGGGTTGTCAGTCTGAACGACGAATAATCCGCCTGGGCTCAGACCGCCATACACATCGACCAGAAACCGAGGCGTCAGGACGCGTCGGTCACGTTGACGGGCATCGTGATAGGGCTGGGGATGATAGAGGTGGATTTCTGAGACGCTCGAGGCGGGGATATACCGGGCGACGAAGGTCTGGGCGTCCTTGACGGCGAAGCGAACGTTGTGCAGGCCGCGCTGGTTGGCGCGGCGGGTCGCGTAGCGGATCACGACGGGAAGCACGTCGATCCCGAGGTGGTTGTGGTCAGGCCGATCGAGGGCGCTCAAGAGCGTGAATCGGCCGTTGCCGCAGCCGAGGTCGAGCACCACGGGCGCATCGCGGCCGAACACGGTCATCCAGTCGAGCGGCCCGGCTTCCGGCAAGCGCTTGATGGCCGTTCTGGCCCACTCCGATTGCGGCCGGATTCGCCCTGGAATGGCAACGCCATGTTCGTACTCGACGGGCTCGCCGCACATTCTGGACCTTTCGCGAGAACGTATTTCGTTGTTAACCTGTATGGTATCAAAAGCGCCAGATTGCCAGGCTGAGCTTCGAGCCGGAGATCGAGACGTGCCGGAACCGTTCATGATGACAGATTTGATGGCCATAATCGAGCAGCGGAAGACGCATCCGCCTGCCGAACGGTCGTACGTGGTGAACCTGTTGCGTGGCGGTGTTTCCAAGATTGGGGCCAAGATCGTCGAAGAGGCCGCGGAGGTTGTCGAGGCCGGAGACGAACCCGGCGAGGCCGGGCGCATCCATCTGGTCAAGGAAGTCGCCGATCTGGTGTTTCATGCGGCCGTCTTGCTTGTTCACCGCGACCTTCACTGGGAAGACGTCGAGGCCGAGCTGGCAAGGCGCTACGGGATCAGCGGGATTACGGAGAAGGAATCGCGGACCAAGTCGTGAGTGGTAGAATCTACGTCGCTCGCATCGTCGAGCCCCGCCAGGCGGGGTTACTGGGTGACCGGGCGGGTGCCGATCTCGGAGCGTCTCGAAACACGAAATTGTCGGCGTCCCTGATCACGATCGGTCTCTTTTTTTGAGTCGGGAAAAATGGGCAAGCGCGTTGTTCTGGCGATGAGTGGTGGGGTGGATAGCTCGGTCGCGGCCGTTCTGCTCAAGGAACAAGGGTTCGACGTGCTGGGCATCTTCATGCGTACCGGCGCCGTCGCCGAAGATGCCGAGCGGCGGTCGAAAACCTGCTGCAGCGTGGCCGATGCGCTCGATGCGCGGGCCGTTGCGGATCGCCTCGATATTCCATTCTATGCCCTCGACTTCGAGCGCGACTTCGCCCGGATCAAGGAGTATTTCGCCGACGAGTACCTGGCGGGACGAACGCCCAATCCCTGCGTGGTGTGCAACATCTGGCTCAAGTTTGGCAAGCTCTGGTCGTATGGCAAGCAGGTGGGCGCCGATTTCGTGGCGACCGGCCACTACGCACGGCTGGCTCAATCGGTCGATGGCTCGCCGCGTGTGGCACGGGCCGTGGACCCGGGCAAGGATCAGTCGTACGTCTTGTTTGGGCTGCGTCCCGAGCTCCTACCGCACGTGATGTTTCCGGTCGGCGGCTACTCAAAGGCCGAGATCCGGGCGATCGCGCGCGACCGCGGCCTGCCGGTGCACGACAAGCCCGATAGCCAGGAGATTTGCTTCGTGCCGGATGACGATTATCTTGGCTTTGTACGGGAGCGTCGCCCCGACCGCGACACGGCCGGCTCGATCGTCGATGAAGCCGGCAACGTGCTGGGCGCCCATGCGGGGATCGAAGGTTTCACGATCGGCCAGCGCCGGGGCCTGGGGATCGCGCTCGGGACGCCGCGGTACGTTGTCGAGATCGAACCTCTCAGCCGGAAGGTCACGGTCGGACGGAAAGAGTTGCTCGAAAAAGCCGGTTTGACGGCGTCGCGATTCAACTGGCAATCTCCCATTCCGGCTGGCGAAGCGCCATGTTGGGCACAGATCCGCGCCCGCCACCATGCCGTGCGCACGACGGTCGAGCCGCTGCCCGGTGAACGAGCGCGTGTGATTTTTGAAACCCCTCAGGCGGCGATCACACCGGGACAGGTCGTCACCATTTATGACGGCGACCTCGTCATGGGAGGCGGTTGGATCGACGCCGCGATCGACGCCAGGGATCTTGCAGCGCACCGAGCCAGTTGTGGAGAACTCGAGTGATCGCGGGTACGGCCCGGCAGCGTGCACAACGACGTAAGTTGTTTATAGGATGATCGTTGAAATGCGTTTCGCGTGAACCGTCGACGCCCGAGATCCCGACTCCGGCGAGCGCCCACGGTTTACCTTGTCCAAAAATTGCCTTTGAACTACATTATGTGTGTGTGATCCGACTTTTATCGTAGGTTTTTCGGCCTGGCTGGCGCGCCTTGATCTTCCTGTCTCGATCGATACATCGCGCAATGGGGAGCCGGTAATGCGTCGTGGCATGGATCGCCCTGTTGTCCGCAGGAGTTTCTCGTCGAAAATGATAGCGACGACGCCCGATCGAGTTTTCGCGACCGGCGAAGGACAGGTGACCCTCGTTCTCCCACTCACGCCCGGAACCTTCCTGACCGGCGACGAGATCAACGAGTTACGCGCCCATCTGGAAATCGAATCAGGACTTGCGTCGATCGAGCTGATCGTTGCGCACGTCCGCGACGGCGTGCCGAACGGGCCGTGGCACAGTCGATTACCCTGGGCTGATGAGATCGGCGAGAATGTTCACTTCGTCTCGGCCGAGTCCGCGAAGTGGCCCGATCTCGTTCGCGCCGGTATCGAAGCGGCGACCGGCGACCATATTATTGTGCTCGACGCCAGTCGCCATTATTCGCCGCGGTCGGCGATCTCGGTATTGAGTCCGCTCCGCGCGGGCGCTTTCGATCTCGCGATTGCCGTGGCCAGATCGGATCGTCCGAACCTGCTGGAGTGGTTTCGACTGCGCCCGGGGATCACGTTCGTGAGCAGGATGATGCTTGGCACGTCCGACATCTTCTCGGGGCTTTTCGCGATCCGGCGGGGGTACTGGGATGACCATGTCAGAGACGAACGGCTGCCCGGTTCCAACCCGTTCGTCGAAACGTTGCGGCGACGCGATGTTCGTCACGTTGATGTCCCGGTTACGGTGAATGAGCGGTTCCGCGGGGCCAAGGTCGGCTGGAAGGAGCTGAGGTCGGTCAAGCGTATTCTCGACGGCCGCTTCGGCAATTACTCGCGCCTGGTGCAGTTTTGCATGGTCGGGGCGTCGGGCATGGTCGTCGACTTGACGTTTTACGCCCTGCTGCAACTGGTCTTTTCCTACACCCGGCTCTACGAGAGTCGATCGGCGCTTTTCGGCTGTTCGTGGCATCTGGCGTGCGCGGCCGCGCTGTCAATCGGCCTGGCTCTCATCTGGAATTTCGCCCTCAATCGGCGGCTGACGTTCAACGACGCCGACAAGGGATCGCTGCTCCCCCAGTTCATGACTTATGTGCTCAGTAATGCGCTGGCGATTGTCCTGAGCTTTTCGGTGCGCCTCTATCTGCCTGCGCATGTTGGCTTTTTCGCGCGGCATCGGCTGGCCGCGGCCGTTGTGGGCATTGTTGCGGCGACCGGAATCAGCTTCTCGATGGCGCGCTGGTTGGTCTTCGCGCGAAGTCCCGAACTCAAACGGCCGCCACGGCCGCCCGTACACTTCCCTCCCGAACCGGCCGCTGTCATGGATCAAACGACGGGCGTTCTCTGAAGCGGCGGCCGCAGCGCGGCCGTTTATTCGAGGTTTGCTTTGATGGTCGTTCGCGTCCGCGGCCAGGCCGCTCGGGCAGCGATCAGTGCGATGGCGGGCACCAGGGGGGCGCGCATCCGCAGATCAGTCCAGTAAACGCTATGAACGAGCGTCAGTCCGATGATCGCAAGGGGTGCCGCGAGATCGGGCCAGCGCCAGATGTCACGGCGGTCCAGACCCGCCAGAGCGAACAGCCAGAGAGGCAGAGTCCAGGCCATCGTCAGGGTTTCGAACGGGTCCGGAATAGACCGAGGCCGCCGGCGCCGGGCTCCAGAAATGGGCCAGACGGGCGACGACCGAGCGTGCGAAATCGATCGGCCGGTCGCGGGCGAGCTGCCAGACAGAATACCTCAAGTAGCGATCGGCCTGCGGTTCGGTCATGCCGCGGGTGGCACGGTTCACGGAATCCCACCATAACCACTGGTCGTGACCGGTCCACACGCGGCCCGGCGGTCCCCGCAAAACGTCGTCGTAATAAACCGGATTGTTGGCGAGCGCCAGCGTGTAGCCGCCATGCGTGGTCGTCCACACCGGTTCGCCGAACACGAGGTCGTTGCGAATCGCCCAGGGGAGCAGAACGAGTACGGTCGCGATCGCCACCAAGGCACTGCGGCCGAGACGAGTCGTCCAGTCGCCCGGTTTCACCAGGCACGCGCAGACAACGGTCAGCCCGGCCCCGACGAGCATGCTCGGACGGCAGAGGCTCGCCAGGCCCATGCTCAGGCCACCGAGTACTTGACCGGTCCAGCCGCGACCTCCGAGCGCGGCCAGCGCTGCCGCCATGAAAAACGCAGTCGGGGTCTCGGTCATGACCGCGCGACTTTGCCCGACCAGTACCGGGTCGAACGCGACGATCAGCGCGGCGGCCAGACAGCGCCCCGGCGAGAGCCCCAGATGACGTGCGGCGAGCGCCGTCAGCCAGATCGTCCCGGCCCCGAGTGCCAGGTGTAGCGCCGCGATTCCATAGGCCGGGTCGACGCCCGGGATCGAGATCGCGGGAACCAGCATCAAGGGATAGAGCGGGGGCCGGTACGCGGTCGGCCGGCCGTTCAGGCAGAAGCCCTCGCCCGACGCGACCGCGCGCGCCAGCGGCAAGTAATTGTCGGGATCGTCAAATGTTCCATGCGATTGAAGCATCGCCGCGCCGCGGATCATGAGTCCCGCAAGAACGGCCAACCAGACAAAACGACGTGCGTGCAGATCTATCGTCACCAGATGTCAACCTTTTTGGGTTACGCCCGGGTCATGCTGATCGTGCATCCTCGGAGTATAATCCGGTGATCCGATCGAGGTGATTGTTTGAAGTCGACAGATAGACAGATAGAGAGAGCGAGCCGGCCGATGATCAAACGCCCCACAATCCTATCATTGACGACCATGCACGCGGAGGGTCTGCGAATGCTTCACGACGCAGTCGAGCTTCGCATGGCCAGCAAGCTCGACCCGGCGACCCTCCGCCGCGAGGTCGTGGGCGCGGATGGTCTGATCATCCGCACCGGCGGTGTCGTCGATGCCGCGCTCCTGGATTGCGGCGACCAGCTTCGCGTGGTCGGCCGGCACGGCGTCGGCTACGACCAGATCGATATCGAGGCCGCGACGGCACGCGGAATTCAAGTTGTTTACACGCCGGGGGCCAATACACAAAGTGTCGCCGAACATGTGTTCGCCCTGATGATCGGACTATCGCGGCATTTTCCGCGGATGATGAGCGAATTGAACGCCGGGAATTACCTTGTCCGAACCACCATGAAGGGGCGCGAGATCGCGGGCAAGAGTTTGGGGATCATTGGTTTCGGCCGGATCGGCCGCCGTGTTGGCGAGATTGCCAATCTCGGTTTCGACATGAAGGTGCTTTATCACGATATCGTGCCGGCGCCGTCCGAGGTTGAGCAGCGGGCGAACGCGCGGCGGGTTGATTTGCGCGAGGTTCTCGAGACGTGTGAATACGTGACGCTGCACGTTCCGCTCGACAAGACGACGCGCGCGATGATCAATCGTGAAACACTGGCGCTCGATGCGCAGCGATGCCATCTTGATCAACACGTGTCGCGGGCCCGTCGTCGACGAGCCGGCCGTCGCCGAGGCCCTCGACGCCGGGCGGCTCTGGGGCTATGGGGCCGACGTTTTCACCGTCGAGCCGCCACCCCCCGGCCACCCTCTGATTGGCCGGTCCGACGTGATGCTCACGCCCCACAGTGCGGCGCAAACCGAAGAAGGCCTGCGAACGATGGCGGTCACGATCGCGCAGGAGGTCGTCGGCGTGCTTCGAGGGCCGGCTGCCGACGTATCCGGTGAACGACCCCCGCGAGGTCGAGAGCGTCAGGCGGAAGCTGGGTCTCGAGCCCCTTTACAAAGCCCCGTGATCGCAACCGGCCGCTTGCGAGCGATAGGCACCGCACCGGTTCGGTTACCCTGACTGGCAAGCGGCCCTCGCGAGGGACAGACTCAGAGGTCACCTGCCGGCCGGCCCGGGCTTCTCCGTCTGACTGACTTTGACACCATGGGGCCACTGTTCGAGTGCCTTGTTGAGAAAGTCGATGAACACCGGCGGGTCGTTGTATCCGCCCAGCCGTCCCAGCACTTCACCGCTTGGTGAAAGGACCACGTAGAACGGATTCGTCGCTTCCTTGGCGAGGTCGACGATCCGGTCCTGGTTGATCTCGGCGAGCTTCTGACGCTGATCGGCCGTGATCGAATTGATCGGAACGAAGTCGGTGTAGAGCTGGATGGTGATGAATTTCTTGAGCTTGGCAATGACATCGCCGCGCGGCAAAACCCGGCGCTCCATCAGCCGGCAATTGGCGCAATTGACGCCCGTGAAATCGATCAGGATTGGCCGTTTCTGGGCGGTTGCTTCCTCGCGGGCCTGCTCGAAGCTCATCCCCCAGAGAACGCCGTGCACTCTCTTCTCCTGGCGCTCGGCCTCGGCCGGGTCGTTCGAGGTGGCTTTCACTTCCTGGAGCGTGCCCCCGTCGGCTCCGCCGCCCGCATTGCCAGAACTTGGCACTGAGCTCGCCCGAATCCGGAGGAAGTATTCCGACGATCAAACGATCCCAGACCAGGCTCGCCGGCGGCCGTCCAAAAAGTGCGGGGGCCATGAACAGGGCCAGTGCGAGGAAGAGGCAGCCGAAGACGAGACGGCCGGGCCCGACCTTGACGTCGTCATGATCGTGGTCGGTGCGAAAAAGGCCAAGCAGATAAATACCGCAGACGGCCGCCAGCACGACCCAGCTCGTCAAGACGACCTGGGCATCGAACCAGGCATTCTCGGGCGTGACCCAGGCGAGCTCGGCGGTGTTGACGAACTTGATCGCGGCGCCGATTTCGACCAGGCCGCCCACCACCTTGACCGCGTTCATCCAGTCGCCGCTTCGAGGCATCTTGGAGATCAAATTGGGCGAAAGAGCGAGCAGGAAAAACGGCAAGGCGATCACGGTGGCGAACGTCGCCAGCCCGATGATCGGATAGAAGAAGTCGCCGCCGGCGGCCATCACGAGCAGGCCGCCCACCACGGGGAACGTGCACGTGAACGACGTGATCGTCAGGGTGAGGGCCATGAAGATCACGCCGATGAGACCCCCCTTGCTCTCGCCCTGAGCCGACGCGTTCAACAGGAAGTTCGGCAAGCGGAGCTCGAACAATCCCAGCAGACTCAGCCCAAATGCCAGGAAAAGGCCAGCGACCCCGAGGTTGAGCCACGGATTGTTGGCGAACGTCTGGAGCGAGGAGGCCGAGAAAAAAAACGAAAACAAGACGCCGACCGCCGTGAAGACGCCGATGATCGACAGGCAATACGTGATGGCCAGTGCGGTCGCGTTGTTCTTGCCCTCCTTCGCTTGCCCTTGCTTCACGAAGAAATTGACGGTGATCGGCACCATCGGCCAGACGCAAGGCATCACGAGCGCGAAGAGCCCGCCAAGCGCCGACGCCAGAAGGAACGGAATCAACCCCTGCTGTGCTTTCTCGGCGATCTCGCTTTTGAACGCGCCTTTTGGACTGGACGCGGAATCCGCCGTCGCCGCACCGCTCGCGGAGGCGGATGCGACCGCCGTTGGCTGCTGGGGCTTCTCACCGGTTGTCTGTTCGGTTCTTGCCGTCGCGCCTGTGCTGGCCGCGGGTGCTTTCGCATCGGCCGCGCTCGAGGTCGTTGGCGCTGCGGGTTTTTCGGATGACGCGGCGCCGGCTCCGGGAGCACTGCTGGCGGTCCCGGCCGGCTTCTTTTCAACGGCCCCGGCGGCTGCCGCCGCGAGTTTGGGACTGTCTTCATTTTTCGCGGAGAGGACAGTCAATTCGGCGTCCGGCAGCGTCCACTGGCCGGGAATGCTACATTGCTTGGCGTCACAGACCTGGTAACGAGCCTGGCAGCGCAGCACCTTCTTGCCGGGGCTTGTGTCAGCGGGGATCTTGACCCGAGTGCTCCACGTCACTTCGTCTTCGTGGTATTCGACCATGTCGACATCCGCGAAGTTGGGGTCCTTGTGTTTTTCGGGTTCCTTCGACGCTGTCCAGTCGCCCTCGACCTTGAGGCCGGCGGTGTCAAAAAAGTCGAACGTCGTGTTGATCGGCCCGGCCCCCTGCTCTTTCCCGTACTTGTACACGTGAAAGCCCGGCTTGAGCTTGGCCGTGACCTTGAACGTGACGGTGTCGCCAGGCCGGGCTTCCCTGGGGTCGACGGCCGTGGTGAACGTGAGGCTTTTCGACCGGAAAGCCAGGCGCGAGTCTTTGACGGCCGGCGCGGGGGGATCGGCGGCCCGAAGAGGGCTCGTAACCATCATCGAGAGGCCGGCGGCAAACGCCGCGACCGCGAAAAGCTTCATCCTCAAAGTCATTGAATGCTCTCGCAATACTTGTAAGTGGTCAGGCGGCCCGTCTGGTTTGCCTGTCAACGTTTGGAAAGCGGCGGTCGGTCGAAAAGTATGTTGATGTAAGTCCAGCGACGCAATACAAACGACTATAGTGACAAAGGCAACGGTCGACTCTGGCTGGGGTTTGTCAGGTCGCGGTCAGATAAAAATCTGATCGACAGCCATGCGCCATGATGGCACGGCGGGCTCGGCGTCGGCGAGAAGGCCCTGCGTGAAGACGACCGGATCCGACGGTGAGCCAGCTTCAAACTTGCGGATCGACCGGGCGATCGGATCAACATCCCAGAGCACAAGCGTACCGGCCGCGAAATAGTCGGTTCGCCTGGCGGCCATCGCCGCCTCGGCCGCCGGCCCGTAATCAGACTCGCTGCGCACCTCGACTGCAAACGTCGGCGCTCCTTGGACGAACTTCATGAGGTTGTCGGGGAGCGCCCCCGCATAAGACGACGCGTCCGGCGAAAACGATTCACGTCCCGACGCCAGTTCGGGAATCGCGAAGCCCATGCTGTCGGTATACGCCACACCGTGGCCGGTTTGTTCGGCATGGTCGTCGAGACTGCGGAAAATGCGGTCCGCGACGCGGTTGGGCAGATGCCCGGTGGGCATCTGGTGAACGACCCTTCCGCCGATCAGCTCGGCCTTGCCGTCGACGTGAGCCAGATCGACCAGGGTCGCCCGACGACCGGCCAGACGTGGGACCGCGCTGGTGGGCATGTCACCGCTCCTGAAAAGAGACCGACTCTGATTCTATAGCAACACCAGCCGGGCGACAATGTTAAGGATGAGTGGCATCAACAGCGAAAACAGTTCCAGTTGACCAAAAGGTCGAACTTGCCTACGATTCTCCGCCGTGATGGCACGATCCACACCTTTGCGCACGTCTTCCTTGACACGCGTTCCATCTTCAGTCGGTGACCCGGGCCGCACAGGCTATCCTGTGCATCATCCGCGCGGCCAGTATGCCGTGCCCCCAGGACTTTGCCCGATGCGCAAGCTGCTCTATGGGCTGATCCCCGTGATTCCCGCTGTACTCGCGGTATGGCTGGTCGTGCTCGACCGCCAGGGCCGCCTGGTCTGGGACCACTGGGACGTCGCCAAGCGGGGCATTCTCTATCGAAGCGGCCAGCTCACGGGCGGCCAGCTCACTGCCGCGATCAAGCAGTATCAACTCAAAACCGTTATGAATTTGCAGTTGCCTGGCCCCGAGCTGGCCGATGAGCGTGAGCTCGCCGCCGAGCAGGGCGTCGATTTCATCAACCTACCGATGCCAGGCGACGGTTTCGGTGAAGAGTGGCAGTTCCGCGAGATCCTCAAGATCATCGATGATCCCCAGCGGCGCCCTGTCCTGGTGCATTGCGCCAGAGGCACGTGCCGGACGGGGGCCGCGGTCGCGATGTACCGTTTCGAGCGCGATGGCTGGACCCTCGAAGACGTCGCGGCCGAGATGCGGCGGCAGACCTATCGTTATGGTTGGCTCCCTGGTTACATCTTCGCAATGTCCAAGAATAAACCGGCCATGGTGGGGCCGCGCCCGGAGATGGTCGTCGACCGCAATCTGGTCGCGGAAATGGAATTGGCGCCGTACGCAGTGTCCGAACGATTGGCCAAGGAGGCCGTGCATGATCGTTGATCCGGCCTTCACTCATGCGGTCGAACGTCTCAAGCTCAAGGCGCACCGGCCCGACACGGCCTCGCAGTCGATCAGCCCCGGGCTGGCGCAGTCGCGTGCCCGGCTGGGACTCATCGGCATGGCGCTCTTCTTCGTGATCCTGGGCGCGATCAACCTCGATCTCAACGGCGAGGAAGCGCGGCTCGGCCTCGCGGCCGGCGAACGATTCGGACCCATTGGCCAGGTTTTCGGCTACTGGGCACCCGATATCTGGCCTGCCAGGTTCCTGCCGAGCCTCGCTCTGGGACGGCTCGAAGCCTTTGGACGCCCCAGCGAGGCCGCCGTTCGCTGGCCAGCCGCGCTCGCGGGCATATTCGCCGGGTGGATCGTCGCCCGCGGTATGCTGAACGCGCTGGGGCTACGCTCGGCACTCATCTTCGGGCTCTGCTGGTTCGGAAGCCTCGCCCTGATCGATCGATCAGCGGTCACCGGCATCGATTTCATCGTCGGTCTGGCGACTGTCTGCGCAATCAACCGCATGATGAGTCGCGGGCTCGATGCCATTTCAGGCGTCTACGCGGCGCTCGCCTTCCTCGCGGGTGGCTGGCCCCCTTTTATCGTGATCGGCCTGGCCAGGATCGTTCTGGGAAAGTCGGTCTCGCGCTCTTCAATTTCATTTTTCCTCGCTCCGGTGGCCGCGGTGGTTGGCTGGTCGTTCTGGACGATCTGGGTGTCTTCAGCCGAAATCTGGGCGGCCGCGCTGACTTTGCCTCTTACCCAGAAGCTGGCCGGGTCGTTTGTGCCGCGAATCGCGGCCATGGGGCTGCCATGGAGCCCGTTTGCCGTTCTGGCTCTTAGCCCTTCGGTGCGCCGTGGATGGAAGACCTCCGCCCGGCCCTGGTTGTTTGGCTGGCTTCAGGTCGGAATCGCGGTGGCGATCGGTGGCACGTTGATCCCGGGCCTGAGCGCGTCCGCCGGGATGGTGGCTTTGCTGGGTCTGACGGTGGTCACCGCCGCATGCCTCGAAGCGGCCTGGGCGCGGACACTCGCACGCTGGCCCCAGCGGACCTTTTTCGCCATTTTCGCCGGCGTGCTCGGGCTCTGGCTCACGATGATGCTCTACGGGTTTTATATCTGGAACCTTGCGATGCCATTCTATCGGCCGCTGGGAATCATCGCGGGCCTGATCGCGATCGGCGTCTCGATTCTGGGGTGGTCGGCGCTCGAGCAAGCCAACTCACGCCGCGGATTCGTGTCGCTCATCGTCATTGCGATCGCGATCAAGCTGGTCCACTGGGATTATTATGTTCCCGAGTGGAACTATCGCTATAGCGAAGCGCCCTGGGCTCGTGCAATCAGCCAGTGGGTGCCCCGGCGCTGGGTCGTTTACACGTTCCACGACTGGGATCCCGGGCTGGCCTTCTTCGTCAAACGCCCCGTGCGCCAGTTGCGCAGTCCGAACTATCTCGAATACCAATCCGGCCCACGCAGCAAGTTTGTCCTGCTCCTTGCATCGGAATTCGAGAACTGGCCGAAGTCGGCTCCGCCGATCACCCTGGTGGCGAAATTCCTGGACCAATCCGCCGAAGAGCGCGTACTGGCGCGGACCGCCGGTGTGCTGCCTCCCCCGCTCGGCCCCAACCCCACGACCAAGCTCAGCTTGATCCGCCGGTCTGGTCCGACATCCAGCAAGGATTCCAGAATCCGCCGCTGAAAAATATCCCGGGCAAGCCGCGACGAGCATCGCGGCCCGACTCGCCGTCACGCGGCGATGAGCCGTGGTGGGGAATCGCAGTCCGTCGATTTGACAGCCGGCACCCGCAGCGCAAAAAAAAGTTGCGACAAACCGGTGTCACATCGTCGCACACCCGTCGTACACTGCTTGGGGACGATGCGTAAACTGAACTCCTGAAAAGGCTCAGAGGTTCCCGAATCTGGATTTCCCACCTTGTTCTGAAAAAATGGAGACGGGCGATCGCCAGGAATCTTGACTAAAGATAATAGGTGAACGATCGCCTCGGCATCGCGCCAAATGCGTGATTGCATGACAGTTTCAGGGCCGTTGGTGTTTGAACGGACCTTTAGAATTGCGTCTGGGGATTTGCAACGCAAAGAGAGAGTGCCCTCCATGCTTGCCAAGCTGAAGGACTTTTTTGCACCGGCGGGACCGCGGTCGTCAACCGGGTCTCGGGGCCGCGTGAACCTGCAGCGCCGCTTTGCGATCCTCTCGGAGATCTCGGGCGGGAGCATGTCTCGCGTCTATCGCGCCCGCGATTTGCAATCGTCGCGCACGGTTTGCCTTAAAGTTCAAGCGCCCGAGAAAAACGAAGCAGCGACGGCGCGGGCCTCGGCTAGCGAACCTCGGCCACTTGAAGGGGAGATGGCCTATCACCTGGTTCACCCCCACATCGTGCGGACACTCGAATACGGAACGTCGACCAAGGGCGAACACTTCCTTGTGATGGAATTCATCGATGGCGTGAGCTTTCAATTCATACGCGAGGCCAAAGCCACGCGAACCGCCGCCAAGCTCGAGCTGCTCGCGCAGGCCGCCGAAGGACTCGCCGCGGTCCACGCGGCTGGATTCATTCACCACGACATCAACGCCAAGAACTTCCTGGTCAACCGCGATCAGTGCGTCAAGATGATCGACTTTGGTCTCTCGGTTCCCAATCGACCGTCATTCTGCCGGCCTGGCAACCGCACGGGGACCGTGCAATACATGGCCCCCGAGCTGCTGCGTCGCGAAGCGATCGACGAACGTATCGATATTTTTGCATTTGGCGTGCTGGCGTATGAATTTCTCACCGACCGGCTGCCATACGACGCCACCAACACCACGACGATGATGCTTCAGCGTATCAACACCGAGCCCCTCGATCCCATCGTCGTGAAGCCCACATTGTCAGACGAGCTTTGCGGCCTGCTCCGCCAGTTGACGGCTCGCCGCAGGGAAGATCGCTGGCCGACGATGAGCACGCTGGCGCAGACGCTGCGGTCGATTCCTCCCAAACGGAAACGGCCTGTGGCTAGCAGCTAAACGGCCTCGCGTGATTCCGAGACGCCGAGGCTCGCCGAGTCGGCACTGGCACTTCGGCTCGTGTGGAGACTCGCCGTCCCGGGATTGTGCGAGGGCAGTCAGGTGATCGCCGGCCCAGTGCGAGACGCCCGTTTCTCGTTCAGCTAATTCGTGTGGCGCGAATGACGCGGGGATGCTGCGCATGGTCAAAGACCGTGGGCGCGAGCTTGTAAGTGGGCTCCGATTCGATCATCGCGCGGACCGGGCGTTCCTGGCTCGTGCCAATTTCGAGGATCAGATGGCCGCCGATTTTTAGAAGGGCGACTCGAGCCAGCGATCAGCCGCTCGACGCTTTCGAGCCCGCCGCGGCCGCCGTCGAGCGCCGATCGCGGTTCATGGTCGCGCACACCTGGCTCCAGGCTGGCGATCTCGTCGGTTGCGATATACGGCGGGTTCGAGATGATCGCGTCGAACGGACCTTCCGCCGCCACGGGCTCTAGCAGGTCGCCGAGCCGGAAGTCGATCCGGTCCGCCACGCCGATGCGCCGTGGCGTTTGTCCTGGCGACCGCAAGGGCCGCTTCGGAGATGTCAACGGCCACGAACCGGCCCTCGGGCTGGCGGTGCGCCGAGGCGATCGCCAGACAGCCCGAGCCGGTTCCCACATCGACGGTTCGCGGCGCAGCAATGTCACGCGTCGCCGCGAGATATTCGACGACCACGAATTCCGATTCGGGACGCGGAATCAGAACGGCCGGAGTGACCTTGAACGCCAGAGAATAAAACTCCTTGCGGCCAACCAGGTAGGCGACGGGCGCTCCTTCGGCGCGTCGGCGAACCAGGTCGCGAAACGCGCGCGCGCGATGTCTGGCTGACTTCCTCTTCAAAGTGGGTATAAAGCTGAACACGCTGCCAGTCCAGGACGTGGGCCAGCATGACCTCCGCATCGAGACGCGGGCTCTCCGACTTATGGCGCTTGAGGTAGTCGGTTGTCCAGGTCAACAGCCGGCCGATCGACCAGACATCCTCGGCCTGAGTCTCGGTGGGGCTGCTGTTGCGGGCTTCCGTCAGCTCTGGTCCGTTCTTCACGAGATGTGACCCTCAATCCGTTGTCGATGCCGTGCTTGGGCTTTATGTGAGTTCCGCGTCAGTCGTTCATGCCAGAGCAGCCCGCCCGGCGCTTTCCACCCGGGTGCGGGCATCGCTCAAAGATCGCCGAGCTGTTCGCGGCGGTCATGGTCGATCAGGGCCTTGGTCAAACCGAGCAAATCACCTTGAATCGACCTGGTTGAGATTGTAAAGAGTCAAACCGATCCGATGGTCGGTCACCCGGTTCTGCGGGAAATTGTAGGTTCGGATCTTCTGCGAGCGATCGCCGGTTCCGACCATGGCCCTGCGCGTCTCGTCGCGTTCGAGCGCGATAGCTCTCCCGTGACTGCTCGAAGAGGCGGCTGCGAAGAATACGCATGGCCTTCGCCTTGTTCTTGTGCTGGCTCCGCTCGTCGCGGCAGTTGACGACGACGCCGGTCGGCAGATGGGTGATTCGCACGCCGCTTTCGGTTTTGTTCTGGTGCTGGCCTCCTGGCCCGCCGGAACGCATGACGTCGATTTGAAGGTCCTCGGTTCGAATCACGATATCGACGTCCTCGGGCTCGGGCAAGACGGCGATGGTCGCGGTCGAGGTGTGAATGCGGCCCTGGGCCTCGGTTTCGGGCACACGCTGAACGCGATGAACCCCGCTCTCGAATTGAAAGTGGCGAAACGCCCCCTCGCCGGCCACGCTGAACGAGACTTCGCGAAAGCCGCCCAGTTCGGTCGCCTCCATGTCGAGAAGCTCGAATTTCCAGCGCATCTGCTCGGCGAATCGCCGGTACATCTCATAAAGGTCGCGGGCGAATAACGCGGCCTCGCCCCCGCCGGTGCCCGCGCGAATCTCGATGATCAGCGCGGCGTGGCCGGTTCCCGCCGTCCGGTCGTAGAGCATGTCACGCAAGACTTCGCCTTCGTGTTCGTGCTGGGCTCGTAGCGCTTCGAGCTCGGCCTCGGCGTAGGAACGCATCTCGGAGTCAGTCTCGCTGGCGTGGAGCAGCTCGGCTTCGTCAACCTGGCGGCTGAGCTCCAGGTAGCGACCATAGGCGATCGCGACTTTCGCCAGCGTGCCACGCTCCCGCGACAGAGCGGATGCCTGGATCGGGTCGGCGACGATCGCGGGGTCGAGCAACGATTGCTCGATCTCCAAGAACCGTTGATAATCCGCCTGAAGCTTCTCGAACACGACGAAAACCTTGTGATTCGTGGGCGAGCTCGGTTCGGACCTTGCAAGAAATGTCTCACGCGCGGCAGGCGAAGCGAATGACCGGCGGAACGATCTAAAATCGCATCGATCGATATGTCGACGCGGGCTCATGAATCGAGAGACATGAACGGGATGAGACCAATGAGCCGCGCCGTATCGAATCGGACCGCGACCATGCAAACCGTCAACGCAGAACGGCCCGCTCGCGGAATCGGCGATCCGCGTGCGGGCCGTCAGAAGTATGTGGCGAATTCTTGCTAGGTCTTGTCGGCGGTGGCCGCCGCGGTCTTCTTGGTCTTGCCGTACGTTCCCTGGAACTTCTTGTTGAACTTGTCAACTCGGCCGGCGGCGTCGACAAACTTCACCGAGCCCGTGAAGTAAGGGTGGCACTTGGAGCACACCTCGACCATGATCTTGGGCTTGGTGCTGCGCGTCTGGAACGTATTGCCGCATCCGCAAGTCACGACGCTTTCCTGGTACTTGGGATGAATTCCGTCTTTCATGGGTCTCGCACTCGGTCAAAGGTTCATGGGAAGTCGTCGATCGATCGATCAATTCATTTTATCTTACGGTTTCGCGTCAAGGATCGCGGCGACGGATTTCTCGACTTCGTCGTAGGTGAACTGATTGTTGGGATCGTCCATCGTGAATCGTTTCAGTTCCTTGCCGTCGGGTCCGTAGACAAAAACCGCGGGAATGGCACCAATGTCGAGTTTCTCGAATCCCTCACCGAAGCTTTCATTGAGCAACACATTGGTGCAGACGGCTTTCTTCGCTTTGACGAATTTCTCAGCCTCCGCCACCGCGGCCTGGTCTGTGGGATCGTCAAGGGAGAGCGTGATCACCGCCAATCCCTTGCCTGCGTATTTGTGATGCATCTCGACGACGTGCGGGAAGTTTTCCTTGCAGGGGCCGCACGTGGTCGACCAGGCGTCGATCATCGTGAGCTTGACTTTCTTGTTCACGAGCCGTTCCTGAAACTGCTTCCAGTTGAGCCGCTCGAGCTTCACTTCGGCCGGGGCACCGCTGTCACCGGAAAGTGCGACTTTGCTCGCACAGAAAGTCGCCAATCCAAGGGCCATGCAAGTGGCAACCACAAGACTTCGTTTGAATTTATTAATCATTTCAATGCCTCAAAAGGGCGAAGGAGAGATCCAAGCATCATAGCAAATGACGAGAGACGGTGGCAACCGACGATGGCAGGAACACGGGCCGTTCATTCGCCTTTCAGACTCGACATGCAGGCCGAAAATCAACCGCCAGTCTTGAACATCAAGCGCACAAGCCGCCCCGTGGGCGGGCGGCTCGCTGGAAATCGATGCTTCGCTCGAAGCCGGAATCGCGATCCCGGCTGCGAGCGAACTTCAGGCAGGGCGTCGCTCAACGCTTGCTGTAGCTGACACCGCAACCGACGGCCCGGGTCTCTTCGACGGCCACTTTCTCGCCCTTGAGCACGGCGTCAACCGCGTCGCGAAGGTAGGTCTTGGTGACCTTGTCTTCCCGCTGGCTGTCGTCCATCGCGCCCGTGTAGCGGATCTTCCGCTCCTTGTCGAGCACGAAGAACTGCGGGGTCTTGGTCGCGCCGTAAGCCTTGCCGACGGCCTGGCTCTCGTCATAGCCATAGATGTAATTGGACTTGTGCTCCTTCATGTAGTCCTTGATCCCGGGGAGCTTGTCGCCGGACATCGACGAAACCGCGATGCCAACAACCTTCACGCCCTTGTCCTTGTAGTCGCTGTGAAGTCGATGATGCGGTCTTCGTACGCCTGAACAACCGGGCAATGATTGGCCAGGAAGACCACGACGACCACGGCTCCTTGATGTCGGACAGGGTGAGGCTCTTCTGTTCGCCAGCTCTCAACGGCCGGAATGCCCGAGAATGTCAGGCGCCTTGTCGCCGACGCTAACGACCGTGTTGTACTTGCCGGCAAAGGCCGGGACGGCGACGAGCGACAGAACCGCAAAGACTCAAAGCAAATTTCCGCATCGTTGCATTCTCCACGAGGTAGAACGAGACCTGGCTGAGAGACACCACATTGGCACTCTCATTCAATCATTCAATCAAACTAACGAGGCCCCCGGACTGCTCCTGTCCCGCGAGGCCATTCTGCCTGGGCGAAGGGCTGCAAGTGCCTGATGATTGCCTGAAAACCCATTCTTATGAGAGCGGACCGATCCACCGCACCTCATCAGACCAATTGATGCAACATAGCATTGATGTCGTATCGGATCCGTCCGGGCTGCGGGAAGCTACACTCGCCTCGATTATAGAAAGCGTCAAACCTGAGTCAACTGGCCCGGGTCGGATCTGGGTCGTTCCAGGTCGATTTATCAATGAGCGCAAAATCGGGCCGAGTGGATCACTCGGCCCGGTACAGGACCACCGCTTTGACGCTACCAAGTATTCATGTGTTCATCACGTCGGTCAATCTCACGTCACCTGGCTCATTTTTCGATTCGCGAGTCTTGAATCGAATCGTCAGGAGCGTGTTCGACGAAGTGCCAGGAGATCTCCTTGGCCACGATCCGAAGAAATGTGTTCTTGAAGGCCGATCGGCTATTGCCGCTGTCGATCGGCAGTGGCCCGCGGTTGGGGAAGTTGCTTTCCACGTATTCGTCGTAGATGTTGTGCGCCTCCTTGGGCTGATCCTTGATCGGCTTATCCTTGCTGTTCTTGGGATATTGCATCTCGAAGACGAGAACGTGGATCTTGGCGTCGCCGTGAACCATGTTCAGGTCGCCGGGCGACTGGATCTGGAATTGCTCGACCTCGAGAAAAATCGCGATATCGGCGTTGAAATCACGCGCCGCGTCGGCCGGATCGGTCCAGTGGGGATGGGCTTCCACCCAGGTCGCGACCTTGTCGGGCTTGACGATGGTGACCTTCTTGGCCTTTTTCTCGATGGCCGAGGCGACCTCGCGCGGGATGTCGCGTTCAAGCGACGGGAATTCGGCCAGCGCGCCCGAGGTCACGTTGCACAGAATGACGACTTTCTTCTCGTCGAGCGACTGGCCCCTTGGGCTCGATCGTGGGATCGAACGGCTGGAGGAAGTAGGCGAGCGATCGGGGGTCGCAACCCGTGATCGCGATCAGGCTCGCACCGGCGATGAGCACGATGGCGGCCCACCGCATTTTCATGAACAATCGAGGGGTCATCCGTCCCCCCTCCTTCCTTTTGGGTAATTCACGGGCCAGAGATCCCTGCGAAGAACGGCAGATTTTCCGCCGGACTGGCAAGAATGCCGGGCGAAACGATCAATCGAATCAACCAGGACGTGAGACCAGAAGCGACCACGATCACGACGAAGGCGGTCAGCGGCACCGAGGAATTCCGGAATCCGACAGGCTCGTCGCCGGCCGCGGACAGGACAAGCCAGGCGATCAGTGGAATGCTGAGCAGAGCGTAGACGCACCCCGCGGGATTGGCCTGCCAGGAACGGTCGAGCCGCCCGCGCGTCAGCCACGCAAACGACGTGGTCATTCCGCAAGTCGGGCAGAGCCGCCCGGTCGCGTTCAAGAACGCACACGAACGCAACCCGAGCTGAGTGTGCGTGCCAAAGCCGCGGGGGTCCGGCTCCAACTTTCGCGCCACCGCCAAGAGTCCCGCCAGGCCCGCCGCCGCCACAAAAAACGCGCAGCGCATTGGCCAGCCCAGAGGCTGGGAAGACGACTGTCGTCGGTTCATCGCCGGCCCTCCGCTTCAACACGGACGACACAACTCGAACCGCGCCCGGAAGACGGGACTCTAGAAAGGAAGTCGCAAAATACTCGAAACCGAGGAGCCACGCAAGCTCAGTTTCAACCTGGCATAGGTTGAGATTGAAGCTGGTCAGGGCTAAGAGGATGTGTCCAGCGGCCTCAAGATCCATGTTGGTAGTCCCCACTATCTCGACGCAGTCCTTCACGAACCGGGGGCAATCGTGTTTCTAAGTGCGGAATTCACTGATAAAATTCTCAGACTCGGTTTGAGCTTCCGGCGATGCGTTTTTCGAACGAAAACCGTGGCAACGGCTGGCGGCAGCGGAAGCGGTGTCGTCGCAGCATGATCAGACGATCTCAGGTCGGGGATGGTTATGATAATCACTCTCACTCAGGAACTTGAGACCGCTCTGAACGAGCTGGCACAAAGGCAAGGGGTCGCGCGCCGAGACTTTGGCATTGAAGGCCTTGCGAGATTGCCTCATCGCACCGACCAAGAAACATGAGCCGCGCGATGAATGGGAGCGGATGATCGTTGACGTGGGAACCGATTGCGGCGTCTCCCTTCCTGACTCTGCTCTGAGCAGCGACGGTCTCTACGAGTAATGGCGTACTTGATTGACACAAGCGTTTTGGCACGACTTGCCAATGTCGCCGACGGGTCTTACACGACCGCTATCCGGGCCGTGATGGAGTTGCATGGATGCGGCGAGGTTTTGCACATGACGCCACAAAATCTCGTCGAGTTTCGCAGCGTCGCTACCAGGCCCACGGCAGTGAATGGACTGGGACTGTCTGCCGCAGAGGCGACCGTGAAAGCCGCGGTCTTTGAGGCGCCATTCCCATTCCTCGCTGATTTACCGGAAATCCACCAGGCATGGAAAGCGCTCGTGGAAGCCTTGGGAGTCATCGGCAAGCAAGTGCACGGCGCCCGATTGGTGGCTGTGTGTCATGTCCACGGCGTTAGCCATTTGCTGACCTTCAACAGGGCGCACTTCGCACGAATCGCAGCCTTCGGGCCGGGGATCGTTGTCGTGAATCCGGCGGATGTGTAATTCGTCTTTCGTGTGTGCCAGATTCTGCGGAACCGTGTGGACCAAGCGTGGATACTCCCGATTTCGATCATGTTTGAATGATCCCGGTCGTTCGTGGAGATCTCATCGTGAGCCGGCGCAAGACCAAACCCAGCCCCGGCCCGTACCTCATGGACGTCGAGCTGCGCCGGGATTGCATTCCTGACCCCGCAGTGTTTCCGTTCAGTCTTCCATCAATCCGTGGCCTCGAAACGAATCTGGCATTACACCCCAAGGTGACATTCTTCGTCGGCGAGAACGGAACAGGCAAATCGACGCTCATTGAAGCGATCGCGGTGTCCTACGGTTTAAATCCGGAAGGAGGTAGCCGAAACTTCACCCATAGCACGCGGGCATCCCACACGAACCTCGACGAGGCGCTTCAGGTCGCCAAGGCGCCACGCAGTCCGGCCGACAGCTACTTCCTCCGGGCCGAAAGCTTTTTCACCCTGGCGACCGAGATCGAGCGCCTGGACGACGAGGCTGGTGGCCCTCGCCTCATTGAGGCATACGGTGGCCGCTCGCTCCACGAGCAGTCGCACGGCGAGTCGTTCTTCGCCCTCTTCAAAAATCGGTTTCGCGCCCAGGGACTGTACCTGATGGATGAGCCTGAGGCTGCGCTGTCGCCGCGGCGTCAGCTCGAGTTCCTCGCCCTGCTCCACGACTTTTGCAAGCAGGGCTCGCAGTTCTTGATCGCGACTCATTCACCGATCATCATGGCCTACCCCGACGCGTGGATCTACGTATTGAGCCACGATGGCATCCAGCGCGTGCCGTATCAGGAGACAGACCACTACCTGGTGACCCGAGGGTTTCTCAGCAACCCGAAGCGATCGCTGGATGTTCTGACGGCCGACCAGGACGGGGAAGCCGCGTGTGACAACACATCATGAGATGGCCCCCCATTTTTCTTTTAATCGTCGAAAGGATTTCGATCGTCCCAGTCGTGGCGCTGCCACCGTTGGATTAACGCCATGATTGCCAGCGACGCAATCAGGCCGGCGAGAAGCGCGAAGTAACAGACGGCGAAAATCTGAACAATCAGCCGGAGCTGTGGGGAGAGAGGCGCGTGCGGCTTCTTTGGCCCCTGCTCATGCCAGTTTCGCGGAGTGTTCGAGCTGGCCTGCTCGTGCTGGCTGTTCTTGTCGTGGCAATGCTTCAAACCAGCGGCGGCCGCAACAAGTACGAGGATCGTCACAATCGCGGCCGGCCAGGGCGGCCGGTCGTCTTGCTCGATGCCAGCGAACCCATGAGGTTCGTCGTAAGTCGTCTCGCGCAACATTCTATGCACAATCTTTTCTGCACCAGATCATGTTGTTGAGAGAATTATCACGATAGCGCGACTCAACGCGTAGCGAGAACGATGAGCGCCGCGGCAAGTATGCTGACTGCCATGTTGACGCGTCGAGCTCGCCGTCGATGACGCGAAATGTCCCGCCACCGGTCCTCGTGTCGAGTGCTTCGACCACTGTCGCCGCCATCGCCGGGGCGGTCGGGAAACCTTCCAGTGGCGTGCCGGCGGTCTCGGCCGGGTCAATCACTCGGATCGCGCGATCAGCCGACCCGTCACGGTGGGTGAGTATGATGGCCGGCAACGCCAGGAGGATCGAGAGGAACATCAAACATAGCGCCGCGAAGATAGGCCCGCAAAATCGCAGCCCCAGTCGCGTGCGGCGTCGGATCTCGAAGCCCGACGTCGCTGGTAATACTTCCTGGAATGACTGTCTCCGTGGGCGAAATCGCTGCTCGCCGCCAGCGAAGAGCCGGTCACCGCGAGGTCGGAGACGGTTTGACAGCACGACAAATTGGAACATGGCGGCTTCCTTCCCTCGGTCTGATGGGCAAGCAAACGAATATCGTCATTGATGAGCTTGAGAACCTGCCAAACGACGACATGCCCGGGAGCCCGAAGGCACGATTCGTTCATCCGATTGTCAAGTTGAGGTCAATTCGTCCATCGATAACTCGGTTGAGCGCGCGGAGATCTCCGTTGGCGATCGCGATTGCAAGAATCGAGTGAAGATACCCAGGAGAGCAATCAGCAGGATGCATAGCCCTATCGCTCCCAGGCCTTCCGTGTGTGACGGCCCAAATATCAGCGCCGACGCGGGCCGCCAGAATGTAATCTGCACGAAGGTCGCAACGGCCGCGAAGGTCGAAGCCAGCCGGCTGTCGTCGGGCGCCGGCACGTGAAATAGACTGATCGCCACCACGTGCAGAAACTGCGCGGCTGCCGCCATCAGCGCGATCAGTACCGCCGCCTGCCATCCGAGATAAAGGCCCGCGAGGCCCAGCGAAACCGGCAATCCCCCCCAGTGCGCTTTTGACGTGCCCCGCTGTGCTGTCAGCAAGAGTAACCCGCCCAGTAAGACTCCGGCCGCAAGGCCTGACACCGCCGTGACCATTTCGCCGCAACGAGACTCACCAGCAAAAAACCAATGAGGGGGAGGGACAATGGCCGGGACGGGATGGAGCGACGGCATGGCCATGGGAGCCGCGACGCCAACGACCGCCGCGACCGCGAGCAAGGTCCCTGGGACCGACTGACCGTCTTTCCGGATGAGCGCGACACACAACAGGGTGCACATCAGAAAGCAATGGTAGGCGTACAGGGCGATCAGGTCCCATTTCGGATACCAGATGATCCAGACGGCACCGGCGTAATAATTCGGCGTGCGAATCGGAATGGACTTTCCGCCGGAAAGAAGCTCGACCTGAAGGAGCACCAGGAAGATCAGGCCCGTGATCACCTCGACCGACGGGTAACGGATCGAAATGGGGGCCCGGCAGGCAAGACACCGGCCGCCAAGCCGCAGCCAGCCGACGATCGGCATGTTTTCGCGGAAGCTCAGCTCGAACTGACAACGCGGACAGTGCGATTTGCGGCCCCAGAGAGATAGGCCCCGGGGCAACCGGTAGACAACCACGTTCAAGAAACTTCCGACGCACGCGCCGATGACGAAGAAAAAGAGCGCGGTCGTCGCTTGCATCGCGATTTCATTGATGCGTTCCGCGGTACTCATCTCGGGGATATCTTCGACGCCGCGTATCCTGGACAGGCCCCCGCCAGGCGACTTCTTCATGGCGTCGCCCGAGCGGCGGGGCGTGCTTTTTTCGCCGGTTGCTGGTGCCAGCGTGTCTGCCCACACAGACTCGGGAAAGTCGGGAAACTCGTCGCCCGAGATGGATCCTGCCCCTTTTCGCGGCTCCGAATGGGGGAGTGCCGTCTGGCCTGGCGCCCTTTCAGGCAAGAACGCCAGGACCGCGAGCAGCACGGCTGTAGTGATAATGGCGAGGCGTGAACTCTGACGCCGGGCTCGCGATCCGGGCATTTGCGAGACGGGGGCCAGGCGTGTTGCGGGCCACATCCGCACGACATCGCGACAGCGGGTCTCGATATCGTTGTCACCCCCATCTTGGATCACCGGCTCGTTGGGGAAACCGTAAAGTGCCCACTCCGCTATCCCGAGGAAACCGACGAGGGCATGGTGAGACGCGATGTCGGTGTCGGGCGTTGCGAGTGCGCGATACCAGCGGCGCAGAGTCACGCCCACGGGGCGGCGCCGACCGGCCAGTCTGGCGCAGTCTCTCGAGGAGCCGCACGGTCGCCAGTACGCGATCGCGCAACGTTCCCCGAAACTCGATTCGCCATGCGAGATTCACGAGACACGTCGCGATGGCGCACCACGATCCGATCAAGCCGATGAGAACCAAGATGAGTGCGGCTGCCCATTGCGGATGGCTTCTTATCGCCTCGACCATCCGGATGACCAGACTCCCGAGCCGCGCGAGCAAGCTCTGCTCCGGCGCGAGGACATCAAAGCCAGGAGTTGGTTCGACGACGATCCAATCGTGGCCCGGCAACATGACCTCGACCCAGGTATGCAGGTCGCCGGGCATCTGGACGGGTGTCTGTTGAGTCTCGGCGTCGAACCGTCGTGGATTGGCATAGAGTCCCTCCATGAAGCGGCATGGATAGCCGAGGCTCCGAAGCAAGAGGCAGGCAGCCGTGGCGAACGCGTAGTCGTCGCCACGCCGCTGCTCGAAAAGAAAGCTGGAAATCGCGTCCGCGCCCTCGGAAGGTAAGTGAGCGTTGGGATCATACTCGTACTCCTTGCGCAGCCGGGACACAACAGCTTCGACCTGACGCCAGCCCCGTCCCGTGCCCTGGACCCATGATGATGCGAGCCGGGCGATGCGTGAATCGCGCTGTGTGCTCACGTCACGAGGCGGGTCAGCATCCGACTCGCTGGTGCGTTCTCTCCAGCCAAGCGACTTCGGGTGGGCGTAGATGCAGCCCAGCGGGAATCGCACGTTGCGTAGCAAGGCCGGGTCAATCGTGTGCGAGCGCGCGTCAAGCACCGTCTGGCGCGGCAGGCCCGTATTGATCCGGTAAATGAGGATGCCTGGTTGCGAAAACCTGAAGAAGTCGGGCCGGTCGACTCGATCGATCCGGAACCCGTGAGTGTAGGGTGGAAGTGGAAGCTGGGGCGCGTCGATGCTCGCCACGACGATCTTGTGCGCGAGGTCCCCTGCCACGACCGAAGGTTGGAATTCGGGCAAGATGATCCAGCCGCCGAATCCGAGCCCAAGACCGCTCGACTCCTTCGCGGTGATTGCCGGCTCGATCCATCGCCGCCCATCGAACTCATCGAACGCGGCGAGCCGGATGTGCAATGGCGTTTTTCCCTTCACGAAGTAGGCCGCGCGGGCCTCGGTCGTGGGGGGCGTCGCCTGGTCGTGCCGCCGCTTACGAACCACCGAGAACTCCCGCGCCGGGTTTGGTTGCTTCGACTTCTCTTCTCGAAACAACTTCGGATCGTTGGCGATCGCGACTGCCAGCGCTTGCTCACTTTTCCTGGGCTTTTCGGGCTCTCCCCACTTTTCGTTGGAGGCATCGTAAAGTGAGTGGTCCTTGGTCTCCAGGAAGATGTCGCTCTCGACGGGTCCGGTGCTCTGCGCGTTTTCCGTACCACTGGCGAGGTCCTGGCCGTCGCCCACGCCCCCGCGAGCGTCCTGCGAGGCAACCGACGTACCGCCCGACGTGCCAATCCATTCCGCCAGAACGCCGATCGTTTGACTGGGACCGACGACCAGGACGATCAACAAACCGGTGATCACGCCCCAGACCGTGATCGCCAGGACGGGGGGGCGCTTGCTCTTGCCCTCGAGAAGTCTGATCTCGATCTGGCTCCAGTACAATAAAATCAGCCAGTAGCTGCCCAGGAGTGCATAAGCAAAGGTAAGTCCGTAGATGGCGCGTTGTTCGGTCAGCACCGAGGTGAAGAGCATGAGGGCCACCGTCAGACCGCCCGAGCTGCGAAGACAGACGGCGTTTCCCGCGAGTGCGACAAACGTGAGCATCGCGGCGCGCAGCAACACGATCATCACGAGCTCTGGAGCGAAACGTTCGGTTGTCGCAAACGCGCGGGCGATATCCAACCCCCAGAGCGCGGCGATCGCAAGGGACGCGACGACCATGGTCGTGAGCGACGGGCTTGTTTCGCGGGTCGCTCGCACTTTCAGGTATGAGTAAATGACGAAAGCCCCGCCAACCAGGAAGAGCGAGGCTGCCAGCCGGGGAAGAATCGCCTGTCCGGGTGAAGCGAGAGTGAGCTCTGTCGCCAGGGTCGCCATGGCCACGAGGACAAACGCCATGGTGACGAGTTGACGAGACTGACGATGCGGTTCAGTTGGCATGGACGACCTCTCTCCACGAGCGACGGAACGCGGCCGGGACATCGTCCGCGCTGTCGACCACAATCCAACCGCCACGAAAGCCGCAAGACGGAGGCTCGAGCAGTCTGCGGCCTTCAAACGCCGCGGCCCGGAACAGAATCAGGTGGATCGGGCGTCGATGCAGCAATGACGGGTCAAGATCGGCAACGGCCTGATCGGTTGTGATCACAACCTGAAGGCCGCTGCCGAACCGGCGGGCAAACGGTGACGACAGCAACCGCTCCACGGGTGCCACGCCTTGTTCGGGAATATGAGCCAGGGCATCCATTAGCTTCTGGTGGTGCCGCTTGCCGCTCCCGGTTGCGACATGCACGTCACCGACGAGCAGCTCGATCAAGGCATCAGTTGAGAGAAAGCTCTCGATCAGAGACGCCGCGGCGCGGATCGCCCATTCGCGCGAGCTCCACGGTCCGGTTCCCCCGTGGACCGCCTGATCGGCGTCGAGGATGATCTGAAGGTGCACGTTGGCGCTGGCCTGGCGCTCGCACACGATCAGCTCGCATCGCTTGGCGGTCTGAGCCCAGTGCACCTTGCGCAGTGAGTCGCCGCGCGAGTAGGGGCGGATGCCGTGAAAGTCGCCGGTGTGTCCGGGCCGGTTCAGATAGACTGAGCCCTCCCGTGTTCGGTCGCTGGCGGCCGCCTCTGGAATCGGCCCAAGCTCGAATGAGGCGGGCCATACAATGAGCTGACCGTCGATTGTCAGCGGCCTCTTCGCTTCCCAGAGACCGAACGGGAACCCCGTCGCCAGGAACGCCTGGCCTCTGGGATAGACACCACGCACCGGGGGCAGGAAAGGGAAACGGTACTCGGTCGTCCGCCAACCTGGGATCTCGGCGAGATTGATCATCGCCTCCGCGTCTCCCCGATCCCCGGCTCCGCAGTAAATCCGAAGGCCCCAGATTCCGACGGGCAAATAGTTTGTCACCGTCAAGCAAGCCGAGATCGCCCGGCCCTCTACTGTTCGCGATCGTTCAAAAGACAAACGTCCCCGCATGGCACGCACGCTCACCCAGGGCCAGATCAGCCCCAGGACGATCACGGCAGAGACCCCGATCAGCAACGTGTAAGCCTGTACGTGAATGAACCAGGCGCACAGCAATGAAGACACGGCGGCCATCGCCATGCCGCCAAGGGGATAGCGCCAGGGCAGGTATTTGTTGGCGGACGAGAAGTGATCCGCCTCGATCAGAAGATGCCGCGCGCGGAGAAGAAACTGATGAATCGCCATGGCTGGACTCGTGTAGTGGAGGAGCAATAAGAAAAGAGACACTTGCTGCGCGCCGTCCGCGAATTCCTGATCACGGCTTGGGCAAGCGGTGGACTCCAGACATGGCGTGATCCGGGTGGACCAGGCGCCGGAGGATGAAAATGTTCCACGCGAGCGAGCCCACGAAGAACACGGTCCCGGCGGCCGCCAATCCGAGGTTATCGCTCGCTTGAGCAAAAGCGTTCAACAGGTACCCCGCGAAGAACAACCAGAAGACGATCCTGCGGCCGTGGACCAACAGGCTGGCAATCACGCAGGCCATCGCTGCTACCGAGACCACCAGGAGGATAATCTGCTCGGGAAGTTCTCCCAGGGTCGTCCTCGTGAGATGACACGCGACAGCAAGGGCGAGCACCGAGGCCAGGAGACTTATGACAGGGATCAATCGATCTCTCACTGGCTATTCCCGCATTGACGCCCATGCGCAGCGCGCGCGAACCGTTCCTCGGCTGAGTCAGAGTCAGCCGAGGCATTGCGCGGATCAAGACAGCCCGAAAAACGCCACGGGTGGAGCGCGGGGGGAGGATCGACGAGGCGTCGACGGGAACTCCGGGACGGGTGATGCGATGAGTACGAGCTCGGCAATCAGTCGGGGCAAGGATCCACCCGGCAACTGGACCGGCAACTGGCCCTGCGCGACGAACTGGCAGATCAGGCAGCCATCGTTCGACTCGCGGTGAGGCCGTAAGGGATCGTCAGAGCGATGCGGCTTCGACGGGGCGCCAAATTGATGGCGAGTCGCGCCCAGCGACCCGTGCAGGCACGGACCACACAACGTCACCGTTGAATGGCATGCGATAAGCAATGCAGCCAGGAATTGCCGAACGATCCGCAACACCACAACCCCGAGACGAGTGACCGAACGCTGGGAATCCCGTCAGTCAACATAGATATAGTGCCGCTAGCGGACAAATAATTCCCGACGCCGGTTTTTTCTTGGGAGATCGCCCAGCACGAATAGTAGTGCCAGGCCGAGTGGACCATGGCCCCCAGGCCGATGGCCACGCCAGGCAGAGCGTCGGCCACGACCGGCTCGACAATGTTCTCGCACGGAGAGCGCCAATACCGATCTCTCGTGTGTTCGGTCACCACGGATGTGACGTCGGCGGGATGTCGTCGACGACCCGAGTCCGCGAGGATCGGCAGGTACGCAAATATGTACATAAAAGCAGTATTTTGCATCAGACGCATCTGTAACTCAAACGTCGCGCCGGGATGCTGACGCCGTTCCAACGCATGGAGCGAGCCGTGGCTAGGTGGCGGGGCCCGCATCAAGTCGACTCATGCCGAGGGGCAACTCGGGCGGAGGCTCCTGCCCGGTCGCCTTCCGGCAAGGGGAGCCGAGGCGGTGAAGCCGCGCGTTGACGATGTGAGCCAGCGCAAGCAATGCGCCTCCGGAGACGACCAGCGGCATCTCGACGACTTCCGGGACCACGAGCCTGCCGGCGCCAATCAAGATCAGTGCGGACGCGAACAGGCAAAGCGGGGCGGACCGGCCGTGCACGTGCCGGCCCCATCCAAGGACGGCGGCCGCAAGTGTCATGGCAAACGACAGCAGAATGAACTCCGTCGTCTCGCCGGCCAGCCAGCCCAGCGCCCCAAGCGACGTCGACGCAAGCAATAATGGGGTCAAGAGACAGTGAATCGCGCACGTCGTCGATAGTGCCGTTCCGATTCCGTCAAGCGTGACACAAGGCCGCGATTGATTCATTTCCATTCATGCTCCCCTGAAATGCTGTGGCTCCAACGCTTGAACCCAAGTCGGTCATTGATGCTTCAAATCCGCTTATCAACCGGTACCCTTCGTCGCACGCAGGATCGGCCGCAGGGCCTGCACGAACTGGTCAAGGTCGTCAGTCGTGGTGAACAGGGCTGGATTCGCCATGATCACGTCCCTCCAGCTTGCGGGGTCGCCGAACCGGCCGTTAACGTACGCCCCACTGAGCCCGATCTTCTTCTCGCGAAGGGGACGGGTGACTTCGGCGTAGGTCTTTCCGCGGACCTCAAAGGCCAGGAGCGAACACGACAGCGCCGGCTCGAGAGACGCATAGAGCTTCAGGCCCGGCTCATCGTTGACCTGGTCGGCCCAGTATCGCTTCAGGAAATGATGGCGCGCCTCAATCCGCTCGCCACCGATCGCCTCGCGGAAGTCGAGCATCTGGCCGATGGCCGCCGTCAAAAAGGCCGGGTGGGTCCCGAACGATTCGAACTTCTTCATGGTCGGGTCGTCGAACGCCGGCCCGTAACCGTTCTCGTGCCGCGCATGTCCATAGAGCGGTGGGAGCGCCTTGATGTGCTCGGGCCGGGCATGGAAGAAGCCCGTGGCCGTCGGGCCGCATGCCCATTTGTGAAATGAGGCGGCGTAGTAGTCGCAGCCCAGCGCCCTCAAATTGACGACGATATGGCCGAAGGCCAGTGCCCCGTCGACGAGCACCTGCGCCCTTGCGGTGGGCCGCAAGGGCGATGCGTCGGACCGGCATGATCTGGCCGGTCATGGCGACGTGGCAGACCAGGATCAGGCGGGTACGGGGACCGATGGCTTGCTCGAACGCCTCGGCGATCTGGTCCTGATTCCTCGCCGGGCTGGGAACGTCGATCGCGCGGATAACGACGCCGTCCCGGGCCGCGCGCTGGTGCAGCAGACCATAATAGGGGCCGTGCTCCTGATTGGTCGTGAGGATCTCGTCGCCCGGGCGCAGCGACAGGCCAGAGACGACCGTCGTGACGCCGTCGGTGGTGTTCCTGGTCAGTGCGATCTCCTCGGCGCGCAGCCGACGTGCGCGGCGAGGCGATTGCGGACCTCCTCTCTCCTCTCGGGGTAGTTGTTCCCTCCTTTGCGGGACTGGTTCATCCGAAGGTAACCGTCGATGACGGCGTCGGTGACGACCCGAGGGGATAGGCCCCTGGCGACCGTCCACAGTTTGATCGACGAGCGGACGCCCTCGAAGGCATCCCGGACGACGGACCAGAACGCCTCGTCGCGGGCGGCCTCCTGCGAACTCCTGGCGCCGAGTGCGCGGGCCGCCGCTAGGATTGCCTCCACGGTTGCGGTGGGGCTGGCGGTCGCACCCGGTCTGCCGACGCCGGCCGCTCCGAGCGTTTGCAGGAAAAGACGACGGTTTGAGGGCATGGCATCACCTTTACGGAGTCTTCGTACATATCTCGATGTCGTTTCAGACGATTCACACGCTCATCACAGTCCCTCCTTCAACGCAATCGCGGAGGATGCCCGGTTTGTAACGAGCCCCACGCGTCTGGCTTCACACGCCTGGACCTTTCCGGTGCGCCTGGTATCCAAAACCCGCGGGCGAAGCGCCGCTCACCCGCCCAGGTAGGCCCGGCGCATCCGGTCGTACGCCTTCTGGACGGCCGCGGAGTATTCGCGGATTTCGTCCTTGTCGTCGTCCTCGATCGAGTGCTTCAAGAATTCAAGGCGGTCCCGGAAGACCTTGGTCTTCATCCGCCGGTAAGGGCTGTTTGTCCCTTCGCGTATGAACGATCCCACTTGAAGCTTGCGAGTCCAGTCGTCCCAGACGGGGATAAAGTGCCCGGCGTGCTTGTTGTTGCCACTGCTGGCGGCCGTCAGAACCTCGGCCTTGAGAATGCGCATTTCCTCGAAAGTTTCTTGCGGCGAGGGGTAATACATGTAACAACCCACAATGCTCAAGACGACCAGGCCCGCAAGACCGGCCAGACCGAGGGCCGCGGCCGGGACTGGCACATTGAGCTTGCCCACCGGCTGCTCTGACGGATCGGGCACGCGCTCCAGCCAATCTTCGATGCGCCACCGGCGGTCGAGCGCTCGCAAGGTCAAGCCGACAGCGAGCAGCGAAGCCAGGACGATCATCGCGACTCGCTCGACGGGGTGCAAAGTCTCCTTGATCTTGGCCAGCACGGTCGCCGGTAGATCGGGCACAGCGCTGTCGAATGGCCGGCAATAAATGTCAAAAGCATGGGTATGGCCCGGCGGCTCAATTTCATCGGGGTAAAGCGGATCTTCGATCGCGTACGCGATCGAGATGACCACGCTCAGAAGGATCGCCATCCAGGTAAAGCCGCGCCTGAGACCGTAATTCTTGAAGACCCAGGCCATCAGCCCGAGGTTGATGCCAGCACCGAGCGTGAGCAAAACGAAGGCGGCTCCGGCCGAGTTGGCGTGCTGGAACATCGAACCGATCTGCGACATCGCCATGAGAGGCGGCGTATAGGCAGGCACCGCGACCAGGGTCATCTCCAGCGGTGCGTAGGGATTCGTGTGCTCCATCGTCGACATGAGACTGCCCTGGGGCAGCGCGACGCTGAGGGCGACCACGCCCAAAAGCGCGATCAAGACGTATCCGAAAGAGGGCCCCGCGACCTCACGCGCCGCGGCGACCAGGATCGCCGTCATGCGCTTCGGTCCGTACGCCACGGGTGCGGGGGCCGGCTCCTCGTGCAAGAGGCCCGGGAAGAGCCATCCCCACGCCACCCCCACCGCCGTGACCACGAGCAGCGTGCAGAATGCGAACGCGAGGATGACAAAAGGCTCGGAGAGCGTCAGGCCATATAGCATCGATAGCGGGTTGAAAAGCGGCGCCGTCATGGCAAACGCCAGAATCGTTCCCCCGGCGATCCTGGCACGCCTCATCTCGCGGGCGACCGGGATCACTCCCAGCGAGCAGATCGGCAAGAGCATGCCGATCATCCAGGCCTGTGGCACTTCACGCCACGTGCCGGAACCGAACAAACGCCGGGTGTTTTCGTGACCCAGCAGGCGCCGGAAAATGGCGGCCACCGCCAGGCCCACCAGGATCGTCGGCGCGGACTGTATGAACGCCTGTGTGAAGCGGAGTATCGCGCCCAGAAAACGGCTTGAAGCATGATAATATCTCACGTTAATTAAAAGTATGGATAATGACGGTAGTACAAATGTTCGAGTTGCTGGTTACTCTGTCCGACCGGAACTCTGGATGCGATCCGCTCGCATCAGGGGGCCGCTACAATCTTCGCGGTTCCTTCAAACCAGCGCGGCTCGCACGCCAGGAGGAGTTTTTCGAGACTTCCGATTTCCGTATTCGCCTGTTCCAGCTCTGTTCGCGCGGTCGCCTGCGCGCGGAAATGAGCTCCTGATAGTCGGCCACAAGCCTGCGCCGACCGGGTGTTCACTTCGTTCCATTGCGGCTCGGGCAGATCGCTGTCGGCTGCGATCTCGGGGAGCCAGTTCGCGATATCGAGCGCGATCCCCAGATTCTTGCGGTCGATCATCGATCCGCTCCGGAACTGATCGTTCAACTCGCGCAGTCGGTGTACGGCATCGGGAAACGTCTTGGGCTTGTGGGCCGGGATGACGTGGCCGGCGTGCTCTTCTTCATGACCGCTGGCATTGTCATGAGGATTTTCAGCGCGGCAGCCCGCGAGCCCGATCAGGCAGGCCGTCGCGACGACCGAGCGCTGGACAAGTGGATAATTCCAAAATTTCGCTGGCATGTTGTGCTCCGTTTGATCGATCGCGGGATGCATTGTTTTGAAAGTCTCAAGCAGAGCCCGACCTGGCGTAAACAGGAACCGTCACGGAGGCTGTGATCTCCGCGAGAACTCGAGCGGTCGCGTCCGGCTCGATCCCGAGCCGGACACTTAACACGGGTTCCGCGACATCCAGCACGTCGTCGGGCGTGACATAGGTTCTGCCGATCAAGAAGGCGCGGGCCTGCGCCAGGCGTTGCCAGATCAAGAGCCCGCGCGGGCTGAGACCCAGGCTGACCTGTCGATGCGCTCGCGTGGCGTGAGCAAGGGCCACCAGGTACTCGCGGACGGGCGCGGCGACGGCCACGTTCGCCACGCGATCCTGAAGTGCGCGCAGCTCGCCGGGGTCTGTGGCTACAGCGCCCGACAGATCGCCGTTGGTGCCCGGCCCAACGGCTGCCTCGAGCATCGACAGCTCATGGTCTCGGCCGGGGTAGCCGATGCGAAGTTTCATGGCGAATCGATCGAGCTGTGCCTCGGGCAAAGGGTAGGTACCGTGCTGTTCCACGGGATTCTGGGTGGCGATCACAAAGAATGTGTCCGACAGGACGTGTCGCACGTTGTCGACGGTGACCTGGCGCTCGGCCATGGCTTCCAGAAGCGCGCTCTGGGTGCGCGGCGTGGTGCGGTTGATCTCGTCGGCCAGGAGTATGTCGGCGAAGACAGGTCCGGGCAGGAACTCGAATTCGCGCGTATGCTGATCAAAGATTCGGAAGCCGGTAATGTCGCCCGGCAGCAAATCGGGCGTGCATTGAACTCGTGCAAACTTGCCCCCGAGAGCATGCGCGAGCGCCTTCGCCAGGGTTGTCTTGCCCAGGCCTGGCAAATCTTCGACCAGCAAGTGTCCGCGCGCCAGGAGACAGGCCAGCACGTGTTCGATCACATCGGCCTTACCGCGCAGCGCGTGATCGAGCGCAGCCCGGACTCCGTCGATCGCGCCTGACTGGGTTTCGTTAATCGCGGCGAGCGTGTTTGTCATTGTCCTCACGTCTTGGCGTCCTTTCAGAAGCCGGGCACGGATTGGGCGGCTGACGAACCGATGAATTCGTCCTCGGGCAGCGTCTCGATCAGCAACTCACGAAGGGCGTGGCGGGCTCGATTGATTCGCGACCGTACCGTGCCGATGGGTATTTGTAGCGCCGCGGCGATCGACCCGTAATCCATTTGCTCGACGACGCTGAGGACCAGGGCGGTACTCTGATCCGGGGCGATCCGGGAAAGCGTTTCGTTAAGAATGCGCCCATGTCCTCGCCTTCCGCGCGATCTGCCGGATCAGCGGAGCGGCTCTCCTTGAGTCGCTGGCAACCGGCATTGAATTCATGACGACGACGGCGTGATCGGGACCGCGCGAGATGGAGGCTTCGATAAGCCACCGCCGAGGCCAGCCACGATCGCGGATTCAGGGGCATCGCATTCGAAAGCCACAAACTGATGAGAGCCTCCTGGACTGCGTCCTGAGCGTCTTCCTCGTCTCCGAGAATGCGCCGCGCGATGGCGACAAGGCGCCTGAACAGAAGCCGTGTCGCTTTCGCGTAGTCCGGATGCTGGAGCAATCGTTCGGCATGTGCCAATTGATCAAGCCCAACGTCAAGCCGGCACCAGGGAAAAGAATCAGATCAAAGTCGACCACATCATCGAGTTGGAGCGTTGACGGTCTGAGTTGGCACGTTCGCCGCTGTCGAGTCGCCACGCATGAACTGAACCACTTCCCAGCCCGGGCAAGTGAGGCCGCGCCTCGAGGAGAACCACCGACGCTCTCAATGACCTTGCAGGCTCCTCCTGGGAGGGCGAGTCTCCGAACGAGCCAAGTGCCAGTGCCCGCTCGGGGAGCCTCGGCGTCTTGGAATCACGCAAGGCCGTTCAGTGCGAGCCCGGTCACGAATAGCGAGCTCGAGAAACGGAGTTCGCGAATTCGCTTCCGCGTCCGCTTCCGCGACGCAGCCATTCAGGGCATCGCGCGGGATGCGATGTCGTCTTTCAGGCCAACAGTTTGGCGATGATCACGACCATCGGCCGCCGAATACGGGAGGTGCGCGGGGATTTGAACCAGGCGGATTGGAATTGGGCTGCGAACGGTCACGTAGGGAAATCAGCAGTTCGACGAGCTGGTCGGTTGATCGATGGCTGGAGACTTCGACTGTCAACTGGCTTTGCGCGACGTACTTGCAAACAAGACAAGAATCCTTCGAGTGTCCGCTGGACTGGGCAAGAATCTCTGAGCGACGAGCGCGGGACGCAGTCCGCGGCCGATGAGTGAGGCTCGGCAACTCGTGGAGGCACGGGCCGCACACCGACATGGTGGAGTGGCACGTGATGAAGATCGCAAGGAGGAACTGGCGAACGCTGGGCGTCATCACAATCCTGAATGAGGAACTCTGGTCGACTTCACCTCTTCATAAATGGTAAGTGCCGCGGGGTCTCTGCTAGTTCCCGGAATCGCGCTTACACGAAACTTCACGCCAGCCGTCAGAACATCCTCAAAAAATAGTCTCCCCGAGAAGAAAATGCCGGGAACTTCTTGATGCGCTACGGCACTTTATTCTTAGGCGCTGAGATTTCCAGGATTTCTCGTCACGGGTGATGCAGAAAAACAGTGGCCCCCGCAGCTTGCCTATTGACGATCAGGCCGGGGTCATTCATTGTGTAAGGTCACACGCATCGCCAAGAGCGACGTTGAGATTCCCTTCGATTGCGTCCTTCGTTGATCCAGACGGTCTGGTGTTCCGAGCAAGATCGACTTCAAGAGGCGTACCCCTAGCTCAACCGGGACCTTGATGACACGGGCATTCAGCAAGCTACTGTTCTTCGCTCTGCTCGCCAGCTACACAGCGGCGACGGTGTGCGGACCGTGCTTGCATGAACTGGCCGGAACACCTCATCGACTCAGCGTGACGTTGAAGTCACCCGTCCCGGGTGACGTTCCTGAGTCCAGCGATCACAACGCGGACAACTGCCTTGTCTGTCATTTTGTGGCCCAAGGTCAGTTATCAGTCGACCTGGTTTGCTTGGCGGTTGTGCCTCTGGTTTTCGAGCCGGAAGCACCTGAAGTCGCGACCCTCCCTTCTTCTCCCACCCTGACGCTTGCGCATCCTCGCGCGCCTCCCGCGGCTATTTCCTGACCTCAATCACGGCGCGTTGTCTCATGGCTTCGCGCACGTTATGGCCGGGCTCGGGCTTCGACATTCTGACGATCTCAGTCTGGCGGCACGCTCTCAGGCAAGTCGCTGGCATGATCCACCGATGCGAAGCCCGGATTCAAAAGATGTGGCTGTGTCGAGCAACATCATCTTGCGGGCAGCGTTTGAACAGGACAATCCGGGCTTTGGCGCGCGGTTGCTAACACGCTGAAGAACTGCGATCTCGCGCAAGCTCCGGAATCGCTGCAAGGCGAACGGTGAGGAGCGTATGAGTTTGATGATAGAACAACGTCCTCGCCAAGCCGATGGCGAGGAAAAGGTCGAGCGCATTCAGAGCGAGCGCAATGTCGCCGGAAAACATCATTGGCGATCTGGCTCGAGGTGCGGGCAGAACGCGGAAGTCACCGCCGAGTCCAGCTATCCAGTTGATGGCGTCTCAAGCGAAATGCCGTTTGCCGAGGCAAGCAGCCCGCTCTTCGGAGACCTCGTCTCGCTGAGCCGGCGCGTACTGGGCGACGAGGACCTGGCATGGGACGCCGTTCAGGAATCTCTCCTCAGCTTGTGGCTTGGCGGGAAGGTGCCGGAAAATGTCCGCGGCTGGCTCAACGGGGCCGTCGTCCGCCGCAGCTTGCACCTGGCGCGGTGCCGTTCGCGCCGCCGCCGCCGTGAGAGCCGCGTGGCGGCCGAACACCACGAGCCCAGCAACCGCGATGATCCTCGTCGTTCGCTGGAAGCGCAAGAATCCGTGGAAATCATCATGACCGCCGTGCTGGAGATCGCCCCCGAGTTCCGGGAAGTCCTGGTGCTCAGCCTGGACGATCAGATGGATTACGCGTCGATCGCGCAGCGATTGAATATTCCGATCGGAACGGTCCGGTCGCGGTTGAGCCGGTCTCGCAGAGCGCTTCGTACGGTGTTGATGCGAACCTTGCCGGAAGAGTACCGGCTGTTATTACCCGTTTAGCCTGTTTGGCGTTGGATTTGTCTATTCGTTTTCATCCAGTCGAGGAGCGATTTCATGCATCTCCGAAGAGCCCGAACACCCGTTCGCGGATTCACCTTGATCGAGTTACTCGTCGTGATTGCCATCATTGCTGTTTTGATCGCGCTGCTGCTGCCGGCTGTCCAGTCAGCCCGCGAGGCGGCCCGCCGAGCTCAGTGCGTCAACAACCTGAAGCAGATCGGCGTCGGGCTATTCAATTACGAGAATGGTATCGGTACGTTTCCCCCTGGCTACATCGATTACCAAAACAACTCCATCTACACTCCCGACCTGGACATGGGGCCGGGCTGGGGCTGGGCGGCCATGTTGCTGCCCTACATCGAACAGGCGCCCCTGTATAATTCGATCAATTTCAGCCTGGGAATTACGGTCACAACCAATCCGGCCACCGCAGCCAATAGCACGGCCGTGGTAACGTCGTTGGGCGTCTTCCAGTGTCCTTCGGACGGCTACAATCCGCAGCCCTGCATCCTCTACGACAGCACGTTCACCAATCCCATCGCCACCGTGGGGCACACCAACTACGTCGCTACCTCCGGCTGGGAAGAATGCTTTGTGAACGCCACGGGGAACCCCACTCAATTCTACCTCAACACCAGCGACCCCAATGACCAGGACGGAGATCCCACCGACGGCATCCCTGGCAATGGCATTACCTGCGGGTATGGCCAGCAAGGCATCGGCATGTTCTGGCGCAACAGTAATACGCGCATCGCCAGCGTCAGTGACGGAATGAGCAACACGTGCGCCGTTGGCGAGCCTGCGCCGCCCACTCCCCGACCACCTGGGTCGGCGCAGTAACGGGAGCAAGATGCCCCGCGTGGATGGCGACTTCAGGCTGGACAACCCCCAATACGCCTCCCTCGCAGTGCCAGAATACCGGAAATGGCACCGCGTACGACAATGCGGACTTCGACGAAGCCTTGTGCTTGGGCCACGGCAACGCCACGCACAAGCCGAATAGTGACGACCCGGTATTTGACCCCGATACGTTTTGGGCCATGCACCCCGGTGGATGCAATTTCCTGTTCGCCGACGGATCGGTGCATTTCCTCAAGAGCAGCATGAACCCGGGCGCATATCAATACCTCATGACCAGGGCCGGCGGCGAGATCATCTCGTCAGATTCCTATTGATTGCGGCGGCCCGCGTCCACCAAGGCGGCCGACGCGGGCCATTTGCCTTGTTCTTCGCCGGTATTCAGACTGAGGACCCGATGATGCACATGCATAAATGGTTGGTTCTATTTCTTTGCGCCTAGCGTGCGGCGGCTGCGGCACGGGGAAATCGACCGACGAGTTAATCGCGGACCTGAAGTCGGGCACGGAGATCGAGGGAGTTAAAGCGGCGCGCACCTTGCCACGGGGAAAGGAAGACGCGGAGAAGGTCGTTCCGGCGTTGATCGAGGGTCTCACGCATAAGAGCAATGATGTCCGCCGCAGCTCGGCCCTCAAACTCGGTGAGTTTCACGAACTCGCCAAGGATGCTATCCCCGCGCTGCAGAAGGCGGAGCAAGACGACGGTGACGCCAGGGTTCGCGAAGCGGCCGGCATCGCCCTGTCGCGCATCGATCCGGAGCAATTTCCGCCCCCCTCCGCATACAATGCCAAGACGCGCAAGGGACGGTCGGGGGCCGCTTCTCCCAGGAAGAAAAAAGGCTGATTCGACCGCGGTTGGTGTTGGTGCGTGGCCTTGCGGAACTTCGTAACTCTGTCCAGGTGCCGGCACAGTGACCTACCGAGAGTTCTGCCGAAGTAGCCGCTGGGATCGATCGCCGGTGACTCGAGTGGTCGTGAAATCCACTTGAAAAGTGCGGATGAAAAAGATCCGCACGACACTGACGCAGAGAGAGAACCTCACAAACTTGAAGGGAGCTCCCCATGAAGCGACGAGAAATCCTCAGTGCGTTGGGTATGAGTGTCGGGGGCATGGCATTGCTGGGATCGAAACAAGCCGGGGCGCAGGAGCAACACCACCACCACGATAAGCTTCACGTCGCATGCCTGAAGGCGTGCAGCGACTGCGGCAACGTCTGCAACGAGACGTTCCACCACTGCTTCGAGAAGGTGAAAGACGGTCACAAGTCGCACAACCGAATGGCCGCGCTGGCACTCGACTGTCACGAGTTCTGCTGCCTGGCCGCCGATTTGATTGGCCGCGAGAGCGAGATGATCGCCATGGCTTGCGCGTGTCTGCGCCAGTGCGTGCGAGAAGTGCGCCGAAGAATGTGCGAAGCACGACGACGAAGCAATGAAAGAATGCATGCAGGCGTGCCGGGAGTGCGCGAAGGTCTGTCGCGAAATGGCCAAGACTCCCGCGCTCAAGCCCGATACGGAGGGGGCGAACTGAGGCTCTGAATCTGCACGTGTAGCCGCTAAATAACATGAGAAAATGAACGGGTTTGCATGCCACGCGCCTCTTGTGGACGCTGGTAGCGAGGGATCAGCACGGATCGTCTGGGGGAGGCCGGGGGTATCCGCACGGCGCGCCAGTCGCCATTTCGGTGGATCTGGCTCGCGTCTGGTCGCGGATGGCTTGCCGCGCACGATCAACTGAGCGAATGTCGCGCGCGTGATGCGTCTTTGCGTCTTACTTCTCCGTGCGGCCCCGGGAGTCGATCGATCAGCATCGTGAGGGCACTTTCCCGCCCGGTCCCTCGGGTTACGGACTAAAGCGTCTCAACCCACGCTTCAGCTTCGAGCGTGGCTTCCTGCATCCGTCGTTCCACCTCGAGACGGCAGGCTTCAATCGTCGGGCGGTCGGCGTCAGGTGGCACGACGACCGCTTCGGGGACCACGCAGGCCGCTGGGCTAAACGGCCGGGGGACGCAGAACCGGTCCCAGCTTTTGGCTCGCCAGGGCTTCTTGAAAGCCATGCCCGCGCCGACGATCGGCAGACCTGTGCGACTGGCGAGATACGCAACCCCTTGATGGACCGAGCGCCTCGGCCCGCGCGGGCCATCGGGCGTGACGCAGAGGTTCCCCTGATCGATGCGCAGGCTCATTTGCGCAGAGCGCGGACGCCGCCGCGCGTCGTCGAGCCGCGGACCACGCTGAATCCCAGGCGTTTGACGACCTGGGTGATCAGCTCGCCGTCGCGATGCTCGCTGATCAGGATGTGCATCTCGGGCCAGTTCCAGTAATAGGCCGGAAAGAGCGTGACTTCGTGGAAGAAAGCGTAGATATAGCGCTGGCCGACCGTGCGCACCACCTCGGGGTTAACGCTGGGATCGCGATAACGGAAGTGATATTTCAAGGTGCGGCCAAGCTGCCAGACCAGGGCGGCTCCGGTCGCCCCGGCGGCCTTGATCAAGACGGGATTCTGAATTTTCATGCGCGATCAGTCCTGTTCCGTGGACGGCGCCAGGTTAACGACCACTCGCCGCGCAAGCGCGACACACTAAGCAAAATCGCCATTCTCGGCCAGAGCAAGACAGCGGCGCAATGTCCGGTTGACCTGGCCCGGACTCATTTTCATGGCGCTGATGCTTACGAATCGGGCCATGGCTGACTCTGGGCAGCTTGTCGCCGCGGCGGTTATCCTATCGACAAATCGGCATCGCGGTTCAAGAGCCGATCGGGTCACGGTTCTGGCGCGGCACTTTCCCTGGAATTCAACCCGTTGAGAACACCACCATGGCCGCGGACCTTGTCGTGTCGACTTCATGGCTGGCGGAGCATTTGCACGATTCCAAAGTTCGCGTTGTCGACGTGCGGGGGTATGTCGTCACCCGGCCGGTCGCGCCCGGCGTCGAAGAGGCCGACTATCGGGGAGCGCGCGCCGAATATCTCGCCGGTCATATACCGGGGGCCGTTTACGTCGACTGGACGAGCGATATCATCGACCCCGACGACCCGGTTCCCGTGCAGATCGCGCCTCCTGATCGCTTCGCCGAAGCCATGGCCGTGCGCGGCATTGGCGATGACACGCTTGTCGTGGCGGTGGACCACGCGGGTGGACAATTCGCGACCCGGCTCTGGTGGACCTTGAGTTATTATGGCCATGATAGCGTTCGGGTGCTCGACGGCGGCTGGAACGCCTGGGTGAATGAAGAGCGTGCGGTCGAGGCCGGCGAGGTCACGGTCGCGCGCGCCGACTTCACGGCCGAGCCGCAGGTGAGTCTACGAGCGACGGCCAAGCAGCTCGCGGGACTGCTGCATCATCCGGATCTCGAATGGCAGCTTGTCGATGCCCGCGACGAGGGTCAATTTCGTGGAGACCGGCGCCGCGGTGCGCGGGGCGGCCATATTCCGGGTGCGCTCAATCTACCGCGTGAACGGTTCTTCCGCCCGGAAGGGGGTTTCTTGCCGATCGAGGAAATTCGCGCCGTGTCGATGAATTCGGGCTTCGTGCCGATCGGCCGACAGTCGCCTATTGTAATGGGGGTGTCGCGGCGACGGTCGTTCTCTTCAACCTGGCCCGGCTCGGTTATACGAATCTCGCGAACTACGACGGCTCCTGGAATGAATGGGGAAATCGGGCCGACTTGCCCATCGAGCCGTGAAAGTGAAAGCTAAAGTCTCGATCGCTCCATGTTCGTCTGAGCCAGCCATGCCGCTGGCTCTCTGGCGCACCGCGATGGATGGTCTGCTCAATGCTCAGGGGAACCAGGCTTTGATCCGAGTCGACGATTATCACAAGACGTATCAGCAAACGATCGCGGTCGCGGGACTGAGCTTCGAGGTACCCGGCGGTGCGGTCCTCGGGCTCGTGGGCCCCAACGGCGCGGGCAAGACCACGACGATGCGCGCGCTTGCCGGAATCATTCGACCCACCAAGGGCACTCTGTGGGTTGCCGGCCACGACGTCGTGGCTGACCCTCTGGCCGTCAAGCGTCAACTAGCCTATGTTCCTGATGACCCCAAGCTGTTCGATGCCCTGACCGTGTGGGAGCACCTCCAGTTCATCGCCTCAGCCTACCGGTTGGCTGACTTCGCGCCGGCCGGTGAGCGTCTTCTCGAGAAGTTCGAGCTGGTCGAGAAGCGCAACACCGTGGCGCAAGAGCTATCGCGGGGCATGCGGCAGAAGGTCGCGATCTGCTGTGCCTATCTCCATGACCCCAAGGCCATCTTGTTCGACGAGCCGCTCACCGGGCTCGATCCTTATGCCATTCGTACTTTGAAAGCCTCGATCACCGAACGTGCCGCGGCGGGAGCCGCCGTTGTCATCAGCTCGCATTTGCTCTCGCTGGTGGAAGATCTCTGCACGCACTTACTGATCTTGCACCGTGGGCGAAGCCTGTTTTGCGGCTCGCTCGCCGAGGCGCGCTCGCGTTATGCCGATTTGCAAGGTGAAGCCTCGCTCGAGGATGTGTTCTTCCGCGCAACAAGCTTCGCTCCGCTCGCTAGAGAGTAGACGCTTCGCGAGAAAGTAGAGAGGAGAGAAGATAAGAATAAGACCATGTTTCCGTCTCCTTTCTACTCTATAGCGAGCGGAGCGAAGCTCGCCCTTCGCAAGAAAGTAGAGAGGAGATAAGGCTGTCTTTCGTTCTCCTTTCTACTCTCTGAATTCTACTCTCTAGCGAGCGAAGCGAAGCTCATGCATCCGGCACTATTGAAACTGCTGGCGTTCTCGATCAAGTCTGGATTCAGGCGGACGTTTCGCGGCGCCAGGACCCTGAAGGGTTTCTGCCTCATCGTCTTTGCCGTCGGAACGATGGCGCTTACGATCGCGCCGTCGCTGGTGATGGCGACAACAATGAGGGGACGCCCGGACGTGCCGCAATTTGGCGGATGGGTTCAGCCGTATTTGCCCCTGATGCTCCTCGCCGTGACGATAGCCATCGTGAGCGGCGCGGCAAGCGACGCGGCGATCGCGTTTACTCCAGCGGAGATCGATTTCCTGTTTCCCGCGCCCTTCAAGCGCCGCGAGCTGCTGGTTTACAAGCTGGCCAAGTTGTTCCTGGGGTCGCTTCTGACGGCGTGCTTTCTCTCGATATCGTGCATGTTGTTTCTCGGCCCATGGCTCTCGGCGTTTGTCGGGATATTTCTCACCCTCATTTTCATCAACCTGATCGCGATCGTGTTGGCGCTGGCGCGGCAGATCGTGGCGGAACAGGCCTATACGCTCACGAGAAAAGTGGTTGTGGCGGTCGTTGGCACGCTGGCGGCCGTCGGGGTCGCACAGGTGCTCTTGCAAACATCCCTTGGCGATATTTCGTCCCTGGCAACCCGCTTTCGAGCCACGGGAACGGGCCGCGTGATCCTGGCTCCGTTCGAGGTCTTCGGCCACGCGATCATGGCTCCGAGCGTCGTTCCCGACCTCCTCGGCTGGGGCGCGGCGGCCGCGGCGATCGATTTCGGCTTGCTCATGCTGGTTTTCAAGCTCGACGTCGACTATCTCGAGGCCGCGGCGGCGATCAGCCAGAAGCTGTACGAGCGCATGCAAAAAGCGCGAAAAGGGGGCGGGTTCGCGACATCGTCCTCGGCGGTCGCGGCGCGACTTCCGATCCCCGTTCTTCCCTGGCTCGGCGGGGCCGGTCCGCTTGCGTGGCGCCAGTTGCTCATCGCAATCCGCACGTCGCGATTTCTCGTTGTTTTCACGGCTGTTTGTGCAATCGGAATACTCGTGCTGGCGTTTTTTTTGTCCCGGGGAAACGAGAAAGCGGCGATGATCACGCCCGCGGTCGGTTTGAGCTTCGTCAGCTACACCACGTTTCTGTTTTCGATGCAGCTTCCTTTCGCATTTCGCGGCGACATCGACCACATCGACTATTTGAAGACGCTACCCGTGCGCCGACTGGCGCTGGCTGGCGGGCAACTGACCGGCGGCGTGGTTGTCCTGGCGGCCGTTCAGATCATCGTGCTCGCGGCCGTCATCATCGGCAAAGGCGATCCTCGCATTGTCATGACAGGGGGTGCGTTTCTCCTGCCCCTTGACGTCATCATGCTGGGCGTCAGCAATTTTCTGTTCTTGCTCTATCCGGTGCGCATGGGTCCCTCCAACTCGGCTGATTTTCAGCTCATGGCCCGGTTGATGCTTTTGATGCTGCTCCAGTTCCTGATCCTGATTCTCTGCGTGGGTATTCCGGCCGCCCTCGGCGCCATCGTTTTTTTCGCGAGCAACCTGGGCCTGACGGCCTCTGCCGTCACCGCCTGGCTGGCCCTGGTGGCCGAGCTCCCCTTCGTCGTGCTGGCGGTTTCCTGGGCTTTTGAGCGATTCGACCCCAGTGTCGACACCCCGGTGTGAAGTCAGCAAGCGCGGGTATCAAGGGAAAATTCGGCCCGGAGCACGGCCGCGGGGGCCTTGCCGCCGAGAAAAGTGCCGCGTAGGTTAGTTCGAGTGAGAGTGCGCATCATGACGCCATCTGCAAGACCCGCTTGAGCACAGATGCGATACGGAATGAAGGCGGCCATTGACGGCCGATGAACCGACTTTGGCGGCGAAGGGAACACGGGAGATTCGCTCGATGCGAGAAAACAATTCAAATACGCCCGGTGGACCTCACGGTCACAACCGGCGTGACTTCTTGCGAGGATCTGGCGCGGCTGCCGCGACGGCCGTATTGACCGGCCAGGCGGCCCTGGCGATTGAAGAAGCCAGCGCCGCACAGCAAGCCGACCCCAAGGTGCTCTCGGGCACGGTTGACGTGACACTCAAGGTCAACGGCCAGGATCGCTCGTGCTCGATCGAGCCGCGGAGCACGCTGCTCGACACGCTCCGCCACCGGCTCGATGTCACCGGCCCCAAGCGGGTCTGCGATCGAGCGAGTTGCGGCGCGTGCACGGCGATCGTCGATGGCGATCCCGTTTATTCCTGCACGACGCTGGCGATCGCCTGCCAGGGCAAGACGATCGAGACGCTCGAAAGCTTCGACACGGGCGAGCACGGGGTGCCCAACGCGTTTCTTCAAAACGACGGGCTCATGTGCGGCTACTGCACGCCGGGCTTCGTCACCTCGTGCAAGGCGCTTCTCGACAAGAACCCCAACCCGAGCCTTGACGAGGTCAAGAAGGGGCTCGAGGGCAACATCTGTCGCTGCGGCACTTACATCGGCGTCATGCAAGCGGCGCTGGCTGCGGCCAAAGCCATGAAAGGAGCCTGAACATGGCAAAATGGCCTGAATCACCACGCTTGATCAACACGCGAATCACCCGCCTCGACGGCCTGGCCAAAGCTTCGGGCAAAGCCAAGTATCCCTCCGACATGCGTCCCGAGGGGACGCTTTTCGGCGTGATGCTCTATAGCCCTTACGCCCGTGCCAAGGTCAAGTCGATCGACATCACGGCCGCCGAGAAGATGCCAGGCGTCAAGGCCGTGATCGCGATCGCCAGTGCGGGCAAGACGCTTCGCTACAACGGTGACGACATCGCCGCCGTGGCTGCCGAGACCGAAGAGCAGGCGCGCGACGCGATCCGAGCGATCAAGGTCGAATATGAAGTTTTGCCGCACGTCGCCACCGAGGCTCAGTCGATGGCCGAAGATGCCCCGCAGGTCTTCCCCGGCGGCAATGTGCGCAAGGGGCGGAGCCAGACCAAAGGCAAGCCCGACGACGCCATGGCCAGCGCCGAAGTGACGAGTGAGGGAACCTACTCGGTACCGCTGATCACTCACGTTTGCCTCGAGCCGCACGGCCTGACCGTGAAGTGGGAAAAAGGCGACCGCGAGGGCAATGACAAGGCCGTTGCCTGGGCGAGCACGCAAAATGTGACGGGTGTCGCCAACGAGCTGGCGGGCGTCTTCAAGGTTCCGGCGACGAACGTGTCGGTGCACACCGACTACATGGGGGGCGGGTTCGGCTCGAAATTCGGGGCCGATATCTGGGGCGCGACCGCGGCCGAGCTCTCGAAAAAGGCAGGCGGCCGGCCGGTCAAGATGTTTCTTGACCGCGTCCACGAGCATCTGGCCGCCGGCAACCGGCCCAGCGGCTGGGCCCATATCAAGATGGGGGCCAGCCGTGACGGCAAGGTCGTCGCCATGATCGCCGAGGCGCGCGGCACCGGCGGCGTCGGCGGCGGTGCCGACGTGATCTTGCCCTATGTCTACACGGTCCCCAACACGTCGTTGTCGCAGTCGACCGTGCTGACCAACTTCGGCAGCCAGCGCGCCATGAGGGCCCCGCGGCATCCGCAAAGCTGCATTCTGACCGAAGCCGCCATGGACGATCTGGCCGACAAGCTCGGCATGGACCCGATCGAGTTCCGGCTCAAGAACCTGGCGCCGGGTGACTTTCACACGCCGATTTATGAAGCCGAGCTCACCATGGGGGCCGAGCTGATCAGCTGGAAAGACAAGCGCAAGCCGCGTGGCAAGACGGGGACTGGCTCGATTCGCCATGGCCTGGGCGTGGCGCTTCACCAGTGGGGCGGCGGCGGCACCCGCGACAAGCAGGTGTCGTGCACGATTAACCCGGATGGCTCGGTCGAGCTGCGAAGCGCGACCCAGGACCTTGGAACAGGTGCCCGCACGATCCTGGCGATCATCGCGGCCGAGGTCCTCGGGCTCAAGCCGAGCGACATCTTTTCCAACATCGGCCACTCGGGCTTCCCGCCGGGTCAGCCGTCGGGCGGCTCGACAACCACGCCATCGATGGCCCCGCCGTGTTTCGACGCGGCGAGCAAGGCGCGCGACGCGTTCTTGAAGAAGATCGCACCGGCCGTCAAGGCCGAGCTTTCGGAGCTGACGCTCCAGCGACGGCCAGCTCTGGATTGCCGGCGAGCCGAACATGTCATGGAAAGACGCCTGCCGCAAGCTGGGCACGGCCTCGATCTCGGAGACCGGTGTCTATCGAAGAAGGACTTTCGAGCGTCGGCGTCGGAGGCTGCCAGTTCGCCGAGGTGGCCGTCGATATCGAGACCGGAATGGTCAAGGTCAAGAAGATCGTCGCCATCCAGGACTCCGGCCTGATCATCGACAAGCTCACCTGGGAGAGCCAGGTGTATGGCGGTGTGATCGGCGGCCTGAATTACGGCCTCTTTGAAGAGCGGATCGTCGACCCGACGACCGGCGTGATGCTCAACCCCGACATGGAATGGTACAAGCTGGCCGGCGCGGCCGACATTCCCGAGATCATCGTGCGGGCGTACGAGCCCCCCGAGCAAAAAGCACGCGGCGTGATTGGAGTGGGCGAGCCGCCGACGATCTCGACGGCCGCGGCCATCGGCAACGCGGTCACCAACGCCATCGGCGTGCGGGTATCCGAGTGGCCGATGAGCCCGCGCAACGTCTTGAATGCCCTGGCCACGGCATCCAAAGAAGGGAAGGCGTAAGAACGATGAAAGCTTTTGAATACGCTGCACCCGGCACGGTCGACGACGCCGTCAAGCTTCTGGGCTCGGCCGGCGCGGCGGCCCTCTCCGGGCGGCACCGACCTGATCAGCCGGATGAAAGATTATGTCACCTCGCCCGAGCGCGTGGTCTACCTGAAAGACATCAAGTCGATCGCGGGGATCTCGGGCAAGGCCAAGGCGGGCGGCCTGACGATCGGCGGCAACACCAGGCTGACCGATATCGTCAACAATGCCGAGATTCGCGAAGCCTACCCTGCGCTCTGGCAAGCGACGGTCGAGATCGGCTCGCCGCAGATTCGCAACATGGCGACAGTCGGCGGCAATTTGCTCCAGCGGCCGCGGTGCTGGTATTACCGCGCGGGCCACGGCCTGCTCGGGATGAAGGACGGCAAGAGCCTGGTGCGCGCCGGCGATAATCGCTATCACGCGATCTTCATGACCGATGGCGACGCGCTGTTCGTCACCCCTTCGAGCCTGGCGGTCGCCTTGAGCCGCGCTCGACGCCCAGGCGACGGTCACCGGGCCCAAGGGAGAACGCACGGTCAAGGTCGAGGAGCTTTACCAGTGTTCCCAAGAAAGAAACCGACAGCGAGCTGACGGTCGCTCCCGACGAGATTCTCACGAAGGTGACGATTCCCGCCGCCAAGGGGAAGAGTGCCTCGTACGAGGCCCGGCAGAAGCAGGCGCAAGACTGGCCGCTCGTGCTGGCGTCGGTCAACCTGACGATGGACGGCGACAGCGTGTCGGCCGCCAAGGTCGTTGTTTACGGCGTGGCGCCGATCCCCTGGCGGAGCGCCAGCTGCCGAGAAGGCGATCACCGGCAAGCGAGTCTCGGTCGACGGCCGCGACGCTGGCCGGCGAGGCGGCCGCGGAAGGCGCGATGCCCCTGTCGATGAACGGCTACAAGGTGCCCCTGACCAAGACCGTCGTCAAGCGAGCCATCCTCGCGGCTGTCGGCAACCGCTACTGGGAGGAGGCTTGAGGCAGCCTTTGATTCGCGTGGCGGACACTGATGCGAAGACAGGCCCGGATCCGAACGAGCTGGCCGATGCTTCGGCAACGCCGGACCCCCCCTGCCGCTATCTTCGGAGCGCGGGAATGTACCTTTACACCGACGGGTCGCGCGATGAGTCGTCAGAAAATTATGAAAGCTCATCGTACTGGTGCTCGGCAACCATGAAGTGCTTCGGGCCGGACGACGACATGGTCGGCGGCCGCGAATGCCGCAACCCAACACGGCCGTGCTACGAGGCCCTTTGATCGTCGGACCGATGATTCGGTGCGAAGTAGTTCCAGGATGACCCGGCCGTGACACGAACGCCTTGATAGCGAGAAATCGCTGTTGAGGCGTTTTTCGTTTTCACCGCGCTTGCGCCACCTGGGATCACGTTGCGGAATCTCGGGGAGGGCGAAGCCGCCGACAAGCGGGTGCGGTCATCGGAGCCCGCCAGGAGACCTGCCCCTCGAACAAATTCAGCTCTGTGAGACATTACGATTGAAAACTTATAGAGATATCGCGATTAGAACGCCGGGAGCGCCGGACGTTCAGTCCGCCAGGGTGGGTTGATCGGGCCGGAACACGGTGTGTTTTCGTCGGCTCATGCGATCGGATCAAATTCCTTCACAATCGCTCTTGATGAACGTCAATCATAATGTCATTCTAAGACACGTTGTCCCTCATACGACGAGGGCGACGCGCTCATTTCCACTTCGGCATACCCGACACATTTCACAAGGAGACTGAGCAATGGGCGACGCACGCGACACAGCCAAGAAGAAGAAAGCTGACGAAAAGAAGAAGTCGAGCAAGCCAGAAACCAAGGCAGCGGCTCCCGCGGCGAAGCCGGCTGGCGCTGCGAAGTCGACCAAGAAGTAAGATCACGGTCGGCCACATTTGGTTTTTATGGGCGCCCGGATCTGGGTTGCGAATGCCGCGGCATACCGCGACCTCGGCCCGGGCCGCTTTTCGCGCGAAAGGCATCGTTTCCCCGGGAGGCGAGCAGATCAGCCGGACGACGCCACAGGGATTGAATAGTCCCGGCCGCGTCAGTACGGTTTCGCCATGCCCGTCCCACTGTCCTGGCCGGGGACTTTGGTCCCGAGGTAGTTTCGGAAGCTGCGCCGCGTCAGCTCGACGGTGAACGGGTTTGATGGAACGGCGTATTGCTCGTCGGCGAGCTGGTGGGCCAGAACGCGCGCGGACCTTGATAATTCGATCTCGCCCGAAACTTTCCATAGCCCGACCATCCATAACAGCATACGTCGATACATTTCGAGGCGATCGATGATCCGGCGCTCGAACAGAAAGCGATAGGCACCCGCGTTGCGGTCGGAATCGGCCGACACGGTCCCTTCGCGCAACCAGATTTCTTCAGCCAGTTCGCAGGTGAGCGGCGAGAGATCGAGCCACGTCGGACATGCCTCGAGCACGGCGATCGCGTGCTCGTGCATCGCCTGGTAGGGGATATCGAGATCATCGATGTCGGGAATGACGGCCGGAAAATCGCCAGGCCGAATGCCTGGCCCGAGTGTGCCCAGAATCCAGTCTTGTACGGCTTCGGGCACCGGTTCGCGCCCAGTGTCAGACTTCCCGAGAGTAGACCGATTGCCAGCTCGGGAGCATCGCGAACCGAGCCGCCTTCGTGCTGGTCGTCGAACGCATCAATCAAGCCGCCGGCCCAGGGCGACTCGGGCTCGACTTCACCAATGACATCCCGAATGCCCCGTTGCACGTCGCACAAGAAGGCGGCGGTCCGTCGCTTCTGGGCTTCACGGACCGACACCACAATCGAACCGCGCCCCGACCCGTCGACGGGCGTGACCAGACAACTGACAAGCCGCGGTGCCGGTCGCTCTGGCTGGGCGACGTGTACCAGGGTTCGGCTTTCGCGGCTCGCACCTGGAGCTGGAGGCCCGTTTTGCTCGTACAAAGGCTCGATCGGATCGGCCGCCATTTGATCGTGTGGCGCTTCGTGGCTGGCCCGCGCCAACGCGGCACGCGCGGCCGTGCGGGTCGTCACGTCGCGCGCCGATGCCAGCAGGCGAAGCAGCCTTGCGGCGCTGGGCCTGGTTTCGAATCCGGAGAGGCCATCGATGATCGAAACACGCATTTCGCCCTCGATCGACGCCAGTCCTTCGAGCATTTCCCAGCACTCATCCGGATTTTGATCGAGCTGACAGACGATGTCGTCGAGCCAATCGAAGGCCCCTGCTCTTTCCACCGGGTTGTCGGCCTCGATGTGCCCGTTGCAATCGGTCGATTGATCGGGCGCCTCTGGTTCAATGGCGGCCGGCACTCCGGGTTGGGTCACCGAGGTGTCCATTGCATTTCATCCTGAGGACCAAAACTGGCTGCCGGGGATCCGACCCTCGGCGATGGGAATCGAAGATTGTCGTTGTTACCGCACGTTGCTGGTTACCAGGCTCGCGAGCCATAGGGGCTGCGCCACACGCGGCCAATCACTTTCGCCGGCACTCGCAAGCGTGCGTTCGGTTGTGGCGGTTCGACGGTATAACGCGGTGTAGGGCTATCGCCGTCACGATATTCATAAAGAGGAACGGTCGCCGACGTCGTATCTTTCGTATCGCTCGGCAGAAGGTAAAACAAGGGTTTCGCCCCGGCGCCAGCGGCGGCTTGATGGCTGGTGCCGACGACCAGGGTCTGGCCGCGAGCGGCGTCATACTGCTCGTACACGGGCAAATTCGCAATGCCGGGGCGGTCGGGTGCGAAGAAGGCGACGGCCGCGCCCATCGACTCGCCACGCTTGCCGTTGAGCGTGCTGGGCCCCAGCCGAACGGCCGACGAACCGGCCGCGATCGAATAGATCGCCACCGGAAGCGCCAGCCGCGGGTCTGATAAGTCGAGCTGATACATGATTTGATTATAATCGTAGCGGGGTGTCGGATCAGGGTTGCCCGAGAACGTTGTCGTATACGTTCCCTCGAAAAACAGGATCCGGCCGCCATCCTTGTCGAGCATCGGATGTTGCTTGGGATTGTAGAAACTGTACTTGTTATGGGTGACGATCTTGCGAGCATACGCCCAGGGACCCAGCGGTGTGTCGGCTTCGGCGTACCAGACCTCTCCCAGGTACGACGTGCTTCCGAACGACTCGACGCTGAGCATCACCCAGCGCTCGCGGTAGGCATTCCAGTAAACCGAGCCGCCGTGCGCGATCACGGCCTTGTCGGAATCGAGGTCGCGCAGGTTAAGCAGCTTCTCCTCGGGCTTGGATCGTCGGGCGTTGATGAGCTTGGTCTGTTGATCTTGCCGCAAGAGGGGCGTGTTCGTCTTCCACGCGTATCGCAACTGACCGTCAGGCCCGCGGTCGAACTTCTGTTCTTTCAACCGCGTTCCGCCTTGCAGGCACGTGTAAGCCTCCCACGAGTCGGGAGTTTTCAAATGCTCGATATCGGCTCGCACGCGGACCAGTGGATACGGGCTCGCAAAGTAGATGTATTCGGTTCCCTGGTCTTTCCAGAGAAACGGGTGGCCATCGGGATACTCGCCGGCAAACGCCTTTGGCTCGGGAAATTGCATGACTTTTTCAAAACGCTTTGTGAGCGGATTGAACTCGACGAGGCCGCGCTGATAGACCTCGAGCATGTTGCGGATCTTGACGTATGACGCGAACATTCGCTCGTGCGATTCTCGATCCTTGAGAACGATCAAGCCGGATATCCATGTCGGCCCATCGCCGGGCATCGCGGCGGTGGGCCGGGCGAAGCCGTTATCGTCGACGAAATAGTGGAGGTCGATTCCAAACTCGGGCTCGATGCCGCCATGGCCCGGCAGCTCGGAAATCGCGCCCGGCACATGGAAGTTACCCAGCGGATAATCGGGGCGGTTCGTGTCGCCCCAGAACCAGTGAATCTTGCCGCCGAAAACCGCATTGACGACACTGTCCTGGCCGAGGACCCTGGCGTTCAAGAGAGGCTCGCGGATCGGCACTTTATCGCCAGTGATCACGCTGTCCCGATAGATGCCCGCGCCGGTCACTCTGTAGAGTCGCCGGGCGATGTTGACGCGCCGGATCACGATGTCGGCCGAGCCGCCCGGCGTAACATCCAGTGCCTTGCCACGAAAGCCAAAGGTGTCTTTGTCCAGTTCATAGCCGTGACTGGCGACGTGGAAGAACACCTTGCGATCGAGCAATCCCGGCTCGTCAAACGCCACGATGCCGTTACTATCCGTGACGTAGCGAATCTGGTTGACGGTCTTGAGCTCGACGAGCGGGACGCCGCGGCCGGTCCCTTCCTCGACGACGTGGATCCGGAAGACCCGCGGCCGAGGCTGAACGGCCGCGTCGCCATCAGAATGATCCCCAAGCACCACGGCCGCCGCGGCCAGCCATATGGCGAGCACGACCAGCGGCCATCTCGAGTTGCGACTGAGCATGATGATGACACCCCGCGAGTTAACGTCCAAACCCGGACAGGCGATGCCGCTCGCGCTCACGCTCGTTGTCAGGTGCAAAGTTCGATCGGAAGCCGTCGAACGCGGTTTCGATTTCGCCGCGTTCGAACAGGCTCTCGTCGATCTCGTTGAGAAAACGGCTGGGCATGGTGAGCACGGTTGGGCCGCGACCCCCGCGCGCCATGGACAGAGGGTAGGTGAGAGTGAGCTCGTTCATCGCACGCGTGATCGCCACGTAGAAGATGCGTCGTTCTTCTTCCTCGCCCCCTGGCTCGTCGAGAGCGCGACGATGCGGAAAGCTCTCCTCGACCAGTCGCGGGATGAAGACGTGCGACCACTCGAGGCCCTTGGCCTGGTGAATCGTGGAAAGCACCAGCACCTCGCCCGGCTCGTCGTTCTGGGCGGAATCCATTCCATACACATCGCCGGCCAGGAGCAAATCGGCGATCAGCCGCTCGAGGCTCTCGTACTTGGCGGCGAGCAGGGCGAATTGCTCGATGTCGGCGATCCGGTTATCGGGCCGCTCATAAAGCAGCCGAACGGTGGCCGGATAGCCCCCTTTCAAGATCGCGGCGACGGCGGCGGACGGATGGCTCTCCGGCTCGGTCGCGCGGAGCTTCCGCAGGTCGTTGACGAATCCCGCGAAGAAGCCCCTGCTCTTCGCCGGCAAGAGGGCCATCGCTTCGGCTTTTTCGAGCGCCTCGAGCGGCTGACCGCTGCGCATGAGATATTGAAAGATCGCCGCGGCCTTCGCCGGGCCGACACCCGGCAAGAGCAAGAGAACCCGCCGCCACGACGCTTCGTCCCGCGGATTGACGACAATTCGCAACTGGGCGAGCACGTCCTTGATGTGGGCTTGCTCGAAGAACCGTAGCCCGCTTCGCACCGTGTAGGGAATGTTTCGCGCCAGGAGATCGCCTTGCAGGAGGATGCTGTCGTGATGATTGCGGTAGAGCACCGCCATCTTGTCGAGCGGCAAGCCCTTGTCGCGCGCTTCGAGGATTTGCTCGCAAATCAAGGCCGCTTCCTCGTAGCCATCGACCGTGGGCACGATCAAAGGGAGGCATCCATCGGGCCGGCTTGACGCGAGATCCTTGCGAAACCCCGTCTTGTTTTGACAGATCGACGCCGCGGTGAACGCGACGATCTGGGGAGTCGAGCGATAGTTGACGTCGAGCTGATAAATCCTCGCCCCCGGGTGCCGCTCGGGGAATTTCAAAATGTTGTCGTAATCGGCGCCGCGGAACCGGTAGATCGATTGGGCGTCATCGCCAACGGCCGAAAGATTGCCGGCGCCCGCCTGGGCGATGGTCTCGATCACCGCGATCTGGATGGCGTTGGTATCTTGCATCTCGTCGATCAGGATGTGCCGAAACATCCGGCCCTGGGCGGCGCGCTCGGCCGGAAACTCGTTGATCAGGCGAGCCCACTGCAATAACAGGTCGTCGTAGTCGAGCGAGTTCGCCGCGCGCTTGCGCTCCTGGTAAGACCTGGCGGCCGCCTCGATCTGCGGCTGCCAGGGCCCGAGATCGGGCGCGCGCTCGGCGACGATCTCGGCCAGGGAGCGGCCGACATTGGCGCTATAGCTGATCAGGTGATGGACGGCGGCCGGCTTGGGGGCCAACTTGCCGGCGCCGGTGAGGCCGGCATCGTCCATCGCCAGGCGCGTCAGGTCGAGCTGGTCTTCGCTATCGAGGATGGTGAAATTCGGTTGATAACCCAGAAGCTCGGCCGAGCGGCGAAGCAGCCTGTTTCCAATATGATGGAAGGTGCCGGCCCAGACCCGGCCGGCCTTCTCGCCGATCAAGGGCTCCATCCGGCGAACCATTTCACGCGCCGCCCGCCGCGTGAACGTCACCAGCATGATCGATTCGGGTGCGACCCCCGAGGCGATCAGGTAGGCGACCCGATAGGTGATCACCCGGGTCTTACCCGAGCCCGGACCGGCGAGAATCAGGTTGTAGCCGTCGGGTGCGGTGACCGCCGCGAGCTGCGATGCGTTCAGCTCCTGCTGAAAACGCTCGGCAAGCTGGTCGTTCACGGTCGACTTGAGGCGAATCTTCCGCATACAGAAGGCACCGGTGCGAGGCCGGCCACGGAGCTCCCGTTCCGTTGGCTGAGTCTCGCATTATAACAGGATCGCCGGTTGTATGCTGTAAATTGCCTCGGAAGTGCCTGAACCGTTTGAACGGACCGTACCGCGCCGCACTGGTTGTCTAAATGCCCTTGAACGATCCCGTGAACGATCGCGGGAGGGCGAGTCTCCGCACGAGGTGAGTGCCAGTGCCGACCCGGGGAGCCTCTGCGTCTCGGAATCACGCAAGGCCGTTCAGAGCGCCGAAGATGGTTTCGTTTCAGTCAGGCGATGGCGTGAATCAACTACTGGGTGCCGGCGGGGCTTCGGTGGTGGGCGCCTCGGCCTTGATCACGATTGTCTTGGCCTCGATCGCCTTCTGACCGAGTGGCATCAAGACGAACGTACCCTCGACATTGACGGGGTCGCCTGACTTGAAGTTCCGGCGCTTCATCACATCGGGCCGAACGTGGACGAAATCGCCGTTTTCAAGGACCACGCCGTTAGCCGCGCCATGGCGGGCGAAGTTGATGCGCTTGACGACTCCTTGCAGGGTGATCGGCTCCGGTTTGGCGTTGCCGGCCTGAATCAAGGGCTTGCCGTCGGCCCCGGTCAGGGTGATCAGGCGAAAGACCGGGTGGTCGCCTTTGCCAAGCTTGCCCGAGAATGACTCCGGCTCGACAGTAACCTCGACGATCTGGTTGATCCCGCGCACCGCCGCGAAGCCGACTTCGGGCGTCACGTTGATCTGGACCGTCTGTCCATCGGAATGCAAGACAAACCCCTCGATACCCCCCCTGGGACTCATGTTGAAATCCTGGAGAAGCCCATGAAACTTTTCGATCCTGGGTTCGTGTTTCTCCGCGGGCTTCTTGTGATGTTCATTTGTGTGAGCCAGTGCATCTTGAATTCGATTTGGCTTCGCTGGCGTCTTGGAAGCTTTGACTTCGTGCGAGACGGCGGTTTTCGGCGGCGTCTTCGCGGTCTTGGGCTGAGGACGCCCGTTCGCTTTCGACTCGATTCTGGCGACCTTCTTCGACATGGGTGTTCCCTCGAACAAAAAGTTTGGCACTTCGTTGCGCGGTGTGCGTCCATCGCCGACGTCATCCACATCCCTTTTATTTACAATTATCCAGCATCAACTGTGCCAAATACAAGAGATTTGTGATTTAACATACACAAGTATGCGATATGGCGCGGTGACCGCTCTGTCCTGTTCCAGCGCCAGCGGTCATGGCGCTGGTCAGGCAGGCGGTCGCGCGACCGGCTTCCTTGTGGTCGAATAGAGGCTGGTTGGCTGGCTGGCTCGATCTGGACTCAGCCCGAGAGGGCGTCGAGCAATTTCTTGCCGGCGACAACTCCCAGCCCGGTGCAAGCGTCCCAGCCGGGCCCGGCCGAATAGGCTCCATTATTGCCGGCTGTGATGTCGCGGAACGGCCCGTCTTGCTGGTTCAGTCGATAGAGCGACGGGTTAATGAATCCGACGGGTTTGTTGAGCCCTTGATTCAAGAGAGCAATCAGGCCGGCCCAGAGCGGTGCCACTGCGCTGGTGCCGCCGACCTCGGTGTTCTGGCCGTCGATTCGAACCATGTAACCGGTTTGGGGATCGGCATTGGCCGCCACGTCGGGCACACCGCGTCCGACCCTGGCGCCGGAATTGACCGACGGCGGCACGCCGGCATTCTGCTGGTAGGTCGGCAGGGCAAACTCATCACTGATCCCGCCGCCGGTGGCTCCGCCGCTCGATTCGTTCCAGACGACCTCGCTGGAAATCGTGTTGCCGCTGGCATTCAACTTCGTGCCGCCGCAAGCCAGAACATTCGGGCTCGACGCCGGGAAATCAACGTGGGCCTTTCCGTCGTCGAGGCCGTCGCTCGACCCACTATCGCCCGAGGCGACCGTGATCGTGATCCCCAGCGTGGCCGCGTCGGTAAAGGCTTCATCGAACTGCTCGAATGCCTGCGCGGTCCAGTTCGACTCGGGTCCGCCCCAGCTTATCGAGATCACCGACGGCTTGTTCACCGTATCGTGCACGGCCTGCGTGATCGCGTCGAGAAACCCTTGCGACGAGTTGTCCGTGAAATAGACGACGATCCGCGCCTTGGGCGCGATCGCGCCTGCGATCTCGATGTCGAGCATGACTTCACCGTCGGGGCCGTCGGCGTTGCCACTCGGCGTGTTCTTGCCACCGTCGACCGACACGCTGGACACCGCGGGCGCCGTCAGTCCGAGCTTTGAAAAATAGGTTTTCAGGTCGGCCGTCTTGAAGCCGCCACCGAGCTCGATGATTCCAATGCACTGGCCGGTCCCATCGAGGTTGTCGGGAAAATCGTACAATCGCGCGATCTGGAGCGGCGTGAACTCGGTCACGGCCGCCGTGGCGGGCCGGATCGCGTTTGGCTTGCCGCGAAGTTGAAAGTGCGCGCTGGCCTGCGGCCGGTTATCCAGGCCGAATACGCCCACGATCACGCCCTGGAGCTCGGCCGGAATCAAGATGTCGCCCGTCCGGCCGCGAAACGTCCCCCCGTGGGGGTGGTCATACTCCTGAAGGGTCACTCCAAAAACCTGGCTCGATCTGAGCGACGGTTCCCGAAAGCCAGACGCTCTTTCGCGCTTCGCTGGTTTCGACGACACCGAGACGGTGCGCATGCGGCGAACGCCACGACCTTGGCGATATCCTCGGCGGCGGCGCCGTGCTCGGACGTCAGTTCCTCGGGTGTCAGATACTTCCGCTGATCGGGGGGCGTGGCCGACATCGCGGCGAGCTTGACCGTGTGTGGAATCGGCGCGCGGCGGCGAATTCGCAGGGTCACCACGATGCGCTCGTGAGGATGGGCCGGTCCGATCGGCGTCGCACCGGTCACGGCTTTACGATGACTTCCCGGCAGCGGCACGTGATTGAGCGGTGTCGACATCGCGGGTCTCCTTGTTGCGAAGTGGTCCATAAAATGTGAAAGCAGTTTACTGCGAAATCGCCGGCAAGCCTATCTCTCTCCTCGAGAGAGACACAATCACCTTGACGCGGTCTTCGCGGGTCCAGACGATGGGCCGTCGCGTCCGGCGGTCGGGTCGAAGAATACCAGGTTGATCGACACGAGGGGGAAGCATTGCATGGAGGCCACAGCCATCGGCGAAAAGGTTCTGGTCACCGGCGCCACGGGACTTCTGGGCAGCCATCTCGCCGAGCAATTGACGCGCCAGGGAGCCTCTGTTCGCGCCCTCGTGCGGCCGCGGAGTGCCACCGGTTTTCTCGACACCCTGGGCGTCGAAATCGTGCGTGGCGATCTGACCGACGCGGGCGCCTGCCGCGAGCCCTGGCCGGGGTCGCACGCGTCTTTCACTGCGCGGCGAAGGTTGGCGACTGGGGACCCTGGCGTGAGTTTCAAACCGGCTGCATCGACGCGACCCGCACGCTCGCCGAGGCGGCCGGGCGCTCGGGCGTCGACCGTTTCGTTCACATGAGCTCGACCAGTGCCTACGGCCACCCGGCCGACGGTCAGCCGCCCATCGCCGAGTCGGCCCCCCTGGGCCAGAACGTCTGGATGCTCGACTATTACACGCGCAGCAAGGTGGAATGCGAACGCCTGCTCTGGTCGATGGCCGGGGAGGGGTTGCCGCTCACGGTGATCCGGCCGAGCTGGTTGTTCGGGGAGCGCGACCGCACGACCGCGCCGCGGCTGATCAAGGAGTTTCGACTGGGGCGCATGATGACCGTCGGCAAGGGTAATAATCCTCTGAGCGCCGTGTATGCGGGCGTTGTGGCCGAAGCGGCCATCCTGGCCGCGCACGACCCGCGGTCGCGCGGCGAGGCCTACAATATCACCAATCATGGCCCGATCACCCAGCGCGAGTTTCTCAACCTGTTTGCCGATGCGCTTCGCCTGCCGCGCGTGAGCCGCGAAGTCCCGTTCGCACTGGCATTCACCGGGGGGTTCCTTCTCGAGATGCAAGACCGCCTCTTGATGAGGGCCCGGCCGCCGCGGGTGACGCGATACGGGGCCTGGCTGCTGGGCCGCGACCTCGCTTACAGCACCGAGAAAGCCCGCGAACGACTCGGCTGGCAACCGTCGGTTGACTACCGCGAAAGTATCGGGCGCACCGTCGACTGGTTCCTCGAGCAGGAGGCCACGCCATCGCGCACGCCGAGCCGGGCTCGTTGAAAGACACGCCGCGTCTCCGATCGGGTGTCGGACCCCGCTCATTGCTGAGTGGCTGGCTGGATCGATTGATCGATTGACAGGCACCGCGCCTTTGGCTCTGCTTCAGAATGGCGGCGGGGCGGGTTTTGATGACGCGGGGCTTCGTGGTGGGCCGGGTTGAAGGGGCTGCGGCGTGACGGAGGACGCCGCCGGCTGCAGCGGGGGTGCCGGCACTCGACGACCAGGCTACACCGGAAGCCGAGGTACGGGAGGCGGCGATCCATTGGCATTCCCTCGCGGTAGGTGACCGACCAGGTCTTGGAACCGCCGCGGATGACCCGCTGGGGCGTGCGCGAGCGTGACGCCGTGGGGTTGGGCCCGACTGGATTGTCGGCGATCGTCTTCGCGAACTGGTGATAATATCGAAGTTCATACCAGTCCCTGGTCCATTCATGGGCATTGCCGGCCATGTCGAAGATCCCGTAGGGAGACCTGTCTTCGTGGAACGACATCACGGGGTCGATCTGGTGATAAATGCGTGGTTTCGACCATTTTGCCGCTTCGTCGCCCCAGGGATTACGGCGGCCGTCGTTTGACCGCGCGGCGAGCTCCCACTGGGCCTCGGTGGGGATCTGTTTGCCGGCCCAGGCGGCGAACGCTTCGGCATCTTGAAAGTTAACATGAACGACAGGTCCGGTCTCGGGCTCGGAGCGCCGCTTTCTCGTCGGTCAGCCACTTGCCGGCGGGCTGGCCATGATAGTGCGCTTCGCTCAGGAAGAGCCGGAACTGGCGGTTTGTCACTTCGTGCTGGTCGATGTAATAGGTGGAAAGCCGTACCCGATGCTCGGGCATCTCGGCGGGCTGACCGTCGTTGTTGCCCATGGTGAACGTCGTGCCGGGCACGAGGATCATGGGTGCGCCGTCACGGTCGCCGACGATGACCAGAGGCCAGCCCGACTCGTGAATGCCGGTTTCGGCGCTGGCCTGAAACCCGGGCGGTAGTACCCGGATGCTATTGCTAGTGGCGCCAGCGGCGGGGGGTTGCTGAGCGATCTGTGCGGGGGCCGTCGCTGGCCCCGTGGGGGGGACGATGACAGCCTCTGTCGGATTGGCGGGCAACACCAAGGCGGCCTGCCCTTGTGCGGCTTCGGGGCGAACCGGCATGGCGTTGACAACCGCTGGCGGTGGTGTGGGAGCCGGCTGGGGTTTGGGTTGTTCGGCCTGCGCGACGACCAGCGGGCGGTCGCTGAATAATGGCAAATTCTGCTCGGCGCGGTCGAGGGCCGCCTTGCTGGCCTTGGCGGTCGGGGTGTCCTTGTAGACCTTGATCACGCGGCGCAACATGCCCACGGCCTGATCGGTCCGACCGGTCCGCGCAACTCCTGCGCCCGGTTGAACATGAACCGCGCTTCCTGGTCCATTGAAGCACGCGGCTCCCCGCCACCGAGCTGAGCCATCAAATCATCGCCCGAGCCTTGCGTGGCAACCGGCACCGACGAGGAAGGAACAAACGCCGAGTAGATGATCCATCCGGTCAAGAAAATGCAGAACACGATCACGCTTCCCATGATGATCCGGGCACGTCGTCTTGACTCGTACGTATCGAGCGTCGGCGTCTCTTCGACGAGTATTTTCTTGTTGCCTTTTTCGTCGACGGCCGGAGCTTCCTTCGCTTTCGTCGACTTCGCCTTTCCCTTCGACTTCGCCCCTTTCGATCCGGTTGAACTCCTGGTTCCGTCGGCATCATCACCCTTCTTGGAGGATTTCTTCTCCGGCAGGGCATCGATTTCCGCCGACTCGGGTTCCACTTTCCAGAGCCGGCGCAATGGCGGGTCTGCTCCGCGCGTCGTTTTCGGCTCCGGCTCCGGTAATTCGTCTTCGAGTTCGTACATCGATCACTCTCCCGATTCGCGGACCGAACGGGTCAGTGGGGCTCGAGTGAGATTGGCATGACCAACATCATTTTTCACCGCGGCTAACTCATTTCGTTTTGATCATTCAAGGGTAACGCGACGTGCCACGGGTCGACAAGTCTAAGCAGGACGCCGGCCCGCCTCTTCCCGATTGGAGGTGCGTGCCTACACTGGAGAGTGCAAACGTCTCAGATCAACGATCGTCCATCGAAGACGTTGCGCAAACCGTTAAATTTCGGGCGCGGCGGTCCGTCGCTTGAAGATTCCGTTCTGGCCGGACACGGGAAACTCCGAGATCCGCGGGCGGCGGCCGTTTTTCTGACACAGGGCCATGAGACCTTGCCCGGGTTTTACCCGCTGGACCACTGTGAGGTGTTCGCTATGATTAAGGTCCAAGGCCAGGCTCATGACGTTGCAGCGCACAGCGATCGCTGTGAATCGTGCGATCCGGCTGCTGGCTTGATCCCGTGTCGTCAGCGCCGCGGCGGCTCGTGAAGGCCTTTCGCTTTTTGGTTCTGAGTTGCCACGATATCAAACTGGGTCGCTATCGAACTTGCAACGGCGGTTAAACCCGACACGTTCTCGCGTCGGATGGCACGAGCTTACGATCGATGGACAGTGTTGATCCAAGCCACGAGAAACGCGAGAGCGGCCTTCACGATGCCGCTCGGTCGGAGCTACTTCGCGCACGGGCCTGCTCGATAGCGCGCCTGAGGAGTCATTCGACCGATTGACGCGGCTGGCCGCGCGGTTTCTCGGTGCTTCCGTCGCGCTTGTGTCACTTGTCGAGGGCGGTCGCCAGTACTTCCGATCCTGTTTCGGGCTGCCGGAGCCCTGGGCGAGTCGCCGCGAGATCCCCTTTTCACACTCATTTTGCCAGCACGTCGTTACCAGCGGCCAGCCTGTCGTGATTGGCGATGCACGGCTCGATTCACGCGTCACGGACAATCCGGCCGTCGCCGAGTTCAACGTCATTGCCTATCTCGGTGTCCCGCTGACGATTGACGGCCATGTGATCGGCGCGTTCAGCGCGATTGACGGCCGACCCCGCGTCTGGACGACCGACGATGTCGAGGTGCTCAAGGATCTCGCCGAATCCGTCATCGCCGAAATTCGACTGCGCCAGGAGCGCGATGAAGTCGCGCGGCAATGCGTCGAAGCTGAGGAAGCGCGACGGCGGCTCGAAGTCATGCTATCGAGTATCGGTGACGGCGTGATCGCCACCGACGCCGACGGACTGATCACCTTCATCAATGGCGTCGCCGAAGAGCTCACGGGCTGGACCCGCGTCGACGCCGTGGGCCGGCCGCTCGCGGATGTCTTTCTTGCTATTGACGAAGTGTCGCGTCAAGTCGTTGAACGTCGCACCCTGCTGGCCTCGCGTGAAGACAGGAGTGGCTGCCTTTCGGGCCATTTGATCTTGATTGCCCGCGATGGCAAGGAACACCCCATCGAAGATAGTGCCGCGCCGATGCGTGGCGAAGGCACGCCGGCGCGTGGCAACGTGCTGGTTTTTCGCGACATTTCCGAGCACCGGCAGCAAGAGCAAAAGCTCGCCGACCGTGAGCGGCAATTTCGCACGCTGGCCGAATCGATCCCTCAGTTGACGTGGATCGCGAACCCTGATGGCCACATCTTCTGGTACAACCGGCGCTGGTATGATTACACCGGCACGACGTTTGAGCAGATGGAGGGTTGGAAGTGGCAGTCGGTGCACGATCCGCGCGAATTGCCCGGTGTGCTCGAGCGCTGGAACGCGTCGATTGCCACCGGCGAGCCATTCGACATGGTGTTCCCGCTCAAGGGTGCCGACGGGGTATTCCACCCATTTCTCACACGCGTGATGCCCGTGAAGAACGCCAGCGCCCAGGTGGAGCGGTGGTTCGGTACCAACACCGATATCACCGAATCGCAGCGCCGCGAGGACGAGCTACGCGATGCCCGCTCGCAGCTTCAGGTCGCACTCAAGGCGGGCCGGATGGGAACCTGGACGTTCGACGTCGTCACGCGCGAGCTAACGTGCTCGGATACGTGCAAGCAGATTTATGGACGTTCACCTCACGATCCGTTCACGTATGACGACCTTGTCGCGACCGTGCTCGACGCCGACCGGCCAGGCTGGCAGCGCGCGGTGCGTGAAGCCGTCGAACAGCGGCAGGAGCTGAACGTCGAATACCGGATCCGCTGGCCCGATGGATCGATCCACTGGGTCAGTGTTCGCGCCGGCTCGGTGGTTCGAGGAATGGCGAGACCAATTTCGATGTCGGGCGTGGCATTCATCATCGATGCCGAGAAGGAAGCGGCTTTCGAGCGTGAGCGGCTCGTCGCGCGGCTGCAAGACCAGGACAAGCAAAAGAACGACTTCCTGGCGATGCTCGGTCACGAAGCTGAGAAACCCCCTGGCCGCCATCAGCAATGCCGTGATGCTCATATCGGCGAGCAATGTGAAAGAACACCACGACCAGTCGGTGCAGGCCATCCAGCGGCAAACGAGTCACTTGTCGCGGCTGATTGACGACCTTCTCGACGTCGCCCGCGTCAATGCGGGCAAGATCGAGTTACGCCGCGAACTCTTTGACGCGACCGAGTGTATCGAAAGTGCCGCCAGGACTGTGAAGGCGCGTCATCGATGAACGCCAGCATACGCTCGACGTCGAAATGGATCGAGGCCAACTCTGGGTCGACGCCGATCCGACGCGGTTCGAGCAAATCGTGGTCAATCTCCTCAACAATGCGGCGAAGTACAGCGACAACGGCGGTCATATCCGGCTCACGGCCAATCGCGAGGGGAATAACGTCGTCATCAGGGTCAGGGATACCGGCATCGGCATCCCGCCGGAGAAGCTGTCAGAGATTTTCACGCTCTTTAACCAGGCCGATCATTCGTCGGCACGCACGCAGGGGGGCCTGGGCATCGGGTTAACCATCGTCAAGTCGCTCGTCGAATTGCACGGCGGCCAGGTCGAGGCCGCCAGCGATGGGCTCGGCACGGGGAGCGAATTCACGGTTCGTTTGCCCGTGGCCGAATGCCCGGCCGCGGCCGATGAATTGCCCAGGGAATCAAGTGGAGCGCCGCGCATATCTCGGATCCTCGTCGTTGACGATAACGTCGACACCGCCAGGGGCCTGGAAGTCTTGCTCAACCTGTCTGGTCACGAAGTCATGGTCGCCCATTGCGGTATCGATGCCATCGCCCTGGCACGCGCTCGCACGCCCCAATTCATCTTGCTCGATTTGGGCCTGCCTGGAATGAGCGGGTACGACGTGGCAAGCCGGCTCAGGGCCGAGCCGTGCGGCCAGCAGGCGACAATCGTCGCGGTTTCCGGTTACGCCCAGGACGAAGATCGGCAACGCACCAAGGCCGCCGGTTTCGATCATCACCTCGTCAAACCCGTCAGCTTTAACGAACTTCTCACGCTCCTCGACCCAGAGCGTCCAGGCGCGGCCTGAAACACAAAAAGGATTTCAATATCCTCTTGATTATTTACGCTACTGTCGGCGCGTGATTTGCATGTGAGAATGCCCCAGGGGCTGTACGTCATCATGATCCGGACGGATGGTGGCTCCCGTGCAAACGTCCGGTCGTGGCGTTTGACTTGCCCGTACGAAAATCGTAGGCTCTCAAGGTTCAGGAGCCGTCGATGGAATTTATCCGGCGGCGCATGATCTTGATCGCGGATGATAATCAAGATCTCGCGACAAGTCTGTCCATCCTGCTGCGAATCGTCGGATTCGAGGTTGATACCGTTGATAACGGTGGCGACGCGGTGGCGCACACCGGCTCGCGAAAACCCGATATTCTCTTGCTCGATATCGGCTTGCCGGTCTTGAACGGTTTTCAGGTTGCTCGCCATTTCCGAAGTGTCGAGACGCTCAGGGACGTTCTCATCATTGCCATATCGGGATACTCTCGCGACATGAATTCGGAAATGTCTGAACTCGCACACTTCGATCATTACCTGGTAAAACCCGTCGATATGAAGACGTTGCTTTCACTCATTCATGTGACGACCTGAGTTCCAGTTACAGCTCGAGGCTCCTGGGTCGCGCCGTGGTGAATCTCGACCCGTTGACCCCGAATTACACCGAGCGCCGCCGATCTGACTGAGCGATGAGGGACGTGGTGAATGACTTGCTTGCCGGGTTCACTTGCCACGTAGACACGCTGGTGTGGTTTTTCGGCAGTTTCCTTGATTGAGCAAGGGGCGGTCTGACGGTACGACCACGAACGTCGCGCAACCATCGTCGCTTGCTTTCACTCATTACCGCATTTCGCTTCGCCCGGCACGCCGAGCCGAGGATTTATCCGATTGCTTGTCGGCTTCGGCCGTGCCATTACGACTTACGCTACCCAAAGGTGAGAGCCACTATTCCCAACGACCGTTAAAGACTGCGCATTTATCCTCCCAGCATGCAACCGTGTGCGTGGCGAGCATCAGAAAATGATGTTGACCCAAAGCATCGAATTGGAGCGGGAAGTTCACACAAACAAACACGGCTACGGACGTAACGCTGCGCCAGTCGCGGCATTTCGCCTGGTACGGTTTCTTACACTTCGTCCGAGCATCGAAGACGCCCCCATCTCGTTCGCAGGGCAATAGCCTGGTATGCCAGTTGCTGTTGCGATCTGCCCAGAATCCACTTGATTACCACCGTTCTTCCGTACTGACGGCCAGAGGCAGCCGAGCAGTCCCCCGTACGTCATCAGCAAGAGGTTCTGGAAGGCTCAATTGAGCATGCGAGTGTCGCAACCCGCATGACGTTCTCCGTCCATTTCCCGATGCGGCTCCGTCGGAGCGCTGCTCCACCCTCTTCCTTCAAGGTCTTTGAAGGGCCTTCAGGGTCGATCCCGCTGCGCCGAGAAGTTTGCTTTGACCGGCTTTTCGCCGGCCTCGTTCTTATTGCGCCTACAGTCTGAACACCAGGGAGTTTTTGACATGAATTTACTTGCCGTTCGTGATGAATTGCGTCGCACGAGAACGCGTGGCCGTCGCGCATCGAGGCGTTTTCACCTGGTTTGCGACGGGCTTGAAGACCGTACGGTCCTGTCCGCCGCCATGGTCAGTCACATCGCGGCCGCCGCGTCGGTGGCGACCGAGCACGCGCACGCTTCCGACAAGGCGCCGGGGCATCATGCGCTGGTGGTGACGACCGTTCGTCACGCACGGACCAGCGAAGTCTCGACCACGACCAGGCATCACGCCGCACCAGTCGCGACGGCGGCGACGCACTCGTTGGTCGGTACCACGGACGCGACGTCGGCGCACCAGTCGGCCGTGTCTTCCACGCACGACCATGGCGGCGCCGTGCACGACGCGAAAAAGCTGGCGAAACATCACAAGCCGAAGAAGCCAAAGCCCCCCAATAAGCACAAGAAGGGCGGCACCACCACACCGACGCCGACGCCCTCACCGACACCAGCGCCGACGCCTACCCCGACGCCATCGCCAACGGGTCCGACGACACCCACTTCGACCTCTTCGAGCGGCAGCTCGACGATCCTGACGCTGAACGTCAACCCGATCGATCTCAATTTGCTCGGTGTCGAGGTCAAGCTGTATGGTCAGGATCCCGCGAGCCCGGTGACGGTGACCGTGACAGCCCAGCCGGGGAGTGGCCAGTTGCTCGGCAACCTGCTGGGAACCGTGACGAGCTTGATCAACACGGCCGGTGTCGGCAATGCGCTCAATAATGTGCTGGGCAACGTTGTCACGCTCGTCAACCAGGCAAGCTTGAGCGTCAACGGCCAGTCGGGCACGACGACGTATACGAATACGACGCCGGTTCTCGACGCCTACATCGCGCCCGTGCATCTCGATTTGCTCGGGGCGGTCGTCGATACCACGCCCATCCATCTGCAGATTCTCGCGCACTCCGGGACGGGCCTGCTTCTGGGCAACGTGGTCACCGATCTTGCGAACATACTCAATAGCACCACCGGCAGCGTGGTCACCGATATTGAGAACGGCCTCGCCGGCCTGTTGAACCAGCTCAATACCTTGTTCCCGTCCATTCCGGCCACCACGGGGTCGGGAACGACAACCACAACGGCGGGCTCAAGCCAGATCTTGAGTCTCACCGTGCCGCCGATCGACCTTAACTTGCTGGGTCTCATTCTCCAGACCAGCACGATTCAGGTGAACGCCTCGGCCGATTCCGGCAATGGCGACCTGCTCGGTAACTTGCTCAATGATTTGCTCACAAACCTGAGCGCCAGCCAGTCGGACCTGAGCACGATCAACTCCGACTTGAATGGCGTTCTCGCGAAGCTTGTCGGAATCCTCAACGCGACGACTCTGACCCTTCCGACCGGAGCCCTGGGGTCGCTCAGCGCCCGCTCCAGCAACTGGCTTCGCCGACCCTGGTAAATTCGTCGGATGGCCCGGTTTCACCGGAGCCGATCCTCGATCTGACGGTCGCATCACCCAACTCCAGTCAACCCCCCGTTGACGTCGACCTCCTCGGGGTCGTCGTCACAACCAGTAACATCCAGGTGCAGTTGCTCGCCCAGCCGGGGGACGGCAACCTCCTCGGCAACCTCGTCTATAACGTGTCGCACTTGCTCGACGGGGGCCTCTTGAGCGTGATCGGTCTCTTGCCGGAACTGGGCATCTGATCTGACCTGATCGAGAGTCGGCTTCAGTACGACCTGGCGCTGCTTCGCGCGAGATGATCGCCGGGCGGCGCATTGTCGATCCGGTAGAGAAGCGATTAAAAGCCCTTGCGGGATCCCGGGAGGGCGAGTCTCCGGACGAGCCGAGTGCCAGTGCCGACTCGAACAGCCTCGGCGTCTCGGAACCACGAAAGGCCGTTCAGAAAAGTCGACATGCTGATGCGCGATTCGAGCCGCAGCAATGTGCCTCGAATCGCGCACCCAGCATGTCTGCACGATACCTTCCGCCAACCAGCCAGGCCGCGAAATGTCATTCGCGGCCCGGCCACGCGATCAGTCGCGTTGACCGCATTTTGTCATTGCCATGAGCCTTCGAACAACGGCCGGATGGCCTTGTCTGTGCGCTCGATCTTGAGATCGCTAAAGACCTCGGCTGAATCTTCGTCTTCCTGCTCGGGCTCGAGGTCGATTCCCAGGCTCGCGATGGCCTCGTCACGGCTCTGAATCAAGACGAATTCGGCCCCCTCGCAACCGAGGAAATCACAGTCGGCCGGTAGCCAGCGCCGGTCGCCGAACCGTTCCTTCAGCTCGTCGGAGAATTTCGCCCGGGAATCACCATCGAGACCGACCCCCGCTGGTGAGCCGGCATCCGGATTCTTGATGGCGATTTCATAGTGGCCCTCGGGCCTGATGTTGAACGCGGCCTGGACTTCGCCTGGCTCCACGGGCAACTCCAGGGCATACGACAAGACCGTTCGCCGGCCGACGCGGTTCAACGCATAAACGCCTTCCCCCACGGGCCGAGCCTCGGGAAGCCGGCGCTCGCCCAGCGTGTCTGTCTCGAAGTTGGAACCTCCGAAAATCTGCCTGAGCTCTTCCGCGTCGTCGATAACCCGGTCCACGAATCCCCAGTGGTTCTGGCTGCCTTCGCCCGCGTCTGGAAGCTTCTTGCGACCGATCGTCATGAGTCGCAATGTCTCCCCACCTTCGGGACGAAGCACGATGTGGAAGCGCCGCACGTCCAGCAAGCCCCGCGGAGCTTCCTCATCAATGTCGGGCCGGTAGAAGAAAAAGACGTCGCCCCGTTCCAGCAAATTGGGGCTCACGGCGACGTCGTTGCTCACCTCGTGATTGGTTGCGGCACGCGAGCGCGTGCTCCGCCGCGCCCGCCGGAGATCCTTTGCGCTTGGTCTGATTCTTGGCGGCCATCGTCTGCTGTCTCCATTCCAGGACGTCGGGATCATTCGCTTACTGAACCAATGTACCCTGCAAGTCGCGTGCCAGGGCTGGCCGTGCAAGATCGCGTGCGTTTGATACAGTGCGTACCGTGTGAATGGCCTGCTCGTCGGATGCGGTTCGGATGACATGGTCGACTCGCGGCGTACGGGGTCGTCAGGCTTTGGCCAGCTTTTACCGCCGCGTGAGTCGATGGCTCGAATGGATCCACGCTGAATGGCTCCGCAAACGGACCCGGAGAAAAACATGAAAATGACGGCGACCGGCCATTTCGAGGTCAAGCTCTCGCCCCAGGCGCGGGCGGAAGGCGTGGGCGATCCGACCATCGGCCGGATGGCGATTGCCAAGACCTTTCACGGCGACCTGCAGGCCGCCAGCAACGGAGAAATGCTGGCGACACGCACCGACCTGACAGGGTCGGCCGGGTACGTCGCGATGGAACGAGTGACCGGCACCTTGCACGGTCGGGCGGGTAGCTTCGCCCTGCAACACTCAGGCAGCATGAACCGCGGGACACCCGAGCTCGCGATCTCAGTCGTGCCCGATTCCGGGTCTGGCGAGCTTTCGGGACTCGCCGGCGAGATGGCGATCAAGGTCGACGGGGGCGAGCACTCCTACGTGTTCGAGTACATTCTTGGCGAGTCCGGATGAGCCTGTCGAAATTCGACAGTGCGCCCAGCGAGGAACACCGACAACATGGCTAACGGGATGTCGCAAATCGAGCACATGGTTGTGCTGATGCTCGAGAACCGATCGTTCGACAACCTTCTTGGCTGGCTCTACGGGCCGGGAAACCCGCCCGCCCAGGTCATTGGCGCGAGGGCCGGCGAGCCGAGCTTCTTCGGCCTGACCGTCGGAAGTTACTGGAACCCGTCAAACGCGTCTTACTTCAGCGGTGCGCCTCCGGAGAAGGTTTTCGCGACGGAAGGAACGACGGGCGTTTCACCCTATACGGTTCCCGACACCGACCCCGAGGAAGACTTCGATGACATGAGCTTCCAGCTCTTCGGGACAACGCATCCCGCCGACGGCGAAGCGGCCAGCATGCTCGGGTTCCTCGTCAATTACGCCAAGGTGAATTCCGCGAACCCAGGCGTCTTGATGGAGATGTATAGCCCGCAACAGGTCGCCATGATTTCCGGGCTTGCCACCGGGTTCGCCGTCAGCGACGCGTGGTACGCCTCGGCCCCCTGCCAGACCTGGCCGAACCGGGCGTTTCTCCATCTCGGCACGTCTTGCGGGCATGTTAACAACGCGCCTGACGACCCGTTCGACTACGACATCCCCACAATCTTCAACGTTCTTGAAGCCGGCGGGCATTCCTGGGCTGTCTACAACCCGGGCGAGATCACCTCGCTCACGCGGCTCCAGTTCCCGAAGCTCTGGAATTCGGCACTCAACCCGCACTTCCTCGGCATCACCGATTTCGTGGCCCAGGCACGGGCGGGCACCTTGCCATCGTACTCGTTCGTCGAGCCGTCGTTCATGGTGCTTGAAGGGACGCCCAATGACGAGCATCCGCCCCACGACGTGTGCCTGGGCGAGCAGTTCCTGGAGTCGATTTATTCGGCCGTGGTCAATGGCAAGAACTGGGAGAAGACCTTGCTGGTCATCACGTTTGACGAGCACGGCGGCTGTCCCGATCACGTGCCCCCGCGCTGGGGAGCCGTCGCGCCCGATCCCCAGAGCGACCCGGGCGACGAAGGATTTCGGTTCAACCGCTTCGGTGTTCGCGTTCCGGCGGTCCTCGTCAGTCCCTGGATTGCGCCCGGCACGGTCTTTCGTTCGACGACAAGCGTTCCGTACGACCATACGTCGATTCTGGCGACCCTGCGCGACTGGCTTTCGATTCCCGAGGCGCAGATGCTCACGAGCCGGCGGATCGCGGCGGCTCCGACATTCGCCGCCGTGCTCAACTTGCCGCAAGCGCGCACAGACAAGCCCGTGATCACTGCACGCTGCACGCCCGTGCCCAGCGTGCGGAACGAGATCGCGCGACCCAACTCGCTTCAGCTCAGCATGGTCGGGGCGATGGTTCGCAAAATGGTGACGCATCCCGTTGACCTGGCCCTTGTGCGGAAGGTGCTCGCCAATATTCGAACACGCGCGGACGCGGCTCGCTTCGTCGGCGAATGAGATGGACCCGCGGCGGAAGATTCCTTTCCAACGCGCGTATGCCTCAAGGGCTCCTCGGACGGCGAGACTCCGTCGAGCTGGCCGAGGCACTCGGCTCGCGGGCCGCTCGCCCTCCCGGGGCTCTTGTGAGAGCGAGACTCTGTCGAGCTGCCGAGGCACTTGGCTCGCAGGGATGCTCGCCCTCCCGGGGCTATTGGGAGGGCGAGACTCGGTCGAGCTGGCCGAGGCACTCGGCTCGCAGGGATGCTCGCCCTCCCGGGGCTCTTGGGAGAGCGAGACTCCGTCGAGCTGGCCGAGGCACTCGGCTCGCGGAACGCTCGCCCTCCCGAATTCGGTCGTGAGCCAGCAGCGAACGACCTTTGATGTCCCCTGTGTGGACGTGACGGCTCCCGGCGCAGATCGTAAGATTACGCTCCTTGCGTCGTGCCGAGGAGCCTTCTCCCTGCAAGAATAGGATGCCGCATGAGAGCCGCTGTCTTTGAGTCGTTTGGAGACCCGTCCCAGGTGCTTGACGTGCGCGAAGTCGCCGATCCGAAGCCGGGCCCGGGCGAGGTTCGCGTGCGCATGTTGATGAGCCCGGTCAACCCCTCCGATACGCTGGTCGTCCAGGGCCTTTACGGAGTCTTGCCCAGCTTGCCGGCGACGCCAGGTTTCGAGGGCGTCGGCATCGTCGACGAGGTCGGGCCGGGATTGCCGGCGCGGTTGCTCAATTTGAAAGGCAAGCGTGTGGCCGCCATCAACTCGGCCGGGGGAAACTGGGCTGAAAAGGCCGTGATTCCGTGGCGGCAGGCCCGGCCGGTTCCCGACGACATTCCGGATGAACAGGCCGCCTGTTTTTTCGTCAACCCGGCGACCGTGCTGGCGATGGCGCGACACGTTCTGGCGGTGCCGAAAGCGGAGTGGTTGCTCCAGTCGGCGGCCGGCTCGACACTCGGGCGAATGCTGATCAAGCTGGGAAGGCACGACGGCTTCAAGACGCTCAACGTGGTACGCCGGCGCGAGGCGATCGACGAGCTCAAGAAGCTGGGCGGCGACGCGGTCATTTCGAGCGCCGACGGACCCATCGACGAGCAGGTGCAGCGCATCACGGGGGGTGCCGGTGTGCGTTACGCGGTCGATCCCGTTGGTGGCGAGACGGGCACGGGCGTTTTTCGCTCGCTGGCTCCCGGCGGCCGGGTTTTGCTATACGGAACCTTGTCGGGGCAGCCGATCACGGTTGAGCCACGGCTTGTGATTTCAGGGCCGCGCTCCGTCGAAGGTTTCTGGCTAGGCCGCTGGATGGTGGAGCGTTCGATTCCGGCGTCGCTTCTCTTGTTCCGCGAGATTGCCTCGCTGATTCGCCAGGACGTTCTCAATCCCGAGATCGGAACGGTTTATCCCCTGGCCAACGTCAAGGACGCCGCGCGAGGCGGGAGTCGCCGGCCGCAAGGGCAAGGTGCTCATCAGGATCGGCGAGCGTTGATCCGTTTGAACAAAGGCGTCGCGCGTGCGGTACGACCATGCTGGCGCCCGTTGTGTGTGTGACCAATCCCGATGGCGAAGCGCTGCGCGCTCGCGAGAGGCTTCGCCTGAATTTCCCGGAATTCATTCGCCGCCGGGGCGTCGCGGCGATACAATTCCTTGATGTGAACGAAACTTGCGCCTGCTATCCGCCCAGGAATGGATGGTTTGAGCGTGCAAGGTTCGCCTTCCCCCCACTCTTTGGAATAGGGAAGCGACCCAGTTCCGGCGGAAGTGGCGATCGCGTGCGTACGCTGCTCCCTTGATGGCAGGTTCCATCACGGTCTGGACGGCTTTTCCTAAATCGTTCAGCAGAAGCAAGAACGGCCGATTTTCTGACGAATTTAACGGCGGACCATCGCGCTCTATGCTTTGAAGGATGAGACATGGAGTGGTCGGGGGCGAGTCAAATGATGACAACGTCGCGTAAGCGATCAAGACCAGGTTCCGGAGCGCCGATTTCATGAGGGGGCCGACATTGGTGGTTCGGCCACGGATCGAGAGAGAGGCGTCGCCGGCGGGAGTTTATTTACGATGAGCAGTGGATCAACGGGTGCGCAAGACTGGCGTGCCGTGGCGTGCTTGGCACCGACGGGAGAACGGTTGCTCTGTGTGGGTGAGAGCTCATCACAAGTGCGTGCCGCGTATACAGGAGCGTGGGGCGAGGTGATTCGCGATGAAGACCGCCCGACCGTCCGGGCTATTTCGTTACAGCGATGGGCCGGTCAATTCTGGTCGGGCCAGTGGGAGCACCAGATGTACCTCGCCGTGCCCACGGCACGCGGCGGCAAGGCCAGCCCGGGCGAATCGAGCGACGCCGTCGAAGAGCCGGCGGAAGAAGCCATCATTGAAGAGCCGCTCGAAGATGAAGAGGTCGAGGCTAAAGTTGAAAAAGACGACGATGAGGTCTGATATCAATCTGGCCTGACGTGAAGATGGTACGCCTGGCGTTCCTGAGCACGAGTGGCCCGCCGGAATCAGAGAGGTCTTCCCGAGCTTCATGACGTTCGCGGACGGTCTGATCTCACACGCCCCGGGTTTTGTCCCGGGGTTTTTTGTTGCGCTGATTCGGAACGGGTGCCGCGTCACCACATCCAGCAGCGCGAGGAGCATGGACAGCGTGGCCCATCCGTGATTGAGCGCCGTCTGGCGAGCCGGCCGATTTCTTGTAAAGTATCTGTGCGATCCGCCGATTAATTTGCGCCTGTCGCGGGCGCCGAACATTTTCCTCGAATCGAGTATCCACGATGGATGACAACGTGAGCCGTCGCTCGTTTCTGCAAACAACGGCCGCGATCAGCCTGGCGAGCCTGGCTGTCGGCGCGGAGCCGAAGCGCGATCCGGGACCGCATCGGCCGATGGTCGCCTCGAGTAACGGCCGGGTTGTCGAGAAGGTGATGGAGTTCCTCAAAGAGGGCTATGACCCGCTCGACGCGGCGATCGCGGGTGTGGCGATCGTGGAGGCCGATCCCAACGACCATTCGGTCGGCTACGGGGGCCTTCCCAACGAGGATGGCGTTGTCGAGCCTCGACGCGGCCGTGATGCACGGACCGACGCACGGCGGCGGCGCGGTGGCGAGCATTCGTAATATCCTTCATCCCGCGGCGGTCGCGCGTCTGGTCATGAAGCGGAGCAAGCACTGCCTGATCGTGGGCGAAGGCGCGTTGCGCTTCGCTCGCGCACATGGCTTCCCCGAGACCGACATGCTCAGCCCCGACGCGCGGCGGATCTGGCTCTCGTGGAAAGAGAAGCACACCGATGACTGGCTGCCGCCGCGGCCGGGTGATGAAGATCCCAAGATTCTCGAAGTGTTGAAGACGCGCATCACCGGCACGATCCACGTCTCGGCGCTCGACACGCACGGGAATCTCGGCTGCGTGACGACCACGTCGGGCCTGGCGTTCAAAATTCCCGGGCGCGTCGGTGATTCGCCGATTCTCGGGGCAGGGCTTTACCTCGATAACACGGTCGGCTCGTGCGGCTCGGTGGGTATGGGCGAGCTCAATCTGCTCAACTGCGCGAGTTACCTGGTCATTGAAGACGTTCGCCGCGGAGCCACCATGAAAGACGCCACGATCATGGTCGGCAAGCGGATCGCCGAGACGTGTACCCGAGATAGCCGGTGGCGCGACAAGAATGGCAACCTCAACACGGGCGTCAGCTTTTTCGGGCTCACCAAGGATGGCAAGGTGGCCGGCGCAACCGTCGGCCGAGAGTTTCAGATCGCCGTTCACGACGGCGACTCGGCGCGGATGGTCGATTGCGTCAACGTCCTGGCATGAGGCCTTCGATTTTCGACACACTCGACAAGCGGCGTCAGTGAATGAATCGGACCGGGTCGCGCTCGTCGCCGCTTGGCCAGACGCTCAGACTGGGAAAGGCATGGGCAATCCTGGCCGCGAGCTCCTCGATCCCGAGCCTCTCGGTCGCGTAATGCCCGGCCGTCAAGAGGCCGACTCCCAGCGCTTCGGCTTCGATCGCCCGGTGAAATCGTGCCTCGCCCGTGAGAAAGGCGTCAGCCCCGGCGCGTACGGCGTCTTTCAGAAAATCGTCGGCCGCTCCGCACGCGACGGCCACGCGCCGGATCGCCCGTTTGGGATCGCCGGTCGTGGCCACGGGCACGCGTCCGAGCGTTCGGCTGACGAGCGCCGCGAAATCGTCGAGTGCCCGGGGCGCGGCAAGCTGGCCAATTCGTCCCGTGCCCGAGTTCGAGACGGGGTCGCCGCTGGTGGCTCGCAAAGGATAGACGTCGATGGCGGGCTCTTCGTAGGAATGCCGCGCGCGGATCGCCGCCAGGACCGCGGCAAGCCGGGATGCCGGGCACACGAATTCGAGCCGAAGCTCCTGGACGGTCATCCGCCGCCCGCGTTCGCCGACTGTCGGGTTCGCTTCGTCCGTACCGAAAAAGGTCCCCTCGCCGGGAATCGCGAACGAGCACTCGACATAGGCGCCGATGCGTCCGGCTCCGGCCTCGAAGGCTGCCGACGAGACCGCGTCACGCTCGCCATCGGGCGTGAAAACCACGACCTTGTACGACTGAGTGTCCCCAGCGTCCGCCCCGGAGTTTTGCGCTGCGGGCCGTAGTGGCAAGACCTCGACCAGGCCGAGCCGCCGGCAAAGGATATCGTTGATTCCGTCACGCGTGTTGTCAAACGCGGTGTGAGGGCTGGCGATGGCGATCCCGGCGCGAGCCAGCTTCCACAGATGGGCCGTCTCGGGCAAATCAGCGCGAATTTTCTTCGTCTCGCGAAACAGGATCGGGTGGTGACTCACGATCAGGCCGGCGCTCTCGCGGATCGCCTCCGTGGCGGAGGCCGGCGTGACGGTGAGACACGTCAGCACCCGGTCGATCGTCGCGCTGGGGTCGCCCCAGAGTAACCCCACGTTGTCCCAGTTTTCCGCCAGCGCCGAGGGGGCGAACTCTTCGAGCCAGGCAACAACATCGGCAACACACGTTGTCATGGCGCGCTTCCTTCGAATTGCTGTAACCGCGGCAAGATCTCGCTCCAGAGCCGTTCAGTGGCTGGCCCAGGGGCCGGAAATTCACGGTCGAGTAGTCGGGCAATCGGTAGAATACCCCGCAGCGAGCTCGTGAGAAATGCCTCGTCGGCATTGCGAATTCGGTCGATCGAGAGCGTCGTCTCGCATACGTCAAGATCGAGCTCGCCGGCGCTGGCACGCTCGAGAACGACGCTGCGCATAATGCCGGGCAAGAGTGGGCCATCAAGCCCGGGAGTGCTGAGCCGCCGGCCTTCGATGACGAAAATATTCGCTCGTGCGGTCTCGCACACGAGCGCATCGGCCGTGACGCAGAGAACATCATCCGAGCCATGAGCCGCGCCTTCCGCCTGGGCCATCCGCTTGCGCCAGTAATTGAGCGTCTTGTGCCGCGCCAGTATGTCATCGGCCGCTACTTGAATCGTTCGCGAGACCACCGCGCCTGATGCGGGTACGGGGGGCGGCAGCGGCGAGGCCGTCATCCATGTCACACCTGGCGAACCGGCGCCTGGGGCAAGGCCGCCCGTTAACGTGACACGAAGCCGCGCGTCAAGGCCGGGTTTCAGCAAACGTTCATTGGCGGCGATGAGATCGCGCACCGCCCGGCGATCGGGCAAGTGCTCGGGGTCCAGAGGCAGGCCAAGCTCGTATGCCGAGCGCTGAATTCGTGCGAGATGGCGATCCAGGAGCGTCGGCAAGCCGTTCCAGGTTCGAAAAGTTTCAAAGAGCCCCAGGCCATGTTCGAATACGCGATCCTCGATGGGAATGCGAAGTGCGTCGGCCGGGATGATTTCACCGCGGTGCCAGATCAACAACGGATTCCCCCCTACCCTGCTCGGCTCGATACCTGTCCTGGCCGCTGGCCGCGGTTCAACTGAAATGCTCGTGCGCACGGCCTTATTCACGCGTCGAGAACCGCGAGTAGACCCTTGCCTTTCGCGAGCGTTTCCTCGTATTCGGCGTCCGGGTCGGAATCCGCGACGATGCCGCCGCCGACTTGAAAGCTGGCTCGGCCGTCTTCGACGAGGATCGTGCGAATCGCGATGTTGAACGCGCTTGTGCCTCCACGACTGAAATAGCCGATCGCACCGGTATAAACGCTGCGCCGATTCGGCTCGAGCTCGTCGATGATCTCCATCGCGCGAATCTCGGCGCGCCGTGATCGAGCCCCCGGGAAACAGCGCCTTGATCACATCGACTGGCCCCACATGGCGCCGCAGCCGTCCCTCGATGGTAGCCACGAGATGATGCACCTGAGCGAATGATTCGATCGAAAGCGGATCGCGGACGATGACCGAGCCGTACTCGCAGACCCGGCCGACGTCGTTTCGTTCGAGATCGACGATCATGGTCAATTCAGCGCGGTCCTTGGCTGAGGCGAGCAGCTCGGCGGCAAGCCGCGCATCGTCATGAGGATCAGCGCCCCTCGGCCGGGTCCCCTTGATGGGGCGAGTCACGATGACGTCACCACGCGTCTGATAAAACGATTCGGGACTTGCGGAGACGACGGCCGAGCTACCCCATCGCAGAAACGCGGCAAACGGGGCGGGGCTTTCCCGCTTCAAGCGCAAGTACAGGTCAAGCGGGTCATGACGCCGCTCGGCGCTGAACCTCTGGGAGAGATTGACCTGAAAGACGTCGCCGGCGGCAATATATTCGAGCGTGCGGCGGACGGCCGCGCAATAGGTCTCGCGATCGAACGAGCTGGTCGCTTGCAGAGAAGAAGGGATCGACGCCGGCGTCGGCTTGGGCGCTCGCAATGCGCGATCGATCGCCTTGCGCCACGCTCGGGCGCGGCGTTCGACGGCCGCACGGCCCTCGCCAGTCAGGTCCCACGCCCAGAGCTCGACGCGCCCGGATCGGTGATCGACCGTGACAGCCGTGTCATGAAGCGCCAGGCGGATATCGGGAAATCGCGAGTCGCGTGCCGCCTTGCGAGGAAGGCGTTCGATCCGGGGAGCCAGGTCATACGCGAGGACGCCGACGAGGCCCCCTTGAAAGGGTGGCAGCGCGGGTCAGGATGCGCGGCGACACTGGCAAGCGCATGGCGATCGAGCAGGCCGGCCAGCGTTGTCAGGATGTCGCCTTCGCCATTTTCGACGGCTCCTGTATCCGATTGCGAGCGCCACTGGGAGCCAGTCGCTTCCCAGATCAAGGCGCGGATAGGCTGCGAAGATGCTCCAGCGGCCGGCGTCGCCGAATCCTGGACCGCTTTCGAGGATCGCGGGTTGTGGCCAGGTGCCGATCACCGCAGCCAGTGATTCGGCTGGGACATCGAGAACCTGGCGCACCAACGACGAAACGACTTGGGCCGACACAACCTTCCCCACGATCGAGGCTGATCCGCGTGCCTCGAACCAACTCCTCGATCGACTGCGAAAGCGAAATACGTTCAGTTTCCGCCGGGTCCGTGGCCGGGCAGGCTGAAAAGTCGCCTGTCCGGCTGATCCTCAGGGCTATTGTACCAACATTGGAAACAAGTGCGGGTTTCGCTTGCCGCGATCATTTCGGAGTTTTTGTTTGCTTGTCGAGCGTTTGCTGGGTCTCGTGCTCAAACTTGGCCGCCAATTTTGCAGCGTGCGCAATCCGGTCGAGCCTCTTGTGCAATTTCCCGGAGCGGTGCTCGAGCTCCTCGACCTCCAGGGACTTGATCTTCTGATCAGCATCCGCGATGAGCAACTCGGTTTCATCTCTTTTCGACTCGTCTTCCGACACGGTGCCGGTATCGCGCACACTCAGGCGCTTGTTACGTGCCACGGGCGCCGAGGCAAGATTCCGTAGGAGCTGCGAACGTTCGACCTCGACTTTCATCTTCTTGATCTGGAGCTCGATACGGTCGAGTTCGTCTTGCAACTGTTCTTGATTCGATTCGAGCGCGGCCTTGGCCAGCAAGACCTTGTTTCTGGCTGTAACAAGTTCGTCTTTACCGATGACGCTGTCCTGACTGAGCCGGGCTGTTATCCGGAACTGTTCCATCGCGAGCTTGAGATCGACGCCCTGCGTGAGAGCCGACAAGCTCGCCATTTCGGAACCGCTGGTCGCTTCGCCTACCGGTTTGGGCGGAATCCCTAGAGGGAAAAGCGCAGTCGTTGTCGCGATGGACGAGGCCGTTGTGCTGGACTGTCCCAACAATGGGCCCAATTTGCGGGCCAGAACTCGGGTCGCGATCGATGTATCGCCACTGGCCACCGGGGAGTTGCTGGAACCAACCATGCCGATTTCCGCCAGGAACAGGTCGAGTCTACGCTCGATCTCTTGCTCACGAGCTTGATTCGTGACGGAAGCGGGGGACGGGACAAGCGCTCCGGCGGCAGCCGTCGCTGGTGTCGCCTGCGGTGGCGCCGCAACCGCCGCGGTTGGATTTGCAGGCACCGCACTTACCGCGGTTTGCGCAGGAGGCGAAGTCACAGCCGGAAGAGGCGAAGTCGCAGCCGGAACTTGCGCAGCCGCGGACCTCACCCCAAAAACGGTCCCCACGGGCAAGCTCGTCGCCAGCAGGGCGACACCAAACCACTGGATTTGCATCAGTTTCATTGTCGTGAGCATTCCTTGAGCCAGAGCGTCCGCCGGCACCCGGCGGCGCTCTTGAGAAGAGATTGAGAAGAAACGATCCGCGCCGCGAGCGTCACCGTGCGAGTAATTCTTGCTGACGGGACCGTTTCGATCAAAGCGTCGAGAAGGTGCGCCGAGCAGTCGTCCTGTATCGCCAGCACGAAGGCGTAACCGCGGCGTTCGGGCCTCCGTTTGAGGAGGTTTCGTCCGCGTGCGCGCCAGCCGGCTCCGAACCGTACCCGCCGGGGATTCAAGCACTTCCGATGCCCGATCGCGGGTATGGCTATCGACGTAACGCCGCGACTGAAATAGCCGAGCCGCCCCGCGGCCGAATGCGGCAAGCGGGGCCGGGCGTTCCCGCTTCAGTCGCAAGAATAGGTCGAGCGGGTCGTGACGTCGTTCAGCCGCGAACTTTTCGACTTGCCGCGATCAATTGGCGCCGGTTGGCTTGGCGTCCAGAGCCTCGCGGGTCTCGACCTCGAATTTTTCCGCCAATCTCGCAGCATCGGCAATCCGATTGAGCCGCTCTAGCAGTTTTCTTGAACGGAGTTCGACTCCTCGAGCTCAACGGCCTTGAGTCTGTGATCGACATCCGCGATGAGCAGCTCCGTTTCATCTTTTTTCAACTCGTCTTCAGACACGGTGCCGGGATTGCGTTCGGTCAGACGCTTGTTGCGAGCCACGGGCACAGAGGCCAAACTCCGGAGAAGTTGCGAACGCTCCATCTGGACTTTCATCTTCTTGATCTCGAGCTCGAGACGATCAAATTCGTCTTGCAAATCTTGGCGATGCGAATCCAGGGCCGCCTTCGCCAGCAAGACTTTGCCTTGGAGTTGCTGCATTGACTGGCGGCCGATCACCGCACGGCGATAAAGATTGAGTTGGGCCTGAAATTCTTCCATTGCCAGCTTCAACTCGATTCCTAACGTGAGAGTCGACAGACTCGTCATGTCAGGATCATTGGTCGATTCACGCGCGAGTTTGGGCAGCGGAACGTCTGTCTTGATGGGCGTAGTCGTTGTGGCGGTCTGGCCCAACAGTGGGCCCAACTTGCGGGCCAGAACCCTGGCCGCAACCGAGGCGTCGCTGTTGGCCCGGCGGACGCCGTCGTATCCAACCATGCCGATTTCCCTGAGGAACTGGTCGACCTTGCGCTCGATTGCATGTTCGGGATGCTCGTTAACGATGTATGGACCAACTGGTTTCGGAGCCGGACTCGTTGATGGCGCCTGCGCAGGCGCCAGAGCCGCCACGGTCGGAGCCGCAGGCGAAGAACTCGCCACGACTTGAACACGAGGCGACGCTGTAACCGGCACTTGCGCCGCGGCGTATCTCACACCGACAACAGTTCCCAACGGCAAGGTCGTCGCGAGGACAGCGATACCGATCCACTGAAATTGCGTCAGTTTCATCGTCGTGAGCACTCCTTGAGCCAGGGCGACCGCCGGCACGCCGGCAGCGCCCTTGAGAAGAGATTGAGAAGAACCCGCCCGCGCCGCGAGCGTCACCGTGCGGGGAATCCACGCTGTTGGAACTGTTTCGACCAGGACGTCACGGACGCGCGCTGATTGGTCGCGTAGCATCGCAAGCGCCGGGGTATAACCGCGGCGCTCGAGCCGCCGCTTGAGCAGGTCGCGGCCCCGTGCCAGCCGGCTCCGGACCGTCCCCACCGGGCATTTGAGCACCTCCGACGCCCGGTCGTGCGTGTGGCCTTCGAGGTAACACAGGATCAGCGGCGCCCGATACTTGGCCGGAAGCCTTTTGAGCTCCTGGTCGAACTCCGGCCCGATTTCGGTCGTCATCACAGCGCATTCCGTGGCGACCGCTGATTCCACGGTCAAGGCGGCGAACTCGCGATCGCGACGACGCAACACATTCGTTCGCGCCCGCCGCGCGACCCGGTTGGCGACGCCATAAAGCCAGTTGGATAAAAGGCTTCGATCGCGAATTGACGGGGCCCTGCGAACAAACACCAGGAAGGTCGCCTGGAAGGCGTCTTCGATATCGCTCGGATCGCGGAGCGTGCGCCGGCAGACGCCGAGGACCATCGGCCCATGACGACGCACCAGGGCTTCGAACGCCGCGTCATCCCGGCGGCCGAGGTATCGCTCGAGAAGCTGGTTATCGTTGAGCCCGAAAAGCGGACCATCTTCATAAAGCCGGCCGATATCCCGGAAAAGTTCGCCCCGCTTCAGCTCGGCCATGATTTGCTCCTCTTGTCGCGGCCATTCCAGCAAAAGTACTGCATCGCCGACCGCCGCCAATCCGCCATTTCGGCAGAATCCGAAATATTTTTGGAAATCGTGCGCAATTGGCTCAAGTGCCGGGCATGACAAAGCCGATGAATGGTTTTGAGCACACCCGCGTCTTCCTAAATTCTCACACTCCCCGATCCTTTCCGTCAGGGGGCAGGATGTCGTCTCTTCGGATCGATCGTCCAGCGGGCGCTAAAGTTAAGGCTCGTCCCGCGTGGCTGCAGGCCCTGGGACGAAGCTCACTCCCCGAGAAGATCACCGTCGGCGGCGAAGAACGGCGCCTTCGCGAGACCTTCAAGCACGACTCCTGGGCGGCGACCGGCCTTTATGAAGGTCCGAACGGCCGGCTGACGGTCGTCAAACTTCATCGGCGGGCAGCCGTTCTCGGCATCCCGATGGGCTGGTTCGGCCGGATGATGGCGCGGCATGAAACCAAGCTTCTCAGGTCACTGTCTGATCTGAAAGGCCTGCCCGCACTCGAGGGAGAGGTCAAACTCGACAATCAGGTGCTCCGCAATGCGGTCGCGCGGGGCTACATCGAAGGGCACCCGCTCGGCAATCGCGAAACCGTCAACGACGCCTTCTACCCGGCGCTCCAAACTCTTTTGCAACAGATGCATGCGCGGCGGATCGCCTACGTCGATTTGCACAAACGCGAGAACATTCTGGTCAACACGCAGGGCGAGCCGTGCTTGATCGATTTCCAGATCAGCGTGGCGTGGCCAGGTTGGCTCCCCGCCGGTCCGATTTTCGCGATTCTTCGGCGTGGTGATGAATATCATCTGATGAAGCACTGGTCGCGGGCGCGTCCCGAACAGTGCGGGATCGACGAAACGGCCTTTCGGAAGCACCTGCCGTGGCCGATCCGGGCGCATCGGCTGGTCGCACGGCCGTTTCGGGAGATGCGCCGGCGGCTGCTCGTGAAGCTCGGCGTGCGATCGGGCAAGGGGCGGCGTGGAAACCGAGTTGTTCGCCGAACATGCGCTGCGGCAAGCCAAGCACGAACAGGGTCAACCCGTTTGACCTGACGATCTCCTCTTCCGCAATGGGTCGGTGTCCAGTACCTTACGCCTTCGGCGAGCGAAGGAATCGTGGGCCGCACCGTCACTCAGGTCGGAAAGGACGCCCTTACCATGCTGCGACAATCTCTGCGCGCGTGGCTCTCTACATTGTGGCCCTGGCTCGTTCTACCGCTCCTGACGATCCCGGCCGTGTGGTACGTTTTCGACTTCGAGAACGATATCGACCCCGAGCTCCCGCAGGTCATCCGTCCGACGTTTAGCCCGTTTCCGCCCCCGGCTTACCGGTTTGCCGAGGCGTGCGACACGATCGATCACATCGCCGTGTATGTGTCGTCGGCCGCGCTCGTCATGTCGATCTGGGGACTCACGCGCAACCGCGGCCATCGCCTGTGGACCGCGGCCGCCGCCCTGTCCGCGGCCGCGTTCTGGCACGCGGCGACACCTGGGCCGCTCGCCGACGGATGGTATGGGCTGGGCTGGCGCACGATCTTCGATTCGCGCTGCGCCAGTCGCAAACCGAATCTTGCTATTCGCACTGGCGACGAGCGTCGTTGCCATCATGATCCGGGCGCTACGCGAGCGGCCGATCCGCCTGGCCTGGAACGAGGCGCGCGCGCACCAAATTCTCGGCCTGCTCATCCTGGCCGCGGTGCTCATGGTGGTCCGGCAGATTGGCTGGCTCGACTGGGAACCGTTTGGCTTCTGGCCGCGCTGGTTTTACGTCTGGGGGCTCTTCGCCTGGTCGTTTGCTCTCGTGCGAGTCGTTCCGCCAGTCCCCCCCGGGTGGTCGCGGGGCGCGATCCTCGCGACGATGGTCGTGATCTCGCTTGGCCTCGACTTCAGCGGACGTGGCTTGTTCTGGTATCAACGGCCGCTGGCACGGCTGCGGGAGGTTGTTCCCGGGCGGCTTTACATCAGCGCAATGCCGACCTATCGCGGTCTCGCTCTCGCACAGGAACGCTACCACTTCCGAACGATCGTGAACCTCTATCCCGAAGACACTCCCGAGCGAAGCCCCCACTGGCCGGACGAACTGCGGTTCGCCCGCGAACACGGCGTGCACTATCTGGGCAATACGTCGCAGGACGGTCGCGCTGGCGAGGCGCTCGTTGCCGAGTCGATCGCCCTGTCCCGCGACCCCGAGTCCTGGCCGATCCTGGTTCACTGCCACGCGAGCATGGATCGGTCGCCGGCCTGGATGGGCATCTATCGATTTGTCGTGGAGGGCTGGCCGCTTGCCGATGCGCTGCGCGAGATCGAGCGGCACCGCGGGCTCCGTCCCAAGGCGGCCGTCACGATCTTGTACACGCGCATCTTGCCCTTGCTGGCTCCCGAGCGCTGCGCGGCTGATCCGACGTTCGCGCTTTTGCGGGAGTGTGCCGCCGGCTCGGCCAGCGTGGCCACGCAACTGGCCGCGGGCGCCGTTGTCGATACAACGCGAAACCAGGCGTCGGCTGCCAGCGAGCGTGCGCCCCGGCGGTAAGAGCACAGTCCTTCGCTCTCAAATCATTCCGGAATCGCGTGTTCGCGACCCTTGCGAACCGGCGGCACTCCCGCTAAACTTGGTGTACGACGTTCGTAAGAGAGGGTCTCTTGATACCTCCGTCGCGCGTGGTCTGGAACATCGACAGAGCAGCCGCAAGGTGAGGAGGCATTCGATGCGAGAGCTGGAAAAGCCGGTGGCGCGGGTCTTTCGACGGCTGCGGTTTCAGCGGTTCCTCGCGGCGTTTGTATGGTCGATGTGTCTTGCCCTGGCGGTTGTCGCGGCGACCATCGGCGCGGAGAAGCTCCTGAACCGGTCGATCCCCGGTCCGGACTGGGCTCCCTTCGCCGTGGCGGCCGTGGTGAGCCTGGTCATCTCGCTTGTCATTTCACTCGTCTCGGGTCCTAGCCGGATGGACGCGGCCGTGGCTCTCGATCGGGCGTTTCATCTGAATGAACGGGTTAGCTCGGCGCTTTCGTTGCCGCTCGATTTGCGTGAGACGATGGCCGGCCAGGCCCTGATCGCCGATGCGGCGCGCAAGGTGTCGGACCTCGACATCGCGGCGAAATTCGGTCTTCGGATCCCGCGACGCGCCTGGATTCTGCTGATACCCGCGAGCGCGGCACTCTTGCTTCTTTTCGCCCCCACGTGGGTTCCTCAGCTTGCGCGGGCCACCACGACGGCTCAGCAAGCCGAACAGATCAAGGCGATCACCAAGCAGACCGAGATGCTCACCAAAAAACTGGCGAGCCAGCGCCAGGCGATCGACAAGGACAAGTTTCCCGAAGCCGACAAGTTGCTCGCCAAGATCGAGAAGAAAGCTCAGGATCTCATCAAGGCTCCTCCGGCGGCGAAAGACAAATTGATGGTGGAGCTCAACGCCTTGACCGATGCGCTCAAGGAGCGGCAGAAGCAGCTTGGCTCGCCCGAACAGGTCAACCGCCAGTTGCAACAGCTCAAGGAGATGGCCAATCAAGGGCCCGCCGATGAATTCGCCAAGGACCTTGCCAAGGGCGACTACAAAAAGGCCGCCGATCAGCTTCAGAAGCTTCAAGACAAACTCAAGTCCGGCAAGCTCACCGAGGCCGAGAAGAAACAACTCAAGCAACAGCTCGGCGAGATGGCCAAGAAGTTGGGCGAGCTCGCGAACATGGAGCAGCGAAAGAAGCAGCTCGAGGAAGCCCGTAAGAACGGCGGTCTTTCCGAAGAGCAATTCCAGCGCGAGATGGAAAAGCTCAACGAGCAGACCAAGGGTCTCAAGCAGCTTCAAAAGCTCGCGGGCAAGCTCGGCGCAGCGGCCGAAGCGATGGAAAAAGGCGACACCAAGAAGGCGGCCGAATCACTCGGAATGTCACAGGAGCAAATGGCCGAAATGGCCAAGCAGGTCGAAGAGTTGCAATCGCTCGACGGAGCGATGGCCGACCTGCAAGACGCCAAGAACGGCATGACGGCCGACGGCATGAATCAGATCGGCGACGATATGGGCCGCTTCGGCTCCGGATTCGGCCAGCGCAAGGGAATGGGCTCCGGTCTCGGCCGGGGCCGCGGCCAGGGAGACCGCCCGGAAGCCCCCGACGAGACCGCCACCTACACCACCAAGGTCAAGCAGCAGTTGAAGAAAGGCAAGGCCGTTTCGCTCGGATTCACCACGCCCGGCAAGACCGTCAAGGGTGATGTCGTGATCGATATCCAGGGCGAGATCGACGCCGGCGCCGGCTCGGTCGCCGACGCGCTTTCCAACCAGAAGATTCCCAAGAACCTCGAAAAACACATCCGGTCTTATTACACCGAGCTCAACAAGGGAAATTGAGCCCGAGCGTCATTGATGCGAGCGCCCCTCTCCGCAAGACGGGAGGGGCCGTTGACGCGCCCTGGATCGCGACTGAAATTCATCCGGCGCGGCTCGTGTTGACCGCCACGACTGGCGTTTCAGAGCGACTCTGCGTTGCGGCCCCGCGGCTTGGGGATGTCGGTGATCAGCCGCCCTCCCTTGAAGATCGAAACCGTGCCCGTCGATTGCGAGACGCAAAGCGAGATGGCAGCCGTCGAGGCCGTGATGCCCGACGCGGCCTGGTGGCGGGTTCCCAGCCCTCGCGGCAAGTCTTCGTCAAGCCGGCTGCGTGCCGCGAGATATCGGCCCGCCGCCAGAATGACGCCGTCGCCGCGGATCACGAAAGCGCCGTCGATCGCCGAAAACTCCTTGATCGTTTCTTCGAGCATCGGATCGAGAATGTTTCGCTCGCTTTCGGGATAGCCGTGAAACGGGTTGATCACAAGCTGGTCGCTCTGCATCAAGACCGCGTCGCTATCGCCGATCACGAATAGCGTGCCCACCGACCTTCCCTCGCGACCCTCGAGCCCGAGCTCGCCCGCGAGTGTCAGCACCCGCTCAAAGACTGTCGGCAAGACGTCGCTCGGCAGCGGGTCGGCCGTCGAGGCCGAGAAAAGCTCGATCTCGTTGCCCATGTCGAGAACCATGATGGTATCGATCGCGCCCGACAGGTCGATTCCCGTCAGGCAGAGGATTCGATCACCGGGTCGAATCAGATTCTTGGCCGCGGCCAGGAGGATCGCCACCTTGATCTGGCCAGTGCGCGTCATATCGATGTCGGGAATGCGCACGACTGCGCAAAGATCCTTCCAATCCTCGGGCGCGCTGAAACCCGGCCGCCGGGAAACCAGAATGGTCCGGAAACCGACGTCTTGAATCAAAGCCGACAGGTCGGAATCAGCCTCGATGACGTCGGCATGCAGCAAGACGACCCTGGCGCCCGCTTCGCGGGCGATGGCGTGCGCGTGGCGAACCATGCTTCGGGTAAGCGGCTTCACGGTACGCGTTCGTCGATCTCAAGGAGTATTCGGTGCGTGCAGGGGTTTGCGGTTACTACTGGAAATAGGCGTCGCCCGGAACTCCAGTGCCATTTGAAGCACCCCGAAGTCGTCTAATTCCTGGTCCTTGGTCGCCATCCGCGTCAGTTCGAGCCGAAATGTGTTGGGCCCGACGCGCAGGACGTCCGCGGGAACCGGAATGGCAACCCGTTCGGGTGCATCATTACGCTTGACATATCGGTTCAAGAAATCAATTCGCTTGCCATTGACCGCGATATAAGTCCGCAATTCGCCGTCACGCACCCGCGCCGACCACTGCGGATCGTTATCGAGCCCGACGACCTGAACGACGTCCAGTACGAGGAAGCAAGGATCTTGCGGAACCTCGGGGAGCGAGAGCGTTCGCTCGAGCACGCTCCCCTCGGGCTGCGGCGGATCGAGCACCGGAGGGCTCGAGGAGAACTCGTCACCCAGGTGATGCGCGGCGGGGTCGATCACGATCCGCCGGCCTTCACCCTGAACGACCAGCCGTTTGACTCGCTCACGCGGGATCGCCAGAACGCCCGAATAAGGGGTGGCCAGCGTGAAGATTCGATCTGATACCGCCGTGAGCGCCCCTTCTGCGAAATCGATGACGTCTCCATCGTCGCCGGCCGCGCATCGCCATTCCAGTCTTGTCAGCAGTCCTTTGACCGAGGCACTCTGAGCGGGCAAGCGCCGGAAATAAAGGCCGGCCACATCGCTCCAGGGGAGCGAAACCGGATCGCCGTCGACGCTTATGTTCACGCGTTCAGAATCGGTCCGGGTGATCGTGCCGTACATCTGATCGCCGACGACGAGCCGGGCCTCGTCATGAGTGACGTCGAATTCGAGACTGACGGGCGGTTCGGCGAACCGGATCAACTGGAGGTCATCGAGATGCCCCGCGAGGCCCTTGGGCGCGTTGGCCTGCGCGGTTGCCGAGCTCGATAGCCGGATCGCCACAAGGGGTCCATCGGGTGCCTTGCCGTGCGCGAGCTCCTTGCCATCGACGGAGACTTCGGTCTGGTCGGCCGCGAACCGGATTGACAGCCGGTGCCAGCCGGGCGTGCGTGCCAGTCGCTGAACGGCGAGCGCCGGACCGCTCGGCGACTCGACGGCGAGGCTTTCTTCGGCCCATCCCAGGGAGACACGAATGACCGAGCCCCCCGAGGCTCCTTGAAAGGTCAATTCAATCCACCATTGCTGGCCTGCGACCACGGCTCCGTCGTCGAAGAACGCAACCTCGAAGCGTCCCGTGGGCAAGGGTTCGCCCACTCGTGTGAAAACAGCGGCTCCCGCGCCCCCGGCGGGGAGTCGAAGGCTCCGTTTGTCTGTCAGATGTGGCTCGGCGGTGAGTTCCGGCTTACCCGTGATCTGCCAGCGCCGCGCCCTCGAGGGTCTCAAAGCCGTCGGCCAGCACGCTCGACTCGCCGGGCCTTTGGATGACCGCCTGGACTCCCGGCCGAGGGAGTGTGATCTCCGCTCCTTGCCATCTCACCCCGAGTCGAACAGCCGTCGGAGTGATACTGTGGAGCGAGCCCGAGAGTCGCAGCGACTCTCCAATCAAGACGCGAAATGCCGGCGGACGCTCCAGCGAATTGAGACCGGGGCCGCTCAATTCAATGATCGAGCCCGGCTCAACCTGAAACGGCGCGACCGCTTGAGCCGGAGTAAAGCTGAAGCCGCTCGCCAGATCGCCGGCAAGCCGCCCGGTCAGACGCGCTCCGCCCGGGCGCTCGAGCGTTTCAACCGGGATCTCGCACAGGGCGTTCCGGCCGGGGCCCGCCAGAGCCCAGACGCCGACGCACACGAGGATACGAAACCCGTGCGGCAACCGCTGGCCACGCTGACTTGGCTTTGCGTTCATCCGTTCGATTTTACGAGGTAGCTCGTTGACCCGGCAAGGCGAGCGCAACCGGTTCTGCCGCGAGCAAGCAAAGATACCCATGGCGGGATGGCCCTCATGCCCTTCCTTGGTTGACCGGTTTGCGGATTCAGGCGGTGCGTCTCGTGAAAGGCTCGCACCGCGGTGATACGCTGGGAGATCGTTCGGTTCGGCGCCCGGGTTTGGTCGTGCGGTCGCCTCCAAATATCGCCTTCAAGTTCGAGGGAGTTTACTCGATGCTCTTCCGCCGTTCGCCAGGTTTGCAACCGGTCTGGTTTCGCGTTCTCCTCACGTCGAGCGTGGTTCTGTGGATTGTATCTTCATCCCGCGCACAAGAAACGTCATCTCCAAACATGATGCGGATCATCGTGTTCGGAGCGCACCCCGACGATTGCGAGCTGGAAGCCGGCGGAACCGCCGCGCGCTGGTCGAAGATCGGTTACAAGGTGAAGTTCGTCAGCGTGACCAACGGCGACATCGGCCACCATCAGCTCGCTGGAGCCATGCTGGCGCGCCGCCGTACAGCCGAGGTGAAGAAGTGTGCCGAGATCCTCGGAATCGAGACCGAAGTGCTCGATATTCACGACGGCGAGCTCTTGCCGACGCTCGAAAACCGGCGAACTATCACACGGTTGATCCGCGAGTGGAAGGCCGACGTCGTGATCGCTCCGCGACCCAATGATTACCATCCGGATCATCGCTACACGGGCATTCTCGTGCAAGACGCGGCCTTCATGGTGATCGTTCCGAGTTTCTGCCCGGATGTCGCCGCGCTGCGAAAAAATCCGGTGTTCATGTATACCGAAGACGAATTCAAGAAACCCAACCCGTTCGTGGCCGACGTCGCCGTGCCGATTGATCCCGTGTTTGATTTGAAAGTGGCCTGCATCGACGCCCTGGGATCGCAATTTTATGAATGGAATCCCTGGCTTTTCAATTATCTGGCCGATGTGCCCAAAGACGCCGCCGCCCGGCTTGACTGGACACGAAAGCGAATGGAAAGGCGCTACGGCGGGATGGCCGATCGGTTCCGTCCCAAGCTGATCGAGCTCTTGGGCGAAGAAAAAGGAAAGGCCGTCAAGTATGCCGAGGCCTTTGAAATCTGCGAATACGGGTCGCAGCCAGGCCGCGACGACTTGATGAAAATCTTTCCGTTTTTTGGTGAAAAGCGCTGAACCGCCTTGCGTGATTCCGACTTGAGGTCCGCTGCTCGCGGTGAAACGTCGAAGGGGACTGGAATTCCAGGAATTCATCCTGGAACTCAGTCCCCTTCAGGAAATCAGCATCGAACCAACACTTGAGCTCAGAGTGGCGGAGTCGACGCCTGCTCGGGTCCACCGCAGCGCCGCAGGTGGTCTTTGTCGAAGTAGACGACTTCCACCTTGTGGTCGACGTGGTTGAACGGAATCGGATAGTCAGACCAGTAAAGTTCGTCGTAATACACGGTGCACTTGTAGTGGCAGTGCACGAGCTGGCATGGTCCAGCGAGCGGATAGACCTTGCACGGATCGATCTTCTCGCCAATTTTCTCGATCAGGATCCGAACGTTATTCCGCTGGGTTTCATAAAACGGTATGCAGCCGTTCTTGAACTTGGGCACTTTATTCCAGACCTCTTCCTCGCTGGGCGGGTCGAGGCAGGCTGCCGGCGCGAATTCGGCCGGGATCGGGTCGAGAATGGGGATCTTGTCGCGCTCTTCACGCTTGATGTCTTCTTCCAGGCGTTGTGACTGCGACGGCAGGATCGGCCAGGCGATCGACCAACCCGTGACGTGCAATGGCGATATATTACGAGCGACGTAGTCCAGCGCACCGAGCGTGCATCCGGCATTGCTGAGAGCGACATACGACAGGAAGGCACCCGTCAAGAGGCCGCGAACCCAGCGCGGAGTGATCGGGCTGCGGTGCCGCGCGGATCGGTACATGGTCTTCTCCCCTCCTTGGGAACTTGCGCGAACACGCCGGGAGGCCTCATGCCTCTCCGGCCGTAGGGTGCCGGGACCGCTAAAGATGAGCGATTGACCGATCAAACCGGCGAGTCGTCACAATCAGACGACCGGTCCACGAATGTAGTTATCGAACAAGAACCGATCAGCGAGTGAGAAATTTCCGGATTGTGTTGACAATTTCCGCGGTGGCCTAATATCCGGTTCGCAAATCGGTTGATTGACCAATCACAGATCGGCCCGCGCTCGTTTTCGGGTTCAGTCTGAATGGCCTATCGACAGGAATTGGCAAACCTGACCCGATCTTGAAACGAAAAAAGCCCGCTGGAACGCAGGGTTCCAGCAGGCCGGGTTGTTTTGACGCCTGTCTCCATTAATAGGCAAACAGACCGAATGGGTATGGCGTGAAGAACGGCCGCGTGTAGTTCTTCTTGAAGTCGAGCCACCAGATGCCGTCATCCCAGCGGAGCGTCACGGCACGCCAGTCAAGCGGAACTTCCGGATACGGATAGAACGGCCCGATGTTCGGCCAGGCCTGCCAGGGGTAGGCGGTCGGGTAGCCGACAGCGGAGAAATTAGGATAAGGAGCGTAGCTGGGCCACGCGTAGTTCGGAGCGCCTGGCACCGCGGCCTGGGTCGCACCCGTCATGCCGGCGGGGCCTTCAGGGATGGGGCCGCCGTCATAAATCGGACCGGTCGTGATCGGACCGGCCATACCGGCAACACCGCCGTTCATTCCGATATTGCCCCCGACAGTCATGCCGGGCCCCGCTCCGGGGTAGACGCCGTTATTGACGCCCATCGTCATGCCAGGCCCCGTTCCGGGGTAAACGCCGTTATTGACGCCCATCGTGACGCCGGGTGCGCCGGTGTACGTGCCGCCAGTCGCACCCATCGGCACGCCCGGGTTGATTCCGCCGTTGTAGATGCCGCCAGGGCCGGCCGCACCGGCGTAGTTCTGGTTGAACGGCATTCCCTGATTCATTTGATACTGGACCTTGCGGACCGAGCGATCTTTCGAGACTTGCAATTGATCAACCACGCCGCGGACGCCCGCGACATACTGCGCCCGTGACAGGGCCTCGGTCTTCTGGGCCGCGTCTCCGAGCTCGCCCGACAGCGTCACGATCCCTTCGCGAGCCTGGATCTCGATACGATATCCCGCGAGATTGCGGCTTGATCGGAGTGTGCCGGCCACGGCGTCGGCAGTGACCTGGTTGCCATTAGGGGCGGTCCCCTGGGCGAGCGCCGACGACGTCAATGCGGCCATCAGACCAAGCGCGGTTGAAATCCGTTTCAGATCGACCATCTTTGGCTTGTCCTTCTCCCGCGTGGATCCGACTCGACCAATTGGCGAACGGCGTGCGGGACGCGTCGTTCCGGTCGGAGAATGGTCCATCATGACAGTAGAGTCCGTGTGTCTCTCAGACAGGTGCCGGCCGAACGATTTCCTTTTCACATCGATCAAGGCTTGATCGATGTTGTTCGCCGCCTACCCGCGAGACTCGACGAAAGCAGAAACGGGTCGGTGAGGGTGCAAGACATGATGAAAGACAGGTAGAGCCAGCCCGCTGGTTCCAAACGTCGCCCGAACTATGACCCGCGATTTGGGGCGCGTCAAACGAGTCCAAAAAAAAATCGGGGCCGTTTGGCCCCGATATGACGGATTCAGTGATATCGAAAGATGTGGCAATAACGCCCGTTCTTACGTGGCCGAGCTCTGGCTCGGTCTTGACGCCCGCGCGGATCGGCTCGGACTTCTCGATCGTTCCATTGCCCATCGTCAGGCCGATCAGGAGGACGGTCATCGTGCCGCCGGCAAACAGGGCAAATTCCGAGTCGTGGCGGCCACAGAGTGCGCCCGCGACGCCAAGGCCAAACAGGGCGATGATCGCCGTCGCCTGACCGTGCGACGACCAGCGCGTCGATCGCGGCATGAGCCTGTTGAGGCACAGACCCGTGATGCCAAAGATCTGAAAGATCATCACCAACAGCTCGAACACGGCGCAGAGATTGGCCGGGGTACCGATGACCATACAGGCTCCTTCCTTGGTTCCTGCGTGGGACACGCTGAATTGATAGAAATGAAGTCCGAACTCGGCAGCGAGCGCTGACTGAAGCAATCAAGACGGGATCGTTTGATCGCGACTCCCTAGAGCATATCCCAGACCAACTCGATAAAAACGCCCGTCAAAACCAGCGAGTCCGGTACTTCAAGCCGAAAACTTGAGGAAAATCCGTCATTGCGAGAAAAAGTTTTCCGCGAATCTGGAAAAGTTTACACAGGGCGTCCTGCGAATTTTACATTTCTCGCCCGGGACGGATCAGGCATTATCTTATCCAGGACGTTTGCGTCTCGGCATGGCGTTCAGGGCTTTGAACTCACGCGCGCCACTGACATCCAGAACGCCCCACCCCTTTTTCTCATGACGGACCGTCACCGTCCTCTGAAATGTATTACCTTTGTCGCCGCGCTTCTGGAGAATAACGTCAACGCGTGCGGTACTCTTTGGCGGGTTTTCGCTGGCGATCGTATAGCCTTCGAGCTTGGAGGCGATGTCGGCGAGTTCGGAATCGGTGAGGCTCAGATCAAAGATCTTCTGAAAGAGCTCGCGATTTCGGGCGCTTGAGGCTTCGACGTGGGCCCGCAGGGCCGTCGACTCGTTGAGCCGGTCGACATCCTTGGCTTTGAGGGCGTTCAGGAAAGCGGTCACCGCGCCTTCAGGAGTGTGAAAATCGGCCGGTGCGTCATTGGCCCCTCCTGGACCGCCGGGGCCGCCCGGCTGGGGACCTCCGGGTGCGTTGGGGGCCATGCCGTTGCGGCCCTGCATGGTCGCCATTTTCATCATATCTTCAGGCCGGGGGGCCCCCTGGCCAGGAGCGCCCGGACCCATTGCGGGCGTGCCACCCTGACCGGGAGCGCCTGGCCCCATCGGGGGGGTGCCACCAGCCATCATGCCTGGACCTCCGGGCCGCATCCCTCCAGGGCCCCCTGGCCGCATCATGGCCATGCCCCCCGGGCCCGGGCCAGGCGCGCCGCCTGCCGCGGGCGGGGTATTCCCGGCGCGGCGCCGGGCTTCGCCGGCGCCCGCCGAGCCATCCGCGGGGGGTGTTGGGCTGCCGGAACCAGACGACATCGCCAGCATCTCGGCGGTACTCGACTTCGCTTGCCCTGGCTGCGTCTTGGGGGCCGTTTCCGCGGCCGGCGCCTCGGGTTCTGGAGTCGGGGCCGCTGCTTCGGGCGGCGGCTCCTCCGCCTTGGGTGCCGGGGCATTCTGGGCGACCTTCGGGCCCTCCGCCGCCGCGTCCGGTGTTGCCGCCGGGGCCGCTGTCGGGGCCGGGGTCGACTCGGGAGTGACAGCAGGTGCCGACGAACCACCGCCCGATGCGACCGTGCCTTCGCTGCTCGCATCCGGAATGTCGCTTCCGCCACCGCAGCCTGCTATCGTGAAGAAGCACACGCCAGCCAGCCCCAGACCAGCTAACAAGCGACTCCAAGCCTTCATGGATCCGCGTTCCTTTCAAGCTGTCGTGTCTGTATTGTGGGTGTCGACGTTTCCAGGCTGAGGCTGCCCCGTGCCAGAGCCTTCATCCGTCCATCATAGCGATCATTATGACTCGGCTACCAACGGGTGTGAAGAGGCAAACAAGAATCATCCGCCCCGCTCGCACCAGCCGTACGCCACTTGATCGGTCGAATAACAGTTTATTGATTTGATATGTGTTTGGCTTGCTTGCTCAAGCCGCCGTCAGAGTTTATGATGGTTCTTCGAGATTTCTGTTATTCGCCGACCAACGCCGCTCGTGGGAGCCCGCCTCAATGTCCCCTCAACAACGAACCATCCTCCTGGTCGACGACGATCATGAAATTCTCGAATCGATGCGCACGGTGCTCGAAAACAAAGGCTTTCGCATCCTTGCGGCCCGCGATGGCAACGCCGGCTTGATGATCGCCGAGCGCGAGATCCCCGACCTGCTCGTTCTCGACATGATGATGCCCAAGAAGAGCGGCTTCCTGGTGCTCGAAAAGCTGCGGAGCCGACCCGGGGGGCTCATTCCGACGATCATGATCACGGGCAATGAAGGAAGCCGGCACCGCGCCTATGCCGAAATGCTCGGCGTACGCGACTACATCCGCAAGCCGTTTGCCATGGAAAAACTCGTCCGCGCCGTCGAAAAGGTGCTGGGCGTCAAGGCGCGTCCGGGTGATGCCGACGATTGATTTCGGCGTGACGTGCGTCGCGGCGGCGAGCGCCGGTGCCACGTGCGTGCGTCGCTTTGTTTGCCGGCGTCACCGCGTATCACTTCATCGAAGCCCGGTTCACTGCATCGTCGAACACGTTCCGATTCCCGATCGTTCAATCGGATGCCCGTCAGGCCGTCGTCGGCTGTTCGAATAAGAGAAAAGCCCTGGTCGTCGGCTGTCAGCCGACGACCAGGGCTTTCTGTTTGCTCAAAGCCGGCACGTCGATCACGATCACATTTTCTGCGGCATCGACGGCGTGGCCCCGGAACCACCACGCCCCTTGGGAACCGCGGGTGCGGCGTTCCCCTGGCCCGAGTCATTGACGACGCCGATCATCTCCGTGGCGTCGAACGGATCGACGGTCGCGTCATTCCCGAGAAGCTGCAGATAATCCTTGAACGGCAGGTCGTCAGGGATTGGCTGCTGAAGCTGCTTGAGCGTCAGGGTATAGCGCTTGACGATCAAACCGGTGTCCTTCTTGTTCAGATCGTCTTCCCGGTAGCCGGCAAAGTCGTTCATGACCAGTTTCCAGAGCCTCAAGCCTTCCTTGAATTCGTCGGCGGCCTTGGGGAAATCACCCGTCTTGTAGGCACGCGTCGCCTCGTAGAAATGCTGACGCGCCAGTACGCCGTTGGTCGTGGCCTCGGCCTCGCACCGCTCTTTCCAGTAACGATAGTTCATCTGGTCGGCCCAGCGCTGGGTCCAGTAGAGCTTGTTTTCGGGCATTTGCTTGTAATGTTCGACGTCGAGAACGTCATTGAGCCGGATCTCGTCGCGTACGAACTTACCGTCGCGCAAGACCTCGTTGTGCGACATGAACACATGATGCCCGAATTCGTCCCATTGCGACCACGCTTTACCCCACTCGGCCTTGGCAACCTCGCCGAACGTCGCGGGAATTCCGTATGTGCTCATCTTCTCGAGAGCCGCCGCATAGCGCGATTGCGAGTGCGCGGGCATCGACCGGAACGCGATGTCGTCGGCACGCCCCTTGCGCTGGGGGTCGGATCAACGTAGTTGATTTGCTCGGTCGTTCCCGAATTGAGACGATTGGCGCCCGAGTCAACCAGCTTCACGGCCCGTGCGAACCAGCCGAATCCCAGCTTGAAATTGTCGTTACCGGTGACCGGATGACCGCTGATCGGGTCGTCATAGGTCTTGAAGCCTTCGTCCTCGTCGTCGCGGAAGAGCCGCCGCAAGATGATCGATTCGTCGGAGAATCCCAGCTTGTGGTAGTAAAACCACGCCGTATCCCAGATCAGGTCGGGCGACCTCGTGTTCTTCGCGCACGCCCTCCTGAACAAACTTGATCCCCTGCTTGATCCACGTGTATTTATCTTCGGGAGCGTCCCATTCGACCGAGACGTTATAGGCCAGGTTCCAGCCCTGGAACGTCCAGATTGAAAGGAAGTGCGGCTGAAGCTTGGTGATCAGCTCGACGGTCGTTTCGAGACGGTCCCAGTCGTGGTCTTTCTTGTAATCCTCGGCACGAATCCAGAGCAAGTCGGCCACGATGCCTCGGAAGCCGCCGAGCAGGAAGAGCTTCATCATGAAGCTGCCGGTGTCGATCTGGCCGATCGCGGCCTCACCGAGATCGCGCCGGCGTTTCTCTTCGGAAAGCCACTGAGTGTACGGAAACATCAGGCCGAAGAGACCGACGATGATGAGCCCGTAAATGATCTTCTTGTTCAGATTAGGTGCGGAATTCATGCGGCGACCTCCCGATTCTTCAAGATCAGATAGCCGGCGAAGGAGAACGGTATGACATAGGCCAGCGCCAGCAGGGTGTTCATGCCTATCGTGCGCCAGCTCACCATGAAGCCGTCGGCGACCATGTTGCTGACGTCCAGGGCCTGAAAGTTGGGCACGAGGTAGACGAGCATCGACATGAGCGGCATGACGAGCGAGTCGAGCGTCTTGGCCAGCACGACGCCCGCGGTGGGCGTCAGCTCCGACATCTGGTTGTCGTGCGTGAGGATCCGGATCAATGACTCGAACGGCCCGCCGCCCAGGATGGCCTGCCTCGAGAAGTCGACCAAAAATGCAAACGCGAGCTGGCCGGCGACGAAGAACGCGATGGTGGTCAAGAGCGCGACGGGCCAGCTCAGGAAGGTGCCGGCGCACACGCCGATGGCCGTGAGCACCATGGCCTGCAGCCAGACGCCGAAAAGCCCCTTCATGTAATTGAAGCCGAAGTTGCCCGATGCGGCGAGAAGATAAAGATCGCTTTCCGCCATGCCGAGATACTGCGTCGGGCTCAGGCAGCGCACCTCGAGCCGCAAGGCCCCCGATGAGCCGGCGAGGATCGACGCCGGAAGCTGCACGCGGTTGGTGTAGTATTCCTTGATGGCGAAGACGTCCCCTTCAAACTGCGTGCCCGCGCGGGGGTTGAATGCCTGAATTTCGGCATAGACCGGCTCGCCGACCTTTCCCTTGGTTGTGCGATAAACGTTGAAGCTCATCTCGACCGTGATCGGCGGCGACGACAGTGTGCTCGCCTGGACCCTGAGCTGCCGCGCCTGATCGGCCTTGCCCGCGGCCTCGGCCTCGGCCGCCTGGGCCTTCAAATCATCCGACCGCTTCGTCAACGAGTCGAACTCGGCCCGTGCGCGTTCCATTTCCGACTGGTTGCGTGCAATGGCCGCGTCGATGGTCGCGATTCGCGACGCCGAGACGTTTGGCTGCTCTTTTTCACGCTTGGCGCTGTCGATCTGGGTGTTCAGGTCATAAACGCGGTCGAGATACCATTCGATCGTACCGCTGCGCAGGAAATCACTCACCGGAATACGGCGATTGATCAACATGGGAGGCCGCCCCGGTGGCGAGAAGGGGTCGGGCACGACCCCGAAGCTCCAGATCGCCGCCGATGGCGTCGCGCCTTCGATGTGGCTGCGCGGCTCTTTCATGCTCTGTTCCGAGCCGACGTCGATCCCCATCGCGTGGGGTGCGCCGCGGGAGTCGAGGAAGGAAAGTGAGCCCTTGACCGGCACGCGAGCCTGCATCCGGGTGCGAAGCTGATCGGCCTGCTCCCTGAGCACCTTGTAGTCGGTCATGCGGCCTTCCTTGCGGGCCTGAACCGCACGCTCTTCCGTGTCGGTGATCGTGCGGCCGACGGTCCGCGAGAGGTAAGCCAGGCTCACGGCACCGAAAATGGCCACCAGGAACGTCACAAGGGCCATGTAGCCGAGCATTCGGCCCCAGATGAGCTCGAGCCGCCGCACGGGCTTCGACACGACCGTGTAGATCGTCTGCTGCTGAATGTCCGTCGGCAGCGACAAGGGGGTCAAGATCGTGACCATCACGGTCAGCAACACCGAGCAGAGCAAGCTCAGGGTGCCGACATAGAGCCGGCCCATCTCGGCGATGCGCGGCGGTTGAAGAAACCAGTGCGTGAACGCCAGGACCAGCAAGAACACCGAGATGACCACCCAGGGGGCCCACATCCGGCGATTCGATTCATAAATGCTCACGCGAGCGATCGAATAGAGCCGCCGGCCGCGCACGGCCACGAGCTCCGAGAAGAGCAGCACGGCGACACGCAGGAACACAGCGTATCCCATGTAGGTCGCGCCGATACGAACGCCGTAGATCACGCCCTCGCGCCATGTGAATTTCGCTTGTGGACCACCGAATTGCATGACGAACGGCAGGAAGCCCTGCTGCTCGATCATGACGCCGATCGCGATCCCCAGCGCCAGGGCGACATGCAGCCCCACGAAGAGCACCGAGTCGAGTGTCTGGCCGAGCCGCCTGATCGTGCGCGCCAGGCCGATTTCCGCCCAGATGACAAAGAGCAAGCTGAAGGCAATGACGAGCAGCGAGCTGACGGGCATCGACGCGACCGAATAGATCGGCACGCGCTTGACCGACTCGAGCACCCGCAGCATCACGGTGAGGGGTGTCAGAATCAGGGCGGCCACGCCGAGATAGTCAAACCATTGGCCCCTGCCGATGAGCCCTTGCTTGACCCCGATCAAGAGCCACGAGGCGACCCAGCAAACAAGGCAAACAAGACTGATCGCTTTTAACCACGTCAGCATGCCTCCGGTCAGATCGTTGGAGGTGATGGTGGGGTCGCTCCAGAGGACCAGCCACGAGAACGCGGCGAGCGCTTCCCGCGTGAATGGTACCACCGGGGCATTGGCGGCCGCCGCCGCCGCGGCGGGGGCAGGCGCCTGGGCCCAGAGCATGGGTAAAGACAGGTACAACGCGGTCATCTCAGGATGTGCTCCTCAATCGGTCGCGGAGAATAATCTTCTTCGGGGGCCGGGCATAAGATGAATCATGTCGAAGCGATCGATCAATCGATCGCCGCGCGTTCCGGCCGCCAACGCCCAATTTCGCTTGAACCAAAGTGAGGCGGGAACGTTTCCGCTCCTCGCCCCAGGGGCGGTCGTGGCTCTTACGGTCGACCCGAGAGCCCGATCTCGATCGATGGGCCTCGGGCGCTACGGCCGCGCGCTTCGCTACCAGCTCTTCACGATACGCGGTGCGCGTGGCTCAGGATTTCGATCGCGTCCCCGCGAGCTCGGCCTCGGCGTTGTTCGTGTTCGGACGCGCCATGTCGTGTGCTACTTTGCGGCGCCCGGGGTGCAGCTCGCTCTCCTTGACGATTCGCAGGAACAGCTCTTCGAGCGTCGTCGTCGGATGATCGACCGTGACATCCTCACCGCCGTGGCGATGAATCACGTCGCGAATCTCGTCAATGGCGGCCGGGCTCAGATTGCGCGCCTTGACCTGGGTCACATCCTGAACGGTGAGCAGGTCGGAAACCTTGCCGATTTCCTTGAGCTCGCCGCGGTGCAGAATGGCGATGCGGTCGCAAATGTCTTGCATGTCCGCCAGAAGGTGGCCCGAGAGCACGATCGTCTTTCCCTGTTCGCGCAGCTCGCGAATCAGTTCCTTGATCTCGGAGGTTCCGATCGGGTCGAGACCCGAGGTCGGCTCGTCGAGCAGGATCAGCTCGGGATTATTGATCAACGCCTGGGCCAGGCCGATACGGCGCTGCATGCCCTTGGAGTATTCGCGAAGCTGACGATGCTTGGCCGAGGTCAGACCGACCATGTCGATCAGGTGCGCGACGCGCTTCTTGCGTTCGCTGGCGGACATCTTGAACAGGCGTCCATAAAAATGGAGCGTTTCCTCGGCGTTCAAGAACTTGTAAAGGTAAGACTCTTCCGGCAGATAGCCGATTCGCTCGTTCTTGGCGACATTCGTGGTTGGCTCGTTGAAGATCAGAGCCTCGCCGTCGGTCGCGAAGAGAAGACCGAGCAAGAGCTTGATCGTCGTCGTTTTACCCGATCCGTTGGGACCGAGCAGCCCAAAGATCTCGCCGCGATAAACCTGCAAGTCGAGAGCTTTGAGCGCCTGAACTTTCGGCCGGCCCCAAAAGTCGCGGTAGACCTTCGTCAGGTTCCTGATCTCGATGATGACTTCTTGACTCATTACACGGGCGCCTTGTGTCTATGATGAAAACGCGAACGAAAGCAAACGACAACAGCGGCGAAGGGTCAACCTTCGCTGCCTTGCCTTGGCTGACCTGCAAACGGCAAAAACAATGTTTTGGATGATCGATCGAATGAAGAATCGTAGCGTCGTGCCTCGAGGCATCCATCACGACGACGACGCGGCTGAGCCGTCTCAGTCGAACGTGTCAATCGACTGAGCGAGCGTGGGGAAACACCTGAATCAACGCCGATAAAACCTCCGCTTCGCCACGCTCAGGTTAGCTACGACCGAAGGGGCAAGAAGGTTCGAATGCTTTTTCGTATTTGCTCTCTTGCCCACCACGCGTCGGCCCTGGCTGGTCGAACCCGGACCAGACGTCGGCTCTCCCAGGGAATCATGCTAAGACATCGAGACAATTTTGACAATAACCTGAAGGACCGCCAAAGGATGCTGGATGAAGATCAACGCCCGACCTGAGCGCCACCGCATCAATTCCGATGTAAGCGACCACCCGCCGCACGCCGCGTAACGCCACGGCCGGCTACGGAATGTTCCTGCCCGTTTCCTCTCATGGCTCGCGTGTTGTTGTCCGATGCCCGATTTGCGCCCAATGCCCCCTGACGGCCGAACTCGCCCAAAAACAGGGGGAAATCGCCGAAAAATCCGGAAATCGGCGCTTTTTCAACGGCCCGAAGCGCCATTCTTGCCAATTTCCGGTCCACAGCGGACGGACGAACGCAACCCTTGAAGCCGCAAAGCTTAACGGCGGGAGCGATGGTGGTCGCGAGCCGCGTGTCGGAGCGCCATTTTGCATTCGAGCGCCCTTTCTTTCGGGCTTTCGGCATTCGGGCTGTCATTTTCTGACTTGATGAACCAATGTGAACCCATCAGTGCGTTGCGGTCGACACGGTAAACTGAGTCGGAGGTTGAAAAGCCATGAGCTGCCGGTGTCGAAAATGTCGCCGGGCGGAATTCTCAATATTGCTGATCGGCCCACCTCCAGCTCCCGGCCTACCACAGCTTGGCCCAATGATCGATTGCAACGACCGTGACGATTTCGCAGTCAGAAATGGCAGCGGATGGCAGCCCATGGCAGTTTTTGGGCAGGGCTCCCAAAGTTTTCAACCAGCGCGATGCGATCAAGTGCAATCTCTCGAGGCAGATGGCGGCCGCCGCCGCGCTCACGAGATCAGTCAGGTGGATTGACTTTATTTCGACCACGCAACCTCTCAAGGTCTCGCCATGAATCGAGCTGCCAACCGGTGCACCGTCGGTGGCAGACATCCTGGTCGGCACCAATCGACGTTCCCCCATTATAATATACACACCTTCGCCGGTTGCGACGTGGTCCGCACCCGTTTTCTGGCTCGAGTCCGATTCGATAACCATGATCTAGCAGAGACTTCAGAAACTTTCCAAAATCTTTCCGTGGCGCCACTAAATGCACAGTGAGTGAGGACACGGAGCCGGCGGAACACGTCTTTGCCGATCGGACCAAGATCGACCAGGAGGACATACAACCGATTGGATCGGGGAATCCGCTTCGAGGCGGTCGGGCTAGTCGAGAAATCGGCCGACACCGCCATAATTAGTGCCGGTTCCCGAAGCGATAGGCGAGGCACGCCTCGTTGAGATTAGCCATGTCGAGCGGGGTGGCCGCGGTTCGACATGGTATCTGCCACTCGGTTTCTTGAATCACACAGGACCCATCGTCTTGCTCTGGTAGCGCGGCTAGAATCTGTGTGGGAGGAAAATCTCATGGCGACCGTCGAAACACCGTCTGCGATCCCGACCGACGAGATGGCTGATATGGAAGAGGTTTGTCGGTTAATCGCGGAGGGAAAGCACGTCACGGATCCCGAATTGCTAGAGCGCATCCACGAGCGAGCCGAGCAAGTGCAGCGCGCGATGCTTGAGGAGCACGGCGTCACCAACATCGCCGTCGATCTGATCCGGCAGGCGCACGACGAGGAATGAAATACGTCCTCGATGCGTCCGTCGGGATCAAGTGCGCGGTGAACGAGATCGACTCTGCGAAAGCGCACCAGTTGCGAGACGATTTTCGCAGTCAAATTCACTTTTCCGGGCATGTTTTCCAGGGCCGGTATCGGACCGAGCTGGTGGAGGATGAGACGTACCTCTGGACGGTAACGCGATACGTGCACCTCAATCCGGTTCGAGCGAAGATCGTGGAGCACCCGGCGGCCTGGGGCTGGTCGAGTTATCCCGGGTATGCTCATCGCGCGCGCCGGTTGGAGTGGTTGGCTTACGACGACCTGCTGGCGTCGTGGACCGGTGCGTTCGGTGGGTCGGACCCGGCGGGAGCCTACCGCCGGTATGTGACGGAGGGTTTGACTGATCCGCCTGAGTCACCATGGAAGGATGCATACCAGGGTTGGGTCCTCGGCAGTAGAGCGTTCATCGACCGGGTCAAGGCGATGGTGCGTGGTGAACCTCCCCGCGACCGGCGCCGGGAATCACGGCTCATGCTCAGCGTACTGCTCGCACGAATTATTGAGGTTGTCTGCGCCTTTTATGTGGTCGAGCCCACGGAACTAAGCCAGCGAGGAAGTCGACTTCCCGCACGAGCGGCGCTAGTCTATCTCGCAGGAAGTCACAGTTTGGCGACCAATGCAGAGCTCGCGGCCGTGCTGGGGCTGTCGCGAGCCGAAAGTGTGCCCAACCTGACCCGGCGATTCAGTGACTGGTTATCGGCCGATGCGAAAATCCGCAAGCAGTTGAGAAGTCTGGAAGAGGTGCTGCAAGGGCCGTGAATGACCTGAATAGCTTGTTCCTAGGTCTGACCCCTGACGCCCCTTGACCCCTGACCCCTGACGCCCCGCATCCCTCCGCGTCCCGGTTTCATCCCTCCCATCACGATCCGCTCATGATTTGCTCAAGATCGCGGCGTCCGTGAAGGATGCGGAGGACGACGATCGTATCCTCGAAAGGACGGAAGAACGCCGCGTAAGGACGCACCGCAACGCTCCGAAGTCCGGGCGAAATCTCCTCTCGAAGTCGACCCGTCTCAGGGAATTGGGCTTTCGAGCGGCACGAAGCGAGAATTTTTTGGTGCACCCGATTCGCCGTCCGCTCGTCCCTGGCGTCGGCGATGACCGCCCAGATCTCGGCCAGGTCGTTCTTGGCTTCATCGGTGAGTAACGGTTCTTTCATCGAGACTTTGGCGCCTTCTTGGCGGCAAGTCGTGCCCGACCTCTGGTCTTGGCCTCTTCCAGGGTCGCCTCATTGAACGGCGAGACCTGGCCTCGCTTGGCCTGGTCATCTCCGATCTGAATCTCGCGGCGAAGCTCGGTAATTTTCCGCTGGTGAAGTTCTTCCTTCTCCTTCAATAGCCTGAGCCCTTCGCGGATGACCTCGCTCGCCGAGTGGTACATGCCACTCTGGACCTTTCCATCGACGTACTGTTCAAGCTCCGGAGTCAGTGAGACATTCATGGGGCAAGGCTCCCTCGACTGGAAACGATCAGGTTACTGGCAGCATACTCCCAATAGTAAAAAATAACAATTTTGGTTATTCGGAGAACCGAACGAGGCCGACGAGAATCCAACATGAGCCAGCCATCAGCACTTCTTGTCACATCCCGGGTACACCATGCATAGCGCAAGGCAATAATTAAGTATGGTGTCCTTGCGCCAAGAAACTCGGGAAAGGAGAATCGTAAATGTGAAACCTTTCATAGGAACCCTGCGGGTAACCGATCCCGTCCGGCAGAGCCGGGCCAGCAGCCGGAAGCGAGTCTTGCGTGGTGACGGGTGACCGTCCCTGCGAAGCGTAGATAGCGAGATCAAAAGCCGTGTGATTGAGCCCCGAAATTACCATCGTCGTGAGCCCTCGTCTTGGACACACGCGGGGGCCGAGCCTGGCATTAGCTACACCTGGACCCACAGGCGTGCCAGGTCACACCGGGGTCGGAGGAACATGGCGCATGATCAACGGGTTCCCCGGGAACTTGGGAGATCCTGACAGTTCCCTGAAGAAAACCGGATCAGGAGCAACCGGTACAGCAAACTCCAGGACGATCCGTCGGCCATGCGTCTGCGGCCGAACGGGGACGAAACGCAGGCGCTCCAAGGTATCGCCAAGCGAAGGAAACGAAGTGCGGCGAGAAGGCTGTCAGGAAGTCGGAGCGTCTCGTAGTACCGATGATCCAGGGGAACCATCCCGAAGGGACCCTGGGGAGGGAAGGAGATGCCGTTTTATGAACCGTTGGAGGGAAACATGACAGGTACGCCGAGACCTGAGCCCGTGTCAACGAAACAAGAACGGATCGCGGACATCGCCAGGAATTGCCCTGATATGTCCTTCACGAACCTGGCGCATCACATCGACATCGAATGGATGCTCACAGCCCATGCTCGGACACGCAAGGACGGGGCCGTCGGCGTGGACGGACAGACCGCGGAAGAATACGAGGTGAATCTGGAGGCCAACCTCCAGAACCTCCTCGACCGCGCCAAGTCCGGCACGTACGTGGCGCCGCCAGTGCGTCGAGTGCACATCCCCAAGGCAGGCTCGACCACCGAGACTCGTCCTCTAGGGATACCCACATATGAGGATAAAATCCTCCAACGTGCGGTGCTGATGGTGCTCGAACCGGTGTATGAGACGGACTTTCTGGACGTCTCACACGGGTTTCGACCCGGACGCGGTGCTCATGGAGCCTTGCAGTCACTGTGGCAACAGTCGATGAAGCTGGGAGGCGGCTGGATCGTGGACGTCGATCTTCGAAAATTTTTCGACACGATCGACCACGGCCATTTACGGGAGTTTCTCAAGCGACGGGTGCGCGATGGTGTCATCGTGCGTTTGATCGGCAAATGGCTCAACGCTGGCGTAATGGAGGATGGAGTTCATACAACTCCTGAACTCGGCGCGCCACAGGGTGGGGTTCTCAGTCCTTTACTTTCGAATCTGTTCTTGCACTATGTGCTGGACCAATGGTTCGACGGCGAAGTACGCCCTCGCCTGAAAGGGGAAGCGTTCCTGATTCGCTATGCGGATGACTGTGCGCCACGAAGGTGTGAAAGGACGACTTCAGGAGTGTCCTTGAACGCCATGCTGCGTGAGAGATGAGGGTAGGTCCCTCGGAATCGGGTTGCAGGACCAGGTTCCAAATCACCCGAAGCTGCTTGGATTAAGAGTCCTGGTGGTGAGCGTTCGGGAAAAGGCCGGTCTTGAACTGGTCAGATATGAGCCGAGAAGGCGAACGCAAGTGATCCACCGATGAGGCGTCGAAAGCATAGGAATGTCATCGAAACCAGGCTTCAGTCGTTGGCCTGGGATGCGGTCAAGGCGGAACCTGTTTACGGCCTTGATGATGACCGGCGTAAAGGTGGCGCGAGCTCGGTTCAGGCTCTCGCGGGGAACGTGGGAACCTGTCGTCACGATGCCAAGGGAGATGCCCAAGTGGTAGACCCACGAGGACAAAGATCCCGATGCGTGGCACAGGGGCGGATCAACCCGTAGTAGCATCGAGGCCTGGTAATGCGGGCGGAGCGAAGGGGTTGAATGGTTCAGCTAAAGGGATGGATCAACCAGCGATGGGAGGAATTCATGCCAGAAGCGAAGTCGTGCGTCAAAGCTTATGTCAAAGGCCAAAGTCAACCAGCAATGGGAGGAACCGATGCCTGACACCAAGCCTTACGCTATTTCCAAACAGGTTGTCTGGAAAGCATATAAGGAGGTCAAGGCTAACCACGGCGCGGCCGGAGTGGACGGACAGTCGATCGAAGCGTTCGAATCCGACTTGAAGGGTAACCTCTACAAGATTTGGAATCGGATGTCCTCGGGAAGCTACTTTCCACCGCCGGTCCGGCTCGTGGAGATCCCGAAAGCCAACGGAGGTACACGACCGCTGGGAATTCCCACGGTCGGCGACCGCGTGGCGCAGATGGTCGTCAAGATGCATCTGGAGCCATTGGTGGAGCCGCAATTTCATCCCGACTCTTACGGGTATCGTCCCGGAAAATCGGCGCTGGATGCGGTGGCCACCGCGCGCGAGCGGTGCTGGCGGTCCGCCTGGGTGATTGATCTAGATATCAAAGGCTTCTTTGACAATCTGGATCATGAACTCGTAATGAAGACGGTTCGTCACCACGTGGAAGCTCCGTGGGTCCTGCTTTACATTGAGCGTTGGCTGAAAGCTCCCGTTCAGAGTATCCGTTCGGCCGAACCATACTTGCCGAGCATGATAGCCTGACCTCCGGACCGCGCGGAGGCGGCGGGAGGATTTCTCGCCAGGCATTGTTGTCTGGCCCCGGACCGCCTCTGTCGCGGTTCCGGAGAGTCATCATGGCTACGCCAACCCGACGAATGAACCACCAGGCGCGGATCGACTGGTGGCGCGGACAGTTCCAAAGGCAGCAGGAAGCCAGCCAGAGCGTCACCGAGTTCTGCCTGCGGCTCGGTGTCAGCATCACGACGTTTTACTACTGGAAGAAGCGGATCCACGAGGTCTCGCCGAGTCGTCTCGACCTAAACACGCTCGACCGGCCCTCGAGTTCCGTGGCCAAGATAGGCACCAGCACCACGAATTTCGTGCCGCTGTCGATCCTCGATTCCGGCACGGCCTCGCACCTCGAGATCGAGCTGGCCAATGCTTGTGTTGTTCGCCTCAAGGGGACCATTGATCCCGTCTTGCTTCAAGCCGCGATCGCCGCGGCCGGTCAACTCGACGGCTGCCGTCAAGGAGCCCAATGATGTTGCCACGGCTCCCCGCCGCCGTCCGGGTTTTCCTCTGCACAAAATCCACGGACATGAGAAAAGGTTTCGACGGTCTCTGGGGCATGGTGCACGAATTCCTTGGCCAAGATCCCCTCTCCGGGCACCTCTTCCTCTTCTTCAACAAACGCCGCGATCGCGTCAAGATTCTCTTCTGGGAACCTGATGGCGCCGTCATTTTTTACAAGCGACTCGAGGCCGGCACCTTCGAGAAGCTCGACCCCGCGTCGCATGCCGGTCGGAGCTGGGGCCAGCCGGCCTTGAGCTCTCCGCGACCGATCTGACCCTGCTCCTCTCCGGCGTCGACGTGAGCACGGCAAAGCGCCGCAAGCGTTACGCCCGAGCAAGCTGAGCCGATCGAGAACAATCGTCAGGAATCATCCAACAAGTGCTCCGTCATCTTTGTAAAATGAAATGATGACGGAGCACAACGACCCCATCCCCGACGACCTATCCGCCTGCCAGGATCTGCTCCGCGCCGCTTTCCAGCGGCTGCGCGATCTCGAGCGCCAGCTCGACGAGTTCGCCGCGACGACCGACGAGCTCAAACAAGCCCATGCGTGTATCAAGGAAGAATACCTGGCGCTCAAGCGGCTGGTCCGCGGGCCACGCCGCTTTTAAGCTCGGTCCCACGTCGCACGCCGAGCCGATCTCGGGCCAACCCGGCTTCGAGCCCTTGGCGGCCGATGCGCCTCGGCTTTTTTGAGGCGTCGACGTGACCACGGCAAGGTGTCGAGAGCGTCACGCCCGAGCAAACCGAGCCCATCGAGAAAAATCGCCGGAAATCAGAAAATCATCCAACAAATGCGCCGTCATCTTCGTAGATATGATTATGACGGATTACAATAACCCCATCCCCGACGACTTGCCCGCCTGCCAAGAGCTGCTCCGCGCCGCTTACCAGCGGCTGTGCGACCTCGAGCGACAGCTCGACGAGTTTGTCGCGACGACCGACGAGCTCAAACAAGCCTATGCGTGTATCAAGGAAGAATACCTGGCGCTGAAGCGGCTCTTCTATGGACCACGCCGCGAGCGGCTGGCCGAAGCGCCCGGGCAACAGCACCTCTTCGATGACGATGTCGCACCTCCCCCGCCGGCGGAATTAGCCGCGGCCGACGATGACGAGGAAGTGCCATCGCGGAGCGCAAGGAGAAAGGGCACGGCCGCCGACCCATTCCCGACCATCTTCCCCGCCAAGACGTTCCCCATGATGTCCCCGCCGCGGAGCGGGTCTGCGGCTGCGGCCGCGATAAAACCCGGATCGGCGAGGATGTGACCGAGCAGCTCGAATACGAGCCCGGCAAGATGTTCGTGTTGCGACATGTCTATCCGAAATATGCCTGCTCTTGCTGCAAGGACGGCGTGACCTCGGCCCAGCGCGAGGCCAATCCGATCGAGGGGGGCCTGGCCGGCCCTGGTCTGCTGGCCCATGTCATGGTCAGCAAATTCTCCGAGCACATGCCCCTTTATCGTCAGCAAGACACGCTCAACCGGCACGGCATCTTCGTGGCGCGGAGCACACTCTGCGGCTGGCTGGCCCAGTGTGCTCAAATCCTCGGCCCCCTGGTCGAGCTGATGAGTAAGCGAGTGATCGAGTCGGGTGTGATCAACGCCGATGAGACACCGGTGCGGGTCCTGGACCGGCAACTCGATTCGACCCGCCAGGGTCAGTTCTGGACCTACATCTCCCCTGGCGATCATGGTTATACGATCTTCGATTATACCGATTCGCGCAACCGCGACGGTCCAGCAAGATTCCTCGCGGACTTCCGCGGCTATCTCCAGACCGACGCCTATAGCTCGTACGAATCGGTCATTTTGGCATCGGGTGGTCGCATTGTGTCGGTAGGCTGCTGGGCGCATGCGCGACGCAAGTTCTTCGACGCCCGACTCAATCAGCCGCGTGAGGCGCATTATGTGCTGGGATTGATTGCGCAGTTATATGATATCGAGGACACGATCCGGCTCCTGGGCCCCGACGAGCGGAAAGCGGTCCGCCAGGAGAAGAGCGTGCCGGTGCTCGATCGCCTGGAGGCGTACTTGCGCGACCAAAAAGCCGTCGCGTTGCCCAAGAGCCAGTACGGGCAAGCGATCGCCTATGTTCTGAACCGCCCCGCCGAAATGCGGCGCTACACCGAAGACGGCCGGCTGGCGATTGACAATAACACGTCGGAGCGAACGCTGCGGATCTGCGCGATCGGCCGAAAAAACTGGATGTTCCTGGGGAGTGACCAAGGGGGCGAGACGGCGGCGATCTGTTATACGATCCTGGCCAACGCCAAGCGTTACCAGATTGAGCCATTTGCGTATGTGCGTGCTTTACTGGTCGCTCTGTCGTCGGAGCAGGTGGATCTGGAGTCGTTGCTTCCCGACGTCTGGATCGCGGCGCATCCTGAGCACGTCCTCCAGTACCGTCGCGACGAGGCCGAGGTTGCCGCCAATGCCCGGCGTCGCCGTCGTGCCTTGCGGCGTGAGAAGGCCAGAGATCCAACCCCGAGTCTCTGACGCCGAGGCACTGCTTGTGGTGCCCGGCGTCAGAGACGCCTCGTTGCCTGCGAATTGTTGATGGGGACAAAGTAGCGCACTTGATCCGGCTCGGTCCGCCCAGCGCCGGCGGCAGTCGTTGTTTTCGGCGATGCCGCCGACAGTTCGCCTATGGACAAATGCGCGGCGCTAGCGTCAGCACAGGACCACAGGCAACGCCCGCCGCAGCGCGGGACTGTCCGGAAAGCGGCTCGTCTGGCTGACGCCCGGCGTACGCCTCCGTTCGGAGCTGGATCGTCGCACGTGTGCTCCTCAGCCCAGGGGGCCGCGCGACCGCGCGGGTATGGTTCGGCCGAACGGATACCGTTCAGAAGCAGGATGGCAGCCGCGAAGAACGAACGAAGGGATCGCCTCAAGGGTCAGTAGTTTCGCCTTTGTTGGCAAATCTCTTCATGCATTATGCATTCGATCTCTGGATGCGTCGGACCTATCCGGCCATTCAGTTCGAGCGTTATGCCGATGATGTGATCATTCACGCCAAGAGCCGCGCTCAAGCAGAGCATGTGCTCGAAGCGGTCCGGCAACGTCTGAAGGAGTGCCGTCTGGAGCTTCACCCTGAGAAGACGAAGATCGTGTACTGCCAGGATGATGACCGGAAAGATCAACATGAGCACATCAAGTTCGACTTTTTAGGCTATACCTTTCGGCCCCGGCGGGCCAAGAATCGACGCGGGACGTTCTTCGTGAGCTTCCTGCCGGCGATCAGCGACAAGGCCGCCAAGGCGATTCGAGAGACGATCCGAGACTGGCGGCTGGCCGCCACTCGGAACAATCAGTCTTTGGAGGAAATCGCGGGGCTTGTGAATCCTTCGGTCCGTGGTTGGGCGAACTACTACGGTCGGTTCTACCGGTCGGCGCTCACTCCGGTCCTCCGACATCTGGAGCGCGCATTGGTGAAATGGGCGCAGCGGAAATACAAACGGTTGAGGCGTCACCCTACCCACGCGGTCTATTGGCTGGGTCGGGTAGCGCGACGCGATCCGAAGCTGTTCGTCCTCTGGCAGCTCGGGATACGGCCGGCGACTGGATCATAAGAGCCGGATGAGGCGAGAGCCTCCCGTCCGGATCTGAGAGGGCTTGGGGGTGAAACTCCCCCGGGCCACTCGACTCGTGATCGGGGTTGCCCGAGAAGACGATGCGCGGCGCATCATGGACGTGCTTCCCAAGCGAATGAGCAAGTACGGCTTGACGGTTCACCCGGAGAAGACACGGCTGATCCGGTTTCAACCGGATGATCCGGCCGACTCCAATCCACCGGCAGAGGTATCCCCGATGCCGCGGACATTCGACTTCTTGGGCTTTACCCATTACTGGGGAAAAGCCTGGAAAGGGGGATGGGTGATCAAGCGCAAGACGGCCAAGAGCCGGCTCAAACGGGCGTTTCAAGCGTTATCGGATTGGTGCCGGATCAACCGGCATGAACCGATCGCGATTCAACACCAGACGCTGAAGCAGAAGCTGCAAGGCCACTACGGGTATTACGGGATCACCGGGAATTTCTCCAGCCTCCAGGAATTCCGGGAGGGGGCTAAGGAAATCTGGAAACGTTGGCTATCACGGCGTCGCCGCGCTGGCCCGATGACGTGGCCAGAGTCTTGCGCCTGGAGCGACGATACCGGCTCCCTCAAGCACGTGTGGTCCACAGCCTGCTCGGTCGCGCAGCGAATTCATGAGATGACGAGCCCAATGCGGGAAATCCGCACGTTGGGATCTGTGGGAACCCGGGGCGGGCAACCGCCCTGGGTGACCCGGCCCAGAACATCTCATCTCGATAGATCGCTAGACACGCTGTTGCCGGCGGGTTAACTTCAAGGGGCAGGGTTCCATTGCGGGATTACTGCCGTTCCGCCTCAGCCTGGAGGACCAATCGATGGCTGACACTGGTTCGGACCCGATGCGTCGTCGGGAGTTCATTCAGAACAGCGCTGCCGCGACGGTTGCGGCCACAGCCCTTGCGCCAGCGGCGTCCGTGGCTCAGGACAAAACACCGGGGACTCCTAAGCCGCTTGAGCTCCCCAGGCGCCTGTTGGGCAAGACAGGGGTGGGGGTGACGATCCTCAACGGGGGAACCGCTCGCGCCCCCGGTTCCCTCGACCGGTTGCTGCGCTTCGAGTACAGCCGGGGCGTCCGCTTCTTCGACACGGCCGCATCCTATGGAACTGAGGATGCTTTCAAGAAATGGTTCGCGGCGATGCCGGAGGTCCGTCCCCAGATCTTTCTGGCGACCAAGGATGGCGTCGCGCGACCCAGCGACATGCTCAAACGAATCGATCTTCGACTCGAGGCGCTGGGGACCGATTACATCGACCTCCTTTACTTTCATGCGCTATCAGGAAAAGCGGTCGACTTCGGGCTGTCCGGGAACGAGATGGACTGGCCCAAGAGCCAGGAGGTGAAAGAGACGATCGCCGCCATCAAGAAGACCGGTAAGGTGCGGTTCGTCGGATTCGCGACCCACGACCAGCGCCGGGCGGAGCAGCTCGAGATCGCCGCCGAGGGGGGCTTGATGGACGTGATCATGATCGCCATGAATCCGTGGCTGGAAAAGGATTCTCGACTCAATCGAGCCCTCGATGCGTGTTACAAGAAGAACATCGGCCTCGTGGCCATGAAGCTGGTGGCGGGCAACCTGTCGAAGCGGGTGCGATTCCAAGCCCCGATGCTTCAGCAGCGCGGGCTGAACCCTTATCAGGGGGTCTTGCAGGCGATGTGGTCCGACGAGCGAATCGCCTCCGCCTGCGTGGCCATGTCCAACACCGACGAGGTCAACCAGAACACCGATGCCGCCCGGCGCTTTCAACCCATGAATCAGAACGAGATCCACGAGTTGCGTGTTGCCCTCATGGATGCCGGTCCGATCATGTGCGCGGCTTGCGACGGCCGGTGCGGACGCGCCGCGGGGACCGACGCGCGCCTGGGCGATCTGACCCGCTTCCTGACCTACCATGAGCATCATGGCGCCCGCCGCTGGGCCCGCGACGCCTATTCCCAACTCACGGAGGAAGAACGAAGCTGGCAGGGAGCCGACCTCGACGCCGCGCGTGCCGCTTGCCCGACCAAGCTCGACTTCGCCCAGCTCTTGCCGGACGTCGATCGCTTGCTTGGTTGAACCGTCGGACCCAACCTCGCCGATCTCAGCGGCCGGCCGTCTCGGTGCGCTACGGCTTCACCGGGACGGCCCTGCCGTTCGGACCGCAACGACTGAAGCCTGGCCGGCAAACCGGATGGAAACCGTACGTGGCTTCGGTTGACGGTTCAGACAGGCGGCGGGGCTCGCTCATCGACGCAGCCGCACGCCGCTCGCGGCGCTGGTTCCAGGGCAAGGCGGCGGCTCGAACCGCTTTTGTGTAGACCACTGTCTCGACGATCAGATATTAACACACAACTCCATCACGTTCTCGCTCGGAGAGTGTAATCGCGTTGTGTGCGCCCAGCCGCGACATCGACGACCTGTTCGATCGGAGCATACTGGCTAACGATGCGGCCGAGGACAGAAAGCGGGACAGGTCCCGCTTTTCTCTCTGTCCGCTTTTCTCTCTTGCCAAAATCGGACCTGTCCCGCTTTTCTCTCTCCTTGCCAAAATCGGACCTGTCCCGCTTTTCTCTCTCCCCCGCTTTTCTCTCTCCTTGCCAAAATCGGACCTGTCCCGCTTTTCTCTCCGCTTTTCTCTCTCTGTCCCGCTTTTCTCTCTCCGCTTTTCTCTCTGTCCCGCTTTTCTCTTTTTGTCCCGCTTTTCTCTTTCCGCTTTTCTCTTCCCGATGATCTTGGACTGCTGGATGCCGTTCGGACCCTTGATTTCCTCGACGCCCAGCAGGATGGCGCCGCCCGCGCTTGAATTGGCGAAGGCGACGATGTCTTCTGGATCGAATTTGAGGGTGCGCTTCCAGTCCACGTCGGTCCCCTCGCCTCGTTTCAAGAGCAAGGCAGCACGCGTGGAAATCGTCTTGTATTTGTTCTTGACCTTTTGCAGTTTCACGGCTTTCGCCTTGTGTCGATAGCGGAAGGCTGGCGATGGAGTCCCGGCCGCTATCCCGCTGCCTTGCAGGCTGCCGCTGTGACAAACACCATGCGGTTCGCTTCTTTCGCCTTCACCGTAGCGGGACAGTTCTGGCGATGGTACTCGATTTACACGGTTCGGCCGGAAGTGGTTTGCCGGAAGGTATGGCCTGGCCGGCAAGGTCGCGCGTTGGAAAACGACGTTAGTGATTGCAGAGCAACCAGTTATAGTGGTATACTCAACTCTGCCGAACAGTGTAAAGGAAGGATAAACCATGCACGTCGCTCATGAGGGCACTAGCGAAGTAGCGATTTTCGCTCGTGTGCTAGAACCCGATAACGCCACCTTGGACCATGCCGCGGCGCGGGCGATCCTTGAACTCGACTTCAAGCAGGCTGACAAAGAGCGGATGCATGAATTGCTCGCCAAAGCCAAGAAAGGGACGCTTCTCGCTGCCGAGCGGGTTGAGATCGATAACTATGAACGCGTCGGACACATGCTTTCGCTGATGAAGTCGAAGGCCCGGCGGTCACTCAAAAACGGACATAAGAACGGCATCTCCGAGGTGCACTGAGCACGCATGGAACGCACGCTCGAAGACCTCGTCTGGCGGCGGGCCGGCGGTCGTTGTGAATACTGCCAGATCTCCTCGGACGATCTCGACCTTCCTTTCGAGGTCGATCACGTCATCGCTGAGCATCACCTGGGTCTAACTCAGTCAGGGAATCTCTGTTTAGCCTGTTTTGCGTGCAACCGTCACAAAGGGCCGAATGTTGCAGGGGTTGATCCCAAAACAAAGAAGATCGTTCCGCTGTTCCATCCGCGCCGTCACAAATGGTCATGGCATTTTCGCTGGGACGGTCCGCTGCTGGTGGGCCGAACTCCGACAGGCCGGGCCACGGTCGTCGCCCTGAAGATCAATCTCAATCATCGCATCGATCTGCGAAAAGGGCTGATCGACGAAGGGATTTTTCCACCGGGAAAAAGTTGAATACCGGTACGTCAACTCCGAGTTTCGTCGGTTGGCGCGTCCGTTCGCGCACGGGTCGGCCAATTTGATCGTCTGTTCGGACTCTGGCGTCGACTTGAAATGCACCTTGACGCCGTCCGCCGGCTGCTTCAAGCGCCGGACGATCTCTGATTTCCGCGTGGTCATCTTTGCCTTTCGAGCGGCAGTGGGGTCTCCGGCAGTGGGGTCAGACCTAGTTCCTATTAATTGGTCTTGCGGAGCGAGGAAAGGGGATTCGTCCAATTATTACGGCACGACCACGGGTACAGGCGGAGCGCGGAAAGGGGATTCGTCCAATTATCACGGGCGCGACCACGGGTACAGGCGCACGGCCGACGCACTCGGGCGGAGTCGACCGTCACTGGCCGAATTCCGGAAAATGCCGGCGATAAATGTCGTACGATCATAGGTTTAGCGGACTTATCCCCCTTCGATTTTCCCGGCATAATGGACGATCACTTACGAACAATCCTGAGAAGAAACCCGTGGATTCCATGATCCAAGTAGGCGGGCGCGATGGCCAAGAAGAACCAGCCCGACGTCGTTGTCTCCTTCAAGGGATGCGACAAGGTCAGGATCAAGAACTACGCCGGCAACGTCGGCAAGATCGTCGAATATCGCGGTCCCCTCGGCCCCGGCGGCGCGCCGGTTTACCGCGTACAGGTCAAGCGGAAGCCGAATATCTCCTACATCGAGTTGCTGGGAAGCCAGATCGAGGTGGTCTCGCCCGCGAACAAGGAACCGTCCCATACGGTCGACAAGACCCGCAAAGGCTCATGACCGCGGGTCGCACTCAGGACGAACTGGCAAGACGGGGATTCCATGTCGGATGCACACGCAAGGCTCATCATGGTCAGCCCCAGCGGCAGCTACCTGGTGATTCAGGCGGGGGCCGACGAGCCGCTTTTTCGGCCCACGTATCGCCTCGAGCCGAACGGCGACAGCTATGCTGTTTATGGGCCAGCCAAACTCCACCAATTTCTCCGCTTCGGCCAGACCGACTGGGATGACGCGCCATCACCTCTGCCGGCCGCCGTCCAGCGCATCATCGACGCCCTTCCCGCGGCCAGCCCTCCTTGAGGATGGAAACGGGGACCCAGCTAGTTTTACGACACGCTTTCCGGACTCGGTCCGGACATGTCAAGCGATTGAGCGAGCGTGCAGTACACCGACATCAACGCCGACAAACCTCCGCTTCCCCGCGCTCACGGTCGCTGCAATCGAAGGGAAAGACGCTGGCCGTGGCCGACAGCCTGGGTTCGAACACCCTGCGGGACGCCGAGCCGTCCACCGGCTTGATCGTCTGACGACAGTCGGCGGTACGGGTGCAAATGCCCGTCGAACTTGCGAAAATCTGTCGACAGCGACTCCATTCCCGTGCGGGGCCCAGGCGCGGGCCTTTGCATGATCGACGGCCGCCGATCGGAACCATGTCATGACTACCGCTGCAGACCGCCATCTCCTGTTCGGAATGCTCGCACTTCAGAACGGGTTGATCGACCAGGTCCAGCTTGTCGCCGCATTCCAGGCCTGGACGAGAGACAAATCCAGGAGCCTGGCCGACCACCTTGTCGACCGTGGCGACCTCGATGCCGATGCCCGGACAGGAATCGACGCCATCGTCGCCTTGCACGTCAAGAAGCACGGCGATGTCGAGATGAGCCTCGCCGCCATGCCGGCCGGCCAATCGACGCGCGAGAGCCTGGCCGGGCTTGGCGACGCCGATATCAATGAAACGCTCGCCCATGTCGCCACCGGGCAGGACTCGACGCAAAACGATGGTGCCGACCGAACGGCCTCCTATGCAGTCGGCGAGTCGACCAACCTCGGCCAGCGCTTCCGCGTCCTGCGGCCTCATGCCCGCGGCGGACTGGGCGCTGTCTTCGTCGCGCTCGATGGCGAATTCAACCGCGAGGTCGCCCTCAAGCAGATTCTCGACCGCCACGCGGACGACCCCTCGAGCCGGCAACGATTCCTGCTCGAGGCCGAAATCACCGGCGGACTCGAGCATCCCGGAATCGTCCCAGTCTACGGGCTAGGGGCTCATGCGAATGGCCGACCTTTTTACGCCATGCGATTCATCCGCGGCGACAATCTCAAGGAAGCCATCGACCGTTTTCATGCCGACAAATCCCTGAAAAGAGAGCCAGGCCGCCGCTCACTCGAGTTGCGCAAACTCTTGCGGCGGTTCATCGACGTCTGCAATGCGATTGATTACGCCCATGGCCGTGGCGTGTTGCATCGCGACATCAAGCCGGGCAACATCATCGTCGGTAAGCACGGCGAGACGCTCGTGGTCGATTGGGGCCTGGCCAAGCCGCTGGGGCGGGTCGAGCCCGGAATCGAATCGGGCGAGCGCACACTCATGCCGTCGTCGGGAAGTGGTAGCGCCGAGACATTGCCCGGCAGCGTCCTTGGCACAGCGGCCTACATGAGTCCCGAGCAAGCCAACGGCGACCTGGAGCACCTCGGTCCGCGGTCCGATGTCTACAGCCTTGGTGCCACGCTCTATTGCCTGCTCACCGGCACCGAGCCGATCGACAGCGATGAGGTCGGAGAAGTCATCCGCAGGGCGCAGCGGGGCGAGTTCCCCGAGCCACGGCGACGAAACCCATCGATCGACCCGGCTCTCGAAGCAGTTTGCCTCCAGGCGATGGCGCTCAATCCCGAGGCTCGCTACGCGTCGTGCAGGTCACTCGCGGATGATATCGAGCGCTGGATGGCCGACGAGCCGGTCAACGCCTGGCGCGAACCGCTGTCACGTCGAGCGTCGCGCTGGCTGATCCGTCACCGCACCGCGGTGACCGCGGCCGGGGTCGCGCTCTTGGTCGCGCTCGTCGGCATGGGTTCCGTGCTGGCCGTCCAGACTCGCGCGAATCTTGCGCTCGAGGCAAGCAATACCGAGCTGGCGATCGCCAACGAACGGGTTAACCACGCGAACTCCGAACTGAAAGCCGCGAACGTACGCGAACATCAGCGGTTCGACCTGGCCATGGAGGCGATCAAGCTCTTCAGCGGCGAGGTGAGCGAAGATCTGCTGCTCAAGGAGAAGCAATTCCAGGGGTTACGCGGCAAGCTTCTCAAGGCCGCGGCCGGCTTTTACGACAAGCTTCAGGGCCTTTTGAAAGGCCAGCAAGACCCCCAGTCGCGGTCCGCGCTGGGGCGGGCCTACTTCGAGCTCGGGGACCTGACAAGCGCGATCGGCAAGATGTCCGACGCGGTGCCCGTGCATCGCGAGGGCCTGGCAGTACGCCGCGAGCTCGCGACCAGGCCCAACGCCGATCCCGACGCGGCGCTCGACGTGGTGCGGAGCCTCGTTTCCCTGGGCGTCGTTCTCGATAGCTCCGGAGACAAAGCGGGGCCGTTGGCGTCGTGCGACGAGGCGTGTCAGCTCGCCGAGAAAGTGGTCGCCGCGAATCCAGGTTTCGACGAAGCCGAGTTCGAGCTCGCCAGATGCCTGAGCTCCTATTCGACGGCTCTGCCGCAAGAGAGTCAGGCGAAGGCGCCTCCAGATGGCCACCCGCGCCGTCACGATCATGCGCAAACTGGTCGCGAAGAGCCCTGGAATCATGCGATATCAGGAAGGACTGGGCGAATCCCTGTGGAGTATCGGCTATGTCGTCAGCGCCCGAGTGGGCAAGCCCGAGGAGGGGATCGCCCCGAACGAGGAAGCGGCCGCGATCTATCAAAAGTTGACCGACGCCCAGTCGAGTGTGTACCGATTTCAGGATCGGTTGGCCAAGCTCCACAACAACACGGCCGCGGCGTTCTGGGACCTGGGCCAGCTCGACAACGCGATTTCGTCGCAGCGCCGTGCCGTGGCCACCTGGCGGAAGTCGGCCGATGCCAACCCCGCGGTGACTCACCTGGCGAACAACGTCGCCTTCGGGCTCAACAACCTCGCAGATTACTTGATGTCGGCTGGCCGGACAGCCGAGGCGCTCGATGCCCTTTCCGAGTCGCGGCTGATCGAGCAGAAGCTGAGCGAGTCGGACTCCTGCGTTGCCCTATCCTTCCGTCGGCGTCAACCAGACTACTCTCCAGACCGTTAAACGACCACCAGCCAGCCCCGGCGGGCAAGACTGCTGCTTTGCACTGATGCAAACCTACTGGCCTTTGCCCTTACGAGCTGACAAGGGCTTCGTCGCCGGCTTGACCGGCGGGGGCGTTCCTTCTACGCTGGTAGCGGCCGTGGTGACCACTTTCCCGGTGGGCAAGTCCCGCGTGTGGCCCACGGCCGTTTCTTTGTCGGCCGGCAATAAAACAGCTTCCGGGGGATCTGATGGAGGCGTTGCCAGCTTGGCGGCATCGGCATTGGCCCAGGGAAAGTGTTCACCATTAAAGGGGCGATTCGTCTTCCAGACCGCAAACACCAGATGGAGAAGCTTGCGCATGCAGTGGCCCATGGCCACGTCGTCACGTTTGCCCTTGGCCCGGAGGCGGCCATAGAGAGGGCCAATGGCGGGGTTATAGCGGATGGCGGCGCGGGCGGCATTCCAAAGGTAGCTGCGCACCAGATCGTTGCCTTGTTGCGACATGGACATGGTGCCGGGGAGCAAAGGTTTTCCCTGGCGGTCGACGCCTGAGGTGTTTTCCCGGGGAAACACGCCGAAATAGCCGACGACCTGGTCGGCCGTGGCGAAGCGGTCGATGTCGCCGATCTTGGCGACGATGGCGGCCGCCGTGGCCTGGCCGATGCCGGGGATGGTCACGACCTGGACATGGGGCGAAGCGGGCAGATCGGTAAAGGTGGTCGCCAACAATTTCCGCAAGGACTTCTCGGCGATTTGGCAGCGACGCACCTGGTCCACGAGACTGTCGACCAAAGCCTCGGCCACGGGACCGCGAAGGGACGCGACCGATTGCCCGGCGGCGAGGTGAAGCGCCTGGGCTTGTTCGCTAGAGAGATGGGGGATCTTCTCCAGGGACGCGATGCGGGCCGCGGCGATGCGTTCGGCGGTGGGGTACTTCGAGAGCAACTTCAAGACCCAAGCGGAATCAATATCGTCGGTCAAGGTGGCGAGTTCCGGAAAGACGCGGGCCAGGAGGTTGTGGAGTCGGTTGACCGCCTGGGTCGTCTGCTTGACCTGAGCCTGTAAGCGACCGACGACCTCGCGCAACAAGATCATCGGTTGGGCGGGGGGAGGCGTGGCATCGGGCTGCTCAACCACGGCGAAGCGGGCCATGGCTTGACTTTCGGTGTCGTCGGTGGTGCGCTTGGGGAAGTGGGCTTTCTGATAATCCTTGTTGCGCTTGGGCTCGCCGATGGACAGGGTCATGGGCAAGTCGAGGCTGCGCAAGAAATGTTCGAGATTGGCGGCATACTGGCCGGCGGCGTCGATGCGTATCTGGAAAATCACTTGTGGATTATGTTCATGCAAGGATATTATCTTTTCCTTTAGAGACTGATAACCGGCGTGGTTTTCCATGACGGTGATCGGTTTGGCGGCCGGTTGACGATCCGGTCTGACGAACGAGACGCGATGACCGTATTGCGCGGTATCAATGCCGACGCCGATGCGATCAAGAGACGTGCTGACGGCCATGAAGGGCCTCCAAAGATGAGAGACGTGGAGACATTTCGCACGACATGTGTCAGAGGGAACGGCGTGAGCCTCCTCCGGGAATCTCGAGCCAAGATATCCTTGTGATAAGCGGTCAAGCCGCATGATGTGCCAAAACCTTAAGCCCGAGCCGGAGGGAGCAATCTGTCCAAAGAGGTCAAAGCCTCAGGCACTGCATAGCTCTCCTCACGACACCCTTGCCAGTATCCATTACTGGCCGGAATCGAACATACAAGGCACCGCGAGGGCACGCGCCGCGCGAAGGGGGCTTAGCACGCGCGGACAGGCGCCGATGAGCATGCGCGGACAGCGCCGCGCGGAGGGGGCTTGTGGTCCGCACCAAGGCAGATTACCAACGCAGTGCATGTCCACGAGCACGAGTGGCTTCTGTCCACGAGTGGCTCACCCACGAGTGGCTCACAACGCAGTGCATGTCTACGAGAATGGCTTCACCACGCCGAAGCGGCCACCGGCTCTATACCGCAGGACGTAGGCAGGAGACCGGCGGAGGGGGGTCGCGATTGCGGATCGAGGTGAGCGTGGTCCGCAGGTCCGGCGAAGTCTGCGAGGTCGACGCTATCGGACCCGCGCCCCGCGCGGCCGTCTGCACCGTCACCCGCAGGGAGTCCACGGACACGTCGGGGTCGAGCTGGAGACGCGTGAAGTATCTTAGCCTGGACGGCACGGCGGTTCATCGGCCGGGTGGCCGAGCCGTGCCGCCCGCCACCCCGCGCCCCTGGGCGGGTCGGAACAAGGGGCCGAGCGGCTCCTACGGGATAGGGGCCGCATCGAGCCAGACCTCCATCCGCTCGAAGGCTTCGGGGTCCCCCGCGTGAATGGCCTGCCTCAGCCTGGCTGCCAGAGTCGGTCCCAGCCAGCTGGATGATGGTCGCCGGTCCCGTTTCCCAGTTCTCTGACAACTGTCGTTGCAAGGACGACACCTCGTGGTTAGGATGGCTGGAAAGTCAGGCTGCGGATCTTGCTTCGCCCGGAGTCGCCGTTCTCATGTTGACCCGACACGAGAGTCCCAAAGCCGAGGCGGTGAGTGGTACGTCGCTGAAGATGCTCCCATCGCTGCCCAAGAGACTCCGCCAACCCTTGCGGACCACGCTCGTTCTGGCGATTCACCTTGCAGTAGCCGCTGCGGCTCTTGCCATCTGGTGGCCGCGGAGTCTGAAGGGGATCCCGGAGATCGGCGGCCCGCTCGATGTCGAGGCGTCCCGCGCCTCCGCATCCCAGACGATCAGAACGCCTTCTTGGGCACCGGCGTGCCGACCGAGGAGGACGGACAGCCTCTCCTCGCGGCCGACCAAGATCGGTTCCTGCGGCTCGAGCGGCAGCTGGACCAGCTCCGCATGCTCCTGAAAATCCCCGGTCTGTCGGCTGCCGTCGTCCGCGACCAGGAGGTTGTCTGGGACAAAGGGTTCGGGTTCGCCGATCGGGAGAAGGGCGTACTCGCGACGCCCGAAACCCCTTACCACGTCGCCTCCCTGACCAAGACCTTCGGTGCTACCCTGATCTTGCGGCTCGTGGAGCAGGGCAAGCTCGATCTGGAGGAGCCGGCGTCCCACTACTTCGCCCACGTGAAGGGCGACCGGATTAAGATCCGACACCTCCTTTCCCATACTTCCGAGGGCATCCCCGGCGAGCGCTTCCACTACACCGCCGGCGCCTACTGGATCGTCAACCAGGTCATCGAGAGGGCTTCGGGGAAGTCATTCCGCGAGCTGATGGTCGCCACGTTTCTCGGACCGCTGCACATGGATCGGAGCGTCCCAGGGCACGATATGCTCACCGAGGGAGACCGGTGGGCCGACCGGCTGGGCAAGGACACCATCCGCCGGGACCGGGAGGTCCTCAAAGACCTGGCCCGGCCCTACCACCTCTATGGCTCGGACGAGGTCGTGGCCAATCCGCCGTACCGCGGCTCGCCACGGACGGCGGGGAAGGCCTGGGCTCAATTGACGCCAGGGAGGGCCTGATCTCCACGGTCCGCGACCTGGCCAAGTACGCCGCCGCCATCGACCGCCATCAGTTCCTCCGCCAGCAGACCCAGGAGCGAGCCTGGACGCCGGCCGTCACCGACGGCGGTCAGGCGCTGCCCCACGGCCTGGGCTGGTTCGTCCAGCGCCACCGCGGAGTAAAGCTGGTCTGGCATTTCGGCTACTGGCCGTACACCTTTTCCGCGCTGCTCCTCAAGGTGCCGGAGAAGAACCTGACCCTCATCCTCCTGGCCAACAGCGACGGCTTGAGCGCCCCCTTCTTCTCTGATAACTGGGATGTGAAGACATCGGCGTTCGCCAGTTGCTTCCTCCGGCTGTTCGTGTACGAGGACGGTGGCGGGCGAATCCCGCCCGACCCCGCGTGGGCGGCAGGGCCGCAAGGGTTCGCGCGGGAGCTGGCCCTCCTGCGCAAGCAGACCGACTACTCGTACGCCAGTGAAGAACTGTCGCACGCGGCGATGACGAAATGGCTGGCTGAGCGCCGCGCGCGAGCCCACACGCCAATCAGCGTGGACCCGGACTGCCTCGCCACCTACGTGGGGCGTTACCGGCTCCCTCCCGACCGCGTTGTCACCGTGAATCGGGAGGGGGACCGGCTGACCATCGACTTCCCCGGCCGGACCCGGTTCTCTCTGCTCCCCTGGGCGGAGGAGAAATTCTTCCTCAAGGTAATGGACCTGGAGCTGACCTTCGCCCGGGACGAGAAGGGCCGGGTGAGCACTCTGGAGATCGACTACGAGGGCGGCAAGCTAAACGCGAACAGAGTGGATTGATGACACCCGATCCCTATCACAAGATCCAGATCACGATAACCACTCGTGGACATGGACTGCGTTGGTAATCTGCCTTGGTGCGGACCACGACTTGCGGTCGGACTCCAGAACCGCAACTATCCGGCACTTGATCAAAGGATTCAAGATCAAAGGATTCAACACACCAACTTCCAAAAAAAGTGAGCAGCCTTGACGCTTATGGTGAAGCGGGAAAGCGGGACAGGTTCGGGGACAGAAAGCGGGACAGGTCCGGTATTGGGGGACAGAAAGCGGGACAGGGACAGAAAGCGGGACAGGTCCGGTATTGGCAATCTAGGGGGTTTTCTGTTCGGGGGACAGAAAGCGGGACAGGGGACAGAAAGCGGGACAGGTCCGGTATTGGCAATCTAGGGGGTTTTCTGTTCGGGACAGAAAGCGGAGGGACAGAAAGCGGGAGGGACAGAAAGCGGGACAGGTCCGGTATTGGCAATCTAGGGGGTTTTCTGTTAAAGTTCTGCGATGCCACGAACAGCGCGGGTCGCTCCTGGCAGAATGGTGTTTCACGTCTTGAATCGCGGCGTGGCGCGAATGCAATTGTTCGAGAAGGCTGCGGATTATCAAGCGTTCGAGCAGGTTTTGGGCGACACTCTCGAACAGTCGCCGATGCGGATTTGTGCGTACGCCGTGATGCCGAACCACTGGCACCTGCTCGTGTGGCCTGAGCACGACGGTGAGCTCGCAACGTTTATGCAGCGGTTGACGATCACCCATGTCCGGCGGTGGCAACAACATCGAGGCTATGCGGGATTGGGCCATATTTACCAGGGTCGGTACAAATCGTTTCCCGTGGAGAGCGACGAGCATTTCTGGGTTGTGGCTCGATACGTGGAACGCAATGCGCAGCGTGCCAATCTCGTGGTGCGAGCGGAGGAGTGGCGGTGGGGAAGTTTGTGGCGACGCTGCCATGGTACGCGAGAACAGCGGACGTTATTGGCAGCGTGGCCGATCGACGTGCCAGGAGATTGGCTTGAGCGGGTCAATCGCGCCGAAGACGAACAGGAACTTGATTCTCTTCGCCGGAGCGTGCGACGTGGTCGACCGTTCGGGCAACCCGAATGGCAGAAGGAAATTGCGATACGATTGGGCCTAGAATCGGCCTATCGTTCCACCGGTCGTCCGCGAAGAGTGGGTCGCGATCCAAACGCCGCTCCCGGATAGGACCCCTCGGGCCCAAGATTGATCATTTTGCCAAAATCGGACCCGTCCCGCTTTCCCGCTCCAATGGCAGCGTGCCAATCTCGTGGTGCGAGCGGAGGAGTGGCGGTGGGGAAGTTTGTGGCGACGCTGTCATGGTACGCGAGAACAGCGGGCGTTGTTGGCAGCGTGGCCGATCGACGTGCCAGGAGATTGGCTTGAGCGGGTCAATCGCGCCGAAGACGAGCAGGAACTTGATTCTCTTCGCCGGAGCGTGCGACGTGGCCGACCATTCGGGCAGCCCGAATGGCAGAAGGAAATTGCGATACGATTGGGCCTAGAATCGGCCTATCGTCCCACCGGTCGCCCGCGAAAAGTGGGTCGCGATCCAAACGCCGCTCCCAGATAGGACCCCTCGGGCCCAAGATTGATCATTTTGCCAAAATCGGACCTGTCCCGCTTTCCCGCTCTTCGTCCCGCTTTCCCGCTTTTCTGTCCCAAGATTGATCATTTTGCCAAAATCGGACCTGTCCCGCTTTTCTCCCTTTGCCAAAATCGGACCTGTCCCGCTTTTCTCCCCCTGTCCCGCTTTTCTCCCTTTGCCAAAATCGGACCTGTCCCGCTTTTCTCCCTCTGTCCCGCTTTTCTCCCTCCTGTCCCGCTTTTCTCCCTCCTGTCCCGCTTTTCTCCCTCGACTTCGCGATCCATGGGCCCGAGCGCCAGCGGGTGAACGAGCTAGCCACGCAGCTCGTCGCGCGGCTATCCCAGGACCCGCACCTGAGCGACGTGAACAGCAGCGGCCTGCGGAGAGCCCCCTCGCTCTCCCTGGACATCGATAAAGTCAAGGCGGGATCGCTGGGCCTGGCCCCGGCTGATATCACCGAATTGACTCAGGCAGCCGTCGGCCCCATCCGGGCCGGGAACTTCACTCGCTTCGGACGGACCTGGCCGATCCTCATCGAGCTCGGATCAGGGGACCTAACCGATGTCGACGCGTTGAAGCGACTCAAGGTCCGCAGCAAGAACGGCGAACTGGTGCCTCTAAGCGCGGTCGCCGCATGGCGCCGGGAAGACCAGCCCAACCATCTCGAGCGATCCGGTCTCTTGCCGTCCGTGACGATCACCGCCAACCCTGCCAGGGGATTCACCCAGGCCGAGGCCCGAAATGTCTGCGATCGCCTGGCCGCGGAGATCCTTCCGAAACAACCGACGACCGAATATCGGCTGGTCTGGCTGCGAGGGTCGAGCCCGCCGTAGGCACGCGAAAAGCCCGTTTGAAAGGAATGTGAAGCGCACTCATTTCTCTCAGGCCACGAAAAACGAGCCAAGCGACAACCGATGCGACAAGCTAAAGACGCCGTTTCCGGCCGTGCCCGGCTCCGCGGCCCCATTTCTGGCCCCCGCGCTTGACCCGGGATCGCAAATTTTATTTCGATCGACAAACCTCTTGCCACACGTGAGGTCGGCCGGTTACCTTACCTGTGTCACCTTTCTGGCACGATCGCCATAATGTCAATCACGTTTGGGCCATTCATGACGCAGCCGTCATCCGGACGACCGATTGCTCTCATCGTCGGCGCTTTCGTCGCGCTGGTGATGCTTGAGCATGCGTTGGCCGTGAGGGTCGAAGCGGCTTGCGGTCATGGCTCACTCTCGAAGACTCAGCGCGATGCCGCAACCATGTTTGAACGCCTCGAAGTTCTTTCCATGGATTCGAGCACGCACCAAGCGATCCCGGAAGGGCCGACCCGTCGGCCGTGCTCAGGGCCGAGTTGCTCCGGGCGGGGTTCTTCGGAGCCGGATGCGCCTGTCCCTTCCAGTCTCGAAACTGGTGAGCGGTGGCTGCACGTCTCGGTTTGCCCCGCAATCAACGGCCCAGACGGTTCTCGGCGACTACCGCATACCGCATCGCCAAGCCCGCTGACTCGGGCGACCGCGCTCGAACGCCCACCCCGATTGCTCTTCGTCTGAAAACGGGCCCAGAATCACTTCCCAGCTTTCCAATCTCGCGCCGGAACGACCATTTCCGGCTGCCGCGCGGCGGACCGAGCCGGTAGTGCCCCGCTTGACCTCGGTCATGCCGCGGCAACGATTCTGGGCCACGATTGAAATCGGGATTTGTTGACGGCTCATTGCTGAGCTGACCGCTCGGTACTCTGGGTCAGCCCGTAGCGCATCGCAACGCACGTAGATCGCGCTCTTGTTGCCCGCCGTTCAGGCCGCTCGTGAGGCTGCGAGACGGGCTCAGTGCGTCGACAGCTTGAAGCAGTTCGGTAACGCCATCTGCAACGATCACGACCGAGTTGGCGTTTCCGAAACCTCGAACCGGAAGCCCATGTGACGGCCCGGTCGCACACTTGACCGGCGCGGCGTGCTCGCAGGCTGAACGAGTTGCTGGCTGGTTCTGTCGTTCGCGCCGTTTCCTCGCCTGAGTTTCACGAGAAGGTCAAGCCTTCAAACGCAAAGGAGTATTTGTCCATGTTGGAGATGAAAGAACTGTGCGTCTGCCTCTTGATCGGGGTTGTGCTCCTTCCGGCCATTATGCTGGACGCATCGGCCTGCGCAAGCGAAGGCCCTCTCGCTCTGTTGACTGACGCCGAATGCTGGAACCGGATGCCGACGGCGGACTCGGGCGGCGGCCAGCCGCTGCCGAGCTGGGCGAAAGCCGTGGCGGTCCAGTTGCCCCGTACGGCCGCCGCGATGCTCGAGCTCGACTGGCGCAACGGACGAAGAGTCCCGTGGACCCGGTACTCCGGGCCAAGATGCGCTGGGTGATCGCCCACGCCAACCGGTGCGCCCACTCCGAGGCGTACGCGCTGGCCGACCTGGGGCGGATCAGCGGTGACTCCGTCGCGGCGAAGTCGCTGACTGGCGACCCCGCCCGGTGGCCCGAGGCCGACCGCGACCCGCTCGACTTCGCCCGTCTCTTGACCGTCGCAGCGCCCACGGTGCCTGACGATTTGTTTGCCCGGCTCCGCGGTCGGTTCGGCGACAAGGGGGTCGCTGCGATGGTCCTGCTCGCTGCCTACGGCAACTTCCAAGACCGCATCGTGCTCGGGCTCGCCCTGCCGATGGAAACCGGGGGGCCTTTGCCGCCGGTCGAGGTCAAGTTCGCGCCGAGTGCGTTCCAGGCGACGCCTCTCTTGCCGCCTCAGACAAAGGTGCCCGCCTTGCTGAGTTCGGGACCAACAGTCGTCGCGCGGGATGCGGAGTGGTCGGAACTGACGTTCGACGAACTCCAGTCGCGGCTGGAGAAGCAACGGGGCCGAACACCACGCCTGCGGGTTCCAACCTGGGACGAGGTCAAGAAGAACCTCCCGCCGGCGGCTCGCGGCCCGCCCCACCCGGATCGTCTGGAATCTTGTCTGCTCGGGTTATGTCCCCGAGCTGGCGATCCCGTGGAGCGTGGGAACCCGGACGATGTGGGCCGAGGCAAAGCCAGATCGCGTTTTCGAGGAGAGCCTGTTCTGGGTCCAGACTCGGAGCACCCGCTGCAACTACTGCATGGGCCATTGCGAGATGCTGCTGGAGGTCGCCGGGCTCGACAAGGATGCCGTCGCCGAGCGCACCCGCCGGCTGGCAAGCGACGACTGGTCGAGTTTTCCGCCGGCCGAGCAGCGCACCTATGCGTACGCTCGCAAGCTAACCAAGACGCCCTGGGAGCTCTCACCAGCCGACTACAAAGGCCTCGAAAAGGACCTCGGTCCCGAGCAGGCCATGGCTACGTTTTGGTGGCTCTGCCGCGGACTGTACATGACTCGGGTCTCCGACGGCTTCCAGTTGCCGCTGGAGCGCGACAACGTCTTCGCCGATTTCTTCGGCACGGGCTCATCTCGAATTGAGGCGTCACCGAGTCTCTCGAAATAACGGCACAGCGAGCGCAGCGGATCAACTGGCGGTCGTTCCGGGTTCGATTGTGACGCGACCCATCGTGGATTAAACTGATCTTATTCTCGAACGATTTTCGTGCGCTGGCGCATCGGGCAAGGCGTCTCTGGCAATTGAAGCGATGGCCGTTCGGTGACATTGCCGCCACGGTGGTCGAACACACGAGACTGGCCCGCCAGACGATTCACTGGCCGGCCTGTCCGCGGCAGGGGCAGTCCGCATGGCGAACGCTGCCTTCCTTGACCGGCCGTTAAACGCAGGAGCCCGCTCATGAAATTCTGCGCCGCCAAGGCTCAGGTCCAATTCGATTCGCATTGAGAGAGGAACTTGCAGTATGAAGCGACCGCCTGGATCGGTCCGGCGCTGGGCCACCCTGCTCGTGTCCGCGGCCATTGTCATCAGCCTGTACGTCATGACTCGCGAGCGGGCACTATCCAAGACCGAGTCGGAAGAGGTTGTCAACACCTTCCGGTTTAGCCGGACGCCGTTGCCCGAAGTGGCCAAGCACCCGCCGTACAAGTATGTCCGCAAGGTCCACCCGAGCGTGCGGCACATCCGAGCCTACGTGTCCACGCTCGGCGCCAGTGTGTCGCTGGGCGATCTGGACGGCGACGGACTGCAAAACGACGTCGTCTGGGTCGATCCGCGCACCGACCAGGTCATTTGCGGTCCCGTACCTGGTACCGGAGTGCGCTACGAAACATTCGCACTCGACCCCGGATCGTCGTTCCCCAACTGGAACCCGGCGACAATGTGCCCTCAGGGCTCCCTGATCGCCGACTTGAATGAGGACGGTCTGATGGATGTGCTGGTCGTCCACTGGGGCCGTAGCCCGATTGTCTATCTGCGCAGAACGCCGGTTGACTCGAAAACGCCGCCCTCGACCGCCGAATTCGAAGCGCAGGAATTGATCAAGGGGGGCGACCGCTGGTACTCCTCAACGGCGGCCGCGGCCGATCTGGACGGAAGCGGACATCTCGATCTGATCATCGGTAATTACCTCCCCGACGGCTCCCGGATGATCGACGAGAATGCCCAGGGGTCCGAAACCTTGCATGACTCGCTGGCGAGGTCCGGCAACGGCGGCGGTCTCCGATTCTTCCGGTTTGTGAGCGCGACCTCGGGCCAGCATCCGACGGTCCGCTTCGACCAGCAGAAGGATTCGATCGCCGAGGAACTGACCCACGGCTGGAGCTATGCAATCGGGCCCGCCGATCTCGACGGTGATCTGCTCCCGGAAATCTACATTGCCAACGACTTTGGCCCCGACCGCCTGCTGCACAATCGCTCGACCCCCGGCCACTTTCAGTTCATGGCCTTGCGCGGCGAGCGCACGATGGGCACGCCGGCCTCGTGCGTGATCAACCAGGACTCTTTCAAGGGCATGGGCGTGGATTTCGGCGATATCAACGGCGATGGACTGCTTGATATCTACGTGAGCAACCTGACGTCCCAGTGGGCCCTGACCGAAAGCCATTTCCTGTGGCTCAACACCGGCCAGACCGAGCGTATGAAAGACGGGATCGCTCCGTTCCGGCAAGCCAGTGAGGAACTGGGCCTGTCACGCAGCGGCTGGTCGTGGGACTGCCGGCTGGCGGATCTGAACAACGACGGCGTCCTCGAGGCGCTTCAGGCCAATGGTTTCATCAAGGGGCAAATCAACAAGTGGCCCGAACTGCAAAGCCTCGGCACCAGCAACAACCAGCTCTTGAACAACCCGAAGTTCTGGCCGAACCTCCAACCTGGCGATGACGTTAGCGGCCATGACACCTTCGCCTTCTTCGTCAAGGCCAGGGACGGCCGCTATTACGACGTGGCCCCCAAACTGGTGTTGCAGGACGGTCGGTCCATGTCCGAGGCGATGGTGACGCGCGGCATTGCCCTGGCCGACGTGGACGGCGACGGCCGGCTCGATTTCGCCGTTGCGAATCAATGGCAGCCGTCTTACTTTTACCACAATGAGTCTCCCAGGCCCGGCAACTTCATGGGGCTCCACCTGTTGCTCCCTCTGGAAAAGGGAAAGTCCACGCTCGTCGAGCCGGGTATCGGGCATCCCGTCGCGGAGATTCCGGGCCGGCCAGCCATGGGCGCCGCGGTGTCCATACAGTTGCCAAACGGGCGGAAGCGGGTGGCCCAGGTTGACAGCGTAAGCGGCTACGCCGGCAAACGTGCCCCCGATGTTCACCTGGGTCTCGATACCATCGCCGAAGCTCCTGTGACGATTCGCTGGCGGGATCCCGACGGCAATCCCCATGAGGAAACTTTTCAATTGAAGGCAGGTTGGCACACCATCCGGCTCGGTTGGCCGGCAGATAATAAGAGAGAGCTTTGATGACGACAACAGCCGACGCGATCACGACGCTGCAGTTTTACCCCAAGCAAAGCGCCTTGCGTCGCTATTTCGCCCTGTGGTACTTCACCATTTTACTCGTTGTCTGGAACCTCCTCGGCCATCTGTTTCTCGGCTTCGAGCAGTCACACATCCAGCCGCTGGTCGGACTGGCAACGGCCATCAGCCTCCAGTTCCTGCTGGAGTGGATCGACGCGCGAGCCAGCGACCGCAAGCCGCGGTTCGCCGGCTCATGGGTAGACCTTCTCAACTTTCTGCCGCCTGCCATCATCCCGGGCCTGGCGGTCACGATGCTTCTGTATCCTAGCGATCGCTTGATGCCGGTGATGTTCGGCGTCGGCCTCGCCATCTGCTCGAAGGTGATTTTTCGCGCACCTGTGGGTGGCGGCAAAACCCAGCACATCTTCAACCCGTCAAACCTGGGGATCGTCGCCACGCTGCTCTTATTCCCCTCGATCGGAGTGGCACCACCGTATCACTTCACCGAGAACCTGACCGGCATGTGGCACTGGGCGCTGCCTGGCTTCGTGCTGGCGACGGGCATCATCGTCCATGCGCTATTCACCGGCCGATTGACGCTCGTTCTGACCTGGCTGGTCGCGTTTATCATCCAAGGTCAACTGCGGAGCTGGTACTTCGGAACGTCATGGATCGTGCCCCTGACGCCCATGACAAGTGCGGCCTTCATGGTATTTACCCTGTACATGATCCCTGACCCGGCAACGACTCCGGTCAAGCCGCTGCGCCAGGCGCTATTCGCCATGGCCATCGCGGCGACCTACGGCGTGCTCTTAGTCGAGCATATGGTCTACGGGCTGTTCATCGCACTGGCGATCGTCTGCGCCATGCGGGGTGTGTGTCTGTACGCGTGGGCGGCATGGCAGGCCATTCGCGCCAATCAGCAAGGATCCATCATGCTTCGGCCGGAGATGACCGGCACTGCGAAAGGAATGTCGGCGGGTTGACGCGCGCCGGCGCGACCGGGTTAGCCAATCGAACGATTACAGCGATTGCAAGTCACGTTCCGTGCATCAGCTCTTGATTTCCCCGTGAATTTTCGCCTCTGAGCATGACAATGGCGGCCGAGGAGGACCAAGCAGCAGCTCGTTCTTGCCGACCACGAAGGGTTGACTGAGATTGCACAGGCCTCTCGCGGCTAAAAAGAGAACGCTCGTTGTACAAACAGAGTCCAGGCCAGATTCAATGGATCATCGAAACCAATTCCGTTCCGATGATCGCGCGGTTGTTTCCTCATCGGCTCGTCGATGACCGTGATTGCTATCTCATCAGATTCGAGCGGCGTGCTCGGACTTTTTCGCGTCATAATCGATTGCCGTGCGGACGCTCCAGGTACAGCGCGGCTCCGTCGGTAAAGCGAGATTGCCGATTCCAACGAAAGATGGGGGTTTATTTGACGATGCCCAGCTTGATCACGGGTGTACTGGATCGCGCGACCAGGCAACTCGCCGAGCGTTATATCTGGACGCATCCAAGCATCGCCGAGACGTTTCGTTGTCGTCCGACGTACCACGCTTCGTTCAAGCGGACGTGGCTATCTCTCATGTGGGGCGGCGAGGCCGGTACACGGCGTTTGCGGGAGTCGATCGCCGTGGCCATTTCGGCGGCCAATCAGTGCTTTTACTGAACGTCAGAGCATCTGCTCTTCCTGCAGGCTGCAGGATCCGATTTCGGTTCAGCACACAACTTGGTTGATGCCGTCGCGGAGGCGATCCGAACTCCGCACGACGAACAGGCACCCGGAGATATCCCTCTATTTGGACATCATAGCTTAAGTCGAAATAATGGGTTCGCCTCGAGGCGTCGCGGACTGGATCCCGAGCGGATCGCAGAGCGCGTCGAGCGTGCCGGATGCAAGGGTCGTGAGAGCCTGCTCGTGGCGCTTGCGGCACACGCGACAATCGCCTCGCCCCTGGGAGACGTGGATATCGACTGGATCGCCTCGGCCGCGGCCCGTATCGGCGACGCCGATCTGCTGCTCGAGACGGCCGGCGTCGTGTTCGCGTTCAACACCATCAATCGCATCGCCGACGCACGCCGAGTGCAGCTTGAATACCGATTCCTTCGCGAGTTGAAGCCGATTCGGGGCTGGGTCGAGCGTCGGTTGGCGTCGCTGACCGGTCTGGCCTATGACTTGTCTTACAAGCATAAGCCGCGTCACTCGCCCGCCGAACTGCAGGATCGGCTAGGTCTCCTGTTTGAGCGTCTGGGTGCACCGGCTGTGCCCGAGGTCTTCAACTGGTTGAGTGGATCACCCGTGGTGCTCGAGGGGGTACTCGAGATGCTCGAAGTCAACGTCATGGGTGCCGGGGTCCGTTTCGATCTCTTGAAAGAGGCTGCGGCGATCGCCGTGGCTTCTCGGGCGATGCCGGGTTCCGGCCTGAGTCGGGCCGTCGATCAATGGCTGTCCCAGGGATCGTCGCCCGATTCGAATACACTCCTCTCGTGGGCTGCTCCGTCGGGTGTCGCCGCCCCCGCCGATTCGGGTGTCGTGTCGGCGTGTCGCCGATATTCGTGGCAGGTGGCGAACGCGGCCTACACGATTACCGATGAACAGATCCGCAAGATCTCCGCGCTCGGGCTCTCAGACGCCGAACTACTCGATCTCACACTCGCCACCGCGCTATTCTCCGGGTTGGCCATCATCGAACCGATCAGCGTGGCCGTCGCGCCGATACCGATCGCCGCGGGGTAGAGGTTGTTGCAGTCGACACGAATCCAGTGAGGACTATGTCGAAACTCGTCTTCAACGGTTCCGAGATCACGACCCGGAGAAGGATCTCTCAAAAGCCCGAATAGTCCATATGGTTGAGATCGTCGATCATCCCAGCCTTCTGCGTCGGGTGCCAACCCAGGCGACGCTGCGTGAGCGCGCTTGATGCCGGCATATCCATCCCGGCGAAGAGCCCGAGCCAGCCGAAATGCTCGGCAGCCTCTTCGGGCGACTTCGAGACAGCCGGAATCGTCAAGCCCCGCCCGATCGCCTCCGCCATCTCTCGGGCCGAAACGCCCTCCTCGGCGACAGCATGATACCGCGCCCTGGCCGTTCCCTTCTCGAGCGCCAGCCTGTAGACAGGCGCAGCATCGAGCACGTGCACCGCGGGCCAGCGATTGAGCCCGTCGCCGATGTAAGCCGAGACGCCCTTCTCGCGAGCGACGGCGATCAAGAAAGTGACGAGGCCTTGCTTGACCGTGTCATGGACCTGGGGCAGGCGCACCACCGACACGCGAACTCCACGCGCGGCGACCGCCTCGGCCGCGAGTTCCGAGGCGGGGGCACGCGCGGACATGGCAGTGGGGTCTACATGGCAGTGGGGTCAGACCTAGTTCCTATTAATTGGTCTTGCGGAGCGAGGAAAGGGCGTCCAAGGGTGCTGTCAGCCAGAGTGGGCTCTGGCTTTTGTCGATGCCCAGGATGCGGCCATTGGTGCATACGAGGGGACCAGTGCGCCTGATCCGGAAATAGAAAAGGGGGCAAAAAGAAATGGACGGGAAAGCCGGAAAAGGAGGCCGGAAAGACTGCCATGCGGGTTTTGAGTGAGTGATCGCAGCGCGCACCCTCCCCATGCTCGCCGAACGGCGAGTTAATGGGAGACATTTGACCAGTAACCACGAGGCCACGGCCACCTCTGTCGCGTGTTGGCAATCACCACTCGCCACACTGGTTATCAGGGGAGTGACCCCACGCTGCCGCATCAGGCGTTGGGTGATCCGACAGAGCGCCACGCTTTACTCGAAGGCGTCAAAGCGCCACGGGGATGATAGGCGTTGTTCGGGCCGTCGGCCATCGCGGTCAGGTGGGATCGGTCTCCCCTGACGCGCTCGATTCTATCATCGTCACCCCCAATCGAAGTAGGATCTCGGGCAAAATGGCACTCAGCGGACGCGGCCCGGTACAACGTCGGCCGATGTTCGAGTGCGGCGTGGCAGGGCCAGGCGAGGCCGAAGGGCCACGCTTGGGAGTTGCCGCGCACTTGGCTTGGAACCGCTGGGCTTCGGCGGCATGCTCGGCCGCTGGAATCGCCTTGGCTGCTTCACACAAATCAGTGAGCATCTGATCTATTGGTACATTATGATTTACATAAAATGTACTCAACTTCTCAATAATATAGTGCCGCTCCCGGCAGCTCGGGTGGCGAAACACCTGGCCCCCGGCAACCATGCGATAGGCGATCCGGCAAAACCGCTTGGCGGCGCGCACGACCATCACTCGTTTATCGACTCCAGCCTCTCGCCAGGCATCGCCCAAGCGGCGAAAATGAGCATTACACCTCAGCAGGTTTTCGCCGATCAGGAGAATCGTGTACCGTAGCGTGCGATTGGCCCGGCCAACCAGTGGCCCAGTGCGGTCGACTTGATCGCTCTGATAGCGGGCGGGATACAATCCGGTTCGCCCGGTGATGGCGCTATCGCTGGGCGAGTTTTGAATCGGACCCATCTCGCCAGCGAACTCGGCAGCCGAGACGACGTTGATCCCTGGAAAGCTCAAGAGCAGCACGTAGGGAGTTCGCGCCAGAAGCGACGCCAAATCCCCCTCAAGAAGGCGGATCGATTGGAGCCGAGACCGGCGTTCGTCATCTAAGGAAACTAATATGCGCTGATGAACACCTTCATGTTCTGAAGCTTCATGAGCCTGGTCGGCCCAGGCCAGGATCTTCTCCAGGCTGCGGCGCTGGAAGCGTACCTTCTGACCTTCCAGCAAGCTGACCAGACCTTCCAAGCCACGGGCGCGAATGGCCCGAGCAGAACCGAGTTGCCGCGCGATCAGAAGCGCGGTTTCATTATCGAGGGCATTGCCAACGGCCGCCGAGAGTCCGGGCAACAAAGCGTCAAGCTCGACGTGGATTTGATTGCGGAGTGAGGCGTTCTTGCGCACCAGGTCGCGGCGGTGGCGCGCGAGCAGTCGGAGTTGAGCATGGACCTCATCAAGCGCCAGCTCGATCAAGCCAAAGCCATTGACGGCCGCTCGTTGGATGGCAGCCAGATCGGTATCATCAGTCTTGTTGCCGGGATCGGCGGGGAGGCGGAATTGCTTGGAAGTGAGCGGATGGACGACGCGGGTCTCAAAGCCGGCGGCCGCGAAAGACCGTTTGACCGGCAGGTGGTAATTGCCGGTTCGCTCGACGGCGACGATCAGATCGGCAATCGCATGAGCCTCGATCGCTTGACGGACACAGGCGACAGCCGCATTGAGGCCAGGGCCTGTATGCTCCACGACAGTTGGTTGTATAAGAATGTTACCATAAAAATCAGTAAACATCCATTTTGAACGAGCCTTGGCACAATCGACGGCGACGATACCGAAGTGTTGCGGCCCGACTTTCTGGACTCGGGGGTGAACCGATCCTGAGGGCTTGGAAACCGTAGCGGGCGCCGGGAACGGCGTGTCAATCGGCGAGACATGCTGGCCATACAGACACCTCATCGAGTTGGAGGAAATCGAATTCCAACCCGCAAGATAGCCTGGATGGATGAAAGAGAAGATTTCTCTCTCAAGAAAGAAAACTACATACCAGGGGATGAGTCTGCTCGGGATGGAAACGGGGACGGGAGGGGGAGGCAAAGGGGTTATTCTTCATTTTTGGGTAAAGAAGTGTGACCGCTTTTCGGCCCCCCTTTTTTCGGCCCGCCACGTCCGTAACCGCCCTGCTATTGCTCGGGCACGTTGGTCAATGCATCCTCAAGAATCAGGGCGGCAACCTGCATCGGGCTTACCTTGCGTCCGCTGAGGCTCGCCTGCTCGGCCAGGCGGGCAAGCCGCCGCTGAGTGGCGTCGCTCATCGGCACCTTGGGGTGGCGGTTCCAGTTGGCGTCGGTTGGCCTGCCTGGGCGGCGTCCCTGGCCGGGCTGAAGCCGGACCTGCATCGTCTCGACAATGCGGGCAAGACGGGCCGCACCGAAGGCACCGCCGCCCGTGGCTGGCACGCTTCCTACGACTTGTGCGTCGAGCCTGGCGGCAATCTTGTCGATGTTCTTGGCCATAGGTTTACCTCCGTTTCTTGCTTCCCGGCCGCTTGGGCATTGGCGTGCCTTTCAGAGGAAAGCCGATCTCCAGATAATCGCGGTCGATTACCAGGCCGATGGCTCCCTGCCGTGCCTCGCGTCCCATGCGGTGAAGAAAATCACGCAACGCAGGCAGTCGCTGCTCAATCATCGCCTCGCTCGTGTAGCACTGAATGACCACTGGCTCGTCGGACAGGAGCTTGCCGTCCTGGGCGTCATCCCGCCAGATGCCTGTACCCTGCGGAAATGCCGTGGCTCCGCCAAACAAGGTTCCGAGCGTTGCTAACGCTTCTTTAACCCAATAACCCTGTTCGATAGGCTGCCCGTGGCGGTCATGGCTTGGGATAAAAAGCACAAGCAGCGTGGAGGCTGCTTTGCTGGCACCTAAGCCCCGTGCATAATCCGGCATGGCGAAGACCTCCCTTTCTTCTACCGTCAGTATCCTACTTTTTGCCCAGAAAGTCAACTTGCCTTCTCACCGTGCCAACCTAACGAGGGCACGCGCGGAGGGCACGCGCGGACATGCACTGCGAGGAGAGGCGTCACGATGGGTAAGGGGAACACCAACCCTCTGGACGCTGCCAGCGACCGGGCGGCGGCTGGAGCGGCTTTTTGAGGAAGGCGGCCAGGATTTGGCGTGGTGACCGAGCCAGCCAGCGTTGTCAAAGGTCGATTGCCGCGCAGCATGGGAGGCGGTCGAGAAGCCACGCGAGGACATAGAAGCCACGCGAGGACATGCATCGTAATCGGTTTTCATCGGGTGCTCAGTGCATGTCCAAGGGTGCTCGCAAGGGTGCTCGTCCAAGGGTGATCGGGTTTGTCCAAGGGTGATCGGGTTATCAATTGGTTCGCAGACTGAACAGGGACAAAGGCATGCGGGAGCAGGCACTGCGATATCAGCCAGAAGAGACCGGCTAAAGCCCGACATCCAACGGTGGCCTGCTGGAAGTCCGCCTTCAGGCGGCTTCTGACGATATCGGCCAGAGCAGACCGGCTAAAGCCGGAATTCCAACGCTCGCCTCAAGGGTGCTCGCAAGGGTGCTCGGGTTTGTCCAAGGGTGCTCGGGTTATCAATTGGTTCGCAGACTGAACAGGGACAAAGGCACGCGGGAGCAGGCACTGCGATATCAGCCAGAAGAGACCGGCTAAAGCCCGACATCCAACGGTGGCCTGCTGGAAGTCCGCCTTCAGGCGGCTTCTGACGATATCGGCGAGAGCAGACCGGCTAAAGCCGGAATTCCAACGCTCGCCTCAAGGGTGCTCGCAAGGGTGCTCGGGTTTGTCCAAGGGTGCTCGGGTTATCAATTGGTTCGCAGACTGAACAGGGACAAAGGCACGCGGGAGCAGGCACTGCGATATCAGCCAGAAGAGACCGGCTAAAGCCCGACATCCAACGGTGGCCTGCTGGAAGTCCGCCTTCAGGCGGCTTCTGACGATATCGGCCAGAGCAGACCGGCTAAAGCCCGACATCCAACGGTGGCCTGCTGGAAGTCCGCCTTCAGGCGGCTTCTGAAGCCACGCGAGGACATGCATCGTAATCGGTTTTCATCGGGTGCTCAGTGCATGTCCAAGGGTGCTCGTCTCCAAGGGTGCTCGTCCTTTCAGGCGGCTTCTTGCGATATCAACCAGAGCAGACCGGCTAAAGCCCGACATCCAACGGTGGCCTGCTGGAAGTCCGCCTTCAGGCGGCTTCTGACGATATCGGCCAGAGCAGACCGGCTAAAGCCCGACATCCAACGGTGGCCAGCTGGAAGTCCGCCTTCAGGCGGCTTCTGACGATATCGGCCAGAGCAGACCGGCTAAAGCCCGACATCCAACGGTGGCCAGCTGGAAGTCCGCCTTCAGGCGGCTTCTGACGAACCCAAGATTTCGCCTGAGTGCGAGATTTCAACGGACCGCCGCGCAACGAAAACGGGCGGACTCCAGCGCTCCGAAAGACTCAGTCAAGGTCTACTTTTCACCACGCCACGCCGAAGCTCCCCGGGTCGGCACTGGCCCTCGGCTCGTGCGGAGACTCGCCCTCCCAGGATCGTGCGAGGGCATTCAGACAACGCGTGTCCGTTCGATTTCCGCACTTCGATCATTTTCTCTGCGGGGATGGAAACGGGGACGCAGCTAGTTTTACGACACGCTTTCCGGACCAGTCCCGCTTTCCGGACTCAGTCCCGCTTTCCGGACTCGGTCCGGACATGTCAAGCCATTGAGCGAGCGTGCTGGACACCGACATCAGCGCCGACAAACCTCCGCTTCCCCGCGCTCACGGAAGCTACGATCGAAGGGGCGAAATGGCTCGAATGCTCTTTCGTATTTGGTCTCTTGCCCGCGCGTCGGCCCGGGCCGGCCAAACCCGGACCAGACGTCCGTTTTCCGCTAACCTGGCCATTCATGCGAAGACATCGAGACAATTTTGACAATAAACTGAAGAACCGCCAGGTGTGTCAAAGAGAGTTCCACGACGAGTTTCCATCGCCGACCGCAAACGGATCGCGGCGCCGCCGAGCGAAGCTGCGCCGCGAGGTGGGGTCGCTTGTTGGCGTCGGGCCGCTCAAGGAGCGGGAGTCGCCGGCGTGGCATTGGGGGTCGCCACGCCATCGAGCCGGCCGCTCAGGCGAGGGATCTGCACCACGGGTGTCGACGGCTCGTCGGCATAGGGCGACTCCGGCAACGATGCGTCTCCCTCGGGCGGACCGCCCGCCGGATGACAGCCCCCGCCGCCAACGTACGGAATATAGCGCTGGCCGCGTGTCTGATAGGGGTTGTAGTACGTTTGTATGAACATCTGCTCGGGAGGGACAGCGAAGTAGCGCGGGAAGTAGTATTCGGCGGTCCGGTCGGCCGCGAGCGGCAGATCAACCCCGTAGTCGACCCAGCCGTAATGGTCGGGGTTGCCATTGGGGAACCCCCAGCCATCGCCGGGGCCTGGCGGCACGATGTGATTCCGCTTGATGTGATGAGGCCAGTGGTGGCCCCCCTGCTCGCCCTCGTCATGGCCGAGGCCAAACGCGCTGAAGGCCAGCGTCAAACTCACCGTCACGATCGTGGTGGTCATTGCGATCCTCCGTGTCCTGGGTGATTCCCACAACGGAAATCCCGTGTGCGAGCTGCGAACCCGGCATCATGGCTCGACGGCAATCGCGGGCCTCGCTGGCGCCACTCGGTCATCCTGAAACATAACATCCGCTCGCGAGACTGGTGGCACATTCGTGCCGGAATCTCTTCCTGCGAGCTTTCGGGAACGGTACGATCCCTAAAGCGAGTTCGATCCCGGTGCGCGGCCAGCCTCGGTCGCGCAGGATCTGACGGATGGGCGGCCCATGATCCTGCTGATCGACAACTACGACTCGTTTACCTACAACCTCGTGCAACGCCTCGGCGAGATCGATCCGGGCGTCGATCTCAGGTCGTGCGCAACGATCAGATGACTCTCGACGAGATCGAGGCGCCGAAGCCGTCGCACCTGATCATTTCGCCGGGGCCCTGCACGCCCGTCGAGGCCGGCATCTCCAATGAAGTGATCAAACGCTTCGCACCGCACGTGCCTCTTTTAGGTGTCTGCCTCGGGCACCAGTGCATTGGCCACGCCCTGGGCGCGAGCGTCGTGCGGGCCGGGCGGATCATGCACGGGAAAACGTCGCTGATCCATCACGATGGCCGCGGCGTCTATCGGGGCCTTCGAATCCCTTCGAGGCGACGCGCTACCACAGTCTCGTGCTCGAGCCGGGCACTCTGCCGCCGGACTTGGAGGTGGTGGCCTGGACCGATCAAGACGAGATCATGGGCGTGCGGCACAAGCACTATCCCCTGGAAGGCGTTCAGTTCCACCCCGAAAGCTTTCTGACGCTCGAGGGAATCACACTTCTCAAGAACTTCCTCGAACGGGCCTGAGCCCTTACTCCATTTCGTCGCGGATCGAATCAATGCTCACGCTCGCCCTGGCGCTCGCCGCGGTATTCGAGAACGTCAAGCCGCTGCCCCGCGCCGGCCGCTCGATCGGCGATGCGCTCGGTTGCGTGCTCGCCGAAGACGTCGCGGCGGATACCGATTCGCCCCCCTTCGACAAGGCGCTCGTCGATGGCTACGCCGTGCGGTCGTGCGACCTTGCCAGTGCCGACAGCCGGCTGAGCCTGGGTGAAACGATCCTTGCGGGCGCAATGCCGAAACGAGCCTTACGGCCGCGCGAGGCGGCCGTCGTCATGACCGGAGCGCCCGTTCCGCCAGGCTGCGATGCGGTCGTCATGCACGAGCGAACGCATGCCGCTGGCGACAGTGTCATGATCGACGAGCCCCACGTCAAAGCCGGGCTCAACCTGCTGCGCCGCGGCCGGGAGATGCGCGCCGGCGAGATTGTCGTTATCGCGCGGGTCGATCCTCCGGCCGGCACGACCTGGGCGTGCTCGCGGCGGTCGGCCGAACCGATGTCCTGTCATACCGCGTCCGGTCGTGACGATCGTGCCGACCGGCGACGAGCTGGTCGAGCCCGGTCAGGTGCCGGGGCCGGGTCAGATCCGCAACTCGAACGCCGTGATGCTCGACGCCCTGGCGCCGAGGCCGGCGCCCGCCCGATCGTGCGGCCGATCGCACCCGATGAACCCGGCTTGCTCCGCGAAAATCTCGCTCTTGGCCTCGAGGCCGACGTCCTGCTGATCACGGGCGGTGTGTCGGCCGGCCAGCGTGACTTGGTGCCAGCGGCGCTCGCGGAGCTCGGCGTCTCGTGCGTGTTCCATAAAGTGCGTCTCAAGCCAGGTAAACCGCTCTGGTTTGGAATCGGCCCACCGCGCGTGAACCGGCCGCCGGCTCTGGTTTTCGGGTTGCCGGGCAACCCGGTGAGCGGACTGGTCGGATTTCTCGTGTTCGTCAAACCGAGCCTGGCCATCCTGGCCGGCCGGCCCGCACCCGAGGCGTGCGGGCCGCGCGCGACGGTTCAGCGCCGGGTTTGCCCAGCGCGGCGATCGAACCACGTTCTATCCCAGCCGGGTTGTTGTCGGATCACGCGACGAGCCGCCGGGCGTGCTGACGATCGAAACGTTACCATGGGCAGGCTCCGCCGATTTGCGCACCGCGGCGATCGCCGACGGCTTCGCCATCTTCGGCGCCGGCGATCGCGACTATGCGCCGGGGGAACTTGTTGATTTTTTGCCGATGCGATCGTGACTCGACTTTAATCAGGGTATTCCACATGACTCCCGTCGCGGCGCCGCAACCGGAAGCGCGGTCGGATGCGAGCGCGAATCTCGACACGCGTGTGACGCGGCATCCGCTGATCGCGGGGCTGACGTCGGGCTGCTTGCTCTGGATGGCTTTTCCGCCATTGGGGTGGAGCGGCACGGCGTGGATCGCTTTGGTCCCGCTTTTCTGGCTCGCGACGGTGAAGGAATCGTCGCTGAAACTCTATCTCGCGGCCTGGATCGGCGGACTGACATTCTGGCTCCTGGCGCTCGAATGGGTGCGCCTCTGCGATCCCAGCGCGGTCTTCGGTTGGCTCTTGATGGCTCTCATCCTGTCGCTCTGGTGGCCCGTCTTTCTGGGGATGACTCGCCTGGCCATCGTGCGGCTGAGACTTCCGCTCATCGTCGCCGCACCGATCATCTGGGTCGGCCTGGAATATATCCGGGCGTATTTCCTCAGTGGCTTTCCCTGGTATTACCTGGCGCACAGCCAGTACAAGCAGGTGTATCTCATCCAGATAGCCGACATCACGGGCGCCCTCGGCATCAGCATGCTCATCGCGGTTTTCAACGCCCTGATGGTCGACCTCTTATCGCTCCCCTTGTTGCACGTGTCAAAGAGCGGCACGCGGCTCCGGCGAAGTCAAAATATTCGCCTCTGCGCGGTCACGATCTTGCTGGGCAGCACGCTTTGTTATGGTTCTTTCCGCCTCGCGCATGCGACGTTTCGCGACGGACCCAAACTGGCTCTTCTCCAGTCCAACAATCCCCGGACTCAGAAGGCCAAGGTCAACCCCGAAGAGCGAATCGCCGGGTTATCGAGGCTGATCGACCAGGCGCTCGCCGCGAAGGAACGTCCCGACCTCATCGTCTGGCCCGAAACATCTTATCCCTATGGATATATCACCATCGAGCCTGGCATCGATCCCCGGGCGTTCGAGCGCCAGGTCCGCTCTCTTTCCGCGAAGATCACCGTCGAGGCGTGGCTGGAAACCGAACGGTCCGTGCCCCGGAGTCTCCACGATCTGGTTGATCGAACGCGTGTTCCCATGCTCGTGGGAGTCAGTTTGTATGCCCACCAGCGCGAGCTGGTCGAGAAATACAATGCAGCGATCCTGTTCCGCCCCAACGCGGCCACGACCGACGTCTACCGCAAAATGCATCTGGTCCCGCTCGGAGAGTACGTCCCGTTCATCGACGTGATACCCTGGATGGCCCTGCTGACCCCCTATCCGAAAGATTACATACCCCGGCTCAATTTTGGACAGGCACCCGCGATCATGTCGCTGGGCGAATACCGGATGGCCGTGAGCATCTGTTTCGAGGACACGATTCCGCACGTGATCGCCCGGTCGTTCAGCGGGTTGGCCGCCAACGACCAGCCGGATCTCCTGATCAACCTCACCAATGACGGCTGGTTTCACGGCTCCGCCGAGCTCGACATGCATCTGGCGATCGGCGTCTTCCGGGCGATCGAACATCGCGTGGCGCTGGCGCGTGCGGTCAACACGGGTCTGACGGCGCTCGTTGATGGCAATGGCGAAGTCCAGGCCTTTCTTCCCAAGGAAGCAAGCGGCGTCCTGTCGGTGACGGTCCCCATCGATGATCGCGCGAGTGTTTACTCGCAGGCCGGCGATTGGCTCGGCCTATCTTGCCTGGCCGTCACAATCGGCTTTGTCCCGCTCCAATTCGTACGTCGTGAACCCCGGTCGCGCCGCAAGATTGACTGATATACCCGAATTCCCCATCTTGGGTCGCTTGCCAGATCGCCGACCATGGGGTAAATTTGGGCAAGTCGATACTGCGGAGGTAGGGCGTATCGAGCGCTCGGGGTTCGATCCTCGTACCGAGGCGTGACGACTTGCCACTCGAGCCTGCGCATCGCTACATTTAAATAGTCTGGTTTCACGTCGCCGAATGCGTGGCCTCGATGGGCCGTGCCCTTGGCGAGTGCGACTCATCTCGGATAACGGATCAGCGCCTCATCTCATTTTCGACTCGTGGCGGCGACGTTGCGAGGATGGTTGGCGGGCCTTCTTAATCTGACTGGTAGGATAGGACCATGACCTTCGTTGGCAAAATCCTCGTGATCGTGATCATGGTTTTCGCGATTGTGTTCCTGGGCATTTCGACGGTGGTTTTCACCACGTCGAAGAACTGGGTCGTCGCGGCAACGGCCGAAAAAAAGAAGGTTGAGGAGCTCAAGAAAAAGGTACAGGACGCGGATGCCATCGCGGAAGCCTCAAAGAAGGGGCTTGAGCAGGAGAAGACCAAGTATGATGCCGAGCTCAAATCGCTGAACAACCGGCTCGCCTCACTGGAAGACGAGAACAAGCGCACCGTCGACCAGCTCACGGCCGCGCGTGGCCAGCTTGTGGCCGCGCAGCAGACCGCTCAGAGCACCTTGCAAGAGGTTGAAGCCAAGCGGGAGCAAACGAACCTGCTCCGAACCCAGTTATCCGCGGCCGAGAAGCAGGCCAACGAATTCAAGCTGCGCCAGGCCGAGTTGAACGACAGGATTCGCGAGCTCGAGCGGGTCCAGGACACGGCGACCAAGAACAACGCCGATCTTCGCGAACGGGTCGCGCGGTTCTCGACATTGTTGCGCCAGAATGGCCTGTCCGACGATATCAGCCAGATCAGGGGGCTCCAGAGTCCGCCACCTGTCGTCGGCGAAGTCGTACGCATCGACCCCACGAACCGTCGCTTTGAAACGACCATCGGGTCGGACGATGGACTGGTCACGGGTCATCACGTGTTCATTTCCCGTAAGACCCCCCGCCCCGAGTATATCGGAGAGGCCGTGATCGTGACGGTCGAGCCCGACCACGCGGTCGCGAAGGTGATTGGCACAACCTACCAGGGCAAAAAGATAAAGGAGGGCGACATTGTCTCGTCTACCATCAAGCCGGGGTTCTAGTTCGACATCGTCGCGGTCGACGCCTGTCGTCGCCCGGCGGCCCGGAGTCGTGATTCAGTCTCCCAAGAGTGATGTCTACGTGGCCATGCTGGGAATCGCACTGGCGGCTATCGTCATCAGTTGCATCCTCATGATCATGATCTTGTCGCGGTACGGGTTCAGTACCAAGGTGGCGCGCCTCGAAATCGGGGCCGCCCGCCGTGCAAACGGCACGCATGGCAAATGGTCAAAGCAGCCGGCCCGGGCTCGAGGTTTCTCGCGTGGCCCTTCGCCCGATTTGATGTGAGGCCCGGCCGCTCGGCCGAGGCCCCTGGCCGTCGTGCGGCGGGCCTCGGCTTGAAGGTTTGGTCGTCTTTTCGCGTTCCCGGCCTGGAACGGACCTGGCCTGGACTCTCGCATCGAGCCCGACGGGCCAGTCGGAGTCGTCACCCCCGGCGACGCCGGGCTTTCTTCAATGACCTGGTTCAGGATAGATAGGAAGAGAAGAGATCATGTCGACCTTCATCGGTAAGATCCTTGTGATCGTGATCATGGTCGTGTCGCTCATCTTCCTCGGTATCTCGACGGTCGCCTACTCGACGTCAAAAAACTGGCTCACCGCGTCGGGTCCCGACACGAAGAAGATCGATGAGCTGAAAAAGAAGCTTCAAACCGTGCAGCAAGACGTCGACACGGCCAAGAAAGGTCTTGAAGACGCCAAGGCGGCCGTCGACGCCGAGACCAAGGTCTTGACCGGCCGGCTCGCCACGCTGGAGGAAGAAAACAAGCGCGACCTCGAAAAGATCGCGGCCAGCCGCGAACAGCTCGTCACCGCGCAAAAAACGGCGCGCGAAACCCTCGACGAGGTTCAGGCCAAACGCGAACAGATTCAGAAGCTCCACCAGCAACAGATCGCCGTCGACAAGCAGGCCAGCGAGTACAGGCGATACCAGACCGAGCTCAACGACCGCGTGCGCGAGCTGGAACGGATTCTCGAACCGGCGAACAAGCACCGGGCCGAGCTGAAAAAGCCCAGCGGCAAATTATCGGCATTGATTCATTGAGCCGCGCGGCACGCACGCCTGGCACACCCAGGCGCCTGCCGGCCCTTTGATTCGCCAACATAAAATCACGGTTCGGGATACTGTACTCTTGTGCATAGATGAGGGCCGCTTTAGGATACACCGGTCATTCGTTGTGCGAGGTGAGCTCGACTGCGGGACGGTGTCTCTTTTCGCCGCTGGCAAACGGCGGCTCGAATGGGCGGGGGCGTTGCACCATGACTCAGCATCCTGAGCTCTTCGCGGCGCTCGGCGCGCCCTTCGATCAGAGCGAGCTCAAGCTTCGCACGCAAGCGGGCCGTCAGATGCCCTATGTGACGGCACGAACGATCATGAACCGGCTCGATGAGGTTCTCGGGCCGGAGAACTGGTGGGATGACTTTGTCCCCCTGGAGCACTCGGTGATCTGCCGGCTGACGATCCGGCTGCCGGACGGCACGGTCTTGACCAAGTGCGACGCGGGAGGCTACGCCGGACTGGCCGACCCTGGGGATGACGACAAGAGCGGTTTCGCCGATGCGTTCAAGCGAACGGCCGTGAAGTTCGGCGTCGGGCGGTATCTCTACCGTGACGGCGTCCCGAATTTCGGGCGCGTCGATATGAAGAAACCGAGCGGCGTGACGCGCGAATCGACCGAGGTCGTCGAGCATGGGCGTGTGGCGCCTTCGGCCGCCGCGCCGCCACCGGCCGCGGCCTCTCCGCCGGGTGAGGAACCGGTGGCCACAGCAGCGGCACCGCGCACCGGGAAAGCGCTTTTCGCGTGGACGCGAGACCAGGATCATAAATTTGAATACGGGCTACTCCGGTACTTGAGCGCCTGGGCCCGCAACCTGGATTTCCCACCGCGGATGGTGGACTGGGATTCCGAGCAAGTCGCCCTGGCCTTCGGCGAGGCGAGCCGCAGGGTGCGTTCCCTTCAAACGACCGACCAGGCGCCGGGTCAGACGCATTGAGCTGGTCGCCGGGGCGGCGCTCGCCCCTTTGTCGGCGCCAGCGGGTCGGTGATCGGCGATGAGCCAGCGCTCGCGCGACGATTGTCCGTCCGGATCGCATCGAGTAGACTCGAAGATCTTCTCTTCTGAGTCGTCATCTCGGTCCCGACCTCGTAGGGCATCGAAATCAGCCGCGGCCGGAGATTGATCGGGATGAACGTGGTTTTCGTCGCGTCGGAAGCCGTGCCGTTCGCCAAGACAGGCGGCCTTGGTGATGTCGCCGGCGCCCTGCCACGCGCCCTTGAAAAACAGGGGCACGACGTCGCTGTCTTTCTGCCATGCTACCGCCGCGTCTGGGCGGCCGGGCCCGAGATCAGGCCGACCGAAATCACGCTGCGGATTCCGATCGGAGCGCGGCCCGTCGAGGGGCAGGTTTACGAGAGCCGGCTCCCTGACTCCAACGTCAAGGTCTACTTCATCGGCCAGGCCCGCTATTTCGACCGCGACGGTCTCTACGGATCGCACGGCAAGGATTATGAAGACAATTGCGAGCGATTCGTCTTTTTCAACCGAGCCGTTCTGGAGGCGATCACAGCGCTCGATCTGCGCCCCGATGTCATTCACTGCAACGACTGGCAAACCGGCCTGATTCCGGTCTACGTCAAGACGATTTACCAGCGCGTGGGGGCACTCGCGTCGGCCGGAACGCTGTTGACCATCCACAACCTGGCTTACCTGGGTCTGTTCTGGCACTGGGACATGGCCCTGACCGGCCTCGAGTGGCACCTCTTCAACTGGCGGCAGCTCGAGTTTCACGGCAAGCTCTGTTTCATGAAAGCCGCCCTGGTCTTCGCCGACAAGCTGAGCACGGTGAGCCCGACGTATGCCAGGGAGATTCAAACGCCCAGGCAGGGAGCGGGCCTCGATGATTTGTTGCGTGAGCGGCATGCCGACCTGCGCGGCATCGTCAACGGCATCGACGAAAAGACATGGAGCCCCGCGCACGCACCGATGCTGCCGGTGAATTACGATGTCGAGACCGTCGACACGGGCAAGTCGCTTTGCAAGGCGTGGCTTCAAAACGCTGTCGGTCTGCCGCTGCGCCCGGAGGTTCCACTATTTGCGCAGATTGGCCGTCTTGACCCCCAGAAAGGCTGGGATCTACTCGCCGCAGTGGCTGACACCATGTTGGAACGTGATTTGCAGCTTGTGGTTCTGGGCGAAGGAGATCCCAAGTACCACCCTTTGTTTGAAGATCTGGTGCGACGGCACGCTTCGAAGTTTTGGGTTTATCTTGGCTTTTCGGATGCCCTCGCCCACCAGATCGAAGCCGGTGCCGACGTGTTCTTGATGCCAAGCCTGTTCGAACCCTGCGGTCTGAATCAGCTCTACAGTCTGGCGCACGGCACGGTACCGCTTGTCCGGGCCACCGGCGGTCTGGCGGACACGGTCGTCGATACGAACCCGCAAACTCTGCAAGAAGGGACCGCGACAGGATTTGTGTTTAGTGAGCCGACCGCCGGCGCACTCCTGGCGACGGTCGAAAGGGCCCTGTCGTACTGGGACGACCGCGCGACGTGGTCGCTCATCCAGCGCGCGGGAATGATGACAGACTGGTCGTGGGGGCGGAGCGCACGCGAATATGTTGGTTTATATGAGGAGATCCGGCGGGGAATCCGAGCGCGCGAGTCTTCTACGGAACCGGGTGGATCGTCAGCCGGCAGGCGCCCGGACGCGGGAACACCTTAAGTTTGCTGGCGCATGTTCCGAGCATATCAGCAGGGATGACCTAACCTTCTCTTGAGAAGGTTTGGTTGCGTCGTCTTGATGCGCTGGTACAGTGCTTGGTCATCCACGGAGGTTACCGAGCGCGTGCCGGTACCCGTCTTTGCTTTGTAGGGACCAACGATGGGACAGGTATCTCTGGCGCTTTTCTGGCACCAACATCAGCCGTACTATCCGGACGACGTGGCGGGCGAAAACCCGATGCCCTGGGTACGGCTGCATGCGACCAAAGACTATCTCGGCATGGCCCTGCACATCCAGGAGGTCCCCGAGTTCCGCTGCACGATCAACCTGGTGCCGAGCCTGGTCGCGCAGATTCAGGCCTATGTGCACGGGGCGACCGACACGCATCTCAGCTTGTCGCGGCGGCCGGCCGACGGCCTCGATGGCGACGACGCTTGCTCACTTCTCGATAATTTCTTCATGGCCAACGCGGATTCGATGATCCGGCCTCATGCCCGCTATCACGAGCTGTTTGTCATGCGGGCGGCCTGGGAGCTGCCGGCGAAGAAGGCCCTTGCTCGATTTCGCCCGCGCGACATCCGCGACCTGCAGGTGTGGTCGAACCTGACGTGGGTTCATCCCCTCCTGTTCGAGAAAGATCCCGAGCTGGCGGAGTTCAAGGCGAAGGGGCGACACTACACCGAGGCCGACAAGGAATGGTTCCTGGAGAAGCAGCGGGCGCTCGTCGCCCAGGTGATACCCCTCCATCGCCGGCTTGCCGAGAGCGGCCAGATCGAGTTGACGACCACCCCGTATTACCACCCGATTCTCCCCCTGCTCTTCGACAAGACCCTGGCGCGTGAGGCGATGCCCGAAGTCGCCTTGCCGGCCTTCCGCGGCGGGTATCCTGAAGATGCGGCCGAGCACGTGCGCCGCGCCGTCGAAAGTCATGTCGGGCACTTTGGCGAGCGGCCGCGCGGCATGTGGCCGAGCGAGGGCTCGGTCTGCCAGGCGATGCTCCCCATGCTGGCCGATCATGGCATCGAATGGATCGCGACCGATGAAGAGATTCTCGGCTGTTCAACCGGGGGCCAGGTCGGCCGCGACAGCCGCGGCCATGTTCGTAATCCGGAATTGCTCTATCGCGCGTGGAAAGTGCAAGAAGCCGGGCGCGAGCTGGCGATCGTCTTTCGCGATCATTCGATGTCCGACCAGGTCGGCTTTCACTACCAGCGCACGCCCGGCGCGGTCGCGGCCGCCGACTTCATGGGCAAGGTGTCGGCCATCGGCGAGGCCTGTCGATCCAATCCCGCGACGCTCGTACCGGTGATCCTCGATGGCGAGAATTGCTGGGAGTATTATCCGGACGGCGGCGTCTCGTTCTTGCGGTCGCTCTACCAGACGGCGGCCCGCGACCCCAGGATCCGGCCCGTCAAGATCGGCGAATTCCTGCGGGCGACACCCGCCTGCCGACACCTTGAATCATCTCTTCGCCGGGAGCTGGATCAGCCACAACTTCGCGATCTGGATCGGCCACCCTGAAGACAATCTCGGCTGGGACGCCCTCGATGCCGCGCGAACCTTTCTGGTCGACCAGGATCGTTCCGGCCAGCACGATCCGGGCGTGCTGGCGCGGGCCTGGGACGAGCTTTATATTGCCCAGGGCTCCGATTGGTTCTGGTGGTATGGCGACGATCACTCGAGTGCCTTGGACGGCCTTTTTGACCATCTGTTTCGCAAGCACGTGCGCAATATTTATACGCTTCTCGGCGTCGATCCGCCGGGCTCGCTGTTCGCGCCGATTTCGCGTGGGGCCAGTCAGCGGGCGCTCCACGATCAACCGCTCAGCTTCTTGAACGTCAAGGTCGACGGCCGCGCGACGTATTTCGAGTGGATCGACGCGGCCCGCTATCTCTGCGGCAACGATCGTGGAACGATGACCTTGGTGGCGCGTGGCCATCTGCAATGCGTCTGGTTCGGGTTTGACGCCGAGCGGCTCTTGATTCGTATCGATACCGACGGCGGGCCCGCGCGTGAGCGGCTCAAGACCGTCGACCGGCTGCGGATCGGCTTTGTCGACCCGCCTGACTGCGAGATCGTCGTGAACGATCCGGCGCGGCCGCGACCGGTCGCCTACTTGAACCGCGCCGGCCGCGAACAATGCAACGGCACGACCGTTCAGGTTGCGACTGGCGCGATCCTCGAGCTGGCGATCCCGTTTGCGCGGCTTGACTTGAAGCCGGGCGATCCGATTCGCTTTTATATCGAGTTAATTCAGGGTGATTCGAGCCTCGATCGAGCGCCGCGGGAGGGGATCCTCGATCTGACGGCCCCCTCGCGCGATTTCGAGCGAATCATGTGGCAAGTTTGACGAAGGAGTCCCGGTCATGCCCGAGCTTCGGAAAGACCCGATCGTGGGTCGGTGGGTGATCATCGCGCACGAGCGGGCCAAGCGTCCCCACGATTTCAAGTCGGAGGAGCCGAGTCCCGACCCGTCGATGATCTGCCCTTTCTGCGAGGGCCACGAAGACCGAACGCCGCCGGAGATCGTCGCCTACCGCGATTTCGGCTCGCGGCCCAATGGCAAGGGCTGGCGCGTGCGCGTCGTTCCCAACCGGTTCCCGGCTCTCAAGGTCGAGGGCAGCCTGAACAAGCGGGGTGAGGGCATCTACGACGTGATGGACGGCGTCGGTGCGCACGAGGTCATCATCGAGACCCCCGCCCATCACAAGAGCATGGCGACCCTCAGCACCGACAACATCCGCGAGGTGATCTGGGTCTATCGCGACCGGCTCGTCGATCTCAAGAAAGATTCGCGACTGGTCCACGGCATGCTTTTCAAGAACGTGGGCGCCGCGGGAGGCGCCAGTCTCGAACATACGCATAGCCAGTTGATCGTCACGCCGATCGTGCCGATCTCCGTCTGGGAAGAGATGACCGGATCGCTCGAGTTTTACAATTACCGCGGCCGCTGCATTTATTGCGACATGGTTCAGCAAGAGCTGAGCGCCGAGAAGCGGATCGTGATTGACTCGGCGCATTTCACGGCGTTCTGTCCGTTCGCCAGCCGGTTCCCGTTCGAAACCTGGATCGTGCCCAAGATGCATTCGAGCCACTTTGAAAACATCCTCAAGCCGGGTGTCGACGACCTTGGCCATATCCTCCATCAAGTGATCAGCAAGCTCGAGCTGGCCCTCGATAGTCCGGCTTACAACTACATCATCCACACGGCTCCCTTCGATCACGGCGAATTACCGCATTACCACTGGCATATCGAAGTCATTCCGCGACTCACGAAGGTCGCCGGCTTTGAATGGGGCTCAGGGTTTTACATCAACCCCGTCGCGCCCGAAAACGCCGCCCGTTTTCTCCGCGAGATTGACGTCGTCGATTTCGATCCCCGTACGAGCCATACCGACCGTGTGCTCCCGTCTCGAACGGTCTCGGTTTTGCAACCGTAGGCCGGACGGCGGCCGTGCGATACAATCGGTCGTTCAATCGCATGCGATGAAATCTGATGAAATGAGATGGCATGAAGGCACGGCGGTCATCGCCGCCGATCCTCGCATCTGAGCGCGACTTTCGCCCATCCCCCCAAGGCCGACTATGTCGAACGTTCGATTGATCCTGGCGCTGCACAATCACCAGCCGGTCGGCAATTTCGACGGCGTGTTCGAGGACGCTTATCGCAGCAGCTACAAGCCGTTTCTCGACGTCCTCGAAGACTATCCTGATATCCCGTTCGCACTTCATACATCGGGCCCGCTCCTGGAATGGCTGGTTGCCAACCATCCGGAGTATATCGCCCGCCTGAAGGCCATGGTCGAGCTCGGTCGAGTGGAGATCCTCGGTGGCGGTTTTTTCGAGCCGATCCTGACGATGATTCCCCAGCGCGACCGCATCGGCCAGATCCGGACGTTTTCCAGCTATCTTCACGAGCTATTTGGCGTTTCGGTGCGCGGGATGTGGATTCCCGAGCGCGTCTGGGAGCAGCACCTGGTCACGGCCATTGTTGACGCGGGCATCGAGTTCACGGTTCTCGACGACTTTCACTTCTATCGCGCCGGCTGCGACGAACGCGATGTTTTTGGTTATTACCTGACGGAAGACGACGGCCGGCTGCTCAAGATCTTTCCGGCGGCCGAGAAACTGCGCTACACGATGCCGTTTCAAGAGCCGCACTTGACCTATGAGTTCTTGAGGGGGCTTGCGGCGAGTCATCCGGGCTCGACGGTTGTCTTCGCCGACGACGGCGAGAAGTTCGGCAGCTGGCCCAAAACGTATGACCATGTTTATACGAATGGCTGGCTCCGCCATTTTTGCGACATGCTGCGCGGCAATCGCGACTGGATCGAGACGACGACCTTCGCGCGGGCCGTCGATACATCGCTGCCGCTGGGCAAGGTCTTTCTCCCCGACGGTTCGTACCGCGAGATGACCGAATGGGTCTTGCAACCCGACGCGTTGCACGCGTACCGGCGGGCCCTCGGGCAATTGCGCGACGTCGGCGACGCCGGGCTGATCAAGCGATTTTTTCACGCGGGGGGCTTCTGGCGCAATTTCAAGGCGCGTTACCCCGAAAGCGACGAGATGTACGCGCGCATGCTCGACGTTTCGCGGCGGCTGGCGACCGTCGAAACGAGTGAGGACGCCGACCTCGATTACTGCGAGGCAGCCCGGCTCGAGCTCTTTCGCGGCCAGTGCAACTGCCCCTACTGGCACGGGTCGTTTGGCGGCCTTTATCTGCCCCATCTGCGGAACGCGATCTACGGTTGTCTGATCAACGCTCATAATGCGATCGATGAAGCCGAAGGGCGCAGCGGGCCGCGCGTCGCCGTTGAAGTCGCCGATTTCAACCTCGATGCGCGGCAGGAAGTGCGCCTCGAGAACGACCGCCTGATCGCCTGGGTGAGCCCCGCGCGGGGGGGCCATATCTACGAGCTCGACATCCGCCAGAACGCGATCAATCTCCTCGCGACGCTCAACCGGCGCCCCGAGGTTTACCACGCCGCGATCGCGGCGCTCGCCGCACACTCCAATGGGGCCGTCGGCTCGCAGGTGGCCGGTGAAGACGACCCGTCGACCGGCCAGGTCCGGCTCAAGCATCCGGGGCTCGGTCATCAACTCGTTTATGACCTTTATCCGCGCAAGGCGCTCGTCGATCACTTCTACCCGCTGGATGTCACTCTTGATCAACTGGCCGCATGCCGCGAGACCGAGCTCGGCGATTTCGTGCTGGGGACGTCGCTCGCGAAGGTTCAGCGCGAGCCGCAGCGTGTCGCCGTGGTGATGGAGCGGCCCGGCCGTGTCGACGGCCACACGATCCGGCTCAAGAAAACCATCGAGCTGACGGCCGGCAGCGCGGGCCTATCGGTCCATTACGAATTTGATAGCCTGCCGGCCGGTGTTTGCCTGCACTTCGCCGTGGAGATCAACATCGCGGCCATGGCCGGGCACGCTCCCGACCGCTATTTCTCCGATCAGAATGGGAACAAGCTGGGGATGCTCGACGAGCGGCTCGACTTGCCGCATGTGAGGGGCCTGGCGCTCACCGATCAATGGCTCGATCTCTCGGTTGATCTGACGTGGTCGGAATCAGCCGGCCTCTGGTGCTTTCCGATCGAGACCGTGAGTCAGAGCGAGGGGGGCGTCGAGGGCGTGTATCAATCGTCGGCGATCATCCCTCACTGGCACATCACGCCCGACGAGCATGGACGCTGGGAGGTCTGGATCCGCTGGGCCTTCGGCGCCGCCACCATCATGGATAGCAGCGATCATGCTCACGCCGCTGTCGCCACGGCGCCGGCCGATTTTGCAGAAATGTCAACGACGAGCCCTTCGCATTGACGTTAGTTCTTCTTAACACTTCTGGTCTTCACGATACTGTCACGATTCCATCAAATCCCGTAGGTACGATCTTGCTCGCGCTGCGGCACTTAAGCCGCACTCGAAGCTTACCTCCAGGGATACCTCTCGATGCCACACCTCGCTTCGCGGCGACGCTTCGCCACGGGTTTCACGCTGATTGAATTACTTGTTGTCATTGCGATTATCGCAGTCCTCATTGCGCTCTTGCTGCCGGCCGTGCAGTCGGCCCGTGAAGCGGCGCGGCGGATTCAGTGTACGAACAACATGAAGCAAATTGGCCTCGCGTTCATGAATTATGAAAGCGCCGTGGGATCATTCTCGCCGACGACGATCCTGGTTCCGGCACCCACCGGTAAGGCGGGCACGTGGACTTTCCAGTCGTCCTGGAGCGCTTTCGCACGTTCGCTTCCCTTTCTGGAACAAGGGAATTTTTATAACTCGATTAACTTTGACTACACGTATAGCGATGGCACGAACACGACGGTGAGTTACTCACCGATCGCTTTTCTGTACTGTCCGAGCGACCCGGGCAGCCATATCGACGATGGCTCGCTGGGAGCCACCGGTGATGCCACGACCAGTTATGGCACCTGTGATGGCGACTGGTATGTGTGGGCGGTCAACTGGGGAACGACGAATACGGTCGGTCCGATGAACCGCTCGATGTTCGGGCCGAATTACGCGCGCCGAATCGCCATGGTGACCGACGGATTGAGCAATACCATGATGGCGTCGGAAGGGTATATCGGACACTCCCAGATGCGCAGTTGCAGCGGCACGGCGGGATCGGTCCCGTCCGACCCCGTGACCGGAACCTATTCATTCACGAACGTGCCGGCCCCCGGAGCCGCGTCGGCCGCGGCGCTCGCTTATCAGATCACCAACTGCACGGGGTCGGTGGGCAAGATCAAGAATGGTGGACCGATCGGCCACACGCGCTGGGCCAACGGCGGCGTCTATTATTCGGGTTTCACGACCGCGATGACTCCCAACATGACGATCTCGACCGTGAGCCAAGCGTATATTTCCTCGGGCGTCCCCGCCACCAACTTTGGCAAGAACCTGCCGATGGATTGGGACTGGGTCGACGAAAACGACGGTGGCGCGACTTACATGTCTCTTTGCGCCAGCAGCTATCACCCCGGGGGAGTCAATACCCTCTTTGGCGACGGCAGTGTGCACTTCGTCAAGAACACGATCAACCCCGTGACGTGGTACGGCCTCGGCACGATTGCCGGCGGTGAGGTCACCAGCTCCGACAGTTATTGATCCGAGCTTGGTACGACCCCATTTTCCGACCGCGCGCGGTCGCCCACGCGGCTGCCGTGCGCCGTCGTGCCGCTCACGATGAGATCTCTCGTTCTCCCCGAATGTCAGGAATAATCCATGCAGGCTCGCCAACCGCATTCGATCCTGTTGACGTTGGTCTTGCTCGGAACCGTCTGGGGCTGCGGACCGGGCGAAGTGAAATTGGCATCGCTGATCCCCGCCAAGGGGAAGGTGACCTACAAGGGCCAGCCGCTCACGCAAGGCATTATCCGGTTCGAGCCTGATGGCGGCTTCGGGCGAATGGCTACCGGGAAACTTCAAGCCGACGGCACGTTTGTCCTCTCCACCTACAAGGAAGGCGATGGAGTTGTCGCCGGCGTCCACAAAGTCTTCATCACCGACCCCGAAAAGAGCCTTGCCAAGGATCGGGTGTTCAAGAAATACACCCAGGCCGCAAGCTCCGGCCTCACCGCCGACGTCAGCCCCGAGCGCACCGAATATCCATTCGACCTGAAATGACAGTTGAAACGATACCGACCGGGCGACCGCGCCGAAATCAACGTTCACAGGAGTGAAACGACCATGAATTCGACCATCGGCCGCTGCGTTCATGCCGCCGCGATCCTCGGCGCCCTCGGCCTTGCTCCAGCGAATGTGCACGCCGATCACTTACGGCTCGAGTCGGCTTCCGTGCCCCGGCCCTTGATCGAGAACGGTAAGGTCAACGTCGTCGTCGAAGCGTCGGGAGTCGAGCCGATCGGCGATGGCCGCCGACTCCTGGTCGCGCACGACAAGGACCCGTCCCTCTATATCGTCGAGACGGCGACCGGCCTGGTCGTGGGCTCGCCACTCACGTCGTCGCGCTTTCCCAAAAAGAATGGCAGCGGCCCCAAGTGGGAAGGCATGGCCCGCGATTCGGCCGGCAACTTCTATTTGATCGGCGCTCACAACGGCAAGACCGACGACGAGCGCGAGCAAGAGCGTCTTGATCCGCTTTCGCCTGAACGACGGCGATTCGCTCACGATTGACGATGCCTCCATCACGACCTGGCATGTCGCCCGCTCGCTTCAAACGGTGCTCAAGTCTGAAGGGCTAACCCCCGACGAGGTCGACCGGCGCAAAGTCGAGGGCCTGACCATTCGAGAACGGACGATCGCCAGCGGCGAAATCCAGCGCGAGCTGTTCATCGGTCTCCGCGAGCCGAAAGACAAGGTCCGCGTCTATTCGGCCGACATCAGCGCTGGCCCTTCCCCCGATAGTGAGCTCGAGCTCAAACCGGCGTTCGCCTTCGGAGCCGAACCGCGCGAAGGACAAGCCTCGGAACTCACATCGCTTGAATATGTCGCCGCGCTCGGCGGATTTCTCGTCGTCACCGCCTCGGAAGATCCGCAGAACGCGTTTCACGGCAACATTCTCTGGTTTGTCGCTGATCGCGATCCGGGCCATGCATTGAAAGTTGCGACCTTCGAGGTCGCGATGAAAGCCGAGGGCCTGGCGATCCTGGGATCCGAGAAAACGGGCGATCGTACCGTTGTCAAGCTCTTGATCACTTATGACAACGATGCGCACACGACCCACATGCCGAGCCGGATCCAGACGGCGAGTCTCGTTCATGAGCCGTGATGAGCTCGGTTGATCGCGCCGCACGAGGCCGCGACGGCCGCTGGGCGGATATGGTGTTCGCTGCTTCAAAATTTGATAAACTTCAAACGAACATATCGTCATTGTCCACGCGCCTGATGATCATAAAAAGCAGATGCGAGTCCTTGCGCCGATTTTTGAAGCCTGCGTATAACCCCCAGCAACAAGACGGTCCCGCGTCGTGGGAAGACTTTAGTTATAAGTGACTCTGATAGGCCAGTCGCTGACTGATTGGCTTCGGCGTGGTGGACTGCTGTTGAATGAATCTCCACGGCGATTCCCGCGTGGGTTAGATTGCATAAAGGGTCGACGCGGCAACTCGCTACTTGCCAGTGGCCTGGACTGCCTTTAACCTTCAGCGAGGCGTCTTCCGTCCGTTTGAGATGTTCCCCGCGATATTCGGCGCGGTGACCGAAGTCACCTCCGATCGTTTAGCGAGATTGAACCATGTCGAAAATTGATGAGCCTGAAGCCGTGCCGGCCAGCACCGTCGCGCCGGCGACCCAGTCTGGAGCGCACTCCTGGATAATCGCACTTGGGGGGGCGCTGACCGCCGCGGTGCTCGCATGGGGGCTCGGTGAAGCCACACTCATACCTGAAGTTGGCTTCAGCTCGAAAAAAACGAACGTGGATATCTCTCCGAGAGTGGCGGGAACCCGCAACACCATCATCAGTTTTGGAGCCCTGGGCGCGGTGGCCGGCCTGAGCATGGGGATCGCGGGCGGGCTGATGCGGCGTTCGGTTTTCCGCGCGGTCTCGGCGGGCGTGGCCGGACTGGTTCTGGGAGGCATTGCAGGGGCCGCCGTGCCCCAGTTCGTGCTTCCCATCTATTACAAGAATTCGCTCGCCGGCGACATGATCTATTCGTTGATGGTCCACGGGGGCACGTGGGGTGCCATCGGCGCGGCGGCCGGTCTGGCATTCGCAATCGGGCTGGGGGGCTGGCACGCGGTCGCCCGTGGCCTGGTCGGTGGCGTGGCCGGCGCCTTGCTCGCGACGGTCATTTATGAATTCGCCGGCGGACTTCTTTTTACCGACGCCATGACCGATCGTCCCATCTCGCAGACCGCCGTGAGCCGCCTCCTGGCACGGTTACTCGTCACCGTCTTCATCGCCGCCGGACTCGTCGCCGCGGCCGCGCCCCCACCGCCTGTCGCGACAATCAAGGTTGCCGAGATTCCGCCGGTTTGACCGCGAGTCGAATGAGTGTGGGACTGGCCCGGTGAAAAGCTAGTCGTGAATCGACTTCCGAATGCATTACCGCAGGCCGAATCTGTGACGCGGCTTCGTGTTGGAGTCCCGCCTTCAGGCGGAATCTTCAGCTCGCGCGCCGCCTGAAGGCGGAACTCCAACAAAGGCCGCTCTCTCTGGGTGCCGCGTGGTTCGTCAATGAACGATCGTCGATCACCGATGACGAAACGGAAGCGGCTTTGGCTGGCAGCAACCTTCGTGCTCGGCGCACTTGTCGCGGTCACATGGGGCGTTGCCCGGGCTCGCGCCACGCGGCAGTTTCGCGCGTCGCTCGATCAGGCGAAGCAGGAAATCGCCCGGGGCGAGTATGGTCGAGCACGCAAGCGCTTGCTCGCGCTGGGCGCCGGATCAGATGCGGCCGGCGAGGTCGACTATCAGGTCGGCATCTGTGAGCTTTACCGGGGACACCCTGATCTTGCCCTGGCGGCATGGAACCGCGTGCCCCCGGGCGGCCCACTCGGCGCACGAGCCGCCTTGCAGTGTGCCATGCTGGCCATCAACTCGGGCCGGCTCACGCAAGCCGAGGAGACCTTGCAAGCGGCCCTGTCGAGCCATCCCGGCTCCGATGCGCCCCTGTTGCAGAACGGCTTGCAGCTTCTCTTTCACCTGGAGGGTCGAACCCAGGATGTGCGACGATCGATCATCGCCGCCTGGCAAGAATCCGATGATCCGGCCGAGCTGATCAAGCGGCTGGTGCGGCTTGACGCGGCCCCCCTGCCGCTCGAAACGACGCGCAAGACGCTGGACAACGGGGCCGCGGACGACGACCGGGTGTGGCTTGGGCGTGCGAACCTGGCGATCCGCATGGGCCAGTTCGACCGGGCGGCTCAGTGGCTCGAAGCCTGCGAGCGCCGCCGGCCACGCGATCCGGCCCTCTGGCATGGCCGGCTCGAGCTGGCGCGCGCCACCGACGATCTGGCCGGCGTCTGGCGGGCGCTCCCTTTCCTGCGGGCCGATGAGCTGTCAGAGGTCGAGCTGCTCCGACTCCGCGCCTGGATCGCGGCACGCTCGGACGACACGGCCGAGGAGACCGCGGCCCTGGCGCGTCTCGTCAAGGTCGAGCCCGGCGATATCACGGCGCTCGATCGCCTGGCCGTCGTCGCCAGCGCCCGGGGAGACACCGCCGAAGTGGGTCGCCTGCGGTCGGAAAAATCAAGGATGACAGACAAACTCCGGCGCTATCGCGAGCTGCTCCGCGGCGACGCGGTGGGCGACCCCGCCGAGCTGACCGCACTCGCCGAAACACTCGGCCGCCGCGTCGAAGCCAGGGGTTGGGCTCTCATTCGCGACCACGCTGTCGACGTCCGCGGCCCCTCGCGCCCGTCTCTCTTGAACGGGCCCGAACCACTCAAGCCGGCTGCTCGACCTGATAAAAACCGTCTCGCGATGACACTCGCCGACCTCTGTGCTGACCTGAGGCGCGAGCCAAAGGCGACCGCGCCGGCCGTCGCCACGAGCGTGATTCCGCGGTTTGTCGACGCCGCCCCATCGAGCGGCCTGAAGTTCGAGCAAGACAATGGCAAGTCGGCCGAGAGGAGGTTGCCAGAGACAATGAGTGGCGGCGTCGGCCTGCTCGATTTTGATAATGACGGCTGGCTCGATATTTACGCCGTTCAAGGAGGATCCTTCCCGCCGCCCGAGAAACCGGCCTTTGGCGATCGCCTCTATCGCAACCGCGGCGATGGAACCTTTGACGACGTGACCGAGCGCGCCGGTCTATCGCGCATCGCGGGAGGCTATGGCCATGGCGTCGCGGTCGGCGACTATAATAACGACGGCCATGCCGATCTCTTCGTCACACGCTGGCGCTCGTATGCCTTGCTCGCCAATCGCGGCAACGGCCAGTTCGAGGACGTGACAGCCCGCTCCGGGCTGGGTGGCGACCGCGACTGGCCAACGTCGGCGGCCTGGGCCGACCTCGACGGCGACGGCGACCTCGACCTGTACGTCTGCCACTACCTGATCTTCGACCTGGCCAGGGCGCCCGTTTGCTCTGACTCCAAGACCCAGGTCAACCATTATTGCAGCCCTCGCGATTTCCGATCGCTCCCCGATCACGTCTTCCGCAATGATGACGGCCAGTTTGTCGACGTGACTGCCGCGGCCGGGTTTGTCGATCCCGATGGCCGCGGCCTGGGCGTGGTCGCCGCTGATCTTGACGACGATAATCGCATCGACTTGTATGTCGCCAACGACATGTCGGCCAATTACCTGTTTCACAACGCGGGCGGATTTCGTTTCGAGGAGACAGCCATGCAGGCCGGCGCGGCCGCCAATTCGAGCGGCCGGTTTCAGTCGGGCATGGGTATCGGCTGCGGCGATCTCGACGGCGATGGCCGGCCCGACCTGGCGGTGACGAACTATTATGGTGAGTCGACCACGCTCTTTCACAACCTGGGGCGCGGCCTGTTCGCGGATTACACCGGCTCATCGGGCATGGGTCCACCGACACGCCAGATGCTCGGCTTCGGCATCGCGTTTCTCGACGCGAATAACGACGGCCGGCTCGACGTGATCTCGGCCAACGGCCACGTCAGCGATTACGAGCCGGTGTTTCCCTGGAAGATGGCCGTGCAATTGCTGGCGGGCGAACCGAACGGCCGGCTCACCGACGTCTCGGCGCGTGCCGGCGACGTCTTCCGTCCCCTGCACCTGGGCCGGGGCCTGGCCGCCGGCGATCTCGACAATGATGGCCGGGTCGATGCCGTGGTCCAGGCCCAGAACGAGCCCTTGATCTTCGCCCACAACGAGACGCCGAGTCGCGGTCACTGGGTGACGTTGCGGCTGGAAGGCACGCGCTCCAACCGCGACGGCGTCGGCGCTCGGGTCGTCATTGACGCGGCTGGCCGTCGGCAAGCACAACAGCGGATCGGCGGCGGCAGCTACCAGTCCGCGAGCGATCCCCGCATCCACTTCGGCCTCGGCGACGCGGCGCAACGGGTCGACCATATCGAAGTGCGATGGCCCTCCGGGCACGTCGACCGGTACGATAATCTGGAAGCGGATCGCGGTTACTTGCTGCGTGAAGGGGACCCGAAGCCGGCGCTGTTACGCGGCTGGATCGGAAGTTCCAGGGAACCCAGGCGCGGCTGAGCATCGAGATTGAAATGAAATGGAACGGAAGGATTCGTGCATGGGGCGCTCGCGTTCGCGTCTGGGGGCTCGAATCGTCATGGGCGGGGCGAGCGTCATCCTGCTAGCCGGCTGCGCGGTCGGCCTGTGGGCGAGCTTGCGCCCGGCGGCCCCGAGCCGAGACTCGCTCGCGAGCGCCGCGTATCAGGCCGGCCGCTGGGCCGAGGCCGCCGAAGCCGCGCCAGACGCTCGTTGATCGCAAGAACGACCCGGCCGCCCTGCGCCTCCTGGCACGCTCTTCAGCACGCCTCGGCCGCGATTCCGTGGCAATGTCCCTCTATCAACGCCGGATCGCTGAGAAGGATTGCGACGGCGAGGACTTTTTCCTGGTGGGCGTGATGCACCAGCGCAGCGGCAAGCTCGAAGCCGCGGCGCGGGCCTGGAAAAAGGTGCTCGAAGCCGACAAGGTTTCGCCCCAGGTGCTCGAGGAAATCGGCCGCATTTGCGTTCAGCGCAACCGGTGGGACGAGGCCATCGTGGCCACCGAGCGGCTCCGGAAACAGCCCGGATATGAAGCCCGCGGCGCCGTGATGCTGGGCACGATTCGCGTCGAACTAAACGACCCCGCGGCAGCCGCCGAGCTCTTCAAAGAGGCGTTCGAAACGGACCCGGCTGTCGTCGACAAATCGCAGGATCCCCTCGGAATACGCAAATTGATCGCGCGAACGTTCTTGCGGATCAAGAGTCCGGACCAGGCTCGACCTCTGTTGATGGCGGTTCTCGACCGCCAGGCGGATGCCGAGGCGGCATGGCTCTTGAGCCGGGCTTGTCTTCAGCAAGGCGATAAAACGGCCGCGGCGGCCGCGTTGAAAGACGCGGGTTCCTACCGGGCCGAGCATCCGCTCGAACCGGAACCCGGTCCTTACATCGGTGAGGCGCGCTGTGAAGGCTGCCACTCGAAGATCTTTCGGGATTCGCTGGCGAGCCGTCACACGCGCACGTACTATCGCACGGCTCAGCTCGACAAGATTCCCCTGCCGGGCCGTTCGCTCGAAGACCCCGACGATCCTCGGGTCTCTCATTCGTTCCGCTGGAACGAGGGGGCGCTCCACGAGGAAACGCGGGTTGGCCGCCAGGTGTTTGACGCGGTCGTCGAGTATGCCTTTGGCACGGGCGACCGTTATGTCACGATGGTCAGCCGTGATTCCAGGGGCGCCTACCACATGTCGCGCAAGTCGTACTATCGCTCGTCCGAGGGCGAAGGCTGGGATCGCTCGACGCTCGAGATGACGCATCCGACGACGGAGCATCCGGCCGAGTTTCAAGGGCAGACCATAGGCTTGCGCGACGGGCTCTTGCGATGCTTGTACTGCCACGTGACGAATCCGAAGATGCGCGACGCCCCGCCAGGTCCCGAGACGGCCGACCGCGCGATCGGCTGTGAGCGCTGCCACGGCCCGGGTGGAAACCATATCGCGGCCCTTGACGCCAAGCTCGCCGATTTCGCGATCGTCAATCCCGCGGGCGCCTCGCCCCAGGCCGCCACGATCAGGCAATGCAATGATTGCCATATCTTGCAGCGAACGTTCGACGAAACCGACGCCGAAAACCCGGGCTGGGTACGCTCACAAGGTGTAGGCTGGGCACGCAGCCGCTGCAATACCGAGAGCGGCGGCTCGTTCGGCTGCGTGAGCTGCCATGATCCGCACCGGGCCGCTCATACCACCAGCACTGTTGAATACGAAAGCAAGTGTCTGGCCTGTCACGGTTCGCCAGGGCACGCCATCAGCAAGGAACCGGTCGATTCATTGGCCCGCGCCGGCTCGGACCGACGCGTTCGCGTCTGCCCGGTCAATCCAACAAATGGCTGTATCGGCTGTCATATGCCGAGTATTCGCATCGATTCGCTTCACACCTACTTGACCGACCATTTCATCCATATCCCCGTTAAGAAGCGCTGACAATCGGCGATCAGGGTGGCGTTGTTCGTTCGCGGTCGCCGAGCGAATGTCGAAATGTTTTGTGCTGTCTCTTGCGAATACCGGCGTCGTGGCGAAAACGTGTTCGCCGACCAAGGCGTTTGTTTGAAGGCAAGACTCCGTGGAGCCGCCGAAGTACTCAGAGTCTGTTGCGGAAGTGCGGTTCTGGGCGAGCGGGGGGCGTCAGGCCCCTGTCCGGCGCCGAGAAGACAGGGGGCTGACGCCCCCCGCTCGCCTTTCGGAAGAGACTCTTAGCTACGCGGGACGCTCGCTCTTCCACGTTGTGTTCGGGAGGGCGAGACTGTCGTGGTGAAAGGTTGGGCTGGCACCGGTTTCGCGTTCATCCCGTTTACGTTGACGAACCACGCGCCACCCAGCGCGCCAGGCCTTTGTTGGAGTTCCGCCTTCAGGCGGCTTTTTAGGATATCAACCAGAGCAGACCGGCTAAAGCCCGACATCCAACGGTGGCCTGCTGGATGCTCCGTCTTGAAGCGGCTTCTTACGACATCGACCAGAGCGGACCGGCTAAAGCCCGACATCCAACGGTGGCCTGCTGGAGTTCCGCCTTCTTGCGGCTTCTGACGATAACAACCAGAGCCGACCGGCTAAAGCCAGAACTCCAACGGTTGATTGCTGGAAGTCCGCCTTCTTGCGGCTTCTGACGATAACAACCAGAGCCGACCGGCTAAAGCCAGAACTCCAACGGTTGATTGCTGGAAGTCCGCCTTTGGGCGGCTTTCACGAACCCAAGATTGCGCCTGAGTGCGAGATTTCAACGGACCGCCGCGCTACGAAAACGGGCGGACTCCAGCGCCCCGAAAGACTCAGTCAAGGTCTACTTTTCACCACGTCAGGGCGAGACTCTGTCGAGCCGAGTGCCATGGCCAGATTGGCAGCGCCTGGCGCTGTCGAGCTCGCCCTGGCCGGCTTGATCCCGATCAACGGTCGGCTGTCCATCAACGCTTCGCGGACGAGCCAAGGCGCACCGGCGCTGCTGCTGTGTCGCCTTCCTTGATGCGATAAATCGCATCGCCGTCGAGATCCATGAATCGGCTGATCTGCCCGCTCGGCCAACGAATCGTGACGCGATTGACCTTCGTCGCGGGCCCTAGCCCGAAATGGAGCCTGGGGTCGCTCGCCGACAGGTAGCTTCCACCACCGTATCGCGTGGAAACCCATCGGTGCTGGCCACACTCAACCGTCACGGTCGCTCCGATGGCGTCGCGGTTCGATTTCTGGCCTTCAAGTTGCAACATCAAGAAGTGCCCGGGTGACGTCTGATTGTGCAAGTAAACAACCGGCTCGTTATGGCATACGGCCAGGGCGTCGAGTCGTCCATCATTATCAAGATCGCCCACGGCGAGCCCGCGGGCGATATGGAGTGACGAGAAAAGTGATCCCGCGCGGGCCGAAACGTCGGCCAGGCGGCCGTTCGGCTGCATCTGGAGAATCTGCAGCGGCATCTTCCACGGGAAACGCGGCCGAGGATCGATTACATGGCCGTTCGCCGAGACGACGTCGAGCCGGCCGTCGTTGTTGGTATCGCCAAAGACGATTCCAAACCCGAGCAGCAACCGCGTCGGCGCTGCCAGACCGATCGGCTCTGAGTGGTCGGCAAACAGGCCCCCGCCGAAGTTGTGATAGAACGTCGTCGACTCGCCATAATAGTTGGTGACGGCCAGATCGATCTGGCCGTCGGCATCGAGATCGCCACAGGCGACCCCCATGCCCGCCTTGTAGCCGCCTTCGGCGCTCGCGGCCGCACCCGAAACAATGCCAGCCTCCTCGAAACGAAACCCCCCCTTGTTGAGGTAAAGATAATTGGCCGACAGATCATTGGCCACGTAGAGGTCGATTCGATCATCGCCATCAAAATCGGCCGCGACCACGCCGAGCCCCCGACCGGTCGATTCGGAGAGTCCCGCCGACTCGGTGACATCAACGAATTTACCCCCATCGTTGCGAAAGACATGGTCGGGAAGCGCCTCGAAGTCGAGCGGGTTGCAGTCGTGCTTCGCCGGCGTGTCGGGATGCATGCATAAACGCGGCTTCGACTCATCATATTTGAGATAATGACAGACATACAGATCAAGGTCGCCGTCGCCATCGAGGTCGGCAAACGCCGCCGAAGTCGGCCAGTCGCGATCACCGGCCAGGCAGGCACTTTGGGTCACATCGACAAACCGCCCGTCACCTCGATTGCGATAAAGCACATAACTTCGCCAGCGCGTCACGAAGAGATCGGGGCGGCCATCATTGTCAAAGTCGCCGACGGTGACTCCCTGCCCGTACCCGCGCGGCATCGCGGCAAGTCCCGACGGGTCGGTGACGTCTTCAAAGGTTCCGTCTCGCTTGTTGCGAAACAGCCGGTCGCCGGGCTCGATCGAGGTCTGGCCCGCCGGAAACGGACCACCTTGCACGAGAAAAACGTCAAGCCAGCCGTCGCCATCGAAATCAAGCAAGCCAACCCCGCCCCCCATCGACTCGGGGGGCGGCGGCTTTTTCTTGGCCGTGTGGCCATTGTCATAAATGAATCGGAGGCCCGCATCGTCGGCGTCGTCGCGAAAAACCGGGTCGACCCCCTGGCCCGCGGAACCGGCCGTGCTCGAAGTCAGTGCCCGCCTCGGATCTGGTGCGGCTGGCTTCAAATCGTGGAAAAGCGCAGCTAGCGTCGTCGTCCGGCCCGATCCGGCCGGCGTCGTTTCCTCGAGCGGCTGCCGGCCGGCCTGCCCGGCTTTCAGGAGCGACCACCCCCGCGCTTCTTGCTTCCGGCCCAGTGCCGCCGCCAGCGCGGCCAGCTCGCTGGCCTTTTCGCTGCGATCATCGCGGTCAATCAGCCTCGAGTACTCGGAATGAAGGGTATTGATCTCGGCGATATGCCGGCGCACGCGTTCGGATTGAGCCGTGTCGCCCCGGGCTAGCGCGATCTCCGCCAGACGCGACCAGGCGGCCGTGTCGCCTGGATCCTCGGCCATAACGGCCTCAACCGCGGCTCGTTCGGCCTCGACATCGCCCGACCGTGCCACCAGCCAGGCGCGCAGACGCAACTGGTCGGCCTTCGCGAATAACCCGGCTGGCAGATGTTCCATCGCCCGAAAGGCCGCGCCGGCGTCGCCGTTTGCCTGCGCGAGCTCGAGACAGGATCGCCAGACCGCCTCATCCTCGGGCCGCCGCGTGAGACAGCGGTCGAGCCAGCCTTTGGCCTCGTGAGGCTGACCGCTCAAGATCGCTCGATTCGCCCGCGCCAGCCAGATCCGGTCGTCGTCGGGGTCGCAGCGGGCGAGAAGCTGGTCGACCGTCTCGGCCGGATACTTCGCTCGATCGAGCACGAAGCAGCGGCGGAGGATGGCCATCGGATCGGCCGCCCCGACCCACGACTCGACAATCAAGCGCCGGACATCGGCAAGGCGTCCTTGCAAGCGATAGACGAGCTCGAGGTTCTGGCGGATCGCGTTGGAGCTCGGTTGTTCATTGCGTGGCAAGGCTTCGAGAATGGCCTCGGCCGCCCCGAGCTGGCCGGCGTCGATGAGCGACGTGGCGCGTTTCACCGCGGCCCTGGTGGCAAAAGGCGAGCCCGCGGGAACATTCTCCCACGCCACTCGCGCGGCTCGATCGTTTTGACGCGCCTCTTCGCAGAGCCCCAGGTAGTAGGCGGCTTCGCCGTCGCCGGGATGGGTTCTGGCCAGCGTGAGCAGCCGCGCCTGTGCCTGCGTGAGCCGGCCCGCGGCCAAGTCGCTCTTGCCCTGGGCGAGGTCGGCTCGATCCTGTCGTTGCTGCCGCTCGGAAAAGAAGGCCAGGCCGCCCCAACCGGCGAGCAGCAGAACAAGCGGCGACGAGAGCAGCCAGAACCATCGAGGCCGCATCCCGTCTTCTCCTTCTTGAGGCGTATGGGGTACGGCGATGCGCCGCCGGCCACCTTGCCGCCCTGGCGCCGCCCAGATTGATGATGACCCCGTTCGATCGGAGTCGATTCTACCAAGATTGATCCGAGCTGAGCACCTCGCCGCCAATGAATGTGCAAAGGGCGTGATCAAGGCCGGGCGCGATGCCGGCCGGGATCGTGCAATGGGGGGTGCTGCTCTCCGCCGGGCTCGCGTTGATGCGCTGGGTTCACAGCGAATTTCACGAGCCGATCGAGCTCCTGATGGAGCGAGCCGAGCCGTCGGCGAACGCCTCATCGCCCCCGCCGGAACGATCGCTCAGGGCTGAGCTGAGCTGGGGGATATTACTAGCGCCGCGCAAGAACAAGCCGACCGGCGACGAGCCCATGCGGGCTCGTCGAGGTCGGCCTGGCTGAGATTGCTTCCCGTGCGAAGAACGTTGTTGAGCCCAGAAGGGGCCAACGCGGGCAGCCAGAGAGGGATGGCCATTTCGCGCCAGAAGGTTGCGTTGCCGGTCTCAGATGCTATCAGGCGCGGACATGAACCGGAAATGAACCTACCTACTTCTGGTTCGTGCCCGCCGCCTGATCAATACTGGTCGGAGCTGAGCACCTCACCGCCAGCGATTGTTGATAGCGACTGCCACACGCCTTGCTGCACGCCCGCGGGGATCTGGCAGTACGGCACGGCGCTTCTGCCGCTGCGCGTGATACTAAACGGCGCCCACGAGTTAATCGTATTCTTGATGAAATGCACCGAACCATCAGCGAAAGCGGCATTCACGCCGCCCGGGTGATAGCTGTTGGCCGAGATCGTCGGGATATTGTCCGGATCGCAGCCATCGGGATGCACCCATGCGGCCGTCGCATAATAGCTCGGCGGGATCGGGAACCCCGGCGGATAGAACGACGAGATCGTCGAATCCGAGTAATCCGCGTCGGCCCACCAGCCTTCACCGGTCCAATCACAACAGCCCGTACTGTTACAACCCGTTTGTTCATACTTGCCGTGGCACTGCTCCGCAAAGGCGATCGTGTTGCTCGTTCCATCGGTGATGCTTGCGATCTTGACCGGCGCTCGAGTGCCATTGGGGCTCAGCGGGACCGGCACTCCCACATCGGGATACATGCCGTTTTCAAGGGCCATCTCGGCTGTGAAAGGAGACTCGGCCATGATTGGGGATGTAAGTACCGATCATGCCAGCGTAGCTGCTGTAAGTGATCGGGACGGTCGTGCCATCCCACCCCGCGCAGGCTTCATAGAACCTCAGCCCATTGATCGTGCCGTCACTGGGGCACCAGAGCATGGTCAGACCGATGCCCTCGGCCGTGCTGTTTCGTGCGCCGTAGGGCGTATCTTGAAAGTTGATTGCGTTGTAAACAGCCGTCTGCTCGCAAAAGTTGAGCAAGCGGGCCAGGTGCCCCCAGTAGTCAATGCACCCTGCCGGGCTCGGAGTCGCTCCCTTCCAGTATGCATTGCAGCACCGGCCGATGGGAAATGTCTGATTGGCGCTTTCGTAATTGGCTGCGCCCAGCGCGATCTGCTTCAAGTTATTCGTGCATTGAATACGTCGCGCGGCCTCGCGCGGCTTGCACCGCGGGAAGAAGGAGTGCGATCAAAACCGCGATAATTGCGATCACGACGAGCAACTCGATGAGCGTGAAGCCACGCTCCGCGCTCGCGGAAGCCGAGTCCCTGCGCATCTTGGAATCTCCAAAAAAATCGAGAGAGATAGAACCGAACCGAACCGAACAGGCCCGTTCGCGGAAACGCCTCAACTTGAGTGACCTGTACGACCAATCAAACTACGCAATGTAAGCGACCGACGCTCGATGCCGGCGACTTATCGCATCGAAAACTGACGCGCGAGCCAATCGGCGACCAAAAAACAATCGTCAGACCCATTCGCGTTCCCACAAGATCATTCCGGTTTTTTCGCGGCTTCGTGCAAAAGTTTCACCCGTTCCTGGCGCGAAATCTCGACCTTGCGCTTCGCCACCCCTGTGCCTTCGTATTTGTAAAGTTGATCATCGGAGAGCTTTTTCGCGGCATTTTTTCCTGTCGAGATTGACTCCGTCGGAGCTGACGACCCGCAGCCCGTCGCAGTCGCCGCCAATGCCATGAGCACAAGGACGCCAGTACACCGACCCCGGAACATTTTGCTGATACCTACCGCCATGGTGACTCACTCCACGTTCAAGGGAAGTGCGACGAACTCGACTTCCCAACGTAACCTTCAGACCAAACTCGACACGAAAATGTCTTTATTGTATACAAAAAGTTGATTTTAGTTTCGATCAAATTCCCACGAGAACGGCGCATTTGAGTGGTCAATGTCAATTCGCGTGTCGTCGCCGAACATTTTCTCGGTCGAAGCCAGTTGTCAGTAGAGCACGATGCGTTTTCTTTACTTCGCGTCCTGCCTTTCAAGTTTGCGCTCTAACCAAGAATTCACTACACCTTTAGCACTCAAAAGCAAGCGGTGCGAGTGACCGAGAGAAAAATTTCGCGAGATCGATGAAAAGTGGCCAGGGCGGAATTGTCTCTGACGTCGAAATTCGGTACGCGCTTTCTACGGCAACCCTTCGCACAGGGCCGTTCCGCATGACCAATTCGTGCAGCCGGTTTCCACCACGGGCCAGACGAATGGAGACTGGGCTCATACAGATGTATTCGAGAAAGAGACGAGACAACGTCGCACTGCGCAAGAATAGCGGAATCGACCAACCGGTGTGCGATTCCATCCCGAGTGAGGGATTCGCAAGAGACTACCGATCTTCGAGACCAACGCGTGGATCATAGGGATGACCAATTTGTTTTGTCAAGCACACTTAATAAATGTATCTTAGAAACCTGTTGCCTGCGCACGATTGCCGCGACGCTCTGTTGCGTCTGTTTCTCTGCCGCGTGCTCGTAGACGGCGCCACGTCGAGACAAGGCGGTTTCGCCAATGAGCGTTTCTTCACCGTCCCAGCATTTGTATCTTGCGAAAATCAACGAGCGGCACGTGCTTCAGGTCATTCGAGACAATGGTCCCTCCTCGCGTGCGGATATCGTGCGCCACTCGGGCCTGAGCGCCCCACCGTATCAAAAGCGGCCCTCTCGCTTCAGAAAGCCTGGCTGCTCGAGGAAGTCGAAGGGAACGGACCGGTGATTGGCCGGCCCGCGATGAAGTTGCGGCTTGCCAGTGCCTCGGCCCAGGTGCTGGGAATCGTCATCGACATCAATCGCTGTTCGGTCGTGGCATCGGGGCTCGACGGTGAGATTTGTGAAGAGCGCACGCGGCGGGTGGAAACTCATACCGACTACCCCAGTTTGATCGCCTCGCTGGTCAAGGAGGCACGGGCCTTGATGGCCCGGCCGGGCGTCAGGACGCTGGGCGTGGGGGTGACTGTCCCGGGGCTCATCGATCATCGCCGCGGCCTCGATATTTTGTCGCCCAATGTGCACGTGATCGATGGCCGCTCGCCGGGCCGCGACCTGGGCCAGGCGCTGGGAATCGAGTGCGTGATGATCCAGGATCAGCATGCCCTGTGCATGGCCGAACGCTATTACGGGCGAGCCAAGGGGCTCGACGATTTCGCCGTGTTCGACCTCGAGCTCGGGCGTCGGCATGGGCGTGATGAGCGGCGGCCGACTGCTGCGCGGACACAGTGGCTTTGCCGGCGAGATCGGCCACATGACCGTGGATCTCAAAGGCCGCCCGTGTGGCTGCGGAAACCGCGGTTGCCTTGAAACCGTGGCCAGCGACAGTGCCCTCGCCTGGCGCGTGTCGCGCCGCCTGGGCCGCTCGATCGATATTGATGAGGTCATCCGGCTCGCACGCGCCGGTGACATCGACCTCAAGAGAGACTGCGCGAGATCATCGGCTACCTGGCCATCGGCCTCGCCACGGTGATCAATGTTTTCAACCCGTCAACCCTGTTCATTCACGGTCAGCTCTTCGACGCGGCCGACGGGCTATTTGCCCGCGTGCTCGACGAGACGGGCAAGCGTGCCCTCGCCCCTTCCTTTGCCGATTGCCGGATGATCCGCGCGTGGCGGCAGCGCCAGGGGGCCGTGGCGGGCATCATTCAGCACTTGATCGAGTCGGTTGTGCCCGAGTTGCGGGCGTGAATCGAGCGAGTCGCGCAGCGTAAAATTTTGAGATTCGCCCCGAACGCCCGAGTCCACAATCTGCGACGAGCCTCTTGCCTTCCCAAGATACAGGCACATGTGTCAGATATGCCGATCTCGGCTCGAAGGAGTCTCAACCTGGCGTTGCACAGGGTCGGGCCTGCACCGCTTTCGCGTTGATCCCGTTTTCGTTGACGAACCGCGCGACATCCAGAGCGACAGGCCTTTGTTGGAGTTCCGCCTTGAGGCGGCTTTTTACGACATCAACCAGAGCGGACCGGCTAAAGCCGGAACTCCAACGGTTGCCTGTTGGAGTTCCGCCTTGAGGCGGCTTTTTACGACATCAACCAGAGCGGACCGGCTAAAGCCGGACATCCAACGGTGGCCTGCTGGAGACTCCGTCTTGAAGCGGCTTCTTACGACATCGACCAGAGCGGACCGGCTAAAGCCGGACATCCAACGGTCGCCTGTTGGAGTTCCGCCTTGAGGCGGCTTTTTACGGCATCAACCAGAGCGGACCGGCTAAAGCCGGACCTCCAACGGTGGCCTGTTGGAGTACCGTCTTCGGGCGGCTTTTTACGACATCAACCAGAGCGGACCGGCTAAAGCCGGAACTCCAACGGTGGCCTGTTGGAGTTCCGCCTTGAGGCGGCTTTTTACGACATGAACCAGAGCGGACCGGCTAAAGCCGGAACTCCAACGGTCGCCTGTTTGGAGTTCCGGCTTGAGGCGGCTTTTTACGACATGAACCAGAGCGGACCGGCTAAAGCCGGAACTCCAACGGTGGCCTGTTGGAGTTCCGCCTTGAGGCGGCTTTTTACGACATCAACCAGAGCAGACCGGCTAAAGCCGGGACTCCAACGGTCGCCTGCTGGAGTTCCGCCTTGAGGCGGCTTTTTACGACATCAACCAGAGCAGACCGGCTAAAGCCGGGACTCCAACGGTCGCCTGTTGGAGTTCCGCCTTCAGGCGGCGGGCGAGCCGAAGATTCAGTGAAGGCGGAACTCCAACAAGAAGCCGCGTAACAGAATTGGCGTGCGCTCAACGCGTTGGGAAGTCAATTCAAGACCAACGTTTCACAGCGCCAGTCTCGCGCTCCCAAGATACGCAAGCGCGTTGGACGTGCTAATTCGTAACCCCGCAGCCGTTTGTAAACTGAATCACAACGAATCCTCCCAGCCGCGGCTGCCACGCCGTCTCAAGAGCACGAATAGTGGATGCTGGGCAAGCTCATGTTTGCGATTGGTTGCCTGAGTAGGTCGAGAATCTGGGGCAAGGATTGGTCCAGATACATCTCTTCGGCCTCATCCAGGCTATTGGCCTTGCCGCTGAGAATCAGGAGCATCACGGGATCGTCGGTCACGCCCGGAATGGGATCGATGTCGTCATTCACGGGTCTTCCTTTTTCTTGTTATTGACGACATTGACGGGCTTGCCAGCCAGGAACGCCGCCACGTTGGCCACGGTCGCGGCCATGAGCCGCCCGCGGGCCTCTTCGGTGGCCCAGGCAATATGCGGCGTGATCAGGCAATTCCTGGCGCCGAAGAGCGGGTTATCGGGTCGAATCGGCTCTTGCGACACCACGTCGAGCGCGGCACCCGCCAGCCGGCCCGCGTTCAGGGCATCCGCCAGGTCGGCTTCAACGATCAAGGCGCCGCGCGCCGTGTTGATCAGAAACGCGTCGGGTTTGACCCGCTGCAATCGCTCCCGATTGACGAGCCCGGCCGTCTGGGGAGTGAGGGGACAGTGGAGGCTGATGACGTCGGACAGGGTAAAAAGCTCGTCCAGGTCGCAGCGCACGACCGAAGGGCCTGACAGCGGCAGCGGCCGCGAGGAGGTCGAGGCGATCACCGTCATGCCGAACGCGCGTGCGATCTCGGCGACGCGCTGGCCGATGCGGCCAAAGCCGACGATACCCATGGTCTTACCCGCCAGCTCGTGCAGGGGCGTCTTGCGGAGCGCGAAATCCGGCTGGTTGGTCCATTCGTGTGCACTGACGGCGCTCGCGTGCTTGGCCACGTTCTGACAGAGTTCCAGCAGTAACGCGAAGACGAACTGCGAGACCGAACGGGTGCTGTATTCGGGGACGTTCGAAACGGGAATGCCTTTTTGACCGGCGGCCGCGACATCGACGCAATCGTAGCCGGTCGCCGTGACGGTGATGAACCGGAGCTCGGGGGCATTTTCAATAAACGGAGCGCGAATCGGCCCCTTGTTGGTGACGAGGATGGCGGCCCCACGCGCCCGTTCGGGCACCTGTTCGGGCGGCGTGACATCGTGATATTCGACGTCGCCAAGTGCGTCCAGCCCCGACCAGGCGGCGCGGTCCGGCGAGAGCGGCCGGCCATCGAGAATGACGATTTTCACGGGAACTTGTTTTCTCCGTTTGGGCCTGGCGGAAGAAGACCGGCTTGACCGTGTGTTCGATGATATCGAACAATACGACAAGGATGTTACAGAATTAAGGTCGTCAGGGTGGGGACGAGCCAGGAGCGCGACCCATTCCCGTGGGATGCCGCCCCGGTCACGGCGGGCTGGCTCGACGACATTTGCCGGGTGGGACCCGTCTGAGGCTGGCATGTCGAGCACTCCAATATCGTCGACTTCGACCGTTGCACCGGCCGAAAAAGTCAAACAGTTCCCCAACACGCCGGGCATCTATCTGATGAAGGACGCCCAGGGGCGCGTGATCTACGTCGGCAAGGCCAAGAATTTGCGGAGCCGCGCCGGGTCTTATTTTCACAAGACGGCCAGCGGCGATAAGCGGATCTGCGACTGGATCGGCGAGGTGTCGGACATCGAGTTCTTGCCCGCCGACAGCGAGGTCGATGCGCTCTTGATGGAGGCCCGCCTCGTCAAGGACATCCAGCCCAAGTACAACCGCGACTTGAAGGACGACAAGTCTTTCCCTTACTTGCAGATCACGACGGGCGAGGATTTCCCACGCGTCAATTTCACGCGGCAACCGCTCGACCGCGGCGTCAAGCTGTATGGGCCGTTTCCCCGCGCCAAGACGCTGAGAGGGGCAATCCAGGTCTTGCAGCGCGTTTTCAAGTTTCGTACGTGCTCGCTCGACATCAACGAAGACGACCCGCGCTGGAAGTGGTTTCGCCCTTGCTTGCTGGCCTCGATCAACCAGTGCACGGCCCCGTGCAATTTACGGATCGATCGCGAGAGTTATCGCGCCGATATTCGCCGCCTTCAGCTTTTTCTCGACGGCAAGAAAGATATCTTGCTCAAGGAGATGGAAGGCGACATGCGTGAAGCGAGCAAGAATCTCCAGTATGAAAAGGCGGCAAGGCTGCGCGATGAGATCAAGGCACTCGGGTCGCTCAACCTGCGGGGTAATCTCGCCGATCACGCCCAGCCCGAAGTGTTTTACGTCGATCCCCGGCGCAGGCCTGCGAGGACTCAAGCAAGTTTTGAAGCTCGATTCGGTGCCGCGCACGATCGACGGCGTCGACATCGCGCACCTGGGCGGCAACGAGATGGTCGGCTCGCTCGTCCGGTTCGTGGACGGTCTGCCGTTCAAGCCCGACTACCGGCGCTACCAGATCAAGAGCGTGGCGGGCATCGACGATTTCGCCGCGATTCGCGAGGTCGTCACCCGGCGCATCAAGGGGCTGCAAGAGCGTGACGAGCCATTCCCCGATATCTGGCTGATTGACGGCGGCAAGGGCCAGTTGAGCTCGGCCCTGGCCGCGTTTGACGAGCTGCACGTCGTGCCGCCGACCGTGATCGCACTGGCCAAGCGCGAGGAAGTGATTTACGTGCAGGGCCGCTCCGAGCCGATTGTCTTGCGCCGCCGCTCGTTCGCCCTGCGGCTCTTGCAATACGTACGCGACGAGGCCCACCGTTTCGCGCAGCACTATCATCATATGCTTCGGAAAAAGCGAACCTTGAGTGATGAATGATCGGCGCAAGCGACCGCGCGTCACCCGGCCCGGCGAGCCACGGGGCCCGCGGGGGGGCGCGTGAGGAGCACTTGTTTATCGCTGTCGTTGCAAAACTGCTGCGAGTGCGAGTCTTGATCGCACCGGCTTCCCGCGAGATCCGAACAAAACTGGCTGAATTCGACAACGCCGCTAGAACCTACTGAGCACGCTGTTTCCATGATCTTGATTTCCGCGCGAGGGCTTGGCCGGCAGTACGTTGGCGATCCCGTGTTCACCGAGCTGGCGTTTGAGATCCGCGCGGGCGAGCGGATCGGCCTGGTCGGGCCCAACGGCGCGGGCAAGACCACGTTGATCAAATTGCTCGCCGGTCTCGAGCAACCGGATTATGGCTCGCTCTTTGTGCGCCCGGGCATTCGCGTGAGCCTGCTCAAGCAGGAGATCCATTTTGAAACGAACGAGACGCTGCTCGACGTCGTCAAGTCGGGCCTGGCCTCGTTGATCGACCTCCAGCACGAGCTCGAGGAAGCCGCGGCGGAGATGTCGGAAGCCGAATCTCCAGGCGACCGCGAGCGGGCGTCGCGGCGGTATGACGAGCTGCACCAGCAGCTCGAGCACCAGGACGCCTATTCGATCGACCATCGTGTCGCCGAGGTGCTGACGGGTCTCGGATTCACCGAGGCTGAATTCGACCGGCCCGCGGCCACGTTCTCGGGCGGCCAGCAGTCGCGGATGATGCTCGCGCGACTACTGCTCGAAAGTCCTGACCTGATGTTGCTCGACGAGCCGTCGAACCACCTGGATATCGCGACGACCGAATGGCTCGAAAGTTACCTGGCGCGGCAACACGTCGCGATGGTTGTCGTCAGCCACGACCGCTACTTTCTCGACAAGGTGGTCAACAAGATCTGGGAGCTGCACGCCGGCCGGATCACCCCCTACCCTGGCAATTACACCCAGTACTGGCGATTACGTGCCGAGAAGGCCAAAGTGCTCGAGCGGCAAAGTGAGCGGCACGAAGAAAAGGCCGAGAAGCTCGAAGCGTATATCCGCAAGTACGGGGCCGGCCAGCGCGCCAAGCAAGCGCACGACCGCGAGCGCAAGCTCGAGCGCTTGCAGCGTGAGCAAATTGAAACGCTGCACGACGTCGTCGGGCCCGTCATGGGCTTTGACGAGGTCGAGCGCTCGGGCGACATCGTGGTCGAGGCCCGCAAGCTGTCGAAGGCGTTCGCCGTCCCGCTCTTCCGCGACCTGAACCTGACGGTCGATCGCGGCGAGTGCATGGCCGTGATCGGACCCAACGGCGTGGGCAAAACCACGCTGATCAAGACCCTGATCGGCCTGGAAAAACCCGACTCGGGCGAGGTCAAGCTGGGACACAAGGTTCAGGTCGGCTATCACGACCAGGGCTTGCAATCGCTCGACCCCAATACCACGGTTGTTCGCGCGGTCTGGCCCGACGACGATCCCACGTGGGTTGAAGGTGATATCCGGAGCTTGCTCGCGCGCTTTGGTCTGACCGGCGAGCTCGTTTTTCACACCGTCGGCAAGCTTTCCGGCGGCGAGAAAGCCAAGGCCGCCCTGGCGCGCCTGTGCGCGACCTCGGCCAATTTGCTCGTGATGGACGAGCCGACCAATCACCTTGATATCTGGTCGCGCGAGGCCCTCGAGCGCTCGATCAATGAATTCGAGGGGACAATTCTCGTTGTCAGCCACGACCGCTATTTTCTCAACAAGGTGGCGGATCGCCTGATCGTGCTCATGAGCGGGCAGGCCCGCGTGATCGATGGCGACTATGACACCTACGTGCATCTGACCAAGGAAAAGGAGTGGGACGCCAAGGGCCCCGCCAAGGCAAGCTCTAGCTCCGCCTCGCCGGCGGCTGGCCCCGAGTCTCGCACGCGTTCCGCGTCGGCCGCGAATGACGGCGGCACCAAGGCCAAGCGCAAGTTTGCTTACCGCAAGGCCGCGGACATCGAGCGCGAGATCGGCGAGCTTGAAACCGAGGTTCGCGACCTCGAGGATTTGCTCGGCCAGCCCGCGACCTGGCGTGATCCGGTCAAAGCCGTCGGCTTTCAGGATAAGCACACGACGATCAAGGCCCGCCTGGAGACGTTATACGCGCACTGGGAGACCGCGCTGGAAGCGAACTGGTGATTTCTTCTTTCATGCGAAAGATAGCACGCCGCGAGTCGCCCGACCCCGGACGGACGGATTATTACTCATGCCCGACCCCCGTAAAGTCTTGACCACGATTCGCCGCGCGACCGAGTTGATCCGCTCGACGCCTGGCCGCCAGGGTGGTGTGATCGCGCTCGATAATCTGAACGAGGTCATGGTCGTTGGCGACCTGCACGGTAATCTTGCCGCATTCAAGGAGGTGCTCGTTCAATCGGCCCTCGATCGTCATGTCGGCCGCCACCTGGTCTTTCAAGAGCTCATACATGGCACGAGCATGTATCCGGAGGACAGGGGCGATCGTTCGCACCAGCTCCTCGACGTCTTCACCGCCTTGAAATGCCAGTATCCCGAGCGAGTTCATCACATCCTGGGCAACCACGAGCTTTCCGAGCTCACCGGCCGATCGATCGTCAAGGATGGCGAGGGACTCAACGCCAGATTTCGACGTGGGGTTGATACGGCATACGGTTCCTCGGGCGAAGAAATCCACGAAGCATACAAAGCGCTTTTCGCGGCCCTCCCGCTGGCATTGCGCACGCCCAATCGTGTCTATATTTGCCACACGCTGCCGGATGCGAGCGACCTCGACACGATTGACCTCGAGCTTTTGAGAGCCGAAATCTGGCCCGCGGAAGCCACGAGGCGCCGGGGGACGATTTACGCACTCACCTGGGGACGCGACACGCTGCCAGCGACGGCCGACCGGTTTGCCGCGATGGTTGATGCCGACCTGTTTGTCACGGGCCATCAGCCGTGCGACGACGGGTTTCGGCAGGCCAATCATCGTCAGATCATCATCGACGGCACAAATCCGTATCCCTGCTATTGCCGCTTCCCCACCGACCGGCCGTTGACGATCGACGACCTTCTCGGCTGTGTGTGCCGCATCGACGCGTCGACCGCTTGAGGTTCATGGGCGCTTCGCGGTGCACGCTGCTGGTGATGTCGTGACTTGCGGCGGGGCCGTTTCGTTCTGCTGGGAGAGCGAGACTCTGTCGAGCTGGCCGAGGCACTTGGCTCGCGGGACGCTCGCCCTCCCGGGGCTCTTGGGAGAGCGAGACTGTCGTGGGTGTCCGTCCGGTGAACTGCATCTTCAAAGTGGCGTGAATCCCCGCGATGATGATCCCGTCGGGGCCGGTGGTCCCGTCAGGGAGATCACGCCGTGTCGCAAAGCCACACCGTTAATTCACGCTGGAACGCTATCGTCAGCGATTTCCGCCGCAGCGGCCTGACGCAAGCCGAGTTTTGTCGCCAGCGCAACATCTCGCTCGCCTCCTTTCGATATCACTTCTACAAGCCGCTCTCGCCCAAACCCGCCCCCAGCGATGCTCGTTCTTCCGCCAGTCCCGACCATCAATTCCTCCCAGTCACCATCCTTCCCGATCCCATCCTTTCGAGCACGGCCTCTCAACCTCACCTCGAACTCATCCTTTCCAATGGACGTCGGATCGCCGTTGCCCCCGGATTCGACACCCAGACGTTGCGCCGTCTCATCGCTGTCGTGGAGGAACGCCCATGTTCGGACTGAGCGCCGCGGTCCGCGTTTACCTCGCCAAGCAACCGGCCGACATGCGCAAGAGCTTCGACGGCCTGGCCGCCCTGGCATCGGGCAGCCTGACGCTTGACCCCCTCTCTGGTCATCTCTTTGTCTTCGTCAACAAGCGTCGCGATCGCATCAAGATCCTGTATTGGGACCGCGACGGATTGGCCGTCTGGGCCAAGAGACTTGAACGCGGAACCTTCCGCATTCCGGCCGCCGCCTCCGATCGCGTCGAGATGACCACCGCCGAACTCGCCGCCCTCCTTGCTGGCATCGACCTGAACACGGCCCGACGCCGCGTCCGCTACTCCCGGCCTGAAACTCCTCTTCAAAATTCGGAGAATAATGCGCAACACTCGAGCATGTTTCAACGTAGTATAGGGTATGATCAACGTCGCAGACCCACTCCCGGATGATCTGGAAACGGCCCATCAACTCATCCGCGAGTTGCTGGAGACACTTGGTCAGCAAATTCATCTCAACGAAAAGCTCCAGCATCAGCTCGAACAGCTCCTTCGCCAGCGCTACGGCAAGAAGGGCGAGCGGATTGACCCCGCTCAGCTCTTGCTGTTCGCCCAGGAGATCCTGGCGCAGGCCCAGGCCGCTCCCACACCCGCCGCGACCTCGGACCCGGAACCAAAATCAACGCCGAATACCGAGTGCGTCCAAGAAGAATGGCCACGGTCGCAAGCCGCTGCCGGCGAGCCTACCCCGCAAGCCGATCCTGCACGACGTGCCGCTTGAACAACGCGTCTGCCCCGACTGCGGCGTCGAGCGGACATGTATCGGTCGGGAAGTCCGCGAGCAACTCGAATATGTTCCGGCGTCGATGATCGTGCTCGAACACATCCGACCCAAATATGCCTGCCGGGCGTGCGAAGGCAATGTCGTGATCGCCGAGAGGCTTCCCGAGCCGATCGAGAAAGGCTTGCCGGGACCGGGGCTCATGGCGCACGTGGCGGTCAGCAAGTATGCCGATCACCAGCCGCTTTATCGCCAAGAGGGGATTTACAAGCGGTTCGGAGTCGACTTATCTCGCTCGACGATGTGCGATTGGATGGCCGTCGCCGCCGAGTTACTGGAGCCAATCGTCAAGCTGATGATGAGCCGGATTCTGACGTCCAAGGTCGTCCAGAATGACGACACGACGGTGCCCGTACAAGACCACGCGGGCAAGGGAATCAAGACCGGTCGACTCTGGGCTTCCGTTGGCGATCACTACAATCCTTACGTGGTCTATTGTTACACGCCGGACCACAGTGCCACCGGGCCGCAGGAGATCTTCAAGGATTTCAAGGGCTATCTCCAGGCCGACGCTTGCTTCAGTCTACGATTGTCTGTACAAATCGAAGCAGATCATCGAGGTCGGCTGCATGATGCACGCTCGACGAAAGTTCTACGAGGCGAGGACCAGCGACCCGGAACGGTCGCATCAAGCATTGGCGTGGATCCGATTGCTTTACGACATCGAACGCGAAGCGAAAAAGCGCAGAGCCTACCGATTACGAGGCTTTTGTCGCGTTGCGGCACAAGCTGCGAGAAGAGCGATCGCTGCCGATCTTTGAAAAGTTCCACACCTGGCTGATGGCCGAGTTGCCGAAGGTTCTTCCCAAGAGCCCGATCGGCGAGGCGATTCAATACGCCTTGAATCATTGGGTGGCGCTGAAGCGTCCCCTCGAAGCCGGGTTTCTTGAACTGGACAACGGCGCCTGTGAGCGCGCGTTCAAACCCGTCGCGCTCGGACGGAAAAACTGGTTGTTCGCGGGGAGCGACAAGGGAGGCCAGACGGCGGCCGTTCTGATGAGCCTGTGCACGACGTGCAAGGAACTGGAGATCAATCCAGAGGCTTACCTCCGCGATGTCCTCGATCGAATCAGCACCCATCCGGCCAGTCGGATCGAGGAACTGCTGCCCGACCGATGGAAGGCGCTTCGCGAGGCCAGCGCCGCCGCAAAGGACTGAGCACCTCTGAGCCCCGGGCCCGTCTTTCACCCAGATGGACTCGGGGCCATTGTGTGCGCCCTGCCGCCGGTGTGGTCCGCGCCACGGACCAACTGCGGGGTGATCGCCGGCGCCGCGGCTCTGGAGAGTGCGGAAGACGTTGCCCCGAACATGATCGCACGTCGTTGAACCGTTTTGAAGATGCGGTTCACCGGACGCACACGTCGTGGTGAAAGGTTGGGCTTGCACCGGTTTCGCGTTCATCCCGTTTACGTTGACGAACCACGTGGCACCCAGAGCGCAGGCCTTTGTTGGAGTTCCGGCTTTAGCCGGCTTTTTACGATATCAACCAGAGCAGACCGGCTAAAGCCAGAACTCCAACGGTTACGTGCTGGAGTTCCGGCTTTAGCCGGCTCTTTACGATACCAGCCAGAGCAGACCGGCTAAAGCCAGAACTCCAACGGTGGCCTGCTGGAGTTCTGGCTTTAGCCGGCTTTTTACGATATCAACCAGAGCAGACCGGCTAAAGCCCGACATCCAACGGTGGCCTGCTGGAAGTCCGCCTTCAGGCGGCCTTTTACGAACCCAAGATTGCGCCTGAGTGCGAGATTTCAACGGACCGCCGCGCTACGAAAACGGGCTGACTCCAGCGCCCCGAAAGACTCAGTCAAGGTCTACTTTTCATCACCCGACGCTCGCCCTCCCGGGGCTCTTGGGAGAGCGAGACTCTGTCGAGCTTCCGAGGCACGTGGCTCGCGGGGACGCTCGCCTCAGTCGAGCCGCCCGGGGGCACTTGGCTCGCGATCTGCCCACCTCCCGGGTCCGGTTTCACGTCAAGAATGAATCAGCCCTGTCACCTGTCACCTGCTACGTGCTTTGAGCCGGCCGCTGCGCCGGGTAGGATGAGTCCGAACCACGCCAGCGCACGCACGGCCTTGCGCCTTTGCCGCATGCACGCCTTCCGAGAAAAAGGGGCTTTCGACTTGAAGACCTTCCCACGTACGGCGACGACTCAGATCGTCGGTTTGTCGCTCGCGTTGCTGAGTCTCATGCCAGTGGCGGTTCGAGCCGCGAACGAGACGCCACCGTCGCCGGCTGCTGTGTTCCTGGCCAGCGATTTTCCGAGCCTGGCTGAGGGAGTGCGCCTGGGTCTTGCCGGCGTGGTCAATGTTTGGGTGTGGGCGCCGCCCGGCGACGCGTGGCGGCTCGAAAACGCGAGCGGAACGCCCGCACTGGCCTGCACGCACAAAGGGGCCGATCCCGAGCCACGCTGGCAGTCGCTGGGCAAGCTCACCTTGCCTCAAGACGGATTATTCAAACTGAGCGTGGTCGACGTGACGGCCAGGGACGAGAAGGCCGCTTCGGAAGACAACAAAGTCAAAGTCGAAATCGAAATCGAGATCGACTCATCAAGGACGCCAATCACGCCGACCGCGCCGCCGGTGCCGGCCGTGCTGGTTCTTTCCACGCGTGAGGAGAACCCGCCGGCCGCGTTGCTCGATCTGGTGCGCGGTCGCGTCGACTCGATCGAGCCGTCGAGCGATCGCCGGCGCGCCGAGACTCGAACCAACTGGGAAGGGGCCGATTTCCAGGCGCCTGAGAGTGCCGAGGCGTGGCGCGACCGGGCCGCTCATCTTCGCGAACAGATGCTGGTAACACTTGGCTTGTGGCCCATGTTTCCCAAAACGCCGCTGAACCCGGTCATCGGCGGCAAGCTCGACCGCGGCGACTACACGATTGAAAAAGTCGTGCTCGAGACGTTCCCTGGCTTTACCCTGAGCGGCAACCTTTATCGTCCTGCCCATTCAAATGGCCGCATTCCGGCGCTCCTCTGCCCGCACGGCCACTGGGATGACGGCCGGGTCAATCCCGAGGTGCAGCAGCGCTGCATCAGGTGGGCCAAGCTGGGGTGCGTCGTGTTCATGTATGACATGGTCGGCTACAACGACAGCAAGCCGTTCACGCATGTGTTCTTGAATGCCCGCCTCCGCCGGTGGGGGCTCAGTTTGCCAACTTTGCAAACGTGGAACAGCATTCGCGCCCTCGACTGGCTGAGCGGGCTCCCCGACGTCGATGCCGCGCGCATCGGCTGCACGGGTGAATCGGGGGGCGGCACGCAGACGTTTCTGCTCACCGCGCTCGACGAACGCATCAAGGTCTCGGGCCCCGTCGTCATGGTTTCTGACACGTTTCAGGGCGGGTGCGTTTGCGAGAACGCCGCCGGGCTCCGCCTGGGGACCGACAACGTCGAGTTCGCGGCCATGTGCGCGCCAAGGCCGCTGATCATGGTCGGTGCCAGCGGCGACTGGACGGCCAAAACGATGTCACGCGCGTATCCCGCGATCCGCGGCGTGTATTCGCTGGTCGGCTCGCCCGATCGTGTCACGGCGCAGGTATTTGATTTTCCTCATAACTATAACAAGACGACGCGGAACGCCGTTTATGCATTCATGGCCCGCTGGCTTCTGGGAATTGATGACAGCCAGAAAACGCTCGAGGGCGAGCAGAAGCCCGAGAAGCCCGAGGACCTGTTTACATTCAGCAAGGCGAGCCCCGCTCCGGCTGGCCGCAAGACGCCCGAGCAGCTCGAGTCCTATTTGATCGAAACCATGGGGCGGTCGCTTGATGAGCTCATGCCAGACTCGGCCGGTGCAACGCGCTGGGAGGCCGCGCGGCGGATGCTCATGACGAGTCTCAAGGTGCGCGTGGGACTCGTCAACCCGACGCCCGAGGAACTGACGTCGCGCGAAGTCCGGCGGCTCAATCGAGACGCGATCACGATCGTGCATTCGGTCGTGGGCAGGCGCTCGGCCGGCGATCAGATCCCGGTCGTGCGGCTGATGCCAGCGCATCCGAACGGGCGGCTCACGATCCTGGCCAGCACGCGTGGGAAAGCCGTGCTGGCGACAGCCGACGGCGGCTGGCCCCGCTTGTAAAGGCCCTGCTGGCGCTCGGTGAGAGCGTCGTCGGCTTTGACCCTCTTTTTGTGGGTGAATCGCTTGATCCGCGGAGCCCGGCGGCCCGGCGGCCCGAGGTCGCCCATTTTGAAACGTATAACCCGGTCGTCGCCGCCGATCAGATGCAAGACCTGGCGACCGTCGTCGCCTGGTCGCGATCGCAGCCCGACGTGCTGGGGGTCAACCTCGTGGGCCAGGCGATGGCCGGCCCGCAGGCCCTCGTGGCACGCCCGGTGCTCGACGGCGTGGCCCGAACGGCCATCGAGCTGAAGGACCTGCCTGATCCGCGGTCCTCCGGTCCGTTGCCATCGGCGCTCGACCTTCCCGGACTGTTTCAATTCGGCGGTTGCGACGCGGCCGCGGCGCTCGTCGCGCCGGCCCCGCTCTGGATCCATGCGGTGCGCGAAACATTTCACGATGCTCCGGCCAGAGCGGCCTACGCATTGAGCGGGGTCGACCGCGAGCTGCGCCAGAGTCCACACACGCCCGACGCCGCGGAGCTTGCTCGATGGCTCGATCAGGGTGAATGAATGAGCGGCTACAACGCCCCGCGGCGTTCGAGCGACTTGTAGTGCACGAACGCATAAACAACCGGGATAAGGCCGGCGAGGACGAGCAAGACGATGCTCACCAGGAGCGGCGCGCCCGTGACGATCAGGGCGACGCCAGTCGCGCCGACGGCCATCCAGAGCCAGCCCGCCATGCGGTGCGTGTCATTCCAGACGCGATCGCTGGCAAGGGTCCACGGGACGCGGACTCCGATAAAAAAGTTCTTGTGCACGTTACCAATGACGTTCCCCATCAAACCAAAAAAGATAAACAGGCCGGCGAAAAACGCCCGCCCCAGATCGACGGCTGGCTCCTTGGCCACGGCCTGATGAACCGTGTACAGGAGCACGAAGTGCATGTAGGCGAAAAGCCCGATCGTGAGAAGCATGATGTAAAGATAAGTCGACCGGGCCGAATCGACCTGGAAATCCTTGGGCGATAGGGCCGGGAGAAAGTAGAAGAGCGGCAACATGACGACCATCAGCACCGGAAAAACAAAGAGCGTGGCCCGGCTGCCGTAGCCATCGATCTCGCCGCGGATGTTCCAGTGCGTCGGGATTCGCGCCGGGAAATCTCCGTACATCCAGATGGTCACACCGGTGGCCAGTGCGATCACCAGGATAGTGGCACTCCAGTAAAAACGCGTCATGTCGGGCCGTTTCAATTTTGTGTGCGGTTGGGCTCTGATACTCTCCATGTTTTCTCACGTTGCAATTCGCTGACGAGGCTCGAATATTCAACACTCCGCGCCACTGCGCACCGTATTTTCAGGCGGCTTCACATGAAGTCTGTGCCGTCTGACTCTGACCTCATTAGTTGCCGCTTTTGACAGGAACTGTCCGATTCGGCCGTCGCCCCCTCTGTTCTCGCCAAGTTCGCCAAATCCGATCCAGGCGCTTCGCAAGGTCGCGACCGGTTACTGGTTCACAGATGCACCAATCGGCCGAGACCCGTTTACCGGAAAAACCAAACCAATCCTGCATCCAGGAAGCCTCTCTTGATCGTATGGAGCATCTTCGCGGTCGCACTCATCCATGCATCAATTTATGGAGATCGTCGAGGTGCGCCCGTAAATCGTTTCAAAGGTTCACATACGTTAGGTCGTTAGACTGTGCCGGTTATTCAGGCGCCTAAACGGAACATGATGATAATTCGAGAGATACGGCAACCGGTCTGGTCATGCCGGTTACTCAGGCGCCTAAACGGAACATGATGATCCTTAGAGAGATATGGCAAAAGATCTGGTCATGCGGATTACTCAGGCGCCTAAGTGGAAGTCGATGATCCGCATCGAGTTAGAGCGATATTTTGAACTTCCGATTGGGATCGTCCCAAATCGCTCCCCGTCGCCTTGACGCTGTTCAGTAGTGGTCATCCGGATCACAGGTTCCGTAACGTCAAATCTGATAGCACTTGCGGTCTCGGACACTCATGTCCTTTTGCTCGCAAAGTGTCAAGTTTGTACACTATGCCCCGGAGCGATTTTGGGACGATCCCTTCCGATTATGCAGGCGCTAGGCGGAACTCATCGCGGCATAAGGAGATGGGGATAGATTCTGTCTTCCCGAGCCATTTTCTGGGCGCCGGGCGGTGCGCGCCACGCGCCACTGCGCTTGACGGGCGCGCATTTCCATGATCGGGCACTCACACCGGACAGTTCTCGGGTCGTTTTTAGCCGTGGAACTGACGGGGGGATGCCCGAAACGCCGCCGGGATCGGCCGGCCGGGCGATCTATCGAGGCGCTGCGGCTCTCACGTGTGTGAGCAACTCAGAGACGGCTCGTGCGGGTTCGGTCGCGACGTGAACCAGGTCGAGATGCACTCGCCGGACGAATTGTGCGGCCGCCGCATGATCGAGGAGTGCGATCAGCGGATCGAAATATCCGGCGATGTTGAGGATACCCATCGGTTTGCGATGGAGCCCAAGTGTGGCCCAGCTCAGGGTCTCGAAGAATTCCTCGAAGGTGCCGATGCCGCCCGGCAGGGTAAGGAAGGCGCTGGCGCGTCGTGCCATCAGGGCTTTGCGCGCGTGCATGTCGGGCACGATATGGAGATCGGTCAGACCGTCGTGCGCGACTTCCCGGGTCGCGAGCGACTCGGGGATCACGCCGATAACCCGGCCGCCACCGGCGAGCACGGCGTCGGCGACGATACCCATCAGACCGACCCGCCCGCCGCCGTAGACCAGGCCGATTTTATCCAGGGCCAGGCGTCTGCCGACGCTCCCTGGCCGCAAGGGCGTGATCAGGATGACTGCCGGTCGACGAGCCGCAGTAAACACAAAAATTGAGATCCATTTCCGACGTTGACACGGCAGTCGATTCTGCTTGACGGCGGCGATGAGTATGATAGCGAGATCTGGCCGCGACCACCCAGGGCCGCCGGCGTGATCGCGGTCGCGGCCAATTGCTTTGTCGCGGGTAATGTATCACACTGTGGCCCGGCCGAGCGAGATCGTCGGCGGCCGCGCCAGCAGGTTGAATCACGGAGACTACCAGTCGATGCGAGCCGCCTTCATCGAACAGACCGGGGCGCCCGAAGTAATCAAAATTGGTGATCTACCGCGCCCGCGGCCGGGGCATGGCCAGGTCCTGGTGCGGGTTCGCGCGGTCGCACTCAACCCGATCGACCTGTATATCCGCTCGGGCATGGTGGCCATGCCCCTTTCGTTTCCTTACGTCATCGGCTGCGACGTGTCCGGGGTCGTCGAGGAAGTTGGCAGCGGTTGTACACGTTTTCATGTCGGCGACCGTGTCTGGGGATCCAATCAAGGGCTACTGGGCCGCCAGGGCGTCGCGGCCGAATATGCCGCCATCGATGAAGAGTGGCTCTATCCGACCCCGCGCTCTTGCCCGACGCCGATGCGGCCGCCATGGCACTTGTCGGAATCACGGCCCATCTCGGCACGTTTCATTTCGGACAGCTCAAGCATGGCGAGCTCATGTATGTGCCGGGCGGTACCGGCGGTGTGGGCTCGCTCGCGGTGCAAATGGCCAAAGCGTGCGGAGCACGAGTCGCGACCGCGGCCGGCAGTCCCGAACGACTCGACTTTTGCCGGCGCCTGGGCGCTGATCTCGCTCTCAATTACAAGACCGACGACATCCCGGCCAAGCTGCGTGAATTCGCCCCTGAAGGCGTCGATCTCTGGTATGAAACCCAGCGCGAGCCCGATCTTGAAGTCGCCATTCCCCTGCTCAAGAAGAACGGCCGCATGGTCTTGATCGCCGGGCGAACAGCCAAACCCACGCTGCCGGTCGGATCGTTTTATCCACGCAACTGTGCCCTCTATGGTTTTGCCATGTTCAACATGTCGGCCGACCACCAGCGGCGCTGCGCCGACGAGATGATTCGCTGGATCGAGGATGGTTTGCTGAAGCCGCTCGTCGGCCGGTCGTTTCCGCTGTCAGCCACGGTCGACGCCGTGCGCTGCCTGGAGGAAAAGACGATGGGGGGCTCGGGCACGCTGACGGGCAAAGTGGTGATCACCGTTGACTAATAATCAGGTCAGAGAAGACGATGCGAGGCATTTCCCGAAGCCATGAATTTACTCACCACGTTTTCCGGTTCGATGATGGAAGGCTTCTTGCCACGCGGCTGGGATCTGGCCAGGATCGATGCCTGCTGCTCGCATCCGGCCGAAGCCATTGTTGAGCGCCAGCCCTGGTGGCATCCCCATTTCGAGCCAATTGCGTGCGACTCGGTCGCCGACTTTGACGTCGTACTCGGGCACGAAATCGCGATGGCGATCAAGCGGTCGCGCGATCGCGCGCAGACCCTCGCGCTCATCTTGCCGGTTGGCCCGATGGGCATGTACCGGTGGGCCGTCTATTTTCTCAAGGAGTGGCAGGTTCCGTGCGATCACGTTCATGGATTCAACATGGACGAATGGAGTGATCGAACGGGCCGGACCTTGCCGCCCGATGATCCGGGCGCGTTTCAGAACGCGATGGAGTCGGCATTTTACGGGCCGCTCGGGAAGCTCACGGTCCCCGAGTCGAATCGTTGGTTCGCGTCGGCCGACCGGCTGCCGCATTATGCGGAACGCATCGGCGAGCTCAAGTCGAAGGGGGCCGAGCTGAACGTGATTTTCGGGATTGGCCGCGTGTGTCATATTGCCTTCTGGGAGCCGCATTTCGCCGAGGAATTCGCCAGTGTCGATGATTGGAAGGCACAAACCCACCGTATCGGCGCGCGGTTGCACCCGCTCACGATCGAGCAAAACGCCCTGACCAGCTTCAAGAGCCGCACGACGCTCGTGCCGGCCTTTGCCAATACGATCGGGCCGGGCCTTTTTTTGCAGGCCGACCGCATCATCGGCGGTGCCGACGGGGTTTTTGACCGCGGCATGCAGTGGCAAGGGACGAGTCTCTGGATGACCCTGCGCTATGGCCCCGATCCGTGGGTTCCCAGCTCCTTCATGCCGACGCTCCCTGGCCGGCTCTTCTTTCATCGGGGCCTGGCCGGGCCGCTCGTGCCGGAGATGAATTAGGCTGATCCTTTGGACTTTGCACCCTGTTATGAGACGAGGTTGAGTTCCTGCGACAACGGCCGTTGTAGCTGCCCTCACTGAGGCCTGGAATGTTGCGGCTCAAAGGCGTGTGTGAGTCGATCAGGGGGAGCCGAGTATCGCCCAATTGAGGGCCGGGCACAAAGACGGAGCGTTCCCAGCTTCACGGCGGCCGGCTACAAGGACCGAGACGGTTCTTCACAGGCTGTTGGAAATGGCACATTCCTCCCGGTCCGTGCAAGGCGATCTCGGCAATCAGTGAATAAGCGCTGGCCGCGTTCTCAATGGCCAGTCGTTCGATCCAGGAGTCTCTTGACCTGGCTCCAGAAATCCAGCCACTCGTCCCGTTCCTCGACTGAGAACTTCTCCAGCGTGCCTGCCTCGGCGCAACCCTGACAAGTCGGGGTCTTCTTGCCATTGCTTCAGCATCTTCTGAACAAATTCGCGTTGCTTGGGCTCACTTTCGATCGCGTACTTCGACATCGTGGTCAGGTCGGCTCGCAACCATTCTCGTGCCTGTCTTCGCCACTGTCTCCGCTGGGACTCGACGAGACCAGCTACGTCGGCCCCCTTGCCCGAACCGGTGAGAGAGGCGTAGCAAGCGGCCTGGTAAACATTAAGCGATTGCGGGTCAAAGGTGAGGCTCGGATCGGCTGCGAAGGCTTCGAGATAAATACAGGCTGCGGCATGGTGAAGCTCCTTGAATTGACAAACGCCCAGAAGGGCCAGGCGTTCATTTTGCTTTCGCGGCCTGTATGTGCCTCGCACAAAGTCTGGCAGGTTCGGCACGATCATGGCCTCCGCCTCGCGACGGAGCGCGTGGAACATCCACATTTCAGGGTCGCGTGCCTCCGACACTCTCCAATCGATCGCGAGGACGGCCGCCGCCAGGGTCGCAAGCGCCTTGTCCTCTTGCCCGAGTTTATGCTGGGCCATGGCCAGGACGAGACGGGGGGCCGGATCGAGGGCGGAACGCGCAGGGCCTTCCATGATCGACATCGAATCGTCCAGCCGGCCCTGGCGGTAGTCCGCCAGACCTTTGATGAAAATGAGGTTAGGACTTATCGCACTCGACTTCGGCCGTTTGTGTGCCAGTGCCCGGCCGATCAAGGCGGTTGCCTTTCGCATTTCCTCGTCCGTTGGGGGCAGCAGCAGGCATGCCCGAGCGACCCTTTCGGCGACACTCGGATCCTGGGCCGCTCCGAATCGGTCGAGCAAAGCCTCGCGGGCTCGTCGATATTCGTCGGGTAGCTCAATAAACATGCAAAATTCAGTATAACCGCTCCATTGTTCATAATTTGGTGATTGAGTTTCGAGCCTCTCCCAGCACGCCGTCAGGCGGCCATTCAACTCTTTCAGCGGCACCGGCGCCAGTTTCATCCGTCTCATGAGCACACTCCACTCCGGCCGGATTTCGAACGACTGCCGCAAGACATCGGCGGCCTCGAGTGCTCGGCCGTTACGTTCCAGAGTCTTTGCAAGCTCAATCGGGCTGAAAGAGCTAGTCGGGTCAAGCCGGATGGCCTCTCGAAAGCAGAAGATCGCTTCACGGTCTCGACCGCCGGCAGCCAGGGTAACGCCCAGGTTGGCGTAGACTACCGGCGTGTCAGGCCGGATGGCCAGAGCCGCCTGATAGTATCGGGCCGCACGCGCTGTCGGGGAACATCAGAGAGCTGGCGAGCAGGCAATTCGCCCAGTAATCGGCAGGGTAGATTTGCTGGACTCGCTCGAGAAACGGAACCGGATCGCCGCCAATTTTTTGCAATAATTCCGCGAGCGCGCAGAGCAGCGTCACGGGGGTTGCGGCCACGTTCACCGATTCGGTCAGGCGGGCGACAGCGTCCCGGTTCGACCGCGTCGCCGGATCGCGGAAGCGGTCACGCCAGCCGTGGGGGTCGGGATCGACTCGTCTCGCCACCTCGAGCAACCAGATCGTGCGACGCTGGTCCCTGTAGCTGGCGAGAGCCCACAGGTCGAGTGCCCCTACCAGTTCCTGCCAGATGATCGACGCCCGGACACGCCCGGCGACCGCGGCCGGGTCGTCGTAGACGTGACAAAGGCCGGCCTCCCCAAAGGACTTCTCGTACTCCCGTGCCCAGTAATCGGTGATCCCGTCGATACGGATTGTGCGATCCACTCGGATTTTTTCCAGCCGCTCCGCTAATAGTTGGTCGCGCTCGGCCTGTTCCAATCGTTGACGGAGTTGGACGGGCCCACGCTCACCGAGCCGGACTTTCGCCTTCTGAATGGCGTTCTTCGCGCTGCCCCACAGAGACTGTTCGTGAAAACTTTCGACTTCGCCCAGATCGTCTTCCACAGCGCGTACGATCGCCGCTTGTTCGGTGATCAGCCGAAACGCACCACCGACAAGTATCATCGCCAGTAAGACGCTGCCAGCGAGCAGGGCGGAGGTTGTGGGGCGCCGGTGGACCCATTTGACCGAGCGTTCCAACAAGCCGGTCGGACGCGCGGCGATTGGTTCACCCCGCTGGAACCTCAAGAGGTCCTCTTCGAGTGCCGCGGCCCTGGCATATCGCCGATCGGGGAGCTTATGCAAGCATTTCAAACAAATCGTCTCGAGGTCGCGTGGTACCTTGGCGTTCAGTCTGGACGGCGGCACAGGCTCTCCGGCAATGACCTGCCTCTCAGTTTCCACAGCGGTCTCGGCCCGGAACGGCGGGCGCCCCGTCAGCATTTCGTAAAGGATTGCCCCGAGTGCGTAAACATCGACCGATGGTCCGATCGCACTGGAGATGCCCATCGCTTGCTCGGGCGCCATGTAGCTCGGCGTTCCGACTCGTACGCCGCTCAGAGTGAAGGAGGGCTCGCCATCGAAGCGCGTGCGCCAGTCCGAAGTCGGCGATCTTGGGAATGCCGGCGGCGGTCAGCAGGACGTTGGCGGGCTTTAGATCGCGGTGGACGATTCCGCTTCGATGCGCGATCTCCATGGCCGCCGACAATGTTGCCACGAGCGCTGACGCATGATATGCCGGTTGGGGTACGCCCAAGAGTCGCTGCGCGAGACTTCCTCCTTCAATAAACTCCATGGTGAAGAAGGGTTGTCCGTCGTGATCGCCCATGTCGAAGACCTGGACGATGTTCGGGTGCTGGAGGCCGGCGACCGCTTCGGCTTCCCTCAAGAAGCGTCTTCGAGACTCTGGACTGGCATGGATACCGGTGAGCAGCATCTTGATAGCGACGGTGCGGTTGAGCCGCACGTGCCTTGCCCGGTAGACGACCCCCATACCGCCGCGGCCCAGCACCTCGAGGAGTTCGTACCCCGGGATCTGGGGGAGATTGATCGAGGATGCGGATGCGTCGTCGAACGGTGCGTGGGGCACTGGCGCCGGGAACATGGCATCCAGTTGAGCGTCGCAAGCGAGTTTTCGCTGCCAGCGCTCGCGGACGTGCGGCAACAATTCGGGATGATTGCGGCATACGTCTTCAGGGGTTCGCTCTGAATCCAAAAGCTCTTCGAGCAGTTGTCTGACGAGCGGTTCTTCCATCGGCCGTCTCCGAGCTGCTGCGTGACATGCTTTGGCTCTTTGAACAGACCTGACCCAAGTTCAGGCTTCTCACGCCCGCGTTTCCGACCAGTGGCTACGAGATCGGTCGCAGGCTGTCCAATTCCTCGGCTAGCAATAGGCTGGCACGATTCAAGCGGCGTTGCACCGTCTTGGTCGAGACGCCCAGCACTTCGGCGGCCTCGGTATGGGTTAACCCCTGAAGGCGCACCAGGCCAAACGCCTCACGCTCATCCTCCGGCAGGTTGTCGATCGACGCCAACATGCGGCGGGCGTCCAGGGTCATTTCGGAACCGCTGCTGGTCGCCGCAACCAGGAGTTCTTCTCGCAATTCCATGTGGATGGGTCGTTCATCCAGGCGGCGTGCAAGGTCATTGAGTTGCCAGTGCATGTGCTGGTTGGCCAGGGCGAAAAACTGGCGCACTGACCGGGGACGAATCGAACCCATGGCCTTGAGCAGTCCCTCCACCACCCCGCCGAGCATCTCATCCGTCTCCAGATTCGTCGGCGGCCTCGTCAGGCGCGGGTAGCTCCTGTGCAGCATGGTGGCGCACAGCCCCTGGAGCCGGTGAACTGCCCGATCCAGCAAGTCTCGAACGATTGGCTCGGCGGGTGCGTCCCCGGCCAGGGCGTCCAGGTAACGCTGCACAACGGCGGTGGTCGGTTCTTCGATCATCACGGAGAAACCTCCACGCAGGGAAAACCTCGTTGATTTTATCGGTTCCATTGTCCACCCGCCACTCTTAGTAAGGGTAGGAGAGGGAATAGCCCACGCGGCCGCGGACGGAAAACAGTGCGGGCTGTCATCGAAATGACATCTCGGCATCCGCAACGTGGTCAGGATCTCATCGGAGGTTGTCGGGACGAAGCGCCGCCATCGCGCAATCCGTCACCAGGCGAGAGAAGGCACGACATCTCTTAACCCCAAAGGACAAGGCAAAACCATGCTTGGATCAAATCGTTTACGCGTGATCGCGGGATTCGCGGCCCTGGCCGGGATCAGCGGGCTATCGTTCGTGCTGGCCCAGGGCGCTCCGGTCGCGGGCCACGCATCCCTGGTCGAGTTCACTCACGACGGGAAGCTCAGGAAGCCCGAAGGCTATCGAAAGTGGGTGTATGTCGGCACGCCGCTGACTCCCAACGCGCTCAATGACGGAGAGGCTCCGTTTCCCGATTTTCATGCCGTGTACATCGATCCCGAGAGCTTCGCCCACTACGAGAAGACCGGGGATTTTCGCGACGGCACCGTCATGATCAAGGAGCTTGTCGGCATCGGCGCGACGGAGGCCAGCAGCGGCAAGGGCTATTTCATGGGCAACTTCATCGGCCTGGAAGCGTCGGTCAAGGACTCGAAGCGCTTCAGGGACGAGCCGGGCTCATGGGCCTTCTTCACCTTCGGCCACCATTATCCGCTGAAAGCGGAGGCGGAAAAGCAGCCCGCCGCCTCGTGCAACGCATGTCACCAATCGAGCGCCAAGAAGGATTATGTCTTCAGCCAATATTATCCCGTCCTGTGCGCGGTAGCCCCGAAGTCGAAGTGACGTTGATCGATCGGGCCGCCCGGATCGTCTGCCTTCCCATCTAACCCCAAACCATGCAGGACTACCCATGAACATCACAAGCTCACGCCACCTTGCCGGCGGCTGTCTCGGAGCGATGGCACTCGTCGCCATGGTTGCGATCGGCGCCGCGACGCCGGACGACTCACCCGCCCACGCAGCGGGCGATTTCTCGCCCTATGTCACGAAGAATGGCGGGATCATGCGGCCGACCGACTACCGCGACACCTTTGAATTTCTTGGCACATACGCCGTGGCTACGAAGCCGGGTCAACCCGTCGACGAGATGCACGTCGTCTACGCGCGGCCCGAGGACATCCGGTCGTATCGTCGGGACGGCAAGTTTCCCGACGGCGCGACGCTGGTGAAAGAAGTCACGAAGGTCAGCTCGGCCAGGCTCACCACGGGGCAATCCTCCTGGGCCACGGATATCAAGCTCTGGTTTGTGATGATCAAGGATGCGAAGCACCGATTTCCCGATAACGACCTCTGGGGCGATGGCTGGGGCTGGGCCCTGTTCCTGGAGAACGAGCCTGCAAAGAACGTGGCGACCGATTACTCGACCGATTGCAAGACGTGCCACATCCCGGCCAGGAAAGACGATTGGATCTACGTCCGCGGATACCCGGCCCTTGCCAGAGCCAACTCGCCGAAGTAAAGCCCGCCATCACTCGGACCGCGCCGATCGTGGAGAAGTGAGATACCAATGAACAATCGTTTGATGTTGATCGGGCTGCATATAGCCCGCTACGGCCTTGTGATCGTGCTGCTATGGATCGGCGGAATGAAATTCACGGCCTACGAGGCCGAGGGCATCAAGCCTCTTGTGGGGAACAGCCCGCTATTGAGCTGGGTTTACAGGGTCATGAGCGTGCGCGGGTTCTCGGCGGTACTGGGTGTTATCGAGATCGCCATCGGAGTACTGATCGCGGTCCGTCCGGTCTGGCCAGTCGGCTCAGCCATCGGAAGCGGGCTCGCGGCGGGGATGTTCGTGACCACGCTGAGCTTCTTGATCACCACACCCGGGTGGCAGGCAAGCCTGGGCGGATTTCCCGCGCTGTCGGCCTTGCCGGGGCAATTCCTGCTCAAGGACGTCGTTCTGTTGGGAGTGGCTTTATTCACGGCGGGCGAGGCACTCGGGGCAGTCGATGCGAGACGCGGTATCAAAGGAGGCAAGCGGGATGTTCCATACCATTCGTGATATCGGCATCGCAAACCAGATCGGCAGCTACAGCGATGCTCTCGAAGTCAAGCCCCACTTACGATGGCTGGTGACCTCCGGCACACCCGGTCTTTCGACGACTGGTAATCTGCCGGAAGACATGGCAGGCCAGGCGCGGCTAGCCTGGGAGCATATCATTCAGATGCTGGAGCGGGCTGGGATGACGGTCGCCGATGTGGTGAAGGTCACACAATACCTGACGCGGCCGGAGGATGTCCCGGCCTACGTGGAAGTAAGAACGCGTTTCCTGGGCGATGCCCGACCGGCCTCTATGCTCCTGGTCGTCCCACAACTCGTGCGGCCCGAATTCTTGGTAGAGGTCGAGATTATCGCCGCCAAAACCTGATCGGGGAATGCTCCAAGCCATTCTCCTTATAAGGCCCGCTCCGTTCATGCCGACGCTCCACGGCCGGCACTTCTTTCATCGGGGCTAGGCCGGGCCGCTCGTGCCGGAGAAGAACCAGGTTCATTATCGGCGCACGCCAAATAAACGCAGGTCGCGGCGATCAGATCGCCCCGACGAGATACAAGATCACTCCCAGCACGAGAATCGGCCACGGCGAGATTCCCATGACGCAGACGAGCCATGCGTTCAGCCTGCGCAAGCTCGGCATCCAGCGGCTGACCGTGAGCTGAAACAAAGCGCACGGAAGCACCAGCACCGCGGGCGTCAAAAACGTGACGAATACGAGGGCCGCCTCCTCATCGCGCGTCAATGTTGACCAGTAGAGGGCCAGCATGCCGCACGCGATGTCGGGGATCAAAAGCGACAGACCCCAGCGCCATATCCGGCGATCGCGAATTTGCTCGGCGCGATCTTGCTCTCGCTTCCTTTCCTCGGCCAGCAAACAACGCGGGATCAAGCGGTCGGCTTCGGCGGCTTTGTTCACGGACTGGAAGAATTGCCGAGCCTCGTCGAGGAGGTCGGCGTTTCGGGTCAGGTATCGCGTGCGCTGGGTCGCGTCGCGCCAGGCGTCGGCGATTGTCGTGATATTGGCCAGCACGCGTCGAAAGGCGCGGTCGGCCGTTTTCCAGTCCTGATTCTGGACGGATAATCGTGCGAGCGCGCATAAAGAAGCACATCCCTGGATGGCGTGGGCCTTCGCGCGGCCGCGGTCTCATAGCGGGCGAGCTGCGTTTCAAGCCCCGCTGTCTCGCGGTTGGCCATGCGAATTCGCAGTTTCATCGATTCGAGCTCGACCACGATCGCGGGATTACGTTTGACGAGCGGTTCGGCAAGCAAGCGCTCGATCTCGGTTTCGATTGCGATTGCCGAGCGGGAGGACTGCATGAGACATAGCTGGATGCGTTGTAGCGCCATGTAGACAGGGCCATAACGATCGCCCGAGGCATCGAAGTGGGCCTCCGCCAGATCGAACGCGGCCGCGGCTTCAGATGGACGTCCGGCCGCCACGGCAATGATCCCACGCGTCCACTCGAAACAGCCGCGTTCGAGCGGCGAATCCGAGTCGGAAAGCGCCTCGAGCCCGTTGAAAACGTGCTGGGCCGGCTCGGCGTCTCCGATCATGATCCACGCCGCGGCCGCTCTACGGAGATAGGCCTTGAGCGTTCTTGTGTCGTCGACGGATTGCAAGAGCGGTCGAAGTGCGTCGACGGACTGAATGGTCATTGGCGGAAGCTCGACCGTTTCGCGCTTCAACAGTGTTTGAAGGATGAGGCCGCCATCCGAGCGTAAAGTGGCCCCTCCAACGCGCAGGTTGAACGGTATGAGGCAGATTGCCGCGGTCAAGCCGTTGACTGCCGCGACCACGATTGAGAAACTCCGGCCCTGCTCTGCCAAGAAGAAGCAAGCGGCACCAACTGTCGCGAGCAAGAGATTCGCGAGAATTCCGCCGGCCAGAAAGACGAGCATGTTGCTTCGCGGCGGACTGAGCTCGGGCATGACGCAAAATGTGACACCGCTCATGCCTCGATATTTCGCCAGGAACACCTTCATCTGTCCGAAATTCAAGACGATGAAAGGTCGGGCAAAGCCGAGGCCAAAAGACGTCACGGTGAAACCGACCGACCGTCCGGCAATTGCATGCCCCAGCTCATGGGCGAAAATTGAAAGATAGCTCACCGGATACCACGCCGCCATGACGATCAGGAGATCGATCAATTCCATGCGATCGCCCTCATTTGTCCTCGACCGGGCGCTCGCGGGCCGATCTTCGTTGGCGGCGGGACTGCGGATAGGCGCCAGAAAAGACGCCCGGCAGCGCGGTCATCCTGATGGATCAAGCGCAATTTTCAGCGTATTGCCTCACCCCGTTGCTGGCTGTTCGCGGGGGCGAGGTAACGCGTCTTTCATACGCGTGCTCACTCAGGATCGAGCGGCACTCGCTCGTCGCTTCTTGGTCTCGCCGCCACGCTCACGGCGCTGCTTCTCGAACTTCTCGCGAAGCTCTTGCTGCTGCTTGCCCACGATCTCCATGAAGTCGTCCTTTTCGCCCGGCTTCGTGAGATCCTGACCCCTCTTGGTGACGCCAAGGAACCCGATGCACATCTCGTCGGTTGTCGCCTCGCCCCATTTGACGAGCTTCGGTGGCTTGTGGGGGTTTCGCGGGTTCGATTCCGAATTGTTGTAGTGCGAAACCAGGTAGAAGACCGAGCCCTTGGGCACGTCAAGCGGCTTCTCGAGCTGATAGGTATACTGCCAGTTAAAGTCCCAGTCGGGCACCTTGATCAGGTCTTGAACGCGACCATCGGGAAACTTCACCGAGATTTGCATGTCGTGGCCGAGCAGATGCATGTGCGGCGAAACCGAGTGCAGCGTGATATCGACGGGGACTTCCCACATGCCTTTGATCTCAATATTCGACTGCCCCGGCGGCAGCTCCAGGCTCGGGTTGATCACGATGCCCCAGTGCATGACCTGCTTGATCGGCTTCTTCGAGAAGTAAAGGCCGATCTTGCTGCGATCGGTCTCGGCCTTGCCGCGCGGGTGGTAGTGCACCTGGATGATGACATCGCTGTTTTTCGGAAGCGAGCGGCCGATCCCCTCGGGCAAGAAACTCGGCTGATTGCCGGGCGCCCAGCCTCCGAGGCCGCCGTGGATCGGGTCGCCGGGACCGCCGAAGCATTCATAACCTGGCCCCGGATCGGCCTGATCGCGCTCGCGGGCCTTTCCTGACGTATCAACAAACGCCAAGATGTGATGGACGACCGAGCGGTTGCCGGGACGATACTCGACAGCCGAGACGTACTGATCCTTTTCGAGCTTCGTGGGAACGACGAAGCAGCGATAGATGTCGTCGCCGCTGGCCGGGACAGCGAAATCAGCGCCGATGTCGATCACGAGGTCGGGGGTGCCGAGCTGCCAATCGTCGGGGAATTTGGGAGGGGGTGGCAGGTCGGCGGGATTCCCCTCGGGCGCGTCGGACTCGGCCCACGCGACGAGCGTCGCGATATCCTGGTCGGATAACGTTCGAGCCCCCTTGAATTTGACCCCCACGTGCGGGTCGGCCTTCCAGGGGGGCATCAGGCGGCTCTCCGCCACGCTGGCGATGTCGGAGGATCGCTTCTTCGCCTGCTCATAGGTTTCGAGCGAGAATGGACCAACCTGTCCGGGTCGGTGGCATTCCTGGCAATTCTTCTGAAGGATCGGAGCGACGTCCTTGCAATAAGTGGGCTGAGCGGCCGCGAACGCGACTTCGGGCAGCGGGCAGCCAACGGCCTCGACCTCGGGAGTCTTGACCTCTTTCCCGTTCAGAACGGCCGTGATGGCGTCTTTGAGCTCCGCCCCCGAGGGATTGGCGTTGCGCTTGCGGCGGGATACGAACTGATCGTCGATCCGGCCGTGATAGCGGATCTTGTCGTCGGCGTCGATCACGAACGCCTCGGGCGTCATCTTCGCCCCGAGCTTTCGCGCGAGCGTACCGCTACGGTCGCGAGTGACGGGGAACTTGAGCTGAAAATCACGCGCGTGAGTCTCGACCTCGCTGTCGCTCAGGTCGGGGTCGACACAGACGCCCAGCCACTTGACCGACCCGGCCGGATAAGAGTCGACCAGGGTTGCGAGCGTGGGGCTGTAGCTGTTGGAGATCGGACATTCGGTCGAGTAAAAGATGATCGCCGTCGCGCCGTGGGCGGGGGCCGTCAAATCAATGCGCTCACCGTGAAGACCGCGCACGGCAAGATGTTTGGGGAGCGCCGTATCCGCCCCCAGGGCTGTTCCGCCCGTCGCGGGCAAGATCAACCCAAGGCCCACAAGTGCGAGCCCACGGATCACGCGGGCCAAGTCGGAATTCCAGACCATCAATCCAGTCCTCGTTGCGAACCATGAGGTGAGGTGATACGACGCGGCCCTGCCGGGCGCCCATTGGAGTCGTGCTCTCGACTTTAGTCCACTATCGAGTCAAACCAATCCACGTGACCCGGTCAAGATCAACTGAGCCGGGTCTCGCGCACCGGGCCGGGCCATTCGCCCGGCTTGCCAGTCCTGGCCAGCGATCAAAAGAAGAGCTGGAGCCGCCACCACAACGTGTTGCTGGTCGACTGTCGCGCGTTCTTGGATACGTTGTTCGTATTATTATAGATCACGGGATTGTTGAATTCGACGTGGTTCCAGTCGAAGAACATCTTCACGTACTGGGTCATGTGCCACGTCAGCCCGGCGTCGGTCATGAACAGGCGATTGGCGTCGCCGTCAGCGCTCGCAATGCCGTGCGTGAAGATCTGGTTGCCAATATCCAGGTAGTTATAACGCCCGAAGAGCTCCCAGGCTCCGAGGCCGAACCGGCCGGGCCGTAAGCTGAAGGGGTTGAGAGGCTTGACAATACCGATCTGGCTGCGTGTTTCTCCGGTAAGCATGTAGCCGGCCTGGACATAATAGCTCTGAACCGGCACGTGGGTGTGCATCGACCGTGTCGCCTGGTTGGTATTGAGTGCGTAATCCTGGTAGCCGCTTTGCCACTCGGCGATCACGGCGAGCTGCTGGTAGAAATACGACGTGTGCAAGTCCCAGAAGGCGGTCGGACCATACTGCCCGGTCTGATTGCCGAGAGTCAGGAAGGGGACGCCGAATGTTGCGTCTCCCGTGATCGCCTGGACCGTGCGATAGGTCGCGGGAATGGCTGGCTGCGCATTGTCACCGGCGAACACCGAGCCGCCGATGTTGAAATTCTCGAACGCCGAGCCTTCCCGTCCGCCGAACGGGTGCAAGTTCAAGAAAGCCGAGATGAACTTGCTGTCTTGACCGGCGGCGAACCCGTTGCGGTTGCCGTTGAAGATTCCGGCTGCGTACTGAACGCGGCTCACGCCGTTGGGGGCGTCGAAGAGCTGGCCGTAACCCATGATGCCTTCATCGCGATTCTGGCCGAAATTGTTTAGAAAGAGCGATCGCTCGGGGGTGATCAGGCCCTGCACCGGCTCGACAAAAAACTCGTAGGTAAAAGGCGTCTTGAAGCGGCCGGCCCTCACCTGAAGCCGTTTGTCGTAGTTGAAGTCGACGAAAATATCGAGACCATTGAGCGAACTGAAGCCCTGGGCGAATGAGACGATGAAGCCAATTTCCCTGGTCATGTGACCGTTGAACATCCACCACTGCCGTGGAATCCCGAAGCTATCATGCACAGGATTCTGATTGCCCTTCAAATAACCTCGATAGTCGAACTGGGTCAGGTCGTGAAACTGCAGGACGAACTCGTCGTCGTTGCTGGCGATTTCGAAGCCCGGACCGAAGCGAACTTTTCCCGGATTATCAGGGAGTGTGGCGGGTGTGTCGAACCGGGCCTGAAGTCGAGGAACAGGCGGGAACGATTGCCCCGGAACGCCCGGCCCTGTCGCCGGGCCACCTGTTTGACCGCCGGTGCCGCCGGCGCCAGCCGCAACGCTCGGGTCGGCCGCCATCCCATCGGGCGGTCCACCGGTCGATCCCACCGGTCCGGCCCCGCCAGGTCCTGATTCGTCAGTTCCAACCGCGGCGGCGGTGCTGTACCCGGCTCGTGTGCTGTTCATCTGGGCTGAGAGCTGTTTAACCATCGCTTCCAGTTGTTGAACACGCGCCTCGAGCTGGGCCTCGCGCGAAACGGACACCGCTACGACAGGAGGACGCGATGGCTGGGGGACGCTTGGTCGTCGAGCATTGCCATCGTCAGACGCCTCCGACACCGGAATGGGATTGGATGTTTCTTGCCCGAAAAGTTGGCCTGAGCGCAGGAGGCACACGATGCCGAGCGCAACAGTCTTCAGGCCAGCCTGACGGAACGGTCGGCACATTTTCTTTGGATCTCCTGGCTTTCCGATTCCCGAAGCGCGAAGGATGACGTCGGCGTTTGATGAATTGCCAGGGGGTAAGGCGTTTCCAGTCCGGGCCAATGCCTTGCGGGCGTCGATCACGCGCCGCCATCCGGTTATCCGAGATCGACACCCAGGCCAGCCGGGGCGATCACGGTACCGGCCGGTGCGCGGTTCGGGTCGTGGCCTATGGTCGACTCAACGGCCGGTTTGCGGATCATCCAGTCATGATTTGTACATCCTGGCAGCCCGAGAAAAATCAGAGCGGCCACGATGGGAAGACGGACCGTCATGCACCTACCTCGTGTCTGGATATCGCATTTAAGAGAATTTCGCCGATCGTTCTCTATTTCCGTTTTCGAGCGATTGCCTGATGTGACTTGAGGATTCGCAATAAAACGCCGGTGGCGCCCGGGCAAAATGGCAAAATCCGGCGTTCGTGGCCCGTTTGACGGGATGGTCAGCGTAGATCACTGAGCGGAAAAGCAAGCGAGAGCATGGCGGGCGCGAGGATCTGGCCATTCTCGGTCGGTTCAATAGCGGCCGCGGCGGCCATCAGTGCGAATCCGGCCAGCAGCGCGAGGGATAGCATCATGCGGTCGTGCGAGTGAAATTGCAGCTCCGGCAAGAGATCCGACAGGGCGATGCACAAAAAAGTCCCCGCGGAAAAGGCCAGAGCGCCTGCCGTCCAGAACGGCGGCGATCCCGCTCCCATGGCGCTCGAGCCCAGTACGAAAAAAGCCGCTCCAGCCGGAATCATCAACCCAAACCCGAGATTCACCAGCACCGCGGCCCGTCGCTTTGATCCGGCTCTGAGCATGAGTGACGTGATGGTCAACGCGTCGGCCGGTTTATGAACCAGGGTCGCGACAAACACACCGAGCCCCGCCTTGCCAATGCTCCCGGAAATCTTGAAATCGGCCGCGACGGCGCTGGCCAGTGCGATTCCACCGACGAGCGAGTGCACGACCAATCCGAAAACGGCTGAACCCCAGTTGAGCGCATTGGTCGCGGTTGCCGCTGGCGGATTTTCCGGTGGCATTGATCGGGCGAGATGATCCGTCAGGTTCTCGTGATGCGGTGCGACCGCGACGCCGGTCAAATCGCCGTGAGCGTGGTGCGACGGCGAGCCGGCGCCATGGGCGTGCGGCTCGTGATGATGAAACGAAAAGAATCGCTCGAGAAAAAAAAGCGAAAGCAAGCCAAAGGCGGCCCAATGAATCGTCGCCGTCGATCCAACACGCACGGCTTCCGGCAGCATATGAAAAAACGCGGCGCCCAGCATCGTCCCGGCGGAAAAGCTGAGGTAAACTTGCAGTCGCGTATGGTTGAGCACGGTCGCCAGGGGAAGCAGACCCCCGAGAACGCTGACGGCCAGGATCATCAGGCAAAATACGCTCAGGGTGATCGTCATTTTGCCTGCCTTTGAGAGCGTCGTATCCTGGCCGCGGACGTTCGGAATGCACCACGGACCATGACGCGACCGCGGCCACGCCAAATGGCAACGACTCTTGTCACCGACGCGCTCGAACGGAAAATGAAGATTGATCGATAGGCTTCAGATCAGCACTCGACTCGACGATCGTTCTCAGATTCGCTGCCAACGAAACGATCAGACGCACTGATCACTGATCAAGGTGTTCCTATGTGCAAGCTTAGCGAAGCCGAAATCATCGAGCGCTTGCCAGCGGCCAAGGGCTGGGAACGTCACGGCGACATGCTGGTCAGAAACTGGCAATTCCCCTCGTTCCGCCGGGCGCTCGAATTTGTCAATAATGTCGCCGCGTTGCTCGAAAAGAGCGACCACTATCCGGACCTGATCTTGAACTACAGAACGGTCCGGCTCGAAATGTCGACCCACGATGTCGGCGGCCTGACCGATCGCGACTTCACGCTCATTGCCGACATCAATACTATTCCGACGGACCGCTGAGGTCGCGATTCCGTCCTGAGCGGGAAACGCGAGACGACGCCCTGGCGCACCCAGAACGGTTCGCTCGCGGTACGCGGCGCCGAGATGCGGCATGCGCTGCCATTGCGGCTCAAGGCGGCGGATGCCAAAGAGTCGCTCGGCGACTGACCGACCGACCGTCCGTCAGGCCTTGACTCCCGGACGTTTCGGGCCGGACTGACCTGGCAACAGGCGGCGATACTTCGTCTTGGGGAGATTGTAAACACCGGCTTCGGGCTTCCAGACGTCGTCTTCCTGCAAGATCAAGAGCCGTTCCGCACGAGACAACACGTTGCGGGCTCTCGCCAACCCGCTAGCCTTCTTCAAACTCTTATCCAGCGACATCATACCCTCAGGAACAAGCAGACGAGGAAGGACCAATTTCTTCCCATCCAGGTCGGAAACGTATTCGCAACATGATATTACTCGCTGCTCAACCGGGAAGCAAGCGAAGTGCCCAGCCGCGCACGGCTGCTTCATGCGGGATTTACAACGTGATCGGGAATGACGAGACTCCTTCGAGCTTCTTCAGCGCCTTCGGCATGTCGCTCAGTCTGACGGAATCTCGCTCTCCCAAGCGAAAATGAAACGGGCTTGCCCGGCGGCATTAGCGCTCATACAGTCACAGGTGCGACCGGCGTTTTAGCCGCCTCACTCGCGACGGGTTCGCGCTCGAGCCAATCAGCGTGGTGCCGGCGAAAAGCGCGGTTCCTCGACGGCCACCGGACGGTGGCGCGGCAATTCGGCTTTGAAATCACCAAGACTGTTCCATTGGAGTCGTTCGTTCAGGTCGACGTCCGCGACGATGACGGTCCCCCAGTCCCTGGCCTGCGCAATCGGCTTGCCATCGTGGCCATAAATCGCGGTGATCATCCAATTTCGTTTGGCATCTTCGTAAGTACTGCTCACGACATAAACCTGATTCTCGCAGGCCCGGGCCGCGGCCAGATCGGGGTTGCATCCCCATACCGGCCAGGCAATCACCTCGGCCCCCTGATTCGTGAGCTGGCGCGCCACCTCGGGGAAAAAGCCGTCATAACAAACCATCAGGCCTAAAATTCCAAAGCGTGTCTTGAAGACCGGGTATTCGTGCCCAGGCGCGATGCCCGCTTCGATCTCGCCACGCGGGAGCGAGACCTTGCGATATGTGCCCACGACTTGCCCGCTCGGACCGATGAGAACGGCCACGTTGTAAACCAGGTGCTCGGCACGTTCGAGAAGTCCCACAACCAGATAGAGATCGTGCTTTTTCGCCAGCTTGCCGAAGAATTCCGTTGAAGGTCCGGGAATCGCCTCGGCGCAATCCGCCATCTTGCGGCCCGTATTGACATAAGTGAGCGTCTCGCCCAGCACAACCAGGTCGGCCCGATCCCGGGCTGCCTCGGCGATCAGGGGCACGTACTGCTCTCGGTTTTGTTCGGGCGTCTTTCCCCTGGGCGTGAAGTGAATCGTTGCAAGCCGAACGTGGCGCGGCGTGGGCGGCGCCACTTCGTCGAGGCTGATGTCACTCCATTCAATCGTGCCGCCCGGCGCCCACATCCCATGTAATTCCACGACCGCTCGCGTGGCAGTGCGTGGCGCATGATAAGAATCCGACACCATGGCCCAGCCGAGCGCGTCTTCTGGCTTGTCGGTGGGATACTCGGCCTCCGCGTTGCCCGTCCAACCGATCAGGTAGCCCTTGGGGGCGGGGCAGTCGCGTGGCACGGGCCGATCATTGTCGTCACGCCAGAGAATTCGGGCATAAGCACTGCGGCGCGGGACGTCAACGTTCGTCGTCTTCCGGAAGGCGGAAAAACGATAAAACTGGCCCCCCTTGACGGCAAATGTCTTCGTCCACCACCCGTGAAGCCCTTCGCGGTCGTCGGCCGCGATCACAAACGCCCCCTTTTTCGATCGGCCGCCACAGGAATCGAAGCGGCACGTCGGAAGAATCTCGCTGCGTGGTGAACCTGGCGTCCAGCCGGCCGGCGGTGCCGGCGAACTGCCGGCCGCTGGCGCTGGGTCAATCAGCCCGACTCCCAGGATCGCAAGCATCGAGGCCCTCGTCGCCGGGGCGCTCGCGTCCTCGGCGCGTACCCGGCTCGTCCAGACATTCAAGGCCGCGCAAGCGATCGCCAGCCCCGTCAGGCGGATCGCGATCAATCGAGTCTTCAAGGCCGTCTCCTCGATACCCATGTCGTTCACGGCGAGTCACGATAAGCGAATTCATTCTATAATGCATAGGGACCACCTGACACCTATTACAGCGGTTTTCCCGTGTATTGCACACAAAATCCCTCGTTCCCATGCTCTGCGCGGGAATGCCGTCCAGGGCGCTCCCGCGTCGTCCGGCAGTCGCGCGACCCGAGCGTGAGAAGAGGACGCAGAGCGTCCCGGACGGCATTCCCACGGGGGACCGTGGGAACGAGTGTAAAATGCCCGAAGCGTTGGGGCGTGTCGGCGCCTGGGAGCAAGAATTCGGTCATATTCACATCTCGAATCGACGATGAGCCTGACTGTGTGCAACGCGAACGACAACCGCTGTAAAGCCAAGGTTCGCTCAGGATTTCGCAGAGCGCTGGTCATCGCGTCGACGACCGAATCAGACCATTCGCACTCGTTTCTCATTTTTGTGCGCCATGGCGTCGCCGGCACATTATTTGCGTGCTTTCGGCGATGCCCAGACTCTGAAAAAGCGCGTGCGACGTCGGCTGTGCACAGTGATCTTGTGCGTTATCGCGGATTGCCCGCGGGTGAGAGATGGACGTCGGCTCCCCACAGGGAAGCGCGATGAGTCGTTACGAGAGGTTGCCCGCAACGCGTGAATGTCGCCGACGAGACCGAGTCGGGTTTCACAGCCAGTGAAAGGACCGTAGCGCAACATGAGTCCATTCGCCACCAACGGCCCGACTCCGCGAAAACTCGCCATCGCCTATTCGATTGCCCTTGTCGCGCTGATCGCCAACGCAGTCTACACGTTTGGAAATCTCAACGCGGTAAGAAGGAGTTTCGATAGCCTTGCGACGAACCGCGATTTTATCCGCGGACTCGACAGCGTCCTTTCCGATCTCAAAGACGCCGAGACCGGTCAACGCGGTTATCTCTTGACTGGCGATGAACGCTACCTCGAGCCGTACAACCGATCGCACACGGAGATTCTCGCGTCGATCGAGCGTCTCCGGATCCTTGCTGGAGACGACGTCGCCCGGCAACAGCAGCTCGCCGCGGTTTCCCAGGCGGCTGAAGTCAAACTTGCCGAGCTGGCAGAGACGATTTCCTTGTATAAACAAAAAGGCGCATCAGCCGCGCTGTCGATCGTCAAATCTGATCATGGCATGGAGGCGATGGAACGCGTTCGCCGCGAACTCGAGACGCTCCGGTCCGAACAGGATGAAACGCGAACGGGCTTGCGCGAACGGGTGCAGTCCGGCATCAATGGGACGACGTTGACGTTTTCCCTGGCCTCTGCGCTGGCCTTGGCGCTTTTGGTCGGTGTGCACGTTCTCGGCGAGATCAACCGAGCCGAACAACATAGCCGTGCGGCGTGGCTGTCAACGACACTTCGCAGCATCGGCGACGGCGTCATCGCCACCGATCGTGATGGCGTGGTCACGTTTCTCAATCCGGTCGCCGAATCGCTGACCGGATGGACGGCCGTCGAAGCCGTGCGGCAGCCCCTGGAGAATATCTTCTCGATCATCGATCAAAAAACCGGTCTACCCGTCGAGAGCCCCGTGGCGTGCGTCTTGCGCAACGATCCTGTCGTCGAACTGCGGCGCGAAAACGTGCTCGTGGCCAAGAGCGGCCTCTCGCGGCCGATCGAGAATCTGGCGGCGCCCATCAGAGACGATCAGGGTCAAATTCGCGGCGTTGTTCTGGTATTCCGCGACGTCAGCGAGAGGAGCGCAGCCAATGCCACGATTCTCCGCGCCGAGGAGTCGACCAACATGCTGGCGGCGATCGTGGAATCGTCGGGCGATGCGATCATCAGCGAGCGGCTCGACGGAATCATCACGACCTGGAACCGGGCCGCTGAGAATCTCTTCGGCTACACGGCCGCCGAGATCATCGGCCAGCCGGTCTCCGTCTTGATGCCCCCTGATCACGTCGAGGACATGGACCGGATCCTCGGCCAGATTCGCCGCGGTGCGCGTGTCGAGCACTTCGAGACCGAGCGAAAGGCCAAGAACGGGCGGGTTTTCACGGTATCACTGACCGTTTCGCCAATTCGCGACTCCGAGGGCAACATCGTCGGGGCGTCGAAGCTGGCCAGGGATATCACCGACCGCAAGGTCGCCGAAAAAGAACGTGAACAACTGCTTGCGACCGCGGAATCGGCCAAAGCCGAAGCCGAAGCCGCGAACCGGATGAAAGACGACTTCCTGGCAACGCTCTCGCACGAGCTGCGCACGCCTCTCAACGCCATCCTGGGCTGGTCAACCATCTTGAGCTCGGGCAGGGCCGATGCAAGTGATCTGAAGGAAGGACTCGCGGCCATCGAGCGTAATGCACACGCCCAGACCCAGATCATTGAAGACCTGCTCGACATTTCGCGCATCATCTCCGGTAACCTTCGGCTTGAAGTCCAGCGAATTCGTTTAGCCGACGTCATCGACGCGGGAATCACCAGCGTCCTCCCGGCCGCCAACGCCAAGGAAATTCGGATCCAGAAGGTGCTTGATTCGCCGGCCGTCCCGGTCACTGGCGATTTCGCGCGGCTTCAACAAGTGGTCTGGAATCTGCTCTCGAACGCCGTGAAATTCACGCCAAGACGCGGCAAGATCCAGGTGCTCCTCGAGCGTGTCAACTCGCATGTCGAGATCAGCGTGATTGACACCGGCGTCGGCATCAAGCCGGAATTCTTGCCGCACGTGTTCGACCGCTTCCGCCAGGGCGACTCGTCGTCGACGCGGCGGCACGGCGGCCTTGGCCTCGGCCTCTCGATCGTCAAGCAGCTCGTCGAGATGCACGGGGGCACGGTTCGGGCCAAGAGCCCCGGCGAGAGCCAAGGATCCACATTCATTGTCAGCTTGCCCATCACGGTCGTGCACCCGGAGCGGCCAGAGCCCACCAGGGTGCGACCAAACGAACGTCGAGAAAACGAAGACATCTGCCAGGATGGAGCGCTCTCGGGACTGAGGGTCCTCGTCGTCGACGACGAGCCGGATGCCCGTCAGCTCATCGAGCGCGTGCTCGAGGAATGCAAGGCCGAGGTCATGGTGGCCGCGTCGGTCAAGGAAGCCCTGGCCATCATCGAAAAGTTTTGCCCGGACGTCGTTGTGAGCGACATCGGCATGCCCGACCAGGATGGATACGATTTCATTCAGCATGTGCGGGCCAACCCCGCCACCAGAGACCTGCCCGCGGCCGCGCTCACCGCGTTCGCGCGGACCGAGGATCGCAAGCGCTCGCTCCTCGCCGGTTTTCAGACGCACGTTGCCAAACCCGTCGATCCGGCCGAGCTAACCGCCGTCGTCGCATCCCTGGCATTTCGGACGGGCAAGAACCATCAACGCACCAGCCATCCGGGCTAGATCGAATTGACTCGCCACCGACCGAATTGAATCGCCAGGCACGGGGTGTCCTGGCGAAGTGCCACGATCGAGATCACGTCGGGTGCGATGGCCGCGATGCCTGCGTGCGCGGCTCGGTCACCCGCCACGGAAGCTCGTGAAATGACGACGAATCGAGCCGCCATATGCGAACGTCGGGAACGTCGTCGAGCAGCGACACGATGATTCGCGGCACCGGGCCATAATGGTTCTCGGCGAGATCGGTCTCGCTCGGAATGGCCGCCCACCGCGGGTGCGAATGGTAAATCGCCAGGATCTCAGCGCCCAGGCGCGGAAATCGATATGAGCCGCGATCAGCTCCTGCGGGTCGGCGTTGTAGCGGGTTTCACTCTGAGATTGATTGCGCAGAGGATAAAACAGCGATACAGCAGGGGCGATGCCGCAGAGCAAGCCGCAGCACTCGAGGGGGCTTTCACGCAGGCAATGCGCGATCATGGCATCAAGGATGTCGCGCGGGATCTCGAGAGCTCGGGCACTGTCCGGCTCGGCCGTCATGCCGTTTCTCGACGTGTGTTCCACCGCGAAGCCCCCCCCTGCCCTCGAACTGGCCGAGCCTCATTCCGGGAAGAGGGGCGTCGAGAGGTATCGCTCGCCAAGATCAGGCAGAACGACGACAACAAGCTTGCCGGCGTTTTCCGCCTTCGAGGCCACCTGAATGGCCGCCCAGGCGGCGGCTCCGCACGAGATTCCGCAAAGCATTCCCTCTTCGCGTGCCAGCCTTCGCGACGTTTCAAAAGCATCTTCATCACGAACGGTGATCACGTCATCAATCACCGATAAGTTCAACACGCCCGGAATAAATCCGGCGCCAATGCCTTGAATCTTGTGGGGTCCGGGCCGCAGGGCTTCATGGCGGCGTGCCTGGCTGATGACGGGCGAATTGGCCGGCTCGACGGCGACGACCTTGATTGACGGCTTGCGCTCCTTGAGTACCTCGCCGCAGCCGGTGATCGTGCCGCCGGTTCCAACACCGCTCACGAGGATGTCGATCTGGCCGTCGGTATCTCGCCAGATTTCCTCCGCCGTCGTGCGGCGATGAACCTCGGGGTTTGCCGGGTTCTGGAATTGCTGGGGCATGAATGATCCGGGCGTATTCCTGACCATTTCCTCGGCTTTGCGAACGGCTCCGGACATTCCCTCGGAAGCGGGCGTCAATACAATCTCGGCGCCGAAGGCCTTGAGCAGGCGACGCCGTTCGAGGCTCATGCTCTCGGGCATCGTCACGATCAGCCGATATCCCCGCGCCGCGCATGCAAACGCCAGGGCGATCCCCGTGTTGCCGCTCGTCGGCTCGATGATCACGGTATCCTTGCTGATTTTCCCGGCGGCCTCGCCAGCGTCGAGCATCGCGACCCCGATGCGATCCTTCACCGACCAGAGAGGGTTGAAGTTTTCGAGCTTGGCAACGACATCGGCCCGGCATCCGCTCGTGATGCGCCGCAACCGGATCAGCGGGGTGTTGCCAATCGTCTGGGTGATGTCGTCATAGATCCGTCCTCGAACGAAAGTCGATTCGATCGTCGCCACGACACGCACCCTCCGCGGCATAGATTGCGGGAATTTGATCGATCGCCGGCAACGATCGACTGCCCGCAAATGCCAGCTTTTTTGAGAGACCCTTTAGTCCGAAAGAATCGCCCGTGCAATCCGTATAGCCGAGACATCGGGCGGTCCCATGCATCGAGTCGATTCTCGGTCATGATAGTCAACAAGGCCGCGGCCAACAACCCGGCTTCCTGCGACCGCGCGAGCCTCACCCGGCAATTCCGGAACGGCCAGAGCCTTCCTGGTCGCGCCGTTTATCGCTTATCGCACTGCCAGCGGCCGTAAAGCAAACCCGGCTGCGGCCCCTTTGATCTTGTTGACGGTCGCAATGTAACAAAACGTGTAGGCCCTGGCCTGGCTCAGACCTTCAAGGTAATGGAACTCGCCGAGATGGACCCCCTGATCGACGAGCAGATAACGATGAACGGGGATCCCTGTGCCCGGAGAGTCAGTGGGTGGATTCACTTCGTAGCCGCTGGTATCGGATCCCACCATGATGGCCCCCTGGTCGGCGACCAGCCACTTGGTGGCCTCCAGATCAGGGCCCGCCGAGTCGTGCTCGACGAGTTTGGCGTGGTCGGCCCCCTCGCTACCCCAGAAGCGGCCGGTTCCCGTGCGTACGAGCACGACGTCCCCGGGCGCCAGGGTCACACCTTCCCACGCGAGGGTCGCTTTCAAATCGTCGGCCGTGATCGCGGTATGCCCCGGCAAGGCGTCCATTTTCTTGAAAGCGGCCACATCGATGAGCACCCCTCTTGCGATGATCGGCGGAATCGTCGGAGCATCGCATTTCCGCGGTCCCCAGTCGCTGCCCCAATCGTCTTCCTTGAAGCCGTTGTACCAGTGAAAGTCCTTGCCGGCCGTGATATGGGCCAGTCCGTCAATTTGAGTGGCGATGTTATCGGAAATGAAAAGCGCGGCCGAGTGCCAGTAGACGTGGTCCTTGTTTTTTTCCGGAGGGGGCGCATCGGCATCGTTCATCCGGTGGATGCCGTCAGGAGATCGAAATGTGATGATCTCGCCCGGGCTATGGCCGGGCCACTTGAAGCTGCGGCGGCTATAGGTGAGCCCCAGGTCGAAAACCTCGCCATGTTTCGCGAGTGCCAGCGCGGCGGCGCGCGAGGTATCCGAGAGCGCGTTGAGCGACCCGACCTCGTCGTCCTTGCCCCAGTTCCAGCCCCAACCCCGCCCTTTTTTCCAGCCGGCAATCGCGGCGCCCGCGGCCGGACGGCTCGCAGCCTCTTGTGCGGGCACTTCAGCTTCAGCCGGCAATGGCAATGGCCGATGCGCGGCCCGCGCGTCACCGCGGTGGCCCCAGGGCGCGTTCAAGATGCCGCCGATCAAGATGCCGGTCGCCAGGATCGTTCCATTTCGCCACCACGAACGCGTTGATTCCATCTGCCTGTTCCCTCGTCAGAGTTCGCGTCCTGTTTCAATCACCGCCGACCCGGTGCGCCCGGGCATTCTAGACGCCGATCCGCCGCGCCGCAATTGGCCGGCGGGGCCGGCGCGGATCGCGGCGCTTGCTGATATCGATCCCAAGGTCGTACAATGTACTGGATTCCGTCCGCTACGTGTGGTCGGTCCTGGCAACGTGGAGCAAGGAGATCCTTTGATGCCGCATGACCCCGCGGGATCGCCATCATCCGCACGCACGGCCCCCGCAACGGCTCCGACGTCTTCGCCCGAGGCGCAGGACTCAGCCGATGCAGCACGGCCATCGACCGGCTGCGGCGAACCAGATTCCCGCGACGTTGGTCCCGGAAAACGGCTGGCATTTTCTTCACCTTTATTACCGAATCGACCGGGCTCGGCTGGCCACAATGAGCGCGGAGGCGATCGAGCGTGGCCGGGCCCAGCTTTGCGAGGCACTCTCGAGTCGGCGGCCGGGCTCGCTCGAGCAAATTCAGTGCTTTGCCGTTCCTGGGCACAAGGCCGACTTCGGGATCGTCATGGCTGGCCCCGACCTCCGCGCCATCAACGACGTCGAGATGGCCGTCGCGGCCTCGGCGCTCGGGCCTGCGCTCGTGCCAACATACTCGTTCTATTCGATCACCGAGATCTCCGAGTATGTGCCCGATGCCGAAGAATACGCGCGAATCTTGCGTGAACGCGAGGGCCTCGACCCCGAAAGCCCCATGTTCAAGACCAAGGTCGGAACGTATGCCGAACGATTGGGCCCCATGAATCGACAGCGGCTTTACCCCGACTTTCCCGACTGGCCCTGTCTCTGTTTCTACCCGATGAGCAAGATGCGCGACGGCCAGCAGAACTGGTATCTGCTGCCGTTTGAAGCGCGTGCCGAGCTGATGTCGCAGCATGGACGAAGCGGGATGAAGTTCGCCGGTCGTATCTCGCAGGTGATCACGGCGTCCACCGGCCTGGATGACTGGGAGTGGGGCGTGACGCTCTGGGCGCGCAATCCTGCTTACTTGAAAGACATCGTTTACACGATGCGGTTTGACGAAAGCTCGGCCAAGTACGCCCTCTTCGGCGACTTCTACTTTGGCTTCATCCTGGCCCCGGGCGAACTGTTGCAGACACTCAGGCTGTGAACAGGGTGGCCGGATCGATCGATCAATCAATCTGGCATGATATTGAACGAATCAGCATGGCTGGGTATCAAGGCGCCAGCATTTGATTCGTTTGGTAATGATATTGAACCTCTCGATCTTAAAGGAATGAGTGAAACGATGACCAAACGAGCGACGGCAGCGAGACCATCATCCTGGAACGAGAAGTTGAATCAAAGCAAGGGCCTGCCAAAGGTTGTGCCAATCGGGCCGACCATGAGCAAGCAGTGGGGCGAAGGGACGATGGTGGTGCCGGCGCCGCGCGAGGTGGACGAGATCATGAAGTCGGTCCCTTCGGGCCGGCTGATCACGATTCAGGAAATCCGGGCGATTGTGGCCGAGCGGCACGGGGCGACGATCGGCTGCCCGTTGACGGTAGGCATCTTCGCATGGATCGCGGCGCACGCCGCCGAGGACGACCACAAGGCCAGGAAGCGCGGCGCGACGCCCTACTGGCGTACGCTCAAGTCAGGTGGCTTTCTCAATGAGAAATTTCCTGGCGGCGTTCCGGCCCATCGCGAGAAGCTCGAAGCCGAGGGGCACGACATCGTCAAACGGGGACAGAAGTTCGCCGTGGCCGATTACGAGCGATACTTGATGAATTCCGACGAGACGAGTTGATGAAAAACGATGGCCACGACGACGATGGCGAAAGTGGTAGTGGTAGGCTCGGTTCGTCGAATGGGGCCGCCGGGGTTTGATTCTGGCAAGCTCGTCGCCATATCGGCGCGCGTTGATGGAACGTCTGGGCGTGCCGTTTCGCTGGATCGCGCCCTCGTGTGATGAGGAGCGCTCAAGCACCACGACTGGAGCCCGCGCGAGCTGGCGGAGCGGCTGGCCCACGAAAAAGCGATGAGTGTTGCAACGACCCTGGAGTTTGCGGAGCCCGATTCGACGATCATCGGCAGTGACCAGCTCGTCGCCTTTCGCGGCAGAGTCTACGGCAAGCCGGGCACAGCCGCCCTGGCTGTCGAGCAGCTCAGCATGATGTCCGGGCAATCCACGACTCATCACGGCGCTGGTCGTGGTCAAGCATGGTGAACGAATCGTCCGGCACACGAACGTGACGATCCTCCACATGCGCCGACTTGGCCACGTCCGCCATCGAGCGCTACGTCGCGAGAGACCAGCCACTTGATTGTGCCGGCTCTTACAAGCTTGAGGCGCAGGGAATTGCCCTTTTTGAGAGGATCGATTCCGATGATCACACCGCGGTCACAGGACTGCCGCTTATCGCACTGGTCACAATTTTGCGCGATCTCGGTTTCGAAATTCCCTGAATTCGCGAATGAGGCAAGTGCTCGCGAACCAAAGCCAGCCCTTGACAACGGTCGCTCAGGGAGTTGCAATCTGAGTAAGCACGTATGTGCCCGTAGCTCAATTGGATAGAGCGTTAGCCTCCGGAGCTAAAGGTTACAGGTTCAACTCCTGTCGGGCATACTGAAGACTTACCTCTCGCAAAGCCTATCGGCATAGCGAAATCCCCTTTCAAACCTTGACTTGCGGCAAGCCGACTCGATCCGATGGAACTCGGACGTTCGGCTTCTGCTTTGTCACCGATGACCGTCGTTTGTCGTCCGTTGCCTTGAATCAGTGCAACGAGCGGTGCAACGGCGCTCGGGAAAATCTCGCTTCGCTCGGGCTCAGTCCCGAATCGAGGGCGCTTTCGCAGAGCCGGGCTTGAGCCAGGCTCTCGAAGCCGTGAGATTCGACAACTCGGCGAGTTCGACCGCGGCTCGAAAAATCGAAACGGCGCGGCAGGCGCCTTCAAGTCGCCGTCGCGAATGAACCGTTTGAGCACCGCGCTGATCTCGACTTTCCCGGTTTGGGGTGCTCGGATTCGTTCCGCGTGGCGTCCGACGCCCGGTGAGCTTATCCCAATCGTCGGCGGCGCTCAGGACCAGAGAATCGAGGCGCATGCACCAGAATCGAACTTGCAATGTGATACGGATTGAGAGCCATGCTTCCCTAGCGGCAATTGGGTCGCGCCTGACAACCCGGACGGGTCAGGAATTCGCTTCGATGGTTCGGCCCGCTTGGCTAGCGGATCTGCAAGTAATTGAGCCATCCCGACATTCGTCATACACGCCATGCCGCTGAAGGCAATACTTGAACCAGAAAACTCCGCAGTTTAGCCAGATGCATAATCGACCTAAGGTTTCGACTTGACGGGATAGACTAACACCACACCGGTAGCGGACACCCGGGCGATGAATGGTGGAGGGCATTTCTTGATCATCCGGCCCATACTTAATCGCTGAGCGGCGAAAACTTTTGCCATCTGTTCGCCGGTCATATTGCCGGTAGCTAGTGTGAACATCCGGACGCGGGCAGTTTCAACGGCGCGAAGTTCGAGCGGCCTCCTGCTGATCGCCTTGTCTTTCGTCAGAACGACCCAACCGCGCTGCCCAACCTCCGATATCCAGGTCTGGTCGTCTGCATCGTCGGCGAAATGGTCTGCATGAAATTCAACATTCAACCCGGATGCGCGCAGATCGTGCCCCAGTTGCGTTCCAAGACAACGATCTATGAAGAACGTGCTATCGTTAAGAAGCGATTCGGCTTTCGTACCGGATGACTTCTTCGATTTCCGCGCCATTCCGGCCATAATCCTTCGTCAGTAAACCGATCGAGTCGCCGGCTTGGTAGCGCTCAATGATTATCGCCGTCGGGATTCGTGTCCCGCTGATGCACGGCTTCCCGAAGCAAATCTTCGGGTCGATGGAGATGAATTTGGGCGATTCCTCGTAGCGATCGCGCATGAACGGGAACAGTCGAATCGGAGTGCCAGATTGGTCGCGCTCGATTCGCTTCAGATAGTCGCCCATGATTCCGCATTGCCATCTGCCCTTCCTGGGAGATGTTTACCAGATTGTCGTACTGCTCGATGAATAGATGCTTACCATCCGTCAGCATTTGCCGGTGTAAAAGCGGATGGTCAGACTGGAACCGCTCGCGGAGATATTCAATGGCCTTACGAACGGCGGGGAGCTTGATTCGGTGAGCGCGGCGAATCGAGCCTAGAATATGCAGTTCAGCGAGGTTCAAAAACGAGAGAAGTCCGCGGGTTGGATCCGCGACATCAATGAGCGGCCGGAAGTCCGCGTCCCCCGACCGAGTTGGGTACTGCCGGCCGAGAACCCAAGAGCGGATAGTCGCAGCGGGTAAATGGAGGTAATGTGCAACCTCCGAAATGGAATAGATAGGGACGTTCCCCGGCCTCATTCCGTCATAGATATTAATGACTGCCTTGCGGCGCACGTCTGCACTCCGGCCAAAACTCATCCCGCCTGGATACTGTCTGCCGATCGTATCTGGCTATCCAATAGATTGTTAGGGTACGGGAAATCCAAAACGCCGTGCTTCAGACGGTTAGATTCAAACGATCGATGAGGGCGACTTCCGTCGCCATTATCTCGGTATGTACCAATCGGCACCCTTGCATCTGGGGCAGACGCAAGGGTGCTCGGCGCCTTGCGGCGGCCGCTCGTCGGCGTATCGCCAGCGAAAGCCCTGAGTGTTTAATGAAATCATCTTGATTGGCTTTTCCTCGATCATCAGCGTCCACGCGCAAGGTTGCTTCTAAAAGTATATACCGGGCTTCTATGTTGAACCATAGGTGACGCACCCTTGCTGGCCGCCTTTACGCTGCCTGTGAGATGTCTGTAACGCGACGTCCGTCCCAGGATCCGATCGCATAGATAGAGCGCAGCTTTGACGTCGACGTCCTTCGCCCGCTCAATCAATCCGTCGATGATCGCGGGAAGGGCATCGACAACCCGTTGCTCAACGGCGTCGAGGGCTTTAGCATACTTCAGTGTTCGGGGCTTCGAGTTCATTTGGCTCCCCCCTTCCTTGCTCTCGGCGAGTAGGTTGGCGAGCCGTTGACATTGCTCAGGGCTCAGGCTCGCAACGAAGCCGGCGAGGGCGTCGGCGTTTGCCGTCTGTCGGGTACACTCCACATAAGTGGTTTGCCGGACATAACTTGCGACAATGTCCCGTACGATGGCTTGATTCGCCGACGAGTCATCCGGACGTCCAAGGCTACCGAATGATCATTGCCGACGCACAGCGCGAAGTGCGGACCGTCTATCTTGGAGGGTCCGTCGGTCAGCTTGTGTCGGCCATGATCTGGTTGACATCAGCCGCGGTTGCGACATTCGTCGATCCCAGGACCGGCTTCTGGACCTTGGCGATTGGAGGAGCCGCGATCTTCCCGCTGACGCAAGGCTTGCTACGGTTAGCAGGGCGTCGCGCCACGGTCGCCCGAGAGAACCCGCTGAGTTTTCTCGCGATGCAGATCGCGTTCACCGTGCCCCTCGTTCTGCCCCTCGCGGGCGTTGCCGCGCTTTACCGGTTAGGCTGGTTCTATCCAGCGTGCCTCATCGTCGTTGGTGCTCACTATTTGCCGTTCGTCTTCCTCTATGGAATGAAGACGTTTGCTGTCCTGGCGGCGACCATGGTGAGCGCCGGATTTGTGATTGGACTGATGGCTCCAGACAATGCCGTGATGGGCGGGTGGGCCGGGAGTCTGATCCTGTTCGCCTTCGCGTTCGGGTTGCTCGTCGCATACAAGCAAGGGTAGGTCGTCCGCCGGCCAGGAATATCCGGTCGCCTTGCTGCGACGTTCCTTCTATTCGAGAAGTTCGTGCCTCGTTCGCCGTCACGACCGCGTGATACTGGCTGGCCAGGACCTTGATCCGCTCCGAATCGACGACTCCCGTGGCCAGGTGGACCGGGATCGCCGTGGCACCCAGCCGCACGCCCGCCAATGCCCCGACGATCGCACCCAGGGTGTCCACGTCTCCGCCGAGACCGATCGCTTCCGCCACGGCGTCCTTCCACGAAGCGGGCTGTCCGAGTACCGACCACAGGGCGGCCAGGACCGTGGGAACGACGAACGGCGTGATGATGGGCCGCGAGAACTCCGGCCGCGACATTCCGGCCCAGGCCATGGCGCACAAAGCGGTCTCCCGATCCTCCTCAAGTCGCAAGGGAAGCTCCGCGACAAGGTCCGAGAACGTGGCCTCGTAAGGACGCATCGCGGCGGCGATCTCGCGACAGAATCCGACTGCCTCGAGACGCTCGTCGGTCGCCAGCAATTGCGCCGCCTTGGCGATGGCAACGCCGCCGGCGATACTCCTCGGATCGTGATGAGTGATCCGTGAAATGTCGGCGACCGCCGCGGCGAGCCGATCGGGATCATTTGAGAAAAAGAGCCCCAATGCCGCGGTTCGCATCGCGGTCCCGTTGCCAGCCTGGCCGACCGGTGCCCCGCAGTTCGTCCAGTCGCCCGTCCTGAGAAACGCGGTCGCCGCGCGGGTGCACGCTCCGCCCGGACCAATCACCGAATCATGCCGCCAGAGCGAGGCAATCGAACGAGCCACATCGGCGGGCTCGAGATCGTCTCGACGGATGATCGATTCGACGGTGGCGAGCGTGAGCTGGGTATCGTCGGTGTACTGGCCGCGTGGGTAGCCCTCGACCTCGGCGAAGTTTCGCAACAGCGCCTTACGCTCCGGCAGTTGGTGGTCCCGGTAACCCTCGAATGGGGCACCAAGGGCATCCCCGACGGCGCAGCCAAGCAGGCAGCCGAGGAAGCGGTCTTTCATGTCAGGGCGCGGCACGTCCATCGGCGACTTTCCAGTCGACCTACTTTTTTCCAATGAAGTTCCAGACCGCGACTTTTCGGGCTCCCTGCTCTGCTCCGGCATTTTCGGGCATGACCGAGCACCTTCATGAAGGTCTCAAATTAACGTCAACAGGCAGCCTGTTTGCACCTTGATCATCGATCAGCTTTTGAGTGTTTGGGCGGTGCTTCGCGCTGTCAAGCACGATGATCAGAATCATCAAAACCAGGGACGTTCCGCGTAACCGTGCTGCCCTTTTTTCCAGGGCCTGGGTACGGATTATTGACATCAGCGTTCCTACATTCGATAACGTTGGTTCCACGACCGGGTCTTTCGATTCGAGACCCGGAAAAAAAGGGCGCGACGCCGGGTGGTAGCCTCACCCGCGCAGAGGAGAGGGTCGACCGAACATTTCTGTATCTGGAGAAATCGCCATGACGAAAAGACTGAAAGCCGCCGGACTGATCGCCTCGACATTGGGTTTGCTTGCCGCGCGGCCCGGACATGCCGAGATCGTCTCGGTGACGACCAGCGGGTCGGGCGGGACAGTGCGTAACCTGATGATCGATACCGAAGTCAATCGGAACGACGGTGTCGGGTTTTATGCCGACTACACATCCAAAGGCGCGATTGATGTCAATGTCACCGTCGACAGCCCGGGCATCTACTACGTCGGCTACGCGAACATCACAAATGACACGTCGAGTTCCTTTCCATGATTTTACGCCTTTCTCGATTCCGCACCGGCGGGCTCAGCGCTCGGAGGCGCTTCCTACTCGAATTCCACCTTCAGCAACGGTGTGACATTCTCGCCGTCCGGCGTTCCGACCAGTGTCGCGTTCAATGGTCCACCCGGTATCGCGGTCGGAGATTCGACCAGTCTTTACGTCCAGGTCTATATTCCATCGGCGGACACCGGAACACAAACTTTTCAGGTCGCCCTGACCCCCACGTTGCCCGAGCCGTCGACCCTGGTGCTTGGCTTGATTGGAACGATCGGCGGCATCGGCTACGGTGTGCGTCGAGTCTGGCGGAGGAGATAAGGCAGGATGACTGGTCGTAAGCGACCAGTCCGTTCAACGAGCCGATCGGTTCGTGACGCTGGTGGCGTGCTCATCACGATGATGGACCAGGACATGGAGATGAGCCGCGCTTTGTCGCCGGGTGTCCGCGCGCAGCCCTTTCAATAACTGTTCGCGCTCACGACTTCTCCCGAGGCCCGTGTCGCCAGTGCCCACCAGGTATCGCGATTTATCGACTGCGTGATGAAGTGCACGCTGCCGTCGCCAAAAACCAGGTTGGTCCCGCCCGAGTGGAAGCTATTTGTCGTGTCGAACATCGAGTGGCCGATGTCCCCGTCGCTGCACGAGCTCCAGGTGTGCCTCTTCAACCCGGGTGCGGCGATGGCGTTAAACAACGTGTAGCCCTGGGCGCCCTTGGCCCAGGTCTGCCCATGACCGTTGTAGAGCGTCGACGCGCCGTTGCGCCAGGACTCGTCGCAGGCTTTCAGGGCGAGTTGCACGCTGACCGGGTCGAGGTACACGCTTAGCACGTGACCCGCGCTCGGAACTCCGCCGACATTGATCACGCTGATCCCCGGCACATACCAGTTACCCGGCGGCCCCGTCAACGCTTCGCCGAAAGCGATCGTACTCGCCGTCCCATCAGTGCATGACGCAATACGATAGCTGACCAGGTACGCGAAAAGTCCATCGCTCCCTGGCGTCGGAGTACCCGGTCCTGGACCGTCGAATGTCGTCGTGCCAATACAGGCGTGATAGTTGTTGATGTTGGGGCTGCCTCCGTTGGGGTCGGACGGGCAGAGAAAGCAACCAATCTTGGTGTTCATGACTGTGCTGTTAATGCTATAGCACATTGGCGGGGGCCCAAGCGGCTGGGAGATCACACCCCAACTAAAGTTGATCGCATTGTAAATCGGCATCTGATCAAGCATGCCGAGCATGAGCGCTTGCGCGCTCCAGCAGTTGGTTGCCTCGAAATGCGACGGACTTATATCCGGGTTGAGCGCGGATCCAGGCGGGAAACAGTTGTGAACCGAATGGTAGTTTTGCAGGGCCAGGCCGATTTGTTTGAGGTTGTTGGTGCACTGAAGCCGCCGCGCCGCCTCGCGCCGACTGCACCGCCGGCAACAACAAACCGACCAGGGCCGCGATGATGGCCAAGACGACCACGAGCTCAATGAGAGAAAACGCGCGACGCCCCATCATCTGGCGCATCGTTCTCACCTTTCGCACGAGCATCCAAGGCGAATGATTGAGTCACCAATCAGGAGTGCCGACGCCTCGTCAGTATGCAGCGCAACCGGAAACCGTTCAGGGCACGCACGTTCTCAACAACCCACGCCATGGGGAAAGCAACCGGACCTGATTCACACCGGGACGATGGTTAAATTGGCTCGTTCTGCTTTCCTCTTTGCGCGGACCTATTTTCGATCGATCTGGAAGACCAGTATATAACGTTGATGGATGAACTGCGCAGTATTAACCAGCTTGAATCCGTAGTGCTCGAGTTGCTGAATGGTCAATCGGCGATCGATCCGCGGACCGTAATAGGGATTTTCGTCGTCGGGCAACACGTCGTTGTCGGCGATCACTAATCGGGCCCCGTCCTTCATGGCATTCTTGATGCTGGCGATGAACTGATCCTTCACATATTCCATGGACGTAACATAAACAGAATGGTAAAGCGAGCATAAGTAAACAAGGTCGACACTCCTGGGCGGAAGCTTGGTGTCGTTGAGGCGGGCGAGGAGGGGTGTGACATTACGAAACCCGTGCTTGTCGGCAGTCGCACCGATCTGGTGCAACATTTCCTGGTTCGTGTCGACGGCGAAGACCCTTCCCGCCTTGCCAACCAGCTTCGAGAATTTGAACGTGTAATATCCGGGGCCGCAGCCGATATCCGCGACGGAACTTCCGGGCTTGACGTTGAGAAACTTGAGTACCTCTGGCGATCGCTCCCAGAGTTCGCGCCGCGGATTATTGAAGGCGATGTACTCGGACCAATCGTTCAACTGGGCCGGGCTGATGTCCATCGGCACACGTCGTGAGACGACGCCGGGACCCGCCTCCACCTCGGCGTCGGAGAGGTCGAGGTAATACTTGTACCACACGTATTTCTTCAAGATCTTGAAGTCGTTGCCTCCCAGGAACTCAAAATAGTCGGCGACCAACGGGTCCGCCAGGAGCTTGCGCCGCTCTCGCGGTGACGCCAGGAGATACTCGCAGAACCACGCGAACGCCGAATACTCATCGCCAAAGCGCTCCTTGGGGATCGAGCTCGGCGTAACTGGTGAGCGCGGCCCTGGCCGAATCAGCATCGTGGCGAGCAATCGCCTGGTGAAAAAGCTTGGCCGCGCACCGTCCACCGAGCGTGAAGCCAGGTCCACCGGCCGAGGCGCTTGCCGCCGGCCTGACAAACTGAGCGAGCGAAAGCGACGAGTTGATCGAGACGCAATCCTTGCGCTCACAAACGGCTTCAAGGGTGGCCGGCACTTGAGCCGCTTCGGATAACTTGAACACCAGCACGTAGCGCTGGGGAATAAACTGGTATGAATCGCTGAGGCTGAACCCGTAATGCTTGAGCTGCTCGATGATCAGTTCTCGCGCGATATATGGTCCGTGATACGGGAGAGTCTTGTCGGCCACGAGCGCGTTATCGACGACGACGAACCGCCCGTCCGGCTTCAGGCTTCGTTTGATGCTTCCTACAAACGATTGCCGCTCAGTCTCAGACATGGCGGAGTAAATAATATGATAAAGCGAACACATGAAAGCAATGTCGACGTTCACGGCCGCGTCGAGATTCACATCGCCGATTTTGGGCTTCACGACAACGACGTTGCGGATGCCGTGGTCCTTGATGAAGCCCGTAAGGTAATCGATATGGCGGGTGTTGTTCTCGATGGCATAAACCCGGCCGGTGTCGCCGACGAGTTCGGCGAACTTGAACGAGTAATATCCCGAACCAGATCCGATGTCCGAGACGACGTCGCCCTGTTTTACGCCGAGGGCTTCGAGAATGCGTGAAGTCTGTTCCCAGCGCTCACGCCTGGGATTATTGAAGAGGATGAAGTCCTCGTGAAAACGATGGCGGCTCTTGGGCTCTTCCTGTTCATCGACGGGCGTCTCGACGAGATGGTACTTTCGCCGGAGGTACTCCTTGAGTACCGCATAGTTGTTGTCCGCCAGGAGCCGGTAGAATCCCGCCACATACTTATCCTGGAGCAGGGTCTGCTGCTCGGTCGGTGAGCGAATCATGAATTCACAAAGCCACTGGAGGGCGGTATACTCCCCCCCGAAGTTTTCGTCTGGAATGATGTTCTGGTAGATCGATATCGCGCGTCTGGCGGCATCCAGGTTATTGTTTTCGACAGCAGCGAGCACGTCGGTGGCCGCTTTGGTGCCGGCCTCGGTGATATCGAATGAGTCGAGGCTTCCGAGGTGCAATACCGATGATTTCGACGTGATCTTGATGCAGTCATTGGGGCCATGCGCTGGCGGTGCACCGACTGCCAGCCGCACGATCGCGAGCTGGAAAATGATCGTTTCAACGATCAGAGCAGCAAAAAGCCAGCGCGACGACTTCAACACGGATGAAACTCCTTGACCAGAGCGGACAGTGCCACCGGCGAACAACGCCGACACCCGAGGTGCCGCCATTGGCGGCCCAGCCTTGGGGTCGGCGTATTGCCGCGCTGACGCCGAGAACAACCGCAAAGACGTTATCGCTCGGCTGAGTTTTCAGTCAGTACGTCGGCGAGGTCGCAGTCCAGAGATCTCGAGGTTGCGCCGTCGACGTTCGGGACCTGGAACGAATCCGCCAGGACATGGAGTTCCGGCAGCGACGCGACCAGACGACGAGTCTCGCTCGTGACGGCCATGTTCCGAGCGAAGGAACTCGAGACCATCGACCGTGCTGGTGTCTTCACTCGAAGACCCGCCTGCTCGATCATATCAAACGCGTGCCCCGAGCTGACCACGAAGCGGTCACGCGAGTAAATGCCGTACTGAGCACGCCAGACTTCCGGCGTGAAATTGATCGTGACAACATTGGCTCCGGCGTTGAGGCCCTGCAACTGGCCGCCCGGGCGGATCTTTTCCAGAGCGCTCACTGTCGGAATGAGCGGGTCCCCCAGCATGATCCGCCAGATGGCCATTGTGTTGAGAGTGATATCAACATCACCAAAAGGAACATGCTCATGCGGCGTGTTCTCATTGGGGATGAAGGGAGCACTGCTCACAAAATCGGGCTTCAGCTCACATGCGAACTGAATGTCGTCGACGAGGTGCCGGGACGTCTGCCCGGGCAGGCCGACGATATTTCCCGTCCCGAGCTTCATCCCGGCATCCTTGATCCAATCGAAACAACGAAAACGGCGCTCTGGATCGGCGTGGATGACGTCGCGATAGAGCTGCGCATCGGACACCTCGAATTTGAGGATGTACGAGTCGGCCCCCAATTCGGCGAACCTCTGGTAAACGTGCTTCGGACGCTCGCCAAGGCACAGGAGCACGTTCATCCCGAAGTCGTTCTTGATTGTGGGAATCACCTCTTCGAGAAGCGCATCGATTTTCGGATCCTGGCCGGCCTGGAAGAAGGCGGTCGAGATCGGGAAACTCCGCATGCCGTCAACGATTTCGAGGATCTCCTCGGCCGACAGCCGGTAGCGATCTTGCTCTTTGTTGGTCGCCCGCATCGAGCAATAGTCGCAGTGCTTCTGGCAGTAGCTGGAGATCTCGATGACGCCGCGCAGCACGACCTCGTCGCCCACTTCCTCATGGCGGACGGCCCGGGACTGGCGGAACAACTCCTGCTGCTCGTCGCCTGTTACGGTCAGCAGGCGGAACAGGTCGTCTCGAGTGAAGTGCTGGCGCTTTGACATGTCATTTTTTCTCCACTCTCGTCGCCATTCGGGGTCCAGGGATCACAATTCAGGTACGGGTTCAAGGGGCCGTCCGCATAGGCGGAGCGGGGGAATGGAATATACCTGGGGTCGTGGAATTGCTCGGCGACCTCGTCAGCGAAGAATGTTCCCAGCGGCGTCAGCCCCAGCTCCTTCTCGTTCTCCTGGAGCAGGCCGTACTGCTTGAGTGCCTCGATCTTGGGACGAAACACCTTGTCGAGCGACTCGCCGGTTCGGCGCATGAAGAGCGACTTCCTGACCTCGCGGTTCTTGAGCGGCAGGATGATGGCCCAGCGCATCTGGTCTTCGCGACTCCGGACGATGCCGCGGTTGACCGGTAGCTGGCCCGACTCGATCTTCTTGTAATATTCGTCGAAGTTCGCCGTGTTCAGACCAAACCGATCGCGCATGCTGCTGAAGGCGGTCAGCCCGATGCCGATCTCATCATAGAGCACGCAGCACTGATTGTGGGCGTAGTGCGAGTAGTGCTCGCGCTGCCGCGTGTAAACCCGGCGAAGATTCTCGTGGTAGCCGTGGTCGGCGAGAATGTCGATCGCCAGCTTCTTCATGACGATCGTGTCATCCAGCCCGGGAGCCCGGTCAGGATGTTTTTCGATGTACATCTTGATCGGCCCCTGGAAATCGCCATAGGCCTCGACCTTGAGTCGATAAAGCTGGATCTCCTCGACATTGAGCGTGACGGCCTTCTCCATCACGTCGATCCAGTTCTCGATCGTCTCGCCCGGGTGGCCAAAGATAAACTCGATATTCACCTGAAATCCGAGTTTCTGGGCGTTTTCGATCGACTCGATCGCAATCGCCGAATTGTGCGGTCGATTCATCAAGCGGAGCACATCGTCGTCGAGCGACTGGACGCCGAACGTCAGGCGGTCGACGCCGAAGTCCTTCATGATCCGCAGCCGCTCCATGCCCACGGGGCCGACGAGAGTGCCCGGCTCGACGTCAAAATTGAACTGCTTGCAGCGGGCGAAATCGATCCGGTTGGTGAAGAAGGTCAGGAACCGGGTAAGCTGTTCGGGCGTCAGGTAGGTGGGAGTTCCACCGCCGATCAAGATGGAGCGGGCGCGGAGCTTTTCGACGCCGAGCCGCCGCATGTACAGGTCCATCTCCCGTTCCATCGCGCTGAGGTAAGTATCCTTCTCGGTGTCTCGTTTGTGCCCGACCTTCAGTGGGTAATGACAGAACAAACATCGCTGTTCGCAAAAGGGGATGTGGCCGTAAATGTCGAACAGACCGTCCTCGGGAACTGTATACGTCTTGAAGAGTTCTTCATCCGTGACGGTCGAATACATGGTAATCGGCGGGTAATGCACCGACGGCCAGAACTCGCCGCTCTTGCAGACGAGCCCCAGTTCCTGAAGCTCATGAAGGTCATCCAGGCGACCTCGTGCCTTCTCAATCCGGTCTGAATAGGTTGAACGCATCTCGGATCTCCGAACGGGTGTGCGACGTGTCGAGATAACGGCCACTTCAATGGGGCAATTGCCTGGCACTGACGGTTCAAAAGGCTTCGACGAAGCGATGACACTCACCCACCAGGCGTGGTGAGAAAAAGTCCCTTGCCAAATACCGATTCGAGGTCTGGCGAGCAGATGAAGACCACGCCAAGAACAGTCGCGAACGTCCCGCAAACGACGGCGGATGTGATCTTCTCGCGGAAAAGAGCCGCCGCCAGCACGAGCCCGAACACCGGCTCCGTGGAGGTCAAGCATGACGCAATGGAAACCGGTAGCCGTTTGTAAGCCACCATGGATAACCAGAATCCTCCCAGCGTGACCACGGCGACGGAAGCGATGAACAGCAGAAGGACACGGACATCGCGCAACGGCAGCGTCCAACTTGTGAGCCGCCCGGTCGTGAGGCCCACCGCAAAGACTCCCAGCGTACCGGCGAGCATGCGTATGAACGACGCTTGCACGGTGTCGCTCGATTCATCGAGCGCGACCTTGACGATGATGCTGGATGCCGACATACAGATAACCGACAGCAGCCCGAAAGCGAGACCGCTCACTCCCGTGGCCCGAGCATCCCCTTTCAGATTAGCACGCAAAACGATGGCGACACCCGAAATCACGAGTACGACACCGATCCAGGCACTACGTGTCGGCGACTCATGCAAGAACAAGAGCGCCGCGAAGATGGTCATCACTTGCCCGAGAACGGCAAGCACGAGCAAAGGTACGGGCCCTAGCCGATTGAGCGAGGCGAAAAAGAAAGTGTCCCCAAGCGAAATCCCCAGAAACCCGCTTATTGTCAGGAGAACAACGGTCGAGAAACCGTGTACACCCGATCCCATCGCGACCATCATGGTCCCGAGAAGGACGGAACTGCAGATCCCCTTCGCCAGCGTCATTGCTAGCGGTGGAAGGATTTCTCCGAGAGACTTGAACAGGAATGAACCGACGGCCCACGATCCTGCTGAAGCGAGTGCGGCAGCCACGCCTGTTGCGTCTAATGCCAGCATCGATCTTCCTCAGAATTTCACGTCTCGCTACCGACGTAACGGAAATTGTCTACCCCAAAGATAACATAGTCAATAGCCCAAGTTCTTTTATTGGAAAAAACTCCGCTTCGAGCTCAATCTGTCACGAGCGCCGGCCTCGGCTTGACAGAAACGAGTTTTTTTCTAGAGTCTCGCTCCACCAGACGAAAGAAGGATGGCCAGATCCGACTGTTTCCTGCTCGCAACATCCCTGACAAAACCGCGCGGCAAGAAAAGTAGCCGAACGAACTGAAGCCGGTACGGCCAGCAGCGGCTCGGTACCAACGCCCCTCAGTTAGTCCAGGAGAACCGTCATGCGTTCCATGCTAAAGGCAATCGCCAGGCGTCCGGCGGTGATCTGGCCTCCGCTCGAGCAGGAGATCGGTGATTACAAGCGATATTTCAAGGGGAAGGTTCTCAACGCCGGAGCCGGCCTGCGTGACCTCTCCTCGATCGTCGATGGCGAGCTCATCAACCAGGATATTCCGGATGGACTCCATAATGGCAAAATACATATTTTTTCACCTCTCCATCTCATACCCGTCGAACACGATCATTTCGACTCGGTGATCTGCAACGCGGTCCTCGAGCACGTCGCCAATCCGGTGGAGGTGGTCCGTGAGATCCACCGAGTCCTCAAGCCGGGCGGTTACCTTTACCTGGTCATCCCGTTCCTCCAGCCCGAGCATCTCGACCCCACCGACTTTCAGCGTTACACGAAGGATGGGCTCCGGAAACTGGTTGCCGACCAGGGGTTCGAGGTTGTGAAGATCGAAGGTGTCCACTCGGTTTATACGACCCTGGGCTGGATCGTCGAGGAATGGCTGGAATCGAGGAACACGCTCAGCTATCGCATGCTTCGCATGATCCTTTACCCGATCCTCAGATACAAGACACGCACCTCGAAGGTGTACGTCGACAGCCTCGCCTCGGCTTACCGAGTGCTCGCGCGAAAAGCGACCCCGGAGGCCGTGCGGCGAAGCGCGTGAGGTCCGGACCGACGTCATTGACACATCGGCCGGAAAGACAGATCCAATGGTCCGATGCCGGGCCGTGCATTGGCGCCTGTCGCACCCTTCTTTCAGGCCGATCTTCTGGCCTCTCCGCACGGGCCTGGCTGCGAAAAGTCACCTTGATGAAATGAGATCCTCGACTTCGACAATCAAGCCAGTTAGCTCTGGTCCGTTCAGGCAGACTTTCGCCGCTCCGAGCTCGCGGACTTTTCATCCCGCTCGTGTACCAGGCGCATGACGATGGCGAAATCAGGGTAGAGCTCGAAGCCGCGGGCCTGGTATTTCGCCAGCGTTGCTCTGGCCCGGTCGTCACGCCCCCGATGGTGGTAATACATGACGTGCGCGGCCGCGACGTTCGCAATTTGATCGGGAGGCAAGAGCGCGATCGAGTAAGAGAATGCGTTCTCTGCTTCGTCGTCGGCGATCGTCTCGAAATCGGAATTCGCGTGGACGACATCGATGGTGATCGGTTTCGTGACCACGAACGCGACGGTGGTACCGTCTGAAACATTGGCCATGAATTGAAAATGATCGCGTAGTCTGTACTGGAGGATATGAATCCAGGACGTGTAGTAATGCTTGAAATCCTGATGGATGACGATCGCGCCCGGGAGCAGCGCGGTGTAGAATGACCGCATGATCTGAACGGCCAGCTCGAAGCTCTTCATGGCGTCGACAAGCAAAAGCGCGATCGGGCCTGCGTTCCACCAGTAATGGCTCAGATCAATGTTCTTGAGCCTCGACGACCCCGCGGCCGTGGTCCTGGATATAGCGGCGTGCCTCGGGCAGAAAACTCTCCCCATCGACGTAGACTCCGTGTGTCGGAATTCCCGCCATCCACTCCCACCAGGTAAAGATGTCGAAGGCGATGACCTTTTGCGGGCGTCCCGAGGCGATAACCCCGCGCGACAAGGCGATCGCCGTCGAGCCCATGAAGCATCCGAGGTCGACAATGGCTCCCCCCCGCGGCAGCGGGCCGGCGGCGCATTCGGCGAAGAAGGCCGCCTCGCCTGGCGAGATCATCGAGGGGACCGCATCGGGCACGACGCTCGACTCGGAGTGGCCTGCGGAAATTTTGGCAATATCGCCGACCTGGGCCACTTCGTTCGGTGAGGGGAGACGTTCAGATGCAATACCGTTCTTCAAAACGGAAAGCGCCGCGACAATGCGTTTCGGCAAGATCCTCTTCAAGATCAATTTGACGTGTGACATCGAAGACTCCGCTCCGTTCGCATCTGGGAAAAGTCGCGGCAACCGCTGAAAACCAAAGCCGTGCGCTCCACCAGTATCGGCATCGTAAGATCAGCGCGTAGAATCGAAATGTGCAAGAAACTTTCGTGCGGTAACCAGGCCAGGCCGATAATCGACATAGAGAACGACCTGTTGCGTAAGTGGAATCGACTCGAGCGGTTTGCGGCGGATGGCGTCGTGCGATTGCCTGTTTTGGCTGTCGAAGAATGATTGCCGAGACCGCTGAGGGCCAAGGTATGAATAAGCCGACCATCGACGACCAGCGAAGTGGCGGCTGGCCGGGCTGGGCGATGTCACTCCCGCCGATCATCCTGGCCGCGTGCGCCGGTGTCGCGGCCTGGGCCGTCTTTCGGCCAGGCTTCATGGATAGTGACACATGTCAACATATGAATCAAGCGACAAGCGGCCATTATGACGATTGGTTTTCGCCCTTTGTGCCACTGGCATTGCGCTGGGCGATAAAGTTTGGGGGGGGCCTTTCGACGGCGACCTTGTGCCAGGCGGTGTTTCTTGCGGTCGGGGTGTTCGGCCTGGCGTCAGAACTATTTCGACTTTTCGCCAGCGAGCACCGCCCGGCCTGGCATTCCCGCTGGGCCGCCCTGGTCGTGCTGGCGATCTTGCTGGTCCCATTCAGTCCGCTGATCTATTACTTTTGTCATTACAAGAATGACTCGCTGATGGCCGGCTTCTTGACCTGGGCTGTCGCGTTCTGGCTCAAGGTGGATCGGATCGACATCCGTTGCCAGCGGCCGGTCGCCCGCGTTCAATGGATGACCGCTCTTGCAATGGCCCTGGCCTGCACGATCGGTACGGTCGTGGTCCGATATAACGGGGTGGTGCTTCTCCCTGTATTCCTGCTCATCGCGGTACTCGTGGTTGGCCGGGCATCGCGAACTTCCGCGATTGTCGCCGCCTGTGTCATTCTTGTCGGCCCGGTAGTCGCGCACAGGGCGCTTCTTTGGGTCACCCACGCAGAGGAACGCCAGCCGGCGCGGCAATTAATGGCGCTCGAACTGGTCGGAATGTGCATCGAGCGCGACGACCTGAAGCCGAAACTGCCCTATACGTCTTCGTTCCTGATCGAGGAGAGGTACCGCGGCGGATATCAACCCGGGATCGTCACACGGGTCATGGAATGGGGGCCGGAGAATGAACGGATCGTCAAGAGTGGATACGTATGGAACGACTACTCGACGCTGGCACGCGAATATCGGCGCGCGATCTGGATGGCTCCGGGAACGTGGTTGATTGTGAAGGCGAAGGCTGCAATCGCAAGCCTGTTCGACCAGACGCCGTGGTGGCATCGAAGCGAGATCACACCCAATGATTACGGCTTGAGGTTTGCCGACGATTTCCGGGGAATTCGCTCAGTGCTCGCCGAAATCGACACGGCGATCTGGAACGACCCCATCCTGCGATTCCTCTGCGCGCGTCATCTTCCGTGGGTGGTGCTCGACGTCGCCTTCCTGGGCTTCGCGAGCGTGGCCGCCGCGATGTCCCGGACGCGGCGCGCGATCTGGATCGCAATGATCCTCTGGCTGGCGTTTGCTCACTATTGCTCGCACCTCATGGCAGTGACCGTTCACGATTACCGGTTCATGTATCCCGCAACGTTGATGGTTCAAATTCTCGCGACATGCTGCCTGCTTGGCTCCGCCTGGGGGTGCGTGCAGGCCTATGCCCGGGCTCAGCCCAGGTCCGATCGTGGCCTCCGTCATCGCGGCACTGAAGCGGCCATCGAGGTCGACGCTCGATCGACCACGCTGGCCGGCATGAGTTCATCAGCCAGAGGCGTGACCGCCCGTGCCGATTATGCGCATCGTTCTGGCTGAAGCATTGGTCCGATGACTTCGCTCCTGTTCGACGTGGTAAAGAATGGTCGACCGAAGCCGCGCGACCCGAAAGAAAGAAACGCCGCCGTTCGCTTGTGCGTGCGATCCGTTCCGCTTGCCCTGTATCGGCAGCCACGGTCGCTAGAGAACGTGTCGGCCTTGATGAGAGTTGCGGAAGGCGACGGCGCCGCAATCACCGCCGCAGCATCCATTCTCGAGATGCCGACCTCGTCAGTTTTCATGCCAGGAGGGCGTGACCGTGAGTCAGGGTGACAAGCTTGAAGAGAGAAATGGCCAATCCCGGACCACCGTGTCGAGTTCGATGGCCGCTGCTGCAACGACTCGTGATCTTCAAACCGACGTGAGCTCCCGCGAGCGAACGCGGCGGCTACGTATTTGTATTGTGAGCAGCGAGTTTCTTGGCCCGTTCCGCAATGGCGGTATTGGCACGGCCTATACGAGGCTCGGCCAGATCCTCAACGAGGCCGGATACGACGTCACGCTCCTTTACACCAGCGGACGGTATACCCTGACCGAACCGGTCGAGCACTGGGTCGATGTCTATGATCGGGCCGGCATTCGTTTTGTGCCGCTCCCTGAAGCTCCTTTTAGCGTCACCTACTTTACCTTCAGCGCTGAGGCCAGCAATCGCGTCTTTCTCTGGCTCCGGGATCACGACGATTTCGATATCGTTCATTTCCAGGAATGCGGCGGCGTGGGCTATCACGCTCTTCTGGCGCAGCACCAGGGACTCATTCTCCAGCAGGCGACCACGATTGTCGGCCTTCATTCGTCTTCTCACTGGGTGAGGTCGGCGAATGGCGAAATTTCCTGGAGCGAAACCGATCTCGAAAACGACTTCATGGAGCGCCGGTCGGCCGAGCTGGCGGACGTCGTCTGGAGCCCGGGCCACTACATGCTCGACTGGGTGAGGCGACATGGTTGGGACATTCGGCAGCGAACTCGCGTTCAGCCCCTGGTCGTCCCGGTGACCTGCGGGCTTTCCAATCATGAAAATAGCCGCCGGCGTGGATCATTCAACGAGATTGTCTTTTTCGGACGCCAGGAGGTTCGCAAAGGATTATTGATCTTCCTGGATGCGCTCGATCGCCTTGTCGAAACGGCTGAATCGGGCCATCTCGATGACATTATCGTCACATTTCTCGGCAAACCGTGGTTGGTCGACGGAGTGAACAGCGAACGTCTCATCCGTGAACGCAGCGGCCACTGGCCGTTTGTCATACGACTGTTATGCGATTACGACCATGCGCGAGCCATGGAATACCTGCAAGGCGACGGCCGCCTGGTCGTGATACCGTCGGTCATTGAGAATTATCCCAATGTTGTGCTCGAGTGCCTGGCGCTCCAGGTGCCGTTCCTGGCCAGCCGAGTCGGCAGTATTCCGGAACAGGTTCACCCCGACGACATCGAGCGAGTCTGCTTCGAGCCCGCGTCTGGCGAGCTCGCCGAGCGCTTGAGCCGCGCGTTTCGAGAGGGACACGCACCGGCCCGGCTGGCCTTCGATCCCGAGCAGAACAATCGCGAGTGGATCGACTGGCACAAGCGCCTTGGCAACGTGCCTCGAGTGCCCGCCGAATCTGACTCGAACGCGGGGGCCCGGCACGAAACGGCCTCATACACGATCAGCGTTTGTCTCACCAGCAACGCCGCGCCGCACTTTCTGCGCCAGGTCCTCGATTCGATGATCGCCCAGGTGCAGGCACCACTCGAGGTGATCGTCGTCGATGCCGGCAGTCCGGGTCGTGTGCAGCTCGAGTTGAATGCTATAGCCCTGGATTATGATTTCAACGGTCGCGGCTGGCGATGGCTCCGGCTGGACGATGGCAACCAGGCGGCGGCGCGAAATCACGCGGCGAAGATGGCGCGTGGCGAGTACGTGATGTTCATGAGCGAACATGACGTGGCCAAGCCGCACCAGATTGCGACCTTCACCTCGGTCATGCGGACGACGGGGGCTGATATCCTGAGCTCGTTCGTGGACGACTTCGACGGCGATGATGCGCCGGGGGATCACACTGTTCCCGTGTCAAGGCGGCTGAGCACCGAATCAAACCTCTCCTTGAGCGTGTTGTACGACACAATCGGAATCGCGAACGTGGTGCTCCGTCGACGAGTCTTCAACGAGGTTGGCGGCTACCCGCACGAGCAGCAGACCGGGAGCGCGGGGGCGGAGTTATTCTGCCGTTTGATGCTCAAGGGTTACCGTGTCGAGGTGATCCCCGATGCGTTGTGCTGGAGCCGGGCCGTTCCGGCCAACGCGATCCGGCGAGCATCTGAAAAACATGCTCTCATACGTTTACTCGACATTCATCTTGCACAAGTTCCTCAGTGCTACCGCCCGCTCGTCGAGATATGCCTGGGTCGTTCTCTGACGGACCGCGGCGTGCGCTCGTACAACAGATTTTATCAAAACCTGCTCGTCGGGCCGCACGAAGCCGCCGGTTTGCCGCTTCGATACAAAGTCGCTGATTATATCAACCTGCAGATCAAGCGGTTTGCCCCCTTACACCGAGCAGGTAAGGCCACGGTCGGCTTTGTTCTGCGGCAGCGCCGGCGATTACTCGACCGTTGGTTCCCGACACCCGGCGCCGGTGCCGACATTGGACTTGCGTTGAGGAATGACGGACCCCACAACGGCCAGTCGAGATCGCGCGTATCGGATTCAAGCGGCAACAGCCGGCACTTGCACCGAAAAGGACAGGTCGTTTCAGCACGGACTGGCCGTTGATCAATCCATCGGATGCCAGGAGTTCACGATCATGACCGAGAAGCCGGGAGCGTATTCAGATGACGGTCGTCGTCACGGCACCATGAACGGCGCTTCGTTCGGCCGATCTGCTCGCGACTTGAGACTCGATTCGATCGAGGGACCGGGATCATCGAATCGTCCGCTGAGGGTCTGCATCGCGAGCAGTGAGTTTCTTGGTCCTTTCCGTTGTGGCGGAATCGGCACGGCTTACACGAAGATCGGCGAGCTTCTGCAAGAGGCCGGCCATGACGTCACGTTTCTGTATACAGGCGGCGATCACTCGTTATCGGAGTCGAACGAGCACTGGATCGATTTTTATGCAGAGAAGGGAATTCGCTTCGTACCGCTGCCCGATAACTCGTTGCGCCTTTATTCGCTCACGATCGACCTGGCCAAGAGCTACCGTACTTTCCTCTGGCTTCGCGAACACGACGACTTCGACGTGGTCCACTTTCCCGACTACGGCGCCCCGGGCTACCACTCGTTGCTTGCGAAGCACCAAGGACTTGCTCTGGCGCGAACAACGACCGTCGTGGGTCTGCACGGTTCGTCGGAATGGACCCGCTTCGCCAACCAGCGTTTGACCACTTCGCCGAGCGAGCTCGAGCAGGATTTCATCGAGCGGCGTGCGGCCGAACTGGCTGACATCGTCTGGAGTCCCGGTCAATACATGTTTGACTGGGTCAAGAGCCACGGCTGGAAGCTTCAAAAGCAATGCCACCAGCAACCCTACGTGGTTCCGGCTTTCGCCGCGAAGCCGCGGGCGCATCCTGTGTCTGAGGTTGTCTTCTTTGGACGACAGGAAGTACGGAAAGGACTACTCATTTTCCTGGATGCGCTCGACCGGATTGCCGCTGGCAGCCAGACCGGCGCAATTCCGGATTTTCAGGTCACAATCCTCGGCAAAGCGACGCATCTCAACGGTGCCGACAGCGAGGAAATGGTTCGCGCCCGTAGCGCAAAATGGCCGTTCCCGACCAGGATTATCGCCGATTGCGATCAAGAGCAGGCGATCGCGTATCTCAAAGGCGAAGGCAGGCTGGCGGTCATTCCCTCGATCGTTGAAAATTACCCCAACACGGTTCTCGAATGCCTGGCGTGCCAGGTGCCGTTCCTGGCCAGCCGAGTTGGCGGCATTCCCGAACAGATCCACCCCGACGATATTGAAAGCGTTTGCTTCGACCCCACGCCACGCCACCTCGCCGAGCGATTGAAGCGCGTCCTCCGCGAGGGCCACGCCACGGCCCGGCTATCCTTCGACCCTGAGCAAAACAGCCGCGACTGGGTCAGGTGGCACGCACGTGTGGTCGACGACGAGCGCCGCGACCAGGCCGCGACAGATCCGTTCGGCGGCGGTTCCCTGACTGTTTCGGCGCCGACGATCAGCGTGTGCCTGACTCACTACAATCGGCCGCACTTCCTGCGCCAGGCCCTTGATTCGATCGTCGGCCAGGACATGAGTCCGCTCGAAGTCATCGTCGTGGACGACGGCAGCCCCGACGCGTCGGTTCAAGACGCGCTCGATTCGATTGTCGACGAGTACGATTTCGCAAAACGAGGCTGGCGCCTGGTCCGGCAGGAAAACCGTTATCTCGGTGCGGCTCGGAACCGCGCGGCCGCCGAGGCCAGGGGCGATTATCTCTTGTTCATGGATGACGACAATGCGGCGAAACCTCATGAGATATCAACATTCACGGCCGCGGCCCGACATACCGGCGCCGACGTCCTGACTTGCTTGATGGACATCTTCTCGGATGAAACCGTCCCCGGCGTCGATGCCGCGCCTGACGTGCGGGTCCTCTTCACCGGAGCCAATTTCCCGCTGAGCGTTTTCTACAATACATTTGGTGATGCCAACGCGATTATCCGACGGTCCGCGTTCCTCGGTATGGGAGGTTACTCGGAAGACTACGGAGTGGGCCACGAGGATTGGGAACTCTTCTCGCGAATGTTGCTCACAGGCTACCAGATCGAGATCGTACCGGACGCCTTGTTCTGGTACCGCGAGATGCCCGGCAGCATGGTTCGCTCAACGTCGCTGAAAGCGAACTACCTGCGTTCGCTGCGCCCCTACCTTGAAGAGATTCCCGCGCCCTATCATCGGCTGATCGAGATGTGCCTTGGCCGCTCGCTGATTGAGCGAGGCGTCCTCGAAGGTGACGGACAGGCCAGGTACCTTTCCACCGCGGTCACCGAATCCATCCCCCCCCCGTGGCCCCTCAGGTACAAGATCATGGACTGGCTGAATGAAAGGTTTAGAAGATTTAAGTATTTACATAAATTAATAAAAAAGACAATTGCGGCTACGCTGATGGTCCGGAAGCGGATCAAGAAGAATCAACTGGACCGTGCGCAGCGGCTGCGCGAAGGCCGCTTTGTGGTGCTGCACGGTCCGCGGCGACAGCTCGCCACGCATTTCGCGGCCTATCGATCCAGAGCGCAGTCAGGGCCATCCGGGGAAGAGCGCTTGAACTTTGTAGAAGCCCCTAGTTATCCGACGTGCCGGTCGTCAGGTTTACCGCTTTCGTGGCGATGATTGGCTCGACAATGCCAGGAGGGCCGAGTTGTGAGAGTCTTCAGTCATTCGGGTGGCGCACAGCGACGGATCCACCGCCGGTTCCGTACGAGTCCCGATCCTGTCCTCCTGGAGACCACGGCGCTCGATACCTCCAACGCGAGTCGGCGGCCGCTCAAGGTGTGCGTGGTTAGCAGCGAGTTCCGCGGACCTTTTCGCAACGGCGGCATCGGCACGGCATATAGCAACCTTGCTGAACTGCTCTGCGACGCGGGACACGACGTGACGCTGCTCTGCACAGATGCCCCCCCTGTTCCGGGCGATCCGATCGAGCATTGGGTGCGCCGTTACCGCGAGCGAGGCATTCGGCTGGTGCTGTTACCGCAAAGTCGAACTCCGACCTCTTCGATTTCAGCGAGTCTCAGCATCAGCTATCGCGTTTATCTCTGGCTTCGCGATCACGACCCATTCGATGTTATTCATTTTCCTGAACGCCTTGGTCACGGTTTTTACGCGCTGGCGGCGCAGCGGCAGGGCCTCATTCTCCAGACCACCGTCACCGTCGTCGGTCTGCACGGACCGTCGAGTTGGACCAGGGCCGCCAACGATCAATTGATCCGGAGCGAGGCCGAACTGGAAATCGACTTCCTGGAGCGACGGTCGGCCGAGATGGGTGACATCGTCTGGAGCCCGAGCCAGTACATGCTTGACTGGGCCCGGTCTCAGGGATGGGACGTCCCCGAGGACGCCTTCGTTCGCCCCCTGGTTGTGCGGGGGTCGCCGGTCGACTCTCCAGGACCAGAACAGTTGCACGGCGTTCAAGAAGTCGTTTTCTTCGGCCGGCAGGAGGTCCGTAAGGGGATACTGCTGTTCCTTGCGGCCATTGATTGCCTCGCCCGCGCCCGCGAGACTTCATCTCATCCGAAGTTGATCGTCACGATCCTCGGCAACCCGACGGAAATCAACGGTCAGGATAGCTGTTCAATAGTTAATGAACGGGCACGTGCCTGGCCCTTCGAGTTGCGCATGATCCCCGACTTCGACCGTGATCAGGCGCTCGCCTATCTGAGCGCCGCCGGAAGGTTGGCGGTGATGCCTTCACTGGATGAGAATTACCCGAACGCCGTTCTTGAGTGCCTGGCCGGACGGGTCCCCTTTCTGGTTGGCCGGGTTGGAGGAATCCCCGAGCAAATCGCCGAAGACGACCTGGAGAGAGTCAGCATCGAGCCACGGGCCGAACTCCTGGCTGAGCGCCTTTCGCGGTGTGCTTCGTTTCGGGCATTCAGCGGCTGAATTGTCCTTCGATCCGGCCAGGAACGATGCGTCATGGTTGCGCTGGTACGAAGAGACTCCGCGGCCAGGTTCAACCGCGTCGGGTCGCCGCGCCATGGGCGACCGGTACTGAAAAAGGTGCTGAGCCGAAAATCACCGTCTGCATCACCCACTATAACCGCCCCGCGTACCTCCGCCAGGCGCTACGCTCAATGGTGGATCAAGAGCGTGCTCCATTTGAGGTCATCGTGGTCGACGACGGCAGCCCGGGAGAAGAGGTCTCAACCGAACTGGCCGAGATCGAGAGCCAGTTCGACTTCCCGGCGCGAGGCTGGCGCCTCATCCGGCAGGAGAATCGATACCTGGGCGCGGCACGGAACCGAGCCGCCGCCGAGGCGGGAGGCGATTATTTACTGTTCATGGACGACGACAATGTCGCCAAACCGCACGAAATGGCCTGGTTCGCCGCCACGGCCCGCCACACTGGCGCGGATTTGATAACCTGCCTTGCGGACGTCTTCGACGGTTCCTATGACCCTCGGTTCCACGACGGTCCCAGCTCCATCTGGCTGTTCGCAGGCCCGACTCCGACCCTGAGCGTCGTGACCAACACCTTCGGCGACGCCAATGCGCTGATCCGTCGTGCTGCCTTCCTGGAAATCGGGGGCTTTACTGAAGACCGCGGTGTCGGACACGAGGACTGGGAGTTATTCGCCCGATTCTTGACGCGGGGATATCACATCACTGTGATTCCCGAAGCCTTGTTCTGGTATCGAAGGTCCAGGACAGGCATGATCGGTTCCACTTCGCGGCGCGCGAATTTCGCGCGGGTACTTCGTCCGCACCTCAACAAGATCCCCGTCGTCTATCATCCGCTCATGGAGTTGATCATTGGCCGTCTGGCGGAAGACAAGCCAATTCTTCCACTCCGCTACCAGCTCGTCGATTCATTGAACGCCCGCATGAAACGGTTCCCGATGATTCACTGGCTCCTCAAGCAATCGGCAAGTGTGGCTGTGGGAACCGCTCGGGCGCTGACTGCCCGTCTCCATGTTGCCATGCGACAGCTCTGGACATCCGAGAAAAAGCCGGAAATCGGTCTCAAATCAAACCTCACGACACGTCTCGATCAGGCCACGCCCGCACTCCCCGCGAGTCATGGGCGGCCCACAGTTGCCAAAACGCGGGCGCTTTCGATTGCGTCGAAAGATTAGCCGAGGCGAACGGCGGTGTTTCTCATCGATTCCACGAAGGATCGATGGAAATCTTCTCTGTACCACGAAGTCGCGCCATGATGGCGCGACTGTTCATGGCCGGCTGGATCGCATTCGCATCGGGTCTCCTGGCCGTTCGGCCCGGATAGGCCAGGTCGCCTCTGTCACCGCCAATACTTCGCGCGGAACCGTGATTCCGCTCGCAACGATCAACCCTCTGGTTAATCGGGGTGGCGCTGTCGGCATCCAGGCGTATTGACTGTTTCAGCGCGAGCCAGAGGATGGTATATAACCACCTGGTCGATCAGCGTAGGCTGCCAGGACATCGTCTCGGCGCCCGGTAGAAGCCAGCAGCACCCTCGTCCGATCGATCGATCGATCAGTCGCGGCACGCTTTGTGCTCTGGGATGTGGAAAGGACCATAATCTCAACCGACCCCGACTTACCTCATGAAATGCGAGAAGTGCCCTCATGGCCGCCGCGCGCAAGAACTCGACGCTGAGCGATCCCTTCCAGCTCACGATGCTCATTTTCGCTATCATCGCCTTCATGTACTTCACGGGTGAAGTGCTCAAGCCGCTGGCGCTTTCAGTGCTGCTGTGTTTCGCGCTGGCACCGGCTGTTCGCATGCTGGAAAGGGTCGGCCTGCCCCGAGTTGCCGCGGTCGTTGTCACGGTCCTTGTCGCTCTCGCGACTCTGGGCGGGGTTGGTTACGTGGTCGGCAGGCAATTGACCTCGCTGGCCAACCGACTGCCTGACTATCAGGACAACATCGAGAACAAGATTCGAGGCGTGATCAAGCCGGGCGAGCAATCGGCGACCGACAAGCTCAAAAACCTGGCCGCGCAGGTGACGGCCAAGATGGAGGAGCCTCCGGCGGCCGCCTCCGGGTCGAACGATGCGGCCCCGATTCAGAGGGTCGAGGTCGTTTCGCAGCCATCGTTTCAGGATCGGCTACGCGCCGCCAGCGGCCCCTACCTCGAATTCCTGGGCGTGAGCAGCTTCGTATTGATCCTCGTCTTGTTCATGCTCATCAACCGCAAGGACTTATCCGATCGCATCATCGTGCTCTTCGGCCATCGCCAGGTCAGCCTGACGACCCGCACGATGGAAGAGATCGGTCAACGCATCAGCCGCTATCTGGCGACTTTCGCGGCCGTCAATTCGGGCTTTGGCTTCACGGTTGGCCTGGGTCTTGCCCTGATTGGCGTGCCGTATGCGATCCTCTGGGGCTGCCTGGCCGCCATGCTCCGGTTCATCCCGTATGTCGGGCCGGCTGTTGCCTTCGTACTCCCCCTGGTTTTCTCGTTCGCGCACTTCCCCGGCTGGACGCAGCCCCTTCTGGTCGTCGCGCTGTTCGGTGTCATCGAGACGGCTCTCAACAGTTTCATCGAGCCGATCATCTACGGGAAAACGACCGGCGTTTCGGCGCTGGGCTTGCTCGTTGCGGCCATGTTCTGGACCTGGCTCTGGGGCACGATGGGCCTGTTGCTATCGACGCCATTGACCGTCTGTCTGGCCGTGCTGGGGAAATACGTTCCGAGCCTTCAATTTTTTGCGACGCTTCTGGGTGAAGAGGCCGACCTGGCGCCCGACGTGCGGCTCTACCAGCGGCTCGTGGGACTTGACCGGGCCGGCGCCGTCGAGGTGGTCGAAGAGATGCTCAAGCAGATGCCGCGTGTCGAGGTATTCGATCAGGTCCTGGTGCCGGCGCTCACGCGTGCCGAACGCGACGCCGAGCGTGATGCTCTGCGGGAAGCGGATCGTGAATTTGCCTGGCAGGTGATCGGCGAAGTGCTCGATAGCCTGGAAGGCGTGCCGGATCTGAGCCTCGCCTCGGTGGCCGCCTCAACCAATGGCAGCGCGGGTTCGAGCAAGAACGACGCGAGCCGGCCGCCAGTGCCGCTTGTGGGCCTCGCGGTTCAGGATACGTCGGACGCTCTGGTACTGCGGATGCTCGGACAGGTTCTGGCTCCGGCGAGCTTCCACCTGGAAATTATCGCCGACGCCGACTCGTCACTTCAAATGAGCGAGCGCGTGGCCGAGCACGCTCCCGGGCTCGTGGTCGTATCGCATTTGCCGCCCGAGGGGCTCACCACGGCGCGCTACCTGGTGAGGCGGCTTCGGGCGCAGTTTTCTGAACTACCGATCATCGTCGGACGCTGGGGTGAGTCGGGCGGGGCCGCCGCGGCCGCCGAAAGACTGACCGTGATGGGTGCGACCGACGTCGTCTTCACTCTGGCCGACGCCCGCGATCGCATCCTCAAGACGGCTTCCACACGTGCCACGACCACGACAGGTGCCGCAGCCGTCCCCGCGACCAGTGCGGTCTGAAACCCCCACCTTCCCGCTTTTCCATGATGACCGGTGTTCTGACTCTCCCTGGATCCATTTCTATTTGAAACACACTCCGGGGAGCGTCAACATGGGCGTCGAGATATGACGAATCTGATGCTCTGCAAAGAGTTAAGGTAAATAGGATGGAGCCGATCTCGGGCGGCACGATAATTGCAGCAAAATCGATTGCGTTTGTGCCATCGATGGGTCTGAATGTTTGATCAATAAGAAAGCACAAGTATCCCGTGGCTACAACATCCGCATCGGATCGCGACTGGATTGGTGCCGAATTGGTCAAGTGCATTGACGCCGAGCGCTCTTTGGCGACCAATGCCAAGGCGCGTGCCGACTCGCCGCCCGAGCCGGCTCTCGGGGTGCTTTACTCCGAAATCGCAAGCGCCGACGAGCGTCATTCCGCCAGCTTCGAGATCATCGCCACGCGCTACGGACACACGCCGGCACGCTCGGTGGCCGGCGGGGTGACCGAGACGCTCGGGCGCCTGAAGGACAGGGTCGTCGGGATCGGGTCAAGTTCAATCGACTGTCTCCGTAGTGACCTTCAGGCCAAGGCCGACGCCATTCACTGGTACACGGCATGGATCCGCGCGTTCGAGGCGATCGGCGATACGGAAAGCGCCAGGGAGCTCGGCGTCATCCTCTCCGAGGAACAGACTCACCAGCAGGCCCTGCAGCAGGGGCTCGACAGGATGGTCGGCCAACGCGCCCGCGGTGAAACGGCGTAATTAACGATCCGCTGGCCGCCAGTCAGCCGAAGCACCTCGTCGAAAAAAGCCGGACTCGCAGGCGCGATGAGTCTCGGCCAATGCCCGCTGCGCGACGGCGTCGCGCGTGCGATGGTTCGCATCGGGTTCGCGCTTCTCTTCTTGTCTCCGCGCAGCGCGACGAGGCTGCGCGGCCGTGCCGATTTACGACATCAATAGTGACGTACGCTTCCACGCGAATGTCCGGTCGGCTTACGGACCGCGATAAGCTTCGTGACCGGGCCGGGCGTCGGCCCGCAATGAGGCCTCGCGAAGGGGAACCTTCCGATGATGTGGTTCTACTCCTTGATCGTCACACTCGAGAATGCCGGACAGGGTGCTTCAGAAGCAACTGACTGGATGAAGCCGGCGACATGGGCCGGAAATTACTGGGGGCCGGCGGCGACACGGGCCCGAGCGACCGGAGAACTTCCAGCGCTGCCAAGGACCGCCGCGATGAAGCAATGAAGCACCTGGGGGTCATCGCGTGCTGAAAGACGGCGATATCGTATTCCGGCTCGGCGACGCGAGGGCTCTGGGCGGTACAATTGCCCTCAGTCGATTCATCGCGAGCGCCACCGGAAGCCCATTCTCGCACACCGGGATCGTCGCCGTCGAAAATGGCTCGCCAGTGGTTTACGATTGCTCGTCGTCCGCGGTCCAGCGCCAGCCGCTTGAGGTCAAAATGCTCGACTGCGTCGGCGCCATGGGAGTTAAACGGGTCAGGTGTCGTCGAAGCCGATGACTCATCCGGACCCGAGATCAGACCGATTCAGACGTGCGCGCCACGGACCCGGGCTGCCGCGATCGAGTGCCGTTCGATCAATTGTGTCGGAAATAATTAAATTTTAATATCAAATAACGAGATATGGACAAAAATCTGCATACAATGGTAACATTTGATTTTGGAATGATTGATTGAAACGACTGATCAGGCCGACGGCTGACCGCGGAGTCGTGAGCGAGTCAGCGTGTGGTGGCGTTTGCTCCGGGCGTGCCCGGCTGTGCCGTTACATTCCTTGGTTCGTCGAGGTCACTTTTGTTATTTAAGGACGTGCATCTTGGCAATGAACGCCGCGGGACGGATTCTCCTGACATTGAGTGCCCTGGCCGCCCTTTCGATTCCAGGAAGGGCTGGCACCGTCATCGATCTTGGTTCGGCGGGAAAGTTTGCGGTCCTTGCGGGATCGAAGGTGACCAACACCGGTTCGACGGTGATCACCGGCGGCGACGTGGGAGTGGCCCCAGGCACCGCGATCACGGGCTTCGCCAGCGTTGACGGCGGCCCAGGGGTCATTGCTGCCCCAAATATGACTCATGCCGACGATGCCCAGGCGCTTCAGGCGCAGAGCGATCTCACCGCGGCCTATAACTTCGCGGCGGGCTTGACGAAGACGCAGACCTTGACCGGCGACGATCTGGGTGGGCTCACCCTCAAGCCGGGGGTTTATTACTTCGCGTCCACCGCTCAACTGACCGGGCAGCTCACTCTGGACTATGGCGGCAACCCCAACGCGCAGTTCGTTTTCCAGATTGGAACGGCACTCACGACGGCGGCCAATTCGTCGGTCGTGACGATTAATGATGGAGGGAGCACGACGCCGGGCGCTTCCGTTTTCTGGCAAGTCGGTAGCTCCGCGACTTTCGGCGCGGGCACGTTGTTCGAGGGGCACATTCTTGCGAATCAGAGCATCACAGTGGGTGCAGGAGCGAATTTTCAGGACGGAAGCGCCCTGGCGGAAGCCGGCGCGGTGACGCTCAGCTCCAACATGATCACCAACGCCGTGAGCGTGCCGGAGCCGTCGACGATGGTCCTTGCACTCGCGGGCGCCGCGGTGCTAGGGCTGTCCACTTATCGAAAGCGGGTGTGAGCGCGCGGCGCTCCGTTTGTTCGGTCGCGGGCTGAGTTCCAGCCGCGAGACGTATCGCCGCGCGAGTCGCAGCGTCGACCGTCATATTGACAGATGTCACGATGGTGCCAAACGACGTGGAACATCGCAGGCCCCATCCTTCCCGACGAGGTGTTGCCCCAGGCTCAGATTCGAGCGGCCTGCACCACCGGCCAGTGGTCGTGACGGCGCATCGCGGCGCGCTGAAAGGCGCGCTCGCGCTCGAGAGCGCGTTTGTTCGAAGAGCGTCAGGTAAAGTTGTTCCTCGGGCTCGCCGAACGTTTTGCCGCGGCGGCTCATCACGGTCCTGGCTGTGTCGAAGAGCTTTTCGAGCGGGAATCCGGGAGCGACGCGGCCGAATGACACGGATGTGAACGACGGCACATGCTTGGGGAGCAAGATGCCGGCCGGCAAGATGTTGCACATCACGCCGGCGGCTGTGCCCGTGTTCAGCATGCTTCCCATGCCGGTTCGCGTGTGGTCGCCCAGAAAACATCCGACCTTGGCGTGACCGGTCGGCACCAGGTCGCCTTGAAGGGGAACGGAGACTTCGCCGTAGTCGTTGCGAAGGTCGCTATTGGAGGTGATCGCTCCCAGATTGACCCATTCACCGACGTAGGCATGGCCGAGAAAGCCTTCGTGATATTTATTGGAATAGCCATGCACGATCGCGGCCTCGACTTCGCCGCCGATCCGGCAGCTCGGACCAATCGAGACAGCGCCGCGCAGATTGGCTCGAAAGAGTTGTGAGTCGGCGCCGATGGCGCAAGGGCCTTCGATCCGCGAGAATGGCTGAACCCAGACATTCGGCCCCAGGACGATCGGCCCGTTCGTGGTGTCGAAGACGGTATACGGGTCGATCCGTGCGGTCTCATGAATCCAGAGGCGATCGACGGAACCGACCAGGGCGAGTTTGGCGAGGTGGCGGTTGCTCACGCCGACCTTGCCGGCCACGGCGAAATCGCGCTCGAGGTGCTCGGCATTCTTGATGACGAGGTCCCAGGGGCGGTCGATCCACTCGCCGCCGAGCTCCACGCCGCCGTGCCTGGCGATCATCCGCTCGAACCAGGCATCGACATCGAGCGGCTCGAGGCTCACGGCGTCATCGGGCCCGACCGCGGCGCAGGCTGGTCGGCCGTCGCAAAGGCCAACCCACGCGCCTGATGCGTCCGGAGTCTCGAAGCCGACGGGGGGCACCCAGCGGCCGTTGGCCACGACGACCGGCCCGCGTGCGAGCCAGTCGCGGTCGTTCACGACCGTATGCGGATCGCGCGAGCGTTGAACCTCGACCAGGTGCGAACGGATCAAGCAGCTCCGCCGCTGCGGCCCCGGCCCCACGCCGAGCGCGCGGGCGATCTTGGAACCAACCGTGGTCGCGCCCAGGAGTAAATCATAGGCCGGCCGGGTCAGCGTAAGCGGCTCGAGACCACAGGCAGCGAGATCTTCCACAAGGCAAAGACGCATGAACCCCTCCCTCTTTCGAGATGAGCATGAAGTAGCCAAACCACAGTTTCTGCTGGCAATCGTGGTGTGCGTCAGAGAGGAGAAAAGGCCGGCTGGGGTCTCCATCCGTGGATGACGATCAAGGACACCGCGGGAATTATAGCGAAAACGATTTTTCTGGCTAGGCCGTGTCTCAACATGAAAGCCATGGAACCAACTTCGGGCCAGACCGAGGATTCTCGCTTGATGACTGGTGTCGTGCCCACAATTCGCGAGCACATCGTGTCGACGCCCGACACGTGCGACAGTAATCCCCGCATCGCGGGGAGCCGCATCCGGGTCAAGGACGTGGTTATCTGAGATGACCGCCAGGGGATGAGGCCGAGCGAAATCGTCTCAAAGTGGCCCCACCTGACCCTGGCTTCGACCTACGCCGCCCTCGCCTGCTACCACGACCACCGCGAGGAGATTGACGCCGAGCCTCACGGCCGACGAGACGTGATACGAGGAGCAGAAGACCAAGAGCCCCTCACTTCTTCAAGAGAAGCTCGAGGACATCCTGGCTCGAACTTGCCGAGCCGAGGCCTCGCCCTTGATCGGGGACGAGGGCCTGGGGATGCCGGGCTCAGCTTTCTTGACGTACCCGTGCCACGCCGTGGCCGATGTCTTCCCCTACACGCCACGAGGTGGAGGGGAGGATTGGCACGTTATTCGTTCAGTTCACGGCGCGAGACGGCTTGCGCGTGGCCTGGACGCGCTTCGATTTTGGTCCGGCGAACTTCGGCTTGGTCTTGGCCTTGAACTTGCGCAGCGGTGGCCGTTTGGCGGCGGTCGCGGGCTCGGTCGAGTCGGAGGTTGCCGCCGGGTCGTTCGTGACAGGTCGTTCGAGCTCAGGCGTCGTGGCCGGGGCAGTTTCATCCACGGCGCCGGTTGGAGACCAGTCGTCCGGGCTTGAGGCATCGGCGAGCCGCGAGATATTGAGACGGCGGCCGGCCACGCGCACTTTTTTCAATGTCTCGAAGAGTTGCGCGGGCATGCCGGTGAGCATGTCGACCAGGCTATGCTCATCGAAGATCTCGATCTTGCCAATGCAGCGGCTTTCGAGCCCTGTTTCGTTGGCAATGGCTCCGACAATGTTGGTCGGCTTCACCTTGTGGGCGCGGCCGACTTCGATTCGGAATGTCTCCATCCGGTCGGACGTGTTGCGCGTAAACGGGCGAGCATCGTGCTGGCTGGTACGCTCCGTCCGCGGGCCGCCACCGAAGGCGCGTTCCCGCCCGCGGCGCTGCGAGTCGCGCGAATTGTCGCTCGAATCGCTATAGGGAGCCGGCGCGGGCTCTTCGTCGGGATTCTTGAGCAACGGCTTGTTGCCGGCGGCCAGAGCGGCCAGGGACGCGGCGATCAGCTCGAGCGGCACGTCGTTGTTCTCCGTGCGATACTGCTCGACGACCGCGGCGAAAGTCTCCAGGTCGCGACTCGCGAGACCCTGGGTGATCCGCTCGTGAAAACGGGCGATCCGCCGCTCGTTGATCACGGCATTCGTGGGAATTTCCATCGGCTCAATCGACTGCCGGGTCGCTTGCTCGACGCGGCGCAGCAAGAAGCGGCCTCTTGGATGGAGAAAAAGGATGGCGTTGCCCGTGCGACCGGCGCGGCCGGTGCGGCCGATCCGGTGCACGTAGCTTTCGGTGTCCGTCGGGAAATCGTAATTGATGACGTGGCTGACGCGCTGGACATCGAGACCGCGTGCGGCGACGTCGGTGGCGACGATGACGTCGAGCTTGCCCGATCGCAGATTCTGGACGATGCGCTCGCGCTGGCTCTGGGCGACATCGCTGCTCAGGGCGGCCGTGCGATGCCCCTGGCTGGAGAGATATTCGGCGAGCGTTTCGGTCGTGCTCTTGGTGTTCACGAAGATCAGGGCGGCCTCGATCGGCTCGGCCTCGAGAATGCGGGCCAGGACGTCGGGTTTCTCGTGCGTGCCGACGATGATGCAGCGTTGCCGCACCGTGTCGGCTGTCGCCGATTTCTGCTTGATCGTGATCTCGGCCGGGTTGCGGAGATGCTTCTGGCCGATGCGCCTTATGGCATCGGGCATCGTGGCCGAGAAGAGCGCGGTCTGACGCGCCGAATTGGTCTGTGTGAGGATCCATTCGACATCGTCGGCGAAGCCCATGCGGAGCATTTCATCGGCCTCGTCGAGAACGAGTCCGCGGACCTCGTCGAGCTTGAGCGAGGTGCGCCGCACATGGTCGATCACGCGGCCGGGCGTTCCCACGACGACGTGTGCTCCGCGATCGAGCTGCCGGAACTGGACCTGATAATCCTGGCCGCCGTAAATCGCGGCCACTCGCACGCCGGGAAGACCCGAGGCATAGCGCCTGAACGCCGCGGCGACCTGGATCGCCAGCTCGCGTGTTGGGGTCAGCACAAGAACTTGCGTCGCCTGCTTGGTCGGGTCGATCGCGTGAAGCATGGGGATCGCAAAGGCCGCGGTCTTGCCAGTGCCCGTCTGGGCCTGGCCAAGGACGTCGCGCCCGCGAGCAGCAGCGGAATCGCCCGCGCCTGGATCGGTGTCGCCGTCGTGTAACCGGCTTGCTGCACGGCGTGGAGCAGCGATTCGCTGAGGTTCAATTGTTGAAATGAGACTTCGACCAGCTCGTCGGATGAAGAAAGCGGCATTCGGCTCGTACCTGACACCAAGAAGTAGAAAACACCTGTTCGCAGCGAATCGAAAAACGACCGGCAACGCAGACGAAGGCCAGCCAGAGCCGGCTCGTCCCCGCGGCGGACGCTAACTCAGACCCATCGGGGGGTCGATCGAGCGCCAGGTAGGATTGAGAAACAAAGGGCGGGACTAACACACCGCCCAAAGGCGAGGCAAGCGGACGCGTGCCTGAAATGCATCGATCCCTGATCGCCAATCATTATAGCAAGTGTTCGGGAAATAAAAAGGGCCGCATCGCTTAATCCGTCTGATTCGTGACGATTCGCCCCGTGCGATCAAGACCGATCGCCCGATCGGCTGCACGCAAACCTGGTCGCGAGATCCATTATTTCGTCTCGCCAGATTCAGGATACCAACCTCGTCAAGTCGTTCGCGAAGTTTGTGCACAACTCGCACGACCCCGTTCTAGAGTTAATGACAGAGGGCGCATGGAACGATGATGGCTCAGCGTATGAGTCGGCTCGCGCCGCGGACTGTGCTGTTCTGTTCGGTGAATCCATGTCGAGACCGAGCGTCGATCGCGATTTCTTTTTCGGTATGGTCGCTCTCGAGATGAATCTGATCGAGCGCGCCGAGCTGATCGACACGATGCAAGAATGGGTTCAAGACCCATCCCGTCCCTTGAGCAACGTCCTGGTGGCTCGGAATCAGCTCACCGACGACGAAACCACCGTGGTCGAGCGCGTGGTCACACGCGAGCTCGGCGACAAGGATGACATTCTCGACGCCGACCACTCCCAGTTCGGGCCTGACGACCTGGATATCGGCCAGATCGTCGCGGCCGACCCGCCGCGCGTACGCTACCGGGTTCTGTCGGCTCATGCCAGGGGAGGCCTGGGCGAGGTCTTTCTGGCCGAGGATACGGAATTGCACCGTCGCGTCGCGCTCAAGGAAATTCAAGCAAGGCACGCCGCGAACCCGGCACGGCTGGCGCGGTTCGTTGCCGAGGCCGAGATCACCGGCCGGCTCGAACATCCCGGGGTGGTTCCGGTTTATGGGCTGGGAACGCATCGTGACGGCCGCCCGTTTTACACGATGCGCTTCATCAAAGGCGACGATCTTGCCCACGTGATCCAGCGATTTCATGCCGGACCCTCGCCCAGCTACCAGGGTCTCGAGTTTCGCTGGCTCTTGCGCAAGCTGATCGAGGTGTGCAACACGGTGGCCTATGCGCACAGTCGCGGCGTCATTCATCGCGACCTGAAGCCCGCCAATATCATGATCGGGCCCTTTGGCGAGACACTCGTGCTCGACTGGGGGGTCGCCAAGCTGGTCGGTCAGGGAATCCGGGCAAGCGACGAGCAACTCGGTAATTCGTCGGATTCAAGCGACGATGCCATTCAGGCCACGTCGGGAATCAGCTCAAAAACCATGGCCGGTCAGGCCGTCGGCACGCCCGTGTACATGAGCCCCGAGCAGGCCGCCGGCGCGCTTCATAAGATCAGTGCGGCGAGCGACGTTTATAGCTTGGGGGCCACGCTTTACGTGCTTCTCAGCGGGCAGAAGCCGTTCCAGGGTGTCGTCCGGGACATTCTCCGTGACGTCCAGGCCGGCCTGTTTCCAGCCCCCCGGCAGGTGAAGGCCGAGATCCCGATGGCGCTCGACGCGATTTGCCGGCAAGCGATGGCACGCGACCCGAGCCAGCGGTATCAGTCGGCCGACAGCCTGGCCGATGACCTTGAATGCTGGCTGGCCGACGAGCCCGTGTCGGCCTGGACCGAGCCCTGGCACCACCGCGCACGCCGCTGGGTCAGAGGCCGTCAGACGCTGGTTGCCGGTTGGGCCGCGGCCGTCGGTGTCGCGTTCATCGCGCTGGCTGTCGCCGTTCCGCTGCTCTCTCTCGCGTGGCGCAATGAGTCGGCCGTGCGCAGGATGAGCGCTGGCAGCGCCTGCTGGCCGCGTCGAGCGCGGGACGCCCGCGGCAACGAGCGCAAGGCCAACCTCGAGCGCGACCGCGCGAAGAAGGCGCTGCAGTTCCTGGTCACGACGCTGCGCCGGCCCGATCCGACCGTGGACGGCCGCGAATTGAAGGTCGTCGACCTTCTGGAACACTCCTTGAACGATCTCGATCGGTCGTTCAATGACGAGCCGCTGATGAAAGCCACGCTCCTGACGGCGATCGGCGAGACGTTCGTGGGACTGGGTATGCACGGGCCGTCATTGTCGGCGTTCCAGCAGGCCGTCGACCTGAGACGAGCGAATCTTGGCGATGCTCATGAAGAGACTCTGGACGCCGCGAATGAGCTGGCGATGGCATACTACGACGCCGGCCAGTTCGACGCAGCGGTTGCGGCACTCACGACGGTCCTTGAAAAGCGAGAGCGCACCCTCGGCCGCGATCACGCCGATACGATTGAAACCATGAATGATCTCGCCGTCGTGTTCTGGAAGTCAGGCCGGGCTGCCAGGGCGGTTCCACTGTTTGAATCGCTGCTGGCCCGGGTACGAGCCAGTCTGGGCGAAGAGCACAGCGACACGCTCACCATCATGGACAATCTGGCCGTCGCCTACGCCGAGGCGGGCCTGGAAGAAAAGGCGATCGCGCTTCACGAGACCGTGATCGGGCATTTCCGCGACAAGCTCGGCGACGATCATATCACGACCTTGATCGCCGGAAATAACCTGGCCAGAGCCTTGCAAGCCGCCGGCCGGATCGACGACTCGATCCACCAGTACGAGGCGATCATCAAGGCGCTCAGGGCCAAGCTGACTGACGAGCATCCCACAACATTGTCCGCCATGAACGGGCTTGGCGTCTCTTATCGACTTGGATCCAGAGCGCCCGAGGCTGTGTCACTCCTCGAAGTCACGCTCACGGGCCGGCGCAAGAAGCTCGGCCCGAACCATCCAGAGACGATGTTGACGAGCCTCGAGCTCGCCGAGGCGTACGTCGCGGCCGGTCAGCGCGCCAGGGCGGCCCCGCTGATTCATGCGTTTCTCGAACAGACGGCCCTGCTAGGCGATCGCCTTCCCGAAAAGACGCTCAGGTCGGTCCCGCGCGCCGCCCTCTTGCTCAAGGCGGCGGGCGGTTCGGGTCGTGAGGGTGTGTCGGATGTCTTGCCGGACCGCCCGGCGGTCATTCGGGCCAAGAAAGATTAAAGGGCGTGTCGGCGAAAGACGACAGCGTACGAAATTATAGACACAGGGGTGTCATTGCGATATCACGCCCGCGAACTGACGTTGGGATATCCGGGAGGAAGGGATGCTGGTTCTCAGTCGGAAACTGTCACAACAAATATTGATCGGAACGGACATTGTAATTACCGTCGTGAAGATTGACGGCAATCAGGTCCGGCTGGGTATCGAAGCGCCGCGAGGCGTGACGATCTTGCGTGATGAGCTCCTGGGCGGGGCCGGCGCAACGGGCGAGGCGCCTGTCGACGAGCGGCGACGACAAGGCGTCCATGCCTGATGATTCATGAAGACGACAAGGCGTCCGTGCCTTGGTGCGTCTTTGATGATCGGATTGACCACGATGCAACTGGCCGGCGGACGTGTCGCTCAGACCGGCACGGGCTGGCCGTCGCCGCCGCCCCCGTCTTCGCCCCCTTCGGTCTCGCTGCCTCCTTCGAAAGCGCGGCGCGCCGTGTCGCCGACGGCAAACGCTTCGAGACAGAGGCCGATCTTGGTGCTCATGTCGGTTCCCTTGGGATAGTCAAAGATCAGCGCGACGTTATAGGGATTGTTCTTGTCGCCGTAGAGATAAACGAGGACCTCCTTGGCCGTCAAATCGAGCTTCAGCTCCTTGTAGGGATTCTCCCTGCCTTCGTGTTTCTTGGAAATCGATTTGAACTTCGACGGTGTGAGATCGTCGACGCCGTAAGCCGCCTTGAGCACTTCGATCACGTCGGCCGTGAAATCACCGCGGGGCGTCGCTTCGGCGGCCGGTGGGGCCCCTTTCTTGGGAGCCGCCTTCGGCTTCTTGTGACGCGCCAGGATGTGCAGGCTCGCCTGCTTCCCCTGGTCGATGAAGCTATTTTCCACGTCGAATTTGCCCGGTTCCACGACCGCCAGGGTGAACGTTTGCGTCGGCCCGGCCAGGCCCTTGGGCGGCCGCACAAAGATTAATTCCGTTTGAAGCGAACCCTTGGTGGCGGCTTTGTCCAGGTTCTTTTCGAGCTTGGCTTGATACTTCATTTCCTCGAGCGTTTTTTCAAGCCGCAGGTCGTAGTCTCGACAGCCCAAGACCAGGACAACGCACGTGCTTGCCAGAACCACGCTAGCCCATCTCATCAATCACCTCATACAACCTGAAATCAGGCACACCGGCTTCCAACCCTAGTTTCACTCTGGGTAGGATTCACGAGGTTGTCAAGCCGTTGAAATCATTCATGGAGCGAGGACAGATCATGAATCGCGACGATCCGCGTCTGTTCGAATCAGCGGCCTCTGACCCCGCGCCGGCGGTCGCGCACGGTGAGGTCGTGCAGATTATCGCGCTTGTCAAACCGTTCCGCGCCCAGGCTGTTCTGGCGGCGCTCGAGAAATTTGAGATCCTGGGCGGAACGATTCGTGAAGCCATGGGCTATGGACGACAGAAGGATCGGCTTCATCAATATCTGGGAAGCGAATACAATTCTTCGTTCTTGCCGAAGGTCCAGTTGACGCTCTTCATCGCGGAGCGAGATGCCTCTGAAGCCGTCCGGGCGATCGTCAGCCATGGCCGCACCGGCCGCATTGGCGACGGGAAAATTCTCGTTTTACCGTGCTACCGCGAGTACCTGAGCTGGTGAGGCCCGCGCGGCAGCGTTGCGGTCGCCCCGGGCCAAACGTCCGGGCGACCGATCAATGGGGTGAATTGAATCCAACCACACGGCGGAACCGCGGCCGCTGTTTTGAATCGTCGAGGTCGACCAGAACTTGCTGCGGGACCGTGTTGGGATTCTCGGCGCGAAGCAGGGCGAAACGGCCGCAGTTCTGGAACCACCGCACGAGCGGCTGATTCTCGACCCAGGTCACGACCATCTTGCCGTCGAGGGCTTGAACGTCTTCCTCGCTTCGCGCGAAGGCGACCGACGCACCATCGGCGAGAATGGGAGCCATGGCGTCACCGACGACCTGGACGAAACGATTCTCGCGCTGCGCGGCGAGCCACTCGAGGCGCAGCTTGAGAGAATCCCGCGGTGCCATCATCGTCGTGGGAGTCTGAAATCTGGAGGCCATCGGTGTGGTGGCTTGTCTTGCCGCTATATCCGACAGAGAGCCGCTCGGCCGGCGCATTGCCACCTTCGTGGAAATCAGACTCGAGAGCCTGCGAATCGCGCCGTGGCCAGCTCGATTCGTCTTTCTCGACGAGCTGAAGCGCCGTTCGAAGGAGCGCCTCCGAGCGAAAGGGTCGGCGAGACGCCGGGCTCGCGCCGCTCCATGAGCGTATGGCGAAACTTGGGTTCTTCGCCGTGTAATAGCCATCCGGCTTCGACCGCGGTCAGCTCGATGATTTTCAAGACGACCTCGGCGGGCACCGTCACACCCCCCTCATAGTTGTACCAGGTGCGGACCGGGATCCCCAGTCGGCGGGCCATTTCGGGCCCGCCGCGGTCACCAAATAATTCCAAACGCAGCGCAGCTAATCGCTCGGCGAGAGCGACCTTGGCACGAACGGACTCAGGGAGAGTTTTCCTGCGAGCCATAAGCGATTTCCTGCATGCGGACTTGTATCGACAGCTTGGTCGTACGCGACAAGCGATAGGCGTGTCACGACTCGACGCCTGGAGCTATTTAAAGCGTTTTGCGGAATAAATCAATACTGTTGTCGACAAAGATGCCAAAGTTCCACGAGAAGTGGCAATAAAGCGGTGGCAAGGAACGGCAAGATCGCGGGAACAACGTAAGTCTACCCATTCGGTATATTTTGAGAACCGAGGGTGAAAAGCATGGCGGATTCTTACCATCCGCGGAGCGCGTTGCGAGCCGGCGGGGCGAACGCCAACCTTTATTAGGGGATGGCAATGGTGCTTGAACGCAATCGGCTGGCTGGCGTCGTGAATCGGCTCCTGGTGCGCGCCTCGACTATTCTTCGTCGTCGAGCTTGAGGTCGAGCAGGAATTGAGCGATAGCGTCGTCTTCTTTGCCTGGCTCGCCGGGTTTGGCTGCCGCCACATGCTGGGCTGTCGGCGCATTGGCGGCCTGAGCGGCGGCGGACTGGGGCTTGGCCTTGGCCGGCTTCGTGACGGTTTCTTCGTCGGCCAAGGGGATCCCTTCGACTTCCGGCTCGGGGTCGCCGTCGTCGAACTCCATCTCGAATTCTTCCTGCTCGGGCTCGGGCTCCGCGGCGATGGCCTCGAGAACGGCCGTATCGGCGGCCTTGGGCTTGGAAAGAGGACTGGGCGGCGCCGGCACGGCGCGGCTTGACCAAGCTTGGCAACGCGAAGCGTGACGCCGCCGACAGTCAGCTCGTCGCCGTGCTTCAACGTGAATTGACCCGACACTTTCTTGCCATTGACGAAGGTGCCGTTCGAGCTGCCGAGGTCGCGGATGGTGAGCTTGTCGCCCACCTCGAAAACCTCGCAGTGCCGCCGGCTCACCTGCGACGACTTGATGCGGATCAAACAATCATCGTGGCGGCCGATGCTCGTGACGCCATCGGCCAGCTTGAGGGTCGTCGAGGCACTTCGGCCACGGACGACCTGGAGTACGTAATTCATCGTAAACTCTTCCAAATCGCTTGGCACGTGGAGTTCGCATTGCGGCCGACGAAATGTTCGATCCTCCTGTAAGTTATCGTCTGCGCGCGGGTAAGCAAATGCAAAGGCTGTCGGATTCTTGAGTAGCCCCTCGAATCACGATTTTCCGAATGCGCCTTGCATTCCCGGCCGGCCGCTCTATACTGATTTATTCAGGCCAAGAGGTGCGATGAACCTACGCGGTAAAATCGAGCGCATCTCCTGATTGGAACGGACTATGCGGGAGTAGCTCAGGGGTAGAGCACCACGTTGCCAACGTGGGTGTCGAGGGTTCAAATCCCTTCTCCCGCTCTTCAATCAATGCCACGGTGGGTCGGCAGCTTTCGCTCGAACGCGTGCGGTGCGTGGTGGCGGATCTGGCCAACCCGCACGCACACTCCTCGAGGAAACGCGATTGATGAGCACCGACGAACACGCCACGGACGAGCAGGACGCATCAGCTTCGGTCTCCGTGAGCGATGACCCCGCCGAAGACGGCCAGGAGGCCAAAGCGCCGAAGCGCAAACTCGAAATTGCCGTCGATATCAGCGACGTCGGTCCTTGCAAGAAGCATCTGAAGATCATCGATCCCGCGCGAGGAGATCGATCGGCAGTATGAAGAATCGCTCGAATCGTTGCGAAAAGAGGCCCTGGTCCCGGGATTTCGGATGGGCCGCGCTCCGCGGCAACTGGTCGTCAAGCGGTTTCGCAAGCAAGTGTCCGACCAGGTCAAATCGCACCTGTTGATGTCGTCGCTCGAGCAAATCGACGCCGATTTCAAGCTCGAGCCGATCACGCAACCGCAGCTCGACGTCGAAGCCATTGAAATCCCCGAAGCCGGGCCACTGAATTTCGAGATGGACGTCGAGGTTCGCCCTCAATTCGACGTGCCGGACTACTACTGACCTCAAGAGTGAAGCGCCCGGTCGCCGACCTGTCGGATAGAGCACGTGGAAGAGCAGCTCACGCGGTTTTTGGAAGGGCACGGGCAGATCGTCCCGAAGCTGAAGGGTGCCGCCGAGCTCGGCGATTATCTCACGTGCGGACGTGACCTTTTTTGGTCCGGCCGGCGAGCCGCTCAACGAATTCAAGGAGCTGGAGTTCCGCCTGCAGCCCGAGCTGCGGTTTCAGGATGGCGCGATCCCCGATACGAGCGGCATCGTGGGGGCGAGCCGTCGGCGACTCGCGCGAGCTCGAAGCCAAGCTCGGCACGTCGGTCGTTGATTCCGAGCTCCGCGGAGCCAGGATCAAGGCCATGGTGACCGTCAAGGACCTGAAGCACGTCCGGCTTCCCGAGCTCAGTCAAGGGTTTCTCGACTCGATCGGCGTCGACACGCCGGAGCTTCTTCGCGCAGGCCGTTCGCCAGACCCTCGAACGGCGGATCCGGGTCGAGCAGCGCATGGCCATGCGCGCGCCAGATTGTTGACCAGTTGCTTCAGCGCACGCCCTTCGACCTGCCGCGCGACCTGGTTTCGCGTGAGGAGAAGAACACCGTCAAGCGATTGGTGGCGCGACCTGAAGCGCGAGGGAATGACCGACCGAAGCGATCCGAGCTCGCGAGGCCCAGATCCGCGCCAACGCGCACGAGGCGACGTTGCGCATCGCTCAAGGAAATGCTCCTGCTCGCCAAGATCGCCGAGGCCGAGTCGATCAAGGTCGAAGACGACGACCTATTGGCCGAAGTGCAGGCGATCGCCAACCGAACCGGCGAGAGTGTCCGCCGCATCCGCTCGCGCAGTTGAAAAGGAAGGGGGCGCGGAGTCGCTCGCCACCCAGATTCTCGAGCAGCGGGTCATCGATCGAATCACCGAGACCATCGCAATTGAAGACGTTGCCGTGGCGATCGAGCCGGAAGGACGCGTCGAAACGCTCGACATCACGGCCACCAAGCCGGCCGCGGAAACGCCCGCCATGGACGAAGCGAGCCGCGACCCCGAATAATCCCCAAGAAGGATCGTGACCCTCTGTCGCGCACCCCGGGCCGATCGATCAGGTTGGCCCGGTGACGCGGTTCCATTTGCCCTGCGTCTGAGGATCCGCCGCTTGAGAGAGCGCGGGCCTCCGTCGCTGGGCTCTGATTCCGAAGGACCGTTTCATGCCGTTTGAACCCCCTCTGGCCGATCCGACGCTCCAGCGCTATCGCGACTATGCGCGGCAGCGCCAAATGACCCTGGGCGACATGCTCCTCGAGAACCGGATCGTGTTTCTCGAAGGCGTGATCAACGATGCCGCGGCCAACCTCGCCGTCATGAAGTTCCTCTACCTGCAATATGAGAATCGCACGCAGGGAATCAGCTTTTATATCAATAGCCCCGGCGGCAGCGTGACGAGCACGCTGGCGATCTACGACACCATGCAGTTTATCGAATGTCCGATCGCGACCTACTGCATCGGACTGGCCGCCTCGGGGGCCGCGGTCCTGCTCGCCGGCGGCTCCAAGGGACGGCGTTACGCGTTGCCGCACTCGAAGCTCATGATCCATCAGCCCTACGGCCAGGTCGGCGGCCAGGTTTCCGACATCGAGATCCAGGCCGAGGAGATCGTCAAGAGCAAGCAGGTCATCAACGATATCCTCGCCAAGCACACCGGGCAGCCGATCGAGCGGATCGCGCAGGGACACCGAACGCGACCGCTATCTGACCGCCATCCAGGCCAAGGAATACGGCCTGGTCGACGAGGTCGTGGGACGGATCGCCGGCATGGAAAAGGGACCCGCACGGCTCAGCCGGTCTCTTGAGTCGAGACAAATTCACATAAAGAGTCCAAGACAATTTCCGCGAAGTGCTTCCGGCCGCCCGCGAGCCGGCCACTCCGAGCCGGCGTCGCCGGCTGACGGTTTCTCTTCGAGAAGGGCGTATCAAAGATGCCACTGGTTCCGATCGTGATCGAACGGAGCGGTCGTGAAGAACGGGCGATGGATATCTATTCCCGCCTGCTTCAAGACCGCATCATCATCCTGGGCTCGACGATCGATGACAACGTCGCCAACCTGGTCGTCGCCCAGATGCTCGTGCTGGCGCATCAAGACGCCAAGGCTGATATCCATCTTTACGTCAATAGCCCTGGCGGCAGCGTGACGGCGGGCCTGGCGATTTACGACACGATGCAATGGGTATCGTGCGACGTCGCGACCTACTGCATCGGTCAGTGCGCCAGCATGGGATCATTGCTTCTGTCCGCGGGGGCCAAGGGCAAGCGCAATGCCCTGCCCCACAGCCGGATCATGATCCATCAGCCGCTGGCGGGCATGGAAGGAACGGCGACCGAGATCCTGATTCACGCGGAGGAATTCATCCGCATGAAAAAGCAGCTCAACCAGATCTATCAGAAGCACACCGGACAGACGCTCGAAAAGCTTCAAGACGACACCGACCGCGACCGCTTCATGTCGCCCGAGGAAGCGCGTGACTACGGCCTGATTGATAATGTCGTCGACCGGGAGCCGGCGATGCCGCTCAATCCGAACCCGATTCCCTGAGTTCGTCGCTGTGCGAGTTGTGGCGAGGATCGCCTCGTTGGCCTCGGGAAAGCGAAGCGAGGCCGAGCTCGGCGGCCGCGACCCAGCGAAAGCCCGAGCCGGTGGCTGGCTCGGCTTCTGGGTTCGCGTCCGTGCAATCGTGGAAATGCAAGCGCGACAAGGCCGTGGGGATAACGGTACGTCATCACGCGCCAGAGCGGGCCGACCTCGACAACGAGGCCCGTTTCCTCCAGGCATTCGCGGGCCGTGGCCGACCCTGGGTCTTCGCCCGGCTCGCACTTGCCGCCGGGGAACTCCCAGTAGCCGGCATACACCTGGCCCTCGGGCCGCTTGCCGCACGAGGAAGCGAGTTCCCCGGCGAATGACGCCGATTCCAACGGGGATGGGCTGGTCGGCTTCGAGCTGGTTCACAGCCGCTTGAACTCGTCATCTTTTTCGAGCAACTCGGCCACATCGGGACTGGCGGCCTTGACCTTGGCGAGAATCGACGCCTTGACCTTCTCGACGGCCCGGCCGGGCGAGCCCATCACGTTGTATCCGCAGTCGACGTGGAGGATCTCGCCGGAGATGCCCGTCGCGTGGTCCGAGAGCAAGAACATGCCGGCCGATCCGACCTCTTCGCGCGTGATGTTGCGCTCGAGCGGCGAGGTGAGCTCGTAGAGGCCCGGCAAGCTTGTCGGAATCGCCCACCGCCGACGCCGCGAGGGTTTTCACGGGTCCCGCCGACAGTCCGTTGACGCGGATCTTTTGCGGACCCAGGTCGTAAGCCAGGTATTTCACGGCCGCATCAAGGGCCGCCTTGCAGACGCCCATCATGTTATAACCAGGGACGACCCGCTCGCCGCCGAAATAAGTCAGGGTGAGGATCGCGCCGCCATCGGGCATGACGCGTGCCGCGTGCCGAGACACGACCGCCAGCGAATACACGCTGATGTCCATGGCGGTCTTGAAGCCCTCGCGGCTGGCCTGCACGAACGGGCATTTGAGATCGTCGATCGGGGCAAACGCGATCGAATGGAGCACGAAATCGAGCGAGCCGTAGGTCGCTTTCGCCTCGTCGAAGACCCGGGCAACGTCGTCGTCGCTCTGGACGTTGCACGAGGTGATCAGCTTGGCGCCGATGGGGCCGGCCAGCTTGCGGACGCGGCGCTCCATCTTGTCGCCAGGAAGGTGGGTGAATCCGAGCTCAGCTCCTTCGGAGAGAAGTTTCTGAGAGATCGCCCAGGCGATGCTAAAATCGTTCGCGACACCCAGGATCATCCCTCTCTTGCCCGAAAACAGTCCCATCCCCGGCCCCTTTCGCCTCGATTGCGTCAAAAACCCCACTCGCTCATCCGCGCGTGGACATCAGCGTTGTAAAATACCGGGACTCACCGGCCCGCTCAACGCCGACTTTTCAGCCGGACGTCGGAGGGCCCGAGCGACGAGGTCGTGAGATGGCGGGACGCCGCACGAAAATGACAGACGGAGATCAGCCAGGCCGCCCGCCGTGGTACCGCCGTCGCTTCACTCTCGACGCCGACACCGTCACCTGGCTTTTCGTCGCTCTCGGAATCGTCCTGCGTCTGCTCGAGTATATCGACAATCGGGGCTTATACATGGACGAGATTTCGCTATTGCGAAACCTTGTCGGTAAGCCGATTTTCGACTTCAGCACGCGGCTGACGGAAAATCAGCTCGCCCCCCCGGGCTTCCTGGTCATTGAGCGTCTGATGGTCCGTCTGCCGATTGCCGTCGTGTGGTCGACGCGTTTCATTCCGCTCCTTTGCGGTCTTGCCTCGATGGTCGTCATGCGCAATGTGGCAAGGGCCTATCTGACGCCGCGCGGTGCGGCGATTGCCGTCGGGCTCTTCGCGCTCGATGATTGGACGATCTATTACGCCGTTGAGATCAAACAATATTCGAGCGATATCCTTCTGGCGTTGGGCGCGCTCTTGCTCGCGGAAAAGTGTTCGGCGGGCGTCCGGAATGCTCTCCGGCACCTTGCAGCTTTTGGCGTCGCGGGCGTCTGGTTTTCGCATCCTCTGGCGATCATGCTCGGCGCGGTCGGAAGCTACCTGGCGGGCGAGGCCGCACTCCGCCAGGATTGGAAGCGAGTGGCATCGATCGTCGCGATGTGCGGTCTCTGGGTCATCAATTTCGCCATTTGCTATTTTGTGTCACACCGGATCCTGAGCACCGATCGATTCATCTGGGACTGGTGGCACTTTGCGTTCTTGCCCATCCCGCCGCGATCGCTGGCTGACGCCGAGCGTCTCTTCTGGCAATTGCTCAACGTTTTCAATAGTCCCGCCTGGGTCGTCACACCGCTCGGCGTTCTGGGCTCGTCTTTTCTGGCGCTGGGATTGTACACGATCGGGTCGGCAACGCTGGCGCGGCGCTGGCCAGGCGGCCTGTATCTCCTCACGGCGCCGCTTTTATTGACGATCGCCGCATCGGCCCTGCACCAGTATCCGTTCCACGGACGCCTCCTGCTCTTCCTTGTGCCTTCCTTGCACATGCTGGTCGGCGAAGGGGCCGCGGCGTTGACGCGGCGCGCCGGCGTCGTGTCGACCGTGGTGCTCGGGGCGTTCTTGCTGGTTCAGCCCACGGCGCCATGTTCTGGCACAGGATGGTCGCGCAGCGGGATCACGCGGGATACGACTCGCACGGCGATCTCCTGCCCGACTTGCTCGACTACCTGGAGAAGCCGGTACCCTCAATCGGCGCGGGCACCCATCGCGAAAAAACCCGATGCAGGATAACCACGGCGAAGGCTTGCCATCGGCGTGGCGCCGGCGGCGTCACGGCGCGGGTGCTTGAGCGCCCTGTCGGGCCGGAACGGGGTCGGCATGGCGACTCCGAGACCGGGAACGCGAGATCGCTGATATCATCATTGAAGAGGGAGCGGGCCGTCCCCAGGGCTTTCTCGGTCGCGGCCCCAATTCGCAGGCTGCGGGTCTTGAGTTCGTTGGGCACGGCGCACCAGGCCGAGCAGCTCGACGATTCGAAAGGCTCCTTGAACTTGCGGATCTTCCGCGATCTGTTTGCCGGCGTCCGGGTCGAGATCGTCGGGACGCACGGTCGCGCTGCGTGAGCCATAAGGGATCCAGCGCTGTCCCGGCCGGATCCAGAATGTGATTTCCACCATCACGGTACCCAGATCGGGTGCGATCTCGAGCCGGGTCACCGCCGCACTTCGGCGTCCCCGACCCGCGATGGCGTTCAATTTTTCCGCCAGGGGGTCACTCTTCTGGGCAGGCTCGAGATCGAGCAAATGCTTCAACTCTGACATGGCCGTTTCGAGCCCGATTGCCCCCAAAGTCTGCCCTGCGCCCATGTCGGGCACAATCATCTGGTGAAATTGGAGAAATCGGAGATCGGTGTCAACCGACAGCTCGGTGGCGGCGCGGCGGGCCAGCCATTGCGCGTCAGACTCGGCGGCGAGGGGCAAGAGCCGTTCGAGCGACGCCGGCGGTTTCGCGGCGATGGTGTCGATCGCGTAACCCCGGGTCTCGAGGGCATTCTTCAACGACTCGAGCGACATGGTCTCAGGCTCCGGCAAGTCGCAGAGCCAGGCCAGGCGCAGGAGCCGCTCGACGGCGGCCGGCCGGCGCTCGACCTGGCGTATGTCACCACGCGGAAGCCGGACCTTGAGCAAGGCTGACGGAGCGGCCTTCGCACCCGCACCAGGCGGGTGCGTTCGCGGTCGATCCACGCGATGATCGGATCGGCCGCCGCGACGTTCGGGCTACGCTCGCGGCGCCAGGCGTCGAGCCGCTTCATACGCTGGTCGATGGTCCTGCGCTGTGCGGCCGCCGTTGCGTGATCCCAGCTTTCAAGCTGTTTGGCCATCGCTTGTTCGGCCCAGGCGCCACCGGACGACAAACTCGACCGAGCCGCGAGCCCCGCTCACGGCCGACGTGACGAGTCCCTTGACGACCGATCCGTCGCGAAGTGTGATCGACTCGGCCGCTGTTTGTGCAGTAGCAGGCGGGCCGGGCTGCTGGGCGACGATCATCGGCAGCGTCAGAACCATCAAAAGAACAATCATCGTGATGACCTCGTTCGAGACGCTGACGGATCCATTCATTCGATCGATGCAACGCCGGCATGATTGCCGTGGCCGGCCGATTTGAGATTATACGGACCCAGCAACGGTGGGCCAAATTCGTCGGGCGCGGATTGGCCGTCCTCTTGGCGTCGGAGTTTGGCGGCCCGGTTGCAGGATCGCTTCGGTCGTGGTCCGATCGATTTCGCTTTCGGCGATATTATTGAGGGTCGATCAGCACGTGGACACACAGGAAGCACCAGAAATTGAACACCGGCAACCCGGCGAAACGCCCAACCCGACTCGAACCGCTTGGCGATCGAGCCTTCCTGGCCCACTTTTCGTCAGAGCGTGCCGCCGGAGATTGGGCGGCCGCCGTGCGTCGCCGCCAGCGGGCAGGCGTCAGGGATGTTGTCGTCGCTTTTTGCACAGTGGCGGTTTTCGTCGACCCGGAAGACGCTGATCTTGACGATACAGAGTCATTCTTGCTCGCCGTCGATCCCACGGAAGCTGCTCGCCGGGATGGCAGGCGGGTCGTGATTCCCGTGCTCTATGACGGCGCTGATCTCGCCGACGTTGCAGCCCGCATGGGTTTGACTGCCGATGAGGTGATCAGGCTGCATTCACAGGTTGAGTACCTGGTGTTTGCGATCGGCTTCTTGCCCGGTTTTCCGTACGCCGGCCCGCTACCTGCTCCTCTTGCCGGACTGCCGCGTCGGGCATCGCCCCGCCTGCGCGTGCCACGCGGCTCGGTCGCGATTGTGGGTCGCCAGACGGCGATCTATCCGGCGGAATCGCCCGGCGGCTGGCACTTGCTGGGGCGAACGCCGGTCGCGATCGTTGATGTCGAGGCCGGCTATTTTCCGCTCCGGGCCGGCGACCAGATTCAGTTCGAACCCATTTCGGTTTCCGAATTCGAGGCCGGGCGCCATGATCGACTTGCCTGATAATCGTGCTGATCGCGGCGCCCGATTCATCGATCTCAATGCTGACCTGGGTGAAGGCTGCGCCCATGACGCGGCCTTGCTCGACATCGTGACCTCCGCGAGTATCGCCTGCAACGAACACGCAGGGTCGCTCGATGGTATCAGACACACTCTCGAATGGGCCGCCGCGAAGCGCGTGATCATCGGTGCTCATCCGGGCTTCGCCGATCGTGCGCACTTTGGCCGCCGCGAGCAAAACATGGCGTCCGCGGCGGTCGCTGATTTGATTGTCGCGCAATGGCACACACTCGATACCCTCGCCTCGGAGTTCGACTTGCAGGTACGCTTCATCAAGCCGCACGGGGCTCTTTATAACCAGGCCCAGCACCAGCCCGAGATCGCCCGCGGCGTGATCGATGCGCTCGCGAAGATGCCGCGCCTGGCGCTCGTCGGCCAGCCCGAGACCCTCCTCGACCGTCTGACCCGCTCGACCTCGATACCCTACATTTCCGAAGGGTTTCCCGATCGCCGCTACCGCACTGATGGATCGCTCGTGCCACGCACCGAACCAAACGCGATCCTTCACGACCGCGACGAAATGGAGGCGCAAGTGTTGCGGCTGGCACGCGGCGGGCGCGTGCAAACGCTGTGTATTCACGGCGACGATCCGGGCGCGGTTTCCAACGCGACGCTTGTCCGCGACGTCCTGGCACGCGGTGGCATTTCGCTGCGCAGCTTCATGAATGAGCCGCTCTGATGGCCCTGATCGTGCTCGATCCCGGGTTGCATGCCACGGTCCAGGATCCCGGCCGTTTTGGGTATCGCGAATGGGGCGTTCCGATCGGGGGCGCCTTCGACGGGTTCTCCGCTGCGTTGGCCAATGCACTGGTCGGCAACCCGGTCGATAGCGCCGCACTTGAGCTTACCCTGACGGGCGGCTCGTACCGCGCCGGGTGCGACCTGGCGCTCGCGCTGGCCGGGGCCGCTGCCGACGCGCGGGTTGTCGCCGCCGACTTGCCGGATCGGTCGCTTGCGGTGCCCACCAGCTTTTCGCTGCGCACTGGCGATCGGCTCGTACTTGGCCCGATTCGTGGCGGCGCCCGAACGTACCTGGCCGTGAAGGCGGGTTGGCAGACGCGTGTCGTCCTGGGCAGCCGCTCCTCGGAAACACGCCTGCGATCAGGCGCGATCTTGCCCGCGTTACCTGGGTCGACCGTTGTGCGCCGCCCGCGCGATCCAATCGTCGGCTCGACGACGACTGAGCCGTTGCGCATCGTCGTCGGACCCGATTGCGAGTCTTACCCGATGATTGACGACGCCTTCTGGACATCCCGCCGCTTTCAGGTGGATTCGCGGAGCGACCGGATGGGCCTGCGATTGATGGGCGACATCGTCACGGCCGCGCCGCCGCCCGATCGGCTGTCCGCTCCTGTCTCTCCGGGCGCGATTCAGGTGGCGGGGGGTCAGCTCATTGTGCTGGGGGTCGCATGCGGCACGATGGGCGGCTATCCACACGTCGCGCACGTGATCTCGGCCGATCTCGACCGCCTGGGCCAGCTCCGGCCGGGTGAAACGATCGCGTTTCGCCGAGTGACCATCGACGAGGCGCGTGCGCTCGACCTGGCCGATCGCCGGACCCGCAATGCGTTGCTCGGCCGCATCAGGCTGGCTGCCAGTGATTCATGAGGGCTTCGCGGGTACGACAAGTCAGTCTTCGGCCTTCTCGACTTCACGCGATCGTTGTTCGATACGGCGGTCGAGTGCCGCGATCAGAGCCCGTTCATCGGGGTAATCGGTCGTCTCGGTCGACTCTTCGGCGTCGAGATGAAACCAGTGGGCGCGAAACCCGTCACCCTCGTTTTCAATCGTGGCCACACGCACGAACGGGCCGTATTCGTCGCTGAATTCGCCCTGGTTCTTGAGTCCGATGACGAGCTCACCCGACCCGTGGGTCACCTGGACCTGGTATCCCTGGCTGGTCGTCTTGCCGTCGTAATGCCGACGTATTCCATCCATCTCGGTATTCCTTCAGATGGTTTATCACCACGGGGAAAAACATGATGGCCACAGAGGACAGAGAGGAAAAGACAAAATTTCCATTCGAGCGAGAAACGATACGAGTTTAACTGCGATTCCCATGCCGCAATGAGAACGTTCAATGCCCAGGTTGACCTTGCCCGATCGCGAAATTTCGATTAGATCAGCGTTTCATTCGCACCCGAAGTCTCGGTCCCATCACGCCGCGTGTCAGCGGGTCATCTCGTCCGGAGCGTATGAACGATGAGCGCGGTCTCAGTCCGGGATCGTTCGACGGTGCGCCGAATGCTCGACGATCGGGCCCTTGCTGGTGATATTCGGTATTTTCGGCACGGGGCCGTTCACCGGGTGTACGCGATCGACGTTATTGCGGTCGGGTGATGGTGCGATTTTTCAACCCTCCCAGACAGGCGAGGCCGTAGCGGGGCCGCGGTTGAACGCGGCGCCCGAGCCCGCGTCAAACGCTGTCGTCGTCCCCGCGCTCGACGCCGTCGGGAAGGCCTCGCCACCGCGTGCGGCGGCGGTGCCTTCCACAGGCCCGGTTGAAACGGCCCCGCCGGCGCCAGGCACGCCGGACAAGGCGCGGACGCCTTCCGAGACCACGCCGGGGACAGCGCCACCGCGGCCCGTCGAACCGCCGATGTCAGACCCGGCCCTTGGCGCACCCGAGACCCAGACGACGCCGCTTCTCGACGCGGCCATCGAGCGGGTCGCCGCTGTCATGCAACATCAACAAAACGAAATCATCGCCGCCGATAATCAGGCACCGCCCGCCGAGCCAGGCTCTCCCTCGAAGCCCGAGACGGACACGGGTACAGGTCCACGGGCGGCTCCGGGCTCCTCAGCCATTGTATTGACGTCGTCCTCGCCAAAAACGCTGGAGACTCCGCCTTCGGTCGACTCGACGCAGCGACAGGCCGCGACGTCAAACGGAGCCCCTGAGCCCCCTGATGGCGTCGCCTTGGTCCCGTCGCCGTTGGCGATCGTCGTATCCGAGGAAAAGCCGGCCCCGGCACCGCCGCCAGCCGCCGCGGCCCCGGCCCCGGCCCAACCCGGTCCTCTCGCGAGCTCTCCCGATCAGGAACGACCGAAGGCGAGCCTGGTCGCGGCACCGCCTCTGACAAAGCAACCGGAAGAAAAGGGCTCCGCCGCCACGCCCATTGCGATCGACGACCACGTCGAGACGTCGGCCAGCTCCTCGGCTATCGCCGCCCCACCGGGGCTCGGCGTCGGCAAGGTGCGGCTTTGCCGCAGGGTTCGCGGATTTGGATCGTTCGAGGCGATCGACGAGTCGCACGTCAAGCCGGGCCAGCCGCTCCTGGTCTACTGCGAGCTGATCGGGATGCAGTACGAAGCACGAAGCGCGTCGTTTGTCTCACGCCTTTCGTCGAAGATTGAAATCGTCACGGCTGCTGGCGGGCCGGTTGTATTTAGCCACGAATACGGGCCCGAAGAGGATGTGTGCGGCAGTGCGCGGCGGGACTTCTATGTGAACTATCGGGTTGAGCTTCCGCGATCGCTTGTCGCAGGACCCTATGTCTTGCGGCTCACGCAGACCGACCTCGTCGCGAAAAAGACCGCGTCCGCCGAGATCTCGTTCGCGATCGTCCCCTGATCCATGCGGCCTTTCGGACGGCCGCGCGCCGTTGGCGGTTCGCTCGTTGGTTTGGGAACACATTTGCTTGCGCATCTTGCCAATGCATTCCCGGGCGGTCAACAATAAGATAAGATAGAGGCGCAGCCCTTCGACCATTTCCGTCACGCCCGCGGGGATGAGATCATGCCCAAGGTTTTCCGCCACGCTCCATTCGCCGGATTCTGGCTATGCGCATCGGTCGGCCTGCTTACGATAGGTCCGCCGCTCGTCCTGTCTTCCGGTTGTTTTGGCAATCGCCTGATGGCTCAGGACTTTGGCGACCAGGACGTGCCCAATCAGAATCCATTCGGGCAGATGCCCGATGACGATATGGCTCCGCGCCGCGGAAGTCGGGCCAAGGCGGCCCGAAAGAAGCTGAATCCCGCGCCCAAGTCCACGACCAAGAAATCCGGGTCCACGGCGAAGACGGCGGGCACCGCGAAGAAGAGTGGTAGCGACAAGGACGGGCTCAGTTTCTCTCAAGATATCGCGCCGATCCTGGTGGCCAATTGTGTCGGCTGCCACAGTGGTGAAGGTGTCGGTGCACGCCGCGGTAAGCTCGATCTGTCGACGTTTGAAAGTCTGAAAAAAGGGAGCCAGAAGCGAAAGACCGACCAGGCGATCGTGATCGCCGGCAAGCCCGAAGAGAGCCACCTGGTGTTGCGACTCAATGGCGAGGAGGAGCCACGCATGCCCCAGGGGGGCAACAACCGCATGTCGGACGCCGCGATCGCCAAGATCTCTCAGTGGGTGAAAGAAGGCGCGAAGCTTGACGACGGGCTCGATCCCAAGAAACCGCTCAAATCATACGCGGCGAGCCCCCAGCAGATGGCCCGCAATCAGACGGCCAGATTGCCCGTTCAGGAGCGCGATAAGAAGACGGAGCTGGCCGGGCTCGAACGCTGGAAAAAGGCCAATCCCGAGCTCAAGCCGGTGCTCGAACGGGGCGATCATTTCATCCTTTTCAGTAACCTGCCCGCGGAACGGGCCAAGGCCACCGTCAAGTCGATGGAAACGCAATATGGACACTTGAGGCGGCTACTCGGCTCGCCGGTGACCGACTGGCCCGAAAAGGTCGGCCTCTATGTCTTTTCCACCAAGAAAGATTTCATCGAGTTCGTTCGCACGGTCGAGGACCGCGACGCCGAAGCCGACACCCAGGTCTCAGCCAAGCTGGCAATTGCCCAGCCTTATCTGGCTGTCATCGACCCGGCCGGGGGCAAGAAGGAAGAATCCGGCTCGGGAAGACGTCGATCGCGGTCGAAAAAGGGCGACAGTAAGGACGCCGACGCGTCCGCCGGGACCGACCGTAGCCTCGCGGGCTTGCTCACCGAGCTACTGGGGACCAGCGTTGTGACAGCCGCCGGCGCCGCCCCTCGGTGGCTCTCTCAGGGGCTTGGCACGTACATGGCCGCCCAGGTTGAGCCGCGGAGCCCGTACATCCATCAACTCCGCCAGACCGCGTTTGCCGAGTTCGGCAAGGGATGGAGGGTCAAGGCGACAGAAGCTCTTGGCGCCACTGACGGAATCACCTCGGAAGGTCTGCGTGCCATCGGCTTTGCACTTGTCGAGGCGGTGATGTCCAGCAGCATGCGCAACAATTTCCCCGAATTCCTCCAAAGAATACTCAGGGGCGACATGCTGGATGATACGCTGATTGACGTTTTTGGTGGCAACCGCGAGGAGTTCTTGGACTCGACCGGCGACTGGGTCGCTACTCATTACGGACGACTCGAATGACCGCGCCTGCCTCGAACTCCGCCGCCAACGACGACGCAGCGCCCGGTAGTGACATGGCCGATCCCGCTGCCTATTTCGTCGCGGCGGGATCAGGCTCGAAACACACGATCTTCCCGGGCGTCGACATCTTCACGACGGCCGGGAAGAACATCATGCTTTCGGTCGTGCACCTCGAGCAGGATTCCCTCGTGCTCGACCATTCGCATCCGCACGAACAGATGGGTTGCTTGATCGAGGGCCAGCTCGAGTTCACGATCGGCGCGGTCACGCGTATGCTCAAACCGGGCGACATCTGGCGCATCCCCGGCGGCATCGTCCACCGCGTGCGTGCGGTGGGTGGTCCGGCGGTGGCACTCGACGTGTTTCATCCAATCCGCGATGACTACCTGTGATAAGTGGGGCCCGCGGCACTGCGCAGTGACGGCGGTTCCCGGCTCAGATCAGGCCCATGGATGCTTTCCGATGTCGCGAGTTGTCGTTGTCGGTTCGAGCAACACCGACATGACCGTGCGATTACCTCGCTTGCCAGTCGCCGGACAGACGATCCTGGGGAGCACGTTCGCGACGACGCCGGGCGGCAAAGGCGCCAACCAGGCCGTGGCCGCCCGCCGGGCCGGCGCGGATGTCGTCTTGATCACGGCCGTCGGCGACGACGACCTTGGTCGACAATCACTGGCGCGTTACGAGCGCGAGGGGATCGACATTGGCCACATAAGCGTGATTGAAGGAGTCGCATCAGGTGTCGCCATGATTTTTGTCGGCGACGATGGCGAGAACATGATCGGCGTCGCTCCCGGCGCCAATCAACGATTGACAGTCGATGATATTGACCGCGTGCCGTCGGCCTTGTTTCGACAAGAAAACGTCTTGCTCGTCAGCCTCGAGATTCCCATTGAAACCGCGGTTCACGCGCTGCGGCGTGGCTTCAAGGCGGGGATGTACACGATCCTGAACCCGGCGCCGGCGCCCGCGATCGCCGAAGGTCTCAAACGCGAGTTGTTATCGGCGGCGACCTTGATCTCGCCCAACCGCCACGAGGCGCTTGCACTGGCGGGATGGCCCGACAGTTCGGAAAGCGAGCCCGACTGGACAAAGTGCGGAATGGCATTGAAAGAACTGGGGCCGACCGCCGTCATCGTGACGCTGGGAGCGAGCGGCTGTCATGTGGTCGCCGAAACCTCGCTGACCGTTGCCGCGCCGCGTGTTGACGCGGTCGATACGGTTGGCGCTGGCGATGCCTTCAGTGGCGCGCTGGCCGCGGCCCTGGCGGAAGGCCGGGATCTCCTGGGTCGGCGGCGCTGGGCGAACTGCGCGGCGGCTCTGGCTGTCGCTCAACCCGGTGCGCAGGCGGCGCTACCGTTTCGTCACGCGATCGATCGGCTGGCGGCACTGCACGGTGCGCAGTAGCCAAAGACTCGCGTAAGATGGAAATCGACCCGGCCAAGCCGAATCGTCCGGGTCGAGACATCGCCGGCCGGCCTCGCCGGGACAGGCCGTGTGCCTTGCTCTACGTTTCTTTCTCGGCCCCGCCCATTGGCCGAACAAAGGTGTATCAGCAACATGAGCTCAAGCGAACCGGTCGTCAATCACCGAGCCTCGTTTTCATTTCCGATGTCGGGCGTTTTGCTCGGCGTGATGCTCCTGACGTGGGTGATTTTCATGATTGACCAGAACGTTCTCGCCGCCGATCGGCCGGCTGGTCCCCTTCATAAAACGCGGTCAGCCGTGATCGCGCGTCAGGGCATGGCGGCCACGAGCCAGCCGCTCGCGACGGCGACGGCGATCCAGATGTTGCAAAAAGGGGGTAATGCCGTTGACGCGGCCATCGCGGCGAACGCGGTGCTTGGCGTCGTTGAGCCGATGTCGTGCGGCATCGGCGGCGACCTGTTCGCGATCGTGTGGGACGCCAAGACGAAGCGGCTGTATGGTCTCAACGCGAGTGGCCGCGCACCGGCCGCGGCGACCATCGACGTGTTCAAATCAAAGGGCCTCACCCATATTCCGACTTACGGGCCGCTGAGCTGGTCGGTCCCGGGCTGTGTCGACGGCTGGGATCATTTATGGAAGCGTTTCGGGACGAAGTCGTGGTCGGAGTTGCTTGCTCCGGCGATCTCTTATGCGGGCGCGGGATTCCCCGTCAGCGAGATCATCGCGGCCGACTGGCACACGTCGGAGGAGGTACTCAAAGCGATTCCGACATCGGCGGCCTGCTACCTTCCGGGCGGCCATGCGCCGGCCAAAGGTGCCGTATTTTACAACGCCGGCCTGGCACGCTCGCTGGGAGCGATCGCCAAGGGGGGGCGCGACGCCTTTTATCGCGGTCCCCTGGCCGACGCCATCGTGCACTATTCGCAGTCGGCGGGGGGCCTCTTCGCGCACTCTGACTTCGCCGAGCACACCGGCAATTTCGTCGACCCGGTCTCGACCAACTACCGCGGATACGACGTGTGGGAGCTGCCGCCCAACGGCCAGGGGATCGCTGCGCCTCCAGATGCTCAACTTGCTCGAGCCATTCGACCTGAAGAGCATGGGCCCGCAGTCGGCCGGAGCCCTTCACTTGATGATCGAGGCCAAGAAGCTGGCCTACGAAGATCGAGCCAGATACTACGCCGACCCCGAGTTTTCGCGCCTGCCGATCGCCGCGCTGATCTCGAAGCCCTATGCCGCAGAGCGTCGAAAAGCGCTGAACCCCGAGCGCGCAATCCTGATCCGACACCCGGCGAGCCTGCCCAGGCGGATACGATCTACATGACCGTGGTCGACAAGGACTTCAATTGCGTCAGCTTGATCCAGAGCAACTTTCACGGTTTCGGTTCGCACCATGTTCCGGGCGACCTGGGATTCGTGCTCCAGAATCGCGGTTGTCAGTTCGCGCTTGACCCCCATCATCTGAATCGCCTGGAGCCGCGCAAACGCCCGTTTCACACGATCATCCCGGCGTTCATCACCAAGGGCGGGCAGCCGTGGCTGAGCTTCGGATTGATGGGGGGCGATATGCAGGCGCAGGGGCACGCTCAGGTTGTTTGCGACCTGATCGACTTTGGCATGGACGTTCAGGAAGCCGGCGATGCCCCACGGTTTCGCCACTTTGGTTCGTCCGAGCCGACCGGCACACCGGCTGCTCCAGGGGGTGGTTCGGTCGCGCTCGAATCCGGAATATCCGCCGAGACGCGACGTCAGCTCGAGGCCAAGGGGCATCGGATCGTCGATTCGCCTGGCGGTTTCGGCGGCTATCAGGCGATTCGCATCGACCTGGAGCGTGGTGTCTTGATCGGCGGATCAGATCCCCGCAAAGATGGCTGCGCGCTGGGCTATTGACCGCAGTGATGACGACGGCATTCGCCGCTTACTTGGCTTTGCGTAGAGCGCGGATGCGGTCGTGGGGCAGCTTCTTCTGCTCGAGCGGGCGAACTTCGATCTTGCGGAAAAAGATCTCGGCCCCCTCGGTCTGGAATGTGATCTTACCTTTGGTCAGGCTCGACTTGGTGCCGATGTTGACAACGTAGCCGTTGACGATATTGGTGATCGAGTCGTGGTCGCAGATGACTTCCATCGTGTTCCATTCGCCGGCCGGCTTCTCCACGTCGCGGCTGCCGCGAAATCCGAGCACGTCCTTCCAGTTCGGGTCACGCCCCCACCAGTTAAAGCGGCCGCTATCGCGGGTGACGGGTTTGCCCCCCTTCTCAAAATAGAACTGCTTGTCGGGCCCGACGCGCATCTCGCACGTGAGGCTTGGCTTCGACTTGCCGTTGACCATGAGCAAGTCGCCGCAACCCCCTTCGATGATCTGGCATTCTTGAGATTCCATCCAGATGCCCCCGTGGGCGCCTTCCTCCCCCACGCAGTGAAGCAGGATCCCCGAGTCGCGTGCATTGCTCTTGCGCGTTTTGAAGGTCTTCTCGCCCCACTTCCACTCCGTCACCAGATGGTAATTCTCAAACTCGGCCCTTGTGGACAGGCCGCCGAAACCATCGCCCGAAATGTGGATCAGGCCGTCGTGGACCGTGAACACCCTGTCAGGATCTTCGAGCTTATGATCGCTCAAGAACGTGTAAAATCCGGTCAAGTCCTTGCCGTTGAACTCGAAGATGGGTTTACCGGTTTCGACTTTCGGCACTTCGCGCGCAAATGACGGAATCTCCTGTCCGAAGCAGGGCGCCGTGACGACCGCGGTGACACAGACGAAGAGCGTAGCAATGAGCTTGGGAGATGGGACCCGACGATAAAACGGCATTGATGGATTCCCCGGAGAAACGGTCAGTCGCGGCCGTGCGTTCAACGGCGCCGACGCTGTCGGTGAATGCGGCCGCCCTGCGAGCGGCAGATCGACTCGACCCTCGCCACCGACTTTTCGTCGGGGCAGCCGATCGACAGAATCATGCCCTGACCCCCCTCGATTTGCTCGGGGGGCGTCACGCCAAGGCGGTCGTTGGGCAGGCCCGCCTGCATCAAGAGCTGGATGGCCAGATTTCCGAGCGCCGAGTTGGGAAAAAACACGACGATGCGCAACGGGCTTTCGCCTGGCTTGATGAGTCCGGGGCGAATTTGCGGCGTTTCCATGAACGGGAGACTCTTTGATCGAGGCGGTGCGGTGGATCACATTTGACAGTCAATTTACCCGGCAAGCGCTCGCAAGTTTGACGTAGCAATCCGCAATTCGCAAGCGTCTACCAGTCCGAGCTCCCCCTTTGTGCCATCCGCGATTCAAGACGTGAGCCGCCCGTATCCCGGGCGGCTCGAGCACGCCGCCGCTCGCCACGGGGACTGTTTTTCACGTGTCGCATTCAGCGCGTTCGATGACATGGGTTGAACCGATTGGAGAGAAAATGCCCAGCGGGATTCGAGCTCCGCCCCGTCGCCTTTTTTTGGTGTGACGCGACGGCGCCCGATCCCGCCTGGGCACTGCTCTCCGAAATCCAGAACCGAATTGACAAAGAGCGTGCTGAGACCCAATCAGTTCATACGGGCTCGCTTCACCCGCCGGCAGCGCAGCCTCACCACGCAAGAACCGGCGCGAGGCTCGGCCATCCCGCACCGTCGATGAACCAGGTGATGCATGTCGAATCGCCGGCCGACACTCACTGCTCACGGACGATCGACCACACCTCCGAGTGGTTCAGTCGGAATGCAGCGCTGTTCGAATCGAGGCAACTGATGACGTTCGCCAACCACATGAGCTGAACTTGATCTCCCTCCGCGTACTGACCGACCAGGGAGAGTGAAGGACCCCCGCACCAGCTCATCGAACTCTCTCGCCCAGACAGGTCTTTCCATTTTTATCCATTCTTCCGTTCCCAGGGGCCGCGGTCGTTCGTGCTGAATTCGCCAGCGGTGCCGAGCCTATCGCGTGCGAGACTGTTTCCGTGATTTTGGATAATGCCAGCACAAATGGGTTCGGTCGTCGCGGCTTCCTTTTCCCAGGCCGTTAAGAGCTCGGCATCGGCGACGTCGGCCGCTTCATGTCGAACTGCACCAAATGGGTTCGGTCGTCGCGTTTTCATTTCGGCGACCGGTTCGAGCAACTTGTCGACGGCTTCCAGTTCACTGCCGCCCGCTCAAATGGGTTCGGTTGTCGTTTTTTCGAGTTGGCGGTGATATCGGTCGCGGCGTGAGAGTGGTCGGCCGGTTCGCGTTCACCGCGGCAAATGGGTTCGGTCGTCGCGTTTTTCATTGGGGCGGCGAAGTCGCGCACCGGTTAAATCCTCCCAACCCGTCGTTGTTGTCTGAGAAATGGGTTCGGTCGTCGCGTTTTTCGTTTCGACGGCCCGTTCATGCGTCCCCTCGACGCTTTGCAATCGTTATCGCTCGCCCAACGGGCAGTCGCGGTCTCCTCGGTGAAGGCGCGATCGCCTGAAACTGGAGAGTTTCTCGCCGAACAGTTCCTACCGCACTCCGCGGCCCCACGACGCAATTTGAACCGGCGATTCTCGCCGCGCAAAACGCCAGGTCTCGCGGTGGTCTGACGGTGCCACGGACGCTCATCTACCTTGCTATGACCTGAGCACGGGTGATCGGCAAGGGATGCGTCATTGTTGAATTCGGTACGGTCGTGATGCTCGTCAACCTTGATAGAGAGCACTCGGCTGGCTCTTCCCATTCGCTCCGCAAAAGCCGACCACCCAGGCAGCCCCGCGGCATTCCAACCGCGTTTGAAGCAGCGGAGGCCATGACTCGTCCAGGCGTTCCCCGGCCCGGCGGCCTGCTGGGCGATTGAGAGCGGCAACATGCACCCTGAGTGTTCATCGAGAGACAACGATCTCGCGCCTTTCGCGGCCGATCGTCACCGACGCGACGTTGTTGGATCGTTAAACTTCTGAATGCGCAGCACTGGTTATATAGGCAATATACGCCATGCCGATCGCGAAATGCGGTTGTATTGGCGAAATCATTTTGTCCTTCTCCCTGCATATCTCTTACAAACCGACTTCGTTCTTCGATCGGCTTGACCGCTCCGCAAGCGATCCCGAAAGACGACCGGCCGCCGGCATAACACTCATGGTGCTTGCGTTGATGCTTGGTGCCGGGATCACCTTTTCTAGTTTAGCCCTGATCGCCGGCCATCCCGGAGCCTCCCATGGAACTCACTGCATCTCGATCCGGTCCGTGCGGCAGCCGTTGAGCGTCCCGAGCAGTATCAGAGGAGCAGTTATCGAGATTTTCTGAGCCCCGAGGGCGCTCCCCGTTGGCTGGGACTGGGCGACGGTGCTGGCACGCGTGGACATGCACTGTGTTCCGGGCAGTCGTGACGCAAGAATCGTGGGACGGATTGGCAATCCGTCTTGCGTTCGTTCGTTCAAGACTCGTCGAACTTCCAGCCCAAACGAGGCACGCGCGGACCGGCGCTGCGAGGAGAGGCGTCACGATGGGTAACGGGAACACCAACCCTCTGGACGCTGCCAGCGACCGGGCGGCGGCTGGAGCGGCTTTTTGAGGAAGGCGGCCAGGATTTGGCGTGGTGACCGAGCCAGCCAGCGTTGTCAAAGGTCGATTGCCGCGCAACATGGGAGGTGGTCGGCCCGAAACGATCAGGCCGAATCATCAGCGCGGAACAGAACCGGACAGTGCATGTCCAAGGGTGCTTCTTCTGAAATCAGGCTCGTTGCGGTTACCGCATCTAGAATTCCTGGCCGACGGCGTAGGTGCAAATCTCCGCTTGGCACCCATCGTCATCTCTGATAGACTCGAATTCAACGCTTAAAAAGTTCTTGCCGGGAGGGATTGATGCTCGACATTACCCGCGATATCCAATCGCTTACGGACTTCAAGAAAAATACCTCCGAATTTGTTGAACAGTTAAAGCAGACTGGCGAGCCGGTCATCCTCACGATCAACGGTAAGGCCGAGTTGGTCGTCCAGGATGCCGCCGCCTACCAGAAGCTTCGCCAGATCGTCGAAGAAGCTCGCGTCCTCGATGGCATCCGTCAAGGCATCGAGGACATGAAGGCGGGCCGCACCATCAGCCCCGGCGAATTCAAGGAACACGCCCGCAACAAGCATGGAATCAAGGCGTGACCTATCGCCTGCGCGTCACCGCCCAAGCCATGGCCGACGCCGACGAGGCATATGCCTGGATTGCCGAGCATATCTCGGCGGCCCAGGCCGAACGCTGGTTTCAAGGTCTTTTCAAGTAAATGGAGACGCTAACACGTCTCCCTTTGCGCTGTCCGCGTGCGGATGAAAGCGACAAGTTCCCCGAAGAACTCCGTGAACTGCTTTACGGCAAGCGAAAGAATAAATACCGCGTCATCTTTGCCATTCGCGGTAGGGACGTAGTCGTGCTCTACATCCATCACGGTGCTCGCAAGGAGTTGGAACCGTGAAGCAGCCCGCCGCATGCGGGGCGTTCAAGGCACTCGTGGACATGCACTGTGTTCCGGGTAGTCGTGACGCAAGAATCGTGGGACAGATCCGTCTTACGTTCGTTCGTTCAAGACTCGTCGAACTTCCAGCCACTCGTCCGACCAGGCAGCGGCGACATCGGGATCGATTCGCAACAAAAGGTGCAAATGGTTGTCGAGCACCGAAAACCCGCCGACGCCCACAGCGAAGATCTGAGCGAGCTCCTCGATGCGCTTTTCGAGCCACTCACGGCGATCGGAGGTGCCTTCGCCGAGCAGAAAAGCGCGGCGGACGCAGCGTGTAATGCAGTGATACCAGCGAGTAACCGAGACATCGATAAGCCGAGAGCGGGCGATGGCCATGGTGTGCCTCCTGAACCTGATCATCCGGCCACGATATGCGGATCGCCAGAACAGGTGGCAAGGTTGCTCAATTCTCGATTTCGTTTTTCCTCTTGCAGTGCATGCTTTCATGTTTTATTCATGCTTTTACTTTCCAGGGGTGCTCTTACTTCAATTATGCCGCCGTCGACGCAAGGGACGCGAGGAGAATATTACGCGTACGCATGCACTGCGAGGATGGATTCTAAGAGACTTTTCTCCACCGATCCCCTTTCCGTGCCTACGGGTCGCTTCAAAGGGACGCCGATGATATTTTCAGAGCGATGGTCGGGATGGCATTAAAATTATCATGATATATATATAGAATCAGTCGATGACGCCAAGGCTCTATTTACGCTTGACACTAGAAATCGCTGTTTTGCTTGCGGCGATTTCTCAGATTTCTAGAGTTAATGGTTAACGGCCCTTATGGACCGCTCTGGATCTCTTTAGTGCCATTTTGCGTTCCTATAGCCTTGCCTATCTACCTTCGTTTATTCGACACGATCCGGCGTCGTCGAGGACCCTCAGACCAATGGATGTTATACTTGGGTTGCGTTTTTGTATGCGTCTATGGCGCTCCTTGGTGGCTGTGGACTTATTATTGTTTTCTTGACGCGGAGCATCGCAGGGCTCTTGGACTTTTGAATTTGGTGGTCCTGCTACCGATGATGCTAATTGGACTAGTGTCACTCTTTTCGTTAGTGTTCATTAAGTGTTATAAACAGAGAGGGAGAAAGGGGTCCGTCAGCATATTGCAAGGGCACGCGCGGACAGGCACGGCGAGGAGAGGCGTCACCAGAAGAAATCGTAGGGAACGGGAGGCCGCGTACGTGGTCGATCGCTTCGATATGAGGGAGAAATCAATTTCTTGAAGT